>OZ260090.1:0-1707500 GCA_965284535.1 Caulobacteraceae bacterium
GACGGTGCCGCCGCCCTCGTGATGACCCGCGAGAGCGTGGCGAAGGCCATGGGCCTGCCGATCGTTGCCCGTATCGTGAGCCATGCCGCCCACGCCCACGAACCCGGCCTGTTCACCACCGCCCCCGTCCCCGCCGTTCAGAAGGCCCTGAAAAAGGCGGGCTGGTCGGTCGAGGACGTCGACCTGTGGGAGATCAACGAGGCCTTCGCCGTCGTCGCCATGATCGCCATGCGCGACCTCGGCATCGAACGGTCGAAGCTGAACGTCAACGGCGGTGCCACCGCCCTGGGCCATCCGATCGGTGCCTCGGGTGCCCGTATCCTGACCACCCTGCTGGCGGCGCTTCAGGCGCGCGGCGGCAAGAAGGGTATGGCCAGCCTGTGCATCGGCGGCGGCGAGGCCGTGGCCGTGGCGGTCGAACTGGTCTGAGGCCGCCCCCGGCTTGGCGACCGACGGGTGAGTGGCTAGCCTCCACCTCAGGAGCCGTCCCCCATGACCCTGAACCGCCGAACCGCCCTCGGTCTTGCCGCCGTGGCCGCAATTCCCGCCCCCGTTGCCACGAAGCAGGTCGCTCCGCCCGACCCGACCGAAACCATCCGCCTCTGGCCGGGTGCCGCGCCCGGCGGTACTCAGGTCAGGGTCACCCCGCAGGTCACCGAGCGCTCGACCGATCCCGCCTTCCACGACCGCTTTGCCCGCTACACCACCGATCCTATCCTGACGGTGATGCGGCCCGAACGTCCGAACGGCGCGTCCCTTCTGCTGATCCCCGGCGGCGGGTACAAATGGGCCGTGGTGGACAAGGAGGGGCTGGATTGCGCCCGGGTGTTCGCCGAGGCCGGTGTGACCTGTTTCGTCCTGCGCTATCGCCTGCCCGGCGACGGCTGGGCCGCCGGTCCTGACGCGCCCCTGCAGGACGCCCAGCGGGCGCTGCGGCTGGTGCGGGCGCAGGCCGCCGCCAACGGACTGGACCCGGATCGGGTGGCGGTTCTGGGCGCCTCGGCCGGCGGCCATCTGGCAGGCATGCTGACCGCCCGGTCCGACACGACCTACACCGATGTCGACGCGGCGGACGGCGTTTCACACCGCCCGGACCTCAGCATCCTTCTCTATCCCGTGGCGACCATGGCGGACCCCCACGTCCATGCGGGTTCGCGGCTGGAACTCCTCGGACCGGCACCCACCGCTGAATCGATTGAACACTATTCACTTGAGCGGATGGACTGGAACGGTCGCCCGCCGACCTTCCTGCTGCACGCGATGGATGATGAGGCCGTTCCGGTCGGGAACAGCCTGCAGCTGCTGTCGACCCTGAGCGCGGCCAATGTGCCGTGCGAGGCCCATCTGTTTCAGGAAGGCGGCCACGGCTTCGGGATCCGCCTCATTGAAGGAAGGCCCGCGGCCGTATGGCCCCGGCTGGTGCTCGCCTGGGCGGCGCGGCACGGATGGGTCGCCCGCTAGCGCTCGTCTCCGACCCCCCTATCTCACGTCGACCGACTGGGCGATTTCTTCGGCCATGACGCGGTCGGCGCCGTCCAGACTCATCGTCCAGATATGGACCTCGTTCGGCGCGGCTGACCGCTGGAACAGGTGCTCGACGGCATGGCGGATGCCGCCCTCGGTCGAGAGGATGGAGGCGCGCCCCCCGCCTTCGACCATCTGCCCGCTGTAGATCGGGAACTGTGACGCCGGCCCGGCATAGATCATGACGAACGACTGGGTGCCGCGACGGATCGTGTAGACGCGGAAATCCGGCCCCGGGCGGCCGGTGACGATCTCGAACCCTGGCGGCAGGGTGGCTGTGAACGGCAGCGCCGCCCGAGCCGCCGCGTCAAGCACGGTCACCGCCGGAGGGGCGGGCGGTGGTGCGACGACGGGAGCCGCCTCTGAAACAGGCGCGGTGGCAGGGGGCGCTGTCGGGGAGACGTCGGAACCTCCGGCGGGCGGCTCGGCTCGAGGCACCGGGGTCGGCGCCGGCGGCGTGATCGGCGCTGTGCGCGGCCGGGATGGCGGAGCGACGGGAACGGGCGTCGCCCGGGGCGGGGTCGCGACGATCGGAGGCGGCGGCATCGTCACGGTCCGCGCGGGTGGCACGGCGGGAGGCGCGGACGCGGGAGCCGGTGTGGCTGCTGCGGCTACAGGCGGCGAGGTCGGAGGCGATACGACCACCGGCGCGGGGGCCGGAGCCAGATAGGTCGCCGGGGCCGGCGGGCCACTGTTCAGGTCACGGGTCAGGCTGCTCTCGGGCGACGCCGGTGCGGGCTCTGCAGGAGCCTGGGCCTGCGGCATCTGGGCGTGGGCGGCTCCGGCGAGGAGCAGTGCGGCAGCGGTTGCGAGGATTTTCATGCGGGCGACAATCCCCTGTCAGCCCGCGAACGGCAAGGCCCTGAGCCCATAGGCTACCAACGCGGTTACGGTCGAGGCGGCCAGGGCCAGTCCCGCGAACCATGCCAGACGTTTCCACAGCGGGCCGGGCATTTCGCCGGGCTCCGGGGGCGGAACGGGGTCAATGATGATAGCCGGCCTCCCCGTCGATCTTGCCGCGGAACACCCAATAGACCCAGGCCGTGTAGCCGAGTATCGCCGGCAGGATCAGCACCGTGCCCACCAGCATAAGGGCAAGGGCGTTGTCCGGTGCCGCTGCCTGACGGAAGTCGAGAGCATAGGGCACGACATAGGGCATGAAGCTGACGGCCAGTCCGATATAGCCGGACAGGAACACCACCAGTGCACCGATGAACGGCCAGACGTGCGACCCCTTGCGGGCCATGACAAAGATCGCTGCGAGGCCGACCAGCCCCAGGGCCGGAATGGCCAGGCGAGGGAGGAGCATGTCCCAGGCGATCTGAACCTCGGCCGTATCAATCCCCCACCGCATACCGATGCGGTGGTGCACCAGCAGGGTAGCGACACTGACGGCCGCCAGCAGGAGGGCCACCGCCGTCGCCGAGATCAGGCTCCAGCGACGGGCGTCGCCGTGCAGATTGTCCTTGGTCTTCATCATCAGCCAGGTCCCGCCCAGCAAGGCGTAGCCGGCGACAATCCCGGCCGAGACCAGCAGGGTGTAGGGCGTCAACCAGTCGAACGGCCCGCCCGCGAAGCGGTCATTCTCGACCGTCACCCCCTGGATGAAGCCGCCGAGGATCAGGCCTTGGGCGACCGCCGTCAGGATCGAGCCGCCTGCGAACATCTGGGTCCAGAATTTGCGGCCCCGGTTGCGGGCGCGGAAGCGGAACTCGAACGCCACCCCGCGCAGGATCAGCCCGGCCAGCATCAGCAGTACCGGTAGGTAGAAGGCCGGCATCAATACGGAATAGGCCAGCGGGAAGGCCGCCAGCAGCCCCCCGCCCCCGAGCACCAGCCAGGTCTCGTTGCCGTCCCAGACGGGTGCCACCGTATTCATCATCACATCCCGGTCTTCCTTTGAACGGGCGAAGGGAAACAGGATGCCGATGCCGAGGTCGAAACCGTCGAGCGTCACATAGAGCAGGACGGCAGTGGCGATCAGTCCGGCCCAGATCAGGGAGAGGTCGAGCATCATGCGTCTCCCGGCGTTGTGTCTTCGGGGGCCTTGGCCAGCGGCGAACCCGGCGCTCGATTCCCGCCCTGCCCTGGTTCGGCCACCGCCGCGACCGGGCCCTCTGCCATAAGACGGAGGATGAACAGCGCGCCGGCGGTGAACACCACCGAATAGACCAGAATATAGGCGATCAGACTGGTCGCGACCTCGCCGGTGGTGACCGGCGAAACAGCGTCCCGCGTCCTCAGCACCCCCTGCACCACCCAGGGCTGGCGCCCGACCTCGGTGACCATCCAGCCGGCGAGCACGGCGATGAAACCGGAGGGGCCCATGACCACGCAGAAGCGCAGGAACCATGGCGTATCGAACAGCTTGCGCCGCCAGATCAGCAGCGCACCGGTGGTGCCGAGGGCGATCATCAGCAGGCCAAGGCCCACCATAATGCGGAAGCCGAAGAACGGAATGAAGGGCGGCGGCTGATCCTCACGCGGCCAGGCGTCCAGACCCTGAATGACCTGATCGCGCGGGAGGTTCTGGACCGCGTTGCCCAGCCCCGGAATCGAGACCTCAAAATGGTTTTTCTGCGCGTCCCGGTCCGGGATGCCGAACAGGTGCAGCGGCTGGTCCGCGCGCGTTTCCCAATAGCCCTCGATCGCCGCCGTCTTGGCGGGCTGGTATTTGTGCGTCACCTCGCCGGACAGGTGGCCGGCGACCAGCTGCAGCGGGGCAAGGACGGCGACCAGCCCGACCGCCATGGCGAGCGCGATCCGGCTCTCGTTCCAGCCCGTGACAGCGCCCCTCGCCCGGTCCTTGAGCACATGGAAGGCCGAGACCGCGCCGACCACCAGCCCGGTGGTCAGGAAAGCCGCCAGCAGCATGTGGGCCAGTCGCGTCGGCAGGCTGGGATTGAAGATGACGGCCATAAAGTCCGTGGCGCGAAGCGTGCCGTCTGCCAGGGTCTCAAACCCCTGCGGCGTCTGCATCCAGCTATTGGCCGACAGGATCCAGAAGGCCGAAATGGTGGTGCCCACCGCGACCAGAACCGTGGCGAGGAAATGGAGCCGCGGGCCGACCTTCTTCCAGCCGAACAGCATGACGCCGAGGAAAGACGCCTCGAGGAAGAAGGCGGTCAGGACCTCATAGGCGAGGAGCGGCCCGATGACCCCGCCGGTAAGGCGGATGAACTCCGACCAGTTGGTGCCGAACTGGTAGCTGAGCACGACCCCGGAGACGACGCCCATGCCGAAGCTGAGGGCGAAGATCTTGACCCAGAACAGGTACAGGACCTTGAAGGCGTCGCGCTTCGTCCAGAGCCAGAGGCCCTCGAGCACGGCCAGGAAGGCCGCCAGCCCGATGGTGAAGGCCGGAAACAGGATGTGGAAGGCGATGGTGAAAGCGAACTGCAATCGCGACAGCAGCAGTGCGTCGAGTTCCACGGCTCTGGTTCCTCACGGTGTCTGTATGGACGACTCCTGCGCCTCGGTCTGGCCGGTGTCCATGCACCATCCGCCGCGCGGCGGAACGTCGCGATTACGCAGCGGGCAGTTCGACCCAGAAGGTCGCGCCTTCGCCCGGTGCCGAGGTCACGCCGATGGAGCCGCCCTGGAGTTCAACCAGTCGCTTGGCCAGGGCCAGGCCGATACCGTGACCTTCGACCGTCGAGCGTTCGAGTCCCAGCCGGTTGAAGGGTTCGAACAGTTGCGTCTGCTTCTCGGACGACAGACTGGCGCCGCGGTCGATGACCTCGATGCGGACCCCGTCATAGACCTTGCAGGCCCGGAAGGTGACCACACCGCCGGCGCCGCCGTATTTGACCGCATTGGAGGCCAGATTGGCGATCACCTGGGTCAGGCGTTGCGAGTCGGCCAGGGCGACCAGACCATCGCCCTCGCTGATCACTTCCAACCGCACCCCCTGCGCGTCAGGCCGCAGGGCCGTGGCGCGGCGGACATCCTCCAGCACGCCTGGAACATCGGTCGGCCGCAGCTCGACCTTGACCGCCCCGGATTCGGCGCGGGCCACGTCCAGCAGGTCGTGCGCGAGTGCCTCGACCTGCCGGGCCGTCTTGACCAGCATGTCGGCCATCTCTGTCTGGGTCTCCGACACAGGCCCGAGTTGGCCGGCCTTCCACAGTTCACCGATGCCGATGACACCGCCGACCGGGCTCTTGATTTCATGGGCGACATTGGCGAGCAGGCGAGACTTGGCCGCGGATGCCCGCTCGGCCCGGACCTGGCCCAGACGGGCGCGGTCCGCGAAACGGTCACGTTCTTCCAGAAGGGCGGCGACCAGCATGATCGGCAGATAGCCGAACAGGACCAGCAACTGGGCCATCATGACGCGGTCGGGACCGTCGAAGAAGGCCACATAGGGACCAAAGCCCTGCATGGTGCCACCGATGGCCAGCAGCGAAATGAGCACCAGGGCGGCCGTGACGCCGAGCATGCGCAGTCGCACGGCGATCAGCAACAACAAGGGTATGGTGACGAAGCCGATCGGCAACCGCTGCTGCGAGAACACCGTATAGCTCAGTACCGCCAGCGCCCCCATGAGGACGAGGGCCTCGATAGCCCGGGCAGGGGCGCGATAGCGGGCCACCTCGCGCCTGGTCAGGGCCAGGCCAAAGCTCGAAAGGACCGCGACCCCGAGCGCATGGCCGAACCACCACGTCTGGGCCGAATCGAAGAAGTCGGCACCGGTCAACCACCAGAGCATGCCGCCTGCGAAGAGGGCGGACGGGATGGGAGCGATAGCGGCCGCGACCAGGAGGAAACGACAGGCCCCCTCAACCGAAGCCAGATTCAGGGTCGGCGCGAAGCGCCGCGCCAGTACAACGGCGAGATAGATCTCGGCCATGTTGGCGACCGTGAACATCACCGTCATCTCGGCCGAGTTCCCGGCCAGAAGTTCGCCCGCCGCGACCCCGGCCGCGATCAGAGCCCCGAACGACAGGTCATAGACTGGCCCACGCGACGTCCGGAGCCAGACAGCGACCGCAAGCCCTCCCGCACCCCAAAGGCCCGCGATCATGCCTGCCGATCGGGCGAAGCTGATGGCCAGAACGACCAGCAACATCACTGCCATGGCGGTAAAAAGGGGAGCCATCGGCTGGCCGATACCCACCGACCGCGCACCGGAATTGGCCGAAGGCTTCGCCGGAACTTCAGCGACGAGGACGGGTTCCAGCGGATCGAGCGCGCGGCTCATGGTCATCATCGGGTCCGGGCGTCAAAAAAATATTAGCCCGCTTCCTAGCGCCTCGCTTCCTAATATCCCCTGAAGGTCAGGCCATGGAGGCCAGCGCCCGATCCAGTGCCTGAACCCCCGCCGCCGGCCCTTCAGGATGGCTCCAGACGGCGGCGCTGACAGCCACGAAATCGGCTCCCGCCCGGGCCATCTCCCCCGCGGTCTCCGCCGTGATCCCGCCGATGGCGACACAGGGGACCTCGACCGTCTCCTGCCAGATGGTCAGGATTTCCGGGTCGGGCCGGTGAACCGTCGCCTTGGTCGCGGTCGGGAAGAAGGCCCCGAAGGCGACATAATCCGCTCCTGCCTCGGCCGCATCCATCGCCAGTTCGCGGCTGTCGTGACAGGTGACGCCGATCATGGCGTCCCGGCCCATCATGGTGCGCGCCGCGCTGACGGAGCCGTCCGACTGGCCCAGATGCACGCCGTCACAACCCGAACGGGCTGCCAGATCGGACCGGTCGTTCAGGATCACCGCCACCCCCCGCGCCTGCGCCACCGGCTTGAGCGCCGCGACGGCGGCCAGCACGGTCGCATCGTCCGCCTCCTTGAGCCGGATCTGCAAGGCCGCCACATCACCCGCACCCAGCGCCGCCTCCAGATCGCGCGCGAAGGCGGCGAGATCCGGGATGGACGCGGGCGTGATCAGATACAGCCGGCAGGGCGGGCGTTCGGGAACGAGCGGGGTCTTGGCCATAGGCGCAAGTGCGACGGCTGGGCCGCTGCGTCAACAACCCCGCTGCGAACGACTTGCATTCGCCCCGCTCCGCCTGCTATAGCGAACCATTCGCAACCAGTCGGGTCCGCCCTTCCGTGTACGTCTGCAACTGTAATGGCCTTCGCAAGCGTGACGTCGCCGCCGCCATCGAGGCGGGCGCGACCCGTCCGCGCGACGTCTTCGCCCGTAACCAGTGTGCCGTCCAATGCGCCCGGTGCGTCTGCGAGATGCGCGAAATGATCCAGGAAACGCGACAGTCCTTCGCCATGGCAGCCGAATAGGCCTCCGGTCTATTTGCAGGCGATTTTTACTCGCAATTTCAATGTCCGCGATAAGTGTTCGCAAGTGAACACAAGCGCTCCGACCGTGTTATGAACGCCAGTTGGAACGGCGACTCATCGCCGTCGTCGGCAGGAGCTGAGCCATGAAGGGCGACCCCGCGATCATCCGCACGCTCAACGCGGTGCTGACCAACGAACTGACGGCGGTGAACCAGTATTTCCTGCACGCTCGCATGTTCGAGGCCTGGGGCCTGAAACACCTCGGCCAGATCATCTACGACGAGAGCATCGGCGAGATGAAACACGCCGACATGCTGATCAAGCGGGTCCTGTTCCTCGACGGCCTGCCGAACATGCAGGACCTGCACAAGCTCAAGATCGGCGAGACCGCCTTCGAATGCCTCGGTGCTGACCTCCAGCTCGAGCTGGGCGGCCGCGAGACCCTGATCGCCGGCGTGGCGCAGTGCGAGGCGGCCAAGGACTATGTCAGCCGCGACATCCTCATGCGCATCCTCAACGACACCGAGGAGCACATCGACTTCCTCGAGGCCCAGCACAAGCTGATCGAACAGCTCGGCGAGCAGAACTATCTGCAATCGGCCATGACCGAGATCGCCCCGGACAAGAGCGCGACCGGGAACTGAACTAGAGCACCTCGCGTCGGGCCAGATGGGCCACCGCCAGGATCAGCACGACCAGCCCCAGACCTCCGCCCAGCCCGAGGGCGGTGTTCACGCGCCATGCCTCCGTCGACAGCATGTTGACCGGCATCTGCCAGGGGAAGAAGACGCCGGCCTTCGCCGCCGTCGCCACCACGGCGAAGAAGGTGCCCCCGATGCCCAGGATCAGGGCGGGAACAAAGCTGGCGAAGCGCAGTGCGGTCCAGAACTGCAGGGCCACCATCAACAGGGCGGCCAGCCAGACCTTGGCCAGCAGCATCAGGGCCGCGGCCAGTCCGGGGTCTCCCGTGGGGGCCAGCACCGGCTTGATCGCGGCCGCCGCCGACACCGCGCCATAGGTGATCGCCAGGTTGAGCAGACTCATGGCCGCCACCAGACCGAGGACACAGACGGCCTTGGCGGCATAGAGACGCCAGCGCGGCAATGGGACAGACCGCAGGTGGTCCCATGAACGGGGACCGTGCTCCATATGGGCGACCAGGGCGGTCAGGGCGGTGACGCTCATCGGCAGCATGAAGAAGGCCCAGATGGCGGTCGAACTGCCCAGCCACATCTCCCACGGCATGGCCGCCTTGCCGCGCATCATGTTGAAGAAGATGAAGATGCCGATCAGCGACGGGGCAGCGATCGCCAGCAACAGGGCCAGGGACCGGTTGAGCTTGCGCAGTTCAACGGACAGGACGGTCAGCATCAGACGATCTCCGGTTCGGGGCGGGCAGGCGTCGGCGACGACACCTGCCGATAGATGCCCTCCAGCGAGCGGGCGCGCGGCGCGAGGGTGAAGACCGCGACCCCGGCCTCGACCAGCGTCCGGTTGAGTTCGGCGCAGACGCGGTCTTGATCTTCGCCGCGCCGCAATTGCGCGACCAGTTCGTCGCCCTGCGTCGACAGGGTCAGGTCACGGGCACGCAGGATCGTCTTGGCCCGCTCTGGATTGTCGACCCGCAGCGCGATCTCGGGCGCCAGGTCAGCCTTCAGCCGGGCCAGTTCCCCTTCCAGCACCTGCCGGCCTTCGTGGATGATGCCAATATGGCTGGCGGTCTGTTCAATCTCGCCCAGCAGGTGGCTCGACAACAGCACCGTGGCCCCGGTGCGGTCCGGCAGGGCCTTCAGGAAACGGCGCATGTCGGCGATGCCGTCGGGATCGAGACCATTGGTCGGCTCGTCGAGGATCAGGACCGACGGTGCCCCCAGCAGGCTTCGCGCCAGCCCCAGCCTCTGTCGCATGCCGAGGGAGAAGTCCGAGACCCGACGACGGGCCGGTTCGACCATTTCGACGACCTCCAGCACCCGGTCGATCTCACTCCCCGGCAGGCCGAGCAGGGTGCGGGTCAGGTCGAGGTTCTGGCGGCCGGTCAGGTTGCCGTAGAAACCATGCGCCTCGAGGAGCGCCCCGACCCGGCGAGCGGCACCGATCCGGTCCCGGCCGACATCGATCCCCGCGATGCAGGCCGTTCCGGCGTCGGGCCGGATCAGGCCCAGTAGCATCTTCAGCGTCGTGGTCTTGCCCGCGCCGTTTCGCCCCAGAAAGCCGTAGACTGCGCGTTCCGGCACCGACATCGACAGATGGTCGACCGCCACCTGACGGCCGAAGCGGCGGGTCAGGCCCCGGGTCTCTATCGCAACACTCATGGCGGCGGCTCGCTTCGTTTAACTCTTAGATAAAGTTGCAAACCCCGCGACTTTAAGTCAAGATTAAAGATCAGACATGAAACGCACCCTGCCGGAGCCCCCCGTGTGAGCCAGACCGATCTCGCCCGCTTTCGCCGTATGTGCGGCCAGTTCCGCTGGCTGGCGGTGTTCATGGTGGCCAGCGTGGGTGGGTTGCTGGCGCTGCTCCACCTGATCTTTCCTGCCCTGCTCGCGGCCCGGGACGGTGCCTGGCCGGACGGGATGGTGAACGGGCTCCTCTACCGGGCACCGACCCTCTTCTATCTGTTCGCCGTCTGGTCGATCGGCAGCGCCATGGGCCAGCTGTCGAAGGGACGCCTGATCCAGCCGACCCTTGTGCACGCCCTGCGGCGGGTCGGCCTCTCGCTGGGCGTAGGGGGGCTGCTCAGCGTCTTTGTGGTCACCAACCTGCTGCGCGTTCTCGAATTCAGTCGGGGCGGCTATCTCCATTTCGACGTGCCGGGCATGACCCTCGGCATGATCGGCGGTGCCCTGTTCCTGCTGGGGGGCGTGGTCGAACAGGCGGGCAAGGTCCAGGCCGAGCTGGACGAGATGATCTGATGCCGGTCCGTGTGACGCTCGACGCCCTGATCGTAAAAAAAGGGCTGAAGGCCCGGGACCTGGCGGCCGAAATCGGCCTCAGCGAGACCCAGCTGTCCCTGTTCCGCTCGGGCAAGGTGAAGGGTATCCGCTTCAGCACCCTGTCGCGCCTGTGCGCCGCGCTGGGCTGTCGCCCCGGCGACCTGCTGGACTATGACCTGGACCCGGCCGATCTGGCCGTGCCGGAAGACGAGCCCGCCTGAGTCCCCGGCGTGAAGCGGAACTGACCCCCCGCCCCGGCCATTCCTTGCTCATCTGCAGAGGGACCGGAATGCCCAATATCGACGAAGCCCTGGACGACGCGCGCGACGCGGCCGGCGATTTTCTCAACGCCAACGGTCGCGACCCGGGCCATGTGGCGATGGGGATGGCGCTGACGATCGGGTTCGCCCTCGGGGCCCTGGCGCTGGCGCGGACGACGATCCGGCCTGCCCGGCAGGATTTTGACGACGACGCCCCCATCACCGAACGGCCGCGCGGACCGCTGAGCCTGATCCTGCCGGCGGTGTTCTCGGCCACCACCCTGTCAGCGGTGCGGGTCTGGAATGCGCCGCCACGGCGGGAGCGGACCAATGCCATGGGCCTGTGGGCCGCGGCACAGGCGTTGAACGCCGTCTGGATCGCACTGCGGCCGGCAGGACGGGGTCTGCAGATCGCCGCCGCGATGACCTCCGCCGGGATGGCCGCGGCCTTCGCCCATGAGGCCCGCAAGATCGACACCCGGGCCGGCAAGCTGGCCGCACCGATCGGCGGTGGGGTCAGGATGGCCAACCGTGTTCAGGACGCCTCCGGAGCTACGCCGACGATGCACTGAAGCTCCTTGACGGACCGCGCCTTGCCGGATGACGTCGCTTCCTCTAGGGACTGCGCCCGATCGCGCGCGCGCCAGACCGTCCGGGCCCAGCGCCACCAGCCCTTTTCCGAGACCCCATGAAAATCAACGGCAACAACATCAAGCCCGGCATGGTCCTGCAGCACAACGGCGGCCTGTGGGTCGTGACCAAGGCCAGCCACGTCAAGCCGGGCAAGGGCGGTGCCTTCGCCAACGTCGAGGCCAAGAACCTCGAAACCGGCAACAAGCTGGCCGAACGTTTCCGCTCGGAAGACAAGGTCGAACGCGTCACGCTGGAACAAAAGGATTTCTCCTACCTGTACGAACAGGGCGACGCCCTGGTCTTCATGGACGACGCCACCTACGAGCAGATCGAACTGCAGAAGGACTGGGTCGGCGAGGACTCGGTCGCCTATCTGCAGGACGGCATGAAGGTCGTCATCGAGATGCACGAGGACCGTCCCATCGGCCTGTCGCTGCCGGATCAGGTGACCCTGGAAGTCGTCGAGACCGAGCCCACGGTGAAGGGCCAGACCGCCTCCTCCTCCTACAAGCCCGCCATCGCCAACAACGGCGTCCGCATCATGATCCCGCCCTATATGGGCGTGGGTGAGCGCATCGTCGTCGACACCGCAACGGGTGAATACGTCCGCCGCGCTGAATAAGCTGAGTGGTTAGTGACTAGTGATTAGTGGCTGCTGGATCACACGCCAGCGCCAGGACGCCATGATCGGTGTCAGCCACATCAATCACTAATCACTGACCACTAACCACTCGGTCCCGCAGGGGCCGCCACTTCTCCGTATCTCCGGGCCGCGCGCCTTTTCAGGACATACGGACCAGGAGATCCCCATGGCCCTCGCTTCCGCCCTCGTTTCCGTAATGATTGACGCGGTCCGCAAGACCGCCCGCCCCATGCTGCGTGACTTCGGCGAGGTCGCCCAGCTGCAGGTGTCGCGCAAGGGTCCCGGCGACTTCGTCACGGCCGCCGACATCAAGGCCGAGGACACCCTGTACGAACTGCTGATGAAGGCCCGCCCCGGCTACGGCTTCCTGGGCGAGGAACGCGGCATGATCGAGGGGACCGACAAGTCCCACATGTGGATCGTCGATCCGATCGACGGCACCACCAACTTCATGCACGCCATGCCGCATTTCGCGATCACCGTGGGCCTGCAGCGCACCGCGCCGGACGGCTCCTCCGAGATCGTCGCGGGCGTCACCTACAACCCCGTCATGAACGAGCTGTTCTGGGCCGAGAAGGGCAAGGGCTGCTATCTGAACGACCAGCGCATCCGCGTCGCCGGCCGCCGCGACCTGTCCGAGAGCCTGATCGCCACCGGCCTGCCCTTCATCGGCAAGACGGGCCACGCCCAGGCCATCAAGGACATCCACGCCATCGGCCAGCGCGTCGCCGGCATCCGCCGCCTCGGCTCGGCCGCCCTGGACTTCGCCTGGGTCGCCGCCGGCCGGTACGACGCCTACTATGAGCGCAACCTCAGCCCCTGGGACGTGGCGGCGGGCATCCTCTTCGTCACCGAGGCGGGCGGCGTCGTCACCACCATTGACGGCGAAGGTCGCCCCGAGACGGGTGCCCAGATCCTGGCGACGAACTCGGAGCTGCACCCGCAGCTGCTGAAGGTGTTGCGGGGCTAGGCCTGCGGACAAAAGTCTCGCATCCCGACCCGGGCCCGGCCGTCGGCTACATCGGCGGGATCACACCGTCCTTGCCCATGGCCACAAAGCCGGCCGACGTCGTCCCCTGCGGGATGACGGCGTACACCTTCTGCCCAACCGCCAGCGAGGGTCTTTCGGTCGGCTCGAAACGCACGATCGGCGTGCCCTCGGGAATGGTGACGTTGGCCGTGCCGCCCTCATAGTTGATGGTCAGCATGCGGCCGCCGGATGACGCTTCACTGCCGGCAACCGTGCCGTTCGTCATTGCGGTCTGGGCCTGGACCGTGCCGTTGGTCATGGCGCTCTGGCTCTCGACCGTGCCGTTGGTCATCGCACTCGACGCGACCGCGCCACCACCGCGTGAGGCGACAATGCCCGGCACGTCCCACGGATAATGACCCTCGCCGGTGCCGCGCATCGATTCCGGAAAAATCACCAGCTCCAGCGCACGAAGCGCCGATTTCGGACCCGTTGTCGCCGTCCCGATGAAATCGCCGTCCTGGAGGGTGGAAAGGCTGGACGACACAACCCAGACAAAGCGCGTCGTCGCCGCGACCGGCACGGCAACCGTCCGACCGTCCCAGGTCTGGATCGTCATCGAACCGTCCGTCACGGACTGGACTGTTCCGCGCACCCGCACGGTGCTGTTGGCGGCGTCGACGACCTCGACCGCGGGGCTTGCCGGCTCGGGGGCGGAGCATGCCGCAAGCATCGCCAGCACGGTGGAGACAAGGGCGAAATTTCTGATCGGCGTCATCATGCATCCGTTCGTCGGAGAGGGTCGGCGTTCGACACCGGGTTCGTCCCGAATATGCACCTTCATCGGGCGCTGGCCATGGTTCGGAGGTTGCGACCAATGGTCCGCCTCCAGATAGCGCAGGTCAGGTCTGCCATTGCGTCGTTCGGCAAGCTCAGCGCCACCCCCGCCGGTGCCCCCGGCGTCGGCACCAGCCATCGCGAACAGACCCGCGCAGGTTCCCGTAATCGTTGCAGCATCCAGGGTTTGTGGACATAGTCCGGCGCGTATCGGGGAATCTCATGACCATGTATCTTGTTGCTGGCGTCGCGGCGTTCGGCGTCTTCGTTCTTGGGTTCCTGATCGCGCTGGTTTTGCGCCGGGTGGTCCCGACCAATGAGGTCCATATCGTCCAGCGCGGGCGGTCCCGCGTCAGCTACGGTGCCAGCCAGGACGCCGGAAACGTCTACTACGAATGGCCGGCCTTCCTGCCCCGGATCGGCGTGCTGGTGACCAAATTCCCGGTCTCCATCTTCGACGTGAACCTGAAGGACTACGAGGCCTATGACACCGGGCGGCTGCCGTTCCGCGTGGACGTGCAGGCCTTCATGCGGATCGCCAAATCGGACACGGCGGCGGAAAAGGTCGCCAATTTCGACGAGCTGCAACACCAGCTGTCCGGCATCCTCCAGGGCGCGGTCCGCAACGTGCTGGCCACCCACAAGCTCGAGGACATCCTCGAGGCCCGGTCCACCCTGGCCGAGGCCTTCACCGCCCAGGTGGACAACCAGCTTCAGGCCTGGGGCGTCGAGACGGTCAAGAACATCGAGTTCATGGACATCCGCGACAGCGCCAATTCGCAGGTCATCGCCAACATCATGGCGAAGGAAAAATCCCGTATCGACCGCGAGAGCCGGGAGGCCGTGGCGATGAACAGCCAGCTGGCGCGGACCAAGGAAATCGAGGCCGAACGCATTGTCGAGGTGAACCAGCAGGACGCCCTGCAACAGGTCGGCATGCGGACGGCCGAGCAGGAGAAACAGGTCGGCATCGCCAAACAGGTCGCCGAGCAGGAGGTTCTGGTCGCCCAGAAGGTCACCACCGAACGCGAGATGGATGTGAAGCTGGTCGCCGATACCCGCGCCGCCGACATCGCCAAGGGGGTCGCGGAGGTCCAGGCCGCGCAGGAACGCGAGGTCACGGTCATCCGGGCCGAGGGCCAGCGCCAACAGCAGGTCATCTCCGCGGAGGCCGAACGTCAACGGCTGGAACTGGTCGCGCAGGGAACGCTGGCACAGCAGAAGCTCGACGCCGAAGGCCTGCTGGCCCAGGGCCAGAGCCGCGCCGAGGCCGAGCGGCTGCTGCTTCTGGCCCCGGTCACGACGCAGATCGAACTGGCCCGGGAGATCGGCGGCAATGACGGCTACCAGAGCTATCTGGTGCGCGTGGAGCAGATCAAGGCCGGCCAGACCGTGGGCGTGGCCCAGGCCCAGGCTCTCAGCGACGCCGACATCAAGGTGATCGTCACGGGCGGCGACGTGCCCGCGGGCATGAACAGCATCACCGACGTGTTCAGCGCCAAGGGCGGTCAGGCCATCGGTGCCATGCTGGAGGGGCTGGCCCAGACAGAGACCGGCAAGGCCGTAGTGGAACGGGCCACGAAGGGCGCGGCCAAGCCCAAGGCCTAGCCACCAGCGGCAAGGTCGTCAGGCCGCGCGGGCCTGACCGTCGGAGTCCCCTCCGCCGGAACCTCCCCCTCGGACGTCTGCCCGGTCCTCACCTTTACCCGATGAGGCTGCGTGCCGCCGCTCGCGCCTCGTCGGTCACCACTGCCCCCGACAGCATCCGCGCGATCTCCTCGCGCCGCGCCTCGTCGTCCAACGTGTCGACCGTGGTGGTCGTCACCCCGCCGGCGTCGGCCTTGCGCACCTTCCAGTGGGCGTGGCCGCGAGCGGCGACCTGCGGACTGTGGGTGACGACCAGGACCTGGGCACCTTTCGACAGCCGTTCCAGCCGGGCCCCGACGGCGGAGGCCACCGCACCACCGACACCCTGATCCACCTCGTCGAAGATCATCACTGGCTGGCGCTGGTCCTCGCGACCGGCCAGCGCCGCCTTCATGGCGAGGGCGAAGCGGGCCAGTTCGCCGCCCGAGGCGATGGCGTCCAGCGGACCGAAGGCCGTCCCGGCGTTGGTGGCGATCTCGAAGCGGACGGTCTCGACGCCCAGCGGCCCGCGCCGACCCTCGGCGACCGGCTCGAAGGCGACGCGGAACCGGGCGCGCTCCAGTTTCAGCGGGGCCAGTTCCTCCATCACGGCGGCGGTCAGCCGATCGGCGGCGGCCTCCCGCGCCGAGGTCAGCAGCATGGCCGCCACGTCATAGGCCTCGCGCGCGGCCGAGGCGGCGCGTTCGGCGGCGCTGATGGCCTCGGCCCCGTCCTCGATCAGCCGCAGCTGTTCGCGGAACCGCACGCGCAGCACGGGCAGGCTCTCGACCGAGGTGTTCAGCTTGCGGGCGGCGGCGCGCAGAGCGAACAGCCGCTCCTCGGCCTTGTCGAGGCGGCCGGGCTCGAAGTCGAAGGCGTTGGCGGCGGCGTCGACACAGGCGATGGCCTCTTCCGCCTCAACCATGGTGCGGTCGATGGCCTCGGCGGCGGCTGACAGCTTCTGCAGCAGCGGATGCTCAGGGTCCGTGCCCGCCTGCCCGGCCCGTGTCCGCGCGTGCTCGACCGCGCGCAGGGCCACCGACAGCTTCTGGGACAGCTTGTCCCCGCCCAGAGACGATTTGGCGTCGGCCAGGTCGGCGATGGCCTTCTCCGCGGCGCCGAGAATAGCCCGCTCGCCGGCCAGTTCGGTCTCTTCGTCGGCGCGCGGGTCGAGGGCGTCGAGCTCCTCGAGATTGTGGGTCAGCTCCTCGGCGTGGGCGGCGGCGTCGGCGGCGGCGGCCTTGAGGTCGGCGACGGTGCGCTCGGCGGCCTTCAGCCGATCGGCGGCGACGGCGACGCCGTCCAGCTGGGGCTGCAGCCCGCCGTAGTTGTCGAGCAGGGCGCGGTGGGTCTTCCAGTCCAGCAGGCCGACGGTCTCGTGCTGGCCGTGAACCTCGACCAGGGCCTGACCAATCTCGCGCAGGGCCGTGACCCCGGCGGGCTGGTCGTTGACGAAGGCGCGGCTGCGGCCGTCGGCGGCCAGGGTGCGGCGCAGGATCAGGTCCTCGCCCGGCGCGACGTCAAACCCGCGCTCGAAGATCATGGCTATCAGGGCGGGATCGTCCGGAGCGGTGAAGACCGCCGTGGCCGAAGCCTGTTTCGCCCCCGCCCGCACCAGCCCGGCGTCCGCGCGGGCTCCAAGCGCCAGACCGAGCGCGTCCAGGATGATCGACTTGCCGGCCCCGGTCTCGCCGGTCAGCACCGTCAGACCGCCATCGACCTCGAGGTCGAGCGCATCGACCAGCACGATGTCGCGGATGGACAGGGCGGTCAGCATGCAACCGCCCTCTTGGGGCTCACAGGACCGAAAACGCGGAAATCAGGATGGGGCAAGGCGAATCGATCTCTCGGGCGAAGCCGGAGAATGCTGGCCATTCGCGCCCCGGGTAAACCCCGAGACTAGCGGAACATATCGGAAACGTCAGCCCGGAATGATCCGGCGCAGCCAGCTCTCGCGCTGTCCGGTCGGAGCGACGTCAGGCTGACGGCCGTCCTCGGTCAGCAGTTCATAGGCCTCGGCGTACCAAGGGCTGCCCGGATAGTTGAAGCCCAGAACGGCACCGTTGCGGGTCGCCTCCTCCTTCAGGCCGAGGGTCAGATTGACCTCGACCAGCCGGTACAGGGCCTCGGGCGTATGCGAGGTGCGCTGATAGGCTTCGTTGTCGATCACCGACTTGTAGCGGTTCATCGCTGCCAGCGGGTGGCCGGCACGCTGGTAGTAGCGGCCAATGGCCATTTCCTTGCCGGCCAGCTGGTCGTTGACCATGTCGATCTTGACCGTGGCGTCGATGGCATAGGAGGTGCCGGGATAGCGGCGCTGCACATCCTTCAGCCCGTCCAGCGCCGCCTGGGCATAGCCCTGGTCGCGGCCCACGTCGGTGATCTGTTCGAAATTGCACAGGGCCTTCATGTAGAAGGCATAGGGCGCGCTGGGATTGCCGGGGAACAGGGAGATGAACCGGTCCGACGCGGCGATGGCCTCGGCGTAGTTGTTGTTCTGATAATAGGCGTAGATCTGCATCAGGATCGCGCGGCGCGACCATTCCGAATACGGGTGCTGGCGCTCGACCTCCTGGAAATAATCGATCGCATCGGCCCAGCGGCCGCGCTCGATACGCTGATAGCCGGTGTTGTAGAGGGCCTCAACCGGGCGCTCCTCATAGGCCAGACGCGGGCGATTCGGGCGGCCGGAGCAGGCCGAGATTGTCAGGACCGAGACAGCCACGGTGGCCAGGATCAGGCCGGCGCGGAATTTGGAAGCAGGCAAGGACGACCTCAACTTGAAATGCCGACGGGCGCGGGCCCCGTCGGCGCACCCGAAAAACGAGACGCGATCTCTACACCAGCGAACCTTCCCACGCCAATGCGCGAAGAAGCGCACCAAAAAGGCACGCCGCGCCTTGAAGCCGGGCCGTCCGCTGGTATGAAGCGCGCCAGCGCCGCGGAAGCATTTTCAGCCGGGCGATGACGGCGAAAGGATGACCGGACATGAAGCTGCTCTCTGGCAACTCCAACCGGACCCTGTCCCAGGCGATCGCGTCCCACCTCGACATGCCCCTGACCAAGACCCAGGTGAAGCGGTTCGCCGACAATGAGGTCTTCGCCATGATCGAGGAGAACGTCCGCGGCGAGGATGTCTTCATCGTTCAGTCGACCAGCTATCCGGCCAACGACAATCTGATGGAACTGCTGATCATGACCGATGCCCTGGTGCGGGCGTCGGCGCGGCGGATCACGGCGGTCATGCCCTATTTCGGCTACGCCCGGCAGGACCGGAAGACCGGCGGCCGCACGCCGATCTCGGCCAAGCTGGTGGCCAATATGATCACCCGGGCCGGGGCGCACCGGGTCCTGACGATGGATCTGCATGCCGGCCAGATCCAGGGCTTCTTCGACATTCCAACCGACAATCTGGTCGCCACCCCGGTGCTGGCACAGGACATCAAGGACCACTACCGGCGCGGGGACGACCTGATGATCGTCTCGCCCGACGTCGGCGGCGTGGTTCGGGCCCGCTCGCTGGCCAGCCGCCTCGACGCTGACCTGGCCATCGTCGACAAGCGGCGCGCCAAGGCGGGCGAGAGCGAAGTGATGAACATCATCGGCGACGTCGAGGGACGACGCTGCATCCTGTTCGACGATATCGTCGATTCCGGCGGCACCCTGGTCAATGCCGCCCAGGCCCTGATCGACAAGGGCGCGACCGAGGTTTCGGCCTATATCAGCCACGGGGTCCTGTCCGGACCGGCCGTCCAGCGGATCACCGACGGACCGCTCAAGGAACTGGTGATCACCGACTCCATCGAGCAACCTGACGAAGTTTTGAACTGCGGGAAAATTCGTACAGTTTCCGTGGCCCCGTTGATCGGCGAGGCTATCCGGCGGATCGCCAACGAGGAATCGGTCTCCAAGCTGTTCGATTAACGGTCGGAAAACGGTTCTCCGCGCGTTATAAGCCCTTCGAACTTTCGGCGCCTCCAAGCGCCGCGCGTCCTTGTGGGGATTTCGTATGTTTAAGGCTCTTCCGCGTCGTGGCCTCGCATTGGCCGCCGCCGCTGCCGCCGCCGTCCTCGCCAGTTGTGCGACACCCGAGCCTGAGCCCGCGCCCGCTCCGCCTCCGCCCCCGCCCGTCGCCCCCCTGCCCGCGGTCAGCCTGAATGAGGGCGTGGCCGAGGCCGCCTCCATCTATGTCGCCTTCATGCGCGAGGTCGGCACCATCCAGCCCGGCGGCTTCACCAGCGCCGAGGCGATCCAGTCCGCCATCCGCCGCGGTGCCTCCTACGAACCGGCCCAGTTGTCGCGCGGCATGATCGCCTACGGCTCGATCCTGGCCCTGCAATCGCCCGAGTTCGTCCAGGGCGTTCGCAGCCGCGCCGCCGATCCAGCCTCGCGCCGGCTGATCATCGAGCGCATCGTCGCCGACCCGGCCTACGCCGCCACCTTCCCCGGGGCCGAAGCGGCCGCCGGCCTGATCATCGACACCATCGGTCAGGATTCGGCGGCCATGCTGGTCATCGCCGAGGGTGTCGAGGGCGACGCCTACACCATCCAGGAGCGCCGCGACCCGCGCCGCCGGTGGGCCGTGGTCCCGATCACCGACCGCGTGGGCCGGCTGGAAAGCGCCAAGGCCCTGTCGGCGGCACAGATGCTGCCTTCGGCCGAGGAATCGGCCCGCCTGTTCGCCGCGGCCAACTCTGGCTCGGGCCTGTCCCTGAACGCCTCGCGCTCAGGACCTCCCTATACGCCCGCGGTCGCCCGATCGCTCGCGCTCGCCGCCCTGGCTGCCCTTGGTGCCGGAGGCGAGGACGCCCGCGCCAATACCGAGGCCCTGACGGTCGAGCAGAACAGCGAGTTCTGCCTCAACATGTCCAAGCTGATGCTGTTCCAGTGCCTGGCCGCCTCACGGCCCAGCTATGAAGACATGTTCTGCGTCGGCCGCCACGTCGCCCGCGACCTGGCCACCTGCACGGCCCAGAACATCACCCCCGCCCCGGTCGAGCTTCCGGCGACCGCTGTCGCCGGCGGAACGCCCGATTCGGCCACGGTACAGGCCCCCGTCGCCGAGGCAGCGGCGGCCGCCTCGATCTCCGCCACCGCGGACCTGAACAGCGGGCGCTGACGCTCGTTTCCGTTCTGGTGTCGCAATGACGCCGGGACGGTTGCGTCCGTGCCGGTTGGCGTGTAATGACCCGCGCTCTTGAATTCAGGGTCCCTGACCCCGCCGCGAGGGCTGACTGGTCAGCGCGGCGTTTGTGTTGTTGAGGCGAGGCGATGGCCGAGATCATTCTGAACGTAGACATCCGTGACGGCGTCGGCACCGGCGGCGCTCGCGCCGTGCGCCGCGCGGGCATGGTCCCGGGCGTGCTGTACGGCGGCGACAAGGCCCCCGTGGCCATCTCGGTGAACGAGAAGGACTTCCGCAAGTCCCTCTACACCGGCAAGCTGCTGGGCCACCTGGTGACCCTGAAGTACGGCAAGGAATCGCAGCCGGTCATCGCGCGCGATGTCCAGTTCGACCCGGTCAGCGACCGTCCGCTGCATTTCGACCTGATGCGCGTCGATGCCAAGCAGACGATCAAGATCGAGATCGGCGTGCACTTCATCAATCAGGATCAGTGCGAAGCCTTCCGTCAGGGCGGTTCGCTGGAAGTCGTCCGTCACTCGGTCGAGGTGAAGGTCCGCGCGGATCACATCCCGGAAGACCTGATCGTCGATCTGGCCGGCCACAAGATGGGCGACACCATCCGCTGGTCCGACCTGAAGGGCACCGAGGATGTCGAGCCGACCATCACCGACCGTGATTTCGTGATCGCCTCGATCAAGACGTCTTCGGCCGCCATCTCGGCCGCCGCCGACGAGGCCCATGACGCCGAAGCCGCCGCCGAGGCCGATGCCGCCGCCGACGAGGTTCCGGCCACCGAACAGGCCGACGGCGAAGAAGCCGCCACGGAAGACACCGCCGAGGGCTGATAGCCTCTCGACAACCTGCTACTGGAACGGCCCCATCCGGAAACGGACGGGGCCGTTTCCTTATCCGGACCTGAGCCATGATCATCATCGCCGGCCTGGGCAATCCGGGCCCGAAATATCAGGGTAACCGCCACAACATCGGCTTCATGGCCGCCGACGCGATCGCGCGGCGCTGGTCGTTCGGCCCCGAACGGGCCAAATTCCAGTCGGTGATCCGCGAGGGCGAGGTGGCGACCGCCGACGGCCCCGTGCGCATCCTGCTGATGAAGCCCCAGACCTATATGAACGAGAGCGGCCGCGCCGTGGCCGAGGCGGCGCGCTTCTACAAGGTCCAGCCCGGCGCGGTCATCGTCTTCCATGACGAGATAGACCTGGCTCCCGGCCGCTTCCGCATGAAGGCCGGCGGCGGGGCGGCGGGCCAGAACGGCGTGCGCAGCCTGATCAGCCAGCTGGGCCCCGATTTCCGCCGCGCCCGCATGGGCGTCGGCCACCCCGGCGCACCGGAACTGGTGCACGGCCATGTGCTGAGCGACTTCCACAAGGCCGACCAGACCTGGCTGGACCCCATGCTGGACGCCGTCGCCGACGCCCTGCCCTTCGCTCTCGCCGGCGACGACGACCGCTACCAGGCCGAGGTCATGCGCCTGGCACCCGCTCCCAAATACAGCCCCCGCCAGGCGGCGCAGAACGCCGCGCGGGACGAATAGTCACGCTTTCGTCGCAGCGCCCCGGCCGCTAGGACCGGGGCCAGTTTTGAACGCCGCTCGAAAAAGGCTCGACCCGATGACCCGCCTCATGATCCCCGCCTTCGTCCTGTTCGCGCTCACCGCCTGCAGCCCCGGCGCGTCCAGCCCGAAGGAAGCCGCGACGGTGCAGGTCTCGGACGTGATCTGCCGGCCCACGCCGACCGGACGCCAGATGACCGGCTGCTATCTGACCCTGACCGCCGCCGCCGATGATCGGCTGACCTCCGTGACCAGTCCGGCCGCCAACATCGTCCAGATCCATGAGAGCCGGATCGAGAGCGGCATGATGATGATGCGGGAACTCAGGGACGGTCTGCCCCTGCCCGCCGGCCAGGCCGTTGCCCTGGCACCCGGCGGCAACCATCTCATGCTTCTGGGGGTCAAGGAGCCGCTGGTCGCCGGCGACACGGTCGCCCTGACCCTGACCTTCACCACCTCCCCGCCGCTGGACGTGACCGCGACGGTCGGCCAGCCCGCCACGACCGGACACGAGCAGGCACCCGCCGCTCACTGAAGCGGGACTGACAAACCGGTCGTGACCGTCTAAAGGCTCGCGCTCACTCGAAAGCTCCCAGAAGACCATGGCCCTTAAAGTCGCGATCGTCGGCCTGCCCAATGTCGGCAAGTCCACCCTGTTCAACGCCCTGACCAAGACGGCGGCGGCCCAGGCCGCCAACTATCCGTTCTGCACCATCGAGCCGAACACCGGCGACGTGGCCGTGCCCGAGCCGCGTCTCGACGCGCTGGCGGCCATCGCGGGATCGAAGGAAATCATCCCCTCGCGGATCACCTTCGTGGACATCGCCGGACTGGTGCGCGGCGCCTCCAAGGGCGAGGGTCTGGGCAACCAGTTCCTGGCCAATATCCGCGACTGCGACGCCGTGGCCTTCGTGGCCCGCTGCTTCGTCGATGACGACATCACCCACGTCGAGAACC
Organism: Caulobacteraceae bacterium; assembly: GCA_965284535.1. Lineage (GTDB taxonomy): Bacteria > Pseudomonadota > Alphaproteobacteria > Caulobacterales > Caulobacteraceae > Brevundimonas. Next base: position 23,320 of record OZ260090.1, read on the forward strand.
GCATCGATCCGATCAGCGATCTGGAGATCATCGAGACCGAATTGATGCTCGCCGATCTGGAAAGCCTCGAGCGTCGCCGGGTCCAGATGGAGAAGCGTGCCAAGGGCGGCGACAAGGAGAGCCAGCTCAGCCTCAAGCTGGTCGATCTGGCGCTGTCGAAGCTGAATGCCGGCAAGCCCGCCCGTACTGCCCTGCCGGACGTCTCGAAAGAGGACCGCAAGGCGTGGGACATGCTGCAGCTTCTGACCTCCCTGCCCGCCCTCTATGTCTCCAACGTCGACGAGAACTCGGCCGACAAGGGCAATGAGCTTTCGGATCTGGTCGCCAAACGCGCCGCCGAGGACAATGCCAAGGCCGTGGTCATCTCGGCCAAGATCGATTCCGAACTCGCCGTGCTGGACGCCGACGAACAGGCCGAATTCCTCGAAAGCCTCGGCCTGGCCGAGCCGGGCCTCAACCGTCTGATCCGCGAGGCCTATGCCCTGCTGGGTCTGCAGTCCTATTTCACCGTCGGACCGAAAGAAGCCCGCGCCTGGACCATCCACATCGGCGACACGGCTCCGCAGGCTGCGGGCGTGATCCACACCGATTTCGAAAAGGGCTTCATCCGCGCCGAAACCATCGCCTACGATGACTTCGTCGCCCTCAAGGGCGAGGCGAAGGCGCGCGAGGCCGGAAAGTTGCGCGCCGAGGGCAAGAGCTATGTCGTCAAGGACGGCGACGTGATGAACTTCCTGTTCAGCTAGACCCTTCGTCCGCCGGGTTGAGTTCGAGCGGCGAGGGGCGGAGAGCCGAAGGCGGCCAACCCAGCGTCGATTGGACCTAGGGCGCCGGCGTCCCGGTCGGCGCGGGGCACCGCACCAGGCTGACCACGGCATTGTCCCGGTTCAGCCACGTCAGACGCATGCCGTCGCCCTGTACGGCCATCCGGATACGCTCGTTCGAGGTCACGCCCTCGGCCGCGCACGCCAGTCCTGCTTCGTATCCGTTCGCGACCTGACTGATCGAGACGATCCCGCAACTGTTCTCATAGCCCTCGAACCGGGTGGTGGTGATCTCGATGGGCCGCTCGGGCCCTTGCGGATCGGTGCACCAGCCGGCCTCAGCGGCCCATCGCCCGACAAAGGTCTGGGGGCCGGACCCCGGCATGATCGAGCCGACGCCCGGCGGCGGGGTCGAAGGCGGTGCCTGGGCCTCCGGCGTGTCGATCGGTTCGGCCGGATCGGTCGGCGGATTCACCTCGGTGGGTCCGCATGCGGCGAGGACCAGAAGGGACAGAAGGGCGAGACGACGGTCGGTCATCAACCCGAAACGCCGTTCGGCCCCGACGGCTCCCGACATTCCCTTCGATCACGAATTCGCGGTCAAGCTTGCATCGTCCGCAAGATTTTGCGACCGGTTCGCTTGTGTCGAGAACAGGGGGTGTCCCGAATGGCTCAGAACACTACGCCATGGGGAGCGCAGATCGATCCGCTGGCGCAGGATATCGCCGCGGTGCTCAAGAGCATGGGGGGCTCGGCCCACCAGCGCGATGTGGTCCAGTGCGTCTGCGCGATGAAGCGCCAGCGCGGCGAGACCGTCGCCCAGGACCTGGCCAACAGGATCGTCGAAGTGTTCGAGAAATACCGCGACCTGTTCTTCAAGCCGTTCGGTGAGGGCTCGATGCGCTGGGCCCTGCAACCCGGCATCGCCTGACCCTTACGGTCCAGCCCGCCGAAAAGGCCCGCAGCGGATGCTGCGGGCCTTCGTCGTTTCAGGCTTCGACCCTAGAAGCGGCGGACGAAACTCAGGCCGTAGGTGTCGGCCTCACCGGCACCGTCGTCGCGGAAGTCGCGGCGGGTCCAGTCGGCGCGGATGCCGTTGCGGCCGTCGATGAAGTAGTTGGCGCCGACGCCGTAGTTGACGCTTTCGCCGTCGGCCGAGGCGGACACGCCCGCGACATCGGCGGTCACCCGGGTGGTGCCGTAGCCGAGGCGGCCGAACAGTTCGAGGTTCTCGTTGACCGGCAGTTTGGCGACGCCATAGGCGGCGGCGTCCCAGTCGTGCTCGAGCTTGCCGTCGACGCCACCGAAGCTGATGTCATCGTCCTTGACGCCGATCGAGGCCTCGCCTTCGACCCCGAAATTGCGGGTGAAATCGTAGCCGACGCGGCCGGTGATGGCACCGAGGTCGCCGCCGTCGGTATCGAGTTGGGTATAGCCGATCGAACCGGTGACCGGACTCGCCGGCTCCTGTGCCATCGCCGGCGCGGCGATCAGAGCAAGGGCGGCGGTGGAGAGAAGAAGTGTACGCATGATTTCTTGTATCCTCTAGATGCGGTGACTTTCGTCACCAGCCCCATCCAGCGGAGACAGAAATGGGTCGAAGAAGGAGACGTTCCAGCCCCCGCCTTCGACTTAAGTCCAACTGTGTACGGAACGGCACAGAAGACGATATACTAAAGGCGGCTAAATATTGGCTATCCAGAGGCCAATCACCCAAACCGGCACGACGCCGACCAGGACGATGCGAAAAACCCAGCCGACGACTGAGCCGCGCAAATCAGCGATCCTTCTCGCGCTCCGTGCCCGAGCGAGCATCCAGCGCGGCCTGGGCCGCCGCCAGCCGGGCGATCGGCACGCGGTAGGGCGAGCAGCTGACATAGTCGAGGCCGACGGTCTCACAGAAGGCGATCGACGACGGGTCGCCGCCGTGTTCGCCGCAGATGCCCATCTTGATCCCCGGCCGCGCCGCCCCGCCCCGCTCGGCGGCGATGCGGATCAGGTCGCCGACGCCGTCCTGGTCGAGGCGGACGAAGGGATCGGTCTCGAAGATACCCTTGTCCATATAGGCCTGCAGGAACCGTCCGGAATCGTCGCGGCTGATGCCGAAGGTGGTCTGGGTCAGGTCATTGGTGCCGAAGGAGAAGAACTCGGCGTATTCGGCCAGGTCGGCGGCGCGCAGGGCGGCGCGGGGCAGTTCGATCATGGTCCCGACCAGGTATTCGACCCGGTCGCCGGCCTCGGCAAACACCGCCTCGGCCGTCCGGTCGGTCAGCTCGCGCAGATATTTCATCTCCAGCCCCAGGGCGACCAGCGGGTGCATGATCTCCGGAATGGGTGCTTGACCGGACCCGGCCTTCACCTCCAGCGCCGCCTCGAGGATGGCGCGGACCTGCATTTCGTAGATCTCGGGATAGGCGACGCCGAGGCGGCAGCCGCGATGGCCCAGCATGGGGTTGGTCTCGTGCAGCTCCTTCGCCCGCCGTTTCAGCTTGGCGGCGTCCAGCCCCTGCGTGACCGCCAGGGCGTCGATCTCGGCTTCGGTGTGGGGGATGAATTCGTGCAGCGGCGGGTCGAGCAGCCGCACCGTCACCGGCAGTCCGGCCATGATGGTGAACAGCTGGACGAAGTCGGCCTTCTGGAACGGCGCGATCTTGCCCAGGGCCGCGCGGCGACCGGCCTCGTCGTCGGCCAGGATCATCTCGCGCACGGCGGCGATGCGGGCGTCGTCGAAGAACATGTGTTCGGTCCGGCACAGACCGATGCCCTCGGCGCCGAAGCCGCGCGCGGTCTTCGCATCCAGCGGCGTCTCGGCATTGGCCCGGACCTTGAGGCGGCGCACCTTGTCGGCCCAGGCCATCAGGGTCTGGAAATCACCGGTCAGCTCCGGCTCGATCATGGCCACGGCGCCGTCCAGCACCTCGCCCTTCGACCCGTCGATGGTGATCACCTCGCCCGCCCTGAAGGTCCGGCCCCGGGCCGTAAAGGTCCCGGCCTTGTCGTCGATCGACAGCTCATTGATGCCGCAGACGCAGGGCCGCCCCATGCCCCGCGCCACGACGGCGGCGTGGCTGGTCATCCCGCCCCGCGCCGTGACGATGCCCCGCGCCGCATGCATGCCGTGGATGTCCTCGGGAGAAGTCTCCTCGCGCACCAGGATGACCGCATCGCCCAGCTGCGACAGCCGCTCTGCCTCGTCGGCATCGAAGACGATCTTGCCGGTCGCCGCCCCCGGCGAAGCAGGCAGGCCCGCGGCCACCACGCTGCGCGTCGCGTTCGGGTCCAGGGTCGGATGCAGCAGCTGGTCCAGCGCCGCCGGTTCGACGCGCGACACTGCCTCCTCCTCGCTGATCACCCCCTCGGCGGCCAGATCGACGGCGATCTTCAGCGCCGACTTGGCCGTGCGCTTGCCGTTGCGGGTCTGCAGCATCCACAGCCGGCCCTGTTCGACCGTGAACTCGATGTCCTGCATGTCGCGATAGTGGCTCTCCAGCCGCCCGACGACGTCGACGAACTCGGTGAACACCGCCGGCATGGCCTCTTCCATCGAGGGGGCGGTCTCGCCCATCTCCTCGCGGCCCGCCCGGGTCAGCGACTGGGGCGTACGGATGCCGGCGACGACGTCCTCGCCCTGGGCGTTGATCAGGAACTCGCCATACAGCCGCGCCTCGCCGGTCGACGGGTTGCGGGTGAAGGCCACGCCCGTCGCCGAGGTGTCGCCCATGTTGCCGAACACCATCGACTGCACATTGACCGCCGTGCCCCAGCTCTCGGGGATGTCGTGCATGCGGCGATAGAATTTGGCCCGGTCGTTCATCCAGCTGGCGAAGACGGCGCCGACGGCACCCCACAGCTGGTCATTCGGATCCTGCGGGAACGGATGCCCCAGCCGGTTCTCGACCACGGCCTTGTAGTCGACGACGACCTTCTCCCAGTCGCCTGCGCCCAGGTCGGTATCGATGGTGACGCCCAGCCGGTCCTTGTGGTCGTCCAGCACCTCCTCGAAATCGTCGTGCGACAGGCCCAGAACCACGCTGGAATACATGGTGATGAAGCGGCGATAGCTGTCGAAGGCGAAGCGGCGATCACCCGACAGGGCGGCCAGCCCCTCGACCGTCGCATCGTTCAGGCCAAGGTTCAGGACCGTGTCCATCATCCCCGGCATCGAGGCCCGGGCACCCGACCGCACCGAAACCAGCAGCGGATTCTTCGCATCGCCGAACGTCTTGCCGACGATGCCCTCGACCGTCTTCAGCCCGGCGGCGACCTGATCGGCCAGGGCGGCGGGATAGGACTGGCCGTTGGAATAGTAGTGGACGCAGGCCTCGGTCGTGACGGTGAACCCCGGCGGCACCGGCAGGCCCAGCGACGACATCTCGGCGAGGTTCGCCCCCTTGCCGCCCAGCAGATTCTTCATCGACGCGTCACCGTCGGCGGAACCCCCGCCGAAGCCGTACACCCACTGAGTCATCGCATGGTCCCTGAGCCTGTCGTGTCGTCCGGCCTGACTAACGTGCTGCGCCCGCGAAGGCGAGGCCGGGGGTGTAACAAAGCGTGAGCGGATGTGGCGGTTCCGGTTCGAGGGGGCGGGAGTCCCTGCCGGTTCCGAAAAATGGGAAAACGGAGACTCTGGAGACATTCGCCCCCTCGCTGATCCCTGCGACGCAGCGGGGTTTCGTGCGCGGACCGCCTGCGTCGCCCTGCTGGAACCGTCTGTTTCCTTCACGAAGGCATTGGAGCATCGGGCTGTGTCAAACCCGGACGGATGGGGTGCGGGGCCGTGTTTCTGGGGCAGGGAGTCTCCGAATCCGGGGGCGGAAAGGGCGGACTGGACGGGGCAGGAGTCCTCCCCGGGAGCGGACATCGCCGAGGTCTGTTCAGGGGGGGGGGGGGGGGGGAGCGGACGTGTTGAGGCCCAAGGCCTCTGACGGTCTGCTCAGCGCCCGAAGCGGGCATCCCCGCCCTGCCCGCTTCGCGCACAAGCGCGCCTCCCCGAACGTTGACCGCCCGTTCGAATGCGTCGGGGTGCTCTGCAGGCCCGGTGGTTCGTTCACCTTACCACGATTTCATGGGTCAATTGCGGGTCGGGGCGCTATCCGTCGTCTCAACCAAGTCGTCCCGAAGAACCGATCGTTCCTGTTTGGAGGTGACCGACGGAGATATTGATGAAGCGGTTTGCAATACCTGCCTTTCTAGGCGCACTCGCCGTCGCAACTGGCAGCCAGGCCCAGGAACCTAGCCCGAGTCCGAGCCTGCTCGCCGACGCCTATCTGGAATCGTTCGGCCAGTTCAATGCATTGGAGGCAAGGCTTTGGGGCGTCGCCACCCCGCTCGACACCCTCATGGGCGACAACAGCATGGAGGCCCATGCCGAATGGATCGCCCAGCAGCACGGTTGGCTAGAAGCCGCGTCGAGGATCGAGACCAGCTCACTCACCGGCCCGGAACGGGCGATCCTCGTCAATCTTCGCGGCAAACTCGAATCCGCCATTGCACTGGAAGCCTGTAGGCCAGAATTGTGGCCACTCAACAGTTTCGGCGGCTGGCAGCTGAATCTGATCAACTCTCTGGGTGTCGCAACCGAGAATGCCGGCGCCGAACTCAATCAGGCCGTCTTGCGGGACTGGGCTCAGGATATCCTCGACTATATCGCCACCGAGGAAGAAAACCTGGAGGCAGGTCTTGCCGCCGGCTACTCTTCTCCGCGCAGCATTGCCTTGCAGGTCGCCACACAGATGGACGCGATGGCCTCGCCGGGGGGCGACCTCTGGCGAGTCGCTGACGACCTGCCGGACGGCCTCCGGGAAGAATGGCACAAGCTGGTTCAGACGCGCCTCGCTCCCGGCTTCGCTGGCCATGCCCGGTTCATTCGCGACGCCTATGCGCCTCGGGCCCGTGTTGCGAGGTCGCTGTCAAGCCTGCCCGACGGGCGCGCCTGCTACACAGCGAACATTCTTCAGCACACGGGCATCCGTCTGACTGGCGATGAATTGCTGTCCATTTCGGCGAACCTGGCAGAGACCTCGGAACAACACCTGTCTGGGCTGGGCCAGGCGTTGTGGCAGGTGAGCGACCCGGCCACAATTCGCAGCCGGCTGGGGGAAACGCCAGACACGGCCATGGACACTGAAGCAGAGGTCATCGCGGCGGCTCAATCCGATTCTGACCGCCTGATAGCGCTCTCTGCTCGCCTGTTCCCGGCTTTGCCACCGCATCACGTTCGGATGGCTGTCTATCCGGAGACCCAGAGATCATCGGTGGTCGCGAGCTACCGCCCGGACTTCGGCAGTGGCTTTGCAGGCGTCTATTCGCTCAATCCGGACGACCCGCGTATGCGCACGGAACGGTCGTCCGAGAGTGTCACCTCGCATGAAATCGCGCCGGGCCACCACATGCAAGCCATGGTCGGCTTCAATTCGGGAGCCTTGGGCGGCGATTCCGTACATCCCATTCTCACCGTCGGCATGAATAACGCCTTCGTAGAAGGCTGGGCACAATACGCAGAAATACTGGCAGTCGAGGAAGGACTGCTCCACCATCCCGAATCCGGCCTGAAATACTGGTCCAACTTTGGTGTCGTCATTAACATCGAAGTCAATTTCAACATGGGCGATGTCAACGAGACGGAAACCGCCCGACGGGTTCTGCAACTCCGCGGCCTGCCAACGGACGATCTGTCGGCCGCCGACCGCCAGCTGGACTGGATGTCCGTGATGCCGGCCCAGCTTATCACCTATGACCTCGGCGCCGACTTCATCTATCGACTGCGAGACAGGGCCCGGTCAGAACTGGGCGATGATTTCGACTATCCTACCTTCCACCGGCTCATTCTGGAGGAGGGCTCGGTGCCGCTCTGGCGGCTTGAGGAAAAGATCGATGCGTGGGTCACCGGGAATCACTGACCGGGTGCGGTGTTGCCGGGGCGGTGCTGTCAGGTTGACCGGGCGAAGTGGAAAAGCGCCCTAACCGTGTCGATTCAGGCAACAGCCACCTCCCAGGCGGTCGCCGCTTCGGCTCGGAAAAGCCGAAGGGTTGGTCTGCTGATCAGATGGCATCGGAGACGGCGGGCTCGGAGCGTCCGCAACATGTCGTGTCTCGTCGTTCATTGCATGCCGGAAGGCAGACCTCGGAGGACCCGCCGCGAGCGGAGACGTGAGGAAGGGGCGACGCAGCTTCCGCGCCGCCCCGGCCGTCATCAGTCCTCGCCGGCGTCTTCCACGTCGATCTTCGCGGCCCGCCAACGGCCATCGACCAGGGCCATGACGAGCCGCTCGGACTTGCGTTCGCCGTTCAACATGATCGTGTCGAACGTCAGTATCTCCAGCGCCTCTTGCTCGGGGTTGGAGGGTTGGCCGTCGCGCTCGACGGCGACAAGGGTCCGACGCTGCGCGCCGCCTTCCGACGCGCGGATCGCCACGCCCAGTCTCCAGAGGTCAAAGCTGTGGGCATTGCGCAACGACGGGGCCGCGGCCTCGTAGCTCGCGGCCGCATCGCCGGCATCGACCAGAACCATGAACGCGTGCGCGGCCGCAGCCGACCGCGCCCGGGCCGGCGCAAGGCGTTCGACCGGACGAACGACGGTCGTCACCTGCCCCGGGCTCGCGAGGACGCCTTCCGGGCCGGGCGTTCGGGCGGCGACGGCTTCCGCGTTGTTCCAGGGCGCGTCTCCCTGGCCGGTGATCGCGATGGCGGCGGCGACGATGAGGATGCTGACGGACATGATGATCAATCCTTTGTTGCGCCGCTGCGATCCGGATGAGCCCGGTCGCTTCCTGTTGGCGCTGGAAGGATCCTCGGGGGAAGCCGCGGTCGCCTCACCCCCGAACGGTTCGTGCACTAGGGAATCGGGGGTCGCCTTCTCCGCCTCGCTGAGCAGAAGGGCGGCCTGACGGCTGCCGTTCGTCCCCAGTTTTTCCCGGGCGCGACGCAGGCGATCGTGGATCGCATGGTGCGACACACCCAACTTTTGGGCGCTCGACTTGGCGTCGTATCCGGCGAGCAGGAGACGCAACGCCTCCCGTTCCTTCTCACTCAGCGCGTCGATCGCCTCATCCGCCTTCATGGCCGGACCCTGGAAGATGTCGGGACCGCCCCAAGCCGCCTCGACGGTTCGCGTTGACCACCCACCTGACGTTCCACTACCTCGCTGCCGCCGCCGAACCACTCACATCGAAAGCCTCGCCCGACCATGGGTGAAGCGGCGCGCTGTCGCGATAAAGCAGGACGTAGTCCGTCATCTGCGCGGTCGTGCCCGAAACCTCCCACGGCTGCATCATGACGAGATACCCCGATGAGGCGGCCAGACGGTTGCTCTGGTTGTAGGGGCTGCCCTCCCCTCCGACGCGGTAGAGCGCGGCGCGGTCCGTTCCCAATGTGTGCGTGAGGTCGCTGATGCCTTTGGGACGCTGAAAATAGGGGTTCCCTATGTCCATCGGGACCCAGGAATAATCTTCCCCGTTCGGGCCCGCCATGGGACCGGGCAGGGCCGCCGCCGGCATCATGTTGAAACAGGCGCCGACGCACATCGAATTGATGGCTACAACCTCGCCGGCGTAGGGCGCGGCGGTGTCCTGCAGCCAGAGCGCGAGCGGCTGGGAGCCGTTGATGGGCGCCTCACTTGCGTGGAAGATGCCCCACAGTCCGACAAACCGTGCGTCGGCAAAGCCCGGCATTCCGGCCAGGGCGGTCAGTCGGGCCTTCATGGCCCTGTAGCGGCTGCCGCTGGCCGCGGGCACGCCGAGCAGCGCCTCGTTGACGGCCCGCGCGGTGGATGGATCGCCGAGGTCCGGCCCCGCGCCGGCGCCTGCTTCGGGCAGTTCAAGCGGATCGCCGGCGCGATCGAGATCGATACCGACGAAGCGGACCTGACGCGCAGCCGGAAGCGTTTCGTTCAAGGCGCGCAGAGCGGTCAGTTTCTGAAAGAACTCGCGGTTCGCCCACTGAACACGCATCGCGGCGAACCGGTCGAACACCGCCCGGGCATGGCGGTCGCCGCCACCGGCCAGATATTCGTTGACGGCGATGGCTTCGCGCGGCGTCATTTCGGCCAGATACCAGCGCGGCGGCCCCTCGGTCTGGAGATAGGTGATCAGCGCCGCGTCAAACTGCTGGGGCAGCGCATACCCATGCATCTCGCCCAGGATGACATACCGGGCATCGAGGTCATCCGCGGGCAGTTCGAAGCCCGCATCCGGGGCCGCGAGGTCGAGCACCGTCTCATTCGCCGCCAGATGGGCGCGAAACGGGCCTGACCCGAATTGATCCCCGACGACGGGCAGCCAGGGCAGCCCCGCAAACGAGGCGATGGCCAGAATCACGAGTGAAACAGCCGCGACGATCAGGCGAATGGCCCATTTCAGCATGTTGATCCCCCAGCTTCACCCATTGGCTTCCGCCAGAGTGGAGCAAGCGCGCCTGTTCCGATAGAGCCCCGCGTCGCCCGGGCCTGTCAGCGGCGATCAATGGGACGTTGCGCGAAGCTGACGGTTGCATCGGCGCGGGTCTCGCCTGAGGGTGGAGGGGCGTCGGGGAGTATTGGAATGCGCTTCAAACACACACTGGTCGTCGGTGTCCTTCTGTCTGCCCTGGCGTTCGCGCCCTGCCATGCCGCGCCCCTCGCGGCCCCGTCCGTCGTCCAGGACACACCGAACCCGGCGCAAGCGCGGCCCCAGGTCCACATCACTGTCCAGCCGGAGGGGCCCCTCGCCTCCGAACGCGCTGACGATGAGGCCTACCGCGCCGCCATGACCGCGACGAATACCGGTGGCTTTGCCGCCTTGCAGGAACACGTGCCCGCCCTGATGACCGCCATGAGCCACGCGCCCGCGACCTATCCCGTGATGCAGGAAGTCGAGGGCGGCTGGCTGATCCGCGCGGATGACCGTGGAGAGATCATGGCGTTGGCGGGCAGGATCGGGGAAATCGAAGGGGCCCGCGGCGGCGGCGAGATCAAGGTGGTGGCTCGACCCAACGTCTATCCGAACATCGCATTCCTGTTGGGGAGCGCCGCGGTGGAGCGCCGGGATTTCGAGGCCGCCCATGCCGTACTGGATCGTGGGCTGGTCTTGCAGCCGCTGGACCGGATGATGCTCAATGAAAAGCTGGTCGCCCTGCACGGCGAGCAGCGCTGGGAAGAGGCCTATCTGCTGCTCAAGCCGGCGCTGACGACCGGTGACCCTTTGATCGAGGCGGATTCGGGGGCCATGCAGCGACGGCTTGGATACACGCTCGTGGAACTCGGGCGACTGCGCGAGGCCCGCGAGGCCTACGAAGCGTCCCTGGTCGCCGAGCCCGGTAACGCGACCGCCCTGAGCGAGCTGCAGTTCATCGCCAACGCCGAGGCCGGGAGACCGAACACCGGCGAGGTGGAGATCACAGCCCCCTATATGCCCGTTCCCGCCCCCGCGACTCCCTCGCCCAAAAGGGTGACCGACTAACCCCGCCTTAACCACAGGGATTCACCATCGCCGCTCACACCGTGCGGGGCCGCGTTTCCATGTCCGAGTTCAAGACCGACGTCATTCATCGCGGCGACTGCATCGAGGTGTTGCGGTCGATGCCCGACGCCTGCGTCGACATGGTCTTCGCCGACCCGCCCTATAATCTGCAGCTGGGCGGCGACCTGCTGCGGCCGGACAACAGCCTGGTCGACGCCGTTGACGACGACTGGGACAAGTTCGACAGTTTCGCCGCCTATGACGCCTTCACCCGCGACTGGCTCAAGGAATGCCGCCGCGTCCTGAAGCCGGAAGGCTCGATCTGGGTGATCGGCAGCTATCACAATGTCTTCCGCCTCGGCACGGCGATCCAGGACCTCGGCTTCTGGGTTCTGAACGACATCATCTGGCGCAAGTCCAACCCGATGCCGAATTTCAAGGGCACGCGGTTCACCAACGCCCATGAGACCCTGATCTGGGCAGCCCGCAGCCGTGAGCAGAAGCGCTACACCTTCAACTACGATGCCCTGAAGGCCTTCAACGAAGACACCCAGATGCGCTCCGACTGGACCCTGGCCCTGTGCACGGGCGAGGAGCGGATCAAGGACGCCGAGGGCAAGAAGGCCCATCCGACGCAAAAGCCGGAAGGTCTGCTGCACCGCGTCCTGCTGTCCGCGACCCGTCCCGGCGACGTGGTGCTGGACCCCTTCTTCGGCACCGGTACCACCGGCGCGGCCGCCAAACGGCTGGGCCGCCATTTCATCGGCATCGAACGCGACGAGACCTATGCCAGGGTCGCCGAGAAGCGGATCAAGGCCGTCATCCCCGCCGCGCCCGAGGACCTCGTCGTCATGGGATCCAAGCGCGCCGAGGTGAAAGTGCCGTTCGGAGCCCTGGTCGAGGCCGGCCTGCTGGCCCCCGGCGACAAACTGTACTGCCCGCGCGGTGACCGCGAGGCCCGCGTACGCGCCGACGGCTCGCTGGTCGCCGGCGAACTTACCGGCTCGATCCACAAGCTCGGCGCCCTGTTCGAGAACGCCCCGGCCTGCAACGGCTGGACCTACTGGCGCTTCAAGACCGACCAGGGTCTCCGCTCGATCGACGCCCTGAGGGCCGAGGTGCGGGCGGGGATGCAGTAGGGCGGATCAGCCCAGACCTCGCTCCAGCGCCTTGCGGAAGACGGTGGGGAGCGCGGCCAGCGCCGCCTCCGGATCGGTCCAGAGATAATCGCCCCCGCCCTCGGCCACCCGTACCGTCAGGGTCAGCGAGAAATGGGTGAAGACGTGGTCGATGGCCCCGGCCGCGCACCAGTCAGCGGCGACCGGCGGCGGCGTCTCAACGGGTGAGACGCTCCAGTCCGAAGTCGGCAATCCCAGCATCCCGCCGAGCAGCCCCCTGTCCGGCCGACGCACCAGCGCCACCCGCCCCTGATCGTCGCGCAGCACCCAGGCGATGCCGGTGCGGTGCGGGCGATCCGCCTTCTTGTTCTTCAGCGGCCAGCGTTCGGGATGGCCCGAGGCGAAACCGGAGCACCACGCCGTCAGCGGACAGGCCTCGCACGCTGGCCTGCCCGGCCGGCAGACCGTGGCTCCGAGGTCCATCAGCGCCTGCGCCCAGTCACCGGGCCGGTCGTCGGCGACCAGTGACCCCGCCAGCCGCTTCAGCTCCGGCTTCGCCGCCGGCAGCGGCGTCTCGACGGCGAAGAGCCGGGCCATGACCCGCTCGACATTGCCGTCCACCACGTTGGTCGCCCGCCCGAACGCGATGGCGGCCACGGCGGCGGCGGTATAGGCACCCACCCCCGGCAGGGCCAGCAGACCGGCCTCCGTGTCGGGAAACGCCCCGCCATGCTCTCCCGCCACCGCCCGGGCACAGGCCAGCAGGTTGCGGGCGCGGGCGTAGTAGCCCAGCCCGGCCCAGGCGGCCATGACATCGCTGTCGTCCGCCGCCGCGAGATCGGAGACCGTCGGCCAGCGGGCGGTGAAAGCCAGAAAATAGGGCGTCGCATGCGCCGTCGTGGTCTGCTGCAACATCACTTCGGACAGCCAGACCCGGTATGGATCCAGGGCCGTCTCCCCCGGCGACGCGCGCCAGGCCAGCGTCCGCCCATGGGCATCGTACCAATCCAGCAGGGCGGCGCGGAGGAGAGTGGAAGGCATCGGCCCTGCATAGACGTGCCGGGCGCGGGTGCCCATGGCCGATGACGGCCCGCTCAATCGGCCGTCCGGACCACCCCCGTCGTCGTGAGTCGCCAGATCAACTGGCGCGCATTCGCCTGCGCCCGCTTCTGGAAGGTTCGCCAGACGGGCTCCATCGCCGCGTCATGAACCACGTCGTATCCGCCGCGAACACGACACAGATAGCCCGCCTCGACCAACTGCCCCAGATGCCGACGGACGGTTTCCTCCGCCAGGCCAAGTCTGGCCGCGACGGCGGCACCGCGGACCGGTCCGAAGGTCGGCCCCAGAACCGCCAGCGCGCCGCCACGGGCCGGCATCTGCGGCAGAAGGCGCAACTGACCGCCGACGAAATGGCACACGCTCAGCGGGATGTAGCTGGCGGTCAGGTTCATGCCGGGCGTCAAATCGCGGGTATAGGCCGTCTCGCGCAGGACATGGGCGGTGCTAAGCCTCATGGCGGCCCAGGCGACCGGCCACACCGGCTGGGCCAGCCGGCTTCCGGGCCGGAGGCCGAAGGCGCGGATTGAGCCAAGGCCGCTGACGAACCCGTCGAGTGCGTCGAGATAGCGCGGAATCGCCGGCAGGAACGCGTCCGACACGAGGGTCGAGGCCGGAAGAATATAGCCTGCCGGGGTCCGTAAAAGCATGCCGTTCGCCACCAGGCCGGTCAGTTTGGCCCGCGCTGTCTCCCTCGGAATATCCAGAAAGTGAGCGATGCTCAGGGCATTGGCGGGCCGCCGCTGTTCGTCCGGATAGGCGGCGTCCAGCGGCTGGTGACGGAGGCTGATATCCGGGTCCGCATCAAGATGCCCGACGTTGGCGTCGAGAATGGCCGGCAGCAGCAGGCTGCAGGCGAGGTCGCCGTCGACCAGACCACGGGTGATCTCGACATAGGCCAGTTGCATCCGCGCACACAGCCAGGCCACCTTGGCCCGCTGTATGCGCGTCATCGCGTCATTGCGCCCTGTTGCCCAGCCGGACCCCGCCGCCCCCCCCACGTTCGAGACGGAGGTCAAGAAGTTCCCGGGCCGGTCGTCGCCGCCGACGCCGGTCAGCGGACCATCTGCGCGGCAGGCAGGGCTGACTGGAACAGGCGTTTCCCGGCATCGGTGAGGGCCCAGCGGTAACTGCCCTCTCCCAGGGGGAGATCAAGCAGCGGCGCGATCTTTCGGTTCGCTGTCCAGACCATATAGGCGTCGAAGGCGGCGTAGATTTCGTTGCGCGCCGCGACCTCGGCGGGGCCGGCTCGACCGCTGCGGCGCTGGGCGATCTGGTCCGCGACCATCTGCCGGTGCGCACAGCCACCAAGGGCCAGCAGGGCTTCGAGAATTTCGATCACCATGGGTTCGACAAGCCGTGCCTTCCCGCCCCTGGCCCGCCGCCTGTGGTCGAAATAACTGACTACGGTACCCACAACCACGCTCCCCCACACCGGTCAGGTAACCGGTAACATCGACTAAGAAAGCTCCACCTGGAGGGGTCAATAACCGGGGTACCCGAAATGGGGTTTGTCTTCGCGCAAACGTCACAGGGGGCGAGGTCAACGCCACGTGCGCTGTCGTGTTGTTTCGCCTACTGTCGCCCGATGCGCCGCCCCCTTCCCACTGACGCCGAGGTCCGCGAAATCCTGTCGCGCCGACGCACGCGTCCCGCCCCCCGCCCCGCCCCCAGGGTCGGCCGGGCCCTGCAAGGGCTGATCAAGGAGCTGGACGGGAAGTTCGGCCGCGGGGCCGCCGCGCTGGAGCCGCGATGGCGCGAGATCGTCGGCGACCGTCTGGCCCGGGTCACCCGTCCGCAGAAGTTGACCAAGGGCCGCGGCGGCGCGGGCGGCACGCTGGAACTGCGCGTGGCCGGCCCTGCCGCCCTGCTGGTGCAGCATCAGTCCGAAGACATTCTCGCCCGGGTCAATCTGTTCCTCGGGGCCGGCAGCGTCGAGCGGCTGCGCATCGCCCAGGGACCGGTCAAACCGCCGTCCGACATCGCGGCCCCGCCGAAACGCCGGCCGGCCGCCCAGCCGCTGGGCGCTGGAGACGAAGCGGCGCTCAAGGCCGCGGTCGCCGATGCGCCGGACGCCCTGAAGGGCCCTCTGGAGCGGCTGGGCCGCGCCGTTCTGGGCGATCCCGATAAGGGCCGAAACCGCTCCGGAGGCTGACCCCCGGACAGGCCCGCGGCCGCCCCGAACAAAACCCGCTTGACCTTGTTTCGATGTTTAGCTAAATAACGATACATGAACAAGGTCTTCAAATCCCTGGCTGACCCGACCCGTCGCAAGGTGCTGGAGTTGCTGCGCCAACGGCCCATGACGGCCGGCGAACTGAGCGAACATTTCGAGGTCTCCAAACCCACGATGTCGGCGCATTTCGCCGTGCTGCGTGAGGCCGACCTGATCGACGCCCACAAACAGGGCACGACCATCACCTACCGGCTCAAACTGTCCGTGCTGGAAGAGGCCCTGCTGGGCTTCAGCCAGGCCTTCGGATTCGGGGCCGCCGGCCCGGCGCAGGACGCCGCCCCCCAGATCGACAAGGAAACACCCTGATGACCAAACGCCTGACCTGGGCCATCGCCCTCGCCGTCTTCATCCTCGGCTCCGCCTTCGCCATCCGCTACGCCGAGACCACGGGAATGCTGAGCGACGAAGCCGGACGGCGGACCATGCAGGTCCTGATCGGCCTGATGCTGGCCGGCTATGCCAATCTGATGCCCAAACAGCTGGGCCGGGCTCGCAGTTCGCCGGTCGCAGAGGCCCGCGCCCAGGCCGCGCTGAGAGTCGGGGGCTGGTCGCTGACCCTGGCGGGCCTGACCTTCGCCGGACTCTGGGCCTTCGCCCCCCTCGCCTTCGCCGATACGGCCAGCGTGGTCGTCGTCGCCGCCGCCATGGTGGTGACGATCGGATATTCGGTCCGGGCCTTCAACGCCTGTCGCCCGGGTGACACCGCGGCCGGTCGCTAGAACGGGTTCTCGCATCGATCCGGCGATCCGCATGGGGGCCGGGTCGACGCCGCGACGATTCCCGCGGCCTGTTGAACGGCCCGCCCGAAGCCGGCGCGACCCCACGGGCCGTTGACAAAACTTCGCCGTTTCTGTTCTCGAAAGTGCTGAAGCGCGCGTATCAACGGGGAATCGCGCGATGCTTTCCCAATCCTGCCCTTTTCGAGGACGACGCCATGAGCGCCCAGACCAAATACGCTGCCATGAGCCGCCGCGCGGCAATGACCACCGTGGCCATGGCCGCCATGGCCACCGTGGCCGGTTGCAACGGCGGCGGCACCGGAGCGGCTGTCGAGGGCGACATGGCCATGGGCGCGGATGAAGGTGCCAAGGTCACCGTGGTCGAATACGCCTCGGTCACCTGCCCGCACTGCGCCGCCTGGCAGGACAACACCTGGCCGGCGTTCAAGGCCGCCTATGTCGACACCAACAAGGTCCGCTACGTGTTCCGCGAGCTGCCGACGCCCCCGATCAACGTCGCCGTCGCCGGCTTCATGATCGCCCGCTGCGCCGGCGAGGACAAATATTTCGACGTCGTCCACAACATCATGGCCAGCCAGAACGAATGGCGGGCGGGCGTCAATCCGCGCGACACCCTGTTCCGCGTCGGCAATGGTGCCGGCCTGACAAACGCGCAGATCGAGACCTGCATCCGGGATCCCGAGGCACTGAAAGCCGCCGAGGAACGCTCCAACGCCGCCTTGAAAGCCGGAGTGAACGGGACCCCGGCCTTCTTCGTCAACGGCGTGGAAGTGATCAGCCCGGGCGGCGAAGGGGCCTCCATGGCCGATCTGTCGCGCGCCATCGACGCTGAACTGGCCAAGGGCTGATCGCGGCCGTGATCTCTTCCAGGCGGTCCCTTCTGATCCTGACGCTGGCGCTCCTGGCCCCCGCGGTCGGAGCCTCCGTGTCCGGATCTGACGCCGCCGCCGCGCGCCAGACGCTCGCCCCGGTGACGGCGGCCGACCGCAGCATCGGCCGCGCTGACGCACCCGTCACCGTGGTCGAATACGCCTCCTTCGCCTGCAACCACTGCGCCGACTGGCACCGGTTCGTTTATCCCGCCTTCAAGGCGCGCTTCATCGACACCGGCCAGGTCCGGTTCGTGTTCCGCAACCTGCCGACCTTGCCGGAGGAAATGTCCCTGCCCGGAGCAGCCCTGGCCCTGTGCGCGGCACCGGACCGGTTCTTCGACGTGGCCTCGGCCCTGATGAACGGACAGGAAGCCGTCTTCCGGGGCGGGACACGCGAGGCCTGGTACGCCCCGGCCATCGCCGTCAGCGGACGGACCCAGGCGCAGCTCGAAGCCTGCGTTGCGACGCCGGCGATCCGCGACGCCATCAACCGCGACATCGAAAGCGCGGAAGCAGCGGGCGTCAACTCCACCCCGGCCTTCTTCGTGAACGGCCGCCGGGTGACCGACCGCTCGCTGGGTGGGCTGGAGGTCGCGATCCGGGCGGCCGCCGCAGGCCAGTGACCGCGTAGGGAACCATGCAGTTCCAGCGCCTCCGGCTCGTCGGTTTCAAATCCTTCGTCGATCCCGCCGAGGTGCATATCGAGCCGGGCCTGACCGGCGTGGTCGGTCCCAACGGTTGCGGCAAGTCGAACGTGCTGGAGGGCCTGCGCTGGGTCATGGGGGCCAACTCCGCCAAGGCCATGCGCGGCCAGGGCATGGACGACGTCATCTTCGCCGGTGCCGCCGACCGTCCGCCGCGCAATCACGCCGAAGTCCAGCTGACCATCGACAATGCCCAGCGGCGGGCCCCCCAGCCCTTCACCGACAGTCCCATGCTGGAGGTCTCGCGCCGCATCGATCGGGGTCAGGGCTCGACCTATCGCATCAACGGCAAGGAGGTCCGGGCCCGCGACGTCCAGCTGCTGTTCGCCGACGCCTCGAC
Organism: Caulobacteraceae bacterium; assembly: GCA_965284535.1. GTDB lineage: Bacteria > Pseudomonadota > Alphaproteobacteria > Caulobacterales > Caulobacteraceae > Brevundimonas. The sequence continues at coordinate 41,586 of OZ260090.1, forward strand.
CGGCGCCAATTCGCCCGCCCTCGTCCGTCAGGGCCAGATCAGCGAGCTGATCGCCGCCAAGCCCCAGAACCGCCGCCGTATCCTGGAGGAAGCCGGCGGCGTGGCCGGCCTGCACACCCGCCGGCACGAGGCTGAACTGCGCCTCAAGGCCGCCGAGACCAATCTGGACCGGCTGGACGACATCGGCCGCGAACTGGAAACCACCCTGACCCGGCTGAAGCGCGAGGCGCGGCAGGCCGAGCGCTACAAGAAGATCTCCGCCGAAATCCGCGCCCTTCAGGCCGCCCTGCTCTTCGTGCGCTGGAATGACGCCCGCCTGGCCGCCGAGGCCGCTGCCGCCGAACTGGCCGAGGCCGAGCGTGCCGTGGGTGATGCCACCACCGCCTCCAGCCGGGCCCAGACGGCGGCGCTGGTCGCCCAGGAAGCGCTCAAGCCCGCCCGCGAGGAAGACGCCGTCGCCGGGGCCCTGCTGCACCGCGCCAGTCTCGAACGCGACCGTCTGGACATGGCCGAACAGGCCGCCCGCGCCGAGGTCGACCGCCTGACCGCCGAGGCCGCCCGCATTGTCGCCGACATCGAGCGGGAAACCGCCATGTCGGGCGATGCCGCCGACGAACTGGCCCGGCTCGACGCCGCGCTGGAGACCCTGACCGCCGAAATCGCCGGTGCCCCCACCCGCGGCCCCGAGCTGGAAGCCGCCCTCGCCGCCGCCGAGGGTGCCCGCAAGGCCGCCGACGCCGAGGTCGAACGCGTCGCCGGCGCCGCCGCCTCGGTCGAGGCCCGGGTCAATGCCGAAAGCGCCCGCAAGCGCGACGCCGAGGCCCGCGTGGCCCGGGCGGAGGCGCAACTGGCCTCGGCCCAGGCCGAGCGCGCGGCGCTGGGCCCGCTGGAGACACCCGAGATCGAGGCGGCGAAGGCCGCGCTCGAAGCCGCCCAGGCCGGGCTGGCGGCCGCACGCACTGCGGTCGAGGCCGCCGAGGCCGAACGCGGCGATCGCGCCCGCGCCGAGGCCGAGGCCCGCACCGCCGCCCGCGCCGCCGAGGACCGGCTGGGCCGTCTCCAGACCGAGGCGCGCGGCCTGGCCCAGCTTCTGGTGCAGGGCAAGCGCGAGCATGCGCCGGCCCTGGACAGGGTCGAGGCCGGCAAGGGCTATGAGGCGGCGCTGGCCGCCGCCCTCGGCGACGATCTGGACGCGGCGCTGGATGCCCGCGCGGCGGCCTACTGGGCGGGCGCGGAGGTTCCCGCGCCCGTCTGGCCGACCGGCGTCGAGCCCCTGGCCGCCCATGTCTCCGCGCCCGAGCAGCTGACCGCGCGTCTGGCCCTGTGCGGCCTGGCCCCCGCGGGCGAAATCGAGCGGCTGGCGAAATCCCTCCCGATCGGGGCACGGCTGGTGACGCGCGAGGGCGACCTGTGGCGTTGGGACGGCTTCGTCCAGCGCGCCGAGGCCCCCCGCCCGGCCGCCGTCCGCCTGGCCCAGCGCACGCGCCTGTCCGAGCTGGAGACCGAGATCGACGGCGGCAAACCCGCGCTGGAAGCCGCCCAGGCCGCGCTGAAGGCCGCCACCGAGGCGTTCCGCGCCGCCGAGGAGACGGTTAAGACCGCCCGCGCCGCCCCCTTCCCGCTCGACAAGGCGGTCACCGCCGCGCGCGACAGGCTGGAAGGCCTCGGCCGCGATCAGGCGCGCAAGGAGGCCCGGGCCCTGGCGCTGGATGAGACGGCCGCGCGACTGACCGCCGAGGTCGAGGCCGCGCAGGCGGCGCTGGCCGAGGCGCAGGGCACCGACGCCCCGTCCGAAACCCTCGACGGCCTGCGCGCTGAACTGGCCACGGCGCGGGCCACCGCCGACACGGCGCGCGGCGCGGCGGCCACGGCCCGGGTCGAACGCGACACCGAGGCCCGCGAGGTCGCGGGCCGTCAGTCCCGGCTGGATGGCCTGACCCGCGAACGCGACGGCTGGGCTGTCCGTGCGAAGGACGCCACCGCCCGGATCGCGGTGCTGGAGAAGGACGCCGAAAAGACCGCCGCCCGCCTGAAACAGGCCTCCGCGGCTCCGGAACAGCTGGCCACCCAACGATCCGCCCTGCTCGACGCCCTGACCGCCGCCGAGACCCGCCGCAAGTCCGCCGGCGACGCCCTGTCGGTGGCCGAAGGCGCGGCGACCGAGGCCGACCGCACCGCCCGGGCGGCCGAGGCCACGGCGTCCACGGCCCGTGAGGCCCGGGCCGGGCTGACCGCGCGGGCGGAGGCCGCCGCCGAACGCCTCTCCGAGGCCGAGACCAATGTCCGCGAAACCGCCCAGATGTCGCCGGAGGACCTCGGTCAGAAGCTGACCGACGACGCCATCGCCCGCCCGCCCGACGCCGCCGGTGCCGAAAGCCTGCTCTACGGACTGGAGCGCGAGCGCGAGCAACTGGGGGCCGTCAACCTGCTGGCCGAGGACGAGGCCGTCGAATACGGCGACCGGCTGCAGACCATGAAGGTCGAACGCTCCGATCTCACGACCGCCATCTCCAGGCTGCGCGACGGCATCGACGAGCTCAACGCCGAGGGCCGCGAGCGGCTGGTCGCCGCCTTCGACATCATCAATGACAATTTCAAATCCCTGTTCGAGGCCCTGTTCGGCGGTGGCCAGGCCGAGCTGAAACTGGTCGAGAGCGACGATCCGCTGGAGGCCGGCCTCGAGATCTACGCCTGCCCCCCGGCAAGCGGCTGGCCGTTATGAGTCTGATGTCGGGCGGCGAACAGGCGTTGACGGCGGCGGCCCTGATCTTCGCCGTCTTCCTCGCCAATCCGGCGCCGGTCTGCGTTCTGGATGAGGTCGACGCTCCTCTGGACGACGCCAACGTCGACCGCTTCTGCCGCATGCTGGACGAGATGCGGAAGCGGACAGACACCCGCTTCATCGTCATCACCCACAATCCGGTGACCATGAGCCGGATGGACCGCCTCTACGGCGTGACCATGCCCGAGCGGGGGGTGAGCCAACTGGTCAGCGTGGACCTGCAGCAGGCGGAAGAGATCGTGGCGGCTTAACCGCATTCCTCCCCCAAGGGGGAGGACCTAGCGTCCGCTCAGGATTTCCGTCCGCACGAACCACCCGAAGATCGCCGGACCCTCGATGACATAGCGGCGGAACATCCGACGCGGCTGGCTCAGCAGGCGGTGCAGCCATTCCAGCGACAGGCGCTGGAACAGCCTCGGCGCCCGCTGCTGGCGACCCGTCAGGAAGTCGACCGACGCCCCGACGCACAGGGTCACGCCCGTCTTCCGCCCCGCCGCGCGCAGGGCGTGGGCGAACAGTTCCTGTTTGGGGAAGGAGACGCAGGCCAGCAGCACGTCCCAATCGGCCCCGGCGGCGTGGCCGACGGCGGCGCGCCAGGCCAGGGTGCCCGGAACCAGCATTGGAGCCTCGAGGTATTTCAGCGTCTGGCGCGGATAGTGGGCGGCGAGGTCGTTGAAGGCCGCGCGGTCCGGTCCGAACACGGCGATGGTCAGCCCCTCGGCCGCGGGAGACCCCAGCAGGTCGGCGGTCATGTCCGAGCCCGGATAGACCGGCAGGGTCACGCCGCGCAGCCGCGCCAGATGGCTGAGGATGCGACTGTCGCAGACCTTCAGCGCCGCGCCCTCATAGACTTCGCGCCCGACCCGGCCGTCCATCAGCTTGACCATGTGGTCGACATTGGGCGTCACCACATAGCCATAGGCCCCGCGCGCCATGCCGATCACCCGCGCCAGAGTCTGGCTGCGGTCTCCGTCGGCGAAATCCAGGGTCATGAAGCGCGTCATGGACCCAGCCTAGTCGCATCGCGGTCAACGCCCGGTTACGATGGGCAAATGTTTCTGACCCTGCTTTCGCTGCTGACCGCCGAGCCCGCGCAGCCGCCGCACCGGTTCGTCTTTCTCGGTGCCGGCCGGTTCGCCCAGTACGCTGACCTGGCCAGCCTCGTGCCCGAGGGCCCGGGCGGGCGAATCCGGGTGTTCCAGGTGGTCGAGCCCGGGTTCACGGCGGGTGGCGCGGCCTACTGGGGCGGCTGGTCGTGGTGGCGGTTCGACTGTGACCCCGGGGGCAAGGTCGACCGGCTCGACTTCGCCTCGGTGCGCGAAGGCGGCGAAGAAGGCCCGGCCACGCCCGATGATGCCCCGGCCTATGAGGCCGCCCGGGGCGGAGACGCCTTCGAGATGGTGGTCGCCGCCTGCAATCCCGGCGACTACGGCATCGACGCGACCACGCTGCTGGAGGCCGTGACCCACGGCCGGGCCCAACTGGCCGCCGATTAGCTCTACACTCAATACCGCTCATCCCCGCGAACGCGGGGACCCAGTTCTTTGGGCGATGTAACCCTGCCGGTGTCGCGCCGTGGTCAGTCCCGAAATACCTGCATCAAGCTGGACAGGACTGGGTCCCCGCGTTCGCGGGGATGGGCGGAGAATTGGGTGTCAGCCGAGCTCGATGCCAGGCTCAGCCCACCCCCGCCTCGACCATGTCCGCCAACTTTCGGGTCGCGTCCGGAAGCGCCGCCGAACGGGCTCCGACGCTCATGGCGGTGAGCAGGCCCGGGTCGGACAGCAGGGCCTGAAGCACCACCGTCAGCCTCTCGACCGACGCCTCATCCTCGAGGACCACCTGCGCGCCCCCGGCGTCGGCCAGGCTGGCGGCGTTGAAGCGCTGGTGGTCGTCCATGGCGATCTTCAGCGGGATCAGCAGCGACGGCAGGGCCGCGACGGCCAGTTCCGAACAGGTCGAGGCACCGGCCCGGCCGATCACCAGATGCGTCGTCGCCAGCCGCCGGGCCATGTCGCCGAAGAAGGGGGCCACCTCCGCCTCGATCCCCGCCGCCTGATAGACGGCCCGGGCGGCGTCCATGGTCTCGGCCCGCGCCTGCTGCTGCACCCTCAGACGCTTCCGCAGCGGCGCCGGCAAGGCCGCCAACGCCCGCGGGATGTTTTCGGCCAGGATGCGCGCGCCCTGGCTGCCGCCGGTGACCAGCACATGGATCGGACCGCGCGCGGTCGGGGCGGCGTACGGCCGGTCGAACAGGGCGCGGATATCCGGCCGGACGGGATTGCCGATCAGGGTCACCCGCGCCTCCACCCCCGGGGGGACCAGACGCAGGTTGGGGAAGGACGCCGCGATCGCGCCGACATAGGGGCTGAGCCAGCGATTGGTGCGGCCCAGCACCGAATTCTGCTCATGCAGCAGGGTCGGCCGGCCCTGGCTCAATGCGGCCAGCAGGGCGGGGGCCGACGGATAGCCGCCGAAGCCGACCACCACCGCCGCATCAAGCCGCGTCAGCGCCGACCGCGCCTTGAACAGGCCGCGCGTGATGGCGGCACCCGCCTTGGCCATGCCGACCGGCCCGCGCCCTGTGGCGGCGTCGAGCGCGATCCGCTCCTCGGCCGGAAAGGCCTGGGCATAGGCCTCGCCCCGGTGATCGGTGGCCAACACGATGCGCCAGCCCCGCCCCGCCAGCTCGCGCGCCAGCGCCTCGGCCGGAAACATATGCCCGCCGGTCCCCCCGGCGGCGACGACACAGACCCTGGATGTCACGGCAATATCCGCCCGCGCTCCGGCAGGCTGGCCCCCGGCTCATAGGCACCGGGCCGACGGCGGGTCAGGGCCAGGGCCAGGCCCATGGTCAGCCCCATGGCCAGCATCGACGAACCGCCATAGCTGATGAAGGGCAGGGTCATCCCCTTGGTCGGGATCAGATTCAGGTTCACCGCGATATTGATACAGGCCTGCAGCCCGATCAGCATGAACAGCCCCGCCGCCGCCACCTGTTCAAAAGCATCGGTCAGCTTCATCGCCCGCCGCATGCCGCGCACGACGATGAAGGCGTAGAGGGCGATCATGGCCAGCGACAGGATCAGGCCGAACTCCTCGGCCCCGACGGAGTAGATGAAGTCGGTATGCAGATCGGGGACGTTGCGCTTCATCACGCCCTCGCCGACCCCGCGTCCGACCAGTCCGCCAGCCCGGATGGCCTCGGAGGCCCGGTCGATCTGGTATGTGGCCCCGACGTCGTCCGAACCGAACCGGCTCAGGCGATCGCGCATGTGGCTGAAGGCGAAATACAGGCAGACCACGCCACCCGCGCCCGCCGCCGCCAGCGCCGCCACCCATTTCAGCGGCACCCCGGCCATGAAGAAGACGGCCATGAAGGTGGTGGTGATCAGCAGGGTCTGGCCGATGTCGGGCTGGATCAGCAACAGGCCGACCGTCAGGGCCCAGGTCCCGAAGGCAATGGATACACCGGGCACCCCCTGCCCCTTCTGCGCCTCGGAGAACATCCAGGCGGCGAAGACGATCAGGCCGGGCTTGGCGAACTCCGATGGTTGCAGGCTGAACGGGCCCAGATTGATCCAGCGCGCCGCCCCCTTCACCTCGTCACCAATGAACGGCAGGGCCATCATGGTCACGATGGCCCCCAGCAAGGCCAGCAGGGCGATCCGCCGCACGCCCTTGGGCGACAGCAGCGAGCCGATCAGCATGGCTCCCGTCCCGCCCGTCGCCCAGACGATCATCCGCCAGGAATAGTGGAACGGGTCCGAGATCGATTCATCGGCAAGGATCGCCGCCGGACTGGAGGCGAAACTCAGCGCCACGCCCAGGCCGATCAACGTCAGGGCCGCGGCCAGCAGCCCGCGGTCCACCGTCCAGAACCATTTGGCGACGGGGCTCTGATCGTTGCGCGAAAAGGCGGGATTGTAGCTGTGGGCGGTCATGGTTCGCTAACCATGCCCTGAAGGCGTAGCCCCGAGGTTAAGAACCGCGGCCCGGAACGCCTCTCCGCGCACTTCGAAATCGGGATACTGGTCGAAACTGGCGGCGGCGGGGCTGAGCAGCACCACCTCCTCCCGCCCCGTCGCGGCGGCGCCCTCGTACGCGGCCTGCACCGCCGAGGCCATATCGCCGCTGATCCGGTGCGGCGTCTCTCCCAGCCGCGCCGCGAACGGCCCCGCCGCCTCCCCGATCAGAAAGGCCTCGACCACGCGCGGGAACAGGTCCTCCAGATCGTCGATCCCGCCGCCCTTGGCCCGCCCCCCCGCGATCCAGAAGCTGCGCTCATAGGACGACAGGGCCTGCCGCGCGGCGTCGGCGTTGGTGGCCTTGGAGTCGTTGATGAACCGGACGCGGCCGAGCCGGCCGACCTCCTCCATGCGATGGGCGAGGCCGGGGAAGGTCATCAGGCCTTCGACGGCGGCGGCGTGGCTGACGCCCAGCGCCCGCGCGGCGGCATAGGCGAAGGCGGCGTTCTGGGCGTTGTGACGGCCGGGTAGGGAGCGGGCGCCGGTGAGGTCGATGGAAGGCCCGCCAGCCATCGATAGGCTGCCGGGCCTGACCCCTACTTTTCCGCTCATCCCGGAGAAAGCCGGGACCCAGTCCATTGGATGACCGGTCTGGGGATGTTCGCTCGAACCCTTGTCCTGAGAAGCCGAAGCCTCTCTGGACAGCACTGGGTCCCGGCTTTCGCCGGGATGAGCGGAGATGAGAGTTCCGATGCGGCCTTCCGCGGCGAGGGCCGTGGCGATCCCCCGCCCCCATTCCTCATCCACCCCGACCAGCGACAGGCCGGCATGGGCGAAAATCCTCGCCTTGGCCGCGACATACCCCTCCATGCCGCCGTGCCGGTCCAGATGATCCGGGCTGATGTTGGTCAGGATCGCCACATCCGGCGCGAACCCCGTCGTCAGATCCAGCTGATAGCTCGACACCTCGATCACATAGACCGCCACCTCGGCCGGCGCAGGCAGGGCGAGCACGCCGATGCCGATGTTGCCGCCGACGGCGACCTTCATCCCCGCCTGTTTCAGCACCCAGCCGATCAGGGCGGTGGTGGTGGACTTCCCGTTCGTGCCGGTGATGGCGACCACCTTCGGACGATCCGCCGCCGGCAGGGCTGCGAACGCGCGCGCGAACAGTTCAATGTCGCCGATCACCTCGACGCCCGCCGCCTTCGCCTTGCCGACGGTCCAGTGCGGTTTCGGATGGGTCAGGGGCGCGCCCGGCGACAGCACCAGGGCCGCAAAGGCCGACCAGTCGGCACCCGTCAGATCCTCGACCGCGAACCCCTCCGCCTCGGCCTGCATCCGGCTGGAGACGCTGTCGTCCCACAGGATGGGAATGGCACCCCCGGCGTGCAGCGCGCGGGCCGCCGTGATCCCCGACCGCCCCAGGCCGAAGACCGCGATGCGTCGCCCTTCAAAGCCGGGGACCGGGATCATGCGGCTAGCGCAGTTTCAGCGTGGCCAGCCCTGCCAGCGCCAGCATGGCCGAGACGATCCAGAAGCGGATCACCACCGTCGACTCCGGCCAGCCCATCTTCTCGAAATGATGGTGGATCGGGGCCATCAGGAAGATGCGCTTCTTCGTGGCCTTGAAATAGGCGACCTGGATCATGACCGAGGCGGCCTCGATGACGAACAGGCCGCCGACGATGCCCAGCACCAGCTCATGTTTGGTGGCCACGGCGATGGCGCCCAGCGCGCCGCCAAGGGCCAGCGAACCCGTATCGCCCATGAAGATCTTGGCCGGCGGGGCATTGTACCAGAGGAAGCCGGTCCCACCCCCGATGATGGCCGCGGTGAACACCGCCAGCTCGCCTGCGCCCGGCACATGATGGACGCCCAGATAGCCGGAGAAGATGAAGTTGCCGACCAGATAGCTGATGATGCCGAAGGCCGCGGCCGCCATCATCACCGGCACGATGGCCAGGCCGTCCAGACCGTCCGTCAGGTTCACCGCATTGGAAAAGCCGACCATGGTGAAGGCCGCGAACAGCACATAGAACCAGCCGACATTCAGCAGCACGGCCTTAAAGAAGGGGAAGGCGATCGAGGTCTCGAGGTTGGGCGTGGTCGGCGAAGCCGTCATCCACAGCACCGTCAGCACCCCGGCGATCACCGACACCACCACCTGGGCCAGCAGCTTCTGTTTCGAGGTCAGCCCGGCCGAGGTCTGTTTCGACACCTTGGCATAGTCGTCCACGAACCCCAGCAGGCCGAAGGCCGCCGTCACGCCCGAGACGATCCAGATATAGGGATTGGTCAGGTCCCCCCACAGGAAGACCGCCACCGCGATCCCCGCCAGGATCATCAGTCCGCCCATGGTCGGGGTCCCGACCTTGGACAGGTGCGAAACCGGGCCGTCCGACCGGATCGGCTGGCCCTTGCCCTGTTTGACCCGCATCCAGGCGATGAACCGGCTGCCCATGGTGACCGCGACGATCATCGCCGTGGCCATGGCCAGCGCCACCCGCACCGTCTGGTACTGAACCAGATTGAGCAGCGGATAGTCCTGCGCGATGTCGGCGTAGTGGAGATAAAGCAGGTAAAACATGTTGCTTCCCTATCGCTTCGCGCGCGGCGCGTCGCTGCTTGAGGGGGTTCCGAGCGCCGCCAGGGCCTTGGCGACCAGCGACGCCTTCGATCCGTTCGAACCCTTGACCATGACGATGTCCCCGGCCCCGACCAGCATCGCCGCCTCGGCGGCCAGTTCGGCGGCGGTTTCGCGCCAAAAGCCCTGGCGCGAACCCGGCAGGTCGTCATAGAGCCGCTTCATCTCCGGCCCGGCGGCGTGGACCAGATCCAGTCCGGCGGCGTCGATCGGCCCGGCCAGCCCTTCGTGCAGAGCCTCGGACTGGTCGCCCAGCTCCAGCATGTCGGTCAGCACCACCACCCGGCGGCCGCCCGCCGCGACCGGCCGCGCGCCAAGGCTGCGGAAGCCCGCCGCCATCGAGAGGGGATTGGCGTTGTAGCTCTCGTCGATCAGGGTGAAGGCCCCACCCGGGGCGTTCACGACCACGGTCTGCCCCCGGCCGGCCAGCGGCTGAAACTCGGACAGGGCGCTCAACGCCGTCTCCAGCGACACCTCCAGCGCGTCGAGCATCAACAGCACGCACAGGCTGTTCAGCCCCCAGTGAAAGCCCGACTGGGCCAGCTGGAAATCGACCGGTTTGCCGAACAGCTCGGCCCGGACACGAGCCCCGGCGTCATGCGGCTGGAAATCGATGAGCCGGGCGTCACAGCCTGCGGCCGATCCGAAGGTCGCGATCCGGGCACCGGCGAGCAGGGCCCCGGCCTCCAGCACCGAGGCGAAGGCCACGTCGGCGTTGAACACCGCCACGCCGTCGGCGGCCAGTCCCTCGAAGATGGCCGCCTTCTCCGCCGCCACCCCGGCCTCACCGTCGGCGAAGGCTTCGATATGCACCGGACCCACCGTGGTCACGCACGCCGCGTGGGGCCGGACCATCCTGGACAGCGGCGCGATCTCGCCCGGCGCATTCATGCCGATCTCGAACACGGCCCGCTCGGTCGTGCGCGGCATCCGCGCCAGGGTCAGGGGTACGCCGATGTGGTTGTTGTAGCTCCTGATCGAGGCGTGGGACGGGCCGGCCAGGTCCAGCCCCGCCTTGATCGCCTGGGTCACGCTGGTCTTGCCGACCGAGCCGGTCACAGCCCCGCGCCGCGCCGGTGTCCGGTCCCGCGCCGCCATTCCCATGGCTTCCAGCGCCGCCAGGGTGTCCGACACGACCACCGACGACCCGCCCTCGACCGCGTGTTCGGTCAGGGCTCCCGTCGCGCCGGCGGCGAAGGCGGCGGCCGCGAAATCATGCCCGTCGCGCGCGCCCTTCAGGGCAAGGAACAGTTCGCCCGGCGCGATCTCGCGGCTGTTGTAGGTCAGGCCATTTGCTGTGAACGCCGGACCGGACAGGGTCCCGCCAGTGGCGGCCACGATCTCGGCGGAGGTCCAGAGGGGTTTGTCAGGCATGGAGGCGGAGGGCTTCAGCGGCTTCGGTGGCATCGTCGAACGGATGGGTGACCCCGCCGACGATCTGACCCTGCTCATGCCCTTTTCCGGCGATGACCACCACATCTCCGTCGCCCATCATCCCGATGGTCTCACGGATGGCGGCGCGGCGATCCCCGATCTCACGTGCATCGGGACATCCGGCGCGCACGGCCTTGCGGATGGCGGCCGGGTCCTCGGAACGGGGGTTGTCGTCGGTGACGATGACCATGTCAGCCAGCCGGCCTGCGATCGCGCCCATCAGCGGCCGCTTGGCCTTGTCGCGGTCACCTCCGGCCCCGAAGACCACGATCAGCCGGCCTGTCGCATGCGGCCGCAGCGCCTTGAGCACCGTCTCCAGCCCGTCTGGCGTATGGGCATAGTCGACATAGACCTCGCCGCGCCCGGCATCCGGAATGCGCTGAAGCCGTCCCTGCGCCCCGGTGATCTGCTCCAGCCCGGCCAGCACCCGCTCCGGCGTCTCACCGGCGGCGATGCACAGGCCCGCCGCGACCAGGGCGTTGGACGCCTGGAAGGCCCCGGCCAACGGCAGCATGACCTCATGCAGGTCGCCGCGCACATCGATGGTCAGACGCTGGCCGCCCAGCGTGGCCTGACGGGCGATCAGGGTCAGGTCCCGCCCCCGCTCGCCCACGCCCATTATGCCCAGGCCCGACATGATCGAGGCGGCGGCGAAACTGGAATAGGCGTCGGCGTCGGCGTTCAGCACCGCCGTCCGGCCGCGTGGCAACAGGGTCTCGAACAGACGCAGCTTTGCGTCGCGATAGGCGACCATGTCGCCGTGATAGTCGAGGTGGTCCTGGCTCAGATTGGTGAAGGCCGCGGCCTGCAGGGTCACCCCGTCCAGCCGCCGCTGGTCGATGCCGTGCGACGAGGCCTCCAGGGCCAGATGGGTCACCCCGCCCCCGGCCAGATCGGCCAGCATCCGCGCGGCGTCGGCGGCGTCCGGGCTGGTCAGGCCAGGGCCCGTCAACGCCCGGTTAACGTTACCCGTTTGTGCCACGACGCCGAGCGTTCCCATGCTCGCGGAATGCAGGCCGAGGGCGGCCCATATCTGGCGGCAGAAGGCGGCGACCGAGGTCTTGCCGTTGGTCCCGGTCACGGCCACGCAGGTCGCGGGCTGGGTCCCGTAGAAGCCGCGCGCGGCGATGGCATAGGCCCTTCGAACATCGCCCGAGGTCACCAGAACAGGGGCCATGGCGACGTCGGTGTCGGCCGGGGCCAGCACGGCGGCGGCCCCCTGCGACAGGGCCTGGGGAATGAAGGCACGACCGTCGGCGACGCTGCCCGGCAGGGCCACGAACAGCGATCCCGGCGCGACCTTGCGGCTGTCGGCGGTGACGCCTGTGATCATCGGGTCAGCCGCCACGTCGCGGCGCAGCAGTTCGGACAGTTTGATCGGGGCCGGGCGCAGGGCGGTCATCGTCCGTCGCCCTCCTGGTCCTCAAAGGCCGGGATCCGGTCGCCGACGGCGGTGCGATACGGATCGGCGCGGCGCTCCACACCGAGGAAGGGCGCGATACGGTCGGCGATACGTCCCACGGCCGGGGCGGCCACGAAGCCGCCGGTACGCGGATAGGTCTGGGGCTCGTCGATCAGCACGAGGATCTGGTAGCGGCGGGCGTTGACCGGGCCGTCCGCCGGGAAGACGCCGGCGAAGGTGCCGACGGCGTGGGCGGTGTTGTAGCGGCCGTTGACCGACTTGTTGGCCGAACCGGTCTTGCCGCCGACGCGCAGGCCAGGGGCCTCGGCCCGACCGCCCGAGCCCTGCACGACGTTGCGCCGCAACAGGTCCAGCATGGTCAGGGACGTCTCGGGCGAAATGATCTGGCGCCCGCGGACATTGGGCATCCCGCCCTTGCGCAGGGTCAGCGGGATGTAGCGCCCGCCGTTGGTGATGGCTCCCATCGCCGCCGCCATCTGCAACGGGGTGATCGAGATGCCATAGCCGAACGACAGCGAGGCCAGGGTCGAATCCGACCATTCGTGCGGAACAATCGGGCCTTCCGACGGGATTTCGAACGGGGCCCGCGACATCAGGCCGAAACGCTCGAAATAGTCCCGCATGACCCGCGGCCCCATCTCGGTCGACAGGCGCGAGGTGCCGATGTTGGACGAGTGCAGATAGACCTCTTCCAGCGTCAGCACCTTGTTGGTGGCGTGATAGTCGGTGATCCGCCGGTTGCCGATTTGCAGGGCCTCGGAGGCGTCCAGCAGGGTGTTCATATCGGCCCGGCCGGTGTCGATGGCGGCGGCGACGGTGAAGGTCTTGAACACCGACCCCATCTCATAGGTGGCGGCCGTGGCGAGGTTGCGCGAGTTCGATCCCGGCCAGCTGGCCATGGCCAGAACCTCGCCGGTCTGCACATCGGTGATGATACCCACCGCGCCCTTGGCCTCGCTCTCCGCGGCGGCGGCGGCGAGTTCGTTCTCCAGCACCCCCTGGATGCGCAGGTCGATGGAGATCTGGAAGCTCTCGCCCCGTGCTCCGGCGGCGCGGATCTCGTCGTTGAAGGCGCGTTCGGCGGCGGACAGGCCGACTCCGCCGGTATCGACACTGCCCACCACGTGACGCGCCGACTGGCCGAGCGGATGGATACGGACATCCTCGGGCTCGAAGGTCACGCCGCCGAGGGCCAGATTGTGGACTGCCACCTTCTCGCGCGGGGTCAGCCGATTGATCACCAGCAGGCGGCGGTCGCCGTACAGGGCCGCATCGAGCCGTGTCTTTGACACCCGCGGCAGGGCGCGCCGGATCTGCACCGCCGCCGCGCGACGGTCCCAGACCTGGGCCGGATCAACATACAGGCCGTAGTGGACGATGTTGGTCGCCAGCAGGGCTCCGTTGCGATCGACCATGTCGCCGCGCACCACAGCGTTCGGGTGCCCCGACGAACCGCCGCCGGCTTCCGCCGTCATCAGGGCCGCATGGACGGCCCCCAGGGTCAGGCAAACGAAGGCCGCCGAAAACACCGACAGGATCAGGAAGATGCGGACCCGGGTATCTTCCTCGGGCCGGGCATCGGCGTGGGCCCGGCCAAAGGCGTTCTCGACCCACCACATGGCTTCGGACAGCCAGCGCCACGATGGCGTGAACCGGCGCACGCCCCACGAGGGTGTCGGACGGGGCCCGGCATGCGGATCGTGCGCGCTCATCGCTCGACCTCCGGAGTGGCGGCGGGCGCGGGGGCGACCTCTGCCGGAGTCGGAGCGACGACGACCGGTCGGGGCTCGGGGTTCCGGGCGAGGGTCGGCAGGGTGTCAGCGGTGGCCTGACGATGCACGTCGACCGGGCCCAGGCCGGCATCGCGCGACAGGGCCTCCAGCCGATTGGGCCGCTCCAGCTTGGCGACCTCGGCCCTCAGAAGCCGGACCCGCTTGCTGTTGTCACCGATCTGGCGCTCCAGATCGGAGATGCGGGCGCTCTCGCCGGCCGCGGCGGCCTTGGCCAGATAGACCGAAAACACCATGGCCGCGACCAGCAGGACGCCGATGATCTCGACCCAGCGGACGCCGCGAATTTTCCAGCTGTAGAGCCGGTTCAGGGTAGCGATGGCCGTACTCATGCGGCGATCCTCCCCCAAGGCGCGGCGTCGGTCCGGACAGCCGAGCGCAGCCTGGCCGACCGGGCACGCGGATTGTCGGCGCGCTCCGCCTCACCGGCCTCGCGCGCGCCCTTGAACGACAGGGTGAAGCTGGGCTTGCGGGTCTCGACCGCCACCGGCGCATGACGCGAACCGCCCGGCGCATTGCCCGTCCGCTCGGTCAGGAAGGCCTTGACGATCCGGTCCTCCAGCGAATGGAAGGTCACCACCGCCAGCCGTCCGCCGGGCGACAGCGCGGCCTCGGCCGCCTCCAGTCCCTGACGCAGTTGACCCAGCTCGTCGTTCACGGCGATGCGCAGCGCCTGGAACACCCGCGTGGCCGGGTGGATCGGCGCGCCGCGACGCCCGCCCAGGGCCTTCTCCACCACGGCAGCGAGGTCCAGCGTACGCTCGAACGGCTGCTCGACGCGGCGGCGCAGGATCGCCGTGGCGATGCGGCCCGACTGTCGCTCGTCGCCGTACAGTTTGAAGATGTGGGCCATCGGCCCGTGGTCCCAGCCGTTGACGATGTCGGCGGCGGTCTCGCCCTCATCCGACATCCGCATGTCCAGCGGCCCGTCGCGCATGAAGGAAAAGCCACGCTCGGCCTGGTCCAGCTGCATCGACGACACGCCGATGTCGAACACAACCCCGTCCAGCCGCGCCTCGCCGCTGTCGGCGAAGGCTTCCGCCAGACCCGAGAAGGGCGTCCGCACCAGCCGGAATTTGCCGGGATAGTCATTGGCCACGGCGTCGGCATGTGGCTGGACCGTCGGATCGCGATCCAGCGCGATCACCGTCGCCCCGGAGGCCAGAATGGCGCGGGTATAGCCGCCGGCCCCGAAGGTGGCGTCGATGATCACATCCCCGGTGCCGGGCGCGAGGGCCTCGATGACCTCGGCGAGCAGGACGGGGGCGTGCGGGCTCATTGCCCCTCCCCGTTCATGACCTGACGGGCCAGGGCGCGACGGGCGTCGAACCGGGCCTTCCAGCGGGCGCGGTCCCAGATCTGGAAACGGGCCCCCAGGCCGACGATGACCACATCCTCGCCCAGGCCGGCCTCCTGGCACAGGCTCTCGGGCAGGGTGATGCGACCGCCCCCGTCGTATGACAGCGGGCGCTGGCCGGCGTAGAAGGTCTCCTCGAGAGCGGTGCGACGGTCGCTGCCGAACGGCAGGGCCTCGATGCGCGCGACGTATTCGGCCATCAGCTTGTCGCCACCGGCCTCCAGACAGTCATCGGCCAGGGCGAAGAAGCAGAAGACGCCGTGCTCGGCGCCATTGTCGGCGGTGCGGAACTCCTGCGGGATCAGCAGGCGTCGCTTTCCGTCCAATTGTTTCTCGTAGGTCGAGAGAAACACGCCTGCCCCAAATCGGACCGTTCAGATCCGCCCTCTATCCCGTTAAACGCCCTCGCGCTTCTGGGATAGCATGGGATTGAATGGGCCTCAATGGGATTAGTTGACGCCGGTTAACCTTCGAGCGGCGCATTTCGACTGTATTGACATGAACATAGCCAGAACATTCAACTATACACAGGGCTGTGGACTGATCGTGCGCCGCATTCCGGACCAAGGGGTTAACGCTGGAC
Organism: Caulobacteraceae bacterium; assembly: GCA_965284535.1. Classification (GTDB taxonomy): domain Bacteria; phylum Pseudomonadota; class Alphaproteobacteria; order Caulobacterales; family Caulobacteraceae; genus Brevundimonas. The sequence goes on from OZ260090.1 coordinate 57,570, forward strand.
GGGCATGGCGCGGCCTCTGGAACCGTTGGTGGCGAAGCGGGTTTTGATCCCATGCCGAACAAACCTGCTCCGGACCCGGGCAAGCCGATGGTTCCAAAGGCCGTCGACGGCCGGGTCATCATCCAGGATCCACCGCCGGCCGCCATGGACCTGACGGCTGACGCCGCCGAGATCTCCGGCCTGCGTCTGATCGACGCCGCCGACAAGGCCCGGAAACGCTTCTAGGGCCACCGTGACGCGCCGTGACGCTGCGCTGCACTCAAGCAGCGAGCATCGTCATCCCGGCGAAGGCCGGGACGCGTCGTGAGCGACAGCGCCCAAAAAATAATGCCAGACGGCCTGTAAGCCGGGTTCTGTACCGCCCGAAAGCGGTGACGATCATTCCTCTGGACCGGCCATTGCTGACCGGTTCTCGCGACCTACCCGGATGCCTCGGGCGATGAACCCTGCGAGCGAACTCGCGCGACATCCCTATTCGGTCTTGCTCCAGGCGGGGCTTGCCATGCCGTCCCTGTTGCCAGGCACGCGGTGGGCTCTTACCCCACCCTTTCACCCTTCCCTGCCCCGAGGGGCAGGCGGTTTGCTTTCTGTGGCGCTATCCCTCGGGTCACCCCGGGCGGGAGTTACCCGCCGCCTTTTCACCGTGGAGCCCGGACTTTCCTCGACGGGGGCATAACCCCCGCCGCGACCGCCCGGCCGTCTGACGGGGGACAGATGCGCGTCAGCCGGCCGCACGTCAACTCGGCGCGTGGACCACGATCAGACGCCGTCAGTAGGAAAACCTGCATCAGACCGGTAGGCATACGGTGGGAGGATCGCTGACATGAATCGTATCGCGCTCATCTGCGCCACGGTTGCGCTGATAGCGGCCGCGCCGCAGGAGCCCTCCCCACCCCGGACATCGGCCGCGGCATCGACCGCGGAGCCCTGCCTGCCTCCCCCCCGGCCCGGGCCGAACGAAGGTGCGCGGAGCCCGGCGAGATCACGGGACTGGTACCGATGCACGTCCGCGGAGGTCGAGGCCGCGATCGGGCGACAGTGCTCTCTTGAGCAACAGCCGGAAACAGACGCCCATGCGGCATGCGTGGCCGACCGAAGCCGGGCCCTGAGCGATCGCACGATGGACCTGTGGGGGCTGTCTGAAGCGGATTTGACCCCGGCGAGGGCCAGCACGACGCGAGCGGCGGCGGATCACGCCTGCCGCGGCCAGACATGGCGGTGGCCCGAAGAATCCGTGCAGGCTTGCACGGACCGTCTCGTTGCCACCGACGCCCTCTCGCTGCCGCTGCCGGAAGGCCGCTCGCCGACCGAGCCGGGATGCCGCCGGGAGAGCGTGCGGAACGAGGACGGCACCGGGTTCCGGTTTTCGGTGAGGTGTACGGAGGCGACCGGCATCCCGGTCGGCCCGCGCTGACCATGGCGGGCCCGCCCCCTCGGCGCGGCCCCGAACGTCAGCCCGTCAGACCTGCGCAGGAGCCGGATCCAACGTGGGATCACCCACCGAATAGCCATGGATCCAGAACCCCCGTTCGTCCTCGCGAAACGGGAGGCTCAGGCCCGACAGGGCGGTCCGCAGGGCGTCGGTGCAATCGCCCGCCGGCTTCAGCGGGACCAGCGCCCCCTCATGCCGCCAGAGCCGCGGGATGATCCTCAACCATTCGATCGAATAGAGGGGGTCAAGACACTCAGCGCACCAGCATCCCTGGTCGACCAGTTGGTCCGAGAACCACAGGGCTTCGGGCGGGTCGAGCACGTCCTGGCGCTGATACGGCGGGGTGAACGGCAGGTCCCGGACCGCCTCCCGCAGCTCGGTCCAGCGCGTCTGGTTCATCACCGAGGCAAGGCCGCGCCGCTCAACTTCGGCCCGGACCCGGGCCCGGTGCTTGATACGGGCCTCCCGCGCCCTGGCATCGATGTCAGCATTCCGGGTCATGGCAGCGGCTAGTTCAACACCCCTGTCGCGCTCTCAGCCGTCGCCAGCTGGAGCACCCCCATCAGCGTCGCTCGCGTCTCGCCGTCGGCGATCCCGTTCACCTGCCCCGGCCGCCAGTGGCGCTGGAAGGCCTCGACGGTCACACGCGTCGCCTCGTCATAGTCCCCGCCCGGCGTCAGGGCATAGCCGAGACGATGCAGGCCGGCGCGCATCACAATCACCCCCAGCCCCTCATCCCCCGGCCCCAGCGGGCCGCCAAGCGCCGCGACCCGCTCCTGCGCCGGCTCGAACCACAGGCCGTGGCCGGCCGCGGCCAACCGCTTCCACGGAAACCGTTCGCCCGGGTCCTGCTTGCGCTCAGGGGCCAGGTCGGAATGGCCGATGATGCGGGCGTCGGGGATGGTCCAGCGCGTGCGGATATCGCTGACCAGACTGACCACCGCGGCGATCTGCGCCTCGGGGAAGTCACGATAGCCGAACTCATGGCCCGGATTGACGATCTCGATCCCGATGGAGGCGGCGTTGCAGTCGGTCTCGCCCTGCCATGCGCCCTGCCCCGCGTGCCACGCGCGGCGCTCCTCGGCCACCAGCCGCAGGATCGAACCGTCCTCATCGACCACATAGTGGGCCGAGACCCTGGCCTCGGCGTCCCGCAGACGGGCCACCGCCTCATCGGCCGTGCGCATGCCGGTATAGTGCAGCACCAGCATGTCGGGCAGGCCGCGTCGGGCGTCGAAATTCGGAGACGGCGCGTCCTTGACGGTCAGCACAGCGCGCCTACCGGCCCGGCCGCTCCCAGCCATAGGCAACCCAGGCCCCGTCGACCTTGTGTGCCTCGATGACGTCGTCGGCGCGGCGGGTACGGAAGACGGCCTTGCGGCGCGCGCCCATGGCCAGACCGGCGAAGAAGACCAGAACGGCGGCGAACAGGGCGATCACGGCCACCGCGACGGCGGTGAACACCGCCAGTACGGCTCCGACGGCCATGGCGACCACCGTCGCGATCACGCCGCCCAGCCACAGGATCGACGCCAGCAGTCCATTCGACGGACGACGCGCGGACGGGCCAAAGATCAGACGGTCGGACTCGGTCATCAAATCACCTCACAGACGCTGCGAACACAACGCCGAACTTCCAATGTCGGTCCACACGGGTGAACGGTCAATGACCGGCCCCTTCACAGGCGAGTGTTCCGGTTCAGTAGGGTTGGTCCGCCAGCACCGAAGCGCCGGAGGCACGGGCCCGGTCGGTCTGGATGCGACGAACCGTCGCCTCGGCCGCCGGGTCGTTCATCACCCCGCCGATCCCGACCAGAACCCGCGCCGCCTCACCCGAGACACCGAACGCCTGCGACAGGGCCTCGAACGGTGACTTCGATTCCGGATAGCGTTGGAACCGCACCGAATCCCCTTCCGGAATCCGGGCCAGTTCGCGCGCCTTGGCGATGGCCTCTTCCAGCCCGCCCAGCTGATCGACCAGACCAATCTCCCTGGCCTGGGCACCGGTCCAGACGCGGCCGCGAGCGATCTCGCGCACCCTCGCGGGCGGCAGACGGCGGCCCGCCGCCACCCGGGCGATGAACTCTTCATAGGTCCGGTCGATCTGGGCCGCGAACGCCGCGCGCTGCGACGGGGAGAACTCCTGCGACGGCGAGAAGGAGTCGGCATAGTCGCCGCCGACCGACAGATTGCGCATGTCGACGCCGAACCGGCCGAGCGCGTCCGCCAGAACGAATTTGCCGCCGTACACCCCGATCGATCCGGTCAGGGTCGAGGGCTGGGCCACGATCCAGTTGGCTTCCGAACTGATCCAGTAGCCACCCGAGGCGGCATAATCGCCCATGGACACCACCACCGGTTTGCCCGCCGCCTTGGCCGCGCGCACCGCCGCCAGAATCTGCTCCGAAGCTTCCGGCGAGCCGCCGGGTGAGGAGACGCGGAAGACGATGGCCTTGACGCGGTCGTCCTCAATGGCGTCGTAGATCGCCTCGGCCAGGTCGTCCGACATGATCGAGGAACCGCCGCCGAACGGGTCGGCGCTGCCGCCCGTGCCGGTCATGATGCTGCCCTCGCCGCCGACGATGGCGATGGCGTTGCGGCCCGACCCCGTGCGCGGACCCTGGCTGGCGGTATAGTCGCCGAACTCCATGATTTCGGCGTTGCGGCCGGCCCGGCGTTTGGCTTCGGCCTCGACCTCCTCGACCTGACCGATCTTGTCGATCAGCTTGAGTTGCAGGGCCTGGGCCGAGGAATAGGGCCCCGCCTCTATCGTCGCCCGCAGCGCCGCCGGGGTCAGCCGCCGGTCCTGCGCCGCATGGGCCAGGGCCGAGGTGTAGATCGACGTCATCCACGCCGTCATCGCCTCGCGGTGGGCCGGGGTATAGTCGTTCTGGGTGTATTCATTGACCGCGTTCTTGAACTCATAGCGCTGCTCGAACTCGGCATTGACGCCGTACCGGTCAAAGGCGCGGGCCAGGAAGAGGCTGTCCGTTGACAGGCCCGCCAGCTGGAAGGCGGCCGTGTTCTGCATCCACAGTTCCGAGGCCGAGGCCCCGACCATATAGCTGGAGACCGTGGTCCCGACCGGCTGGAAGCCCTGGCTGTGCGCCAACACCACCTTGCCCGAGGCGCGGAAGCGGCGAACGGCCTGGCGAATCTCGTCGGCGGCGGCGGGGTTGATCCCGGCCTCCGGCAGACGGACCAGAAGAACCTTGACCCGGTCATCCTCTCCGGCCTGGGCCAGGGTGTCGACGATCTGCAGCGTCGACAGGCCCGAGCCACCGAAGATGGCGAACGGATTGTTGGGGGCCTGATCGGTCACGCCGGCGCGCAGGTCCAGCTCCAGCACCGTATTGCGCGGGGTCGGCTCCTGGGACGTCGCCGAAGCGACCGCGAAGAAGATGAAGATGACCGGCACCACCACCAGAAAGAGGAACAACCCGGTAAAGACACCGAGCACGGTCAGGAAAAACTGCTTCATGGCGAGGGGAGTCGTCCGGAGCGCGGGCCGGGTCATGGCCACATTTTGACCATAGAGGGACAAGCCTCTCCGTCAAATGAACTGCCCGTAACGGGCGAACCGCGTCGCAGCATCGGATGCTGCATCGCAACGACAATGATTGAAGGCCGGGGGCGAAACCCCTATATGAGCGGTCTGCGAGCGGGGGCCTATCGCCCCGCGTCACATCCGGACCGCACTCCCCATGCTGGTCACCCTGATGAAGGCCAAGCTTCACCGCGCGACGGTGACCCAGGCCGACCTCGACTATGAGGGCTCCATCGCCATCGACGCCGACCTGCTGGACGCCGCCGGCATCTTTCCGCACGAACAGGTCGATGTGCTGAACATCACCAACGGCCAGCGCTTCACCACCTATGCCATCGAGGCCCCCCGCGGCTCTCGCGTCATAGGCGTCAACGGCGCCGCCGCCCGGCTGGTGCAGAAGAACGACAAGGTCATCGTGGTGACCTACGGCCAGATGCCCGAGGAAGAAGCCCGCCAGTGGTCCCCGACCGTGGTCCTGCTCGACGACGACAACGCCATCAAACGCGCGGCTTGACGCTTCAGGGCTGACGCCTTCTCTTGGTTCAACCAAGGGGAGAACACCATGAAGACGCTCGCATGCATCGTCGTCGCCGCGACCGCACTCGCCGTGCCGGCGGCGGCCCAGGACAGCTTCGCCAATCGCCCGACCATCGTCGTCACGGGCAGCGGGGGGGCTGAAGCTCAGCCGGACCAGTTCAAGGTCAATGTCACCGTCGAAGGTCGCGGTGCCACCCAGCTGGAAGCCCTCCGCGCGCTTGCCGCGGCGCAGGCCCGCATGATCGACACCCTGCCTCGACTCCAGGGTCTCACGGACGGGCAAGTGACGTCAGGCGATATTTCGGTCGACCCCAATCACGAGCCGACCTGTGGGACCGGTGAGTACGACAGGGACACCACCGACTGTCCGATCATCGGCTATTCGGTGGGATCGGCCCTGACATTTACCGGTTCACCCGCGGAACGCGCAGGTGACGCGATCTCCCTGGCCTCGGAGCTTGGAGCCGTGCGAGCCCGGCTGGAAGACTACGTCCTGATCGACATGCGGGCCCTCCAGGATTCCGCCAATCGGGCCGCGTTCTCCGACGCCGAGCGCCAGGCGCGGATGCTCGCCGAAGCCTCCGGCCGCCGGATCGTTCGCATACTGCGTATCCAGGACCCGTCATCCCGTGTGATCGATGTTCTGGCCCAGGAGGCAAGTGAATTGGACGAGGTTGTAGTGACCGGCAGCCGTATCCAGTCTGCGGCCGTCAGCATCACCGTCGCGCCAAAGCCGGTCAGCGCCACGTCCCGCGTAACCGTCGTCTTCGAGATCGAGTGACGGCTCTTGATGCGGCTTGACGGCCGGGCTGTCGGAGCCTTCCCTGTCAGGAGGAGATCCTGATGGCCCGCACCCTGTCCTCGATCAAATGGCTGCTCTACGGCCTCTATGCCGTCGCCGGCGCGATCAGTCTGCTGATCGCGACACCCGCCGGTCTGCGCCTGCTCGGCCTGTCGCTGAACGAACTGACCGTCCAGCCCGCCCGCATCCTGGCCCTGCCATGGAGCCTGATCCTGCTGTTGCGGGACGACGGGGCGGTCACGGCCCTGGCCATTGTCGGGGTCGGCTACATCCTCAATCTCGGCGTCGGGATGGTGCTGGTTCGCTCCGACTGAATCAAACAGCAAAAGGCCCCTCCCGCGTGGCGGAAGGGGCCCGCCTGTTCTCTGGCGGCGACCCTAGCGGTTCAGGTCATACACGCCCGTGATATCGATCCGCACCGTCAGCTCACCCGCCGCGACCGGGGTTGAGCCGGCGTCCATGGCCATCTCGGCGCGGGCGTACATCACCTGCGGGCGCGGGCTGTAGCCGCCCCCTTCCGACAGCGAACGGATCCCGCCCAGTTCCACGCCCAGCGCCTGGGCGTACAGGGCCGCCTTGGCCTGCAGATTGCGCACGGCGATCAGCCGGGCCTGATTCTCGGCGGCCGAGGGGTCCTTCAGACCAAACGAAATGCCGCTGATCTGGTTGACCCCCGCCGCGACCACGGCGTCGGCGGTCGTCCCGACCCTGGTCAGGTCATTGATGATCACCGTCACCTGATTGCTGGCCTGATAGCCGCGCAGCCGGGGCGGCTCGTTCTGGACGTAGTCATACTGTGCCGACAGGTTCAGCCCAGAGGTCTGGACGTCCCGGGCCTCGATCCCGGCACGACGCAGGGCGGCCATCACCTGGTTCATCCGCGCGGCGTTCTGGCTCATCGCCTCGGCGGCGGTCGTCGCCTCGGTCACCACGCCGAAGCTGATCGTGGCCATGTCCGGCGCGGTCTTGACCTCGCCATAGGCCGACAGATTCAGCGCCGGCCGCTCGGCCATGGCGTGGATCATCATCGGCGCGCCGCCCTCCGGCTGCGACTGGGCACGGGCGGCGGGGGCGGCGGCGAACAGGGCGGCGGCGGCCATCACCGCACCGCTCATCATGAGCATGCGGTTGGACAGGGCCGGGGCGGCGACGGTGCGGGCGGCGGGACGGATCATAACGTCAGAACTCCTGAAAGCGGGCGGCCTCTTGCCCGAGCCTGGGCGACGACCATGGCGGCACCTTGGCCGTTTGCGCCTGAATGAACGCCCCGTGCCCCTTTGCAGGTTCCATTCATCGGCGTGAAATCGACGACAGACTGACGGCGTGCGGATGTCGCTTGGCAATCCGCCGGGCCGCCTGCTAGGCCGGTACTACGGCCCGGAGGGCGCGTAGCTCAATGGTTAGAGCCGACCGCTCATAACGGTCTGGTTGGGGGTTCGAGTCCCTCCGCGCCTACCGCCTCGTGAAAACGGCCCCGGACGCGATGCGCCGGGGCCGTCCTCGGTCCAAATCCGACATCTCAGCGGTTGAACAAGCCGCGTCTGCCGCGCCAGCGGTCGTCGCCGCGATCGCGGTCATCGCGGACATAGACACCGTCGCGGGTGAAGTAGCCGTTTCCGCTCTGGTACTCGCGATAGCCGTCCAGATGATAGCCGTCGTCCTGGTAGGGCAGCCCCAGCAAACCGTCTTCAGCAGCCCACCAGTTCTGGGGATAGGCACCGTACATGCACTCCCAGCCCTGTCCCTGACGCCAGTAGGGCTCGTAGCGGCCGCGATAACGCTCGCGGAACTGGGCCCGGCACAGGTACTGCGACCAGACCCGGTTGCCCTCGGCTTCGACCGTGGCGCGGTTCTCGGCATAGATCACCTCGCGCACGCCCGAAAAGACGTTGTTGACCACCACCGCGTGGCCCGAGGCGGCGGCGACGCCGACCGTCGTGGCGCGGATGCGGTTGTCGGTCAGGCGCAGTTCGCCGTTGTAGAGGACGACGCCCTTGTCCGACCGGCCGATGCGGCTGTTGGTCATGGAGACCGAAGCCCCCTCGATGGCCACGCCCTCGACATAGCCGACGACGGCGGTGTTCTCGATCTCGACCCGGCCATATTCCCGGCCCGACCGGATGACGATGCCGATCGACCGCGGCCCGAAAGCGTTCGGCGCCCCCGTCCCCTTCAGGGTGACCGCCGACAGGCGAGAGGTCTGGCCGGCACCCGGCACCATTTCCAGACCCGACTGCGCCCCGGTGACCACCATCTCATAGGCATTCAGCACCGCGCCGTCGGCGACGATGGCCGGGGCGATGGTCTGGGCGTCGATGATGGTGTCGCGGATGTCGAGCAGTCCGCCGTCGGCATAGATGGCGGCCTCGTCGCCCGCGTGGCGGAAGCCGACCCGGTTCATGACGATTTCCGCCCCGTAGCCAACGATACAGGCGGCGTCGCCGGCGCGGGGTGAGGCGAACAGCATGTCACGGATCTCGACCCGGACGCCCTGCGCCACCGTCATGCACGGCAGGCCGTCGGGGGCCATCAGGGTCGGTTCGGGATTGCTGGCCCAGTCGCGCGGATCAAAACCGCCCTCGCCGATGATGGTCATCGGCTTGTCGATGTTCAGCCAGCCGACGCAGGCCCCGCCGCGCGCCCGGATCACCAGGGTGCCGCCCGGTCGCACCCGACGCACGGCATCCTCGACCGCGCCGGTGCCCGGATTGCCGCCGCAGTCAACCAGCACGATCTCCTCGCCGCCGGGCCGCAGGGGACCGGGGCGCCAGTCGGGACGATGCCGGCCATAGTCGTAGCGCCGGTGGCTCGAGCCACGACTGCGCGATCCCCGCGTGGGCGGGTCCAGCAAGACCCCGAAATTGGGTCGGGTCTGGCTTTCCACCTTGGCGGCGACCTGAGCGTGAGCCGGGCCGTCGCCCATGGCGAACATCGTGACGGTTGCGGCGATGGCGGCGGCGCCGCCGATCAGGCCGAGAAGAGTGCGGTTGGTGCTCATGCTTCCGCCCTCCTTAGCGGCGCTGCTGCGAACGGGAGACCTGGGCCAGCACCGCCTGCAGGCGGCCGGCCGAGGGGCCGAAGCCGGACAGGGCGGAGTCGATGCGGAAGGCGACCGCCTGGGCCTTGTCCTGATCCGCGACCCCGGCGACGCCGAGCGCGAAATAGCTCGACATGGCGAATTTGGCCTCGGGGCTGCCCTGGCGCGCGGCCTCCTCGAACCATTTGAAGGCGCGGGCATAGTCGGCCGGCAGACCGATGCCCTCGGCATACATGACCGCCAGCACCAGCTGCGCCTCGGACGAGCCGTTGATGGCGGCCATCTGGATGGCGCGAACCCGCTCCAGATAGGACAGCCGCCCCTCCATCGGGTGACCAAGCATGGCCTCCAGCGTCTCGATCTGGCGCTTCGACAGGTCCTCGGGCCGCAGGGCGACCGTTTCGCTCACCCCGAGATAACGGAGCGCCCGACCGACGTGCAGGAACGGCAGTTCGGCCCCCATCCGGCCCAGCGCATACTCATAGGCATCGCCGCGCGGACGGCTCTCGTCCGAGAAGGGCACGCCCGACTGCGGCGCTGTATTGGGATAGAATTCAAACGGCGGCGTCCACTGACGCGCCTTGGTCTCGACGAACCGCTGATAGGTGTCGCGGCTCGGGGCCGAGCGTTCGAAATCCTTCAGCAGGACATAGGCCCCCACGTCGCCGGTCTGCACCGCCAGATAGTTGTACAGATAGGCGTCGACGTCGTTGCGCTGGAACAGGTTGGTGGCCGAGTAAAAGCCGCGCCGGTTGCGGTCCCGACTGTTGCCGTTGACGTTGCGGCCCCAGGCCTCGCGGGCCTGACGATTGTCCTCGGGCTCGCCGAACGGGCCGTACAGACCGTCATGCAGCCGCGCCAGGGTGCGATAGCCGTGGGCGTCCTGGGTCGACAGCACATAGATGACGCGGTCCCGGACGGCCTCCTGCTCTTCCCGGGTCATCTGACCCAGCTGGCGATCCAGACGCTGATAGGCGGTGTGCCGCTCATAGGCGCGGCAGTCATCGTATCGCGACAGCGGCCGCCAGCCACCGAATCCGCCGCGGTCGACGCGGTTGATCGGGGCGTATCCCTCGTCATTGGCCAGCGCCATGGCGTACCAGGTGGCGCTCTCGATCGGGTCCTCGATGTTCTTGTCGGTGGCCCGGATCGCGGCATAGCGCCCGCCCAGCTCCAGCTGGGCGAAGAAGTCACCGCGGAAGGCCGCGCGGCGCAGTGCCCGCAAACCCGTTTCCTGGGCGTTGAACTCGGAACCGGTCAGAGACGCGGGACGCGGGCAGGCGTTGGAGGCCGCGTCATTGCGCTGCCAGAACTGCATCCCGCCATTGCCGTTGCCGTTGCCGCAGGAAACCATGGCCAGGGCCGCCACAGCCAGCACCCCGGCGACGGCGGCAATGGCCACGGGGTTCCGGGCCCGGCCAAAGCGGGAGCCGTCTTCCTGGTTGGATCGACCCTCGCTCATACTCCCCCTCACACGTCCAAAAGCGGGCAGCCCCCCGCCCTTTGCGCCTACCTCCGCGCGAAGGGACAGTCCGGCTCCGTTAACCTTCTGTCAAGGTAAACGCCGGTTTCCGATAAACCGTTGCCGCATAGCGGCCAATTTGTGACCCCGGCATAGTTTTCCACGGGAATCAGCGGGTTGTGCACTCGCCTGTGAGGGGAAATCGCCCCCTCGCCAGCCGCGCGCCGGCCTCCTATATGCGTCATCCGACCCTTGGAGCGCCCCCGATGGCCTATGCCGCCCGCGATGACCGACCCGCCGACAAGGCCGCCCGCTATGCCGAGGTCGAGGCCGAAATCCTGGCGGTTCTGGACGGAGAACCCAATCTGACCGCCCGCATGGCCACCGTCGCCTCCATGCTGGCTGACGCCTTCCCCCTCTTCTTCTGGACCGGCTTCTACGTCGTCGACCCGGACAAGGCCGATGAACTGGTCGTCGGCCCCTACCAGGGCACCCTCGGCTGTCTGAGAATCGCCTTCGGCCGTGGCGTCTGCGGCACCGCCGCCCGCGACCGCGCCACCCAGATCGTCGCCGACGTCCACGCCTTCCCCGGCCACATCGCCTGCGACAGCCGCTCGGCCAGCGAGATCGTGGTACCGGTGCTGGACGGGTCGGGCGAACTGATCGCGGTGTTTGATGTCGACGCGACCGAAACGTCCGCCTTCGATGCGGTGGATGCCGAGGCGCTGGAGCGGCTTTTGGCGGGCGTCTTCGCTCGGTAGAGACCGTCACCACCCGGGCCTGTCCCGAGGATGACGGGTATAGGAAAATGGTTTTGGGAGAACGGCATGTCTGAGCGGGTCATCGCAATCACGGGCGGCCACGGCGTCCTCGGCCGGGCCGTGGTCGAAGCCGCACTGGCCGAAGGGTTGAAGGTCGCGGTCATCGATCATGCCACGGGCCAGTCCGCACCCGACGGCGTGCTGGAACTGGGCGGCGTCGACCTGACCGATCCGACCTCCGCCACGAAGGCCATCAACGCGGTCGCCGCCCGCTTCGGCCGACTCGACGCCCTGCTCAACATCGCCGGCGGCTTCGTCTGGCAGACCACCGACGACGCCGATCCGGCCTGGGGGAAGATGTTCGCCCTGAACCTGACCACCGCGCTCAACGCCAGCCGCGCCGCCCTGCCCCATCTCAAGGCCTCGCCCGAGGGCCGCATCATCAATGTCGGGGCCAATGGGGCGTTGAAGAGCGCCGCCGGCATGGGTGCCTATGCCGCCTCCAAGGCCGGGGTCCACCGCCTGACCGAGAGCCTGGCCGAGGAGCTCAAGGACACGTCGGTGACCGTCAACGCCGTCCTGCCGTCCATCCTCGACACCGCCCAGAACCGCAAGGACATGCCCGACGCCGACCCGGCCAAATGGGTCGCTCCCGCCGATCTCGCCCGGGTCATGCTGTTCCTGGCCTCGCCGGACAGCCGCGCCGTCACCGGTGCCCTGATTCCGGTCACGGGCAAGGTGTGATGACGCTCACCCGCTCCGTCCTCTACCTGCCCGCCAGCAACGCCCGCGCCATCGAGAAGGCGCGCACCCTCGACGCCGACGCCGTCATCCTCGACCTCGAGGACGCCGTCGCCCCCGACGCCAAGGCCGAGGCGCGGCAGGCGGCCGTCGCGGCTCTGACCACCGGTGGATTCGGGCCGCGCGTCGGCGTCCGCATCAATGGCCTCGACACACCCTGGGGTGCCGACGATCTCGCCGCCCTCTCCGGCCTCAAGCCCGACTTCGTCGTCGCCCCCAAGATCGAAAGCCCCGAGGCCGTGCGCGCGGTCGCCGCCCGCCTGCCCGACGGCGTCGCCCTTTGGATCATGGTCGAGACCCCGCTCTCGGTCCTGCGCCTCGACGCCATCACCGGCGCCGGCGTTCCGCTGGCCGCCCTGATGCTCGGCATCAACGACTTCGGCGAGCGCATGAACCTGGTCCTCGGCCCCGACCGGGACCCGCTCAAACCCTGGCTGGCCGCCGTCGTCGCCGCGGCGCGCGGTCATGGCCTGCTGGCCATCGACGGCGTGGTCAACGCCACGGACGATTCGGACAGACTCGCGGCCGAATGCCGGCAGGGCCGCGCCTTCGGCTTCGACGGCAAGAGTCTGATCCACCCGGCCCAGATCGACGCCGCCAACGCCGCCTTCTCCCCCTCCACCGAAGAGGTGGCCCAGGCCCGCGAGGTCGTCGCCGCCTTCGCCTCCGCCGACGCCGGGGGCAAGGGCGCGATCCGGGTCGGCTACCGCATGGTCGAACGCCTCCACCTCGATGCCGCCCATCGCCTGCTGGCCCGGCACGCGGCGGCCTCGACGCCGGCCAAAGGCGGGCCTATCTAGTCCGTCCAGAAACAGAACGCGGTCGGCCCTCAACCAGCGAGGCGGCGGACCTCAGCCCGGCGGAGGCCGGGAGCCGAGTGATAGGGACAAACCAGTGACCACCCACGCCGTCATCGCCGCCACGGGCCTGTTCACCCCCGACCAGTCGATCTCGAACGCCGAACTGGTCGAGGCCTACAATGCCTTCGCCGAGCGGTTCAACGTCGACCACGCCACCGAAATCGCCGCGGGCGAGATCGAGGCCCTGACCCCCTCCTCGGTCGAATTCATCGAGAAGGCCTCGGGCATCAAGTCCCGCTTCGTCCTCGACAAGTCCGGCATCCTCGACCCGACGCGCATGGTCCCCCACCTGCCCGAACGCTCCAATGACGAGCTGTCGATCCTCGCCGAGATGGCCGTGAAGGCCGCGCGGGACGCGATCGCCGCCTGGGGCAAGCCGGTTTCCGAAATCGGCGCGGTCCTCTGCGCCGCCTCCAACATGCAGCGCCCCTACCCGGCCATGGCCATCGAGGTGCAGCAGGCGCTGGGCATCGAGGGCTTCGCCTTCGACATGAACGTGGCCTGCAGTTCCGCCACCTTCGGCATCAAGACCGCCGCCGACTTTATCGCCTCGGGCTCGGTCAAGGCCGTGCTGATGGTCAACCCCGAGATCTGCTCGGCCCATCTGAACTTCAAGGATCGCGACAGCCACTTCATCTTCGGCGACGTCGCCACCGCCGTGATCGTCGAGGCCGCGGATCAGGCCGCGCCGGGCGGCTGGGACATCCTCGGCACCCGGCTGAAGACCGTGATGTCCAACAACATCCGCAACAATTTCGGCTTCCTGAACCGCGCCGCCCTCCCGACCGGCGCGACCGAGCCGATCCGCGCCGACGGCCTGTCCGACAAGATGTTCGTCCAGCAGGGCCGCAAGGTGTTCCGGGACGTCGTGCCCATGGTTTCCGACATGATCGTCGACCACGCTGCCGACCTCGGCCTCGACCCGACCGCCCTCAAGCGGCTGTGGCTACACCAGGCCAATATCAACATGAACCAGTTCATCGGCCGCAAGGTGCTGGATCGCGATCCGACTCCCGAGGAAAACGTCATCATCCTCGACGACTACGCCAACACCTCCTCGGCCGGTTCGATCATCGCCTTCCACCTGCGCCAGCAGGACATGGCGGCGGGCGACACCGGCCTGATCTGCAGTTTCGGCGCGGGCTATTCGGCGGGGACCGTCTTCGTCCGGAAGCGCGCCTGATGGTCGACCGCAGCGATATCGGTGCCGTCGTCGACGCCATGTACGCCCGCATCTCCGGCCCCGCCGGACCGCGCGACTGGGCGACCCAGCGCGAGATCTTCCACCCCGACAGCCGTCAGGCCCGCACCGGCCTGGACGCCGAAGGCCGCCCGACCCTGATCGTCATGGGCCGGGAGGCGTACCAGGCCAATGTCACGCCCTTCTTCGAGGCCAACGGCTTCTTCGAGGTCGAGATCAGCCGCCGGATCACCGAGTTCGGCAACATGGCCCACGTCTGGTCTATCTACGAAGCCCGCACCGCCCCGGAGGACGCCGAGCCCGAGCGTCGCGGGATCAACTCGATCCAGCTTTGCCGGGGCCCGGACGGCCTGTGGTCCATCCTGCACATGATCTGGGACAACGAGCGTCCCGGCCTCACGGCGTCGGCGTAGTCGCGGCAGCAGGCGGCGCCGCAAGCGCTGCGGCGGCCGCAGTATTGGCCGGATGCGTCGCCTTCCACTCCATGGCCCGGCGGATGCGGTTTTCGATCGAGGGGTGACTGTAGAACAGGAATTCCTCGATCGCCGAGGGCGACGGCGCGCGGTATTCCGCCGTCTTGAGCAGGCCCTTCGACAGGCCGTCCGGCTCATTGGCGTGGACCAGCGAAAACTGGTCGGCGTCAGTTTCGATCAGCCGGCTCATGGTCGATTGGACAGGCGTCAGCAGCAGGCCGATGATCGTCCCGATGGCCGCGAGCAGCGGCAGGCCGGACGGGTCGGATATGTCGCCCACCCGGCCCGCGCCGAGCAGCCGCTTCGCCAGGGGGAACAGCCGGTCGATCAGCCAGAAGGCCAACCCCGCCAGCGCGATCAGAATCCCTGTCCTCCACAGCGAATGCATCATGACATAGTGGCCCATCTCGTGGGCCACGACAGCGCGCACCTCGGCGATGTCCGCACCCTTGGCGAACATCACATCGCTCATCGCCACCCGCGCCGACCCGAACAGTCCGGCAACATTGGCGGTATAGCGGTCCGACTGTTTCGAGCCGTCATAGATGAAAATCTGATCGTCCGGCGTGCCGGTACGATGGGCCAGCTCGACCACGGCGTCGCGCATCGGTCCGTCAGGTGCCGGGGTATAGTCGTTGAAAAGCGGTTCGATGAAGATCGGCTGCATCACCGTCAGCATGATGATGGCCACCGCCGTCAACCCCGCACCCCAGGCCCACCAGAGCCTCCGTGCATGCCGGATGATGAAGTACAGGGCCACGATCAAAACGCCGAAGAAGACTGCTGTGATGGCCGTTGTTTGCGCTGCCTCGGTCAGAAAATCCGCCAGCGGCTGCTCCGTCAGCCCGTACTGCGCCTCGCGCCACCAGTCCTGGTAGATGACCCAGGGCAGCATCAGTAGGCTGTCCATCAGCAACCAGACCACCCCGACCGCCAACGAGACCAGTTTCGGCCGTTTGCGCCGTCGCTCCATCCGATCGCGGATCCCGCTCAGAATGCCGGTGCGGATAATGATCCAGGCCACAAAGACACTGACGATCGCGCCCCACAGCAGCAGCCAGTGGCCACCGCGGGTATAGGCCACCGCCCGTTCCAGATCCTCCGGCGAGATGGTCGCCAGCCAGCGCGCGGTCTCGGCCGCGGGGTCGATGCTCATGTCGATGGTCCTCCCTGACACGGGCAGATGACGCCGACCGGTGAAGCTTGTCAGCTTAAATCTCGGTCAGACTTCGCGCACCAGCCAGCCCCGGTAGCGCACCAGCCGCCCGAGCAGCGGCAGGGAGATCTCGACGTCGAAGACGAACCGACCCTCGGCGTCGACCTCTTCATGCGCCCGGGTCGACGGGCCCAGAACACGGGGCAACGGCAGCGGCCCCAGCCGCCAGCCCTCGACGCGATAGACCAGCCGGTCGCCCTCCGGCTTCAGCGACAGGTCCATGCTCACCGGCCCGAACCGCTCCCGCACCCGCCCGCCTTGGCCCGGCGCGGACAGCACGCTGGCGAAGGCGTGGCCGCCGATCCGTCGCCGCCAGATCGACCGGTCGCCGTCGGCGTCGATGGCCACCTCGGCCGGACAGGCCGGCTGCGCCGTCGGAAAGCCCACGATCCGCGCGACCAGGGCCGCCAGCGGTCCCGCCGCCCCCTCCGTCATCGCCTCGCCCCGCCACAGCGACCGCCCCGGCGTCTCGTGCAGGGCGCGAATCGCCGCCGGCAGGTCGTCGAAGCCCGGCCCGATGGCGCGGGCGAAGATCGCGCCCCGGTCCGACACGCTCGCCGTCGTCAGGCCGTGCGAGGCCATGTCGACGGTGATCTCCTCCAGCGC
This sequence comes from Caulobacteraceae bacterium, assembly GCA_965284535.1. Classification (GTDB taxonomy): domain Bacteria; phylum Pseudomonadota; class Alphaproteobacteria; order Caulobacterales; family Caulobacteraceae; genus Brevundimonas. Next base: position 74,305 of record OZ260090.1, read on the forward strand.
CAGCACCCCGACGCACGCACGCGCGCCCGCCCCGATCCGTCCGGCGTCGATCGCCCGGATCGCCGCCAGCGTCGGCAGGGTCGGCGTCACCGGCCCCTGGCCGTCCACGGCGGTCAGCCGCCAGACGCCCCGGGCCGCACGCCCTTGGGAGTCCACGCCGAGCGCGGCCACCCGCATCGCGCCCCGGTCCGACCCGAGGGCCGAGACCCACCCGGACATCGCGATCAGCGGCTTCGCCAGTGGCACCGGATCGAACCGGAAGGCCCGCACCGCCTGCCCCAGCGCCCACGCCCCGAGGTGCGCGGGCCAGGGCTCCAGCCCGGCCAGAAACAGGGCCCGGTCGCGCGGCGCGAAGCGGGCGGGAAACACGTCGAGATCGGGCGTTTCGCACAAGGACACGCGCCGCCGTCCGGCCACGCCGAAGTCCCGCGGGTAAAGCCCGCTCCAGCCCCGCCGCTCTGTCCAGCCGCCGTCCTCGAACACCCGCACCGGCCGGCCCAGCCACGACAGGATGGCCTGCATCACCGACAGACCCCGCGGGGCCCGCGCGCCCGGCGAGATCGCGGCCTCGACCGAGACCACCTCGCGCCAACCCCCGGTCAGCTGGTCCAGCACCGCGTTCGACAGGGCCGGGGTCGAGCTGCATCCCGTCAGCGCGACCACGCCCGCCGCCTTCGCCGCCGCATCCAGCATCGGAAACGACGCCACGAAATCGCGGCCGTCGGCCAGATCGACATAGTGCATCCCGGCCGCGATGGCGGCCCGCGCCGTCGTCGGCTCGGCGCCCTGGAAGGGCCCGGCCATGTCGGCGACGATCGCCGCGCCCGTCGCCTTCAGATCCGCGGCGGTCAGGGTGGCGGTGTCCAGCACCGCGAAGTCGACCCGCCCCTCCGGAAGCTCGCACCCGAACCAGCCCGCCACGCCCTCGGCCCGCGCGCGATCCCGTCCGGCGACGACGATATCGAAGCCGTCGGCCAGCAGCCCCTCGCACAGCCGCGAGCCGAACACCCCGCCCGCGCCGATGACCAGCACCCGGGTCATGCGATGAACCTCGCCCGGTCTTCCGCCGACGGGACCATGCAGACGTCCGTCCGCCCGAAGATCGCGTACCGGTTCCGGGCGATCAGGTCATAGGCCGGGTCCCTCAGCCACCTCGGCGCGGCCTTCAGCAAAGCCAGCGGCCGCGTCGCCTCCAGCGCCCCCAGCACGGTCAGGGCCGCGTCCGATTTGAAGAAGACGCGGCCGCCCCACACCACGGCGTTGGTCTGCGGCGCCTGCGGGTCGATGCCGAACCGCGCCGCCAGGGCCCGGCCCGCCTCCGACTGGACGGCCACGAAGCGGAACCGCCGCTCCGGATCGCGGTCGATCACGAACCGCACCCAGCGCGAGCAGAAGACGCACACCCCGTCGAACAGGATCAGGCCGTCGGCTTCATCCGGGGCGGGCTGCGGCGACCAGCAATTCATACCGGGACACTGCGGCGCTTGCCGGGGTCGCACAAGGCGGCGTTACGCCGCCGCCACCGCCTCGACCTCGACCAGCCAGGCCTCGTCGAAGATCCCCGTGATGATCACCGTCAAAGCCGGCTGCCGCCCCGCCAGCCGCCGCACCCGAACCTCGCGGTTCTCCAGCGCATACGCCCGATCCGACAGGAAGGTCGTGACCTTGACCAGATTGTCCAGCGTCATGCCGGCGGCGGCCAGCTGGGTCTCGATATTGTCCCAGACCTGTTCGCACTGGCCGGTGAAATCCGTCGCCAGCGACCCGTCGGGCGCGACCGGAATCTGGCCCGACAGATACAGCCACCGCGTCGGCGTCGTGACCTCAACGGCCTGCGGATACGATCCCTCGACCGGCGGAGAGCCGTCGCCGGTCAGGGGGCGTATCGTGACCGTCACAGCCGCGACCCTACTGCCGCGCCGCGTCCGAGCGGGCCCGGACCACGGCGAATTCCGAGGTCGGCTTCCAGCCCGGCCAGTCCTCGCTGTTCGCGAGGTCCAGACCCAGATGATACAGCAGGGTCAGGTTCTCGACCGCCGAGGTGAAGTCCAGATCGGCGGACCATTCGTCCGTCGCCCGGTGATAGTCCGCCGCGAATTTGGCGCGCCAGGCGGCCTCGCCCGCTTCGCGTCCGCCCTCGACCCAGTCCCAGCCATGCCAGGGCATGATCGCGGGCACCCCCATGCGGGCGAAGGGGAAGTGGTCGGAGCGGTAGTAGAAGCCCTGCTCCGGCATATTGTCGTCCGAGACATAGCGACCCAGCGGCTCGGCCAGGGCCTGCAGCCGGTCCTCCAGATCGTTCTGCCCCTTGCCGAAGATCGGGATGTCGCGGGTCGACCCGGACAGCGGCAGCATGTCGATATTGATATCGGCCACGGTCGTCTCGAGCGGATAGACCGGGTTCGCCGCATAGCCATAGGCACCCAGCAGACCCATCTCCTCGGCCGCCATATGGGCGAAGACGATGGAGCGTTTCGGGCGCGGCGCGGCGTTGATCTGACGCGCCATTTCCAGCACGCCGATGGTGCCCGAGGCATTGTCCCAGGCCCCGTTCCAGATCTGGTCGCCGGTCACCGTCGGATGCTGGTCGACCCCGCCGACATGGTCCCAGTGGGCCGAATAGATGATGGTTTCTTCCGGATGCTCGGTCCCGGGAATCCGGGCCAGCAGGTTGTGGGTCACCAGGGTCTCGATGGTCTCGGAGGCCTCGACCGACAGGCGGACGCCCGGCAGTTCAACCGCCTCGAACGACCCGTCCGCGATGTTGGGCAGTTGGGAAATGTCCAGCCCGGCCGCCGCCGCCCAGGCGGCGGCCACGTCGTGGTTGATCGCGCCCGAGAACTCCAGATCGGCGGCTCCGGGAGTCAGGGTCCGGGTGCGGCTATTGCCACGCACCGCGCCCTGCCACATCGGCGAGGCGGCATCGGCCATCACCAGGGTGATGATCCCCACCGCGCCGCGGCGGAAGGCTTCGTCGGCCTTGTAGGCCCCGGACTGGTAGTTGGTGGCATATTCCCCGTTGAACAGCGCGCCGTCGGGCTCGCCGCTGACCACGATCACGACCTTGCCGCGCACGTCGACGTTACCGTAGTCGTCCCACTGGCGCTCGGGCGCATGGATGCCGTGACCGGCGAAGACCAGTCCGGCGTTCTGGATCGAGGCCTGGCCGTCATTGCTGATGGCCCGCGCGGTAATATCGGTTCCGACCGTCAGGGGATGCACGGTGCCGTCCGGTCCGGTCCAGCCGGCGGTCGCGCCGGCGACGGGCGAATAGCGCTTCAAGGCGACGGGTTGCAGCCACTGGCCATCCGGCCCGCCGGGCTCCAGCCCCATGGCTTCATATTGGGCCTGCAGCCACGACAGGACCATCCGCTCGCCCTCGGTGCCGGGATAGCGGCCCTGGTACTCATCGGCGCTGATGGTGCGGATACCGTCACTGAGCTGCGCGGCGGAAAAGTCCTGCGCCGAAGCCATGCCGGCGGCCATCAGCACAGCGGCGACGGCCACGCCGCCCATCATCTTGCGAAACATTAGGAGAGGCTCCATCCCCGGATTGATGGCGCGCACTCTAGGGCTGCCCGGCGGGACCGCCCGTTAAGTTTTCGTCATGTGAGCCAGACGTCGCGCGCTTCTCCCTCCCGCTTGAGGGAGGGATGTCGGCGCGTAGCGACGACAGGGTGGGAGGGGCTCGGCGACCAGAGCCGGTGGCTGTCTTGCCGAGCCCTCCCCACCCGGTCGCTTCGCGACCACCCTCCCCCTCGGGGGAGGGACAGGACTGTAGCGAACTACCGCCGCTGGTTCGCGCTCGGTGCCCGCGCCGGACCGAACTCAGAACCCGGCATCCATTCCGGCCAGACACGGCTGTTGGCCAGGTCCTGCCCGATGTTGAAGATCAGTTGCAGGTCCTCGACCTGACCACTCAGGTCCCAGTCGGCCGACCATTCGTCATCGGCCTGGTGATAGCGGCGCGCGCCATACTCCGAGCGGGCCGCGTTGCGGGCCGCGATCGGCTCGTCGCGGAAGGCACCGCCGCCGTCGACATAGGCCATCGGCACGCCGCGCTTGGCGAGGGGGAAGTGGTCGGAACGGAAATAGCTGCCCGAGGCCGGATTGCCGTCCGGCTTGGCGGTGCGCCCCTGTTCTGTCGCCTCGGCTGTCACAAGGGCATCAAGGTTGGACTGGCCCGAGCCGATGATGTCGACATCGGCCACCCGGCCATAGACGTTCATGGCGTCGATGTTGAACCCGGCGACCGTCGTGGCCAGCGGATAGACCGGATTTGCGGCATAGAATTCCGAACCCAGAAGGCCGCTCTCTTCCGCGGTGAAGCTGATCATCACGATCGACCGTTCCGGGCGCGGACCGGCACCCCAGACGCGGGCCAGTTCCAGCAGACCGGCGGTGCCCGTCGCATTGTCGACGGCGCCGTTGAAGATGGCGTCGCCATTCGCATCGGGCTCGCCGACGCCGATGTGGTCCCAGTGACCGGTGTAGAGGATGGTCTCGTCCGGATGGGTCGTGCCCGGCAGGCGGGCGAGAACGTTGTGGGTGGTCACCTGGGTGGTCGCGACATCGAACATCCCGCTGAAGGTCACGCCGGTCAGTTCGACGGGGCGGAAGTCGCGACTGCGGGCGGCGACCTTGAGGGCCTCGAAATCCTGTCCCGAGCGCCGGAACAGATCCACCGCCACGTCGCGCTGGATCCAGGCCTCCATCGCCACGCGTTCGGCGGCGGCGTTGGCGCGGACGATATCGAACTGCGGCGTCGACCAGCTGTTCTGGACCGTGGCCCAACCGTACGAGGCCGGCGCGGTCTCGTGCACCACGATGACCCCGGCCGCGCCCTGGCGGGCCGCCTCCTCATACTTGTACGTCCAGCGACCATAGTAGGTCATGGCCCGGCCGTTGAAGGTGTTCAGCTCGGGCTGTTCAAAGTCCGGGTCATTGACCAGCACGACGATGATCCTGCCGCGCACGTCGACGTCCTTGAAGTCGTCCCAGTTCCGCTCGGGCGCGTCGATGCCGTAGCCGACGAAGACCAGCGGCGTGTCGGTCAGCATGACATGGTTGCCCGGCAGGCGGGTTGAAACCGTGATCTGCTGGCCTTGCGCCAGGGGAATAGTCTCCCCGCCGGCCTCGAACCGCATGCCGCGGAAATTGGAGGCCGTGAACCGGTTCAGGATGACGTCCTGCGTCCACGACCCGTTCGCGCCGCCGGGCTCGAAGCCCGCGGCCGCATACTGTTCGCTGAGATAGCGGATGGTCATGTCCTCGGCCGGGGTGGCGATGCCCCGTCCCTGGAAGCTGTCGTCGGCCAGCACCCGCACATGTTCGGACAGGCGGGCGGCCTCGAAGGTCGCGGCGGGACCGGCGGGGGCAGAGCCTCCCCCCATTCCCATGCCGGCGCAGCCGGAGATCAGGGCACCGGCGGCAAGCACGGCGGCGGTCGGAAACAGACGCATGAACGGAAACACCCTCAGCCGAAAACAGAGGCGTGAACGTTAGGGCACCGGTCGCAGGCTGTCGATGCGCGCCCGTTCAGGGTGCCGGATCGACCGCTCCACCCGCCGGCCAGTCGGTGTCGCCGATCCGGGTCAGCCGCATCTCGATCATCTGACGCGGCGGTTGGCCCTCGGCGACGAAGGTCCCGACCTCGTGCCAGGTTCCGTCCCGGATCACCGCCACATATTCGATCTTCGCATTCGGCCCCGCCGGGGTTTCCCAGCGGAAGCCGTCCTCGGTCACCTCGAACGGATAGTCGCCCGAATAGCCCTGGGCATAGGACCGAAAGCCGTATCGGCCGGCCCGCGCGTCCCACGACACCGTGGCCATGGCATTGAACTGGGTCGAGCCGTCGGCGGCATAGCCCCGGCCCTCGATGACCCTGATCGACCCGCCCAGCATCGACCCGACGCGTTCGGTCTGGGTCAGGGTCATGGCCCCTCCGGGTCCGTGGATCGTCGCCTCGCCGCGCCACTCCCCGTCCAGCATGGCCAGCCGGTCCATGGCCGCGCGCTGAGCCTCGGACCCGTTGGGCGACGTGGGCACCTGGGCCTCAACCGCGACGGGGGCGGCCAGCAGGACGGCGGCCAGTGTCAGACAGGCAAGCGACTTCATCGGAGATCCTCCCTTTGACTTTGCCTTATAAAGCACTTTCTTGTGCTCAGCAATCACGCACGAAAAACCCGCCGGCGCTGGGCACCGGCGGGTCAATCATTCGGTCTGTGCGCGTGCGCCCTAGTGGGCCACGCCGTTCCAGATCCGGCGGTAGCTCAGATAGGTCACGCCGGCGAAGATGAAGAGGAAGATCAGCACACCCAGACCGGTCTGTTTGCGCTCGACCTGACGGGGGTCCGAGGCCCAGGCGATATAGGCGGCCACGTCCTTGGCCATCTGGTCGACCGAGGCGACGGTGTCGTCGTCATAGGTCACCTGGCCGTCGCTCAGCGGATTGGGCATGGCGATGAAACCACCCGGCGGCACATGCGCGCCCTCGGGCATGAAGGGCGTGAGATCGCCGGCCATATAGGCGTTGTAGTTCTGGCCCGGCCGCATCTGCAGACCCTGCGGCACGGCCGCATAGCCGGTCAGCAGCGAATAGATGTAGTTGGCGCCGCCGTGACGGGCCTTGGCCATCACCGACAGGTCGGGCGGGGCCGCGCCGCCGTTGGCCGCCGCGGCGGCCGTGGCGTTTGGATACGGATTGGGGAAGCGGTCGGCGGGGGTGCCGTCACGCATGATCGGCTCACCGGTCTCGGTGTCGATGTCGGCGATCTGGGCTTCCCTGGCCAGGGCCTTGACGAAGCGGTTCTCGGCCGGATTTTCCTGATGCGCGTCATAGAAGGGTCCGCCCGGCACGGCCAGGGTCCGGAAATACATCAGGTCCATGCCGTGGCACGAGGCGCAGACCTCGCGGTACACCTTGTAGCCCCGCTGCAGCTGGCCCTGGTCGAAACTGCCGAACGGACCGTCGAAGCTGAAGCCGCCGTCACGCAGGGCGTGGCCCTCGCTGCCGCTGGCCAGCGCGGGCTGGGCCGCGAAGGTCAGGCCGGCGGCGGCGGCGATCAGGAGCAGGGACTTCTTCATGGCGCGGATATTCGTCTGGAGGGTCATGGTCGCGCTCAGCCCTTCGTCTCGTCGGTGCCCGAAAGGACCGGCTCGGAGATGGTCGCCGGGATCGGCTGCGGCGTCTCGCGCAGGCCCACGAGAGGCATGATGATGAAGAAGAAGGCGAAATAGTAGGCCGTCGCGAATCGGGTCAGCCACAGATAGCTGTTCAGATCACCATCGATCAGGATGAAGGTCTTGAACGTCCCGATCACCGGCGCGTCAGGCAGTTGCGCCCCGCACCAGCCGAGGATCAGGCCCACGATCACGAAGATGATGAAGAAGGTCCGCATCGTCGGGCGGTAGCGCATCGAGCGCACCTTGGACGTATCCAGCCACGGCAGGATGAACAGCACGCCGATGGCGCCGAACATGGCGACCACGCCGCCGAACTTGTCGGGAATGGCCCGCAGGATCGCGTAGAACGGCAGCATGTACCATTCGGGCACGATGTGCGCCGGCGTCACCAGCGGATTGGCTGGAATATAGTTGTCGGCATGGCCCAGGGCGTTCGGCATGAAGAAGACGAACAGGGCGAACAGCATCAGGAACAGGATGATCGCGAACCCGTCCTTGACCGTGAAATACGGATGGAACGGCAGGGTGTCCTTCTTCTCCCGGTCCTTGGGGATCAGGATGCCGACCGGGTTGTTCTGACCCGCCGCGTGCAGGGCCCACAGGTGCAGGACCACACAGCCGGCGATGACGAACGGCAGCAGATAGTGCAGCGAGAAGAAGCGGTTCAGCGTGGCGTTGTCGATCGCCGGGCCGCCACGCAGCCAGATCAGGATCGGCTCGCCGACGATCGGAATGGCCCCGATCAGATTGGTGATCACCTCGGCGCCCCAGTAAGACATCTGGCCCCACGGCAGGACATAGCCGAGGAAGGCGGTGGCGATCATCAGGAAGAAGATCAGGCAGCCGATGATCCAGATCATCTCGCGCGGCGCCTTGTACGAGCCGTAGTACAGCCCACGCAGCATGTGCAGATAGACCGCGATGAAGAACATCGAGGCCCCGTTGGCGTGGGTGTAGCGGATCAGGTCGCCACCGTTGACGTCACGCATGATGCGCTCGACCGAGGCGAAGGCCAGTTCGGTGTTCGGCACATAGTGCATGGCCAGGATCACGCCGGTGGCGATCTGGATGACCAGGCAGAGCGCCAGGATGCCGCCGAAGGTCCACCAGTAGTTGAGGTTCCGGGGGGTCGGCAGCGACATATAGTCAGCGCCGAAGCGGACGATCGGCAGACGGGTATCGAGCCATTTCTCGATGCCGGTCTTGGGGACGTAGGTGGATTCGTGATCGCTCATCGGTCTCGCCCTCAGCCGATCTTGATGCGGGTGTCGGAGAGGAATTCATACTCCGGCACGACGAGGTTCAAGGGCGCGGGGCCCTTACGGATACGGCCCGAGGCGTCGTAGTGCGACCCGTGGCAGGGGCAGAACCAGCCGCCGAAATCGCCCGTACCGAAGGTCGGGATACAGCCCAGGTGGGTGCAGTTGCCCAGGACGACCAGATACGGCTCGTGACCGGTCTTGGTCCGCTCGGCGTCGGTCTGGGGTTCTTTCAGGTCGCGCGCATTGTTGTCGGCGATGACCCGCTGCAGTTCGGCCGGGGTGCGATACCGCACGAACACCGGCTTGCCCTGCCATTTGATGACGACCTGCTGGCCTTCCTGGACCTTGGTCATGTCGAATTCGATCGACGCCAGCGCCAGCGTATCGCCGGCGGGGTTCATCGAATTGATCAGCGGCCAGGCCATCATGCCCGCCGCGCCCACGGCAGCCGCTCCGGCCGCGATGTGGATGAAGTCCCGACGGGTGGCGTCGCCGCCCTCGCCGTTCTCGGTCACGACCGATTCGGTCACGTCTTACTCCTCGTACGCCGCGCTCCGCCCCCGTCGGGACCGGCTGTCTGCGGCATGGATGCTTTAGCGCCTTCCCACGAAACCCGCGCGGCCCAGCTTTGCGGCCCATCGCCGCAAGTCGCGCTGTCCACTTGAGAAACAGTCGCAATTCGAGCCGCGACAAGCCTGCGGGCCGCGCGTATGAGGGCCTTAGAATGCGTCTCGCCCTTTTTCAACCGGCCATTCCCCAGAACGTCGGCGCCTGCATCCGTTTGAGCGCCTGTTTCGGCGTGGAATTGCACATCATCGAGCCCGCCGGCTTCCGCTTCGACGACCGGGCGATGAAGCGCGCCGCCCTCGATTACGGCCCCCTCGGCCACATGACCCGGCACGCCGACTGGACCGCGTTCCAGCGCGATCGGGGGCCCGGACGGCTGGTCCTGTTCACGACGAAGGGGGCGACGCCCCTGAACGACTTCGCCTTCCGGCCTGACGACGTCCTGCTGTTCGGCAGCGAATCCATCGGCGCGCCGGACTATGTGCACGACGCGGCGGACGCGCGCGTGGTGATTCCCCTCCGGCCCGAGGCGCGGTCGCTGAACCTGTCGGTCAGCGCCGGGATCGCGGTTTGGGAGGGGTTGCGGCAGGCCAACCGGTAGATTCCGAGCTGGAACCCGGTGCCGCTCCGGCAAGGCGAGGATCCAGCGCCTCGGCATTTTCCACGGGGTAGAAGGCGGTGATCGAAACGGCGACTCCCTTGCCCTTCAGATACAGGACCCAAAGGTCTCCAACCGCCGGCCTGGCCCCGCAACTCGCGCCACGGGAAAAGCCGCCGAATTCGAAAGTCTCTCGTTCCGTCGAGCCGAACGCCACTCGACGGGTCACAGCCATGGCCCGCCATGAATTGTCTTCCAGTGGCGTGACTTCGGTCAGCGCAACGATGACCGCAGTGTCTGCCTCAGCGCGTGCATCGGGCGGAAACTGACGAATCCGGCATGCGTTCGCGCTCTGGGGAAAGACTGCACCACCCAGCACAAGCGTGGCCATCCCGACAACGATCCGACGAACAGTCCGAGGGCTCACTCCGGTGCCCCATCCGCCCCGATAGCCGCCAGCCCCGGCCGCTCGCTGCGCTTGCTCTCCGCCACCGCCTCCACCGCCCGCATGACCCGCAGCACATTCTCGCCGGCCAGTTTGCGGATATCCGCCTCGGTCCAGCCCTCAGCCATCAGGGCGGCGAGCAGGCGGGGATAGGTCTCCACCCCCTCCAGTCCGACCGGCAAGGCGTCGACCCCGTCGTAGTCGCCGCCGATCCCGACGTGATCGATCCCGGCCACGTCGCGGACGTGCTGGATGTGGGCCACCACGTCGGCGATGGTCGCGCGCGGGATCGGATGCGCCGCCGTCCAGGCCGCCAGCCCTTCCGTCACCGCCGCCGGATTTCCGGGATTCAGCGACTTCAGCCGCGCGTCCTCCGCAGACCGGTCCGCGTTCCAGACCCGCACCGTCTCCGACACAAAGCCCGGCACGAAGGTCACCATCACCACCCCGCCGTCCTCGGGCAGCAGCCTCAGAACGCTGTCGGGCACATTGCGCGCATGGCCGGTCACCGCCCGGGCGGATGAGTGGGAAAAGATCACCGGCGCCTCGGAGACCCGCATGGCATCCAGCATCGTGTCTTCCGAGACGTGGCTCAGATCGACCATCATCCCCAGCCGGTTCATCTCGCGCACCACATCCTCGCCGAACGGCGACAGCCCGCCCCATTTCGGCGCGTCGGTGGCGCTGTCCGCCCAGGTCGTCGTCCGCGAATGGGTCAGGGTGATGTAGCGGGCACCGGAGTCATAAAACTCGCGCAGCAGGCCCAGCGAATCGTCGATCGAATAGCCGCCCTCCATCCCGATCAGGGAGGCGATCCGGCCCCGGCGATGGATGCGCTGGATGTCGTCGGCCGTGGTCGCCAGTTCGAACACCTCGGGATAGGCGGCCACCATCCTTTTGACCGTGTCGATCTGTTCGAACGTCGCCACCGCCGCGTCGGGCGGGCTCAGGGTCGCCGGCACATAGACTGACCAGAACTGGCCGCCCATGCCCCCGGCCCGCAGCCGCGGAATGTCGGTATGCAGGGCGGTCGAGCCATCAAGATCGGTCGCGAGATCGACGGCGTGCGGGTCGTTGCCGTGGCTCTGCCGCAGCGCCCAGGGCAGGTCATTGTGCCCGTCGATCAGCGGCGTCCGCTCCAGTATACGCCGCGCCCGCGCCTCGGCCGCCGCGTCCGGGGCAGGAGTCGTCGCTTGCGCCAGCACGGGCCCGGCCATCAGGGCGGCGGCGACGGTGGACAGAAGGATGCTGCGGATCATGACGGGCTCCCGGAAATGCGACGGCGGACAGTGGCAGAGGAGGCGGCGAAGGCAAGGGTCGTCGATCCCGTCTCCTCCCCGTGCCATGGGGAGGGGCGGAAGTCCGGAGCCGCGTCTCCTCCCCATTCAGTGGGGAGGGGGACCACCCGCAGGGTGGTGGAGGGGCGATTCCCCGCGCTCGGTGCCCGCCCTTCCCCATCACCGACCGCGTCGCGGGCGGCGGCGACGCATGCCTTCACCCCCGGACGCAGACCCACTACAGGACGCTCATGACCACCACCGCCACCACGCTCGATCAACAGAAGACCGAGGCCCGCGCCTGGTTCGAAACCCTGCGCGACCGCATCCACGCCGGTTTCGAGGCGTTGGAGGACGAAGCCCCCGCCCACCTCTTCCCCGGCGACCCGGGTCGGTTCGTCCGCACCCCCTGGGAGCGTCCCGAGGGTGGCGGCGGCGTCATGGGGATGATGCACGGCCGGCTGTTCGAAAAGGTCGGCGTCCACGTCTCGACGGTCCACGGGACCTTCCCGGCCGACTATGCCAAGTCCGTCCCCGGCGCGGCCGAGGACCCGCGCTTCTTCGCCACGGGCATCAGCCTGATCGCCCATCCGGTCAGCCCGCGCGTGCCGGCGGTGCATATGAACACCCGCTTCATCGCCACGACGAAGAGCTGGTTCGGCGGCGGCGGCGACCTGACGCCCGTGCTCGACGCCGACCGGCGCCAGGACCATCCCGACACCCTCGCCTTCCACGCCGCCATGAAGGCCGCCTGCGACGCCCACGACCCGACCTGGCACGCAAAATTCAAGGCCTGGTGCGACGAGTATTTCTGGCTCGCCCACCGCAATGAGCCGCGCGGCACGGGCGGCATCTTCTACGACCACCACGACAGCGGCGACTGGAGCCGCGACTTCGCCTTCACCCGCGATGTCGGCGTGAATTTCCTCGACGCCTATTCGGCCATCGTTCGGGGGCGGATGGCGGAGCCCTGGACGGCGGAGGAGCGCGAGGAGCAGTTGATCCGGCGCGGCCGCTATGTCGAGTTCAACCTGCTCTACGACCGCGGCACCATGTTCGGCCTCAAGACCGGCGGCAATGTCGACTCCATCCTCAGCTCGATGCCGCCCGTGGTGAAGTGGCCCTAGGCCTTGCGCCTCAGGAATTTCAGGCCGGACCAGTCGACGCTGACGGCGCAGACCTTCACATCGACCCAGCCCGTCGGCAGCAGGACCTCGCGCAGGCCGTCCTCGGTCAGGTCGCGAAACAAGGGCGACGCCTTCTTGGGCCATGACACCCAGAGCATCCCGCCCGGCCTGACCGCCGCCAGAGCGGAAGCGGTGCCGTGTTCGAGCCCTGCCCGATCAGCAACGAACAAGTGGACGAGTTCGGCTTGGGCGGCGGCTGGATCGACCACCGCGCCGGGCGGTAGCGGCGCGATCCAGTCGGCGTAGCCATCGGGTGCCCCGACCGGCTTGAGGGTCTGGGCTTCCTTCAGACCCAGCTTCTGGATCAGCGGTTTGCCGGAATAGCCGACGGGCGCGGGCATGGCCGGAACTCCTCAGGCCGTCATGAAATTGCGGATCCAGCCGCCGACGACGCCACGATCATCCGCCGCCTTCAGACTGTCCACCGCCCGCGCCACCAGCTCCGCGTCGATCCGGTCGTGCCGTCCCGCTGTAAGCCCGGTCGCGAAGGCCGGAGTGAACTCGGGGTGCGGCTGTAGCGAGATCGCGTCGTCATCCCAAGCCAGTCCGGCGATGGGCGTGAAATCGCTGCGCAGGATGATGCGAGCGTCCGCGGGCTTCCCGACCACCTGATCCTGATGCGAGGCGGGAATGGCGACCGTGGTGGCGGCCGGGATCATCCAGGGCTCGTCCGAAGCCACCTGATAGCGGTGCAGACCGACGCCCCAGCCCCTGTCCGACTTCTCGACCTGCCCGCCCAGCGCCTGGGCCATGGCCTGATGACCGAAACAGATCCCGACCAGTTTCGTCCGTCCCTTCGCCGCCCGGATCCAGTCCAGCAGTTCGCTGATCCACGCGTCGGTCTCATAGACCCCGGCCACCGAGCCGGTGATGATCGCCGCGTCGAACGCCGCCGGGTCGGGCATCTCGCCGGCCTGAACGTCAAAGGTCTCGTAGTCGAACCCGTCGCCCAGCAGATCCCGGAACATGGCCGGATAGTCGCCATGAGCCGCCTTCAGCGCCGCCGGCGGCACTCCGGTCTCGAGAATCGCAATTCGGGTCATTCACGGCTCCTTGTCCGGCCGATATGGGCAATCGCGCAAGACGGCGGAAGGGCGATCCGCTATGGGGCGGCCCATGACCGAGACAGCACCCGTCGTTCTGATCAATGTCTATCGGTGCGAGCCCGGAAAGCTCGACGCCCTGATGCAGCTTTTGACCGTCATGGTTCGGGCCCAGCACGGGGCCGACGGCTTCATCTCGGCCACTCTGCATCGCGGACTGAACGGCAAGGTCGCCGCGGTCCACGCCGTCTGGCGCTCCCGCGAGGACTGGAAGGCCATGGCCCGCAGCCCCGCCGTCAACGCGGCCATGCAGCCGATCATGGCCATCGCGACCTTCGAACCAAACCTCTACCAGATCGCGGACGTGGCCGGTTAGCCGCGGCGGCCTCAGCCCGTCATCCAGACCTCGGACCGGGCCCCGTCACCGCCCAGCGTCGAGGCGGCCCAGCCACAAACCTCGCTCGCCGCGGCCTCGGCTCCCGACGGCGGATTCAACACCACCACCGCGCAGCCGTTCATCTTCATCGGATCGGTCAGCGGGCGCAGCCGCGCCTCGGCCACCAGCATCCGCTTGATCCCCGCCTTGTCCAGCCGGCGCAGGAAGCCGTCGAAGGTCTCCATATCCTTCAGCGGCGTCCAGATCGCCACCGTCGCCCTCGGATCGGCCCGGGCAATGGCGGCGGCCGTGTCGGCGGCGCGATTGTAGTCATCCGGCTGCTCGAACGGTGGATCGATCAGGACGAAGGCACCGGTTGCCTCGGCCGCCCAGCTCCGGGCCTGATCATAGCCGTCGCCGCCCTGGGCCATGGCCTGCGGAAACGCCTCCAGCGCCCCGGTCAACAGGTCCAGCACCGGCGCGTTGAGCTCGAAACCGACATAGCGGTCGTCCTCACCCAGCCGTCCGGCGATCAGCATCGGCGAGCCCGGATAGACCGTCACGCCGCCGTCCGTATTGAGCCGGGCCACCTCGGCCGCCAGCGCCTCGATCAGCGGGGGCCGGTCGGCGGCGGCCATCAGCCGGGCGATCCCGGCCTCCGCCTCCCTCGACCGTGCCGCGTCGCCGGTCAGATCATAGAGACCGGCCCCTGCATGGGTGTCGATCACACTGACCGCCCCCTGCGCCTGCCGCCGCTCCAGCAGCCACAGCAGCAGGGCGTGTTTGACGATGTCCGCGAAATTTCCGGCGTGGAAGCTGTGGCGATAGTTCATCGCCCTGCCCTCTCCCGACCCGGGGCCCGGGTCAAGCGGAACCGGCCCCCATGCGCCCGGATTGCGGTCCGGGCCGAAACCGGATGTAACGTCATCGACAGGGAGAACGGCGGTCTGCGGCCGCCTTCATTGGAAGGGTCCCAAAATGTCAGTCTCGAACAATTTCCTGCGTCTCGGCGTTCTGTCGGCGCTCGTCGGCATGGTTATGGGCGTCTGGATGGGCGCCAATCAGGACTTCGTACTTCGGCCGGTGCACGCCCACGTCAACCTGCTCGGCTTTGCCTCGATGATGCTGTTCGGCCTGTTTTACCGTGCCTTTCCATCCGCCGGTCGAGGCCTGCTGCCGATGACGCATTTTGTCCTGTCCGTTGTCGGCTTCCTGATCCTGATGCCGTCCCTGACCCTGATGCTGCTGGGCAAGCCGCTGTTCGTGCCGGGGATGATCGCCTCGGAGATCATGCTCGTGGCGTCGATGGTCGTGTTCGTCTTCATCGTCTTCAAGGCGACGATGGCGAAGGACCAGACGGCCTGAGCTCAGGCGGTCTCCCAATAGCCGCGGCTGCGGGCATTGATCGGTGCCCGCGCCGCCTCGACCAGCGCCAGCACACTGTCACGGAAGTCGTTGGCCTCCTGGTCACCGCGCAGCAGCCGCAGCGAGCGGATGATCCGGGTGATGCGCCGGTGGTTGTGATTGTTCGGCATCATCCAGCCGTGGGTTCGTTGATAGAACAACCTCATCCGGTCCGTGCCCGCCGCGAGGGCGCACTGGGCCATATCCGATTGCCGGATGAGGCCGACCTCTTCCGGTGCCAGCACCGGCGAATCGGGTACGGCGGCCGAGACCTCGGTCAGCGGAAAGAGCCATTGGATGAAGTCGTGGGTCGTTTCCAGACTCGCATCGTTGGCGGCCAGAACCTGCAGCACGGATCGCCCGCAACTGTCCGGCCCCTCGCCCTCCAGATAGGCGAGAACCTCTCCGGGTTCGGTCACGCCCGACCGATCCTACGCCGCCTTGTCCCAGTTCAGGACCACCTTGCCCGACTGGCCCGAACGCATCGCCTCGAACCCCTCCTCGAACCGCTCATAGCCCATCTGGTGGGTAATCAGCGGCGTCAGGTCCAGCCCGGCCTTGAGCAGACCCAGCATCTTGCGCCAGGTCGTGAACATCTCGCGTCCGTAAACGCCCTTGATGGTCAGGGCCTTCAGGATGATCGCGCCCCAGTCGGTTTCCATCGGCCGGGACGGAATGCCCAGCAGCGCCATGCCGCCGCCCATGATCAGGGTGTCGACGCACTGTTTGAAGGCGATCGGCGAACCCGACATTTCCAGCGCCACATCGAAGCCAACCTTCATCCCCAGCTCGTGGATCACGTCGTGCAGGTCTTCGCGCGTGGTGTTCACCGTCCGCACGCCCGGCGCGACCTTCTGGGCCAACTCCAGACGGAAGTCGTTGATGTCGGTCAGGACCACGGTGCGGGCTCCGGCCTGGCGGGCGACGGCGGCGGCCATCATGCCGATGGGCCCCGCGCCGGTGACCAGAACATCCTCGCCCAGCAGGTCGAACTGCTGCGCCGTGTGCACGGCATTGCCGAACGGATCGAGGATCGAACCGATCTCATAGGGCACATCGTCGGGCAGCTCGATGACGTTGAAGGCCGGGGCCACCACGAATTCGGCGAAGGCACCCTGACGGTTCACGCCGATGCCCCGGGTGTCGGGGTCGAGGTGGAAATGGCCCGCCCGCGCCGCTTCGGAGTTCAGGTCGATGACATGACCCTCGGCCGAGACGCGCTGGCCGACCTTGAGACGGCGGTCGACGTCCTTGCCGATGGCGACGATCTCGCCCGCGAATTCATGCCCGGTGATCATCGGCACGGGAACGTTCTTCTGGGACCACTCGTCCCAGTTCCAGATGTGGATGTCGGTGCCGCAGACGGCGGTGCGGTGCACCTTGATCAGCACGTCCTCGGGTCCCGCCACAGGCACCGGCGCATCGATCAGCTCGAGGCCAACTTCCGGCCGGGTCTTGGCAAGGGCCTTCATCGTGTCAGCCATCAGATAACTCCCAATTCGCGCCCGGCCGTCGTGAACGCCGCGACCGTCTGATCAATCTGTTCGAAGGTGTGCGCCGCCGACATCTGGGTGCGGATCCGGGCCTGACCGCGCGGCACGACAGGAAAGGAGAAGCCGATGACATAGACGCCGAGTTCCAGCGCCCGGGCGGCGAAGTCCTGGGCCAGTTTCGCGTCGCCCAGCATCACCGGGATGATCGGATGCTCGCCCGGCAGCAGGGTGAAGCCGGCGTCCGTCATGGCGGCGCGATAGCGGACGGCATTGGCGAACAGCTGTTTGCGCAGGGCGTCACCCTCCTCGCCGCCGGCGATGCGGATGGCTTCCATGCTCGACCCGCACACCGCAGGAGCCAGCGCGTTCGAGAACAGATAGGGCCGCGCTCGCTGCTTCAGCAGGGCCACCACTTCCGACGTCGCGCAGATGAAGCCGCCCATGGCCCCGCCCAGCGCCTTGCCGAAGGTGCCGGTCAGGAAGTCGATCTCGACGCCGTGGTGCGCATAGGACCCGCGCCCCTGTGGACCGAGGAAGCCTGTAGCGTGGCAGTCATCGACCATGATCAGGGCCGAATACTTGTCAGCCAGCGCCCGGATGTCCTTGAGCCTGGCGATATAGCCGTCCATCGAGAAGGCACCGTCGGTGGCGATGACAATCTCGCGCGCG
Source organism: Caulobacteraceae bacterium (assembly GCA_965284535.1). Classification (GTDB taxonomy): domain Bacteria; phylum Pseudomonadota; class Alphaproteobacteria; order Caulobacterales; family Caulobacteraceae; genus Brevundimonas. The sequence continues at coordinate 91,811 of OZ260090.1, forward strand.
CCATCGGCCCGGGCCTGTTTCAGCTGGGTTTCGAGATCGTCCATGTCGGAGTTGGCGAAGCGGTAGCGTTTGGCCTTGCACAGCCGCACGCCGTCGATGATCGAGGCGTGGTTCAGGCTGTCGGAGACGATGGCGTCCTCGGCCCCGAACAGCGGTTCGAAGATGCCGCCGTTGGCGTCGAACGCCGCCGCGAACAGAATGGTGTCCTCAAACCCGAGATAGTCGGCAACCGACCGCTCCAGCTCCTTGTGGATCTCCAGCGTGCCGCAGATGAACCGGACCGAGGCCGTGCCGGCCCCCCAAGTCTCCTGCGCCGCGATCCCCGCCCGGGTCACCCGCTCATCGCCGGCGAGACCAAGGTAGTTGTTGGCACAGAAATTGAGCACCTCCCGCCCGCCGACGCGGATCACCGGGCCCTGCCGCGAAGCGATGATCCGCTCGGGCTTGGTCAGGCCCTGGGCGTCGATGTCGGCGAGTTCCGCGCGGACGCGGTCATGGAAACTGGCTGTCATGCGCGCTCCGCTACGCCGTTTCAGGCCGGGTTTGAACCCCCTTACAGCTTGGTCGCAGCCGCGGGCACCGGTTCCGGCGCGGGTTCGGCCACCGGGCGGAACGGACTAACCCGGATTCGACCACCACAGGGCGTGAAGGCCTGGGCCAGCGAGACCGGCGAGGTGTCGCCCGGTGCCGTCATCCGAAGATGGGTTACTGAGGGACAGGTCGTCTCGCCGTTCCCCTCATTCGGAACCACATTCCAGGCGACGTCGAAGAAGGCCTTGCCCTGCGCGGCCAGTTCGACCGGCGTCGGGGCCTGGCCTTCACGGAAATAGCTGCCCTGCGTCTGTTCCAGTCGAATGGCCGTCAGGTTGCGGCCCTGCCGGTCCTGCAGCACCACCGTGGGATAGCCGGTCAGGCTGCAGGCCTGTGCGCCGACGTTCTGGACGCCGAGGATAGACACGCGGTTGCCGGCACCGGCGTCGCCGCCCTCGGCGGACAGTTTCAATTGAGGGCCCCGGCAAGGAGCCGAGGCCGGCAGAACCCCTCCGGGAGCGGGCTGTTGTCCAGGAACCGTCCCCGGAGCGACCGGCCCTGACGACGGACGGCTGCACCGTTCCAGCACCGCGACCCCGACATCCTCATTCGGGCCGAGGCGGCTGAGCGTCGCGCCCTCCGAGCCGTCTCGGGTGGCGCTCCACCATTCAAGACCGGACCCGACGTACCGCGCGCCCGACGCCGACTGAACCGTGCGCAGGGCGTAGCTCCGGGCCTTGTAGGTCAGCAGGGCCGTCGCCGTATCAGGATAGGTCACTGTGACCGCCTCGCCGCTCTCGCAGGCGTAGCTGACGGGCGGTGCGGCGGTGCCGGGCTCGGTCGGTGTGGGAGTCACGGGTGCCGGAGGAGACCCGGCCTCGGGTGTGCAGGCCGCTACGGCGAACAGGGCGAGAGCTGAAACGGCGGTGCAGGCTGTACGAAGGCGGCGCATGAAGACTCCCCGGGATGAGCAGCGTTAACGCCAGCGAACGGCAAAGGCTCCGCTTGCGCAAGACCGGCGGACGAGTGTCGCAAACGTCAGGTGGTCAGGACCCGAGGGAGTTTGAAGGTCACCGTCTCGCGTTCGCCCGCGTCCTCGATCACATCGGCGTCGAAACGGTCGCGTACCGCCTCAATCAGCTCCTCGATCAGCCGCTCAGGCGCCGAAGCGCCGGCCGTAATCCCGAGCGTCGAGATCCCGTGCAACCACGCCCAGTCGACCTGTGAAGCATCGTCTACCAACCGGGCATCCGTCGCGCCGGCGCGCATCGCCACCTCGACCAGCCGGACAGAGTTGGACGAGTTCTTCGACCCGACCACCAGCACCAGGTCGCAGCCCTGCCCCAGTTGTTTGACCGCCTCCTGGCGGTTGGTCGTGGCGTAACAGATGTCTTCCTTGTGCGGGTCAGGCAGTTCGGGGAATCGGCGCTTCAGGGTGGCCAGAATTTCCGCTGTATCGTCGACCGACAAGGTGGTCTGGGTGGCATAGGCCAACGGGGCGGCACCCGGACGCTGGAAGGCCTCGGCGTCTTCAACGGTCTCGATCAGGCTGATCGCGCCGGTCGGCAGTTGGCCCATGGTGCCGACGACTTCGGGGTGCCCCGCGTGACCGATCAGGATGATATGGCGGCCCGCGGCATGGTGGCGCTCGGCCTCGACATGGACCTTGGAGACCAGCGGGCATGTGGCGTCGAGATACAGCATCTCCCGTGCCCGGGCCGTGGCGGGCACCGATTTCGGCACGCCGTGGGCCGAAAAGACCACCGGCCGGTCGTCAGGGCAGTCGTCCAGTTCCTTGACGAAGACCGCCCCCATGGCCTTGAGCCGCTCGACTACATGGCGGTTGTGGACGATCTCGTGGCGCACATAGACGGGTGCGCCATATTTCTCGATCGCCCGCTCGACAATCTGGATGGCCCGGTCGACCCCGGCGCAGAAGCCGCGCGGAGTCGCCAGGCGAACATTCAAGGGAGGCTTTTCGGACGGCCGGACGGGCACTTGGACGGTCATGGAAGGAACCTAGTCATTCGCACCTTTCGCCGCCACTGCGGTTTGCACTCGCGCGGGTTTGCCGCGCCTCGGTTTAGCCGCTATCAGCAACCAGCGTGCGCCCCGCGTCGGGCTGTCGCCGCACCTCCTCGTTTCCGGAAGAATATTCGATGCGTCGCGTCTTCAAGGTTTCCCTGGCTTCGGCCCTCGCCGCCGCCGCCGTGTCGGTCATGGTCATTCCGACAGCTGCCAGCGCCCAGTATCCGCAAGGTCAGCAAGGCCGTCCGGGCCAGGGTCAGGAAGCCGGCTCACAGGAAAACCGTCCTCGCCCGCCGCGCATTGCACCGCTGCGCCGCCGCGCTGCCGCTGGACCCTGCCCCTATGTGAAGGTGCTCTACGACGCTGCCCGCTATGTCGAACTGGTCAATGACCGTGCGGCCGTGGCGAACGTCGGCTTCACCGGAGAAATCGAGGGCCTTGTGTCGGACTGCGCCTATCAGTCGGACGACCCGATCACGGTTCAGACCCGGATCCAGTTCAACCTCGGACGTGGACCCCAGGCCCAGAGCGACGGTCGCACCTATCGCTACTGGATTGCCGTGACCGAGCGGAACCGCGCGGTTCTGGCGAAGGAATATTTTGACCTGCCAGTCGATTTCCACGGGGAGCAAACCGCGACCGTGACCCTGGATCAGACCGTCGTCATCCCGCGCGCCGACGCAACCACCAGCGGTGACCATTTCGAGGTACTGGTCGGCTTCGACGTCACGCCCGAGATGGCGGCGTTCAATCGAAGCGGCAGCCGGTTTCGCGTCAACGCCGGAACCGCCCCGGCCCAGCCGCCGGCAGAGTAGATGACCGACCTCAGGACCGTTCTGGGCGAAGCGGTCGGAGCCGCCTTCGCCGCCGAAGGCGTGGACGCCGCCCTGGCGAAGGTCACGACATCCGACCGTCCCGACCTCGCCGACTTTCAATCGAACGGGGCCCTGGCCGCCGCGAAGGCACTGAAGGCCAACCCCCGCGAACTGGCGGCCCGGATCGCGGATCGCCTGAAGGATGACGCGCGCCTGTCCTCGATAGAGGTGGCGGGACCCGGATTCATCAACCTGAAGCTGGCGGACGGCACCCTGTCCGCCCGTGCCGCCGAGGTGGCCGCCGACGCCGATCACTCGGGGGCCTCCCTCGTCACCTCATCACGAAAGGTCGTCATCGACTTCGCCGGTCCGAACGTGGCCAAGCCGATGCACGTCGGTCACCTGCGCAGCTCGATCATCGGCGAAAGTCTGAAGCGGATATTCCGCTTTCGCGGCGACACCGTCTGGGGCGATGCCCATTTCGGGGACTGGGGCTTCCAGATGGGCCTGCTGATCGTGGCCGTCGGCGACGAGGGCAAGGCCGATGGCTTCCTCGTCGAGGGCGACGGACCCTTCCCGGCCGAAAGCCCGGTCTCGCTCGAGGATCTCGAGCGCCTCTACCCCGCCGCGGCCGCCATGGCCAAGGAAGACCCCGGCTTCCGGGATCGCGCCCGCAAGGCAACCGCCGAACTCCAGAGCGGACGGCCCGGCTACCGGGCTCTCTGGGCCCATTTCGTCGCCGTCAGCCGCACGGCGCTGGAGCGCGAGTTCGGCGCGCTCGGCGTGACCTTCGACCTGTGGAACGGCGAGAGCGACGCCGATCCGGTGATGGCCGAGATGATCGCCCATCTGGAATCGACCGGCCTGCTGGTCGAAGACGACGGTGCGCGGGTCGTGCACGTCGCCCGGCCCGGCGAGACCCGCAAACGCAAGCTGGCAGACGGCAGCGTCATCGAGGCCCCGAGCCCGCCGCCGCTGCTGGTGATCAGCTCGGAAGGCTCGGCCATGTACGGCACGACCGACCTGGCCACCATTCTCGATCGCCGCAAGGCCATCGATCCTGACCTGATCCTCTATGTCGTCGATGAGCGGCAGGCCGAGCATTTCGAACAGGTGTTCCGCGCGGCCTACCTCGCGGGATACGCAATGGACGGATCGCTGGACCACCTCGGCTTCGGCACCATGAACGGCGCGGACGGCAAACCCTTCAAGACCCGCGCGGGCGGGGTGCTGAAGCTGCACGACCTGATCACCATGGCCGTCGACAAGGCGCGTGAGCGACTGCGCGAGGCGCATCTGGGCGAGGACCTGACCGAGGCCGAGTTTGAATCCATCGCCCACAAGGTCGCCGTCGCGGCGCTCAAATTCGCCGACCTGTCGAACAGCCGCACCACCAGCTACGTCTTCGACCTCGACCGCTTCATGAGCTTCGAGGGCAAGACCGGCCCCTATCTGCTGTACCAGGCCGTCCGCATCAAATCCCTGCTGCGCAAGGGCGCGGATCAGGGCGCGTCGCCCGGCCCCATCGTCATCGCCGAACCGGCAGAGCGCGATCTGGCCCTGACACTGGACGCCTTCTCCCAGGCCTTGACCGAGGCCTATGACAAGCGGATGCCGCATGTGGTGGCCGAGCACGCCTACCGACTGGCCCAGTCATTCTCGAAATTCTACGCCGCCTGCCCGGTGCTGATCGCGCCCGACGACGCGACGAAGGGATCGCGGCTGGCCCTGTCGAAGGCGGCGCTGGACCAGCTGGAGACGGCGCTGCATCTGCTGGGCATCGACACGCCGGAGCGGATGTAGGCTAGACTGGCGGGGCCTTCAGGGAGCTCCCCATGTCACTCGACGCCTATATCGCCGGCCTGCCCAAGGCGGAACTGCACCTGCATATCGAGGGCAGTCTCGAACCCGAGCTGATGTTCGAACTGGCGCAGCGCAACGGCGTGGCCATTCCGTTCGACAGCGTCGAGGCGGTGCGCGCCGCCTATGACTTCTCCAACCTGCAGGACTTCCTCGACATCTACTACGCCGGGGCCAATGTCCTGCTGACCCGCAAGGACTTCGAGGACCTGGCCTTCGCCTATTTCCAGCGGGCGGCGGCTGACAATGTGCGCCACGCCGAAATCTTCTTCGACCCCCAGACCCACACGGACCGGGGCGTGGCCATGGACTCCGTGGTCGAGGGGCTGCTGGACGGGATGCGGCGCGCCGAGAGCGAGCTGGGCGTCACCTCGAAGCTGATCCTCTGCTTCCTGCGCCATCTGGACGAAGACGCCGCCTTCGCCACGCTGAAAGCGGCCGAGCCGTGGCTGGACCGGATCGCCGGGGTCGGGCTGGATTCGTCCGAGGTCGGCCACCCGCCGTCGAAATTCCAGCGCGTGTTCGACGCTGCCGGGGCCCTGGGCCTGAAGCGAGTGGCCCATGCGGGCGAGGAAGGGCCGCCGGCCTATGTGGGCGAGGCCCTGGACCTGCTGCACATCGACCGGCTGGACCACGGCAACCGCTCGCTGGAAGACGCCGGCCTGGTGGCGCGCCTCAAGGCCAGCCAGATGACCCTGACCGTCTGCCCGCTGTCGAATCTGAAACTGTGCGTGGTCAAGGATTTGCAGGAACATCCGCTGCCGGAGATGCTGCGCCAGGGCCTGCATGTGACGCTGAACTCGGACGATCCGGCCTATTTCGGTGGCTATGTGAACGACAACTATCGCCGTCTGGCCGAGGCTGTGGGCCTGAGCCGTGAGCAACTGACCACAATCGCGCGCAACAGTTTCGAAGGCTCCTTCCTGACCGAGGCCGAAAAGGCCACGCATATGGCCGAGGTCGACGCTTACGCAGCCAGGACCTAGGGGCGGACCCGAACGGTCAGGGCGTAGCGATCCGTGATCTGATCGGGCTCCCACGGCCGGGCCTCGACCAGCGACAGGGTTTCATCGCCCGGTTCAACCGCGCGATAGACGAACACCTGCCAACTGTCCGTGCCAGTGGCCGTTCCGTCGCGCCCGGCCCGGTCGGCCGGCCCGCGGAGAATGTCCTCGCGGCGCAGCCGGCTGGGGGCCGCCGCCTCGCGCCATTCAAAATGCGACCGCATCTCCAGCGCCAGGGTCTGGCCGACGGCCAGTTCAACCTGGCCGTGGTCACTGACTGGTCGGACATGGACCGCGCCCCCGGTCGGGGACGGTGGGTCGAGCTGTGCAAGATCCTGTGCGGTTTGCCGGTCGCAGGCAGCCAGACAGAGGCCCAGGCCCAGCAGGAGAAGGCGGGTCAACGGGTGGCCTCCGCCTCCGCCAGCGCCTGGTCGACCCTGTCGCGCAGGTTCCATTTCTCGGTGCCGTCGGGCGCCAGGGAACGGATGTTGGCGATCACCCAGTCCGTGACCCATTCGAGCTTGAAATCGAGATCGACGGGCTGGCCGAAATTGTTGAAACGCACGCGCATGCCCGGGCGGGCATCGGATCCGGCTTCGTAGAAGGTGTAGGTGATCGCCGACAGGTCGGAATCCTGGCCGTCGACCAGATAGTCGAAGCCGAGGCCATAGCCGTCGGTCGTCTGATTCAGCCGGGAGAGAACCGCGGCCATATCGGGGGTAAACCAGGCCGCAACGCTGGAGGCATCAGACTGGTCGATCCCGGGGTTTGCCCCGTAGAGCCGGCGGAGACGGTATTCCGGAGCCGGACGGGTCAATCCCGGACCTTCGCCGGCGGCCGTCGCTGGCCGAGTGTCCGTGGCCAGCCAGTACTGGCCTGTCTTGCCCGGCGCCATGCTGCTGGCGATGAGCAGATACCGGTTCGCCTGGGCTCGAAAGTGCAAGCTGGCCTGGCTGCGATTGCCCCGGTTCGCGAGGTCGAAATAGAGGACCCCGCCCGGACTCGTGCAGTCTGCGCCCTGGGCGATCATCAGCACCGGCTGGAAGGTTGATGAGGTCATGCCGAAGCCGAGAATGCTTCCAGGCTCGGCCGTCACCACGGAACAATCGTAATGGGAGCCGTCGTCCAGCACCGGGTCGGTCACGGCAAGGGCCAGGGGTGTTGCGGGTGTTTGATGCGCCGTCGCCGCTTGCGCCCCTGTCAGCGAGGCCGCGATGGCGATCAAACCAACGAGGCGCGGGCAGCGTCGGATCATGGCTGGACTCCATCGGGTGCGGCGTCAGCCTAGGTCAGGTTGGATGACGGGGTAAAGACCGGCGATCCATGGAGGAAGCGGTCGCCGGGTTGCCAACCATTCTTGCCGCCCCCTAGGCTTGATGCCGGCCGCAAGGGGCAGTTCGGCGAAGGAGGAGAGGATGACCCATCATTTGACCGCAGGACTGTTTGCCCTTGTCGTGGGCCTGCCTCTGGGGCCCCAGCCCGTCCAGGCGCAGGAGCCGCTGCCGGCAGCGACCTTTCGCCTCAGCTGCGTCGACGACGGCGCGGAAAGGACCGCGGCCGAGGTCGACGGGGTTCTGGCCCTGCTGGAATTCGCCGAGGCGCATGATGGCGAGGCCGTCTATCTGGATGCGGTGATCGTGGCCGACGCTGGCGCAGGGGGCTGCAGCCGGGATCTGTCGAGCTTCCCCGATCAGCCGCCACCGGGGCCGGGTCAGGCCCGCATCTCCATAGATCCCTGCCAGGTCGAACCGCGCCGGCGCGAGGAGGGTCGTCACTGCTGGCGAGCGGGCATGGTCGATATCCAGGCCAGCGGGCCACCCATGGTGCTGACACATTCGATCGTTCTGCCGGCCCAGGCGGATATTCCCGAAACCCGACCGTACCGGATCGGGGGTTATGGCGACTGGCTGAACTACCAGGGGCCCTTCATCGTCCATTTCTATGACGGTACCGGCTACAGCTATGCCACCTTCCATGTGCCCGATGTGGTTATCCCGGGGGTCTGGGAGCGGGCCCGGCTCAATGCCCTGGCCCGTCCGCGGGACTAACCACACCCCGGCCGGCCGGGTTTGCCGTTCGTATCCGGACAGGCCGACACCGGCGCGCTTTCGGGCCCCGTTCGGCTTGACTTCGACACGGAGTCGGGGCCTACGTCGCGCGCTCTCGCGGGAGAGACCGGGCCACACTTCTGGACCCGGAGCCGAAGGCGCAACCGCCCCGGAAACGCTCAGGCAAACGGACCGCGAGGACGAACGGACGCTGGAAAGTCGCTCTGATGAGCGCGCCGACGGAGCAAGCCCCGGATCAGGTCCGGGGCGGAATCTCTCAGGCTTCAGGACAGCGGGGGCGCGAGGACGGCGGAGCTATCCGCTTCAACACGCGACCGTGGAGCCTGACATGACCGACGAAACCCTCAAGACCACGCCCCTCAACGCCGCGCACCGGGCGCTGGGTGCCCGCATGGTCGGCTTCGGCGGCTATGACATGCCGGTGCAGTATGAAGGCGTGCTGGCCGAGCACCGCTGGACCCGCGAACACGCCGGCCTGTTCGACGTCTCGCACATGGGCCAGTGCAAGATCACCGGCGAGGACGCCACGGCGCAGTTCGAGCGCTTCGTCCCCGGCGACTACGCGATCCTGAAGGCGGGCCGGCAGAAATACAGCCTGCTGCTGAACGCCGAGGGCGGGATCATGGACGACCTGATGGCCGGCCGCCCCGACCACGATGGCCTCTATGTCGTCGTCAACGCCGGCAACAAGGACGCCGACTTCGCCTTCCTCGAGGCGAACCTGGCCGGTGATGCGAAACTGACGGTGCTGGCCGACCGCGCCCTGATCGCCATCCAGGGCCCCGAGGCCGCCGAGGTGATGGCGGCGCATGAGCCGCTGCTGGCCGAAATGGGTTTCATGGACTGCGCCCGGCTGATGCTGTTCGGCTGCGACTGCTTCATCTCCCGCTCGGGCTACACCGGTGAGGACGGCTTCGAGATTTCGGTGCCCGGCGATCAGGCCGAGCGTGTCTGGAACACCATCCTGAAGGACGCCCGCGTCAAGCCGATCGGTCTGGGTGCCCGCGACAGCTTGCGCCTCGAGGCCGGCCTGCCGCTGCACGGCCACGACATCGACGCCACGACCAGCCCGGTCGAGGGCGCGCTCACGTTTGCCCTGTCCAAATCGCGCAAGGAGCGGGCTGACTTCAACGGTGCCGACCGCATCCTGAAGGAACTGGCCGACGGCCCGTCGCGGGTGCGCATCGGCCTCAGCGTCAAGGAAGGTGCCCCTGCCCGTGAAGGTGCCGAGATCGCCGACATGAGTGGCACCGTCATCGGCAATGTCACCTCGGGCGGCCCCTCGCCAACACTGGGCCGGAACATCGCCATGGGCTATGTCCCGCCGAAATTCGCCGAACTGGGTACCGAGCTGAAGGTCCTCGTGCGCGGCAAGCCCGCCGCCGCCGAGGTCGTCGCCACGCCTTTCGTCGCCCAACGCTACTATCGCAAACCGAAAGCCTGAGGATCGGATCGATGCATTTCTCCAAGGATCACGAGTGGGTTCGCTTTGACGGCGACGTCGCCACCGTCGGAATCTCCAAACACGCCGCCGATGCGCTGGGTGACGTGGTGTTCGTCGAAACCCCGGACGCCGGCAAGACCGTCTCGAAGGGCGACAGCTTCGCCGTCGTCGAAAGCGTCAAGGCCGCCTCGGACGTCTACGCCCCGGTCTCGGGCGAAGTGATCGAAGGCAACGCCGCCCTCGCCTCCGCCCCGGAAACCGTCAACGCCGATCCGGAAGGCGACGGCTGGTTCGCGAAGATCAAGGTCTCCGACACCTCGACCGACGGCCTGATGGACCGCGCGGCGTACGACGCCTTCCTCGCCACCCTCTGACACCGTCACCCCCGGGCTTGACCCGGGGGCCAGACGATCAACCGCCCGTGCGTCGCCTTTGACACACGGACCGCACAACATCCGATCCTTGGGCCAAACCCGAGGATGACGGGTGAAGGACAATGGAATGCGCTACCTCCCCCTGACGCCCGACGACCGCTCCGCCATGCTGGCGGCCATCGGGGCGAAATCCATCGATGACCTGTTCGTGGACGTACCCAAGGCCGCCCGTCGCGACGGCTTCGTCGACCTGCCGCGCGTGGCCGGCGAACTGGAGGTCGAGCGGGCGCTGGGGGCCATGGCGGCGAAGAACGCCTCGGCGGGTTCCGTGCCCTTCTTCTGCGGGGCAGGTGCCTACAAGCACCATGTGCCGGCGACGGTGGACCATGTGATCCAGCGGTCGGAGTTCCTGACCAGCTATACGCCCTACCAGCCGGAAATCGCCCAGGGCACGCTGCAGTATCTGTACGAGTTCCAGACCCAGGTCGCGAACCTGACCGGCATGCCGGTGGCCAACGCCAGCCTCTATGACGGCTCGACGGCCATGGCCGAGGGGGTGCTGATGGCGACCCGGGTTACGCGCCGCAACAAGGCGGTGATCTCGGGCGGTGTGCATCCCCACTACGTCCGGGCGACGGAGACCGTGGTTCACGCCGTCGGCGTCGAGACCCAGGTGCTCGCCGCCGCCGTGGACGCCGAGGCCGACGTCATCGCGCAGATCGGTCCCGACACGGCTTGCGTCGTCGTCCAGACCCCGAATGTCTTCGGCACAGCCACCGACGTCACGAAAATCGCCGAGGCCGCCCACGCCGCCGGAGCCCTGCTGATCGTCGTGGTGACCGAGGCCGTTTCGATGGGCCTGCTCAAGTCGCCGGGCGAAATGGGAGCTGACATCGTCGCCGCCGAGGGCCAGTCGATCGGCAACGCCCTGAACTACGGCGGCCCCTACGTCGGCCTGTTCGCCTGCCGCGAAAAACTGGTCCGCCAGATGCCGGGCCGTCTGACCGGCGAGACCGTCGACGCCGACGGCCAGCGCGGCTTCGTCCTGACCCTGTCGACCCGTGAGCAGCACATCCGCCGCGACAAGGCGACGTCGAACATCTGCACCAACTCGGGCCTGTGCACCCTGGCCTTCACCATCCACATGAGCCTTCTCGGTGAGACCGGCCTGCGCCGGATGGCCCTGCTGAACCACGAGAAGGCGCTGGCGACGCGTGACGCTCTGGCGGCCATTCCGGGCGTCGAGGTCCTTACCGGCCGCTTCTTCAACGAGTTCGCGGTGAAACTGCCCAAGCCGGCCGCCGAGGTGGTCGAGCAACTGGCCGCCCATCGCATCCTCGCGGGCGTGCCCTACAGCCGCCTCGCCCCCGGTGCCGGCATGGACGACGTCCTGCTGGTCGCGGCCACCGAGATGACCCTGGACGCCGACATCAAGATCCTGGCGGGTTCTCTCGCCAAGGTCCTGGCGGCCTGAGCGGAGACGGAACGATGAGCACCATGAACACTGTCGGCCGCCCGACCACCCCGAACCGCGTTGAATCGAAGCCCGCCACCCTGACCGGCGGCCGCGGCCTGTTGCAGGACGAGCACCTGATCTTCGAGAGCGACGGCTGGGGCAAGACCGGCGTCGACCTGCCGGAGCCGAAGGGCGACGGGTCCGACCTCGGCGATCTGGTGCGGCGCGATCCGATCGGCCTGCCGGGTCTTAGCGAGCCCGAGACGATGCGCCACTATGTGCGGCTTTCGCAGAAGAACCACGCCATCGACCTGGCCATCTATCCGCTGGGCTCGTGCACGATGAAGCACAACCCGCGCCTGAACGAGAAGATGGCGCGTCTGCCGGGCTTCTCGGACATCCACCCGCTGCAACCGCAGTCGACCGTGCAAGGCGCGCTGGAGCTGATGGACACCCTGGCCCACTGGCTGAAGACGCTGACCGGCATGCCGGCCGTGGCGCTGTCGCCCAAGGCCGGGGCCCATGGCGAACTGTGTGGCCTGATGGCCATCCGGGCCGCCCACGAGGCCTCGGGTCAGCACGGGAAGCGCCGCAAGGTGCTGGTGCCCACCTCGGCCCACGGCACCAATCCGGCCACGGCCGCCTTCGTCGGCTACACGGTCGTCGAGGTCGCCCAGACCGATGACGGCCGCGTCGACGTCGCAGACCTTGCCGCCAAGCTGGGCGACGACGTCGCCGCCATCATGGTGACCAATCCGAACACCTGCGGCCTGTTCGAGCGCGACATCCTCGAGATCAGCCGGCTGACGCACGAGGCTGGTGCCTATTTCTACTGCGACGGGGCCAATTTCAACGCCATCGTCGGCCGGGTTCGCCCGGGCGATCTGGGCGTCGACGCCATGCACATCAATCTGCACAAGACCTTCTCGACGCCGCATGGCGGCGGGGGTCCCGGCGCGGGTCCGGTGGTGCTGTCAGAAGCCCTCGCCCCCTTTGCCCCGGCCCCCTGGGTCGTGCATGACGCGGACGGCTATCGCCTGATCGAGCGCGAGGAAGACGAGGCCGAACAGGCCTTCGGCCGCCTGTGCGCCTTCCAGGGCCAGATGGGCATGTACACCCGCGCCCTCAGCTACATGATGAGCCACGGTTCGGACGGCCTGCGTCAGGTCGCCGAGGATGCGGTGCTGAACGCCAACTACATCAAGGCCCGTCTGTCCGACGTGATGAGCGCCGCCTTCCCCGACGGGCCCTGCATGCACGAAGCCCTGTTCGACGACGAATGGCTGAAGGGCACCGAGGTCACCACGCTCGACTTCGCCAAGGCGATGATCGACGAGGGCTTCCACCCGATGACCATGTATTTCCCGCTGGTCGTCCACGGAGCCATGCTGATCGAGCCGACAGAGACCGAGTCAAAGCAGGAGCTGGACCGCTTCATCCACGCCATGCGGGCGCTGGCCGAGGCGGCGAAGGCGGGGGACGTCGACCGGTTCAAGGGAGCCCCCTTCCATGCGCCGATGAAGCGTCTGGACGAGACCCGCGCCGCCCGCTCGCCGGTGCTGCGCTGGACGGCACCCGAAGGCTCGAACATCGCGGCCGAATAGGCGTCGATTCCTTCCCGTTCCTCAAAACGGTTCGAGCCATTTCTGCAAACCCGCCTGAGCCGCGTCTGACCCTTCTGCCTGGGTGTGCCCTCGGTTCGGGACCACCAGAACTCTTGTTTGGAGGGAGGCTACGGCTGAAGGCCATAAATCCTCGGATCGGGAGACCGCGTCCGTTGCGCCAAAGATCGCCAGCACAGGTCCGTCATAGGCATAGTCTTGTCGCCAATCGGCCATCTGGTCAGCATACCCCCGACCGTCCGGCGAACTGATTGCGCCAAACGTGGCGACTTCGGAGCGGGCTGCGTAGTCGATGTTCAACCGACCGCGGCCGAACTCCAAGCGATCCGAGTAAACGGACGGATGTCGGTAGGCCAGCCATGGCGAGACCAGCAAGAGCGACGGCGGCGTAGTCGGGGTAATGTCAGCGAGGCTTCGCGCCATCTCCGCGGCGGCAATCGCACCAAAACTGGTCCCCTGAATCACGAGGGGCGTACCCGAAAGGTCGGAGCTGGCCACATGGCGCGCGGCATCTCGTGCATCAGTCAGGACGCCCGCGAGTTGTTCTTCGCGCAAACGGCGACCGAGTTCGATGCCGTGCGACCCCGCTCCGTCGATGATGGCGACGTTGAACCCCAGCCTCAGCCAGCGCTGCTCGACCGACCCTGCCCCGCCCATTGCGAAGGTCGAGCCAGGACCACCATCCCAGAACAGGACGGTTCCCCGAGCCGGACCCGAAAGGATACGCCGTTTCACCGGAAGTGGGCGTTCTTCGGTTCCCCAGTTCTCGACCAGGCTTGACGCAGCGATGATCGGCTCCAGAGGTGGAAGCCTGAAGCCGAACCGAGGCGGCGGCTGGAGCCGTTCAGGCGCGGGGCATTCAAGGCGTCGCGAACCGCCGCCATGCAGCCTGATCCGAATCTCGCTCTGTCCATCCAGCCGGAGCAACCGGGCGGCCAAAGAGCCGGTTGCCGACGCAAAGGCCACGCTTTCGATGCGATCGAGACCGGATGGCAGATCATCAAGCAGGCCTTCATCCCAAGCCTGCCCATCCAGACCGACAATGGAGTGATCCGAATAGCCACCGACCAAGGCACCGGTGGAGGCATCTACAATCGGTCGAGGTTGATACAATCGCGGGAGGGCTGGCTGGAAGTCTGACCCGTCCAGGCGGTGCAGCAGGCCGCTAGCGGTCAGGTAGAGTCGTCCGGACACGTCGTGGGCCGGTGTGATCAGTTCGGCCCAGTGGGCGGTCACATCGGTCTCCACAAGGCCGCCGGTCGAATCCGTCAGAACTAGCCGATGGGATTCCCTGTCCAGAAGCGCCGAATGAATCCCGCCCGCCCAGCTGGATTGCCCGATCAGTGAATAGCGGTCCCCGAGTTCTTCGGCGCGGGCCACCCAGAGACCAGCCCCATCGTCGACCAGACCGATCCTCCCGACGTCATCAGGCGCATCGGCGAGGACTGTCTTGCGGTCGACCAACAAGCCGCCCTCATCAGGCAGGAACCTTCGCACAGGGCCGTCGCCGGGGATCAGATGGCCTTCATCGTCTCGAGACCAAAGGAAGCCTTCCACGCCGGATGTGGAACGAATGGCCCAGCCGGAACAGGGCGATCCGGACCTGAGACAGTCCAATGGGAAGATAACCGGGCCGTCGCCCACGCTGATCCTGAACCGCCAGGCCGCGATATAGCGTCCGGACGGAGAGAGGGAGATTTGGGTTCCCTGGCACAGGTCGAGAACGGTCTCGACCTGTGCCAACGTAACCGGAGGATTGACCTCTCCAGGCGTCGCCTGGCTCGGGACTTCCGCCGGGGAGAAAGAAAGCGCCGTCGCGAGGAGAAAGGTCAAACTCATTGAGCGTCCAATTTTTCAGGGACCGCTTCTACGGCTACTTCAGATTCCGGAAAGCAGGGTATCCCGCATTCCATCGTTGTTGATATCGTACCAGACGCCATCCGAACCGATCCAGAACTGGGTTTCAAAGGTGCCATTTCCATTCTGGTCAAACCAATAGCTTTGCGTCGAGCCGTCGAAATAAACGGTCTCGCCGTTCTCGAGCGTGATCGGGGTTTGTGTGTTCTCATTGCGATCAAATCGCGTGTTGGCATCCCGATTCCCCACGGAGTCGAGCTCGCTCACGGTGGCGATGAAGTCCCGAATCGCTGCCAGAATTTCCTCCAGCGTCGGTGGGGGATCGTCGGCGGCTCCGCCTCCGCCGCCACTTCCACCGCCTCCAGTCGGAATCTGGCCTTGGTTGTACTCATCAATGATGTCCTGAACTTCCTGTAGAGACATCCTCTCGACCTTCTTGCCCGTCACGACTACGTCGTCGAGTTCACTCACGTCAGTCATTGCGTCCTCCGGCGGTAAATTGGTTGCGAGCCAACACCACCTTTGATGGTGTCAACACGCAAGAGTTGCTTCATTCTCCTCACGCTCGGCAATGCCCGCGCAAATTGCACAGCGGGACGAAGCCGCGCGGCCCGAACTCCGTGCCGGGCTGGGCTGGGTTGAGCTGAACGGCTTCCACAGGGAGGACCGTCGGTCATTGGCCCCTCTGGCGCTTCGCAACCGCGAAGCACGGCAATGTGAACGCCGCCTGCCCCAGCAGGCGTATGCTCTCCCCTGCGTAGTCAGAGCCATAACAAGCGTTTGGGAGGCGCTACGGACATGATGTCACGCGTACAAAAGGGAATATTCGCCGGACTGGCCGCCACCATCGCGGTAGCGCTGCTTGAGGTGGCGAACCTTTACTTCGGACCCTGGGCCGCCAGTTTTCCGCGGCTTCTGTCGGTCATGTTGCAAACACCTGACCTGATCATCGTGGGCTGGATCGCCCACCTCCTGGTCGGGACCTTCGTTCTGGGTTCCGCCTTCGGGATACTGTGTCCCCGACTGCCCACCGATACGCCGGAATCGAAGGGAATCCTCTTCGCGGTCGGCGCCTTCATCGTGATGGGGCTGACGGTCGCCCCGGCGGTGGGCCTGTTCGGTCGGCCGGTCGGCATCTTCTTCATGCAGGCCGGTTTCGGAACCCTCGCCTGGATGATCGCCACCCACGCCGTCTACGGCATTGTTCTGGGCGGCGTTTATGGACGGCTGGTCGAGCGGGACCGGCGGGCCCATGCCCCCGCCGCCGGCGCACCGGCGCACTGAAGACAAAGGCCCCGCCGGTGACCGGCGGGGCCTTTGAGTTCTTGTGGACGCCCGTAGCGGACGAGGTCGACCTAGTTCAGGCGCGAACCGATCTGGGCGATGGCGGCGTCGAGCAGGGGGTCGGCCTTCTGACCGGCCAGTCGGGCGGCCAGGATCTGTTCGGCCGCGCGGGCGGCGAGATCGGCGGCGGCCGTCTTGACCTCGGCGGTGGCCTGGGCCTCGGCCTGGGCGATGCGGCGCTCGGCCAGGGCCTGACGGCGGGCGAGGGTCTCTTCCAGCTTGGCCTTGGCCTCGACTTCCATCAGGCGGGCATCGGCCTCGGCGGCGGCGAGCATTTCAGCGGCCTGGGCCTCGGCCTCGGCCTTTTCGGCGCGGATCTGGGCCAGCAGGGCCTCGGCCTCGGCGCGCAGCCGGGCGGCCTCGTCGAGCTCGGACTGGATCTTGGCGGCCTTGGCGTCGAGCACGCCGGCGATCAGGCCCGGGACCCTGGCGATCACGACGATGACGAAGAAGGCGATCAGACCGACAGCGACCCAGAGTTCCGGGTTGGCCAGATCGTAGAGGTGGGGATTGAAGAATTCCATCAGGCGGCGCCCTTCACGGCGGCGGCGGCTTCGGCACCGGTGGGGGCCTTGCCGGTGAGACGTTCAACGATCGCCATCGCGGTATCGGAGGCGATGCTCGCGACATTGGTCATGGCGGCGTCACGAGTCTTGCCGATGGCCGCTTCCGCTTCGGCGATGCGGGCTGCGACGACGGCCTCCTCGGCCTCGGCGCGGCTGTTGGCCTCATCGGTCACCCGGGCCTTGGCGGCGGCGGCGGTAGCGCGCGAGGCGGCGCGGGCTTCCTCGAGTTCACGCTTGGCCGTCTCAGCCTGACCGGCGGCCTCGGCCTGGACCTGACGGGCGGTTTCCACCGCCGTCGAAATGGTCGAGGCGCGCTCATCGAACACGCGGCGCATACGCGGGGCGAAGATTTTCGCGATCAGGACATAGAGAATCGCGAACAGGATCAGCAGATAGACGATCTGGCCGAACCAGTGCTGGAACTCGAACTGGGGCAGGCCGCCCGACTCGTGTTCGCCGCCGTGAGCGGCTTCGGTCGTGGCATGCGTGTCCTCGATCGCGACCGGTGCGGTCGCGTCTTCGGGCATGACGGGTTGGGCTTGAACGGTCATCGGTCGCCTGGGGGAGAGGTCTGGAAAAGCGTCAGCCGACGGCGCGGATCATCCGCGCCGTCGGACCGGCGATTACGAAATCCAGATCAGGATGCCCATGACGAAGGCCAGGATGCCGAGGGCTTCGGCCAGAGCCGCGCCCACGAACAGGTTGCCGATTTGCGAGCCGGCGGCCGACGGATTGCGCAGGGCACCCGCCAGGAACTGGCCGAAGATGTTGCCGACGCCGATACCGGCACCGATCATGCCGCACATCGCGATGCCGGCGCCAATGAGTTTAGCGGCTTGGGGATCCATGGTCTTAGTCCTGTCAGTCTGGGTTTGGTTGGGTTGGAAGGAACTGGTCGCGGCTCAGTGGCCATCGCCCAGGTTGACCACATCGTTGAGGTAGATGCAGGTCAGAACAGCGAAAACGAAGGCCTGAAGGAAGGCCACAAGGAACTCGAGCGCGGTCAGTCCGATGGTCATGCCGAGCGCGAGCGGGAAGATCAGCACGCCGAACCAGCCGGCGGCTCCAATGACCGCCGTGGCCACGAAGCCGGCGAACACCTTCAGGGCGATGTGGCCGCCCATCATGTTGCCAAACAGACGAAGGGTCAGGGTCAGGGGGCGCAGCAGGAAGGAGAAGAACTCGATCAGGCCGACGATCGGGCGCATCACCAGCGGGGCACCGGTGGGCCAGAACAGCTTGAGGAAGTTGGCGCCGTTCTTCACCAGGCCGACGATCACCACCAGGCCGAAGGTGATCAGGCCGAAGGTGGCTGTCACGGCGAGCTGCGAGGTGGCGGTGAAGCTGAGGAACATCCCCAGCAGGTTCATCCCGAGGATGAAGGTGAAGACGGTGAAGACGAACGGAAAATACTTCTTGCCGTCATGACCGATGATCGACTCGGTCAGGCCGTCGATCATGCCGAACAGGGTTTCGCCCACGGCCTGGGTACGACCGGGAACGACCTTGGCGTTCGAGGTGACCAGCGTCAGGAAGCCCACGACCAGCAGGAAGCCGAGCGTCATCGCCAGATGCGAATTGGTGAAGGCCAGATGTACCGTGCCGACGACAGGCAGGGTCACTTCACCGAAATCGAGGCCCGGCAGCGGCGTTACCTGAAACTGATGTAGCGGATCGGCCATCGGGCGATCAGGCTCCCTGGTCTTCGTCGTCATCGAAGGGAACCGACTGAGGTTCCCCGTGCTTGTTGGCTTCGGCCATCAGTCGCTGCGCCGTGCGCCACGCCATCCAGACCGAGATGGCGAAGCCCAGCAGGACCCCACCGATAATTCCCACCGGCGAGGTGCCGGCAAAATGGTCGACCCCGAAGCCGATCGCCAGACCCACGAAGACCCCACCGAACAGGTCGGCGATGATCTTCCAGGCCTGCCCCGCCGCCGCCTGTCCCGCCGCCTCGTGAGAGATCTGCGGAGTGGTGCGCGCCTCCAGATCGGATGCGCTCTTCGTGAGACGAGCGATCGCCTCTTCGCGCGATTCCGGTGGCAGGGACATACGGGCCTCAGCGCCTCTCCGCTGACGTCGAAAGACGGGCGTCGAGGAGGGTCTGAATTCGGCGCGGAACCTATAGGCGGGACCCGATTTGGTCAAGGCGCTCCCCTGACTCATTAGTCTTTTGATATCTCAAGGGATTGTTTCGTCCGTATCGGGGTGTGACGTTATGTTCGTTCGTCCAGATCAGAGGCAGGCCGATTGAGGGGAGACCGAGGGCACGGGCGTGCTGTCGGCCCTGCCACTTCTTGAGGATAAAGACCCGACGGAGTTTGCGGAACCGCCGCTCGAGCTCGGCGATCATGGCGGCGCGCTCCCCGGGCGACATCTCCGGGCCGGGGTCGGGACGGTGGCGGGGTCTGGGCATGGGGTCTCCTGAAGTTTGATGGAATGCAGGCAGGCGTCTTCGCCGCACCGTTTCCGGGTCGGTGACGGGAGGCATGGCGGAGCGCCCGGGCCTTCGCCCGGATGAGAGAGATTGATTACCGTTTCGGCGAAAGACGAACGCTCCGCGCGGCTGGTTTTCCGGAAGCTTGCGTCGGGTGGCCGTGTTTGGGCCTTACCGCAGCGCCTCCGGCGGGCAGGCTGCCCGACGAGGCAGTCCCTGGAACGATCTGGGTATCCCCCCCGATCCTCCACCCCGGCCGGCCGACCCTTAGGAGGTCACCGGATCCGGTCCGGCCTCCCTGCTTGCGCAGTGAGATCCCGCTCCATCCGCTCCCGCCGCCGCTTCGGATCGCCGGCCGAGCGAGCCTCCCATTGCGACGGGACGGGGGTATTATGGGGCGATCTCCAGCGCGGATGGCCCGTGACGCTGCATTTTTGGGGAAGTGAGCGAATTCAGGATGTTGGCGTAGCTGGATATGCTGACAATCGGCGGATTGTCAGCAGTACGGGTCTCCTCCCTGTTCGCGTAGCGAATGGGGAGGGGGACCATCCGCAGGATGGTGGAGGGGTCACGAGGGCAGTGCGGCCGGCGCCCCTCCACCACGCTTCGCGTGGTCCCCCTCCCCATCTGCGATGGGGAGGAGACTCTAGGCCCGGACCGCCCGCGTCGCCTCGACACCCAACGCCTGCAGGGCGGCGGCGGCGATGTGCTCGGCGTTGAGGCCGGCGGTGGCGTACATGGCGGCCGGCGTGTCCTGGTCCTGGAAGACGTCCGGCAGGCAGAGGGTGCGGATCTTGAGGCCCGCATCGAGCGCGCCTTTTTCGGCCAGGAGCTGGAGCACGAAGGCACCGAAGCCGCCCATGGCTCCCTCCTCGACCGTGATCAGGCATTCGTGCTCGCCGGCCAGACGCAGGATCATGTCGGCGTCCAGCGGCTTGGCGAACCGGGCGTCGGCGACGGTGGCCGAGACGCCGCGGGCGGCGAGCGCATCGGCGGCCTTGAGCGATTCCTGCAGCCGGGTGCCGAGGGAGAGGATGGCGACCGTGGTGCCCTCGCGGACGATACGGCCCTTGCCGATCTCCAGCGGGGCGGCCAGTTCGGGGATCTCGACCCCGACGCCGTCGCCGCGCGGATAGCGGAAGGCCGACGGGCGGTCGTCGATCTCCAGACTGGTGGCGATCATGGCGGCGAGGTCGGCCTCATCGGCGGCGGCCATCAGCACCATGCCGGGAAGCGCGCCCATATAGCCGATGTCGAAAGAGCCGGCGTGGGTGGCTCCGTCGGCACCGACCAGGCCGGCGCGGTCCATGGCGAATCGCACCGGCAGCTTCTGGATCGCCACGTCGTGGACGACCTGGTCGTAGCCGCGCTGGAGGAAGGTCGAATAGACGGCGCAGACCGGCTTCATCCCGTCGGCCGCGAGGCCGGCCGCGAAGGTGACGGCGTGCTGTTCGGCGATGCCGACGTCATAGGTGCGGGTCGGGAAGGCCTGGCCGAACAGGTCGAGACCGGTGCCCGAGGGCATGGCGGCCGTGATGGCGACGATGCTCGGGTCGAGGTGCGCCCGCTTGATCAGCTCGGTCCCGAACACCTTGGTGTAGCTGGGAGCGTTGGAGACCGACTTCGATTGCTGGCCCGAGACGACATCGAATTTGGCGACGGCGTGCAGCTTGTCGGCGCTCGATTCGGCGGGGGCGTACCCCTTGCCCTTCTGGGTCACGACATGGACCACCACCGGACGGTCGGTGATGGCGGCGGCGTTCTTCAGGATGGGGACCAGATTGTCCATGTCGTGCCCGTCGACCGGCCCGACATAGTAGAAGCCCAGCTCCTCGAAGAAGGTGCCGCCGACGATCATGCCGCGGGCGTATTCCTCGGCCTTGCGGGCGGCGTTGCGGAACGGGCGCGGCAGGTGTTCGGCCACTGACTTTCCGAAGCGGCGGAAATTGCGATAGGCGCCGCCCGAGACCTGTTTGGCCAGATAGGCGCTCATGCCGCCGACCGGCGGGGCGATCGACATGTCGTTGTCGTTGAGGATGACCATCAGCTGGCCCTGGGTCGTCTCGGCGGCGTTGTTCATCGCCTCATAGGCCATGCCGGCGGACATGGAGCCGTCGCCGATGACGGCCACGACGCGGTTGGTCCCGCCCTTCTGGTCCCGGGCGGCGGCGAAGCCGAGGGCGGCGCTGATCGAGGTCGAGGCATGGGCCGCGCCGAAGGGGTCGTATTCGCTCTCGCTGCGTTTGGTGAAGCCCGACAGGCCGCCCGGCTGGCGCAGGGTGCGGATGCGGTCGCGGCGGCCGGTCAGGATCTTGTGCGGATAGCACTGGTGGCCGACGTCCCAGATCAGGATGTCCCTTGGCGTCTCGAAGACATGGTGCAGGGCGACCGTCAGCTCGACCACGCCGAGGCCGGCCCCGAGGTGGCCGCCGGTCGTGGAGACGGCGTCGATGGTCTCGGCCCGCACCTCGTCGGCCAGCTGACGCAGTTGGGGGATGTCGAACGCCCGCGTGTCGGCGGGAAGCGTGACTGTGTCGAGAAGCGGGGTATCGGGCATGCGGGCGTTCGTACCTAAACCTTTGGTCTTCCAACACGCTGTAGCGCATTTCGCTGCGGTGCGGATCGACGCGATCTGAAAAATCGATGCAGGATCAGTGGAGGCGGCTGTTGAGTCAGGACCGGCGCTGCAGGACGAAGTCCACACTGGCCTTGAGGATTTCGGCGTCCGGACCGAAGAGGTCGAGGTGGGCACGGGCCTGGTCAGCGAGATGCGCGACGCGATGCCGCGCCGCCTCGACGCCCAGCAGGGTGACGAAATTGGTCTTGCCGCGGGCGGCGTCCTTGTTGGCCGCCTTGCCCAGAAGATCCTCGTCGCCCTCGACGTCGAGCAGGTCGTCGACGATCTGGTAGGCCAGGCCGATGTCGTGGGCGAAGCTGGTCAGGGCCTGTCGATGGACGTCGCGGGCCCCGGCGATGATCAGGGGAATCTCGAAGGCATAGGTGAACAGGGCCCCGGTCTTGAGCCGCTGCATGCGGGCGACGCCGCCGAGGTCGTCGCGCACGCCGAGCAGGTCGATCATCTGGCCGCCGGCCATGCCGCGCGCGCCACTGGCCAGCGACAGCCGGGCCGCCAGTTCGCAGCGGACGGCGGGATCGTCGTGGGTGTCCTCGTGCAGCAGGATGTCGAAGGCGGCGGTCTGCAGGGCGTCGCCGGCGAGGACGGCGGTGGCCTCGTCATAGGCGATGTGCACCGTGGGGCGGCCGCGGCGGACATCGTCGTCGTCCATACAGGGCAGGTCGTCGTGGACGAGGCTGTAGGCGTGGACGCATTCGAGGGCGCAGGCGGCGCGCAGCACCGACCGTTCCTCAATGTCGAACAGATTGGCCGCTTCCAGGGCGAAGAAGGGCCGCAGTCGCTTGCCCGGGCCAAGGGCGGCGTAGCGCATGGCCTCGGTCAGGCGCGACTCGGGACCGTCGGCGCGCGGCAGGAGTTCGTCGAGGGCGACCGTGACCAGATCGGCGATCTCGGCCACCCGGTCGATGACGCCCTGCTCCGGCGAATTGGCGGCGAGGACCGTCGCTGGCGGGGGGGCGGTCAAAACAGCCTCCCGCCCACGGGGACCTCGCGATCGACGCCGATCAGGACGACCTCGCCCGCCGCGTCGGGAAAGCCGAGGGTCAGGACCTCGGACATGAAGGGGCCAATCTGGCGGGGCGGGAAGTTGACGACGGCGGCGACCTTGCGGCCCAGCAACTGGTCGCGGCTGTAGTGGGTGGTGATCTGGGCGGAAGACTTCCGGACGCCGACCTCGGGACCGAAGTCGATGGTCAGTTTCCAGGCCGGTTTGCGGGCCTCGGGGAAGGGGTCGACGGCGAGGACTTCGCCCACGCGGACATCGACCTTCATGAAGTCGTCGAAGGCGATCTGACCCGCCGGGGCCGGCATCAGCTGAACTCGGCCGGTTCGACGCCCTTCGCCTGGCCGTCGGGACCGACCACGATCTTCTCGACGCGCAGCTGGGCGGCCCTGAGGCGGCTTTCGCAATGGGCCTTCAGGCGGGCCCCCTCTTCATACAGGGCGATGGATTCCTCCAGCGGGGCCTGGCCGGACTCGAGTTTGGAGACGATGGTCTCGAGGCGCTGGAGCGCGTCCTCGAAGCTGAGGTCGGCGGGGATGTCGGGCGCGGCGTCGGTCATGGCGGGGGACCCTAGAGGGGGCGGAGGCGGGCCTCAAGCGGGAGCTGTGCCTGGCCGGCCGTTTGCCGAGGCAGGGAGGTTCATCACAACGAACACAACGCGGTCACAACGGACACGACGGGAGCGGGGATGCGTTCAGGTCCGAGTCTTCGTCCGCGGGTCTCGATTGCGGCGTACGCCGCGTTTGATCAAAGGCCTGGCGCGGTTCTGTCACCGGCTCAGGACCCGTTGTGTCCCTTGTGACCGCGTTGTGTTCGTTGTGATGAACCCGCGTCCGCTCAGGGGGCGGGCGCGCGACGGGCCGAGATGATGCGGACGCGGGGGTCCAGCATCTGGCCGCGCATGAAGCCCTCGCCCTCGGTGGGGGATTTGGGGGCGGCGAGGATGGCGCGGACCACGTCCATGCCCTCGATGACCCGGCCGAAGACGGCGAAGCCGGGATCGTCGGGGGCGGCGCGACCGGCGTCGAAGCCGGGCAGGTTGCCGACGATGATGAAGAAGTCGCCGTCCGCCGTGCCTGGATCGAAACGGGCCATGGACAGGGCACCGTCGACGTGGCGCAGGCCGGTCTGGCTGGTCGGCTCATGGGCGATGGGCGGCAGGATGCGGTCGGGCGCGTTGGCGGTTCCGCCCTGGATGACGCCGGTGCCCGCCCCCAGCTCCATGCCGCGGTAGAAGTCAGTGCCGTCGACCCGGTACTCATCGACATAGCGCAGGAAGTTGGCGGCGGTGATCGGGGCCCGGGGGTCGGTCTCGACCAGAATGGTCCCGGCGCTGGTTTCGAGGATCACGCGGACGGCGACCGTGGCGGGCGGCGCGGGCGGCTCCTGGGCGAAGGCCGGAGCCGACAGCGCGGCGGCGAGGCAGAGGGTGAGCGCGAGCAGGGACCGTCGGAACATCACCCTCTCCCGCCCGTCAGCGCTTCTCGTAGCGGCGCTGGGACCAGTATTTGAAGCCCTGGTTGTGGACCAGGGCCCAGCCGGCGGCGCGCAGGCGGCGGCCGACCATATGGTTGAAATAGCCGTGGGCGAGGACCAGCACGTCCTGACCGCTCTCGGCGCGGGCGATCAGGGACCGGGCGGCCTTCTCGGCGCGGCATTCGGCCTCGCGCCGGGTCTCCTGGCCTTCGTGATGATTGAAGACATGCCACCAGAAGCGGGCGACGCCGCCCCAGTATTTCGGCGGCAGCTTGAACCAGGCGGGGAAGCGGGGCGGCGGCAGGGGCGCCTCGATGAACAGGGCGTCCGACATGACCTCGCGGCCGGCGGCGATGGCGGCGGCGGTTTCCTGGGCGCGAGGACGGGTCGAGGCGTAGATGGCGCCCGCGCCCTCGGCGGTGGCCAGAAGCTCGGGCGGCGGGGTCTGGCCGGCGCGCAGGCCGCCGACCTCGTATTTGGCCCACCAGTCGCGATACTGGTCGGAGGTCAGATAGCATTTGCGCGACAGGGCCGGTTCGCCGTGGCGGGCCAGGACGATGGCGCCGGGACGCACCGAGACCAGGGCGGCGCGGGTCGGCGCCGGTTGCTCGGGTTCCGTTGTGGCGAGCGCCGGCGGATCGGCCATCAGTGAGTCTCTGGCGGGGGCGGGCATGATGTGCGGCGGCAAGCGATTGGCGAACCGTCCTTATTCCTCCCCCAAGGCCTGAACGTGGGCGACCGCGGAACGGCCCAACCCCTCTAGGTCGTAACCGCCCTCGAGCGAGGACACAACCTTGCCGGCGCAGCACGATCGCGCGATCTCCAGCACGGCGCGGGTGGCCCAGGCGAAATCCTCCGCCTCCAGCGACTGGTGGGCGAGCGGATCGCGGCGGTGGGCGTCAAAACCGGCCGAGATCAGGATCAGGTCGGGGGCGAAGGCCTCCAGAGCCGGGGCCAGTCCGCCGGCGAAGGCGCCGCGCCAGGCCTCGCGGGCGGCGTGGGGCGGGACCGGGACATTGACGATATTGCCGACGCCGGTCTCGGACGCCGCGCCGGTGCCCGGATAGAGGGGCGACTGGTGGATGGAGCCGAGGAACAGGCTGTCGTCCGCCTCGAACGCCGCCTGGGTGCCGTTGCCGTGGTGGACGTCGAAATCGATCACGGCGACACGGGCCATGCCTTCGGACTGGGCCACGCGGGCGGCGACGGCGACGTTGGAGAACAGGCAGAAGCCCATGCTCTGGTCCGGCTCGGCATGGTGGCCAGGCGGACGGACGGCGGCGAAGGCGCGGGCCGTCTCGCCGCGTGCCACGGCGCGGACGGCGTCGATGACGGCACCGGCCGCGAGGCGGGCGGCGCGGACACTGCCGGGCGACAGAACGGTGTCGGCGTCGAGCTGACGAAAGCCGCTGTCGGGCGCGGCGGCCAGCAGGCGGGCGACATGGGCGGCGGGATGCAGGCGTTCGAGATCCGCCACGGATGCCTCGGTCGCGGCGCGGCGGTCGAGGCCGAGCGAGGCGGTGTCGAGGGCGTCGAGCACGGCCTGGAGCCGTTCGGGACTCTCCGGATGGCCGCGGCCGGGGCTGTGCGCCAGCATGTCGGGATGGGTGAACAGTGCGACGCTCATCGGGTGGAGGATAGGCTGGCGGCCGGATAAAATCATCCGCTCATCCCGGCGAAAGCCGGGACCCAGTACTTTGGGTGATGCAGCGGGTCCGGTGATCCGCGACCGGTTGTCCTGAAACGCCAGCGTCAAGCTGGACAGGACTGGGTCCCGGCTTTCGCCGGGATGAGCGGAAATATATGAGTTGAGCCGGACAGGCGATCAGGTGAAAGCGGAACCATGACCGACGCCGTGATCCGCTCCGCCACCGAGACCGACGCCGCCGCGCTCGGTGCCTTGGGTCGACAGACCTTCATCGATACCTTCGTCGACGGGTTCGCCATCCCCTATCCGGCGGACGATCTGGCAAGGTTCCTCGACGCCAGCTTCAGTCCTGGTGCCATCCGCGCCAAGCTGAAGGAGCCCGGTGCGGCCTGGTGGGTGGCGGACCGGGATGGCGAACTGCTGGCCTTCGCCAACACCGGCCCGAACACCCTGCCCCATCCGGACGCGCGGCCGAGCCATGCGGAACTGCGGCGGCTGTATGTGTCGAAGGCAGCGCAGGGACTGGGGCTGGGCACGAAACTGCTGGCCGTGGCGCTGGAATGGATGGAGGCCAATACCGACGGTCCGCTGTGGATCGGGGTCTGGAGCGGAAACCGGAAGGCGCTGAAGCTGTATGGAGCCTATGGGTTCGAAAAGGTGGGAGAATATCAGTATCCCGTGGGGACCTGGCGGGATGACGAGTTCATCCTGAGACGTGGATAGACCTGCAACCCGAAGCATGGCGATATGGTCTCCAGTACTCAGGGAGGGTTCATGTTTAGGTCATTCTCATCTCTGGCGGCGTTGCTCGCCTGTGCGACGCTGGCCGGGACAACGCCTGCCGCAGCGCAGATGGCCAAGGTCGAGAATCCGACTCCTGCGCAACTGGATGCCGCCCGCGCCGAAGGCGACGCTCTGATTGCCGGTACTGGCGCCGATGCGGTGCGCTTCTTCGAAAATGTCAGCGCGGATGGAATGGTGCGCATCCGGCACAAGCCAAGCGGACTGGTCTGCACCTACCTGCCCGGCACCCCGAACAACACTCTGGTGGTCTATCGGGGACATGGGCCGGTCGGCGACGATGTTGGCTGCAATTCTGATTTCGGCCCCGCCTATCTGACCTACTATGCGACGCGCTATGGCCCGGGCTATTCGGCGTCGGATTCGGCCCGGGACGCGGGGAACAGTATCCGCAGCCGCTTTGCCGACGCGCGACCCTACGAGGGAACCACGGCACGGGTCGAGCCTCCCGCCGGGGTGACCGAAGCCGGCTTTGCCGCCTTCCTGATCGGTCCGGAAGAGAGCCCGCGCTACACCCAGGCCCTCACGGCCAAGGTCGGGGGATGGATTTTCAAGCAGCGCATGACCGGTGACGGCGCGCAGGATGCCATCATGGCCAACCAGGTCATAACGGGCGCCTTCTTCAACGAAATTCTCGTCGGCGCGGTGGCGACAGCGGACTGACCGGCGCGGCAAGCCCTTCGAAAGAGTGCATTGGGCCGCCCGGCCGCGCCTGCTAACCTGCTCCCATGCTCCTCCCCTTCTTCACCGCCCTGAGAGACGCGCGGGTGCCCGTGTCGATGAAGGAATGGCTTCATCTGATGGAGGCCATGGACCGCGATGTGGCCGGGCGACGGGTCGATGACTTCTACCACCTGTCGCGGGCGGTGCTGGTCAAGGACGAGAAACACTACGACCGGTTCGACCAGGTGTTCGGCAAGGTGTTCGCCGGGATCGAGACCGTCGGGGCGGGCGAAGAACCTTCGCCGGACGTGCCCGAGGACTGGCTGAAGCTGCTGAACGAGAAATACCTGACCGAGGAGGAGAAGGCGCAGATCGAGGCGCTGGGCGGGTTCGACAAGCTGATGGAGACGCTGAAGCAGCGGCTCGAGGAACAGCAGGGCCGGCACGAGGGCGGCAACAAATGGATCGGCACGGGCGGGACCAGTCCGTTCGGCCACGGCGGTTATAACCCCGAGGGCGTGCGCGTCGGCGGACCGGGCAAACAGGGGCGGGCGGTCAAGGTCTGGGAGAAGCGCGAGTACCGGAACCTGGACGACCAGGTCGAGCTGGGCACGCGCAACATCAAGGTGGCCCTGCGCCGTCTGCGCCGGTTCGCGCGGCAAGGGGCGCTGGACGAACTGGACATGGACGCCACCATCGACGGCACGGCGCGTCAGGGCTGGCTGGACATCCATATGCGGGCCGAGCGGCGCAATACGATCAAGGTGCTGTTGTTCCTCGACATCGGCGGCTCGATGGATGCCCATGTGAAGATGTGCGAGGAGCTGTTCTCGGCGGCGAAGACCGAGTTCAAACATCTGGAATTCTTCTACTTCCACAACTGCCTCTACGAGGGCGTGTGGAAGGACAACCGGCGTCGGCACGAACAGAAGATCCCGACCTGGGAGGTGCTGAACAAATACCCCGCCGACTGGCGCGCCATCTTCGTCGGCGACGCCACCATGAGCCCCTATGAGGTGACCATGCCGGGCGGCTCGGTGGAGCACTGGAACGAGGAGGCCGGGGCCGTCTGGATGCAGCGGGCCACCCAACAGTGGGACAAGATCGCCTGGCTGAACCCGTCGCCCGAGCGCTACTGGAGCTATTCGGCCTCGGTCGGGATGCTGCGCGAACTGGTCGATGAGCGGATGTATCCGCTGACGCTGGAAGGGCTGGAGAAGGCGATGCGGGCGCTGGCCAAATAGGTTAGGGTGCGCGGACCAACGTGGAGGGTCCACCATGCTCGCCGTCGTCTTCGCCGTCATGCTGCAACAGGCCGTTCCGGCCGCCACCGGCCAGGTGGTGTGGGAGACCCAGGCCCCGACCGTCGAGGCCGCACCGGTCCGCGAAGTTCCGCCGATTCCTGACTCGGCCCGGGCCGATCCCTATGGCTATGAGCGGGCCGAGTGCAGTCCGCTGATCCGCAAGTCGAGCGAGTCGATGGAAGTGTGCCAGCAACGGGTCCGGGTCGCGCTGGCCGCCAATCTGGGGGCCGCCCTGCCCGCCGGACTGGCTCCGGTCGGCGCGACGGATGAGTGTCGTCAGGAGGCCGCGGGTAACCGCTATGCCCTGCAGTGCGGCGCGCCACAGCGGGCCGACCGGCCGACGGCCCCGCTTCAGGAGAGGACCTGCGAGACCCGCCCCCGCGCCCAGGCCAATGGCGGCGTGGCCTGGACCGAGGAATGCCGACCGGAGAGCGGGCGCGGTGACGACGGCCTGACCGTCCGGCTGGGGCGCCGGGACTAGCCGGCGGACACGACCGTCAGGTCTGGACAGGAGACGCCTTCCCAAGGCCGTGCACAGTCCTCCCGAACGGGGGACGAACGATGCTGCTGATCCTGATGGTGATGGCGATCCAGACGGCGGAGACGCCGATCGAGGTGCCGGACTCGGCGCTGCGCGACCCCTACGGTTTCATTCTCTCGCACTGCAGCCCCCTGGTACGGAGTTCCAGTGAGTCACTGGCCGCTTGCGAGAACCGCGTCGGGATGGCCGTGCGGACCCGCCTGCCCAGTTTCGAGCCGCGCCCCCTTTCAACCACCGTCGCTTCGGCTTCGGATGATCCCGCGGCTCTCGCCACCGGAACCGCCTTCGGCGGTCGCTGCACGACCCGACAGGACAGTCAGCAGCGGGCCGACGGCTCGTCCTCCTCATCAGGCACCATCCTGTGCGGCGATGCGTCCAGCCCCGCCGCGCGTGTGCTGGAACGGCTGTTGGGCCCCGACTGATCCGAAGGACTCGCGATGCTCACGGCCCTCATACTGATGCTCATGCCGCAGGACGGACCGATCCGGACGGCTCCGGAGCCCGCTGAAGCGCCGGTCCCCGTCTCGACGCCGGCCCCCCAGGACGGAAGGGTTGTCTGGAACCAGAGACCGCTCGAACCCGCCCGCACCAGTGTCAGCTCGATCGAGGATTGCAAAAACGCCTGGCTGCGACCCCAGGGCCAATCGGAGGCCGCCTGCGCCGCTGATTTCCAACGCGAGGCTGATGCGAGCAACGCCCTGGCGGCGACGGGGGCCGATGCCAATCCCCCGGCGGCTGCGGAGCGCCCCGGTGCCGAAGCTGGAGCCACTCCGGGCGAGGACCGCTACCGTCGTCTTCGTGACGCGGTGGCGGCGACCGGGCGTGCGGTGGCCCCGCCCGAGAGCGGTGTCCCGGCCTGGGCCCTGACCGACCCCGCAAGGTGGGAGACCAGCCAGTGCGGCGCGGCCGGGGATGACACCTGCCGTCGTCAAGCGCGCAACCGTCTGGCCATGGCCCGGGCGGGCGTGGTGGCAGAGCCGCCGGCTGGAGGGGGTACGCCCGCTCCGACCGAGACCTGCCGGATGGTGATGCAACGGTCGGAAACCGGTTTCGGAGGGTCATTGTCGCGTATCTGCAGCACCGGACCCGAGGCCGAGGCCTTGCTGCCTCCCCTGGACGCCCTGCCTGGACCGGTGGTGGAGCCGTGCGACCGGCCCGCCTCGCTGGAGACCCAGGACGCGTGGATTGCCCGCTGCCGCGCCCTGCCCCAGCGCTGACATGACAACGCCGCGCCCCGAAGCGGGACGCGGCGTCGATCCCGTCTTCCGAACAGCCTAGTTGCGCTTGTCGTCGCGCAGGCCGTCCTTCATGCCGCCAACGGCGTTCTGAACCTTGCCGGTGACCTGGTCAGCCTTGCCTTCGGCCTTCAGCTTCTCGTCTCCGGTGACGTTTCCGGCGAACTCCTTGGCCTTGCCTTCGAGGTTTTTGGCGGCACCTTCAACACGATCCTGATCGGGCATGAAATCACTCCTGACATGGCGCGGGCGAGATGTCCGCGCTTCGACTAGGGAGCGATCCGGCGGACAGCCCTTCCGTATGGCCGAGCTGGACCTGGCGTCGCAGCCAGGCCGCCACCGCCCAGGCATGGGCATCGTGGCGAAGCGCGCACAACGCCTCGCGCGGGCCCAGCCAGACCAGTTCATGGTCCGCCTCGACCTTGGCGGACGGATCGAGCGACAGCTGCTCGGCGATCCAGAAGCCGCCCGTGTTGTTGATCGGCTCGCCGTCCGACTTGCGGAAATACTGGGCGGCGGCAGCGATGCGGGTGGTCGGGCGCACCGTCATGCCGGTTTCCTCGAGGAACTCCCGGGTCACGGCCTCCGGCTCGCTCTCGTCGCCGTCGACGGCGCCGCCGGGCAGGTCGAAATAGCTGCCCTCGCCCCGGTCGACCCGCACGCAGGCCAGCTTGCCGTCCCTGATGACCAGGCCGAAGGCGGCGGGGCGAAGGCGGTAGTCGACGCCCGGATCGGCGGTTCCGAACTGCAAACGCGCGGTCATGGTCAGAGATCGAAGGTCAGGTGGGCCCGCACACCCTTGTGCGACTTGTCGAACTCGACCGTCGAGCGCAGGCCCGAGGCCATGGCCGAGATGATCTTGCCGCCCAGACCCGTGCCCTTGACCGTGCCGTCGCCCAGGCCCGGTCCATCGTCCTCGACCGTCAGGATGGCGCGGCCTTCGGGGCTCTGGGCCAGTCTGACCCGGATCTGACCGGGATTGCCGGGCTCATAGGCATATTTGACGGCATTGGTGACCAGTTCGGTGACCACCACGCCAAGGGATACGGCCTGGTCGGTCGAGACGTGCATGGCCGCCGCGTCGAGGTGAATGGAACAGCCACCTTCCGCGGGACAGAGCGATTTCGACAGCTCGTCGATCAGACCTTCAAGATATTCGTCCATGGCCACCGAGGACATGTCACCGGAGGTGTAGAGCCGGCGGTGGACATGGGCCACGGCCTCGATCCGGGCCTGGGATTCCTTGAGCGCGGCGCGGGCCCCCTCGTCGACGAGGTGGCGCAGCTGCAGCGACATGAAGCTGGAGACCATCTGCAGGGAGTTGCCGACCCGGTGGTTGACCTCGCGCAACATGGCCTCGGCGCGGTCGCGGGCGAGGCGGACCTCTTCCTGGGCGGCGTCATGCTGCCACTGCAGCCGGCGGCGATGCAGGGCGTCCTCGAGCGAGTTGCGCAGAAGGGCGGTGAAGTCCTCGGACACGTCCTTGATGACATAGTCGGCGGCCCCGGCGCGCAGGGCGGCGACGGCGATGCGGCCTTCCTGGGCCCCGGTGACATAGACGACCGGTGGCGGATTCGGGCGGGCGATGATGTCGGGCAGGACATCCAGTCCCTCCCGGCCGGGCATGTAGTGGTCGAGGGCGACGACGTCGAAATCGTGGGGCCGGTCGATGAGTATCTCGAGGCCGGAGTCTCCGTCGGGCGCGCAGGTGACGACATAGCCGTGACGTCCCAGCTCCTTCTCGACCAGCCGCGACAGGCCGCGGTCATCGTCGATGTAGAGCAGGCGGATAAGCTCGCCGCGGGCGTCCGGGGGCAGGGTCACTCGATGTCCGGGGCCTGCATGACCGACAGGAACAGGCCGAGCTGGCGAATGGCGCCCGCGAAGCTTTCGTAGTCGACCGGCTTGGTGATGTAGACGTTGCAGCCCAGATCGTAGCAGCGCTGGATCTCGTGCTTGTCGTCCGTCGTGGTCAGGATCACCACCGGCGCGCGCTTGAGGCGGTCGTCGCCCTTGACCCGGACCAGGATGTCCGTGCCCGACATGTCCGGCAGGTTGAGGTCGAGAAGGATCAGCATCGGCCCGTTGAGCCGCACCTCCTCGCTGAACAGATAGTCCATGGCGGAACTGCCGTCGGCGAAATGCGCGATCTCGTTGGAGATGTTGGCGCGACGGATGTTCTTCTCGATCAGTTTGGCGTGGCCGAGGTCGTCCTCGACCATCACGATCTTGACGGCATGGCTCATGAATAGTCTCCGGCGTCCGGAAGGATCAGGCGTGTGGGGAATTTAAGTATAAATGTCGATCCCTTTCCAAGCTCTGACTCGACCGTGATATCGCCGCCCAGCCGGCGAACGCTGTTGCGCACGAAGGCCAGACCCAGACCCTCGCCGGGCCGGTCCTGTCGGCCCGATCGGCGGAAGAGCTCGAAAATCCGCTCGTGATCGCGGTCGGAAATGCCCCGTCCGTTGTCGGACACGCGGTAGGTGACCCATTCCCCCGGACCGACTTCGCCGGTGACGACGATCTGCCCCGGACGCGCCGGATCGAGATATTTGACGGCGTTGTCGATCAGATTCCCGATGACCTGTTCGATAGACAGACGGTCGCTTTCCAGACGCGGCAGCGGTTTGACGATGATCTCCGCCCCGACGGCCTGGGTCTGGTGACGAACGCTGTCGGCGACGTTCCCGACCATGACCGTCATGTCCAGCAGTTCGGGCACAAGGTTGCGCCGTCCCTCGCGCGACAGTTTGAGGATGGCGTTGATCAGCCGGTCCATCTTTTCCGTCGAGGCACGGATGAAGCCGATGGCCTCGGGCACGTCCTCGCGCACCGCGGTCAGGGCGTCCTGTTCGACCAGTTTCGGGGCCCTGGTCTCGACCGCCGTCATCTGCTTGTCGATGATCCGGCCGGCCTGTTCCAGTTCGGAGGTGTAGCCCATGACATTGACCAGGGGCGCGCGCAGGTCGTGGCTGACGATATAGGCGAACCGCTGGATTTCCTCATTGGCCCGGGTCAGTTCGAAGGTCCGGGCGCGCACCTTGTGTTCAAGCCCGGCGTTCATGCGATCAAGGGCGTCGCGGGCCCCCTGGACCTCGATCACATAGCGACGGATCAGCCAGGCGCTGACACCGGCGAGGACGAGGATCAAGACTCCGCCGAGCGCATTGGCGATGACCGTGACGTTGCCGGCCCATTCCGTCTGGCGGGTCTGGAACGTCACCCGGGTGGTCTGGATTTCATCTATGGCCGCGATCTCGGTTCGCATCGTGTCCATCAGGACCTTGCCCTGGCCGAGCCGCATCACCGAGACGGCTTCCCCGATCCGCCCGGTGCGCGCCAGTTCGACACTCCGTTGCATGATCGCTTGGCGTTGATTCGACAGTTCCTCGATCCGCTCGACACGAGGCTGAAGATCGGAATCACCCTGCGTCGCGGTCTCAAGGTCCGACAGCAGGACCGGAAGATCCTCGAGCGCCTCGTTGTGGATGGAGAGGTACTCCGGGCGGGCGGTCAGCAGGAAGCCGCGCTGGCCGGTCTCGGCGTCAACCAGCCGGGTCAGGACTTCACGCGAGAGCAGACGGACCTGCTGGGCCTGATCGACCGTCCGGTTAAAGTCGGTGGTGCGCTGGATGAGGAAGAAGACGGCCAGATTGACCGCCAGCAGCAGGATGATGGCGACGGCCAGCAGACCGGCCACGCGACGGCCCAGCGTCGGCGTGCGCAGGAAGCGACCGAAGATCAGCAGCGTGGACCGGAATTCCGCAATCATCGTCGGGGAGCATTAGCGGGGCGTTTGGGGCTGTCCAGTCGCGTCAGGGGAGAAACCCTCGCGGTTTTGCGGATTTAGGGTAAAGATTACGGCCCGTCAGGATCGGGGGAGTACGAGATGGTTTGGTGGTGGTGGATCGCTCCGGCGGTGGTGGGCGTGGTCGGACTGGTGTTGCTGGTCCGCGGATTGATGGCCCTGTTTCGGGGCCGGCTGTTCAGTGGCCTGCTGGTCGGCGTCGGCGGTGCGGGCTTCATGGCGGCGGCGATGATCGCGGCCCTGCTGGCCCTGGATGTCCAGACCTATGGCCGCCTGACCTATGAGCGCCCCGTGGCGACGATCCAGACCCGCCAGCTGGGACCCCAGTATTTCGAGGCCACGGTGATGCAGCCCGGGATGGGCGAGAATGCGCCCGGGGTCAGCAACCTCTATCCGCTGCACGGCGATGAATGGCGGATCGAGGCGCAGGTGCTGAAGTGGAAGCCCTGGGCCAATGTGCTGGGGCTGGATAGCCAGTATCGGCTGGACCGGCTGTCGGGCCGCTATCAGTCGGTCGATCAGGAAATCAACGCCACCCGCAGTGTGCATCCGCTGGCCGGCGGCGACGCCGGACCGGACTGGCTGCCCTGGCATATCAGCGCCTGGGACGCGGCGCGGAAATACCGGAAATACGTCGATGCGGTCGACACCCTGTACGGCGGTGGGGCCTATATGCCGATGGCCGACGGGGCCCGGTACGAGGTCTGGATCACCCAGTCCGGACTGGTGGCGCGCCCGGCGAACGACGCGGCGCGCGCGGCATCGGCGGGCGGTTGGACGGAGGTTCAGTAGTCTTCTCCCTGTCGCGTAGCGATGGGGAGGTGGCGCGGCGCGGCTTCGCGCCGTGACGGAGGGGTATGCGGCGGACACCCCTCCACCATGCTTCGCATGGTCCCCCTCCCCATTCGCAAGCGGCGAACGGGGAGGAGACTTCACACCGTGCCGATGGTCCGGAGGCGGGCGCGGGGATGGACCTCGTTCTGGCTCATCACCACCGTCTGGCCGCGGAAGCGTTCGATGATCGAGCGGACATAGGGCCTGATCAACGGGCCGGTGAGCAGAACCCCGGTCTCGCCGGCCATGGCGGCGCGCTCGAACACGTCGCGAACGGCGCGGATGAAGTCCTGCAGCCGTGACGGGGCCATGGCCAGCTGACGCTCCTCGCCCTGACCGACCAGGGCCTCGGAGAAGGCGGCCTCCCATTCCGGCGACAGGGTGACGATCGGCAGGGCACCGTCCTCGCCCTTGTGCTGCCAGCACAGCTGACGCGCCAGGCGGCCGCGGACGTGTTCGACCAGGGTGGTGACCGAACTGGTGTGCGGCGCGGCCTCGGCCAGACCTTCGAGGATGGCCCCCAGGTCGCGGATCGAGACCTTTTCCCGCAGCAGGGTCTGAAGGACCCGCTGGAGAGTCGTGACGGTGACGACCGAGGGGATCAGTTCCTCGACCAGCTTCTTCTCTTCGGTCCCCAGCTCCTTCAGCAGCTTCTGCACCTCGGCATAGGAGAGCAGGTCGGCCATGTTCTCCTTGAGGATTTCGGTCAGGTGGGTGGTCAGCACCGTCGACGGGTCGACGATGGTGTAGCCGCGGAAGGTCGCTTCCTCACGCAGGCTTTCGTCGATCCAGGTGGCGGGCAGGCCGAAGGCCGGTTCCTTGGTGTGCTCACCGGGCAGTTCGACCTGGCGGCCGGCCGGGTCCATGGCCATCAGGGAACCGAGGCGGACCTCGCCCTGCCCGGCCTCCATCTCCTTGATGCGGATGGCATAGCCCTGGGTGCCGAGCCGCATGTTGTCGAGGATACGCACCGACGGCATGACGAAACCGTACTCCTGGGCCAGGGAACGGCGCAGGGCGCGAACCTGGTCGGTCAGGCGCCGGCCTTCCAGATCGTTGATCAGGGACAGCAGGGAATAGCCCAGCTCGATCTTGACCTCGTCGATGGTCAGGGCGGTGCCGATGGGCTCCTCGACGTCCTCCTTGGGACCCGTGGCGGTCGCGGCCATCTCGGCCTCGGTCGGCACCGGCTTGAGCCGCATCCGACCCAGTCGCCAGGCCATGAAGCCCGCACCGATGGCCAGGGCCGCGAACGGCAGCAGCGGCATGCCGGGGATCAGGCCGATCAGGCCGGCGGCCCCCGAGACGACACCGAGGCTGACGGGGTTGGTGGCCAGCTGGGCGACCAGCGCCTTGTCCGCCGTGCCCTCGACGCCCGCCTTGGACACAAGAAAGCCGGCGGAGATGGAGATGATGATGGCCGGAACCTGGGTCACCAGACCGTCGCCGATCGTCAGGGTGATGTAGGCATTGGCCGCGTCGCCGATGGGCATGCCGTGCTGAACGGTGCCGATCAGAATGCCGCCCAGCACGTTGATGAAGACGATGATCAGACCGGCGACGGCATCGCCGCGGACAAACTTCGAGGCACCGTCCATGGCCCCGAAGAAGGTCGATTCCTGCTCCAGTTCCTTACGCCGCTTCTTGGCCGCCTCCTCGTCGATCAGGCCGGACGACAGGTCGGCGTCGATGGCCATCTGCTTGCCCGGCATGGAGTCCAGGGTGAAGCGGGCCGAGACCTCGGCGATGCGGGTCGAGCCCTTGGTGATGACGACAAAGTTCACCACCAGAATGATGGCGAAGATGATGATGCCGATGATGAAACTGCCGCCCATCATCAGCGAACCGAAGGCCTCGATGACCTGACCGGCCCCGCCCGTTCCTTCGTTGCCGTGGGTCAGCACCAGCCGGGTCGAGGCAAGGTTCAGGCCAAGGCGAAACAGGGTCGAGACCAGCAGGACGGTCGGGAAGATGGCGAAGTCCAGCGGCTTCTTCATCATCACCGCGGTCATCAGGATCAGGACGCTGGAGACCAGCGACAGCGCCAGCAGCATGTCCATCAGGACCGCCGGGATCGGCAGGATCAGCAGCAGGATGACGCCGATGACGCCGACGGCCATGCCGACCTCGCCACGCGCGACCCAGCCCCAGATGTCGCGCCCGGTCGGCGCGGCCATGCCATCCTTCATCAGGGTCGGGGCGGGGACGTCGGTCATGCGGCGGCGCCGTGGCCGAGGGCGGCGAGGGCAAGGCGGGTGGCGTCGGCGATGACGGCGTCGCGCTGCGACGGGGTCGAGGCGGAGGTGGCGTGGAAATAGATGGCCAGGATGATCGGGTCGCCCGAGGGAGGGAAGAGGACACCGATATCGTTGGTCGGACCGTAGCCACCGGTTCCGGTTTTGTGCGCCACGCGCCAGTCGGCGGGGACCCCCGCCTTGATGCGGTTGGGGCCAGTCGGGGACTCGAACATCCAGCTCGTCAGCAGATGGGCGTAGAGGGGCTGTAAGGCTGGGACCGGAGTCGAAAACAGCAAACCGTTGATCAGAAGGGCCGCCATACGCGGCGTCGTGGTGTCCTTGTCGCCGTCGAGACGATTGAGTTCCAACTCCCAGCGATCGACGCGTGTGACGCTGTCGCCCATTGAACCATACCAAGCCCGCAAGGCGTCCAATCCGCCCATCTCGCGGACAAGGATGTTGGCTGCAGGATTATCGCTCTGTTCGACGGCGGCCTGGCACAGGGCCTGAATCGAAAGGGCCGAACCAACGGCACGGTTGGTGACCGGCGCGTGGGCCAGCATGTCCGCTGCGGTGATCGCCACGCTTCGATCAAGTTGTTCTTGACCAACCTGAACGCGCATCAGCGTGGCGGCGGCGAGAAAGAGTTTGAAGGTCGAGCAATACAGGAAGCGCTCGTCTTCCCGCCAGGCGATACCGCGGGCCCGACCCGCATGTAAGTCGCCCGTCCGGGCCGAGAGCCCCAGCCGACCGCCATGCCGCGCTTCGAGGACAGAGAGATCCAGTTCCTGCACCCTAACCCTGTTCAGGGGCGGCGGTGCATCCACTGGGGACGGAGGCGAACACCCCGCCACGCCCAGCGCGCCCATGCCGGTCAGGACGCTTCTGCGGTCCGCGCGGGTCATGGTCAGGCGGCCGCGTAACCGGCGGCGGCGATACCCGATTGCGGGGCGATGATCTGCGTCCCCTCGTCGGCGTATTCGTTCAGCTTGTTGCGCAGGGTACGGATCGAGATGCCCAGGATGGTCGCCGCATGGGTCCGGTTGCCCAGGCAGTGCGACAGGGTGTCGAGGATCAGCGTCTTCTCCATCTGGGCCACCGTCTGGCCGACGTGGGCGCGGGTGACGGCGTCGGCGACGTTGGCGGCGCGTCCGGCAAGGCCCGTATCAGGCGCGCCGCCGTGCGACCCGGCGCCCAGCGGCTGGCCGTCGGGCAGGCGGATGGCCTCAACATCGATCTCGGGCCCGACCGCCAGAAGCACCGCGCGGTGCATGGCGTTTTCCAGCTCGCGGACGTTGCCGTTCCAGCGGTGCGAGACAAGGGCCCGCTTGGCGTCGGCCGAGATCGGCCGCACCGGCACGCCGTTGGCGGCGGCGTATTTCTTGACGAAATGATCGGCCAGGACGGCGATGTCACCGGGCCGCTCGCGCAGGGCGGGCAGGCGCAGGTTCACGACGTTGAGGCGGTACAGCAGGTCTTCGCGGAAGGTGCCTTCGCTGACCGACCGGGCCAGATCGCGGTTGGACGTGGCAATGATGCGGATGTTGACGGGCACGGGCTTGGTGCCGCCGACGCGGTCGATGACGCGCTCCTGGATGGCGCGCAGCAGCTTGGCCTGCAGACGCACGTCCATCTCGGAGATTTCGTCCAGAAGCAGGGTGCCGCCGTCAGCCTCCTCGAACTTGCCGATGCGGCGGGCCGTGGCCCCGGTGAAGGCCCCCTTCTCGTGGCCGAACAGTTCGGATTCCAGCAGATTGTCGGGAATGGCCGCGCAGTTGACGCTGATGAAGGGGCGGTCGGCGCGCTTGGAACCGGTGTGGAGGTATCGAGCCATCACCTCCTTGCCGACGCCGCTTTCGCCAGTGATCAGGATCGAGGCCTCGGACCGGGCCACCTGATCGGCCAGCATGACCACCGCCTTCATCGACGGGTCGGCGGAGATCAGCGGGCGGTCGTCGTCGGCC
The DNA here is from genome assembly GCA_965284535.1 of Caulobacteraceae bacterium. Lineage (GTDB taxonomy): Bacteria > Pseudomonadota > Alphaproteobacteria > Caulobacterales > Caulobacteraceae > Brevundimonas. The sequence goes on from OZ260090.1 coordinate 131,370, forward strand.
ACGGCGGACAGGACGGCGGCGATCAGCTCGGCCTCGGGCGGCAGGGGGATGAACTCCTTGGCCCCGGCGCGAATGGCGTCGGCCGCGTCCTTGGCGTCGGCGTCGACGCCGCAGGCCACCACCGGCACATGGATCCGTTCGGCCTCATTGGCCGCGATCAGCCCGGCGATGTCGATGCGGTAGTCGACCATCAGCAGGTCGGCCCCCTGCCCGCGCCGGAGCTGTTCCGTCGCCTGATCGCCGCGCTCGACGTGGCTGACCTTGGCACCGTGCGCCATGGCCATCTTCACCGCCGTCGCCAGCTGTCCGCTGAGCCTGCCAACTACCAGAAGCCGCATGGGTCTTCTCCTCTAAATCGCTACGCAGAAACCGGCCGCCGATCAGGCGCCGGAGTCCTCGGTCTTGATGATTTCCGTCATGGTCACACCGAGCCGGTCCTCGACGACGACGACCTCCCCGCGGGCGACCAGACGGTTGTTGACGAAAATATCGATGGCCTCGCCGACCTTGCGGTCCAGCTCCAGCACGCTGCCGCGGTTCAGCTTGAGCAACTGGGCCACGGACATGTGGGCCTTGCCCAGCACGGCGGAAATATTGACCGGAACGTCGAAGACCGGCGTCAGATCGTGCGCCGTCTTGTCGGTCGCCTCGTCATTGACGGTGATCGCGACGGAGTCCGGAAACTCCTCAAGAGCCATAGTGTCGGACGCCATTACGGCCTCCCTTCCAGCGAGGTTTCAGGGTTCAGGTTGTCGGCATGCCCGGCTTCTGAAGCCAGGGCGGACTGAAGGGCTTCGTTCATGCGGGCGAAGGCGTCCTCGGGATCGAAGGCGGCGCGGCCGTCGGCCCATTCCAGCTGGAAGGCCGCCGCGGCCATGCCCGGCTCGTCACGGAACGCGACCATGCCCGAAAAGCCGGCGTCGGCGCACAGGCGCTCGATACGGGCCTGGGTCGCCTCGCCGAGGTCGCCGGTCCGGATGACGAGACGCGGCGAGGCGTCGATCTCCTGACCGAGGGCCTCCAGCGCGGCCCGCAACGGAGCCTCGGGAAGGCGGTCGAGGGCGGAGGCGGCCACGACACGGGCGGCGGTCATGGCCAGTTCGGCGGACTGCTGACGGTGGTTTCGGGCGACCTGGTTCAGGGCGGGCGCGGCCGAGGCCAGGGCCTCTCCGATGGCGGACAGGGCCAGGACCTGGATGCTGTCGATCTCGGCCAGGGCCTGGTTGCGGGCGTCCAGCCGGGCCTCGGCGACCAGGGCCTCGACCTCCGCCGGGGAGTAGGCGCGTTTGATCGGGCGGAAGGTGGCGGCCTGCAAGACAACGCCCGAGGCGTCGAACTCGGTGTCGAAGGCGAAGGGGGTGCTGAGCGGTTGAGTGGTCATGTCAGTAGATCAACTCGTCATCGCCGCCCTGGCCGACCAGCATGATCTCGCCCTTGGCGGCCAGGTCCTTGGCGACCTGAACCATGGCCATCTGGGCCTGATCGACATCCTTGAGACGGACCGGCCCCATGGACTCCATGTCCTCGCGCATGATCTTGGCGGCGCGTTCGGACATGTTGGAGAAAAACAGTTCGCGCAGGGATTCCGATGCGCCCTTGAGGGCCAGGCCGAGCGAATCCTTCTCTACCGCACGCAGCAGGGTCTGGATGCCGCCGGGGTCCAGCTTGGCCAGGTCCTCGAACACGAACATCAGGGCGCGGATGCGCTCGGCCGCCTCGCGGTTGCGCTCCTCGAGGGCTCCGATGAAACGGGCCTCGGTCTGACGGTCGAAGCTGTTGAAGATGTCCGCCATCATCTCGTGGCTGTCGCGTTTGGAGGTGCGCGCCAGGTTGGACATGAATTCCGTGCGCAGGGTCTGTTCGATCTTGTCGAGGATTTCGCGCTGCACCGGCTCCATGCGCAGCATCCGCTGGACGCATTCGAGGGCGAAGTCCTCGGGCAGGCTGGTCAGCACGCGGGAGGCGTGATCCGGCTTCACCTTCGACAGGACCACGGCGACCGTCTGGGGGTATTCGTTCTTCAGATAGTTGGCGAGGACGGCCTCGTTCACATTGCCGAGCTTGTCCCACATGGTGCGGCCGGCGGGGCCGCGGATTTCCTCCATCAGGCCTTCGACGCGGTCGCCGGGCATGAAGGAGGCCAGCAGCCGCTGGGTCTGTTCGAAACTGCCCATGACCGCGCCCGAGCCGCTCATGCCCGAGACGAACTCGACCAGCAGCTCCTCGACGACCTGGGCGCTGACGGTGCCCAGGGATGCCATGGCCTGGGAGATTTCCTTGATCTCGTCCTCGTCCAGCCCCTGCCACAGGCGGGTGTGGTCCTCGCCGAGGGACAGCAGGATGACGGCCGCCTTTTCAGGCCCCGTCAGCTTCCGGGCATCCTCAACCGAAGGCTTTTTGTTGGTCAGGCGTGCCATCAGCCCTCGTGGACCCAGCTGCGCAGGATGGAGGTGGATTCGTCAGGGTGTTTGTCGACGAAGTCCGCGACCTTCTTGACCGAGGAGGCCTTCACCTGGCCCTCGATGCGGGCGATGTCGAGCCGCTGGTCCATCTCGGAGGGGCCGGCGAGTTGCGGCATGACCCCGCCCGCGCCGCCCATGATGGTGGTCTGCAACGAGGCCACCGGCGCACCGCCCGCGGCGGCGAGCTGCATCTGGCCGGCACCCGCGCCGCCGCCGCTGGCAGACTTCAGCAGGGGGCGCAGAACGAAGAAGATCAGCAGCAGGCCGGTGATCAGCAGCACCAGCAGTTCGACACCGCGCATGATGTCGTCCTTGGTGAAGTTGAACAGGGACGATCCCGCCTCTTCACCACCAACCACCGCAAGATCGCGGTTGAAGCGGACGTTCAGCACCTCGATCCGGTCGCCCCGGGTCTCTTCGTCGATGCCGACGGCGGCGGCGACCAGGGCCTTGATCTGCGCGATCTCGGCGGGAGTGCGCGCGGTGTAGGTCGGGGCGGCGCCATCGGCGCCAGGCGTCCATTTGCCGTCGACCGCCACCGAGACCGCCAGCCGCTTGATCTCGCCGGCTTCCTTCACCGTGGTCGTGGTGGTGTTGGAGATTTCGTAGTTGGTGGTCTCATTGGTGTCGGTGGCACGCGAGCCGACCGGGGTCGTCGCGGGGGCCACGCCACCGGGGATGTTGTTGGCCGCCGTCGCGCCGCCGTCGCTGACACCGGTGGTGTCGGCGGTCTCGGAGCCGTTGGCCGAGGTCGAGCGGACGACCTGACCGTCGGGATCGAACCGCTGCTCCTGGGTCGTGGACCGGCTGTGGTCGATGTCGGCGGTGACCTGGACCCGCGCGCCGCCGACGCCGACGACACCCTCGACGATGTCCATGATCCGGGCCTGCAACTGGGCCTCGGTGGAGTCGCGCGCGTCCTGGGCCGAGGCGGCGCTGAAGCCCGCGCTGTCCGAGCCGGCGGCCAGCGTGCGGTTGGAGGTGTCGGTCAGGGTGACCTTCTCGGGCTTCAGATTGGGCACCGAGGAGGCGATGACGTTGCGGATGGCCTGGACCTGGGCGCCCGACAGTTGACCGCCGGTGACGCCGACCACGACCGAGGCGGTGGGCTCGGCGGCGTCGGACTGGAACAGTTCGCGCCGCGGCAGGGCGATCATGACGCGGGCGGAATTGATGCCGCGCATGGTCAGGATGGTGCGCGCCAGCTCACCCTCAAGGGCGCGCTTTTCGTTGAGGTTCTGCTGAAACTCGGTCTGGCCCAGCACCGACTGGTTGTCGAAGATTTCGTAGCCGACCGAGCCCGAGGTCACGAGACCCTTGCCGGCGACCAGCATGCGGGCCTCGCCGACCTGGTCGCGGCTGACGAAGATGGTCGAGCCGTCACCGCGCGAACTGTATTTGATACCGGCGCTGTCGAGGGCGGTGGTGACCTCGGAGGCTTCACGCAGATCGAGGTTGGAATAGAGCAGGGCGTCGGGGGCCTGGCCGATGCGCAGCATGATGGCGACCAGCACAGCCGCGACGCCGGCGGCGACGCCCAGCACCACGGTCAGCCGACCGATCCCGAATCTTTGCAACGCCGCCGTGAAGCCGCCCACGCGTCCCGCCCCGAATACTCACGGGTTCTCACAGACGCCCGCTGGGCAGAAAATGCCGGGCGCATGGTAAATGGCGAGTTAAGACCTTTGGCAGATCAGCGTTTTTTGCGTTTCTGCATGACAAAACCGATGACCTTGGCCGCCGCTTCGAAATGTTCGCGGGGGATGGTCTCGTCGATGTCGACCGCTGCGTAGAGGGCGCGGGCCAGGGGCACGTTCTCGACGATGGGAACATCATGCTCGCGGCCGACCTCGCGGATGCGCAGGGCCAGGGCATCGACACCCTTGGCCACGCAGACCGGGGCGGCATCGCCGGTTTCATAGCGCAGGGCGACGGAATAGTGGGTCGGGTTGGTGACGATGACCGTGGCCTTGGGCACGTTCTGCATCATCCGCTGACGGCTGCGCTGGGCACGGATCTGCTTCAGCTTGGCCTTCACATGCGGGTCGCCCTCGGACTGTTTGTAGTCCTCCTTCAGCTCTTCCTTGGACATCTTCATCCGCTCGGCGAAGCGGTATTTCTGCCAGAGGAAGTCCGCGCCGGCGGTGAAGCCGAGGAAGACGATGGTCGAGGTCATCAGGGCGATGGCCAGATCGCGCGCCATGGGCAGGATCATCGCCGGCGGCATGGCGGCCATGTTTTCCAGCTCGCGCAGGTGCGGCCTCAGGACCAGCCAGCAGATCACGCCCACGGCCAACAGTTTGAGGAAGGTCTTGATGAACTGGACCAGACCGTCCGGGCCGAAGATGCGTTTGAACCCCTTCAACGGACTGACCTTGGACCAGTCGGGCTTGAGCTTCTCGCCCGTGAAGATCAGGCCGGACTGGGCGACATTGCCGCCGACGCCGCCGATTATGGTGGCCAGCATGACCACGCCGAGGAAGGGGACGGCGGCCCACAGGGCGGTCATGCCGATCTCGATCCCCGCCCCCGCCTCCAGCCCGCCGGTCAGGGTGTGCGGCGCGGCGATGAAGGGCAGGAACTGTTCGGCCATCGAGGTCGCGAACCAGCCGCCCGACATCAGAACCACGGCGGCCGCGCCCGTCAGCGACAGGGCCGCCGCGACGTCGGGAGACTTGGCGACGTCGCCCTTCTTGCGGGCGTCCGCAAGTTTTCGGGGTGTCGCCTCTTCTGTCTTCGACTCGGGATCGGTGTTTTCAGCCACCGGCACCTCCCACGAAGAGTCGGGCCAGGGCGCGGTAGCGGTCGATGAAGACCGTTCCCATCACGCCCAGGCTGAGGGCGAAGACCGACAGGCCCAGCAGGATGCTGAGCGGGGCGGCGGCGAAGAAGACCTGGAACGACGGCATGACGCGGCCGACCAGACCCGAGGCGAGGTTGAAGATCAGGGCGAAGACCAGCAGGGGCGCCGACAGCTGGACGCCCAGCATGAAGGCGTCGCCGAGGGTCCGGATGGCCAGGCTGGTGAAATCGCCGGTGACCAGGGGCTGGACCGGACTGATCAGCTCATACGATCCGACCAGACCGGCGATGAACAGGTGATGGGTGTTGGTGGCGAAGATCAGGGTGGTGCCCAGCAGCATGAGAAAGGCGCTGACGGTCGAGCCCGGCTGGACCTGCATCGGATTGGCCGTCTGGGCGAAGGCCAGGGTGGTCTGCAGGGCGACGATCTCACCGGCCGTGGCCAGGGCGGTCAGGAAGGACCGCAGCAGGGCCCCGATCATCAGACCGACAAGGACCTCGCGGATGATCCAGCCCGCCATGCCGCCGACGGTCGCGGGCAGGGCCGGCAGGGCACCAGCGATCACCGGCCACAGGGCCAGGCTGACGACAAGTGCGAGGGACAGGCGAATGCGGGGCGACACATAGCTCTCGCCGATGCCGGGCAGCATCAACAGGACCGCGCCGATCCGCGAAAAGATCAGCGCGCCCTGCCAGACCTGGTCCGATGTCGCCCAGGGCTCCACCTACGGGCATCCCATCATGGTCACATGCCGGCGATGCGTGCCGCGATCGTCCGCATGAAGCCGCCCAGCAGCGCCCCCATCAGCGGCAGGAACAGCAGCAGGCTGATGAAGATGGCGATGATCTTGGGGGCGTAGATCAGGGTCTGTTCCTGGATCTGGGTCAGGGCCTGAAACAGGCCGATGGCCACGCCGACGACCAGGCCGACGATCAGGACCGGCGCGCACAGCTGGATCGTAAGCCACAGGGCGTCGCGCCCCACATCCATCACTTCCGCGCCGTTCATCGAAATCGCACTCCACACACTTCGGGTGGCCTAACGGCCTTCGGCCTGCTTGAGGCCGTACCGGGCAGAAAATGCCGGGAGCGTGGTTAACGAGGGGTTAGTGATGAGGCGGGTGATTGGTGATTGGTGATTGGTGCCGACGGCGCTGCGTCCCTTCACGCCGGACGCCGTTCAGTCAGATGACCGAGAAGGACGATCCCAAACCACCAATCACCAATCACCAACCACCAACCACTTCCGTCGCTCGACCCTCGACCCTCGACCCCCTATGTCTGGACCCATGACCAAGCCTCCCGTTTCCCAATCCGATGCCGAAGCCGCCGTGCGCACCCTGATCGAATGGGCGGGGGACGATCCCGACCGGGAGGGGCTGCTGGACACGCCCGCGCGTGTGACCCGCAGCTATCGGGAGCTGTTCGCCGGCTATGAGGTCGAACCCCGCGCCTATCTGGAGCGGACCTTCGAGGAGGTCGGCGGCTACAACCAGTTGGTGGTGCTGAAGGACATCCGCTTCGTCAGCTTCTGCGAGCATCACATGCTGCCGGTCGTGGGCGTGGCCCATGTCGGCTATCTGCCGACGGATCGCGTGGTGGGCATCTCCAAGCTGGCGCGGGTGGTGCGCGGCTATGCGCGGCGGCTGCAGATTCAGGAAAAGATGACGTCGGAAATCGCCACCGCCATCGACGAGGTGTTGAAGCCCCAGGGCGTCGGCGTGGTCATCGAGGCCGAGCACAGTTGCATGACCCTGCGCGGCGTCGACGCCCCGGGCGCCAGCCTGACCACCAGCGCCCTGCTGGGCGTGGTCCGCGACGACGCGCGGACGCGGGAAGAATTCCTGCGGCTGGTGCGGGGCTGATGCGCGCGCCTTCGAACGCCGTGGGACGGGGCGCGCCATGGGCCGGCTGATCGAGGAACTGGACTATCGCCAGACCGCCATGGGGCCGCTGATCCTGCGGCGGCGCTGGGTGGCGGCCATCGATGCCGATGTGATCGAGGTCATCCTCGGCGAGGAACATCTGATGTCCAGCCTGTTCACCGTGGGCGAGACCGAGCTGGCCGTGCGCGGGCTTGCGGCCGCCAGGGGCGCATCGCTGAGGGTAGTCGTGGGCGGGCTGGGGCTGGGCTATACGGCACGGGCCGCCCTGGCCGATGACCGGGTCACATCGGTGGACGTCGTCGACGCCCTCGCCCCGGTGATCGAATGGCATGAGGCCGGACTGGTGCCGCTGGGCGAAAGTCTGGGGCAGGAGCCTCGCTGTCATCTGAAGCACGGTGACTTTTTCGGCTGGTTCGATCAGCGGCGATCGGTGCCGGACCAGTATGACGTCGTCCTTCTCGACATCGACCACTCGCCCCGCGCCCTGCTTCATCCCGAACACGCCCGGTTCTATTCGGTCGAGGGCTTGTCGCGACTGCGCGACGGCATCGCCGTGGGCGGGGTCTTCGCCATGTGGTCCGACGAGGGGCCGGACCCGGACTTCATCGCCGGGCTCGAAGCCGTGTTCGTCCATGTCCGTGCGGAGGTGGTCGCCTTCGACAATCCCCTGACCGGCGGGGCGTCGACCTGCACGATCTACATTTGCAACAAGGCCTGAACAGCAACGAAATTTAACGGGAAATTCGTAACGCCAGCGTATCTCCCTGGCTGAAGGGATTGCCGTTGACCGCCTCCAAGTCCGCCAAGCACCGCCTGCTGCTGAGCCCGGCCGCCCTGGCTGCGAGCCTGCAGAAGCACCAGCGCTATGTGCGCCGGCAGCCTGGTGGCATGCGCGCCTTCCTGCGGTTCGCGGAGCTCCCGGGCGTGGTGCTGACAGCGCGAATCCTCGACGAGATCGACCTGACCGGCGCCAATCTGCAACGCGCCAATCTACGGCAGGCGAGCGCCGCGAACGCCTCCTTCTTCGCGGCAGACCTGTCGTTCGCGGACCTGACCCTGATCCGGGCGCCCCGGGCCGACTTTCGCGGTGCGACGCTGGCCGGTGCCCGCCTGACCCAGGCCGTGCTTGACGGTGCCGACATGCGGCGCGCCGTCCTTGCCACGGCGCACGACGGGTTCCAGCTTGTCCGGCCAGACGGGACCGCCGCCATCCTGAACGGCGCGGATCTGTCCGAGGCCGAAGCCGGCAAGGTCGACTTTTCAAACTGTTCGCTGAAGGGTGCCCGGTTGCGGGGGGCCAACCTGCGGGGCGCCGTCTTCACCGACGCCGTCATGACCGGCGCCGATCTGGCCGGGGCCCAGCTGGGCGGGGCCACATTCCATGGTGCCGTCCTGACCGGGATCGATGTCGGCAAACTGGGCCTGCCGCCCGAAAGCCTCGCGGGATGCCTGCTCGACCCGGGACCGGAGGCGTTCAAGGCGCGCGAGGAGATGCTCGGCATGCTCGACCTCGCGGAACGCTGGGCGGTGACCAACGGCCGCGAGGGCCGGCCCGCCAATCTGGACGGGCGGGACCTTCGGGTGCTGAACGGCCATCTGAACGGCCGAACCCTGCCGGCGCTGTCGGCGCGCGGCGCGATCGCCGCCGGCGTCAGCTTCGAGGGCAGCCAGCTTCAGGGTGCTGTGTTCGACTCCGCCGACCTGCGCGACGCCGACTTCGCCGAGGCCGACCTGCGCGGCGCCGCGTTCCGGGCGGCGCGACTGGCCTACGCCAACCTCGACACCGCCGACCTGGCCCCCCTCGCGCTGGCGGGCGGCGGCAGCAAGCCGGTGGACTTCGGCGAGGCCCAGCTGATCAACGTGCGACGGTTCCAGCGCCCGCCGGTGATGACCGCCGCCTGACGCGGCCCGGTCCTTGCGGAATTCGCCTCAGAAGAGGTGTTTTCCATGGCCTGGACCGCGATTTCGACCCGAAATGAGACAACGCCCATCGTACGGGGCGGTTGGCTGGACGCCCTGCGTTTCATTGTGGCCGCCCTGATCATCCTGCACCACTTCCAGGGAGCCGGGCCGATCGCCCTGGCCGAGGGACTGCATCCGGTGTTCGAGCGGGGCGGGTTCCTGCTGACCAATTTCTTTCTCATCGACAGCGGCTATGTGCTGATGCGGGTCTATGGCGGCTCGTTGGCGGGCGGGCGGATGTCGGCGGGCGACTTCTTCGCCAAACGCTTCCTGCGGGTCTGGCCGGCGCATATCCTGATGGGACTGGGCCTTGTGGCCCTGGTCGTCGGGGGGACGGCCATCGGCGTCGGGCCGCGCGCGCCGGAATGGTTCGCATGGGACCAGCTGCCGGCCCAGCTGGGTCTGGTGCAGGCGTTCGGCATCCCCGGCGGCTATGGCTGGAACGCGCCGAGCTGGTCGATCTCGGCCCTGATCGGCTGCTATCTGGCCTTTCCGTGGATTTTGAAGGGGCTGGTGCGACTGGGCCCCTGGAGCGTGCTGGCCCTGGGCGTCGGCGGCTATCTGCTGGCCAACCAGTTGACCTGGAGCCTGCTGGGCTATCCCGTCTATCAGATGCCGATGGGCTTCGGCTTCATCCGGGCGTTGCCGCTGTTCTTCCTCGGCATGGCCCTGGCGTGGTTCGCGCAGAAGGTCTGGATCGCGCCGACGCTGGCCCGGTGGGCCGGGATCGGCGCGGCGCTGCTGCTCGCCTTCGTCCAGTATTTCGACAAGAACGCCCTGATCTCGCTGGTCTGTATCTCGACCATCATTCTGGCGGCCGGCGCCATTCCGACGCCGCGTCCCTCGAAATGGGTGGAGAAGGCCGCCCAGGTGTCGTTCTCGATGTTCATCACCAATGAGGTGGTGCGGATCGCCTGGTTCGGCGTGGCCAATGTCATGATCGCCAAATTCGCCCTGCCGGTCGCGGCACAGTGGGCCCTGTGGGGGACGGGGGTGGTCGCGGCCTTTGTCTTCGCCTTCCTGTTCCATTTCCTGATCGACACACCGATCCAGAACCGCATCCGGGCCTGGCTGAAGGGCCGCTCGCGGCGCCCGGCGGTGGCGGGACTTCAACCCGTCGTCTCGCTGGAAGGCTGAGGATTACACAGCCGTCTGCCCCGCGCTTGGCCGGTCACGGGACCGGGCCTAGAACAGGCGCGTGAGCACATCAGATTTCAACGATATCGCCGCGCTGTCGACGGCGGCGGCAGCCGGTGATGCCGACGCCGCGCACCGGCTGGCCGTCCTCGCGGCCATGGGGCTGGGCCTGCCGCAGGACTGGCGTGTCGCGTTCGAACGGCTGACGCAGGCGGCGGAGCTGGGGCATGCCACGGCGGCAAGGCAGTTGGTCCTGCTGTCCGACGGCGGCGGCCTGGCCGATTGGCTGACCCCGCCTGCCCCGCGCGTGCTGAGCGAGGGCCCGGCCATACTGACCATCGCAGGCTTCCTGCCCGATGCGGTCTGTGACGCGCTGAGAGCGCGGGCCGGGGCCATGACCGAACCGGCGCTGGTCTATGATCCCGAAACCGGCGACGGACGGCGTGAGAGCGTGCGGACCAACACCGCCGCCCGGTTCGGTCTCGACCAGATGGACGTGGTGTTAGCCATGGTGCGCGAGCGGATCGCGCGGGCGGCGGGCCTGCCGGTTCCCGGCCTGGAATGGACCCAGGTGCTGCACTACGGCGTCGGCCAGACCTTTGACTGGCATGTGGACTGGCTCGATCCCGCAACCCCCGGACACACCGCCGATCTGGCGGCACGCGGACAACGGATCGCGACGTTTCTGGTCTTTCTCAATGACGATTTCGAAGGCGGGGAGACGGCGTTCGAGGCCGGAGGCCTGCGCCATCGTGGCCGCAAGGGCGACGCCCTGCTGTGGGCCAATACCCTGCCGGACGGGTCGATCGATCGGCGCACCCGGCACGCGGGCCTGCCGCCGACGAGGGGCGAGAAATGGGTCCTGTCGCAGTGGCTGCGCGGTCGGGCGCCGTCGGTCTGACGGGCGTCAGATCGGCATCCGCATGATCTCCTGATAGGCGGAGATGACCTGATCGCGGACCGCCATGACGGTCTCCAGCGAGGCCTCGGCCGAGGAGACCGCGGTGACCACGTCGATCAGACTGCCCTGGCCCTGGACGGCCGAGGCCATCTGGGTTTCGGCGGCGCGCGAACTGGCGGTCATGTCGCCCATGACACTGGTCAGCATGTCGGCGAAGCCGGACTGGCCGACGCCGCCCGCCGGAGACGCCGGCATCTCCGTGCCCTGAATGGCGGAATAGGCGCGCGCGGCGGCCAAGGGGTTCATCGGTCAGTCCCTATTTCTTCAGCAGTTCGAGGGTGCGCATGTCCATGGCCCGCGCCGTCTCGATGACGTTCAGATTGGCCTCGTAGGCGCGCTGGGCCTCGCGCATGTCCATGGCCTCGACCAGGGTGTTGACGTTGGGCCGCAGCACATAGCCCTCGGCATTGGCGGCCGGATGGGACGGATCGTATTCGGAGCGGAAATCGCCCTGGTCGACGCGGACCTCGGCCAGGGCGACGCCGGTCGCGCCGTTGATCTCGCGCGCCTGGAAGACGGGGATCTGGCGGCGATAGGGCTGGCCTCCCGCGGCGGCGGCGGTGGATTCGGCGTTGGCGATGTTCTCGGCGATGACGCGCATGCGCGACTGCTGGGCCTTGAGGGCGCTGGCGGCGACGGCCATGGCGCTGTTGCGCGGCGGAATGGGGTCAGGCATCGGTCAGCTCCTCATCGGCCCGGCGGGCGGGCGGCCATGCGCAGCATCTGCATGGACTTCTGGTAGAAGCCGATGGCGGCGTCATAGGCCATGCGGCTCTCGGCCATCTTGAGCATCTGTTCCTCGACCACGACGGTATTGCCGTCGAGCGTGGTCTCCGAATCGGGCGCGGACCGGCTCTCGAACCGGGCCGTGGCACCGGCCGGAGCGATATGCATGGCGCTGGTGCGGACCATCCGGACCCCTCCGCCACCCTCGGCGAGGGCGCGGGCGAAATCGGTCGGCTGGTTCAGGTCCCGGCCGACATAGCCGGGGGTGTCGGAGTTGGCGACGTTCTGGGCGATGACGCGCTGGCGCTCGTCCAACCAGGACAGGCGGCCCTTGATCTGGCTCAGCAGTGGCAGGTCGGCGATGCCCACAGACGGATCCCAATCTCAACGCAAGGGGCGCGGATCGCCCATTGAGATGGGCAGAAAGTGCCGCCTGCATGGTTAACGGGGAGTTATCTCAATGCGGCGTTAACCATGTCAGGCGACATCTGGCGCATGAATTTCCTCGATCTCGCCCGGGCGATCTTCGCCCTCGCCTTCACCCTCGGGATCATCGGCCTGGCCGCCTGGGCCTCGCGACGATACCTGCCGCAACTGCTGGCGCGGATCAGCGCGGAGCGCGGCGAGCGGCGGATGACCGTGGTCGAAACCCTGGTTCTGGACCCCGCCCGGCGGCTGGTTCTGGTCCGGATCGACGACGAGGAGCGGCTGCTGATTCTCGGCGAGGGCCGCGAACTGATCGAGCCGCGCGGACCGGAGGCGGCCAAGTGAAGCGCGCTGACGTTCTCCCTCCCCCTCCGGGGGAGGGTCGTCGGCGCGAAGCGGCGGCGGGGTGGGGACGCTTCGGCAAACCAGCCGCCGGTGCCCGCGTCGCCAAGCCCTCCCCACCCGGTCGCTCCGCGACCACCCTCCCCCGAGGGGGGAGGGAGAAGATATTTGCGCTCCCCACCCGCGCCGAGTTCAAGCGCGCGGCGATGCTGTCGCTGATCACCACCGGCTTCTGCCTGCTGTGGCCGCTGGCGGCCCTGGCGCAGGACATCGCGGCGGCCGGCGGCCCCGGCGCGGCCATCAATGTCGACCTCGGCACCGGCTCCGGCCTGACCGAACGGGTGGTGCAACTGGTCGGTCTGATGACCGTGCTGTCGCTGGCCCCGTCGATCGTCATCATGACCACCAGCTTCGTGCGCATCATCGTGGTGCTGTCGTTGCTGCGCACGGCGCTCGGCATGCAGCAGTCGCCGCCGAACGCGGTTCTCGTCTCCCTGGCCCTGTTTCTGAGCGCCATCATCATGGCCCCGACCTGGCAGGACGCCTATGATTCGGGCATCCGCCCCCTGCTGGACCAGCAGATGGAGCTGCCACAGGCCTTCGATGCGGCCTCGGAACCTGTGAAGACTTTCATGCTGGGTCAGGTGGACCGGGACGACCTGGCGCTGTTCGTGCGGCTGTCCCAATTGGAGGCCCCCACGGCGGCCGCCGACCTGCCTCTGAGGGTGGTCACGCCGGCCTTCATGATCAGTGAGTTGAAACGGGCCTTCGAAATCGGATTTCTCCTTTTCGTTCCGTTCCTTGTGATCGATCTGGTGGTCGCCAGCGTGCTCATGTCCATGGGTATGATGATGCTCCCGCCGGTGGTGATTTCCCTGCCGTTCAAGCTGATCTTTTTCGTGCTGGTGGACGGCTGGAGACTGGTCGCCGGAAGCCTTGTCGAGAGCTTCCAGCGAGCGTCCGGTAGCGGATAAATCCCCACCCCGTGGGGGTTACAGCCGCGAAGTCGCTTGCCAAGGGAAGAAAAAGCGGCGTCAATCCGTCCGTCATCGCCCCTGAATCGGGGCGAGCTTTCATCGGGAAACGACCCACATGACCACCCAAGCAGAACTCATCGCCTCCGTCGCCAAGGACGCCGGTGTCAGCCAGGCCGACGCCGGTCGCATGCTCGACGCCCTCGTCAAGAACATCCACAAGTCGCTGATCGGCGGCGGCGACGTGCGCATCTCGAACCTGGGCGTATTCGACACGGCCGCTCGCGCTGCCCGTGAAGGCCGCAACCCGGCCACCGGCGCGACCATCAAGATCGCCGCCTCCAAGGCCGTGCGCTTCCGCGTGTCGAAGCCGCTCAAGGATGCGGTGAACAAGTAAGGCCCCTCCCCCTTCGCGGGGGATGACTTACGCAGGACGGGCGGGGGCCGCGGGTCGGTTCCCGCCCGTTTTCGTTCGGAGTTCGGCCTTCATGGCCGCGACCCAGCCGGCGAAGGTGTCGGCCGAGGCGGCGAGGGCCGCGAAGTCGCCCGAAGACGCGCCTCCGCCCGCACCGTCGTCGAGGGCGATCGACAGAGCCGTCTTCGCCCGCGCTCCCGCCACGAACGGGCGATAGTTGCGCGACAGGCGCGACAGGGCCGCGCTGTCTTCGCCGAGCGAATAGCCGACGCCGGCGCGGACCAGCCGGGCCTCCTCGGTGACCGTGAGCGCCGCCGGATTGGAGAACCGGTCACCCAGCAGCGCCTCATAGAGGGCGGCCGCCGGAGCCCAGTTCCGCTGTTTCCAGAACACCTCCGCACGGACCTCGCGTGCCTGGGGCGACGCATCGGAGCCCAACACCTCCAGCGCGTGATCGAAACGGCCCAGTTCCATCAGGGCCCGGGCCTCGAGCGCGCGGCGTTCGCTGTTCAGGGCGGTCGGCAGGATGGTGGTGCGTGAGTTCCAGAGGGCCTGCAACGCCGGCTCCGGCTGGCGGTCCATCAGATAGACGGCGGCAAGCTCGGTCGCGACCTGCGCCTTGGCCACACCCTCCAGTCGATTGTCGACCTGGTATTTGAGCAGTTCCGCGGCCTGATCCAGCAGGTCCACATCGACCAGGCGGCGGGCGAGACGGCGGACCATCTCGTCGCCGTCGGCGCCGATGGGAGTCAGTTCGCGGAAATCATAGAACAGGCCCAGCGCCTGCACCGGCTGAAGACCGTCGGCACCGCCCTCGAGGAACAGCATGCGGAAGGCGCTGCCCAGATCGGCCTGGATGTCCGCGGCCCCTTCCAGCCGGTTCAGGTTCGGCCCGGCTCCCTTCAGGGCGGTCAGGGCTTCACGATACAGGCCCTGCTGCAAATAGATCTGGCCCAACTGGCGAATCACGGCCAGCTCGGTGGCGTCGCCACGCCAGCGCCAGCGCAGGCCTTCCAGCTCTTTCGCGGCGGCATCCGCCTTCATCGATCCCTTGGCCAGGGACAGGCGGACCACGCCCAGTTTCGCGGGAACCGCGATGGCGTCCAGCGGCGCGCGGGCGACGGCGGTATAGACCGCGAGGGCGCGGTCGGACTGACCGTCCAATTCAAACAGCCTGGCCTGCACCAGCCGCGCGGTCAGTTGGTCGGCGGCCGGCGCGTTCTGGCTGAAACTGTAGGCCAGCAGGGCCCGGGCGGCATCGAGATCGCCGGTCTCCAGCGCCGCCATGGCATGGGCCGCGCCGAAGCGGGCACGCCATGGCCCCGGGAAGGCATCCACGGCCGAGGCACCGGCCGCGAAGGCCTGACGTGCGGAAACCCAGTCGCCCTGGCTGGAGGCGATATAGCCGCGCCAGACGGCCGAGGCCGGATCGGAGGCGACAGCGGCGGAGGCGAAATCGCCCTGGGCCTCGTCCATCCGACCGATCGAAGCGCGCGCGGCCCCGCGCAGGCCGCGGAGCTCGGGCTCGCCGGCCATGTTGGGGGCCCTGGCGACGATGCTGTTGAGAACGCCGACCGCCTCATAGCCGAGACCGGATCCGACAAGGAAGCGGGCGAGGGCGAACCGGGCTTCCGCGGATGCACGCGGATCGTCCCCGGCGGCCATGGCCTCCTGCGCCGCCGCGTCCTGCAGCTGACGATAGCGGGCAGAGAAGCCGGCGTGACCGGGGTCGGCCCATTCCGAGAGGATCAGGGCCGGGTGTCTGGCCCGCCGGGGCGCGCCGTCATCGGCCGAGGCGGCTTCGAGACCGGCCGACGGCGGCGACAGGGTCAGACCACCCGGTCGGCTGAGGGTGACCAGGTCGCCCTGGGCCTGGATGGCGAGGTCGCTGGCCAAGGTCTCCACGGCCAGACCATGCGCGGTCGGCAGCAGGGCCAGGTCGACAGTGCGGCGGCGGTCGCCGAATCCCTTGCCCGGGGCCAGGGCGGTGACGGCGGCGAAACGGTCGCCGGCAAGCGGGTCAGTCAGCCAGATCGCCCGCGTCGCGCCGGCCATCCGGGCCACCAGCGCCGGTTCGCCGTCGTCCTGACGATCGATGGCGACGCCTTCGACGGCGACGGGCTGACCCCCGATGGTGACGGTCCAGGTCGCGCCCCGCGCCGCCGCCGAGACAGCCAGGCCCTCCGGCACGGCGATACGGACCGCGACATGATCGGGACCGGCGGTCCAGCGCGCGTCGGAGGCAGGCCCCAGTTGCCCGCTACCCGGCATGTCGAGACGGGCGGCGGTGTCGAACACCACCCAGACAGCCTCACCGCGACGGAAAACAGCGGCCCCGACCTGCGTGGGCCAGGCGAAGGACAGGGTGACCTTGGCGGGCGTCGCCACGGCCGTCACCGGTACGGCCTGAACCGTCGGAGCGGCGGCGACCGGTGCCGGCGGAGCGGTCGGATAGAGGTTGAGCCAGACCGCGCCGTCGGCCGATCCGGTGCGGGCGTCGGCCCCCTCGGCCAGGGTCAGGACCAGTTCGGTGGCACCCCGGACGGACCGGGTCTCGACCTTGTCCACGCCCCGCGGTGGATTGACCTTCAGCCGCGAGACGTCAGGCGCGGCGGTCGAACCGATACGGACCACGACGTCCTGCCCCTCGCGGCGGACCTGCGAGCGATTACCGATGACCCCGGCGAATTCGATGCGGGTGAACTCGGCATTGGACCCGATACGGATCGAGATCGGGTCCAGGGGGGCGGCGACTTCCTGGGCCAGCGGTGCGAGGGGCGCGAACAGCACCGCGCCCGCCGCGGCGGCGGCCACGGAGGTCTTGAGAATGCGCTTGCTGGTGGGGGCCCCGGACATACGCGCGCACCCTCGCGCGACCGGCCTTTCAACGCAGTTAACGGATGGTGACCGCCCGTGGCCTTGTCCGCGACATCTCGGCGCGTTGCGGCGGGCCTCCGTCAGGCCGACATCCGGGGTGGCCTTCCTGTCAGGATTTCAAAGTGACCGAGCCCCAAACCGAGCCCCGATATCCCCGCCTGGGCACGCTCTCAACCGGCCTGCGCTGCCGGTGTCCGCGCTGCGGCGAGGGTCCGTTGCTGCGCGGCTTCCTGACCATTCGCGAGGCCTGCCCGGCCTGCGGCCTGGACTACAGCTTCGCCGAACCGGCTGACGGTCCGGCCTTCTTCGGCATGAGCGCGGTCGGCGTCGTCGGCATGGCGCTGTTCATGTGGTTCGAGTTCAGCGTCCACCCGCCAATCTGGGTGCATATGGTCGTGACCATGCCGCTGCTGGTGATCGGCTGCCTGGGCGTGCTGAGGCCACTCAAGGGCTGGCTGGTGTCCGAACAGTTCATCCACAAGGCTGCGCCGCCGGTGTTCGAAAGCAACGGCGGACATGGCCAGGGATCGAAATGGCGGTGAAGCCCTCCGCCTAGCGCCGGCCCGGCCTCGGGGCCGGGGCTGCCTGGGGCCGGGATTCCAGCGGCGGACGGACGCGCGGCTCGACAGGGATCGGGCGCGGCGACACAGGCACCGCGGTCGACGGACTGCGGGAAGCCGGCGGACTCCGGACCGGGCGTTCGCGTATCAGCGGAGGAACGGCTTCAGGCACAGGGTTCGCGCGCGGCGTGTCCGCTGATGGCGCGGGCGCCGGAACCGGGGTCCCGGGTTCCGCTCTCGCCGGGGCGGGAGTCGGGGCGGCGGCCGCGGAGGCCGGCGGGGCCGGGCTTTCGGGTGGCGCGGTGACAACCGGTGTCGGCGGCCGGATCCCGGTCGGCCGGGTCCGGGCAGGCCGTTTCTGAGCAGGTCGGACTGCCGGATCACGGGCCGCCGGATCACGAGTGGGCGGTTCCGGGGCGGGCGGCTCACGGGTCGGCGGTGTCACCGGCGTCCGGGGCGGGACCGGGCGGTCCGTCGGCGGAGGGGTCACCGGATCCACCGGTGCGGGAACGGGCGTGGGCTCCACCGGCGGCGGCGCTGGCGGCGGACCCGAGGGTCCGGACCGGGTCGGCAACAGGAGCTCGAACCGACGGTTCGTCTCCTCGGATGCGCCAAAGGCGGGATAGAGCCGGGTCCGGGTCAGGGCGACGATCTGGACAGGGCGGTCCAGGACCACGCTCTGACCATTTACCTCCACGCCGATCGCGCCCTCCCGAAGGATGATCACCGCCGCGCTGTCGGACTCGGCCGACAGGTCAGGCGCGCCGGGAATCCCGCGCAGGAAGGCCACGGCCTCGGGCCCGACAACCCCTTCGATGATCGTGCCGCGGATGCCGATGGCCGCACCGGGGGTGCGGAAGGCGATGGCTTCAGGCTGTGCGCCGCGATTGTCGGACGCGAAGCGGAAGGCCCCGCGCAGCATGGAGACCGCGACCCCGGCGATGTCCCGTTCCGGATCATAGACGAAGCGGTCGATCTCCAGCCGGGCATTGGCACCGACGGTCAGCAGCGACCGGTCCAGCAGGCTGACCTCCAGCCGGCTGGCGGCGGCGGTGGCCACCCGGTCACCGAAATTGACGTCCGCCCCGGTGACCGAGGGCCGCCAGTCGGTCTGCCCGGCCGGGGTGGTGGTCACGGCATTCTCGACCAGCCGGTTGACCCCGATCCGGCCCGGGGCCGTCGGCGACGTCAGCAAGGCCCAGGCGATCAGGGCCACGACAAGGGCCAGAACGGCCCAGATGATCCTCGCCCGCATCAAAGCCTCCTGCGCGACCGGCGTTATCGTAACGCTTTCCCACCGGGAGGCCAAAGGCCCTTCCCGTGTCGGCGGAATCCGGGCGGGCCGGACGCCGTTTGACTTCCCGGCCGATGACGCGCCCCTTGCCCCCGTCCCGGGGAGGGGCACGGCCATGGACGTTGAACGGATTCTGTCGGGGCTGCTGATCCTCGTGCCCGCCGTCATTCTGGCAATGACGGCGGTGATGATCGTCAAGCGGAAGCGATGAGGCCGGAACCAGCCGAGTCTGCCCCAGATCTGCGCCACGTCGTTGAAACGCGCCTCTATACGTTCGACACCCGGACGATCTGAACTCCGACTGCACGTATCAGCGGCCGTCCTCCAGCTCCGCGCCGGCCAAACGCGCCCGCAACTCCTTGACCTGAGCGCGGCTGACCGGTGGGCGGTCGCCCGTTTTCAGTTCGAGGAAGTACCTGCTTCCTTCTTCAGAGATGAGGCTGACCACAGCAGTCAGGTTCACCGCATACGAGCGGTGGATGCGAAGGAATGATCCCGGCAGGCTTTCCAGCAGGGTCCCCAGGCCACGCTGATCGAGGACCCATCTGCCAACCTGGCGATGAACTTCGGTATAGTTGCCTACAGCCTTGAGCAGCACGATATCAGAAGTCGGCACGAACACGGTGCGTCCTGTAGTTCGCAGGCCGATGGTCTGGATTTCGCGCGGGCGAAGCGTCCGAAGCGACAGGACCTCCGGCGAGAACAACAGCAACCCGCCAAGCGCGGCGACCGCCAGGATGTACACCGAACGATCAAGATAGGCGCCGACGGAAACAGCGCCCAACAACGGAAAACTGGCCAGCAGGACGCTGACGAGCAGCGCCGCGCGATCCCCGAGTGCGCCGCGCCAGGCCGTCCACACCATGGCGAGGCTGAGCAAGGCAAGGCCTCCGACCATAATCTTGGCGTCGTAGCCGGGCAGCAGGACGCAGAACCCCGTCGCCATGATCAGACCCAGCGCCAGCACGGCCCGTCCGTCGCGCGGACGGCCTGGCCAACGCGATACGACGAACTTGAGAAGCAGACCGCTGAAGGCCAGGACGCCGGCACCGATAGCGAGCTGGCGTGTTTGATGCCAGTCGTAGGGATAGCTTATCAGGGCTCTGGACACCTCGGCGGCCAGGGCGACGACCAGGCCGACCACGCCGAGCAGAAGGTACCACAGACGAGGGTCCTTCCGGACGCGCAAGAGCAACAACAGGCCCGCGGCCACGGCGACAAGGCCGCCGGCGAACAGTATGCCCGGAGCATAGTATCGAAGGTCCCGGCGCGGATCGGCGGTAGCAGGCGTCAGACGCATACTCTGAACGATGTTGTACGGCCTGTAGCCCGCCCGATGAGCCGAGTAGCGGACGGAGATGCGGTTCTCTCCCGCTCGCAAATGCGCGGCGGGCAACGGAAAGACCGCGTCGATCGGACCTGCGCGCTCGGCACCCGCGTCAGGTCCAGGAACGCCCTTGTCGCCGATCTTGTAGCCATTGAGGAACACCTGCGCCGAGAAGGGGCCCGACATGGCAATCGCCATCGGTTGATCGAGGTCGGCAGACGGGAGCGAAGGCGTCCACTCCAACCAGGCGATGGTCGTCGGAGCGGGAGCATCGTGGAGCGAAATATCGCGCCAACGCCCGGCAGCCGTGCGCCGTTCGGCGGCCCCCGGGGCGTCCAGTTCGACATAGCCTACGGTGGGAGCTGGAGCCGCGTCCGGGGTCTGGGCCGGCAACGCGACAAGAATCCCGATGACGAGGCCCTGTAGAACAACGGGCACCCAAGGGCGCAGCCATTCCCACCTGCCGAGCCGTTCAAACCCCATCCGAGCCGCTCGTCCTTTTCCCTGCGGTGCGACCTTGTCTCTCGGGCAAGGCCTTTGACCACACCGAGCGCCGTGATCGCCGCGCCGCCGGCAGCAAACACATCAGGACGCCAATGACACTCTCACCATTGCCCGCAACCACCCTCGCCGTTTGGCTCCTACTCTCGACCGGTGCCATCGCCAAGCCACAAGCTGAGGTCCCGCCGCCACTGTCAGACCGCACGGCGCAGGCCGAGGCGATCGTCGCCCCGTTGGCGGCCCGCTATCCCGCGCTCAGCGTCACAGTCTACAAGGCCGGGGACATCGCCTGGACCCGGCACTCGGGCTACGCTGATGCGGCCCGCACCATCCCCGTGGGTCCCGACACACGCTTCAACATCTACAGCACGGCGAAGGCCATAACGGGGCTGGCCTATGCGCGCCTGGCCGAACGGGACGGTCTGGACCTCGACGCCCGCGTGACGGGGCTCGAACCCGGCCTTCCGTCTCGCTACGACGCCGTCACCCTGCGCCATCTGCTGACCCACACCAGCGGTGTCCGTCACTACCGGTCCCCCACCGACTGGCTGGCGTTCTCGGACCGTCGTTGCGATTCACCCCAGGCGGCGCTGGACTATTTCGTCGGCGACGAGCTCGACTTCGCCCCGGCCGCCCGTCGCCAGTACAGTTCCTTCGGCTTCGTCGTGCTCAGCCAGCTGCTCGTGACGATCGTCGGCGCGCCGGACTTCGAAAGCGCGCTCAACCGGACCCTGGGGCCCTGGGCGCACTTTTCCCTGGATCACGAGGGCGCCGCAAAGGCCCAACCCTATGTTCTGGCCTCACAGAGCCCCGATCCGCTGCCCGGGGTGGACCCCGAGTCCCTTATTCCGTTTCCCAACCTGAGCGCCGAGTGCAAATTCGGCGCGGGTGGACTTCTGGCGTCGTCCCAGGAACTGGCCCGGGTCGGCGCGGCTCTGTCGGCCGGCGAGATCGTGCCGGTCGAACGGATCGCGGCACTGCTGGACACCGGACAGGATAGCGAAGACGTCGCGTTTGGCGTGGCGGCGGGAACCACAACAACGGACGCCGGGACACTTACCTCCGTCAGCCAGAGCGGCGCGGCACCGGGGGGACGAAGCTTCCTCCTTGTGCTCGTCGAACCCCGGATTTCGGTCGCGATCACCGGCAATCTGGATGGTCCGGAGTTCAGCGAGGCCGCCGTGGCTCTGGCGCGGCTGTGGCTGTGAGGGTCGCGAGGACCAGCAATCAATGACTCAGGCTTCGCGCCAGGAATAACACCGGGGGTCCAGGACCGTGCTTCGGGCCTTGGGTCCGATTCCTTTTGCGGGTTCACGGGCATTCGCAGGCGCACCTGCGAGCGTCGCACGGCTGCGACGCGATGCCCGAACGCCCCGATTTCAAGCGCGCGACCCCGGTTCGTAGCGCCGGAACCCGGTTTCGTCGCAAGCAGGTCCGTTCTGAGCGGGACACGCACTATCGCGTGTCGTCAACAGTCGCTCTCAGGATCGTCGAAATGTCAGCTTCCAGGGCCATCGCGGGTACGCTCGCCGCCGCCATGCTTCTCTACGGCGCTGCCGCCAATGCGCAGGCGCAGTCGTCCGCGCCATCGGTCGTCATTCACCGACAGGTCTCTGTGCCTGCTGCGTACAGCGCCAATGCCTATTGGCTGGAGTCGGACAGCGGGATTGTCCTGATCGACGCCTTGATGCTGCGGTCTGACGCTCGCCAATTGGTCGCCGCGATGAAGGAGACCGGCAAGCCACTGGCCGGCATCATCCTGACCCACCCGCACCTCGACCACTTCGGTGGAATCCGCACGGTGCGCGCGGCATTCGGCGACGTGCCCGTGATCGCGACGCAGGCGACCGCGGATGGGATCAAGCCCGCCTACGACCGCTCGGTCGCCGAAGGGGGCGTCCAGGGATTTGGTGAGGATTTCGATCATGACCTGCCCGAGCCCGATCGGATCGTGCCCTCGGGGACTGAAATCGAGCTCGCGGGCATGCATTTCACCCTGCAGGACCTCGGCCCTCTCGAGGCCAGCAACAACACAGTCGTTTTCAGCCGGGAGACATCTGCGCTCTTTAGCGGCGACGCCACAGTGCGCGGGGCCTGGGTTTATGTCGGAGAGGGGCGGCCGACCGCCTTGCTGGGGCAGTTGGAGGCGCTGGGTACTGCGTTCCCCAATGTGAGGGCCGTCTATTCAGGGCACTATGATCCGGGCCCTCTTTCCGCTGTCCTCAGTGAGAACGCCGTTCAGCTGCAGTTCCTTCTCGATCTCGGAAGGGAATATGTCGCCCGGGGTGACTTCGGGGCAGACGGCCAGTTCACCCAGGCCGCACGTAAGGAAATGGTGGACCGGCTGACCGCCCGGTTCCCCGAGCTCAACACCTATGATCTGCCCCGGCGTCTTGTGCCGCTGCTCAATGTGATGGGCCTGGAACTGGAGCTCGCCGCGGCACCGACGAGCTAGGTTGAGCGAGCCGGGCGACCTGGCGGCAGACGTCTCCAGGCGCCTGACCGCTCGCTGTTCACTCGGCGCAAAAGCCCCGTTCCCGCGTGAGCGGACATCAACAACGCCACCCGATAACGCCGCCCGCACGGCGACATCTGCACTCTGAGGATGCCATGAGCCGCAACCTGGTCGTCTGGTTTGGATGGACCGCACTCGCACTCGCCTCGGCCTATTTTGCCTCACAGGCCCTGCCCTATTTGTGGGCCCCCGTCGGCGAGCTGCCCCTGCAGCCAAATCCTCCAAGCGAGGAGATTGCTCTGCGCCTCCACGCCGGAGGTGGACTGATCGCTCTGATGCTCGGGCCGCTTCAGTTCCTGGGCGTTCTTCGACGGAATTTCCCGCTCGTGCACAGGGCGATCGGCTACGGCTACATCGTCAGTGTCGCCGCTGGCGTAGCGGGCGCTCTGGTGCTGGCTCGGACTCCTCTGGGCGTTGGTGCCAACGCCTTCGCCTTCAACATGCTTGCGGTTATCTGGGCCTTCTCGACGACGATGGCGCTGGTGAGCGCGCGCACAAGGCGGTGGGCTCAACACCAGGCCTGGATGGTACGCTCCTTCGCGCTCACCTTCGCAGCCGTGACATTGCGCGCGGGAATGCCATTGCTCGGCTGGCTTGGGTTTGCACCGTCGGAGTTCTACACGATCGTCGCCTGGGCCTCGTGGACGATCAACCTGATCATCGTGGAGTGGGCGGTGTTGCCAAGGCTGGCAGTTCCCCAAGGTCCGACCGGATCCGGTATGCCGCCGAGGCCTATCGCTCCGCCCTCGCCTGATCCCGCATCACCCCGTCCATGAGCCGAAATGGCGACTGCTGGGACAATGCCCCGATGGAGAGCTTATTCCCCACCCCCAGGACCGCGCGTGTCCATCACCGCGTCCACCCTACCCGTGACCAGGCGCGGCGGGATCTGTTCGGGTACATTGAAGGCTTCTAAAATCCCCGCCGCACGCACTCGTCACTGGGCCATGTTAGCCCCGCCGAGGCCGAACGCAGAGCGGCTTAACCCCTTCCACTCTTCCAGGGGAAGATCAGTAACCTCAGAAGCCAGACCTCCGCTTCGACGGCTGTGTCGTCCTGGCCGAGGTCGGGCCGGACGTTCACATCAGTGTTCCCGCAGGACAAACCCGCCAGACGGGGCTTCCGCCGCAGAGCGTCGGACCAGTGCCGTCTCGAAGGCTTCAAGGATAGGATCGGCCCGGCCATCATGGTTGGAGACGACCGCCAGCACCACTCCAAGGCTCGGATAGATGGCCAGGTGGGCACTCACACCCGGAGCGCCACCGGAATGGCCCCAGCGCCAGACACCGGGTGCCAACTCCGTCCCGGTACAGGAGTAGCCGAGCACGCGGCCCGGGATCGGCAGAATGCTCTCGCACATCGCGGCGAGTTGCCCGGAACTGAGAAGGCGGCCATCCAGCATGGCGGCACCGACTGCGGCCAGGTCCGGTGCCGAAATGTACAAGCCGCCAGCCGCAGATGAGACCGTCCGTCCCAGCGGACTGTCAGCGGCCCGCGGATAGGCGACAGGCAAGGCCCCCGATTGACGCTGCGGCGCATGCGAGTCCGGATCGAAATCGGCCGGCACATAAGGGCGCGCCAGGTTGAGTTCTGCGTGGTCGTCAAGGCGCGCGAAGATCGCCCCACGGGCCCCTGCCGGGTCGAGCACCCAAGCCTGCAACGCGGCCTCATAGGTTGTTCCGGAGAGTGCCGCGACGACTTCGCCCATGATGATGGTATTTGAGTTATTGTAAGCGAGACCGTCACGGCGTCGCCCAATCTGCCCGGACTGAGAGTCCAGGACCATGGCATAGATGTCGGCGTTGCTCCTTGCTGTGAGCAACCGGGCCCCTGCGTCTGGAGCCTCCAGGAAACCCTCAATGCTCGAGCGGTGGGTCATCAGATCACCCATCGTCAGCGTCTCGTCAAAGGGCCCGGGATTTGCGGACATCAGGGCGCGGACGGGCTGATCGCGAAAGCCTGTCCCCCCGGGATCGCGGTCGGCTTCAAGTCTCACATAGGCGACGCCTGTCAGCATCTTTCCGACCGAAGCGATATTGAATCGTGTGGTCAGCGCGTTGGGTCGACCCGTCTCCTGGTCAGCCTGACCGCGGACTTCCGCCAGCAGTGGCTCACCGGCTTCGAGGACAACAACAGCGCCGGAGAAGCCCGGCTGGTCAATGGCCGTCCGGACGGCGCCGATCGCCTTTCCGAGATTGGCGTCCTGTACCTGAGTTGGCGCTGGCTCGATTACGAACAGCGAGGCTGCGAGTGCCACGGCGGCGAGTCCAGACATGAAGAAGCTCCACTTGTGCATTTCGCAAGTCTATGGTCCCCGCAATCAATCGGCGGTCATGCTGGATTTCACTCTGGCTTGAGCGCCGAACAGATAGCCTGCGCCACTGCGACGGGGGCTCGATGCGCGTTCTGCTGGTTGAAGACGACTGCGACATCGCAGCAAACATCAGTGACTATCTTGTAGCGGCGGGCCACATCGTCGACCTCGCCTATGACGGCGCGGATGGCCTGCGCATCGCGCGCGAACGCCGCCACGACCTCTATCTTCTGGACGCCAATCTGCCGGCGATCGGCGGCTTCGAACTGTGCACTATACTTCGACAAATACTCGGGATTGATGCTCCCGTCCTCTTCACTACAGCGCGGGGTGAGCTTGCGGACAAGCTCGCAGGATTTGAGGCCGGCGGCTGGGACTATCTCGTAAAGCCGTTCTCTCTGGCCGAGTTGAGCGCCCGGATCGATGCGACGCGCTTGCGCGCCGGGGCCGGCCGTCAGCGTTCCATCGCGAACATGTCGTTCAACGCTGCAGACCGGATGCTTCGGGTCGCCAGCAATCAACGAGTCCTTTCACGGATACCCGCACTTGTTCTTGTGCAGCTATTCCAGACCCATCCAAACGCGGTCACGCGGGGGAGATTGATATCGGAGATCTGGGGCGAAGAGGAGCCGAACAGCGCCCCGCTACGGAGTCACATTTCCGAGCTTCGGCGAATACTGCGGCAGCTGGGAGCTGATGTCAGGATCAAGCACACTCATGACTTGGGCTACGCCCTGGTGGAGGATGCAATCTCGTGAAGCTCTTGCCGACCGATTTCGCGGGCCGCGCGTCACTCATCATCGGTGCATGGGTCGCCTGCCTTGGCGCGATCTTCGCCATTAGCGTCCTGGGATTGTCCTGGTGGGTGGAGAGAGAGATTTTCTCGAGCCTCCTGGAGGCAGAGAGCGAGGCCTTCAGGGAGGCCGACAGCCATGCAAATAAGGTCTGGGTGCCGGGAGCCCCCGGCGTTGAAGGCGCCGACAGCATTGCTGCCCTGGGTCGGCGCCTGCCCCCGAGCTTCGACCCGGGGAGGCCCGGCCCGCAAATTGTTGTAGCCGAAGACGGGCGCGACGTGCGCGCCATCGCTCTCGATCCCGAACTCGGTGAACGCTCTCGCATTGTGATGATGGATACGAGCCAGGTTCTGGATCGACAGCAGAGGGTGAACCGCTACATCGGCCTCGTTGGTCTGGCGGCTCTTTTCGTCCTGCTCTCCGCCTCCGCGGTCAGCTACTTCGCGGGCCGCCAGATTGCCTTGCCCGTCAAGCGGCTCTCCCGCCTTCTGAGCGGCAGTTCAGGCGGACCGGTTCCAGCGGGATTTGCCGCTACGTTCGGGCCCGGTGAACTCGGTCATGTGGCTGGCGTTCTAGAGCATAGCCTGGTCCAGACCCAACAAGCCCTCGAACGAGAGAAGACGTTTAATGCAGGGCTTTCGCATGAGCTTCGTTCTGGCTTGCAGGCCGCCGAACATGCAGTGGAGTTGCTCCGGCTCGGTCCGAGGCCGAAGGCCCGCGACGAAATTCTGAACCGGCTGGACCGGGCGCTACTGGGCATGAAAGATGCCTCCGAGGCCGTGCTGTGGCTGGCTCGTGGCGATCATCCGCCCGCCATCCCGCTGACCGCCGCCATTCGACATACGATGGCTAGCCTTGAACGCCTTGCGGGTCTTCGCCACGTCCGCCTCGAGTTCGAGAGCGATGGGGAACTGGTGGCCGAGTTCCCGGCGGAAGTGGTTGCGGTTGTGCTGAGCAACCTGGTGCGGAACGCCATCCATCACGCCAATACACCGCTTGTTCGGGTTTCAGTTGGGCGGACCGGCTTCGCCGTTAGAGATTTTGGCAGAGGCCTCACTGAGGCGCAGCGCGCAGCGATTGAACGCGGCCACGGCATTCCCGACGCGTCCGGGGCCGGGCTTGGACTCGTCCTTTGTCGACGCCTTGTCGAAAGGTTCAACGGGAGCCTGGCGTTTCGCTTTCCTGAGGACGGAGGCGTCGAAGTTTTCGTGGATCTTTCGGGCGGCCTCAGTCAGCCCAAAACCTAGCCTGCCGGTAGTCGCGCGGGCGCGGTAGGACGCGACCTAGCCCAGGGCGGGTTTGGTGAGTTGTTGCCTGACCTTCCAGATGCGAGGCGCACCCCGTCCTGCTCCGATTGCGAGTTTGAATTTCTCGCAAGCGATCCATGTCATCAGCTGGCCTAAGATGACTATGACGCACAATGCGAAATTCGGACGTCGGTCACGCAAAGAAGCGGCCCGCCGCGCGGGCAACCGTCGCTGCGGGCAGTCGTCAATGACTGGCGGGACTATCCGGGATGGCTCGGGTCGAACCAGAGCTCCGGGCGCCGCCAGCATCATCAGGACCGCCGCGACCAGCGGCCGCGAGGCCCAACCTGACCACCGCTTCATCGTCCCGCTCCTGCTGATCCGACCGCAGCCACGACCGCAGCCATCCCCGGATCACGGCCCGCGAGATAGTCTTCAATTGTCCACGGTGCCTCGATGTCGGGCCGCAGATGCGGGACGGCGATCGGGAAGCGGACGACCCAATGGTGGCAATCCGTGAAGGCGCGGCAACCGTCCTGGTAGTCATGCCTTTGGGTTGCAGCTCCCAGCCAAATTCCCGATACCGGGAGAAAGGTGGGGCCGCCCTCGGCGAAGAACATCAAGCGGTCGCCAACCTCTTCCCCAACGATAATGACACGGTCCGGTGCGGCCTGTTCGAGATAGCCGAGACTCGAGATTGAGGCTGAGAAAGTCCAGGGGCTGGTCAGGACGAATATCCGACCGGGCACACGGGTCGGGAGCCCCTGCATGAACTCCCGGGCCTTGGTCAGGTCGCCGCCGCCGTTCATGCGGAGGTCCAGCACCAAATTCCGCGGACCGACCGCTGTGATCGTCGCCTCAACCTCGGCGAGGAAGGCTGCAATGGGCTGGTCAGTCGCATCCAGCATCTGCCGAAGATCCACAACGAGTCCGTCTACTGCTGGCTCCTCGCGCCAGCGGAACGGGTCCGAAGGATCCCGCAGCGACCAAGGCGCGGAAGCAGCCGGCAGGGCCGCCACCCAGCCCACCTCCTCGTTCCGCATCTCGGGATAGAAGTTCCGGCGAACTGTCCCCCGATTGGAGCCGATATCCTCAGCGGTCATGCGCCGCTCGACGAGCCGCCCGTCAGCCGTCTGGAACGTATAGTCGGCTGCCTGGGCATCCGGGCTGATCCCGAGCGCCCTGAGCTGGGACGGGCTTTCCATGATGACGCTTACGCTGCGGTCCCGCAGACTCGGCGTGCCGCCGAACAAGGTCCGGGCCGCATCACGGACCTCGTCGACGGGCCGCCCCGCGATCGCGACCAGCCTGGCACCAAGGAGATCAGAATGCTCCCCCCGGGCCCGCAGCACGTGGAAAGACTCTCCGAAGGGCTCTAACCGCACGGCGATCCGTCGGTTTCGTCCGGATCGCGGACCTGCGACCAGGACCGAGTGACCGTTATCTGCGAGCGCTACGATCTGAGCCAGCCCAACCTCAAAAGCGTCGTCGTCAAGATCCGGTGCTGAAGCCAGGGCGATGAGCCTGGCTTCCGCCTCTGCACGCGCCTCGGCCCCGTAGGCGATGTCGCGCTCGAGAAAAAACGAACGAAAGGCCGCGATATCCCGATCCCGGTCGATCGGCGGCTCCTGGGCGGCTGAAGCCCCCGCCAGCAGGAGGAGGCCCAGCAGGACCGGAAGCCCTCGAAGCGGTGACATTTGCATCTCTCGTCCTTTCCAGATCTCGCACATAAGGTCAGAGGCGATCTCGCGCCGAAACGGATGCACTCGACGCCCGTCAAATTCGACGGCGTTGTCGAAACAGGGGATACATCCGGATCGGCCAGGCGGCACGTCAGAGGTGATGCATCTCGCCGTTGATCTTCACGTAGACCTCGTCGAGATGCCACCGCCAGTGGGTGCAGGCGCGCATCTTCTGAACTCGCTTACGGCGGATCCCGGCTGCGAACATCGGACCAAACCGGTTCCACCAGAGCCGCGCCGTCTCGTGGCAGATGTCGATGCTCCGTTCGGCCAGCAAGTCCTCCACATTGCGGAGCGAAAGCGGGTATTTCACTACATCATCACAACCGTCCGGATCACCTCCGGCGAGCTGTCGAAGTAGCGGAACGGGTTGTCGATCTGGCCATGGACACAACGCTAGGCACCCCGGACTGCCGGGCGGCCTAGTTTGGCCTGACAGAGCCGAGTTAACGCATTCGAGCAGTTTGCCCCCTCTGATGTGTAAGCACTGCCAAGCAGGCGTCGGCGCCCTGGATGGCATCAGAGCCGGGCCTCGACCTATTTGGGGCAGGATATGTGAGTTCGGTCGCGCGAGTGACGCTGTTCGTCGCAATATGCCCTTAGGAAAGTTCCGGTCTTGAGAGCGTCACGATCATAAGCTTAACTGGATCCTCAACTCGGGAAAAACCATGTCCAAGCTCGCTGCTGCCCTCGCGTCGATCGCCCTCGCCGCCGTCGCGGGCACCGCCCTCGCCCAGACCCAGACGCCGCCCCCGGCCGCGCCGGCTCCGGCCGCCGCCCGGCCGACCATCGCCAGTTCCATCAAGGACCTGTTGGCCAACGCCCAGACCCGCGCGGTGGTTGAAAAGCATCTGCCCGGTGTGTCGCAACACCCCTCCCTGCCGGCGTTCCAGGACATGACCCTGGCCCAGGTCGCCCCGGTGTCGGGCGGTGCCGTCACGCCGGAGATTATCGCTGCGATCGATGCAGACCTGAAGGCGCTGCCGGCCGCCTAGGCGCGGTCGAACCTGGCTCCGCTACAAGGCGGGGATTCTCCGCATTGCACCCGATACGCAGCGCGCCTTAGGCGCGATGTCGTTGGACTGATCTGACGCAAGTCGCTAGTCGGCTCCGACAGATGATGGCTCCAGATCAGATCGTCGCCTTGTTCGTGGGGGTCAACGCCTTAGGCCTGGCCCTGCTGCTTGTCGGCCTGCGATTGAGCGGCCGCCAGATCAACGCCGCCGTACTCTGGCTGTTGATAGCGGTCGTTCTGCTCATGGCCCTGAACCTGGAGTTTGGTCGGGCCGGGGAGAATACGCCACTGACCCGCATCCGCTGGGGGCTGTCCCTTGTCTTCGGCCCGCTTCTGGCCTGGTACGTTCGCGTTGACGCCGGCGGTGAGGGGCTGCGCCCGCGCGACCTCTGGCTTCACGGAACTGCGCCTGTCATCCTCATCACAGCCTTCGCGCTCGGCCTGGTCACGGCCGATGTCGCCGCCTGGATCGTCGCCGTCCAGATTTCTGTCTATCTGGCACTGATTGCTTCCATGAGCGGCGAGGGGGCCGCCGGACTGCGCAAGCGTGTTCTCGTGGTGATCGGCGGCGGCCTTCTCGTCATCAACCTGGTCCAGCTTGCCTTGCGTGTCGTCGCCCCTGCCCTCGACGACGCTTTCCGCGCGGTTCTCCTGCTGGGTGTCGCCGTGCTGATCGGCCTGTTTGTTCTGTTTGGCATAGCCGATCCTGGCGCCCTGTTCCGTCGGGTCGCCGAGACGGTGGTGACGCCGGGGCAGCCCCGGCTTTCAGACATCGACATCGCGGAAATCAATCGACGCATCGACGCACTTTTTGAAGCTGAAGAACCCTGGCTCGATCCTGAATTCGGGCTCGATGCGCTTGCCAGCCGCGTCAATGCCCTGCCTCGCGAGGTTTCGCTGGCGGTCAACAGCGTGCGTGGCTTGGGCGTGCCTGAACTGATCAACATTCAGAGGGTTCGCGCCGTCCAGCGGCGGCTCGGCGACACCGCCCGGGGGATCAACCTGCTTGAGATCGCACTTGAGTGCGGCTTCCGCTCCAAGGCGACTTTCAACCGCGCCTTCCGTCGCCATGCGGACACCACGCCCCGCGAGGCCCGACACCGCGCGTCGACCCCCTGACTTTGGCTCATTTCCAGTCCTGAGACGATTTTGGGAACCTGAGAGTTCAGGCTTGCGGACCTGCACCTGGAGGTCTCCATGAAACCCATCCCCGCCGCCATTGTCGCCTTGTGCGCCCTCGCTCTCGCACCCGCCGCCCATGCGCAGTCTCCCGTCGTCATCGACTGGGACCAATGGTCGGTCGCCCATGTTCAGGCGCCGGACCTCGCTTCAGGCGGCTACGGTCTCGGCTGGGCCCAGATGGAGACACGTGGCGAGACGATCGCCGCAGCCTATCTGATGTCGCGGGGCGAGGCTGCCGCGTGTGTCGGCGAGTCGATGCTGCCCTCCGATGTTCGCGTCCGCCAGTTGGGCGTACCAGAACGCGCAACAGCCTGGCTGGCCGATCAGGAACCGGAAGTCGTCTCGCTGCTGACCGGCTTCTCCGATGGGATCAATGCCTGGCTTGCCGCGCACCCCGATCGTAGCGGGGCCCTCGCCTGCCTCAGTTCCGTCACCGCCGCCGATCCCCTCGCGCTGGTGCAGATGTCGCTCCACGTAGCGGTCGTCGCCTTCGGTTCCGAGCAAATGATCACCAGCTGGCGCGATCCCCGCGGTTCGAACGCCTATGCCGTGGCACCGTCGCGCACCGCGGACGGCCGCTCACTGCTTCTGGTCAATCCGCACTCGGCGTGGGCGGCCCCCTTCCTGTCTTATGAAACCCACCTGATCACACCGGAGCTGAATCTCTACGGCCAGACATTCCCCGGTCTTCCGCTCCCCTTTGCAGGGTTCACCGACGACCACGGATGGGCCCTGACCTTCAACGACATCGACGCCATCGACGCCTACACGCTCCAGCGGGTTGATGGCGGCTATCGCTTCGGCGGCGAGGTTGTTCCGTTCAAGTCGCGCGAGGTCGCGGTCCAGGTTCGGGGGGTCGATGGAACCTTGACCTCTCATCCCGTGACCGTTCTGGAAAGCGTGCATGGACCGGTTGTGGCGGAGACGGGCGACAGGGCGCTGGCTGTCAGAATCGCAGGTCTGGATCGACCCGGCCTGCTGGGGCAGGTGCTCGCCATGTGGCGGGCCGAGGACGCCGACGCCTTCCGGGCCGCGCTCGCGCTTCAGCAGGTGCCCATCACAAACACCGTCTATGCCGATGTCGAAGGCACCATCGGCTATGTCTTCAACGGCCTGTCTCCGATCCGCACAGGGGGCGATCGTGCGACCTGGGCCGGAATCCTTGACGGCAGCGACCCCGCACTTCTGGCCGAGGGCTATCTTCCGTTTGAGGCGATGCCCCAGGTCTTCGCGCCGGCGTCAGGCTTCGTCCAGAACGCCAACGACGGCCCTTCGACGGCGAGCTGGCCGGCAGGCCAGGTCGGCCCGATCGATCCTCTGCTGACGGCCGACGCGCGCACCCCGCGCGGTCGTCGGTCGCTGCGCCAGCTTGAAGCCGCCCAGGCGTTGACACTCGACGGGCTCGGCGAGCTGCGCGGGTCCTCCGTCATGGATGCCGCCGAGCGGGCTCGCCTGCCGCTGGCGCGCGCGGCGCTTGCCAGCAGGGACGGCGAGCTTCGGAACCTGGGGGCCATACTGGAGGCCTGGGACGGTTCGACCACCGTCGATAGCCGAGGCTCGGTCCTGTTCGCCGACTGGGCCTTCCGGATGCGGCGCGCCAACCTGGACATCAATAGCGCTCCGATCAGCACGCAGTCCCCGCTCGAAACAGAGGCTCCGTTGGTTGACGAGGCCCGCGCGCTCACCGAGCTCAAAGCCTCGGGCGCCCAACTGACACGTCTGTTCGGAACCGCGGGCGTGGAATGGGGCACGGTCTATCGCATCCGCCGCGCAGGCCTCGACCTGCCGTCACCGGTCGGGCGCGACGAGCTCGGTGCCTTCAACGCCGGCCACTACCGCCGGATCGGCGAAGGGGCAGACCAGGGCAAGTTCGTGCTCACTGATGCCTCACATTTCATCGCGGAGGTCGCGTTCGGAGCGGAGGGCCCGGAGGCCCGGGGCCTGATGGCCTATGGCAATGCCGATGACGATTCAGCACCGGGCGTCAGGACACAGCTTGAGATGTTCTCGCGCAGCGAGGTCAGACCGATGAGCTTTTCTGTCGACGATGTCCTTGCGACGTCTGTTCGACGCGAAACCTTGCAGCCGCCGGCGCGATGACGCGGTAGGAAGCGGCTGGATCGACGCCATGCGATGTTGTGATTTCGCATGTCGAGACACTTGCCGAGGGCCTGCCCGGATGCCGTCGGTCACCCCGCAACTAGTTCGCGTCACCAGTTTCACTTCAAAGAGAAAGCCCGATCTCCGACAATGGAAGTCAAACACACGATACGCCGCTTCGAGGCTGACGATCTCGAGCTGGTTATGTTCGCCTGGCGCCGCGCCAATGCGCTCGCCCACCCCTTCCTGTCTCAAGCCTATGTCGCGCGGGCGGAAGAGGAGGTGCGCAACATCTACATTCCTGCCGCTGAGACCTATGTTCTCGAAGAGGCCCACGCCGTGATCGGCTTTATCGCCCTTCTCGGAAGCGAGATCGGTGGATTGTTCCTTGACCCTTCGAAACACGGCAAGGGGTACGGCAAGGCCCTCGTCGACCATGCCTTCGCCCTGAAGGGCCCGCTCACGGTCGAGGTATTCCGGGACAACGAGATCGGGCGGAGGTTCTACGAGCGGTACGGTTTCACGCCGGTTTCGCAAGCGCCGCACCCACCCACGGGGATGATGATTTGCCGGATGGCCATGCAGGATCGCCAGGACGCGGTCGCGCCATAGCCCCGGCCAGCCAGTCAGGCTGCCGGGCCAGACAGCGCAGAACGGTAGGGCCCCGGCGCCATACCCTTCTCCCTTCGAAAGGCGGCGTTGAAGACCGACTTCGACGCGAAACCGGCATCCAATTGGATCGCGATCAGCTTCGCCCCTTCGTATGCGGGGTCGGCCATCATTCGCTGCGCCTCTGCCACGCGCCAGGCGTTGACATAGTCGTTGAAGGTACGGCCTGCGGCCCGGTTCAGAACGTTCGAGAGCCTGCGCGACGACCAGCCCAGCTCTGTGGCCAGGCGCGCGATCGTGAGGTCCGGCGATAGATGGGACCGGCTTGCCGCCATATGGGCGTCGAGACGGACGAGCGACTCCTCGAGGCCGGATGTATCGGCCACCGTCTCACCTTCAACTGCCGCTTCGACTCCCTCGCCGAGTTGCCGATCACCTTCATCCAGTCCGTCGAAGTCGCCGGGACGGGTCAGCATGCGCCAGATCAAGATATAGACGAGCGCCAGGGCTGCCCCGTAGGTCGCCACGGCAAGGACCGGCTCCGCCACAGGCGCCAGGGAACTGGCCGCCTGCCGCGCGACATCGACCACGCCGATGATGAAGAGGCCTCCGAGGATCTGGCCTAGCCAGCCCAGGCTGCGGCTTTCAAAGGCCGAGTGGGTCGCCCGCAACACCCGATCATACCGCCGCGTCTCCAGGATCCCGGCCACAAGATAGGTCCCCAGCGATAGCGGGATGAGCGGATACAGCGCCTCCTTGGTCTGCGGCCAGGCGGCGACCGTTGCAAACACGGCGAGCGGGGGAAGTCCGTGGAAGGGCGAAAGGCGCAAACGCCCCCGCCACGCAGTCATCCCAACCATCGCAAGGGTCAGTGGACCATAGCTGAGCGCCAGCAGCGGCGTAGGATCAAGGCGCGGCGCGGCACCCGCCTCGGACGCCAGGTCCCAGAGTGCCTGGCCCGCCAGGCAAACCAGGATCACCGGCAGGGGCCAGGGCGACCGCCGCCACAAGGCGACGGCCGCAAGCAAAAGGCACTGGGAAATTAGCAGCCAGTGAAGGGTCGAATAGATGTGGTCCATTCCGTCCCGGCACCTGTCGCATTCGCGACAACGACCCGTTCCGACCTCAAAGGCCGAGGAACTGGTTCATCATCGCATCCAGTTGGGGAGCATAGAATAGGACTTCGGGCTTGTCCTTGCGCCATGCTGTTCGCCCGGCTGGAAAGGCGGTCACGCCTGGATTGTCGACGGCCGGCGCTCCGAAGCGCTCGCGCAGGCCCGCTGTGACCCGCGCTTCATCGGTGGCCTCCATCAGGATCCACACCAGTTGAAGCCGTCCCTCGGCGAAGACGAACTCGGCGGTGCGAGGCGCGCCCATGAAGGCAAAGCCGTGACAGTCGATCTGACGATGGTCCTGCACGCCAGGGAGCTCCGCGGGGTCGAAACGACGCACCTCGAGGCCGTCGGTGCAGACAGGCGCCAGTTGCTCCCGCACCTGCTCGATATCAGCACCCCAGACCGCCACCGCAGGCTTGTCCTGCGCCGCCGCCGGCGATGCGGCGGAGCCCAGGGCGGCGAGGGCGGCGCAGGCCGCGAGGCCAGGGATCATTCGTTTCATCAGTTCACTCCAAAATGGGGTCTGCCCCTGGGCCACGCCCGGGGCAGACAGGAGTCAGCGTTCGTCATCACTCCGTCGTCCGGATTTGTGGCGACTGCCGCCGAACGCGAAAATCCGCACCCTTTCAGGGACGCTCAGAGCCGTCAGACCGCGGGTGGATCCGCGACTGAACTCCCGCCTCGGGTCGCCACCAGCTATCGGCCGGGGCGGCCTTCCGCAGTGAGCGATTCACGATCTGCACCGGGTATGCGACGGGCAGCACAGATCCCTTCCTCCTCTGTGGAGACAAGTTGGCGATGGACTGACCGCGCCTCGAGTCCGTTCGGGCTGACAACGCGGCTGTGATCGCTACTCCGATCTGGGACTGCGATCCGCTGCGCCATTGGCAATACGCAGGACCAGGGCCTCGGCTGAGCCTGTTTCCGCTCCGACGAATTCGATGCGATAGTTGAGGTTGTCATCAAAGCGGAAGGCGTCCTTGAAGAGGGGCGTCAGGGCGCGCGGCGCGCGGCCCTCCCGCTGGTAGACCAGATGGTCATCTTCAACCGAGATCCGAAGCAGACCATACTGGCCAGCATAGGCGGCCAGCTCGGCGGCGGAGGGATGCCAAGGGTCGAACTGTTCGGCAAGCAGGCCGGCTTGCCAGTCGGCGGTAACCACCTGTGCCGGCACGTCGCTGGTGGCCGCCAGGTGACGATAGATCTCCAGCAGGGCGCGGTCGCGGGCCACTCCCACAGGTACGGCGATGTCCGGCGTCACGCCGGTGCCTTCCCAGTTCGTACCCGTGATGGCGCTGCGCGAGGTCGCGGTCGGGATGAAGACGGAAAAGCCGCTATAGGCAAGGGAGATATCGCCCGGATTGGCGCCGCCCGCAGTCGGTTCGCCTATGACGGTGGCGCGTCCCATGGCCTGCAGGTGATAGGCCAGCGCCTCGGCGGCGGACAATGTGTCCGGCCCGACCAGCAGGTAGAGCGGCACGTGCGGACGGTGGCCCGCCGGATGATGCGGCAGAACATGCATTTCAGTGGGCTCGCCGGTACGCGGCAAGAAGGTGGCGTACAGCACGTCCGTGCCCTCTGGCAGGAAGTGGCTGAGCAGGTATTGCTCCATGTCCGGCGCGCCGCCGCCGTTTTCGCGCAGGTCGATGATCAGGGCGTCAGTGTGAGCCAGCCAGTTCAGCGCGGCGCGCGCGGTGGGTTCGGCCGTCTCGATCGGCGCAAAACCGGTGAGGTTGAGATAGCCCACATTGCCGTCCAGCACCGAAAGGCCGGCGAAGGCATAGTTGATCCGGCGCATCGAGTCGTCGGGCCTGGGTGCCGCCTCGTTGCTGGCTTCCTGAGCCGCCCATTCTGCGCGTGTCTGCGCGATGGCTTCTACGCCGCGCCATCGGACGTTCAAATGCCGGTCGCTTTTCTGCAGCACCTCGGTCAGGAACGCACCCAGCATCGTGCCTGACGTTACATCAGCCAGCGCATCGCTGCGCGCCAGGTCATCAAGCTCGACGGACAGGGCGGCACCGCGCGACGCATCGAAATAGTTGGCCTCGATCAACTGGCCGATTTCGGTGATGGCGGCGGTGCGCTCCACGGCAGTAAGGGTATCCTCCTGCGCATTGGCGACGGAGCCGAAGCCGATCAGCATGAGGCTGAGCAGATAAGCCAAGTATTTCAATGTCGACCCCTTGTGTCTCTACGGCTTGTGAGGCCGGACGAACCTATTCGTCGCCGAACTTTCCGTCTAAGGGTCGGAAGCCTGAAACTTCATCCAATAAAATGCGACGGAACGGCCGTCCTGCACGACGAACGGGCGGCGCGCGCGACCGCTTTGCCCGCCCCTGCGCCCACAGGCCAGGAAGGGACGAAACAGACAGTCTGTCTCTGGTTACGGAATCCTGCCTGCAACACCCCGTTCTTGCCTCCCCCGTCGCCGTTCTCCCGGCGACAGGTCGGTGGCGCGGTGATGAGTCTCGGACCAGCCATCCGGTCTGATCGCCACCTTGCTCCCCGCGCGCGCAGCATTCGTTCTCATGCGCTCAGAACCGTTCGCCGTTGGAGGGAGCCCTTCTAACGCAACACGCGGCGGCTTGGTCGCAACTGTCCTTGCCACCGTGGGCGGCAACAGGCCTTCCTGAGTTCTGCTACTTCGAAGAGACCGCCCATGGCACTCCGCCTTCTTTCAGTTCTGTTCGTGCTCCTCACCTTCAACGGTGCCGCCCAGGCGCAGGAGGCATCCGGGCGGTCCGGCAACTCCGCGACCATCGCTATCGCGGACGAGTATATGGCCGCCTATCACCACCTCGACCTTGAGACGCTCGAAGCCCTCTATGACGAGAACGCGGTCTTCATTGACCCGACGGTTGCCGGCCAGCCCGAGGTCTTCTCCTGGACCGGCCGTGATCGCATCCTTGGCGAGCTTGCCGGCTGGCGGACGGGCATGGTTCGGTTCGAGTTCCAGGCGGACAGGGTCTTCGAGAGCGCCGGGCGCGTCGTGTATATCGGCCATGTCGTTTCCGAGGTTCGACGCGCCAACGGCTCCCGGAAATTCACCTATCCCCTGGTCACCATCGTGACGGTCCAGGATGGTCGAATTGTCGAGCACCGGGACTACACAGACTATGCGGCCTCCAGGCGGCTGGACTGACCACGGGCTCATTGCCTCAACGGCGAGCGGGGCCGGGTCGGCGACATCTGGGGCGGTCCCCAGTCCTTCTCTTCAGGGAGAAGGGTTGCATCCTCCCAGGACATCCTGGGCAAAGGCATCGAGAAAGCCCGGAGCCCCGAAACCCAGCGAGCGGACGCGTTCGTCGTTGACCAGAATCGCGATCGACCGGTCTGTGGCAGGCTCGTAGACAACGAGGGCAGAGACGCCGAGACCATCACCGCCGTGCACCCGAAGAATTCGATCCGGGTATGTGACCTCATAAGCGCCAGGGCCTACGCCAATCTGTTCGCCCGAGCGGCCGAAGGCGCTTCCACCGGCAGGAGCGTCAAAGCTCACGCCGTCGACGAACCGGCCGCTAAAGTAGTCCGCTGTCCACCGCGCAAGGTCAGGCGCATTGATGGCCATACCGCCGGCGGCGTCACCGGCCGTCGCCAGCTCTCGCATCAGGCGGCGATTCAAATGGGGGGATCCAAGGGCGCCAGCGAGAGCCTCTGAATATCCCAAAGCGCCTGGATCATCAGCAGCTGTCCTGATGAGACGCGCGGAGGCGAGGCCGGCGGGCTCAAAGACCAACGCCCTCAGCGCCATCGGGAGCGGAAGTTCTGTCTGCTTCTCGATGATCGCACCCAGGATCACATAGTGGGCGTTCGAATATGAAAAGTCAGAGGGCTGTTGCTGCCCCGCAGAGACGGCGAAGGCCCGGATTTCATCGACGGACCAGGCTTCCCGGCCTTCCCCATGTTCGCCAAGGAATGTCTCGAAGCTCAGCGCGCCGCCCATATATTCCGGGAGACCCGCCTCATGGCGGAGCAGTTGCAAAACCGTGATGTCGGCCGGGATGTCCAGGTCACTCAGAACTGCCGC
Organism: Caulobacteraceae bacterium; assembly: GCA_965284535.1. Classification (GTDB taxonomy): domain Bacteria; phylum Pseudomonadota; class Alphaproteobacteria; order Caulobacterales; family Caulobacteraceae; genus Brevundimonas. Next base: position 170,682 of record OZ260090.1, read on the forward strand.
GGAATCGCCGAGATCAATGACTCCTTCCTCCACCAACCTCAGGACCGCCGCTGCCGTGAAGGTCTTCGACACGCTCGCTATAGAAAAACTGTCTTCGGTCGCCAAGGCGGCTCCGGTCTCGTCGCGAAGGCCCGCGGACGCCACCTGGAGTTCACCCTCCGCGAAGGTTGCGACGACGACCCCCCGCACATCCGTTTGCGCGCGCCATGCAGCAACGCACGACTGAAGTGAGGGCTCAGCGGCCACGGCGGCGGCGCTCGCGGTGGGCCGCGCGAGGACCGCTGTCGGCGCGCCCGCCATCAGGGTCAGGGCCAGGATGGAACAGGCGAGAACCGATTGTCGTGCCATGGCGGCCTCCTTTGGACATGTATCCCTGAGCCCGCCAAACGCCCTCATGGATGCAAATCTACGACGAACGGCGCCGAACCGGCGACAAGCGCCCCTGCCCTGCCCGTGGGCCGGCGACTGCGGCGGGCCGGAACGGCCTGCGCTGCCGCCCCCATCGGCAGGGCGTCAACCACCGCGCGCCAGCAAAAGGGCCTCTTCCATTGCCTGGGCGGCAGGGACGGCGACATCTGGTGCGACCCCCTGTCCTTCAATGTGTCCGCTGCGGAACGAATGGTAGTCGGCGATCGGCAGGAAGAGCTGCAGGCCATGCGGCAGGTCGATCGGCATCTGCGACAGCATCTGCCCGGCCGTCCGCTCTCCGATCAGGGTCGTCCGCCCCACCCCCTTCAACGCGTCGGCCCCCAGTTCGGCAGCGCTGGCGGTGGTTCCGCTGATCAGGACATAGACCGGACCGCCATAGTGGGGCCCTTGCGGGGAAAAGGTGATGCGCGTGATCCGGTCCTCTCGGACGGAGCGCCAGAAATCGCGGATCGACCAGCCGGTCCAGGGCTCGACCTGCCTCGCGTCGGTCAGGGTCGGTGCCCGGCCTTCCGCGGCGGCCCAAGGCCGCGCGACGAAAGCGCCGGCGTCCAGGGGTGCATCCAGCAGGTGCTGAACCAGCGGCACGACGGCGAAGGCCCCGCCCTCATTGGCGCGCAGGTCGATGATCAGCGCCGGCGGATTGCGACCCGCGATCTCGGCGTAGGCCGCGTCGATCTGCTCGATCGTATCCTGCCCCATCATCGTATTGACGGTCAGGACGGCAATGTCGCCGTTCCAGTCCAGACGGGCGCCCTCGCCAACGCGCAGGGAGTCGAGATAGGCCATTGTCTGTTCGACCGGCGCCTCGGCCCGGCGCACCACGACGTGCGAGATCGGACCCTCGCGCCAGAGGCCGTTGAAGCTGCGGCGGAAAGTTTCGACCGATTCCGCTCCGCCGGCCGCCTCGAACATACGCGCCTCAATCGTCTGGAATTCGGGGCTCGACAGCAAGGTGGGATCGAACAGGTACTGGCGGAAGCCGTCACGGATCGCCTCAGCCACCTCCTGCGCGGCAGGGTCGGCGGCCACGGCGGCGGGCACCGACGGGGTCTGCGCCAGGACCACTGACGGCGCGCCGGCCAACAGGGTCAAAGCGAGGATGGAACAGGCGAGAAGAGATTGACGTGCCATGGCGGCCTCCGGTGACGATATGTCCCAGAGCCGGTCAGGGCGCACCATGGATGCAGGCTTGCGACGAAAGCCCGCCTCGCCGCGACGGAGGTGCAGCCTCCCTATTGCTCAATGTGGATGGTTGGCCGCTACTCGGCCTGCTCCATTCGACGCAGTAACGGCTGGCTTCGTCGCATCGACCCTGCTCCGGCCAGGAAGCCGGTGGTTTCGTTCACTCGTCTCGAAGTTCACCTGTTTCAGGATAATTCCATGTACCGTCGGCTCCTGGCCTCAACCCTGTCCCTCGCCGCCATCGCCACTGGCACCGCAGCGGCCCCCGTGGTGCCTGCAGCCCCGGCGACGGTCCCGGCGACAACGACGGCGGCGCAGCAGACCGCGGAGCTTGGCGCTCGTCTCGAAGCCGGTCAGCGTCGCACGGAACCGCCGCGTGACTGGAGCGAAACACTCCGCGCCGACGCGACCAGTTTTCATGAGCAGATACTGAACAACCATCCAGGATCTGTGGACCCGGAGAACCCGGCGTTCCGCAGGCGTCTCGACGCCGCCCTCGCTCTCGCCCTCGATCGCGCTGAAACAGTTGAGGACGCGGGCGGTTGGTGGTGGGCCATGCGCGCCCTTGTCGCCAGCTTTGACGACGGCCACGTCCAGATCCAGCTGAGAGACCCGAGCGTACTATTCCCCGCTCGCTGGCCCGGGTTCCTGACCATCTACCGGGGGCCGGATCAGGTCGTGGTGACCCGCGACGAAGCCTTGGCCGATCTGCCGCCCCTGGGCGCGCAGCTGGTGGATTGCGACGATATCCCCGCCGCCCGCCTCGGAGAAGAGCGCATTGGCCAGTTCCGTGGACGCTGGTCGCTGGAGGCGCAGCGCGTCGCCTTTGGCGATGGGCTGTTCGTGGATCTGAACAATCCATGGAACACCGAGCTGCGCGTCTGCCGTTTCGAGAGCGGCGGGATCGTGCGCAGTTTCCCACTGTCCTGGCGGGACATCAGCGGCCCGGATCTGGCGGCCCGCAGAGCTCCACTCGCTCAACGGGCCTCACCCCGATTTGCAATCCGGAGACTGGAGGAAGGGGGTGTCTGGCTGTCAATGCCTTCGTTCGACGGCTCGCCGGGCGGCGATGCCCACACCGCCCTGACCGCCATGCTGGCAGAGGCCGGGACCACGCAGTCCGAACTTCGTACGGCTCCGTGGGTGGTGCTCGATGTCCGCGGCAACGGCGGCGGATCCTCTCACTGGAGCCGGGAACTGGCTGGCATCCTGTGGGATCAGGACTGGCAGGCCGCCCACAGCCTGCCAGCCAGCAGGGGTGTGGACTGGCGCGCGTCCGAAACCAACATTGCCATGATATCCGCCTATGTCGATCTGTTGCGCGCAGGCGGGGAGTCGCCTGGCACGATCGCCATGGCCGAAATTGTCGTGAATAGTATGCGGCAGGCCCGGGCGGCCGGCCAGCCTTACTGGCGACAGCCAAGCACTTCCGAAGCTGCCCCAGTGGCACCCGAAGCGCCCACCAATCCCATGGCCGGCCGGGTCTATGTCCTGACTGACTCTGCCTGTGCGTCCGCCTGTCTGGACGCCGTCGATCTCTGGAAGGCGATGGGGGCTGTCCAGATCGGTCGCGAGACCTCAGCGGACACGGTCTATATGGAGGTCGGTTCCGGCGAACTGCCCAGCGGCCTAGCCTCGCTTGGCATCCCCATGAAGGTCTATCGCGGACGGGCGCGGGGCAACAACGAAACGCACCAGCCACAACATCTGTTCGACGGGAATATGACCGACGACGCGGCCCTGCTGGCCTGGATCCGCGAGCTGACCCCGGCAGGCTGACGACGGGCGGGATCGAACAGGTACTGGCGGAAGCCGTCACGGATCGCCTCAGCCACCTCCTGCGCGGCAGGGTCGGCGGCCACGGCGGCGGGCGCCGACGGGGTCTGCGCCAGGACCACTGACGGCGCGCTGGCCAACAGGGTCAGGGCGCGCCTTGGATGCAGGCTTTCGACGAAAGTCCGCCTCGCCCCGACAGAGGTGCAGCCTCCCTACTGCTCAATGTGGATGGTTGGCCGCTACTCGGCCTGCTCCATTCGACGCAGCAACGGCTGACTTCGTCGCATCGGACCTGCTCCGGCCGGGAAGCCGGTGGTTTCGTTCAATCGTCTCGAAGTTCACCTGGTTCAGGATAATTCAATGTACCGTCGGCTCCTGGCCTCTACCCTGACCTTCGCCACCATCGCCTCTGGCACCGCAGCGGCCCCCGTGGCACCTGCGGCCCCGGCCCCGGCGGCGGTCTCGGCGACAACGACGGCGGCGCAGCAGACCGCGGAGCTTCGCGCTCGTCTCGAAGCCGGTCGGCGTCGCCTGGATTTCCTGGCGGGTCCCTGGGAGTTGACGCTCTATAACCGCAACCGGGATGGCGAGTGGGTTCCGAACGGAACCCAATCCATCGTGGTCGAACCGTCCATGAACGACCTGTATCTGCGGCTCACGATCGCGACACCCGGGTTCAACTATGAGATGACCCTGTCCTATGACGTGGTGATGGGTACCTATCGCATCGTCTCGCGCGACGATCAGTCCGGTCTGATCGACGTCTATGAGGGCAACTTCACCCCAGACGGGTCGCTTGTGACCACCAACCTCAGGTCGGGCACCCATTATCTCGCCGGCAGCCGACGCATCCACAATCGCATGACCCTGACGCCGGGGGTGGACGGATGGACCTCGCAGATCGACGGTACGGGTGACGAAGGGGCGACCTGGAGCCCCCAGGGCCGGACCGAGGCCCGTCGTCCCTGACGGTGCCGTCGCCCGCTCGGCGTGCCCGCACCGCACTTCCGCCCCCCCGCATCCAGCGAACCCGCCAGCGCGGAGAGGCCGCCCGTAGCGCATCGTCTTGTCCCAGTCCTGGTTGCACTGTTCGGCATTGTCAGGACCGCCCAAGCCCAGGACACGACCGTACGATCAGGGAATCCGGAAATCATCCCGATCGCCGACCGCTATATGGCCGACTATCGCCACCCCGATCCGGGGACGCTTGAGACTCTCTACGACGACGGAAACAATCGTGGCCTGTGAAGACTGCCGCAGTCGAAGATGATCTCCAGCAGGCTGAAACGGCCTAAGTGGACATATCCACCGCTACGGGGCAGTCCAGATAGTAGCCGTCATTCCGCAGTGTCCGGATCAGCGAGGGCCCGCACCGGCTCAGCTTTTTCCTCAGACGGCAAAGAAGGGTGGACGTGGTCTGTGTCTTGACTGGCCTGTCGGCATTTAGCTGTTCGACAAATTGCTCGCGGGTCACAACCTCACCAGCCGCCCGGATCATGAGAAGAACAGCCTGGAGTTCAGTCTGGGTGAGCACGACTGACTTGCCGTCGGGTGCGGTCAGGCTTCGCATTGTCGGCCTGAGGATCCAGCCATCACTACTGTATTGTTCAAGGCGTCCCTGAGTTAGCCCCGCCCGACGCGCAAGGGCGCGTAGCCGTGCGATCATCTCACGCGGGCTTTGCTCTATTCCAAACACATCATCAGCACCCAACTCCAGGGCCAGGATGCGATCAACCTCATCGACCTCATTGCAGAGAAGCACGATCGGTCGGTGCCCCCCGACTGAACGGACCATTCGCAACGCATCTCCGTGGGCTACATTGCAGCAAATTAGATTCACGGAGGCGAGAGCATTGGTGTCGATGTCCGTTGTCCACTCGCACTCCAACCCGGCTCCGGAAAACCGCTCGGCGAGCAACACATGTCTCGGATCCTTGGAACCAGATACGAGCTTGACCTTGATCGGGACCAAATCGGCTTGGGTGAGACTTGCGGGTGAAGGCGACATTTGATTGCACCGTGGATTGGAACCGTTGGCACCATCGGTCTCACTCGATCTCGCTACACCCATAAATCGTTGAGCCGTCAGCTGAGCGACATCAATCTTACAGAACGCGACGAACGGTAGCCCGGCGTCGACCAGAATGCGGCCGGACAGGCAAATCAGGCGGCCAGGGCGAATCGACATCAACGCATCCGGAGCATGGATGCGGCTGACACGGTCAGCCCAAACCCGGCCGCTCGGTAATCCGGCCCCGCCTGGCGTTTCGGCATGGCCAAACCTACCAACCCGCTCCGCTATTTCGACAGCTCGCCGGTGATCCGGACGGTGCGGAACGTAGAGGGCCTGCTGGCCGAGCGCTGCATCGACATTTGCCACGAAACGGCGCGGCCCTGGTGGAACCGGTTCGGTCCGAAGTTCGCCGAGGAGATCCGTCGGAAGCGGGTCCAGAAGATGCGCGCTTTCACTCACCGGCGCCGGCATCTCGACGAGGGCTCGGCTGTAATTCAAAATGGCTATTAGGTTACCGCTTTCTTACATCGTAGTTACAAGTATTGCTCCTTGTTACATATTTATTGGTTGCTGTTTTGATACATCTCTATGTCTCTTTCATTGATCTGCCGTATTCTGATTTGAACGCGCCTGTGAATGATGCTTACTCATCGTCGATGCTGAATGCTGTATGAATTTTACGCATCGGTATCGACTGGGGGGAACGAAGCTTGGTCCATTCAGGCCAGGCACCCAGCATCAATCAACCGGAGGGTCAAATCTTGAGAATCCACAAAACGCGTCAACACTTGTTGGCAACGACCATCATTGCCGGCGTGGCGATGTTCGCGTCCGCCGCGCCGGCCATGGCGCAGGACGCCGGAGCATCGCAGGACCTCGACGATGTGATCGTCACCGGTTCGCGCATTCCGCAAGCCAACCTGGTCACCACCAGCCCCGTCACGCAGGTTACGGGCGAGGACATCGACGTCGCGGGCGTGACCCGGGTCGAAGACCTGATCACGCAGCTGCCGCAAGCCTTCGCCGCCCAGAACTCGACCGTCTCGAACGGCGCGACGGGCGCCGCAACCGTTTCGCTGCGAAACCTCGGCTCGGCCCGCACCCTGGTGCTGATCGACGGTCGCCGCATGGGCTATGGCTCGCCGAACGACCCTGCGGCCGACCTGAACCAGGTTCCGGAGCAGTTGGTTGAACGCGTTGAAGTCCTGACCGGCGGCGCTTCCGCCGTTTACGGCTCGGACGCTGTTGCCGGCGTCGTCAACTTCATCATGAAGAAGAACTTCGAAGGCCTGCAGATCGACGCCCAGTACGGCTTCTATCAGCACAACAACGACTATGACGGCGTCGGCAACCTGCGTGCAGTCATCGCCGGTCGCGCCGCGACCAACCCTACGCAGTTCGCCCTGCCCGATGACAACGTCTCTGACGGCGAGAGCCGCTCGATCAACATCGTACTTGGTGTCGCCGCACCCGACGGCCGCGGCAATCTGCTGGCCTATGCCGGCTATCGCAACAACAACCCGATCCTGCAGCGCGATCGCGACTATTCGGGCTGCTCCATCGGCACTCCGGCCGCCGCTACGCCGCAGGACTATACCTGCGGTGGTTCGAGCACCTCGTTCCCGGGTCGTTTCACCGACTTCGGCGGCGGCCCCGGCTTCAACTCGACCCTGGGCGCCGGCCGCACCTTCGTGCCGTTCGACAACAACCTGAACCAGTACAACTTTGGCCCGCTCAACTTTTTCCAGCGGCCGGACGAGCGCTACACCATGGGGGCCTTCGGCCGCTATGAGGTCAACGACAAGGCGGAAGTCTTCGCCCAACTGGCGTTCTCCGACTATCGCTCGAATTCCCAGATCGCGCCGTCGGGCAACTTCTTCAACACCGGAGACATCAACTGCGGCAACCCGCTGCTCGGCGCCCAACAAGCCGCGACCATCGGCTGTTCCGCGGCTGACATTGCTGCCGACACCCGCCGGGTCATGTACATCGGTCGACGCAACGTGGAAGGCGGCGGCCGTCAGGACGAGCTGAACTACACCTCCTATCGCGGTGTGGTCGGCGTTCGTGGGGAGATCGCGCCGGGCTGGAACTATGACATCGCGGCGCAATTCTCGCGCGTTGCCCTCGCCCGCACCTATATGAACGACTTCTCGGCTACGCGTCTTGGACGCGCCCTTGACGTCGTCGACGTCGGCGGCACCCCGACCTGCCGTTCGGTCGTGAACGGCACCGACCCGAGCTGCGTCCCCTACGACATCTTCATCGTTGGCGGCGTGACCCAGGCGGCCCTCGACTACGTTCAGATCCCGCTGATCCAGCGTGGTGAAACGACCCAGCAGGTCGTCACCGCCGCCATCACGGGCGACACGGGCTGGTCGATGCCGACCGCGTCGCGCACTGTCCAGGTCGCGTTCGGCGCTGAGTACCGCCGCGATTATCTGGCCTCCACCACGGACGCCAATTTCGCTTCGGGAGACGGCACCGGTCAGGGCGGACCGACGATCGGTCTGTCGGGTGACGTCGGTGTCTCGGAAGTCTTCGGTGAGATCCAGATCCCCCTGGCTGACGATCAACCCTGGGCCTATTCGGCCTCGATCGACGCCGCCTACCGTCGCTCGGAATACGAGAACCTCGGGACCGACACCTACAAGTTCGGCGCCGACTACGCCCCGATCGAGGACATCCGTTTCCGCGCAAGCTACTCGCGCGCTGTGCGGGCGCCCAATGTGATCGACCTGTTCGCGGCCCAGGGTTTCGGTCTGTTTAATCTCGATCGTGACCCCTGCGACGCCACCACCGGCGCCGTGGCCGCCAACTGCGTCGGGGCGGCTCCGCACCAGGTCACCGCCGGCCAATCGGGCGGCGGCGCCCTCAACAGCCCGGCGGGTCAGTACAACCTGCTGGCCGGCGGCAATCCGAACCTTGCCCCGGAAGAGGCAGACACCTTCACCTATGGTGTGGTCTGGACTCCCAGCTTCGTCCCGGGCTTCAACCTGACCGTCGACTATTTCGACATTCAGGTTGACGGACTTATTTCGACGGTCGGCGCGCTGAACACCATCGCTCAGTGCTACGGCACGACACCGGACGCGACCGCTTGCGGGCGCATTACACGAAACGCCGGCGGGCAACTGTGGGTTGGCACTGGCGTTGTCAGTGACCTTAACGAAAATATCGGTGGTCTCGGCACCACGGGTTGGGACTTCAACGCCAACTATGCCTTCGACCTCGAAGACATGGGCATGGCGAACATGGGCTCGATCAGTATGTCGTTCGTCGGTACCCTGCTCGACTCGCATGTTACCGACACGGGTCTGGGCGCCGCCAACTCGGTCTATGACTGCGCTGGCTTCTACGGCAACCAGTGCACCAACGGTACGACACTGACCGCACCGAACCCCGAATGGCGTCACCGCGCCCGGGCCACCTGGATCACACCGTGGGACGTGGATGTTTCGGCCACCTGGCGCCACTTCGGCGAGGTGGAACTCGCTGTGCTCGGGGCCGATGGTTCGCTGAACAACGGCGGCACCCGCCTTGATCGCTACTTCGATGCCGAGAACTACCTCGACCTGGCTGCCGTGTGGCAGGTGATGGATACCGTCACCCTCCGCGCCGGCGTCAACAACGTCCTCGACAACGATCCGCAGCTATCGCTGAGCGCAGGCCCTGGTAGCGGCAACGGGAACGTCTTCCCGCAGCTGTACGACTCACAAGGCCGCTACTTCTTCTTCGGTGTCACGGCCAACTTCTAGGGCCTGATATCGCGAGAAAAACCTGGGCGGCGGATCTTCGGATCCGCCGCCCTTTTTGTTGCAGGGATCCATGGCTGCAGGCGTTTGATCTGCCGTGATCCCGCAGTGCGGTCGGCGCCGACGGGTTGGCTCCGCCAGGTCGACTGCTACCCTCCCTGTCTGAAGTAAGACAGTCGCAGCCGCCCGATCGGGGCCGGCCGAAGGCCTGGAGACACGAGGTGCCCCGGGTCTCACAGGCCGGCTGTCGCGCGCGCCTGGCACAGAGTGCGCGGGCACCCTGAGCGAAGGTGCGGGCGAGCCTGCTCGCTGCTATCGCACCTGGAATGGCCGCCGGTCTGGCACTGAGAGCCTTCGCAGTCCGATCCGCGGCAGACTTCGATCACAACAAGGTAGCCTGAACACCACGCGCTATGGTCTGGTGGTCCAGCTGGGGGCATAGCGCCGCTCATCCTGAAGGGTCAGGATAACGGCTGTCTCCCCCAGGGGCCGGTTGAGAATCGTCCCGCCGCCAAAGGTCCACCCTTCCCTTGATCGAGCCGCCACGCAAAATTCCGGCTGCGGCGGTGATGCGGTCTCATAGTGGGTGTCGAGCAATGCGATGACATAGGGCACTCGCTCTCTGAAGCAGTGACCCTGTTCGGTACAAGGCAGTTGCGCGGCAGACGCTGCCGCAGAGCGGCCGACCACATATGACAAAAGGGCTCCATCTCTCCGCCGCGCCAGCTGCATGGCTCTCTGGAAACGGCGGAGATCAAACCAGCGGCGGATCCGGGGATCGGTGAGCCGCCATTGCGCTTCGTAATCTCCCGCCTGATAGGCGGCGATCCATTGATTGATGGCCGACAACGCGGCTTGAGTGTCGTGTTCGGACGCACCTGTTGGCCAGGTCTCGTCCTGGGCGCGGACGCTGCCCGCCAGCACCGAGGGCAATCCGCAGGTCACCATGGCGATCAGTTTGCGGCGTGCCAGCATGGCTCAGGGCCGCGCCAGACGCGTCATGATCGGGGTGCGATAGTTCGTGTAGTCCTCGTGCCGCACCACACGGCCGTCGTGAAATGTGAGCACGGTCACCTGTTGGGCGCGCCATCTGTAGGCGTAGTCAACTCCGGGAGGGGCCCCGTGGGCATTCACGAAGCCGGAAAACACCACTATGTTGTTGCTCTCGAACACCGTCGGGAACTCAAAGTCGAACCTGATTATACCCGAGCGGCGACCGACCTCGTGCAGCATCCGGAGTGTTGCCTCACGACCGTGGTGCTCTGGTTGCCACGCCGGATCGGGGTTTGTGCGATCAATCAGGACGAATTCATCGCCCATGTAAGGGGCCATCGCATCCCAATTCGCGTCGGAATAGGCCTGCATATAGGAACGCGCCACCTGCTCGGTTTCGCTTGGGGGAGGAGCGCTCTGGGCTAACGCCGCGGCCGGCACCATGACCACCGCCAGCATTGCAGCAAGAAATCTACCAAGCATGGGCGTCTCCCTCCATTCGACGCCGAAGCGAACCATGAACTCCATGCCTCCGCCTCATGGTTTGCGACAAACCCCGTAGAAACGACCACGAATCTGCGATGGAACCCTCGCTCGATGATCTCCAACGGTGGTCCGCCCCCGTTCTCTGGAGCACTCGAAGCTGGAGCTCCCGGCCCGTGGATCTGCGGCTTGTTGGGGGTGCAATCGGCCGGACTGCGCAGCCATCAACGTCGGGCATCGAACCGCCCATGGATGCCGACCAATCAGATCCGAACCAGGGCACCGCCAGCGACCGCGTCATCGACCGCGCTGCGCAGCACCCCCGCCTCGATGAAATCGAACTCGGCCAGCATCCGCTCCAGGCTGAAGTCGGACTGGGCGGCGCACCATTCAAATGCAAGCCCTGCGGCTGTACCGGCCGGGGGGAAGGCCTGACCCGTTACCCTGAAGCGGGTCTCGGGCTTGCGCTCAGGCAGGACGAACTGGGCGGGACGGGGGACCAGCCGCTCCTGAGACATCGCGATCTCGTCGAGAAAGGCCGGGCTGGACACCAGGTCCGAAAGAAGGGCTGCGAGCCCCCTGAGATGATTGGCCAGTGGCCTGCCCTCATCTTCGGCGGCGGGAGGGAAGTAGGCCCGAAAAGCCGGGAACTGCATGGCCGCGCTGTCCAGCAGCGAGAACAGGATTCGGCCATAGAGGGCCGTGACGGAAAAGGTGACATGCAGTGAGGCGTCGCCGACGGCGATCGCGTCATGAAAACGGCCACGCGGAAGATAGAGCACGTCGCCCGGCCTCATCCGTATTTCGGAACTGACCGGGCCGCGAACCTGTTCGAGCCACGCGCGGGTCTCAGGCGTATCGGGCGGAAGGTCGACCGGCATCTCGATCTGGTTTTCGTAGATGCGCCAGATTTTCTCGCCCTCGGTCTGCACGGCGAACACATCGTGGTTGTCATAGTGGGGTCCGAAAGCCTGCACGTCCTTGAAGGAGCAATAGACATTCGCTCCGATCTGGGCGGCGAAGGCGCGGCTCAGGACGGCGGCGGTTCGGGATATCTCCGGATGAAGCGTCTGGACCTCGTTCAACACCAGGCTGGCGCCGGCGCTCAGGAACACATCCACCTTCTGCGGCGATGGCCTGAGGTCGGTCCTGTCGCGGGCCCAACAGGGGTCGCAATAGTCGGAAGGCGGGACGGCCGCCCCGTTCAGCATCAGTCGGAACGTCTGTGCGGTCCAGAATCCGGTCTGGCCCAGGAGGCGATTGAACGAGGCCCAGTCCAGAAGCGACCGCTTGTGGTCATCGTCACCAGCGGGAATGTGGAGGGGCGCCCGGCCCAGGCCGGTGGCGCGAAATTCCTGCGCCGTCACCGGTGCCAGGAGATCGTCGAGACTGGTCATGACGTTTCGATATCTCGCGGTTCAAATATTGGGAAAGTCTGGCACTCGAACCAGCCGGCCCGGTGCGCCAACAGAAACCCCGCCGTTCCGGAGAACGGCGGGGCCTCAGTCCGGCGATGCAGACGTTCTAGAACGGCCGGTAGTTCAGGCCGATGAAGAAGCGCGTGCCATAGGGGTCGAAGTTCGAGAAGAGCGTCGAACCAAGGTAGCGGGCCTGCTCGGCATCGAAGGCGTTCACGACACCCGCACGGATCGAGAGATCGTCCCGCGCATTCCAGCGAACCGTGAAGTCGTGACGGGCGAACATGCCCGTCCGGATGTCCGTCGATTCACGGGCGTCCACATTGCCCGTCGCGGCATAGTCGCGGAACTGGCTCGCGTTATTCTGCGAGGTCTGCCAGTCCATCGTCCAGTTGATGCTCCAGGTATCGTTCGGGGTATAGGTCAGCGATGAGGTCAGACGCACACGCGGATAGAAGATGGTGGCGTCCAGACCGGTGAAATCGTCCGGATTGGTAGAATTGTTGAAATTCTTTTGCTCGATCAACCATGAGCCCGCGACGCGGTAGTCAAGCCTTCCCCAGTTGTGACCGAACTTTTCCTCCAGATCCATGTGGTACCGGCCCGTGAAGTCCAGGCCCCGCGTGGTGCGCTTGGCGTAGTTGATCGACCCCTGGATGAAGCCTCCGATCGGATCGCCGTTTGGCGCGCCGATGGCGAAGGGCAGGTTCGGGTTGTTGCGGAAGATGGTGGCGCAGGCCGCGGTATTCAGGGTCGGGCCGTTGACGCAGTTGTTAGCGGCGGTCTGGGCGGTCACGGACGCGATGACGTCCGAGATCTCGATCTCATAGTAGTCGAGGACCAGGGTGAAGTCGGGAATGAACCGGGGCTGGAACACCGTGGAGAAGGTGAAGCTCTCCGAGGTCTCCGGCCGCAGGAACGGGTTACCGCCGTTGACGCCGGCGGTACCGCCCGTTCCCAGGGAGGTGGTGTCGAAGTCGTCCGCCGTGGTGCCGGTGGCTCCGGCGAAGTCAAAGCTGAGCCCCTGTCCGGCTGCAAGCGCCGTACAGTTGGCGATCCGGTTGGTGCGGTACTGCGAGTTCGCCGCCGCATTGATGTTCGCCGTTGTGCAGGGATCCGAAGAGCTGAAGTTCGCGAACGTCTGACTCTGAGGCGAGAAATTCTCGCTGAGGTTCGGGGCCCGGAACGAGGTGTTGAAGCTCGATTTGAACGTGATGTCGCGGATCGGCCTGTAGATCAGGTTGACGCCGTAGACGTCTCCGGTTCCCACCGTCGTGTAGTCGAAGTACCGGTACGAGCCGCTCAGTTCGGCATACTCTCCGAGCCAGCTGTCCCGGAAGAGCGGAAGAGACAGTTCGGCGAAGGCCTCATCCGATTCATAGGATACCGGAGGTTGGTCGGGGCTGCTGTTCAGGAACAGAAGGCGATTACCCGTCTCCCCGTCGCGGCCGACGCCTTCGGTGAACTCCCGACGGTGTTCAACACCAATCGCGGCACCGATCCGTCCTGCGCCCCAGAAATCCCACAGCTCGGCGGAGATGGCACCGATGGCCTGCTCCTGCACATTGCGGTCGGTGACGCCGATTTCGGCATGGATGTAGTCCAGGGCCTCCTGGCTCTGATTGCCCTGGCCGAACACGTTCAGCGGCTGACATTGCTCGATCGCGGCGCGACCTTCCGCCGAGTCGCGCACGTCCCCTCCACGGATGGCGTCTTCGATGGCCCCGTTCGCCGGGTTCTGGGCATTCAACAGCTGGACGCGGCAGACGATCTGGCCCGGAACACCGGCGACAAGGCCGGCGGTATCGACGATGGCGTCAGCGGCGAATGCCATGCGCTCGACGTCGACGCCTCTTTCGCGGTTGACGACCTCAACCTCACCGTGGGTGTAGCTGAGATCCCAGTGGATGTTGTTGAACACCGCGAAACGGTCGTGATCCCCCTCAAGCGAAGCAACATAGCGGGTCAGTTCGCGATTGTTCTGCTGGGAACGGTCCGGACCGCGCAGGGCGTTGCGGGCGTAGGGCGCCGGGGCGGTCAGAACAGCGCCCGTGACCGGATCGGTCCGGGGCACGCTCGGCGATGTACTGGTCGGCGCCGTGTAGAGGATGACGCGGTTGTTCTCGATCGCCGTACGCAGGCTGGACGGGATGAAGGCGTTGTCGCTCAGCCGGATGTTGAACTGGGATGTGGCGCGGATCTCGCTGACCCGGTTGGCCTCGCGGTTGTTGTTGATGAAGATGTCGAAGAAGGTCGGTTGCCCTTCGTCGAAAGTGTCTTCGGTGACATATTTGGCCTCAAAGCGGGCCGTGATCTCATCGGTCACCGAGAAATTGGCGCCGGCGGAGAAGCGGGACGACGATCCTTCGGGGAAGAAGGTGAACTGCGAGTACTGCGAAGCCGGATCACCATCACCGCCGATGTTCCGTGTACGCTGGAGACCCGTGCCGATGCGGGTGCCGAAGTCGGCAAGCCGTGCGGTCGCGCCTTCGAGCACATAGGTGTAACCAGGGTTCAGCAGGGTGCAGGCGACGTTCCGCGTGTTCGCGGCGGTCGGTGCCGCGTTGGGGGCACCGCAGCTGGTGAAGGTCAGGTCCGGGTCGTTCAGCGGGCTGCCGGGCTGGTTGTTGGCCAGGGTGACAAGGCCCCAGCGCAGGCGCTGCATAGTCAGGACGTTGCTGTAAACGCGGGCATCGATGATGCCGTCCGAGGCGGGGCCGATCGCCGGGTTGGTCGGATCAACATCTGTGCCGACCAGTTCGTAGGATTCCCTCAACCAGTCGATATCGTCCCAGCGCAGTTCGTCGAGTTTTTCGTATTCGCCGAACGCCCAGACGTTCAGACGGTCATCCAGCAGATTGGCGCCGATAAGGGCCGAGACCCGCTGGTTGGTCTGGCCGTCCTGGTTGATCATGCCGTAGTTGGCGTCGATCTCGACCCCTTCAAAGTCGCGGCGCAGCTTGAAGTTGAGCACGCCCGACACGGCGTCGGCACCGTATACCGACGAAGCGCCACCGGTGATGATCTCGATATCCTCGATCAACAGGCGCGGGATGACGTCGACGTCGACCGAGAGCGAGCCGCCGTTGGAGCCGACGTGGCGACGACCGTCGACCAGGGTCAGCGTCCGGCCCGCACCCAGCGAGCGCAGGTTGGCGAAGGACAGACCACCGTCGTTCAGGTTCGAACCGGTCGTGTCCGAAGGCACCTGCGAGTTCGACAGGGCCGGGATGGTGGCCAGATAGTCGATCACGGTCGACTGGCCGGACGTCAGCAGTTCCTCGCGCGTGACCTGGATCAGCGGCGTCGCAGCGTTGGTCGGGTCACGACGGATGCGCGAGCCGGTAATGACGACTTCGTCGATCTCGGTCGCTTCCTGCTCGGACCGCCCCTGAACGTCGACGCCCGGGAGCTGGTCCTGGGCGAGAGCCGGCAGGCTGGCGGCCCATGCTGCGCCGGCGATGACCGTAGTCGCGAGGAGGCGTGAACGCGCGTGCTTCTTCATTTTGGTCTCGATCCTGAATTGTCGCGCCCCCGGCTCACTCAGCGTCGATCAAGTCGATGATCGAGCCAAATAACGCCGAAGAGCGCTTGCCGACGCCGAAATGTCCGACGCCTTACCCAAAATCTCCATAACCCGGGTTACTCTCTCCGCACACGTCTCTTCATGCCGTTTCTCATTATAACGCCAATATCGTCACGGTTTAGCCACATCTATACGACTTACGGCCGCGTAATTGTTTCGTCTGGCACCGCGTATACATTCCAACCTCCAGGCGTCCCATTACCATAATGTAATGATGCCATTTTAGATTGACGAGTCTGGCCGAGTGACCCACAACTGCGGCCTACAGTTACGCAACGCTTTGACCTCACGTCTGGCTTACTTTGCGTTCCTACTATTCAGGAACAAAGTAACCGTCTGTGATCGTCAGTCACCGATCGCCGACGTTCGATCAAAGAAGCCATATGTCCGTTGTATCTCTCGACATCATTGACAGCCGGCTGATCGCGGAACTTCAGAAAAACAATCGCATCAGTGTCGCCGAACTTTGCGATACGATTGGTCTGACCCAGGCGACCTGTCACCGCCGACTGAAGCGTCTTCGCGAAAGCGGAATTATCCTCAAGGAAACGGCGCTGGTCGACCCGCAGCTCAGCGCGCGTCCGCTGACTGTCATCATCGAGATCACCCTGGCCCAAAACCGGATCGCATTCGAAAGGAAGCTCAGCAATCTGAAGGAGATTTCGATGTGCTGGGCCGTATCCGGACCGGTGGATTTTGTGGCGGTCGGCCAATTCAGGGATATCGATCACTATCGGGCCTTCATGGTCGCCGAACTGATTGATAACGAGAACGTCAAACGTCAGACGTCGGCCATCGTCGTAGACAGGCTCCGCTTCAACCTTGAGCTGGAATTTCTGGTCGAGACCTGAACATCAGGCGGCCCGGACAGACACAAAGCCGACCGAGGCCTCGCCGGCACGGCCCTCAATGGGTTGGCCGCGCGCGATCAGCGTATCCAGCTGGTCCGTGATCTGTGCACCAAGAGGCGTCAAATACAGGTGACGGGAGATATTCTCCCTGTCATTCGAAGACATTACCAGCCAGCCGCGGCTCGGCGGCAATGCCCCCGGATCACCTGCCGACACCAAGGCCCGGGCTGCGCGCGAGGCGGTCGCCTGGGTCGTCATCATCAATACGGACAGTTCCTTGACCCGTATGCCGCCGTTCTCGGCAACATACAGAAACGCCAGTATTTCCGACACGGTGATGCCCGGCGCCAGCTTGCGGAGCACGGTCAGGCAGGCCAGCAGGGTGTTACGCCGCCTCTCGACACTCCTAGTCATCAGCGTAGGCCGCGATGATGGGGCCGGGAGCCCCCGGACGAGGCCGCACGCGCGGACGGCGCTGTTTGAATTCCAGGCTTGCGTCTTCATGCCTCTGGCGGATCTCGTCGAACAGATCCTCCACCGAGGCCTTCGACCGCTGGGCTTCGAGATAGTCTCCGACCTCCATGTCGATCGTGATCGTCGCGCGCAGACGCAGCGGCACGCAAGGCATTTGCGGGCGACGCCGGATGTCCTGTCCGGTCAGTGGTAACGTCGTCATCTGAAAATCCACAATCAGCGGCCCCTCCATCTCAAGGATGCCAGATGTGTCGACGAACGAATTGCACAATCGGTGCTGCAATTTGCCCGAATGTTTCATTTCAGGTGCCAAAATCGCGATCTTCTCTCATTTGTTTTCTCGATTACATTTATATTGACCAGACATCAGGATCCCAACCCACAAACCAACCGATATTGAACGCACCACGCTTGCAATCCTGATACAATGTTGCTTTACATCTGATACTACTTGTTGATCTAATGTCGCTATAGTCATTCGGAATTACATACATGTAAGCCCTAGTGGCTACTTGTTTAAGTTTCGCAACTATTGGCTATTATGTATTGTCGTTATTAGTTGACTTTTTGTTGTGTCCATCAGTCAGGAAACAGAACCCGATGCGTGCGAGGCAATTTATTACGCCCGACAGTAGCCATACGACCGCTCCGATCCACGACCGCACCATCCTGGTTGTCGGTGCCGACACAGAAGCGAGAACCGGCCTCACTGACCTGTTTGAGGCCGAAGGGTTCCGAACCCTTCAGGCCTCCAGCGTTGAAGCGGCAACCGAACTGATGGCTGCAGTTGCGGTCGATCTGGTCGTCCTGGACGAGCGCCTGTCGGGCGGACGGGCCTATGGGTTCTGCCGCCGACTTGCTGTGGAAGGGGGCGCGCCCGTTGTTCTCCTGTCCGAGAACGCGGATGTTATCAGCCGTATCGTTGCGCTTGAGGTTGGAGCCGACGATCTGCTCTCAACGCCGGTCGACAACCGTTTGCTGCTGGCCCAGGCGAGAGCCCTGATGCGTCGCGGCGATACACGCCTCGGCCGGACCACGCCCCCGGCCCGGGATTCGTGGAGGCTGGATCCGGTCTCACGTGAGGCGA
Organism: Caulobacteraceae bacterium; assembly: GCA_965284535.1. Taxonomy (GTDB): domain Bacteria; phylum Pseudomonadota; class Alphaproteobacteria; order Caulobacterales; family Caulobacteraceae; genus Brevundimonas. The sequence continues at coordinate 188,730 of OZ260090.1, forward strand.
TTGGACCGAACGGACGGCGGCTTCGGATTTCACCGCAGGAAGTGGCTCTTCTGAGCATGTTCCTGGACAACCCGGGCGTTGTGTTCACAACCGAGACGGCATCGCACTGGATCCCCACGCTCAAACAGGACACTCCGACAGGGTTCCGGACCGCCATGTCGCGGCTGCGGCGCAAACTTGACGAATTGAACTGCGGCGAGGTCATCCAGACAGTGCACGGGGCGGGCTATATGTACCGGCCCTCCTGGGTTGATGCCGCGTCATACGCAGCCTGAAGCCCCCCCCCCCGCGATCCGTTCGGGAATGTGAGCCGTCCCGCCTGCCCGCCGGCCCGGACCTGACTTCAAGGTCCGGGATTGACCTGGCAGCCGGTCAAACGGGCAGCGCGCCGACAGAGCCTGACACCCATAGCGGCGTCGCGTCGCTCGTCTCAGGGCTAGCGATGCCCAGCCGCCCTCCTGTCCGCCATCGCCCTCGCCGCTACCGTTCTCTTCTGGCTATGAGTGCTGACCCTGGCAGACGAAGCCGGAAACCGGGGATGCGGAGACTCATTGACCCGCCCCCAGGCGTTCGCGCGTGATCACTGGCGCGGCGTAGTTGGCATAGTCCTCGTGGCGCACCACTCTGCTTTCGCGGACCGTCAGGATCGTCACCTGCTCGGCGCGCCAGCGCAGGCCGAACTCCGGATCTGAGCTGCGGCTCAGGGTGTTAACGGTGCCGGCGAAGACCACGACCCCGTTGCTTTCGAAGACCAAGGGGAAATCAAGGAACAGGCCAACGATCCGGCCCTGGTCCCCGAACTCGCGCAACATCGCCATCGCCTCGCCCCGGCCACGGAGCTCGTGATCGGCGAGGTCGCGGCTGGTCCGGTCTACGAGGATGAAATCCTCCGATATCAGAGGCTCCATCGCGTCCCAGTCCGCCGCCGAATAGGCAGCGATGTACTGGCGGGCGATACGCTCGGCGGCGCTGATCGGCCGGCTGTCCGGCGGGCTCGCCAGCGTCTGGGGCTGCGGTGACTGGGGCGGCGGCGTTTGCGCCGAAATGGTCGACACGCCGCCGATGGCCAGCAGTACGACCAAGGCGGCGGTTGCAGAAAGTTGTTTCATCAAGGTCACCTTGTTCCATTCGGCGGCGAGACGCAGTGTTTAATGGTGCGGTCGCATTGTATGAGCGGCCGCCCGGAAGGCCAATGAAGCTCTGGCAGTGTTGAGGTGCCAGAGCCTGGCCAACGAAGCGGCCGACTTAGGAAATACTGGACCCATCACTCGCCCGAAACGCCCTGGTCAGTGGAGAACGAGCCCCCGCGATCTTCCGGAAGCCCTGCCCTATTGGTCGGCACGGGATGTACGCGCAAGCGCTTTTAGTTAAACAATATTCCACCCTGCAAGTATCTATGCATGCGGGAGACTTGGCCGTATTTTTACAACAACAATATGTATTGACTTGAATGGACTTGCACTATGGGACTGACGTCCTGATAGTTGCCTTCTTTCGAATGTCGGGTTGATCATGCTCAAAATCGCTACAGCCGCACTCGCCGCCTTGCTCCTTGTCGTCGCGCCTTGCGGCGCTCAGACGCTGCCCCGACAGAGCGGCGACGCAGACACGATCGAGCGGGCGATAGCGTATCTTGACGACTATGAACGGCTCGATCTCAGTGAGCTCTCGCACCACTACTCTGAACAGGCTAACTTTGTTGATGAGACTTCACGGGTCTTTCCCGAACCGTTCATATGGACCGGTCGGGACGCGATCCTTGCCGGGATTGGTCACTGGAAGGAGACCGTCAGTCGCCTCGACTATCGCTTCACCCAGGTATTTGAGTCCGCAGGGCGCGTAGTGTTCATCGGGACCGTGGACTCGGTAAGTCCGGGACCGGGCGGCGATATGACCCTTATCTTCCCAGTCGTGACCATCGTCACGCTCGAGGGGGACCAGGTCGTCGAGCACCGTGACTATGCCGACTACGCCGGAACCACCCGCCGGAGAGATTCCGAATGAAGGGCAGGTTTTCACTGGTCGTTACCGCATCGATCTTCCTACTCTTCGCCGGGCCGTCATCCGCACAGGATGATCCAGCTACCGTCGAACGTGTCGCCCGGGCCTATCTTGCAGCCTATCAATCCGCGGACATTGGCACGTTGGCGGCGCTCGCCGCCGAGGACATCGAGTTTCGAGATGACAGCGCGCCGGCCGCCACTGCTGGGGGCCCCTATCATTTCGTTGGGCGCAACGCCTGGTTGGCCGGTCTTGCAGGCTTCGTAACTGACGGCGGCCTGATCGACATGCACCAGAGCCACGACCTGGCCTACCAGTCAGGCAGTCAGATGGTTTTTGTCGGCCACGTGGATGCCCGGTATCGCGCTTCGGCAGGTGGAGTTCTGCACTTCAGATCTCGGATCGTCACAGTATTGACAGTCCGGAGCGGCCAAGTCTGGCACCATATGGACATTGCCGACTATTCAGGGGCCCGGACAGAGGTCGTGCGAGACGAGGTCCCCGAGAGACGCGCGGCCTTGTAGTTCGGGCCGGATGTGTCGCGCCTGGGCAATACACGCCTCGATCTGCTGCCTCAACGTCTCGCCTGCGGCAGTAAGATGGAGGGTTCTGCCGCGCCGGTCAGACGCGTTCACCCTGACCTCGAGCAGTCCATAGGCGGGTGGTAGTGAAATTGCCGATCCGACCAATGCCATTTTACGCGTGGTTCGGGAAATCATCGGCTCGCTCAGCCGCGTCAGGTGGCTAAGCTCGCGCATGTTCAGCCCCTCATTTTCGCACACATAAAAGAATGCGATGAGGTCAGTCACAGACATCGTCGGGACGGCGTGCCGGGCGATCTCGAGGGCGTCAAGAACACTGTTTCTCTGGCGCTTGGCGAGAAGTTGCGCCCTCACTCATAATCTCGCATGCGACCGGTGTAGTGGATCGCGCCCTGAACGGCTGGCCTGGAAGCTGAGGAAGGGCGGTCGCGTCGCTGGCGGAAATCAAGCGCAGCCTGCGCATAGTCCGCCTGGACCTTCTCTGCGATTGCCGAAATCCGTCGCTGATGCTCCGCAGCCTCGATGTAATCTTGCACCTGAAGATCAATAGTAATCTGTGCTCGCAGTTTCATCTCATTAACAACCGATCGCTTTTTCTCCGCCGAGGTTGCTACACCGCTTGCAGCGTCGCATCCTTCTTGCGGCAAATCGCAAATCCAGGGCGTTCGGAAAGCGCGCGCTGCGACGAACGGTTGGTCTACCGCGACGACGGGCGACGCGTTGGCACCCATCGAAGGCTATGGTCTCAGAGAGATTTTCGGCGAGGCACCGGAGTAGATGTTGAAATTCGGCCCGCTCCTGATTCACGCCCTCAATCTCGGATTGTGGCTGATCTACTGCCTGATTTACTCGGTTGTATTCCTCTCCAGCTGGAGCGAAATAACACCGCGGCTCATCACCTATGTCTGCATCTGCTCGATATTGGGGGTCGCTCTCTGTGGGGGCGCATGGCGATTTCTGATCTCGCCGGCCCTTCGATCCAGCAGCACCGTTACTCCGATGACCGTCGCGGGGTTGCTGGGAGCGGCAACACTGTTTGCTGCACTCCATGCAGTGCTGAGCGTTCTTATCGAGTCCATGATCGTCGCCACGAGGGGTCCAAAATTCAGCATATTCCTCATGGACTTGATTTCATTCTTGTTCATTTACAGCCTGGTGTTTTGTATCGGGCTCGCGCTGGAGATGATGAACACGGATGCCCTTCGACGGGAGCGCCTGGCCCTTGCAGAGAGCCGGGCGCATCAAGCTCATCTTCTGGCGTTGCGGCTTCAACTGAACCCCCATTTTGTGTTCAACGCACTCAATGCGGTTTCCTCTCTCATCGTCCTGGAGCGCAACAACGAGGCCGTCGAGATGCTGCAGAAGCTGTGCCGTTTCGTTCGCGTGGTGACGGAGACGCCACCGCATGAATTCTCTCCGCTGAGCAAGGAACTTGAAATGGCGGAGGAGTATCTTGCGGTCGAGTCTGTTCGGTTTCAGGATCGCATGAGCGTTTCCATCAATGCCCCAATCGAGATCGCCGACACGCCGGTGCCAAACTTCATTCTTCAGCCCCTGGTCGAGAACGCCGTGAAGCACGGCGTCGGCCGCTCGCGGTCACGCACCGAGATCGAAATCTCCGTAACGGCCCAGGGCGAAGGCGTCAGGATCGTGGTGGAGAACCGCTCTGACGAGCCGGGCGAGCAACTGGGCCAGTCGGCGTTGGGCATGGGCATCGGCCTGCGCAACGTCCGTGAGCGACTGACTGCTCTTTACGGCGGCCTGGCCAAGTTCTCATCCACCCCCACACCGGACGGCTACCGGGCCGTGCTGGACCTTCCCGGCCAGTTGGCGGCGCATGGTCCTCAATGAGGATCGTGATTGCCGAGGATGAGCCGCTTGCTCTCGAAGGACTACAGCGCACGCTAGCGTCCTTCCCCGGACTGGAGATCGTTGGAAGCGCTTCGGACGGAGACCAGGCGCTTTCCCTTATAATCGAGAAGCGGCCTGACCTCGCCCTCCTGGATATCGCCATGCCCCGCTTGAGCGGGCTGGACGTCGCCAGACTCGCGGCGCAGTCGGCGAGGCCGCCTTTGTGCGCATTCCTGACCGCCTATGCCGATTTTGCCGTGAACGCCTTTGCGCTCGATGCACTCGACTATGTGCTCAAGCCCTTCACCGCCGACAGGCTGTCGGACACCATCGGCAGAGCTCGCCGGCGGCTGGCGCAAACCACGGGGCCGAGTCCGCTCTTCGTCGACATTTTGCCCGATAATCAGACAGCAGCCACGTTCGATGACGAGTTCTGGGTGCCGACCAAACTTGGATTCAGGCGGCTGCCAGTGTCCGACATCGTTTGGATCGAGGCCGCTCGGGATTATGTCCTGCTACATTCCGACACCAGAACCGACATCGTCCGCGCCAGGATGAACGATTTGGAACAACGCCTGGATCCACGCATCATGAGACGTGTCCATCGTTCCCATTTCGTGAACCCGGCAGCCGTTGTCGAGGTACAGCAGTTGTCCCGTTCTCCCCTCACGTTGGTTCTTTCTACAGGCCAGCGGATCGACGTTGGCAGAAGCTACCTAAACAACGTGAGACGGATCATCGGTCCGGCGGCGGTCGGCCAGGGTGCTGCTCCGAGCAGTACGGACCAGGAGTAAACGCACCTGAGGCTGACAACCCCAGGGCCATTGTGCCGACCGGCGAATTCGCGACCCGTTCTACCCTCAGATTTTCGGACCATCGCAAATCAAGGTCACCTTGTGGCCGCCCCCGTCGGGATGATCCGGTTTCAATGCTGGCGCACGGGGTCTCTAACGCCATGTTTGGAGGTGGGTCGAGAAGCCCTGACTGCTGTTCGGCCTGGTCATCAACGGTCCTGGTTGAGGCGGCCGATATTGCCGCCATAGAAGGCTGAAGCGTGCTCGAATATCTCGACCCACTCCCGTGGTCTGAACAGGTGGCCCGCCCCGGCGATCACTTCTACCCGTACCGGGATGTCATGTTGCCTGAGGAACTCGACCCAGGCCGCCGTATTGCGCGGCAGTACATGGTCATCATTCTCTCCCCGGATAACCAGCACGGGCAGCCGCCGCCGCGGCACACGCGGTGTATAGACGTCGACCCCGCCGGCCAGGCCGATCGCCGCCGCTGCCCGACTGTTGCCCAGAGCCCCGTCGACCGCCACATAGGAGCCGAGCGAATAGCCGAACATGGCGGTACGCCGACGGTCCAGGCCCCGATCGATAAACCAGTCGATGGCGTGCTCCCCGACGTCACGCCAGGCCGCCATCATCGCCGGAGGACGGATGCCGTCGTCGGGCCAGGCATCGGTGTAGAGCGGGGTCAGAACCTCATAACCGTCGCGCGCAAACCGCATGGCCAGCTCATGCCACGGCCCGCGGCTGGTGATCCGCCCGCCCGCGCCGTGCATCATCACAATGGCCGACCGGCGTCCCTCGCCGACGGGACGATAGTGAATCGCCCGGATCGTCTTGCGACGGCTCTCGAAGGTCATGCCCTCATAGGCTGGATCAGCAGCCTCCTGCCCGCGGGCGGGTCCAGCCAGGGCGGCAGCCGCGCCGGCCAGCAGTAAACGACGACGATCCATGCTCAGCCTCCTACTCGTGCCTCCAGGAACGCTCTCGTCCGCCCCATGAAATCGCACCAGGTCGGCAGGCCATACTGGTGCCCATCGAAGTCCAGTTCCTGGACCTCGACCGTGGCCCCCGTCCGGAGCAGGTCGCCGGCCAGCTCCGTAGTGCGCGGACCAAGTGCCCAAGCATCATTGGCCATCCGCACAGCGTCGCGACCTGGAATCGCTTAACCGTCGATCGCGCGGCACCAATCTTTCACCCTGCGACGAACGGCGTCCCGTGCGCGCCGAACTCACAGATCTCGACCCCAAAGAGGTCGGGACCCGGCTCTGATATCATCCCCGGGGGATTGCCATGCAGGTGCCAGGCCCGACCTGGCCGCCCTCTAAACATCAAGGGGAGGGAACTGCTCGAACACATTGACCCCCATGCCAACACGGCTGGTCCACTCATAGCACTCGATGAGTCTGAACACTTTTTGCTCAGACACCTCAACGACAAAAGTCGACTTCCCCGAGTCTATGAGACCGTTGTCTCCGATCTGGACATAGTGAAACTCGCCGCGAAGCCGATCCGTGAATTTTCCGACCAGAAATCCGTAGATGATCGGTCCACCGCTGTAGCTTCCAGCGATGGCGCGGCCCTGTTGCTGAAATTTTATGACCGTAGATTGAGAGACTTCACTTTCAGCAGACGTCGATATCGTTCGCATATCGATATTGTTGATATCTGCAGTAGAGAGGTGATCGATCGGTTGTTTCATTTGCTCATTTATTCGCTGCGCCTTGCCGCAGTGGGCGAGGCCTCTCTCGGGGACAGCACGCCCCGATCTCCGGCGGCAGCACTCGTCCAGTGCCGGGTCGTGGTGAATGGCAGTGCGATGGGCGGCCGGCACCTTGCGACGTACGGGTCCCTCCAGGCCACGCTCGCCATTCGAAAGCGATCGGCCCGGTCAGGCGCAGGCCGCAGCCGCTGCGCGGACCCGAGCCCCCTGGCAGACTGCAGAGACCGGAGAGGCTTCGCATCACCCACAGCAGCAACGGTCACCGGGTGTCGTCTCATTCCCAGGCCGAACGCTTGAGAAAGAGGAGAATGACCAGAAGGCCAATCGACAGGCCGCCAACCCAGTAGGCACCGTTCGGGATCAACTGTGCGGCCGCGACAAGGGCGGCGATTGCGATCACGGCGGGAAGTACCGCAAGCGTTCCCACGCCGAAGATCATTCGGGCCCAGACCCCCAACTCCTTGCCGATCGAGCGACGGAACGCGATCAAGGCCCCTATCCCCACAACCAGCTTGAGGACATTGCCCTCGGTCGGCAGGGGAACATTGATCATGACATGGGCGATGATCGCTGGTGCCAACGAGCCGGACCTAAGCGTCAGGAAGCCAAAGGCCAGGCTGGCCAGGATCAGTCCGACCAGGGTCAGGGCCATGGCGGCGTCCGCACGGAGGTACTGCACATGGAGCGCTGAGAAGGCGAGCGTCGTCATGACCAGAGCCGCGCCCGGCGAGAACCCCTCGCCGAGCCGGCCAAGAACATAGCCGCGCCAGGCGGCCTCCTCCAGCAGGGGCGGCAAAACGAAACTGCCTGCAGCCATGAACAACAGGAACTTCCAGTCCCAGGGCGCGTCCCGCATTGCAGCCCAGAGCGGCGTATCCTGACCGATCGGGGCCAGGTCCTGAAGGACGAAGACCACCGCAGGGATCAAACCGACAAGCAATCCTGCCAGAACCCCTGTGCCGATCGTCTGTCGCCAGCCCTCCCGGGGCGAGGCGATCGCGTAGTGCCGCAACCGCTTCCTACCGCGCAGCTTGCCGAGCACAATCGCCAGTGCGGCCATGGCTCCATACTGGGCCGCGAACTGGACGATGATCGCCATGCTTGCGGCTAGCAAATCCGGCGCGGCGCCGCCTGTAAGTCCGAGCGCCTCGCCCAGGCTCGGGCTCCACGACTGTTGGACTACGAGGGCGGCGGCGATGCCCGCGCCGACGACAAATATAACTTCCAGCAGCCCTGAGGCGGCCAGCAACCAGTGCCGGCGTTCCGGCGATGGTGCGAATGATATTTCAGACATGCGGACGTTCTCCTGAATATTTCAGGATGGGGTAGGCTTACCCGCCCGGGTCGTCGTCCGGATTGCCTCACATTAAAGGTCTGGACGCACCATGGTCTGGAATTCAATAACTTACGAGCCGGGCCTGGACGCTCGCCAGCGCGCTGGCGTCATACCTTCGGCTCCCTGGAACGCCACGTAGAAGGCGCTCTTGGAGCCGAAGCCGGCATCGAGCGCGAGGGCGAGCAGGGTTACCTGCGAATTGCGCGGCTCGGCAGCGAGGCGCTTGACCGTTTCGACCCGCGCCAGGTTGATGAAATCATGAAAATTGGTCTGGCCGCCAAGCTGCAGCGCCCGGGTCAATCGAAAGCGCGCCCAGCCTATCCGGTCCGCCAGTCCGGCTGCGGTAAGGACGCCATCAATGTGCGGTTCTTCCCTGGCGACGATCTGCTCTAGCAGGGCGAAATCCGCGCGCGCAGCAGCCAGGTCGCGCTGGTCGGGTGCCGAGAACTCATCTGCGTCGTCGAGGCGAAAGACCTGGGTTTGCAGCACCCCCTGCCAGCCGACAAAGGCGACCTGGGCCACCTGGGCGCAGACCAGCAAAGCGATGTGAAGAGGGACCGTCAGCAGGCCAGTGAGCGAAATCAGGTAGACCGCCGCCTGTACGACGATGAGCACCACCGTCGACCTGGCCCATACCCGTGCCCACGCCAAACCTGAGGTGTGGAGGTTCGACAGCTTTTGCTTCAGCCTCGCCCGATGAGCCCCCAGGCGGGCAAGCGCGGCGACCGGATAGGCCAGCGTCAGGAGCAGCGCCAAAGGCGGTGCCAGCACGAACCAGGCCGGTACGTCGGCGACCAGCGCGCCTGACTCGACCTTGAGCGGAAAGAACGCCGGCAAGGCCAGGGTCACCACGGCCAACAGCACGGCCGGCCCGGTGAAAACCAGCCCTCGTCGCATCGGCCCGGCCGTAAAGGTCCAGGCATGCAGAAACTGGACCGGTGCCAGAAGTGCGATTGCGCCCTGGCCGACAAGGGCAAGGACGGTCAGCCAGATCGGACCGAGGTCAGCCTGCATGCAGCCGAAGGAAATGAAGTAGGCGAGATAGAGCCCAAGCCAGACTCCGAGCCACGTATCGCCCAAGACGTGCTTCTGCTTTCTCACGAGCAAGGCCAGCAAGAATGCACAGAGCACGCCGCCCATGCCGGTCAGAGTCGCGATCATCTCCGGACGCCCATCCAGTGCCCTGACATGCTTCCTCCGGTCCCGCGCTGGAACCCCGAGCCGACCGGTTCTTACCTGATCCCCGACTCCAGTGGGAGGAGCCGGATGGCGCGGAGGGACGGGATGTCTCCTGACAACACAGACGGCTTGCCGTCGACCGGTGCCCGGGAGCGCCCGTCAACCTCTCCCGATTTTCAGACGCTCGCCCAAGCATCTGAAACCGTTGGCGACCCCGGAGGGACTCGAACCCCCGACCTCTGCTTTAGGAAAGCCTTGCTCTATCCGGCTGAGCTACGGGGTCACGCAGGCTGACCTAGCGGGTGACGGCGCGGCGGGGAAGCGTCCACGGAGCCATCTGTTTCCGAATTCTGCAGCCCCCCACCACTCCAGCCCTCGCAACGACTTCACCGGTTGTGGTTAATCCGTCTTAAGATACAATATCTTGGGGTGAACAAACCCCGAATCGGGCCGTGTCGGCGATTCGGTCCTGATTCGTTTCGCCCCTGTTCCACTGATGAGGCCGGCCCGTTTACGCTCCCCCGACAATCGTCGCGGCGGCGCTTGAGGAAGCGGACGCGAACGGCCACCTTTCGGCACCATGAGTGATCGCAGCATCGGTCTGGCTCCCTCGCGCGTCGTCGCGGTCCTGGGGCCCACCAACACCGGCAAAACCCATCTGGCGGTCGAGCGGATGCTGGGTCACGCCTCGGGCATGATCGGCCTGCCGCTGCGGCTGCTGGCGCGCGAGATCTACGACCGGATCGTCAAGCGGCGCGGGGCGGCCGCCGTGGCCCTGGTCACCGGCGAGGAGAAGATCGTCCCGCCGCGCGCCGTCTATTTCGTCTGCACCGTCGAGGCCATGCCGCTGGAGCGACAGGTCGAATTCCTGGCCGTCGACGAGATCCAGCTGGTCGCCGACCCCGAGCGGGGGCACGTTTTCACCCAACGGCTGCTGCATGCGCGGGGCCGGTTCGAGACCATGTTCCTGGGCGCAGGCACGATGGCGCCGCTGATCCGGTCGCTGGTCGCCGATGTCGAGATCGTGTCGCGCGAGCGGCTGTCGACGCTGTCCTATGCCGGATCGAAGAAGCTGACCCGCCTGCCCGCCCGCAGCGCCATCGTCGCCTTCTCGACCGACCAGGTTTACGCCATCGCTGAACTGATCCGCCGTCAGCGCGGCGGGGCGGCGGTGGTGATGGGCTCGCTGAGCCCGCGCACCCGCAACGCCCAGGTCGAGCTGTTCCAGTCGGGCGAGGTGGACTTTCTGGTCGCCACCGACGCCATCGGCATGGGGCTGAACATGGAGGTCGACCATGTCGCCTTCGCGGGCCTGCGGAAGTTCGACGGGCGGCGGACCCGCTGGCTGCACGCCCATGAGATCGGCCAGATCGCCGGACGGGCCGGGCGGCACCTGCGCGACGGGACCTTCGGCGTGACCGGCGAGGCGGTGGAGCTGGATCAGGACCTGGTCGAACAGGTGGTCGAGCACAGGTTCGACCCGGTCGAGGGGGCCGAATGGCGCAATGCCCGGCTGGATTTCGACACACTGCCCGATCTGCTGCGTTCGCTGACGGTGACGCCGGGGGTGCGCGGGCTGACCCTGACCCAGCCGGCGCTGGATGAGACCCTGCTGCGGCGGCTGATCAAGGACGAGGACGTGGCGCGCGTCGGGCGGTCGCGCGGGGCGATCATGCGCCTGTGGGAAGCCTGCCAGCTGCCCGACTTCCAGAAGACGACGCTGGACGAGCATGGGCGGCTGGCGAAGGAAATCTTCCAGGCCCTGACCGGCAAGCGGGGACGATTGACCGCTGACTGGTTCGCGCCGCGTTTCGCCGAGCTGGACCGGGATGATGGCCAGATCGATCAGTTGTCGGCGCGGCTGAGCGGGGTGCGGACGCTGAGCTATATCGCCAACCGCCCCGACTGGCTGGACCAGGCGCAGGGCTGGCGCGACAAGACCAAGGCGCTCGAGGAGCGGCTCAGCGACGTGCTGCACGAGCGGCTGACGGCGCGGTTCGTGGACCGGCGCACCACCGCCCTGATGCGGGCGTTGAACGTGACGGAAGACGCCGTCGCGGAGGTCGAGGCCGACGGCGCGGTCATCGTCGAGGGCCATGCGGTCGGGCGGCTGACCGGGGTGGAGTTCCAGATCGACAAGGGCTCGTCAGCTCTGGAGGACCGGGCCCTGCGCCATGCGGCGCGGCAGGCGGTGACGCCCGAGATCGCGCGCCGGCTGGGCCGGCTGGCGGCGGATGAGGACGCGGCCTTCGCGGTGACCCCGGACGGCGCTGTGCTGTGGCACGGGGCGGCGGCGGGTCAGGTGACGGGCGGCGACTGGTTCGCGCCGCGGGTGCGGCTGCTGGGGGAACTGGGCCCGACGGCGGCGCGCGAGCGGGCGCAACGGCGGCTGGAGGCCTGGTTGGCCGGCGAGGCCGGGCGGGCGCTGAAGCCGCTGGCGCGGCTGAAGGGGGCGGTTGAAAGCGGGGCGCTGAAGGGTCTGCCGCGGGGGCTGGCCTTCCGCCTGGTCGAGGCCGGGGGCGTGATTGACCGGCGCGACGTCGAGCGCGATCTGGCGGCGCTGAGCCAGGTCGAGCGGCGCACGCTCAGGACCTTCGCGGTGCGGATGGGGGCCCATTCGGTCTGGCTGCCGGGCGTGCTGAAGGCGCGGGCGCGGACCCTGGCCCAGGCGTTCGTGGGTGGAGAGCCGTTCCGCCCCGGCGCTTCAGCCCTGACCGCCCTTCCAGAGCGGCCGCCGTCACCGCGCCTGCTGTCGGCCTTCGGTCTGCGCGCGGTCGGCAAGGTCGCGGCCGGGGTGGAGATGCTGGAGTCGCTTGCCGAGCGACAGGCGGCCTCCAAGGGGGTGCTGAGCGAGGCCGATCTGGCGGCGCTGGGTGTTTCACTCGATGAGGCAAAGGCCCTGACCATCGCGTTGAAGGCCTCGCGCGCCCAAAAGCCGGACCGGGACGAGCGGCCGAAGGCGGTGAAGGACTCGCCGTTCGCGGCGCTGGCTTCGCTGAACCAACCGGCTGCGCCAGCGCGGCGGAAAAGGCGGCCCCGGCGGAGCGGAGGCGTGGTTTGACCGAGAGCTGCCGCGTCGATGTATGGCTGTGGCGGGCGCGGTTCGCGAAGACCCGCACCCTGGCGGCGGCGATGGTCGAGGGCGGCAGGGTGCGGCTGACCCACAACGGCGTCCAGACCCGGCTCGACAAGGCCGCGCGCGCCGTTCACGTCGGCGATGGGCTGGTGTTCGCCATCGGCGGCCGGTTGGTGGAGCTGACCATCGAGGCGCTCGGCGAACGGCGCGGTCCGGCGGACGAGGCGCGGGCCCTCTACAGCCTGCGGCAACCCCTCGGTTGACAGCGCCCCGTCGCGGGGTCATGTGCGCTGCCCATTCCTCCCGCCAGCCGATAGCGCCCCAGACCGCCCCATGACCTACATCGTCACCGACGCCTGCGTGAAATGTAAGTTCATGGACTGTGTCGAGGTCTGCCCGGTCGACTGCTTCTATGAGGGCGAGAATTTCCTCGTCATCGCGCCGGACGAATGCATCGACTGCGGCGTCTGCGAGCCGGAATGCCCGGTCGACGCCATCAAGCCCGACACCGAGGACGAGCCGGACGGCAAATGGCTGATCGTCAACGCCGACTACGCCAAGGTCTGGCCCAACATCACGGTCAAGGGCACGCCGCCCGCGGATGCCGAGGCGTTCGAGCGCGAGACCGGCAAGTTCGAGAAATATTTCTCGGAAAAGCCCGGCAAGGGATCCTGAGCCCAACGCACCGGGTCTCACCAGCCCCCGCCCGGTTCCGGCGAGGTTTTACCGCCTTCCGTGCACTGACGCTGTGGACGTTTTGAAATTCCGCGATTTTGTGATAGGTTCCTGTCATTGGGTCGGGCGGTATGCGATTTTTCGCGCCGCCCGCGTTTGCGACAGAACTCCGCCCACGAAGGCGGGGTCGGCCAGAGGTTTGGTGATCCGTTTCCACAGTTGAAGCCTGAGTTTTGCAGCGCCGCCGACGGGTGACCGTCTTCGGAGCGCGCACAGGTGTCTTCCGTGTCTGCGCCTCACCTTCCCTGCGTCGGGAAAGGAATAACATGACGAGCAAGACCGGACTGGAATTCAAGGTTGGCGACGCGGTCGTCTATCCGGCGCACGGCGTCGGCAAGGTCGCGGCCGTTGAGGTCCAGGAAGTCGCCGGCATGGAGCTGGAAGTCTACGTCGTCACCTTCGACCACGAGAAGATGACCCTGCGCGTCCCGACCAAGAAGGCCAAGACGGCCGGCCTGCGCTCGCTGGCCGCCGACGACGTGGTGAGCAAGGCGCTGACGACCCTCAAGGGCCGCGCCCGCATCAAGCGCACCATGTGGTCGCGTCGCGCCCAGGAATACGAAGCCAAGATCAACTCGGGCGACCTGATCTCGATCGCCGAGGTGGTCCGCGACCTGCACCGCGCCGACAGCCAGCCGGAACAGTCCTATTCGGAGCGCCAGCTCTATGAGTCGGCCCTGGACCGCATGGCCCGCGAAGTCGCCGCCGCCAACCGCATCGACAAGGACGCCGCGGTTCAGCTGCTGGCCAAGTCGCTGAGCGCCAAGAAGGCCGTCATCGCCGCCGCCGAAGCCGCTGAAGAAGCCGCCGAGGAAGCCGAAGCCGCCTGATTTCGGCGCGCATCGCCGCACGAGACAGAAGGCCCGGTGGAAACACCGGGCCTTCTGCAATTCAGCCCCCCGGACCGGTGCCCGAGACGCTTTCGAGATAGGCGATAAGGTCAGCGATCTCGGCCGACTGCAGCTCAAAGGCCGGCATGGCGGGGTGGGCGGTGACCAGACCCTCGGCAAACGCTTCCTGAAGGTCGCGCACGGGATACTGCACCCCCATGGAGCGGAAGGGCGGTGCAGCGGACATCGGACTGTCCCCCGTGCGTTCGACGGCGTGGCAGCCCGCGCATTTCTGCCGCACGAGCATCGCGCCGCGATCCGCCGATCCCATCACGACGGAGTCCGTCCCGTCCGACCGGACGGCTTCACCGGCACAGCCGCCGAGGGTCAGGGTCACCACCACGGCAATCAGTCGCTTTGTCATTGTCATGAACCTCCGGCGCGGGTCGTTGTTTGTACGAGCGGCCTCAGCCTGGATCACAAATGCGCCCGGGCCGTTGTTCCATAACAAGGCGGCCGCGCCGCCGTTCCGGCATGGGTCGGAATCATATCCCCTGAATGAAAGCGACCCTATGGCCAGGTTTCACCATATCCGCCTCGAACTCGCTCGCGAGCCCGGCCACCCGGCGGGCGCGCCGGACAACGGCTATGACATCGTCGCGGCCCTTGATGCCGAGGGCCGACTGGACGGGGAGGCCCAGCGCGCGGAGCCGGAACGCGGTCACGTCCGTCGGTTTTCAGGCAATGATTCGATCAGCACCGGACAACTCCGTCACGGCCCGGGCGGACGCTGGATTCTGGATATGGAGCAGGGCGATGCCGAGGACGCGGTCGGCTTCCGCTTCGAGGACGAGCGGTTCGTTCCCGGCGAATATGTCAGCCTGTCGCTGCCCTCGGGCAAACAGCACACCTATGTGGTGGCGCGCGTCGTCGAGGTCTGAGCGTCAGAAATACTCGGCCCCGGCCGGGCATTGCGCCGCCAGCCGCCGCGCGGTGATCGTCGCCGGGATGTAGGGGCTCCAGAGGCCCGCGGCGCGGATCGAGGCACCGCCGCGGAAGGTGAACTGTTCCGGCTGATAGGTGCCGTTCAGCTTCACGCGCACGCGGCGGCCGCTGCGGCTGGTGCAATTGCCCTCGAAACGGGCGTTGCCGTTGCCGACCTCACGCACCGGATAGGTGCACTGATAGTGGCGCGTCGACAGGCCGCCGAAGAAGCGGTTGATCTCGCTGGGGCGCACGCATTTGGTCTCGGTATCGTTCTGACCGAGGGCGCTGGTGGTATATTCCCAGTATCCGGCCAGCACGGGCGGCGGGGCCGACTGGGCCGGGGCCGCGGGACCCGCGAAGGGCGCGGAGGCGGGCGCGGCCAGCAGAACGGCACCGGCGAGGACGGGAACGAAACGGATCAGGGCGGACGGCGTCATGGCATGGACCTTGGGCGGCGGAACTTCGCCGTATGAATAGATGCCATATATGGCCGGATTTGAACGGCGGCTGAACGGCTTTGGGCGCGTCGCAAGCCTTGACGGGACGCGGTGTCTTCCACTATACGGCCCCCTCTCGCGCGGGGACCCCATCCTCGCGCGCCTCTGTTTCATGCGTCCGCACAGTTTCGCGGCCCGCTCCTGCCCAAGGATAGTCAGATGTCGCGTCGCTGCGAACTCACCGGTATCGGCCCCATGGTCGGCAACAGCGTGAGCCACTCGAACGTCAAGACCAAGCGCCGCTTCCTGCCGTCGCTGAAGACGGTCAAGATCGCCTCGGAAGCCCTGGGCCAGACCTTCAGCCTGCGGATCTCGAACGCCGCCCTGCGCACCCTCGACTACAAGGGCGGCCTGGACCCGTTCATCGTCAAGGCCAAGGACGAGCAGCTTTCGGTCGCCGCCCAGCGCATCAAGCGTCAGGTCAAGGCCAAGATCGCCGAGCAGGCCGCCGCCGCCTGATCGGGCGACGCCGCTGAGATTTGAAAAGGCCGGCGGAAACGCCGGCCTTTTTGTTTGCGCGATACGCGCCGGCCACTAGGCTGAACCCCTTGTCTTCGGGGAGCTGTCCGTGTCCTTCAATGCCTGTCGCGCTGCCCTGATGGGGGCTTCCCTGCTGGCACTCACCGGCTGTGTCTCGATTACGGTGACGACCGACGCGGAATCGATCCCCGTTGGCGCTGAACCGGTCGTGACGATGACTCCCGTCCGCGAATCGACCGCCTTCACCCTGGGCACCGACCAGCCGCGCACGCCCGAACAGCTGGCCATGCAGTTCGACAAGGCCGACCTGTCGATCCGGGTCATGCCCGAAACCAGGACCATCCAGGCGGTGGCGGTGCTGGACTTCAGCGCCACCGCGCCGCTGACCGCCGTTGTCGTCGAACTGGACACCCTGCTGGCCGTCTCGTCGGTGCAGCTCGACGGGCGCGAGATACCGGCAGGCGAAGGCGGCTGGAGCAATCCCGAGGGGCGGATGACCATTCCCCTGGCCGAACCGCTGGCCGCCGGCGGCACGGTGTCGGTGCGCATCGCCTATGCCGGCGCGCCGCGCGTGGCACCCCAGGCACCCTGGGACGGCGGTTTCGTCTGGGGCGCGACGGCCGACGGCACGCCGTGGATCGCCACCGCCGTCCAGCCCGAGGGCTGCGATATCTTCTGGCCCTGCATCGATCACCCGCTGGCCGAGCCGAAGCGCGTCGATCTGCACATCACCGTGCCGTCGAACCTGTCGGCCCCGTCGAACGGACGCTTCCTCGGCACGGTCGATCACGGCGACGGCTGGACGACCTGGAACTGGAGCGCCGCCAATCCCAACACCTATGCCATCGCCCTGAACATCGGGCCGTATGAGGAGGTGCGGAGCGACTACCAGAGCCGGTTCGGCAATGTGATTCCGATCTCCTACTGGCACCTGCGCTCCGACGACCCGGCCAAGGTCGCCGCCCTGTTCGCCCAGTTCGCGCCGATGATGGATTTCTACGAGGCGACCGTCGGCCCCTACCCCTTCGGCGACGAAAAGATGGGCGTGGTCGAGACCCCGCACCTGGGCATGGAGCATCAGACGATCAACGCCTACGGCAACGCCTACAAGCTCGACGGCAAGGGCTATGACTGGCTGCTGCACCACGAGATGGCGCACGAGTGGTTCGGCAACCAGATGACCAACCGCAACGCCGACGACATGTGGCTGCACGAGGGTCTGGGCAGCTATATGCAGCCGCTCTATCTGCGCTGGCTGCACGGCGAACGGTTCATGCAGGCCGAACTGCAGGAGCAGCGCCGCGACCTGATCAACCGCTTCCCCGTCGTCTCGGGAACCGAACGGTCGGAGGATGAGGTCTACAAGAGCGATGTCGGGCCGGGTCTGGACCTGTACAACAAGGGATCCCTGATCGCCCATTCGCTGCGGATGCTGATCGGCGACGAGGCCTTCTTCCGCTCGGTGACGCGGCTGGTCTACGGCACGGCGACGCCGCGGCCGGGCGACTTCACGACCCGCTACGGCACGACCGACGAGTTCCTCGCCATCGTCAATGAGGAGTCGGGACGCGATCTGACCTGGTTCTTCCGCGGCTATCTTTATCAGGCCGCCCTGCCCGACCTTCGTCAGACGCGCGAGGACGGCGACCTGGTGCTGGAATGGGTCACCGGCGACGGCGGGGCCTTCCCCATGCCGGTCGAGGTCGAGGTCGACGGGCGTCGCCAGACCGTGGCCATGACAGGCGGCCGTGGTCGCATCGCGGTCCCGGCCGTCGCCCACGTGCTGATCGACCCGGACAACAAGGTGCTGCGTCGCCTCGAGTTCATCGAGGAATGGAAGGCGGCGGGCTCACCCGGCTGAGCGATCGGCCGGATGAAACCAAACCCGTCGCAAAGCTTTACCGTGGGTCGGAACACGGGAGGCCCGTACGAATGCGACGAATGGCCTTTGGGTCCGGACAGAGACTGCTGATCATCGTTGGGGGTTTGCTGCTCCTGCCTGCCATCCTGCTGCTGGCCTGGGCCCTGATCCTGGGCCTGATGCGCGCGCAGGCTTCGGTGGAGGAGCGGGCGCTCAACACGGCGGAATCGCTGATGATGGCCGCCCAGAACCGGTTGGCCGTCGAGCGGAGTGCGCTGAGAACCTTTTCGACCGCCGATTCCCTGGAGCGACGCGACTGGCGGGCGGCAGAGCGGCGTGCGCGCAGTGTCATGGCGGTCAATCCGGGCTGGAAGGCTGTCCTGATCCTTGATGAGAGAACCGGTCGGGCCGTGGTTGATACACGGGTCCCGCAGAACGGCGCGCCACTGCCGCCCCCTTCCGGAACCGACATGGAGGTGGGCCGGACCGGCGACGGCTGCCCCTGCGTGATCCTGCGCCAGCCTGTTCACGATGCCCCGGGCTACAGCCTGGTCGCCCTGATTGATCCCGCCGACTTTCAGATGCTGTTGATGCGCGAAGTCGATCCGGGTGTGGTCATTGCCCTGGTCGACAGAAAGGGGAATTTCATCGGCCGGTCGCTGGACTTCGAGAGCCGGGTCGGCACCCCCGCTACCGCCTATGTCCGCGGGGCCGTCGCCAAGGGCGGCAACGGCCTCTATCGCGGTCGCACCTATGAGGGGCTGGAGAACTATTCCGCCTATTTCACCTCTGACACCGGCCAATGGTCGGCCCATGTGGCCGTCAGCAACAAGCTGATCGATTCTCCCCGCTTCTGGCTGTTCATCGTTCTGGTCGGCGGGGCGCTTGCGACCCTTCTGGCGGGCGGCGGCGTCATCACCTACGGCCTGATCGATATGGCCGCGCGCCGGCGGTCCGAAGAACAGATGGTACGGCTGCAAAAGAGCGAGGCGATCGGCCAGTTCGCCAGCGGCGTCGCGCACGACTTCAACAACCTTCTGACCGTGGTGATCGCCAATCTGGAACGAATCCGCGCCGCCGGAGCCGGGCCGGACGTCAGCCGACGGGCGAAAATGGCGCTGGAGGCGGCCCAGCGCGGTGCCCGGCTGTCCAACCAGTTGCTCAGTTTCGCCAGGGAGGGCGGCGCCCGGTTTGAAGCCATCAACGTCACCACCCTGCTCGACGAGGTCCGCGACCTGCTTCAGCAGTCCATCGGCACCGGGGTCGAACTGGACATCGACGTCGCGCCGGATATTGGCGAGGTGCGGGCCAACCGCGACCAGCTTGAGCTGGCGCTGCTGAACCTCTCGCTGAATGCGCGCGATGCCATGGAGGGGGTCGGCCGGCTGTCCATTGCCGCCCGCCGGGAAGGTCAGCGGATCCGGATCGAGGTCAGCGACACCGGACCCGGCGTTCCGCCCTCAGCCCGCGAGCGTCTGTTCGAACCCTTCTTCACCACCAAGGCAGTGGGGAGCGGTACGGGCCTGGGCCTGGCCCAGGTCGCCGGAGCCGCTGCCCAGGCGGGAGGCGCAGTGCGACTGGCAGACAGCGAGACAGGGGCCCGCTTTGTCATGGACCTCCCGGCGGTCGGTGCCGGTCAGACCGCCTCCGCCATCACCGACTGACGCACCAGCCGGCACGCCCCCTGTGTGGTCAGGAAGGCGATGTCGGCGGCATCGCGGCCGCAGGCGATCCGCACCAGCCCCTCGACCGGGGCCAGGCCGGTGGGATCGACCAGCCACCAGCCATCCGACAGCCAGACCTCGAAGATGGCGTGGAAATCCGGCGGATTGAGCTGGTGAGCGAAAGCGCTGACGGCGCGGGCCGGAATGCCCGAGGCGCGGCACAGGGTGATGCCCATATGGGTGAAGTCGCGGCACACCCCGGCGCGGTCGATGAAGGTGCGCGCCGCCGTAGTCTCGCTGTCCGAGGCTCCCGGCTCATAGTCGATCTCGGCCTTGATCCAGTCGAGGATCTTCAACACCCGATCACCCCCTACCGTGCCGCCGAAGGTGCGTTCCGCGAACCGACCGAACTGGTCCGACGGACAATAGCGGCTGGGATTCAGATAGGTCAGGACCTCGGCCGGCAGGTCGTTCCAGTCATGCTGGACCGTGACTGGCGGCAACCCCTTCAGCGTGCCGTTGTCGACCACTGCCCGATAGGTCAGGGCCACCTCGCCCGACAGATGGGCGCGCAGGGTGCGGGCCCCGAACTCTTCGTCCCGATCCTCGATGAAGTCGACCGCCGGCGTGGTGGTCAGGCTTTCCTCAAGAATGGTCTGCCCCGGCCAGTGGGCGACCTGAATCTTGTAGATGGCATCCGTCGGCGGATCGAAGCGATAGACCAGTTCTGCGCTGACACGGATTTGCATGAGGGCTCGACTGGGGCAACTGAAGCGCGCCGTCAACGCCGGGCGACACCGGGCGTTCCGGCCTAGGGGTCCAGTTCGATGTCCCAGTAGAGGTAATCCAGCCAGCTCTGGTGCAGATAGTTTGGCGGGAAGCGGCGGCCGAACTGTTGCAGCTGCCAGGCGCTGGGGCGGTGCGGCGAGCGGCGGATCGGCATGCCGGCCTGCCGGGGCGTACGCCCGCCCTTCCTCAGATTGCAGGGCGAACAGGCGGCGACGATATTTTCCCAGGTGGTGCGGCCGCCCTGCGAGCGGGGGATCACATGGTCGAAGGTCAGTTCGGCGGTGGCGCTGCAATACTGGCAGGTGAAGCTGTCGCGCAGAAAGACGTTGAACCGGGTGAAGGCGGGCTGGCGGTCCTGATCGACATAGCTCTTCAGCGCGACAACGCTGGGCAGGACCATTTCCATCGACGGGCTTCGAACCACCTTGTCATAGGTGGAGACCACATCGACGCGGTCCTGATAGACCGCCTTGACCACTTCCTCCCACGGCCAGATCGACAGCGGATAGTAGGACAGCGGGCGAAAATCGGCGTTCAGCACCAGGGCAGGCCAGCCGGACGGGGGGCGGCTCAGGACCTGCATCAGGCCCTCGCCGTTGGGAAGAGGATCATCGACGCGACCGGACTGAAGACACGTCTCCTTCCCTGTTTGCGATCAAAGCCTAGCCGCGATTCGACGGCTTGGCGATGACCAGGGGACGACAGTTCCGCAACGCAGGCGGCGATGTCAGCTTCGGGAGAAGCTCCCGGGGAAGGACGGCAGACCCCAGCCCCATCTCAACGAGCCGGCCCTGAGGATGAAACCGCAGGGCGCGGCGATCAGCGCCGCCGCGACATTGGACAGTCCGAACTGCTTCATCGCCATATAGACGACCGCCGCCAGAATGGCCGCCGATACGGTGATTTCGCGCCGAAGAAGGATCGAGGGCTGGCCCGCCAGAAGGTCGCGCACCACGCCTCCGAAACAGGCGGTCAGGGCACCCATGACGATGCAGATCAGCGGAGCGAGGCCCAGGGCCTCGGCCTTGGCCGTGCCCATCACCCCATAGGCGGCCAGACCGATCGCATCCAGCCAGAGCAGGGCCCGGAACCGCCAGTCCCGTCGTCCGAGGAACCAGACGCCGAGCGCCGCCGCCAGACAGACGCCGATGTATTTCCAGTCATGCACCCAGAACACCGGGGCATCGATCAACAGGTCGCGCAGGGTGCCGCCGCCCACACCCGTGATGGCGGCGAAGAAGGCGAGAGTGACGAGATCATGCTTCTCCCGCGCAGCCGCCAGCGCGCCCGTCGCCGCGAACACGGCGACGCCCGCATAGTCGACCACATAGAGGGTCGGCAGGATGGGCTCGCTGAGCGCCTCGAGTGTCCCCGGATCGATCACGGAAGCGGTTCCTCCAGCGCGACCTCCCCGCGCTTGACCACTCCATACCATCCCCAAAGCAGATGTGCCGCAACGCTGCGATGGGGACGCCAGATTTCAGCGCGCTCGCAGGCCTGTTTCTCGGTCGGCCGCAGGGTCGCGCCGTCGGCCCAGCGCATGGCCTCCTGCAAGGCGATGTCGCCGCCCGGAAAGACGTCCCGCCGTCCCTCGCAGAACATCAGGAAGGTTTCAGCGGTCCATCGGCCGACGCCCTTGATGGCGACCAGCCGGGCGATCGCCTCGTCGTCCGACAATCGCTCAAGATGGTCGAAATCGATGCTGCCGTCGACATGGGCCCGCGCGATCTCGTGGCCGTATTTTGCCTTCTGCCCGGACAGGCCGAAGCTGCGCAGCTGTTCGGGGTCGCGCGCCAGAACGGCCTGGGGCGTGATCTCACCGTCCAGGCCATCGACTACCCGCTTCCAGATCGCCGCCGCAGCCGCGACCGAGACCTGCTGGTCCACGATCATGTGAAACAGGCCCTCATAGCCGCCGGTTCGCTGTCGCCATTCAAACAGCGGGGTCTGCGCATGGGCGCGGGTGAGGGCGGGATCGAGCACGATCAGGGCGTCGCGCGAGGCGGCGATCTCGGCGGGAGTCAACGGAACGGGCATGTGGGCTCATCGACAGGGGCGGATGCCCGTTCTAGCGTTTCGGCATGACCACTCTGGACGAACTTCTGCATCCGATCACGCGCGACCGGTTCGATGCCGACTACAATGACCGAAAACCGCTGCATATTCCCGCGACGGACGGGGGACCCAAGCGGGCCTTGCTCGACTGGGGCCGGTTCAACGCCCTGCTCGACCAGAGTTCGATCTGGACGGCCCAGAGCCTGAAGATGGTCTTCAACGGCCAACCCATCCCGGCCGAACAATACTGCGTCGAGGCCCGGTCGCAGTCGGGGGTGGCTCTGAGACCCTCACCCGCCAAGGTGCAGACCCTGCTGGCGATGGGGGCCAGCGTCATCGCCGGCGACGTTCAGGAACTGACCCCCGAACTGCGCGCCCTGTCGCACAGGCTGGCCCGGGATTTCGCGGGCCTGGTCGGAGCCAACATCTATTGTTCGTTCGGCGGTGTGCAGGCGTTCGACACCCATTTCGATCTGCACCATGTCTTCGCCGTCCAGCTGGAGGGCGAGAAGACCTGGCGACTGTACGAGAACCGCGCCGAGGCTCCCGTCAGCTTCCCGGTCGAAGACGCCGAATCCCGCCGCTGGTTCACCGAGACGCGCGGCAAGCTGATGACCGAGGTGCATATGCGGCCGGGCGATGTGCTCTACCTGCCGCGCGGCTGGTACCATGACGCCATGACCACCGAGGGCGCGTCGCTGCACGTGACCTTCTCGGTGTCACCGCTCTACGGCCGGATCCTGTTTCAACTGCTTGAGTCCGCGGCAATGCAGGACCCCGCGTTCCGCGAGTGGCTGGTGCCTGGCGTCGGCAATGGTGAACGGCTGGGCCAACAGCTCGCGGCGCTCGGCCGGCGGCTGGCTGACCTGTCTGCCCTCCCCGCCTTCCGCGATGAAGTCCTGATGGCCCAGGAGCGTCTGGTGCCGCGCGCGACCGCCTACGGCCTTCCCGATCGGGCCAGCCTGACGCTCTACCGCCCCACTGGCCTGGTGCCGCCGAGGGTGGTGGGTCCAGCCGGGGTCGCGATCGAATGGGCGTCGGGCCAACCGCAGTTCGCGCTTGAGGACGTCATCGCCCAGTTCGACTTCATCCCCGAGGCGGCGCTCAGGGACGCCTTCGAGGCCGCCACCCGCCTGGGCGCGTTCAGGGCCCTGTAATCGATCGGGTCGCATCGACAGCGGCCCGCTGCCGTCATACTTGTTCAGTCATGCACAGCTTGGACGATCTTCTGCATCCCATCTCGCCCGAACAGTTCCGGGCCGAGTACATCGGGCGCAAGCCGTTGCACATTCCCGCGACGCCGGACGGCCGCAAGGCAGAGGTCCTGACCTGGGACGCGTTCAACCACCTGCTCGGGCAATACACCCTGTGGACGGCGGCCAATCTGAAGCTGATGCGAAACTATGTGGCCGTGCCGCCGGATCAGTACTGCGATCCCGTCCCGACGCCCAAAGGAGACGTCGTGCTACGGCCCTGGCCGCCCAAGGTGGAAGTCTTTCTCTCGGCCGGGGCCAGTCTGATCGCCAACGATATCCTCAGCGATCATGAACCCCTGACCCGCGTGGGTGAATGCCTGTCGCAAGCGTTCGGTGCCGGAATCGGAGCCAATATCTATTGCTCGTTTCAGGGCGTGCAGGCGTTCGGCACCCATTTCGACTTCCATGACGTCGTCGTCATCCAGACCGAGGGGACGAAGGTCTGGAACCTGTATGAGAACCGCGCCGAAAATCCGGACGAGGCCCTGCCCGAAGACGCCGACACCCGGCGGTGGTTCGAGCAGACCCGCGGTCCGCTGATGACCCAGGTCACCATGCGGGCGGGCGACATCCTGTACCTGCCGCGCGGCTGGTACCACGACGCCCTGGCCACCGACGGCCCCTCCCTGCATGTGACCTTCTCCATCACGCCGTTGCACGGGCGGAAACTGCTGACCCTCCTGGATCTGGAGGCCAGGAAGGACCCGGCCTACCGCGCCTATGCACCCCCGGCCCGGGACGACGATGGTGCGGCCCTGGCCGGATATCTGGCCGCCTACGGTCAGATACTGGCCCGGGTGGCAGCCTCACCGGCCTTTGCCGAAGAGGTCGCCGCGGCCCAGCAACGTATCGTGCCGAGGGCCGCCGCCTTCACCCTGCCCGAGCGAAAACCTGTCACCCTGTACCGGACGGCCGGACGAGCGTTTCCACCCAGTTCGGCGGCGATGCGGAAGCTCTACGACTGGGCAATCCAGGAACGGCAATTTGCGCTTGAGGACATGGTGGCCCATTTCCAGTCACTGCCGGAAGCCGACATCCGGTCGGGCGTCGAAGCCGCCGAACAGGCGGGCGCGCTGCAGCGGGTCTGAGCCGGATAGCACCCGCATCGACAGCGGGCGGAGGCCGCCTTAAACCTCGGCCCATGCGCACGCTCGAAGAGATCCTGCATCCCATCACCCCGCCGCAGTTCCACGCGGAGTACGGGGGGCAACGGCCACTGCATATCCCGGCCGCGGAAGGATCGGGCAAGCGTGAGCTTTTGAGCTGGGACGCGTTCAACGGACTGCTCAACCAGAGCAATGTCTGGACGTCAGAACGCTTGCAGTTGATGCGCAACGACGCGGCGGTTCCGGCTGAGCAATACTGCCAGATGAAGCGGACGCCGGAGGGTCACGTCTGGCGGCCGTCGCCGGCCAAGGTCGAGGTCTTCCTCTCGGCGGGCACCAGCATCCTCGCCAATGACGTCCTGACCCTGCATTCGCCCATCACCCGCGCGGGGGTCGCCCTCGGCGAGGCGCTCGCCGCCGAGGTCGGAGCCAGTGTCTTCTGCTCGTTCAAGGGCGGCCGGGCCGTGGCGACCCACTACGACGTTCACGAGGTCTTCGCCGTCCAGACCGAGGGCGAGAAGGTCTGGAATCTCTACGAGGGTCGGGCGATCGATCCGGTCGGCTATCCGCCGGGCCTGACCCAGGCCGACTTCGACAGGGACCGCGGGCGGCTGGTCTCGACCATCACCATGAAGCCCGGCGATGTGCTCTACATGCCGCGCGGCTTCTACCATGACACGGTAACGCCGGATCAGCCCTCGCTGCACGTCTCGTTCACCGCCATGCCCCTGTCCGGGCGGAACATCCTGTCCCTGCTGGACGGTCCCGCCCTGAACGATCCGGCGTTCCGCGCCTGGTTGCCGCCCGCTGATGCCGGGGGCGGTGCCCTGCTTGAAGCGCGGCTGACCGAACTGGCCGGGCGGCTGGCCGGGATCGTCGCCTCGCCCGCCTTCCGCGACGAGGTCGCCCTGCTGCAACGGCGCCTCATACCGCGCGCACCGGACTTCAGCCTGCCGGTCCGAAAGCCGGTCAGCCTGTATCGCACCACCGGCAAGGCGTTCCCGGACGCGGGGGCCCGGGTGCGCCGTGTATTCGACTGGATGATCGTGCAACGGCAGTTCGCTGTTGAGGACCTGGTCGCGGAGATGGACTCGCTTTCCGAGTCCGACGTCCACGCCGCGATCGACGGGGCCGAGCAGGCCGGTGCCGTGCAGCGGATCTGAGAGCGACCGTGACCCTCGTCACCCGTTTCGCGCCCTCTCCGACCGGGCGGCTTCATCGTGGCCATGCCTTCTCCGCCCTGACGGCATGGCGCGCCGCACGGGACGCCGGCGGGCGTTTCCTTTTGCGCAGCGAGGACATCGACCCGACCCGCTGCCGACCGGAGTTCGAGACCGCCATTGTCGAGGACCTGCGCTGGCTGGGGCTGGACTGGGACGGGCCGATGCGGCGTCAGTCCGACCATCTCGCAGACTACGCTGCGGTCGTTGAGGCACTGGATGGCCGTGGCCTGCTGTACCGCTGCTTCCGCACCCGAAAGGACATCCTCGACGCCATCGGCGATGCGCCGCACGGACCGGTCGAGGCGGCCCGGCCCGGTCCGCATCCGGTGGCGGAAGAGGCGACGTTGCTGGCCGAAGGGCGGCCGTTCGCCTGGCGGCTGTCGCTGGACCGCGCCCGCGAGGCACTCGGCGAGGCCGTCTGGAACGCGCTGAGCTTCGTCGAGGAAGGCCGGGGTCCGGACGGCGGGACCGGTCAGGTCAAGGCCCGGCCGGAGTCGGCGGGCGACGTCGTCCTGGCCCGCAAGGACGCCGGGACCGCCTATCATGTGGCGGTGACCCACGACGACGCCCTGCAGGGCGTGACCCATGTGATCCGCGGCGAGGACCTGTTCGAGGCGACCCATGTTCAGTTGCTGATCCAGACGCTGATGGGCTGGCCGGTCCCGGTCCATGTCCATCACCGGCTGCTCGTCGGTGAGGACGGGCGGCGCTATGCCAAGCGCGACCGGTCGGTGACGCTGGCGGAGCTGCGGGCGGGAGGGATGAGCCCGGAGGCTCTGCGGGCCGAACTCGGCTTCTGATCAGGGTGCCAGTCGCCCCCTGGACCTCGACGCGGGGAAGACCACATCGCCGTCGGGCGCGTCGGCGGCGGTGCCGGGGCCGCCCATGGCGCGCAGGATGTGGCGGATGATGTTCAGGCGGGCAGCCTTCTTGTCGTCGGTGGCGACGACGGTCCACGGGGCGTGGTTGTTGTCGGTCTCTTCCAGCATGCGGTTGCGGGCCACGCTGTATTCGTCCCAGCGGGCCTGGGCCTCGGCGTCCAGCGGCGAGACCTTGAAGCGTTTGAGGGGGTCCTCAACCCGTTCCTCCAGCCGGCGCGACTGCTCGTCCTTCGAGATGTCGAGCCAGAGCTTGACCAGGACGATCCCGTCGTCGGTCAGCATCCGCTCGAAAAGGGGTACGGCGGCGAGGAAGCGGACATAGGCCTCGGGCGTGCAGAACCCCATGACCGGCTCGACCCCGGCGCGGTTGTACCAGGAGCGGTTGAACAGCACCGTCTCGCCGTCGCCGGGCAGGTGCGGGACATAGCGCTGGAAATACCACTGGCTGGTCTCGCGCTCGGTCGGCTTGGGCAGGGCGACGACGCGGGTCTGGCGCGGCGACATGTATTCGGTGAGGCGTTTGATCGCCCCGTCCTTGCCCGCCGAGTCCCGCCCCTCGAAGACAATCAGCGTCTTGCGGCCCTGTTCGATGGTCCAGTGCTGGGTTTCGACCAGCAGGATCTGGAGACGTTCCAGTTCGGCGTCGTAGCGGTCTGATTTCTTGCCCATGGCCGCACGATGCGCCGCCGGGGCGCACGGCGTCAAACCTGTCGCCCTTCTCATGTGCAGCCCCGGCCGCGGTCGGCTAGGGTAGCGGCGACAACGACGGAGATCGCCATGTTCGCCACCCGCCGCGCCCTGTTGGGCGGTTTCGCCGCCCTGCCGCTGGTCAGCGCCTTTCCCGCCCTCGCCCGCGTGCGTTCGGACAATGC
This sequence comes from Caulobacteraceae bacterium, assembly GCA_965284535.1. Classification (GTDB taxonomy): domain Bacteria; phylum Pseudomonadota; class Alphaproteobacteria; order Caulobacterales; family Caulobacteraceae; genus Brevundimonas. The sequence continues at coordinate 216,465 of OZ260090.1, forward strand.
GGCGGCGGAGGCCGCGCTGGACGCCGTCTTCGCCGAGACCGCGCCGCCGGCCCTGGCGGCGGGCATCGTCAGCCGCGAGGGGCTGGGCTGGGCCGGGGTGCGGGGCGTGCGGCGCGCGGGGAGCGACGACACGGCCACGACGGACGACCGCTGGCACCTCGGCTCGAACATCAAGGCCATGACCGCCGCCGTCTTCGGCCGGCTGGTCGAACAGGGGCGCGCGCGCTGGGCCATGCCGGTCGGGGAGGTCTTCCCCGGCCTGACGATCGATCCGGCCTGGTCCGGGACCACCCTGGACGAGCTGATGCATCACCGCGCCGGGCTGCTGGACGCCGGCCTGCTGGATCAGGCCTGGCTGATGGCGGCCCATGCGGACCAGCGCCCCCTGCCGGTGCAGCGCGCCGAGCTGGCCGCCCGCGCCTTTTCCGCCCCGCCGGCCGGACCGAAGGGGGTCTTCTCCTATGGCAACGTCAACTACATCGTCGTCGGGGCGGCCATCGAGGCGATCACCGGCCAGCCGTGGGAGACGGTCATCGCGGCCGAGCTGTTCATCCCGCTGGGCCTGACCTCGGCCGGGTTCGGCGCACCAGGGGGCGAGGCACCGTGGGGCCACCGGGGCGGGGTCGCCGTCAATCCGGCGGGGTTCGCGGACAATCCCCGGGCGCTGGGGCCCGCCGGCACCGTCCATATGGACATGGCCGACTATGGCCGGTTCATCGCGGCCATGATGGGCGGCGGGCCGGACTGGCTGAGCGACGCGACGCGGACGCATCTGCTGACCCCGGCCGCCGGAGACCCGCCGGCCTATGCCTGCGGCTGGGGCGTCGGCATCGATCCCAAAGGGGGCGTCGACGGACCGGGGCCGTTCATCACCCACAATGGCTCCAACACCATGTGGTTCGCGACCGTGCTGGCCGTGCCCGAGCGCGGCTTCGGCTTCATCGCCCTGTCCAACGACGGCGCGGCGGGCCAGCGGGCGTGCGGAACCCTGATCCGGCGGCTGGCGGCCATCGAGCCCGCCGGGTAAGCCTGTCGGCGTATGAAGCGCGATTTCGCCGATTTCTGGAATCTGATGTGGGAGGCGGCGCTGGGCGTCTGCGCCGCCTTCGCCCTGCTCAACGTCTTCGCGCCGCATCAGGACCTGCCGTGGAAGCCGCTGGATCTCAGCCATCCCATCGGCAAGGCCACGGCGGCCAAGGTCGACGACTTCGTCCTGCCCTCCACCGCCGCCGCCGAACAGACCACCGCCGTCACCGACGCCTGTATGCAGGTGCTGCGCGAGGCGGGGGTCGAGGTCGAGCGGGCGGAGGACCGGGACGACGGCGGCTTCTGCGTGGTGCGGGGGGCGGTGCGGATCACCGGCGGCGCGGTGACCCCCCTGCCCGGCAATCCGGTCCTGCAGTGCCCGCTGGCGGTGCGCTATGTGATCTGGGAGCGGCAGGTGCTGCAGCCCGCGGCCGAGGCGCGGTTCGGCAGCCGCGTCGCCAGCCTGAACGATGTCGGCACCTACAGCTGCCGCCGCATCTATGGCCAGACCGACCCCGGCGCCCGGCCCAGCGAACACGCCCGCGCCAATGCGCTGGACATCGGCGGGGTCACGCTGGAGGACGGACGGCGAGTTTCCGTGCTGGCCGACTGGGACGGACAGGGGCCACGCGGGGCGGAAGGGGCGGGTTTCCTGCGGCGCATCCGCGACGGCGCCTGCCGCGTGTTCTCGACCGTCCTGACCCCGGACTATAACGACGCCCACGCCAACCATCTGCATCTGGACGGGGCCCCGCGGCCGCTGTGCGCCATGGGCCCGTCGCGTGCGCGGCTGGCCGGGGCGGCGTCCAAGGCGGGTTGACCGCACCCCAAATGCGCGAGAAAAAGTCGCCGCAGTCCGGATTTCGTGCGGCGTCCACACCCGCGCCAGCTCCTTCGCCTGAACGAGCCGTCCAGCAGGACTGACGGGCGTCCCCCAAGGGGCGTCTGCCTGGAAAGCGCGTTGAGGAGACGCATTATGGCGACCGGCACGGTCAAGTGGTTCAACCCGACCAAGGGTTTCGGCTTCATCCAGCCCGATGGCGGCGGTCAGGACGTTTTCGTCCACATCACCGCCGTTCAGAAGGCGGGCCTGCAAGGGCTCGATGAGAATGCCAAGGTCGAATACGAGCTGGAATCCCAGCGCGGCAAGACCTCGGCGATCGATCTGAAGATCCTCTGAGCCACCACACAGTCTGATGAGAGGGGCGCGGCGGCCAAGGCTTCCGCGCCCTTCTTTTTGGCTGCGCTCTCCCTCCCCTTCATGGGGAGGGACGTCGGCGCGCAGCGACGACAGGGTGGGGTAGGTCTGGGCAGGGCACGGACGTGCGGCGGTTCCCCACCCGTCTGTCGCTACGCGACATCCACCCTCCCCATGAGGGGAGGGAGAACCGACCCGCGCAAAATTGCCAATTCCGCCCTTCCCGAGACATTGACCCCTCATGCCTGCGCCTCCGCGGGGGGGACGAACTCGTCGTATTCGGGCGGGAGGGGGCGGCCGAGGGCGAGGTCGCGGGCCAGATTCAACGCCCTTTCCCGCAAGAAGCGGCGGGCCATCAACTGGCCCTCCTCGCTGCGGGCCTCCGCCTCGGCGGGGTCGAGCTCGACCCATTCGAACAGGGCGTCGAGACGGGCGATCTCGGACGCCGCCCGGGCCAGCCGCAGGGCGGTCAGCCCGCGCCCGCCCTTCACCGCCTCGGCGGCGGCGGCCAGGGTCCGGCGCGCCAGGTCGCCGGGCCGGATCTGGATCGGCGCGGTCCAGGCGGCGACGATGTCGTCCTCGGTCAGGGGGGCGTCGGCCTCGGTCGGGCGCACGGGCGCGAGCGCCATGCCGGGCGGGCGGGCCGGCGCCCCCGGCCAGGGCGTGGCGCGGGCGGCGAAGGCGCGCTTGGTCCAGCCCTCGCGCGCGGCCCGTTTGCGCAACGCCCCCTCGGAAATGCCGAACCGCCCGGCCACCGTCCGCGCCGACAGGCCGGACAGATAGGCCCCGCGGATCAGGCTCCAGGTCTCGGGGCTGACCGAGACGTAACGGGTGTCGGGCGGTTGCCGTGTTTGCAGCATGTTGCAGTCCCCCTCTGCGGTTCAGGGACCGGGGTATGGGGGCGCGGGACGTCAGGAACGGTCGTAACGGGGGCGGAAGGGGCGGATTTCGGGGGCGGGAGGAGAGAGGTTGGGGGTGTGGGAGTCCCTGGCGGAGGCGCGGACAACGGCGCCCTTCTCCCCTTGAGGGAGAAGGTGGCCCGGAGGGCCGGATGAGGGGGCCGCTTCCGAGGGCCGTATTCCCGGTGATCAGCGGCTTGCCGGACGCATGGGTGTCTCACCCCTCATCCGTCTCGCTTCGCGAGCCACCTTCTCCCTCAAGGGGAGAAGGGACCGTTGGCGCGCCGCTTGCGCTCGCTGAGGGCCGGTGAAAGGGTGCGCCCGCACGGGGGACTGAATGTCGAAGAAATCATCACCACGCGACGGCGCGACTTCGCGGGCCGTCATCGTCTCCCCGACGCCAATCGAACCCGTCGCCACGAAGCCCTCGGCCTTCCAGAACGCGCTGGGCGCGGCGGGACGGGCGGCGACCGGCGGCGCGGCGGCAGCGGCGGCCACCGCGTCGGGGATGGGCGCGAGGATCGCCCGGGGCGCACAGGATGCGGGCCGAATGGCCGGGTCTGTCGGCCAGGCCATGGCCGACGCGGGCGGACGGGCCGCCGTGCTGGTCGGGGACCTGAACGGCGACGGCAAGGTCGACGAGGCGGACTTCCGGATCGCGCGGGACTCAGCGGGCCGGGCGGCGACCGTCGCCGCGCGGGAAGCGGGCGAGCTTGGCAAGGCCGTGATGCGGCATGAGATCACCAAGGACGCCGCCGCCGGCGCGGCCGTGGGCGCCCTGATCGCCGTGCCGATCCCGCTGGTCGGCCCCGTCGTGGGCGCGGCAGCCGGGGCGGCCATCGGACTGGCCCGGGGCGTCGTGGGCGCCGGAATGATCAGCGACGTGGTGGGCCAGGTCTCCGAGGGCCTCAGAAAGCCGCCGCGCCGCAAGCCGACACGGAGGAAGAAGCCGGCTTCATAGGAGGCTGGTCACCCGCGCGGCCAGGTCAGCCGTTTGAAGACGAGGCCGGTTCGGCGATGCTGCGCTGACACCAGTGATTGTCGTCCTACCCAGTGCACCGACCGCGTGGCCGGTCGCGGTAGCGCACATCAGGTTGTGACTATGCCTTTGCGCCGTACTTACTGACAATCAAGCGAATAGATTCAAAGAGCGGTTCAAAGCCAGAAAAGGCCTCTTTCGGAAGGGTAGGCGCGACCTTTTCAGCAAAATGAACTTTGCCCGTTTTAATGCGCATGTGTTCTGGCAAGTTTGACGGTGCCTTGGATATCACCTTCCCTCGGCACATCGTCAATATCGGGTCGAACTCGACTTCAATACCGCGTCCACCGACCTTGGTAAGCAATACTTCATTTTCAAAAAGAAATTCGATAGGCAGATTGTCATTACTCGCATTGTCTACCCTAAATTCGGGGGTAGGAAGAATGAGGGCGATGCTTCTCTCATTCTTGTGGACCTTCGCATCAGGAACATCAGCCAGTGCTATGAAATTCTTGTCAAGATTGAAGGAGCTTACTCCTTCCGCATCGCGATCAAATAGTCCAATCGTGATATGCGGTGAATCGGGACGTATGGTTCGAAGGGAACCTGCTAGAACGGACGCTCCAGCAGCCTCATTTGGATCATCGACCGGTAAGGTGTCGCATGATTTAACTGAATACGGGATTTCCGTCTCGTACAGCTTTTTCCATGCACATGAAATTAGCAGCGCGTCTGTCTTTCCTTCCGTCAATATCAGCGGCCTCTTAGAAGATTCGAGCTCCGCCTGGATCATCAACCCAGTATCTTTTACTGCTTTTGCTTCATCAATCGCTGAGGACAATTGCGTGTGTAATTTGCTCATCAAAGCGATGTGGCCAAGCTCTTCCGCTAGCCCGATCTCCGCGTCTCCATCATAAAGCGCAGAAGCCGTTTTTGCGTTCAGTTCATTGAATGTTGTCGCATCGTTTTCACGCCTTGCGACATACAACGACTGATCTTTGTTTGTGAGATCTATAAACGCTGGTGAGTGCGTTGTAATAAATATCTGTGCGTTCTTGGAGTACAATTCTGTCATCTTTTGACTGAGCTCAAAAGCTCTTTTGAACTCCATAGAATTTTCCGGCTCCTCAAACCCCCATACGTGCCGCAGCTTCGACCGCTCGGCAATGTAGTTGAGGATGGCGGGAATAAACCTGACACGAATTCCATCACCCCTCTGGTCGAGGGATACAAATTCACCACCGATACCGTCCGTCCTGACGCTGAACGACTGAAACAACTCCCGCAAAGAGAGCGGCAGCGAGATGTCAGCATTGATCCCCGTCGACGCGGTAAAGTCGTCTCTCAACTCCGCCGCCTGCGTTCGGAGCTCATCATTAAAGGCTCGTATTTGCGCCGTTAAAGAGGAACCGGCCTTTTCGCTTGAGCCTATCATGGCTTCCTGCAAATCGGCCAATATCTGCTGAAATGTGTCGCTGTCTTTAATCGCAGGGACGTATGTATACACGATACGGTTTAGAAATTTCTGAAGACTAGCGCGCGCCTTTACTGCTGTCGTTTTCAGCTTTCCAGAATTTATATGGAACTGTAGATTGTCCGTCGTGGCAGCAACAATACTATCACGATACCATGTTTTTGTAACACTGAAGCGAGGCGGCAACGTGTTGGGAAAAAACGGCCCTCGATTAAACTCGACCGTTACTTGTATGAATTGCTTCCCTTTGATGGAATCCTTGCGTACAGCCTCAAGACGCTTATGAGAAAACTCGTTTGAAAACTCTATTTCCGTGCCGTCGGGCGCGCTTTCATTGAAGAATAGATTCAGCGCTCGAAGAAAATTTGATTTACCAACGTCGTTCGGTCCGGTGACAACGTTGAAATCACGACAATCACGAACCTTGGCAACGTTGATTGACCGATAATATTTTACTTCGACATTTCGGATAAGATTGGTTGGGTCCGACATCAGCGCTCCCCGAATCATATCCCGGAGACTGATACCGGAACGCGAGTTCGTCTACGGGTACACTTGTGCTGGCTTCCGCGCCGGGAGCGCCCTACCCCCTCACCGCCCCTTCCGGAACGCCTCCGCCTTCTCAGCCGCCGCATCCGCCCGCCACCGCTTCGGCGCGGACTTGTCGACCGTCTCGCCCTCGGCGGTCAGGACTTCGTTGGCGAACTCCAGGTCCATCAGCTTCATCCGCTTGATCTCGTCGCGGAGCCGCGCCGCCTCCTCGAATTCGAGGTTGGCGGCGGCGTTGCGCATGCGGCTTTCGATGTCCTTGAGGGCGGCCTGGAAGTTGGAGCCGGTGAAGGGCTTGCTCTGCTCCTTCATGCCCGGGGCGGTCAGCTGGTCGAGGGCGCGGCTCTCATAGGGGCTGGCCATGATCTCGCGGATGTCGCGCTTGACCGACTCCGGGGTGATGCCGTGTTCGGCGTTGTAGGCCTCCTGCTTTTCGCGGCGGCGGTTGGTCTCGGCGATGGCGCGCTCCATCGAGCCGGTCATGCGGTCGGCGTAGAGGATGACGCGGCCGTCGACGTTGCGGGCGGCGCGGCCGATGGTCTGGATCAGACTGGTCTCGGAGCGCAGGAAGCCCTCCTTGTCGGCGTCGAGGATGGCGACCAGGCCGCACTCGGGGATGTCGAGGCCCTCACGCAGCAGGTTGATGCCGATCAGGGTGTCGAATGAGCCGAGGCGCAGGTCGCGCAGGATCTCGATCCGCTCCAGGGTGTCGACGTCGGAGTGCATGTAGCGGACGCGCACGCCCTGTTCGTGCATGTATTCCGTCAGGTCCTCGGCCATCTTCTTGGTCAGGACGGTGACCAGGGAGCGGTAGCCGGCGCGGGCGACGTTCTTTACCTCATCGATGACGTCGTCGACCTGGTTGCGGGTGGCGCCGGAGACCGGGCGGATCTCGACCGGGGGGTCGATCAGGCCGGTGGGGCGGATGACCTGTTCGGTGAAGACGCCGCCGGTGCGCTCCATCTCCCACGGGCCGGGGGTGGCGCTGACGAACATCGTCTGGGGGCGCATGGCGTCCCATTCGTCGAATTTGAGCGGGCGGTTGTCGATACAGCTGGGCAGGCGGAAGCCGTATTCGGCCAGGGTGGATTTGCGGCGGTAGTCGCCCCGGTACATGGCGCTGATCTGGCCGACGGTGACGTGGCTCTCGTCGACGAACAGCAGGGCGTTGTCGGGGATGTATTCGAAGAAGGTGGGCGGCGGCTCGCCGGGGCTGCGGCCGGTCAGCCAGCGGCTGTAGTTCTCGATGCCAGCGCAGGAGCCGGTGGCCTCCATCATCTCCAGATCGAAGCGCACGCGTTGTTCGAGCCGCTGGGCCTCCAGCAGCTTGCCGTTCTCGACCATCCAGTCGAGCGTCTCCTTCAGCTCGGCCTTGATGCCGGTGATGGCCTGGTTCAGCGAGGGGCGCGGGGTGACGTAGTGGCTGGCGGCGTAGACGGTGATCTCGGTGAGGTCGGCGGTCTTCCTGCCGGTGAGCGGATCGAATTCTTGTATTGATTCCAGCTCGTCGCCGAACAGCTGGATGCGCCAGGCGCGGTCCTCCATGTGGACGGGGAAGATCTCCAGCACGTCGCCGCGCTTGCGGAACATGCCGCGGTCGAAGGCGGCGTCGTTGCGCTTGTACTGCAGGGCGATCAGGTCGGCGCGCAGCTTGGCCTCGTCGATGGTGTCGCCGACCTTCAGGGTGAAGGTCATGGCCGTATAGGTCTCGACCGAGCCGATGCCGTAGATGCAGCTGACGCTGGCCACCACGATCACATCGTCCCGCTCCAGAATCGCCCGCGTCGCCGAGTGGCGCATGCGGTCGATCTGCTCGTTTATGGACGAGTCCTTTTCGATGTAAGTATCTGATTTCGGGACATAAGCTTCCGGCTGATAGTAGTCGTAATAGCTGACGAAATACTCGACGGCGTTGTCCGGGAAGAAGCTCTTGAACTCGGAATAGAGCTGGGCGGCGAGGGTCTTGTTGTGGGCCAGGATCAGGGCCGGGCGCTGGGTCGCCTCGATGACCTTGGCCATGGTGAAGGTCTTGCCCGAGCCGGTGACACCGAGCAGGACCTGATCGCGCTCACCGGTCTCCGCCGTGGCGACGAGCTCGGCGATGGCCGAGGGCTGGTCGCCGGCGGGCTGGTATTCCGAATGCAGGCGGAAGGGGATGTGTTTGCGGTCCTGCGGCCGGTCGGGGCGGTGCGGGGTCCAGTCCGAGGGCTTGCCGGGGGCCTCCTCCGGCGTCAGGCGCGGGCCCGTGACGGGGGCGAACATCGGCGGGCGGTTGGTCGCCGTCGCCGGGTCGAACAGGAAGGGCACGCGCGCCTCGGACAGGCCGGCCGCCCTCTGCGCCGCCTCGCCGGGGACATGGACGGGCTTGGCGGACTTGCCGGGCTGGGAGGGGGAACGGGCCATGAACAGCAATCTAGGGGGCGGGGGGCACGAACGCCACAGGCCTGCGGACAGCGATCCGTACGGGAGCGGCCCTGCAGGCCGGATGACGGCGGCGTGAGAGATCAGCCGCCGCGGCTCAACCGCCAGGTACGGGGATCGATGCGCGGGCGGGCCGGGGTGCCCTCGACCGGGACGGCACCCGTCGGGAGGGCCGGATTCCCTGCGGATGCGGGTGCCGGCAGGTCCAGCGGGCTCGCCAGTGGCGTGCCCGGCTGAACCGGCGGGGCGGCCGGGATCCGGGCCGGGACCGGTGCGGGCGCGGCGGCGAACGCTGTCACGGGCATGACCGCCCCCGGGGGAAGCAGGTCGCGGAGCCGACGGTAGCCGCCGGCAGTGTCCGCAGTCTGGACCGACGGCAAGCAGGCGGAATCGGTCAGGCCATAGAGGTCTGCAGCCACGTCATAGACGCCGCGCTCGATCAGGGCGCGGACGCCGAGTTGCAGGGGCTCAAGGGCGCTGCGCCCGCCGGAGAGGTCGACGGCCACCCCGCCGAAGATGTCGAACACGCCGGCGCGGATTTCGCGACCGACAATCTGTTTCTGATAGGCGGCGATCGCCACCACCTCCTGGGAGATGGAGTCCACCAGCCGCAGGTCGACAGCGACATTCATGACGAAGCGGGAGCCGCCGAGGACGGTCTTGGGGTCCTCGGGGTCGATGGCCCCCAAGGCCAGCTGCCCGCCCGAGGATTCGATATTGTAGTTCAGCTCGGTGATGCCGCCCACGAGGTAGAAGCGGGAGCCGGCGATCTGGCCCGGATTGACCGGGCGCACGGGCCCCGGTTCCTCCCCCGCGCCGGCTGGCGCATCGGAAAGGACCTGTGCCGCAGCATAGGTCCGCTCGACGTCCGCGACCGTCCGGTCCGCCCGTTCGACCAGGGGAACCCCGGCCCGGCCGAGGGCCGTCACGGCGAACAGGGAGGCCCCCTGGGTCACGCGGCGACCGGTCTCGAGATCCAGCTTGCCGGTGAGATCGGCGATCTCGCCGACCGCGAGGCGGGGCGCAACAAGGCGGCGGGTCGCGGCGGTATCGGCCAGGCAGGTCAGGGCCGGCGTCAGGGGGGTCGCATTGGCGGTCGCCGGTGCCCCCCCGACCGGCGCGGCATAGAGGCCGGTGGCGGGGTCGAAGCCTGTCGAGGCGCATCCCGAAAGGATCGAGGATACCAGCAGGGCGGCGATCAGGGCGCGGTGGTTCATGACCCGATCTCTGCCCGCTCGAGGCACCCGCTGTAGGCTTCGGCCGTCTGCCGGCCGGCCAGCAGTTCGAAAACGCCCCGTTCGACGAGGGTCCGGACTGCGGCCTGCAGGGGTTCGACCGCCTGGGTGCCGCCCGAAAGGACGCCACCGACCGTATCGGAGCCGCCGCTCAGGCCGAGGTTCATCTCGCGGCCGACCAGCTGTTTCTGGAAGGAGACCGTGTCGACGACGATCTGGGAGCGGCTGTCGACCAGCCGCAGGTCGACGGCGACGTTCATGACATAGTCGGACGCGCCGGCACGGCCCCTCAGGCCGGTCACGGCCGCTTCGCCGACCTGGGCGCTGATACCCGAGGACTGGATATTGTAGTTCAGCTCGGTGATGCCGCCGACGATGAAATACTCCGAGCCCGCGACCTGGCCAGCGAAGATCGGGCGGAAATTCGTGGGTGACTGGCCGGCCAGTTCGGGCGTGTCGGACAGCAGGTGCTTCTGGGCGTAGTCGAGCTCGATCTGGGAGACGGTATTGTCCAGCCGCTCGACCACCGGGGCACCGGCGCGGGCCAGGGCCGTGATGGCGAACAGGGAGGCCCCTTGGGAGACGCGGGCACCGGTGTCGAAATCGACCCGGCCCGTCAGATCACCGATCCGCCCGACCGCCATCCGGGGAGCCTGGAGCCCGAGGGTCTGGTTGCGCTCGGCGATACAGGTCAGGGCGACCGTATAGGGGGTGGCATTGCCCGTGGCATGGAACCGTCCGCCGCGAACGGTACCGTCCGGGACAGCGGCCACCGCCGGTGCGGCTGCCGTCAGGCCGGCGAAGGCCAAGGCAAGGATCACAGTATGGACAGGGGGGCGGGTCATGTCTGGTCTCCGGGAGGGGCGGAAGCGGCGGTCAGCGCGGCGGGGTGGTCCCGTTGGCGGTGACGGTGCCGGTGTTCGACTGGGTCGAGTTGACGATCACGGTGTTCCAGGACCCCGCGACGGAGACCGTCAGAAGATTGCCGATCGCCGTGCTCGTGCTGCTGGCGGCACCGGACGAAAAATAGTCGGCACCGCTGCTGGTCTGATCGCCCGTGGTCCGATCGGATTCGAAATAGCTGCTGGAGTCGGACTGGATGATGCCGTTGACGATCAGACGGTTACCGCTCCGGGCGCTGGATGAGGGCCCGAACGTCCGGCCCTCCATCTGGCGACCATTGGCGTAGCCGGCCTCATAGGTGGCCAGCGAGCTGCCGCGCGCCGGTGCGGTCTGGGCCAGGGCCGGAGAGACGAGGAAACCGCCGCCGGTGAGGGCCAGGACGGTGCCTTTGAAGATTGACCCGAAGCGTGTCATGTTGCGAAGCCTTTCAATGACGTTGGTGTCGCCGCGTTGCAGCGCGACGACACCGGGAAGTCAGTGGTTCTAGAAGCCGGTGACGGTCAGGCTGTTGCCGATGGCAGCAGCCGTCGCGTTGACCGAGCCGCGGACGTCGCGGACGGTAGCGTTCATGTTGGCGTAGACGCCGGCCTGGTTGATCTGGGTTGAGGCCAGACGACCGAAGTCGGCGTCGATGCTGGCCGAGTTGCTCAGGGCGGCCGAGGTCGCAGCCACATCGCCACCGACGTTCTGGATGGTCGCATTCAGGGTCGAGGTGGGATCGTAGCCCGCCAGCTGGACGTTGTTGAGAACGCCGACCCAGTCCCCTTCGATGCTCGCCGAGTTGGCGATGGCGGCCGAGGTTGCAGCCACATCACCCTGGACGTTCGAGATCGAGGCCGACAGGTCCGACCGGGCGTCGCCCCAGAAATTCTGGTAGTTGTTCAGGGTCGCGAGGCTGGAGCCTTCGGCCGTGAAGGAGTTGGCGATCGCGGCCGAGGTCAGGGCGACGTCTTCAGTGACGTTCTGGACCGTTGCATTGAGCTGGGCCCGGATGTTGGCGTTGTTGCGCTGGTTGTTGTCCAGGCTCTGGGCCTGGGCGGCACCCGCGGAGGCGGCGAGGCACAGGGCAATCGCCAGGATGGAAGCGGTGGTTTTCATCGGAGTGTTCCTTTCATTGCCGGGTGTTCGGCAAGAGAGGAGGAGCAAGGGGTGTACCAGCGACCCGGCTCCGGCATCTTAAGATCCGGCTAACCAGGACCGTCCCGTAGCCGGCGGAAATTTCGCCCGTTCAGGGAATTTTTCGCTTCGAATTGCGGATCTCAACATCTAGTAAATCCTGCCTGTAAAGACCTTGTTCAGAATGAATTTATCTTTACCTTTCATAGACTTCAAAACGGGACGGACGCCTGGTTCAGTTCGGGACATGACGGGTCCCGTGCCGGGTGCCGGACCCCGGAAGGGCGAGTTTCGCCCGGGGCCGGTCATGCCTTCCGGTCCTCTGGTGACGGACAGACCGCACGCATGACCGCCCTCCCCCTCCCTGATCTCCTCATCCTGCTCGCGGCCCTCGTCGGTGCCGGGCTGATCGGCGGACTGGTGGCCGGCTTGTTCGGGGTCGGGGGCGGGACAGTGATCGTGCCGGCGGTTTTCTATGCATTCGAGATGCTGGGGGTCGGGGGAGAAGGCAATCTGCATACGGCGATCGGAACGTCGCTGCTGACCATAGTCGCGACCTCGTGGCGGTCGTTGAGGGCCCATCGGACGCACGGGGCGGTGGACGAGGCGGTGCTGAAGACCTGGACGCCCTGGGTGGCGGCGGGGGCGTTGATCGGGGCGGGGGTGGCGGGGGTCACCTCGATGCAGGGACTGGCCATCGTCTATGGCGTCTGCCTGCTGGGGGTGGCGGCGCAGATGGGGCTGCTGCCGGAGCGGGTGACGCTGAGGCCGGACCTGCCGACCGGTTGGGGGCGGCGGGTGACCGGGACGGTCATCGGCGGGCTGTCGGCCATGATGGGGATCGGTGGCGGCAGCTTCGGCGGGATGATGATGACCCTGTGCGGACGGCCGATCCATCAGGCGGTGGCGACGGCGTCAGGATTTGGCCTGGCCATAGGCGCGGCGGCGACACTGGGGTTTGTGGCGTTCGGCTGGGACGCGGGTGGGCGACCGCCGTTGTCGCTGGGTTACATCAATGTGCCCGGGGCGATCGTGATGGCGGTGCTGACCACGGCGGTAGCCCCATGGGGCGCGAAGCTGGCGCATTCGCTGGACCGGGCCGTGCTGCGCCGGGCGTTCGCGGTGTGGCTGTTGCTGACCGCGGCGGCTGTGGTGGTGAAGGCGGTCCAGGGGTGATTAGTGGTTGGTGGTTGGTGGCTGGCCACCGCCTGCGAGGTAGCGCGGACAGCACCGCCCTTCAGCCGTCAGCGACACTGCAATCACTAACCACTAACCACTCATCACTTCTCAGGGTCGCAGCGTGATCTCTGTCGGCGTGGCGCTGAAGGCGGAGAGGCGGCCGAGGTAGCTCATGCCGAGCAGGGAATGGGGCAGGCCCTTCTCGACGACCAGAGCCTCGACGCGTTCGACGCGGGCCCCGGCGACGGCGACGGCGCGGAGCTGGACCGGCGCGGCGCGGGCGGGACCGGAGGCGGTGATGACCGTGCCGGAGAAGTCGTCGGGCTTCAGCCGCAGGCCGAGACGAACGGCGTCGGCGGGGGTCAGGGCCACGACACTGGCCCCGGTGTCGACCATCAGATGGACGGCACGGCCTCCGTCCGAGGCGTCGATCAGGGCATCAGCCCAATAGTGGCCGTCGGCCGCCTTGAGCACCTGTGCGGGGGTGCCCGCGGCCGGAGCGTGGACTGCGACCGGAACGGCGGCCTGCGCCTGTCCGCGGGCATCGGCATGGTTCAGCCACCAGGCAGTGCTGAGGGCCGAAGCGACGGCCAGGGCCATGACACAAAATGAAGACAGATCGAAACGCATGCACGGCTCGCGGTGAACGCACCGCTTCTGCGGCCCCTCCCCTGTCGCACACGGCGGTTGGGATGCAGTGAAGGGGTGTGGTTTGCGGGGGGTTAAGGGGAGGGAGAGGTCAGGGATCAGGAATCAGGAATTAGGAATTGGGGATCTTTGCCTGCGTCCTCCGCGCGGGGCCCGAGCCTTACTTCTCGATCCCCAATTCCTACTTCCTAATCCCTCCCGCGCGCGCCTCGCGCGCCGGCAGGTCCGCCATGATCCGCGCGCGTTCCTCGTCCGTGAAGCCGCTCCAGCCACCGATCTCGGACAGGGTGCGCCAGCAGCCGAGGCACAGGCTGGTGGCGCCGTCGACCACGCAGACCTTGACGCAGGGCGTTGCAATGCTGCGGGGCGGTCCCTGTGGGTTCTGTGCGACAGTTGATGACATGAATACGAAATATGGTCCGAAAGCGGATTAAAACGATTGCAATTTCCGCATCACGGCGTTAGCTTGATCATGACGCGAAACGACTATGACGGTGAGATTCCCGAAAAGCACGACGCGTCTCTTTTCATCGATCACTCGAAAGGAGACGCCAGGATGAAAGACAAGGACCGCAACCTGCAGCACGCCATGATGTCCTTTGCCCTCTGGGGCGGGATGCTGGTGAATACGAAGAACGGCTATGGGGCCGGCGACCGCGTGGTCAGCCACCCGTCGAACTTCGTGCCCATCAAGCTCGGCAAGCGCCGCTAGACAGCCCCGCTGCCCTGAAGATGACCCAGCCCCGGCCCGCAAGGTCCGGGGCTTTGCAATTCCACCGTCAGGCTTGGTCAGTCGCGTGGGAGCCAAACCTGTGTCACTGTCCCGGACTGAAGGGTGGGGACCATGTTCAGGCTGAAGGCAACGCTCGTTGCAACGACGCTGATGCGGCCGTGGCGGACCGGCTGGTCCATGGAGCGCGGCGTGGACTTTTCAGTCGCTCCGACGGCAGCGCCCGTGACCGGTCCTCCGACGTCCCGCGCCGACCTGACCGCGGCGGAACCCGCGTGTTTCCTCGATGAAGACCGGGACGCGCCCTCCGCCGCCGCCGCCGTGCGAACCTTCTCCAGCCCGGACACAGCGGAGGCGGGGCTCGAACCGGCCTCCGAAGAGGCCCCCGAGGCCCCGGGCTTGCGGGCCTGGTGGTCGCTGGCGGGGAAACCGTCGCGGACCTGACCCCCAGGACCTGACATTGCGGCGCGGCCTCGCCTGCGGCACACCGGGCGCATGACCCTGATCCGCCGTGACCGCCGAGACCATATCGAACTCTGGACCCTGGACCGGCCCGACCGGCTGAACGCCCTGCCCGACCTTGAGGACGGCGAGGCCTTCGCGGCGGCCTGCGAGGCGGTGAACGCCGACCAAACCGTGCGCTGCGTGATCCTGACAGGGGCCGGGCGGGCCTTCTCGGCGGGTGGCGATCTGAAGGCGATGAAGGACCGACGCGACCTGTTCGCCGGGACGGGGGCCGATATCCGCGAACGCTATCGTCGCGTGGTGCACCGGATCGTGCGGTCGCTGTACGGGCTGGAGGTGCCGCTGATCGCGGCGGTGAACGGCCCGGCCATGGGGCTGGGCTGCGACATCGCCGGACTGGCCGACATCCGCATCGCCTCGGAGACGGCCAGCTTCGGCGTGCCCTTCCTGAAGCTGGGCATATTGCCGGGCGACGGCGGGGCCTGGTTGATGCCGCGCAATGTCGGCTATGCGCGCGCCGCCGAGATGCTGTTCACCGCAAGGGTGCTGGACGCGAAGACGGCCATGGAATGGGGGCTGGTCAGCCGGGTGGTCGCGCCCGATCGGCTGATGGACGAGGCGATGGAGATCGCAGAGGACGTGGCCTCCCGCGCACCCCAGGCCCTGCGCATGACCAAGGCCCTGCTACGTCAGGGCCGCGACGCGACCTTCGACCAGATCCTGGAGATGACGGCCTCGATGCAGGCGCTGGCGCATCTGACGGACGACCATGCCGAGGGCGTGGCCGCGGCGCTGGAGAAGCGGAGAGCGGAGTTCGAGGGGAAGTGAGGGAGTAGGGAGCAGGAATTAGGGAAACTGCCACTCGCTGCTTTCACTCCTGGCTAATTCCTAATTCCTACTGCCTGCCGCTTTCTGCCTCATCCCTGCCGTCGCCCCCCCTTGACCGGGTCCCGCATCGAGCGGCTGGCGGGGACGCCGACTGAGACGGCGCGGGGGGCTCCGGCGGTTTCGCCAGGCTTCATGAATTTCACCAGCACGCGCTGACCGATCAACATCGGGGCGTCGCCGACGGTGACCACCACCTCGATGACCCGCTCGTCAGAGCGTTGCGACGGATCGTCCGAAGCCAGTTTGCGGGCGCCGAAGACAGCGGCGCGGCGCAGGACGGTGCCGACATAGACCTTGGACGGATCGCCTTCGGGCGTGATCTCGACCGCCTGGCCGGGGGTGATGTTGGGGATGTCGCTCTCGACGATCTCGGCGCGGGCGATGCGCGGGGCGTCGGGCTCGAGATCGAACATGTTGGACACGTTCAGGGTCGAGGCACCGGCACCGGGGTTGGCGTAGCGTCGCACGATCCGGCCCGACTGGGGTGCGCGGATGACCGTCAGCTCGACATTGTAGGCGGCCTGGTCGCGGCGGGCGCGAGCGGTCTGGACGGCGGCCTGCTGGGAGCCGAGGCGGGCCTGGGCGGTGGCGATGGCGTCGCGGGCCTGATCCATGCGGGCGGCGGCGACGAAGTTGGACTCGACCAGACGGGCGAGGCGGTCGTGCTCACGCTGGGCGGTGCGGATGTCGACCTGGATGGCGCGCAGCTGGCTCTCGGCCTGCTCGACATCAGCGTTGGCGCTCTGCAGGGCCAGACGGGGTTCGTCGTCTTCCTGACGGGCGAGAATCTGGCCGGCGACGACACGGTCGCCCTCCTGCACCAGCACGTCACGGACGACGCCGCCGCGGCGGGCCGCGATCTGGATGATCCCGCCCTCGACGTCGACCTTGCCGTTGGCGATGGCCGCATAGGGGCTCTCGACGCGCGTGGCCGCGGCCTTCTCGTCCTCGGCCTTCTTCGCCTTGCCGGCGCTCTGCATGAACGAGAGGACGGCGATGACGGCGATGATCAGCACGATGCCGATCCAGAGCCATTTGTTCTTGAGGAAGGCGGGCATGACGGAGGTCCTGGAGCGATTCAGTGCGAGGCCAGAGTGGCGTCGGGGTTGGGGGTGCGGCGCTGATCGTCGATGATCACGCCGTCTTCGATCTTGATGACGCGGTCGGCCCATTCCTCGAGGCGAGGATCGTGGGTCACGCAGATGACGGCGGCACCATGTTCGGTGGCGGCGCGGCGCAGCAGGCGGATGACAATCTGGCCGTTCTCGCCGTCGAGGGCGGAGGTCGGTTCGTCGGCGAACAGGATCTGCGGGTTCTTGGCCAGGCAGCGGGCGATGGCGACCCGCTGCTTCTCGCCGCCCGAAAGGGCCGAGGGCCGCTGGCCAAGGCGCTTGCCGAGACCGACCTCCTCGAGCGTGGCCTTGGCCTGCCGCCGGGCGTCGCCCTTGGACAGGCCCTGGAATTTCAGCACCACCTCGACCTGCTGCAGGGCGGTCAGGGCGGGGAAGAGGTTGAAGCCCTGGAAGATGAAGCCACAGTTGTCGAGGCGGAAGCGGTCGATCCGGCCGGACGACAGCTTCCACAGGTCATCGATGTCCAGCGTATCGACCCGGCCCTCTTCCGGCCGCAGCAGGCCGGACAGGGCGGCGATCAGGGTCGACTTGCCCGAGCCGGACGGACCCATGACCATGGTCAGGTCGCCATGGCGGGCGTCGAAGTCGACCCCCTTGAGCACCTCGACGAATTGCTTGCCGGACTTGAAGCGTTTCACCAGGCCCTTGGCCTCGATGGCGAAGTCGCCGTGTTTTCCGTGCGCCTTGGTATGAGCGGTCATCGCAGCAGATCCGCGGGCTGGCTGTTCTTGAGAATGCCGAGGGACAGCAGTCCCGACAGCATGGCGATGACGACAAGGCCGCCGCCGACGATGATCAGCAGGATCGGCGGCAAGGAGATGATGACGGCGTTGGCGAGCGCCAACATCTGCACCAGCAGGGTCAGGCCGATGGCGGCGGCGACGCCGACGAGGCCGACCCAGAAGCTGAGCTCCATGACGATGCGGTTCAGCGATCCCATGCCGACGCCGAGGGCCCGCAGCGAGGCGAACTCCTTGATATTGGCCATGATGGCGCCGCGCAGGGTCTGCCAGGTGATGGCCACGCCGATGATGGTGCCCAGCACCACGCAGCCGCCGATGATGATGACGAGAATCCCCTCTTCGAACATGGCGCCGGCGTTGGCGTCGGCCAGTTCCTGACGGGTCCAGGCCTTCCACTGGCCATCACCGAGCGCATTGAGCTCGGCCGCCACGCGGTCCGCCTGGGACGGATCGCGCAGCTTGATCATCAGGGGCCCGACCCGGGGGCCGGTGTCGGCACGGCCGAGCATCCGCAGGGTGTCGCGCGACATGACGATCGTGGAGCCCATCATGTTGGGGTAGCCGCGCGTGACGCCGACCACGGTCACCGTCTGGCCGTTGAACAGGGCCTTGTCGCCGAGCTTGACGCCCAGCTTGGCCAGTGCGGTCTCATCGATGGCGACGGTGTAGGGCTGGCGCAGGGCGTCGACCAGCTCCGGCGAATAGTCGGTGGGAATGGTCACCGCGCCGGGCGTGGTGTCGATGATGCTGGCCTGGACAAATTCCTGTTTCGGCGCGCGCTGACGGGCCCGTTCAGCCTGGGACATCGTCGGGTCGACATTCTTGACGCTCTGGAATGAGCCGCCGGAGCCGTCCAGTGGCTGGACCTCGACGACCTGCGGATTGCGATAGGCCATCGGTATGAAGCGGCGCGGCACGCCCGACGGCCCGCCCATCAGGCTGGTGGCGCCCGGCTGCATGATGATGATGTCGGCGCTGGACCGCTCAATGGTGGCGGTGAAGCCCTTGCCGATGCCGATGAAGACGCCGGTCATGGCGAGCACGAGCAGGCCGGACAGGGCCAGCGCCATGACGGCTGCCATATAGCGGCGCCATTCATACAGAAGGGTTGATAGTGCGAGCGACATGGAAACGGAAAGACCCCTGACGTTGGCCACTATCTGACGATGCAAGGGAGCAGGGCCAAGTTAAATCGGGGTAAGGCGACCACAGTTACGCATTCGCAATGCCCGTGGAGAAGCGATGGACGGACTTCGTTCATCGGGTCTATTCAGACTGCAAGTGTCGGTGACGTCCGCCGACCACCCTGGAGAATCAGCAGAATGTCGCTTCGTTCGCTTCGTGCCGCCTTTTCGGCGACCGCCTCGATCGCCGCCTTCGCCGGCGTGCTGGCCATGATGGCCACGCCTTCCTCGGCCCGCGCCGACGAAGGCATGTGGACCTTCGACAATTTCCCGATCCAGACGGTGAATGACAAATACGGCACCCGGATCGACCAGGCCTGGCTGGACCGGGTCCGCAACGCCGCCGTGCGTATCCAGGGCTGTTCGGCCTCCTTCGTCTCCGACGAAGGCCTGATCCTGACCAACTGGCACTGTGTCGTCGGCTGCGCCCAGGAACTGTCCTCGCCCGAGCGGGACTATGTGAAGAACGGCTTCCTGACCGCCAACCGCGAGGAAGAGCAACGCTGCCCCGGCCAGACCGCCGAGGTGCTGGTCGATATCGTCGACGTGACCGACCGGGTGCTGGGTGCCGGGGCCGGGCTGGAAGGCGCGGCCTTCAACGCCGCCCGGGCGGCCGAGACCAACGCCATCCAGACCGAAGCCTGCGCCGGCGATCCGAAATTCAACTGCCAGGTGATCAGCTTCTATCGCGGCGGCCGCTATGCCATGTACAAATTCCGCCGTTACAACGACGTCCGGCTGGTCTTCGCACCCGAGAACCAGGCGGCCTTCTTCGGTGGCGACCCCGACAATTTCAACTTCCCGCGCTACGCCCTCGATGCCGGATTCCTGCGCGCCTATGAGGATGGCGTTCCGGTCGAAAGCCCGAGCTTCCTGCGCTGGAACCCGGAAGCCCCGGCCGAGGGTGACCCGGTCTTCGTGGCCGGCAACCCCGGCTCGACCTCTCGCCTGCTGACGATGAGCCAGCTGGAGCGTCTGCGCGACCAGCAGCTGCCGGTGACCCTGATCCAGACCTCGGAACTGCGGGGTCGCCTGCTGGAATATTCGCTGACCGGCGATGAGGCCAAGCGGCTGTCGTTCGACCCGATCTTCGGGCTCGAGAACAGCTTCAAGGTCTATTACGGCCAGCAGGGTGCCCTGACCGATCCGGCCTTCATGGCCGCCAAGCGCGAGGCCGAGGCCGAGCTGCGCGCCCACGTCGCCGCCGATCCCAACCTGGTGCAGCAGATCGGCGATCCCTGGGCCGACCTGGAACGCGTCCAGGCCACGGCACGTGACCTGTATCTGCCGGTCCGCCAGCTGGAACAGGCCGCCGGTGGCGGTTCGACCCTGTACCAGATGGCCCGCGCCATCGTGCGGGCCTCCAAGAACACCGCCATGACCGATGCCCAGCGCGCGCGTCTGGCCGCCGCAGTGGGTGCCGAAACGCCGATCGCCATCGAGATGGAGGAGATCCGTCTACGCTACTGGCTGTCCAAGACCCGCGAATATCTGACGGTCGATCACCCGCAGGTGAAGGCGCTGCTGGGCCGCGAAAGCCCGGAGGCGTTGGCCGAACGACTGATCGACGGTACCCGGATGGCCGACCCCGCCTTCCGCGCCCAGGCCGCGACCATGACGACCGCGCAACTGGCCGAGGCCGATCCGCTGCTGGCCTTCATCGTCGCCAATGACGACGCGGCCCAGGCCATCGGTGCCCGCTGGTCGGCCGAGGTCAACGCTCCGACCGCCCGCGCGGCCGAAAAGGTCGCCCAGGCCCGGTTCGCGGCCTACGGCACCAACCAGTATCCCGACGCGACCTTCTCGCTGCGCCTGTCCTATGGTCAGGTCGCGGGCTGGACCTATCGCGGCGTCACCGTTCCGCCCTTCACCTATATGGGCGGCCTGTACGAGCGGGCGACGGGCGCCGAGCCGTTCAACGCCGCCCAGGCCTTCATCGACAACGAAAGCCGGGTGAACAAGGACACGGTGTTCGACTTCACCTCGACCAATGACATCATCGGCGGCAACTCGGGCTCGCCCGTGATCAACGCCGCCGGCGAGGTCATCGGTGCCGCCTTCGACGGCAACATTCACTCGCTGGGCGGTTCGTACGGCTATGACGGCGAACTGAACCGGACGGTGACGGTGTCGACCGCGGCGATCACCGAGGCCCTGCGCAACATCTATCCGAGCCCGCACCTGCTGGAAGAGCTGGGGGTGGAATAACAACGACCGGTCTCCCTCCCCTCCGGGGGAGGGATGTCGGCGCGCCAGCGACGACAGGGTGGGGGCGCTTCGGCGAGACAGGCACAGCGCTCGCGTCGCCGAGCCCTCCCCACCCGGTCGCTGCGCGACCACCCTCCCCCGGAGGGGGAGGGAGAACGAATTTGCTGGAGATACCCATGCGTCACCTCACCCCCGCCCTCGCCGCCGCCCTTCTGACCCTCGCCGCCGGTTCGGCCGCGCGCGCAGAGGAAGGCATGTGGACCTTCGACAACTTCCCCATCGCGCGGGCCAATGCCACCCTGGGGACGAACATCGACCAGGCCTGGCTGGACCGGGTGCGGCTGAGTTCGGTCAAGTTCGGCGGCTGTTCGGCGGGCATCGTCTCCGGCGAGGGGCTGGTGATGACCAACAATCACTGCGTCTCCACCTGCGTGGCCAACCTCTCGACCCAGGCGATCAACTATGCCGAAACCGGCTTCACCCCGCGAACCCGCGAGGAAGAGCTGAAATGCCCGGGCGGGACGGCGGAAATCCTGACCGACATCGCCGACGTCACCG
This sequence comes from Caulobacteraceae bacterium, assembly GCA_965284535.1. Lineage (GTDB taxonomy): Bacteria > Pseudomonadota > Alphaproteobacteria > Caulobacterales > Caulobacteraceae > Brevundimonas. The sequence goes on from OZ260090.1 coordinate 238,001, forward strand.
AACGAATGCACGCGGTCGGCGCGGGGCTGGAGGGGCAGGCCTTCACCCGGGCGCGCGACGCCGAGGCGGGCCGGATCGAGCAGGAGGCCTGCGGCGGCGATCCCGGAAAGCGCTGCCAGGTGGTGAGCCTGTACCGCGGCGGCCAGTTCAAACTCTACACCTACAAGAAATACACCGACGTCCGTCTGGCCTTCGCGCCGGAGGACCGGGCGGCGACCTTCGGTGGCGATCTGGACAATTTCAGCTTCCCCCGCTTCGCCATCGATGCGGCCTTCATCCGCCTGTACGAGAACGGTGCCCCCGCCGCGACGCCGACCCATTTCGTGTGGAACGCCTCGAACCCGGTCGAGGGCACGCCCGTGTTCGTCTCGGGCAGCCCCGGCTCGACCCAGCGGCTGCTGACCCAGGACCAGCTGATGACGATCCGCGACGTGGTCCTGCCGATGGACCAGTTGATCGCCTCGGAACTGCGCGGACGGCTGATCCGGTTCTCCGAGGAGAGCGAGGAGAACGCCTTCATCGCCATGGATCCGATCTCGAGTGTCGAGAACACCTACAAGCGCGGACGCGGCCGGATGGCGGCGCTGGTCGATCCGGACTTCATGCAGATGAAGGCCGAGCAGGAAGCGGATTTCATCTCCCGGTGGATGGCTCTGAAAGCGGTCGAGGCCGCCGAAAGAGCCGCTGGCGGAGGGAACGGACCGATGACCAGCGGAACGCCATGGCGGACCTTGTCCGAGGTACAGCCCATCGCCCGCGAGCTCTATCCGGCCATGGCCCTGCTGGAAGGCGGCACCGGAATGGGCACGACCTCGGTCGCCGGAGGCTCGCAGCTGTTCAGCTGGGCCCGGACGCTGGTGCGGGGTGCGCAGGAGCGCGCCAAACCCTCGGCCGAGCGTCTGCCTGAGTATGCCGACAGCCGACTGGCGTCGGTGCAGTCCGGCCTGTTCGCCGAACGTCCGGTCTACCCGACCCTGGAACAGGTCCGCATGGAATGGTGGCTGTCCAAGACCCGCGAATGGCTGACCGTCGATGACCCGCGCGTGCGGGGCCTGTTGGGCCGGGAGTCCCCCGAACAGCTATCGGCCCGTCTGATCGGGGGCACGACCCTGGCCGATCCGGCCGTGCGCCGGGCGCTGTGGGAGGGCGGTCTGGCGGCCATCGAGGCCTCCGACGATCCGCTGATCCAGTATCTGCTGTCGATCCAGGACGAGACCCGGGCGGTGCGTTCCGACTGGGAAACGCGGGTCCAGGCCCCGACCGAGCGCGCCTCTGAACAGCTGGCCGCCGCCCGGTTCGCGGCCTATGGCGACGCCGTCTATCCGGACGCCACCGGCACCCTGCGTCTGACCTATGGCAAGATCGAGGGTTCGGACGTCCCCGGCCAGCGCTGGGGCCCCTTTACGACCTTCGACGGCCTGTGGGACCGGGCCACGGGTGCCCCGCCATTCGACGTGGCGCCGAAACTGCTGGCCGCGCGCGAGCGGATCGACGGCGATACGGTGATGAACATGGCGGTGTCTTCCGACACCATAGGCGGTTCGTCAGGCTCGCCCGTGGTGAATGAGGCGGGCGAGATCCTCGGGGCCAATTTCGACTCCACCGTCCTGACCCAGCGCAATGCCTATGGCTATGACCGCAACGTCAACCGCTCGGTGATCGTGACCACGGGTGCGGTGACGACGGCCTTGCGGGATGTGTACGGGATGGAGCGGCTGGTGGCGGAGCTGGGCGTCCGCTGACGCGGGTGATTAGTGATTAGTGATTGGTGGTTGGCCGCCGCCTGCGCGAGAGCGCGGTCTGCGCCGCCCTTCCGCCGGCAGCGAAGCCGCAATCACTAACCACTAGCCACTAATCACTTCCCGGCCTCGGCGGCTGGGACAGGAAGCGCGGTCGCTTCTGGACCCCCTCAGATCTGACTCATCTTCTGCCGGGCCTTGGCGAAATACTGCCAGCCGGTCCAGACGGTGACGATGGCGGCGAGCCAGATCAGGATGTAGGCGAAGGTCTGGAAATGGGGCTGCCATTCCAGCGGCAGGCCGAAGCCGTCCCACAGCAGGACCAGCTGCAGGGCGCCGAGCGCGACCATCTGCAGGACGGTTTTCCACTTGGCCAGCAGGGTGACGGGCAGTTTGACCTTGCCGGCAACGGTTTCGCGCAGGGCTGAGACGGCGAACTCGCGGAACAGGATCAGGCCGCAGGGGATGGCGATCTGCGGCAGGGCCCCCCAGGCCAGGACGCCGAGGATGGCCCCGGTGATCAGAACCTTGTCGGCGATCGGATCGAGGATGGCGCCCCAGCGGGTCGTGGCGTGCCAGCGCCGGGCCAGGAAGCCGTCGACCCAGTCGGTCGAGGCCGCGACCATGAAGATCACGAAGGCCGTGCGACCGAAACGGAACTGGTCGTCCGGGCTCAGATATTCCGACATGAACGGGATGCCCTGCGGCGCCGCCCCGGCCAGGATCAGGAACATGATCACCCCCGCGACCAGCCGCAGGCCGGTCAGGATGTTGGGGATGGGATTGGCGTGATGGGTGAGGGTCATGAAAGGGCTCCGCTGCCTTCAACGCCGATCTGCCACGCTTCGCTCCCTGAAGCGAGGCGTCGCTGAAGCCTGATCGGCTGAGGGGGATTCGTTTCGCGATTCCGCCGATGCCGTGAATCAGGCTCCGGAGTCATGCCGGACCGAGATCCGAGCCTTGCCGGACTGCGTCCAACAAGACCGGTTTCGGTCTAGGCCAGGGCCACGAAGGTCCCGTCCCGCAGCGAGCGCAGAACGCCGTCGGCGATGCCGAAATGGACGCCGCTAAGGGCCAGGGTTCCCGCCGACTCGCGCTCGGCGATCCACGGGAAGGTGCGCAGATTGTCCAGCGACAGGCGGACCACGGCCTCCTCGGCCAGTTGCTCGGCCTGTTCCGGCGGGCAGGCCTCGCAGACGCGGCGCACGGTCGGTGCCCCCTGAGCCACCCAGGGGGCGACGAAGTCCTGGCAGTTGTCGGGCGCGCCGTAGCGCATGGCGTTCACCCCACCGCAGTGGGCATGGCCCATGACCATGATGCGCGACACGCCCAGAACCTTGACCCCGAACTCCAGCGCCGCCGAGACGCCGTGCAGCTGGCCGTCCGGCTCGTAGGGCGGAACCAGGTTGGCGACGTTGCGGACCACGAACAGCTGACCCGGCGCGGTGTCGAAGATCAGGGCCGGATCGGCGCGGCTGTCGGAACAGGCCACGACCAGGGTGTGCGGCTTCTGGCCGTCGACGGCGAGGGATTCATACTGGGCCCGGGCAGCAGGCCAGTGCTCCTCACGAAAACGGTGGTAGCCGGAGAGCAGAGCGTCGCGGGATTCGTCGGTCATGGGAGGGGTATAGGCAATCCGCGCGCGGAGGGGGAGAGGGAGGGTCGGGCACCGGGAGTGGCGGGGGTAGTGTGTGGGTGCGAGGGGATGGCGGGACCGGCGTCGGACACACAACCTGATTTTGCCAGAAGACTACTCTGCGCCATTGGCAGGCCTTAGGGCTCAGCCCGACGGTGGACATCCACCGTCCGACCTGAGGTCCTGCCTGACAGCATCTGCCAGACATCGCAGACCGCCAAGGACTGAACCAACTGGCAAGAAGCTGTCCCACTTCCGGACGTTCAGAGCAGCCCGGCGGTGTAGGCAACATAGGCGAGATAGGCCGCGACCAGGACGAAGCCCTCTTTCCTGCTCAACCGCCCGCCGGAGAAGGCAAAGGCCATCACGACCAGCAGCACGGCCACCAGCGCCCAGAGGTCAAAGGCCATGATGCTCGCGGGCACGCCAGTGGGGGCGATCACCCCGGTGAGGCCACCGATGAACAGGATGTTGTAGATGTTGGAGCCGAGGACATTGCCGAGTGCGATGTCTCCCTGCCTGCGCCAGGCCGCCACGGCCGAAGTGACCAGTTCAGGGACGGATGTCCCGACCGCCACCACCGTCAGCCCGATGACGGCGTCGCTGACCCCGAGCTGTTCGGCGATACCGATTGCGGCATGCACCAGAAGGCTGCCGCCGCTGACGACCAGCGCCAGACCGCCGACGAGCAGCAGCAGGGCGACCGACAGTCGGCCCTCGGGCTGACTTTGCGGGATCAGGGCCGGATCAACCTCTTCCATCGCAACGGCGCGATCATAGGCGGCGCTGTGAAGAGCCCCCATGCGCTCCTGACGATAGGCATAATAGATATAGCTGGCCATCATGATCAGGAAGGCAAGACTGGCCTCGCGGGACAGACCCACTGTCGCCCCGGCGGCCAGCAGCGCCAAGGCAGCGAGAAGGCCCACGCCGCCGTCGCGCCACAGGGCGCGGCCACTAACCACAATTGGGGCGATCAGGGCGGCTACCCCAAGGATCAGAAGGGCATTGGCGATGTTCGACCCTACGATATTGCCGATGGCGATACCCGGAGATCCGGCCAGGCTGGCCTGGAGGCTGGCGGCCAGTTCGGGCGTCGAGGTGCCCATACCCACGACCGTCAGGCCGATCAGCATTGGCGAGAGGCGCAGTCTCTCGGCGATCCGGACCGCTCCGCGCACCAGGAGGTCGCCGCCTGTAATCAGCAGGACGAGACCCAGCAACAGGATAGGGGCATCGGCTGGCACGGTGGGATCAGACCTTCGCTAAAGTAACGGACGGCCCTCTAAGGGGGACTGCTGTCCCGATCGAAAGGCCGCGTGGCCGGGCGCGGGGCGGGCCCGCGGGATGGTTGATCGCGCCCTGAATTCCGAGGGCCGGGGTGTTCAGGCGGTCAGCTTCGAAACGGCGCGGACCTGACCGTCCATGACCCCGAACGCCGTCCTGTTTCCGCGCTCAGACACTGATGTCAAAGGTCTGCCGGCTGGGTCGCCGGGTGGAGTTTTCGTCGGTGATCGCGCCAAGGGACTCGACCGGTCGGGTAGTTGGCGAACTTTCATGGCCGGCGACCCGGCAGGTCATATGCGCCGATTGAATCGCCCTTGCGCGACCGGCCGAGCTCGAGGGCGGACTGACTCTCATGGTCCATCCCCGTCACCGGAGACCAACTCGAAGGACGCCGGATCGAGGCCGAGGATCTTGCACAGTCGCATGATCACGTCACGTTCCTCGGCGTCGAAGCGGCCATCGGCCTTGGCGACCGAGCAAGCCGTTTCGATCAAGAGGCGGGAGGGGCCGCGCTGGCCGCGCAGCCGCGCAATGGCAATCTCTGCCGTCGCCTCCCCCTCGTCGAGATCGCGCTGGAAGCGCAGGTTCAGTGCTTCGAACATGAGCAGCACATCGTCGGCGCCGAAGAAGGCGATCGTCGGGGAATTACGCATACGGTCGAGCATACGCGTGCGTTCGTCAGGGGTGACCCAGCCGTCCGCCTGGGCCACCATGGCACAGGCGGCGACAACCGCATCCATCTGAACGATGTTGCCGGGCGTCCAGACGTCGTCCCGGTCAATCGCAGGTCGTTTTCGTAGCAATCGGTTTGATTGGGTCATGGGACCTCGGATGGGATCGCGCGCCGTGCGGCGATCGGCTGAGGGTGTCGGAGCGAATAAGGGCCGGCGGCCGGGGAGAGCCGCCGACCCTCCTGGACGCTAGTGTGGCGCGGACGGCATCTGGCTGCTGTTGAAGATGGCGAGCCGGTCCTTGATGACCAGCTTCCTCTTCTTGATACCCGCGACGGTGCGGTCGTCCGGACGCGGTCGCGCCCGCTCGTCCTTCAGCGCCATTTCCAGCAGGGCATGAAATCCCTGAAGCCGGCGCGCTAGCACGATAGACATGGAGCCTCTCCTTCTCTGAAGGGGTGCGCTCGACGCCGAGGCCGTCGGTTCGATGGGGGGAGGGGGATTGAAGCAGCCGGACCCCGTCATCGAGCGCACCCGATGCGGTCCGACATCACGATCCTTATGATCGTCAGAGGGGCCCGGGCCGCACCGTCAACATGACAAGGACGCGGTCGCCGCGCCAATCACGAGTCGTGATGCGGCCGATAACCGCCCCTCATGACGGGACAGGGCCTCGCTCGAGCGCACGCAAAACCTCCTGTGCGAGAAGGTCTGCGGGTCCGCCCGTGCCCCGTGCGGTGACCAACGCGATCTCGCTGTCACTCAGCGTCGGGAGCGGCTGCCCAAGGACCGACAGGTCACGCGGGGCCATGGCGGCGGGGAGGACACCCACGCCGAGCCCGGCGCGCAGGGCCGCCATCTGACCGGCGAGGCTGGGCGAGGTGAAGGATGCGCGGAAGGCGATGCCGGCGTCCGAGAGCGCGCCCAAGGCCCGTTTGCGATAGATGTCAGGCGCCGGCGCGATGATCAGCGGCAGCGTCGACGCCTCGATGATGGACGTATCCAGCGCGACCCAGACCAGAGGCTCGCTCCAGACCCGCACGCCTAGTTCCGGCCCTACGGGTTCTCTCTTGATCAGCGCCAGATCAAGCATCCCGCGCGACATCTGGTCGAGCAGATTGGCGGTGTAGTCGCAGGTCACCGACAGTTTGATACGGGGATGGCTGCGCGCGAACGCGCCGAGAATTCCGGGCAGATGCATCGTCGCGATGTCCTCGGGCGCGCCAAACCGAACCTCGCCCTCCAGATCCCCGTCTCCCAGGGTCGAGAGTATCTCATCGTTCAGCCGCAAAAGTCTGCGGGCCTGCGGCAACAGGCCTGCGCCCTCGGTCGTCAGGCCGATCCCCTTGCTACCGCGATCGAACAGAGGCGACCGCAACTGTTCCTCCAGCCGGCGGATCTGCAGGCTGACGGCCGGCTGGGTTCGACCCAGCAGCACCCCGGTGCGCGTGAAGCTGCCGGTTTCGACAACCGTCACAAAGGCCCGCAGCAGGTCCATGTCCAGATTGACCAGCCGTCCGGCCATATCATTAGCATCCGTTATAGCATCTATCACATCAATAAACTGGATAGCCGCGCCGGTCGAGGTCATTCGGGCCCACCTCCAGCGGACCAGTTGACGCATGCCTGACTTCTCCACGAGCCTCGCGCTCCTGACCTCCCCGGCCATCCTGTTCTTCTTCATCGGTGCAGCGGCTGCGTTAGCACGCTCGGACCTGGCCATTCCCGAGCCGGTCGCCAAGGGTCTGTCGCTCTACCTGATGCTTTGCATCGGCTTCAAAGGCGGGGTGGAAGCGCGCGCCGCAGGGTTCAACGGGGATTTTCTGACGGCGGCGTCGACGGGCGTCGCGCTCAGCGCCCTAATGCCGCTGGTCGCTTTCGCCATTCTCAAGCGAATGGCCCGGCTTGACCGATCGACCCTGTGCGCCCTGGCGGCGACCTACGGGTCGGTGTCGGTCGTGACCTTCGCCGCCGGCCAGCAACATCTGGAGGCCGTCGGCTTGCCGTCTGGCGGCTATATGGCGGCCGTGCTCGCGCTGATGGAGACCCCTGCCATCCTGACGGCGCTCATCCTGCTCAACGGTGCGGGCTGTGGCGAGCCGGGGCGGCGACGGGCGATCCTGCGGGAGGTGTTCGTCGGCGCGGCCTCCGTGATGCTGCTTGGCAGCTTCCTTGTCGGGCTCGTGTCCGGCGAGGCCGGCATGGCCCGGCTGGACCTTTTTGTCGGACCGTTGTTCCAGGGCGCCCTGTGCTTCTTCCTGCTCGACCTCGGCCTGATCGCCGCGCGGCGTCTGATGGAGGGGGGGCGGAAGCTGACGCCGAGCGTCATCGGTTTCGCTCTCGGCTTTCCATTACTTTCGGCAGGCGTCGCGCTGGGGTTGGCCCGGCTCGCCGGGCTGGAAGCTGGCAACGCCGCTCTCCTGACCATACTCGCCGGTTCGGCGTCCTATATCGCCGTGCCTGCGGCCATGCGGCTGGCGGCCCCCAAGGCCGACGCCGGCGTGTTCGTAACCGCATCCCTGGCGATCACCTTTCCTTTCAACCTCACCCTCGGCATCACCCTCTACACTGCTGCGGCGATCTGGCTGTCGGCGTGACAGGTCCGCAAACCCAGATCTCAAGATCCTGCGAGCAGTCAGTCCCGGGCCTGCGTCGGGATGGCATAAGTGGTGCCAAGAACAGACTCTTCCAACGGCCGAAATGAGTCACTTGCAGCAGTTCACCGGCCTCCTGCGCGCGCCTCCCCTCCAGTTCCAGCCCCGCCCTACCCCCGCCCCGCCGGATGGAAGAACGCATAAATCCGTTCCGCCAGCGCCTCGCTGACCCCGTTCACCTTGACCAGGTCGACCACCCCCGCCTTCCCCACGCCCTTGGCCGAACCGAAGGCGTGCAGCAGGGCCTTCTTGCGCCCGGGACCGACGCCTTCGATCTCGTCGAGCGGGTTCTTCTTGATGTCCATGGAGCGGCGCTTGGCGTGGGCTCCGTTGGCGAAACGGTGGGCCTCGTCGCGCAGGCGCTGGATGTAATACAGGGCCGGGGACTTCAGCGGCAGCATGAAGGGCGGACGGCCGGGCATGAAGAAATGCTCCTTGCCGGCGTCCCGGTCGGGGCCCTTGGCGACGCCGACCGCGAGGATGTCGTCCAGCCCCAGATCGGCCAGAACGGCCAGCACCTCGGCCAGCTGGCCGGCGCCGCCGTCGATCAGGAGGAGGTCGGGCCGGACCACCTCTTCCCCGGCATCCTCGTCCTTGACCAGCCGGCCGAAGCGGCGGCGCATGACCTCGCGCATCATGCCGTAGTCGTCGCCGGGGGTCAGGTCCTCGCCGCGGATGTTGAACTTGCGGTACTGCGACTTCTGCAGGCCCTCGGGCCCGGCCACGACCATGCCGCCGACGGCGTTGGTGCCCGAGATGTGGGCGTTGTCGTAGATCTCGATCCGCTCGGGCCGGCTGTCCAGACCAAAGGCCTCGCAGACCTCGTCGAGGATTTTGCCCTGGGCCGAGCCCTCGGCCATCTTGCGGCCCAGGGCCTCACGGGCATTGGTCAAGGCGTGGTCGACAAGGCCGAGCTTGTCGCCGCGACGAGGATTGGCGATCTCGACCTTGCGATCCGCCTTCAGGGTGAAGGCCTCTTCGAGCAGCTCCAGTTCGTGCGGCCGGACGTTGGACAGGATCAGGCGCGGGATCGGCTTGTCCTCGTAGAATTGACCGAGGAAGGCGGCGAGGATTTCGGGGTCGGTATCGGTCTTGTCGACGCGCGGGAAATAGGCGCGGCCGCCCCAGTTCTGGCCGCCGCGATAGAAGAAGACCTGAACGCAGGCCTGACCGCCCTCGCTGAACAGGGCGAAAACATCGGCCTCGGCCACGCTGTCGGCGCTGACGGAATTCTCCATCGAGATGGCCGACAGGGCGCGGATGCGGTCGCGGACGCGGGCGGCCTGTTCGTAGTCCATGGCCTCGGCGGCGGCGCTCATCTCGGCCGACAGGCGGGCGATCACGGCGCGCGACTTGCCCTTCAGAAAGGCCGAGGCCTCGTCCACCAGTTCGCCATAGTCCTCAAGCGAGATCAGGCCGGTGCAGGGGGCCGAGCAGCGTTTGATCTGGTGCAACATGCAGGGCCGGGTGCGGCTCTCGTAGACGCTGTCCGAACAGGAACGCAGGAGGAAGGCCTTCTGCAGGGTGTTGAGCGTCCGGTTCACCGCCCAGGTCGAGGCGAAGGGACCGAAATAGTCGCCGGGCGTGGTGTGGGCCCCGCGATGCTTGCGGACCTGGGGCGCGCGGTGGTCCTTGCGGATCATCAGCTCGGCGAAGGACTTGTCGTCGCGCAGCACCACGTTGAAGCGCGGCTTCAGCTGTTTGATGAAGCTGGATTCGAGCAGCAGGGCCTCGGTCTCGGAGGCGGAGATGACCAGCTCCATCGACCGGGTCAGGGAGACCATCAGGCCGATGCGCTGGGTGTGGAAGCGGCCCTGGGCGTACTGGAGGATGCGCTTCTTGATCGACCGCGCCTTGCCGACATAGAGGCAGGCCCCGTCCTCGCCGTACATGCGATAGACGCCCGGCTTGTCGGGCGCGCGCCGGGCCTCGTCGCGGATCAGGTCGGCAGCCACAAGGGCGCCGGCGTCGTTCGCGGTTTCAGGAATCGGGACCTCGGTCATTGGACCCGATATAGGCCTAGAATTTGCGAACCATAAGGACGCCGCCGAGCACCATCGCCACGCCGGCGACGCGGCCCCAGCTGATCGGCTGCTTCGGCACGCCCATGGCCCCGAAATGGTCGAGGCCGACGCTGAGCAGCAGCTGGCCGGCGACCATCAGGGTGATGGTGGTGGCCACGCCCAGCCGCGGCACGCCCCAGGCCGCGGCGACCACGAAGATCGCGCCGTACAGCCCTCCGACCCAGGCGTACCAGGGCAGGGCCCGCGACGCGGCGAGATCCGGTTTGGTCTGCAGGATAACCGCCAGGATGCCCAGGGCCGCGGTGCCGACCGCGAAGGAGACGAAGGCCGCGTTCACCGGCGAGCCGACCGCGCCCATCATCCTGGCGTTGGTCGGCGCCTGCAGGGCGGTGGCGGCACCGCCGAAGACGACGGCGATCATGGCGAGGACGGTGGGGTTCATGGATTCTGGCTAGCACGCTCCAGCCCCGCTTGGCAGAGCCGATCGTGGTTGCGGAGCGGCACGGGGCATGGCCTGCTCAAAGGATGATCGCCATTCCAACCCTGCCCGGGATCCACCTGCTGTTCGACCTGCTTGGCTGGGCCGCGGGGGCTGCGCTCGGCCTGTGGCTTTATCGCTGGCGACTGCACGGACTGGCCGAACGGACGGCGCGGGCGGTCGGGCCCGGCTATGCCGCCAGTCTCGCCGGGGGCGCGGCGCTGGGGGCCTGGCTGTCCGGCTCGCTGAACACCCTGATGTCCACGACGCCGACCCTGTCGCACAGCGTGATTGGTGCCCTGGCCGGAGCCGTGGTCGGGGTAGAGATCTACAAGCTGGCGCGCGGGGTGCGCGGCTCGACCGGCGGACTGTTCACCGGCCCCTTCGCCATGGGACTCGCGGTGGGGCGGCTGGGCTGTCTTTTCCAGGGCCTGTCGGACCGGACCTATGGCACCCCGACCACCCTGCCGTGGGGCGTCGATCTGGGGGATCAGGTCACGCGCCACCCGGTGCAGGTCTATGAATCCCTGGCGATGCTGGCCTTCCTCGCGGTCTATGTCATGGGGCTGGCGCGGCGGTCGCCATGGGCGATGCGGCGCAGTTTCTATGTCCTGTGCGTCTGGTACGGGGCGCAGCGGTTCGCCTGGGAATTCCTCAAGCCCTATCCAACCTTGGCGGGACCGTTCAATCTGTTCCACCTGATCAGTCTGGCGCTGATCGTCTATGGGGCGGTGATGTATGGACGGGACCTCCGGCACGCTGACGCCGACGGCGGAGATCGCGCCGCGCAAGATCGCGCCCTACCTGTTCCACGGTCAGACCACGAGCCTGTGTGAGGTCTGCTACGGACTGGTCCCGGCCAAGATCCTGATCGAGGACGACAAGGTCTTCTACCAGAAGCGATGTCGCGACCACGGGGTGCAGAAGACGTTGATCGCCGACGACGTCGCCTACTGGAAGGCCCAGAAGGACTGGCTCAAGCCCGGCGACCGGCCGTTCGCGCCCCAGACCCGCACCGACCACGGCTGTCCGTGGGACTGTGGCCTGTGCCCCGACCATGAGCAGCATTCCTGTCTGGCGATCATCGAGGTCAATGAGGCCTGCAACCTGAGCTGCCCGGTCTGTTTCGCCGACTCCTCGGTCAAGCGGGAGGGGCATCGGCCGCTGGCCGAGATCGAGGCGATGCTGGACATTCTGGTGGCGTCGGAGGGCGAGCCGGATCTGGTGCAGCTGTCGGGCGGCGAGCCGACCATCCATCCGCAGTTCTTCGACATCCTCGACGCGGCCCGTCGGCGGCCGATCCGGCATCTGATGATCAACACCAACGGCGTGCGCATCGCGCGCGAGCCGGGCTTTGCCGAGCGGCTGGCCGAGTATGCGCCAGCGTTCGAGGTCTATCTGCAGTTCGACAGCCTGAAGCGCGAGGCCCTGATGGACCTGCGCGGGGCCGACCTGCGGGCGATCCGGGTCGAGGCGCTGGAGGCGCTGGAGAGGGTCGGGCTGTCGACCACCCTGGTGGTGACCCTGAAGAAGGGCGTCAATGACGACGAGATCGCCGACATCGTCCGCTTTGCGCTGACGTGGCGCTGCGTGCGCGGCGTGACGTTCCAGCCGATCCAGGACGCGGGCCGCAACGACGGCTTTGATCCGAAGAAGCACCGCATCGTCCTGACCGAAGTGCGCCGGCGGATCGCCGAGGCGGGGGTGTTCGCGCTGGAGGACCTGATCCCCCTGCCCTGCAACCCGGACCAGATCTGCATCGGCTATGGCCTGCGCGACGGTGAGACCGTGGTGCCGGTGACCTCGCTGATCCCGCGCGAACTGCTGGTGGCGGCCGCGCCCAATACGGTGACCTTCGAGGCCTATCCCGAGCTGCAGAAGCGGGTGTTCGACCTGCTGTCCCTGTCGACCGCCCAGACCGACACCTCGGACAAGCTGTCGGCCCTGTTATGCTGCCTGCCCGAGGCGGCCGTGCCGGAGTCGGTGGGCTATGCCGACACCTTCCGCGTGGTGGTGTCGCAGTTTCTGGACCGGTTCAATTTCGACATCGGCACGGTCAAGCGGTCGTGCGTGCATTTCGTCCAGCCGGACGGTCAGATCATCCCGTTCGACACCTACAACACCTTCTACCGACCCGGCGCGCCGGGCGCGGAGGCCCTGGCCAATGGGAGAGCCCCCCGATGACGTCTACGCAAGATCCCGGACCCGTCCGCAAATTCTTCGGCTGGCTGCTCATGGCAGTCGGCGGACTGATCGCCGGCACGACCGGAGCCTGCAGTCTCTACATTCTGGCCACGTCGATCTTCAGCGGCGGCGACCTCGGGTATTTCGGCGGGTTGTTGTCGTGGATCGCGCTGGTTCTCGTTGTCGGTGGAATTCCGTGCCTGATCGGCGTGGCGGTGTTTTTTGGCGGACGGGCGCTTTGCCGTCCCCGTCCGCGGAATCGGCCGACCGTCCCGACCATGCCCGACGACGGTCAAGGCTGAACGGAGGGCTCACCGGGGTGCCGCCAGCTCACCAGACGGGATTGATCTCCACAAAGCCGAATACCTCCGCCAGCCGGTCCCGCGTCGCGCGGTGCGTATCTTCCGGCAGGTCTTGCGGGTCGAACCAGCCTATGTCGGCGATCTCGCCGTGGCTGGTGCGGTCGGTCAGGGTGAAGCGGTCGATGCGATAGACCAGCACGTGGTCACCGCGGAAAAAGCGCTCGTTGGAATGGACGCTGAGCAGGACCGGGCGGCCCTCGATGATGACGCCGGCCTCCTCGGCCATTTCGCGGACCAGGGCGGCCTCGCAGGTCTGGCCGCGCTCGACGCCGCCGCCGGGCAGCCACCAGCCGTGCAGATAGGTGTGTCTTACGAGCAAGACCCGGCCCTCCGCGTCGACCGCCACCCCGCGTACGCCCAGCGTCATGCCCCGGCTCATCCGCGACCAGGCGAAGAACAGCGGGCGGGTGAAGGGCTCGATCCGGGTGCGCCATGTCGTCATGGGGCGACGATAGGCCGTCGTGCGTTCCTGAACAGCCGGGCTGTCTTGAAGAATGGTCGGGGGGCCTTTATTGGCGGGCGCAACAAGGAGCTTCCCATGCTGGCCCTCTACATCATCCTCGGCTTCGTCGCCGTCGTCGCGATCATCAATTTCGTCGAGTTCGGCCGGGTTGACTGAGGCCTCTGCCAGCCGCGGCGGTGCCCTTGTCACCGGCGGGGCGAAGCGCATCGGCCGGGCGATCTGTCTCGAGCTGGCCGCCGCGGGCTTTGACGTGGCGATCCACCACCGCGCCTCGGCGGACGAGGCCGCACGGCTGGCCGACGAGATCGCGGCCCTGGGCCGTCGTGCCGTCTGCCTGTCCGCTGACCTGACCGATGTCGTCGTGACCCATGAGCTGGTGGCGCGTGCGGCCGAAGCGCTGGGTCCGCTGTCGGTTCTGGTCAACAACGCCTCGGTGTTCGCAGACGACCGGCTGGAGACCATCACCGGCGAGAGCTGGAGCGATCATTTCGACACCAATCTGCGTGCACCGGTCCTGCTGGCCCAGACCTTTGCGGCACAGGCGCCGGATGGATCGGTGATCGTCAATATCCTGGATCAGAAGGTGTTGAAGCCCGATCCGCGCTTCTTTTCCTACAGCCTGTCCAAGTCGGCTCTTTGGGTCGCGACCCGGACGATGGCGCAGGCCCTGGCGCCGCGCATCCGCGTCAATGGCGTCGGGCCCGGCCCGACCCTGCCGTCAGTGCATCAGGCCGCCGGCGAGTTCGAGGCCGAGGCGCGGGCCACGCCGTTGCAACGGGCAGGCAGCCCCGAGGCGGTGGCCGACGCCGTGCGCTGGCTGGTGGACGCCCGCCAGGTGACGGGTCAGATGATCGCCGTCGACGGGGGCCAGCACCTGGCCTGGCAGACCCCGGACATCCTGGAGTAGGCCGTGACCGTTTCCCCCCTGCCCTTCCCCGCCGCTGACGGTCCCCGCCGCGAGGGGCTGACCGTGTTCGTGCGCGGCCTGTCGGTCGAGGCGGGCATCGGCGTGCACGATCACGAACAGGGACGGCTGCAGCCGCTGGTCATCGATGTGACGCTGGAACTGGCCCCGGCGCCGGTCGAGCGGCTGGGCGATACCATCAACTATGAGACCGTGGCCCAGGCGGCACTGGCGATCGTGACCGAGGGGCATGTCGGCCTGGTCGAAACCTTCGCCGAACGGCTGGCCACGGCCTGTCTCGAAGACACGCGGGTGCGGCGCTGCACCGTGCGGATCGAAAAGCCGGGCGCGCTGGACGCCGCCGCCGCCGCCGGCTGCGAGGTGGTGCTGGTGCGCTGAGCCAGCGGTCTGCGCGGTTGCGCCGGCGACGCGGGACCGTCATTACTTGGACCGGACTGAAGGATATCCGATGGCCGAACCCGGCGATCTCCCCCCTACGGAAGACCCAGCGGATGCGCCCATGGACGCCCCCGAGCCCCCGCGTGTGGACGACCACGACGACGACCTGATCGGCTTCGCCTCGCCGGCGTCGCTGGAAGGTCGGCTGCGCCAGGAGCCTGAGCCGGAGCCGGAGCCGGAGCCGCTGCCGGTGTCCGGGACCGGAACCGAACCGTTCGATGACAGGCATCCGCCCGAGCCCGGGCCCGAGCCCGTCGAGGCCGGCTCGATCTTCGCGCCGTCACCCGAATTCCCGGCCCGCAAACGTCGGCGTGACGAGGCCCCCGCCATCCCCGGCGGCGGCCTCGGCCTTTATTCCGTCTATGCCCTGATCCTGTTCGCCGTGCCGACCGTCGGCGTCTCGGCGGCGATCGGCCTGCTCGCCGTCACCGGACGCGCGGGGCCGGAAGACGACCTGTCGGCCTCGCATTTCATCTATCAGCGGCGGACCCTGTGGGCGGCGGCCGTGGTGGCCGTGGCCGGCGTGATCCTGCTGGCCGCGCCATTTGCCCTGGGGGTGCCGATCCTGTTCGGTCTCGCCTTGTGGATGGTGCTTCGCGGCGCTTCAGGCGTTTGGGCCCTGAAGTCCGGCCGTCCGATCAACAATCCGCGCGGCTGGTGGATCTGACGGAGAGTACGCCATGGCCGATTCAACGCCCGACAAGTCCGAGGGGCCGCGCTTTGTCGCCGGCCATGAGTCCGAGGGGCGGCCGGCGGCGCTGATCGCCTGGGGCCTGTACATTCTGTCCCTGCCCAGCGCGAACCTGCTGGTCATCGTCGGCCTGATCGTCGCCTATGCGGGGCGGGGTGGTTCGGACGGCCTGTCACGCGCCCATATCGACGCCCAGATCGGCCTGTTCTGGTCGGTGTTCTGGTGGACCATCCTGCTGTGGGCCGGCATCGCCACCTGCGTCATCGCCTTCGCGATTGTTCCAGCCATGGGTCTCGTCCTCGTTCCGGTCGGGCTGTTGCTGGGCCTCGGCCTGCTGTTCCTGACGGTCTGGTTCACGGTCAAGAGTGTGATCGGCCTGTTCAACCTGCTGGGCGACCGGGCCCCCTGAGGTGCCGGGGCGACGGTTCCTGACGGAACCCACCTTTCGCTGAATTACGGGGAACGCGTCCGGCGATCCTGTGTTGGTCGACTGTCCGCTCACCGACACAGCCGAGGCCGATCATGACCGATTTCCGCGACGTCCGTGCCGATCAGCGGTTCGAACAGGGGTTCACCGATCCCGAGGGCCAGCTGCGCATCGTCTTCGCCGACTACGCCGTACAGGGCCAGACGCGGGCGATCCTGCATGTGGAGGCGGACCCGGCGCTGCGCGGCACGGGTGCGGCCGGGCGGTTCATGCAGCGCCTGGCCGAACATGCACGAACCGAAGGATTGAAGCTGGCACCGCAGTGCAGCTACGCCGTCGCCTGGCTGAAACGGCATCCGGAGTTCGATGACCTGAAGGCCTGACAGATTTGTTGGCCGCGGTCAGAAGGCTCCTCCTTCCCGCCCCATAGCCTGTCCTCGGGCCGACCGGAGGACCCGGGGCGGCCCGCGGATTTGCTGATGGAGCGGAGAGGCCTTCCCGCGCATTGTGGGAGGAACGACGCGGAGCCGACCCATGCCCGATCTCGACCTGTCCTCTATCGGCGCGGCGGCGGGTCCGTTGCAGACCTGGGTCCTGCCGGCTTTGCTGGGTCTGGGGCTCGCCTCGGCCACAGGACTGCGGACCTTCCTGCCGCTGCTGATGCTGGCGCTGGCGGCGAAGTTCGAGATGTTCGGCGTCCGGCTGATCGACCAGATGGACTGGCTGGTATCTTGGCCGGCCATCGCAGCGCTGGCGACGGCGACCGTGGCGGAGTTCGCTGGCGACAAGGTGCCGGCCATTGATCACGGGCTGAACGCCATCGGCTATGTCACCCGGACCGTCGCCGGGGCGGTGGCGGCGGGCAGCGTATTCTGGAACGTCGATCCCTCAGCGGCGGCCATCGCCGGCCTGATCGTCGGCGCGCCGGCGGCCCTGGCCTTCAACGCCGCGCAGACGGGGGTGCGGGTCGGATCGACAGCGACCACCGGCGGGCTGGGCAATCCGCTGGTGTCCCTGGTCGAGGACGTGCTGGCCTTCCTGACGGTCATCGTCGCCTTCCTGGCGCCGGTCCTCATCCCCATCGTGGTGGTCGTGCTGGCGGTGGTGGTGTTCCGGCTGACGCGACGGATCCGCGAGCGGACCGAACCGCGAACGGCCTGAGGCCCGAGGTCACGCCGCCTCGACCCGAGCCTCCAGCCGCGCCTCGGCCTCGCGCACCGCGTCCACGGCCCGGTCGATGACCTCCAGACCGGCCCCGGCGGCGATCGACTCGACCGTCAGGATGCGGCGGAAGGCGCGGGCCCCCGGGCGGCCGTGCATCAGGCCGAGCATATGCCGGGTCATGGCCGGCAGGTGGACGCCCTCCTCAAGCCGGGCGGCCAGATAGGGGCGGTAGCGGTCGATGGCGGTGAAGGCGTCGACGTCGGGGGTAGCGGCACCGAACAGGCGGCGGTCGGCCTGACCGAGGATGGCCGGCTCATGATAGGCAGCGCGGCCCAGCATGACGCCGTCCAGTTGAACGCCATCGGCGGCGTCCAGATGCGCCTCTGCCTCATCCAGCGAGGCGATGCCGCCGTTGATCGAGACTGACAGCTGCGGCCGTTCGCGCTTCAGCCGGCGCACCAGGGCGTAGTCGAGCGGCGGGACGTCGCGGTTTTCCTTGGGCGACAGGCCCTTCAGCCAGGCCATGCGGGCGTGGATGATGAAGACGTCGATGCCGACGGCGGCGCAGGCGTCGACGGTTTCGAACAGCGAGACCCGAGGGTCCTGGTCATCGACCCCGATCCGGCATTTGACGGTGGCGGGCACCGAAACGGCATTCTTGATGGCCGCCATGCATTCGGCAACCAGTTGCGGCTCGCGCATCAGACAGGCGCCGAACCGCCCGGACTGGACCCGGTCGGACGGGCAGCCGACGTTCAGGTTGATCTCGTCATAGCCAAACTGTTCACCGATCCGCGCGGCCTCGGCCAACTGGTCCGGGTCGGATCCGCCCAGTTGCAGGGCCACCGGATGTTCGACGGCGTCGAAGCCCAGCAGACGTTCATGGTCGCCGTGGATGATGGCCGGGGCGGTGACCATCTCGGTATAAAGCAGGGCCTCGGCCGTCAGGGCGCGATGGAACGCCCGGCAGTGCCGGTCGGTCCAGTCCATCATGGGCGCGATCGAGAGGCGGCGGTTCATGGCGCGGGGCTTCTACACCGAAGTGGCGACGGAGGCGACCGTCAGGCGTCGGCCTTCTCGCGATCGTCCTCGTCGTCCAGCGCCTCGGCGGCTTCCTCGTTGAGCGCCTGGCCCTCGCGGCGGGGTTTGACGTAGGGGGCGGGCTGGGGCGTCGCCATGTTGCCCCGCATCAGGGCCCGACCGGCCTGGAGCCCGCCGGACAGTTGCAGGGTGAACCGCTCCTCGTCGCGGCGACGGACGTCCTCAATGGTTTCGCGCGCCTCCTCGTCGGAGAAGCCCAGATCGATCAGGACCTGATGGCCAAAGACCAGGGCGCTCTCAAAGGTCTCGCGTAGCTGGTACTCGACCCCCGCCTGCACCAGCCGGATCGAATGGCCGCGGTCGAAGGCGCGGACGAACAGTTTGGTGAGGGGGAATTCCGCCTTGACCAGTTCTACGATGCGGTCGGCGACCTCGGGCTTGTCGACGCAGACGAGGATGGTTTCAGCGTTGGCCGCTCCGGACGCGTGCAGCACGTCCAGCCGTGAGCCGTCGCCGTAGTAGACCTTGAAGCCGAAATTGCCGGCGGCCTGGATCATCTCGACGTCCATGTCGATGATGGAAACGTCCACGTCGCGGGCCAGCAAGGGCTGGGAGACGACCTGGGCGA
The DNA here is from genome assembly GCA_965284535.1 of Caulobacteraceae bacterium. Taxonomy (GTDB): domain Bacteria; phylum Pseudomonadota; class Alphaproteobacteria; order Caulobacterales; family Caulobacteraceae; genus Brevundimonas. The sequence goes on from OZ260090.1 coordinate 256,813, forward strand.
AACGGCCGAAACCGATGATCAGGACCCGTTCGCGCAGATTGCTGGCGCGGTCGACGCCGTCGGCGTCATCGGGCGAAAGGTCCTCGTTCGGGCGCAACCGATCGGCCAGCATAACCCGGAGCGGGGTCAGGGCCATGGACAGGATGACCACGGCCGACAGGATGGCGGCGGTGCGGGCGTCGAACAGGCCGGCGGCGAAGGCGGTCGAATAGAGGACGAAGGCGAACTCGCCGCCCTCGCCCATCAGGGCCGCGCGCAACAGGCCCTCGCCGTGCTTCTGCCGGATGCGGGCCACCGCATAGACCGCGACCATCTTGGCGCTCATGAAGGCGGCCAGGCCGCCCAGCACCCAGGCCCAGTCGACGACCACGACGCGCAGGTCCAGCGACATGCCGACGCTGAGGAAGAACAGGCCCAGCAGCAGACCGCGGAACGGTTCGACGTCGGCCTCGAGCTGATGGCGGAAGGTCGATTCCGAGAGCAGGACACCGGCCAGGAAGGCCCCCATGGCCATCGACAGCCCGCCGAGGTTCATCGCCCAGGCTGCGCCGAGGACGACCAGCAGCGCCCCCATGGTCATCACCTCGCGGCCACCGTAGCGGGCCAGCAGGCGGAAGAAGGGGTTCACCACCCAGCGGCCGGCGACATAGACCAGGGCCACGGCGGCGATGGCCAGTCCGATCGTGATCCAGATCGGATAGCCGGTCTCGACCGATGCTCCATAGGCCCCGGCCAGCACGGCCACGAGCGCCAGCAAAGGCACGATGGCGAGATCCTCGAACAGCAGGATGGACACGACCCGCTGGCCGCCCGGCTCGGCGTTCTCGTTGCGCTCCTGCAGCAGCTGCATGACGATGGCGGTGGACGACAGGGCGAAGCCAAAGCCGGCGATCAGGGCCGCGTACCAGGCCAGTCCGGCCAGCATCGCCAGCCCGGTCAGCAGCAGGGCGCAGGCCAGAACCTGGACCGCGCCGAGGCCGAAGATGTCCTTGCGCAGGCTCCACAGCCGCGCGGGCCGCATCTCCAGACCGATGATGAACAGGAACATGACCACGCCAAACTCGGCGACGTGCAGCACCGACTGGGGGTCGCGGACGACACCGAGCGCGGACGGCCCGATCAGCAGGCCTGCGGCCAGATAGCCAAGCACGGCCCCGAGACCGAAGCGACGGAACAGGGTGGCGGCGACCACCATGGCCGCCAGTAGCGCCACCGCGTGGCCCAGACCCATACTGGTCGTCTCGTGCATCGGTGTCCCCTGAAGCGTGGCTGGATATTGGGGGGTGATGCGGGGATGCGCCACCCTTTGCGCCGTCAGGCTTCGTCAGAACCGAGCGCCACAGTTTCGCCCGAGGCGGGGATGCCTCATGGTGTTCACACAACCACCGGGAGATGCGCGATGTCGAAACGTCCGTTGAAGCGAGCCCTTGTCGGTCTGGTCAGCCTCGCGCTCGCCGCGCCGATGGCCCCCCTGCCGGTGTCGGCGCAGGACGGTCGGTTGGTGGATCCGGACAAGCCTTCGGACGGCGTGGTCTCTGCCGCGGCCTGCCGGGCGTTCGGCTTCACCCTGCCGGAGGAGCGCGTCCCGGTGAACTACGCCGCACGCAGCGGCGGAGCCCCGCTGTATGCGCCGCCCCCACCGCCGCCTCCGCCGCCGCCGCCGCCCCCGCCGGGCGCCGCCGCCACGGAAATGAACGATGTCGTCGTGACCGGGACGCGGATTCCCCGCGGGTCCGTCGTGGCCGCCGCGCCGGTCGTCTCCGTCTCGGGCTATGTCGCCCCGCCTTCGCCGCGGCTTCAGATTCGTCCTCCCGCCATCCCGGCCCCGGTCGACACCGAACGTTACCCCGACGCGACTCCCAACCCGGTGCATCGCGTCGCCGACGACCCGGTCTCGACCTTCTCGATCGACGTGGACACGGCCAGCTATTCCAACGTCCGGCGCTTCATTGACGAGGGTCGGGCGCCGCCCGCGGATGCGGTGCGGGTCGAGGAGCTGATCAACTATTTCGATTACGGCTATGAGCGGCCGACCTCGGCGGCCCAGCCGTTCGCCGTCACCACGGCCGTGACGGCCTCGCCCTGGGCGCCGGGACGTCAGATCGTCCACGTTGCCCTGCAGGGCTATGAACTGCCCGAGGCCGAGCGGCGGCCGCTGAACCTGACCTTCCTGGTCGATGTGTCGGGGTCGATGGGCAGCGCCGACAAGCTGGCGTTGGCGCAGAAGTCGATGAACCTGATCATCGACCGGCTGAGGCCGCAGGACACGGTGGCGGTGACCTTCTATGCCGAGGGGGCCGGCACGAGGCTGGCTCCGACGCCGGGCGACCAGAAGCTGAAGCTGCGCTGCGCGGTGGCCAGCCTGTATGCCTCGGGCGGCACGGCGGGCGCGACCGGCATGACCAATGCCTATGACCAGGCCCAGGCCAGTTTCGCCCGCGACCGGGTCAACCGCATCCTGATGTTCACCGACGGCGACTTCAACGTCGGCGTCACCGACAACATGCGACTGGAAGACTATGTCGAGGCGAAGCGCGAAACCGGCATCTATCTGTCGGTCTATGGCTTCGGGCGCGGCAACTACCAGGACGCCCGGATGCAGACCATCGCCCAGGCCGGCAATGGCACGGCGGCCTATGTCGACGACCTGAATGAGGCGCGGCGGCTGTTCGGGCCGGCCTTCGACCGCGGGGCCTTCCCCATCGCCGACGACGTCAAGATACAGGTCGAGTTCAACCCGGCCCGGGTCAGCGAATACCGGCTGATCGGCTATGAGACCCGGCTGCTGAACGAGGCCGACTTCAACAACGATCGGGTCGACGCCGGCGAGGTCGGGTCGGGGGCTTCGGTCACCGCCCTTTACGAGATCACCCCGGTCGGCGGCCCCAGCCAGATGGGCGAGCGGCGCTATCCCGAGAACCGCAACAGTCTGGGCGTCGGCGGCGGCGATCCGGACGGCGAGGTCGGGTTCGTGCAGGTGCGGTTCAAACTGCCGGGCGAGCGCGACTCGCGGCTGATGCAGCGGGTGGTCGCCAGCGCCGGCGGCGACCCGGTCAGCGCCCAGCCGCCCGAGAGCACCCGCTGGGCCATCGCGGTGGCGGCCTTCGGTCAACGGCTGCGCAATGACCCCTGGCTGGGCGACGGCTTCGACTGGGACGCCGTGTTGCAACAGGCCCAGGGTGCGCGCGGCGAGGACCCGTACGGCGAACGGGCCGAGTTCGTGCAGATGATCCGGGCCGCGCAGGGGTTGCCGGCGCGGGCGGCACCGTAGCCGAATTCCGCTATCCCGGCGCGCTGTCCGATCTGGCGCGCCGGGAGACTCCCGCTAGGCTGATTGGGTGACCGACACTCTGTCCCCGAAAACCGCCCGCCGCATCGCACTGGCCGCCCAGGGGTTCGGGCGCGCCCGTCCCGGCTCGCCCGGTCGCAGTCATGTCCGCGACACCGCGCGAAAGCTGGGCGTGATCCAGATAGACAGCGTCAATGTGGTGACGCGCACTCACTATCTGCCCGCCTTCTCGCGGCTGGGCGACTATCCGCGCGAGGCGCTGGAGGCCGAGGCCTGGGGGCCGCGGCGCAGCCTGTTCGAATACTGGGGGCATGAGGCCTCGATGCTGCCGCTGGAGATTCAGCCGTTGCTGCGCTGGCGGATGGAGCGGGCGCGGGGCGGAGCGATGTGGACCGGCCTGTCGCGGTTCGGGCGCGAGAAGCGCGACTATATCGACGGGGTGCTGGCCGAGATCGAACGGCGCGGGCCGGTGACCGGCGCAGACTTCGCGGAAGGGCCGCGCGGGGCACCCGGCTGGTGGTCATGGTCGGACGGCAAGCGGGCGCTGGAGTGGCTGTTCTGGGCCGGACTGATCACGACGAAGACGCGCCGGGGTTACGTTTCCGGGGGATTCGAGCGGTTCTATGACCTGACCGAACGCGCCCTGCCCGCCCGTATCATCGACCTGCCGACACCGGATGAGCCGGACGCGATCCGTGAACTGGTGCGCCATTCCGCGCGGGTCATGGGGGTGGCGACGGCGGCGGACCTGCGGGACTATTACCGGCTGCCCCTGGCGGATGCGCGGCGGGCGATCGACGAACTGGTCGAGGCGGGCGAGCTGACGCCGGTCACGGTGAAGGGCTGGCGGCAGGCGGCCTGGCTGGCCCCGGGCGCGAAGACGCCGCGCAAGGTGACGGGTGCCGCCCTGCTGTCGCCGTTCGACAATCTCATCTGGGCCCGCGACCGCACCGAGCGGCTGTTCGGGGTGAAGGTGCGGCTGGAGATCTACACCCCGGCCCACAAGCGGGCCCACGGCTACTATGTCCTGCCCTTCCTCGAGGACGAGGCGATCACGGCGCGGGTGGATCTGAAGTCCGACCGCAAGGCCGGGCGGCTGCTGGTGCAGGCGGCGTGGCGCGAGCCGGACGCGACGCCGGATACGGCCGCAAGACTGGCGGCGGAGCTGCGGCGGATGGCCGGGTGGCTGGGGTTGGGCGACGTCGAGGTGGTCGGCAAGGGAGACCTTGCGGAGACGTTGGGGGCGGCGCTCTAACCCGCTTTCGTCATTCCGGGCGCAGCGCAGCGGAGACCCGGAACCCAGCGGCGCGCGAGAGCGCGAAGCTGTCGCGGACAGCCTGCCTGAACAGATCGCCTTCGGCGCCGCTGGGTTCCGGCCTTCGCCGGAATGACGATAGCGGGGGGGGCCTTCCTAAACGTCGAACTTCACGCCCTGGGCCAACGGCAGGTCGCGGCTGAAATTCACCGTCTGGGTCTGGCGGCGCATATAGGCCTTCCAGGCGTCGGAGCCGGATTCACGACCGCCGCCGGTGTCCTTTTCGCCGCCGAAGGCTCCGCCGATCTCGGCACCCGAGGGGCCGATGTTGACGTTGGCGATGCCGCAGTCCGAACCCCAGGCCGACAGGAAGGCCTCGGCCTCGCGCACGCTGTCGGTAAAGATGCAGGACGACAGGCCCTGGGGCACCGCGTTCTGAAGGGCGACGGCTTCGTCGAAGTCGGACCAAGTCATGACATAGAGGATCGGGGCGAAGGTCTCGTGCTCGACCACGGCGGTCTGGGCCGGCATGCGGACGATGGCGGGGCGGATGTAGCCGTCCGTCGCGTCGGCGGAGCGCCCCCCGACGACGATCTCACCGCCCTGCTGCACGGCCTGTTCGAGGGCCTTTTCGAAATTGGTCACGGCCTCGGCGTCGATCAGGGGGCCGACAAGCGTCCCGGCTTCGCGCGGGTCGCCGACCGGCAGGGTGGCATAGGCGGCGGAGAGGCGGGTGATCAGACCCTCGGCGAGACTGTCGTGGACGAACAGGCGGCGCAGGCTGGTGCAGCGCTGGCCACAGGTGCCGACGGCGGAAAAGGCGATGGCACGGACCGTCATGTCGAGATCGGCACTGGGCGTCACGATCATGGCGTTGTTGCCGCCCAGTTCAAGCAGGCTGCGGCCGAGGCGGGCGGCGACGGTCTGGGCCACGGCGCGGCCCATCCGGGTGGAGCCGGTGGCCGAGACCAGCGGGATACGCGGGTCGGACGCCAGGGCCTGGCCGGCGTCGCGCCCGCCGATAACCAATTGCGAAAGACCGGCGGGGGCGTCCCCGAAACGGGCGATGGCGCGCTCGAGGATCGCCTGTGTCGCGAGCGCCGTCAGCGGCGTCTTCTCCGAGGGCTTCCAGATCACCGGATCGCCACAGGCCAGGGCCAGACAGGCGTTCCAGGCCCAGACCGCAACGGGGAAGTTGAAGGCCGAAATGACCAGCACCGGCCCCAGCGGCTGCCAGGTCTCGCGCATATGATGGCCCGGCCGCTCTGACGCGATGGTCAGGCCATAGATCTGCCGCGACAGGCCGACGGCGAAGTCGCAGATATCGATCATCTCCTGAACCTCGCCGAGGCCTTCGGAGACGATCTTGCCGGCTTCGAGGGTCACGAGGCGGGCGAGGTCGTCCTTTGAAGCGCGCAGCTCTTCACCCAGCAGACGGACCAGTTCACCGCGGCGGGGAGCCGGTACGCGCTTCCACTGATGGAAGGCCTCGACCGAGCGGGCGATGACAGGCTCCACGTCGGCTGTTTCAACAAGCACTCCGGCGCTCGAACCATCGATCGGCGAACGGGTCGCCAGGGTGCCGCCCCAGACCGCATCGTCCACGCCCAGCCGTTGCAGGATGGCTTTCGCCTCGTTCGCCGCCGTCATCGTCAATCTCCTCTGTCCGGCCCCGACTAGCGGAACCGGACCGCAGAGACAAAGGGCATGCGGGAGTCCGGCATGCCTGTCGAAGTATCGCGCGCCGGAACCGCCGGATCAGCGGGCCGTTCCGACGGCAACCCTAAATCAGGAGAGCCCCGATGAAAGTTCGTGATGTGATGAGCAAGGACGTTCAGGTCGCCCGCCCCGGCGACACCCTGCAGGATGTCGCCGTGAGGATGGGTGAGGGCGATTTCGGCTTCATGCCCGTCGCAGACGGTGACCGGCTGATCGGGACGATCACCGACCGCGACATCGTGGTGCGGGCCGTGGCCGGCGGGGCCGCCTTCAGCTCGCCTGTTGTCGAATACATCTCGCGCGACCCCCATACGGCCCGCGCTGACGACGATCTGAAGACCGTGCTCGAAGCCATGGGCTCAAGGCAGATCCGCCGCCTGCCCGTGCTGGACAAGGACGACCGCCTCGTCGGGGTCGTGTCGCTGGGCGACCTGTCGACGCGGGTGAAGGAAAAATACGCGGGCGAGGCGCTGGAAGACATTTCCCGGCCTTGACCGCAGGGCGGGCGTTTACGTCCGCTTCACCCTTTCGCCAAACCGCGTGTTCACCCGCCCAGCCCTATCTTCCGCTCGAATACGGGAGAGGCCAATGGCGCGCGCGCAGTTCCAGAAGGGTCAGAAGGTCTGGGTCGAATGCGTTGGTGCATGGGCCCAGATCGAGAAGGTCCAGCCCGTCTGGGCCAAGGGTTTCGAAGAGCCGGTCCGCGTCACCTATGATGTTGGACTGGGCCGCGAATTCCTCGGCCACGAACTGCTGCTGCCGACCGACGACCCGGCCGCGAACGCCGGCGAGGCCTGGCGGCTGATGCGGGCGCGCAACAAGTGGCAGAGCGCGGAGGACACGCCGCACCATCCCTTCCCCGGCACCTATCCCGTCGTGGTGACGGACAAGGCCGACTGGGGTGGCTGGCGCGTGCCGGGCGCCGAATACGACCGGGATCCCGACCAGATCGAATTCCAGGCCCGTCTGATCGCCGCCGCCCCCCGCCTGATGGCCCTTGCGGAACGGCTGGCGTCTTCGATCGAGGAGGCACCGGACGACGCGCCGCCGGAAATGCAGAATCTGGCCCGTGAGGCCCGGACGGTGCTGAAGGCGGTCACCGATGTTCTGGTCCCGCCGTCCGACACCGCGGCCGCGGCACCGAGGGAATCGCAGGCGGCCTAGGCTCGACGGGGCGACAAATGGTTGATGGTTTCTAACCAAGCCTCGACAGGAATCCGCGACGCAGCCTAGATTCGCCGTTCAACGTCGAATCCTTGGGGAGAGCGCCTTGCGGGGTGAAGAACGCCGCATAACCAGCGAGGGCAGGCGCTCAGCCGACCGCCACAGAGGTCCGCCTCCGTGGCTGCGCATCTCCATACTCGCGCTGGCGCTGGCGATCACAGCCCATGTCCTGCTGGTCGCACGAAGCCTCGACCGACCGATCGCCGTGGCCTCGGGACCGATGGCCGGTATCGGCTGGAGCGAGTTGTGGGTGTTGGGGCCGCCCATTCTCATCGGCCTGTTCACCCTGACCCTCGTCCTGCTCATGCAGCGCCGCCAGCAAGGGATCAGCCGGGAATGGGCTGCCTCGGAGCGGCGTTTCCGCGGCGCGGTCGAGGCCGCGCGCTGCGGCGTCTGGGAATGGGACACCAACACCGACCAGATCACCATTTCGGACTATATGGCCGAACTGATGGGGCTGGATCGAAGCGGGCCCATCCCGTCAGACGAAATGCTGGCCCGAATTCACCCGCGTTATCACGACGCCGTCCTGCACGCGCTGCGACAAGCCCAGACCTTCGGTGCCTTCGACGTCAGTTTTCCCGTGCCCGACGCCCAGGGCCGGGCCCGCTGGATCGACGCGCGGGGCCAGGCGCGCGGGGATCGCGGCAGCGAGGGCTTCACCAGCGTGCTGGGCGTGGCGCTGGACACCACCGAGGCGCGGCGGGCCAAGTCCCAGGCCCAGGCTGCCGAGGGCCGGCTGCGCGACGGTATCGAGAGCGTGTCGGACGCCTTCGTGCTGTTTGACCGGCAGGGGCGGCTGATCCTGTCCAATGAGGCCTTCCAGGAGGCGTTCGGCTTTGAGAACGGCGTGGTGCGGCGGGGTGCCTTCAAACAGGACCTGAACCAGATCGCCGGCCTGGCGATCAAGTCGGATCACCCGGCGACCGGCGGCCGGGCCGGCGCGCGGGAGGTCGAACTGCATGACGGTCGCTGGCTGCAGCTGGTCGAACGCTTCACCTCGGACGGCGGCTCGGTGGTCACTGCCGCGGACATTACCGCCATCAAGCAGAAGGAGGCGGAGCGCCAGCGCGCCACAGAACGGCTGCACGTCACCATCGCCGAGCTTGAGGACCGCGAGGAAAAGCTGTCGCTTCTGGCGCGCAAATACGAGGTGGCGATGACCCGGGCGGAGGCGGCCAACCAGGCCAAGTCCGAATTCCTGGCCAATATGAGCCACGAACTGCGTACGCCGCTGAATGCGATCAACGGCTTTTCGGAGATCATGGCCGGCGAGATGTTCGGGCCGCTGGGCGATCCGAAATACAAGGGATACGCCGCCGACATCCTGAAGTCCGGCCAGCATCTGTTGTCCCTGATCAACGACGTGCTCGACATGGCCAAGATCGAGGCCGGCAAGCTGACGCTGCACTATGAGGCCGTGTCATTGAAGGAGGTGGTCGAGGACGCCGCCCGCCTGATGCGCGGCAGGATCGAGGAGGCCGGGCTCAACCTGCTGGTTGATGCGCCGGACCTGCCCGAGATCGACGCCGACTATCGCGGCCTGAAACAGGTGGTGCTGAACCTGATCTCGAACGCGGTGAAATTCACACCGGAGGGCGGTCATATCGTCGTGGCCCTGTCGCGCGAGGATGACGACCGGCTGAGGGTGGCGGTCACCGACACCGGCATCGGCATCGCGGCCGAGGACCTGACCCGGCTGGCGCGGCCGTTCGAACAGGTTGAGGGCCAGCATTCCAAGACGACCCAGGGCACCGGTCTGGGTCTGGCCCTGACCAAATCCCTGATCGAACTGCACGGTGGGACACTGCAGATAGAAAGCGAGCCGGGCCGGGGCACGACCGTGGGCTTCGACCTGCCGATCCGGAGACCCGGTCAGCCGGTCCAGTCGCAGGCGCGCGCGGCCTGAGATCAGGCGGCGGGGGTCGCTTTCGGCGCGGCCTGCTGTGATCCGTCGCGACCGCCACGACCGGCGACTCGGCCCCGGCGGGTCAGGATTTCCGACAGCGCCCGCCGGTCATCCGGCTCCAGCGTCGCCAACAGCGCCACGGCATCGGCCTCCAGCCGCGCCCGACCTCGCAGTTCGGCGGTGCGCGACTGTTCCAGCAATTCGCTGGCCCGCGCGGCGTCGAAGGTGGCGGACCGACCCATCTCAACAGCCTGGCGCCGCTTCAGGCGCGCCTCCTCGAAATCGGGACGCGCTTCGAGCGCCGAGGCACGCAGGGTATCGCGCACCCGCTCATGGACGGCGGGGTCGAGCTGGTCGATCAGCCGCATGGGCGAACCGGCCCGGGCCGGACGATGCTGGGCCGCGACCCGATCCTCGACCTGGGCGCGGGTGACGAGCAGGGAGGTTCCTGCCGCGACGGCGAACAGGTTCAGCGCCACCGAGGCGGCCAGGGCGATCTTCAGGGCCTTGGGGCTCATCCCAGCACCTCCGCGTCATCCACACCCAGAAGGGAGGCCTGGTACAGGACGGCATCGGCTTGTGCGTCCGCAGTCAGATAGCTGGTCATCATAACGCCCGCGACAATACCCGCGCAGGCCGCGGCAGCCCAGCCGGCACCGAGGGTCAACGCCAGCCGGTCCAGCCAGAGGCGACCCTGGCGGCGGGCCTTCAGCCCGGCTACGGCGGCCGAGGCGATGACCCGGTCACGCAGGGCCATGGACGGAGGATCGACCTTCGAGGCGTGCAGCAGGGCGTCCGCCGCATCCGCCTCGGCCAGGGCCGGGACAGCGGCGTCCGGTTGGGCAGCCGCAAAGGCCCGGGCCGCCTCGCGCTCCGCCTCGGGCCAGCGCCGGGCGTCGGCACCATAGGCCGCGACCAGTGCAAGGAACCGTTCCGACGTCATCACACTCATGCTCCTTCAGCACCCGGCCGGATATCGGCCAGGGCCTGTCTCAATGCCCGCCGTCCACGCGACAACAGGCTCTCCAACGCATCGACACTGACCTCCATCAGGGCCGCGGCCTCGATATTGGTCAGGTCCTGATAATGGCACAGCACGATGGCCTCGCGCTGGCGGTCGGGCAGCCGCGAAAGAGCCGCGTCGACACGCACCCCGACATCCGCCGCCAGAAGCCCGCGATCCGGTGCCGGGCCGGGATCGGGACGATCCGGCGGTGTCGCCGTGGGCGTTTCGCGCCGACGCCGCAGCCGGTCGTAGCAGAGGTTCAGCCCCACCCGGTGCAGCCAGGTGTCGAACTTCGCCTGTCCCGGGGTCCAGCGTGGTGCCTGTTTCCAGGCCCGCAGCATGGCATCCTGCGCCACGTCCTCGGCCTCCGCAGCATCGCCAAGCATCCTCTGCGCCAGGGCCAGCATCCGCGGAAGCTTGCGTGCCACCATGGCCTGGATCGCCGCCGGGTCCCCTTGACCCACGCGGCGCACCAGTTCCTCGTCGGGGTCGGCGATCAGCGCCAATCCGGCCCTCTTCCGTCATTACCGAAAGGGTCGCCCGGTTCATGACCGCCGTCCCTGACATCATCCTTACTCCGAAGCGGTGGCCGGAAGCGACGCCTGACGGGCAGCGCGGCGCGCCACCATCCGCTCGCGGCGATGCTCGCGCATGGTCTGCCGGGCGGCGCGGCCTTCGGCGGCGGTGACGAAGCCGTCCTGATCGGCGTCGAGACGGGCGAAGGTCTGTTCGGCGCGGGCCTGGACATCGGCGATGACCACCGGGCCACGAGCCTCCGTCCGGGCCATGCCGCCCCGGCCACGGCCATGGCCGCCCCGGGCGTGCATCGGACGCCCCCCGCGATCGGCGCGGGCTTCGCGGCCGGCCTCGCGGGCGGCATCGAACTCGGCACGGCTGACCGCACCGTCGTCATTGGCGTCCAGACGATCGAAACGGGCGTCGGCGCGGCCGGCCATGCGGGCCTGCATGGCGGCGCGGCGCTCATCGGCCGTGACCGAGCCGTCGCTGTTGGCGTCAACGGTGGTCAGTCGCTCCACGCGCCGGCCGACGAATTCAGCCTGGCTGATGCGGTGGTCGCCGTCGGTGTCCGCACGCATGCCCCGGGCCGGAGCCTGTTGGGCAAAAGCAGCCCCCGCCGCAGCGAGGGTCAGAACGGCGAAACCGCCGACCAAGAGGGTCTTTTTCATCGAGTCGTCTCCATGGCCGGAAACCCGGCCCGCTTCCCTGTCTGGAGGATGAAACGGCGCAGGTGTCAGTCTCCGTCGCGCGGTGGAGCCAGGACCGATTCAAAGGCGGCACGGGCGGTCGCCCTGACCTCGGTCAGCCGGGCTTTCAGGGCATCAAAATCACCGAGGTTCGCGGCCTCGGCCAGACGACGACGAAACCCCTCGGGCTCCTGATCCGGATCGGGTCTGTCATCGAAGGCCGCGTTGAGAATCTGACTCAGCGCCTGTTGCAATCGCCAGGCCTCCGCGACGGCGGGATCGGCGGTCAGGGCGTCGAGGGTCGAGACCGTCAGCGGCCCGCCGGTCGCGGCGGCGGCAAGCTGGCGGACCTGGGCGACGAACTCGGCATCGACCTGGCCGCCAGGAGCCAATTTGAGATCCCAAAGCCCCTGACCCGGCCGTTCGCGGGCCATCAGGTCACGCATCTTGCGTGCGTCCGCGGCGACATCCACGCCGGGACGCGGTCGCCGCAGGATTGCCTCCAGCGCCGCGGTCGCCCGGGCACCGAACGCCGGGTCGTCGGTCCAGACCACGCGGGCGCGGGTCAGGGCCATGAACTCCCAGGTATCCGCCTCGGTGGCATAGTAGTCCTCGACCGCCGAAAGGCGCAGCGACACCGGCCCCTTGGCCGCGCCGGGCCTGAGCCGCATGTCGACCTCATACAGGCCGCCCTCGGCCGTGTGCGCCGACAGGGCCGCGATCAGCCGCTGGGTGAAGCGGGAATAGAAGACGCCGGCCGCCCAACCCTTGCCGTCCGACACAGCCTCTGGCGGGGCGTCATAGAGGGTCATCAGGTCGAGGTCTGAACCTGCGGTCATCTCGCGCGATCCGGCCTTGCCCAGGGCGACCACGGCGACCGCGCCGCCCGGCAGGGCTCCGCCCTGACGGACAGCCTCAGCCATGGCGGCGGGGGCGAGCGCGCCCATGACGGCGTCAGCCAGGGCCGTATAGGCGCGGCCAGCCGCCTCGGGACCGGCATGGCCCGAGAGGGTCTGAAGTCCGATGCGGAACATCTGTTCGCGATGCACCCGGCGAGCGGCGTCCAGAGCGGTTTCAAAGTCCGGCGCGGTGGCGGTGTCGGCCCGCATCTGCTCGACGAGGCCGGAGTCCTCGTCGATCGCCTGACCGAACCGGGCATCCAGCATACTGTCCAGGGCCGCCGGGTAACGACCGAGAGTGCGCGCCAGCCGGGGCGCGAAGGCCATGACGCCGACGACGAGATCGAACAGTTTCGGCTGGGCCAGGAACAGGGCCTGCACCTGCACCCCGCTGTTCAAGCCCGCGAAGAAGACGGCGAAGCGGCGAAAGGCGGCGTCGGCCGCCCCGGTGTCCGCAAGCGCGGTCAGCAGCCGGGGTGCCAGGCGGGTGAACAGTTCGCGGCCGCGCGCCGACCGGGTCGCGGGTATGCGCCCGTGGTGCCAGCTGCGGATCGTATCGGCCACACCCGCCGGCTCGGTGAACCCCATGCGCGCCAGTGTCGCCAGTGTCTCGGGGTCATTCTCGACGCCGGTGAAGACCAGTGAGCCATAGGGCGAGGACAGGGCCTCCTCGCCCTCGAACAGTTCACCATAGGTGCGGTTGACCCCGACCAGCACGGTCTCGACCCCAAGGTCAAAGCCGGAAAGGTCGCCCTCCCCGGCCAGGGCCGCCACCGCCGCGCGCCGCGCCGGATCGGCCGGCAGGATGTGGGTCTGTTCGTCATCCAGCATCTGAACCCGGTGTTCGAGCCCGCGCAGCTGGACATAGGCGGCGGTCAAGGCGGCGCAGGTTTCGGATGTCACATGGCGGGCGTCGCGCAGGGCGGCGAGGGCATCGACGGTGCGGGGGCTGCGCAGGACAGGATCGCGGCCGCCGAGGATCAGCTGCTGGGTCTGGGCGAAGAACTCGATCTCGCGAATGCCGCCACGGCCCAGTTTCAGATTGGCCCCGGCCGCCTCCATTCCCTCACCGGTCTTGTGGACGTGGATCTGGCGCTTGATCGACTGGATGTCGAGAATGGCCGGATAGTCGAGGCTGCGCCGCCAGATGAACGGCCTCAGAGACTTGAGGAATTCGTCGCCGGCGGCGAGATCGCCGATCACCGGCCGGGCCTTGATGAAGGCGGCGCGCTCCCAGTTCTGGCCGACACTCTCATAGTAGGCCAGCGCCATGGGGGCGGCGACCACGGGCGGGGTCGAGGACGGGTCTGGCCGCAGCCGCAGGTCGACGCGGAAGACATAGCCGTCGCCCGTTCGCTCCTGCATCAGTGAGGCGAAGGCATGGGCGGCGCGGTCGGCGAATTTCTGCGGCTCCGCGCCCTCGGCCAGCGCGCTCTCCAGCGCCTCAGGCTCCCAGAACAGGCTGACGTCGATGTCGGAGGAATAGTTGAGCTCGAAGGCTCCGTGCTTGCCCATGGCGAGGCCGAACAGGCCGGGGATCGGGCCGCGCGGATCGTCGGCATCGGAGACCAGCTTGCCCCGCTCGCGCTGGTCATGCGCCACCGCGCGCAGGGCGGCCTGGGCCGAGGCGTCGGCGAAACGGCTCAGCGCGCCAGTCACCGCATCCAGATCCCAGACACCGCCGAGGTCGGCGAGGGCGGTCAGCAGATGCAGTTCTGCCTTCAGCCAGCGCAGCGGGGCCTTCGCCTCGTCGGCGCCGCCCTCAAGGGCCGTGGTCGCGGACAGGATGGCGGTCAGCCGGTCCTCCGGCGCCGCCTCGAGCGTCAGCCGCAGCCGCTCGGGCCAGCGGCGGGCCAGTCCGGCCAGATAGGGCGAGGCGGCGAAGGCGGGCGTCAGGGCGGGCCAGGCGGCGTCCAGCGTCCCGCGCCATCCGCCATCATTCGCCGCCTCTGACAGGCGCTCATGGACGCGGTCGGCGGCCTCGCCGTCGACGACCGGACCGCAGGGGACGAGCCGGGGCCCGAGCAGGCCGCTCATTCCGCCGCCGGCAGAACCAGGGCCACCCGCAGGCCGGGACCGAAACCACCGTATTCGCCGGGGCCTTCGTCCAGCAGGATGCGACCGCCATGGGCCTCCATCACCGCCCCGACCAGCGCCAGGCCGAGGCCCGAGCCGGCCTCGGTGCGACTGTTGTCGAGACGCACGAAGCGTTCGATGACCCGCTCGCGGTCCGCCTCGGGCACGCCGGGACCGGTGTCGGTGACGGAATATTCGATCTCGCCGGACGAGCGCCGCCGGGCGCGCAGCATCACGGCACCGCCAGTGGGCGTGTATTTGATGGCGTTGTCGATGATGTTGGCCAGGGCCTGGGCGAGGAAGGGCTGGTTGCCCTCGACCATCAGGCCGCGCTCGATCTCGGCGGAGAATTCGAGCCCCTTGTCCTCGCTGGCCGGCTCATAGAGCTCGGCCATGTCGGCGGCCAGATCGGCGGCGTCGAACACCTTGGGATCGGGCGTGCGACCCGCCGCCGCCTGCAGCCGGGCGATGGCAAGGACGGTGTTGAACGTCTTGAGCAGATTGTCGGCTTCATCGAGCGCGAGCTGGACCGCATCAACGCCGTCGATCTTGCCGGCCTCGGCGTCCATCAGGGCCACCTCCAGCTTGGCCCGCATCCGGGTCAGGGGCGAACGCAGGTCATGGGCGATGGCGTCACCGGCGTGGCGGATCGAGGCCATGGAGCCCTCCAGCCGCTCCAGCATGGTATTGAGACCGGCTCCCAGTTCGTCCAGTTCGTCGCCGGAGTTGCGGACCACGGCGCGGGCCTTCAGATCGCCGTCCTGTACCGAGGTGACCACCCGGTTCAGCCTGCCCATGGCGCGTTCGAGATTGCGGCTGACCAACACCCCGCCGGCCAGTCCCAGCAACAACACGATCCCCATGGCGGTCCACAGCGCCTGGGTCAGTCGTGCAAGATAGGCCTCGGTGTCGCTCAGCGATTGGCCGACGAACAACATGCCGCCCTCCGCCAACCGGGTCTGGACGCCGCGGACCTGGGGCCGGGTGACCCGGCCTTCGGCGTCGGTGTCGGTGAAGGGGAAGGAGGTCCACTCCTGATCCCCCTCGAGCGTCTCCAGCGGGAGGACCGTCAGATTGCCGGCGGACCAGCTGCCATCGGCCGGCTCCAGCCGGTACAGGAAGGTGCTGTCGCGTGAGGCGCGATCAATCACTTCCCGGTTCAGGGCATCCAGACTCCGGGCCTCATAAATGCCCCGCAGCACCTCCATCTCGCCGCGCACGTCGCGCTCGGCCTTGGTCCGGGCCTCGGAGGCCGAGGCGAAATAGACCCAGGCCAGGATGGCGCTGGCCGCCGCCGCGAACAGGGCGAGGAACAGCAGCGTCAGCCGGAAGGGTGTGCGCCTGAATAGTGATGGCAGAGTCATTCTCCCTCCCCCGCCGGGGGAGGGTGGTCGGCGCGCAGCGACGACCGGGTGGGGAGGGCTCGGCAACGCATCCGCACGTCCCGTATGACTTCCTCCACCCTCTCTTTAATGTCCCCGTTGGAGACCCGCATAGTAACGAACCCTTCGCGACCGAGCACCGCATCCCGGACCCTGTCCCTCCGGAGGCGATCCGGATCGAGGTGCGAGCTCCCGTCAACCTCCACAATCAGTCCTCGGCTGAGGCAAACAAAGTCCAGAATATAGCCTCGCTCCGGGTGCTGGCGACGGAAATGAAGCCCCTCGCTTCGAAGTTCGCGCAAACGAACCCACAGACGCGCCTCTGCGGGGGTCATTCTCTTTCGAAGACTTCTCGCCCTGGCTATCGCGCCCATGTCGCCGAGCCCTTCCCACCCGGTCGCTTCGCGACCACCCTCCCCCGGAGGGGGAGGGAGAACACCTGTGCTCTACGGCTCCAGCCGATACCCCGCCCCGCGTACCGTCTGCAGCATGGCGTGGTCGAAGCCCTTGTCGATCTTGGCGCGCAGGCGGCTGATGTGGACGTCGATGACATTGGTCTGGGGGTCGAAATGATATTCCCAGACCTTCTCCAGCAGCATGGTGCGGGTCACCGACTGGCCGGCGTGGCGCATCAGGAATTCCAGCAACTGGAACTCGCGCGGCTGCAGGTCGATCTCCTGGCCGGTGCGGTGCACGGTGCGGGCGATCAGGTTCATCTCGAGGTCGCCGACCTTGAGCATGGTGGCGACGCTGCCGGTCTCGCGGCGGCGCGACAGGGCCTCGACCCGGGCGATCAGCTCGGAGAAGGCATAGGGTTTGACCAGATAGTCGTCGGCCCCGGCCTTCAGCCCCGTGACCCGGTCCTCGACCTCGCCGAGGGCCGACAGGAACAGGACGGGGGTCTGGTCGCCGTCCTTGCGCAGGGTCTCGACCATGCCGATGCCGTCGAGGCGGGGCATCATCCGGTCCACGACATAGACGTCATAGCCGCCCTTCTGCGCCTCCAGCAGGCCGAAGGCCCCGTCGACGGCGTGGGTCGGCTCGTGCCCGGCCTCGGTCAGTCCCCGGACCATCGCGGTCGCGGCCTCGGCGTCGTCCTCGACCACCAGAATGCGCATGGAATCAGCCCCTCAAACGTGAATCGCCGCCGATGTTAGCGCATCGGCGGCGATGGGGGCAGTTACGGCTTATTCAGGATCGGGAAGTTCGTAGGCCAGCGGCACATTGCCCCTCGGCGTCCAGATCAGGAGGAAGATCGAATCCTGCCCCGCCGAACGGGCGGCCTGAACGGCGGCCTCGAAGTCGGCCACGGTCGCAACCGGCGTCGCCCCTGCGCGGAAGATCACATAGCCAGGCTGGAAGCCTTGTGCGTTGCCGCTGCCGGGCTGGGTCACTACCACACCGTTGACCGTCGCCGGGACATCGTAGCGCTGACGAAGGGCCGCGCTGAGGGGTGCCACGTTGATGCCGGCGACGGCAGAGCCGGACTTCGACGGAGCCGCATCTTCGCCGCCCTCGAGCACACCGCCCCGGCCGGCCTCGAGATCGGCGCGCGACGGACGCGTCCCCGACCGCACGGCGACTGACTGACGACGACCGTTCCTGAGGAGTTCCAGCCGCAGGTTGTCCCCGGCACTGGCCCGACCCACGCGACGGGTCAGATCGCTGGAACTGACAATCGGCTCTCCGTTCAGCGCCGTGACCACATCGCCCGCCTGAAGGCCGCCACGATCCGCCGGCCCGCCCGGCGTCACACTGTTCACCAGAGCGCCACGCGTTCCTTCGGGAAGGCCCATGGCTTCGCGATAAGGATCCAGATCGCCGATCTCCACGCCCAGATAGCCGCGCTCGATCGTCTCGCCACGCATCAAACGATCGGTAATGGGCTTGGCGATCACGGCCGGAATCGCGAAGCCGATCCCCACCGAGCCGCCTGTCGGCGAATAAATGGCCGAGTTCACACCGATAACGCGACCGTAGATATCGAAGGTCGGACCACCCGAATTGCCCCGATTGATGGCGGCGTCGATCTGCAGATAGTCGGTGTAGGGTGTGTTGTTGTCGACACCGCCGCGACCCTGCGCCGAGACGATCCCGGCCGTGGCGGTGCCACCGAGGCCGAAGGGGTTGCCGACCGCGATGACCCAGTCGCCCACGCGGGGCTGGGCCGTTTCCTCGAAATTCACGAACGGAAAATCGGTCCCGTCGACCTTGATGACCGCAAGGTCCGTGTCTTCGTCGCGACCCACAAGCCGGGCCTCCAGCTCGCGCCCGTCGGCCAGTTTGACCGTGATTTCGACGGCGTCTGCGACGACGTGATTATTCGTGACGATGAAGCCGTTGGCAGCGATGAAGAAGCCCGAGCCGGCGCCGAGGGAGACGGCGCCTTCGTCGTCCGCGCCCTCCTCGCCCCCCTGCCCGCGGTTGGGGTTGGGAATGGCGAAGGGCAGGCCGGGCACCTGAATCATGCTGGGCTGACGCACCCGCGTCTTCACATCGATCTGCACCACGGCCGGGGCGACCTGCTGGAAGATGTCGGCGAAGCTGAGCGGCGCGCCTTGCGGCGGGGCGAAGGCGAGACCCGAGGCACCGGCGCTGGGCGCCAGCCGACCGGAGACGCCGGCCACCGGGCCGGCCTGGGCCGAGGGCCAGTCGATGACGCCGCCGGCGGTCGCCGCCGCGGCGAAGGTCAGGCCCGCGATGGCCCCGAGCATGAATTCCTTGCGCTTCATCATAGGCGTGTCTTGCGATCCTCTTGTCGGGCGGCGCGCGCCCGTTCGGTCTTGCATATAGGTCTGCGGTCCATTTCACCAACGCGGGTGCGCGATGAAGGGTTCGCAGGCCCTATTCGTCAGACGGCTTTGCGTCAGGATCGGGGCGAACGGCCTGATCGGCGAGTATCCGGACCAGTGCGTCCTCTTCCGCGACCGAAAGTGGCGACGTCTCGACCGGGCGGCGGCGCGCAACGAACCACAGCCCGGCGCCCGCCGCCGCCAGGACCGCGAACGGTCCAAACCACAGGAGCCAGGTCCCGCCCCTGAGCGGCGGGGTGAACAGGACGAAGTCGCCATAGCGCCGCACGAGGTCGGCGCGGACCTGTTCGTCCGACTTCCCGGCCGCGATTTCTTCCCGCACCAGACCGCGCATGTCGGCGGCGATCCCGGCGGGGCTGTCGGCGATGGCTTCGTGCTGACAGACGACGCAGCGGATGTCGTCGAACAGGGCCTGGGCGCGGGCTTCCTGGGCCACGTCCGGCAGAGGCCGGTCGGGCGTGGGCGGGGGTTCCTGGGCGAGGACGGGGCCGGTGACCAGGCCCAGCGACGCGACCGCGATCAACAGGGCGCGCTTCATGCCTCGACCTTCCGCCGGCTCACCGCCAGCCGCAGCCGGCGATCCAGCAACGACAACAGGCCGCCGAGCGCCATGATCGCCGGGCCGAGGAAGATCAGACGCGCCCAGGGATTCCACCATACCCGCACGTTCCACGCCGGCGCGCCGGCCTCGGTGCGGCCGCGCTCGCCCAGCACGACATAGACATCGTCCAGCCCCCGGAAATCGAGGCCCACCTCGGTGGTCGTCTGGCCACCGGCGGGGAAGAAGCGGCGTTCGGCGGTGACGATGCGCGGCCGGGCCCCGTTGCGGAGGGTGACGGTGAGCTTGCCCTGTTCAGCCAGATAGTTGGGGCCCTCAACAACGCGGACCTCATCCAGGCGCACGGTCCATTTGCCGGCCTCGATGGTCTGGCCGGGAGCCAGAGGGCGGGCGGCCTCGACGCGATAGCCGGTCTCGACCACCGCCCCGAGCACAAAGACCCCCAGCCCGGCATGGGCCAGGGTCGTGCCCCAGGCCCCGAGCGGAAGGCCGCGCGCGCGGCGCAGGCATTCGGCAAGGGGGGTGCGGAACAGGCGGACCCGCTCGGCCACCTCGGCGAGGGCTCCGAGGATCAGCCAGGCACCGAGGCCGATCCCGGCAGCCGACAGGGCCTTCTTCGGGTCGAATGCCATCCAGCCCCCGAACCCTATGAAAATGGCCAGCCCAGCCGCGACAGCCAGCCGCTGGCCGACACCCTGCAGGTCGCCGCGCTTCCAGGCCAGAAACGGCCCGGCCGGCACGATCAACAGGGCCGCCGCCATCAACGGCACGAAGGTCAGGGCGAAATAGGGCGGGCCGACCGAGATGGTCGCACCGTTCGCGGCCTCCAGGATCAGGGGGTAGAGGGTGCCGAGCAGGACAGTGGCGCAGGCGGCGGTCAGGAATACGTTGTTCAGCACCAGCGCGCCCTCACGACTGACCGGCGCAAACATGCCGCCGCCCTTCAGGTGCGGCGCGCGCCAGGCGAACAGGGCGAAGGCCGCGCCGGCGGTGACTCCCAGAATGGCCAGAAGCATCAGGCCGCGCTCGGGATCGACGGCAAAGGCGTGGACACTGGTCAGCACGCCCGAGCGGACGAGGAAGGCCCCCAGCATGGAAAAGGTGAAGGCCAGCAAGGCGAGGAAGGTCGTCCAGCCCGCGAGGGCGCCGCGCCGCTCGGTCACCACCGCCGAATGCAGCAGGGCCGCCCCGGCCAGCCATGGCATGAAGCTGGCGTTCTCGACCGGGTCCCAGAACCACCAGCCGCCCCAGCCGAGCTCATAGTAGGCCCAGAAGGCCCCCAGGGTGATGCCGACGGTCAGGAAGGCCCAGCTGGCCAGGGCCCACGGTCGCACCCAGCGGCCCCATGCGGGCCAGAAGCTGGAGTTGGCCCGGCCTTCGATCAAGGCCGCGACGGCCAGGGAGAAGCAGACCGAAAACCCGACATAGCCGGCGTAGAGCAGCGGCGGATGGAAGGCGAGCGCTGGATCCTGCAGCAGCGGGTTAAGCGAATTGCCCTGGAACGGGGCGGGATTCAGTCGGGCGAACGGGTTGGAGGTGAAGACGGCGAAGGCCAGGAACATCACGCCCAACAGGCCCTGGGTTGCCACGGCCGAGGTCTTCAGCCCGAACGGCAGGCCGCGTGCGCGCGTCAGGACCGCGCCGAAACCGGTCAGGACCAGACACCACAGCAAGAGCGAGCCCTCGTGGCTGCCCCATGCGGCGGCGACCTTGTAGAGCATCGGCTTGTCGGTGTGGCTGTTGGCCGCGACATTGGCGACCGAGAAATCAGAAACCGCGAATGCCCAGATCAGGCTCGCGAAGGACAGGGCCACGGCGCAGGCGCCGGCGATGGCCGCGCCCTCGGCGGCGCCGGCGAGCACCGGACTGCGGCGCACCCGGCCGGCCACGGCCATGCCGGTCTGCAGGGCGGACAGGACCAGAGCCAGAATCAGGGCGAAGGCGCCCAGTTCAACGATCACGTGGTCGGTGCCCCGGCTGAAGCCGCGCCTTCGGGCCGCCACTCGCCCTTGGCCTTGAGGCGGTCGGCGACTTCGCGCGGCATATAGTTCTCGTCGTGCTTGGCCAGCACCTGGGTGGCGCGGAAGCTGCGGTCGGGCAGGAAGGCGCCCTGCGTCACCACCCCCTGCCCCTCGCGGAACAGGTCGGGCAGGTCGCCCTGGTAGACAATGCGGGTGGTCGCGGCGTTGTCGGTGATGGCGAAGGCCACCTCTCCGTTCGCGCCACGCACCACGCTGCCGACCTCGACCAGTCCGCCCAGACGAATGACCCGGCCGGTGGGGGCGGTCTCGTCGGTCGCCTCGGACGGCGAGAAGAAGAAGGTGACGTTGTCACGCATGGCGTAGAGCGACAGTCCGACAGCGAGGGCCAGCACCGGTGCCACGGCGGCGATGACCCACAGGCGCCGACGCGCCTTGGGCGATTTGGGCAGCCAATTCATTGCGTTTCCCCCGGCAGACGCCGTTGCAGGTCCGCGCGTCGCGGATCGGCTGGATCGAGGGCTGCGATCAGCGGCCCCCACATGGCCCGCACCATGGCGGGTTCTCCCCGGTCCAGCGCCGCCTCGCCGAGGAAATAGCGCGCGCCGAGCTGGCCGGGGTCGTTGAGCAGAGCCCGGGCGAAGGCGGCCTCGGCGTCCGCCCCGACGGTCCCGCCGTTGGCCCGGGTCAGGCTCTCGCCCAGCCGCGACCAGCTTTGGGCATCGTCGGACCGCAGCGTCACCGCCCGCCGGAAGGCCGAGGCCGCGCCGATCGGATCGCCGGCCTCGAACCGGGCGGCGCCCAGCATGGTCAGGGCCTGATGATCGTTCGGCCGTTCGCTGACGACCCGGGCCGCCACCGCGGCCAGCTGCGGCGCCTGCAACGTGTCCAGTTCGGTCGCCCATTGGTCGACGCGGCGTTCGAAAGCCTGATCCGGAGCACCAGGCGCGCCGACGAAGGCATAGAGGCCAAGCGCCAGGGCGGCCGTAGCCGCCAGAGCGGCCAGCACCCACACCCGATCCCGCGTCCCGGCCCGGATCGGCCTGATCTCCCGGTCAGAAACGAGAATGCGTCGCCCGGCCTCGGCACGGGCGGCGGTCCAGCCGGCGTCATCCAGAAGGCCGCGGGCCTTGAGCCGGTCCAGCTCGTCCAGTTCAGCGGCGGCGGAGACGCCCTCTCCAGCCCCGGCACCGCGGCGGGCACCGACCAGGGCGCACAGGCCTGCCAGGGCTGTCAGAAGCGCCGCCATGATCCAGAATACCATCATCACCGGCGATGTAGCCGATCAGGCGGCCCGCGACGAGGCCTCGTCCCCCTTCAGAGGGGCTCCGGCGACCGCGGCCCGACGCCGCACCGTGCGGGCGGGTTCGGTGGCGTCGATGTGATCGAGACAGACCGCCACCAGTTCGACCAGGCCCATGGCGTGGCCCTCATCCCCGGCCTCCCCGTCGTTGATCATGCGCAGGGCCTGATCAGCGTAGTCCGACAGCCGGTCGGTCAAGGCGTCGACAAGGGTCTTGCGATCCGCCTCGCAGCCGAAGGTCGAGGCCGGACCGCGCGACGATCCAACCAGTTTCAAAAGGCTGAGCGCGGCCTCGACGGCGGGGCCGTCGGCGGGGGCCGACAGACGGGGTGCCTTGCGGGTCATGCGACCGGCGATCTGCACCCTCTCCAGCGGCAGGGCCTCGTCCACCGCCTTGTCGGCGGCGCGCAACAGGCCGGTCAGCCGTTTGGCGATGGTGACGCGCGCATCGCGCACCGACTTGCCCCAGACGCTCTGGGGATTGAGAGTCAGGGTCACGTCCAGTTCGCCGAGGACGCCGGCGCACCAGTTGAAATCGGCGATCACGGCATCGACCCGGGTCGTATCGCCACCCGGCTTGAACGCTTCGATCCTGCGGGCGTGAACATCGACCCCCGCGATCAGCCGGTCGACGAAGCCGGCCAGTTCGGAATCGCTCAGGAAACTTTCGCGTTCAGCGGCGAGCGAAGTCTGGGTGATTATGCGCAGGATCAGAACGGCGTCGTCCAGATGGGCGAACAGCATCTCCAGCACACGCTGGGCACCGTCAGGATGGACCTCGGCGCAGTCCTTGAGCAGCAAGCGCAGTTCGGCGATCTGGTCGCCGTCGGGGCGTTTGAGCCATATCTCCAGTGACGGCAGGCCGCGCCGCGCCAGATGCGCCAGATCGAGGCAGACGGCCAGATCCGCAAGGCCAGCCTGGCGCGAGACATCGTCGCCTTCCGGCGGCCAGACAAGGTCCGGCTGGTCCCGTACAGCCGCGGCCGCGGCCTGGCAGAAGCGATCAGCCACGGTCACCGCCGAGGGATCGTCCCCGTCCAGGCGCGGCAGAAGGTCAGGTTCGCCCTCCCGGGCGGCTCGCCACAGACGCGGCAGGACATGGGGCGGAAACGTCATGGCGGCGATGCCGTCGGCCCTGGCCCGGAACATGGGGCTGATCGGTGCCATCACCCGGGCGCGGCGCATCCGGTCGCGGGTTTCCTCGGCCAGCATCATCCGCAGTTCCGCAGCCCGCCCGCCCGCCATCGGCGCGACAGCGGCGGCCACGGCTTTCAGCGCAGGTTCAGGACACCGAGCCAGGAGCGCGGTGAGCGAAACGCGATGGGCGACAGAGAGCCCGGCCATCCAATAACCCCATGCCAGCACCAATCCGGCGCGCCGACTATCATCGGGCAGGGTTAACAACCGCTATCCAGCCGGAAGATCAGGCCTCGGCGGCCGGCAACTCGAGCAACACCTTCAGACCACCCATTTCACTGTCTGCCAGGGTGATCCTGCCGCCATAGGCCCGGGTCAGTTCGACCACGATGGAAAGACCGAGGCCGGAGCCGGGCGTGGTCTCGTCCATGCGCGCGCCCCGCTCCAGAGCGGCCTCGCGCTGGTCCTCGGGCAGGCCCGGGCCGTCATCCTCGACCACCACCACCATCTGACCGAGACCGGTCGGGCCGGCGGTGATCCGGACCCGACGCTTCGCCCATTTGCAGGCGTTTTCCATCAGATTGCCGAGGATTTCCTGCAGGTCCTGACGTTCGCCGCGGAAACCGAGCTCATCGGGCGCGCGCCAATCGATCTCGATCGCCTTCTCCTCGAACACCCGCTCCAGCATGACCGCCATCTCGTCCAGCACTTCGGCGATGGGCGTGCGTTCGCCCAGCAACTGGGCCCGGGCGGCGGCGCGGGCGCGACGCAGATGGTGATCGACCTGGGCCTTCATCACCTCGGTCTGTTTGCGGACCATGTCGGGCAGATCGCCCTTCTGCGATCCGGCCTCGGCCAGCATGACCGACAGGGGCGTCTTCAGGGCATGGGCCAGATTGCCGACATGGGTGCGCTGGCGTTCGACCGTCTCCTGATTGTGGTCCAGCAGGCGATTGACCTGTTCGGCCAGCGGCTGGATTTCCGTCGGATAGCTGCGGGCGATGCGGGCGGCCTTGCCCTTGCGGACGTCGGCGATCTCGTTGCGCAGGCTGAACAGGGGCCGCAGCCCGATCTGCACCTGCAGAAAGACGGCGATCACCAGCCCCACGCCGAGGATCAGCAGCGCCGTCCAGGTGAAGGTCGCGAACTGACGCGTGTCGTTGTCGATGTTCGTGCGGTCGATGCCGGCCATGAAGACCACCGGCGCGTCCCGGCCGGGCAGCCGTTTCATGGTCGCGGCGATCCGCAGGGGCCGGCCGATGGGCCCCTCGGCATTGTAGGTGATCATCTGGCCGAAACCGGTCTGCAGGCGTCCGGGCAGTTCCGCCGGAACCGCCAGCGCCTCTCCCGCCAACGACGGCGAGCGCGCGACCACCCTGAGGCCGCCGCGGCCATCGGATTCCGTGACCGCCCAGTATTTGCCGGACAGGGGTCTGAGGGTCTGGGCGTCCTTGATCTCGGCGATCTCGACGCCGTCGGGCGTCGCGTTCGAGGCCAGGACCACTTCGTCGATGGTTTCACCGAGCATATTGCCCAGCCGCCGAAGGGCGCTTTCCTGGTACTGGCTTGTCAGGGTCCAGCCGGTGGCGATCAGGGCCAGGACGATCCACATCGCCGCCAGCCAGATCAGGCGGCGGGTCAGGCTGCGGCCCGGCCGTCCGAACCAGCGGCCCCAGGACAGCGAGCCGGGCGGGACCTGTTCCAATTCTTCGGTGCCCCCCGCCGGATCAGTCACGCCTCCGCGGACTCCCCGGGCAGCGGGGTCAGGCGATAGCCGAGGCCGCGGACGGTCTCGATCCGGTCTGACCCGATCTTCTTGCGCAGGCGGCCGACGAAGACCTCGATGGTGTTGGAATCGCGGTCGAAGTCCTGATCGTAGAGGTGTTCGACCAGCTCGGTGCGGCTGATCACCCGGCCCTGATGCATCATCAGATAGTGCAGCAGCCGGTATTCCAGCGACGTCAGCCGCAGCGGCTCGCCGTTGACCGTGGCGCGGGCGGCACGCGGGTCGAGGCGCAGGCCTCCGCATGACAGGGTCGCCGAGGCAATGCCGGCCGAGCGGCGCAGCAGGGCGCGCAGCCGGGCCAGCAGTTCTTCGGTGTGGAAGGGCTTGGTCAGATAGTCGTCGGCCCCGGCGTCAAAGCCGGACACCTTGTCGGACCAGGCCCCGCGCGCCGTCAGGATCAGGACCGGCGTGGTCTTGCCGTCGCGACGCCAGCGTTCCAGCACAGAAACACCGTCGATCTTGGGCAGACCCAGATCCAGCACCACCACGTCATAGGGTTCCGTATCGCCGAGGAAATGGGCTTCCTCGCCATCGGCGGCATGATCCACGGCATAGCCGGCGTCGCCCAGGGCGATCTTGAGCTGACGCGACAGGTCGACGTCATCTTCAACGAGCAGCACACGCATCCCGGCCTCCCTATCGTCCAGTCATGGAAACGGCGACGTCGAACAGCTGCCCACCCCGGTCGAAACGAAACACATACTGGTCCCCCCGGGTCCCGGCATAGCCGACGTAGGTGGCTCCTCCGGCTCTCGAGCGGGCGATGGCCTGGGCCTCGGCGACACTGATCCGGCGCGGTTCGGGACGGACCTGTTCCGAACGGTTCTGGTCCCGGTCCCGATCACGGTTGCCGCGGTCACCCCGATCCTGCGCCTCCGCCGACAAAGGCGCGGCGGACATCAGGACAGCCAGCAGGAATGTGCAAAACCGGTTCATGAACGACGATCTAGGCTCGCGGCTCTGAACGCCGCCTGAACGACCCTTGTAGACAGTTTTCACGATTCCGCCGCCCCTCTCGCGCGCGCGGCGAGGAAATGTCGCTCCCGCAAGCCCTGCCGGGCGTGGCACCGAATTCATGCCGATGAATGAAAACTGACGCGAGCCGTTCAGATCGCGCTCAGCCGTCGAATGGTCTTCTCACTTCAACGCCGGCCACCCCGGTCTGCGTGGAACGCTCAAGGAGAAGTCCGATGATGAAGAAGTACCTCATCCCCGCCCTCGCCCTGGCCGCGGCTTCCGTCGCGGTCCCCGCCATGGCCCAGTCCTACGGCCCGCAGAATCACAATGATCGCGGCAGCCGCTACGAACAGGACCGGGGCGGTCGTTATGACAACGATCGCCGGGACCATGACCGCTATGACAATGATCGTGGCCGCGGCTGGCAGAACATCAGCCAGCGCAAATACAATCTGGACCGCCGAATCGACCAGGGCGAACGCAACCGCTCGCTGAGCCGCCGGGAAGCCTCCCGCCTGCGCAGTGAACTGAATGCCCTGGTGCGGCTGGAGCGCTCCTACCTGCGCGGCGGCCTGTCGTTCCGTGAACGGGCCGAGCTGGACCGTCGCTATGACCGCCTGTCGGTCCAGGTCCGTGCCGAACGCCGCGACAACAACAACCGTCCGCGCCGCTAAGGCCTGACCTTCCTCCCCGAGGGTCTCGAGGGGCGCGATCCGCAAGGGTCGCGCCCCTTTCCCTGTCTCAGACCCTGAGACGGCTCTCGATGACGGTGACGGCCTGCCCGCGAAGCAGGATGCGGTCGCCGCGGGCCTCGGTTTCGATATCGCCGCCCCGGCCCGGAAAGACCTGACGGAACCGCACCGTCGCCCGGCCGAGCTTGTCGGCGTAGAGCGGCCCCAGGATACAGTGGGCCGAACCGGTCGCCGGATCCTCGTCCACGCCACAGCCCGGCGCGAAGAAGCGGTCGACCACATCGACCTCATCGGCGGCGTCCGCCTCGGCACAGACGATCACCTGTCCGACCTCGCCCGCCTCTCCCCGAATGAGTTCCAGCGCCCGTATGTCGGGCGACACGGTCCGCACGGCTGATGCATCGGCCAGCACCGCCAACAGATAACGTCCGGCCCAGACCTCGACCGGCGTCACGCCCAGGGCCTCGGCGAGTCCCGCTGGAGAGTCGGTCCGGCGAGGCGGATCGGCCGGGAAATCCATCTCATAGCCCTCGCCCGCCCGCGCCACGATCAGCGGACCGGAGCGGGTGTCGAAGGTCAGGGACGCTGCTTCCAGCCCCAGCTCGGCCAGCAAGACATGGGCCGAGGCCAGGGTGGCGTGACCGCACAGGTCAACCTCCATGCCCGGCGTGAACCAGCGCAGGCCGAACCGGGCCGGGTCAACGCTGCGCAGCAGGAAGGCGGTTTCCGCCTGGTTGTTCTCCTTCGCCAGCGCCTGCATCCAGTCGTCGGAGGGCCATTGGTCGAAGGGCTCGACCACGCAGGCGGGGTTGCCCTTGAACGGGGCGGCGGCGAAGGCGTCGACAGTCCACTGGCGCATCAGGCGGCCTCCGGTTCGATCACGGTCAGTTCGGGCCAGCGCGCCCGGGCACTCGCCACCGCCTTGTCCCAGCCCTTCGCCAGCGGCCGATCCGGATTGGGCCGCAGGGTCATGGAGAACACATCCTCCAGTCCGAACGGTGCGGCTATGCTGACCGCATCATCCGCCTCCAGCCGGACCCCCACGGCGAAGGCCGGGGCGACGAAGCGGGCGAGCGCCTCGTCGGTGCCGGTCAGGGCATCATAGGGTTCGCCGAACCGGTCCGGGAACCACAGGTGGACGCGGGCCTGATTGCGCACCTCGACGTCGCTGCGGAAGGGTTCGTCGAAGGCGGCGGCCACGCGTTTGATGACGGCATCCTCGGCATCCCAGCTGGTGTCCGGGTCGAAATAGCCGAGGTCATAGTCCTTGCGGCCATAGCCGGTCGGGCGGCCCGTCACGGCGTTCCAGACGCTCTGGTAGACAGCGCCGGAGAAGACCCGCCAGTCGTTCAGACCGAGGCCACGGATCGTGGTCAGGACGTGCATCAGGTCGGGGTCGGCGCGGACAATGTCGGCCAGCCGGGTCTCCAGATCGCTCATGCCCTCTCCCGGATCGGCCAACCGTGGTCGAGAGGCCCGTGTCCGCCACCCAGCCCCGGGGCCCGGCGGATGGCCTCGGCGACATAGGCCCAGGCCTCGGCCACGGCGGCCTCCAGCGACAGGCCCTTGGCAAGCCCCGCCGCGCAGGCGCTGGCCAGGGTGCAGCCGGTGCCGTGGGTATTGCGGGTCTCGACCCGTTCGCCCTCCAGCAGGGTCTCGCCCGCTTCGGTCACCAGTACGTCAATGACAGTCTTGCCAGGGACATGGCCGCCCTTCACCAGCACCGCCCTGGCTCCGAGCCCGATCAGAAAGGCTCCAGCCCGGCGCTGCCCGTCCAGATCGGCGACGGTGAGGCCGGTCAGGGCCTCGGCCTCCGGGGCATTTGGGGTCAGCAGGGCCGCACGTGGGATCATCAGCGACTTCACCGCCGAGACGGCGTTGTCATCCAACAGGGCCGCGCCGCCCTTGGCCACCATGACCGGATCGATGATGGCGGGGGCGTCGCTGGTGTCGAGGATGGCGGCCACCCGCTCCACCACCGCCACCGAGCCCAGCATGCCGGTCTTGATCGCATCGGTGCCAATGTCGTCCAGCACCGCCCGCGCCTGGGCCTCGATCAAATCCAGGGGCAGCGAATGCACGCCGTGGACACCGAGGGTGTTCTGGACGGTGATCGCCGTGATGGCCGTGGCCGCATGGCCGCCAAGCATGGTGACGGCCTTGATGTCGGCCTGAATCCCCGCCCCGCCTCCGGAGTCGGAACCGGCGATGATCAGGACGCGTCCATGGGGCGAGGTCATGCGGAGGGGATGGCCAATCCCGGTCGACTCGGCAAGTCGTCAATGTATATTGCATCTTGGCTATATAGCTGATAGGCGATTTAAATGAACGCCACCCTGCAGGCCCCTCTTCTGGCCCTTTCCGAGCCGCACCGCATGGCCATCCTCGCCATGTTGGCCGATGGCGAACGGCCCGCGGGTGATTTCGTCGACGCCCTGCCCATCGCCCAGCCGACGGTGTCGAAACACCTGTCGGTCCTGCGCGAGGCGGGGCTGGTGACGGTGCGCAAGGACGCGCAACGCCGGCTGTACAGCCTGAATCCCGGGCCTCTGGCCGAACTGGACGCCTGGCTGGCCCGTTACCGTGTGTTCTGGACCGGCAGGCTCGACGCGCTGGAGGCGCATCTGGACAAGGAGTTTCCGCAATGACCGACACAATGGAGGCCCGCCTCGGCGCGGACGCCGGCCTTTGGCGCCGGATCGACAGCGGCTGGGAGCTGCATTTCGAACGCCGCCTGCGCCATGCGCCCGAACGGGTGTGGAAGGCCCTGACCACTGGCGACGGCCTCGCCTGCTGGCTGGCCGAGGCCGAGATCGACCTGCGGCCCGGCGGTGCCATGGATCTCAGATTCACCCAGCCGGACAATGAATGCCTGCCCGACACGCCGGAGAAGCGCCGCCAGTCGAACGAGGTGCTGGTGGTCAGGCCCTTCACCCGGTTCGAGCACACCTTCGGCAGTAACCCGGAATCCGTGGTGTCCTGGCGGCTCGAGCCCGACGGTGACGGCACGCATCTGACGCTGATCCACCGGGTGCCGGAATCGTGGACGGATATGCGCCGGAATGTCCTCAGCGGCTGGCATCATCACATGGAGGGGCTGGACGATGCGGCGCGCGGCGTCCGTCACCCGTGGTCCTGGGATCGCTGGTCGGCCCTGCGTGACGCCTACGCCGCGAGGCTTGAGGGTATCCCTCAAACAGGGAACGCCCCCGTCGCGAGCGATAGGGAAAGGCGATGACCGCCCCGGTCGCCAGCGCCGGAATGCTGGTCCGCCGCCCGGTTGCCGAGGTGTTCGAGGCCTTCGTTGATCCGGCGATCACCGCCCGGTTCTGGTTCAGCGACGGCAGCGGCCGCTTTGAACCCGGTGCCCGGGTCGCGGGGTGGGACGCGGGGTGACGGTGACCTTCGCCGACGAGGTTGACGGTTGTCGCATTGTCCTGACCCACGACCTCGCCCCCGCTTGGGAGGCATACGCCGACCGCGCCTCCGCCGGCTGGACGATGATCCTCGACAGCCTGACAACGGCGATCAACGACTGACCGAAAGGGGACCCCCATGTCCGATGACATTCCCTTCGCCCAACCCGGAGACGAACACTGCTGGCTGTCGCAGCTGGTCGGGGAGTGGATCTTTGAGGGCGTAAGCGTGCCCGCAGATCCCAACTGCGGCTCCACCGGAACCGAGAGCGTGCGGATGCTGGGCGAGCTGTGGATGCTGGCGGAATCAGAGGGGCAGATGGCCGGCGGTCATCCCTCCCGATCCCTGATCACCGTGGGGTTCGACGCGGACAAGGGCCGGTTCGTCGGCTCGTTCATCGGCTCGATGATGACCAGCTTCTGGACCTATGACGGCGCGCTGGACCCCTACGGCCGCGCCCTGCGCCTGCGGAGCGAGGGTCCGCACTTCGACGGCTCTCCAGGCACGGCCCTCTATGAGGATGTCATCGAGATCGTCGGTCCGGACGAGCGGCTTCTGCGTGGGCGGGTGCGGGCCAGGGACGGAAACTGGTCCGACTTCATGGTCACCCGCTATTGGCGGAAGACCTGAAAACGGCCGCCTGAACCGCCAGCGCCTGAACCGTCTCGCGCACGTCATGGACGCGGATGATGGACGCCCCTGCCCGCACGGCGTCCAGGGCCAGGGCCAACGAACCGCCGAGCCGGTCGCCGGGATCGGTCGCCGTCGGGTCGATGGACTGGATCGTGCGCTTGCGGCTGGCCCCGTACAGCACTGGAAATCCGGTCGCGACCAGCCGGTCAAGATGCGCGGTCAGGGCCAGATTGTGAGCCGGCGTCTTGCCGAAGCCGATGCCGGGATCGAGCCATATCCGCTCGCGGACCACGCCGGCGGCCACGGCCGCCCCGGCCCGGCCGACGAGCCAGTCCGCGACCTCGGCGACCACGTCATCGTAGCGCGGGTCGGTCTGCATGGTCCCGGGCTCACCCTGCATATGCATCAGGACGACATCGCAGCCCAACTCCGCCGCTGCCGCTGCTGAATTCGGACCGCCGCCCAGCGCCGTCACGTCGTTCCATATCGTGGCACCCGCGGCGATGGCGGCCCGGGCGACAACGGGCTTCATGGTGTCGATGCTGATCGGACCGGGCCAATGGGCGCGCAGGCCTTTGATCACCGGAACGACCCGGGCGATCTCGTCGGCCTCGGCGACCGGGGTCGCACCGGGACGGGTGCTCTCGCCGCCGATGTCGAGGATGTCGGCGCCCTGTTCGACCAATCTCAGGCCGTGGGCCACAGCGGCCTCGACCGTTGCCAGCCGCCCGCCGTCGGAGAAGCTGTCCGGCGTGACGTTGACGATGCCCATGACACGCGCAGGCGTCATCCGTCCCTGCCCCCGATCAGACTGCCGAGAGCATCCAGATAGGCGGAGAAGGCCTTGCGGCCCGGACCGGTGATCGACACCCGGGTCAGAGGCTTGTTGTCCCTGAAGCTCTTGTCGATGGTGACATAGCCCGCCTCCTCAAGCTTCTTGAGATGGACCGACAGATTGCCCTGGGTAGCCTCCAGCACGGTCTTCAGCTCGGTGAAGTCGGCGACGTCGGAATCGGCCAGATAGACCATGATCCCCAGCCGCATGCGGCCGTGGATGACGTCGTCGATCCGCCCGAGATCGGCCAGGCCCATGGATCAGCTTGCCTTCGATCCGGCCGCTGCCCTGGTGGCCTGGGCGTCGCGGAACATGACCCAACCAGGCAGTGCGAACAGCAGGAACAGGGCGACGGTGCAGACCCCGAGATACAACATGGGTTGGCGCACCAGTACGCCCAGCGCCACCGCCGTGGCCCAGCCGCCCAGCGCCGTGGCCAGCATCCAGCCCTTCCGCTTCAGCATCCACGCCATGTACCAGGCGGCCGCCTGAAGAGCGAAGACGATGGCCGCGTAGTAGAGCCAGATGGCGAAGTCCTGGTCCCGCCAGGCTCCGACGCCGAAGACGATGATGACCGCGGTGTTGGCCATGCCGGTGGCGCTGAAGGCGGCGTTGAGACTGCGATTGGCCAGGGTTCCGCGATTGTTCGCTCCATCCTTGCGATCCTTGAGGATGGCCCAGGTGAGGATCGCCAGGAAGCTGACGCTGATCAGGACAACGAAGGCCAGGTTCGCCAGATCGGGCCACTGGATCAGCCCTGTCGCCTGACCGATGTGGAACAGGCATTGAAGGCCATACAGAAGCCCCCCGGCCAGGTAGCAGATTGCCAGCGTCATCGACGGCTTTCCGCCGCCCTCGACGATCGAGCGCATGAAGGCGAGATCATCCTCGGGAGAGTGCGGTCGGGGTCTGGCGGACTTGGCGGACATGGGGCGATTCTCCGGAGCCGGCTCGCCCATGGCGTGGACGAGCCGGCCGGTGTTGGCAAGCTATTCGGCGGGTGAGAACCCGGTGTCCGGACGACGACGCCAAGGGACGCGCCGGCCGTTCAGCCAGCCTCCGACGAAGCTGTGACGGATCAGCAGTTCATAGCTGAGCAGGCTGATGGCCATGGTCCCGCCGACGACCGCGCCGAACTTGACGAACCAGGGCCAGGTTTCATTCACCACCAGGATCTGTCCAACCATGACCAGCGGCAGATGGACGATGTAGATCCAGTAGGAGGCGTCGGCCAGGTAGCGGCGAACCGGACTGTGACCCGAGGCGAAACGCAGGGCCAGCGACAGGACCGCGAAGGTGGAGGCGAAGACGGCCAGGGCCATGATCGCCGCCAGCGGCGCCTTCAGCTCCGGATCAGTGACCGGTGCCAGTTCCGGGACCGGCCCGCCGACCATGACCATGGCCGCCGAGCCGACGCCGAGCGCGACCACCGTGAAGACCGGCCAGAGCCGCTCGATGCGGACCAGCAGGTCACGACGGCGATCGAGCAGGAAGCCGAGGCCGAAGGCGCTCCCGAAGGCCGTCAGGGCGACGGCGTTGGGAACCAGACCCGTGTCGGGCGTCGGTATGCCGAAGAAGGGCGTCCAGTTGGGAGCCAGCCAGAAGGCGAGCGCCAGGGGCGCGGCCATCAGGGCGGGAGTCCAGGGCCCGATCAGGGCTCCGGTGATCCGGTCGACGAACCGGCCCCAGCCGCCGTCGCTATCCGCCGCAGCGAAGGGCCCGCGCAGAACCAGCATGGCGACATAGAGGATCAGCAACACCCACAGGAACCACAGATGGGTCAGGGGGAAGGTCTCGAGCGTCAACGGCGGCGGAGGCGGTCCGTCGGTTGGAATCGAGCCGCCGTTGCGGATGGCCGCCATCCAGACCAGCCCCGCGATGATGGCGGCGAGGACCGGCGTCCAGAAGACGGCAAGGGGACCGGCGATGCGGGTGAGGCGGTCCTTGATGAAGCCGAAGGTCCCGCGCCGGTTGAGCATCATATGGGCGAACAGGCCGGCGATCAGAAAGAAGGTCGTCATCCGGAACAGGTGGATGGCGAAGAAGATGGCGCTGGCGACCGGAGAGTTGTCGGTGTCCCCCACGATCCAGATGGTGACCGGGAAATAGGACATGGAGGCGTGCAGGACGACGCCCAGCAGAAGCGCGGCTCCGCGCAGGGCGTCGAGGCCGTGCAGGCGTTCGGGTGGACGGGTTTCGGATGACGACATGATGAAGGGCTCCCCTCTCGATAAGGGACCGTATCTCACAGACCAGTTTACATTGCAAACAAGTTCATCAGAAAGAACCCGCCGCGGACTTCTCCGGCGGCGGGCCCTGTCGCCTTAACCGGTCAGTGGACCGTCCGGGGCTCGACCGTGGTTCCGTCCGACACTGGAGTGATCGGCACCGAGACCGACGGGCCGGCGTTGGGGAAATTGCTCTCGTCGCGGTTGGGGGCGAGGCCCTTCTCAAGCAGGTCCTTGATCTCCTCTCCCGACAAGGTTTCGTATTCGAGCAGCGCCTGGGACAGCTTCTCGTGATCCGCGGCCTTGTCGGTCAGGATCTTGCGCGCCTCGTCCCAGCCTTCGGTGACCAGGCGTTTAACCTCCTCGTCGATGATCCGGGCCGTCTCTTCCGAAACGGTCTGGCTGCGGGCGACCGAGTGGCCGAGGAAGACCTCCTCCTGGTTCTCGCCATAGGCCACGGTGCCCAGCTTGTCGGAAAAGCCCCAACGCGTGACCATGGCGCGGGCCAGCTTCGTCGCTTGTTGAATGTCGGAACTGGCACCCGAGGTGATATTCTCCTTGCCGAAGATCAGCTCCTCCGCGACGCGCCCGCCGGCCATGATGGCGATGCGATCAACCATCTGCTGGAATTTCGTCGAATAACGATCGCCTTCCGGCAACTGCATGACCATGCCGAGGGCACGACCGCGCGGGACGATGGTCGCCTTGTGGACCGGGTCGGCCATCTTGACGTTGATGGCGACGATGGCGTGGCCGGCCTCGTGGTAGGCCGTCATGCGCTTCTCTTCCTCGTTCATGGCCATGGATTTGCGCTCGGCACCCATCATGACCTTGTCCTTGGCATCCTCGAAATCGCGATGGGTGACCATGCGGCGGTCCTTGCGGGCCGCCATCAGGGCCGCCTCATTGACCAGGTTGGCCAGGTCGGCACCGGAGAAGCCCGGAGTGCCGCGCGCGATGGTCTTGACGTTGACGTCGGAGGCCAGCGGCACATCCTTCATATGCACGCGCAGGATCTTGTCGCGGCCGTTAACGTCGGGATTGGGCACGACGACCTGACGGTCGAAACGACCCGGACGCAACAGGGCGGGGTCGAGAACGTCGGGCCGGTTGGTGGCGGCGATCAGGATGATGCCTTCGTTGGCCTCGAACCCGTCCATTTCGACCAGCAGCTGGTTGAGAGTCTGCTCGCGTTCGTCATTGCCGCCACCCAGTCCGGCCCCGCGATGGCGGCCGACGGCGTCGATCTCGTCGATGAAGATGATGCAGGGGGCGTTCTTCTTGGCCTGTTCGAACATGTCGCGCACGCGGCTGGCACCGACGCCGACGAACATCTCGACGAAGTCAGAACCCGAGATGGAGAAGAAGGGCACGCCCGCCTCGCCCGCGACGGCGCGGGCCAGAAGGGTCTTGCCGGTCCCCGGAGGGCCCACGAGCAGGGCTCCCTTGGGAATCTTGCCGCCCAGACGCTGGAATTTGCCCGGGTCCTTGAGGAAGTCGACGACCTCCTGAAGCTCATCCTTGGCCTCGTCCACGCCGGCGACGTCTTCAAAGGTCTTGCGGCCCTTGTGCTCGGTCAGCAGCTTGGCCTTGGACTTGCCGAACCCCATGGCGCCGCGCGCCCCGCCCTGCATCTGGCGCATGATCAGGATCCACAGGCCGATGATCAGGGCGAAAGGCAGCAGACCGATCAGGGCGCTGACCCAGATCGGCTGGGCGGGGTCGTCCAGGTCCACCTGGGCACCCGTCGCATTGATGCTGTCCAGCAGCGGTTGGCTCGGCTGGGGAATGAAGGCCTTGAACTTGCCTCCATCCTTAAGCTCGCCCGTCATCTTGGAGCCGCGCACGGTGACCGACTTGATCTGGTTGGCATCCCGCGCCTGCAGAACGTTGGAATAGGTCATCTCGACCACAGGCTGGTCGGCGGCCTTGTTGGCACCCGCCGCGGTCGGAAGCCCTCCGGGCCGACTGGCGAGGGCGTAGAAGCCAATGGCCGTCAGGATGATGATGCCCCAGATGGCCAGATTGCGCAGGTTCATACTCGTCTCGGTCCTTGGGTGCGCCGAAGCGCCCGGTCGTCAGTGGTGTCAGCCTGAAAATAGTGGGTTCCGGAGCGATGCGCCATGGAGCGCGTCACCAGGATCCCGTTCATGCGTCATTCGGTCCAGCGCCAGCGCCAGTCTTTCCTCGACCAGAGACACCGCCTTCCCCGCCGTCCCTGCAAGAACCGGCGCAGTCCCGTCGTTCCGGATCAGTACAGGCACGGAGCCGCGCGCGGCGGGCGGCAGGGCCTTCAGGATCGCCTTGTCAGCGTCGGACAGGGCCGCCATCCGCCCGGCGGCCGGGACCACGAACCAGCCGGGCGAGTCGATGGTGATCGCCCAGCGACCATCCCAGACGGTCTCGACGCCGGATTGCAGCGGCAGGGGTCGCGCGGGACGGCGGACGAATTCCCCGGTCTCGCGGGTCATCAGGGCCTGATCACCGGTCGCTTCAATACGGGTACCGCGGAGGGTGGCAGTGAAGGCTTCGCCGGAACGAAGTCGGGTCACAATGCTCGCCAGCCGGTCCCCGCGAGGCGGGCGGTCGCCGCCTCCCGCGCAGACGAGGGCGGCGGCGAGGGTGAAGGCTTCGACGAACCGGTCAGCTCTGAGCGTGCCCTCTCCCGTTGGGAGAAGGCTTGAGCGCACGGGCGCGAAGCCGTCATCCTTGCGCGAAAGGGGGGGAGGTGGCTGTCCAGGAGCGGCTTCTCCGCTCGACGAGCCGACCCTTATCCGGCCCTCCGGGCCACCCGTCGTCGGCTCGCGATGCGAGCCTACTCCACCCAACGGGAGAAGGGACGCGCGCGCTCTGCTCCGCGCAAACCGCGCATCTTCATTCGCCGGATCATCGATCCAGTCCGCCGCCTGATCCGCCAGCCAGTGCCGGATGTCCGCCCGCCCGGCCCCCAGCATCGGACGCAGCAGCACCAGGCCGCGTCCCTCCGGCCAGGCGGGAGACGGCGACCAGGCGCGCAACCTGCCCAGGGTCGAGCCTTCGGCGCGCATGACCTCGGCCTCGGCGATGTCATCGGCGGTGTGGGCGAACAGAACGACCCTGGCCCCTGCGGCGCGCGCGGCATCGGCGATCAGGCGGTGGCGGGCCATACGGGCGGCCGCGGGCAAACCCGTCACGGGTTTGGGGCCGGTCCAGGACAGGCCGCGCCAATCCGCTCCGGCCTCGCGCGCGGCCTGTTCGGAGAAACGCGTCCACTCCCCGCTTTCGGGACTGAGGCCGTGATCAACGGTCAGGGCCAGCAGGCGACGACCGTTTGATCGCGCCCAATCCGAGGCGAGGCGCAACAGGGCGATGGAATCCCCACCGCCGGACAGGGCGAGGGCAAGAGGACGGTCGATATGGGTTTCCAGTCGCGCGGACAGGCCGGCCCGGACGGGCCCGGTCCAGTCGGCGGGGTCTGGCGTCAGCCCCGTCTCCGGGGCGGAGGCGCGGCCGCCGGCGCGGGGGTGCAGCCGATGCGGGTACCGGCGTCGGTGGCCCGGGTTCGCACGGTCGGACTGGCGGCCTCGGCATAGCGGCGTGAGAACTCACTCAGGGCCGTACAGGCCTGGGTCTTGCGATCCGTGGCGTTGAGCGCATTGGCCAGTTCCAGCGTCGTTGAGGCGGCCCAGGGGGCGGTCGGCCAGCCCTGCAGCGCCGTCGCATAGGCGGAGACCGCCCCGGCATGATCTCCGGCGGCAACGCGCAGGTCGCCGAGCCGGCTGGAAGCCTCGCGGCCCTGGGGCGTATCGGGCCAGGCGAGGATCACCGTCTGCAGGGCGCGGTCGCCCCGTTGCGGATCGGTCCCGGCCAGCCTGACGGCGGCGGTCAGGTC
The DNA here is from genome assembly GCA_965284535.1 of Caulobacteraceae bacterium. Lineage (GTDB taxonomy): Bacteria > Pseudomonadota > Alphaproteobacteria > Caulobacterales > Caulobacteraceae > Brevundimonas. Next base: position 294,987 of record OZ260090.1, read on the forward strand.
GCGGGTGGCGTCACCCGTCGGGGACGTGGTCGGAATGGGCGAATTCAGCTCGGCATCGCGCGCCGCGGCGGCCTCCAGGGCGCGGACCCGGCCCTCGGCGTCGCGGACTCGCGCGGCCAGGGCGGTGTTGTCGCGACTGGCCTCGTCCAGCTGGAAGGTCAGGCGTTCGACATCGGCGTTCACCCGCTGGAACGTGGCCTCCATATCGGAGACGCGGCGATCCATGATGCCGACGCGGCCCTGCAGGGCGACGACCTCGGGATCCGTCTGGATAATGACCGGATCGCCGGCGGCGTTGCGCTGGGTCAGGGCGCGCTCGATGCGACGGACGTTGCGATCCAGCTGGTCCAGCCGACGCTTGTCCCACTGGATCGGTTCAACCGGCGTGGTCTGGGCAACGACCGTGGTCGTGCCCACGATCAGGGCAATACCCAGAATGGAGGCCAGGGCGTTGCGCGAGCGGAGGGCGGGGGGAAACTTCAGCATGGTCAATGTCGTCTCACCGATTTGAGGCCGGTTCAAGACAGGGGAAGGATCGGCGAGGCGGCGGCGGACCGCTGCCTCGCCGGGTTCCGGTCCTAGCGGGTCGCGCCCGAGACGATGGCGGTATGGCCATTGCGGTTGCGAGCCCAGGCTTCCTCGTTCGATCCAGCGGCGATCGGGCGCTCCTTGCCGTAGCTGATGGTGTCGATGCGACCGGCGGAGACGCCGCGCTCGACCAGATAGGCACGGACCGATTCAGCGCGACGGGCACCGAGGGCCAGGTTGTATTCGCGAGTGCCGCGCTCGTCGGCATTGCCCTCGATACGTACGGTCACGCCGGGATAGCGCTGCAACCAGGCGGCCTGGGCGTCCATGCGCGGATAGGCTTCCGGGCGGATCGTATAGCTGTCGAGGTCGAAATAGACCCGGTCACCGACATTGACGACGAAATCCTGCTCCGAACCGGGGGCAGCGGCACCGAGGTTACCGCCCGAGACCGGGCCGGCGCCGTTGTCGGTATACTGGGCATTACCGGCCGGGGGCACGGTGTTTCCCGATCCGGTGTCGGCCGGCGTGCGCGGGGTACAGGCGGCGATGGCGGTCACGGCCAGGCCGACGGCGGCCAGACGGACGAAAGAGGTGGTGTTCATCGGGTCATCTCCTTGGAGCCGAGGCCGTGGCCTCCAGCTTGGCTGTAAAGGGTTGTTACGAACGCGCCAGCGGTTTCACCAGTCGCGATAACGCGGGTTTGAGCCGATTGGCTCCATTGTGATCAGGTGGGGCAGCCGTCCGGGCCGCCGCCGCCGAGATTGACGGGCTGCTGGTCGAGCAGGGGTGACCAGGCCGGATCGGTGCCGCGTCCCGCATAGCCGGCCTGTGACACGACCCGGCCTGACAGGTCCACGGTCCACAGACGGGTGTCCCCGCCCGGCGACTGGCGTGCGAACATGATGTAGCGGCCGTTGGGGGCCCAGGACGGCCCCTCCTCGAAATAGCTGGACGACAGGATGCGCTCGCCCGAGCCGTCGGTGTTCATGACGCCGGTCGAGAACCGCCCTCCGCCCTGTTTGGTGAAGGCGATCAGGTCGCCGCGCGGGCTCCAGTTCGGGGCGGTATAGATGCCACCGCCCCGCGAGATCGGGCGCTGTCCCGAGCCGTCGGCCCGCATGGTGTAGAGGCGGGCATTGCCGGAGCGGTCCGAGGTAAAGACGATCTGGCTGTTGTCCGGGCTGAAGGACGGCGAGGTGTCGATGCCGGGGTCCGACGTCAGGCGACGGAGCTGGCGGCTGGACAGGTCCATCACATAGACGTCGGTATTGCCGCCCCGGATGATCGAGAAGGCCATTTTCGACCCGTCGTTCGAGAAGCGCGGAGCCAGCACCTGCCCGTCGAACTCGCCCAGGCTCTCACGCCGGCCGGTCGACAGGTTGAACAGATATATGCGGCTGTAGTCCCGCCCCAGGGCCACATAGGTGATCTCATTGGGATCGCTCAGCGAGAAACGGGGCGACATGATCACCTCGTCGCCCTGGGTCAGATAGACGGGGTTGAACCCGTCCTGATCCGAGATCGCCAGGCGCGACAGGCGGTTCAGCTGGGTGCCGCTTTCCGAGACGAAGACCACCCGGCTGTCGAAGAAGCCGCTTTCGCCGGTCATGCGCTGATAGATCAGGTCGGCGATCTTGTGGCCGATCCGACGCCACTGCTCGGGCGTGGCGGTGAACTGGTAGGAGGCCAGCTGGCACTGGCGATAGGGGTCATAGAGGCGGAAGCCGAAGTCGTTGCGGCCGTCGGGCCGGGGCGTCACCGCTCCATACAGCACCGCCTGTGCGCCGATCGAAGTCCACTGCGGGAAGTTGGGCGCATTGGCCAGGGTCAGGCCGGTCTCGACGAAGCCCGCCGGGTCGAGGGGTTCGAAATAGCCCGAGCGGCGCAGGTCCGCGCGGATCACGCCGCCGAGGTCGGAACCGTACTGGCCATTGAAATTGACCACGGCGATCTGCATCGGCCGCAGGACGCCCTGGTTGATCTCGACCTCGACGGGGTCGGTCGATTGCGGAACCGGGGGCGTCTGGGCGCTCGCCGCGCTCACGGTCATCGCCACGACCGCGACGCTGGCCAGAAGTCGGTTCAATCGCATCAGGGGCTCCCGCAAGTTCAAATCTTCGCCGCTCCTTATCGCCAGAGCGTGCGCATAAGACCAGCATGGCCGCGAATGGGGCGACTTTCAGGCCCTGTCAGGCTTCGTCGGCGATTAGGTCAAAGGCCGGCCCGCTTATCGGCCTCGGCAGGCTTCCTCGGTGTTGAACGTGGGCCGGTACGACCCGCCGGTGAAGCCCGACGGCACGTCGAACGGGGCGGTCTGGCGCAGGGCCCGGATAGCCCCGTCGGCCGAGGCGCGCCACACCGGATCCGATCGCGCGCCGACCAAGGTCGGTCCGGAGACGATGCGGCCGTCCGACGACAGGGTCACGTCCATCTGGATGCGAAGGTTGCGGGCGCCGGGCACGTCGCAGGGCAGGATCCAGTTGGGGATGATCTGCTGGAACATGGCGGTGATCTGCGGACCCGAGGTCTGCTGGGCCGGACCGGGCGTGCCGCCCCCGCCGGGGCGGGGTGGAGGCGTTCGGGGCGGGGCGTTGCCGGGTGGTGTCCTGGCGAGTTCGCCGAGGTCCAGACTCGGCTCCGCGGGACGGCGCGGCGGCGTGACCGGCGGACGCGGCGGCGGCGGCGGACGCTTGGGAGGCGGGGTGACCGCGCGTTCCGGCGGGCGGGGTGGCGGCGGGGCGGGCGTGGGGGGCGGAGGCGGTGCCACGGCGGGCGTTTCCACCGGGGGCTCTGGCGGAGCTTCGGGGGCCTCCGGTCCCGGCGTTCCGCCAAGCTCGAGCGTATCTGAAACGATCTGGACCGGAATGCTGGTGACCATAGGCTGAGGCTCGCGGGTGAACCCCAGCAGGCCATAGCCGAGCACGCCGAGGATCACCGCCGCGTGGACGGCGATCGAGGCGACGAGGGCGGAACCGGGCCGTTCCAAGCCGTCAGCCCTCCTCGTCCGTCGGAGCGCCGCCGGCGGTGTCGGTGATCAGGTTCAGCCTGGTGAAGCCAGCCGACGACAGCCGCGCCATGACGCGCGCCACGGCCTGGTAGGGAGCCCGTCCGTCGCCGCGCACCGACACCGCCTTCTCGCGGCCGTCAGGACCGGCGGCCTCGGCCACGGTCATCACCAGACGGTCGAAGCTGACCTCGCTCTCGCCGACATAGATGGCCCCGTCGCGCTTGATCGAGATGACCACCGGATCGTTCGAGGCGTCGACCGCCGTGGCCTCGGTCTTGGGCAGTTCGACCGGCACCGCCACGTTCAGCAACGGGGCCGAGATCATGAAGACGATCAGCAGCACCAGCATCACATCGACCAGCGGCGTGACGTTGATCTCACTGAGCGGCCGCTTGCGCGGCCGTCTGCGGCCCCGGACGTGTCCGCCACCGCCTCCGCCTGCGAGGGCCATGCTCAGAGCTCCCGGGTCGGCTGCGGCGGCGGAGCCGACGGTCCGCCGAGCCGGCGGGCCACGGCGGACTGCAGGTCGTCGGCGAAGCTTTCCAGCCGGCCGGTGAACTTGCCCGCGTCGATCGAGAATTTGTTGTAGGCGATATAGGCCGGAATGGCCGCGGCCAGACCCAGGGCCGTGGCGAACAGGGCCTCGGAAATCGGCCCGGCCACGACGCCGAGATTGGCGTTGCCGGAGGCGCTGATCTTGCTGAAGGTGTTCATGATGCCCCAGACCGTGCCGAACAGGCCGATGAACGGCGAGGCGGTCGCCACCACCGACAGCACACCCAGACCGTTCTCGACCCGCTGACCCTCGCGGGCGATCAGGCTGTCGAGCGCGCGGTCGATGCGCGACATCAGAAGATTGGCCTGGTTCTCGGTCAGCGCGCCCCGCGTCCGCGCCTCACGCCAGTCGGTCAGGGCGATAACCAGCATGCGCGGCAGGGGGTGAACCGGATTCGGCCCGGCCTGCGCGGCGACGTCCTCAAGTGACCGGCCCGAGCCGACGGCGTCCTCGAAGGCGCGGGCCTGGCTGTTCAGCGAACTGAAGCGCATGGCCTTGTCGATGATCACGGCCCACGACCAGAGCGAGGCGACGGCAAGGCCGATCATGATCGCCTGCACGACGATATCGGCCTGGGCGAAGAGGGTTACAGGATTGATCATTGAGGCCTCGGCGGCAGTGGTCATTCAGGGCGTCCTTCCGGCAGTCGGTCCACTGTGCACCGGACGGACGTGGCGGATGTGTGGCGGATTTCTTCAGGTCTAGCCGGGTGTAGCCACAGCGTCACCTGTCTGCACGTGACAGGTTCCCGATGTGATCAGACTTCGCGCGCCAGCCACGGTCCGATCTTGTCCCGCAAAAGCTGTGTCGGTCGCCGGGGCCGTCCGTCCATATGGATGCAGACCACCTCGACCTCGGCCCGGCACAGGACGTCATCGCCGCGCGTGATCGCCTGGGAGATCAGCAGGCGCGGACCCTTCACCGCGTCATAGTGGGTGCGCACAACCAGCTGGTCATCGATCCGCGCGGGCTTGAGAAAGCTCAGTCCCATCTTCGAGACCACGAAGGCCAGCGGCTTGTCACCGTCCAGCAGCTCGGCGTGGCCGACCCCCATCAGCCGCAGACAGTCCGACCGCCCCCGCTCGAAATAGCGAACATAGTTGGCGTGATAGACCAGACCGGTGAAGTCGGTGTCCTCGTAATAGACCCGGACCGGCAGGCGATGCTCGCGGCCCTCGAACCGGCCGGCGGTGGGGGTGTCGGTCATGGCCGGGTCACGACGGGATGGTCGGTCGGCGGCTCCGGAAAGTCCGGGCAGTCGGCGCTCATCATGGCGCGGAACTCGCTGTTCAACGGGTCCTGGCTCAAGAGCATGCGATTGGGCCGCGAAACGAAACCGACGGCCCGGCCTCCGCGCCCGGCGGCGATATAGCCGCAGACCACCCGGCCCCGACCCGCCTCGATCAGCCGCACCTCGGCGGCTCGCCCGAGTTGCTCGCGAGCCTGACGCAACACACGGCGCGAGGCCGGCTCCTCGGTGAAGCCCGCGCCGGAGCCCTGGGTCACGAACCACAGCACCAGGGCACCGAGGACGAGCACAACCACGCCCAGCACGGCGATCAGTCTGTCGGTTCGTATCGCCCTGCGCGCCATGCGGCCTCCCTGAACCCCGACCATGCCGGGGTTCGGGCGAGAGGTGAAGACCTCACTTGCCCCCGAACAGTCCGCCCTGATCCGGTGCCTTCGGCGGCTCGGTCAGCCCGAGGTGGGCATAGGCCCGGGCACAGGCCATCCGACCGCGCGGCGTGCGCTGGATGAAGCCCTGTTGCAGCAGATAGGGTTCGATCACGTCCTCGACGGCGTCGCGCGCCTCGGCGATCGCGGCCGCCAGGGTGTCCATGCCGACCGGCCCGCCACCGTAGTTTTCGATCAGGGCCTTGAGGAAGCGGCGGTCAAGACTGTCGAGGCCGGCCTCGTCGACTTCCAGCCGGGACAGGGCGCGGGCCGCCGCCAGCCGGTCGATGACCGGCGCGCCTTCCGCCTCGGCGAAGTCCCGCACCCGGCGCAGCAGACGTCCGGCCACCCGTGGCGTGCCCCGTGAGCGCGAGGCGATCTCGCGCGCGCCCTCGTCATTGACGGCCACGCCCATCTTGCGCGCCGCGCCGGTGATGACCCGGACGAGTTCGTCGGGCGTGTAGAATTCCAGCCGCAACGGAATGCCGAAACGGTCCCGCAACGGCGTGGCCAGCAGGCCCGCCCGCGTCGTCGCCCCGACCAGGGTGAAGGGTGCCAGGTCGATCCGCACCGAGCGCGCGGACGGGCCCTCGCCGATGATCAGGTCCAGCACATGGTCCTCCATGGCCGGGTAGAGGATTTCCTCCACCGTCGGAGCGAGGCGGTGGATCTCGTCGATGAACAGGACGTCGCGCGGTTCGAGATTGGTCAGGATGGCGGCGAGGTCGCCCGCCTTGGCCAGGATCGGGCCCGAGGTGGCGCGGAAACCCACGCCCAGTTCGCGCGCCACGATCTGTGCCAATGTCGTCTTGCCCAGCCCCGGCGGGCCGAACAGCAGGACGTGATCCAGAGACTCGCCGCGTCCCCGGGCGGCGTCGATGAAGACCTTGAGATTGCCCTTGGCCTGCTCCTGGCCGACGAACTCGGACAGGGTCTGGGGCCGCAGGGCGCGGTCGTGGCCCTCGCCGGGCGCGGGCGATGCATCCACCAGCCTGTCCTCAGTCATCTCCACACCCGCTCATCCCGGCGAAAGCCGGGACCCAGTTCTGTCCAGCGAGACGCCGGCATTTCAGGACTATCGTTGGGCGGACAGTCTCGACAAACCCATCATCCAAAGCACTGGGTCGCGGCTTTCGCCGGGATGAGCGGAGACAGAGAAACCTCACCGCCCCAGCTCCTGCAACGCCGCCCGGATCACGGCGGACAGATCGGCCTCATCCCCCAGCCGGATCAGCGCCTGATCAACGGCGCGGCGCGCGTTGACCTCGGCCACGCCCAGACCCAGCAGGGCCGAGACAGCCTCGCCCGTGACACTGGGAACCGGTGCCGCAATCTCGGCATGCGTGCCCGAAGCGGACGGCGTGAACGACACGTCGCCCAAGGGCTTGCCCTTTAGTTCGGTGACGATGCGCAGGGCCAGCTTCGGCCCGACGCCGTTGGCGCGCGCCACCGCCGCCTTGTCCTCGCGCGCCACCGCCGCCGCCAGCTCGCCCGGCGGCAGGACGTCCAGCACCGACAGCGCCGCCTTGGGCCCCACGCCCTGGATGGCCGTCAGGGTGGTGAAGGCCCGCCGCTCGTCGCGGGTCAGGAAGCCGTACAGACGCGGCCCGCTCTCGGCGTTCCAGTTCGATTCGATATGCAGGGTCGCCTCGTCGCCGGGTGCCGGCAGGCGGCCGAGCGTCCGCGCGCCACACGCCACCACATAGCCCACGCCGGCGCAGTCGATCAGGCAGTGGTCCGCCTCGACCTCGGCCAGCACGCCCCTGAGCCGGCCGATCATGCCGCCCCCCGCAGGACGGTCAGCAGGGCCCGCTTGCGCATCTGCGCATGGGTGATGGCCACGGCGAGGGCGTCGGCGGCGTCCGCCTTCACATCCCCCGCGGCGGGCAGCAGCCGTTTCACCATGAAGGCGATCTGGACCTTGTCGGCGTGACCGGCTCCGACCACGGCCTTCTTGATCAGATTGGGCGAATACTCCGCGACCGACAGGCCATGCCGCGCCGGGGCCAGCATGACCGCGGCCCGGGCGTGGCCCAGTTTCAGCGTCGAGACCGGGTTCATATTGACGAAGACCTCCTCGATCGCCGCCTCGTCGCAACTCTGATCGATGCAGACCTGGCCCACGGCTTCCAGCAGGAACAGCAGCCGCTCGCTGAGGGGCGCGGTCTCGGGCGGGGCGATGACGCCATGGGCGATCCAGCGCAGGCGCGACCCTTCGGCCGCCACCACGCCCCAGCCGGTGCGGCGCAGGCCGGGGTCCAGCCCCAGGATTCGAGTCGGAACGTTCGTCATTCGTTCCATTCATGCCCCAAACGAGGTTGACGAACAATGACCGGCGGCGGGGGCCCGCCTATTCGGTGGTCTTGCCGTCGAAATGTTCCTCCTTCGCCTCGGCCTCGGCCTTGGTCGCACGGACCACGCCCTCGCGGTGCTCGGGCGGGCCGTACAGGGTGTAGAGGGTCAGCAGGGCGTCGCCGGTGTTGACCACATTGTGCCGCGCCCCGGCCGGCACGATGATGCCGTCATCCTCCTTGATCGCCGTGCGTTGGCCGTCGATCTCGACCTCGCCCGTCCCCGACTCGATGCGGAAGAACTGGTCGTGATCTTCATGGACCTCCGCGCCGATCTCCTCGCCGGGCTGCAGGGCCATCAGGACAAGTTGCAGGTATTTGCCGGTGTAAAGCACGCGCCGGAAGTCGGTGTTTTCGGTGGTCAGGGTCTCGATGTTGTCCACGAAGCCGTGCATTGAAAATCCTTCAATAGAGAGACGGGCGTGGAACTGAAATTGGCATTGCTGCGGCCCGGATCAAGCAGGGACCTTCCGCACCCTTGATGGGTCAGTCCGAGGCAACGGTCATCGGGCGTCCGCGGTTCCGCCTTCCGTCATTCCGTGCTTTCGTCGGCTCCATATCGGGCAGCAGCCATGTCGGCTTCAGGCGGTGCAGCTATGGCCATGGCCGGACGGGATCGTCGAGGATCAGTTGAGTGATGTCCATGTCCGGGCCCGGGTTTGAAGCCGTGAGCAAGCCCCCGGCATAGCCTGACAGTTCCAGTCGCAGGGCTGCGCCCGCTATCCGGTGATGGACTGCACCCTGGTCGGAGCCTTGGCCGCCGGACGGGTTTCGCTGCCCGGTCGTTCGCGGCGCGCCGCGTCGAGGGCGGCGGCGATCATGGCCGCGTCCGCTCGGACCCGTTCCAGTTCGGCGCGGAGGGAGCTGTTCTGCTCGGTCAGGGTTTGCAGCCGGGCCTGATGCTCCTCCTGGGCCGCCGCCAACTGGGCCTGCAGCTTGCTGCCCCGCTCCTCGCCCCGGGCCAGAGCCTTCTCCTGGGCGGCGGAGGCCTGGGTGAGGCCCTCGGCACGGTCGACCGCGGCCAGGCGTGCGGCCTCCATGCTGAGCTGGCGCTCGCGGGATTCCTCAAGCGCGGCTTCAAGCCCCTGGGCCCGCTCGAGCGCACGGTCCAGCGCGGTCTGGCCTTCCTCGGCGCGGCGCTCGGACAGGCGGGCCACGGCCTGGATTTCACCCAACTGGGCGGACTGCTCGCCATTCAGCGTCTCAAGGCGTGCGGCGCGGGCGGTGGCGGTGTCGAGGCGGGCCGTCAGGGCAGCGTTCTCGGAACGGGCGGCCTCCGCCTGATTTTCCATGCCGCGAAGGGCGCGAACGCTCTCGGCCTGTTCAGCGGCGGCGCGGGCGCGTTCGGCGGTCAACTGGCCCTCGACCGAGGCGGCGGCGCGGGCGAGGCTGGCGACCTCGACGCCGACTTCCTCAATGCGGCGCTTCAGGGCATCGTTCTCGTCGGACACCAGACTGAGATCGCGGCGCGCCTCGGAGCGGGAGGCCTCAGCCTCCGTCCGCTGCCCCTCCACCTCCTTCAGCTGGATGCGCAGGGCGTCCTGATCATTCTCCAGCTCGGCGATCCGCTGGGCGCTGTGGCGGCCGGCGGACTCCAGGGTCCCGACCTGGGTCTGGGCCTGGGACAGGGCGTTGCGCAGGCGGTCAAGTTCCAGACGCGCCTCCAGCAGGGCGGCGGCCTGATCGGCGCTCTTGCCCCGGGTTTCCTCCAGCCGGGTCTCGGCGACCGCGAGCCCGTCGGCGAGCCGCCGGTTCTCGACGGTCAGCGGCTCGATCCGCTCGGCCAGATCGGCATGGGCGGTACGCAGGTTGATCAGCTCGATATGGCCGTCCCGACGGGCCTGGAATTCCTCGGCCAGCGGCTCGCGCATCTGTTTCAGCAGCGGTTCGACGGCGCGGAACTGGCAGGCCAGATCCATCAGCTGGTCCAGACCGACCTGGATGGTCTCGAACCGCTCGCCGATCACGCCGGCCATGGCCTCGCCCGAGGCGGCGGTCTCTCCCGTGCCGTTCCGGCCCCGACCGTTGGCGCCGGTCAAGACCCGGTCAATTCTGGATAAAATCGTCATGCTGGACCCCACCGGGGTCGTTCGATCCGACGCCTCCACTCAGGAAACGCCGTTCATCTGCCCCATTTCCAGATGGGGTTAACGCCAATCAGAACGGCTGTCGATTCACGACGGTATATGAAATTCTCCGATGGAAAGACGCTAGCCGGCGTATTTTGCCAGGTCTTCTTCCGAAATGTCCTCGTTCGAATAGACCGACGAGACATCGTCCTCGGCGTCCAGCGCATCGAGCAGTTTCATCAGCGTGCCGACCGCCTCGCCGGTGACGGCCACCTCCGTCTGCGGCCGCCAGACGATGGCGGTGGACTTCGGATCGCCGAGGATTTTCGACATGGCCTCGGCCACCTCATTGAGGTCCTCGAAGGTGGTCCAGATGGTGTGGCCGGGCGCGTCCTCATAGATGTCGGGCTTGACCAGATCGCTCTCGACGTCCTGGGCACCCGCCTCGATCGCGGCCTCCATCACGGCGTCCTCGGTGCCAGCCTCGGCGACGTAGGTGATCTTGCCGACCCGGTCCCACATGAAGGCGACCGAGTTCATCTCGCCCAGCGCCCCGCCGTTCTTGGTGAAGCAGGAGCGGATGTTGGAGTTGGCGCGGTTGCGATTGTCGGTCAGGGCCTCGACGATGATGCCGACGCCGCCCGGCCCCCGGCCCTCGTAGCGGACCTCTTCCATCGTATCGACATCGCCGCCCGCGGCCTTGTTGATGGCCCGCTGGATCACGTCCTTGGGCAGGCTCTCGGCCTTGGCGTTGTTCACGGCCAGACGCAGGCGGGGGTTCAGCGCGATATCCGGCATGCCCGCCTTGGCCGCCACGGTGATGTCGCGCGACAGTTTGGAGAACAGCTTGGACCGCACCGCGTCGGCGCGTCCCTTGCGGTGCATGATGTTCTTGAATTTGGAATGGCCGGCCATGGAAAACTCTTGTGGGCGCCAACGCTCGCCGCGCGTTCCCGCCTCCGCGGGAATGACGAGGCTCGCTGCTTGAGCGCGGTCTATGTTGTTCAGGCCGCGCATCTAGCGGATGGTGGCGGCGGTGTCACGGTTCAGGAACCTCTGCGGTGCTACAGCTTTTTCCCATGAGACGACGGAGCCCCGCCATGACCGCTGAAGACGCCATCTATCACGCCGAGGGCTATGGCGAGGACCATCTGACCGAGGCCGACATCGTCGAATGGTACGAGGCCCGCCCCGTCACCGTCCCGACCGCCGTCGCCACCGGCGCCATCATCGGTGCCTTCACCCTGGGCGTGCTGACCGCCGTGGGGGCGCTGGCCCTGATGGGGCGGCTGGACGACTAGGTCTTCAGGCTCTCCAGAAACCCGCGCATCCTGTCGTCCACCGGCACCGGCCGTTTCGACTCGCGGTCGACATAGACGTGGACGAAATAGCCGACGGCCGCGGCGTCCTCTTCCTTGTTGCGGAACAGGCCGATTTCGTAGCGGACCGAGCTGGTGCCCACATGCGCCACCCGGACGCCGGCCTGGATCTCGTCCGGAAACGCGGTCGGGGAGAAGTAGCGGCAGCCGGTTTCGACCACCAGGCCGATGGTCCTGCCCTCGTGGATGTCGATGACGCCGTTGACGACCAGCAGCCGGTTCACTGCTGTGTCGAACCACGAATAATAGACGACATTGTTGACGTGGCCGTAGACGTCATTGTCCATCCAGCGCGTCGAGATGGCCTGGAACCGGCGATAGTCGCCCCGCTTCGTCCGCTCGATGGTTCCGGTCATGGGGTCTCCCGTGATGTTTGTGCGCTATCGCCCGGCACGCGGTGCCTCGCTGCTTCAGCGCGTTCTGTGCGCGCTTCATGCCGGACGTTCCGGCTTGGCGGACGCGGCGTCAAGCGCCTAGCTTCGGCCGCATGCAGACCACAGCCGCCGTTCTCAGAGCCACGGGCGCCGCCCGCCCCTATGCCGACAGCCGGCCGCTGTCGATGGAGACGGTGACGCTGGACCCGCCGGGGCGGGATGAGGTGCGGGTCGCCATCCGCGCGGCGGGCCTGTGCCATTCGGACCTCAGCGTCATCAACGGCGACCGGCCCCGACCCCTGCCGATGGCCCTGGGCCATGAGGCGGCGGGTGTGGTCGAGGCGCTCGGAGCGGGCGTCACCGATCTGGAGATCGGGGATCATGTGGTCATGGTCTTCATGCCCAGTTGCGGCCACTGCGACCCCTGCGCCGGCGGGCGGCCGGCGTTGTGCGAGCCGGGGGCGGCGGCCAACGGCAGGGGCGAACTGCTGGCCGGGGGGCGGCGGATTCACGATGCGGCGGGCGAGCTGAATCATCATCTGGGCTGCTCCGCCTTCGCGGCCCACGCGGTCGTGTCGCGGCGGTCGCTGGTGAGGGTCGATCGCGACCTGCCGTTCGAGCACGCGGCCCTGTTCGGCTGCGCGGTGCTGACCGGGGTGGGGGCGGTGGTCAATACGGCGCGGGTGCAGGCCGGGCAGTCGGTGGTCGTCATCGGCCTCGGCGGGGTCGGCCTGTCGTCGGTGCTGGGGGCGCTGGCGGCGGGGGCGAGCCCGGTGATCGCCGTGGACCTGAGCGAGGACAAGCTGGCCCTCGCCCGCGGCCTCGGCCCGGTCCGGACGGTCAACGCCGCCGACCCCGACGCCGTCGACCAGGTGCGGGCCCTGACCGGCGGCGGGGCCGATTTCACCTTCGAGATGGCCGGCAGCGTGCGGGCGCTGGAGGCGGCGTGGCGGATGACGCGGCGCGGCGGGACCACGGTCACCGCCGGCCTGCCCCCGCCCGAGGCCGCTCTGGCGGTCAATGTCGTCCAGCTGGTCGCCGAGGAGCGGACCCTGAAGGGGTCGTACATCGGCACCTGCGTCCCCGCCCGCGACATCCCCCGCTATGTCGCCCTGTTCCGGCAGGGACGTCTGCCGGTCGACCGGCTGCTCAGCGGCGTCATCGACCTGGCCGACATCAACGCCGCCTTCGACGATCTGGCCGACGGCCGGACGGTGCGGACCGTGGTACGGTTCCAGCCATGACCGACACCGCCCCCACACCGCGCCGTCTGATCGACCTGCCCGGCATCGACGCCCTGGAGCTGAAGGCGCTGATGAAGCCGCGCATCGCCGACCCGGACGAGGCCCACGACTTTCCCGACATCGCCGAAGAGATCGACGCCGCCGCCCGCGCCGCCTTCGGCCTGACCCCGGCCGAGGCGGCGGCCGTCCCCCTGCCCGCCGACTGGGACGGGATCGAACGGCTGGACCCCGAGGACAGGGCCGGGGCCTTCGCCGCCGAAGGCTGGGATGTCCTCGACGCCCGCCGCAAGCCGCTGCGGATGCTGGGCTGGTGGGCCCTGCCGCTGGCGCTGGCGATGCGCGGCATCGCCGGCGCCCTGCCCTTCCACGCCGAACCCGACCGGCCCGTCACCGACTGGGGCTCGAACCTGAAGGCCGAGGCGACCCGGTTCCGCAAACGATAGGGGCCGCCCCGTCCCGCCGGGCAACCTCAGGATCAGGCCCGGCAACCTTGACGCGCACGGGCCGAGGGTGTCTGGTCCACGGCAGGGCCGGTTTGCGGGCCCTCATGGGAGGACGACGCATGCGTGCCTTGATCGTTTCCAGTCTTCTGGCCGGCGGAATGCTGATCCTGGGTGGCTGCGCCACAACCCCCGCCGAGCCGTCGAACCTGACCCTGGCCGAGCGGGCCGAACAATGCAGCAACGGCTCCGAACTGGTCCCGACCGGCCGCCAGACCGGCGACGTGCGGGTCGATTTCCGCTGCAAGAACGAGGGCTTCGCCAACACCGTCGTGCGTCGCAATTCCGGCGAGTACCGGGCGCGCGACGCCGGACGAAACCGGGCCCTCAACGGCAACTAGGCCGCGCGCCACCTACATGCCGACCTTCCACGGATCGCCCGGCGGCGGGCTGGGGGTGACGGTCACGGCGTCGAGGTCCGCCATCACCGACAGCAGCCATTCGCGTTCGTCGGCCATGGCGTCGAAACTGGATTGCGACACCACCACCTCGCCCCCGAGGTCCCGGATCTGACGTTCGTTGGCGTGGATGCGCCGGATCAGGGCCATCTGGTGATGGGTGCGGGCCTGACAGGCCGCGCCGTGCAGCGCGTGATAGGCCTCTTTCAGGGCCAGGTCCGGATCATTGCGCCGGTCCGGAGCCATGGCCATCCGGGCGACCGCCGCGCCGGTGTCATCGGTCAGCACGTCGAACAGCAGCCGCAGGTCCATGGTCTGGATGGTCTGCGCCCCCACACGCGCCCGCTCGCCCAGCCGCCCATAGTTTTCGGCCAGGGCCGCGAGCGCCCGGGCGTCGGCCCAGCGCCGTTCGCGCATGGCCTGACCGGAGGCCGCGGTCGCGGCCCGCGCGAGGGCGGCGGGGTCGGAGGCTTCGGCGGTATCGGCGGATGGAAGGCAGCGGGGCGACGGATGGGCTTTCATGGGAAGGCCTTTCGGAGTGGGAGGGAGGACGCTTTCTCCCTCCCCCGAAGTGGGGAGGGTGGTCGCGAAGCGACCGGGTGGGGGCGGTTCGGCGAGGGGAGCGCCGGTGAATGGGTCGCCGAGCCCCTCCCACCCTGTCGTCGCTGCGCGCCGACATCCCTCCCCCGGCGGGGGAGGGAGAAACGATGGCGCACGACTCTTCGCCGCCGGTGCGGGCGGTTTGGGGAGGGCGCGGAGCGGCCGGGCCTCGCCCGGTGCATGGTTTTGTTACCGTTTCGACGAAGCAGACCGCCCCGCGTGGTTCGTTTTCCACACACCCCCCGGCTGGCGGCCCTCAATTTCGGGCCTTACCGGACCACCCGGCCGCTCCATTGCTGGAGCGACCGGCGGGACGGACTTGCCACAGGCATCAATCCGCTCCTTCGGCGCGCGGCGAGCAAGCGGAAGCCATCCATCGACCTCCGACGAGGACCCCCGAACTATCGATCGCCCGGGCTTCATCGCTCGACCACAGCCCGCCGACATCGAGGCGCTGGATCCGACGCCCTCCCCACCGACGGGATGAGCCAATTATGGAAGCCCCCCCAGGCATGAGGGAATAAAGTTTGTTAAATTGTCATAGCCTTGATCTCGCTCGGGATTTTCGCGCCAACCCGACTATGAGTTCGCGGATTGTCAGCGGAGCGTCATGGCTGGCTGAGCGAGAAGCGGACGCTCTAAGTGTTTGTCAGGGGACTTTCGCCGCAGCGCTCCACTGAAATGCCATCGCCTTAGCGATGCCCGGAAAGAACCGAGATCGTTCTTTCCAGCGATCCGGAGACGGCGGCATGCGGTGAACTCGAGGCGCGCGCCCGCTGACAATATCCGTGGGCACGAGCGGCGGCAGATTCTTGAGCCAAAGGCAGGTTCGCTTGGTCTCGCCATGACCGAACTGCCAGGGCTGGATGCTTTGGGCGAAGTCCTCGAAATTCGCGATCCGGGACTTGGCGTGCTTGTGCATCACCGGGTTTTCGATGGCGATGCGTTCTATCGGCGCGTTCCAGAAGTCGGAGAACAGCGCAGCCCCCTCGTCGAGTTCCGCCCACATCTGCTCGATGGTTTTTCCGCGCGGCGGAACGGTCAACCAGCGGACGCCGGAATTGCACAGCCGGGTGCAAGGCGGGTGGGCGACCATCAACAGGTCCCATCCATCGTTCAGGAGGTCGCGAGCGTCGCCGATTATATGGCGATTGGACCCGTCCTCGCTCGGTAGGAGGTCGCACGACCACGCGTCGTGCCCGAGATCGAGGAAGGCGTTGCGGACGGTGCCGCTATATTCGCAAGCGACGAGCACCCTCATGCCCCCAAATCCGTCCTTTGTTACTCTTGTAGAGGCCACGCTTTTCACTTTCGCGACCGTCCGCCCCGGCGGCGGAGGACTGACAGTAGCCTCTACCCGCTAAACAAATACCAGGATAGGTTGCATTTGATAGTCCCGCTCATACGTTGTGGATGACAGAACCTTCCCCTCAACCGGATCGGAGCGTCGGCATGAAGCCAGACCGAACAGAGGCTCTTTTGATCCTAGCCACGGCACTATGCACTCTCGCTCAAGGAATGCTCACGGTTTGGCTGATCTGGGGAAAGCTTGACGCGGTGCCCTGACTCCTGGCCTGGATACCAACCATAGATTTCAGGTTGGGGGACCCGTGTCCGATCTCCAAGTCACATCGATTACCGTTCCGGTGCTGCTTAAGAAGCTTCGCACTCGGGAATGGCTTGTGCCCCAATTCCAGAGAGACTTTGTCTGGAGCAACGCTGCGGTCATTTCGCTGGTCAATTCGATCATCGATTCCCGGCCCGTCGGAATGGTCACCCTTTGGGAGCAACAGGAAGATACTACCCTCAAGCTTGAGCCAGTCTCTGTTACCGACTGGATCGCAGAAGCGGGGGAAGTCGGGCCAAGAGAATACGTTGAGACCGACCAACTGCCGGGTCGCTACTACGCGGTCCTCGACGGCCGCCAACGGTGCACAGCGATGGCGCTCGCATTCGGAGGCCTCAGAGCACAGTCGGGAAATTACAAGAATTCTGGCGCCTACTATCTAGATGTTACGGCTCGCGACGATGGCGAACGCGTCAAATATCTAAGCCTCAAGGATATCAAGAGGCTCGGCGCTGAAACGCTCCCGGGTGCCATTGGCCGAGGATTGTTCCCGCTCGCTGCTCAAGATCCTGATGGAATGATGGGGCAGTGGATGGAATATCTTCAGCTCATCTACAATCCATCATACTATCCGGATGGAGAGCTCCCCGAACAAGAAGAGCTACAGCGCCGTAATGGCATTTTATCCCGAGCCTTCAAGGGAATAATTAACACACAACTGGCGGTCTATGTAGTTCCGCGCAAGTACGACCTCGTCCAGATATGCGATATATTCTCAACGCTCAATCTGACCGGTACCAAGGTATCTACAGTGGACCTGATCCACAGCAATCTATTCTCTGATACAGCTGGTGACGCTAACGGCCCCATACTCCTACGAGACCAGATGGATATTCTGGGCGAGATGGACGGTGCGCTTGGATGGGCGGGTCGTGACCGGCCAGAACTTCTAGCCCAGCTAGTCGCTGCAGCGTACGTCGCCGCCGAATCTAAGCCAGCGCCCCGCTCTACGGGCGGTCGCGAAACAAAAATCACAAGCGTTAAGTCAGGCGATCTCCTTGCCCTGCCGGCTGGATTCTGGCGGAAAGTCTTCGATGAAAACGCAAAGTTCGCCTCCTTCCTGAGCGGCTTCCAGCAGGCGGTGGCGGGCGGCAGTTTTGGGATGGCCCAGTGCCCCTATCCAGCCAGCGCGGCGATCTACGTCGCCCTGCGCTGGTTCAAGGAGTTTGACGGATCCTCCGTTCACTGGACGATTGATCACCTCGACCGCCTGTACCGAGCCTTCTTCTGGCGCAACGCCCTGCGTAATCGGTACGACCAGGGTTTCTTGACCCAGATCGGCACGGATATTGTGTCGATGAAAAGCTTTCTGGGGTCTATTCACGCCGACACCACCGACGAGTACTGGCGTTCCAAAGCCAATACGTGGCTGGACGAGAATGTCGGGGCCCGTCCGTCGAAGAATGAAATTCTCGAGCTTGTTTCAGACGGGTCGGAGCGGGGAGCGGCTCGTCGAGCCAGCTTGCTTCTTCACTATGCGAGAGCGCGAAATGACATTGTCACACCAGCGCTAAACATAAATCTCGAAGCCGGAAGCATGGAGTTACACCACATCTATCCTAAAGACTGGTGCGCCAACAATAAGGGGGCCCTTGACGCACTCGGACCTGACGTGAGCGGATGGGAAAACACATCCGCGAACCTCATGCCCATGCACAGGCAAACGAATAATGAGTGGCGCAAGAGTGCGCCGATGACTTATTTGTCTGAGAAGGGCATCGACTACGACAGCCGAATGGAAGACTGGAACTGGTACTTCATCGACAGAACAGCCTTTGACGACTTGATGAGAGGGGAAATTGGGGCGGAGACGTTCTGGAAGCGTCGGGCGAATCTCATCGCCGAGGAAATCTACAGCAAAACCCAGGTCTGACGGTGCAGCCGCTCCTCAGTCCCACCATCGCAAAGGCGCTGGGTTCGCCTGTAGAAGTCAGCCTAAGCGGGCTCCTTGGTGAGTACGGCGTGACGGAGGGTGACCGACTCCTAGAGGGCCTAGCTACCCTTCACCGCGTGTTTGATCACTACAACGTCTCTTGCACTCCGACGATCGGACACGGAGGCCTAGAAGATCCTCGAGTCCTATTTGTCCCGGCAGCGGATTCCATTGACGCCGTTCTTGAGGAGATTGCCGCGCTCGAAACTGCCGAAGTCGAGTTCAAATCCTCGCTCCAAGTCGATCGAAAGAGGCTTTTGCACAACCCGGGGCGGTCGCCCCAAGACTACAAATCTGAGGACGTCCTAAGGTCTTCGCTTAAAACAGTGGCGGCATTTGCCAATAGCGGAGGTGGCACCCTGTATATTGGGGTCGAGGACGACGGTTCTCTCTGCGGGCTTGAGGAAGATTTTGCGGCGGCGAACCCAAAGAAGGCCGACTATGACGGGTGGGACCTCCACTTCCGTAACCTTGTGGGAACGCGATTGAGCGATGGACCTGCCCTAACTGCGTACGTCCATACGCAGTTGTTTGAAAAGGATAGTCGGAGCTTTGTCAGAGTGCGGGTCACGCCCCGAAGGCGGCTCACATTCCTCAAGACAGGTGAAATTTGGGAGCTCTTTGTTCGAGCCGGCACTCAGACCAACTCAATCCCTTATTGTGACATAGAACAGCACTTCGCGCTCTCTCGGCTCTACTAGGCAGGAACCAAGACCGCCCCCCCTCAGACCAGCTTCACCCCCACGCCCGTCTCGCCGCCCGGCTTGCTGACGCTGACGTCGAAGACCTCGCCGCCGAAGGCAAGGCCGCGGACGGCGCGTTCGCACAGGGCGATGGTCTCGTCGGCGGGGGCGTCGGTGCGGATGTCGAGGAACCAGCCCATCATCCGGGCCTCATTCCAGCGGGCGCGGGCCAGCCAGGCCTGGTCGATCTTCATGTCGCGGAAGGCCACGTTGAGGCGGCCCATCAGGGTGATGGGGTGGAACTCTTCCGGCGGCTCGACCAGTTCGACAGGGCCGGAGGGGCGGCGCACAAAGATGTTGGCGGCGGCGTGCTGCAGCACGGCCTTGATCTGGTCCGGCTCCATCTTCAGCCCCTTGCCGCCCTCGGGGTTGAGCAGGACCACCGAGTCCTTGAGCATGTCGAGCAGCTTGCGCCCGGCCATGGCCAGGATGCGGGTGTCCTTGCCGAACATCTGCACCGCCCGCTGCGGGTCGGTGAACAGGGTGACGGTGTCGCGGCCGTCATTGAGGGTCAGGCCGCGCAGGATCAGGCTCTCGCCCGGACGCAGCACCTTGGCGCCGTCGTCGCCGGGGGTGCCGCCGGGGCTGCCGGCCTCGGGCACCGCATAGAGGTCGGCCTCGAGCATGGCCTGCTCGAACGCCCCCATCTGCCCAGGGTCCGCCAGGCCGGCGTAGAGCAGCTCCTCCAGCGGGTTCATCGGATTGTCGGTGAAGGTCATGGGGGTGGTCTGGGCGGGGCCGGCGTCGGTCATGGAACAGGCTCGAACTGGATGGGGCGGACAAAAGGCAGGGCCGGGGCCGTCCCGTCAACCTCTGGCGCGGCGGAGAGGGGGGTGGCGGGGGCAATTGAGGCGGCGGGGTGGCCGAGCGCCCATACGGCTGCTACCCCTTGGCCCCATGGAAACCGGAACCTTCATCACCCTCGGCCTCTACTTTGTCCTGATGCTGGCCATCGGGCTGTACGCCTATCGCGAATCGACCAGCGACGTGTCGGGCTATGTGCTGGGCGGACGCAAGCTGGGGCCGGCGGTGGCCTCGCTGTCGGCCGGGGCCTCGGACATGAGCGGCTGGATGCTGCTGGGCCTGCCCGGGGCGATGTTCCTCAGCGGCCTGTCGTCGATGTGGATCGCCATCGGCCTGTTCATCGGCGCCTTCGCCAACTATCTGATCGTGGCCCCCCGCCTGCGCCTCTATACCGAGATGGCGCGCGACGCCCTGACCATCCCCGACTATTTCGACAAGCGGTTCCTCGACGGTTCGCGGATGCTGCGGGTCATTTCGGCCGTGGTGATCGTGGTCTTCTTCACCCTCTACACCTCGTCGGGACTGGTCGCGGGCGGCAAGCTGTTCGAGAGCGCCTTCGGCCTCAACTACGGCATGGGCCTGATGATCACCGCCGGGGTGGTGATGGCCTATACGCTGCTGGGCGGCTTCATGGCCGTCAGCCTGACCGACTTCGTCCAGGGCTGTATCATGTTCGTGGCCCTGATCCTGGTGCCGATCGTGGCCCTGACCCATGTGGGCGGCGTCGAGGGGATGACCGGGACGGTGCGCGGCATCGACCCGGGCCTGCTGGACCTGTTCAAGGACGCCACCCTCATCAGCATCATCTCGGCCATGGCCTGGGGGCTGGGCTATTTCGGCCAGCCGCACATCATCGTCCGCTTCATGGCCGTGCGCTCGGTGCGCGACGTGCCGATGATGCGCAACATCGGCATGAGCTGGATGCTGGTCACCCTGATCGGGGCGCTGGGTACCGGGCTGGCGGGTCTGGCCTATGCCACCCGCACGGGGCTGGAGGTCGCCGATCCGGAGACCATCTTCATCCTGCTGTCCGACGTGCTGTTCAATCCGCTGGTCACCGGCTTCCTGCTGGCCGCCATCCTCGCCGCCATCATGAGCACCATCTCGTCCCAGCTGCTGGTCTCGTCCAGCTCCCTGACCGAGGATTTCTACGCCATCTTCCTGCGCAAGAACGCCTCGCAGAAGGAGCTGGTGACGGTCGGCCGACTGACGGTCCTGGCCGTGGCCGTGGCCGCCGGGGCGCTGGCGTGGAACCCGTCGAACAGCGTGCTGGGTCTGGTGTCACAGGCCTGGGCCGGCTTCGGCGCCGCCTTCGGGCCGCTGGTGATCCTGTCGCTGACCTGGAAGCGGATGACCCGCAACGGGGCCCTGGCCGGCATGATCGTCGGCGCCGCCACCGTGCTGGTCTGGACCTATGCCCCTGTGCTGGCCGACGGCGGCAAGCTGGGCAGCCTGATCTACGAGATCGTGCCCGGCTTCGTGCTCAGCTTCATCGCCATCGTCGTGGTCAGCCTGATGGGCAAGGCCCCGACGGGCGAGGTGGCGGAGACATTCGACGCGGTGCAGGAAGCCCTGGCCGGGGCGAAGGGGCCGGTGGCGCGATCCTGATCCGACGATGACCCCGCTCCGGTCCCGGGCGTGGCCCTCGGGCCTGGGACGGGTGGCCACCATCGGCGTCGATACGGGCGGGGGCTGACGCTGGTCAGATCGACCGGGGGTCAGGCCGGCGTCAGTCCTCGCGGCGATTCGCGCTGCGGCGATCGGCGCCGCGCGACCCGCCGTTCATCATCATGAGCTCAAGCCGGATCTCGATCAGTCGCAGCTCGATAGAGCCCAGGGCAAGCAGCAAGGCCGAAGTGAGCAGGATGGCGGTTTCGAATGCGAGCACCACGGTGGTTGCCCTCGCGCCGAGCATTTCTCCACCGAGCAGGGTCAGCACAAAGGTGGCCGCACTGATCGCGACACCAAACGCCCCGATGACTTTGAGCAGGGAGCGGCGGGGCGCCGCCGGATTGATACGGCTGCCCGCGCGCCGGCGGTCCGGTCCGCGTCGCTCGGCCCGAGCCCGCCGGTCCGAAGGGGTTGGAGTGTCGAGCCGGTCTCCCAGCAGTTCGGATTCCATGGCCATGATACTATCCCGTGCCTCATTCGATGAGCCTTGAGCCACCGGTCCTCGGCCCCACGCCCGCAGGGACCGGGACCCTGGAGGCGTTGTAGTCAGCGTTGATGAAGAGGGATGGCGAGCCCTTCAGCTGCAGGCTGTGGGCGACGATGACGGTCCAGGCACTGTCCCGCGCCACGTCCGCCCGGCCCTCGACGACGACCTGGGCGTTGGGCACGTAGAGCACGCCAAGCAGGGTTTCGACATTGTCGCTGGAGATGATGAAATCCTGCCGGTTGTCACGCGTCGCCCCCATGACGATGCCGGCGTAGGTACCCTGCGTCCTTCCCGCCAGCCGCACCAGGGCGCGGTTCCGGAACTCGAATTTCGATGCCTGGTCAAAAAAGAGGACGACGTCGTCGCCTTCCAGCCGGGCATCGTCCTTGACGATCAGGTGGCCGCCGAGGAACCAGTGTTCCCCAGGCTCGAGGGTCACGGTCGCCGTTCCGGAAATGGTCAGACCGCCACAATGCACGCCGGCCGGCAGGCTCCGGCTGCCAAGCGTCAGTTTCAGAGGCTGGGTCAGGGCCCCGAGCGTGCAGTTCAGACGCCGCTCGCGTTCGAGATCAAGCGTGGCGAATGGATCGTCGATCAGGGCCGCGCCCGTCCCGGGCGACGGAGATATCGTTCCCCGGGCGGAGGTGACGGCCTGGACCGCCGCCCCGGAGATCGAGCCCCCTTCGACAAGAATGTCATGGTTCGAGTGAACCATGCAGGCCGGGGCAGCCAGTCTGCCCGTATTCCTGACGTGCAGAAGTCTGGAACGGTCGGTCCCGGTGACAAGAACGCAGAGAGGCACCAGACCCACCGATGTCGCCGTGGCGTCCCCGACGAAATTCCAGCCGCCCGGTGGAAGAAGGTCGGCAAAAAACGACGGCCGGTGTCCCCGCAGCAGAACACGAATGGCGCGCTGGCCGCCCTGGTCAACAACTTCGTAGGTCCCCTGGTAGGTCGGGGCGTCTTTCCATTCGGCCATCTGGCCCGCGACAAAGGACGCCGCCCGTTCTTTCGCCGCAGCCCCGTCGGTGGCGAGCGCCAACTGGGGGGCACCGGCCAATGCGCCCGCGTCGGCGATGCTCTGGAGCCTGCCTTGCGCTGAACTGACCGCGAACAGGTCGACGGCTCCGACCGCCAGAAGAATGACCGCCGGGCCGATCAGCGCCGCCATAAGGGCGATATTTCCCCGGGTGTCGGACCTCAGCCGGCGGGCAAGCCTTGATACGGCACGGAGGGGGCCCGCCAGGAAGGTCATGTCCCGTACGACACTGCGGGTTTAGCGGTCCGCAGTTCGCGCTCGGCACGCGACGACCGGAGGACGTAGAGAATCTGGTAGCTGAGCAGCCGCCAGTTCAGCGGCTTGGTGACGAAAGATGTCGCGCCCAGACGAAACGCCTTGTCGATGGCTTCGACGTCCTCGCGCCCGGTCTGCACGATGACGGCCAGGTCCCGTGTGCGCGGATCGGCGCGAAGGGCAGCGAGGGTGTCAAATCCGTTGAGCACCGGCATTTCGAGATCAAGCAGGACAATGTCGTAGTCGGAAGCAGCCAGTCGTTCCAACGCTTCGGCACCGTTCGCGGCGACGTCGACCGCGGCCTTTGGCGATGCCAGATTGACCTGGGCGAACTCCCTCAGAATCGGATCGTCATCGACGAACAGGACCCGCGCCGTCTCATCCAGAACATAGAAGAAGCTACTCACCCGGTTCCCCTGAAGTCCGATGCAGGCCCGCTGGCTCGGCTATATTGGCGACTTTAAGGCAAAAGTCATTAGGCGACTGTATCACGGACGTACTGCCGCGAGAGGTCCAGGGCTTTGGCTCACTCAACACTGTCCAATGGAGCCTCCATCCGACGAAAGTTGGTTGGTCTGGTCCTGGCATCATTGGTCACGACCTGCATCGTTACGGCGACACTTTCGGGCTGGATCGACGCCCGGCGCCAGTCAGCCCTTGAGACAGATCGGCTGACGCAGACGGCGCGGGTGATCGGGTCCCTCGCCGCGGACCCCGTGCGACGTGGCGACCCGACCGGTACCTTCGTGGCGATCCGTTCCATCAGCCAGATGCCCAACGTCACCTATGCACGGATCGCCGGTGTGGACGGACGCCTGTTGGCCGAGACCGGCGGCGGCGTGCGCCTCAACTCCGACGCACACCTTGCCGGCGACGGCGGCGCGTCCCTGTGGTCGGTCCTGAACAGTGGAACGTTGCAGGTCTCCGCCCCCATTGTGAGCGAGGGGAGACAGGTCGGTGAGATCACCCTGCTCAGCGAAACGCCCGGTCTGAAGACGCGCATTCTGGGCGCGGTGCTCATCAGTCTTGCCGGAACCGGTGTCGCGCTTCTGGCCGGCCTCCTCATCGCGCTCCGGATGGCCCGGCGGATCAGCCAGCCGATCACGCAACTGGCCGCCTTCACCAATGCGGTGCGTGAATCCGGCGACTATGCGCGCCTGCCCGACATTGCCGCCGATGGCGAGGTCGGCGATCTGGTCTCGGGGTTCCAGGCCATGATGAGCGGCATTACCTTGCGCGATGAGCGGATCGCCGCTCACGTCGCGGGGCTTGAGGAAGAGGTTTCGGCCCGAACGGCCGAGTTGTCGGTCGCCAAGGACGCAGCGGAGGCCGCGACGTCCGCCAAATCGGACTTTCTCGCGGTGATGAGCCACGAAATCCGGACCCCGATGAACGGCATCCTGGCGCTCAGCGAACTGCTGTCGGGCTCGGACCTGCCGCCGCGCCAGCGCCGCTACGCCCATGTGATCGCCAAGTCAGGCAAGTCGCTGCTGGGGATCATCAACGACATCCTGGACTTCTCGAAGGTCGAGGCCGGCAAGCTGGATCTGGAGGCCGTCGAGGTCGATCTGGCCGAAGTGGCCGAGGACGTGGCCAGTTTGTTCGCCGAGCGCGCGCTGGAGAAGGGCCTCGATCTCGCAGTCTATGTCGACCCGCGTATACCGCCCGTCACCGCGGACCCCACGCGGTTGCGCCAGGTTCTGGGCAACCTCGCCAACAACGCCATCAAGTTTACGGAGGCGGGCGGCGTGCTTCTGACGATCGAGCCGAGCCCGGACGCCCCGGACCGCTATGTCTTCGGCGTCACCGATACCGGCCCCGGCATTCCGGAAGACAAACTGCCCGGTCTGTTCGAGGCCTTCTCACAGGCCGACCAGAGCACGACCCGCAAGCATGGCGGGACGGGTCTTGGCCTGACCATCTGCGACCGTCTGGTTCGCGCCATGGGCGGCGAATGGCGGCTTTCCAGCGTCGTCGGCGAGGGTTCAACCTTCGCCTTCGAGGCGTCCCTCGCGGCGGCGGGCGAAGTCCTGGCGCGCCCGGACCATCCGTCAGGGATCACGGTCTTGATCGAGGATGTCGGCCCGATGACCGGACAGGCGCTGGCCCGATATCTGGAAAGCTTCGGCATCGGGGTGTCCGGAGAGGCGGCTGAGGCCGCCGCGGCCTTCTGCGGGCCCGGCAGCGAGCCCAGGGCCATCCCCACCGTTCTGGTGAGTTCGGTCGAGACGGACGGCGCGCCGGGATCGTGCGTCCTGTCCAAACCCGTCCGGCGCTGCGATGTCAGGGCGCTCGCCGCCCAGATTCAATCCGGCGAACCGCTGGCGGTTCACGAGGCGGCCACCACCTTTTTCCCGACCCTGACCTTCCCCGGTGCCCGGGTTCTGGTTGTCGATGATTCCGAGGTCAACCGCGAGGTCGCCTCCGAGGCCCTGCAACGGCTCGGCGTAACCCCCTCGCTGGCGGAAGACGGCGCCGAAGCCGTGGAGCGGCTGCGTGTCGAATCCTTCGATCTGGTGCTGATGGACGGGTCCATGCCGGTTCTGGACGGCTTCGAGGCCACCACCGTGATCCGGGGCGAGGAGGCGGCGCAGGGCCGCGAGCGCACGCCGATCCTGGCCCTCACCGCCCATGTCGTGGGTTCGGCAGCGAATGCGTGGCGGGAATCGGGCATGGATGGCGTCATCCACAAGCCTTTCACGGTCAGCGATCTGGCCCGCGCCCTGAACAACCATTGCAGCCATCTGGGCCGCGAGGCGACCGATCCGGTCATGCCCGCACACGCAGCGCAGAATCAGCCGGCCGACGCCCTGTTCGATCCGGCGATCCGGGAGGAATTGGCGGCCATGGCGCGCAACGGCCGGCCGGATTTCGTCGCCAAGGTCGAAGGCCTCTATGCCGCGAACGCGCCCGCGCGCCTGCAGGATCTCCGGGACGCCCTGGCGGCCGGTGATCCGGAGGCTTCTGCGCGCGCCGCCCACGCCCTGAAGTCCATGAGTCTGAGCCTGGGCGCGGCGGCTGTGGCCCGCGCGGCCTCGAGCGCCGAGAACGCCGCGCGGGGCGGGGACATTGCCGGCATCGACCTGGTGGGCCTGTCATCCCTGCTGGACCGGACCCTCGCGGCGGCCATCGGCGACACCGACCCACAGCCGGCCGTCGCCCCGGCCGACGAAGTCGGAGCCGCCCTCGCCCACGCCCTTGAAGCCGGACATCTGGATCTGGCCTATCAGCCGATGATGGATCGCGGCGGCGCGTTCGCGAACAAGGCCGAAGCCCTGGTTCGCTGGACCTGTCCCGTCCGCGGAGCCCGAAGCCCGGACGAGTTCGTGCCCGAATTGGAAGCCGCCGGCGTCATCGACCGGCTGACCGATTTTGTCCTGGAACGGGCCATGGGGGACGGGGCGGGCCGCAAGGATGTCCGCATCTCGGTCAATGCCTCGGCGGGTGAGTTCCAGCGGCACGACTTCGCCGACCGCGTCGCCGAAGCCGCCCGCCGGGCTGCGTTTCCGCTCGAGCGGCTGGAAATCGAGGTGACGGAGACGGCGATCCTCGACATCGAGCTGGCCCGTCCGACGCTGGAGCGGCTCGCCGTCCTCGGCGTGACGGTCGCGCTCGACGATTTCGGCTCCGGCTACACCAGTCTGCATGCGCTTCGCCGGCTGCGCTTCTCGACCCTCAAGATCGATCGCAGCTTCGTCACCCGATGCACCGAGGACACCGCCTCGGCCGCCATCATCCACGCCGTCATCGGAGTCGGCCGGGCGCTGGGGATGAAGATCGTCTGCGAGGGCGTGGAGACACAGGATCAGGTCCAGTTCCTGCGCACCGCAGGCGTTCATTTCATCCAGGGGTATGTCTACGCCCGGCCAGGGACCTTCGCCGATCTGCCGGCGGAAGAAGCCCAGGCGGCCTGATTCATCAGTTTGTTTAGCGATTCCTAAGCCTGGAGTCGCATAGAGTGAGTACGGAGCTTGTTATGGCCATCATCCTGATCGTAGACGACGACCCCACTGTCCGGCTGATCGCCGGCGAGATGCTTCGCAACCAGGACCACGCCATCGTCGAGGCGGAAGACGGGGACGAAGCGCTGAAGATCGTCGCGGCCATGGCCGTCGATCTGGTGATCCTCGACATGCTCATGCCGAACAAGGACGGTCTGGAAACAATCGTCGAGCTCCGCCGGCGCAAGCCGGACATCCGCATCCTTGCCATCTCGTCCGGCGGCCGGATGGAGCCGGGCCACCTGCTTCGCACGGCCATGATGTTCGGCGCTGATGAATGTCTGCAGAAGCCGCTGCGGCTGGACACCTTCTCCGAGGTGGTCGCCGCGGTTCTTGCCCAACCCGCCCGCGCCAACTCGCCGATGGTGATGTGCGGTCAGACGGACGCGCGCTCCTAGACATCGCCGGTCCGGAAGCGAGCGGTCGCCGGGGTCAGTCGTCGTCCATCTTCAGCGCCGCGATGAACGCTTCCTGCGGGATCTCGACCTTGCCGAACTGGCGCATCCGCTTCTTGCCGGCCTTCTGCTTCTCGAGCAGCTTCTTCTTCCGCGTGGCGTCGCCGCCGTAGCATTTCGAGGTGACGTCCTTGCGCAGGGCGCGGACGGTTTCGCGGGCGATGATCTTGCCGCCGATGGCCGCCTGGATCGGGATGACGAAGAGGTGGGGCGGGATCAGCTCCTTCATCTTCTCGACCATGCTGCGGCCGCGCATCTCGGCCCGGCCGCGGTGGACCAGCATGGAGAGAGCGTCGACGGGCTCGGCATTGACCAGGATGTTCATCTTGACCAGGTCGCCGACCTTGTAGTCGCTGAGCTCATAGTCGAACGAGGCATAGCCCTTGGAGATGGATTTGAGGCGGTCGTAGAAGTCGAAGACGACCTCGTTCAGCGGCAGCTCATAGACGACCAGGGCGCGGGCGCCGACGTAGCTGAGCTCAACCTGTGAGCCGCGGCGGTCCTGGCACAGCTTGATGACGCCGCCGAGGTATTCGTCGGGGGTCAGGATGGTCGCCTTGATCCACGGCTCGCTGATTTCCATGATCTGCATCACGTCGGGCAGGTCGGCCGGATTGTGCAGCTCGATCTCGGAGCCGTCGCGCAGGGCGATCTTGTAGACCACGCTGGGGGCGGTCGCGATCAGGTCGAGGTTGAACTCGCGGGACAGGCGCTCCTGGATGATCTCGAGGTGCAGCAGGCCGAGGAAGCCGCAGCGGAAGCCGAAGCCGAGGGCGGCGCTGGATTCCATCTCGAAGGTGAAGGAGGCGTCGTTCAGGCGCAGGCGGCCGATGGCGGCGCGCAGGTCCTCGAAATCGGCGGCGTCGACCGGGAAGAGGCCGCAGAAGACGACGGACTGGACGTCCTTGAACCCCTTGAGCGGTTCGGCGGTCGGCTTCTTCTCGTCGGTGATGGTGTCGCCGACGGCGGCGTGGGCCACCTCCTTGATCTGGGCGGTGATGAAGCCGACCTCGCCGGGGCCGAGCTCATCGACCGGGGTGTTCTTCGGCAGGAAGACGCCGACGCGGTCGATCAGATGGGTCGAGCCGTTCTGCATCATCTTGACGCGCTGGCCGGTCTTGAGCACGCCGTCGAAGACGCGGACCAGGACCACGACGCCGAGGTAGGGGTCGTACCAGGCGTCGACCAGCAGGGCCTTGAGCGGGGCGTTGCGGTCGCCCTTGGGGGCCGGCAGGCGGGTGACGATGGCCTCGAGCACATCCTCGATGCCGATGCCGGACTTGGCGCTGCACAGGACGGCGTCGGAGGCGTCCAGGCCGATGACGTCCTCGATCTGTTCGCGCACCCGCTCGGGCTCGGCGGCGGGCAGGTCGATCTTGTTGAGGACCGGGACGATCTCGTGGTTGTTGTCGATGGCCTGGTAGACATTGGCCAGGGTCTGGGCCTCGACGCCCTGGGAGGCGTCCACGACCAGCAGGGAGCCCTCGCAGGCGGCGAGGGAGCGCGAGACCTCATAGGCGAAGTCGACGTGGCCCGGCGTGTCCATCAGGTTGAGGACATAGTCCAGCCCGTCCTTCGCGCGGTAGTTCAGGCGCACCGTCTGCGCCTTGATGGTGATCCCCCGCTCCTTCTCGATATCCATGTTGTCGAGCACCTGCGCCGACATTTCGCGCGCGGTCAGGCCGCCGGTGAACTGGATCAGCCGGTCGGAGAGGGTGGATTTGCCGTGGTCGATGTGCGCCACGACACTGAAATTACGGATGCGTTCGATGGGAGGGGTCGTCATGGCCGCGCCGGTAGCACGGCGGGGCCGGATCGCCAACGCGCGCGCCTGTGACAGGTCGTTTCGTCACAACTTCCGGCACGGATTACTTCGCGTTAAGGCGGCGCTTTGGCGTTTGAGAAGCCGGAACGAAACCGCTATTCAACGGCTGATGACAGGGGCGCCCAGGACGGGCGACCCGTACAGACGGCGCGCGGCTCCCCCTCCGTGGCGCCCATGGGGATCAGACGTGGCGAATATCATGCGGAACAGCCTGGCCGGCGCGGCCATGATGGCCCTGGGCCTGACGCTCGCGGCCTGCGGCGGTGACGAGGCGGCGAAAGAGGCGGAGACCAAGGCCGGGGCCAGCGCCCAGACGGTCACGGTCCAGCTCGCCACCGAACAGTCGCTGTCGCGCGTCGTGACCGCTTCGGGCACCGTCTCCGCCTGGGAAGAAGTGCCGGTTGGCGCCGAGACCGGCGGCCTGACCGCCACGGCGGTCTATGTCGACGAGGGTGCCTGGGTGCGCCAGGGCCAGCCGCTTGTGCAGTTGAATGATGCCTTGCTTCGCGCCCAGCTGCGACAGCAGCAGGCCGCCGTGCAGACCGCCGAGGCCAACGCCGCGCGTGACCAGGCCGCGCTGGAACGGGCCCAGGAGTTGAAGGAGCGGGGCTTCCTCAGCCAGGCCTCGCTGGACACGGCCCTGGCCAACCAACGCGCCTCGAGCGCCAATGTCGCCGCCGCGCAGGCCGCGCTGTCCGAAACCCGGACCCGGTTGTCGCAAGCCACCATCAAGGCACCCGTCTCGGGTCAGATCATCCGCCGCAGCGTCACCCGCGGCCAGATCGTCGGGGCCGGAACCGAACTGTTCCGCATCGTCCGCGACGGGCGGCTGGAACTGGACGCCCAGGTGCCGGAAACCGAGCTGGCATTGGTCCGCGCCGGGCAGACCGCGATGGTTTCGTCGGATCAGGTCGGAGAAACCAGCGGCCGGGTCCGCATCGTCACCTCCGAGGTCAATGCCGAGAACCGACTGGGGACGGCCCGCATCTCGTTGTCCGGCAACAACTTCCGGCCCGGCATGTTCGCCCGCGCCCGCATTCAGGTCGGCGCACAGCCGGCCGTGACCGTACCGACGGCCGCGGTCCTGTATCGTGAGAACCGGGCCGGCGTGTTCGCGCTGGATGCCCAGAACCGCGCGCATTTCACGGCTGTGACGGTCCGCTCACGCGTCGGCGATAGCACCGCCGTGGACGGCCTGGCCGCCGGCTCGCGGGTGGTGGTCGAAGGCGCGGGCTTCCTCGGCGAAGGGGATCGCGTGACGGTGTCAGGGGCCCGGCCGGCCCCGGCTCCGGCGGCGGCCGTCCCGGCCCGCAAATAGGGATCGGGACATGAAGAATATTTCGTCCTGGTCGATCCGGAATCCGATCCCGATCATCCTGCTGTTCATCCTGCTGACCATCGGCGGGGTCCTCAGCTTCCTCAATATGCGGATCAACAATAACCCGGACATCGACTTCCCGCTGGTGGCGGTGACGGCGGTGCGGCCGGGCGCCGCGCCCAGTGAGATGGAGGTCCAGGTCACGCGGCTGATCGAGGACTCACTCGCCGGCCTGTCAGGCGTGCGCCACATCAATTCCCAGATCACCGACGGCGTCTCATCGACCTCGATCGAATTCGAGCTGGGCACCGACACCGAACGGGCGACGAACGACGTCCGCAATGCGATGAGCGGCCTTCGCGCCGACCTGCCGCAGGACATGCAGGAACCCAGCGTCCAGCGCATCGACATCACCGGCGACGCCCTGATCACCTGGGTCGTCAGTTCGCAGACGATGACCCCGGAAGAGATCAGCTGGTACATCGACAACGATATCAGCCGCGCGCTTCTGTCCATCAGGGGCGTGGGCGAGGTCAACCGCGGCGGCGGCGTGGACCGCGAGATCGCGGTTGAGCTGGATCCGGATCGTCTGGCCTCCTACGGCCTGACCGCGGCCTCGGTCAGTCAGGCCCTGACCGGCGTCAACTCCGACCAACCCGGTGGCCGGGTGACCCTCTCGGGCTCGGAACGATCAATCCGGACCCTCGGAGCCGCGACCTCGATCGAGGCGCTGCGTGAAACCCTGGTGCCGCTGTCGGGCGGGCGCTCCGTGCGGCTGGGCGATCTGGGCCGGGTCGAGGATCACTGGTCCGAGCCGCGCCGGCTGGCGCGCTACAATGGTCAGGAGGCCATCACCTTCAACTTCCTGCGCTCGCGCACGGCGTCCGAGGTCAAGGTCGCCGAACGGGTGCGGGAGGCCGTCGCAGAGATCGACGAGAACAATCCCGACCTGACCATCCGCCAGGTCACGGCCAGCGTCGAACAGATCGAGGAAAGCTATATCGCATCGCTGGAGGCGCTGCTTCTCGGTGCCGTCCTCGCGGTCATCGTCGTCTTCATCTTCCTGCGCGACTGGCGGGCGACCTTCATCACCGCCACCGCCATTCCAATGTCGCTGATTCCGACGTTCATGATCCTGGAGCCGATGGGCCAGTCGCTGAACGGCATCAGCCTGCTGGCGCTGTCGCTGACCATCGGCATCCTCGTCGACGACGCCATCGTCGAGATCGAGAACATCGTCCGGCACATGCGGGACGGGAAGTCGCCCTACAATGCCTCGATGGAGGCGGCGGACGAGATCGGCCTGGCCGTGGTCGCGACCACGGCCACCATCATCGCGGTGTTCGCCCCGGTGGGTGTGATGCCGGGCATCATCGGCCAGTTCTTCAAGGCTTTCGCCCTGGCGGCCTGTATTTCGGTGGCCTTCTCGCTGGTGGTGGCGCGCACCCTGACGCCGCTGATGGCGGCCTTCCTGCTCAAGCACCAGAAGCACGAGGACGCCGATCCGTTCTGGATGTCCGGCTATCTGAAGGCGCTGGGCTGGAGCCTGAAGAACCGGTGGAAGGTGTTCGGCATCGGTACAGCCCTGTTCGTCGGCTGCGGCTTCCTGGCGAGCAAGGTTCCGTTCGAATTCCTGGCCAGCGGCGATGTCGGCCGGGCCGGGTTTTCGGTCGAGCTGCCGCCGGGTGCCACCCTGGCACAGACGGACGCCGTGGTTCAGCGCCTGACCCGAGACCTGCGCGAACGGCCCGAGGTCACCTCGGTCTATGCCTCGATCGGCGGCCAGGAGGTCAACCAGGCCAACGTCTATGCCGATCTGGTCGACAAGGGCGAACGCAGCCTGAGCCAGCAGCAGTTCGCCCGCACCATGGTCGACGGCTGGAAGCTCATTCCCGGTGCCCGCATCGGGGCCGGGGTGGCCCAGCAGGGCGGCGGCCCCAGCGACGGCACCTCCTACCTGTTCGCCATCCTGAGCGATGACGGTGCCGCCCTGACCGCCGCCGCGCGGGCCATCGAGGCCGAGATGCGGACCGTTCCGGGCCTGGCCAATGTGGTCAATACCGCCTCGATCGCGCGGCCGGAGATTCTGGTCACACCGCGGGCGGACGAGGCCGCCATGATGGGCGTCTCCACCAGCGCCATCTCACAGACCGTGCGGGTCGCCACGATCGGCGACGTCGCGCAGAACCTGCCGAAATACAATCTGGGTGACCGGCAGGTGCCGATCCGGCTGCGCCTGACCCGGGACGCCCGCGAGGACCTTTCGGTGCTCGAGAACCTGCGCGTCCCGACTTCAGGCGGCGGCTCCGTGCCGCTCAGCGCGGTTGCCGACATCCGCTTCGGGGCGGGTCCGTCCCAGGTTCTGCGACAGGACCGCTCGCGCGTGGCCACCATATCGGCCGAGCTGGACGGCATTCGCAGCGGCGAGGCGGGCGTACTGGTGAACCGGCTGCCCTCCGTCCGGAACCTGCCCGAGGGCGTTCGCCAGGTGCCCGCCGGGGACCAGGAATTCATCCAGGAAATGATCGTCGGCTTCGCCGTGGCTTTCGGCACCGGGATCCTGCTGATGTACGCCGTGCTGGTGCTGCTGTTCCGCAGCTTCGCCTATCCCGTGACCATCATGGCCTCGCTGCCGCTGGCCATCGGCGGTGCCTTCGTGGCGCTGATGATCGGCGGATCGAGCTTCTCCATCTCATCCCTGATCGGCGTGCTGATGCTGATGGGGATCGCGGCGAAGAACTCGATCCTGCTGGTCGACTACATCGTCATCGCCGAGCAGGAAGGAAACTCCCGTCTCGAGGCCATCATGGACGCGGCGCACAAGCGGGCCCGGCCGATTCTGATGACCACCTTCGCCATGGGAGCCGGCATGCTGCCGGTGGCCGCCGGCTGGGGGGCTGACGTGGAGTTCCGCCAGCCCATGGCCATTGCCGTGGTGGGAGGGCTGATCTCCTCGACCTTCCTGTCGCTGCTGTTCATTCCGCCGATCTTCACCATCGTGGATGATATCGCCCGCTTCTTCGGCCGGCGGATGAGCAAGCGGTTCGCCGGCCAGCATGACACGCCGTCCGGGGCCGTCGCGCCCGCGGATCAGTAGCAGACATCCAGCCACGAATAAGGGCCGCGCCCGAAAGGCGCGGCCCTGGTGGTGGAGGGTCTTGCAGCCGGCAAGCCCCGCCGGCCGATCAACCGGCCGTGTAGCGGTATTCGGAGATCTGGCAGACGTTGATGCGGTAGCGCTCAAGCACGTCGCCGTCGGCGAAACGGGCCCTGAAATCATAGATGCAGGCGCCGGAGCCGTCGTCGATATTGATCCGCACGGACGCGCCGTTGGCCAGGACGTCCTGACCGAGGATGTCTTCCTGCCAGTCATTCTCGCCCGAGTTGGAGGCGTAGAAATGGGTCATGGTGACGCCGGTGACGTTGATGATGCGGACGCGGCGGTCCTGACCGTCATTCGACTGGAAACCCATCGTCCCGAGGGCGACAGCCGAGATGGCGGCAGCGAGCACCGCGCGGCGCGCGAGAGTCTTGAACATCTTGTTTTCCTTTGACTGTTGCGCCCCCTGCGCAGCTTGCAGACGTATCACCGATCATCGAGCGATGTCGCTGGAATTCGGCTGCGCAAACCGGGGTGCGACCAAAACAAAACCGGCCGGGGTTGCCCCCGGCCGGCTCGGTAGACCCGCCTTGCGGCGAGGTGGTTCTAGTACCGGAAGCGCAGGGTCGCGCCGTAGGTGCGCGGCTGGCCCAGGAAGGCGTCGTAGGTCTGGGTGTCCAGCGCCGGGTTGTAGAAGGTGCCGTTGGGCTGGAGGGTCGACTGGAAGGCACCGCCTTGCAGCGGGGCGTTGAAGGCGACCTGGATGTACTCTTCGTCGGTCAGGTTCTGGACCCAGAACTCGGCGGTCCAGCGCTCGTCCTCGGTACCGATCATGATGCGGCCGTTCATGGTGGTGAAGGCCTCCTGCTGCTTGGCGGGCAGCAGGTCGGAACCGGTGTTGTAGTCGTCCATGTATTTGGCCGCGAGGCTGAAGCCGGCGCGCAGGCCGCCCCCGATGTTGCGGTCAAAGTTGATCGAGCCGGTGGCCGACCATTCCGGAGCGAACGAGGCGCGGGCACCCGGCAGCAGCGAGAGCTGCGGGAAGTTGCCCGGGCTGGACAGGTCGGCGGCGGTGAAGACGCCGTACTGGGCGTCGGTATAGGTGACGCCGCCCTGGAAGCTCAGGCCCTCGATCGGGGTGAACCAGACCATGTCGGCATCAAAGCCGCGCGAGGTCAGCTCGGGGATGGATTCCACCACGAAGGCGGTGCCGAGGAAGGTGTTGAGCTGGAAGTTCTCGAACGTCTGGTCGAAGTAGGTGGCGTTCAGCAGCAGGGTACGATCCAGCAGCGTCATCTTCAGGCCGAGTTCGTAGCTGTCGACCACTTCCGACGGGAAGAACAGCGAGGCATTGGGCGTGATGCCGGTCTGCACGCGGTCCAGGTTGTAGCCGAAGCTCTTGTAGCCGCGGGCGTACGACGCATAGGCCATGATCGACGTGTTCAGGCGGAAGGCGGCCTTGATGGTACCGCTCAGTTCGCCGTCGTCGAAGCTCTCCGAGACGACGCGGTTGTTGTAGGCGGCGTTCGACCAGGGAAGGCAGAAGTTGCCCAGAATGGTCGGGGTCGCCGCGCCGAGGACCGCACCGATGGCACCGGCGTTGGCCAGGGCCGCGCCGCACGCGGTCCCGTTGCCGTTGACGTTGTTCTGCAGCCCGTCGAGGCTCTTGTCATCCATGGTGTAGCGCAGGCCCAGGGTGACGTCGAACTGCTCGGTGACGTGCCAGGTGTTGTTGGTGAACAGGGCGAAGGACGTCGACTCCTGGGTGTAGTTGTCCTCGAAACCCTGCCCGACGCCGAAGCCGGGGCCACCGCCGCCGACGGCGCCGCCGGTACCGAGGCAGCCGCCGAAGCCGGCCGCCGTCTGTCCCGCGAGGGTATAGCAGCCGATGGTCGAAGGGCTGATGGGCAGGGCCGGGTTGACCCGGTTCAGACTGGAGCTGAGCAGGAAGGACAGGAAGGGCGTGTAGTCGGCACCATAGTACCAGCTGTCTCCGCGCTCGATGTCCTCCGAGGTGGCGAACACACCGAACAGCCAGTCGAAGCTGTCGTTCGAACCGGCCAGGCGGAATTCCTGGGTCAGGTTGTCGACCGAGAAGCCATAGTCGCCGTCCTGTTCGCGATAGGCGATGTCGGCACCGGTGTAGTCGATGTCCTGACCGAGGCTGGAGTCCCACTGACGCCACGACGTGACCGAGGTCAGGGCGGCGTTCATGCTCGGGATGTCGATGTTGGCCTCGATCGAAACACCGCGGTCCTCGACCTCCTGGCCGCTGTCACGGTTGGCGTAGCCGGTGCGCGAGAAGGGCAGCGTGCCGAAGCCGGCGGCCGGGGGACGCTGACCCGTGCCGGTCGAAAGGCCGTCAACGAACGGATAGGTCGGACCGGTGCGGATCTGGGTACCGATGCAGCAGTATTCGTCCCGCTTGGAGTAGTCGGCGATCAGGCGGATCGAGGTGTTGTCATTGGGCAGCCACAGCAGCTGGCCGCGGACGGTGCCGAAGTCCTGGTTGTTGTCATCGGTCAGGATGCGGGGGCCGTCACCGGTGTCGATGTCCATGAAGCCGTCGCGAACGCGGCGGGCGGCATACAGGCGGAAGGCGAGGTTGTCGGAGATCGGACCGGTGACCGAACCCGAGGCGCCCATGGTGCCGTAGCTGCCGACATTCAGTTCGGCATTGAAGCCGGGGGTGAACGACGGGGCCTCGGTGATGATGTTGATAACGCCGGCCGAGGTGTTCTTGCCGAACAGCGTGCCCTGCGGGCCTTTCAGCACTTCGATGCGGGCCAGTTCGCCCAGATCGCCGAAGCCGACCGAGTTGCGCGAGCGATAGACGCCGTCGATGACCACGCCGACCGAGCTTTCCAGACCGGGGTTGTCACCGACCGTGCCGACGCCGCGGATACGGGCGGTGGTCGAGGCTTCCGACGACGTCGAGGTGACGGTCATGCCGGGGGTCAGGATCTGCAGGTCCTTGATGTCGCGGACGCCGGCGCCGTCGAGCACTTCCTGCGACAGGCTGGTGACCACGATCGGCACGTCCTGAAGGTTCTGCTCACGCTTCTGGGCGGTGACGATGATGTCGTCGATGGTTTGCGGGCCGTCCTGGGCAGCGGCGACGCCGGCAAAGCCGAAGACGCAGGCCCCGACCACTGCGGTCGACACGGTGGCACGAAGAAGGTTGGTAAGGCGCATGGTGGCTCCCCGACATGGGCCGGGCCCCCGTGCTTGACGGAGACCGCAGCGTTTCCTGATCCCTGGACCGTGCCCTTCTGTGGAGCACGGTAAGTCCAGTCTTCGGCGTAATCCAAGCCGGCCCGAGCGACAAGGAGCCGCGACCTCCAGCGCCTCATTCCTGCCACGGCGAAAGGTCGACTGTGACGCAAAAGCGACAGAAACCGATGACCTTAGGTCAATATTCGTCCCTTTTGCGTGAGTATCCGTTGCCCCGTCGCGCAAACTTCATGCGCCCCGGCCAGTCGGCCTCCAGAGTACCCGGCCCGCCCGGCAAGCCTCCCCCCGCCCTCGATATTCGCAAATCGATCTCCGGGGGCACCCAACGCCGCTTTTCCGCTAGGATGACCGCCAGAATCGCAAACCGCGCCGGACGCCCATGCCCTTTCCCCTCGAATTCGTGATCTTCGCCCTGACCCTCGGCGGGGTCGCCTTCATGCACAAACGGGCGTTGCCGATCGCGCTGGCAGGCCTGGTCGCGACCCTGTTGTATGAAGGACTGGTCACGACCTTTCCGGCCGGGGAGGGCCTGGCGGGACTGACAGGTCATTTCTCCCATGAGTGGGTGCTTCTGGCCAATCTGTTCCTGCTGTTGACCGGGTTCGAAACCCTGGCGAGCCATTTCGAGAAGAGCGGCCTGCCGGACTGGGTCCCGAAGATCCTGCCCGACAACTGGACGGCCGGCATCGTGCTGCTGGGGATCATCTTCCTCGCCTCGGCGGTGATCGACAACATCGCCGCGGCGGTCATCGGATCGGTCGTGGCCCGTCACGTCTTCAAGGGCCGCGTCAGCATCGCCTATATCGCCGCCATCGTCGGCTGTTCCAATGCAGGGGGCGCTGGTTCGGTCATCGGCGACACCACCACGACGATGATGTGGCTGGGCGGCGTCTCGCCGTTCGATGTGCTGCAGGCCTTCGTCGGCGCGGCCGTCGCGTTCGTCATCATGAGCTATTTCGGCGCCCGGGCGCAGGCGAAGGTTTCCGGGCCCGTCCTGCATGCCCCCGCAGGCATGGAGATCGGCTGGCTCCGACTGGTGATCGTGGTCCTCTCGCTGGTCACCCTCGTCACCGCCAATATCCTCGCCAACAGCGTCTTCGCCGGCATTGAGGAAGTCATTCCGGTCCTCGGACTGGCGATGTGGGCCGCGCTTCTGATCGCCGCCATCTGGCGCCGCCCGGACTGGACCGCCACGCGGCATGCGTCGAAGGGAGCCCTCTTCCTCATCATGCTGGTCGCCACGGCGTCGCTGATGCCCCTGGCGAGCCTGCCGACGCCCAGCTGGCAGACCGCGCTGGGGATCGGTGCCCTGTCCTCGGTGTTCGACAACATCCCGCTGACCGCCCTGGCCCTGAAGCAGGGGGGCTATGACTGGGCCCTGATGGCGTTCGCGGTCGGCTTTGGCGGAACCATGACCTGGTTCGGCTCGTCCGCCGGTGTCGCGGTGTCCAACCTGTTTCCCGAGTCCCGCTCGCTGATCCGGTGGGTGCGCGAGGCCTGGTTCATCCCGGTGGCCTATCTGGCCGGCTTCTTCGTCATGCTGGCGATGTTCGGCTGGACGGTCACCCCGGGCGGGGGCTGACCTCCGTCCGGCCGGCGGCAAGCTTTCGTCTCCGGCTGGCCAGGGACAGGGCAACCGAACCGACGATGCCCGACAGCAGCGAGCCGCCGAGCACGCCCAGCTTGACCTGGATCTGCTCCGGCGAGTCGTTCAGGCCGGGGAAGGCGAGGATGCCGATGAACAGGCTGATGGTGAAACCCACGCCGCACAGCACACTGACGCCATAGACCTCCAGCCAGGTCGCGCCCGTCGGCTTGCGGCCGATCTTCAGGGCCGAAGCCAGCCATGCGGCACCGAAGACGCCCAGTTGCTTGCCGATGAACAGGCCCAGGGCGACACCGATCACCAGCGGCGCGGCCAGCTGTTCCAGCGAAAGGCCGGCGAAGGACACCCCGGCCTTGGCGAAGGCGAACAGGGGCAGAACCAGATAGGCGACATAGGGGTGCAGGTCGTGCATCGCCTCCTTGAGTGGGCTCTGGCCATCGTCGGCCCGGTCGCCGATCGGCACGATGACCGCGAAGGCCACGGCGGTCAGGGCCGTCGACAGCCCGGCCAGCACGGTCAGATACCAGACCAGGCCGAAGCCCAGCACCCAGAAGGGAGCCGGCACGCCGCGCCTCGACGTCCACAGGGCCCCCACCACCAGCAGGGCGGCGACCCAGAGCATCGGCATCCAGTCGACACCTGAAGAGAAGAGGACGGCGATCAGGCCGATGGCCGCGAGGTCGTCGACGATGGCGAGGGTCAGCAGGAAGACCCGCAGCGACGGCGGCAGTCCCCGGGCCACAAGGGCGAAGATGCCGAGGGCGAAGGCGATGTCGGTGGCCAGGGGTATGGGCCAGCCGCTGATGGGGCCGCCGGTCGAGGCCGCAATCGCCAGATAGACCACGGCGGGACCGACCATCCCGCCCAGCGCCGCCAGCACGGGTGTGGCGAGCTTCTTGGGATTGCGCAGTTCACCGCGCAGGATCTCGAATTTGATCTCCAGGCCGACGACCAGGAAGAAGATGGCCATCAGGCCTTCCTTGATCCATTCGGTGATCGTCAGCTCGAGCACCAGCGGGCCGACCTGCAGAACATGCTCGCTCTTCAGCCAGGCGAAATAGCCGCCGGCCCAGGGAGAGTTGGCCACGATCAGGGCGGACAGGGCGGCGAGGCCGAGGACCGCGCCCGAGGCGGCCTCGGTCTTGAGGAAGGCGAGGGTGATCTTGCGCGACAAGGCGATCTCCGGATGGGGTCATGAACACAGGGTGGAGTCTCGGTGGCGGCGCCCGGTTATCGACGGACGCCGGACCGGGTTCGCGCGAACACGCCGGCCTGACCGGGCACCGGGCCCGACCTGATCTCTGCCTTAACAATACGCGGCGAGCGTGACGGTTCAACCATTGTGGCGGTTGCATCGCGCGGCGCGGAGCCGCATCTGCCGCCCATGCCCTCCTCGCCCGCCTATCAACCCGAGCCTCATTTCCACGATCTGGGAGGCGATTACGGCGATCCGGTGGGTCCCGCGGCCTTTCCGCAGACCCTCCTGCGCGTCCGCAACGACCGGGCGGCGGCCAGCGTGGGTCTGGAGACATTGACCGACGCCGAATGGATCGCCCACTTCGGCCGTTTCGAGCCCCTGCCCGGCCAGCCCGCCCCCATCGCCATGCGCTATCACGGGCATCAGTTCCGCACCTACAACCCCGACCTTGGTGACGGACGCGGCTTTCTGGCGGCGCAGCTCAGGGATGATCGGGGTCGCCTTCTCGATCTGGGCACCAAGGGCTCGGGCCAGACCCCCTGGTCGCGGGCCGGGGACGGGCGGCTGACGCTGAAGGGCGGGGTGCGCGAGGTGCTGGCGGCCGAGATGCTGGAGGCGCTGGGCGTGCCGACCAGCCGGGCCTTCTCCCTGATCGAAACCGGTGAGGCCCTGGAGCGGGGCGATGAGCCGTCGCCGACGCGGTCCGCCGTGCTGACGCGGCTGTCGCACAGCCATGTCCGGTTCGGCACCTTCCAGCGCGCGGCCTATCTGGGCCGGGCCGACATGGTCGAGGCGCTGGTCGAGCATGCGCGCGGCCTCTACCACCCGACCATCGCGGCCGGGGATACGCCCGGCTTCCTGCGCGCGGTGGTCGGGGCCTCGGCCCGGCTGACGGCGCGGTGGATCGCGGCGGGCTTTGTTCACGGGGTGCTGAACACCGACAATCTGAATGTCACCGGCGAGAGTTTCGACTACGGCCCATGGCGGTTCCTGCCGCACTATGAACCCGGCTTCACGGCTGCCTATTTCGACCAGACCGGCCTCTACGCCTTCGCCCGCCAGCCCGAGGCGGTGTTCTGGGCCCTGACCCAGCTGGGCGGGGCGCTGAAGACGGTCGCCGAGGCCGAACCCCTGACCGAGGCGCTGAACGGGTTCGGCCCGGCCTATATCCGCGAGCTGCGTGCCGCCTTCCTGGCGCGACTTGGCGTATCGAGCCTCGGCGAGGCGGCGGACCAGCGGCTTCTGGATGCCACCCTAGCGTTGCTGCGCGAGGGCGGCGAGGCGTTGCGCTGGGAGCCGCTGTTCTTTGACTGGTTCGGCGGTTTCGCGTCATCGGCGCGTGCACTGCAGGGACCCCGCGGCAAACTCTATCAGGGCGAGGTCTTCGACGCCTTCCGCTTCGCCCTGTTTGAGCATGCAGCGGACCGGCCCGAGCGGCTGGAGGCCACGATGTTCGCCGCGGCCGAGCCCGAGGAAATGCTGATCGACGACGTCGAGGCGATCTGGGCGGCCATCGACAGCGACGACGACTGGGGCCCGTTCGAGGCCCGGTTGGCGCGACTGCAGATGGCCCGTGAGGCCTGGGGACTGGTCGACTGCTGACAGCATGTTGGCAGCAGGCTGGCGGTAGGTGAAGCCAAGGTACGGTTCCGGACCGTATCTGGTCCGAACCCAGGAGCCACCGTGACCCACGCCCCGATCTCGCACCGGACCGTCGCCTCCCGAGCCGGGATTAAGGGCATCGAAACCGGTGCGGGATTACAAGGAATTATAGATAAGGCCACGCTTCGGCCCCGTAGCACTCGCAGAAGGCGATCACGGATGGTTACGCCCACGCTTCGCACTCTTGCGGGATGGCTCACGCGATCCGACATCGCAACTGTTGCCAATCACAAGAGCGCCCTCCCCGGCGTAGCCAGTATGACCACCCAGACACTCACCCCCGCACGTTCGCGCCTCAACGCCAGTTATCGCAACCTGACCCTCTGGACCCTCCAGGGGTGGATCGCGATGTTCTTCATCGCGGCCGGTTACGCCAAGCTCAGCGAGCCGATGGCGAACCTCGTCGACCTGATGCGCTGGCCGGCTCTGGTCAGCGAGAACATGGTCCGCGGCCTCGGGATCGCCGAGATCATCCTCGCCGTCCTGGTGCTGGCCCCGCTGGTGTCGTGGAAGCACGGCCGGCCGTTGCTGGTCATGGCCGCGAGCGGCCTGCTGGCGCTGGAGGTGGTGATGCTGGCGATCCACGCAACGGGCATGGATGTCGGCCCGGCGGTGACCAACCTGATCCTGATCGCCATGACCGCGACTGTGCTGTGGAAGCGGGCGCGCGAGGCTCGCTAGAGCTTCGCACCCGCAGCTCGGCACCGGTCGGAACACACCTTCACCTGATCCCAGTCCCGCGCCCATTTGCGGC
This sequence comes from Caulobacteraceae bacterium, assembly GCA_965284535.1. GTDB lineage: Bacteria > Pseudomonadota > Alphaproteobacteria > Caulobacterales > Caulobacteraceae > Brevundimonas. Next base: position 337,382 of record OZ260090.1, read on the forward strand.
GCCATGAGAACGGCCGGGCGCAGACGACGCAGGTCTTCTGCGGCAGGTCGCGCTTGTCCGGGGCGGAGCCGATATTGACGTGCTTTCGAGCCATGGCGACCTAAAGGCTTCCCTTTACGTGCACGTCAAGTTATGACTTGGCCATGGCGACCGCCGACGATCATCGCACCTATTCGATCCGCCAGCTCTGCCGCGAGTTCGGGGCGACGGCGCGCGCGCTGAGATTCTATGAGGACAAGGGTCTGCTGACCCCGGCCCGCAAGGGTCAGACGCGGGTCTATGACGCCCGCGACCGGGCGCGGCTGAAACTGATCCTGCGCGGGCGGCGCATCGGGTTCAGCCTGCTTGAGATCCAGGAGATGCTGGATCTGTATGACCACGACAATCACAACGCCCACCAGATGGCCGTCGCCCTGCGCCGCCACCGGGCACAGATCGCGTCGCTGAAACAGCAGCGTGAAGACCTCGACGCCGCCATCGAGACGGCCGAGGAAGCCTGCGCCGTCATGGAGAAGAGGCTGGGCGAATTCCGCCCGGACCTTCTGCCCGGCGCCGAGGAATATGCCGACCTGCTGAAGGCGCGGCTTAACCCCGACTCCCAACATCAGCCCTTCAAAGCGAGAGCGTAGTTCCATGGCCTACAAGGCGCCTGTCCGCGACCTGACGTTCGTTCTGAACGAGGTGCTGGAGATCGACCGGTATTCGAACCAGCCCGGCTTCGCCGACGCCTCGTCGGACCTGGTCGGCCAGATCCTGGAGGAAGGCGCGAAATTCGCCGAGGAGGTCATCGCTCCCCTGAACCGCGTCGGCGATCAGGAAGGCTGCAAATGGGACAACGGCAAGGTCACCGGCCCGACGGGCTGGAAGGAAGCCTACAAGGCCATGGTCGAGGCCGGATGGCCCGCCCTCTCGGCCCTTCCCGAGCACGGCGGTCAGGGGATGCCGGCCGTGGTGGCCATGGCCTTCGGCCAGATGACCGCCGCCGCCAGCGCCGCCTTCTCGATGTATCCGGGCCTGACGGCCGGCGCCTACTGGGGGCTGAACGCCAATGGCTCGGATGAGCTGAAGGCGAAATATCTGCCCAAGATGGCCACCGGCGAATGGGGCGGGACCATGAACCTGACGGAGCCGCAGTGCGGCACCGATCTGGGCCTGATCCGCACCAAGGCCGTGCCGAACGGCGACGGCAGCTATTCGATCACCGGCCAGAAGATCTGGATCTCGTCGGGCGAACACGACTTCACCGACAACATCATCCATCTGGTGCTGGCCCGGATCGAGGGCGCGCCGGAGGGGATCAAGGGCATCAGCCTGTTCGTCGTGCCCAAGGTCTTCGTCAATGACGACGGGTCGCTGGGCGAGCGCAACGAGGGCGCGGCCTGCGCCGGGCTCGAGCACAAGATGGGCATCCACGGCAACGCCACCTGCGTCATGGCCTATGAGGGTGCCAAGGGCTGGCTGGTCGGGACCGAGAACAAGGGCATGGCGGCGATGTTCGTCATGATGAACGAGGCCCGCCTCGGCACCGGCCTGCAAGGCCTGTCGATCGGCACCGCCGCCTATCAGGCCGCCGTCGAGTTCGCCCATGACCGCCTGCAGGGGCGCAGCCTGACCGGGCCGAAGAACCCGGACGGCCCGGCGGATTCCATCATGGTCCACCCCGACGTGCGGCGGATGCTGCTGGAGGCCAAGGCCTTCGTCGAAGGCGGCCAGGCCTTCACCCTGTGGACCGCGCTGCAGGCCGATCTTCAGCACTCGGACGATGAGGCCGAGGCCGAAAAGGCCCGCGACTACATGGGTCTGATCACGCCCGTGCTGAAGGCCTATCTGACCGACAAGGGCTTCCACGTCGCCTCGCTGGCCATGCAGGTGCACGGCGGCAGCGGCTATACCGAGCATTTCATGGCGTCGCAGTATCTGCGCGATGCGCGGATCACCATGATCTATGAGGGTGCCAACGGCATCCAGGCGCTGGATCTGGTCGGGCGCAAACTGCCGGCCAAGGGCGGGCGGGCCATCATGAGCTGGTTCGCCGACATCGACGCCTTCGTGAACGAGAACGGCGGCGAGGGCCCGGTCAAGCCGTTCGTCGACGGCCTGGCGGACGCCAAGAAGAAGCTGCAGGAAGGCACGATGTGGCTGATGCAGAACGGCATGCAGAACCCGGACAATGCCGGGGCGGCGTCGACCGACTATCTGCACATCTTCGGCCTGACGGCGCTGGCCTATATGTGGGCCCAGATGGCGAAGGCGGCGCAGGCGCAGGTCGACGGCGGCTCGACCGATCCCTTCTATGCCAACAAGCTGATGACCGGTCGCTATTTCGTCGAGCGCATCCTGCCCGACGCGGGCGCGCATCTGGCCAAGCTGAAGACCGGCGCCGAGGTGCTGATGCAGATGCCGGCGGAGGCGTTCTAGGCCTCAAACTGACCTCTCCCTCCCCCTCCGGGGGAGGGTCGTCGTCGTGCAACGGCGACGGGGTGGGGAGGGCTCGGCAAGGCCGCGCCTGTCTCGCCCAGCCCCTCCCACCCGGCCGCTTCGCGGCCACCCTCCCTCGGAGAGGGAGGGAGAAGCTGAGCGTATGACCATGAACGTCCTCAACGTCCCCGAGCCCGATTTCATGCAGGAAGAGGAGATCACCCTCTTCTCCGACAGCGTCGGCAAATGGATCGACGAGCATGCGCCGCCCGAGGCGGTGCAGTCGTGGCTGGCCAATTCATCGGTGCCACGCGCGCTGTGGAACCAGTCGGGCGAGGCGGGGCTGCTCGGCCTGTCCATGCCCGAGGAGGACGGCGGCATGGGCGGCGACTACCGGCATGAGGTGGTGCTGATGCGCCAGCTGGGCTGGAAGGGCGCGGATCATTTCGGCATCTCGCTGCACAATGCGATCGTCATGCCCTACGTCTGGCACTACGGCACCGAGGAGCAGAAGGCGCGCTGGCTGCCCAGGCTGCAATCGGGCGAGCTGGTCGGCGCCATCGCCATGACCGAGCCGGGCGCGGGTTCGGACCTGCAAGGCGTGAAGACCACCGCCATCAAACAGGGCAACCAGTATGTGGTGAACGGGTCCAAGACCTTCATCACCAACGGCCAGCTGGCGAACTTCATCATCGTCGTCGCCAAGACCGACCCGACCCAGGGCTCCAAGGGCACGTCGCTGATCGTGGTCGAGACAGACGGGGCGGAAGGCTTCGAGCGCGGCCGGAACCTGCACAAGATCGGCATGGAGGGAAATGACACCTCCGAGCTGTTCTTCAATGATGTGAAGGTGCCGGGCGAGAACATCATCGGCGGGACCGAGGGCCAGGGCTTCATCCACCTGATGCAGCAGCTGCCGCAGGAGCGGCTGAACATCGCGGTGCAGGGCGTGGCCGCGGCGGAGCGCGGGCTCCAGGAGACGCTGGCCTATGTGAAGGAGCGCAAGGCGTTCGGGAAACGGGTGATCGACTTCCAGAACACCCAGTTCAAACTGGCCGAGGTGAAGACCAAGCTGACCGTGGCCAAGGTCTTCGTCGACCACTGCATCGGCCTGCATCTGAAGGGCCAGCTGGACGCCGCGACGGCCTCGATGGCCAAATACTGGGTCACAGACATCCAGGGCGAGGTGATCGACGAGATGCTGCAGCTGCACGGCGGCTACGGCTATATGAACGAATATCCGATCGCCCAGCTGTACAAGGACGCCCGCGTCCAGCGCATCTACGGCGGGACCAACGAGATCATGAAGCTGTTGATCGCGCGGACGCTGTAGGCGGCGTTTCCGCACCGGCGTCGGGTGGGTCGCAGATGGAGACGGCGTCCATCCGGGCCACCGGCCAGAGTTCACCCACGGCGTCCTGGACCAGCACCTCGACATCGTGGTGGGAGGCCGCGGCCTCCCGCGCCAAGGCCAGTGCAGCGGCGGCGGCCTGTTCGCAGGTTTCGTAGTGGCCGATACGGCGGCGTTCGCAGACGATGCGCCAGCACCCGTCCGCCCTGATGATCGCATAGATGAGCCGGGACATATTCCCCCTCCGGCCTTCAGAAAACGTCGTAATTTATTAACGGGAATATACGGCCAAGCTGCGTTAACCGCGAATATGTGGAATTATACCCGTATAGGTTCGCGTCTGCCGGCGAGCCCCATCGGGGGCGCGGCCACAGCGAATTTCGCGCTTCAGGCGACGGACGATTGATCCCGTCACATTCTGACGCCAAAGAATGAAACTTCTTCGGGGGGAGATACTGTTCCATGGATACGGTGATGACGGCCCTTGCGGCCGCGCCCGGGCAGCTGATGTCCGTGCCGATCGAGTTCTTTATTTTCGGCCTGACGCTGCTGGGCGTGGCCCTGTTCCATCACCGGACGCTGACCGTGGCCCTGACCGGGCTGACGGCAACCATTGTGTACAAGCTGATCTTCACCGGCTTCGCCCACGGGACCGGATTCGCCGGACTGGCCGCCCATGCCAGCCATGAGGCCGTGCTGCTGAGCAATCTGATGCTGCTGCTGCTGGGCTTCGCCCTGCTGGCCAACCAGTTCGAGCGCAGCAACATCCCCGAGGCCATGCCACGCATTCTGCCCGACGGCTGGATGGGCGGACTGGCCCTGCTGGGCATCGTCTTTGTGCTGTCCGCCTTCCTCGACAACATTGCCGCCGCCATCATCGGAGGCGTGGTGGCGCGCCACGTCTATCATGACAAGGTCAGCATCGGCTTCCTGGCCGCCATCGTCGCCTCGGCCAATGCCGGCGGCGCGGGCAGTGTCATCGGCGACACCACAACCACCATGATGTGGATCAGCGGGGTATCACCCCTGGACGTGCTGCACGCCTTCATCGCCGCCTTCGTCGCCTTCGCCATCTTCGGGGTGATGGGCGCGCTCCAGCAGCACAAATACTTCCCGATACAGGCCCATATCGCCGCCGATGCCCCCCCGGTCGACAGGGTTCGCACGATCCTGGTCGGGGTCATTCTGGTTACCCTGCTGGCGGTCAATTTCGCCGGCAACGCCTGGTATCCCGAACATCAGGGCGTGGCTCCCTGGCTGGGACTGGGTCTGTGGGTCGCCCTGCTGGTCACCGCCCTGGTGAGGGCACCGCAATGGAGCGTGCTGCCCGGCGCGGCCAAGGGCGCGCTGTTCCTGGTCTCGCTGGTCGCCACCGCCTCGCTGATGCCGGTCGACCGGCTGCCCGAGGCGTCATGGCAGACGTCCCTCGGTCTGGGCTTCCTGTCCTCGATGTTCGACAACATCCCGCTGACCGCGCTGGCGTTGAAACAGGGCGGCTATGACTGGGGCATCCTGGCCTTTGCCGTCGGCTTCGGCGGCTCGATGATGTGGTTCGGCTCCTCGGCGGGTGTTGCCCTTTCCGGCCTCTTCCCGCAGGCCCGCTCGGTGGTCAGCTGGCTGCGCCATGGCTGGTATGTGCCGATCGCCTATGTGGCCGGGTTCGCCGTCATGCTGGCGGTGATGGGCTGGCATCCGACGACGACCCGTGCCGAACGCCCGCCCGAGCTTCAGGGTCACGCCGCACCGCCCAAGGTGGTCGACGACGCCCTGCATGCCGTAGGCGAAACCCTGCGCGACCTGAGGGGACGGGTGGGCTAGAATCTCCGTCCCCGATCTCGCTTCGCGCGTCGGGGATGACAATGCCGACCGTCCAACTATGGGTAAGGGATGATCCGTCTCTACCTTCCCCAGCCCCTGTCCACCGACGCAGCGATCGCGCCGACGCTCGACCAGTCGCGCTATCTGACCCAGGTGATGCGGCTGAAACTCGGCGACGCCCTGCTGGTCTTCAACGGCCGCGACGGGGAGTGGCGCTGCGTCATCGCCGAGGTGCTGAAGAAGGGCGTGGTGCTGCGGGCCGGGGAACAGGTGCGGACGCAGTCGACAGGTCCCGATGTGGAGCTGCTGATCAGCGTGGTGAAGAAGAGCGCGCTGGAGTTCGCGGTCGAAAAGGCCGTTGAACTGGGCGCGCGGCGCATCCGGCTGGTGGTCAGCCAGCGGACCCAAACCCATCATGTGCGGATGGACCGCCTGGACGCCATCGCCATTGAGGCCGCCGAACAGACCGGCCGGGTCGATGTGCCGATGATCGATGCACCGGCGAAGCTGGGCGAGCTGCTGGACGGCTGGGAGGCCGGACGGCGGCTGATGTTCTGTGACGAGACGGGCGGTGAGCCGGCAGCGGGAGCGCTGGCGGATGCGGGCGGCGGTCCATGGGGGATACTGATCGGACCGGAAGGCGGGTTTTCGCCGGAGGAGCGGGCGCGGCTGCGCGCCCTGCCCTTCGCCACCGCTGTGTCCCTGGGGCCGCGGATCCTGCGCGCGGACACCGCCGCGATCGCCGCCCTGACCCTGTGGCAGGCGGCCGTCGGCGACTGGGACCGCTAGCAGGACCCGCGGGTTCGGAGCAGGATGCGATATGTTCAACGAACTGGCCCTGTCGACGGTCATGGCCCTGCTCGCGGTCAGCCTGCATGGCTTCGGCCTGCTCAGTCTCGGCCGCGGGCTGGAATTCTATGAAACCCGCGCCGGGCGGTCCTATGTCGAGGGGCCGCTGTGGGGGCATGCCCTGCTGACCATCGCCGTGGTTCTGGGCCTGTTCCTCATCCATGGCGTCGAGATCTGGATGTACGCCGCCCTCTACAAACTGATCGGGGCGGTGCCCGACCTGCGCGAGGCGGTCTATTTCTCCAGCATCAGCTATGGCTCGATCGGCTATGACGACTCGCTGATGGCGCCCCAGTGGCGGCTGCTCGGCGCGATCGAGGGCGTGGCGGGCGCGATTCTGCTGGGATGGTCGGTCGCCTTCTTCGTCAGCGTCATGACGCCGTTCACCGCGCGCAGAAAACACGGCATGGTCCATCGCAAGGACCCTTGAGGAACGCGTCCTTTCGCCCCATCTAGCCGCGACAACAGGGCTGAATGCATGACCGACGCCGCGCCGCTTTCCCGGGACGACCTGATCGGCGCCATGTCGAAGGGTGCCAAGCCGAAGGACCAGTGGCGGATCGGCGCCGAGCACGAGAAATTCGGCTTTGATCGCTCGACCCTGCGCCGTCCGACCTATGAGGGCGACAGCGGCATCCTGGCCATGCTGACGGGCCTGCAGCGGTTCGGCTGGAAGCCGGTCGAGGAGGCCGGCTACGTCATCGCCCTGGAACATCGCAACAGCGACGGGATGACCGCCTCGATCTCTCTGGAGCCGGGCGGGCAGTTCGAACTGTCGGGCGCACCCCTGAAGGATGTGCACGAAATCTGCGACGAGACCGGCCGTCATCTGATGGAGGTCAAACAGGTCGCGGACCAGATCAACCTCGGCTTCATCGGGGCCGGCTTCGACCCAATGTGGCGGCGCGAGGACATCCCCGTCATGCCCAAGGGCCGCTATTCCATCATGCGCGCCTATATGCCGAAGAAGGGGTCGCTGGGCCTCGACATGATGCTGCGCACCTGCACCATCCAGTCGAACCTCGACTTCTCCGACGAGGCCGACATGGTGGCCAAATTCCGCACTTCGCTGGCGTTGCAGCCGGTCGCCACCGCCCTGTTCGCCTGTTCGCCCTTCATCGAGGGCAGGCCCAGCGGCTTCCTGTCGTCGCGCGCCAATGTCTGGACCGATACCGACCCCGATCGCACCGGCATGCTGGACTTCGTCTTCCAGGACGGCTTCGGCTATGAGCGCTATGCCGACTATGCGCTGGACGTGCCGATGTATTTCGCCAAGCGCGGCGAGACCTATGTCGATCTGTCGGGGCAGTCGTTCCGCAGCTTCATGACCGACGGCCTTCCCGCCCTGCCCGGCGAACGGGCGACGAAGAAGGACTGGAACGACCATCTGACCACCCTTTTCCCCGAGGTGCGGCTGAAGTCGTATCTTGAGATGCGCGGTGCCGACGGCGGGCCGTGGAGCCGGATCTGCGCCCTGCAGGCCCTGTGGGCCGGGGTGCTGTACGACGGGGCGGCGCTGGCCGCGGCCTGGGACCTGGTCAAGGACTGGGACATCGCCGATCACGAGCGGCTGCGCCGCGACGTGACCCGGCTGGGGCTGAAGGCCGAGGTGGCGGGGCGGTCAGTGCGCGACGTGGCCGTCGACATGGTCCACATCGCCCGCGAGGGGCTGAAGAGCCGCGCCCGGTTCAGCGGCGGCATGGTCGACGAGCGCGGCTATCTGTCGGAACTGGAAGACATCGCCGACAGCGGCATCACCCCCGCCGACCGGCTGCTGGCGCTGTACCACGGCGAGTGGCAGGGCGATGTCAGCCGGATGTACCGGGACTTCGCCTACTAGGTCGGCAGGGTGCCCTTAACCCGGCGAGGCTAGGGGTTGTCGTCCTACGACCGGGGACAACAGTACCATGAGTTGCGTGACACAGGCCGAACCCGAGCAGGAAGCTTTCGCGGCGGCCTTTCTGTCCGGCCAGACCGGGGTTGCGGGCACTGAACTTTCCACCTTCTTCGACGTGTCGCTCGATCTGCTGGTCATCCGTGAGATCGACGGACGGGTGTCGAGGGTCAGCCTGTCCTGGCACACGGCGTTGGGCTATACGCCCGAGGAAATGCGCGGCGTCCATCTGCTGACGCTGGTCCATCCCGAGGATCTGCCCGGGACGCGGGGCAGTGTGCAGGAGGTCGAGAACCGGCGTCCCGGCGACCCGGTCATCGGCCATATCAACCGCTATCGGCACAAGGACGGCCACTACCGGACCCTGGAATGGCGCGCGCGCCGGTTCGGCGAGCACATCTACGCCGTCGCCCGCGATGTCACCGACCGCGTGGCGGCCGAACAGGCCCTGATCGACGCCAAGGCGGCGGCCGAGGCGGCCAACACCGCCAAATCCGAATTCCTCGCCAATATGAGCCACGAGATCCGGACCCCGCTGAACGGAGTCATCGGCATCGTCGACGCCTTGTCGCGAACCCCCTGTCGCCGGAACAGACAGAGATGGTCGCCCTGATCCGGGGGTCGGGCGTGACCCTGGAGCGGCTGGTCTCCGACATCCTCGACGTCTCCAAGATCGAGGCCGGCCAGCTGGATCTGGAAGCTCGTCCGTTCGATCTGGAGGAGGCGCTGGAGCCGCTGACGATCATGGCCGCCCGGGCCGAGGACAAGGGTCTGGCCTTCCACGTCGAACGCTCGCCCGAAGCGCGGGGCGTGTTCGTCGGCGACAGCACCCGCATCCGCCAGATTCTGGGCAACCTGCTGTCCAACGCCATCAAATTCACCGCCGAGGGGGCGGTCACGGTCCGCATCGAGGCCTGGCCGGATGACCCGGATCAGCCATCGGAAGCGCATCAACTCGCGATCACGGTCGAGGACACCGGCGTCGGCTTCAACGCGGGCCATGCCGCCAATCTCTTCGAGCGTTTCAACCAGGCTGACAGCACCATCACCCGCCGGTTCGGCGGCACGGGCCTGGGCCTGTCCATCTGCCGCTCGCTGGTGGTGATGATGGGCGGTTCGATCGAGGCCCGGTCGACGCCCGGCGCGGGCAGCCGCTTCCGCTTTGTCCTGCCGCTGGACCGTTCCGGCAGCCTGGCCGACTATGACACGCGCGATTCCGGCAACGGGTCGGCCGCACTGCCGGTGACGGTCCGCTCACTCCGGGTTCTGCTGGCCGAGGATCATCCGACAAACCAGCGGGTCGTCCAGCTGATCCTCGGCGGTCAGGGAGCCGAGGTCGTCATCGCCGACGACGGGGCCCAGGCGGTCGCCGCCTTCGAGGCCGGGACCTTCGACGTGGTGCTGATGGACATGCAGATGCCGGTCATGGACGGCCTGACCGCGACCCGGGCGATCCGGGCCTTCGAGGCCTCCATGCCCGACCGCCCTCGCACGCCCGTGGTGATGCTGAGCGCCAATGCCATGGCTGAACACCGGGCCGATTCAGAAGCGGCCGGGGCGGACAGCCATGTGGCCAAACCCATCACGGCCGTCAGCCTGCTGGCAGGCATTCAGGCCGTGCTCAGGGACTGACGCCGCCGGCGGCCTAACGACGGGCCGCCGCCGTGTTGCACTGGGCCAGTTGCGCCTCGGTCAGTGCCGCGCCGTCACGTTCATAGCGGGTCACCGCACCGAAGCGGGCGACGAAGCGACGGCACTCGCGGCCCGCCGGCTGGGAGACGCCCGGACCGCGCGCGACGCAGACGCCTGCGGAGTCGCAGGTCCAGCGCCGGCCGTCGAAGATTTCGCTGCGCGCCTCGCCCGGGGCGGCCAGGGTCGCGGCCGCGCCGGCGAGGAGCGTGGGAGCCGGTTGGGCGGTGATCAGGGCCGCCGTCGAGATCAGGGTCATGAGAAGCATCGCGCTTCCTCCGCAAAGGGGTGGTCAAACCGGACGGCCTGTGAGAAAGTGACCGTTCGTGCACTATTAAGTGACCGTTCGGTCACATCGAGTCAAATGAAAAGTGTCCGGTCGGATACTTTTGGAGTCCGGAAATGGCCACCAAGGGCGAAGCCACCCGCGCCCGCCTCATCGACGAGGCCCTCAACCAGGTCACGGTGCGCGGGCTGGCGGCGGTCAGCCTGTCCGATGTCGCCGAGGCGGCGGGGGTGTCCAAGAGCGCCGTGCTCAAACATTTCCAGGGCAAGGAGGCGCTGCAGGCTGAACTGGTCGGGGCCATGATCGATCGCTTCAAGGCGGCGGTCTGGGACCCGGCCGAGCCGCTGACGCCCGGCCGCGAGCGGCTGGACCGCATCTTCCAGGGCGAGCTGGAATGGACCGACGGCGAGGACCGGACCGGCGGCTGTCCGCTGAAGGCGGCGGCCATCGAACTGGACGATCAGCCCGGAGCCCTGCGCGAGAGGCTGAAGGCCAGCCAGGTGCTTTGGGGCAAGACGTTGAAGCGGGAGTTCCGGGCCCTGTATCCCGGTGCCGACGAGACCACGATCGAGGTCAAGCTGTTCCAGTTCAAGGGGCTGATCCTCGCCTACAGCCATTCCAAACGTCTGCTGGACGACGAGGCCGCGCGCGCGCAGGCGACGGCGGCGTACCGGATGCTGACCGCGGCCTGAAGAGGACCGCCGGTCTCCGCCATGCCGGCGTTTGCCGCGCCGGTCCGGCGCGCTAGAACCGCGCCATGCCCACCGAGAACGAGCGCAAATACGTCCTGTCCGACGCCGACGCCGTGCTGGCGTTGTGGGAGGCAAGGGCGTGGAGCGAGATCCGGCAGGGGTATCTGGCCGGCGACGGGCGCATCCGGCGGCAGACGCGCGACGGAGTCGCTCACGACACCTTCACCTGCAAGATCGAGGCGGCGGGCCGGCTGATCGAGATCGAGACGACGCTGGACGACCCGCGCGACTTCGACGACCTGTGGCCGCTGACGACCCGGCGGATCCACAAACGGCGGCACAGCGAGACCGATCGGCACGGCCTGCACTGGGATGTCGACCTGCTGCTGGACGCCAAGGGAGACTGCTATTTCGCCATGGCCGAATGCGAGATGCCCGAGACGATGGATGCCCCGCCGGAGGTTCTGCCCGCGCTCGCGCCGTTCGTTATCTACGCCGTGCCGCGCGACAGGCAGGCCGAGTTCCTCAATTCCCGACTGGCCGATCCGGCCTATGCGGCGGCATTGAGGTTCTGAGGGTCATGCGGGTTCCCGGGGCGGCTTGATCCCGGAATGGGCCGGACCCAAGGTGGGTCGACTTTGGAGGAGCGGATGATGAAAACGCAGGTCTTGCTGGCCCTTCTGACGGGTTTCGCCGTGTCCGCCTGTGGACCGGACGGAACCGACCCCGCTCCGGTAGAACCCGCCGTCGTCACGGCGGAGCCGGCCGCCACGCCGCCGCCGGTCGCGACCCGGACGGGCCGCGTGACGGGGGCCGACGGTCTCGGCGTCACATTCCAGCATGCCGCCGGGCTGGAGCTGCGACCCTGCGACGGGGACGCCCAACGCTGTCAGGTCCTGATCGATCCCGCCGCCGAACCCTATCTGCGCGAACTGCTGACCATTCAGGTCTTCGACGGACCGTTGGAGGCGGTGGCGGCCAGCGAGGCCGGGTTCGAGCGCGATGCCGGGGGGCGGCTGATGACCACCTACGGCCGGTTCGAGCCGGTCGCGGTCGAGCGGTTCGAGGTCAACGGAAAGCCCGGCCTGCGGGCCGTCATCACCTGCGGAATCAGCGACCCGGAGACCGGCTTCCATGCGGCCGCGGGCGAATGCCTGTACGCGGTGACCAGCGATGGCGCGCGCACCGTGGTGATCTCATCCAGCGGCTTCCCCAACGGACTGGAAGCGGCCGAGGCGATCGTGCCGTCGCTGCGCTTTCTGGCACCGCGTTGACGCCTGTCACCCATCCCAACGCCGCAGGAGAGTCTGCATCATGAGCCATCCCATTCGCGTCGGCATCGGTGGCTGGACCTACGAGCCATGGCGGGGCGTCTTCTATCCGGACAAGCTGAGCCAGAAGCGCGAGCTGGAGTACGCCAGTTCGAAGCTGACCTCGATCGAGATCAACGGCACCTACTATTCCGGCTTCAAGCCCGAGACCTGGATGAAGTGGCGCGACGAGACGCCGGAGGGCTTCGTCTTCGCGGTCAAGGCCAGCCGTTTCTGCACCAATCGGAAAATCCTGTCCGAAGGCGGTGAAAGCATCGGGCGGTTCCTCGACCAGGGGCTGACGGCGCTCGGCGACAAGCTGGGACCGATCAACTGGCAGTTCATGGCCACCAAGAAATTCGACCCGGTCGATTTCGAGGGCTTCCTGAAGCTGTTGCCGAAGGAGAAGGACGGGATCCGCCTGCGGCATGCGCTGGAGGTGCGCAGCGGGACGTTCGAGACGCAGGAATTCTATGATCTCGCGGCCAGATACGGCGCGGCCATCATCCATGCGGTGGACGACGAGTCGCCGCAGTGGCCGGTGATCGATCAGGACACGGCGGACTTCAGATACGCCCGGCTGATGTCGAGCCGCGAGGATGAACCGACCGGGATGACGTCCAGGGAACTGGACGCCGTCGTCAAACAGACGCGCGACTGGGCGAAGACGGGCGAGGTGTTCGCCTATTTCATCGCCGGGGCCAAGGTGCGCAATCCGGCGGCGGCGCAGGCCCTGATCGCCAAACTGGGCTGACCCTGATCAGGGCTGGACGCCGCACCGCTCCGCCGCCATCCGCTCCAGATCGGCGCGCGCCGGACCGAGACCCATGTCAGCGCGTCTGGCGTCGACCGTATCGGGGTCCTCGAGCGGCTTGAAATCAAGCGTGCGGTCAGGGTTGCACACATCCGTCGGCTGGGTGCCGTAACGCTGTAGCCTGCCGGTATTCACAGCCACCCGGTCCCACAGATAGGCGTAGTCACGCGACCGAACGCCTCCAGACGCCAGATAGGGCTCCATCCGCTCCAGGGCGAGTTGCTGGAAGTCCGGATGGTCATCGGCGTGCTGCACCAGAATCCAGGCCTGGGAGGCGGTCCGGGAGCCGAACCGACCGCTGTCGATCCAGTCGTAGGCGTTAAGCAGGTCCCGTATCGCCGCGGTCGACCGGCCATCGGCGGCGACCACATGGGCCGTCGCCCGGCGCTGGGCCCAGAAGGTCGCGCCCGAGCGGTCGGAGGTCTGAAGCTGGCTGTAGGTGAGCCGCCCGCCCTGGTCGGTCATCCACAGGTCGGCGATCAGGGCCTGGGTGGCGGCGATCGCGGGATCGGCCGCCGCCCGGTAGGTGGCGGCGCGGCGGACGTTCCGCATATTGGCTTCCAGGGATCGGGCGAAGGCGGTGTCGCCCTGATCGAAGGCGCGGCGGCAGCCGGTCGGATCGGTGGCGGCGGCGATGTTGACACCCGCCCGGATCAGCAGGGCCGAGGCCTGGTCCTGTTCCGACGCCACGGTTTCTTCGCCAAGGACCCGATCAGCCCAGGCGAGGATTTCCGGCGCGGGCGTCGCCGCGCAATAGTCGAAACGCGCCGCCACCTCGGGAGTGTGAAGGGCGTCCGCTTGCTGAAACGGCATCAGCCAGAGCAGGACGGCCCAGGCCGCGGGCAGTGCCATCAACGGTATGTCCGGATCAACGTCGTCTGCATCCCCTAGTGTGTGAGAGAGAACGGGCCGTTGGCCAGTTAATTTGGCGTCATGCTGTCGGCGGCGTCAGGCCTTGGGCTGGTCTTCGAACCACTGGACAATGCCGGCCATGTCGCGCTCGAAGCCGCCCGGAATGTAGATGTTCAGCATCCCGGCGCGCTGGTCCGTGCGGTTGGCGAAGTCGTGGACGGTCCCGGCCGGGGCGCGCACGAAACCGCCGACGCCAGCATCCACCCAGTCGTCGCCGACCCGCACGCTCATCACCCCCTCAATGACATAAAAGATGTCGTCGTGGTCGGCATGGCTGTGTGGGCCCGGTCCCGAACTGTGCGGCTCGAGGAACCATTCGGAGATGGAATAGGTCGCCGCCGTCTCGGCCTCGTCGGCCTTGAACACCGCGCTCATGGCGCCCATCGCATAGGCGCGGCCCTCGCCGGGGCCGAGGACGATGGGACGGAGGCGTTCGGGGTCGGTCATTTCGCGGTCTCCCTGACATTCCGATCTTGTGCGGAACGCCACAAAGGCACAACTGGAAGCCAGCCTTTGAGGAGCTGCCCATGCCCATCGCAACCCGCGCCTTTGCCGCCACCTCCAGCACCGACCCGCTGTCGCCCTACAGCTTCGACCGGCGGGATCCGGGTCCGGACGATGTGGCGATCGAGATCAAATTCGCGGGCGTCTGCCACTCCGACCTGCACATCGTGAAGAACGACCTGGGCAATACGACCTATCCGATCGTGCCGGGCCACGAGATCGCGGGCGTGGTGACGGCGGTGGGCGGCAATGTCGCCCGCTTCAAGGTCGGCGACCGGGTCGGGGTCGGCTGTATGGTCGACAGCTGCCGCCAGTGCCAGCCCTGCCGCGAGGGCGAGGAGCAGTACTGCGTGCCCGGCATGACCCAGACCTATGGCTCGGCCGACCCCAAGGGCGCCGCCGTCGGCCAGAAGATCACCCAGGGCGGCTATTCCACCGCCATCGTGGTCGACCAGAACTATGTCGTGACCATCCCCGACAGCATCCCGCTGGACGCCGCCGCGCCCCTGCTGTGCGCGGGGATCACCACCTATTCGCCGCTGCGCCACTGGAAGGTCGGGCCGGGATCGAAGGTCGCGGTCATCGGTCTGGGCGGGCTGGGCCATATGGCGGTCAAACAGGCGGCGGCGATGGGGGCGGAGGTCACCGTCCTGTCGACCTCGGACCGCAAGAAGGCCGACGCCGAGCGGATGGGGGCAAAGCATTTCCTGATCAACTCGGACAAGGCGGCGATGCAGGCGGCGGGCGAGAGCTTTGACCTGATCATCAACACCGTCTCGGCCACCCACGAGATCGCCAGCCATGTGCAGCTGCTGGCGAAGGACGGGACCATGGTCATGCTGGGGCTGAGCACGGAGGGCCTGCCGATCTATGCCCTCGGCCTGTTGTGGCGTCGCCGGGCCGTGGCCGGTTCGCTGATCGGCGGCATTCGCGAGACCCAGGAGATGCTGGACTTCTGCGCCGAGCACGGCCTGGCATGCGACATCGAGGTGATCGCCCCGGACCAGATCAACGAGGCCTATGCGCGGCTGGAGAAGTCGGACGTGCGGTACCGGTTCGTGCTGGATATGGCGAAGATCTGAGGAGTGGTTAGTGGCCAGTGGCCAGTGGCTGGCTGACGCCTGTGCGGAAGCGCGGTCCGCGCCGCCCTTCCGTTGGCCGCGAGGCGGCAATCACTAATGACCAGCCACTAGCCACTCGCCTGCCCTTCCCGCGCAACCGCCATACCGCTAAAGCTTTCCCCTTGAACGCCGCGCGTCAGACGCGGCTCCAAGGGACAAGGAAACGCACATGGCTCGAGTGGCTCTGGTCACGGGTGGAACCCGCGGCATCGGCAAGGCGATCGTCCAGCGGCTGAAGGAGGACGGGATGCTCGTCGCCGCCGGCTATTCCGGCAATGTCGAGGCCGCAGAGGCGACGGCGAAGGAACTCGGTGTTTCGGTCGTCAAGGGCAATGTCGGCTCGTTTGACGACTGCGCGCGGGCCGTGAAGGAGATCGAGGACCAGCTGGGTCCCATCGACATCCTGGTCAACAATGCCGGCATCACCCGCGACGGCTTCTTTCACAAGATGAGCGCCGAGCAGTGGTCCGACGTGATCCGGGTGAACATGGACAGCGTTTTCAACATGACGCGGCAGGTCATCACCGGCATGCGCGACCGAGGCTTCGGCCGGATCGTCAACATCAGCTCGATCAACGGCCAGAAGGGCCAGATCGGCCAGACCAACTATTCCGCCGCCAAGGCCGGGATGATCGGCTTCACCAAGGCGCTGGCGCTGGAGAACGCGCGCAAGGGCGTGACCGTGAACTGCATCGCCCCCGGCTACATCGACACCGAGATGGTCGGGGCCATGGACGAGAAGGTCCTGGCCGGGATCATCGCCCAGATTCCGGTCGGAAGACTCGGAAAAGGCGAGGAAATCGCCGACATGGTATCCTGGCTGGCCGGGGAACGTGCCGGATATGTCACAGGCTGCACCCTGTCACTGAACGGCGGTCAGTATCTGGTCGGCTGACCGGGTCCTGCCCAAAATCCGCCGCGACGGAACTCCAACACTGTCTCCATGGTGTTGACGGCAAGGGTCAGAACGGCACGAACGCCGCTTCCGGCCGCGATGGCGATTGCCCTCGCGGCGGCGGCGCTGTCGACGCTGGCCTGTGCCCAGGACGTCCGGGCCCAGAGCCGGGTCAACGCCCAGGCCGAGCAGAGCGAGGCGCTGCGCAACCGTGGAGCGGCCTCGAACACGGCACCGCCGACCGGTCGCTATGTCGCCGATTCCGGCGAGGCCTTCATTCTGGATCGTTCAGGCCAGCGGCCGCTGCTGCGTTTCGACCGGCGCGACGAGACCTGGGTGCTGCGGCCTTCCGCCGCTCCACGTGGCGATGTCATCTATCGCAATGACGCTGGCGATCAGTTGCTGAGGATGACCCCCAGCGGTGGCATGACCGTCTATACGCCGCGCGCTCCGGGAGGGTCTCCCGCCTCCTTCGCCGGTCCGGGCCAGAGCCTGACCCCGCCGACACTCGGCCCGACGCAGCTGTTCCAGTTGATGGCCCGACGCAGCGCCATGCTCAGCCAGACAATGGGACGGTTGATCGAGATCAATGTCGATACCGATGGGCAGAGCGAGGGTCTGGCGGTCGAGGCCCTGATCCTGTCCACCGATGCCGTTCTCAGGAT
Source organism: Caulobacteraceae bacterium (assembly GCA_965284535.1). Taxonomy (GTDB): domain Bacteria; phylum Pseudomonadota; class Alphaproteobacteria; order Caulobacterales; family Caulobacteraceae; genus Brevundimonas. The sequence goes on from OZ260090.1 coordinate 354,600, forward strand.
CGCCCGCTCGCCGACGGCGCGGTCCTCGCTGGACCGGCTGCGCAGCATCACCATCGTCGACGGCCCGCGGCCCTCGGTCACCTATTCCCGGGGCGACCTGGAGATTGTCGTGGCACCGTCGCAGGGCGTGGCCGGACGGCCATCCTCCGCGCGCGTCATTCAGGCCTTTCTCGCCTCACCGGCACCGGTCCGGCGCTAGAAGACGTCCTTGGCGGCCCGCACCGTTGCGAAGGCCGCGGCATCGCTCGCCCGCATGAAGGGGTTGAAGGCCTTTTCCGCGCCGATGGTGGTCGGAACGGTGGCCTCGCCCCGCTCCCGCATTGCGAAGATCTCCGCCGCCCGCGCCGCCAGTTCGGGGCGGTCGTCGACGCTGAGGGCGAAGCGGGCGTTGGCCGCCGTATATTCGTGGGCGCACCAGACGGTGGTTTCGTCCGGCCATTTCGCGAGCGTCTGAAGGCTGGCGTGCATCTGTTGCGGCGTGCCTTCGAACAGCCGGCCGCAGCCCATGTTGAAGATCAGGTCACCGACGAAGGCCTGGGCGTCGGTGAGCGAACGATAGACGATGTGGCCCAGCGTGTGGCCGGGCGCGTCCGTCACTTCCAGCGCGGTGGCGCCCAGCATGACCGTGTCGCCGCCCGCGACGATCCGGTCGATCGGCGCGGCCCGGCGGACCTCTTCCGGACCAACGATCTCGCAGCCGGTCTCCGCCTTCAGCCGGGCGTTGCCCTGGGTGTGGTCGGGGTGCCAGTGGGTGTTGAGGATCAGGTTCAGCCGGCCCCAGCCGCTGCATTCCAGGCCAGCCAGGATGGCGTCGGCGTCGGGCGTATCGATGGTGGCGACGACGCCGGTGTCCCTGTCCCGAACCAGAAAGCCATAGTTGTCGTTCAGGCAGGGAAAGAGGCGCACATCGAGGGTCATGCGCCCATTCTAGCAGCCGCCTCCGACGCGGCCTATGGTGGCTTCATGCGGCGCAGTATCGAGGAACTGAGAACCTTCTACGGCGAACCCGCCGGTGCCCTGGCGCGCCGGCTGCTGGCGCGCCGGTTGGAGGACGCCTGGGGCGAGGCGGCCGGATGCGATGTTCTGGGCATCGGCTATGCCACACCCTGGCTGGATGCCTTCGTCGGGGCGCGGCGCATGGTCGCGGCCATGCCCGGCGGACAGGGGGTCGAGCCCTGGCCTCCGGTCGGCAAGAACCGGACCCTGCTGGTCGATGACAGACGCCTGCCGTTCGCCGCCGGATCGTTCGACCGCATCCTGCTGATTCACGCCCTTGAAGAGGCGGACGACGCCCAGGGGCTGATGAACGAGGCGGTGCGCGCGCTGTCCCCCGCCGGGCGGATCATTCTGGTGGCGGCGGCGCGGGGCGGGATGTGGGCAAGGGCCGAGGCCACCCCCTTCGGCCACGGAAGACCCTTCACCCGGCGACAGCTGGAGCGGCTGGTACGCGGCGCGGGCCTTGAGCCCACGGCCTGGTCCCAGACCCTGTATGTGCCGCCGTGGGGGCCCTTGTTGCCGCTGGCGGACGGATTCGAACAGGTCGGCAAGCGGATCATGCCCGGCGCGGCAGGCGTCATCCTGCTGGAGGCGACGCGGCAGGCCTATGCGCGCATCCGCCCGGGCGGGGCGGTGGCCACGGTTCCGGCGCGGACGCCCGCCCTGCAACCCCAGCCGGCGTCGCGATCTTCGCGCGGTCTGGCATCGCGTGATCTGGCGGGAAACGGCGAACGCCCTTAAAGCCCTGCCCATGCAGCGTTTGATCCTGATGCGCCACGCCAAGGCGGAGAAAAACTCCAGCTCGGGCCGGGACCGCGACCGACCCCTGTCGGACCGGGGACGGACCGACGCGACCGCCATGGGGCGGGCCCTGGCCGCGCGCGGCATGAAGCCCGATCTGGCCTTCGTTTCACCCTCGAGCCGCACCCGGCAAACCTGGGACCTGCTGCATGACGCGTTCGGCGATGTGCAGGTTCGAGAGACCGAGGACCTGTACAATGGTGACTCCCGGACCTTGCGCCGTCACATCGAGGGGGCGGAAGACGAGGCGGGTTGCCTGATGGTCGTGGCCCACAATCCGGGCGTCCACCTGCTGGCCGTGGAGTATCTGATCGAGGGGGCGGCCTCGCCCGCCGTGCTGGACCGTATGAGCGGCGGCTTTCCGCCCGGGGCCGCGGCCATCTTCACCGTCGACCTGGCCGGCCGCTGCACATTCGAGGGCTATATCCAGCCGCGCGACCTGGGCGGCGAATGAGCGACGTCGCCTACAAGCTGGTCGACCGGGCCGAATGGTCGGCGGCGCTGGACGCCGGTGCCTATGCCGGATCGGCGGTCGATCTGGCCGACGGCTATATCCATATGTCGACGGCGGCCCAGTTGGCCGAAACGGCGCGACGGCACTATCCGGGACGCGACGATCTGGTGCTGGTCGAGGTGGCGCTGGCGCCGCTGGGCGCGGCGCTGAAGTGGGAAGCGTCGCGTGGCGGCGACCTGTTCCCGCACCTGTTCGCCCCCCTGCCCGCCACTGGTGACGCCCCGCAGCGTCGGCTGTCGGTCGACGCCGACGGCGTCATGCGGTTCGAGGACGGAGCCGTCGGATGGCCGTGACCGACATTGGTGCCGCCCTGTTGCGGACGCTCGATCCGGAAACCGCCCACGGTCTGGCGATCCGGGCGTTGCAGCTGGCTCCCCTGCCGCCTGCACGGGCGGACGATCCGGTTCTGGCGACGACGGTGGCCGGGCTGGTCCTGCCCAATCCGGTTGGTCTGGCGGCGGGTCTGGACAAGAATGGCGAGGCCCTGCACGGCCTGTCGCGGCTGGGGTTCGGGTTCGTTGAGTGCGGCTCGGTCACCCCGCTGGCCCAGACGGGCAATCCGAAGCCGCGCCTGTTCCGCCTGAGCGAGGACCGGGCGATCATCAACCGGATGGGGTTCAATAACGCCGGTCTGGAGGCCTTCGCCGCCCGTCTGGCCAGCCGGCCCCGCAATGTTGTCGTCGGCGGCAACCTCGGGGCCAATAAGGACACCGAGGACAAGGCGGCCGACTATGTCGCCGGACTGATCCGGCTCAGGGGTCTGGCCGATTATCTGACCGTGAATGTGTCCTCGCCCAATACGCCGGGATTGCGCGCCATGCAGGGCCGGGCGGCGCTGGACGACCTGCTGGGCCGGCTGGCCGAGGCGCGGGGCGATGACCGGACGCCTGTCTTCCTCAAGATCGCGCCCGACCTGACGCCCGCGGAGATCGCCCTGATCGTCGAGGCCAGTCTGGATCACGGCATCGACGCCCTGATCGTGTCGAACACGACACTGGACCGGCCGGACAGCCTGACGTCGCGGGACCGGGGCGAGGCCGGGGGTCTTTCGGGCGCGCCGCTGAAGGACCGGGCCCGGGCCGCCCTGCGCGCCGCCGCAGAGGCCGGGGATGGCCGCCTGCCCCTGATAGCCGCCGGCGGGATCGACAGCGGGGCCGAGGCCTATGCCCGCATCCGGGCCGGAGCGTCGGCCGTCCAGCTGTATTCCGCCCTGATCTACGAGGGACCCGGACTCATCGGGCGGATCAAGCGCGACCTCGCTGAACGCCTGCGCGCCGACGGCTTTTCCACAGTCTCCGAGGCCGTTTCGACCGCCCGTTGACGGAGCGTTAGGGCAAGCAGGTCAAGATCACGGGACGGGCGAAAACGCCCAGTTCCGGGGATACGCATGGCGATAGCCGCAGCCGATATGCCTACAGCCGCGCCCGTCGCCGATCCCGGTGACTGGGCCGGAGCGATCCGCCAGCGGCGCAAGGCGTTGCTGCAGCGGCTCGGCGTGGCCGCGGCCAGTGCGCTGATTTTCAGCCCGCTGCTGGGCTGGTCGCTGAGCTTCGCCTGGGTCATCGGCTATTTCATGGTCCAACTGCTGGACCTGTGGATCTTCGGCCCGATCATCAGCGGCAAGGCCGAGCAGCTGCGCGGCGTTCGCCGGGTCGCGGGCTGGGCCATATTGTCGCTCAACGCAGCCTATTTCGGCAGCCTGTCGGTACCGCTGTGGTTGATCGGCGGACCGATGGGCGGAATCTGCGCCTCGATGCTGTTGTCGGCGGCCGCCATCTATTCGGTGGTCAACGCCCCGCGATCCACCTCGGTCATGCTGCTGACGGCCTCGGTGCAGTTTCTCTATCTGGCGGCGACGCCGGTGTTCATGGCCATTCACGGGGCCACTCCGGGCTTTGTGACGGCCGCGGCCATCGCGGTCGGCGTCTTCGTCACCTACTGCCTTTCGACCTGGCAGCGCATGAACGAGGCCCGTCTGGCCGAGAGCGCCGCCCGGATCGAGGCCGACCAGAAGCGTATGGACGCCGAACGGATCATGGCGGGCCGAAGCGCCTTCCTGGCCGCCATCGGCCACGACCTGCGCACCCCCATCAGCGCCATCCTGACCGGCGCGGCCGAGCTGGAGCGCGGCGCGGCCGAGGCCGGGGCCCGGTCGCAGGCCCGGCTGATCACCGACGCGGGCTTCATGATGAAGGCCATGCTGGACGACCTGCTGGATCACGCCAAGCTGGACGCCGGCCATATGACGGTCGACCAGGTCGACTTCAACCTGCGTGAGCTGCTGAACCAGACGACCCGGCTGTGGCGCGGCCCGGCCCGGGCCAAGGGTCTGAAGCTGCGCGTCGAGGGCGCCGCCGGTATTCCAGCCGGGGTGCGGGGCGACCCGATGCGGCTCCGTCAGGTGCTGAACAACCTGATCTCCAACGCCATGAAGTTCACGCAGGAGGGTTCGATCACCCTGCGTCTCAAAGCCTGGAGCGAAGAGCCCGGCGGCCATTCCGTGCTGATCGAGGTGGCGGATACAGGCCCCGGCATGACGGCCGACCAGCTGGCGCGACTCTTCACGCCCTTCGATCAGACGATGGATGGCGTCAGCGCCCTGCACGGCGGCACCGGCCTGGGTCTGGCCATCAGCCGCCAGCTGGCCGAACTGATGGACGGGCGTCTGACCGTCCGCAGCCGTCCCGGCGAGGGCGCGAACTTCACTCTCGCCCTGCGGCTTCAACCCGGCGAGGCGGTCCAGGCCGCCCCCGTGGCGCTGGATCAGGAGAGCCGCGACGCCGTGGCCCGCGCCCTGTCCGGCCGGCCGACAGCCCCCTCAACGCCGGCTCCCGCTGCACAGGCCCTGGCCCCGGCACCCCGGCCCGTCACCGCGGCGCTCCCGACCGACCTGCCCCCGGTCAGCACAGTCGAACCGCTGGAGGCCGCCGCCGCCCCGGTCACCGCCCAGCCCGAGCCCGTCACGGAGGAGGTCGAGGAAGACGAGGGCCGGCCGATGCGGGTTCTGGTGGTCGACGACCACGACATCAACCGCCGCGCCATCCAGCTGATCCTGCAGCCGCTGGGCTGCGACATCGCCACCGCGGCGGACGGCATGGCGGCGCTGAAAATCTGCGAGCAGACCGCCTTCGACCTGATTTTCATGGATGTGCGGATGCCGGAGCTGGACGGCCGCGAGACCACGCGCCGGATCCGGGCCGGGGACGGACCCAACGCCGGCGTGCCGATCATCGCCGTGACCGCCGACACCTCGGCGGACGACATCGCAGCCTGCAACGACGCCGGCATGACCTATTTCGTGCCCAAGCCGATCACCCCGCCGATGCTGCTGGGCGCCATCACCCATGTGATGACCATGGTCGAGGCGGACGACGCCCCCGAGGCGGAAACCGTCGCGGCCTGAGGGTACGGTTGAGCGCCTGGGTTCAGGTGCCGTTCGAGCCCTGCCTTGCCGATGGCTGGTTCGTCACAACGGACACAACGAAGGCCACAACGGACACGACGGGCTGGAGCCCTGTCGAGGTCGGTGTCCGGTATGTTTGCTCCGGGATCGCGGCGTACGCTGCATTGATCAGAACTTCGCGCAGGCCCGGGATTGCCCACCGGACCCGTTGTGCCCGTTGTGGCCTTCGTTGTGTCCGTTGTGACGAACCCGACCGCCGCCGCTCCTCACCGAGAAAACGGCGGCATCGCGAGCGCAGTCGGCCCTAAAGCTGCGCCAGCATGTGTTCGGCGGACGAGACCTTGAACTCGCCGGGCTGTTCGATGTTCAGGTGGGTGACCACGCCGTCCTTGACGATCATGGAATAGCGCTGCGAGCGCTCGCCCATGCCGAAGCCCTTGGCGTCCATGGACAGGCCCAGCTGGCGGGTGAAGTCGCCATTGCCGTCGCCCAGCATGACGATGTCGTCCTTGCCGATGCCCTGGCTGTCGGCCCAGGCCCCCATCACGAAGGCGTCGTTGACCGAGACGCAGGCGACGGTGTCGACGCCCTTGGCGGTCATTTCCTCGCGATGATCCTTGAAGCCGGGCAGGTGGCGGGCCGAACAGGTCGGGGTGAAGGCGCCGGGAACGGCGAAGATGGCGACCGTCTTGCCGGCGAAGATGTCATCGGTGGTGACGGGCTTGGGGCCGTCGTCGGTGGCGCGGGTCAGGTTGGCCGAGGGGATGCGGTCGCCGATCTGGACGGTCATGGGGCAGGCTCCGGGAGGGTGTGAAGTGTCAAACTCCCCGACCAGATAGGGGTTGCCACGCGGGACGCCAATCCCATCGTGTCCATCGGTCGCCTTGCGTCCGTCGCCGGGCGTGCCGATGATAGGGTCATGGACGATTTCCAATCCCTCGTCGGACGGCTGCTGGTGGCCATGCCGGGCATCAGCGACAGCCGGTTCGAGCACGCCGTCATCCTGATCTGCGCCCACCGGCCGGACCACGCCATGGGCCTGCGCCTCGACCGGCCCGCGCCGGGGGTGAACCTGAAGAAGGTGCTGACCAAGCTGGACACCGCCGCCCCCGACGCCGCCGAGGCTCGTCAGGTGCTGATCGGGGGGCCGGTGGAGCGGGAGCGTGGCTTCGTGCTGCACACCGACGACTGGCTGATCGATGACGCCTCGCTGGCCTTCGCCGAGGGTCTGGCGATGACGGGCACGCGCGAGGCCTTGCTGGCCATGGTGGACCCGGCATCGGGGCCGCACCGGTCTGTGCTGCTGCTGGGCTATGCCGGCTGGGGCGAGGGCCAGCTGGAGGACGAGCTCGGCGAGAATGTCTGGCTGACCGCCGAGGCCGACCCGGATCTGATCTTCGATCCCGACTACGACGGGAAATGGGCCAAGGCGCTGGCCGGGCTGGGCGTTGATCCGGCGCAGCTGTCGGGGCAGAGCGGGCGGGCTTAGGGGGCGGAGGGTGCCGACAACCGGTTGGGCGTCAGGACGGCTCTTCACAGGCAATAGTGATACGGCTGTGGCCCCCTCTCCGCGAAGGCGGGAGACGTGGAATGGACCAACCGTCCCCGTCTCGGCGGAACGTGGTCCCGCAGGTTAGCTGGTCGGGAACCGACTCTCCCAGATAGGAGACAGGACCGCCGTCCCGGACCAACTCGAAACTGCAGCGCATACGGCGAGAGCCTCCATCGCAAACGAGTCTTCGGATGTGTAGCTCCGGCGCCTCCCCTTGGTCGCTGCCGGCGTTGTACCAGCGAAAAGCGAGCTCATTGCCGTTGCCGATCAAGGCATTGGATGAAAGATCGTACCAAATTCTGGCCCGAAGTTGCCCAGCCAGCGCCTCGTCGGGTGACGTCATCTGGGCAAAAGCCAAGGTCGTGAGCAACGCCAGCATCGGCACAGACAACACGAAAGCGATGCTTCTTGCCACCCGTGGTGGGCTCAGCCTGAGACCTAAGCCGACCGCGCCTTGATCGGCGCCGTGCCGTCGGCCAGCGACTCGTTCAGATAGACCTCGGCCTCCTGGGCCGGGAGGGCCTGGGCGTAGCCGAAGCCCTGGCCGTAGTGGCACTGGGCCTCGAGCAGGAGTTTGGCGAGGCCGGCGTTCTCGACGCCCTCGGCGACGACTTCCAGCGACAGGTCGCGGCCCAGGTTGACCACCGATTTGACGATCTTGGCCGAGCCCTCGTCCTTGTCCATGGTCAGAACGAAGTAGCGGTCGATCTTCAGTGTATCGAACGGCAGTTTGGCCAGCCAGGTCAGGGAGCTGAAGCCGGTGCCGAAATCGTCGAGCGCCAGCGAGGCACCGGCCTCGCGCAGACGGGTCAGGGTCTCGGCGGCGCGCGAGGTGTCGCGCATGATGTCGCCCTCGGTCACCTCCAGCTTCAGCGCGCCTTTCGGCAGGCCGGCGTCGGCGATGATGCGGGTGACGTCCTCGACCAGATTGGGCCGCTCGATCTCGCCGACCGACAGGTTGACGCTGCAGAACAGCTTGCCCGCCGACGGGTGGCGGCCCAGCCATTCGGCCAGCTGACGCGCCGAGGCGGTCATCATCAGCAGGCCGAGGTCGTTCATCAGGCCCATTTCGTCGGCCAGGCCGAGGAATTCGTCGGGCGGCACCAGGCCCCGCTTGGGGTGCCGCCAGCGGGCCAGGGCCTCGAATCCGGCCACGGCCCCGGTCAGCAGGTTCACGATGGGCTGGTAGAAGGGCTCGATCTCGCCGCGCACGAAGGCGTTGCGCAGGTCGGCTTCAAGCGCCAGCCGGGACAGGCTGTCGCTCTCCAGCGCCCGGCCATAGGCGGCGGCCCCGCCGCGGCCCGCGGTCTTGGCCTGTTCGACCGCCAGTTCGACCCGGCGCAGCAGTTCGGCCACGTCCGGTGCGTCCGGCCCGCCCTCGGCGCTGGCGGAACCGATGGAGACGGTCGGATAGATGTCGAAACCGGCGACGCGCAGAGGCTGTTCCAGTGCCTCGCGCACCCGTTCCGCCACCATGCCGTTGCCGCGCGGGGCGAGTACGGCGAACTCGTCCTCGCCGATACGGGCGGCATTGGTGTCGTGGGCAAAGGCAGCGTTCAGACGCGATCCCAGGGCCGACAGCACCAGATCGGCCCGTTCGTGGCCCAGGGCCTCATTGAGGCGGCGCAGGCGATCGACGTCGGCCACCACCAGCTCATAGTCACCCGGCTGGGTCAGTTGCTCACCGGCCCGGACCAGGAAGGTGCGACGGTCCAGAAGGCCGGTCAGATGATCGCGGTCCGAGGCGGCGAATTTCGTTTCCAGGGCGACGACGCCGGCCGCGCGCAACCCGTCCTCGAGCCAGACGCCGCGCCAGATGCAGGTCTCGGAATCGCGCATGCGCAGGCGGACGGCGACCTCGGTCCCCTCCTCCTGCGGTTTCAGGATCTTTTCGGCCAGGGCCCGGTCCTGCGGAATGGCCACGGCGGTGAAGGCGGCCCCGGAGCATTCGGGTGCCAGCGGACCGAGACCCAGGGCGCGGGTGGCACCGGTGAATCGCATCTGGTCGTCGGACGGGGTCCAGATCCACAGGGCGGTGTCGGCGGCGGCCAACGCCTCAATGGCGGTTGTCGCATCCCAGGCCAAACTTCTGGAGCGAGTGTTCAACGCCTTGGGGGTCCCGACAGGACGGCCGGAATCAGCCGCCGCGCCCGACCCCGTCATTAACGACGCCGAACAGGAGATGATCTGCCCACACGCCGTTAATTTTGAGATAAGCCCGGGCCTGTCCCTCGAGCACAAAGCCGGTCTTTTCCAGCACACGCCGGGAGGCTGTGTTGTTCGGCACACAGGCCGCCTCGACCCGGTGCAGGTTCAGGTCGTCAAAGGCCCAGGCGACCATGGCCCGGACCGCCGCCGTGCCGAGGCCCCGACCGGCGAAACCCTGACCGACCCAGTAGCCCAGGGTCCCGGTCTCGGCGACGCCGCGCCGGACATTGGACAGGGTGATGGCCCCGACCAGCGACTGGTCGGAATCGGCGAAGATGAAGAAGGGCCAGGCGTTGCCCGCCTCCATTTCGCGGGAATAGATCGACAGACGGCGCTTGAAGGCGGCGCGGGTCAGGTCGTCCTCGGGCCAGATCGGTTCCCAGGGCTGGAGGTAGGCGAACGACGCCTGCCGCAAGGCCGCCCAGGCCTCGTGATCGGCGGCGCGTGGGGGACGCAGGGTGACGTCCCGGCCCTTCAGCACCGGTCCGGTCGGCTCGTTGATCCAGTCCAGCAGGGCCATGGGGAAAGGATAGCGACCCGGCGATCAGCCGAAAAGGGTTTCCCGGAAGGCGGCCCCGGCCGGAGCGGCGGCCTTCGGCCCCAGCACGGCGGTCGCGCACAGGCCGGCTGACAGACAGCCGGCGGCGGCGGCCCGGACGGACTCCGCCGTCTGGGCCAGGGTGCGATCCGACATGGTCCGTGATGGAATCAAGCTGCCGAAGATCAGCACCTGGGCCGCGGCGCGGCCGGCGCGGGCGGCCGGGCTCTCGTCCGACATCCACAGACCGGCGTTGAGCACGGCCTTGGCGCGCGACAGTTCGGCGGCCGTGGGGCCGGTCTCGGCCAGGGCCTTCAGTTCGGCGGCGCAGACCCGGGCCAGTTCGACCGAACGGTCGGCGGCGGCCCCGGCGTAGATGCCCAGCAGACCCGCGTCCTCATAGGGCTCGTGATAGGCGTCGATGGCATAGGCCAGGCCGCGCTCCTCGCGGGCGCTCTGGAACAGGCGCGAGGCCATGCCGCCGCCGAGGATCTCGGTCATCAGCCGGGTCGCGGCATAGGCCGGGTCCATGGCCGACGGCGCGGGCAGCTGGAAGACGATGTTGGCCTGTTCGATCCGCCGGGTCAGGGTCGCATCGCCGCCCGTGAACCGGGGCGTGGCGGGTGCCTCGGCCGGGGTCGCGGCCTCGCCGCCGAACCAGCGCTCGGCCAGGGCCAGAAGTTCGGCCTCGTCCACCGCGCCCGAGACCGCCACGACCATCCGGTCCGGCGAATACAGGCGGGCGCGCCAGTCGCCGATGGCGGCGCGGCTGATGGGCTTCAGGCTTTTCACCGACCCGAGGATCGGCCGCCCCAGCGGCTGTCCCTCGAAGGCGCGGGTCTGGGCCATTTCGAAGACGTGGTCGTCGGGGGTGTCGAAGGCCTCGGCGATCTCCTGGGCCACGACGTCCTTTTCCCGCTCGATTTCTGCGGGGTCGAGGGTGGGGCGGAAGACCAGGTCGGACACCACCTGCATGGCCAGCGGCAGGGAGCCGTGCAGGGCGCGGACCTCGAAACTGGTGCGCTCATAGCCCGTCGAGGCGTTCAGCGAGCCGCCCTCGGCCTCGATCCGTTCGACGATCTCGCGCGCGCCCATGTCGCCGGCACCCTTGAACACCAGATGCTCGAGACAGTGCGACCAGCCCGAGGTGGCCTCGGCCTCCCATTTGGCCCCGCCGCGCACGGCGACGGTCAGGGCCAGGGTGCGCAGGCCGGGCATGGGATCACAGACGACGCGGACGCCGTTGGACAGGGTGTGCAGTGTGGCGGTCAGGAGGTGAGCCTTCGACGGAGCAGGACGATGTAGAAACCGGTCAGCGCCAGCGCCAGCCCGAACCAGGTCAACGCATAGCCGAGATGGTTGTTCGAGAAGGCGGCGGGCGGGGCCGACGGCCGGAGCGCCTGCCATTCGGGATTGGAGGAGGTCAGGGCGAACAGGGTGTTCGGATCCGGGTCCGTCACGCCGAGCGCCTCGGCCATGCCGGCCATGTCGCGCGCGAAGAACCGGCCCTTGTCGACGGGCAGGGCCATCGGTCCGGGCGGCGGGGTTTCGCGCACCTCGGCCACCAGCGGAAAGGTCGCCGTCGAGGCCGCGACCGGCGGGCGGGCGGATATGGTCTCCGCGACGAAGCCGCGGTCGATCAGGAAGACCGCCGGAAAGCCTTCCGGGCGGCAGGCCGAGATCAGCCGCACACCCGGCTCGCCGTCATGGATGGTCTGCAGTTCGACGTAGGGGGCCGTCGGAAGCCCGGGACAGTCGACGGAGACCTTGCGGAAGGCGGGGTCGTGAAGCGCCATCACCGAGGCGAGCGGCGCGGGCGGAAGGCCCGCGGCGGCCTCGGCCTGGTCGATGAGCCGGTTCTTCCACTGCATCCGCTGCACCTGCCAGACCCCGAGGCCGCACAGCAGGGCGAAGGCCAGGGCGGCCGCGACGGTCAGGCCGAACGGAAACCGGACGTGGGTCCCCTCACCCCTCATGGCGCGACTGCCCCGCCTTGTTGCGCATCTGCAGGGCGATCATCACGCCCTTGCCCGGGCGCATCAGGCCGATCGAGAGGGCGGCGACCAGCGGAAGGGCGACAACCAGCATGGCCCAGATCGGTGGGTTGTACGCGACCTGCACAAACAGGGCACCGAACACCACGATGCCGCCGGCGATCTGCATGATGAAGATGGCGGCCCCGTCGCCGGTGTTCAGCCGGGTGAAGTCGAAGCCGCAGGCGGCGCAGCGGTCGACCACCTTGAGGAAGCCCGAGAACAGACGGCCCTGCCCGCAATGGGGACAGCGACAAAGAAGACCGGCGCGGATCGGGTTGATCCGCGCCGGTTCAAGATCGTGCCCTGGAGGGCCTGCGTTCACCCGAAGGTGACGTAGACGAAGGCGAAGAGGAACAGCCAGACCACGTCCACGAAATGCCAGTACCAGGCCGCCGCCTCGAAGCCGAAATGCTTCTGCGGGGTGAACTGGCCGGCCAGCAGACGCATCAGGCAGACGGCCAGGAAGACGGTGCCGAGCAGGACGTGGAAACCGTGGAAGCCGGTCGCCATGAAGAAGATCGAACCGTAGAGGCCCGAGTTGGCCGCTTCCGCGTTGAAGAACAGGTGCTCGTGCAGAATGTGGTTGTACTCATAGACCTGCACCGCGGTGAACAGGATGCCGAGGGCGACGGTGATGATCAGGCCGGTCCGGGCCGCCTTGCGGTCACCGACCTGCAGCGCATGGTGGGCCCAGGTCACCGTCGTGCCGCTGAGCAGCAGGATGACGGTGTTCAGCAGCGGCAGCTGCCAGGCGCTCAGGGTCTCGACGCCCTTGGGCGGCCAGGTCGACCAGGCGGCGGCGGTCTCGGCCCAGCGGCTGACCTCGGGAATGTGGGCGCGAGCCTCGTTGAAGACCGCCATTTCGAAGAATATCCAGAAGAAGGCGGCGAAGAACATCACCTCGGAGGCGATGAACATGATCATGCCGTAGCGCAGGCCGATCGAGACGACCGGGGTGTGGTCGCCGGCCTTGCTTTCCTTGATCACATCCGCCCACCAGCCGAACGCCGACATCAGCACACCGGCCAGACCGGCGAAGAACAGGGCGGCTTTTCCGTCGGACAGCAGGGCCGTCGCGAGCGGGCCGGCGTCGGGCCCGACGATCCCCTTCATCCACACCACCGCGCCAACCATCATGATGGTGGTCGCGATCGAGGCGATCAGCGGCCAGGGGCTGGGGTTCACCAGGTGGTAGTCGTGATGCGGAGTGGCGTGTGCGTCGGCCATCAGGGTCTCTTGCAACAGTCGAGAGTCGTGTGTGGAGGCTATAGCGTCGGCTATCCGGCCGCGCCAGACCTTTGGGCGATCGGGGGCGGGGCGGCGTTCGAGGCCTGCTCGGCTCCCTGGGTGGGATAGAAGGTGTAGCTGAGGGTGATCTCTTCGATGCCCCGCGCTTCGCGGTCCGTCGCGATCTCGGGCGCGACGAAATACTGGACCGGGAATTTCATCGTCTCGCCGGGCTGGATGGTCTGGCTGTCGAAGCAGAAGCACTGCAGCTTCTGGAAATAGGGCCCGGCCCGTTCCGGCACGACATTGTAGGCGGCGGTGGCGTGGATCGGGCGGTCCGAGGTGTTGGTCACGTCAAAGAAGGCCATGCCTGTCTCGCCGATTCGCACCCGCTGGCTGACCTGTTCGGCGCGGAAGGTCATGGGCAGGCCGCGCACATTGGTGTCGAAGCGGACCAGGACCGTCTCTTCCAGCACGCGATCGGGGGCCGCTTCGGCGCGGCTGACCGTGCCGTTGAAGCCCGTGACCTGACAGAACATCCGGTAGAGAGGCACGGCGGCGAAGGCCGCGCCGGTCATGAACATCACGCCGAATGCACAGGCGATGGCCGCCGCGGCGTTGGCGGAGGGCTTCTTCATCGGGTGTATTCGACGGGCTGGCCCGCGGCGATGGCGTCGGTCCGGGCGTCGATGTTGCGCTTCAGGTTCAGCACGGTGACGGTGAAGACCAGCACGATAAAGGCCACCAAGGCCCCGGCTATGGCCAGATTGCGCTTGTTGCGCGCGGTCAGTTCTTCAGGGCTCAGGCGGCGCATGGTCGTTACAGTCCGGGAATGGCGGTGAGGCTCTCGACCAGAAGGGTCGCGAACAGAGCCGTCAGATACAGGATCGAGAAGGCGAACAGGTTGCGCGCCGGTTTGGCCTCGGCGCGGACATCATACAATGCGGCCTCTCGTCCCACGGCCTCCGCCTTGTCAGGCTGGTCACCGGCGCGGCTGCGCCACAGGCGGAAGGCCAGCAGAAGAAAGCCGAGACCACCGATCCCCGACACCGCGAGATACAGATAGCCGCCCATCCCCAGCAGGCCCGGGGCGACGGCCACGGGCACGAACACCAGGCTATAGAAGAGGATCTGCAGCCGGGTGCTCTTCGCGCCGCGCGCGACCGGCATCATGGGGATGCCCGCGCGGGCGTAGTCACCGGCCGAATACAGGGCCAGGGCCCAGCTGTGCGGCGGGGTCCAGAGAAATATGATGGCGAACAGGAGCCAGGCCTGCCACGGCGCCTGACCGGTCGCGGCCGCCCAGCCGATCACCGGCGGAAAGGCCCCCGCGGCTCCGCCGATGACGATGTTCTGGGGCGTCCGCCGCTTGAGCAGCAGGGTGTAGAAGACGGCGTAGTAGAGGATGGTCATCAGCAGCAGGCCGCCGGCCAGCCAGTTGGTCGTCATTCCCAGCAGCATGACCGAGAAAGCCGACAGGACGACGCCGAAGGCCATGGCGTCGTTTCCCTTGACCCGTCCCGCCGCCACGGGCCGGCCCCGGGTGCGCCGCATCAGCGCATCGGTCTCGCCCTCGAGCGCCATGTTGAGCGCCCCGGCCGCGCCGGCACCGACCGCGATGCACAGGATGGCGATGGCCGATGACAGCCAGTCGAGCGCGCCGCCCGCCACGATCAGGCCGGTCACGGCGGTGAAGATCACCAGTGACATCACGCGCGGCTTCAGCAGCTGGAAAAAGTCATC
This sequence comes from Caulobacteraceae bacterium, assembly GCA_965284535.1. Taxonomy (GTDB): domain Bacteria; phylum Pseudomonadota; class Alphaproteobacteria; order Caulobacterales; family Caulobacteraceae; genus Brevundimonas. The sequence continues at coordinate 369,618 of OZ260090.1, forward strand.
CGGCTGGGCTGTCGAGATCGCGGGCTGGGGGGCGGTTTCGGTCATCGCGCTTTCAAAAACCCGGAGGGCCGCCCCTTCGAATGAAAGAGCGGCCCCCGTGTGTCAGTTCCGGTCTGGCCGGCCCTAGTGCTCGTCGTCCTTGACCACCGGCAGCTCGTTGAACTGGTGGTGAGGCGGGGGCGAGGACAGGGTCCACTCCAGGGTCGTGGCGCCTTCGCCCCACGGATTGTCGACGCCGGGGCGACGACGGATGGCGGCCTCGGCCAGCATGATCAGGAAGACCAGCACCCCGACGGCTGTGATGACGTAGCCGACCGACGAGATGTAGTTCCAGTAGGCGTAGCCGTCCGAATAGTCGACGTAGCGGCGCGGCATGCCCTGCAGGCCCAGGAAGTGCTGCGGGAAGAACACCAGGTTCACCCCCACGAACATGATCCAGAAATGCATGCAGCCGAGGAACTCGTTGTACTTCACGCCGAACATCTTCTCGAACCAGTAGTAGAAGCCCGCGAAGATGGCGAAGACGGCTCCCAGTGACAGGACGTAGTGGAAGTGGGCCACGACGTAATAGGTGTCGTGCAGGCTGTAATCGATGCCCGCGTTGGACAGGACCACGCCGGTCACGCCGCCGACGGTGAACAGGAAGATGAAGCCGATCGCCCACAGCATGGGCGTCTTGAAGCTGATCGAGCCGCCCCACATGGTCGCGATCCAGCTGAAGATCTTCACGCCCGTGGGCACGGCGATGATCATGGTCGCGGCGATGAAATAGGCGCGCAGGTTCACGCCCATGCCCACCGTGTACATATGGTGCGCCCAGACGATGAAGCCGACGAAGCCGATGGCGACCATGGCGTAGGCCATGGCGAGATAGCCGAAGATCGGCTTCTTCGAGAAGGTCGAGACGATGTGGCTGATGATGCCGAAGCCCGGCAGGATCAGGATGTAGACCTCCGGGTGGCCGAAGAACCAGAACAGGTGCTGGAACATCACCGGATCACCGCCGCCGGCGGGGTCGAAGAACGAGGTGCCGAAGTTGCGATCAGCCAGCAGCATGGTGATGGCACCGGCCAGAACCGGCAGCGACAGCAGCAGCAGGAAGGCGGTGATCAGCACCGACCAGGCGAACAGGGGCATCCGGTGGATGGTCATGCCCGGCGCGCGCATGTTGAAGATGGTGGTGATGAAGTTGATGGCACCGAGGATCGAGCTGGCACCCGCGACGTGCAGGGAGAAGATGGCCAGATCCATGGCGGGGCCGGGGTGTCCGCTGGTCGACAGGGGCGGATAAATGGTCCAGCCGCCGCCGAAGCCAAGGCCGCCACCGGGCTCACCCGGGACGAACATGGACAGGATCAACAGCACCCAGGCCGCCACCAGCAGCCAGAAGGAGATGTTGTTCATCCGCGGGAAGGCCATGTCGGGCGCGCCGATCATGATCGGAACGAACCAGTTGCCGAAGCCGCCGATCATCGCCGGCATGACCATGAAGAAGATCATGATCAGGGCATGGCCGGTGACCACCACATTGTAGCCGTGCTTGGTCGCCTCGATGACGCCCAGCTGGTCGAGCAGCGAGCCCTGGGTGAACACCTGGATGCCCGGCTCGGCCAGTTCCCAGCGGATCAGGCCTGACAGGGCTCCGCCGACCAGGCCCGCCATGATGGCGAACAGCAGGTAGAGGGTGCCGATGTCCTTGTGATTGGTCGACAGGAACCAGCGGGTAAAGAAACCCGGCTTGTGGTCATGATGCCCGTCGTGGTCGTGGGCGAGGTTTTCGGCTGCGGTGGCCATAGCTGTGGGGCTCTCGCGGTTCGTTACTGGACGGCCGGAGCGACGGCGGAAGCCGTGGCGGGCGCTGTGGGTTGGGCGGGGGCGATGACAACGGCCTCATCGGCGGTCGGCGCGCCGGTGGTGCCCGCGGCGACCTGGGCGGCGGTGCCGCCCGGTGCCTGATCGGCGGTCTGCGGCGTCATCGAGCCGCCCTTGGAGGCGACCCAGGCTTCAAACTCAGCCTGGGTGACGACGTTGATCTGGATCGGCATGAAGGCGTGATCGACGCCACACAGTTCCGAACACTGGCCGTAGAAGGTGCCGGTGCGATCAGCGCGGAACCAGGTCTCATTGACCCGGCCGGGGACGGCGTCGGTCTTCAGACCAAAGGCCGGAAGGGCGAAGGCGTGAATCACGTCGGTGGCGGTGACCAGCACCCGGACCGTCTTGCCGACAGGAACCACGATGGGCTCATCCGCCGCGAGGCGATAGAGGCTGTGATCCATGCCACGCTCGGCGATCTCGTCTTCCGGGATCATGCTGGAGACGTATTCCGCGATGCCCTGATCCGGATACTCATACGACCAGTTCCACTGGTTGCCCGTGGCCTTCACGGTCAGGTCCGGCGTCGGGATGTTGCTGTAGGCGAACAGCAGGCGGAACGAGAACAGGGAGATACCCACCAGGATCAGCACCGGCAGGACGGTCCAGACGATCTCGATGAAGGTGTTGTGGCTCCACTTGGCCGGAACCGGATTGGCCTTCTTGTTGTAGCGGATGCAGATCCACACGAGCAGGCCCAGCACCAGCAGGGTGATGAAGCTGATGATCGGCATCAGCAGCGCGTCGTGGAACCAGTGTGCCTCAACCTTCAGCGGCGAGGCAGCCGGCTGCAGACCGAGGCCCCCGTCTGTCGGCTGCCCGACCAGCTCCGGGCCCGACGGCCCGCACCCGGCGACGAAAAGAGTCAGAGCCAGGACGGCTGCGCCGCCGATCAGACTCCGGGCCCGCTTGCCCATCCCCATGCGAGATATCCTCATTAAACCGTTTCGCCGCAAAAGCTTGCGAGTGAGTCGCAAACAGTCGCCGGGACCCGGCGGCCCACAGCGGTACTTCGCGCGGTCCATATCGCCCCCTCCGGCGCTTGCCAAGCGATTGGCGAGAATTGCCCGGAACTGCGGCCATCGGTCCCCGGATTAAATCTCCGTCATGTTATGACAGCTACCTTGCGTCACCAGATACCTTGCGATACGTCTTCGTCATCACAAGGAGGCCCACGGTGCCTGAAACAATAGAGATACAGTTGAAGAAGGGGGTGTTGACCCTCTGCGTCCTGGCCCTGCTGAACCGACAGGACAACTATGCCTATGAGATCGCCTCCACGCTTTCGGACGCGATCGATATGGGCGAGGGGACGATCTATCCGCTGATGCGGCGGATGCAGTCCGACGGACAGGTGGAGACCTATCTGGTCGAATCGCCGTCCGGCCCGTCGCGCAAATATTATCGGCTGACCGCCGCCGGGCGCCGGGCGCTGGACGCCCAGACAGCCGAATGGCGCGCCTTCGCCCAGGCGGTCGAAACCGTCCTGGAAACGCCGGCGCAGGTGCCCGAACCGATCCAGACCACAGACGACGTCCCAGCCGAAAGGGGAGCTGAACAATGACCCGCGCCGAATTCATGGGCCGGTTGAGGCGAGGACTGGTCGGAATGCCGACCACCGCCGCCGCCGACATCGCCGCCGACTACGAGATCCATTTCGAGGACGGCCTCGCCGCCGGCCGTTCCGAGGCCGAGGTGGCCACAGCCCTCGGTGATCCCGACCGTCTGGCCCGCGAGCTGAGAGCCGAGGCCGGCGCCCAGCGCTGGCATCAGGAGAAGAACCCGTCGGCCGCGGCCGGGGCCATCCTCGCCGTGCTGGGCCTGGGGGCGATCGACATCCTGTTCCTTCTGCCCATCCTGATGAGCGTGGCCATGACCCTGTTCAGCCTGTTCCTGGCCGCCATCGCCCTGTTCATCGGCGGCGGGGCGATCATGGTCGCAGGACCGTTCGCCGGCCTCCCCGGCGGAGTGGCCGCAGCCATCCTCGGCGGCCTCGGTCTGATGGCCGGCGCCACCGCCCTGGCCGCCCTCACAGGTGTAGCCACGATCTGGCTGATCAACGGCATCGTCTGGTTCGCCCGCCTTCACTACCGTCTGCTGAAGCCGGCCCTCGACGCCCAACCACAGCATCACGCCCAGGAGAACTGAGATGATCAGGACACTCTTCATTATCGCGGGGGCCGGTGTCGTTCTGGCCGCCGGGTCACTCGCCGGTGCCGCAGCCCTGACCGGAGCCGATCTGAGACACAACGACTGGACCTGGTCCATCACAGACCAGGACCATGGCGACAATTTCCGCATGCGGCGCGGCGCGGTCCAGCCCGAGGTGACCCGCACCCTGAGCTGGGCCGGCGGCGACCGCCTGCAGGTCGAGGTTCCCGGGGACGTGGTCTATGTCCAGGGAGCCGTGGCCGGAGTGGTGGTCACCGGACCCCGGGAGATGGCCGACCGGATCCGGATCGTCGGCGACCGGCTGACCCTCGACGATGGCGACCGGAGCGAACACGGCTACATCCGCTGGACCGGCGACGGCTTCCGCGTCTGGAGCTCCGACGACCAACTGAAGATCACGGTCACCGCCCCGTCGGTCACCAGCTTCGACGTGGTCAGTTCCTCGGACCTGTTGATCCGCGACTACGACCAGCCGCGACTGAACCTGATCCTGTCGGGGTCCGGTGACGTCTCGGCCCGCGGTTCGACCCGTTCGCTGCAGGTAGATGTGTCCGGGTCAGGAGACGCCGATCTGGCGGCCCTGGCCACCGTCGACGCCGATGTCCGGATTTCAGGCTCGGGCGATGTCCGGGTCGGTCCGACCGGCAAGGCAACGCTGGACCTCTCGGGCTCCGGTGATGTTGCCCTGACCCGCAGGGCGACGGCCATCAGCAGCAATGTTTCGGGCTCGGGCGACATCGAAGGTGACTGACCCGGTGACGCGGGGACGGTCAGCCCCTACTTAGGCTTCATGACCGTTCCCGTTTCCCTGCCCGCGATTCTCGATTCCGCCGACGTCGGCCCCGATGAGGCCTTGTCCATTCTTCAGGACGCCCTGAACGGGGCCGATGACGGCGAACTGTTCCTGGAACGGTCCGAGCTGGAATCCCTGGTCTTCGACGACGGGCGTCTGAAGTCCGCCGCCTATGATGCGTCAGAGGGTTTCGGCCTGCGGGTCGTGGCGGGCGAGACCGCCGGCTATGCCCACGCCAATGAGATCAGCGGTCCTGCCATCCGCCGCGCCGCCGACAGCGCCGCCCTCGCCAAATCGGGCCACGCAGGGGTCACGGCGGAAACCCCGCGTGCCACCAATCAGCAACTCTATGCGCCGGTCGACCCCCTCGCCTCACCCGCCTTTTCCGACAAGATCGCCCTGCTGTCAGAGATCGACGCCTGGGCCCGGGCGCGCGATCCGCGTGTGGTGCAGGTCTCGGCCAGCATGGTCGGCGAGCGCCGCCATATCGAAATCCTGCGCGGCGACGGCCGGCGCGTCACCGACATCCGTCCGCTGGTCCGGCTGAACGTCTCGATCACCGTCGAGAAGGACGGCCGGCGTGAGAGCGCCTCGTCCGGTGCCGGCGGCCGGGCCGGGTTCGAGACCTGGATCGCGCCCGAGCGTTGGCAGGGTCAGGTCGACGAGGCCCTGCGCCAGGCCCTGGTCAATCTGGAGGCCGTCGACTGCCCGGCCGGCGAGATGGACGTAGTGCTGGGCGCCGGCTGGCCCGGCGTTCTGCTGCACGAGGCCATCGGCCACGGTTTCGAGGGCGATTTCCACCGCAAGGGCAGTTCGGTCTTCACGGGCATGATGGGCAAGCGGGTGGCGGCGCCGGGCGTGACCGTGGTCGATGACGGCTCCATCGCCGGGCGTCGTGGCTCACTGTCGGTCGATGACGAGGGCACCCCGACCTCGCGCACCGTCCTGATCGAGGACGGAATCATGGTCGGACTGATGCACGACCGGCTGTCGGCGCGTCAGCTGAACACCCGGGCCACCGGCAACGGGCGGCGTCAATCCTTCGCCCACATGCCGATGCCGCGCATGACCAACACCTTCATGGAGGGCGGCAAGGACAAACAGGCTGACATGATCGCCTCGACGAAGCGCGGTCTCTATGCCGCCAATTTCGGCGGCGGACAGGTCGACATCACCAACGGCCAGTTCGTCTTCCAGTGCACCGAGGCCTATCTGATCGAGGACGGGAAGATCACCGCCCCGGTGCGCGGCGCGACCCTGATCGGCGACGGAGCCACGGCCCTGCAGCACGTCCGGATGATCGGTGACGACTTCGCCTTTGACCCCGGGGTCGGCGTCTGCGGCAAGGGCGGACAGGGCGTCCCCGTCGGCATCGGCCAGCCGTCGCTGAAGATCGCCGGGCTGACGGTGGGCGGAACGGCGGTCTGAGTGGAAGGAGTGGCTAGTGGCTAGTGGCTAGTGGCTATTGGCTATTGGCTATTGGCTATTGGCTATTGGCTATTGGCTATTGGCTAGTGTTCGCGACTTTACTGGCGGCGGAAAGGCGGCGCGGAACGCAACGTCTCTCAGGTGGTGGCCAATCACTAGCCACTAGCCACTAGCCGCTCACTTCCACTCCGGCCCCACGACCTCGAACCCGCGGGCCTGCAGCCCGTCCAGCACGCCGCCTTCGTCCGCCAGCAGGCGGATCGGAGCGACGCCCAGGGTCACGCCGGGTGAGATCATCGCCGTCTCGATGGCCGCCGCCCATTGCTGACGGAGTTGCGGCGCGATCTCGGGATCGCCCCATGGCCAGCACTGGTTCAGGGCCCGGTCGATCGGCGAGGCGACGACATCGGCGACCCGCAGGGCCCGCCAGTCCTCGGCCCGTTCGCGCGCGGCGTCCGGTCCCTGTTCGGCCGCGGCGATGGCGGTCTCGACACAGGGGACGTGGGCGGTCTGGGGCGCGGTGATCAGACTGTCGATCAGTTCGTCACCGCGAACCGTGCCGACCGGGCGGACCGACACGCGGGCCCGCCGCGCCGCGCGCCGGACGACATCGGTGGCGTCGTCCCCGCTGCGGCTGCGCGAATAGCCAGCCTTGTCCTGCAACAGGTCGAAGCCGACGAACAGCAGGCTTTTGGCACGCCAGTCCTGATTGCGCTCGTCGGCCATGACGGCCTCCAGTCGGGCCTGGTATTCAGGCGTCAGATAGTCCGCGGTCGTCTGGCCCTCTGGCATCCGGGCGATGGTCCGGGCGCGCCAGATGACGCGGAACAGGTCTGTGACCGAGGCCCGCCCCTGCGACGGAAACAGGATCAGATCCGACCGCGCCGCCGCCGCCTCAAGGTCGTTCGGGCGCCAGGACAGGTCGCGCGGAATGCCGGTGATGGCTCCGACCAGGATCAGGGTCGTGTCGCCGCGGGTGATCGTCCACATCGGCGCGCCGGACCGTCGGGCCAGAACCACGACGTCGTCCAGCTCCGCGACCTGCGTCTCCTGTGCCCGGGCGCCGGGCACCCCCGCGAGTCCCGTCCCGCCGAACAACACCAGGGCGGAAACGACGATAGCGAATATTCTCACGACTATACCTGCTTCGACTGAATAGAACCGAGTAACGGCGCGCCCTTTTCAGGACGCAAGCGTGACAGTTCCGTAATGATGACCTCGATTTAATCCACCTGTCTGTCTTGTAACTGGAGAGTGGCGCGACAGGACGCCACACCTTCGTCACACGACGAGGGGAATCCTGCAATGACCAAGACCATCCTGCTGGCGACGACGGCCATCCTGCTGAGCGGCGGTGCGGCACACGCCCAGACCCCCGGCGAACTGAGGGCAGCACCCCAGGCCGACGCGACCCAGCAGGGCGTTCTGATCTTCACCCCGGACTTCTTCGCCAGCCAGCGCCCCAATACCGCCCTGGACATGGTCGGACGGGTGCCCGGCTTCAGCGTCAGCGACGGCGACGGCAGCCGTGGCTTCGAGGGCTCCGTCGGCAATATCCTGGTCAACGGGTCGCGCCCCGCCTCCAAGAACGATACCGGCTCATCGGTTCTGTCGCGCACCCTCGCCAGTCAGGTCGAACGGATCGAACTGGTCCGCGGCGGCGCGCCCGGCATCGACATGCAGGGCTTTCCGGTGGTCGTGAACGTCATCACCCGGTCGGAAGCCAGCACCGAGCAGATCGCGACCTGGAACGGAGCCTTCTTCGAGGGCGGGACCGATCGCTATTTTGGCCAGTACCAGTTCACGCGTCGCAACGGCGACCGGGTCTGGGGCTTCACTCTTGCCGACGGCGTGTCGATCAACGATTCCAACGGCGTAGGGCGCCTCGTCCGCCGTGACGCCAATGGAGCGATCACCCGCGACGAGGGCTATTTCGACGACCAGACCGGCGGAGGTCAGGCCGTGCGGGTCAATTTCGCCGACGCCTTCATGGGCGGAAAGATCGACCTGACCGCGCGCCTCGGGACCAACGACTACAGCCAGTACAGCCTCCAGGACGGACCCGGCATCCTCCGCGACAGCCGGTTCGCGGAAGAGGGCACGAGCGGCGAGGTCGGCGCGGTCTTCACTCGACCGATGGGCACGGGACTGACGTCGGAAACCCGCTTCATCCGCGAATGGAACGACTTCGAGAACGCCTCGACCTTCGTCACCACGACAAATGGCACCGCCGGTCCGCTGCAACGCTTCGCTTCGGAGGGCAACGCCTCCGAGACCATCCTGCGCTCCCTGCTGCGCTGGGAACGGTCGCCCTCCGTGACGCTCGAGGCCGGTGGCGAGGTCGCCTACAATATGCTGGAGATCGAGCAGGCCCTGACCGACGGGGGAGTCGCCATTCCACTGCCTTCGGACCAGATCATGGTCGAGGAAACCCGGGCGGAAATCTTCGGCAAGGCAACCTGGCGAGTTCGGCCCAACCTGACCGTCGAAGGCGGACTGCGACTCGAGGCTTCGACGATCACCCAGACCGGGGACGCCGATCAGGAGAAGAGCTTCTTTTACGCCAAACCCCGGTTCCTCGCGACCTGGACACCCATGCCCGAGAACCAGGTCCGCTTCCGCTTCGAGCGCGAACTGGGTCAGCTGGACTTTGGTGATTTCGCGGCCGGTGCCGACCTCGACGACGACCAGCTGTTCGGCGGCAACGTCGATCTCGAACCCGAAGAGCGCTGGATCAGCGAACTGACGTGGGAACGCCGCTTCACAGGCGACGGTATCATCTCCGTCGGTTACCGGCACGACGAGATCATCGGCGTGATCGATCGCCTGCCCCTGCCGGGCGGCCTGTCAGCCGTGGGCAATATCGGCGACGGGACGCTTGATCAGTTGGCGGTCAATATCGTGCTGCCGTTGGACCGGACCGGGTTCTCGGGCGGCGAACTCCGCCTGCGCAATACCTGGAATGACACCTCCGTCATCGACCCGACGACGGGGCAGGAGCGTCCCATATCCGGTGTAAGGCCCTCGCAACCCGCCATCACCATCGCGCAGGACATCACCAGCTGGCGCATCAACTGGGCGGTGACCTATCTGGAGAGCCTGCGCCAGTTCAACTACGGCCCCGACCAGATCTCGGGCTTCACGGGCAGCGACTACTTCGAGGCCAACATTGAATACAAGCCGACCCCCACGCTCTCGATCCGCGCCCAGGTCAATGTGTGGAACGATTTCCAGGTCGAGCGAACAGTCTTCGCAGACCGCACACCCGGCCGCCCGATCGCCTTCACCGAACTGCGCCCCACCGACCCGCGCACCTTCTGGCAGATAAGGTTGCGGAAAACGTTCTGACCATGAGCCATTCCGCCGCCCCAAGCCTGACAGCGATTTAATCCACCTGTCACGCTTGTAACTGTATGCGCGGCCGGTCGCCGGGCACCGTTCGACCGACTGGGTGAGGGACGGATGACCAAAGCAATCTGGCTGGCGGGTGCGGCGGCATCCGCCCTGTGTGGGCCGGCCATGGCCCAGGACACCGCAGGTCAGGCGGCTCCGGTGGCGGCTTTCGGGCAGCAGGGGGTGCTGGTCTTCGAACCCGCCTTCTTCGCCGACGCCCGGCCCGACACCGCCCTGGACATGATCGCCCGGTTGCCGGGCTTCGGTCTCGACACAGGCGACAGCGGCACGCGCGGTCTGGCGGGCACGGCGGGCAATGTGCTGATCGACGGTCGTCGCCCCTCGACCAAGAGCGACAACCTCGACCAGATCCTGCGGCGAATCTCGGCCGCCGGCGTGGCCCGGATCGAGCTGATCCGCGGCGGTGCACCCGGCATCGACATGCAGGGCCGGTCGGTCGTCGCCAATGTCATCCTGATCCGCACCGTCACGACGGAGCGGGTGTTCGAATCCAACACCTATCTCTATCCCGACGGCCAAACCGGTCCGGTGCTGTCTGCCCGCTGGGCTCGACGCGATGGCGACAACCAGACCGAGGCCGCGATCAGTGGGTTCACCGACCGGACGGACGGCACCGGAGAGGGCTTCCGCCGTCGCTATGACGCGGCAGGCAATCTGATCCAGGACGCCGATCTGGTGCTTTGGGACCGGATCCGGAATGTACGGGCCACCGGAGCCGTTCAGCGCCGCCTCGGCAGTGGACTGCTCCGGGTGAATGGCCTTCTGGGCTGGTTCGGCAATGAAAGAACCCAGGACCTTCTGATCCGCTCCGGTGCCGGAACCGACAGTTTCAACGACCAGAAGTCCGACGACATCAACAGCGAATTGGGAGCCAACTGGACCCTGGACCTCGGCCCCCGGACGGGGCTCGAGCTGACCGGGCTGCAGCGCTATTCCACCGAGGACTATACCGGCATTTCCGAGAGCAGCGGCGACAGTTCGACCTTCACCGCTGACTCGACGTCGGGCGAAACCATCGGCCGCGCCATCCTGCGCTTTCGCCCCAATGACCGCTGGTCGTTCGAGACCGGGGGCGAAATGGCCTACAACTTCCTCGACAGCGCCACCGCCTATGAAGAGAACGGCGTGCCGATCCCCCTGCCGTCGTCGTCAGTCAAGGTCGAGGAATTGCGCGGCGAGGTCTTCGGCCAGGTGACGTGGCGACCGTCGCCAACCCTGACGGTCGAGGGCGGTCTGCGCGTTGAGGTGTCGGAGATCAGCCAATCCGGTGACAGCGATCTGACCAAGTCGTTTGTCTATCCCAAGCCCCGTATCCAGGCGACCTGGACGCCGTGGGCGGGTCACCAGTTCCGCTTCCGGGCCGAGCGTGAGGTCGGCCAGCTGGACTTCGGCGACTTCATCGCCTCGGCCGACATCGACATCGGCCAGGTCGAGGGCGGCAACCCCGATCTGGAGCCACAGAAGGCGACCGTTCTGGAGGCAATCTACGAGCGTCGCTTCTGGGGCGAGGGGGTGCTGGACTTCACCTACAGCCATGCCGAGATCGAGGACGTGGTCGATGTCATCCCACTGGCCGGCGGCTTCGACGGGGTGGGCAATATCGGCGACGGTACCTCAAGTTTCTTCCAGACCCGCCTGACCCTGCCGACCGACCAGCTCGGCATTCCCAACGGACGGCTTCAGGTGCGCGGCAGCTGGTCCTCTACCTCGGTGATCGATTCGGTCACGGGCGAGGAACGCCGGTTCCAGGGCAATCAGGCCTTCGGTTGCGGCGTGGCCTTCAATCAGGACCTGATGGGGGGCCGCTGGTCCTGGGGCTTCGACCACGGCTGCAATGTCGACAAGGGTCGCGCCCTGCGCGTGCGCGAGGTTCGCGCCTTCTACGCCGAGCCGGGTGTGGGCGCCTTTGTGCAATGGAAGCCGAAACGCGACCTCACCGTCCGCGTCGATCTGGGCAACGCGACTGACCGCGCCACCGGCTATGACCGCGAAATCTACACCGGCCCCCGCGACACCGCCCCGCTGGACTTCCGCGAGGTGCGCCGCAGCCGGATGAGCCCGTGGCTGTTCGTCCAGATAAGAAAGACCTTCTGAAGAAGGCGTCCCCACACCCCGAAACTGACGGCGCGCCTGCCCTCGACGCGCCAAAAAGGGCGGAACCTTGCGGTTCCGCCCTTCCTGTATTCGACCATAGGTCCCGAAACGAGTCCTACGGGTTGGTGACGCTCCGGTCTTCCTGACCCCGATCGGTCAGGTCCGGTCCGGGGTGGTTGTCACCACCGGTCGCATGGGCCCAACCCTTGATCAGGAAGCTGATCAGGATGAAGCCGACGCCGATGATGACACCCCAGTTGCCGAGGGTATTGAAGCCGGCCAGCGACGTCTCGAGTGCGCCTTCCGGGTCCAGAACCTGACCGCCAACGGTCTCGGTGCCCATCAGGCCGGCGATCTTGCCGCCGACGAACTGGGCAATAGAGCTGGCCAGGAACCAGACGGCCATCATGAAGCTGACGACCGAAGGCATGGACAGTTTGGTGATCTCCGACAGCCCCACCGGCGACAGGAACAACTCACCCGTCGTGTGCAGCATGTAGAGTAGGGCCAGGATCATCAGCGGCATCTGGAAGGTCGGGCTGACCATGCCGGAGCCGGCGGCCCAGACCACGACCAGGAAGCCGAGGCCGACCTGGACCAGACCCAGACCGAACTTCATGGTCGGGTTCGGATCCATCTTCTTGGAGGCCAGCCAGGCCCACATCGCCGCGAAGATCGGGGCGAAGATGAGGATGAAGCCGGCGTTGAACGACTGGACCTGCGCCGCCGTGATGGTGGCGTCGATCCAGAAGCCGGAGGGCGTGATGCCCTGCGCCGCCAGCTGGGCCGGCGTGCCGATGGTAATGCCGAGGAACTGCATCGCCTGCGGGGTGATGGTCAGGTCCACGTTACGATCGGCGAACAGGTTCAGCGAGGTTCCGGCCTGTTCAAACAGGGTGAAGAAGACCACCGCGCCGAAGATCAGAACCAGGGCCAGCATCATCCGCTGGCGCTGCGCCCAGGTCTTGCAGACCCCGACGATGACCCAGAGGATTGCAGCGAGCGACAGCAGGGTCGAGATGCTCAGGACCGTGCCAACAACGTCGTTGTTCTGGACCATGAGCCAGACCACGCCGACGCCGAGGACGGCGAGAATGTAGATCAGCCATTCGCGGTTCAGCGGGCCGAACAGGGGCCGCTTGAGCAATTCCGGATTCGGCGGCTCGCCCTTGCCCTCAAGCAGGGGTTTGCCGAGCACGAAGACGATCCAACCCGCCGCCATACCGACGCCGGCGAGGCCGAAGCCCGCCCACCAACCGACGGTCTGACCAAGGAAACCGCACAGCACCGCGGCCCAGAAAGCTCCGAGGTTGATGCCGTAATAATAGAGGGTGAAGCCGGAATCCCGCCGGGGATCGCCCTCGGGGTAGAGCTGACCGACGATGCTGGAGATGTTGGGCTTCAGGAAGCCGACGCCCATGATGATCAGCGACAGGGCCAGATAGAAGATGTTTATGCCGCCGACGTCGCGCGTCTGTTCCATCTCATAGGAGCCAGGGGCCAGGGTCGCCGGCAGGCCGGAGCCTTCTGGCAGGCCCGCCACGGCGATACCGCCGCCTTCGGCCGGACCGAACTGATAGTTCTGGCCGTTGACGACAATGCTCACCTCGCGACTGGCACCGCGGCCTTCAGCGGCGATCTCGTACGCCGTGCCGGCATAGGTCAGGGTCTCGGTGGCCGGGCGACCCTCGAGGGCCATCATGCCGTGACCGGCGACCAGCAACAGGGCCCCGAAGGCAATGGCCTTGCGGGTGCCGATGTAGCGGTCGGCCAGGATGCCGCCGAGCAGCGGCAGCAGATAGACCAGCGAGGTGTAGGAACCATAGGTCGACCCCGCCAGGGCGTCGTCGAACAGGAAATGCTGGGTCAGGAAGAAGATCAGGATGCCGCGCATGCCGTAGTAGGAGAAGCGCTCCCACATCTCGGCGAAGAACAGGATGATCAGTCCGCGCGGATGGTTCTTGAGGATCTGCATCAGCACGGGAATCCCCGTGAGAAGCGTGATTATGATGCCGGCGATGATGACGATGTTCATGCGTGATCTCCCCGGATAAGTCGGGTCTCAAGCCCGCCGGGCGCGATGGTCGCGCCCCCGATGTCCGTCCTGCTCAACGGCTCACTCCCATTTTGCTGCGCCCCACCTGACGCGCGATGGCGCATAAGCAGCACGGGGCGGAAGACCGGACAAGTGTTAAGGGTAAATTGGCTGTGAGGTGGCGCGTCGCCGGAGCGGGCGGCAGGATGGGACAGAATCAATTCGGACGGTCTGGAATGACGACGACGCGACGGTCGGCGCTGATCGGGGTGGCTTCTACAGTGACGCTGGCGGCTTGCGGCCCGGGCCCGTCGCGGTCGCGGTCGCCCGGAGACGTGGTCGCCGCGGGACAGCCGGCCGCCCTGCTGATCTGGGCGGTGGCGCGCCATCGGCTGGCGGGATGGCCGAGGAAGCCGTCGGCGACCGCGCTCGCGGCCCTGCCTTCACTGGCGACCGACCTGCCTGAGCTGGGGGCCCTGGGTGGCGGCGGGCGGCCCGCGAATCTCGAAGCCCTGGCGGCGCTCAACCCCCGTCTGGTGATCGACTACGGCGACACCGATCCAGAGAATCAGGCGCTGGGCGACCGGATGAAGACGCGGCTCGGCACCGACTGGCGGCTGATCGACGGGGCCCTGACGCGAATTCCTGAAGCGATCCGCGAGGCCGCTGTTCTGCTGGACGCCGTGCGCTCGGGCGAAGACCTGGCCGACGATGCCGCCCAGGTGCTGGAGCGCTGGCGGCGCGCGCCCACCGGGCCCGCCTTCTACTATGCGCGCGGCGCCGACGGGCTGGAGACGGGCTTCCACGGATCTCTGGCCACCGAGGTGCTGGAAGGGGCCGGGTGGACCAATGTCGCCGGAGGCTCGCGCGACATCGGCCGGATCACCCGTGAACAGGTCGCCGCCTGGGACCCCGAGGTCCTGGTCACTCTCAGCCCGGCCTTCGCCGCCGCGGTCCGCCAGGATCCGGTTTGGCGAACCCGCCGCAACGGACAGCGCCGACGGCTGCTGCTGCTGCCCGACCATCCGTTCGGCTGGATTGATCGGCCGCCGTCGGTGAACCGGCTTCTGGCCTGCGCCTGGCTGGCCAATCCGGAGGACGCCCGGATGACGATCGCCGGCCTCACCCGGCGGCTGTATGGCATGGCTCCCGCCGAGGTGGCTGTCCCCCAATGGATCCGGTGAGAGATCTAAAAGCCGCCCTGCTGCCCGTGGGCCTTGTCCTGTTGGTGCTCGCCGGGGCGCTGGCCGTGCTGGCGACGGGGCCGCTGGGCGTGGCCCCGGACGCCCTGCTGGCGGCGGCGACGGGGCAAGGATCGCCCGAGGCCGAACTGGCCCTGGCCTTGCGGGGCCCCCGCCTGCTGGCGTCCCTGACCACCGGTGCCGCCCTGGCCGGGGCCGGGGCCGGGTTCCAGATCCTGTTCCGCAATCCGCTGGCTGCCCCTGACCTGCTGGGCGTCTCGTCCGGCGCGGCCCTCGGCGCGGCCCTCGCCCTGCTTCTGGGGGCCGGAGCCGCCCTGGTGCAGGGTGCGGCCTTCGCGGGCGGACTGGCCATAGGTGCGCTCGCCCTGGCCTGCGCCGCCCTGACCCGCAGCGGCGACGGCCGGCTGGCCCTGATTCTGTGCGGGGTCGTGGCGGGGGCTCTGGCCTCGGCCGGTCTGGGGCTCGTCGTCGTGGTGGCCGAGCCCTATTCACAGCTGCCGTCGATCACCTATTGGCTGCTGGGCTCCTTCACCCGGGCGACCCTGGCCGAGGCGGCCGGGGCCCTGATTCCGGTCGGGCTCGGCGCGGCGGTTCTGGTCTGGCTGGGCTTCCGGCTCGACATCCTGTCGCTGGGCGATGAACAGGCACGGTCGCTGGGGCTGAACGCCCGTCCGTTGCGTCTGCTGGCCCTCGCCGCCGCTGCCCTGATGACCTCCTCGGCCGTAGCCGTGGCGGGGGTGGTCGGCTGGATCGGCCTGCTGGCACCCCACGCGGCCCGCCTGATCGTCGGCGAGCGGGCCGGGCGGCTGATCCCCGCCGCCATGGCGCTGGGGGCCCTGTTCGCCCTGATCATCGACCGACTGGCCACCGCCTTCGGCCCGGCCGAGATTCCCGTCGGCCTGTTGTCGGCCGCCATCGGGGCGCCGGCCTTCCTGATCCTGTTCGTCGCCACATCGAGGCGGTCATGAGCGGCCTGCTTCTGGAGGGACTGGTTGCGGGGCGGGGCCACTTCCGCCTGCCCCCGCTCGAACTGTCCGTCGCTCCCGGCGAGGTGCTGGCCCTGATCGGCCCGAACGGCGCGGGCAAGACGACGCTGTTGAAAACGCTGGCCGGATTGCTCGCGCCGCTGGCTGGTAGCGTCGCCCGCCCCGCCGCGGCCTATCTGCCCCCGCCGGGCGCGGTATCCGCTGGATTTTCCGCCCTGCATCTGACGGCGCTGGGCCGCGCGCATCTGCGCCGCTGGTCGCCCGGCCTGACGGCGGCCGACCTCGACGCCGCGCGTGGGGCGCTGGACCGGCTCGATGTCGGTGATCTGGCCGAGCGTCCGTTCGACCGGTTGTCCAGCGGTCAGCAGCAGCTGGTGCTGATCGCCCGGCTGTTCGTGCAGGACGCGCCCCTCTGTCTGCTGGACGAGCCCCTGGCCCTGCTGGACCCGGCGCATGCCCAGGCCGTCGAGGCCGCGATCCGGGCGCTTGCCGCCGAGGGCCGCATGGTCATCGCCTCGACCCACCACCTGCCCTTCGCCGGCCGCGCCGACCGGGTGCTGGCGATCGGTCCCGAGGGGATGGAGATCACTGCACCCGCGCGGGCCCTCGCCCCCGACCGCATCCGCGCCCTGTTCGGTGTCGAGGTCTCCGGCTGCCCGTGCTGCGGTCAGGCCTTGAGTTGAGCCTCCGCTTGCCCGACGCTGACCCATCGCTTTCCGGAAGGCCGACCATGTTCCGTTCCCGCCTGACCCTCGCCGCCGTCGCCCTGGCCCTGTTCGCCTCACCCGCCGTCGCGCAGGACGCGCCGCGCTGGTCGTTCGCCATACACGGCGGGGCGGGGGTGATTGAGCGCGACAGCCTGACGCCGGAACAGGACGCGGCCTATCGCGCCGCCCTGCACCGCGCGCTCGAGGCGGGATCGGCGGTGCTGGCAGGCGGCGGCTCGGCGCTGGACGCCGTCCAGGCGGCGATCGAGCTGATGGAGGATGATCCGCTGTTCAACGCCGGGCGGGGGGCCGTCTTCACCGCCGCCGGACGCAACGAGCTGGACGCCGCCGTGATGAACGGCTCGGACCTGACCGCCGGTGCCGTCGCCGGCCTGACCACCACCCGCCACCCGATCGCCGCCGCCCGGGCCGTGATGGAGCAGTCGCCGCACGTCATGCTGATCGGCGAGGGGGCGGATACGTTCGCCGCCTCGGTCGGGCTGGAGCAGGTCGATCCGGCCTTCTTCTTCACCGAGCGCCGCTGGCGGGGGTTGGAGTCAGCGCTGCGGAACCAGAACCTGCCGATCCCGGAACGGCCGGCGGGCGCGCCGGGGCCGATGGCAGAGAATGCCCTGCCCGCGCCGCCGCTGAACGAGCGGAAATTCGGCACGGTCGGGGCGGTGGCGCTGGACAGCGAGGGCCGGCTGGCGGCGGGTACCTCGACCGGCGGAATGACCGCCAAGCGCTGGGGCCGGGTCGGGGATGTGCCGGTGTTGGGGGCGGGGACCTATGCCTCCAACCGCGACGGCTGCGCGGTCTCGGCGACCGGAGACGGAGAGTTTTACATCCGGGCCAGCGTCGCCCGCGACATCTGCGCTCGCATCGCCAGCGGATCGACGACCCAGGCAGCGGCCCAGGCCGAGGTGGACGACGCCCTTTCGCTGGGCGGTTCCGGCGGCGTCATCGTCATGGATATCCATGGCCGTCCGAGCTTCGCCATGACTACTTCGGGCATGTACCGGGGCTCGATGTCCAGCGACGGCCAGGCTGGTGTCGCCATCTACGGCGACGAGGATCTCCGCCCGTGACCCAAGGCGCGACCATCGACCTGGCCGACAAGTTCGCGGCCTTCTCCGACCACTGGCGGCCGCGGGTCGCCGCCCGGCTGAACGGGCAGGACGTGCGGCTGGTCAAGGTGCAGGGCGTCTTCCCCTGGCACAGCCACGCCGATGCCGACGAGATGTTCCTGGTCTGGAAGGGCCGGTTCCGGGTGGAGTTCCGGGACCGGATCGAGACCCTCGATCCCGGCCAGTTCATCGTCGTGCCGCGCGGCGTCGAGCACCGCACCGCCGCCGACGATGAGGCGGAGGTGCTGATCTTCGAACCGTCGGAGGTCATCAACACCGGCGACGCCCCGACCTCCGACTTCACCGCCCCGCAAGGCCAGACCGTATGACGACCAATCGCGACACCCCGGGCGTGATCGCCCCGCCGCCGCTGATCTATCTGGGCTTCCTGTTCGTCGGCTGGGGTCTGGCGCAGATCGGTGCCCGGCCCGAGGCCGTCGAGGGCGGCTTCCGCTGGCTGGCGGCGGGGTTCGGCCTGGAGATGGAGATCCGGCGCGGCGTCGCCCTGGCCCTGATCGTCGGCGGCCTGCTATTCGACGGCATGGCGGCGGGCCTGTTCCGGCGGCGCGGCACGGCGGTCGAGCCGTGGAAGCCGTCGACCGTCCTGATCATCGAGGGGCCGTACCGCTTCAGCCGCAACCCCATCTATCTCGGCTTCGCCGTCACCTATGCGGGCCTGGCCATCGCCATGGACAGCGCCCTGGCCCTGTTCCTGCTGCTGCCCTGTCTCGCGGTGGTCGACCAGTTCGTGATCCAGCGCGAGGAGCGGTATCTCGCCGCCAAATTCGGTGCCGACTATGACGCCTATCGCCAGAAGGTGCGCCGGTGGCTGTGAGTGACGACGAACTGTCGGCCATGGCCATCGAGGAGCTGGATCAGGCCTGCAGTCTGATCTGGCCGGAGCTGATCAAGATCACGCCCTGGGGCGACACCTTTGTCGGCATCGCCCCCTCGGGTCGGGAGGTCGAGGTCGAGCGCCGTTACCTCTGGGCCCATGAGCCGGCGGGCGCGGTGGCCGTCGAGGTCGAGGTTCGGGACGTCGGGGCCCGCACCGGGGCCGAGGCCCGGGCGCTGATCACGCCACCCCGCTGATCGCTCGCCCGTTACGGGAATCCGTCGCGCCGTTAACCTTTCCCGTTGCCAAGCGGAGCGGCGGGGGCAAGATGCGCCCCGAACGGTTCACCGTCTTCAGGGGAGAGCAGGATGTCCTACGGCGCAGACTTCGCCAACGCCGACCCGGCCGGTGCCCCTCTGGACCCTACGATCCTGATCGGCGCCGACCCGTTCTTCTGGGGGGCGATCCTGCTCGGCCTGATCGCCGCCCTGCTGTTGGGCTGGTACCTCGGCGCGCGCTCGAGCAGCGGCCGCGGTGATGCCGCCCATCCAATCTGGGAAGCCATCAGCGACGCCGCCCTGGCGGCCATGGCGGCCGATGACAATGCCCTGAAGGGCCGGGCCGAGGCCTTGCGCAAGGTGATCGAGCAACGTTTGGGCAAGACCTTGAAACTGGTTGGCGGCCTGTCCGGCCGGATCAAGAAACTGGATGACGCCATCGCCGGCCGGGGACCGGTCGCGCCCGCAAGCCATGGCGGTCAGCCGTCACGCGCTCCCGGAGGAACCGGTGGCGGCGCGGGCGGCGAGCCTTCGGCGGGCGAGTCCGGTCAGGGCGGAAATGGCGGCGGCGGTGGCGGCGGTGGCGCAGCAGCGGCCGCGACCAGCGTCACGGTTGTCACCATAGGCGGCCCGACCTGCGCCACGCCGCCAGCGCCGTCCCCCACGCCGACGGTCGGCGACCTGAATCACCGCGAGCAGACCGATGCCCTGCGGCTGGCCGTCGCTGCTTTCAATCAGCATTGGCGCGACGAGACCGCCCGGGTGCGCGAGCTGCGTGACGCCCGCGCCGAACTGTCCGACCCCGGCCCCCGGCGTTCGTCGCACGCGACATCGGGGCACGTCAGCGGAACCCACGCGCACTGAAAACCCGGTTTCGCGTCCGAACGAAACCGCCTAAGCCTTGAGGCATGAAACTCGCCTCGCTCAAACACGGCCGTGACGGTCGCCTCGTTCTCGTCTCCAGCGACCTCGCCTGGTTCACTGACGCCTTTCTGATTGCACCGACCTTGCAGGCGGCGCTGGACAATTGGGACCGGGTCGAACCCGACCTGCGGGCACTGGCCGAGAGCCTCGAACATGGCGGCGTGCCGCGCGGGCGCTTCCACGAACGCGAGGCCGCGGCCCCCTTGCCCCGCGCCTATCAGTGGGCCGACGGCTCGGCCTATGTGAACCACGTCGCCCTGGTGCGACAGGCGCGCGGCGCGGAAATGCCCGAGAGCTTCTGGACCGATCCCCTGATGTATCAGGGCGGGTCCGACGGCTTCCTCGCTCCGCGCGACGCCATTCCGTTGGCGGACGAAAGCTGGGGCTGCGATCTGGAGGCCGAGGTGGTCGTGGTCACCGGCGACGTGCCGCAGGGCGTGTCGCGCGAGGAGGCTCTGACCCACATCCGTCTGGTCGGCCTGGTCAACGACGTCTCCCTGCGCAACCTGATCCCGGCCGAACTGGCCAAGGGCTTCGGCTTCGTCCAGTCCAAGCCCGCCTCGGCCCTGTCGCCGGTGTTCGTGACTCCCGAGGCGCTCGGCGACCGCTGGGTCGACGGCAAGCTGAAGGGCGAACTGACCGTCCAGCTGAACGGCGCCGACTTCGGCAAGGCCGATGCCGGCGTCGACATGACCTTCGACTTCGGCACCCTGATCGCCCACCTGGCCAAGACCCGCGCCCTGTGCGCCGGGACCGTCATCGGCTCGGGTACGGTCTCGAACCGCGACGCCGACGGCGGGCCGGGCAAGCCGGTTTCGGACGGCGGCCTCGGCTATTCCTGCATCGCCGAAATCCGCACCGTCGAAACCATCCAGAACGGCAAGGCGACGACCCCCTTCCTCAAGGCCGGCGACACCGTCCGCATCGAGATGCTGGACGATACCCACCACTCGATCTTCGGGGCCATCGAACAGGTGGTGGAGGCGGTTTGAAAACCGGCCTGATCGCCGCCGCCGTCCTCCTCACCGCCTCGCCCGCGTGGGCGCAGGAAGCCCCGGTCTGGACTGTGACCCGCACACCGGACGGTATGGCGGCGGAGATCCCGCTCTCCGACGGCATCCGCATGAAGGCCCGGTGCGATGCCGGCACGCTCTATCTCTTGTTGATCGACAACGGTCGGCTCCCCGGGCCGTCGGTCTCGGGGCGCGGTGCCGGTACCGACAATCGCTCGCCGGTCGGACAGTGGGTGCGGTGGGAAGAGTCCGGACCGCTTCTTTCGAGAAACGCCGCCATCTCGGTCCGCGCCCTGCTGACCCTGCCTGAATACGACGTGCGGTTTCGGTCCCTGCGGTCTGAAGGCGAGCCCGTGGCGGTTCACGGCCCGCTGCCCGCCGACGACAGCCCCTTGCGCGAAGTTCTCCAGGCCTGCGGTCAGCCCCTGCAATCGGATCGCGACTTCGCCCCTCCGGAGATCCGCGACCGGATGCTGGCCCTGCGACCGGGTGAATTTCCCCGCATCCGGCATCGGCAGCCAGAGTTCCCGGATCGGGCGCTCTCGCTCGGCGTCCCGCGGGGTGAGGCGCAGGTTTCGTGTGTGATGCAGGGCGCAGGCGTGCGGGACTGCCGTGCAGAGAGTGAGTTTCCGGCCGGTGTCGGCTTCGGCCAGGCCGCGGTTGCCGGCATGGCTCAATCAACCGTCTCGAACGGTGTCGATGGGGGCATCGTCGTCGTGACCGTGCACTTCGTGCTCGCCAATTGACCCATCCGGGAGATGGCGTCGGGGTCGTCGTGAACCCCTGCCAGCACCGCCGCCGGCCCCTGGCATGACAGGACCAGTCCGCCCAGGGCGACCGTCAGCCATCGTCTCATCCCAGCCTCCTGTTGTTTCACGGGACCAGAGGCGCTGACGGCGCTTTACGGATGCGTGGGACGGATTAAGCTTTCGCCACGTTCGCGGCCCGACGGGGGCGGCCCTGGGCGGCACCGAGGGGGAAGACCACCATGCCGGAAATGTCGCCACAGGTGCTGGGACCCTTGATCGGGCTGGCCATCGCCCTGCCGCTGATCCTCCTTCGCAACCGCCGGCCCCGCACCCTGAATCCTCAGTGGATGTGGGTCATGCCGGTAATCATCGTGCCGTTGATGGGATTCGCCATCTGGGGAACCAGCATGGACCCGAACATGCCGCACGTGGCCTTCGACGGCCTGGCCTGGGCCATCCTCGCGGTCGGCCTGATCCTCGGCGGTGTTTTCGGCTGGTGGCGGGGCAAGATGACCACCATCGAGAAACACGCCGACGGCACACTCAAGACCCAGGCCTCGCCCATCGGCCTGGTTTTGATCGTCGCCGTCATGCTGGGCCGCCGCGCCCTGACCGCCTTCCTCGAGCCGCACGCGGCGGAGTGGGGGCTGAACGCCCTGGCCATCACCGACGCCTTCCTGCTCTTCGTCGTGGGCATGGTCGTCGTCCAACGGATCGAGATGTATATCCGCGCCCGCCGCATTCAGGCCGGCGAGGGCGACAGCCATGTCGAGGCGGTGGCATGAACCGGATCGCGCTGACCGGACAGGTTCTGGCGGCCACGCTTGCCGTCGCATCGCCCTCCCTTGCCCAGGACGCCGCTGACGACTGGGACCTGACCTCTGACCCGGCCCAGCAACTGACGCTGGCCACACTCGATTTCGGTGACAATGCCCTGGCCCTGAGGTGCAAGGCGGGGGTGCTCGACCTGCTGTTGACCGGGACGCCCGTGACAGATGCGTCAATACGGACCGTCCAGGTCACCGTGGCGGGGCTCGAGGGAGAACGTCAGAGATGGCTGAGCCAACCGGGTGCACCGGTGCTCTCGGCGTCAGAGCCGGACCGCCTGGCACGGTTGCTGAGGCCGGGCGGCGAACTGGGTCTGAGGATCGAGCCGTTGGCGGAGGGCGGAGGTTCGCTGCGCTACCTCTTACCTGTCCCGCCCTCTGTATCCGCGATCAATCAGGTCCTTTCGGCCTGCGAGGCAAATCTGGCCGATGAATGGGATCTCAGGCCCCGACCCGTCACCCCGGTGACCTGGGCGCACCACGAGGTTCCCGAATATCCGGAGACAGCGGCCGCAGGAAATATTGGGCTCGCCACGGTGCGCATGGGATGCATCGTTCCGGCCGACGGCCGGCTCGAGGAATGCCGGGTCCTGTACGAAGCCCCCGACGGTATGGGGTTTGGCCGCGCCGCCCTGAATGCCGCGCGCGACTCCCGGGTGAGCCTTCCTGAGGGCGACACCAGTTCGGTCGGAACAGTCATTATCTACAGCGCCCGCTTTCGCGCGCCGGAAGGCTGAACGCATCGCCGATCCCGATTGACCTGATCCGACCCCGCGAGCTACCAAGCGCGGCTGCCGAAACGAGCAACCGGCCTGTGCGGGCGTGGTGGAACTGGTAGACGCGCCGGACTCAAAATCCGGTTCCGAAAGGAGTGTCGGTTCGATTCCGACCGCCCGCACCACTCACTTTTTTGGCTGACGCGCGGTCGCGCTATCTGGAGCCAATCACTTCGCCGTCTTCCTTGACGAAACCGTCCGGCGTGCTGTCCAGCAGATCGAAGACCTTTTCAGACGGCCGGCACAGGGCAGCTCCCTTCGGTGTGCGCACGATCGGGCGATTGACCAGCACGGGGTGTTCGACCATGGCGGCGAGTATGGCGGCGTCCGATACCTCCGGTGCCAGCAGGCCCAGCTCGGCGGCGGGAGATCCCCGTTCCCGCAGCGCTTCCCGCGGTGTGATCCCGGCTTCAGCGAACAGGGCAGACAGCTGGTCCGTGGTCCAGCCCGCCTTGAGATACTGGACCACCTCGGGCTGGTAGCCGGCCGCCTCGACCATGGCCACGACGTTGCGTGAGGTGCCGCAGGCGGGGTTGTGAAAAACGGTGACGGGGAAATCGGCGGACATGTCAGCGTTCCTTTTCAGCATGGCGGCGGACGGCGGGTCCGGCCTCGTACCAGCCCTTCGAGCGATTCACGATCCACACCACCGACAGCATGACGGGAACCTCGATCAGCACCCCGACCACCGTCGCCAGCGCCGCGCCGGAGTTGAGGCCGAACAGGCTGATCGCCGCCGCCACGGCCAGTTCGAAGAAGTTGGAGGCCCCGATCAGCGCTGACGGACCGGCGACGCAGTGCGCCTCTCCCGTGGTGCGGTTCAGCCAGTAGGCGAGACCGGAGTTGAAATAGACCTGGATCAGGATCGGTACGGCGAGGATGCCGATGACCAGCGGCTGGGCCAGGATCTGCTCGCCCTGAAAGCCGAACAGCAGCACCAGTGTGGCCAGCAGGGCGGTGATCGACAGCGGGCCGAGCCCGGTCAGGAGCCGTTCCAGCCCCGCCTCACCGCGCCGCGCCAGCACCATCCGCCGGACGATCTGGGCCACGATAACGGGAAGGATAATGTAGAGGCCGACCGAGATCAGCAGGGTCGCCCAAGGCACGGTGATCGCGGCCAGTCCCAGCAGCAGGCCGACGATCGGGGCGAAGGCGACGATCATGATGGCGTCGTTCAGGGCCACCTGGCTGAGGGTGAAATTCGGCTCGCCGTTGGTCAGGCGGCTCCAGACGAAGACCATGGCCGTGCAGGGGGCCGCCGCCAGGATGATCAGGCCGGCGATATAGCTGTCGATCTGGTCGCCCGGCAGCCAGGGCCGGAACAGAAGGGCGATGAACAGCCAGGCCAGCAGGGCCATCGAGAACGGCTTGACGGCCCAGTTGACGAACAGGGTCACGCCGATCCCGCGCCAGTGGCGACCCACCTGCCCGAGGGCGGCGAAATCGACGCGCAGCAACATGGGGGTGATCATCAGCCAGATCAGGCCGGCAACCGGCAGATTGACCCGGGCGATCTCCGCCCGGGCGATCAGGGCGAAGGCGTCGGGAAACAGCCAGCCGAGTCCGATGCCCACGACGATGCAGAGGAAGACCCAGAGGCTGAGCCAGCGTTCGAACAGGGACATGGGGTCAGGCTTCCACCGGCAGACAACGGGTTCGGGCGGTCGCGGCCGCCAGCGGCGCACACACCTCGGGCGCTCCGCCACAACAGTCCTCGGCAAGGAAGGCCATGAGCGCGCCCATCCGGTCGAAGCGCGCCGAATAGATGATCGACCGACCGTCGCGGCGGGACTGCGCCAGACCGGCGTGGGTCAGCAGCGAAAGATTGGCGGACAGGGTGTTGGGCGGCGTGCCGAGCCGGCGCGCGATCTCGCCGGCGGGCAGGCCTGTCGGCCCGGCGGTCACCAGAAGACGAAAAGCCTTGAGCCGTCCCTCATGGGCGAGGGCGGACAGACTCTCGACAGCCGTTGTCATTTCCATATTTCCAGAATATCAGAAATGAATACTCAATCAAGCCGCTCTCGACGGCCCTGTGAGACCGGCGACAAGGCCACGGCGACCGGCTATTTCCTGCGAGACGGTTGCGCCGCGCCGATGCCGTCCGCATCTGCGCTCGATGACCGCCTCCCCCGTCGCTCCGCCCGCCGCCGTGAAGGGGCCGGGGTTTCCAGAATTCGTCGCCCTGATCGCCATGATGATGGCGCTGAACGCGCTCGCCATCGATTCCATGCTGCCCGCCCTGCCGGCCATCGGCGACGCCCTGGGTGTGGTGTCGGAGAACAGCCGCCAGTGGGTCATCACCGCCTATCTGCTGGGCTTCGGCATCACCCAGGTCGTCTATGGCCCGCTGGCCGACCGGTATGGACGCAAGCCGGTGCTGATGATCGGCCTGTCGCTCTATGTGCTGTTCAGCGTGCTGGCGGCGTTTTCGCCGACGTTCGAGCTGCTGATCGCGGCGCGGGTCGGGACCGGCATCGGCGCGGCGGCCCTGCGCGTGCTGGCCGTCTCCATCGTGCGGGACCGCTATTCCGGACGAACCATGGCCCGGGTCATGTCGCTGAGCTTTCTGGTCTTCCTCGGGGTGCCGATCCTGGCTCCCGCGTTGGGCCAGCTGATCCTGACCGTCGCGCCCTGGCCCTGGGTGTTCGGCGTGCTCGCGGTCGGCGGCGCGGCCTTCGCCCTGTGGGCGGCCCTCCGCCTGCCCGAGACCCTACATCCCGAAAACCGGATGCCGATCCGGATCGGACGCATCGCCTCGGCCTTCCGGGAGGCGCTGACCCACCGCCAGTCGATCGGCTACACCCTGGCCATTACCGCCATCTCGGGATCCCTGTTCGGCTTCATCAACTCCAGCCAGCAGATCTTCTTCGACGTCTTCCATGAGCCGGAACTGTTCACCGTCGTGTTCGGCCTGGTCGCGGGCGGCATCGCCGTGGCGTCGCTGCTCAATGCGCGGCTGGTCGAACGACTGGGCTCGCGGCTGATCTCGCACACCGCCCTGCTGGGATTCATCACCATGTCGGCCATCCATGCGGCGGTGGCACTGAGTGGCCATGAGACGATCTGGACCTTTGCTGTCCTGCAGGCCCTGACCATGTTCTGCTTCGGCTTCATCGCCGGCAATTTCGGTGCCATGGCCATGGAGCCGATGGGCCATATCGCCGGCACGGCTTCGTCGGCCCAGGGGTTCATCTCCACGACGTTCGGCGCGTCGCTGGGTTTCCTGATCGGACAGCAGTTCAACGGGTCGGCCGCGCCGATGACGGTCGGTTTCGTCGGGCTGGGTCTGACGGCGTTGGTCTTCGTCCTGATCGCCGAGCGCGGACGGCTGTTCAAGGCACGGCATCCGGCCCCGATCGCCGCCGCCCCTTGATCTTTTCGGCCCGGCGGGGCGTTGTCCCGCCATCAGAAGAATCCGGCCACCGCGCCCTTCGAAGCCGCGCCGCGCCGGACCGTCATGAGGAACGACCCATGAAGACCCGCACCCTCGCCTGCCTTGTCTCCGCTCTCGCGCTCTCCTCAGGGCTGGCGGCCTGCAACCGCGGCGGCGAGATGAAGTCGGACATGCCGCCCCTGCCGGCCTCGGCCACGGCGGCGATCGAATACGCCCGCGATAGCCATTCCTATGCCCAGCCCCAGATCGCCCGGGTCCGCAACGTCGTCCTCGACCTGAACGCCGACTTCACGGCGCATACCCTGTCGGGCACGGCGACCCTGACCGTCACGGCCGAGCCGGGTGCGACGCAAATCGTTCTGGACACCCGCAACCTCGACATCCGTTCAGTGAAGACCGAGGCGGGCGAGCCTCTCGCCTTTGTGCTCGGCGCCGCCGATCCGATCCTCGGCCAGTCACTGACGGTCACCTTCCCTGCGTTCACGGCCGGTGAGACCCGCAAGATCGTCGTCGACTATTCGACCCGGCCGGACGCCGCGGCCCTGCAATGGCTGACGCCCGCCCAGACCGCCGGCGGCGAGCAGCCCTATATGTTCAGCCAGGGTCAGGCGATCCTGACCCGGACATGGGTGCCGACCCAGGACAGCCCCGGCATCCGCCAGACCTATGAGGCCCGGATCACCGCTCCGGCAGACCTGACCGTGGTGATGAGCGCCCAGCCACTTACGCCGCGCGGCGAATCCGCGGGTCAGGGCCGCAAGGCCTGGCGTTTCCGCATGACCAATCCAATCCCGCCCTATCTGATCGCGATCGGGGTCGGCGATCTGGAATTCGCCGCCTTCGACGAACGGTCGGGCGTCTGGACCGAACCGTCGCGGCTGGAGGCCGCGCGCGCCGAACTGGCATCGACCGCCGACATGATCGACGCGGCCGAGAAGCTCTACGGCCCCTATCGCTGGGGCCGGTATGACCTGCTGGTCCTGCCGCCTTCCTTCCCGTTCGGCGGGATGGAGAACCCGCGCCTGACCTTCGCCACCCCGACCATCATCGCCGGCGACCAGTCGCTGGTCAGTCTGGTGGCGCATGAGCTGGCCCACTCCTGGTCGGGGAACCTGGTCACCAACGCCACCTGGGACGACATGTGGCTGAACGAGGGATTCACCGTCTATTTCGAGAACCGGATCATGGAGGCCCTGTACGGCAAGGACCGCGCCCTGATGCTGGCCTCGCTGGGCTGGGGTGATCTGCAATCGGGGATGGCCGGTCTGCCGGCGGCGGACACGCGGCTGAAACTCGACCTGGCCGGACGTGACCCCGACGAGGGCCTCACCGATGTCGCCTATGAGAAGGGCGCTGCGTTTCTCTTCACCATCGAACGCATCGTCGGCCGCGAACGGTTCGACGCCTGGCTGAAAGGCTATTTCGAGCGCAACGCCTTCCGGCCGATGACCACCGAACTGTTCCTGCGCGACATCCGCGCCCATCTGGTGACCACGCCCGAGCTGGAGCGGCAACTGATGATGGACGCCTGGATCTATCAGCCCGGCATGCCGTCCAACTGGCGTCCACCCGTCTCCAACGCCTTTGTCCCCGTCGACGCCGCCGCCAGGGCTTTTGACGACGGCGGCCCGGCCTCGGCCATCCCCTGGGCCGGCTGGTCGACGCAGGAGCGCCAACGGTTCATGTCATACCGGCCCGCCGGTCTGGCCGCAGGTGCCGACTGGCTGACGCCGGCCCAGCTGGCCGATCTGGAATCGACCCTGAACCTGAAGAACGAGGGCAATGCCGAGGTCCTGTTCGGCTGGCTGCAGATCGCGGTCCAGCACCGCTATCAACCCGCCGTTCCGACGCTGGAGCGGTTCCTGACCACCATGGGCCGGCGCAAATTCGTCCTGCCGCTGTTCACCAGCCTGTGGGCCGAAGGTGACTGGGGTCGGAGGATCGCCACACCCCTCTATGCCCGGGCCCGGCCGGGTTACCACCCTGTGACCACCAACTCGGTCGATGCCGTGGTGGGACGGCCGGGATAACCTCCCTTCCCCCATCTCGGGGGAAGGACGATGAACGTCTATGTGACTGCCCGCACCTTGGCTTCACAGGCGCTCGACACTAGGTTCCGCGCCACAACGGCGGCCTGTGCCGCACGACTTCAGGAGACGCGCCATGCATGACGCCCCCCAATCTGACGCCGCCGCCCGCCTCGACGCGGAAAACCCGCTCGGCGTCGACGGCTTCGAATTCGTCGAGTTCACCGGCCCCGAGCCCGAGGCCATGATCGCCCGGCTCGAGCTGATGGGCTTCACCCGCACCCATGTGAACCCGGCCAACAAGGTCGTCCGCCTGAAACAGGGCGACATCACCATGCTGGTCAACCAGAGCCCCGCGGGTCAGGCGAAGCAGTTCGCCGCCGACCACGGCCCCTCGGCCAACGGCATGGCCTTCCGCGTCAATGACGCCAAATCGGCCTACGAAGGTGCCGTGTCGCGCGGAGCCAGGCCGGCCGAAGGCGCTGACGGCGGTGCCCTCGGCGGCGGCTATCCCTACATCCTGCAGGGCATCGGCGGCTCGCTGCTCTATGTCGTCGACGCCTATGGCGAGGCCGGCTCCCTCTACGACAGCTGGGACGAGATCGAGGGCTGGGAGGAGGCTGAGCGCAAGAACAGCGTCGGCCTGTACTGCCTCGACCACCTGACCCACAACGTCAAACGCGGCCAGATGCGCACCTGGTCGGGCTTCTACGGCGATGTCTTTGCCTTCGAGGAGCAGAAATATTTCAACATCAAGGGCAAGGCGACCGGCCTGCTGTCGCAAGCCATGATCGCGCCCGACCGCGCCATCCGCATTCCGCTCAACGAGAGCCAGGACGACAACTCCCAGATCGAGGAGTTCCTGCGCCGCTACAACGGCGAGGGCATCCAGCACATCGCCCTGCACACCGACAACATCTTCGAGACCGTCGAGGAGATGAAGCGTCGCGGCATCCCCTTCCAGGATACGATCGACACCTATTTCGACCTGATCGACAAACGCCTGCCCAACCACGGCGAGGACGTCGCCCGGATGCGGCTGAACCGCATCCTGATCGACGGTTCGGACGAGGACGGCCTGCTGCTGCAGATCTTCACCCAGGACACCTTCGGCCCGATCTTCTTCGAGATCATCCAGCGCAAGGGCAACCAGGCGTTCGGCGAGGGCAATTTCCAGGCCCTGTTCGACTCCATCGAACTGGACCAGATCCGGCGCGGCGTCATCAAGGTCGATGCCTAGACCCCCGACCTGGCTGCCCTGGCTCGGCCCCCCGCTCGCGGCCGGGGTCGGGGCGGCCGTCGGTGAATATGGCCTCGGCGGTGGCTTCTGGACTGTGCTGATCGCCGCGCTGGTGTGTGGTTTCACGCCGATCGTGGTTTACCGGGTCTGGGTGTGGCGGAGACAGCGTCGAGGGTAAGACCCGATCGGGAGCCTTGCCCGCCTTGTGCCTGACCCGGACTCGCCGCCTCGATCTGAAACCCAACATTGGGCCGCCAGCCATGACATCGGCGGCCACACCCCGAATCTTGCCTCATGCGCTCTGCTTCGCGAGCGGCTAGAACGGCGCGAATGTTGCGTCTGTCAGAACTCAAGCTGCCTCTCGACCATCCGCCGGAGGCCTTGCCCGCCGCGATCGCGGCCCGTCTCGGCGTGCCGCCGCGCGATCTCGTATCCTGGTCGATCTGGAAGCGGGCTCACGACGCGCGCAGGAAATCCGCAATCCTGAAGGTCTACATCCTCGACGTGGAGGTGAGGGATGAAGCCGGGGTGCTGGCCCGCTTCGCGGACGACGCGCACGTGAGGGTCACACCGGACTTCGCCTATCGCCCGGTCGCTACGGCGCCCAAGGCTGAACGCCGCCGGCCGGTCGTGATCGGGGCCGGGCCATGCGGCCTCTTCGCCGGGCTGATCCTGGCCGAGATGGGCTTCAAACCGATCATCCTCGACCGCGGCAAGGTGGTGCGAGACCGGACGAAGGACACCTGGGAGCTTTGGCGAAAGGGCCGGCTGAACCCGGAATCCAATGTGCAGTTCGGCGAAGGCGGCGCGGGCACCTTCTCCGACGGAAAACTCTACAGCCAGATCAAGGACCCGCGCTTCCTGGCGCGCAAGGTGCTGACCGAGTTCGTGACGGCGGGCGCGCCGGAGGAAATTCTCACCGAGGCCCACCCCCACATCGGCACCTTCCGCCTGGTGACCATGGTCGAGGCCATGCGCGCCAAGATCGAGCGGCTGGGCGGTGAGTACCGCTTCGAGCACCGGGTCACAGATATTGAACTGGACAAGGGTGCCTTGCGGGGCTTGCGCCTGCACACCGGCGAGACTCTTGAAGCCGACCACGTGGTCTTCGCCATCGGCCACTCGGCGCGCGACACCTTCCAGACGCTCTATGACCGGGGCGTCCATATCGAGGCCAAGCCCTTCTCGATCGGATTCCGGATCGAGCATCCGCAATCGTGGATCGACCGGGCGCTGTTCGGCCCCTGTGCCGGACACCCCGACCTGGGCGCAGCCGCCTATACGCTCTCGCACCACTGCAGCAACGGCCGAACGGTCTACAGCTTCTGCATGTGCCCGGGCGGCACGGTGGTGGCGGCGACGAGCGAGCCTGGCCGCGTGGTGACCAACGGCATGAGCCAATATTCACGCAACGAGCGGAACGCCAACTCCGGCTTTGTCGTCGGCATCTCGCCGCAGGACTACCCGAGCGACCATCCGCTGGCGGGTATCGCTCTGCAACGGGAGCTTGAGAGCAGCGCTTACACGGCCGGCGGCGGTGACTATTTCGCGCCGGGCCAGCTGGTTGGCGACTTCATGGCGGGCCGCCCGTCAACGGCGTTGGGAGAGGTTGTTCCCAGCTACAAGCCGGGCGTGCGCCCGACGGATCTGGCACCGCTCATGCCGGACTATGTGATCGCCGCCATGCGCGAGGCCCTGCCCGTCTTTGGCCGCAAGATCCCCCGCTACGACGACGCCCAGGCGGTTCTGACGGGCGTCGAGACCCGGAGTTCGTCTCCGATCCGCATGACGCGCGGGGCCGACTTCCAGAGCCTGAACGTGCGGGGCCTGTTCCCGGCCGGCGAAGGTGCCGGCTATGCGGGCGGCATCCTCTCGGCCGCCGTCGATGGCATCAAGGTGGCCGAGGCCGTCGCCCGGTCGATGGTCGACACGGTGGCGGCATAGGCCGAAATGGGCGGGCAGGCCTCGCCGGGCCTGTCGGCTATCTCCACATGTCCCGATCAAACGCCGACAACGCCCACGATCCTCAACGTCAGCCCCCTGGATGCCCTTGAGTGGCGACCACCCGAGCGCAGGCGCAGCCCGCTTCAGTGAAAATCCCGCGAGCCCGGCAGGACCCGCACATCCCTCGGATGCCGGCCGCGCCCCGCCTGTGACGGGGCCTGGGCCGATCCCGGCTCGTCGAACGTCAAACTGCCCAGCATCGACGTCCAGTCTTCCAGATCCTCGACGACCAGATGGGTCACCCCCTCGGCGGTCTGGACCTTGCCCCTGGCCAGCACCATCCGCCCGCCCATGGCCACCGGACGCAGCCGTTCAAACACATCGGGCCAGAGGACCAGGTTGGCGACGCCGGTCTCGTCCTCCACGGTCATGAAGCAGACGCCCTTGGCCGTGCCGGGCCGCTGGCGGACCAGAATCACACCGCCGACCGCGACGCGCCGACCGTTCGCCCGCGTCGGATAGTCCGCCGCCGTCACGGCCCCTGCCTTCTCCAGCCTCTCGCGCAGGAAGCTGACCGGGTGGCCCTTCAGTGACAGGCGGATCGTCTGGTAGTCGCCGACCACCTCTTCCGAGGGAGCCAGAACGGGCAGGGCCTCGGGCGGGCGGCCGTCGGTCTCGGCCAGGCCCATCGCCTCGAACAGGGGGGCGGACGAGGCGACCGGCGCGCCCTTGGCGGCCCACAGCCCCTGCCGACGGGTCAGCTCCAGCGAGCCGAACGCGTCCGCCTCGGCCAGCCGGTCCAGCGCCGTAGGCGGCAGGCCGGCGCGCATCCGCAGATCCTCAAGGTCCGTGAACGGACGGTCGCCGCGCACCGCCATGATCCGCTCGGCCCACTCCTTCCTGAAGCCGTCGATGGATCGCATGCCCAGCCGCAGGGCGCGCCGCCGCCGCCGCGGGCGCGGCTCCAGCGCGGCGTCCCAGTCGCTGGCGTTGACATCGGGATGGCGGACCTCGACCCCGTGCTCGCGGGCATCGCGGACGATCTGGGCGGGGGCGTAGAACCCCATCGGCTGGCTGTTCAGCAGGCAGGCGGCGAAGACATCCGGGTACAGCCATTTCACCCAGGCCGAGACATAGACGAGGTGGGCGAAGGAACAGGCGTGGCTCTCCGGGAAACCGTATTCGCCAAAGCCCTTGATCTGGTTGAAGCAATTTTGGGCGAAATCGGCGTCATAGCCGCGCGCGATCATCCGCCCGACCATCTTCTCCTCGAAATCGCCGATGGTGCCGTTGTGCCGGAAGGTGGCCATGGCCCGGCGCAGGCCGTTGGCTTCCTCTCCGCTGAATTCGGCCGCGACCATGGCGATCTTCATCGCCTGTTCCTGGAACAGGGGCACGCCCAGGGTCTTGCGCAGCACATTGGCCAGCTCGTCAGGATCGGCCGCCGAGCCCGGCATGGAGAAGCGATAGCTGCCCGCGCCGTGCCGCGCCTCATGCTGCCGCCGCTCCAGCCGCCGCTGCAGATAGGGATGCACCATCCTGCCCTGGATCGGGCCCGGCCGGACGATGGCGACCTGGACCACCAGGTCATAGAATTCCACCGGCCGCAGGCGCGGCAGCATCGACATCTGTGCCCGGCTCTCGACCTGGAAGACGCCCACTGAATCCGCCTTGCACAGCATGCGATAGACCCCGCGACGCTCGGCGGGAACGGCGGCGGTGTCGGGCAGGGGCCGGCCATAGGTTTCGCTGATCATGCGGAACGCGCGCTTCATCGCCGTCAGCATGCCCAGCGCCAGAACATCGACCTTCATCAGTTTCAAAAAGTCGATGTCGTCCTTGTCCCATTCGATGAAGGTGCGGTCCTCCATGGCGGCGTTGCCGATGGGGACGATCTCGATCAGGGGCTTCTGGCTCAGCACGAAGCCGCCGACGTGCTGGCTCAGATGGCGGGGGAATTTGATGATCTCGGAGGTCAGTTCGAGCGCCAGCTTCATCCGCGCGTCGTCGCGGTCCAGGCCGGTGCGATCGACGTGTTCGTCCTTCACCCCGTCGCCCCATGAACCCCAGACAGTATCAGCCATGCGGGCAGTGACGTCTTCGGTCAGGCCCAGGGCCTTGCCCACGTCCCGGATCGCCGAGCGCGGCCGGTAATGGATGATGGTCGCGACGATCCCCGCCCGGTCGCGGCCGTAGCGGTCGTAGACGTACTGCATCACCTGTTCGCGCCGCTCATGCTCGAAATCGACGTCGATGTCAGGCGGCTCGGACCGGTTTGACGAGATGAACCGCTCGATCAGCACCTCCTGCCGGGTGGGGTCGACATTGGTCACGCCCAGACAGAAGCAGACCACGGAGTTGGCGGCGGACCCCCGTCCCTGGCACAGGATCGGATCGGGCCGCGACCGCGCCCAGGCGACGATGTCGTGAACGGTCAGGAAATAGGGCGCGTAGTTCAGTTCCCGGATCAGCCGGAGCTCTTTCAGGATGATCGCCCGGATGCGGGCCGGCACGCCATCCGGCCATCGGGACCGGGCACCCTTCAACGTCAGTCGGGCCAGCCAGCCCTGCGGTGAATAGCCCGGCGGCACGGGCTCGTCCGGGTAGTGATAGCTGAGCTCGCGCAGGCTGAAGGTGCAGGCCCGTGCCACGTCCATCGTCCGCGCCAGCGCCGCCTCATGGCCCCGAAACAGCCGGGCCATCTGCGCCGGCGGCTTCAGATGGCGCTCCGCATTGGCCTGCAGCCGCCGCCCGGCCTTGTCGATGGTCGTGCCTTCACGGACGCAGGTCAGGACGTCCTGCAGCATCCGCCGGTCGGGGTGGTGATAGAGTACCGCATTGGTCGCGATCATCGGCGCGCCGGTGCGCTGCGCCATGGCCGCCAGCCGGTTCAGCCGTTTGCGGTCATCCCCCTGCCACATGGGAGCCGCTGCCAGATAGAGGGCGTCGGGCCAGCACCTTCGCCACGCCGCCAGCCGCGCCTCGAACGCCGCATCCGGCCGTTCCGGGACCGGAACCAGGGCGATCATGCCTTCGCCCAGCTCGACCGCCTGTTCGAAGGTCAGCCGGGTCTCGGCCTTGGCGATGCGGTCCCCCTCCCCACTGCGTGGGGAGGAGACGGAAAAAGCCTCGCTCTTGCCCAGCGACAGCAGGCGGCACAGGCGGCCGTAGGCGGCGCGATCGCGGGGGAAGACGATCAACTCCGTCCCGTCGGTGAAGCCGAGCCGCGACCCCACGACCAGCGGGATATCGACCTTCTCCGCCCCCATCAGGGCCCGGACCATCCCCGCCAGGGTATTGCGGTCCGCCACGCCAATCGCCGCCAGCCCGAGGGCCTTCGCCTGCATCGCGATCTCCCCCGGATGCGACGCCCCCTCCAGAAAGCTGAAGTTCGTCATCGCCCCGAGCTCGGCGTACTGCCCGTCCCATCCGCTCACGGCAGCACCCCGTGCAACCACCACGAGGGGGGCCGCTCTTCCTTCGCGCCGGAATACTCCCGCCCGTACAGGCCCTCGCGGAACAGCCAGTAGCGGCCGCCCGCGTCGTCCTCGACCCGGTAGTAGTCGCGGGTGCGCACCTGCCGGCCATCGGGCCGCGGCCGCCACCATTCCTGCGACAGTCGCTCGGGCCCGTCGGACCGCGTCACCCGCCGCGACAGCCGCCGCCAGGTGAAACGCACCGGTGCCCCGTCGGGCAATTCAGCCATGGCCTCCACCGGCTCGGGCGGGTCAAGCAGCAGGATGGGCCGGCGTGCGTCCGCGTCCTCGCGCGCCACCGGAAGCCGCCCCAGCGCGGGCCGCCAGCGTTCGGCACGTTCGGGAATCCAGCTGTCGACCGGTTCCGGCGTCAGCACCCGGTCCTCGCCCAGCCGCGCGGTCAGCCGGTCGATCAGGGCGGCGAGACTTTCGGCCTGTTTCGCCTCGGCCTCGCTCTCCAGCGCGCCCTGCCGCGCCGTCATCGGTTCGACCGCCTCCGCCGTCAGCATCAGGGCATCGAGGCCGAAACCAAGTTCCAGCTGCCCCAGCCCCGCCTCGCGGAACAGTCGCATCCAGACGCTCGCGTCCCGCCCCGGACGCCCCATCCGCACCGACAGGCTGGTGGTCAGGCCGTCCGAGCGGAACCCCGTCAGGGTCAGGGCCCTGGCCCCCTGTCCGTCGCGCAGTAGCGGCGCGGACAGGTCGGCGACCAGTTCGGCCAGCCGTGCCTCGACCCCCTCGATATCACCGACCGGCTCCATCCAGGTCCGCCACGCGCGGTATTTGGGGGGCGGTCTGACGGGCGTCAGGGCCTCGCCCGCGAAGCCCAGCGCCTGATCCAGCCGCTGCACCAGCCCGACGCCGGCCCCGTCACGGAACCGCCGCGCCAGACCCGCGCGCGGCATGGGATAGAGGTCGCCGATCCGCTTCAGGCCGAAGCGTCGCGCCTGGGTCAGGGTGCGCTCGTCGATGCGCAGGGCCTCGACCGGCAGGGATGCCAGCAGACCCCGCGCCGTCTCCTCGTCGGCGATACAGCCGTCACCTTCCGCCTCGCCCCAGCGCGCCAGGGCCCAGGCGGCGGCGGGCGTGGGTGCCAGGGCGATACGCGCCCGCGCTCCGGCCTCGGCCAGCCGATCCCGGATCTGGGCCAGCAGCGCCGCCTCGCCGCCGAACAGATGGGTCGCGCCGGTGACATCGAGGAACAACCCCTCCAGTCCCTCGCCCGAGGCATCGAGGCTGACCGACGGCGACCAGCGCTCGGCCCAGACCGCCAGCGCCGTCAGGGCGCGGGCGTCGGCCTCGATATCGGCGGGCTTGCAGACCAGGCGCGGAATCATGGCGCGGGCGTCGGCCTGGCTCTGGCCCCGGCGCAGGCCGGCCCGGCGCGCGGCCGGATTCAGCGCGTGGATCACCGCCGCGCCCCGGCTGTTCTTCAGGATCAGGGCGAACGGGGTCTGCGGGTCGAGGGCGGGGTCAGGCGGCGAGGCCGGACGGCGCGCCCGCATGGCCGATCGCCGCCAGACCGCGATCGGCCAGTCGATCAGCCAGACGGAGACGATGCGTCTCATCATCCTGCTCCAGAATCCAGACGCCGGGCCGCTCGCCCCGGCCCCGCAACAGTTCGGCCGCCAGCCGCGCCGGGCCGGGGGCCTTCGCGTCGTCGGGGTCCACCGCGCTCTCCTGGGTCGAAATCCGCCAGCGCCGCCGCGCCGCGCTGAGTCCGTCCAGCCCGCGTGGCAGCATCAGCCCGACCGCCTCGCCCTGTTTCGCCGCGAAATCCAGTCGCCGGGTCTGGGCCAGGGTCGCCCCGTCCACCGCCCCCAGCGCCAACGAAACGGCTCCCGACCGCAGGGCCTGTTCCAGAGTCCACAAGGCCTCCGCCGCCGTCGTCGTCGGGGCAAGGATCAGTGAAACATCCGCCGCGCCGGGACCATAGGGACGTCCATGCTCGGCGAACCAGGCCCGGGGCGCGGTCATCAAAACCGGCCGCCGATCGCCCTCGATCCGCCGCGACAGGGCGAAAAGCAACAGGGCCGCCATGTCCCGCGGTCCGGACGCGCAGGCCTCTTCCAGCGGCGCGGGCCGCTCTGGCCAAGGGTCTGACGAAGGGACGGAGACGAAGGTCATGGGACTCTATCTATGATCTGTTCACTATTTGTTCCGTACTGGCCGAGAGTCAAACCTGAATCACGGCGTGAACAATTTTCTATCACTGGTTGTCTCGGCCATGGCCCGTCTGATGCAGAGGACACCGCGCCAGGCCCGCCCAGGCCCAAAACGAGACGAACGCCCACCATGAAGACCCGGCACACGTCAGAGTCCGACTTCCCGGCCATCCAGGCCCTGCACCGCCATGTGGGATGGCCGGAGCGGTCGCTGGACGGCTGGCGATGGTTGCACGCCAATCCTGCGCGAGAGGGAACCGGCGCCCCCGCCGGATGGGTCGTCGACGGCCCCGATGGTCAGCCCGCCGCCCATGCCGGCAATCTGGTGCAGCGGTTCTGGCTCGGCGATCAACAGTTCAGCGGGGCGACCGGCTTCTCGATCATCGTGACCCCGACGGTGCGCGGGGCCAGCCGCGGCATCCTGCGAAGCTTCACCAACCAGCCGGGCCTGTTCGCCACCTATATTTTCAACGCCAACAGCAGGTCCCAGCCCCTCTACACCCGCCACGGGATGCGGGCCTGGCCCGAGCCGACCCACGCCCTGAAACTGAGCTGGATCATCAATCCCCTGCCCCTGGCGATGGGACGACTCTATCGCGCGGCCTATCGGTGGGCTCCCGATATCGTGTCCCGTTGGGGCGAGCGACTGATGAACAGCCGCCTGCATGCGACGCCTAGCCTGACATTGCCGGCGGGCGTGGCGGTGCTCAGCGACCTTCGCGACCAGTCGTGGTATGGTGAGTTCTGGCAAACCCTGCGCGGCGAAGGCCGGTTGCTGGCGGACCGCAGTCCGGAAGTGATCCGCTGGCGTCTCGCCGACCCGGACCTGACCGACCCACCGCTGATCCTGGCCTTCAACCGTGGAAGCACCATCACCGGCTATGTCATGGCCATGATGGCCAAGGGCAATATCCTGGAGCCGCCGGTCCTGGAAATTCTTGATCTCGAGGCGCTGGCCGGCGACGTTGAAGCCATTCCGGCCCTGATGCAGGGGCTGATGGCCGCGGCCCGACAAAAGGGCGCGGCCAAGCTGCGCATCCAGACGGTCAGCCCGCATCTGCTGGAACGGCTCGGCGGCCTCACCCGGCACGCACGGCGCGAGGGAGGCTGGGGCCATTGTCATGTGGCCTTCGCACCGGATGGCCCCGATCCGGCGCTGTGGTCGCCGACGCCCTATGACGGCGATTATGCCATGTGTCTGAGGCCGCTGCCGGTCCCGACATCTGTCGGCACGCGCGCTCCGGCGGAGCGGCAGATGGCGGTTTCGCCGGCCTGACGGGTCAGCTCCGCGGCCGGGCCTTCAGTTCATCGCGGATTTCGGCAAGCAGGGCCTCGGTCGCCGTCGGGGCGGCGGGAGCGGCCTCGGGCTCGGCCGCCTTCTCGCGGCGCAATTTGTTGATCGCCTTGACCATCAGGAAGATGACGAAGGCGACGATGACGAACTGGATCAGGGTGTTGAGGAAGGCTCCGTACTGGATGGCCACCTCCTCGATCGCCTCTGTCGCCGGATCCTCGGGCGACAGCACCCATTTGAGATTCGAAAAATCGACCCCACCCAGCAGCAGGCCGATCGGCGGCATGACCACCTGTTCGACCAGGCTGGTGACGATCTTGCCGAAGGATGCGCCGATGATGACGCCGACCGCCAAGTCGACGACATTGCCGCGCGAGATGAAATCCTTGAACTCGGTGACCATTCCCACGGCGTCAGGCGTCCCCGGCGTTCAGCCGCTCGCGCAGCTCCTTGCCGCTCTTGAAGAAGGGCACTGCCTTGGCGGGCACATCAACAGTCTCGCCGGTCCGGGGATTGCGCCCGGCCCGTGCCGGGCGGGCCCGCACGGAAAAGGCACCGAAGCCGCGCAGTTCGACGCGGCCGCCCTCACCGAGTGAGTCCACCATCCGGCCCAGCACGATATTGACCACCCGTTCGACCTCGGCGTGGGTCAGGTGGGTGTTCTCTGCGGCGAGCTTCTCGATCAGCTCCGACTTTATCATCTGGCCAGGCCCCCTGCCCTGTTCCGCGCTTCCCCAGACGCATACGGCTGCATCCGGGCGCGGGATGCAACCCCACCCTAGCCTTCACCCGTCAGGGGAAAAAGACCTTCCGACGGATTCTCTGCCGAAATGTCGGTTAACGTACATAAAGGTTAAGGCCGACGGCGGTCTCGAAAGCTGTCCCGGGACCAGGAAAAAGGCGGCCGGATCGCTCCGGCCGCCTGATCCATCTCGCCATGGCGAAGGTGTTTATTCCTTCGACGCAGCCTTTTCACGCATGGCCGCGCCGAGGATGTCGCCCAGCGAGGCACCCGAGTCAGACGACCCGAACTGTTCGATGGCCGAGGCCTCGTCCTTCATTTCCAGGGCCTTGATCGAGACCGAGACGCGGCGCGAGGCCTTGTCCATGCCGGTGACCATGGCGTCGACGCGGTCGCCGACCGAATAGCGCTCGGTGCGCTGCTCGGCGCGGTCGCGCGACAGGTCGGACTTGCGGATGAAGGCGGTCGCCGGAGCGTCGTCCTCGCCGAACTTGACCTCGATGCCGCCGGTTTCGATCGACGTCACGGTGACGGTGATCTGCTGACCCTTCTTGAAGGTGTCGCCCTCCATCGGATCGCCGCCCAGCTGTTTGATGCCGAGCGAGACGCGTTCCTTCTCGACGTCGACGTCCAGCACCTTGGCCTTGACGGTTTCGCCCTTGCGGTAGCGCTGGATGGCTTCCTCGCCGGAGACGTTCCAGTCCAGGTCGGACAGGTGCACCATGCCGTCGATGTCGTTGTCCAGGCCGATGAACAGGCCGAACTCGGTGGCGTTCTTGACCTCGCCCTCGACGGTCGAGCCGATCGGGTTGGCGGCCACGAAGGCATCCCACGGATTGTCCTGGGCCTGCTTCAGGCCCAGCGAGATGCGGCGCTTGGAGGCGTCGACATCCAGCACGACCACGTCGACTTCCTGCGAGGTCGAGACGATCTTGCCCGGGTGGACGTTCTTCTTGGTCCAGGACATTTCCGAGACGTGGACCAGGCCTTCAACGCCGGCTTCCAGCTCAACAAACGCGCCGTAGTCGGTGATGTTGGTGATGCGGCCGGTCATCTTGGCGCCGACCGGGTATTTGGCTTCAACGCCGTCCCACGGATCGGTCTGCAGCTGCTTCATGCCGAGGCTGATGCGCTGGGTGTCCGGGTTGATCTTGACGATCTGGACCTTGACGGTGTCGCCGACGGCGAGGACCTGCGAGGGGTGCGAGACGCGCTTCCACGACATGTCAGTGACGTGCAGCAGGCCGTCGATGCCGCCCAGATCCACGAACGCGCCGTAGTCGGTGATGTTCTTGACCACGCCTTCGCGGACTTCACCCTCTTGCAGCTGGCCGACCAGCTCGGTGCGCTGTTCGGCGCGGGCTTCTTCCAGGATGGCGCGACGCGAGACGACGATGTTGCCGCGCGGACGGTCCATTTTCAGGATGGCGAAGGGCTGTTCCTTGCCCATCAGCGGGCCGACGTCGCGCACCGGGCGGATGTCGACCTGCGAGCCCGGCAGGAAGGCCGAGGCGCCGCCGAGGTCGACGGTGAAGCCGCCCTTGACGCGGCCGACGATGGCACCGTTGACCGGATGGCCTTCGGCGAACACGACTTCCAGACGGGTCCAGGCTTCTTCGCGGCGCGCCTTGTCGCGGCTGATGACGGCTTCACCCAGGGCGTTCTCGACGCGCTCGAGGTAGACTTCGACATTGTCGCCGACCTTCGGGATGACGGCACCTTCGCCGATGCCGAATTCACGGGCCGGGATACGGCCTTCGGTCTTCAGACCGACGTCGATGATCAGGATGTCCTTTTCCATGCCGACGACGCGGCCGTGGACGACCTGGCCTTCGCCGAGGTCACGACCCTGAAGGGTCTCGTCGAGCAGGGCGGCGAAATCGTCGCGCGAGGGAGAGAAGCTGGTGTCAGTCATATGAGAGTTGGGTTTCTAACGGCTATGGCGCGCGACCGAATGGCCCCGCGCGAGGTGAAGGTGAAAGGCTAAACAGGTCGTCGGGATGCGAGGCCGGTAAAGGTCAGGACGCCCGCGGAAGCCGAGGATGGAGCGTTGGATTTGTCCGTGGTCCCTAAAGACCGTGTCGGACGCGCGCCGCCTCGACGATACGGCGGGCCGCATCGAAGGCGGTCTCTATATCCATATCGGTCGTATCCAGCAAGACGGCGTCTTCAGCCTGTACCATGGGGGCGGCCCCCCGGCCCGCATCGCGCCGGTCGCGGCGCACGATGTCCGCCAGCATGTCCTCATAGGCGATGGCGTCGCCCCGGCCGGTCAGCTGCTTCCAGCGACGCATGGCCCGGACCTCGGCCGTCGCGGTGACGAACAGCTTGGCCTGGGCGTCCGGGGCGATGACGGTGCCGATGTCGCGACCATCGAGGACCGCCCCACCCGGCTGGGCCGCGAAGGCGCGCTGGAATTCCAGCAGGGCCGCGCGGACGCCGGGATAGCCGGCGGTCCGGCTCGCGGCCTCACCGGCCTCGCCGCTGGTCAGCCGTTCAGTATCCGACAGATTCCCGGCCCTCAGAGCCCGCGCGACGACCTCGGCCGCGGCGGCATCGTCCAGCGACCCACCGGAATCCAGCACGCCCAGCCCCACGGCCCGGTACAGCAGACCGGTGTCCAGATGCGGCAGTCCATAGGTCCCGGCCAGTCGGGCGGCGATGGTGCCCTTGCCCGAGGCGGCGGGTCCGTCGACGGCGATGATGAGGGAAGGTGTCATTCGGATGCTGCGATATCGGCACCGAGGTCGCGCATCAACTCGACAAAGCCGGGAAAACTGGTGGCGATCATGCCCGGCTCGTCCACCGTCACCGCCTGATCCGCCGCCAGACCCAGCACCAGATGGCTCATGGCGATGCGGTGGTCACCGTGGGTGGTCACGGTCGCGCCGCCCCTCACAAGGCCGCCGGTGACGGTGAAACCCTCCTGCTCCTCCTCGACCCGGACGCCGCACGCCGTCAGCCCGGCGGCCATCAGGGCGATGCGATCGCTCTCCTTGACCCGCATCTCGCCGATGCCCCGCATCACTGTGTCTCCCTCGGCGAAGGCGGCCGTGGCAGCAAGGATCGGATACTCGTCGATCATCGAGGCCGCCCGCTCCGGCGGCACAACCACGCCCTTCAGGGCCGAATACCGGGCGGTGATGTCGCCGACCTCTTCTCCACCCGCCGTTCGGTGGTTCGAAACGGTCAGATCAGCCCCCATCTCGCGCCAGGTCTCGAACAGGCCGGTACGCAGGGGGTTGAGCATCACGCCCGCGACGGTCACCTCGGACCCGGGCACGATCAGCGCGGCCGCCAGCGGGAAGGCCGC
The DNA here is from genome assembly GCA_965284535.1 of Caulobacteraceae bacterium. Lineage (GTDB taxonomy): Bacteria > Pseudomonadota > Alphaproteobacteria > Caulobacterales > Caulobacteraceae > Brevundimonas. Next base: position 412,448 of record OZ260090.1, read on the forward strand.
CGACGACGGATCGCCGGGGACGGCCACGGCGGTTCCGGTCAGCCTCTGTCCGCCCCGCAGGCTGATGCGCCATCCGCGGTCCATCGGCAGGACACCGACCTCGACGCCAAAGGCCCGCAACATCCGTTCGGTATGGTCGCGGCTGGACTCGGCCTCCGTCACCGTGGTGGTGCCCCGGGCGTTGACCGCCGCCAACAGGATCGCTGACTTGATCTGGGCCGAGGCGACCGTCTGGACATAGTCGATAGCCTTCAGGTCGCCGCCCGTGATCTCAACCGGCAAACGATCAGGCTCGCCCCCCCAGCTGAACCGGGCTCCCATGTCCGCCAGCGGCCCCGTGATCCGCTTCATGGGGCGCTTCCGCAAACTGGCATCGCCGTCGAACGTCACGGTGACCGGACAGCCCGCCGCCGCCCCCATCAGCAGCCGCACGCCCGTTCCGGCATTGCCGCAGTCGATGACCCCGGCCGGCTGCCTGAACCCGCCCTGCCCCGTGACCCGCCAGCGACCCTCGCCCCGCCGCTCCACCGTCGCGCCGAAGGCCTCCACCGCCCGCGCCGTGGCCAGGATATCGTCCCCTTCGAGCAGCCCCTCAATTTCGGTGACGCCGGTCGCCATCGCCCCCAGGATCAGGGCGCGGTGCGAGATCGACTTGTCGCCCGGCGCACGCGCCACGCCGTTCAGCGCGGGGCTGCGGCGGGCGGTCAGATGGGCGGGAATCGGCACCCGGCGGTCTCCGGACAGGATCAACGGACGCGGGCGCGCGGAGATGGTTTTTGACAGCGGCGTCAGGGGGTGGCAAGGGAGCCGCCCCATTTCCCACCACTCCCGCCAAAGGTCTTCAACCGTGGCCAAACCCGAACTGGGCCAGAAGCAGGTCTGCCCGAACTGCCAGGCCAAATTCTATGACCTGGGCCGCCGCCCGGCTCATTGCCCCAAATGCGCGACCGAATTCGATCCGGAGGAGGCGCTGAAACTGCGCAACCGCCGTGGCCGCCCGGCCGGCTATCCCGCCGACGACGAGGCCGAAGATCAGGTCAAGGACAAGAAGGCCGAAGGCGACGACGACGACGAGGAGGACACCGCCAAGACGCCGGAGATCGACGAGGACGGCCACGAGCCCATCCTGACGCCTGACGACGACGATGAGGACTCTCCCGCTGATCCGACCGAAGAGTCGGGCATGGGCGAGGCCAGCGAGGACGACGACGTCCTGGCTGACGACGACGATGACGATTCCGTCCCCTTCATCGAGGACGAGGACGACGACGATAATTTCGAAGACGAGATCAAGAAGCCCAAGGACGACGAATAGGCGTTTTTCGACCCCGTCCCGGACCGGTTTTCACCGGCCCGGGACGGACGAAAATAAATGGTTGAACCGGGCTTGATCGTGATCAGACCCTGACATAGGTTCCGCCGCCTCGCCGCAGGGCCTCCCGGCCCCCAACGCGATCCGACTGAATGGCCGACAGGCCTGAGGTTCGGGGCTTTAGCTCAGCTGGTAGAGCGCTTGCATGGCATGCAAGAGGTCAGCGGTTCGACTCCGCTAAGCTCCACCATCGAAGGCCCCGCGGGAAACCGCGGGGCCTTCGTCCTGTCGGGCTCCCGTTGATCTCTCCGCAATCCCGCACCATCTAGGATCAGGACCGGTGCCTCGCCGATGACGGGGGGCACAGACGGCCGCAGGCCTGCTTCGGGGGCGAGAGACGATGACCACACGCACCATCCTGTTCGACAGTCCGTTCCTGCTGGGCTTCGACCACACCCGGGCCCTGATCGACCGGGCCGCCCGCGCCGCGGCGGACAGCTACCCCCCCTACAATGTCGAGCAGCGTGGCGAGCATTCGGTGCGCATCTCCCTGGCTGTCGCCGGCTTCGGCCCCGACGACCTGATGATCACCCTGGAGGGTCGGCAACTGACCATCGCCGGCAAGCGAGAGCCCGCCCCCGACCAGTCCGAACAGGCCTTCCTGCATCGTGGCATCGCCGGACGCGGTTTCGTGCGCAGCTTTGTCCTCGCCGACGGGCTCGATGTCGACGCGGCCCGGCTGGAGCATGGCCTGCTGCACGTCGACATGAGCCGGCCCGAGGACCTGCCGGCGGTCCGGCGCATCCCGATAACGACGGGGTGACACCCCGCCGATTTCGATCATTGACCCGGGGGTCGGACCCCAAGGCCCGTTCCGGGCGTTAGTTCAGTACAAGGAGGCGGTCTCGATGACGCCCGTCACGATCATGACCAAGGAAGACTTCAAGGGGCTGGGCGCGCCGGACCTCGTGTATGTGCGCGAGATCCGCGCCTCTGACGTGATGGCCGATATCTCTGCCTCCGCCGCCAATGAGCTGCCGGTGGACCCTGAGGCCATCCTTTACGCCGTGCATGGTGCCGACGGTGAACGGCTGGCCGTCATGCTGGACCGCGACGCCGCCTTCGCCGCCGCCGTGGCCCACGAGCTGGAACCCGTCTCGGTGCACTAATCAGGTGGCGCTACCGCGCTTCGCGCTACTTGAGCGCGTTCGGGCCCTGCGCGAAGCGCCGCACTCAAACAGCCGCTCGCCGCGCGAGCGTCATTGGCGCACCAGAATTAGGCGGCGGTGGCGGGCAGGCTGTCGCGGACGAACAGGGCACGGATCGCGTCCGTGGTCCGGGCTTGGCGCAGTTGTTCGCGCATCTCCGACGAGCGCAGGGCCCGCGAGACCGCCGCAAGGGCGCGCAGATGCTCGGCCCCGTCACGCGGCGGGGCGAACAGGGCGAACAGAAGATCGACGGGGCGATCATCGACGGCCCCGTAGGCCACCGGCGTGTCGAGCCGCACGAAAACAGCCGTGACCCGGCTGACACCTTCCAGTCGGGCGTGCGGGACCGCGACGCCGGACCCGAGGCCGGTCGAACCGAGAGCCTCACGCTCCAGCAGGGCCTCCATGATCCGGCTCTCCGGCAGGCCGAGCTCCTGGGCGGCGGCCTCGGCCACCGTATGAAGGGCCTGACGCTTCGACGACGCACCGCTGCGCAGGACGACGCCGCCGTCCGCCAGCAAATCACCGATGTCCATAAATGTATCCCGACTCTGCCCGTACATCCCGAGTGGGCGGGGGCCCAATAGACCACCCGCCTCGATTGGGGAAGACTATACGCCGCTACCGTTTACCGAACCGTGTCCATTGATCGACTTCGCGGTGCGTTCCGGGTCGATCCAGCCGACATTGCCGTCGGGTCGGCGATAGACAACCGATATTCCACCATGCGCCGCATTACGGAAGATCACGACCGGATAGCCGGTCATGTCCAGCTCCAGAACCGCCCGCCCCACGGTGATCGTGCGGATCTCCGCCTGGGTTTCTGCGATGACCATACCGACCGGCGGCGGTCCGTCCGCGCCGGCATCGCCGAAATCGTCGTCCTCGACGGAATCGGGGCTGCGCAGAACCATGCTGCGGGCCACGTCGCGGGCCGCGTTCTCTGACTTCTCGGGCGAGAGGCCGCGCGGTCCGGCGTGGTGATTCTTGAGCCGCCGCTTGTAGCGCCGGACCCGCTTCTCGAGCTTTTCGAGCGAATCGGAAAACGCACCATGGGCGTCGCCGCCCAGTCCGCTGGTGACGATGGCCTCTCCGGACGCGAGGCGAACCCAGCAGTCGACCTTGAAGCCATGGCCGTCCTTGGACACCACGACCTCGGCGTCCTGCGCCCCGCGTTCGAAATACTTGCCGATCCCGTCTTCAAGTTCCTGGGAGATGCGCGAGCCTAACGCGTCGCCGACATCCACGTGTTTACCGCTGACCTGGATTTGCATGGTGATAGAACGCGACCGAAGTGGATTGGTGTCAACGCCGATCACCGAAATGTGGTGAAGCCTGCGGCTGCCACCCCTTCACCATCCTTCGGATGGTCCCCCTCCCCATCGCTTCGCGACAGGGAGGAGACGGCGGCTTGTCTCCTCCCCACGCAGTGGGGAGGGGGACCGCGCGAAGCGTGGTGGAGGGGGGCCGCGCCCTATCCCGTTTTCAGCATCCGCTTGCGCTCCACCGATGACGGAATGCGCAGGGCCTCGCGGTATTTCGCCACGGTGCGGCGGGCGATGTCGATGCCGGCTTCCTTGAGGATTTCGACGATGCGGTCGTCGCTGAGCACGTCGCCGTCGCGGCCCTCGCCGTCGATCATGGCCTTGATCCGGTGACGCACGGCCTCGGCCGAATGGGTCGCCCCGCCGTCCGACGACTGGATGGCGGCGGTGAAGAAGAATTTCAGCTCGAAAACGCCGCGCGGGGTGGCGACATATTTGTTCGAGGTCACGCGACTGACCGTCGATTCGTGCATGCCGATGGCGTCGGCCACCGTCTTGAGGTTCAGCGGCCTCAGGAACTCGACCCCGAAGGCCAGGAAGGCGTCCTGCTGGCGCACGATCTCGGACGAGACCTTCAGAATGGTCTTGGCCCGCTGATCCAGCGACTTGACCAGCCAACTGGCCTGGGCCGCACAATCGGCGACAAAGGTCTTCTCGACATCCGATCGCGAGCCCGCCGCGACCACGCCGTGATAGCGCTTGTCCATGATCAGACGCGGCAGGGTGTCGGCGTTCAGCTCGACCTTCCAGCCGCCGGCGGGATCGGCCCGCACATAGACGTCGGGAATGACCGTCTGGGCCGGCTCGCCGCCGAAGCCCGCGCCGGGCCGCGGCGTCAGCGCCTTCAGCTCGGCGATCATCTCGGCCATGTCCTCGGCATCGACGCCGCAGACCTTGCGCAGGCCGGTCAGGTCCCGCCTGGCCAGCAGATCGAGATTGTCGAGCATACAGCCCATGGCCGGGTCGAACCGGTTACGGTCAATCAGCTGCAGCTTCAGGCATTCCGGCACCGAGCGCGCCATGACCCCGGTCGGCTCGAAGCCATGGCACACCGCCAGCACGCCCTCGACCCGTTCCAGGGCGATGCCCAGACGGTCGGCGATCTCGGCCAGTTCGCCGCGCAGATAGCCACCTTCGTCGACGGAATCTATCAGGGTCAGGGCGATGGCGTGGTCGGCGGCATCAAAGCCCGCCTGTGACGCCTGGGCCTGCAGGTGCTCCCACAGGGTCGCCTCGCGGCTGTCGGGCTGTTCGCGACCCTCTCCGTCGGGCAGACCGCCGCCGGACCCGGCGCGGGACCAGTCATTGAGCCCGACCTGGGCTTCACCCACGCCGACGTCCTCCATACGGTCCGAGGTCCGCTCGCCGGGGCTGGCGTCGCCATAGACGTCGTCCGAGCGGGCATCCAGCGTCCGGTCCGCGTCCGCCACCCGACCTTCGTCGAAACTCATCTCGGCGGCGTCATGGCTTTCGGCCGCGACGGGCGCGTCGGTCTCGCCGCCGGGCTCGGCGTCCTCGCGCTGAAGCAGCGGATTGCGTTCCAGCTCGGCCTCGACGAAGGCGTCCAGCTCGAGGTTCGACAGTTGCAGCAGCTTGATCGCCTGCTGCAGCTGGGGCGTGATGACCAGACCCTGGCCCTGCCGTATCTCCAGCCTTTGTCCGAGCACCGTGCGTTCCCGTCGACCGTCCGGAGCCGAGTGGCCCGGAACTTGCTATGGCCACCTTGTGGCCGGAACGGTTAACGGCGTTCTAAACCGCTGGACCCGCCGCCCGCGCTTTGCTCCCATGACCGCATCCTCCGTCCTGAGCGAGAGTCCCGATGCGCCTGATCCTGACTGCCCTGCTCCTGCTGGCCCTGCCCGGTGCCGCCCGGGCCCAGCCCGACCCCGCCGAACAGACGATGATGCGGACGGTCGTGGCCGAGCATGACCGGCACATCGGCCTGCTGGAGCGGCTGGTGAACCAGAACAGCGGCACGCTGAACCTGGCGGGGGTGCGGGTCGTCGGGCAGATGGTGCGGGCCGAGCTGGAGCCGCTGGGGTTCGAGGTCCGCTGGGTCGACATGGCCGAGACGGGCCGCGCCGGACATCTGATCGCCACCCATGCCGGTTCGGGGCGCAATGTCCTGCTGATCGGCCACCTCGACACGGTGTTCGAGGCCGACGGACCGTTCCAGACCTTCCAGCGCGACGGTGCCCGCGCTGTCGGACCCGGCATTGGCGACGACAAGGGCGGGGTGGTGGTCATCATCGCCGCCCTGCGCGCCATGCAGGCGGCGGGGACGCTGGAGGACGCCAATGTCACGGTCGTCCTGACCGGGGACGAGGAGCGGATCGGGTCGCCCGGAGCGGTCGCCCGGCGCGACCTGATCGAGGCCGGACGACAGGCCGATTTCGCCCTGGAGTTCGAGAATCTGGCCGTCGACGACGACGCCGACTTCGGCACGGTCGCCCGACGCAGTTCGACCAACTGGACCCTGACCACCACCGGCCGCACCGGCCATTCCAGCGGCGTGTTCAACGACAGTCTGGGCTACGGGGCCATCTATGAGCTGGCGCGCATCCTCGACGGCTTCCGCCGCGACCTGCCCGAGCCCAACCTGACCTACAATGTCGGCGTGGTCGCCGGCGGCACGCCCGCCGCCATCGACGCCGAGGGCTTCAGCGTCACCGCCTCGGGCAAGACCAATATCGTCGCCTCGACCGCCATCGCCCGCGGCGACCTTCGCACCCTGACCCGCGAACAGGACGAGCGCGTCCGGGCCGGCATGCAGGCCATCGTCGCCGACCACCTGCCGCGCACCGGTGCCGAGCTGGTCTTCGCCGACAACAGCTATCCGCCCATGGCCCCGAGCGAGGGCAACCGTGCCCTGCTGGCCCGGCTCAACGCCGTCAACCGCGACCACGGCCTGCCGGAGATGGCCGAATTCGATCCCGCCCGCCGCGGTGCCGCCGACAGCGGCTTTGTGGCCGGGGACGTGGATACGCTGGGCGGCCTCGGGATTTCCGGCGGCGGCGCCCATGCGGACGGGGAATGGGTCGATCTGGACAGTCTGGTCCGTCAGGCCCAGCGGGCGGCGGTGCTGATCAGCCGGTTGAGTCTGGGCGGCCTCCCGGATTGAGAATGCCTGTCCGGACACGATCCATCGGGTGTCCGGACACGATACGGCTTTGAACCGGACAGGGGGGCGGGTCTGCTGGACCCATGACCCAGCCTGCAACCCCGCTCCCTGACGCCGCCACCGCCCTGCCGCTCCGACCCGCCACGCCGGAATGGCTCGATATGCTGCGCACCGTGGGAACCGCTCTGCTAATCGCCGTCGTCCTGCAGAGCGTGCTTTTCCAGCCCTTCACCATCCCGTCGTCGTCGATGGAGCCGGGGCTGGTGACCGGTGACTACGTCGTCACCTCGAAATACCCCTATGGCTGGAGCCGCGCCTCCCTGCCCTTCAACCTTCCCCTGTTGCGGGGCCGGCTCTTCGGACGCGACCCGGCGCGCGGCGACGTGGTCGTCTTTCGCCTGCCGCGCGACCCGCAAAAGACCTGGGTCAAGCGGCTCATCGGGCTGCCGGGCGACCGCGTCCAGGTCCGGCAGGGTCAGATCTTCGTCAACGGCGAGCCGCTGCCGCAATCGCCGGCGGGGCTCTCCGCCGATCATGACGATCCGGCCCGGCAGGTCCTGCAAGTCCGCGAAACCCTGCCCGACGGCCGGAGCTGGTTGACCTATGACGGAGGCCCCGGGTCGCCCGGCGACGACACCCCTGTGTTTGCCGTCCCGGCCGGGACCTATCTGATGATGGGCGACAACCGGGACAATTCACTGGACGGTCGCTTTTCCGGCGAGATCGGGGTCGGTCTGCTCCCGGCGGAGAACCTCGTCGGCCGCGCGGAATGGGTGGTCGCGTCATGGAAACCGGGCGCGGGCCTGTTCAAGCCATGGACCTGGTTCAACCTTCAGCCGGGACGCTTTCTGAAGCGCGTGCGCTAGCGGCGCTGGAACTCCGCCAGACTGAGGGCGCCGTCGTGGTTCTGGTCCAGATGCTGGAAGGCCGCCCGGTCCGGCTGGGGCGTCCGCGCGAGGGACGGGGCGGCCACCGCGCCGAGCGCCACACCGGCGACCGCGGCGACCACCGCCTGCCAAAGGCGGGCACGGTTTCGGCCCCGCAGTTCGGTCTCGATATAGTCGCGCACCGCCTCACTGGCCGTCTGTCCATCACGCCGGCATCGCGCCATGAACGCGGCCTTGGTCGCATGTGGCAGGCGAACCTCGAGGGTCTCGCTCTTCTTGGGGGGTCGGGGCGCGTTCATGCGCGGACATCCTGTATGGCCAGGCACCGATCCTGGCCCCTGACAGGGGGCATCCGCCAGTGAATAATCGGCAAGGCCGGCCCTCAGCCGTACATGTCGCCCAGATAGACCCGGCGCACTTCCGGATCGCGGATCACATCCTCGGCCTTGCCTTCGAACAGCACCGATCCGCCCGAGATGATCGAGGCGTGGTCGATGATTTCCAGCGTCTCGCGGACATTGTGGTCGGTGATCAGGACGCCGATACCGGCTCCGGCCAGATAACGGATCACCTGACGGATATCGGCGATGGCCAGGGGGTCGATGCCGGCGAAAGGTTCGTCCAGCAGCATGAAGCTGGGCTTGCCGGCCAGGGCCCGGGCGATCTCGCAACGCCGTCGCTCACCGCCCGACAGGCCCGAGGCCGGGGCGTGACGCAGGTGGTCGATGCGCAGTTCCTCCAGCAACCGGTCAGTCTCTTCCGCGATGGCGGCGGGACCGGTGTTGTGCAGTTCCACTACCGCCCGGACGTTCTGCTCGACCGTCATGCCGCGGAAGATCGAGGCCTCCTGCGCCAGATAGCCCAGCCCCATACGGGCGCGCTGGTACATCGGCTGGGCCGTTATGTCCTCGCCGTCCAGCCAGATCTTGCCGCTGTCCGGCGGGATCAGGCCGGTGATCATGTAGAAACAGGTGGTCTTGCCGGCCCCGTTGGGGCCCAGCAGGCCCGCGACCTGTCCCCGCTCGACATGCAGGGAGACGTCGCGCACCACCTGCCGCTGGCCAAAGGCGCGGGCGATGTGCTCGACCCGCAGACCCGTCGGGCGCGCGGGCTCGACCGCCGGGGCTGCCGGGGTCTCGTTCACATTGAGGGCTGAGAGTTCCTTGCGCGCCAATGGTCAGACCGGGCCGGGGCTCAGTTGCCGCTGCTGTCAGGATAGAAGACGCCGCGGATACGACCGCCGTTCGAGCTCGCGCCGCCAGCCATGGTCACCGCCTGGGTCTCGGTGTTGTAGGTCAACCGTCCGCCCGTCATCACGTTCTGACCCTGGGTCACGATGACATCACCGGTCACGACCACTTCATGGTTCGAGAGCGTATAGACAGCCCGGTCGCCACGGATAGTCTGGTCCGGGGTCACGAAATAGACGTTGCCACTCGCTTCGATCCGGTTGATTTCGCTGTTCTCTCCCGAGCCGCTGATGACATCGGCGCGGAGACGGTTGTCGCCCTGGATGACTTCCGCCCGCCCCCGCAGCGACAGGCTGTTCGGCGTCGCTTCACCGGCATCGGCCCCGTAGGAGATTGGACCGGAGCCCTCCCGGGGCGTCGTCTGGGCGTCGCCCATGGTCGGCAGGGCCACGAGCGCCAGGGCCGTCGCCGCGATGGTCAAGGTTCGGGTCATGCTCATTGGGTCGGCCCTCCGGCGTTGATCGTGCCGCGTATCTTGTTCTCGCCGGAGCCTCGGAACTCAACGCGCCCGCCCTGGTCCCGGATCACATAGGACGAAGCGGAGATGGTTCCAAGCGGGCCGGAGCCCTCGACGCCCTTGTTTCCAGTCACGATACCCGTGGCGGTGTCGACCACCGCCTCGGGCGTCACCAGGGTAAAGCCCGATCCACCGTCCGAGATCCGCACATTCGGGCCGATGGTCACGGTCTTGCCCGCCTCGTCATAAACCCCGGCGTCGGCGGTCAGGGTGGTCACCTTGCGACCCCCGAGATTCAGCCTCAGCGCCGGTCCTATCAGGCGATAACGGCCGGTCTCGAGGTCGCGCACGGCGCCCTCGGCCCCGATGACGAAGCTGCGGCCCGCCGCGTCCTGACCATGGAATCTCAGCGTATCGAGGCGGATCTCGCGGCTTGCCCCGGCCTTGCGCTCGACGTCCGACATGACGCTTCGCAGGACGATCCAGCTGACCGTGCCGCCGGCCAGCACGATGATCGCCACCGGCAGAACGCGGCGCAGCAGCTGCACCCGCCGTGAGCGCGCACGAAAGGCCCTGGCTGTCGCGGCGACGCGGGCCTCGTCCTGATGCGCATGGCTGTCGGCGGGATCCGTCATCAGCTGTGCGCGAATACGTCCATCTCGTCCCAGCCCGCCAGATCGAGCGCTGAACGGGTGGGCAGGAAATCGAAACATTTGCGGGCCAGTTCGGTCCGCCCCTCGCGCGCCAGCATTTCGTCCAGTCGGACCTTGGCGGCGTGCAGGTACAGGACGTCCGAGGCAGCGTACTCCAGCTGGGCGGGGCTCAGCTCGGCCGCACCCCAGTCGCTGGACTGCTGGGCCTTGGACAGATCGACCCCTACCAGTTCGCGCACCACATCCTTCAGCCCATGCCGGTCGGTGTAGGTGCGGGCCAGCTTCGAGGCGATCTTGGTGCAGTAGACCGGGCGGGTCTCGACCCCCAGATGCAGCTGGAACATGCCGATGTCGAACCGGCCGAAGTGAAACAGCTTCAGCACCTTCGGATCGGTCAGCAGGCGTTTGAGGTTCGGGCAGTCATAGCCGGGCCGGTTCATGCGCACGACATGGGCGTCGCCATCGCCGGCCGACAGTTGGACCACGCAAAGCGGATCGCGGCGAAATCGCAGGCCCATGGTCTCGGAATCGATCGCGACTTCCGACCCCAGATCGAGGCCGTTCGGCAGGTCACCTTCGTGGAAATGGATCGTCATTCAGACAGTCTCTCGGGAGTTCCCTGTCCCTCAAGTAGCTGAGCGCCGCGCGCGAGGCGATAGGGACCAAAAACAAACGGCGCCGCACCTTCCGGTGCAGCGCCGTTCAAATATTGGTGCCCAGGAGAGGACTCGAACCTCCACGACCTTTCGATCACTGGCACCTGAAGCCAGCGCGTCTACCAATTCCGCCACCTGGGCCCAGACGTTTCGCGCTTGCACACGTTTTCGTCCGGAAGGCGCGGACCCTTAAGGCAGGGTCCGGGGCCGGTCAACAGGGATTCGCGGCGTTTGCGTTGCGAGTGCCGCGGCCATCGTCTAATCCCCGGCGCGTCGAGGGTTTCGCATCCTCGCGCCGCAGCCTTTCGGAGCCCCGCCATGAACGAAGTCGCCCCCGGCCTTGTCACCGTCTTCGGCGGTTCGGGTTTCGTCGGCAGTCAGGTCGTTCAGGCACTGGCGAAACGCGGCTGGCGGGTGCGTATCGCCTGCCGCCGACCCGATCGCGCCTGGAAGCTGCAGACCGCCGGTCACGTCGGCCAGTTCCAGTCCGTCCGTTGCGACGTCACCCGGCCGGAAGATGTCGCCGCCGCCCTGCGCGGGGCCGACGCCGCGATCAACCTGGTCGGCATCCTGTACGAATCAGGCCGCCGCACGTTCGAGGCCATGCACACCGAGGCCTCGCGCACCATCGCCAAGGCCTGCGCCGCCGCCGGCGTCGGCCGTCTGGTCCAGGTCTCCGCCATCGGGGCCAATCCGGAGAGCGACTCGGGCTACGCCCGGTCCAAGGCCGCCGCCGAAATGGCCGTGCGCGAGGCCAAGCCGGATGCGGTGGTGATACGCCCGTCCATCGTCTTCGGGGCCGGGGACGGCTTCCTGAACAAATTCGCGGCGATGGCGTCCATGGCTCCAGCCCTGCCGCTGATCGGTGGTGGCCAGACGAAATTCCAGCCGGTTTATGTGGCTGATCTGGCCGAGGCCATCGCCCGCGCGACCGCGGGCCGCGAGGCCGCGGGCCGGACCTTCGAACTGGGTGGCCCGGCGGTGATGACCTTCGAGGACGTCCTGAAGCTGATCCGCCGCGAGACCTATCGCGGCTTCGGCCTCGTCCCCCTGCCCTTCTTTGCGGCGCGCGCCATAGGCTCACTGGCCCAGCTGACCGCCCTCGTCGGCATCGCCCCGGTCCTGACCCACGATCAGGTCGTGATGCTGGAGAGCGACAACGTCGTCGCCGACGGTGCCGAGGGTCTGGCCGCGCTCGGCATCGAGCCGACCGGCATCGAAGCCATCGCCCCGTCCTATCTGTGGCGCTACCGCCGCGGCGGTCAGTTCGCGGAAGCTCCGGCGGGCTGAGACCTCAGCCCAGCCAGATCGCCAGCAGGCCGACCGTTCCGACCAGGATGCGCCAGGCCGAGAACGGTGCGAAGCCGTAGCGGCCCACGAAGTCCACCAGAAAGCGGACCACGAACAGACCGCTGATGAACGACACCACAAAGCCGATCGCAATCAGGCTGGCGACGTCGTTCGTAATCAGGTCACGGCTTTCCCAGAAATCCAGTCCGAACGCGCCGACCATGGTGGGGATGGCGAGGAAGAACGAAAACTCGGCCGCCGCCTTCTTGTCGACGCCCAGCAGCAGGCCGCCGACGATCGTCGCCCCGCTCCGCGACACGCCGGGGATGATGGACAGGCACTGCCACAGGCCGACGCCCAGCGCCGTCTTCCAGGACAGCTTCATCGCATCCTCGGCCAACTCGCGCTGTTCAAGCGTCTCCACGCCGTTTCTGACGACGCGCCGCAAGCCCATCGTCCCGGCATCTGACCAGCGTTCCAGCACGATCAGGGCGATACCGCCGACGATCAGGCTGATGCAGACGATGGTCGTGTTGAACAGCACGTCCTTGATGAAGTCGTGGAACAGCAGGCCCAGAACCGCCGAGGGGAAGAAGGCCAGCAGGACGGAAATGGCGAAACGGCGCGCCGCGGGATCCTTGCCCGGCAGGCCCAGCAACACTTTCCAGAGCCGGGCGAAATAGACCGCCACCACAGCCAGGATGGCGCCCAGCTGGATCATGACGATGAAGGTGTCCCAGGGCGTGTTGGACAGGCCGAGCGCTTCCTTGACCAGCAGGAGATGGCCTGTCGAGGAAACCGGAATAAACTCCGTCAGGCCTTCAACCAGGCCCAGAATGATCGCCGCAATCCAGTCCGCCACGCACGCCCCCGAAGTCTATGGGCCGTCAATGCGCGCCCGGTTCGGGTCCCACATAGCGCAGCCGCGCCCGGATAGGCGAGCCGTTCGTCATCTGATCGAGCGCATGGCCCAGCAATCCCGCCAGTCGGCCCAGCAGCAGCAGGTCCCCGGCTGAATCGCGCGGCAGTTCCAGACACCGGGCGATGACCGCCAGTGCCAGGCTAAAATTCGCGGGTCGGCCCGTCGCGGCCTCACCTTCACTGACCGCGCGAGCCAGGTCGTTTGGCAAGTCCGCCGCGGCCAGAAGGGCGGCGGCTCGCGGATCGCCCGCCGGATATTCCGCACTGCCGAACCCCGCGAGTCCGCCGGCCGCATGGGCCCGTCGCGCCGCGTCCGTGGCCTGACGGCGCACCGCGATGATCCAGTCCGACGCCCGGGTCAGTTCCGCCATCATCTCCGAGCCGCTCAGGGTCAGCAGCCCCGCCATGGCCGCCGCCGCCGGAGCGGCACCCCCGTCCGCCGCCGCCCGGGTGGCCAGCACAGCCGCATTCATCTCATTGTCCGCCGACAGCACGAGCGCGCGGCGGATCAGGTGGGCATCGCGCTCGGGCGTCTTCCACGATCGCGCCAGCCGTTGATGCAGGAACAGGCGCGGACCCGATCCGGCGGCGGCGTCCACGGCCTCGTCCAGCACCCGGGCACATTCGAGTCGCAAGGCCTCGACCGTGCGAGCCTTGGGATCCGCGTCTTCCTCTGCGCGACGGGCGAGGGCCCCGATCAGCCGGGCCCGGATCGAGCCGCCGGGTACGGCCCCGACGCGCGGGCGAATCTGGGCAAAGGGATTGGTCGCCCGGGCATCCCACAGGCGGCGAGCGACATCTTCCAGCGTCGCCGTCTCGGCCAGTTGTGTGGCGTCCAGTCCGCGATAGAACAGCCGACCGCCGCCGATCGTCGTCAGGGCCGAACAGACCTCGGCCTCGCCCCGGCTGGCCGTGCGAGGAACGCGATGATGCGGCGCATGGGGTTCGTCGTCACCCACCGGCTCGCCGCTCAGCCGGGCGATGTCCTGAACAGCATAGAGGCTGCGGCGAGGGTCGGACGGGTCGGGTCGGGCCGTGATACGGCCACGGCTGACATAGGCGTAGAGGGTCTGGGTCTTGACGCCGAGCCGCGCCAAAGCCTCGCCGCGCCCGATCCAGCGGGCGTCATCCATGGTCGTGTCGGCAGGCTCCACGCGTGACCTCCGCAGGGAGCGTCAGGCCCCCGTCCCTATCGGGCGCGCACCATGGGGCGGTTTCGTGACGATCCCGCTAACGGCCCGACCGGCACCGGCCTTGGCAGGCGCGGGGGTTTCCGCGACAAGGCGACGATGACGTCCTCCGCCGAACCCGCCGCCCCCCAAGACACCCCCGACGACGCCCATGCGACGAACCGCGCCGTGACCCGGCTGTCGATCGGGGTCGCCGTGGTGCTGATCGCGCTCAAGGCCTTTGCCCTTGGAGCCTCCGGGTCGGTGTCCATCCTCGCCTCGCTGGCGGATTCGGCGCTCGATCTCGTCGCCTCGCTCGGCACCTTCTTCGCCGTGCGCTGGGCGGCCGCGCCGCCTGACGCCGAACATCGCTTTGGCCGCGGCAAGGGCGAGGCACTGGCCGCCCTGGTGCAGTCCGGCCTGATCTTCGCCTCGGCCCTGTTCATCGGCTGGGAGGCCGTGCAGCGCATCTTCGATCCCCGGCCCGTGACCTCGGGATACTGGGGCGTGCTGATCATTCTCATCTCGATCGCCCTGACCGGCTGGCTGGTCTGGATGCAGGGTCGGGCGATCCGCAAGAGCGGTTCCATGGCCGTCGCGGCCGACCGCGCCCACTATGCGGGCGACCTCGCGGCGAATGGCGTTGTTCTGATCGGGGTGATTTCCGGCACCTTCCTGGCCGCGCCGGGGCTGGACGCAGCGGCCGGCCTGATCGTCTCGGTCTGGCTGTTCTGGGGGGCGCTGGCGATCCTCAAGCCCGCCGCCGACCATCTGGTCGACAGGGCCGTTCCGGAAGCAGACCGCATCACCATCACCACCGCTGTTCTGGCCGACCCCCGCATCTCGGGCGTGCACCAGTTGCGGACCCGCATGGCCGGGCCCGTGGTGATGATCCAGATGCATGTCGACCTCGAGCCGACCCTGACCCTGGACGCCGCCCACGCCATTGTGGTGGAGGCCGAGAACCGGTTGCTGGCAGCCTTCCCGCGCGCCGATATCCTGATCCATCCCGATCCGCGCGGCCGCACCCTGCCCCACGGCGGCATGCCGGCGGATGCAGGCCAGGACAGCTAACGCGGGATTAACGCCCGCCGGTGCATGGATCGGCCATGTCGGCCTGCGTCCTGTATCATTTCGCCTTCGATCCCGGTTCACGCGCCGTGAGGCTGGCGCTGGGCGAGGCCAAGGTCGGGTTTTCCGAAACCCCTGTCCGCCCTTGGGAGGACGGCTGTCCGGTCGCGGCGCTGAACCCCTCGGGCATGCCCCCCGTTCTGCAGATCGCCGACGCCGCCGGCCGTCCCCTGACCCTGTGCGAGCCCGCCGCCATCCTGGGTTGGCTGGAGGAGCGGACGAAGGAGCCCTTCCTGCTGCCCGCCGACGCCGCCGAACGCGCCGAGGTCCGCCGCCTGATGACCTGGTTCGACCGACGCTTCACCGATGAGGTCAACGCCGTCCTGCTGCATGAGCGGATGGAAAAGCCCCTGCTACGGCTCGGCCCGCCCGAGGCCCGGGCCCTGCGCGCCGGTCGCGAGGCGCTGAAATCCCACCTGACCATGATGGAGGGCCTGCTGGCCCGCCGCGACGCCCTGGCCGGACGTCGCATCAGCCAGGCCGACATCGTCGCCGCGGCCCATCTGTCGGTGCTCGACTATTTCGGCGAGGTGTCCTGGGCGGCGTATCCGGGCCTGAAGACCTGGTACATGAAGCTGAAGTCGCGCCCCTGCTTCCGGCCCCTGCTGGCCGACCGCTTTCCGGGCGTGCAGGCTTCGGCCTGGTACGCAGACCTGGATTTCTGATTTCGCCGGACGGGTCGGTGTGGGAGAGAGGGCCATGCTGGCCGACCCCCGCAACACCATCCGTGACAACGCCGCCGCCCTCGGCTTCGACGTCTGCCGGTTCGCCTCGGCCTCCGAACCGTGGAGCGCCGGCGAGCGGCTGGCCCATTTCGTCGAGGCCGGACGGCACGGCGACATGGGCTGGATGGAAACCACGCTGGAGCGCCGCGCCCACCCCACCGCCATGTGGGACGGCGCCCGGACCGCCGTGGTCCTCGGCCTCAACTATGGTCCCGAGCACGATCCGCTGCCGGAGATGGATGACCGATCTGCCGGCTACATCTCTGTATATGCGCGGGGCGACGACTATCACGAGGTTATCAAGGGTCGGCTGAAGACGCTCGCCGGCCAGATCGCCGCCCGCACAGGTCAGGACGTCAAGGTCTTCGTCGACACCGCGCCCCTGATGGAAAAGCCGCTGGCCCAGCGCGCCGGCCTCGGCTGGCAGGGCAAGCACACCAATCTGCTAAGTCGAGACCACGGCAACTGGCTGTTCCTCGGCGTCATTCTCTGCGCCGCCGAGATTGAGCCGGATGCACCCGAGACTGAACACTGCGGGACCTGCACCGCCTGTCTCGACGTTTGTCCGACGAACGCCTTCCCCGCCCCATTCCAACTCGATGCCCGGCGTTGTCTGTCCTATCTGACCATCGAATTCGCGGGGCCCTGGCCGGAGGCGTTCCGCACCGCGACCGGCAGTCGGATCTATGGCTGCGACGACTGTCTGGCGGTCTGCCCCTGGAACAAATTCGCCGCCGCCTCGCGGGAGGCACGGGTGCAGGCGCGCGAGGCCCTGGTCTCGCCCCGTCTGGCCGATCTCGCCGCCCTCGACGACCCGGCCTTCCGCGCCCTGTTCTCGAAGAGCCCGGTCAAACGCATCGGCCGCGACCGTTTCGTCCGCAATGTCCTCTACGCCATCGGCAACAGCGGTGACGCGGCGCTGATCCCGTCAGCAGAGCGATTGCTGGACGACCCCGACCCCGTGGTGCGGGACGCGGCGGAGTGGGCGGTGCAGCGGCTGTCGGAGTCCTACCCCTGAGCGATCGCACCACCGCGATCCCCGCCCGGCACGGGCGCGACTTCCAGCAGCTTGAGACGGAAGACCATTACCGCATTGGGCGGAATCCCCGGCCGGCCCTCTTCGCCATAGCCGAGAGCGGGCGGCAGATAGACGATCCATTCATCGCCGACCCGCATATGCTGCAGCACCTCGGTCCAGCCGGGCACCACCTCATTGACCGTGAAAACGGCGGGCTGGCCGGACTCGAACGAGCTGTCGAACACCGTTCCGTCGGTCAGGGTGCCTTCGTAGTCGACGCGGACGAGATCGTTCCGATCCGGGCGGACGCCGCTGGGCGGGCCGGAGGCCACCACCTTGTACTGGATGCCGGACGGCAGGGACTGGACGCCCTCAAGCCGGGCGTTGGAAGTCAGGAAGAACTCTGCCGCGCGCAGGTTCTGCGCCGCCGTCTCATCGGGTGCCGCGGGGGCACGGTCGCAGGCGGCCAGCGACGCGCCAAGGGCAACGACCATCGCCAGCGTCATCGCGCTCCTAGCCCATCCGTAATTCATATCCCGCCTCTTCCAGTCCATGTCTGATTTCTTCCGCGTGAGCCTCGCCGCGGGTCTCGACCATGATGTCGAACTCCGCGCCCTTGGCCGGCACGTCCAGCGCCAGCCGGTTGTGCACAACGTCGATGATATTGCCGCCCAGTCCGCCGATCACAGCGCTCATCTTGGACAGCATGCCGGGGCGATCGTCGCCGAGAATGCGATAGACGATCATCTTCTTCTCACGCACCAGCTCGCGGTTCAGCACCACGGCCAGCATGCGGGCGTCGATGTTTCCGCCGCACAGCACCAGCCCGACCTTCTTGCCCCTGAACCGGTCCGGCCAGGCCAGCAGGGCTGCCAGGCCGCCCGCGCCGGCACCCTCGGCCACAGTCTTCTCGAGGGTGGCGTAATAGGCCACGGCGGTCTCGAAATCGGCCTCCTGACAGACCAGCACGTCCTCGACCAGGGGATTGGCGATGGCGAAGGGAATGTCGCCCACAGCCTTGATGGCGATGCCCTCTGCGATGGTCTGACCGCCGCATTTCGGCGTCTCGCCGCGCCGCCTCGCGCTGAACGAAGGATACATGGCCGCCTCGACGCCGAAGATACGGATATCCGGCTTCATCGCCTTGGCCGCTACCGAACAGCCCGCGATCAGTCCGCCGCCGCCGATGGGAATGATCAGGACGTCGAGGTCGGGGGCGTCTTCCAGGAATTCCACGGCGCAAACGCCCTGACCGGTGACGATGCCGGCGTCATCGAAGGCCGAGACGAAGACGTATCCGTTTTCGTCGCGGAGCCTGTGGGCCTCCTCCGTCGAACCGGTGAAGTCCGCCCCCTTGATGACCACCGTGGCCCCGTGAGCCCGGGTACCGTCCGCCTTCACGAAGGGCGTGCCCTCGGGCATGACGATGGTCACCGGCACGCCCAGTCGGGCCCCATGGTAGGCCAGGGCCTGGGCATGATTGCCCGCCGACGCCGCCACCACCCCGCGCTTGCGCTCGTCCGGCGTCAGCTGCAGCAGCCGGTTGAGGGCCCCGCGCTCCTTGAAGCTGCCGGTAAAATGCAGATTGTCGAATTTGATCCAGACCTCGGCACCGGTCAGTTGCGACAGTCGCCGCGAATAGCGCACAGGCGTGCGGTCCACCTGGCCGTTGATACGGTCCCGGGCCGCCAGAATGTCGTCAAACGTAACTGTCATGGACCTTCCCTATAGCCGGTCTTCGCCAGCCTGATGCGCGCTTTTGGCCCACGGCCCGATACGCCGCAACCTTGACCTTATGACAGCGTTGAGCGTCTGATCGAGACGTTCGAACCGCAACCTCACGGAGAGAGCCCGCATGTCCATCCGTCGACTGTTCGTCCTTGCCGCCGTCGCCGCCTCCCTGGGGGCCTGCGAGACCCTTCCCATGGACGGTACCAGGCCGGGACCGGGTGCCGGCCCCCGGCCAGCCTCGACGGCTTTCCGGGCCGAGGATTTCGCCTGGTCGGCCGGATCCGGTCGCGGTGCGATCGACGGCCGCGTGGCCTACCGTCGCGAAGGCCAGGCCTATGACTGTACCGGGTCCGTGGCCCTGACGCCCGACACACCCTACACCCGCGCCCGGTTCCAGACCCTGTACGGCTCGACCGACCGCGCCGCCATTCCCGAGACCGTGGTTCGCGCCCGCACCGTGGCCGATCCCAGCGCCGACTATCGCTCCTTCGTCCGCTCGACCACCTGCCGGAACGGTCGTTTCGAATTCACGGGACTTCCGGACGGAAGCTGGTTCATCATCACCCCGGTCAGCGCCGGTGGCGAGCGCATCGTGCTGATGCGCCGTATCGGCACCCGCGGCGGTCGCGTGTCCGTCACCCTGTAAGCGTTTCGTCTGCCCGTGCCTGTTGTCTTTGGGGCCAAGTTTCCGGCCGCTTCGGAGAGTTAACCATGTTCCGCATTGCTCTGATCGCAGCAGCCGGCCTGACCCTGGCCACCACCCCCGCCGCCGCCCAGTCCTGGGGCGGGACCTATGAAGGCGGCTATCGCGGCGGGGACAGTTCCCGGTCCTACGGCAATGGCTACGGCGAGCAGCCCTACTACAGCGGATACAGCGACCGTTCGTACGGCTATGGTGACGGCTACAGCTATCGCCGCTCCAACGCCGTGCCATCGAACTTCAACTGGCGCAGCCAGCTGGACCGGCCCGGCGACTATCGCTGCGACCAGTTCTGGGACGCCAACCGCGACGATTGCGGGGCCCGCTGGCGCGACCAGCGTCACCGGGCCAGCCCGCAGGCGCGAGGCGATTACCGCCAACTGGCCGGCTACGGCGGATATGGCAATGGTCACGGTCGCTACGGCTATTCGCCGCGCCGCGGCTACGGCTCGGCCAATGACTATGGTCACGGCCAGGGCTCGACCACCTATCACGGAGCCTATGGCCGACCCGATCACGTCTTCCCCGGCGGCGGCACCAGCTACGGTGGCTACAGCGGCGGCTACGGCGGATACAACAGCGGTGCCGGCTCGCGCTCCGACTGGTGCCGCGCCAACTACCGTTCCTATGACCCGCGCACCGGCTACTACCGCGCCTACAGCGGCCGGCTGGTCTACTGCGGCTGAGAGGACAGGTCGCGCTCAAGTAGCGAGACGCCGCGCGTCGAGCGATAGCCCCCCAACAAACGATGTTCATCCGATCACAGATCGGTGGACAACCATCGTTCGCCATCGTTTGGCCTTGTCCAACCCGCTTCGGTGATCGCGACCCGCACGGGGCGGTGGATCAGGGAGCGCGTACATGTCCCAGCACAATATTTCCGGCTCGGAAGTCTTCGGACCCAAGCCCGGCGTCATGCTGCGATCGGTCAAGACCAGTGGCCTGCGGCGTCAGCGCGCGGCGCGTACCTGGGCGGCCTTCATCGCCGGCGCGGTCGTCGCCGTCGCGGGTGGAGCCATCGCCCTGGCCGCCATCTTCGGACCGACGCTTTTTGGTTAGGCCGCGGTCAAGAGGCTCCGCCTCTTCGACCCGACGCGGTCTGGCGCTCAAGTAGCGAGCGACCGCGTCGCGAGCGTAGCGCCCCCTGGAATCAAGCCAGCCAAACCATCCGGCGCGCCTCGGCCTCGGCACCGCGGGCGCGGCTGAAGCCCCTGCGCACCTCGCCGGTGTAGAGGAAGCCCGCCTTTTCCAGCACCCGGCCGGATGCCGGATTGTCGGTGAAATGCCCCGCCATCAAGGCGCGCCGCCGCCATGCGCGGCTGGCCCAGGCCATGGCACCCTGCAGGGCCTCGGTGGCGAAACCCCGGCCCCAGAACGGGCAGGCGATCCAGTAGCCGACCTCGGGTGCCGGATCGCCGTCCTCGAACAGGCCGATAACCCCGACCGGGCCGTGATCCTCATGCTCGATCAGGAAGGTGCGCGCTCGCACGGGATCCTGCGCCGCCACCTTCAGGACGAAGTCCTCGGCGTCCCCGAGCTGATAGGGGTGCGGCATGCGCAGGGTCATCCGCGCGATCGACGGATCATTGGCGAGGGTCGCCAGCCGGCTGACGTCCTGGGCACCCGGTGAGCGGAGCACCAGGCGCCGCGTCTCGACGACGGGAGAAGGTTCGATCACGCACATGACACAGGCCTCGTTCGATCTGCCACCTCCTTGGAGGGCTCGGGCGGCGTCGAGGCGGGGAGGAAACGCAAACGGGGAGCCTGGTGATCCAGACTCCCCGCGGAAACTCGTCCCTGGTCCGGATCGCGGCTCTCGAGCCTTGCGCGATCCGGGTGTCAGTCGGTTCGCTCTACTCGGCGGCCATGGCCTGTTCGGTGGCCGGAAGAATCGACACGTAACAACGGCCGTTGGCCTTCTTCGTGAATTTCACGGCGCCGTGGGCGGTGGCGAACAGGGTGTGGTCGCGACCGAGGCCGACGTTGTCACCCGGATGGAAGGTGGTGCCGCGCTGGCGCACGATGATGTTGCCGGCGAGAACGTTCTCGCCGCCAAACTTCTTCACGCCGAGGCGCTTGGACTGGGAGTCGCGACCGTTACGCGACGAACCACCGGATTTCTTGTGAGCCATAGGTCTGCTCCCGTTCTCGTACTGAAATTACGCTTCGTCGCCGGCCTTGTCCGCCTTCTTGGCGGGGGCCTTCTTGGCGGGAGCGGCTTTGGTTTCGGTCTTGGCGGCCTTGGGCGCCGCAGCTTTCTTGGCGGCGGCAGCCTTGGGGGCCTTGGCCGGCTTGGCTTCGGTTTCCTCAACGCGCGGGGCCAGGCCACGGGCACGCAGGTTCATCTCGGCCTTGGTCATCAGCGAGGTTTCGCCGTCCCACTTGGCCTTCTCGCCCGCACCGTCGATGCCGGTGATGCGCAGGACCGATTCCATCTGGCGATGGCCGTTGGTCCGGCGATAGCCCTGACGGCGGGTCTTCTTGAAGATCTTGATCTTTTCGCCCTTGCGGGTCTCGACCAGGGTCGCGGCGACCGTGGCACCCGCGATCATGGGAGCACCCAGGGTCACACCCTTGTCGCCGCCCAGCATCAGGACGTCGCCGAACGAAACGTTCGCGCCGGCCTCGCCGTCGAGCTTCTCGACAACAATGACGTCGCCCGGTTGAACCCGGTACTGTTTGCCGCCGGTCTTGATCACCGCGTACATGTTGAAGCCTCAGCGAAACGCAAAAAGAATAAGCCCGAAGGGGGACCCCCTCGGGCGAAGAGCGGCGACATAGACGCAGAGGGGTGTCCGAGTCAACGCGGACGGGGAGAAAAACGGAGACGGATCGATCAAACAGACAAAGTGAGAGTGACCCTCTCGACCGTTATAAAGTAACACGCTATAGAAGCGACGATGCCCCCCGATCTCGAACAACCGGTGCTGATGACCCTGCTCGCGGGCGGGCTGGTCGCCGCCTTCCTGCACGCGGCTATTCCGACCCACTGGCTGCCCTTCGTCCTGGTCGGCCGCGCCCAGCGCTGGAGCCTCCCACGCACCCTGGGGGCCGTCGTCACGGCCGGACTGGCCCATATCGCCACCACGGCTGTCGCCGGCGGCCTGATCGTCGCCGCGGGTCTGGCCCTGGACCAGTGGATCCGCGGCGTCCTGCCGTGGATCTCGGCGGCCCTGCTGTTCGCCTTCGGCACCTTCTACCTGGCGCGCGCGGTCATTCGCCGTCCGGCCCTGGCCGGTGGCCCGCCGATGGACATGCCCGAGCCGACCGTATCCAACGCCGCCGCCCTCTTCGGCCTCGTCGCCATGATGGCTATTTCGCCGGGCGAGGTGCTGCTGCCCATCTATCTGTCCTCGGCCGAAGAGGGTCTGCCGGTGCTGATCGCCCTGACCGGCGTCTTCGCCGTCGGAACGATCGTCGGCATGGCGGTCTTCACCACCCTGGCCCGCGCGGGAGCCTCGATGCTGAAGCTCGAGCGCTGGGCCCGCTATGAAGGAGCCATCCTCGGGGCCGCCCTCATCCTGCTCGGCCTTCTCATGGCATTGCACCAGCACTAGGCTCTGCCCGATGGCTCACGATCACGCGCACGACCATTCGCATGGTCACGGTCATGCTCACGGGCACGGGCATCACCACGGCCCGGTCGTTACCGGCGACTGGCGCTATGCCGTCGGCCTGATCGTCAATCTGGTCTTCGTCGCCATCGAGTTCGGGGCCGGCGTGTTCAGCGGCTCGACCGCCCTGATGGCCGATGCGGGTCACAATCTGTCGGATGTGCTGGGTCTGGCCATGGCCGGCGGCGCGGTCTGGCTGGCGCGCCGCACCGGCGGGCCGGGCAAGACCTATGGCTACGGCAAGGCCACGGTGCTGGCGGCGCTGGGCAATGCCCTCCTGCTGATCCTCGCCTGCGGAGCCATCGCCTTCGAGGCCGTTCGCCGCCTCGCGGAGCCCGCCCCGGTCATGTCCGGCCTGATCATGGGCGTGGCGGCCATCGGCTTCGTCATCAATCTGGGCACCGCCCTGCTGTTCATGCGAGACCAGCACAGCGACCTGAACGCCCGGGGTGCCTATCTGCACATGATGGCCGACGCCGCCGTCTCCATCGGCGTGGTTATCGCCGGGGCGGTGATCATGGTCTCCGGCTGGTCGATCATCGACCCGCTGGTCAGCATCGCCATCGTGGCGGTGATCCTGCTTGGCACCTGGGGGCTGTTGAAGGACTCGGTCAATCTGGCCATGGACGCCGCCCCGCGCGGCGTCGATGTTGAGGCCATCCGCGCCGCCTTCCTGGCCCTGCCCGGCGTCACCGCGGTCCACGACCTGCACGTCTGGGGCCTGTCGACCACCGAGACCGCCCTGACCGCCCACCTCTGCCATGAGCGTCCCGACGCCGATGTGCTTCTGGCGGAGGCGCAGGCCATGGCGCGCCAGAACTTCAGCATCCGCCATTCGACGCTTCAACTTGAAGCGGCCCCGCTCGCCGACTGCCCGACCTGCTGAGCGGACTGGCGCACGCGCCGCACCGCCCCTAGATGAGCCCCATGACCACCAAAATCCCCGTCACCGTCCTCACCGGCTACCTCGGCGCCGGCAAGACCACCCTGTTGAACCGCATCCTCACCGGCGACCACGGCAAGCGCTACGCCGTCATCGTCAACGAGTTCGGCGAGATCGGCATCGACAACGACCTCGTGGTCGGTGCCGACGAGGACGTGTTCGAGATGAACAACGGCTGTGTCTGCTGCACCGTGCGCGGCGACCTGATCCGGGTCGTCGCAGGCCTGATGAAACGCCAGCGTCCGGGCAAGCCCGCCTTCGACGCCATCATCGTCGAGACGACGGGTCTCGCCGATCCCGGCCCCGTCGCCCAGACCTTCTTCGTCGACGAGGACGTCAAGGCGAAGACCGAGCTGGACAGCGTCACCGCCCTGGTCGACGCCAAACATGTCATGGCCCGGCTGGACGACTCGAAGGAGGCGCGCGAACAGGTCGCCTTCGCCGACCGCATCATCCTCAACAAGGTCGACCTCGTCACCGAGGCCGAACTGGTCGCGGTCGAGGCCCGCCTGCGCCGCCTCAACCCGCTGGCCCCGATCACCCGCGCCACCCGCGCCGACGTGCCGCTGGACCAGGTTCTCGGCCTCGGCGGCTTCGATCTCGGCCGCATCCTCGACATCAACCCCGAGTTCGCCAACCCCGCCCACGGCGAGGCCGGCCACGTCCACGACGAACACTGCGGCCACGACCACCACGACCATGACCATGACCATGACCATGAAGGGCACGATCACGGGCACGGCGCGCGCGGTCATGCGCACGAGGACGACATCAAGGGCATTTCCCTGTCGCTCGAACGGCCGATGGACGGAACGAAATTCACCGCCTGGCTTGACCGCCTGCTGGGTGAGCAGGGCCAGAACATCCTGCGCGCCAAGGGCATCATCGACGTCAATGGCGAGGACCGGCGGCTGGTCTTCCAGGCCGTGCACATGATTCTCGAGGGCGACCTGCAGAAGCCCTGGGGAGCCAACGAACGCCGCTGGTCCCGCGCCGTCTTCATCGGCCGCGACCTGGACGAGACCGCGCTGAAGGCCGGATTCGAGGCCTGCGCGGCGTGAGCGGCCATATCGATCCCACGCCCGAGGCCATGGCCCTGTTCCGCGATATCGCCGCGGATCGCCCCATCGCCATGATCAACCTGCTGCGCTTCAACGCCGTCGCAGACTATCCCGCGGACCATGAAGGCCATGGCGCGGGCCTGACCGGTGGCCAGGCCTATACGGCCTATGGCAAGGCGGCCGCGTCTCCGTTCCAACGGGCCGGGGGATCGCAGGTCTGGCTCGGTCGCCCCGAGCTGACACTGATCGGTCCCGCCGACGAGGCCTGGGACCTCGCCTTCATCGCGCAATATCCGACCGCCGAAGCCTTTCTGACCATGCTGCGCGATCCCGAATACCGGGCTGCCGTCATCCATCGTCAGGCCGCGGTCGCCGATTCGCGTCTGATCCGGTGCCGTCCGGGCAGTGCCGGCGGTCTCGAATAGGGCCTTCACACGTTTCACAGGGCGTCACGAATACGCCCCGATCGATGCGCAACTCTTGGGCACCTCAGGAGGGTGAAGATGAAAAAGCTGGTTCTGGCCGCCTGTATGGCGGCACTGCTCGGTGCCTGCTCCACCTACACCACCCCCGGAGCGGGCGTTTCGCTCGGGGCCATCACCGAGGGTGACAAGGACATCGCCGCCACCATGGCGCGGCAGCCGGCGATCAACTTTCCCGCCCGGCTGGCCGTGGTTCGTGTCGCCTCCGCCGGCTATCGCAGCGGATCGAATTACAGCATCGGCACCGGGGCCTTCGCCATCGTCACCACGCGCGACATCGAGACGGACGAGAGCTTCAACCGCCTGGGCACCATGCCCCACGTCGCGGCGGTTGCGCCGGTCAGCCGGCTGCTGGTCTCCAGCAATCTGGGCTCTACCCGCGACCTGCGCACCGCAGCCGCCCAACTTCGCGCCGATGCCATCCTGATCTATACGATCGACACCCACTTCCGCACCGAAAGCGCCCAGCTCGGTCCGTTGCAGACCATCGCGCTCGGCTTCCTGCCCAGCGAAAAGGCGGTGGTGAACGCCACCTGCGCCTTCATCATCGTCGATGTGCGGACCGGCTTCGTCTACGGCACCGGCGAAACCACGGCGACCGAGGACCAGCGCTCCAACATCTGGGGTTCGGCCAGCGCCATCGAGACCGCGCGGCTGAAAGCCGAGCAACGGGCCTTCGAGGACGGACTGGGCGAGGTCGAAAAACTGTGGGGCTCGGTTGTGGCGGAGCACGGGGCAGGCTGACGTTGACGCCCGGCGGCGAACCTCTAAACCGCCCGTCATGAACAGGACTTTCGACGCCCAGATCACCGCCCTCGTCTTCGACAGTGCGGGGGCCATCTTCGCCCTGGGCGACGGTTCGGTCCGCTTCGAGGGCGGCGAGTTCAGCGCGGCCCATGACGGGGCGATCCTGTGCGCCGTGACCCACCCCTCGGGCGAGGGCGTGATCACCGGCGGCGACGACGGACGCCTGATCTGGCACCGGCGCGGCGACGCCGGCGTTCTGGCCACCAGCGCCAGGAACCAGTGGATCGACGCCGTTGACGCCTCGCCCGAGAGCGGCCTGATCGCCTTCTCGGCCGGCAAGACCCTGACCGTCATCGATGCCAAGGACGCCGGCTTCCGCCGTGACTTCCAGCACGAGCGGACTGTTTCGGGCGTGGCCTTTGAGCCCAAGGGCCGCCGCATCGCCACATCGACCTACGGCGGCGCCGCCCTGTGGTTCGCTCGCATCGCCGACCAGAAGCCGACCTTCCTGAAATGGGCCGGGTCGCACACCGCCGTGACCTTCTCGCCAGACGGGGCCTTCGTGGTCACCGCCATGCAGGACGCCCAGCTGCACGGCTGGCGGATCAAGGACCAGAAAAACCTGCGCATGGGCGGCTATCCGTCCAAGGTCCGGGCGATGAGCTTCCTGGCCAACGGCCAGTTGATGGCCACCTCAGGGGCCCAGGGGGCCGTGCTCTGGCCCTTCGTCGGGTCCAACGGCCCCATGGGCCGCGAAGCCACCGAGATCGGCTTCGACGAAGGCAGCCAGATCGCCCTCGTCGCCTCGCAACCGAAACATGGGGTGCTCACCGCGGGCCTCAGCGACGGCCGCGTCTGGCTGGCCAACCCGGCGGGGCAGGGTCTGAATTTCCTCAAGGCGGACCGGGGTGCCCCGATCTCCGCCCTGGCC
Organism: Caulobacteraceae bacterium; assembly: GCA_965284535.1. GTDB lineage: Bacteria > Pseudomonadota > Alphaproteobacteria > Caulobacterales > Caulobacteraceae > Brevundimonas. The sequence goes on from OZ260090.1 coordinate 439,780, forward strand.
ATGAGCCCCGACGCAACCCGCGTCGCCTGGGCCGACGAGGACGGCAACGCCGGTGTGGTCGACGTCTGACCCTGCCCGGGATGTGACAGGGCGCTTGCTCCCCGCCGCCGGCCGCGTCACCATCTCCCCATGTCGGGGCTGACCAAGACCGCGAGGAAGGGCCGCCCTGTGCTGACCCTGTTTCTGTCGCTGATCCTGCTGGGCACCAGCAGCATCGTCATCCAGCGTTTCGTGGCCCCGCCGACCACCTTTCTGATGGTCAGCCGCGCCTTCGGAGGCGAGGGCCTGTCCTATCGCTGGCGCTCGCTGGACCGCATCTCGCCACGGCTGGTCCAGGCCGTGATCGCCTCCGAGGATTCGACCTTCTGTGCCCACCGCGGCTTTGACATGAAGGCCATCGAACGCGCCCTGCAGGCCAATGCCCGCTCCGAAAAGCGTGGCTCGGGCCGTATTCGCGGCGGGTCGACGATCAGCCAGCAGACGGCCAAGAACGCCTTCCTGTGGCCGGGCCGTGACTGGATCCGCAAGGGTCTGGAGGCCGGCTACACCGTCGCCATAGAGGCCGTCTGGGGCAAGCGGCGGATCATGGAGGTCTATCTCAACGTCGCCGAATGGGCTCCCGGCGTCTACGGAGCCGAGGCAGCCTCCCAGCACTGGTTCGGCAAATCAGCCGAGGATTTGACCCCCCGCGAGGCCGCGCGCCTGGCCGCCATCCTGCCCTCGCCCCGGCGCTACAGCGCCTCCGCCCCCGGCCCCTATGTCCGCCGGCGCGCTTCGCGCATCCAGGCCGCCATGGGCACGGTCCGCGAACAGGGACTGGCCGCCTGCGTTATTCCGGCCCCTTAGGGGAGGGGGACCGCGCGGGGCGCGGTGGAGGGGGGAAGAACGGCGCAGCTTGACGCCGGCCCCCGGCTCCCTTCACCTGCCCGGCCAGCGGCGCGGCTTCAGACCGCGCAAGGAGGAATGCTCATGAAACGCACCCTGATGACGGCTGCCGCCGCCTGTACCCTGACGCTCGTGGCCGGTTGCGCCAATCTTGGAACGGGCACCTTTGGCCATCGCGTCGGCGGCGAGCCCGCGCCTGACCCGGCACCGGCACCGGCACCGGCACCGGCCACCATGGCCGCACGGCCCGCCACAGCCCAGGGTGCCGCCGCCTTTGTCGCTGATGCCGAGGCCCGGCTGGCCGCACTGAGCGAAGAGGCCGCCCGCATCCAGTGGACCCGCGCCACCAACATCACCTACGACACCATGTGGCTGGAGAGCCGGATCAACGCCGAATACACCGAGCTGCAGGTCGAGCTGGCCAATGGCGCGGCGGCGTTCAACGATGTCCAGGTTCCCGCCGAAGTGCGCCGCAAGCTGAACCTGCTGCGGCTGGGCATCGTCCTGCCGGCCCCCAACCGGCCCGGCGCGGCCGGTGAACTGGCCGAGATCACCACCCGGCTGGACTCGACCTATTCAGTCGGCAAGTTCGAATACCAGGGCCGTCAGATCACCCTGGACGAGGCTTCCCAACTGCTGGCCGAAACCCGGGATCCGGCCGAGGCCAAGGCCCTGTACGAAGGCTGGCGCACCATCTCCCCGGTCATGGCTCCCGACTATGCACGCATGGTCGAGATCGCCAACGAGGGCAGCCGCGAACTGGGCTTCGCCGATACCGGTGCCATGTGGCGCGCCGGCTATGACATGGAGCCGGACGCCTTCGCCGCAGAGACCGACCGGCTGTGGGCCCAGGTCAAACCCTTCTACGAGAACCTGCACTGCTATGTGCGCGGACGCCTGAACGCCGCCTACGGCGATGAGGTCCAGCCGGACAGCGGCCCGATCCGCGCCGATCTGCTGGGCAATATGTGGTCGCAGCAGTGGGGCAATATCTATGACGTGGTCGCCCCCGCCACGGGTGGTGAGTCCAGCTACGACCTGACCGAACGGCTGGTCGCCTCCGGCTATGACGCCCGCAAGATGGTCGAGACCGGCGAGGGCTTCTACGTCTCCATGGGCCTGCCCGAGCTGCCGGAAACCTTCTGGGAGCGCAGCCAGATCACCCGCCCGCGCGACCGCGAGGTTGTCTGCCATGCCTCGGCCTGGAACCTCGACAATCTCGAGGACATCCGCATCAAGATGTGCACCGAGGTCAATGGCGAGGACTTCTATACCGTCCACCATGAGCTGGGGCACAACTACTACCAGCGCGCCTACAAGGATCAGCCCTTCCTGTTCCGCAACGGGGCCAACGACGGCTTCCACGAGGCCATCGGCGACTTCGTCGGCCTGTCGGCCCTGACCCCCACCTACCTGAACCAGATCGGCGTGCTGCAGACTGTACCGGGTGAGGAAGAGGACATCCCCTTCCTGCTCAAGATGGCGCTCGACAAGATCGCCTTCCTGCCCTTCGGCCTGATGGTCGACCGCTGGCGCTGGGGCGTGTTCAACGGGGAGACCAGCCCGGCGGAATACAATGACGCCTGGTCGGAGAATATGCTGCGCTATCAGGGCCTGGTTCCGCCCGGACCGCGTCCCGCCGGCGCCTTCGACCCGGGCGCGAAATATCACATCCCGGGCAATACGCCTTACACCCGCTACTTCCTGGCCCACATCTACCAATTCCAGTTCCATCAGGCGGCCTGCGAACAGGCCGGCTGGACCGGTCCGCTGCATCGCTGCTCGGTTTACGGAAACGAGGCGGTCGGTGCGCGCTTCAACGCCATGATGGAGATGGGCCAGTCCCGCCCGTGGCCCGAGGCGATGGAAGCCTTCACCGGCCAGCGTGAGAACGACGCCTCGGCCGTGGCCGCCTATTTCGCCCCGCTGAACACCTGGCTGACGGCCCAGAACCGCGGCAAGGACTGCGGCTGGGAGACCTGAGGCACACACCATGCCGACGGACTGTTAACCGTCGGCATGGGGCTTTCCTTTAACCGGCTTGGTCCATTTTCGTCCGGGTGTGCGTGGGCGAAGAGCGCTCGCGACCAACGGCGGACGCTGCGATGGGGCTGAAGACCTGGATTGAAGGCATCGGCCGCAGCCTGACGGGCTTCACACGACGCATGGCCGATGACGCGCGCGGCAATGTCGCCATGCTGTTTGGACTCACCCTGCCGGTGCTGATCCTGATGACCGTGGGTGGAGTCGATATCCACCGCGCCTCGACTGTAAGGGTCAACCTGCAGGACGCGCTGGACGCCGCGACCCTGGCGGCCGCCCGGTCGCCCTACACCACGAATGCCGAACTCCAGACCGTCGGGCTGGCGTCGCTCCGCGCCAACCTCAAGGCTTATCCCGAGATCACGCTGCGCGAAGCCGATACCAGCTTCGTTCTGAACGGCGACGATGTCGTCGTCGCCAGTTCCAAGGTCGATGTGAAGACCCTGGTCGCCAACATCTTCCTGCCGCCCTACGGCAGGTTCATGGACGACTACCTGCCGGTCGGGGCCCATTCCGAGGTCGACCGGTCATCCCGGAATATCGAGGTGTCTCTGGTCCTCGATATGTCGGGCTCGATGAGCGGCCAGAAACTGACCGACCTGAAGGCGGCGGCCAGGGATCTCGTCGATCTGGTCGTCCAGCCGGTCCAGACCCCCTACTATTCCAGGGTCGCACTGGTGCCGTGGTCCTATTCGGTCAATCCCGGCAGCTATCTGAACTCGGTGCGGGGTACAGTCACCGGCTCAACCAACATCACCGGTGCGGTCATCAACCTGACCGGCACACAGAGGACGATCACGGCCGCCACAAAGGCCCGACCCGTCGTGATCACCTCGAATGGTCACGGGTTCGCCAACAACGATGTGGTCTGGATTTCCGGTGTCTCCGGCATGACCCAGCTCAACAACAAGGCCTATCTGGTCAAGAACAAGACCGCCAATACGTTCGAGCTCTACACCTTGAGCGGCAGCCGCGTGGATGGTCGAAACTACAGCAACCATTCCGGTAGCGCCGGCCGGGTTCAGAAATGCCAGAACAATGATTGCTCCATCACCATCACCTCTGCCGGGCATGGGATGAACAACAACGACTACGTCTATATCACCGGCGTCGGGGGCATGACCCAGATCAACGACCAGCCCCATCTGGTCGGGAACCGCACAACCAACACCTACACCATCGACCTGGTCGGAAACGCCCTCTCGCCCTACACCTCGGGCGGCAAGTCCTGGTGCGCCGGACAGGGCTGCACCTACTACGCCTTCGAGAACGAGAACGAAGACCTCACCGCCCATCTGATCAGCGACTGCGTCACCGAACGCACCGGTGCCCAGGCTTATACCGACGCGGCCGCGACCGCCTCCGCCCGGGTCGGACGTCACTATCCCGACATCACCGGCGGATGCCTGGAAAGCACGATCCAGCCGCTCTCAAGCAACATCAGCGATATCAAGGCGAACATCAACGCGCTGTCCGTGAGCGGGTCGACGGCGGGCCAGATCGGTATCGCCTGGGGCTGGTATATGGTGTCGCCGAATTTCGGCTCGCTGTGGCCGTCGTCGGCGGGTGCCGCCTACAACACCGCCGAGACCCTGAAGGCCGTGATCATCATGACCGATGGCGAGTTCAACGCTCCCTACTGCAACGGCGTGACAGCGCGAGGCTACAATGCCTCCAACGCGACGAGCATAAACTGCGACCCCGACAACGGCGAGCCCTATGCCCAGAGCCGGGCTCTGTGTGACGCGATGAAGGCCCAGGGGATCGTTGTCTATACAGTCGGCTTCCAGATCGGGAGCACCGGTAACGCGAGGGCCCTGCTCCAGTACTGCGCCTCAACCAGCAGCGGCTTCTATGACGCCGGCAGCGGTACCGAACTGTCCGAGGCCTTCAACGCCATCGGGCGGGACATCACCCAGCTCAGGATTTCCCGATAAATCGCCCGGCCTCATGAAGCCTTAACCGCGAGAGTCGAGGCTACCGCCCAGCCGGGCGATCGTTCCCGGCGACATGGCTGGATCCAGAACCATGGCAAAGCGCGCTGACCCGACCCTTTTCCGCGGCCTGATGAGTTTTCTCCGCCGGTTGCGATCCGATGCGCGCGGCAATGTCGCGATGCTGTTCGGTCTCAGCCTGCCGGTGCTGATCCTGATGACGATGGGCGGCGTCGACATCCACCGCGCCTCGACCGTCCGGGTCAACCTGCAGGACGCGCTGGACGCCGCGGCGCTCGCCGCCGCCCGCTCGTCCTTCTCCGAAGACGACGATCTCCAGCGGGTTGGCATGGCCGCGCTTCGAGCGAACCTGAAGGCCTATCCCGATGTGATCCTGCGTGAGGCCGACACGACCTTCATCCTGAATGACGACGCAGTCGTGGTCGCCAGATCGAAGGTCGACGTGAAGACCCTGGTCGCCAACATCTTCCTGCCGCCCTACGGCACCTTCATGGATGACTATCTGCCGGTCGGAGCCCATTCCGAGGTCAATCGCTCGTCCAAGAATCTCGAGGTCGCCCTGGTGCTGGACATCACGGGGTCCATGGCGGGTTCGAAGATCGACGACCTCAAGGACGCCGCGGAAGAACTTGTCGACATGGTCGTCCAGGACCTGCAGACACCCTACTATTCCAAGATGGCGATCGTTCCCTATTCGATGGGGGTCAACCTCGGTTCCTACGCAAACGGAGCCCGCGGAACGCCGACCGGTGCCCGGTCCATCTCACACATGGCCTGGGCCATGTCGTCCGCGAGGAACATCAGCGGCATCACACGCGCCAACAAAGGCGTGGTCACCACCTCAACCGGTCACGGCCTTCAGTCCAACGACTATGTGTGGATCCGGGACGTCGACGGCATGGACGAGGTCAATGACCGAGCATTCAGGGTCCAGAGGATCAGCAGCAAGAAATTCTCGCTCGAAACCTGGAACGGTTCGTCCTGGGTGTCTGTGAACACCAACGGGTACGACCGATATGACGACGATGGCGAGGTGCGACAGTGCCTGTTGTCGGACTGCGCCGTCCAGGTGACCGCCCCCGGCCATGGCCTGGAAGACGGCGACGGAGTCTACATCACCGGGGCCAACGGCATGACCCAGGTCAACAACCGGCCCTATGTAGTGACACGACAGTCGAACAACACCTATTCGATCGGCGTCAATGGCGCCGAATGGGGTGCCCATACGTCAGGCGGTTCCAGCTGGTGTGGCGAAGACGGCTGCCAGTGGCGCGTGTTCCGAAATCCTTACGGGACCTTGAGGGCTCACCAGATCAGCTCCTGTGTAAGCGAACGGGCGGGGTCGGGGGCCTATACGGACGCGGCGCCGGGCTCGAACCGGGTCGGTCGCAACTATCCTGCCCCGGGCCACGGCTGCCCCGACGCCGTCATCCGGCCCTTGTCCAGTAGCCGGTCCACGCTGAAGGCCCTCATCACCGATCTCGAGACCGGTGGCTCCACCGCGGCCCAGATTGGCGCGGCCTGGGGTTGGTATGCGGTCTCTCCAGCCTTCAACTCGCTGTGGCCGAGCGCGTCCGCGGGTGCGTATGACGACGACGACCTGATGAAGGCGGTGGTGATCATGACGGACGGTGAGTTCAATACGCCCTATTGTACCGGGGTGATCGCGGCTGACGCCGGCTCGGGCTCGGGCAGCGCCTCGGACCACATCGGCTGCGACGCGACCAACGGCGATCCCTACGAGCAGACCGAGGCTCTGTGCGCCGCGATGAAGGCCCAGGGTATTGTCGTCTACACCGTGGGGTTCCAGATGAATACGAACGGGCGCGGTGCCGAGGTCCTGAACGGCTGCTCCAGCTCAGGCGCGGCCTTCCTGCCGGCCAGCGGGGCGGACCTGTCCGACGCGTTCAAATCCATCGGGCGCGACATCACCCGGCTGAGAATCTCGCGCTAGCGGGCTCAGATCAGCCGAATTTCCCTGAGCCGCTCGGTCAGGAAATCCTCGGCCATGATCGCCTTGCCCGCATAGCGGTCCGGATTGTCGGGCGTGATCATCGACGGCAGGGTCTCGATCACGAAGTCCGGGTTGAAATGCAGGAAGAAAGGCGTGGAATAGCGGGCGAAGCTGGCCCGTTCCGGCGTCGGATTGATGACCCGGTGGCTGGTGGATGGCAGGACGTGGTTGGTCAACCGCTGCAGCATGTCGCCGATATTGACCACCAGCGCACCCGGCGGCGGCGCGATGTCCAGCCATTCGCCGTCGGCGTCCTTCAGCTGCAGGCCAGCCTCCTCTGCACCCAGCAGAAGGGTGATGACGTTGATGTCCTCATGGGCACCGGCGCGGACGCCTGAAGCCCCCGCCGGCACCGGCGGATAGTGCAGCATCCGCAGGATCGAATTGCCCATTTCGACCTTGTCCTCAAAGAAGTCGTCGCCCAGCTCCAGATAACGGGCGATGGCGCGCAGGATCTTCGCGCCCAATTCGTCCATGGCGGCGAACATGCCGTACAGGTGCCGCTGGAAGCCCTCGACCTCGGTCGGCCAGACGTTGTCGCGCATGTATTTGCGGTACGGATGCCCCGCGGGCAGTTCACGGCCGACATGCCAGAACTCCTTCAGATCGACAGTCGCCGCGCCCTTGGCGGCCTCGACACCGAACGGTGTCAGGCCCCGCGCACCGCCGGTGCCGGGTTGGTGATACCGGCGCTTGGTCTCCTCGGGCAGGGCGAAGAAGGTCTTGGTGTCGGCAATTGCGGCGTCGATCACGACTTCGTCCAGGCCGTGGTCGGCGATGACGGCGAACCCGTAGCGCTTGAAGGAGTCACCGAGCCGGTCGGCGAAGGCCTGAAAATCGGTATCGAACAGTCCCATCGACACGGGCTCGATCGCCTTGCCCGCGGGGGCTGCAGTCTCGGGGCTGGGGATCGCGCTCACGTCGGGCCTCATCGTTCGGGTGCTGGCGGTTCCATACGCCCTAAGCCGCGAACTTGGCAAAGCCGCGTCGCAACGGACCCGCCCGGGGGTCGTTCACATCCGGTACAGGTCGGAACCTTCACCGTAAGCTCGCGTTTCGGCGCCAGAGAGATTTTTACAGACAGGGATACCCACCATGCGCAGCAAACTCCTTCTCACCGGTGCCAGCATTGCCATTCTGCTGGGCGGTGCTGCCTGCACCACCACCGATCCCTACAGTTCCGCGCCGCGGCGCAACAACACCGGCACGGGCGTGATCGCCGGTGCACTGGGCGGTGCCCTGCTGGGCTATCTGACCAACACCTCGAACTCCGAAGAGGGCCGCAAGAACGCCCTGATCGGGGCCGGCATCGGCGCTCTCGGCGGCGCGGCCGTCGGCCAGTACATGGATCGCCAGCAGCGTGAACTTGAGGCAGAACTGTCCGGCACCGGCGTCGGCGTGGCGCGTCAGGGCGACAATCTGATCCTGCGCATGCCGGCCGACGTGACCTTCGCCTCCAACCAGTCCGGCGTTAACGCACGCTCCTTTGCGACGCTGGACGATGTGGCGACGGTGTTGAACCGCTACGACCAGTCGATCATCGACATCGTCGGCCACGCCGACTCCGACGGCACGGATGAGTACAATCTGAACCTCTCGCGTGAGCGTGCCGCGTCGGTGGCCCGATATCTGGTCAGCCGCAACGTCCTGGCCGACCGTCTCTATGTCGACGGCCGCGGCGAAAGCGCCCCGATCGCCTCGAACGCCACGGCCGAGGGCAAGGCTCAGAACCGCCGGGTCGAGATCCTGATCCGCCCGTTCCGCGGCTAGCGCTCAAGCAGCAGACGGTCGCGCCGCAAGCGATAGCGCACCGAAAATGGGCGGAGCTTCGCGGCTCCGCCTATTTTTTTGTCATTGCACACCGTTCCGTGACTTGCGGTCAGCAGCGTGTGGTGCTGGAAACGAACCGCACTCGTTGCGGGGGAATCGCTTGCGTCCGGACCATCAGGAATTCGCCGACGGGGTGAAACTGGCTGCCATCGCCGCGCTGTCCGCCGCCCTGACGGCGACTGTCGTCATCGGCGCCGGTCGAACGCTCCTGCCCAAGGCCGAGGCGGTCGCCGCGGAACGCCTCGAACTGACCCCCGTGATCCTGCGCTAGCTGCGGCCGATCGAGGCGTAGCGGAAACCGCGGGCCCGCATTTCCTCGGGCCGGTAGACGTTCCTCAGATCCACCATCACCGGCTGGCGCATCAGCAGCTTGACCCGGTCCAGATCAAGCGCGCGGAACTGGTCCCATTCGGTCAGGATCACCACCGTATCGGCACCCGAGACCGCCTCGTAGGGGCCGTCCTTGAACACGACACCCTCCAGCAGACGCGCCGCCTCCTCCATGCCCTCCGGGTCAAAGGCTTGCACCGTCGCCCCCATGGCAATCAGGGCCGGAGCGACTTCCAGCGAGGGCGCATCACGCATGTCGTCGGTGTTTGGCTTGAAGGTCAGGCCCAGCAGGGCGACCGTCTTGCCCTTCAGTTCGCCCCCAAGGGCCTCGGCCACCCGGCCCGCCATCGCCTTCTTGCGGGCGTCATTGATCTGGACCGTTGTTTCAATCAGACGAACCGGCGATCCCGCGTCCGTCGCTGTCCGGACCAGGGCAATGGTGTCCTTGGGAAAGCAGGAGCCGCCATAGCCGGGGCCAGCGTGGAGGAATTTGCCGCCGATCCGCTTGTCCAGGCCAATGCCGCGCGCGACCTGCTGGACATCGGCACCGACCGCCTCGCACAGATCGGCCATCTCGTTGATGAAGGTGATCTTCATCGCCAGGAAGGCGTTGGCGGCATATTTGATCAGTTCCGAGGTGCGGCGGCCGGTGAACAGGATCGGCGTCTCGTTCAGGTTCAAGGGGCGATACAACTCCCGCATCACCGCCTGGGCCCGCGCGTCCTCGGTGCCGACGACGACGCGATCCGGCCGTTTGAAATCCTCGATCGCGGCGCCCTCGCGCAGGAACTCCGGGTTCGACACCACGGCGAAGTCGGCGTCCGGCCGGCGTTCGCGGATGATCCGCTCGATCTCGTCGCCCGTGCCGACCGGGACCGTGGACTTGGTCACCACGACGGTGAAGCCCTCGATCAGGCCGGCGATCTCCTCAGCTGCCGCATGGACATAGGACAGGTCGGCATGACCATCGCCCCGCCGTGACGGCGTGCCCACGGCGATAAAGACCGCATCGGCCGCCCGGATCGCCTCCGCCCCGTCCAGGGCGAAGCTGAGCCGACCGTCGCGCACGTTCGCCGCGACCAGGTCGTCGAGGCCGGGTTCGAAGATCGGAATCTCGCCCCGTTCCAGCCGCTCGATCTTGGACGGGTCCTTGTCGACGCAGATCACATCATGGCCGAAATCGGCGAAACAGGCCCCTGAAACCAGGCCCACATAGCCGGTACCGATCATCGCCACGCGCATGGAAACCTGTCCTTCTTCCGTTGGGCGGAGATAGCGAGCGGCTGTGGCTTTGACCACCCCGGACCCGAAGCCCGACCGCACAAAGCAAAACCGCCGGCCCCCTTTCGGGAGCCGGCGGCTCTGTTTGTTGGCCTTCGGCCTTCCGGGTTTAGCGGAAGTTGATGCCGATGGTGGCACGACGGTTGAGCGGCTCACGCACGCCGTCAGCCGTCGGGCGGGCCAGGGCGGTTTCGCCCTTGCCGTCCAGCGAGATCACGCCGCCGTTGACGCCCTGGGCGACCAGAGCATCAGCCACGGTCCGCGAGCGGCGGTTCGACAGGCCGACGTTGTACGCCGCGGAACCCGAGGTGTCGGCGTGACCGACGACCAGGATGCGCGTCGGACGACCCGACTTGGCGTAGTTGGCGGCTTGCGTCACCACCGACGAGGCTTCGGCCGTCAGGTCCGAACGATCCCAGTCGAAATACACCACGAACTCACGCGCGGCCGGAGGCGGCGGCGGAGGCGGCGGCGGGGGCGGCGGCGGAGGCGGCGGGGGCGGCGGAGGCGGCGGCGGCGGGGGCGGCGGAGGCGGGATATAGGCCGGCTCGTCCGCACCAAACGCATAGCGCAGGCCCAGCGTCACGGTGTGGCTGTCGTCGTAACGGCCTTCAAGCGAACCCAGGGCCGCCGGAGCCGACGACACGAAGGTCGTCGTTTCCATGTCCGACATCAGGTAGCGATAGGTCAGGTCCAGGTGGGCCCGGTCGCTCATGGCGAAGGCCAGACCGGCGATGGCTTGCGCCGCCAGTTTGGCAGAGCTGTCATCGGCACCCACGCCAACCGTGCGGTTGCCGCCCAGCGTGCCCAGGAAGGTCGTGTCGACGCGGTTCACACCGGCACCCAGGCCGATGAACGGACGCAGCGCCGAGTCGGCGTTGCCGAAGTCATAGATCATGTTGACCATCAGAGCGGCCGACTTGATCTTGCCCTCAGCCGTGCCGCACGGACCAGCCGGCGGGCCGATCTGGCAGACGCCGGTCGGAATGCCCAGACCCGGGTTGACGATCGACGAGATATCGTTCTCGCGATAGCCGCCTTCCAGCTCAACACGCCAGTTCTGGTCGAACCGATAGCCCAGACGGGCGAACCCGGCCCAGCTGTCATCGGTCGCAACGTCGAATTGACGCGACGCGGATTCCGAAACCAGCCCGATATCGTCGATCGTGTGGTAGCCCGCATCAACGGCACCGTACCAGCCGTTCGGCTCGGCGTTGGCGACGCCGGCGGCAAACAGCCCCGCCATCGCGACACCGGCGAGAAGTTTAACCTTCATCATATCCCTCATAACTCAATGGTTGCCCAAAGTCCCGTTTATACGGGGTACTCACAAGCCCGAACGACAATGTAACACCACGGTTCCTTATTTTGGCTATGAATGCGGCGACTGTGGCGCCGTTTCAACACAATGGGCGGGTTTCCCCGGCCCGAGCGGCTGCTAGGAAGCGTTTGGCGACAGGAGAAGTAGTCGATGACGATGCGGTTTGATGGGCGGGTGGCGATCGTAACCGGGGCCGGGGGTGGTCTGGGACGAGAACACGCCCTCGCCCTGGCCAAACGCGGCGCAAAGGTGGTCGTCAACGATCTGGGCGGCGCACGCGACGGTTCAGGGGGGTCGGCCACGGCGGCCGAGGCGGTCGTGGCGGAGATTGTCGCGGCCGGGGGCGAGGCCATGGCCAATGCGGCTTCGGTTACAGACTTTGCTGCCGTCGAGGCCATGGTCGCGGCGGCGCTGGAGAAATGGGGCCGGATCGACATCCTTGTGAACAACGCCGGCGTCCTGCGCGACAAGACTTTCGCCAAGATGGAACTGGACGACTTCCGCTTCGTCATGGACGTCCATCTGATGGGGGCGGTGAACTGCACCAAGGCCGTATGGGAGATCATGCGCGAGCAGAACTACGGCCGTATCGTCATGACCACTTCGTCTTCGGGCCTGTACGGCAATTTCGGCCAGTCGAACTATGGTGCCGCCAAGATGGCCTTGGTCGGCCTGATGCAGACCCTGTCGATCGAGGGCGCGAAGAACGATGTCCGGGTGAACTGCCTGGCCCCGACCGCCCATACCCGGATGACCGAGGACCTTGGGGCCCGACTGCCGCTCGACCTGCTGGGTCCCGACACGGTCTCGCCCGGCCTGTTGTATCTGGTCAGTGAGGACGCGCCCAGCCGATGCATCCTCACCGCCGGTGCCGGCGGGTTCGAGCGCGCCTATGTGACGATCACCCAGGGCATCCGCGCCGTCGGCGAGGACGCGCCGGAACAGGTCGCCGCCCGGTTCGCCGAGATTTCTGACCGCACGGGCGAGATCGTGCCGGAGATGGGCGCGGCCCAAGGCATGATCGAACTGAACAAGGCGCAAAACGCTCACACTTGAGTGAGGATTGGTCTTTCGACGGGTCACCCGGCGCGCTAGGCAGGGATGTCGGGCCTTGCCTTGACGCAACGACAGGCGCGTAAGGCGTCAGGATCAATCCGCGTTCAGGTCGCAGGCACAGCGCGACAACGCACCCAGGGAGCCCTCCATGCGCGAAGCCGTCATCGTCTCCACCGCCCGGACCCCCATCGGCCGGGCCTATCGCGGAGCCTTCAACGACACCCAGGCACAGCAACTCGGCGCTCATGCGGTAAAACACGCCGTGGCGCGGGCAGGCATCGAGGGCGAGGCCGTTCAGGACGTCGTCATGGGCGCGGCCCTGCAGCAGGGATCGACCGGCACCAATGTGGCGCGTCAGATCGCGCTTGCCGCCGGCCTGCCGACCAGCGTCGCCGGCATGAGCCTGGATCGCCAGTGCGCCTCGGGCCTGATGGGTATCGCCACGGCCGCCAAACAGGTGATCGTGGACGGCCAGAAGGTCGCCGTCGGCGGCGGGCTGGAATCCATCTCCCTGGTCCAGAACCAGAACATGAACCTGCATCGCGGCAAGGACGAAGCCCTGCTGAAGCAGGTTCCACACATGTATATGTCGATGCTTGAGACCGCCGAGATCGTGGCCACACGGTATGGCATTTCGCGCGACGCCCAGGACGAATACGCCCTCCAGTCCCAGCAACGCACGGCCGCCGCCCAGGAGGCCGGCCGGTTCGACGCCGAGATCGTGCCCATGACCACCACCATGTTGGTAATGGACAAGGCCACGGGCCAGACCTCATCGAAGGAGGTCACCCTGTCGAAGGACGAGGGCAATCGCGCCGACACAACGCTGGAAGGTCTGAAGTCGCTGAAGACCGTGTTCGGTTCAGGCGAGACGATCACCGAGGGGAAATTCATCACCGCCGGCAATGCGTCCCAGTTGTCGGACGGTGCCTCGGCCTGCGTCATCATGGAGGCGGGCGAGGCCGTGCATCGCGGCCTTCAGCCCCTCGGCGCCTATCGCGGCATGGCCGTGGCCGGCTGCGAGCCCGACGAAATGGGCATCGGTCCGATCTATGCCGTGCCCAAACTGCTGAAGGCGCATGGCCTGACCATCGACGACATCGGCATCTGGGAGCTGAACGAGGCCTTCGCGGTGCAGGTCCTGTACTGCCGCGACAAGCTGGGCATCCCCAATGAACTGCTCAACGTCGACGGCGGTGCCATCTCGATCGGCCACCCCTATGGCATGTCCGGTGCCCGGATGACCGGCCACGTCCTGATCGAGGGCAAGCGGCGCGGGGCCAAATATGGTGTGGTCACCATGTGCGTCGGTGGCGGCATGGGCGCGGCTGGCCTGTTCGAAATCTACTGAGGCGGCGGGCGGCCCTTCGCCTCCCAGGCGGCGTGTTCGGCCTCGATCCTGGCATACCATCGACCGCGCAGGACAGCCGGCCGCCCGGGATATCGGTCGTCAAGGAATTCCGCCTCGACCACGCGGTCCGCGCGGAAGGTGCGGAAATCCTCGCGGGTTTCGCACCAGCCGACCAGCAGCCGCTTGGTATCGCGATAGCCGACCAGACAGGGCCAGATGACGCGCAAGGTCTCGTTCCCCTGTTCGTCCGCATAGTGCAGCCGCAGCTTGCGCCCGGCGTGAATCCACGCCCGTACCCGCGACATGTCCAGAGTCTCGATCTCGTTGGGGGCCCAGACCGGAGCGCTGGCGACGGCCGGCTCGAGCAGCACCGGTCGAAGGTTTTCCGGCACGGTGGCGGCGATCTTGGCGATCAAGTCCCGGGCGGCACGCGCGAGGGCCGGGTCGCCCCGACCGGCGACCCATTGCGCTCCCAGCACCGCCGCCTCGACCTCGTCCGACGTCAGCATCAGCGGCGGCATGTCGAAGCCGCCATCCAGAACATAGCCGATCCCCGCCTCGCCCCGGATCGGCACGCGCTGGCCCATGAGGGTGGCGATGTCGCGATAGATGGAGCGTTTCGACGTCTCCAGTTCAACGGCCATGGTGTCGGCGGTCACCGGTTTCGAGGACCGGCGCAACACCTGGATGATCTGGAATAACCGGTCGGCGCGTCTCATTCATTCACCCTGGACAGCGACTACTGACAGCATGCTGGCAGCATGGTGTCAGTAGTCAATCTCCGTCGGCGGCGAGGGGCCGCCATCGCGCTCAGACAGCGAGCGACCGCGTCGCGAGCGTCAGCGCCCAAAAAGGAGATCGCCATGCTCACCCTGTTCCACGCCCCCCAGTCACGCTCGGGCCGTATCGTCTGGCTGCTGGAGGAGATCGGTGTCGACTACGACATCCGTTACGTCGACATCTTTCGCGCAATGACGCTGACCGGCGCTCGCGATCCCGCCAACGCCCACCCGGACGGGAAGGTCCCTGCCCTCGTCCATGACGGGGCGCTGGTGACCGAGTCGGCCGCGATCGCCCTCTATCTCACCGACCTTCATCCGGAGACGAACCTGGGCGCATCTGTCGGGTCGCCGGACCGGGCGGCCTATGTCACCTGGCTGAGTTGGACGGCGGGCGAGATGGAGCCGGCCTTCTGGGGCAAGATCAGTGGCGCGGCCGAGACCGATCCGGATGCCAAGGCCCGCTATGACGCCGTCATCGCCCGCCTGCTGACCGCGCTGGCGACCGGCCCCCATCTGATGGGGGACCGGTTCACCGCGGTGGATGTCATGATCGCCTCCGCCCTCGCCTGGGGCCGGGAGTATGTCCCGGAAAGCGCCCTGATTGACCGCTATCTGGAGCGGGCGCTGAACCGGCCAGCCAACGCCCGCGCGACGGCCAAGGACGGCGTCCTGCCCGGCTCCGTTCAGGCAGCCTGATCGGGCGCGGCGGCGGCCGTCCGTTCGCCGCCGTCCGCCGGACGTTCGACAGCGCGCAGGGTGGAAACGTAGTCGTCACGCCAGATACTCACGTCTGTGTCCCGCACCGCCCGCATCAAACACTCCCACCTCCGCTTGCGCTCGGCCAGCGGCATGGTCAGGGCCAGTTTGATGGCGTCCGACATTTCCTCGCGACTGAACGGATTGACCAGCAGAGCCTCGCCCAGCTGTTCGGCGGCACCGGCGAACCGCGACAGGACCAGCACACCGGGATCGTCCGGATTCTGGGCCGCCACATACTCCTTGGCCACAAGGTTCATGCCGTCGCGCAGCGGCGTGACCAGACCGACCCGCGCGGCGCGGTAGATGCCGGCCAACTGATCCCGGCGGTAGGTCCGGTTCAGATAGCGGATCGGCTGCCAGTCCATCTCGGCATAGGCCCCGTTGATGCGGCCCGCGAGCGCGTCCAGACGCCCCCGGATATCCTGATAGGTATCCACCTCGTCCCGGGAAATCGGCGTGACCTGAAGGAGGAGCACCTCGGACAACATGTCCGGATTGGTCTCGAGAAACTGCTCATAGCCCAGCAGTCGCTCCTCCGGCCCCTTGGAATAGTCGAGGCGATCCACGCCGACGATCAACGACCGGAACGCTGCGGACGCCGCCATCCGGTCGTAGGTCCGGTTCCCGAGCGGCGAATTCCCCGCCGCGATGAAGCCGTCGACGTCGATGCCGATCGGGAACACCCCGGTCTGGACCGTCTTGCCGAATGCCTCCAGCGCGTCATTGGGCAAAAGCTTGCCGTTCACGCTGGCCTCTGACGCAACATAGTCGCGGAACAGATCCAGCCATTCACGGGTCTGGAAGCCGATCAGGTCATAGTCGAACATCGCCTCCACGAGACGGCGGTGGTGCGGCAGGGTCACCAGCAGCTGCCGCACAGGCCAGGGCGTGTGCAGGAAGAAGCCGATCCGGTTCGTCACACCTCTGCGGCGCAGGTCGCGGGCCAGCGGGATCATGTGATAGTCGTGGATCCAGATCACGTCGTCGGGCTGGATCAGAGGCGTGAGGACATCAGCGAAGCGGGCGTTGGTCCGCTCGTAGCCCTCGCCGTAGGAACGCTCGTAGGCGGTCAGGTCGACGCGGTGATGGAACAGGGGCCACAGCGTCTTGTTGGCATAGCCGTTGTAGTATTCATCGACGTCCTGATGCTCCAGATCGACCAGGGCGACGGTGACGCCGTCGCGATCCTCGAACTTCGCCTCGCCCGTGAAGTTCTCGACCGTCTCGCCAGACCAGCCGAACCACAGACCGTCATACTTTCGCAGCGCCGCCGACAGCGCCATGGCCAGACCGCCCGCCGAACCAGCGGCAGGATCCCTGGGCGCGGACACGCGATTGGAGACGACGATCAGGCGGCTCATCGCGCATCCGTCCACGATCGACTGAGCAGAACCGCGCAGTTGATGATGCCGACCAGCGAATAGGTCTGCGGATAGTTGCCCCACAACTCCCTGTCGCCGAGCGACAGGTCCTCGGACAGAAGACCCGCGTGGGTCCGGCGGCTCAGCATTTCATCGAAGATTGCGCGCGCCTCGGCGTCGCGGCCGTTCTGGTGCAGGGCCTCGATGAACCAGAAGGTGCAGAAGTTGAACGCCGTCTCGGGTTCACCGAAGTCGTCCGGCTCGACATAGCGGAACAGATAGGGGCCCTTCTTCAGGTCGCGCTCGATGGCATCGAAGGTGGCCACCTGCCGCGGATCGCGTGCGTCGAGGAAGCCGAGATCGGTCAGTTGCAGCAGGGAGGCATCCAGCTCCCGGTTGCCGAAGCTGGCCGCGAACCGGCCTTCGTCGGGAAGGAAGACCTCATCCTCGATCCGTTCACGGATGGTCGCCGCCCGATCGTTCCAGAACACGGCGCGATCGCCCAGACCCATATGCTCCGCCGCCTTGGCCAGCCGGTCGCAGGCGGCCCAGCACATCACCGAGGAATAGGTATGGACCCGCGCGATGGTCCGGAACTCCCACAGGCCCGCATCGACCTGATCGTGCATGGCGAAGGCACGGTCGCCGACCTTCTCCAGGGCGTGAAAGTCCTCGATCGTACCGGGACGCAGCAGTCGCTGGTCATAGAAGGACTGCACCAGCGGCAAGACGATCTGTCCGTAGACGTCGTGTTGAAGATGCTCGCGCGCCTGATTGCCGATACGCACCGGCTTCATGCCGCGATAACCGGCGACGGTCTCGGTGATCCGTTCGTCGATATCCTCTTCCAGACCGACGCCATAGACCGGCTGGACGTGGCCGCCGTCGGCCGCATCGACGAGATTGCGCAGATAGCCGAGGTAGTTTTCCAGCAGGTCCACCGCGCCCAGCCGGTTCAGCGCCCGCACCACATAGTAGGCGTCGCGGATCCAGCAGTAGCGGTAGTCCCAGTTGCGGCCGCTCTCGGGAAACTCGGGCACCGAGGTGGTCATGGCCGCCACGATGGCCCCGGTTTCTTCATAGGCGCAGAGCTTCAGTGTGATCGCGGCCCGGATCACCGCCTCCTGCCAGTCGAGCGGAAGGTAGAGTTTGCGGACCCAGTCCTGCCAATAGGCCACGGTTCGATCGAGCACGGCCGATACGCCCGGCAAAACATCCTGATCGTAGCCCTCGTCCGGTCCAAGGAAGAAGGCGCACGTCTGTTCGAGCCGGAACATCCGCTCGTTCAGCACATGCGAAACCGGGCAGTCGGTGGTCAGGCGGAAGACGACGTCCGTGCACAGATAGCGGATGTGGTTGGAGCCGTTGGTCGTCTCGGCCCGGCGCGCACCCCAGTCGGCGGCGGGGCGCAGGCGCACCCGAATCCGCGGCGACCCCTCCAGTGGCCGCACGATCCGGCCGAAGGCGAGCGGCCGATAGGTCCGGCTGTGTTTGGGGTGTCGGGGCGCGAAGTCGATGATCTCGACCGAGGCCCCATCTTCTGCGGTCAACACCGTCCGGAGCACGGGCGTATTGCGCACATAGGCCTGTTCTACCGTCGCCTGGCCGTGCAGTTCGATGTCCCAGAAGCCGTGGTCGGGATCGGAACCGTCCATCAAGGCCGAGAAAACCGGATCTCCGTCCACGCGGGGCGCGCAGGCCCAGACGTAGCGGCCGTTGCGGTCGATAAGGGCGCTGATGGAGCAGTTGCCGACAGGGGCGAGGTCGAGGTTCGGGGTCACGGTGTCTCCTCGAGCGAGGCGAGCCAGGACAGCACGGCGTCCACATCCCCAAGGCCGTACCGGGCCGCGGTGTTGCGCGGCGGCCCGACGAGCACGCCGAACCCGCCCAGGGCGGAGGCGGCCCGGAACCCGTCCTCATCGGTCAGGTCGTCGCCAAGCATTACAGGCACGGAGTCCCGGAAAGGGGCCTCGGTCATGAAGGCGGCCAGGGCCGTGCCCTTGTCCGTGCCCGGCGTCTTCAGTTCAACGACCAGATTGCCGGACTGGAGCGTCAGACCGGTTTCGGTCGCCATCTGTTCCGCCAGGATTTCGGCCGCCCCGGCTTCATGCCGCGCCTGACGGTAGTGGAGGCCGGCTGACACAGCCTTGTCCTCGACGATGACACCGGGTCTGGTGCGTGCGAACCGATCAAAGGCCGCGACGGCATCCCGCACGGCCGGATCGGCGGCGGCCCGGTCCAGAGACCCGTCGGCACGGCGCCGCTCCAGACCGTGGACGCCCGAGGCTGAAGCGGCGGCACCCTCGGCGATGCGGTCGATCTCGGCGATGGTCCGGCCACTGATGATGGCCACGCGACCCTGCAGCCGCTCGACCAGCCCGCGCAGCACGGCGGTGCGCCGGGAGTCAGGAACGACGGCGTCGGGAGTCTCGGCCAAGGGAGCCAGCACGCCGTCCATGTCGAGGAACAATGCGGGTCGGGGCAGCTTCCCGGGCGGCACCGGCAAACGCGGAATGGCGTCGCCGGCCGTGGTCACGGTCTCGATGTTCAGGTTTGACGTCCCCATGGCGACGCTAACGCACCAGAGCGGGGTTGGTTGTCCGGCGACCCTGCTTTCTTTCGCAGTTGCAGCATGGGGCGTGGATCGGCGGCCGTTGTGAAACTGCGCGGGATGGGCCAATTCCCCGTCATGACCGACGCCACCTCTCCCGCCCTGCCCGCCGATCCCGCTGTGATGACCGCGCGCGCACGAGAGGTGATCCAGCTGAACATCGCCGCCCTTCAGGCGCTGGAGTCCGGGCTGGACGACAGCATCGCCCGCGCCTGCGAGATCATCCTGTCGCGGCCGGGTTATCTGGTCGTCACCGGCATGGGCAAGTCGGGCCACATCGGCGGCAAGATCGCCGCCACCCTGGCCTCGACCGGAACCAACGCCTTCTTCGTCCACCCGGCCGAAATGAGCCACGGCGACCTGGGCATGCTGCGCAAGGACGTCACCCTGCTGGCCATTTCCAACTCGGGCGAAAGTCGCGAACTGAGGGATCCGCTGATCTACTGCCAGCGCGAGGGCATTCCCGTCATCGGCATCACCCAGCGCCCGGCCAGCTTCCTGGGCCGGTCGTCGGCGGTCTGCCTGACCCTGCCGCAGGTCGCCGAGGCCTGCCCCAACGGCCTGGCCCCCACCACCTCGACCCTGATGACACTCGCCATGGGCGACGCCCTTGCCATGGTGCTGATGGACCGTCGCGGCTTCACCGCCGAGGATTTCGGCCTGCATCACCCCGGCGGCAAGCTGGGGATGAGCCTGCAGAGCGTGCGCGACTGGATGGGCGATCGCCCGCCAGCACCAGCGACCATGTCGCTGGGAGCTTCGTTCGCTGAGGTGGTCTCGGCGATCACAGAGGGCCGCAAGGGAGCGGCCGCAGTCCTGAACGACGACGGTACCCTGGCCGGGATCGTCACCGACGGGGACGTCCGTCGGGCCTTCTCGCGCGATCTCGCCGGCCTTACCGCCGCCGACGTCATGAGTCCGAATCCCAAGGTCATCGGCCCGGACGCCCGGATGAGCGATGCGGTAGATCTGATGACCCAGAACAGGATCGCGACCCTGCTGGTGGTCGAGGCGGACCGCCCCGTCGCCATCGTCCACATCGCCGAACTGATGCAGGCCGGCTACGTCGGCTAATAGGCCCGAAGACCCCGGATATTGCCGGGCGGGGCATAGCGGCAGGCCAGGACGGCGCGGTCGCCGCGCGAGGCGATGGCACAGCCGACATGGGTCGTGCCGGCCCAGACCATCTGGGTGTAGTGGCCAACGACGGTCCAGTCTCCGGTGCGGCTGACGTTCGGAAACACACCCCGCCGATAGAACCGCTTCTCGGCGGCCCATTCGCCGACCATTTCCTCCGGCGTCCAGATCCGGTTCCCCCAGCCGCTCCACAGGTTCTCGCCGTGCCCGTGCAGGGCCGGATCGTGTCCCCACTGGCCGGTGTCCACCAGTTCCCGCGCCCAGACGCGGGCCTCGGCGGCGAGGGCGTCATCCCAGCGCAGAGGCGGCGTCCCGACGCGCGCACGCTCGACGTTGTGAGCCAACAGCAGGCGATCGGGGACCTCCTGGATCGGCGCGGCGACCCGGACCGGCTCGTCCTGGCGGCAGGCAGCGGACGCGGCGCAGGCCGGTGCCGCAAGACCGGCGGCCAGGGCGAGAGCGAGGAGCGGGCGGCAGCGCATGGAGTCTCCTTCGGATGGGCGACCATAGCGTACCGGCACCCGCGCCGTTGCCCTGATTTCGGTCAGGGCGCTTGGATGCCCGCCGGCGTATCGACCAGCGCCCTGTCGGTGTCGTCGCCTTCCAGCGTCAGGGTCTCGGCGGGCTTTCCGCCCTGGAATTCCTCCATCGCCGTCTTCTTGCGGGCGCGCATGGCGTCGGCCAGGGCGTCCATGTCGAGACCGGCGGACCGGGCCCTGGAGAAAATGCCCTCGGACCGCTTCTCCTCCTCCTCGACATGGTGCTCGATCATTTCCGACAGCACCTTGACCTTGGCGTCATAGAAGTCGTCGTCGGCGCTGGCGGCCTCGATTTCGTTGATCAGCAGCTTGGCCCCGTCATGTTCGACATAGGCCTCGTCCAGCAGGTCGTCCTCGATCTGGCCGCGGCAGGCCGGATAGAAGACCTCTTCCTCGATCACGGTATGAACCTTCAGCTCGAGACAGGCCTGCTCGGCCAGTTGCTGCCTTCTGGCCTTCGAGGTCGCCTTCCCGAACTGTTCGAAAATGTCCTCCACCTTGCGGTGATCGGCCTTCAGCATCGCGATCGCGTCCATTTCTTCATAGGTCTGGGTCACGCCGTTTTCCTCCTGATGGCAGGTGTTCCGGCGGCTTAAGTCGCGGACAAGCCACACGTTCCCGCGACCTGGCTAGCTGAGAGTCGTTTGCGAAAATTGGCCAGGCACAGCGTCCGGCGGCCGACATACCGGGCTCGATTTCGCGGCTTCCGCGGGCCAACCACGTCGCCTTCCGCGCCAAGGCCCGCGCCGACGTTGATGACTGCCACGCGGCGGCGCTCAAGGCCGGAGGACAGGGCAACGGCGGGCCCGGCGTGCGCGAAAACTACAGCCCGACCTACTATGCCGCTTTCGTCTTCGACCCCGACGGCTTCAACATCGGGGCGATTTGCCATCTGCCCGAAAAAACTTGACGTTGACGTAAGCGTAGGCTTTCTGGCGCGCAAGTTTCGAATCCGCACCCTCCCCCAAGGCAGCCCGCGACCGCGGCGCGCATCGGGGCGCCACAGAGAGAGACCTGTTCCATGGCCGAAGCCTATATCTATGACGCGGTGCGCACCCCGCGCGGTAAGGGCAAGAAGGACGGATCCCTGCACGAGATCACCGGCCTTAGCCTGGCGACCCAGGTGCTGGAGGCCCTGCGCGACCGCAACGACCTGGACACCTCGAAGGTTGATGACGTCATCCTCGGCTGCGTCTCGCCGGTGGGCGAACAGGGCGCCGATATCGCTCGCACCGCCGTGCTCAACTCGGGCTGGGCCCAGACGGTCGCCGGCGTCCAGATCAATCGCTTTTGCGCCTCGGGCCTCGAGGCCGTGAACATGGCCGCGGCCAAGGTGAAGTCCGGCGAGGCCGACTTCGCCGTGGGCGGCGGCGTCGAGGCCATGAGCCGGGTGCCGATGGGCTCCGACGGCGGTGCCTGGCCGGTCGATCCGTCCAGCGCCTTCCCGACCTATTTCGTGCCCCAGGGCGTCTCGGCCGACATGATCGCGACGAAATACGGCTTCAGCCGCGACGACGTCGACGCCTACTCCATGGAAAGCCACAAGCGCGCCGCCGCCGCCTGGGCTGACGGCCGGTTCTCGAAATCGGTCGTGCCGGTGAAGAACCAGCTCGGCCTGGTCCAGCTGGACCGCGACGAGACCATCCGTCCAAACACCGACATGCAGTCGCTGGGCGGCCTGAACCCCTCCTTCGCCATGATGGGCGAGATGGCCTTCGACAGCGTGATCAACCAGCGCTACCCCGAGGTCGAGCGCGTCAATCACGTCCACACCCCCGGCAACTCCTCGGGCATCGTCGACGGCTCCGCCGGCGTCCTGATCGGCACGCTTGAGGCCGGCCAGGCCCTGGGCCTCAAGCCCCGCGCCCGCATCGTCGGCGCCGCCTCGATCGGCTCCGAGCCCTCGATCATGCTGACCGGCCCCGAGTTCGTGACGAAGAAGCTGCTCGCCAAGCTCGGCATGACCACCGCCGACATCGACGTCTGGGAGCTGAACGAGGCCTTCGCCGCCGTGGTGTTGCGCTACATGCAGGCGCTCGACATTCCGCACGACAAGATGAACGTGAACGGCGGCGGCATCTCAATGGGCCACCCGCTGGGCGCCACCGGCGCCATGATCACCGGCATCGCCCTGGACGAACTGGAGCGTTCCGACAAGTCGACCGCCCTGATCACCCTGTGCATCGGCGGCGGCATGGGCACCGCCACCGTCATCGAACGCGTCTGAGGATTTTGACCATGGAAAATTTCAAGATCGACGTCGACGCCGACGGCATCGCCCTGATCACCTTCGACGTCCCCGGACGCTCGATGAACACCCTGACCTCGGGCGTGATGAAGGAGATCCCCGAGTGGGTCGAGCGGGTGAAGACCGACGACGCCATCAAGGGCGCGGTCCTGACCTCGGGCAAGACCAGCGGCTTCTGCGCCGGCGCCGACCTCGGCGACATGGCCGGCGGCATGCTGGCCGGCGGTTCGCTGCAGGACGCCTATGACGCCGGCTGGAAGCTGAACGGTGCCCTGCGCGCGCTGGAGACCTGCGGCAAGCCGGTGGCCGCGGCCATCAACGGTCTGGCGCTGGGCGGCGGTCTGGAGCTGACGCTGGCCTGCCACTACCGGGTGGTCGGCGACGACAACAGGATTCAGCTCGGCCTGCCCGAGATCAAGGTCGGCCTCTTCCCCGGCGGCGGCGGCACCCAGCGGCTTACGCGCCTGATCGGCGTGCAGGCGGCGATGACGGCGATGAGCGCCGGTTCGTCCTGGCGTCCGAACGACGCCAGAGGCGCGGGCGTGGTCCATGAAGTTGTCGCCAAGGGCACGGAAGTCGAGGCGGCCAAGGCGTGGATCAAGGGCGGCGGCAAGGCTGTGCAGCCGTGGGACGACAAGGGCTTCAAACAGCCCGGCGGCGGCCCCTACCACCCGGCCGGCATCCAGAATTTCCTCGTCGGCAACGCCATGCTGCGCAAGCAGTCCTACGGCAACTATCCGGCCGTCCTGAACCTGATGAAGGCCGTCTACGAGGGCATTCAGGTGCCGATGGACGCGGCCCTGCGCATCGAGACCCGCTACTTCATCAAGACCCTGATGACGCCGCAGGCCCAGGCCATGATCCGCTCGCTGTTCCTCAGCAAGCAAGAGCTCGACAAGGGTGCCGTGCGTCCCGCGGGCGTGCCCAAGTCGGACCCGAAGAAGGTCACCGTCATCGGCGCCGGCATGATGGGGGCGGGCATCGCCTATGTGCAGGCGCTGGCCGGCATCGAGACCATCCTGATCGACCGTACCCAGGAAGACGCCGACAAGGGCAAGGCCCATGTCGCCGACCTGCTGAAGAAGCGGCTGTCGCGCGGCCAGATCACGCAGGAGAAGTTCGACTCCCTGCTCGGCTCGGTCACCGCGACGACCGACTACGATCTGATCAAGGGCTCGGACCTGGTCGTCGAGGCCGTGTTCGAGAACCGCGAGATCAAGGCAGATGTGACCAAACGCGCCGAGGCCCAACTCGCCCCGGGCGCCGTGTTCGGCTCCAACACCTCCACCCTGCCGATCACCGGCCTGGCCGAGGCCAGCGTCCGTCCCGAGGACTTCATCGGCATCCACTTCTTCTCGCCAGTCGACAAGATGATGCTGGTCGAGATTATCCTCGGCGAGAAGACCGGCGAGGCGGCGATCGCCAAGTCGCTCGACTACGTCATGAAGATCAAGAAGACCCCGATCGTCGTCAACGACGGCCGCGGCTTCTACACCTCGCGCTGCTTCGGCACCTATGTCGCCGAGGGCATGGCCATGCTGGAAGAGGGCTACGCTCCCGCCCTGATCGACAACATCGGCCGCATGACCGGCATGCCGCGCGGGCCGCTGGAGATGCACGACGACGTGGCGCTCGACCTTTCGGTCAAGATCGCCAAACAGACCGCGCTCGACCTCGGCGACAAATACCAGCCCCTGCCCGGCTCGCAGATCGTCCAGAAGATGGTCGAGGAGCTCGGCCGTTACGGCCGCAAGAACGGCATGGGCTTCTATGACTACGACCAGAAGCCCAAGAAGATCTGGGCCGGTCTGGCCGATCTGGCACCGGTGAAGATCAACGACTCGACGCCGGAGCTGGTCGAGGACCAGAAGCAGCGCCTGCTGTACCGGCAGGCGGTCGAGGTGGCGCGTTGCTGGGAAGAGGGCGTCATCGACGACCCGCGCGAGGCCGATGTCGGCGCCATCCTGGCCTGGGGCTTCGCGCCCTGGACCGGCGGTCCGATCACCATGATCGACCAGACCGGGCTGAAGGCGTTCGTGGCCCAGGCCGACGACTACGCCGCCCGCTACGGCGACCGGTTCAAGGTCCCCCAGCTGCTGCGCGACATGGCCGCTGAAGGACGTACCTTCTACGGCGACTTCGCGGGCAAGCAGAAGGCCGCGGCCTAGGCGCGAGGATGGAGCCGCTGGCTTGACGCCAGCGGCTTTCGGCTCCACCCGTCGCTCCTGAAACCGGGAGCCGCCACATGATCCGTACCCTCGCTCTTGCCCTGCTGCTGGCCTCCGGTGCCGCCTCCGCCTTGGCGCAGGACCTCATCATCCGCGGCGGGACCATCTACACCGGCAACGAAAGCGCCCCGACCGCCGAGATGATCGCGGTCCGTGACGGCCGCATCGTCTATGTCGGCGCGGACGGAGGCTATGAGCATGCCGACAGAATTCCCGTCATCGACCTGCAAGGAGCCACCCTCTTCCCGGGCTTCACGGACGGACACGCTCACCTCGATGGCATCGGCTGGCGCGAACTGACGCTGAACCTCGAAGGCTCGGCCTCGGTCGCCGAGGCCATGGCCCGCCTGACCGCCTGGGCCGAGGCGCATCCCGAGGGGCCTATCGTCGGCCGTGGCTGGATCGAGACCCACTGGCCCGAGGGGCGCTTCCTGACCGCCGCCGACCTCGACGCCGCCGCGCCGGGCCGGATCGTCCTGCTGGGCCGCGCTGACGGCCATGCCGTGGCCGCCTCGACGCCGGCCCTCGTCGCAGCGGGGATCGACGCCTCGACTGTCGCCCCGTCCGGCGGGGAAATCCTGAAGGGCGCCGACGGCCAGCCGACCGGCCTGCTGGTCGACGCCGCCGAGCAACTGGTCGCCGGCCTGATGCCACGGGCGGACCCCGAGGCCCTGCGCGCAGCCTATCGCGCCGGCTTCCGGGTCGAGGCGGAATACGGCTGGACCGGCATCCATTTCATGAGCGCGCCGTGGCGGGACGTCCCCTTGATGGAGGCCATGGCCGAGGCGGGCGAGGCGTCGATCCGGGTTTATAACAGCATCACGCCCGACGGTGCGGCCGCGCTGATCGCCGGCGGTCCGCGCAGCGTCGCCGACGGTCGGATCATCACCCGGGCGATCAAATACTATGCCGACGGCGCTCTCGGTTCACGCGGGGCGGCGCTGTTCGAACCCTATGCCGACCGACCCGACACCACCGGTCTGATGCAGATCACCGGCGAAGAGGTCATCCCTCTGTATGAGGCCGCCCTGCGCGGCGGCATCCAGATCGCCACCCATGCCATCGGGGACCGGGGCAATGCCTCGGTGGCGGAATGGTACCGGCAGGCGCTGGACGCCGTGCCCCCTGCCGACCGCCCAACCGGTGCGGATGTGCGCTGGCGTATCGAACACGCCCAGATTCTGCGGCCGTCCGACTACCACTGGTTCGAACATCTGCCGATCATCGCCTCGATGCAGCCGAGCCACGCCATCGGCGACCTGTATTTCGCCCCGGCCCGGCTCGGCGACGCGCGACTGGACGGGGCCTATGCCTGGCACAGTCTGGTCGATCTCGGCGTCATCGTGGTCGGCGGTTCCGACGCCCCGGTCGAGCGCGGCGCGCCGCTGATCGAATTCTACGCCGCCGTCGCCCGCGCCGATCTCGAAGGCTTCCAGGGCCCCGACTGGCGGCCCGGCGAGGCCGTGGACCGCGCCACGGCCCTGAAGATGTTCACCCTCTGGCCGGCGTACGCCAGCTTCCGCGAGGCCGAACTGGGCACGATCGAGGTCGGCAAGCGTGCCGACTTCACCGCCTTCTCGGTCGATCTGATGACCGCTCCGGTCGCCGATATCCCCAAGGGGCACGCAACGCTGACCGTGGTGGACGGCGTGGTGGTCCACCGGGCGGACTGACCCGCCTTGATGCGGTGCCCGGTTGGTTCTAAGGCTGCGCCCGGCTCCGCGGGCGTGATGTAGTGGTAGCCTGAAAGCTTCCCAAGCTTTTCGTGCGGGTTCGATTCCCGCCGCCCGCTCCATATTTCTGTGACCGCCAGCCAGCGGCTGCCGCCGATGGCCCGGCAGCATTCACGGATCAGGAAGGCGGCCGCGGTGGCCCGCATGGCCGCATCCAGGCGATACGCAGCACCTCCACTGGAATCTCCTGCGGCGATCTGCAGTCAGGGCATCGACATGCATCAGGTCACCCGCATTACGAGATGGTCATACAAGCGCCCTTGATTGGCGAGATGTTATTTCATAACACATAGAGCTTCTATCGCTTTTCGGATGCTTTTCATGCGTGCTTACCCGGTCTGCCGCTCTCTCCTTCTGGCTGCGGCCAGCTGGGTCGCGCTCGGCGGCGTCGCCCTCGCCCAGTCGGCACCCGGTTCTCCGCAACGTGAACCCGCCGAGCTGGATGACGTCATCGTCACGGGTGTGCCGTTCGGAATCAGCCGGAACGCCACGACGATCGCGACCACCGTCATCGATGAGGAAGCGCTGGCCGTTGCGCCCGCCGCCTCGCTGGGCGATCTGCTGAACGGGACGCCTGGCTTGCGCTCGACCGCCTTCGCCCCCGGTGCCAGTCGTCCGGTCATCCGCGGCCTTACGGGTCCGCGCGTGCAGGTACTGACCAATGGCGTAGGCCTCATCGACGCCTCCTCGGTGTCACCCGACCACCAGGTCGCCACCGATCCCGCGGAATCCAACCGGATCGAGATCATTCGCGGCCCTTCGACCCTGATTTACGGCGGCACAGCGATCGGCGGGGTCGTGAACGTGCTCGACGGCCGCATTCCGGAAGCGCTTCCGGAGGGCGGCTTCGACGGTCACCTGACGGCCCAGGGCTCCACGGCGGACGAAGGCTCGCTCTTCTCGGGCCGCGGCGATTTCGCTCTCGGCAACTTCGTGCTGCACCTGGATGCCCTGAAGAAGGACGCGGACGATTACGAGATTCCCTCCTCGCCGATCTCGCAGCAACTGGCCGACGCGGAGGGTATTCCGCGCGACACAACAGGCGTCCTCTCCAACAGCCACTCCGAACTCGAAGCCTACGGCATCGGCGGTTCCCTTGTCGGCGAGAGAGGCTTCCTCGGGGCGTCATTCAAGAAAACCGACAGCACCTACGGCGTCGTCGCCGAGGAATTCGTCTTCATCGGACTGGAGCAACAGCGTTTTGACGTGCGGGGCGGCTATCGCTTCGACGCCGGCCCCTTCCGCGAGGTGCGCGCCACATTCGGTCAGGCCGACTACACCCACACCGAGTTCGAGGACGTGGGCGAGCCGGGCACCATCTTCGCATCGGACGGCCATGAAGTGCGGGTCGATCTGATCCAGCGCGAACGGAACGGCTGGAACGGAGCCGTCGGGGTGCAGACCCTGTCACGCAATTTCTCGGCTATCGGCGACGAGGCCTACATCCCGTCCGCTGATATCGAGGAAGCCGGTGTGTACGCCGTCCAGCGCCTCGACCTCGACGGCTACGGCTTCGAGGGAGGCTTGCGCTACGATCGCCGGAACCTGACGGCTACGCCGTTTGGCTCCGCGACCGAGGTTGATCGCGCGTTCGACAACTGGTCCGCGTCCGCGGCCGTCTTCGTTCGTCCGGCCCCGGGTCTGTTCCTCGGCCTGAGCCTCGCCCGCAATGAACGGGCACCGTCAGAAGTGGAGCTGTTCGCCGACGGCCTTCACATCGCGACCGCCGCCTATGAGGTCGGTGCTCCCGGCCTCGACAGCGAGACGGTGACCTCGCTTGAAGGGACCGTCCACTATGACGGCGGGGCCTTTCGCGGCGATCTGCATGTCTATGCCTCCAGGTTCGACGGCTTTATCGATCTGAGGGACACCGGCGCGACCTTCGACTTCGACGAAGGCGGCGTGATCGAGACATTCCCGATCTTCGCCTACGAACAGACCGACGCCGATTTCCGCGGCTTCGAGGCGCAGGTCGCCTATGATGTGTGGACCTCGGGTAGCCGCGTCGTCACGCTCGAAGGCACCGCGGACTATGTCGATGCGAACACTGACCTGGGCCCTGCCGCGCGCATTCCGCCCTACTCGGTGACCGGCCGCATCAAATACGCCTCGACGCAGGTCGACGTCTCGTTCGAAGTCCGCCATGTGGGCGAGCAGGACGAGGTGGCCGACTTCGAACTTCCGACCGACAGCTACACCCTCGTCAATCTGTTCGGTGCCTGGCGTCCGTTCAACGACCGGAACGTCACCCTGTTCGCGGAGGGCCGGAACCTGACCGACGAGGAGGCGCGCGAGCATGCGTCCTTCCTCAAGGACATTGCTCCCCAACCGGGCCGGAACCTGCGCTTCGGCATCAGCTACCGGTTCTGATCCCGGGGAGCCTCCCGGCCCTCTCCCGGCATTGGGGTCCGGGCGTGGACGGCCCTTCAGGCTCTCCACGCCACGGTATGCGCCGGACGACTTCAGCCTCCGGCTACTCCCGGGTGACGGTCACGCCCCGGTCCTCAAGGATCTCCTGCACACTGTCGTCCCCGGCCAGATGCGCGGCGCCGACGGCCATGAAGATCGTGCCCGAGCCTTCCAGCATGGTCTGGATCTGGTCGGCCCAGTCGGTGTTCCGGCGCACCAACAGGGCCCCGTAGAGCTCCGGCGTTTCCGACCGCATCTCGTCGACGGCGACCGCCTCCAGAGTCGCCACGTCGCCGGAGGCCCAGGCCTCCACCATGCGGTCGAGCTCAACGGTGGCGTCCTCCCAGGACTCCAGCAGCGACCGCAGGAAGGCGAGCTGGTCAGCCTCGGGCATGCCGGCGAGAATGCCGATCTGCTTGTCGATGGTCTCCAGACCCTGGATGGGCTTGCCGGCCGCCTCAGCGCGCGCCTTCAGGACCAATTCAACACCCGACTGGGGATCGTAGCCAGCCTTGACCAGCGGAGCGACCGACAGGGCCAGGCCCGCAAACCATGGACGGAAAATGTCGATCTGTCCGGCGGGCAAGCCGGCCGCGGCGGCGGCGGCGTTAAGAGCCGTCATCTCCTCGCCGGTCAGCAGGCTGGACAGCGGGCGATCCGGCGAGATGCCGTGCTGCTGGATCAGCGGCATCAGGGCCGCCTGATCGTCGGGGTTGGAGATTTCGAACCAGATCTGGTCGGCGCTGTCGAAGGCCGCGTCGACGCGGGGCGATCCCCAGGCGGTGGTCGGCCGCAGGACGTGGACCGTGCCGAACAGATAGAGGGTCGAGTCGGCGTCGCGGACGACCCACAGGGCGGGGCCGGCGCCCTCAGCCTGGGGCACGACACGGGCGGCTGCCGGAGCCGGCGCGGCCTCCACGGCCTGGGCGAAGGCCTGGGCGGGCTGGAAGGCGACGGCGCCGGCAAGTCCGAGGCCGAGCACGGCTCCAAGCGCGGTGCGGGAGAGGGCGACCGAGCGGGCCTTCAGGCGGGCGGTCAGGGTCATGGGGTCAGTCCTCGGAAAAGATGGATTCGATGGGTTGCCCGAACACATGGGCGATCTTGAAGGCGAGCGGCAGGGAGGGGTCATAACGGCCCGTCTCCAATGCGTTGACGGTCTGGCGCGAGACGCCCAGCGCCTGGGCAAGGTCGGCCTGACTCCAGTCGCGTTCGGCGCGCAGCACCTTGAGGCGGTTGTTCATCCGGGCGCTCCTAGCGGTGCTTCAGCCACCAGGCCGCCCAGGCGATGGCGTAGCCCGCGAGCTGGAACAGCAGGATGGCGAACACGCCGCCGGAGATGAGGTCGGCGGCGCTGGCGCCCGCGGCCAGCGAGGCGGCGGCGTCCTCGCGCAGGGAGATGGTGAGCAACAGGATGGCGCCGACCGCCATGCCGCTGGAACCGCCCCACCACCAGGCCCATTTGTGGGCTTCGCGGGCCGCCTCGTCGATGCCGCGCCACCACCAGACGCAGGCCGCCAGGGCGATGGCCATGGCGAGCGCGATGAAGGCGGCGGTCAGGGCCGTGCCCAGCGGGCCGGGCTGATCGGCGAAGACAGCGGCTCCGCCGCCGGCGATACCGCCGACCAGGGCGATGCCGACGATCACCAGGAGGTAGGTCCCGAGGCCGAAGGGCTTTTTGTGTGGGGCCGGCAGGGGCATGAAAGGCTCCGTGTCGCGTTGACAAGGGTGTTTTACAGACCCACGCGGCGTTGTCAAGCGACCTTGTCTAAATGTCCGCAAGCCTTGTCGCGGTCATCCAGCAGCCGCCTCGTCGGCCGGTGCCGCCAGCTCGGGACGGGAGAGGGTGCGCGGCGCGGTCTCGACCGGCGGGAGCACCGGCAGCTCCTTGCCCTCGTGATCGACCTGCAGATCCTCGAAGCGGCGGGCGGAGACCATGACCTGGCTTTCGAGCGAGCCGACGAACTGGTTGTATTTGCCGACGGCGGTGTCGAGGGCCCGTCCGACGGCGGCGGCGTGGCCGCCCATCACCGAGAGGCGTTTGTAGAGTTCCTTGCCCAGTTTCGCGACGTCCTCGGCGTTCTTCGCCTGCTCCTCGGCGCGCCAGCCGTAGGCCACGGCCTTGCACAGGGCGAACAGGGTGGTGGGGGTGACGATGACCACGCGCGAGGCCATGGCCGTGGTCATCAGGTCGGGATCGTGGTCCAGGGCGGCGGCGAGGAAGGCGTCGCCGGGCACGAACATGGCGACGAAGTCCGGGCTGGGCTTGAACTGGTCCTGATAGGCCTTGGACGACAGCTGGCGCACGTGGGTCTTCATGCTGGCGGCGGTGCGCAGGGAGGCGGCCCGGGCCTGGGCCTCCTCGTCGCCGTCGCTCTCGTCGCCGAAGGCCAGGGAGACCTTGGCGTCGATCACGAACATGCCGCCGCCTGGCAGGCGGACGACGAAGTCGGGCCGTTGCTGGCGGCCGGCGTCGTCGGCGCTGGAGGACTGTTCCTCGAAGTCGAAGCGGCCGGCCATGCCGGCGGCCTCGAGCACATTGCGACAGGTCTGTTCGCCCCAGCGGCCGCGCCGGCCGGTGTTGCCGCGCAGGGCCTCGGTCAGGCGCCGGGCCTCGTCGCGGGTGGCGGTCGAGGCGGTCATCAGCAGGGCCAGCTGTTCCTTCAGCCCGCCGGTCTCCTCGTTGCGGGTCTTCTCCAGGGCGGCGACGTGTTCCTGGAACAGTTTGAGCGTGTCAGCGACGGGCTTGAGCTGGGCCTCCATCCGCTGCTGGGACATCAGTTCGCGGTTGCGGAAGGTCTCATCGGTGCGTTTGAGCAGTTCCTCGGCGACGGCATTCGCGGACTGGGCCGCCTGGGCGCGGAGCAGTTCGCTGGAGGCGGCGGCGGCGTCTTCGGTGAGGCGCAAACGGGCCTCGGTCTCGGCATAGCGTTCGCGCAGCTCCCAGGCGCGCGCATCGGCGGCGGAGGCCCGTCGGCGCTCCATCAGGGCCCAGAACAGGGCGATGACGGCGACGACGGCGGCGGCGACAAAGGCGACGAGCGAGGCGTTCATGCTCCGTTCCTTACGGGGAGTCGCCGGCGGGGGTGAACTGAAAAACACCGTGCGCACCGTGCGGAGTGTCGGCCCGAAAACAGGCGGACCCGGCGGACATTGCGGACTCGATCACGGGGCGGCGCGCCTCCTGCCGACGTTGGGACGCGCCGACGATAGAGGGCCCATGCGTCAGGATCGGACGCAGCGCTTCGGGAACGGCAGCTGCCGCCCCTAGGCGGACCTTGGAGGGTGCCCGCTTCTCGTCCTATCGTCGCTGGATGAGGGTCAAGTGTCCGAAGCCGTTTGAGTTCACCGTCGCGGGACCGGACGGGCCCTATTCGCTGCGCTTTGAACCCATCGACGAGTGGGACGGATCGTTCATCGTCAATGGTTTGCGAAAACCGATGACGTGGAGTGTGTTGACGATTGACCGGAACGAGGATGGCGAACTGATATTCGCTGGAGGAACTGACGGCAGCGAAGAAGTTTGGGGCGACCATTACTGGTATGAAGCGCGACTGGAACCAACACCGCCCCAGATTACCCTATGGGGAAATCAGACCATCGCGCGAGTAGACCGAGCCGTCTGATGTCCGTTCGTCGCCCCGAAGCGACCGTCCGCTTCCGACCCATTGCGGACGTCTCCCTCAATGCTAGACGTTGCCTCAGTCAGACGGAGCGACGATGCGCTTGCCAATAATCCTGAAGATCGTTCACGGCCTCCTCTACATCCTTTGGGTCGTCGCACTTTATATGTCGATGCCGCCCGAAGGCGTGGTGGAGACGGTTTTGGTTCTAGCCAGTGCCGCAGCGATATTCGTTATTGGATATTTCTGGCATCTCTTTCTGATCAGGGCAGTCATCAGGGTCTTCTCAAAACGACCCGACAGAGGTTGGAAAGCTCGTTAGCAATGTCCGCTTCCCACCCTTAAGCGTCGTTCCGGGAGTCTGCTCCCGGCTCAACCACGCTGGCTCGAGCTGATGCAAGCGCGCGCGGTCGAGGTTGGGAGGGTTTGGAGCCCAGCCCTCAGGTCGGACGCCGCTGCCTCATCGCCTGGATGATCGTCCCGTCATCGAGCCAGTCGAGCTCGCCGCCGACCGGGACGCCGCGGGCGAGGGAGGTGATCTCGACGCCCGAGCCGGCCAGACGCTCGGCGATATAGTGGGCGGTGGTCTGGCCGTCGACGGTGGCGGGCAGGGCCAGGACGACTTCCTTCGCCTCACCGCCGCGCACCCGGCCGACCAGTTCGGCGACCCGGAGCGCATCGGGGCCGACGCCGTCGAGGGCCGACAGCAGGCCGCCGAGCACATGGTATTTGCCGCGGAAGGCCCCGGACCGTTCCATGGCCCACAGGGCCCCGGCCTCCTCGACCACGCAGATCAGGGTGTTGTCACGGGCGTGGTCCGAGCAGATGGAACAGGGGTCGCGGGTGTCGGGCGCGCCGCAGACCGAACAGGACACGATCTTGTCCGCCGTCTCCCGCAGCGAAGCGGCCAGCGGCACCAGCAGCTGATCCCGCTTCTTCAGCAGCGCCAGGGCCGCGCGCCGGGCCGAGCGCGGGCCGAGGCCGGGAAGCTTGGCGAGGAGGCCGATCAGCCGTTCAATCTCGGGTCCGGCGGAGGCAGCCATTCGGGTTCGGGGCTCAGAACAGTTTGGGCATGCCGGGGATATTCATCCCGGCCATCGGCCCGGCGGCCTCGCGCATGAGGGCCGAGTTGGCTTCGTCCAGCTTGCGTTTGGCATCGGCATGGGCGGCGACGATCAGGTCGGCGAGGATCTCGCCCTCGCCGGAGACCAGCAGGCTGTCGTCGATGGTCACGCCGGTGATCTCGCCGGCGCCTTTCAGCGCCACGGTCACCAGACCGCCACCGGAGGTGCCGTTCGACGTGGTTTCGGCCATTTTCGCCTGGGCGTCCTGCAGCTTCTGCTGCATCGCCTGGGCCTGTTGCATCAGGGCATTGAGGTCTTTCATGCCCTCAAGATAGGCGCTGACCTCGCGTTGCGACAGGGCAGAAAAATAGTAACAGAATTTGTTGCCAATAGTCTTGAACCAGACCGCGAGCTGGCCATTTAGCACCCATCACTGTTGCTGATAGGGATTTTGCCATGGCCTTCGATTCCACCCCCGCCCGCGACCTTCCGCTGAACGACGCGGCGCTGGCCCAGCTTTTCACCGAGGCTCGCACGCGCAACGCCTGGTCGGACCGGCCCGTGTCGGAACCGCTGATCCGCCGCCTGTACGACCTGACCAAGTTCGGTCCGACGGCATTCAATGCCACCCCGGCCCGGTTCGTCTTCCTGACCTCGCCCGGGGCCAGGGCCCGGCTGGCACCGCATATGGCCGAGGCCAACCGCGCCAAGACCCTGCAGGCTCCGGTCAGCGTGATCATTGGCCAGGATCTGGCCTTCCCCGACACGCTGCCGGTCCTGTTCCCGCATGTGCCGGGCGCGAAGGACTGGTTCACGGACGAGGCAGCCCGCAAGGAAACCGCCTTCCGCAATGCCTCGCTGCAGGGCGGCTATTTCCTGCTGGCGGCGCGGGCCCTGGGTCTGGATGTGGGACCGATGTCGGGCTTTGACGCTGAAGGGGTGAAGGCGGAGTTCTTCGCCGGCACGGCGGTCGAGCCGAATTTCATCGTCAACCTGGGCTACGGGACCGACGAGAACCTGTTCCCGAGGTCGCCGAGGTTGAGTTGCGAGGCAGCGGCGTCGATCCTCTAGGGGTTCGGCACCGGGGCCGGTGTGTCGAACGAGGCCGCGATGTCGGCCAGACGGGTGGTCATGCGCTCCAGCCGGACGGCGAACGGCTCTTCGTTCGCCGCCGTCCCCGCCTCCCGCCGGATGAAGACCTCGAGCGCATAGTCGGCGAGGATCCCGGCCAGGGCGATATTCTGATCCAGCCGGGCGTCGAGCCGGCGCCGGGCCTCGTCCGGCTCGCTCGAAACGGACATCGCCACCCCGTAAGAGGCCGTCAGGCGGCGATCCGGGCCCTCGGCGTAGGTCTCCGAATACAGGGCCGCCTCCTCTCCGGACTCCATGATGCAGCGATGCCCCCGCACGGCACCGCGCGTGAACCGGGTGAAGTGGACGATCCGGGCCGTCGAGCCCTCACGGGTGCAGCCGCGGGCGTCGGTCAGGACCGTCTGCCCCTCCTCATCCGCCTCGAGCGCCCCGGTCGTGACCTCCGACTCGAAATCGAAGGCGAAGGTGGTGCCCCACGGACGCTCATCACCGTCGGGCAGGGTCGGCATGGCGGCTGCGAGCGCCTGACTGAGGACGGCCGTCGGAAACTGACGGGAATCGGCTTCCAGCGCCTCATCGAGGAGGCTGAGCTTCTCGACGAGTTCCGCGGTGATCGCCGCCAGTTGCTGATCGGTCCCGGCCTCCTGGGCCGCCGCGTCGGAGACGGCCAGAGCCCCGGCCATGGCCATGGCTACAATGCCTGTCGTTTTGATCCCGCCCATCTCATACCCCCCGCATCAAAAGACGGTGCGGCAGGCTCCGGTCGAAGGCCACTGACAAAGCCTGACGGTGGCCGAAGGGGGAGGCTAGTCCTCGTCCGGTGCCTCGTCCGGGATCACCGGCAGCTCGACGGGAGCCGCCAGGGTCTTGATCTCGCCGATGACGGCGCCGGGGAAGGCCTCCATCACCGCCCTGACGAAGGGGTCGGCCTCGACGGACGCGCGTTCCTCGACGCGTTTGCGGCGGTCGATCTCGATCATGGTCTCGCCGCCGCCCTGGCCGTTGGCGGCGATCAGCCAGGTGCGGCCGGTCCAGTCCTTGAGCCGGGACGCCAGCTTGCGGGCCAGGTCCAGAGGGGCACCGTCGAGGCTTTCATAGGTGATGGCACCCGGCTTGAAGGCGACGGGACGGACGAAGCGCTGGACGTCCATCTGCAGGCCGACCTCGCGCTTCTCGCCGATCAGGGCGACGACCTGTTCGAACGACTGGGGGTCGGGCAGCGAGGGGGCGGCGACCGGGCGCGCGGCCAGCTGGGCGGAGGCACCGCCGCCGCCGCCGCCGGTAGGACCGCGCGGAGCGGCACCGCCGGGTATGGGGTCGCCGTCGCGCAGGGCCTTGAGCGCCTCCTCCGGCCCCGGCAGGTCGGCGGCATAGGCGAGGCGAACGATGGCCATTTCGACGGCGTCGGCCGGATTGGGCGCGCGGCGCACCTCGTCCAGCGCCTTGAGCAGCATCTGCCAGACGCGAGCGAGTGTGCCGGCCGAGATGACCGCGCCCAGGGCCGTCAGCTTCTGCGCCTGATCGTTGGGCAGGCGGGTCGCCTGCGGACCCAGCATCTTGGCCACCGAGGCGGCGTGGCAGTGTTCCAGCAGGTCATTGGTCACCTGCACCGGATCGGCACCGTAGCCGTAGAGGGTGCGGAACAGCTCCAGCGCCTCCGGCGTGCGGCCGGCCATGATCGATTCGAACAGGGCGATGGTCTGGCTGCGGTCGGCCAGGCCCAGCATGTCGCGCACGACCTCGGTCTTGACCGTCTCGCCCTTGTCCCCCTGGACCAGCGCCTGATCCAGCAGGCTGAGGCCGTCGCGGACCGAACCCTCGGCCGCGCGGGCGATCAGGGCCAGGGCGTCCTGTTCGATCTTCATCCCCTCACGGTCGGCGATGCGGGCGAGATGGTCGACGAGGATCTCGGGCTCGACGCGGCGCAGGTCGAACCGCTGACAGCGGGACAGGATGGTCACCGGGACCTTGCGGATCTCGGTGGTGGCGAAGATGAATTTGGCGTGCGGCGGCGGCTCTTCCAGCGTCTTCAGCAGGGCGTTGAAGGCCTGATTCGACAGCATGTGGACTTCGTCGAGGACATAGACCTTGTAGCGCGCCTCGACGGGGGCGTAGCGGACGCTCTCGATGATGTCCCGGATGCCGTCAATGCCGGTGTGGGAGGCGGCGTCCATCTCGACCACGTCCATGTGCTGGCCGGCCATGATGGCGGCGTCGTGCCGGCCGTGGGCGGTCAGTTCCAGCGAGGGACGGTCGATGGTGTCGGTCTGGTTGTTCAGGGCCCGGGCCAGCAGGCGGGCGGTGGTGGTCTTGCCGACCCCCCGCACCCCGGTGAGCATGAAGGCGTGGGCGATGCGGCCGGTGGCGAAGGCGTTGGTCAGGGTGCGGACCATGGCCTCCTGGCCGATCAGGTCCTCGAAGGTGTGGGGCCGGTATTTGCGGGCGAGGACGGTGTAGGCGGCGGCGTCATCGGCTGTCGCAGCTTCAGCGGGCGGAGCGGCTTTCGCCGGGGCCCTGGTGGCCTTCTTCGCTTCCGCCGGCGCGGCCTCGACCGGAGCCGCGGCGGCCTCGGCCTCGCGCATGCCAGCGGGTTCGGGCGCGCCGAACATGTCGTCGGTGTTTTCGTCGCGTTCGACAACGTCGCCCTCGGGGGCGTCCTCCTCCCATGGAGGGCCGTCGGGATTCGGGTCGGCGTCGCTCATGGGATTGTCTTAGCGCGCGGCGTGCCGGGGGCGAAGGGGGTTCCGGAAGGGAGTTGTGGGCGGTCGGGCCCCCTCCTCCATCCTTCGCCTGCGGCTTCAGATGGTCCCCCTCCCCCAAGGGGGAGGAATGCGCTCAAGCAGCGAGCGACCGCGTCGCGACCCTCCGGTCAAGCCGGAGGGTGACGAAACCGCGCTCAAGCAGCGAGCCGCCGCGCGGCGAGCGATAGCGCACTAAAGGGAAGAAGGTGGAGACCGCGACCCGAAGGGGAATTCGTTGTGGCTGCTGCCTTCCGGCCCTGACCAGATTGGCGAAACCTTCGCCCGCGATCTCCAAGAGGGGATATGACGATTCCGGCTCGCCGATGCAAGCGTGGGCTTGCTAGATGTCAGCCATGCCCCTCCCCGTCCTGAACACCTTCGCTGGCAATCCGCTCGACCGGGCGGGCGACCGGCGGGACGATGCGGACTGGCTGGCCGAACAGGCGGCGAGCCCCGATGCCATGGCCATGGTGCTCTGGGAGGGCCGGCCGCTGATCGAGGACGGCGATACGCCCCGACTGGCTTGGCTGGCGCTGAGCCATGCGCGGACGGTGGTCCCGGATAGGGAGCTGTTCCTTGGGCTCTGGAAGGGCGCGCCGTGTTTCGCGGTCGAGGTCGAGGGGTCGGCCGATCCGGCGGGCGGGCCCCTGGCCGGGCTCGGCACCTTCCACGAGATGAGAGAAGCGGCGGCGCTGCTGCCGGGTCCGGACGCGGCGATGGCGGGGACGGCCAAGTCCCTGTTCGACTGGCGGCGGCGGCACGGCTTCTGCGCCGCCTGCGGGATCGAGAGCGAGAACGCCTGTGGT
The DNA here is from genome assembly GCA_965284535.1 of Caulobacteraceae bacterium. GTDB lineage: Bacteria > Pseudomonadota > Alphaproteobacteria > Caulobacterales > Caulobacteraceae > Brevundimonas. The sequence continues at coordinate 478,976 of OZ260090.1, forward strand.
GGCTGGAAACGGGTTTGCCCGGCCTGCGGCGTCGAACATTTTCCGCGCGTCGACCCGGTGACCATCATGCTGGCCATCTACAAGGGCGGTTCCGAGCCCGTCTGCCTGCTGGGCCGGCAGGCGGCCTGGCCCGAGGGGCGGATGTCGGCGCTGGCGGGCTTTCTGGAGCCCGGCGAGACCATCGAGGCGGCCTGCGCCCGCGAGATCGAGGAAGAGGCCGGGCTGACGGTGACGGCGGTGCGCTATCACTCCAGCCAGCCGTGGCCGTTTCCGTCGCAGCTGATGATCGGGCTGATCTGCGAGGTCGATTCGGATGACGCCCGGCCGGACCAGACCGAGCTGGAGGCGGTGGCGTGGCTGACGCGTGGCGAGGCGACGCACGTGCTGGCGGGGACGCACCCGTCGATCAAGGCCCCGCCGAAGATCGCGATCGCCAGAACGCTGCTTCAGGCGTGGGTGGACGGGTTCGAGGTCTGATGCCGCTTCCCGGCGAAGCCGGGCGTCAGTCGACCCAACTTCGTTCAAGCGCTGACAGGTTCATCACAACGAACACAACGAATTCACAACGAACACGACGTGGGTTGTGACTGGCTCCTCGCCCGTTGTGACCTTTGTGAATTCGTTGTGTTCGTTGTGATGAACCTTCTGAGCTGAGGGCGAATGCTCTGGTTCCGGCTTCGCCGGGTCGCTAATCGGCCAAGGCCCGCGCCGCCGCCAGATCGGCCGGGCTGTCGACCGACAGCGGGGCCTCGTCGATCACGGCCGCCCAGATCTGGAGGCCCATTTCCAGGGCGCGGAGCTGTTCCAGCTTTTCACGACGCTCCAGCGGCGACGGCGGGGCGGCGCAGAATCGCTCCAGGGCCGCGCGGCGGTAGCCATAGAGGCCGATGTGCCGCCAGACGGGGCCGTCGCCGTAGAGGGTGGAGCGGGTGAAATAGAGGGCGCGGCCGTGGCGGCCATCCTCGTGCAGGGCCAGTACCGCCTTGACCACGTCGGCGTTGGTCCGGTCCGAAGCCTCGGCCTCGGGCGCCACGAGGGTGGCGATGTCGCACGCCGGCTCGGCGGCCAGCAGGTCGGCGCAGGCGCGGGCCAGGCCGGGATCGGCGAAGGGCATGTCGCCCTGCAGATTGATCACGGCGTCGTGGTGGCCTTCGGGGTCGATGGCCTGCAAGGCGGCGCGGATGCGGTCGGAGCCGGAGGGCAGGTCGGGATCGGTCAGAACAGCGACGCCGCCGGCCGATTCAACGGCGGCGACGATCTCGGGATCACCCGCCGCCACGGCGACGGGCAGGCCGGAAAGGGCGGCCTGACGCCAGGCGCGCACAATCATCGGCGTTCCGCCGATGTCGGCCAGCGGCTTGTCCGGAAGCCGTGTCGCGGCCATTCGGGCCGGGATCAGGATCAGCGGGTTCACGTTCAGGTCCCGGGCAGGTCCACGCCTGCGACGTTCAGACTGAGTTTCAGCCGGTTGCGAAGGCCGCGCTAGCGTGTAAGAGACGCCCACGCAAGAATTCGCCCCGCCGCGCGTGTGGCCGGGCCTCAGACACGGGATGAGCGACGCGCATGAGCGGCGATCTGACAGGCAACAAGATTCTGGGCGCCGTTCTGGCGACCGCCTTCGTAATCCTGATGGTGAAAGAGGGCACGGCCTTCATCTACCACAACGAAGCCCCGGAAAAGATGGGCTATTTCGTCGACGCGCCGGAAGAGGCCGCGGGCGGGCCCGCCGAGGTCATCCTGCCGCCCGACTGGGGCACGGTGATGCCGACCGCCGATCTGGCCGCCGGTGAAGCCGCCTTCGCCCGCTGCAAATCCTGCCATACCGTTGAGGCCGGCGGTGCCGACGGCATCGGCCCGAATCTGTTCGGCGTGGTCGGCGGCCCGGTGACGCACCGCCCCGGCTTCGCCTATTCGGACGCCATGACGGCCCATGCCGGCACCAACCCGACCTGGACGCTGGACGAGCTGGACCTGTTCATCACCGCCCCGGCCCGCCACGTGCCCGGCACCAAGATGTCGTTCGCCGGCATCCGCGACACCGCCACCCGGGTCAATCTGATCGCCTGGCTGCGTTCGCAGGGTTCGGGCGGCATGGCCATCCCCGCTCCCGACCCCGCCCGCCAGCCCGGCGCGGCTCCGGTCGCTCCGGCAGAAGGCGAGGCACCGGCCGAGGGTGCCGAGGCCGCTCCGGCCGAAGACACGGCTCCCGAGGCCCCGGCGGCGACCCAATAGGTCCGACGGTTTTCTGAATGTGGAAAGGGCGGTCTTCGGGCCGCCCTTTTTCGTTGCGGTCAGAGGCGGCGGAAGACCGGGCCGTCTGAATCCGGGACACGATGGCGGGCGTCGGCCTCGGCGAAGGGCTCGATGACCACCCCGCCCAGTCGGCCAACGGCATGCAGCACCCGGTCGCCGTCCAGGACAAAGCCGGCGTGGCCATTCCAGGGGCCTTCGTCGGGGTCCAGCCAGATGACCAGGTCGCCATGCCGGGCATCATCCAACGCCACGGCCTGACCGAGTTGCGCCTGCTGGTCTGCGTAGCGCGGCGCGGCGCGGCCACAGGCGTAAAGCGCCTGCTGCACCAGGCCGCAGCAGTCGGTGCCGAGGGAAGAGCGGCCGCCGAGCTTGTAGGGGGTGCCCAGCAGCCCCTCGGCGACATCGACGGGCTCGGCCGCGAAACTGCCGATGGGGGCGAGACCCGCCGGGTCACCGGCTTCGACAACAAGGGCGTTGAGCGGCAAGGGGCCGTCGGTCGAGCCGACCCGATGGGTCGCCAGCGGGGCACCGTCCCCAAGGGCTGCCAGCATGACCCAGCCCACGACACCGTCGCGACGGGCCCGACCCCAGACCTGATCGCCGCGCATGTCGAGGACGTCGAATGCCTCTCCAAAGATCAGCTGATCGACGGGGTGGTCGCCCGCTTCGACGTCGAGGTGGATGTCGGCGACCGGAACAGCGCAATGCATGGCCCGCACCGCCCGGAAGGCGGCGGCGCGCACCATCCCCTCCAGCGCCTGCTCGGCCAGATCGGGCCGGGCGAGGGTGGTACGGGGATCAAGACTGGCGGCGGCTGCGGTCAAACGTGGGCTCGTCCGGTTGAGCCGTTGTCCTAGCGGAAGAAGCCGAAAGGGCCGTTAACGCGGCGCGAACCGCCGCTTCAGCATCTCGAAACACGCCCGCATGGCCATGGCCTCGCCGCCTTCGGGCCAGCCGGGGCGAGCGCGGGGATTCCAGGCGAAGATGTCCATATGGGCCCAGCAGCCTGTCGTCGGCGCGAACCTCTGCAGGAAGAGGGCGGCGGTGACCGAGCCGGCCTGGGCCCAGGCGGCGGAGTCATTGCGCAGGTCGGCCATCTCGGTCTCGATCGAGGCGCGATAGCCGGGCCAGAGCGGCATCCGCCACAGGGGGTCGCCGACCGCCCGGCCGGCTTCAAGGATGTCGGCAGCCAGCGCATCGTCGTCGGTGTAGAGCGGTGGCAGTTCGGGCCCGAGGGCGACGCGGGCGGCACCGGTGAGGGTGGCGAAATCCAGCGTCAGATCGGGCGAATGTTCGCTTGCCCGGGTCAGGATGTCGGCGAGGATCAGGCGGCCCTCGGCGTCTGTATTGCCGATTTCGATGGTCAGACCCTTGCGGCTGTTCAACACGTCGCCCGGACGGAAGGCGTCGCCGGAGATGGCGTTCTCGACCGCCGCCACCAGCACCACCAGCCGCACCGGCAGCCGGGCCTGCATGACCAACCGGCCGAGCGCGAGCGCATGGGCCGAACCGCCCATGTCCTTCTTCATATTGCGCATGCCGGCACCGCCCTTGATGTTCAGGCCGCCGGAATCGAACACCACGCCCTTGCCCACCAGGGCCACCAGCGGCAGCTCGGCGCGGTCGAGGTTCCAGCCGATCTCGATGACGCGGGGGGCCCGGTGTGGGGCGGCGGCGCGGCCGACGGCGTGGACGGCGGGATAGTTGTCCTCCAGCAGGGCGTCGCCGGTGGTCACGGTCAGGGTCGCCCCCGAGGCCGCGGCGATCTCGCGGGCGATGGTCTCGATCTGCAGCGGTCCCATGTCGGCGGCGGGGGTGTCGACCATCTCTCGAGCCAGGGCGCAGGCGGAGGCGATGCGCAGGGCGGCTTCGACATCCATCCCCTCGGGCGCGACCAGCCGAACCTTGTCGCGATCCGGCCTGGCCTTGTAGCGGTCGAAGACATAGGTCCCGAGCAAGAAGGCCAACGCCGCCTTGGCGGCGTCCGCGGGCCCGGCCTCGAGACGGTAGAGGCCGGGCGGCAGTTTGGCGGACAGGGCTCGCGCCGACATCGGATCGAAGGTCTCCCCGGTGCCGACCAGAACCGTCGCGATCCCGCCCTGCCCGTCCGGCGCGACCAGTAACTGTCCCGGCTTGCCCTTGAAGCCGTTGGCCTCGGCCCAGCCCCGGATAGATGGGTCGACCGGACCATCGGGGCCGACGAATCGCACCGGAATCGCGCCTTCGGCCTCGGTGGTCAGCAGGTCGGGATGCAGGACGGACATGGTCGGCGGCCTTTCCGGCTCGAAGGAGCCGATCTTAACCAAGGATTGACGAGAAGGGCGGAGTCTCGGACCGAACCTTCCGGAGCGCCCTCCATGTCGCGCACGACCGCCCTGACCGCAACCATCGCCCTTCTTGTGGCGGGCCTGACCACGCCGGTCCTGGCCGATCCCGTTGTCGCGCCGCCCGCCCCGGCGGCGGTGCCTGCCCCGCGTCAGCCCGCCACCGCCGAGGTGCGCGCCGCCTATGACCGGGCCGACGCCCTGAGTCGCCAGATATTCTGGACCGATCAGGCCGAGATCAATCCGATGGACCCGGTCGCCGGGGTCAAGGCGGCCCAGGCCCTGCGCGAGCTGGGCCGGTTCGATCAGGCCGCCGAGATGGCCAGCAAGGTGCTGCTGGTCCAGCCTGCCAATGTCGAGGCCATGCTGGAATCAGGACGCGCCCATATCGCCCGCGGTCAGGCCTTCTACGGCATCGCCGCGCTGGAAGGCGCGCGCGATGCCCGGCCGAATGACTGGCGGTCGTGGTCTCTTCTTGGTGCGGCCTATGAGCAGGTGCGGCGGCCCGACGACGCCCGCGCGGCATGGAGCCAGGCCCTGGCCCTGTCGCCCGACAATCCCGACGTCCTGTCCAACATGGCCATCTCGGCCATGACGCGCGGTGACGCCGCCGGGGCCGAACCCCTGCTGCGCCGCGCCGTGGCCCAGCCGGGGGCCTCGCTCAAGGTGAGACTGAACCTCGCCATGGTGCTGGGCCTGACCGGACAGATGGCGGAAGCCGAGCAGATGCTGCGCCGCGACCTGCCGCCCGAGGCCGCCGACCGCAACCTGACCTGGCTGCGCGAACGCGCCGTCGGCTCCGGCCCGGATCAGGCCCGCACCTGGGGGTCGCTCCAGGGCGGCTGATCGCCTATATCCATCGCATGATCGACGAGCTCTACAGCGCGCGCATCCTCAAGCTGGCGGCCAATCTGCCGCACAGCGGCCGGCTGGCTGCGCCTGAAGGCACGGGCGAGCGGGTCGCCAAACTGTGCGGCTCGAAGGCGGTGGTCGATGTGGTTCTGGATGAGGCGGGCCGGATTTCGGCCTTCGCCCAGGATGTGAAGGCCTGCGCCCTTGGCCAGGCCGCGGCCGGCGTTCTGGGCGAAGGCGTCATCGGTGCCTCGCTGAATGAACTGATCGACGCCCGCGACGCCATGGCCGCCATGCTCAAGGCCGGCGGCGAGGGTCCGACAGGCCGGTTCGAGGGTCTGCGCGCCCTGAAACAGGTCGCCGACTATCCGGCCCGGCATGCCTCGACCATGGTCGCCGTCGAGGCGGCGCTGGAGGCGGTGCGCGAAGCCCTCGCCCGCAAGAGCCCGGATACCCGAACTAGCCTCGCCGGTGCGGCCTAAGGCCCGTTGCCCCTGCGCCCATTGCGGGGGATAAGCGCGGCGACATGGCTTCCGGCGGAAATCTCTATGAACGCGGCGTGCGGCTGGCCCATCGGGCCTACAAGCTGACGCTGTCGCCCCTGATCGGGCAGTCGTGCCGGTTCCGGCCGACCTGCTCGGACTACGGGCGGGACGCGCTGATCCAGCACGGACCGCTCAAGGGGGGATGGCTCACCGCCAAACGCCTCTGCAAATGCCAACCCTTCGGCGAAGGCTGGAAATACGATCCGGTGCCGCCCGCAAAGACGAAGACATGATCGATCTCAAATTCCCCGACGGTGCCTCGCGCCAGTATCCCGACGACGCCACGGGCCGTGACGTCGCCGCCTCCATCTCGCCGTCGCTGGCCAAGCGCGCGGCCCTGGTCGCCCTGAACGGCGAGCAGCGCGATCTGGACCGCCCGCTGGGCGGCTCCGGCGATTTCAAACTGATCATGCGCGATGATCCCGAGGCGCTGGAGACCATTCGCCACGACGCCGCCCACGTTCTGGCGCAGGCCGTGCAGGAGCTGTTCCCGGGGACGCAGGTCACCATCGGCCCGGCGATCGAGGACGGCTTCTATTACGACTTCTTCCGCGAGGAGCCTTTTTCGACGGACGACTTCGCTGCCATCGAGAAGAAGATGGCCGAGATCGTCGACCGCGACGAGAAGCTGGTGCGTCAGGTCTGGGAGCGCGACGCCGCGATCAAACTGTTCGAGGACAAGGGCGAGGCGTTCAAGGCCGAGCTGATCCGCGACCTGCCGGGCACGGAGACGATCACCACCTATGCGACGGGCGACTGGGTCGACCTGTGCCGGGGGCCGCATTTCCCCTCGACGAAGTTCGTCGGCAAGGCTTTCAAACTGACCAAGCTGGCGGGGGCCTACTGGCGCGGCGACCACCGCAATCCGCAGCTGCAGCGCATCTACGCCACAGCCTGGGCCTCCAAGGAGGATCTGGACGCCTATCTGCTGCGCGTCGAGGAGGCGGAGAAGCGCGACCACCGCCGCATCGGCAAGGCCATGGGCCTGTTCCACATGCAGGAGGAAGGCCGGGGCATGGTCTTCTGGCACCCCAAGGGCTGGATTCTGTGGCGCGTGCTGGAGGCCTATATGCGCCGCCGGCTGGACGCCGCCGGCTATGTCGAGGTCAAGACGCCCCAGGTGCTGGACCGGACCTTCTGGGAGAAGTCGGGCCACTGGGAGAAATACCGGCCCAATATGTTCGTCTGCGAGACGGTCGAGGGCGAGACCCTGTCCCTGAAGCCGATGAACTGCCCCGGCCACGTCCAGATCTTCGACCAGGGCCAGCGGTCGTATCGCGAACTGCCTCTGCGCATGGCCGAGTTCGGGGCCTGCCACCGCTATGAGCCATCGGGCGCCCTGCACGGATTGATGCGGGTGCGGGGCTTCACCCAGGACGACGCCCACATCTTCTGCCGCGAGGACCAGATCGTCGAGGAGACGGAACGGTTCATCCGGCTGACGCAGATGATCCATGCCGATCTCGGCATGCAGACCCACGAGATCGCCCTGGCCACGCGGCCCGAGGTGCGCGCCGGGACGGACGAGTTCTGGGACAAGGCAGAGGCGATGCTGGGCGAGGCCGCGCGTCTGGCCGGGGTCGACCCGGTCATCGCCGAGGGCGACGGCGCCTTCTACGCGCCCAAGCTGGACTTCATCGTCAAGGACGCCATCGGCCGGACCTGGACCTGCGGCACGCTGCAGCTCGACTATGTCCTGCCCGAGCGGCTGAACGCCGAGTACATCGGCGAGGACGGCCAGAAGCACCGGCCGGTCATGCTGCACCGGGCCATCCTCGGCTCGTTCGAGCGGTTCATCGGCATCATGATCGAGAACTACGCCGGGGCCTTCCCGCTGTGGCTGGCGCCGACCCAGGTGGTGGTGGCAACCATCGTCTCGGAGGCCGACGACTATGCCCGCGCCGTGGTCGAGAAGCTCAAGGCCGCCGGCCTGCGGGCGGAGACCGACCTGCGCAACGAGAAGGTCGGCTACAAGGTCCGCGAACACTCGGTCGGCAAGGTCCCGGTCATCGCCGTGGTCGGCAAGAACGAGGCCGAGGCGGGCACGGTCGCCATCCGCCGTCTGGGCTCGCAGGCGCAGGAGGTGGTGTCGCTGGACGAGGCGATCCGCCTCCTGACCGAAGAGGCGACGCCGCCGGACCTGCGCGCGGCCTGATCGGCCTGCCGGAAGAAAGAAGCCCGCCCCCGCGATCGCGGAGGCGGGCTTTTCCTTGGCCGGAACGGACCGACGGTTACAGCAACCGCTTGCGCATGGCCTGGGACAGCATGTCGATCAGGGTCACGGCGACCACGATGACGATCGCGATGGTCGAGACCTCGCGATATTTGAAGCCCTGCAGGGCCTCGAACAGGGTCTGGCCGATACCACCGGCACCAATCAGGCCCAGCACGGTGGCCGCGCGGCTGTTGGACTCGAAGCGGTAGAGGGCGAAACTGGTCCACAGCGGCGCAACCTGGGGCAGGACTCCCCAGGTGATCTCGTGCAGCCGTCCGGCACCGGTTGCCTTGACGCCCTCGATGGGGCCCTTGTCGATCGACTCGACGGCTTCCGAGAACAGCTTGGCCAGCACGCCTGCGGTGTTCAGCGCGATGGCCAGAACCCCGGCCAGAGGGCCCAGGCCGACGGCGACGATGAACAGTGTGGCGACCACCAGATCGGGCACCGAGCGCAGCAGGTCCATGACGCGCCGGACGGGCCAGACCAGCCAGGCCGGCGACAGGTTGCGCGAGGCCATCAGGCTGAGCGGAACGGCAAGGAAGATGGCGAAGAAGGTGCCCCAGAGCGCGATCTGGACGGTCAGCCACATCTGCGAGACCAGCAGACGCCACTGGCTGAAGTCCGGATTCAGGAAGTCCCGGCCATACCGCTGCATCTTCTCGGGGTTCGAGAACAGATTGCCGAGATTCGGCAGGTCGACCGTGTTGAAAGCGGCGATCAGGATGATCGCAAAGCCACCCCAGAGCAGCAGGTCGAGCGACCAGGCCGCCATCGACTTCTTCGGTGCCGCGGGCACCACGGCCGGATCCGCGGCGACCGGCGCGGGCTTGGGCAGCACATTGAGAATGATCGCGAATACGGCCAGCAGGCCAATCAGGGCAAACGGGCTCCAGCGCGCGAACTGACTGGCCGCGCTGGCCGGCGGGGCGACCTCGGGCGGGCGACCGTCGCGGCGCGCCTGATCGGCCTTCATCTCCCGGATCGGGTCGAGATAGCTGCTGTCCGCGGCCCGGAACTGGGAATAGTTCAGCCCGCGTAGCACCTCCCGCTGCCGCTCACTGTCAGGGCCCATGCCCTGGCCATAGGTGGTGAAGAAGCGGCGGATACCGGCCTTCACATCGGCCGGCAGGTCAGACCGAATGACGATGCCGGACTCGGGAATGGGCGGGGACTGCCAGATTTCCTCGATCTCATCGGCGATCTGCGGGTTCTGACGGCGCAGGAAGACGGTGTTGACCGAGTTGGACGTCGCGACGTCGACCTGGCCGTTCGCGATCGAGAAGGCGTTGGCCTGATGGTTGGCGGACCGGACCGTCGAGAAACAGGTCCTCGGATTGATGTTTCGGGGGCCGAAGAAATAGGTCATCGGCGCCAGGGTGCCCGAGGTCGACTGGGCGTCCCCGATGCCGAAGGTGTAGCGTCCGCCGCAGCGGGCCACGTCCTCGATGGTGATGCCCGAACCCTTCCGGACGATGATGGTCGAGACGTAGGAGTCCTTGCCCTCGACGTCGACGGTGCGGGCAATCACCTCGGCGCCCGCGCGGTCGATGGCCTGCACGGCCGGAAGCGCCGAAAACCAGCCGATCTGGGCCTGGTCGGCGCTCATGGCTTCAACCAGCACGCTGTAGTTGGAGCCGAAGACCGGCTCGACCGGAATCCCGATCGCGGCCTCGAGATCATCGAGCAGCGGCTGCCAGAGCGGACCTGACGAGGCCTGTCCCTCGGCCGACAGTACCGTGAAGACGATCTTGTCCGGACGATCGCTCCGGGTCGCAGGCGGGGCCGAACACGATCCCAGAAGAACCACCGTCAGCGCCATGGCGACGGCAAAAAGGTTTCGGAGGCTGGTCATGCCTGGGCGTCCTGGATCGCGCCTTCGGACGGGAGCCCGGTGAAGACGATCATGCGTTCTGGATATGCGCCGCGGGCGGCGCGTGTGGGGCTCGGGCTCACGGCTGCACCTCGCGTTTGGCTCTCAGCCGTTGCAGTTCGGCTTCGGCCGCCGTGACCGCGGCGGCGTCATTGCGCGCCCTGGCCTCGGACAGGGTGCGGCTGGTGATCATTTCCCGCACCGGATCGAGATAGTCGTCATCGGCGGCGCTGAAGCGGGAATAGCTGAGGCCCGCCAGCACCCGGCGCTGACGTTCCGCCTCGGTGCCGTCTCCCTGGCCATAGGTCAGGAAGAAGCTGCGGATCTTCTCCTTCACCGCCGGGTCCAGATCGCCCCGCAGGACGATACCGCCCTCGGGGATCGGCGGCGATTGCCATATCTGCTCGATCTGGTCGGCGAGGGTCGGGTTCTGGCGGCGCAGGGCGGTGCCGGTGACGCTGTTCGAGGTCGCGACATCCAGCACGCCGGAGGCGACCTGAAAGGCATTGGCCTCGTGATTGCCGGACCGGACCGTGGCGAAACAGGTCTCCGGTCGAATGCCATGCGGATGGAACAGGTGGAAGGTCGGTGCCAGGGTGCCCGAGGTGGAATCCGGATCGCCCGCGCCGAATCGGTAGCGCCGGCCACAGGCCAGAACATCGTCCAGGGTTATGCCGGATCCTCGCCGCACGATCAGGGTCGAGCGATAGCTGTCCGCGCCTTCGAGGCTGACGGTGCGCGCGATCAATTCGGCGTCGGCGGTGTCGATCGCATCGACGGCCGGCTGGGCGGAGAACCAGGCAGCCTGGGTCTCGCCCCGTTTCATGTCCTCGACCAGGGTCGCGTAGGTCGAGGCGAAATGCGGACGGACCGGCACATCGATCGCCCGTGCCAGGTCATCGAGCAGGGGCTGCCAGAGAGGCCCGGCCGAGGCCTGGCCCTGGGCCGACAGGATAGAGAAGGTGATCTGCGCGGGCGCGAGGGAGCCGACATCGTTGCGTTCACCGCAGCCCGACAGAGCCAGGGCGGCGGCGGCGAGTGCGCCGATACCGGAGAGCCGAGCAAAGCCCGAAAGGCTCATGCCTTGGCTTCCCAGAAGGCGTCCTCGAATTCCGGGCCGTAGATGTCGATCAGCTGTTTGGTATCCAGTGCCGTGGACGGGCCGTCATAGACGATCTGGCCGGCCTTGAGCGCGATGACGCGGTCGCAGTAGCGGATGGCGTAGTCGACCTGGTGCAGGGTGACGATGACGCCGAAACCATCGCGCTTGTTGAGTTCGACCAGCAGTTCCATGACCTTGCGGGCCGAGACCGGGTCGAGCGAGGCGACGGGCTCGTCGGCGAGGATGGCTTTCGCGCCCTGGACCATGGCGCGGGCGATGGCGCCGCGCTGCTGCTGGCCGCCGGACAGGGTATTGGCGCGCTGGGCGGCATAGTCCGAGACACCGACGCGATGCAGGGCGGCCATGGCCATCTGTTTGTCGCTGGCCGGCCAGAGGCCGAGCAGCCCCTTCCAGCCCGGGATGCGCCCGAGCGCGCCCAGCATGACATTGGAGAAAAGCGACAACCGGCCGACCAGGTTGAACTGCTGGAAGATCATGCCCAGCTTCTGGCGCGCCGCGCGGACGGCCCCGGTGGTCCGACCGTTCTTCTGAACGACCTCGCCAAAAACGGTGATCGTTCCCTTGCCGGAATCGATGCTCTGCATGCCGGTTATCGAGCGCAGCAGCGTCGACTTGCCCGATCCCGAAGGGCCGATCAGGGCGACCATTTCTCCGGCCGCGACCTCGACGGTCACGCCGTTCAGGGCCTTTCGGGTGCCGAAAGTCTTGGACACGTCCCTGGCCGATACGACACTGGGCGCGACGGCGGGTGCGGCTGAGGTCATGGACACGCTGGAAGCGGTTGCAAGGGCGCGCCGCATCGCCCGATCAGGCCCGCGAGGCAAGTCTTAATGGCACGTCCCCGCCGATTTCGTCCAGCAGCTTCCTCCCCCCGCGACCAGCGGGACGAGGCCGCTACTCGGCCGCGCGAACCTCCACCGGCAGGCCCAGCGCCTCCAGCTGCGGCCGCACCGTCCCGGCGTCGCCAACCACGATCCAGACCAGTTGGCCGCTGTCGATGATGCGCCGTGCCTCGGCATCCATCGCCTCGGCCGTCATGGCCTCATAGCGGGGTGCCAGGGTCTCCCAGTAGTTGTCCGGACGGCCGTACAAGGCGTTGGAGCGCAGGGCGTTCAGCACAGCGGCCGAGGATTCGAAACTGCCGGGCAGCTGACGGACATTGCCGTTGACGGTGCGTTCGCGCTCGGCCGCGGTGACGCCCCGGTCGGACAGAAAGGCGCGGTACTGGTCGATCAGGACCGCGATGGATTCCCCGGTCCGGTTCGACTGCACCGGGGCGGATATGATGTAGGGGACACCGTTCTCCATAAGGGTGGTCCGGCCGTTCAGGCCGTAGGACCAGCCGCGGGTCTCGCGAATGTCCTGATTGATCCGCGACAGGAAGCCGTTGCCGATCACCTCATTGGCGGCCTGGAAGGCGACCAGATCGTCGCGGCCGGTGACGGGCAGCACCAGTCCGCCGAGGATCAGCGACTGCGGCGACTGCGGCCGGTCGATCAGGACGATGCGGGGCCGGGCCGGGGCCACGGCGACGTCGAAGGCCTTGGTCCCCCGCGCCACGGACGGCGGCGTCCAGGTGCCGAAGCGCGCCTCAAGCATGGGAGTCAGTTCGGCCAGCGGGCGGTCCGAGACGATGAAGACGCGGGCATTGTCCGGGCGGATCCAGCGCGCGTGGAAGGCGGTCAGATCATCCCGATCCAGCCCTTCGACGGCAGTGGTGTCACCAAGCCCGGACCAGGCCCGGCCGTAGGGGTGGTCCGGGCCGTACAAGACGCCCGGCAGGGCGCGGGCACCCATGCCGTTGGGCGAGCTCTTCTCCTGGGCGATGCCGGCCAGCTGCCGGGTGCGGAGACGGTCGACGTCCTCGGCCCGGAAGGCGGGATTGCGGATCACATCGGCGAGCAGGTCGAGCGAGGGCTCGAGATTGGCGGTCACGGCGGTGAGGCTGACCGTGGTCCGGTCGACCCCCGCGAAGGCGTTGACCGAGGCCCCCAGCCGCTCCTGTTCCTCGTTCAGGGCGACGACGTCCCGGGTGGTGGTCGCCTCGGTCAGGGCGGCCAGCATCAGCGTCTGGGTTCCCAGGGCGTCGGCGGGGTCGGCCGCGACACCGGCATCGAACTCGACCGCCACGCGGGTGGTCGGAACGGTCGTCGAGCGCGCATAGACGATCTCCAGTCCGTTCGACAGCCGGGCGCGCTCGGTATCCGGGAAGTCCAGGGCCCTCATGGCTCCGACAGCCGGCATGGGTTCGCGCGGGCTGAAGGCCAGCGGCTCGGCCGGGGTGGGCGCGGGGCGGGCGTCGGCTGCCTCGGCATAGGCCTCGCGCTCGCCGGGATCGACACGCACCGCAAGGACCGGACGGGTCAGCCAGCGGCCCATGACCGCCTGGACCGAGGCGGGCGTCACCGCGCCGAGGGCTGCCAGCTGGCGGCGGTAGAAGCCAGGGTCGTCGGCATAGAGCTCGCCCTCCGCCAGAACCACCGCCTTGCCGCCAAAGCCGCCCACCGGCTCCAGCGCCTGGATGCGGCCAGACAGGCTGCTGGTCACGGTGCGGGCGATCTCGTCCGCGGTCGGGCCATTGGCGACATAGTCGGCGATCAACTGGTCGAGACGGCGCGAGACCGCGTCCGCGTCACCACCGGGCTTCACATCGACGACCACGGTGAACATGCCGAGGCGATGGAAGGCCTGAAAGCCGGTTCCGACCGAGACGGCGGTCTCGTCACCGCGCACCAGGGCGTTGTCGAGCCGCGAACTGGCCAGGCCGCCCAGCACCGAGGCGGCCACTTGCAGATCGGCGGCCGAGGCGTCGAGCAGGCCCGGCACCACCCAGGTCCGGTAAAGCCGGGTGTTCGGCACCCGATCATGCATCACGGTGTCGATGCGCGCGTCCAGCGTCGGGATGTCGGCCTCGGCCGGCTCGTTCACGGCACCGCGCGGGATATGACCGAAATAGTGCTGCACCAGCCGGCGGGCTTCGGCGGCGTCGATGTCGCCGGCCAGCACCAGAACCGCGTTGTTGGGGCCATAGTTGTCGCGGTGCCACTGGTGCAGATCTTCGAGACTGGCCGCGTCGAGATCGGCCATCGAGCCAATGGTGGAATGCCGGTACGGGTGGCCGGCGGGAAAAAGGGCTTCGAGCTGGGTATAGTAGACAAGGCCGAACGGCTGGTTGTCGCCCTGACGTTTCTCGTTCTGGACCACGCCGCGCTGGTTATCGAGCCGTTCCTGATTGAGCGCGCCCAGAAGGTGGCCCATCCGGTCGCTCTCCATATACAGCGCCTGTTCGAGGGCCGAGGTCGGGACTGTCTGGAAGAAGTTGGTCCGGTCATACCAGGTGGTGCCGTTCCAGTCGGTGGCACCAATGGCCCGCAGTGGCTCCATCAATCCGCCGGGCAGGTTTTCAGTCGGATTGAACAGACCAATATGTTCGAACAGGTGAGCGAAGCCGGTCTGGCCCTCGGGCTCATCCTTGGACCCGACATTGTACCAGGCCGCCACCGCCACGACGGGGGCCTTGCGGTCGGTGTGGACGACGACGCGCAGGCCGTTGTCGAGGGTGAATTCCTCAAACGGAATTTCGACACTGCGGGCCAGGACCGAAGCCGGCACGGGAGCCGCAGACTGGGCCAGGACGCCCGTGGGCGCGGCGAGCACCATGGCGGCGGCGGCGAGAAGAGCGGCGTTGCGCATCGGAAGTCCCCCAAGGTTGGCGCGGGACGGTATCAGCGGTCCGCGAGGCAGCAAGTTACGGCTGAGTCACGAAAGGCGGACGGCCGGTTTCAGACCGTGATCGCCCTGACCCGTGCCACGTCGGCCGCGATGGGCAGGACAGCCTCCGCGCGGTCCAGAAGGTCACGCGCCATGTCCCGCGCCGGACGTCGAAGCGGTCCCGCGGTCGCCGACAGGGAGCGCAAGGCCTTCAGCAGCCGCGTCGTCACCGCCACGTCTGCCGCGCCATAGCGCGAGATCGAGCCGAACACCTCTTCCAGAAGCTCGGCCTCGTCCAGCGGCGCGGCCAGCACGCGGGCGCAGGGTGGTGAATCGACATCTCCGGGCGTTTCGGGGTCGAGCCACAGGTCCAGCAGCCGGACTCCCGTTCCGATCACCTGGATGGCGGTGCCGGGATCGTTGACCCCCGGCGACAGGGCCTTCGCGGCGATCTCGCCGAGGACGATCAATCCAAACCGGGGATCCTGATCGAAAGACCGCGACCGTCCGATCGCGAAGGCGGAGCGGAAGTCGTCGTCCGTGTCTTCGTCACTGCGGGTCAGACTGATCCGGGCGAGGGGCTCTCCGCGTCGAACGAAGGTCCCGGGCGCGGCCAGTATCTGGACATGGCAGTCCCGCTCGCCTGCACTGTGTTCGAGACGATCCGGATCGACGTTCTGGATATAGCCGGTCGAGTCGCTGAGGATCATGGCCCCCTTCGTCAGGACCCCCTTGCGCCCTCCGAGGAAAGGATTGCGCCTACGGGCTTGAAGGGCGTCGTGGGCGCGGGTTTCGACCAGATCGATCATATGCCCGACCCGGGCCAGGCTGGAGAGCCTGTTGATCCAGGCCAGCAGCCGGTAGGCGACCAGCGCGACCACCGCCAGGCTGACCAGGAACAGGATCGCCCGGCCGCCTTCGCCGTAGTAGCGGGCGTTGATCGCCGTCACCGCGACGATGGCGTAGAGGAAGGCACCGACAAAGGTCGCGAGCGAACGCTGGGTCTGCCCGTCACTGGTCACCAGCGCAGCCACACGCGGAGTCGCGGCCTGCGACACGGCCGTATAGGCGGTGACCATCGCGCCGACCGAGAAGGTCGCGACCGCCAGCAGGCTGGAAGCCAGAATGGTAAGGATTTCCTCGACCGACTCGCCGCCCAGCCGGTCCGCCATGCCGTCCGGCACCCAGCGCCCGCCGAGCGCAGCCAGCAGGGCGGCTCCGACACCCAGGACGGCGTAGGCTGTCGCCCGTACCCAGAGTTCGCGCATCAGCCTGCGCCAGAGGAATAGCCAACGATTCATCCGTCATCCCTTCCCGCCCCATCGGAGGCTCAGGCTGCAACGCTTCGCTGCGGCCGAGGTTCGTTTCACCGGCCCGATCCGGGGCGGCGGAAGGCGGAGGACACAAAATTGCCGCTTTACATGACGGGCCGGGGACCCTACATCGCCCGTTCCGGCGGACCCCGTGGTCTGACACTATGCGCTGCTAACGCCGGCTGGGTTTAACAATTACAGGGGTTTACGTGAATTGCGCACGTATCAACTTCCCCTGGACCTGGTCCGTGAGCGGTCCCCTGAGCGTCCCGTCGCCCTCGTGCGACCGCGTTCGGTTTCCGTAGCGGGGCGCTGGTTCCAGGACAATTTGAACGCTGACGTCTTCTATGCGGTGAAGGCCAATCCGTCGCGCTGGGTCATCGAGGCCCTGATCGAGACGGGCATCACCGGATTTGACGTCGCCTCGCTGGCAGAGATCGAACTGGTCCGTTCGGTGAGCGCCGACGCGCGCCTGGCCTTCATGCATCCGGTCAAGAGCCGGGGCGCGATCACCAGGGCCTATTTCGAGCACGGTGTCCGCACCTTCTCGCTCGACAGCCACGACGAGCTGGCCAAGATCATCGACGCCACGGGCAATGCGACCGACCTGAACCTGCTGGTCCGCATGACGGTCTCGGCGGACGGCGCGGCCTATTCCCTGTCGGGCAAGTTCGGCGTCTCGCCGGACCAGGCCCCGGCCCTGCTGCTGGCCACGCGCCAGGCGGTCAAGGACGGGCTGATGGGCGTGTGTTTCCATGTTGGTTCGCAGTGCATGCGGCCGTCGGCCTACGAGGCCGCCATGGCCCAGGTCGGCCGCGCCATCTCGCGGGCCGGCGTGTTCGTGGACATTGTCGACGTCGGCGGCGGCTTCCCCTCGGTCTATCCCGGCATGGTCCCGCCGGACATGCAGGAATACGCCGACGCCATCCATCGCGGCTTCAACGAGATGCCGGTGTCGGAAACGACCGAACTGTGGTGCGAGCCCGGCCGCGCGCTGGTGGCCGAAAGCTCGTCGGTGCTGTGCCGGGTCGACGCGCGCAAGGGCGACGCCCTGTACCTGAACGACGGCAGCTACGGCTCGCTGTTCGACGCGACCCATTCGCGCTGGCCCTTCCCGACCAAGCTGGTTCGGGACGCGGCGAGCTCGAACGAGCTGAAGCCGTTCCGCTTCTACGGCCCGACCTGCGACTCCATCGACCACATGCCGGGACCCTTCTGGCTGCCGGCCGATGTGCGGGAAGGCGACTTCATCGAGATCGGCATGCTGGGTGCCTATGGCGTCGCCATGTCGACCGGCTTCAACGGCTATGGCGAGCATGAGATCGCCGGCGTCGAGGACGCCCCGATGGCCTCGCTGTACGGTCTGGCCCCGCGCTCCATCCCGACCGTGCGGACCACGGCGGAAGAGAACGCCCGCAAGATCGTCCGCCTGTCCCGCCCCAAGGGCAAGGCCGGCCAGCGCAAGAAGGCGCGGCGGTAAATCGGAACCCGCGGGATTGGACGCGGTCCAATCCCGCGGGGCTCTTGCTCCGGATCTATGCGGAAGCCTGATTCACGGCATTTGACTCGACCGGCTTGAATCCGCCGTCTGCTCCCCGGGCGTGAGAACAGTCCTGGCAAGGCTTGCTGGCGGCTGAGCGTCGTCTGCCTCGGTACGCCAGGCCATCGCTGCATGGAACAGGCTCTTGAGACCTCTGCGTGATAACAGCTTCGGCCGTCCCTCCTGCGGCGGATCGTAGTCCGGCTCGTCCATCCAGGCGATCATGGATCGCCGCCCTTGTACGGCCAGAAAAACGAGACAAACGAGGATGAGTCCGACAAAGGCCAGAAGGGCGACCACCATGGCGACCTCGGTCCAGACCATAATTCGAGTGCCGGACGGACTGCCGAGCATCCGGACTGCCATTTGGACCGGTTCGACCGCCTTCGCCTCCGCCGCCCTCTCGCCGATCGAATAGAACATCTGGCCTGCCCCGAATATGCCGGTTCCGCCGAGAAGCAGGTTCAGCAGCAGCTCTCTTCGGCCTGTTCCCTGATCCACCTTCTTCTGGTGCCGGAGCTGAAGGTCGGACGCATGGTCTTCCAGATTGTCGATGGCCAGTGACAATGCCTCTTTCTTGCGGCTGATACCGCGAAGCTCCTCGAGCTTGGCGAAGACGTCCCGCTCGGTGTCGTAGCGGAACGGGTTCTCGTAGCGGTACCGCTCAAACTGATCGAACGCCGCCAGCTTGGCCTGGTTGATCGCCGTCTCGGCCTTGTCGAAACGGTTGCCCCGGTCAAGCGGCTCGGCGGTCTGCAGGGTCTCCATCGCCTTGTCGCGCGGCAAGGGAGCGCCCTTGATCATGGCCTCGATCCGCTTGATCCGCGTCAGGCTTCTGGCCTCGTGGCTGCGCGCCAGGAACTCGTTGTGCAGGGCCAGCGCATGGATGAGGAAGGCATAGGGGCAGGTGCCGATATAGTCGTTGCCGATCTCCAGACTCCGGCTTTTCGGCACATAGGTGATCATCGCCCGGTGATTGGCGTAGCGCACGAAGAAGCGTTCATCGGACTGATCGGAACTGTCGGGATAGATCGGGTCGATACTGTCCAGGATCTCCGACGTGTCCTGGTTCATGAAGTCGATGATGTTCTGGTTGAACCCGGCCAGGAACAGATAGTCGAGGCAGTCCTTACGCCGGGCCGCGAAGGCGGGGATGTGATGCCGGATCGGGGTCGGCAACACCTTGCGCTTGAGGTCGCGCACCTCAAAGCAAGTGCCGGAGCGCATCGCGGCCACCAGGTCATCCAGGCTTGTCAGTGCGGGCGCGGTCGCCGCCTCGGCCGGGTCCACGGCACTCACGAACATCCCCTTGTCCAGCCGCGTCGCGTAGTCCCCGCGCTCAAGGACCCACTTCCAGAACTTCGGGTCAAGGCTAACCCTTTCAGAGCCGTGCTCCCGGAGGGCACGTATCTCCTCCTGATAGGCATCGTAGCAGCGCTGTTGCACCATCAGCTTGCGGGGAGCGGTCTCTCCCGTATCCGGGTGAAGGGGCATCAAGCGATCGAAGAACCGCTCGTCGTGCAGCATGAACATGAAGCGCGACTTCGGCACCTTCAGGCCCGGCACCTCCATGAACGGGACCAGGTCGAGCAGGGATTTCTCGAAATCCGCGTCCAGGACCAGGTCGGGATCGACCTCCCCTGCCAGCTTGCCGAACAGGTTTTCGGCGTCGGCTTCGAACATCGTCCTGACGAAGGGCCAGAACCTGTCGGGTTTTCCTTCGCCCTCGACCACCGTGATCTTGTCCAAGGGATCGATGTCGAGGGTCCGCCCGTCGAAGACATCAACGAAGGGTTCCGTCTCCGCGTCCTCGGGCTTGAAGCGTTCCGGATCCAGCAGTTCGGGATCCACGGCATATTCCTTCGGAGCCGCCAGCTTTTGCAGCATCGACAGGAAGTAGTAGGTCGATGGATTGTATCCGGATTCATCGACGCCACCGTAATAGTGGCTGAACGACAGATGGTAGCTGAGCGCGCCGTTGTTGTGCGACAGCCAGAAGCGACGCAGTTGGACCTCACGGTCGCCGCCCATACCCGTCGGACTGGCGTTGAACCGGACTCCTTCCGTCATCCAGGATACCGAATCCGGAATCCTGAACGTGAGGGTCTTGTGGCTCCTGATCCTGGCGGCGGCCTCGATCAGATTGGCGATGCCGGGGTCGTCATCGTCTTCGTCGATGGCCGCCAGCAGATACTCCTGCAACTGCCCCTGCATCTCGCGATCCGCGATGTCGTTCATCAGCGGGTCGATAGCGTTGCGCAGGGCCAGGGACGGCAGGTGCTTGCACTGCGCCCGGCGAAACACCGGCGGCTCCACCCGTTCACCGGGCTTCAGCTTGAGGGCCGCGGCGACCTTGTCCGCCTCGATATAGAGCGACAGCGTCCAGTAGATCGTGCCGGACCGGGTGCTTTCAAAACCCTGTGTATCCGCCGTCTTGCCCCGCGTGACCATCAGCCCCCCGCCTCCCGCGCCAGTTCCCGGAAACTCTCGAAACCGGCAGTGGAGCGGCCCGCCCGTAGCCAGTCCACCGCGGCATCCATGTTCAGCAGCGGCACCGGCGTCGTTCGTTCCGCCAGGGCCGCGATCTGGCTGGTTGCGGCCCCGCCCTGGACATCGGGCTCGCCCTTCAGGACAGAAATGGCGAAGAAGCTCTGCAGATGGTCGTGTAGCAGGCCCGCGTCCATGGCCGCGTGCGGCCAGTCGATGACGGTATAGATCAGGCTGTCGTCCGGTGCCTGGTCGGCGGACAGGGCGGGTTGGACATAGGGGAAGTCCACCACCCGCGCCCCCAGCCGCGCCCAGATCTCCAGCCGGTCGACCTGATCGAGGCCCGAATGCCGGGTGTCCGCGGCATATTCGTCCGCCGTCAGCCGCAAGGGGTCGTTCTGTTCGATGAACAGCACCGGCGGCGGCCCGTCCGGATCGAGATCCAGGGCGGCCTGCGCCAGCCGCCTGACGGCCCGGAGCGCGGTGCGAAGCAGGCCTCGCCCCCGTACAGCCTTGTCGACATAAAGATAGTTCAGGGCCACCGCCGCCAAGGGCGTCTCGCCCCGCGTGATGGCGGTGGCGAGGAAATTCATTCCGCCCAGCCGAACGCCGGCGTCGTCCTCAATCACCGCGACCAGCTCCGAATGGGTGCGGCCGAAAGCCCGGCGGTGGCTTTGGTTCAGGGAAAGGCAGGCCTGGAAGCCGGCGAGGTCCTCGCGCTCATCAGGCAGGACGAAGGCCTGATCGTAGCCGTCCATGAAACGCCGAAGGACCGGTGACGCAGGATCGCCCGTCGCCACGGTGCGTACCCCTTCCGACACCGTGAATGCGAGACCCGTCTCTGCCGACATGCCACTGACTTTGCATGGCGGTCGACCCGGTCGCAACAGCCCCGAGGGAACCCCCGCCTTCTCCACCCGCTTCTTCCCCGGAAGGAGCGTCACCATGACCGAGCAACCGCAGACCGCCGACGCCCGCGAGGCCGAGGACATGGGTGAAAAGCCCGATACGGGTCGCACGCCGGACACCCTGTCCGAGGCCCTGTCGGGCAGCGGCATGGGTTCGGACACCCGCGCGGGATCGCTGGAGGGCGGGGCCGCGACCGGTTCCGAGATCGACCCCGACCAGGCGGCCATCGACGCGGCCCTGGCCGGGCGAGGCAAGAAAAACACCGCTGGCGCGGCGAGGGAGTGACGGCTGCGTCATCCTCGCCTTGGCGAAGGCGTGAACCTGCCTTGCCGCCGCCGCAGGCTTGGGCCACGGTGAGGCAACTCAACGACAGTCTTTTCAGGGACGATACCGGATGAAGCGCACTTTCGCGGCCGCCGCGATGATGGCGGCCATGGCCTTGGCCGGTTGCGGCCAGGCCCCAGCGGACGAGGCCCCCGTCGCCGCCGAGGCTGTCCCCGCCGCGGACGCCGCCGCTCCGGTGGCAGCAGCCCCGGCCGTGTCCGGCGCTGTTGCCGTTCCGGCCGCGCCCGGTGCCCCGACCTTTGCCGTCGTCTATCCGGGGGGCGTAACCAGCGCTCCCGCGACCGTCGCGCGTGGCCCGGACGGTCCTGGCGGCATCCTCAGCTTCACCACAGAGGCGACCCCCGACGCGGTCGTGGACTTCTATCGCCAGCGCGCCGAGGCGGCCGGCCTGGCCTCGATGATGGCCATGAACACGGGCGAGGCCCGCGCCTATGGCGCAGCCGCCGAGGATGGTAGCGGCCAGTTGCTGCGCGTTGTCGCCACCCCGGTCGAGGACGGCCCGACCAATGTGCAACTGGACTGGACCAACGGCCGGTGAGACCGGTCGCCGTCCTGGCCGCCGGCCTGTTGATGGCCGGCTGCGCCTCGACCGGCGCACCGCTCCTCTCTCTCGCACCGGTGAATGGCTATCTGGACGCCGAAGGCGTTCGAACCGTCGGCGCGGGATTTTCTCCGTCTCCTATCGACAGGCAGGCCGAGCAGGCGGTGTTCGCCTCGGTCGATCCCGGCACCGACCGCTGGTGGCTGGCCATCGCTGACGCCGAGTTGAGACCGCCCGAAGCCGGGCAGCATTTTGACTGCGCACTGGGAACGCGGCTGGCCGAACGGCCGCGCCCGGCCCTGACCCGGCTGATGCACCGGCTGCTGATCGATTCGGCGACGGTCGCCAACACCCTGTCGGCGAGCGCGCCGCGACCCCGGCCGATCGCGGAGCGGCCGGACCTGCAGCCCTGCGTGCGGATCGACGAGTCGGGGCGCGACAGCCCGTCCTGGCCGGCCAGTGGCGCCGTCGCCGGGGCCGCCTACGGCGAGATGTTCGCCGCGCTCGCACCCGACAGGGCCGCGGCCCTGCGCCAGCGGGGGTCGGAGATCGGCCTCAGCCGGACCCTGTGCCGTGTGAACTGGCGGGCCGACGTCCTGGACGGCTTGCGGATCGGCCGGGCGGTCTATGAGCGCGCCGCCGTTACGCCGGCGTTCACCGCCGATCTGGAGGCCGCGCGGGCCGAGGTCGCGGCTGCGCGGGCGGAAGGCCTGACCAACCCTTCGTGCGCCGCGGAACGCCGGGCGCTGCGCCAGACAGGCTCCTAGGCCGGACGCGGACTGACGAGCGGGCCGTAGAGGTCTGTCCGCCGGTC
Source organism: Caulobacteraceae bacterium (assembly GCA_965284535.1). Taxonomy (GTDB): domain Bacteria; phylum Pseudomonadota; class Alphaproteobacteria; order Caulobacterales; family Caulobacteraceae; genus Brevundimonas. The sequence goes on from OZ260090.1 coordinate 501,821, forward strand.
GCGGAAAAAGCCCCATGCGGCGCGGTGACGGTCGATGAAGTCGAGGTCGAAGGTATGGACAAGCACCCCCTCTTCCTCGCGCCCGAAACTCTCGACCAGATCGCCGCGATGGTCTGCGATGAAGGATGAGCCGTAGAAGTCCTGGCCCGCCTCGCTGACCGTTTCATGGCCGATGCGGTTGGCACCCACGACCGGCACTACATTGGACACGGCGTGGCCCTGCATGGCCCGCTGCCACGGCAGGGCGGTATCCATATCCTTGTCATACGGCTCCGAGCCGATGGCGGTCGGATACATCAGCACATCGGCCCCCTGCAGCATCATGGCGCGGGCGGCTTCGGGGTACCACTGGTCCCAGCAGATGCCGACGCCGACGCGGCCGTGACGGGTGTTCCAGACCTTGAAGCCGGTGTCCCCGGGCCGGAAATAGTATTTCTCCTGATAGCCGGGGCCGTCAGGGATGTGGCTCTTGCGATAGACCCCCAAGGCCGAGCCGTCGGCGTCCAGCATGACCATCGAGTTGAAATAGTGCGGCCCCTCACGCTCGAAGATCGAGACCGGAATGGCGATGCCCAGCTCGGCGGCCACGGGCTGAAGCGCCGTGACGCAGGGATGCTCGCGCCACGGATGGGCCCCGACGAACCAGTGCTCCTCCTGGGTGACGCAGAAATACGGTCCCTGAAACAGCTCCGACGGCAGGATCACCTGGGCGCCCCTGGCCGCAGCTTCGCGGATCAGCGCGATGGTCTTGTCGATATTGGCCCGCAAGTCCTCGCCATAGGACGTCTGGATGGCGGCGACGGAAATCGTGCGGCTCATGGCGCAGGCTCCTGCTGGCTGATGCAGTGGAAGGACCCGCCGCCCGACAGGATGGCGATCGACGGCAGGGCAATGATTTCGCGGTCCGGGAAGACGGTCTTCAATCCCTGACAGACGAGGTCGGCGGCGCGGTCATTGCCGTAGGTCGGCACGATCACCGCCCCGTTGGCGATGAGGAAATTCATGTGGCTGGCCGGGATCGGGCGCTCGTCCCCGTCGCCGACGAAGCCGGGTGACGGCAGGCGAAGCACCTTGATCGGCCGCCCGTCAGCGTCAGTGCTTTCCGACAGGGTGCGGGCCACCGCGTCATAAGCCTCGTCATTCGGATCGCTCCGGCCCCAGGCTATCGGACAGGCCACTACGCCCGGCGCGACGAAACGGGCGAGGTTGTCGACATGGCCGTCGGTGTGGTCGTTCAACAGGCCATCGCCGAGCCAGATCACCTTCCGGGCTCCGAGCGACGTCGCCAGGGCGGCCTCGGCCTTCGCCTCGGTCCAGTCCGGATTCCGGTTCGGGTTTAGCAGGCACTGGCGGGTGGTCAGGATCGTGCCCTGTCCGTCGTGATCCAGCGCCCCGCCCTCGAGGACGAAGTTATGGCGCGTCAGTGGTACGGCTGAGGCTGCGCCGATCCGGGTCGCGACCGTATCGTCATGTTCGTAGATATATTTTTCGCCCCAGCCGTTGAAGCGGAATGCCGCCGCGCCAGTTGAGCCCTGCCCGAAGATCGGCCCGGTATCCCTGAGCCAGATGTCGCCGAACAGACTGTCGACGACCTCGACCCCGTCAACACCGGCGAACCGGGCCCGCGCGTCATTGATGGCATCGGGCCGGCCGACCATCAGTTTGACGACTTCCCGGCCCGGCCCGGCCAGGGCCCGCACCAGGGCCTCCACCTCGGCCTGGGGACGCTCGATAGCCTCCTCCCACAGCTCGCCGTGGCTGGGCCAGCCGACCCACATGGCCCGGTGGGGCGACCATTCGGCGGGTACGGGGAGAGTCATGGCGGCGTGAGATCCTGATCGGCACGAAGACAGCCGCGCCAGATAGACACGCGGCGACCGGACTTCAACGTTTGCGGTCGGGCCACACGGACGTCTGACCGGCACGAGTGGCCGCGCGGACAGGTCGCGGGCAATGAAAAGGGGCGGCCCGTTACCGGACCGCCCCCCGTCAGTCTTGCCTTGCAGCAGGCCTTAGTAGGCCATGCGCAGGGTGGCCATCCAGGTGCGCGGGGCACCGATGTTGGCGAACGAGCGGCTGTAGCCGGGTTGGCCGGGCGTGCCCGAGGTCCGGGTGCCGAGGTTGCCGTAGTATTCCTCGTCGAACACGTTGGTCACGTTGAACTGGAGGAAGGTGCCGTCGAAGCCCATCGGGGCGAAATCGATCCGGGCATCGACGTCGACGATGGTGAAGGCGTCGTCACGCAGGTCGTTGACGTCGGTGATCCAGCGCTGGCCGGTGTACTTGGCCTGGACGCCGGCCGAGAACATATCGCTGAACTCGTAGCTGGCGCGCGCCGAGAACATCATGTCCGGCGTCTCGACCAGTTCCTTGCCGGCCGTGGCGGCGATGGCACCGCCGCTGTTCAGGACGTAGTCGTCCTGCAGTTCGCTGTCGAGGAAGGAGGCCGAGGCGTAGAGGCTCAGGGCCTCCACCGGCGACCAACCCACCGAGGCTTCGATGCCCTGCAGTTCAACCGCGCCGACGTTGCGGTCGACGAAGGTCGCCAGGTCTTCGTCAAAGGTGTTGACGATCCGGTTGTCATAGTTGGTGCGGAAACCGGCCACCGAGGCGACCAAGGTCGACGAGGTATAGCGGTAGCCGATGTCGAAGGTCTGGGTCTCTTCCGGCACGACGTTCGGATTGCCGACCGACCCGTCCGGCAGACGGCGCACGATGTAGAGGCTGTCCGTGCGCGGTGCCGAGAGGCTCATCGCATAGCTGCCGTACACCGAATGGCCTTCGCCGAAGCGGTAGGTGGCACCCAGGTTCGGCAGGATGTCATCGTATTTCACCGTGCGCGAATAGGGCGCGATGAAGACGGTGTTGCCCTGCGAAGCGAAACGGACGTCGCCGAACGGGATGGGGCTGGTGTCGATGAAGGTGGTCAGCGGGGTCTCGGTCGTGCAGCGCACCGTCGAGGAGGCCGTGCGGGAGTAGCAGTTCTGGTTCAGTTCGCGCTCGAAGAAGGGCGCGCGGACGCCGATGTTCAGCGTCAGGGCGTCGTCCATGAACTGGCCGCGGTATTCCAGCGAGAACTGGTTCAGCGAGGCGATCGACTTGCGATCACGCGACTGCAGATTGTAACCGTCCAGATTGATGACGCGGTTGTCCTCGTCATTGCGACCGCCGAACCAGTCGACGAAGCGCGGGTTCGAGGGGTTTTCGAAGTTGACGAAACCGTACTGGCCGTACTGGCGGTGACGACCCCAGTCCAGCGCATAGGCGGCGCGCAGGCGATGGTCGTCGTTCAGGTCCCAGATCAGCGAGGTGTTCAGGCCGTAACGGTGGGTGTTGGTGTTCGAGGGCGTCATGACCCGGACACGGTCCAGGGTGTCGCCGTCGCCGTTCAGGTCAACGCCGCCGGCCCCCAAGGAGCCGCGCAGCAGGGCGTCGGTCTCGGACAGCAAGGTCTGCTGGGTGCCGCCGTTGGCCAGGACGTACTGGAACGAGGGGTCGACCGTCAGGACCAGGTTGTCCATCAGGGTGAAGCGCGAGTTCCCGCGGATGTTGCCGGTGTTCGACGGGTTGACGCGCAGGCCATAGAAGCCGGTGCCGTTGGCGTCGTTATCGGCCAGGCCGTTGCGGAAGGTCGGGGCGACATAGGTGGTGTCGAAGTCGATCTCCCAGCCGCGCGGATCGGTCTCGACCGCGTCACCGCAGACGACGGTCTGGGCGACGTCGCAGAAGCCCGTGGCGGTGCGGAGGTTCGGGCCGTTGTAGTTGTTGTTGCGGTTCTCGTTCCAGTGAGCCGACAGGGCGACGAAGTCGCCGTTGTCGCCGACCGGCTGATAGATGCGGGCGTTGTACTGCTGCTTGTCGAGGTCGCCGAGGCCCTTGAACTTGTCATAGTCCTGGAAGGAGGCGGCGAACCAGGCCGAGGTGCCCCACGGGCCGAACTCGCCGGTGTCCATCAGGAACATGTAGCGGCGGTAGTTGAAGTCGCCGAACGAGGCCTGGCCCCAGCCGCCGAACTCGCGGGCCGGACGGCGGGTGACGTAGTTGATGGTGCCGCCGGTGGCCGAGGCCGTGGGGCTGTCCACGTCGGTGGTGCCGGTGTTCACCGAGGCGCGCTCGATCAGTTCCGGGTCCAGCTGCTGGTTGGTGTAGGTGGCATAGTTGCCGGTGTCGTTCAGCGGAATGCCGTCGAAGGTCAGCGACACGCGGTTGCCGTCGAAGCCACGCAGACGGATGTTGCCGCCCGAGGTGCCGTAGGGATCGGCGTTGGTGAAGCTGAGGCCCGGCGTCAGGTTCAGGGTCTGCAGGATCGTCTGGCCCGGGGTCTGGGTGGAGATGAACTCCTGGGTGACCGTATTGCGGGTCTTGGCGACGGTCTCGGCAACGGCCAGGCCGTCGATGTTGCGCGGTCCGGCCGAGCCGGTGACCACGACTTCGCTCAGCTCGGCGGCTTCGGTGCCGGTCGACTGGGCTGAAGCGGCGCTTGCGACCAGAAGGCCGCTGAAGAGGGCGGTGGTCGCCCAGAACACGCGTTTGCGGTTCATCATTGTCATCTATCCCCGATGAAGAAGAGCGCGTGCGCCCGGCAACCGGCGTTTGCCGGTCAATCTCCCGCCCCCTCTAGGCGTGCCATCGAAAAGTGGGACGACATTTGTGTGACAGTGAGATGACAGCGGGTGCGGGTGGCGTCAGAGACACACCCGGGTCGAACCTAAGCTGTGGATGATTCGATTCCCGCTCGCCATTTCGGCGAATCCCGACCTTTTTCTTCCGGGTCCTGAGTTATTCCGACGGGCGCGACAGGTTTCTATCTGCCCCAAACGGCGCGCAGACGGGCGGCGCGGCCACAGAACCGGCTGTAGCCGCCGTAACGAACGGGATTCAAACGGGCAAAATCCTGATGGTAGTCCTCTGCGGGCCAGAACCGCACCGCGTCGCGGACCGGTGTGACGAAGCGGGCGGCTCCGATCGCGGCCGCGGCGGCCCGGCGCGACGCCTCGGCGGCCGGCTTCTGGACCGGGCTGGCAAAGACTGCCGTCGCATAGGATGCGCCCCGATCACAGAACTGTCCGTCGGGGTCGGTCGGGTCGATGGTGCGCCAGAAGCGGTCGACCAGCTGGCGGTAGGTAATGCGGGCCGGGTCGAAGGTGACTTGGACCGCCTCGACGTGGCCGGTCCCGCCCCGGACGACCTGGTCGTAGGTCGGATTGGCGACCCGACCGCCGGCGAAGCCCGACACGGCCTCGACCACGCCGGGCATGTGCTCGAAATTGGACTCGACCGACCAGAAGCATCCGCCGGCGAAGACCGCGACCTCGCGTCGACCACTGTCGCGGGCCTGGGAGCCTGACGGCGCGCTTTCGGCGGGGGCACCCGGCGAGCAGGCGGCGAGGACGAGAACGACAAGGCTGGCAAGTGCGCGACGCGACATGGGGCAGGGTCTCCGGCGGCGCGACGGGGTCCGCGCCATGACCGACATACGACCGTCGCGCCCCCGGGGTTTCAGATCAAGCGCACAAAGCAAAACCGCCGGCCCCCTTTCGGGAGCCGGCGGCTCTGTTTGTTGGCCTTCGGCCTTCCGGGTTTAGCGGAAGTTGATGCCGATGGTGGCGCGACGGTTGAGCGGCTCACGCACGCCGTCAGCCGTCGGGCGAGCCAGGGCGGTTTCACCCTTGCCGTCCAGCGAGATCACGCCGCCGTTGACGCCCTGGGCAACCAGAGCATCAGCCACGGTCCGCGAGCGGCGGTTCGACAGGCCGACGTTGTACGCCGCGGAACCCGAGGTGTCGGCGTGACCGACGACCAGGATGCGCGTCGGACGACCCGACTTGGCGTAGTTGGCGGCTTGCGTCACCACCGACGAGGCTTCGGCCGTCAGGTCCGAACGATCCCAGTCGAAATACACCACGAACTCACGCGCGGCCGGAGGCGGCGGCGGAGGCGGCGGCGGGGGCGGCGGCGGAGGCGGCGGGGGCGGCGGAGGCGGCGGCGGCGGGGGCGGCGGAGGCGGGATATAGGCCGGCTCGTCCGCACCAAACGCATAGCGCAGGCCCAGCGTCACGGTGTGGCTGTCGTCGTAACGGCCTTCAAGCGAACCCAGGGCCGCCGGAGCCGACGACACGAAGGTCGTCGTTTCCATGTCCGACATCAGGTAGCGATAGGTCAGGTCCAGGTGGGCCCGGTCGCTCATGGCGAAGGCCAGACCGGCGATGGCTTGCGCCGCCAGTTTGGCAGAGCTGTCATCGGCACCCACGCCAACCGTGCGGTTGCCGCCCAGCGTGCCCAGGAAGGTCGTGTCGACGCGGTTCACACCGGCACCCAGGCCGATGAACGGACGCAGCGCCGAGTCGGCGTTGCCGAAGTCATAGATCATGTTGACCATCAGCGCGGCCGACTTGATCTTGCCCTCAGCCGTGCCGCACGGACCAGCCGGCGGGCCGATCTGGCAGACGCCGGTCGGAATGCCCAGACCCGGGTTGACGATCGACGAGATATCGTTCTCGCGATAGCCGCCTTCCAGCTCAACACGCCAGTTCTGGTCGAACCGATAGCCCAGACGGGCGAACCCGGCCCAGCTGTCATCGGTCGCGACGTCGAATTGACGCGACGCGGATTCCGAAACCAGCCCGATATCGTCGATCGTGTGGTAGCCCGCATCAACGGCACCGTACCAGCCGTTCGGCTCGGCGTTGGCGATACCAGCTGACAGGGCCAAGGCCCCGGCAGCGCTGGTCGCCAGAATGAAAGTCTTAACGCGCATGGGTGAATGCCCTCCGCAGCCCAAATTAATCTGTGACGGCGTTGTAGCCGCCGCTGCGCTGTCATAACAGCCCAATTGGCTAAGGTCGAGCCGGACCCGGTGCGAACAACCGCCAGCGTGACCCCCGGGTTACACGCTCCCTCTGGATGCGCCATATTCGGCGAATTCTAGGGTCTCCCCGCCCCTTTGAAGGCGAACGGGGTGCCGGGAACGCCCCATACGGAGGGTATCCCCCGCCGCAATCCGCGCATCGCAGACACCGATCGCGCCGAGATGTCCGGATAGCGGGCGTGGAAAACGTTCCGTGGCTGCCCTCAGCCGCCCCCGGTTCGTCCCGTCGCCTTGCCGGTTCCCTCGCAGACAGGGCAGGTGTCGCCGGTCGGGATCGCGCCCGCGCCCTGGCATTCCGGGCAGAGAACCGGATCTGGATGCTGCAGCGAGGCTGGATCGGTCGGTCGGGACCGACCCAGGTCGCGATCGTCGATCTCGTGTTCCTTCATGCCGGCATGAACGGTCGGGCCCTGAACCGGTTTCATGATGACAGGGACCGGGCCTCGCTTTAGGAGCCTGCTCACCATGGACGAGACCGAACGCCAATCCGAGGATCGCGGCTGGGACACGGCGAAGACGCTCGCCGAGGCCCTGCCCTATATCCAGATCTATGACCGCAAAACCGTGGTCATCAAATACGGCGGTCACGCCATGGGCGAGAGCGCCGTGGCAAAGCAGTTCGCCGCCGATGTGGTCCTGCTCAAACTGATGGGCGTCAATCCGGTCGTGGTTCACGGCGGCGGGCCGCAAATCAGCGCCATGCTGGACAAGGCGGGGGTGAAGTCGGCCTTCGTAGACGGCCTGCGGGTCACGGACGCCGATACCATGCAGGTGGCCGAGATGGTCCTGTCCGGCGCGGTGAACAAGGAAATCGCCCACTGGATCACCATGGCCGGGCGCGAGGCGGACGTCAGGGGCGTCGGCCTGTCGGGCAAGGATGCCGGCCTGCTGACCGTTGAAAAGACCAAACGCACCAAGCGCGACCCTGACAGCATGATCGAGCATGAGGTCGATCTGGGCTTCGTCGGCGAACCAACCCGGGTCGATCCCAAACTGATCAAACGCCTGCTGGAGTCCGACGCCGACTGGGTGCCGGTCATCGCCCCCATCGGTGTCACCGAGGAAGGTCAGACCTACAACGTCAACGCCGACACCGTGGCCGGAGCTATCGCCGGATCACTGGACGCCAAGCGGATGCTGCTCTTGACCGACGTACCGGGAGTCAAGGGTGCCGACGGCGAGATCATCCGCCAGATGACCGTCGAAGAGGCCGCAAAACTGATCAAGGACGGCGTGGCCACCGGCGGCATGATCCCCAAGCTGCAGACCGCCATGGCGGCGGTGCGCGACGGGGTCGAGGCCGTGGTCATCCTGGACGGCCGCCGACCCCACGCCATGCTGGTCGAGCTGTTCACCGAGCATGGGGCCGGCACCCTGGTGAAGGCGTCTTGATCGACCTGTCGCATGTTGCCGCCTGGGTGTTCGACATGGACGACACCCTCTACCCGCGTGAGCAGGGGCTGATGCGCCTCGTCCAGGCCCGCATCAACGCCTATGTCGTCGAGGCCGTGGGGCTCCAGCCGGATCAGGCTCGGGTGCTGCAGCGGCAATTCCTCGACGAGCACGGCACGACGCTGGCGGGCCTGATGGCCAACTACACCATCGATCCCGAGCATTTCCTGCACGACGTCCATGATGTGCCGATGGACGGGCTGGAGCCGAACCCGGCCCTGCGAGAACAGTTGCTGCGGCTGCCGGGGCGGCGGTTCGTCTTCACCAATGGCGCGCGGGAATATGCCGGCCGTGTGCTGGACCGGCTCGGCGTCGCCGACTGTTTCGACGGGGTCTTCGCCATCGAGGACGCCGATCTGACCCCCAAGCCCGCGCCATCGACGTTCCGGCACATGATTGAACGCTTCGGCTTCGAGCCCCGGGCGGCCGCCTTCTTCGAGGATACGCCGCGCAATCTGGAGCCGGCCAAGGCCCTCGGCATGGCCACCGTCCTGATCGGAGACGGCCACGGCAAGCCGCTGGGGGACCATATCGACCACCAATCCACCGATCTTCTGGAATTCCTGACCGACCTGACCTTCAAGGACGCCGCCGCATGAGCGCTCAAATGGAAACCGTCATCGAAGCCGCCTGGGAGGATCGCGCCAATGTCTCGGCCGCCACCCACGGCGAGGTCCGCAAGGCCGTCGAACAGGCGCTGGAGCTGCTGGACTCGGGTCAGGCGCGGGTCGCCTCGCGCGGCTCCGACGGGGTCTGGACGACGCATCAGTGGCTGAAGAAGGCGGTACTGCTGTCCTTCCGGCTCAACGACAACGAGATCATGCGCGCCGGCGACCGCGGCCCGGCCAGTCACGCGCCCGGCGTCGGGCCCTGGTGGGACAAGGTGCCCAACAAGTTCGGCGACTGGACCGCGGCCCACTATCAGGAAGCGGGCTTCCGCTCCGTGCCGGGCTCGATCGTGCGGCGGGGCGCCTTCATCGGCCGTAACGTCGTGCTGATGCCCAGTTTCGTGAACATCGGTGCCTATGTGGACGAGGGCGCCATGGTCGACGCCTGGGCCACGGTCGGCTCCTGCGCCCAGATCGGCAAGAACGTCCACCTGTCCGGCGGGGCCGGCATCGGCGGGGTGCTGGAGCCCCTGCAGGCCAATCCGACCATCATCGAGGACGGCTGTTTCATCGGCGCCCGCGCCGAGGTGGCCGAGGGCGTCATCGTCCGCGAGGGCGCGGTGCTGGCCATGGGCGTCTATCTGTCCGGCTCGACCAGGATCGTCGACCGCGCCACCGGCGAGGTCTTCCGCGGCGAGGTGCCGGCGTATTCCGTGGTGGTGCCGGGCAGTTTGCCAGACCCGAACGGCGGGCCGTCCCTGTATTGCGCAGTGATCGTCAAGCGGGTGGACGCCCAGACGCGGGCCAAGACCGGCGTGAACGAGTTGTTGCGCGACTGATCAGTTCGCCCGCGCCAGCCGCACCAGCTTGCCGTTGGTCTCGTCCGTGATCGCCCAGACCGCGCCATCCGGCCCCACCGCCACATCGCGGACCCGTTCGCCCAGATCAGTCAGCAGGCGTTCCTCTCCGACCACCTCGCCATTCTCGAGCACCAGTCGGGCGATGTGTTTGTCCTTCAGGATGGCGACCAGCAGATTGCCTTGCCAGCCGGGGAACATGGCCCCGTCATAGAAGGTCATGCCGCCGGGCGCGATGGACGGATCCCAGTAGTAGACCGGTTGTTCGATGCCCTGGCGCGCGGTGAGGCCGGCGTTGATCGGGCCGCCCCGGTACTCGATCCCGTAGGCCACATCCGGCCAGCCGTAGTTCAGGCCTGCCCGGTCCAGATTGACCTCGTCGCCGCCGCGCGTGCCGTGTTCAACGGTCCAGATCTCGTCGCCGGCGATGGCGATCCCCTGCACATTGCGGTGACCCAGCGACCATATTTCCGGCAGGGCACCCTCACGATCCACAAACGGATTGTCGGTCGGGACCGAGCCGTCGGCATTGATGCGAATGGTCTTGCCCATGTGCGAGCCAAGGTCCTGGGCCTGGGGACGCATCGGCGCGTCGGAGCGTTCACCCAGGGTGATGAACAGCTTGCCGTCGTTCGCGAAGGCCAGGGACGAACCATAGTGTTTGTCACCGTCATAGGTCGGCGAGGCGCGGAAGATGACCTGAACGGCCCCGACGCTGGTGCCGTCATCGCTGAGCCGGCCGCGTGCGACCGAGGTGGCGTTGCCTCCCTCCCGGGGCTCGGCATAGCTCCAGTAGATCATCCGGTCCTGCTCGAAGCCCGGGCCGATCACCACATCCAGCAGGCCGCCCTGGCCGCGCGCATCGACGTCGGGCAGGCCGGCGACCGGTTCGCCCACAGCGCCGGCGGCGGTGATGATGCGCAGGCGGCCGGGCCGCTCGGTCACCAGCCAGCGGCCGTCGGGCAGCAGGGCCAGCCCCCACGGCTCCACCAGCCCCGAGGCCACCACCGTATGGGCCAGAGCCACCTCGGTGCGCACGCCCGGCGCGCGGGTCTGACCCGGGAAGGCCGGTTGCTGGTCCGCGGCGTTGGCGGGGCGGGTCTCCACGGGGCCGCCGGCCTGACTTCCATCCTGTCCATTGGCCCCGCAGGCGGCGGCGAGAGCGACGGCGGACACCGAGACGGCGAGGGCGAGCAGACGCATGGAGAACTCCTTGATTCGGACGGGCGACGAACGGTCGAGGCAGCCTGGCCGTTCCAATGCACGGGCACCACCCGCGTGCGGCGCATCGCCCCTTGTCCCGGCAGGCCGGAACGCGACTTGAAACCCCGGACGCCCGCCTATATAGGCACGCCTCTTCTCCGGCGGACAGACCAGTTCCCGCCGGGACTCGAGTGATCGGGGCTGGGTAGCTCAGCTGGTTAGAGCGGTGGATTCATAACCCACAGGTCGGCGGTTCAAGTCCGCCTCCAGCCACCATTCTCCGCAACCCGTCACCCTTCCTCGCGTTAACCGCCAAGGTTCAACGCTGAAGGAGATGTTCCATGCGCATCCAGATCCTCGCCGCCGTCGCCACCATGGCCCTCGGGGCCGCCGCCTGCACACCGTCTGACGAGAAGAAGGCCGACGACGCCGGAGCCTCGATACAGGAAGAGGCCGAACAGGTCGGCTCGGCCATCGCCGCCGGGGCCGGAGAGGTCGCCCAGGAGATCGACGAGAGCACCGACAAGCTGGCGGAAAAGGCCGACGATCAAAAGGCCGAGACCGCGACGGACGAGACGGGCAACTGACAACGGCTTCGGTCGTCACCCTCGGGCTTGACCCGGGGATGACGGCGAGGCGGTCGGTGACGCGGTCTAGGAAACCGGCTCGGCCAGCAGGGCATCGATCAGGGCCCGGGCCTCGGGGCTGGCCCAGTCGGCCTCGCCGGAGAAATGGGCACGGATGCGGCCCTGCCGGTCCAACAGCACCGTCTGGGGCATCTTGCCCTCGCCCGGCAGTTCGAACGGCAGCTGGAATTTCATGTCGCTGTAGAGCGGCAGGGGTTCGTGCACATCGATGAAGCTGCGCGCGTCGGCCAGACCGTCCTCGGTGGCGTCGACATTGATTGGCAGCACCACGAGGTCGCTGTCAGGATAGGCCTCGTCGAGACGGGCGAGCGTCGGCATCTCGGTGCGGCAGGGCGCGCACCACATGGCCCAGAGATTGACCACCACCACCTTGCCGCGGAACCGGGCGAAGGTCGCGTCGGCCCCCTCGCGGGTCTTGAACACATAGGCCGGGGCCATCGGGATTGCGGCGGGGGTCTCCAGCCGGGTCAGGGAGCCGACGGCAAAGCGCGCCAGTTCGCTCCTGGCCGCCGGTTCCGGCGTTGCGGCTTTGAAGAAGGCGTCGCGATTGGCGTATAGCAGCCCGGCGCCCGCGATCATGCCGATCACCAGCGCACCCGCGATCGCTATCCCCGCCGCCTTCGAGACCTTCATGACCAAGCCTTCCGCCCCTGTTGCGCCAGTTAAGCCTTCTCCGAACGCGGAAGGTCAAGACATGTGGGGCGGCCGCTTCTCGGCCCGACCGGCCGATATCATGCAGGCGATCAACGTCTCCATCGGCGTGGACCGGCGACTCTGGGCCCATGACCTGGCCGGATCGCGCGCCCATTGCCGCATGCTGGCAGCGCAGAAAATCATCACCGAAGCCGACGCCGGGGCCATTCTGGGCGGGCTGGACGCCATCGAGGCCGAGATCCGCGATGGGTCCTTCCCGTTCCGCGACCAGTTCGAAGACATCCACATGAACGTAGAGGCGCGGCTGGCCGAGCTGATCGGCGAGCCGTCGGGGCGGCTGCACACCGCCCGCAGCCGCAACGACCAGGTGGCCACCGATTTCCGCCTGTGGGTCCGCGCCGCCTGCGACGCCGCCGTCGAGCAGCTGAAGGGGCTGCAATCGGCCCTGCTGGTCCGGGCCCAACAGCACGCCGCCGACCTGATGCCGGGCTTCACCCATCTTCAGCCGGCCCAGCCGGTGACCTTCGGCCACCACCTGATGGCCTATGTCGAGATGTTCGGCCGCGACGCCGCCCGTTTCGCCGACGCCCGCACCCGGATGAACGAAAATCCGCTGGGGGCCGCCGCTCTCGCCGGCTCGCCCTTCCCCATCGACCGCCAGATGACCTCGACAGAGCTCGGCTTCGACCGGCCGATGGGCAATTCGCTGGACGCCGTCTCAGACCGCGACTTCGCCCTCGAAAGCCTCGCCGCCGCCTCGATCACCGCCGGCCACCTGTCGCGGCTGGCCGAGGAGATCGTGGTGTGGATGACGCCGCAGTTCGGTTTCGTGACCCTGCCCGACGACCTGACCACCGGTTCGTCGATCATGCCGCAGAAGCGCAATCCTGACGCCGCCGAACTGGTGCGGGCCAAGACGGGCCGGATCATGGGCTCTTTGATCGCCCTGTCGACGGTGATGAAGGGCCTGCCGCTGGCCTATTCCAAGGACATGCAGGAGGACAAGCCGCCGGTATTCGAGGCGTTTGACGCCCTGACGCTGGCGCTGGGGGCGATGACGGCCATGGTCTCGGCCCTGCAACCCAACACCGGACGGATGCGCGAGGCGGCCGGATACGGCTTCTCGACCGCCACCGACCTGGCCGATTGGCTGGTCCGCGAACTGAACCTGCCGTTCCGCAAGGCGCACCATGTGACGGGCGCGGCCGTGAAGCGGGCCGAGGCCCTGGGCGTGGATTTGTCGCAACTGCCGCTGGCCGAACTGCAATCGCTTGAGGCGGGCGTGACGGAAGCGGTTTACAAGGTGCTCACCCCTGAGGCTTCCTGCGCCAGCCGCCAGAGTTTCGGGGGCACGGCGCCGGAACAGGTCCGCGCGCGCATCGCCGAGTGGAAGACGCGTCTCGCGTAAGGGGATTGGGATGAAGAAGATCGTTCTCGCGGGCCTCGCCGCCCTGATCGCCGTATCCGCCGCCGGTTGCGGTCGCATGGCCGACCTCGACGCCCCGCCGGCCAAACGCACCGAGCGCGGCATGCGCGACGGTAATGCGCCCAACCTGCCGGAGCCCGCCACGGTCAACCGTCCGCCCAGCCAGGCCCCGATCGACGGCGGCCCCAGCTCGAACCCCTATGGCGGTTCGGGTTCCAGACCCGGCTAAGGTTCCTTGCATCATTTCGACCGGATCGACGGCGCGCTCCACGCCGAGGGCGTGCCGCTGGAGGTGCTTGCCGCCGAGGTGGGCACGCCCGCCTATGTCTATTCCACCGCGACCCTGACCCGGCATTACGGCCTGCTGGCCGAGGCCGTCGCCGCCCATCCGGCGGCGCTGGGCCAGGCGCTGGTCGCCTTCGCCGTGAAGGCCAATTCCAATCTGTCGGTACTGGCCACCTTGGCCCGGCTGGGCTGCGGCGCCGATACCGTGTCCGAGGGCGAGATCCGGCGGGCGCTGAAGGCCGGCATCCCGACCAGCCGCATCGTCTTCTCGGGCGTGGGCAAGACCGACGCCGAACTGGCCTTCGCCATCGGGGCCGGCGTCCGCCAGATCAATATCGAGAGCGCCGTCGAACTGGACCGGCTGATCACGGTGGCGGCCGCGAAGGGCGCAAGGCCGGAGATCGCCATCCGGGTGAATCCGGCCGTCGGCGCCGGCGGCCACGCCCGGATCACCACCGGCGGGGCGACCGACAAATTCGGCGTCCCGGCCGATGAAGCCCATGCTCTCTATGCCCGCGCCAGCCTGTCGCCGCATGTGACGCCGGTCGGGCTGGCCTGTCACATCGGCAGCCAGATCACGACGCTTGAGCCGTTGGAGGCCGCCTTCCGGGCACTGCGGGCCATGACGCTGGAACTGCGCGCATCGGGGCTGTCGGTGAGCCGGCTCGACCTGGGCGGCGGGCTCGGCGTGCCCTATCACGGCCAGACCGACCTGCCCTCGATCAAAGACTATGTGGCCATGGCCGCCCGCGTTCTGGACGGGCTGGCGGTCGAGGCGGCGTTCGAGCCGGGCCGACTGCTGGCCGCCAACGCCGGGGTGCTGCTGAGCCGCGTCATCCAGGTCAATGAGCGCGGAGACAGGCGGCGCTTCCTGGTGCTGGACGCGGGCATGAACGACCTGATGCGCCCCGCCCTGTACGACGCCTTCCACGATCTGGTCCCTGTGCGGCCGCGCGAAGGTGAGGCCGGCCTGTACGACCTGGTCGGACCGATCTGTGAATCCACCGACATCTTCGCCCGCGACCGCCTGCTGCCGCCGATGCAGGCCGGCGATCTGGTCGCCTTCATGGGGGCGGGGGCCTATGGCGCGGTGCTGGCCAGCGAGTACAATTCACGGCCGCTGGTCCCGGAGATGCTGGTCAACGGCGACCGCTGGGCGGTCGTGCGGGCCCGGCCGTCGTATGAGGAGATGTGGGCGCGGGAGCCGAGGGCGGGGTGGCTTGAGGGGTGATTGGTGGTTGGTGATCGGTGATTGCACCTTCACTGGCTGCGGAAGGGCGGCTCAGGCCGCGCCCGGGCTCGACGGGCGGCCACACCAATCACCTAGTCCAGCGCACACACGTCCGGCAGGCCCCGCAGCGCTCCCGCATGGTCCAGCCCATACCCCACCAGAAACCGGTTCGGCGCCTCCCAGCCGACGAAGTCTGGCTCGGGTGCGCGCGGCAGGGGCCAGGGCTTCTTGGCGAAGACGACGGTCAGGACTTCCGACGCGCCCTTCTCCCGGGCGATGCGCACGGCCTCGGCCAGCGACAGCCCCGTGTCGAAGACGTCGTCGACGATCAGGACGCGACGGCCCTCGATCGAGCGCTGGAAGTCGGCATAGACGTCGATCCGGCCCCGGCTTTCCTTCTCATCGCCGTATGACGCCAGCCACAGGGCGTCGAACCGCACGTTGCGGCCGAGGCGGGACAGGGCCCGGGTCAGGTCGGCGGCGAACCAAAGGCCGCCGGTCAGAAGCACCGCCGCCACCGTCTCGTCGTCGATCACCGGGGCGATCTGCGCGGCCAGGTCGGCGACGATGCGCTGGACCTCGGCTTCGGGGAGCAGGACGGTGGGCTTCGGAGAGGTGTCAGCCATGCGAGGCGGATACCGCCTCTTCCGCATGCGTGTCCACCACCGGAACGGCGTCGATCGGATGCATTTCCATCGCCTCGGACGTCAGGGCCGGGCGAAGGCCGACGGGCTCGGCCCGGGCCACCGGCCGAAGCGGCGCGGCCGGTTCATGCACAGCGGGTTCAGGTGCCGCCGGCGCGGGCGGCCGGGCCGTATCGGCATGCACGGCGGCGGGGGCGGGGGTGGCGACGCGGGGACGGGCCTCTTCCAGCACGAAGGCGACGTCGATGCCCTGACCGCGGGCACCCGGATCGGGAATCACGACGGCGAACCCCTGGACCTTGCCCGGCAGAACGGGCGCCGCGTCGATGCGTACGATGGCGTGACCGATCTCGGCCCCGTGGGCATCCAGCAGGGCCACACGCACGGGCGGGGCGACCCGCTCATTGTCGCGCACATTCCGCAATGCGCCGGAGACCA
This sequence comes from Caulobacteraceae bacterium, assembly GCA_965284535.1. GTDB lineage: Bacteria > Pseudomonadota > Alphaproteobacteria > Caulobacterales > Caulobacteraceae > Brevundimonas. Next base: position 518,134 of record OZ260090.1, read on the forward strand.
GCACCTTGCCCGGGTCCGTGGGGACGGCCCTGGCGCTGACCGCCTCGAAATCCAGACCGGTCGGGTTCACCGTCAGGCCGACGGCGGCATAGGCGGCGGCGGTCCGGGGGGCCATCTCGACCACCTCGACCCGGAACAGCCAGGCCGCGCCCAGCAGGGCGGCAAAGCCGGAGGCGATACCGGCCCAGACCACGCCATGGGTGGCCGCGCGGCGCAGGCGACGCTGCTGCTCGGCCCGGGCGCGGAAGGCCTTGGGCAGTTCCGGCGCGGGCGTCTCCGCCAGTGATTCGGGTTCAGACTCGTCGCGATGGCCGAAACTGACCGGCTCGCCGGGCGTCGAGGACTCGGACAGCTCAAGCGGTTCATCCAGCGTGGCCCGCCAGGTGTGGCGGCACGACTTGCAGCGCACGGTCCGTCCGCCCGCCCCGATCGCTTCATCGGGGGTGAAATAGCTGGTGGCGCAGGACGGGCAGGTCAGTATCATGTGCGCTGACTGCGAGGCTCTTCGCCCCCTCCCGTCGCGGCATGGCCGCGTTCTGACCCGAAATTCATGTCCGTCCAGCCCCGCCGCGCTTATGAATCCGACTCCGCTTCCGACACCGTCCGCCTGTCGGGCGTGGGTTTCGGATATGCGGCGACGCACCGGGCGCTTCGGGACGTTAGTCTCACCTTGCCAGCCGGCTCTTTCCACTTCCTTACCGGGGCCTCAGGCGCGGGAAAATCGACCCTGCTGAAACTGCTGTCCCTGGCCGAACAGCCGCTGACCGGAACCCTGCATCTGTTCGGCGAGGACGCGACCGCCGCGCCACGCCGCGCCCTGCCCGCCTTTCGCAGACGGATGGGGGTGGTGTTCCAGGATTTCCGCCTGCTGGATCACCTCTCGGCCTTCGACAATGTCGCCCTGCCCCTGAGGCTGACCGGCGGCAGACAGGCCGACTATGCGGGCAACGTCGAGGAGATGCTGGACTGGGTCGGCCTCGGCGACCGGATGGATGACCGGCCGCCCGCGTTGTCGGGCGGCGAGAAGCAGCGACTGGCCATCGCCCGGGCCGTGGTGACAAAGCCGGAACTGATCCTCGCCGACGAACCGACCGGCAGTGTCGACGCCGCCATGGGCGGGCGGCTGCTGAAACTGTTCCAGTCGCTGAACCGGCTCGGGACCACGGTGTTGATCGCCAGCCATGACGAAGCCCTGGCCGAACGATCGGGGGCGACGGTCCTGAGGCTCGAAGGCGGGCGGCTGACCGGAGGTGCGTCATGATCGGCCGGCTGTTCAACGCCCGGCAGTCCCTTCTGCCGCGCGACGCGGGCGGAGAGGCGTGGCTGGCGTCCCTGATTGCCGTGCTGTGCCTCATAGCCTGTCTGTCCGCCGTCGGGGCCGTGTCGGCGGACCGCGCCGCCCACGGCTGGGCCCGCGAACTGCGGTCCGAGGCCACGGTGCAGGTCCGGCCACGAGTCGGAGAGACGGGCGCGGAGGCCGCTGCCCGCGCCGCCCAGACACTCGCCGGCGTCGAGGGGGTGTCCGAGGCCGAGGCCATGGACCGCGAGACCGCCGAGGCCCTGCTGCGGCCCTGGGTCGGCGACGCCGTCCTGCCCGACCTGCCCATCCCCTTTCTGGTCACCGTGCGGCTGGACCGCACCGCCCCGGCCAGCGCCGTGACCCTGGGCCGGGCCCTGGCCGAGGCCGGGCTGGACGCCACCGTCGACGACCACAGCCTGTGGCGCGGCGAGGTCGAGCGGTCGGCGGGTCTGATCACCCTTCTGGCCGCCGCCGCCTTCTTGCTGACCGCCGGAGCGGCCGGAGCGGCCGTGGCCTACGCCACGCGGGCGGGGATGGCGGCGCAGGCGGGGGTGATCAACACATTGAGCCTGAACGGGGCCTCGGACGGGGCCATCGCGGGCCTGTACCAGCGCCGCTACGGCCTGCTGGCCGCAGGAGCCGGAGCCATGGGCGCGCTGGTCGCCATGGCCGGGGTCGCGGCCCTGCGCCTTCTCGGCGGTGCCGAGGGCGTGACGCCCGCCCTGCCCCTGGCCTGGAGCGACCTGCTGATTCTCTCGCCATGTCCGCTGCTCGCGGCTACGGTGGCGCTTGTTGCCGCGCGATTCACCGCGCTGGCGCGGTTGAAGCAGGGCCACTAGGTTCAGGGCATGAAGTTTCTGACCTTCATCGCCATTCTGGTGCTGATCTGGACGATCGGTCTGTTCGCCTTCGCCGATCGGGTGCGCGGCTTCACGCCTGCGCCCGAGCCGGCGCGCGCCGACGCGATTGTGGCCCTGACCGGCCCCTCGGCCGAACGGGTCAATGCCGCCATCCGGCTACTCGAACAGGACAAGGGCGAACGCGTTCTGATCTCGGGCGTCAACCGTGAGGTCCGCCGCCAGGAGCTGCGCGCCCTGACCCCCGGTTCCAATCGCCTGTTCAACTGCTGTGTCGACCTGGGTTTCGAGGCCGAGGACACCGTCGGCAATGCCCAGGAGATCGCCGCCTGGGCTGACGCCAAGGGCTATGACAGCCTGATCGTGGTCACGTCCGACTATCACATGCCCCGCGCCCTGACCGAGATCCGCGCCGCTGCCCCGGGGATCGAACTGACCCCCTATGCCGTCGAGACGCCGTCGCTGGACAATTCGCGCTGGTGGAGGGCGGCGGTCACCGCGCGGCGGATGACGCTGGAATATATGAAATATCTTGCTGCCCTGGCCCGGGCCACCGTCGGTGGCGGACGCGCCGCCGCCACCGAAGCCCCGGCCGACGCACCGGCTGAAAAGGCCGCCTGACGTGACATGGATCCGGTCGCTGGCCTTCGTGGCCTGGCTCTATCTGTCGATGGTGCTGTTCTCGGTCGGCCTGTCGCCGGCCCTGTTGATGGGCTACCGCCAGGCCATGTGGGTGATCCGCCACTGGTCGAAATTCTGCCTGTTCGGCCTGCGCTGGATCGCCGGGGTCAAGGTCGAGTTCCGTGGACTGGAGCATATGCCGGTCGGAGCCGGGCTGATCGCCGGAAAACACCAGTCGATGCTCGACGTCATCGCCCCCTTCGCTGTGCTTCCCGACAACTGCTTCATCATGAAAAAGGAGCTGGCTCCCCTGCCCTTTTTCGGCTGGTTCGCGGTCAAGACGAAGATGATCGCGGTCGACCGTTCGGCCCATTCGAAGGCTCTGAAGGACATGGTCCGCCAGGCCCGCCTGCGCTTCGCCGAGGGCCGCCAGATGCTGATCTTCCCCGAAGGCACCCGTGCGCCGGTCGCCGCCCCGCCCGACTACAAGCCCGGTATCGCCGCCCTGTACCGCGACCTCGACAGCGCCTGCACGCCGATGGCGACGAACTCGGGGGTGCACTGGCCTGCACACGGCTTCCGGCGGTATCCGGGGACGGTGGTCTATGAGTTCCTGCCGGCCATCCCCGCGGGGCTGAAGCGGGACGCCTTCATGGCGGAGTTGGAGGCGCGACTCGAGGGGGCGAGCACAGCGCTTCTCGCACCGGCCGTGGCTCAGTAGATCGGTTCGACACCCCAGCCCGTGAATCCCAGCAAGGCCAGGCCGAGGTCACGCACGGCCCCGGATTCAGGGCTTTGGCGATTGACATAGTGATAGCCGCCGGGGCCCGCCGTTTCCACGATCCAGCGCGCTCCATCGAGCATCAACGTACAGTCCGCGGGGGGCTCGCGCAGGGCAGCCTGTCGGAGGACGAGCAAACGTTCGACCTCGTCTTGCGAGAGTGAGCGGCTGGTCGTGTTGGAAACTTCACCCGGCTCGTAACCGCCCGCCCCTGACAACATCTTGGCGGTGAGCGTGGCCTCGCCGGTCGGAGCCCACTCCACCCTGACGATCACCGGTGCGTGAAAGCTGCGGAGCCATGTGAAGCGAAGGGCTTCCGGGCTTTCCATCGCGAACGAAAAAGGTCGCTCGCCAGCAGCCCGAAGGTGCTCCGAATACCAGCCGTCCTTGAACTCATCGAGGACGTACTGGGGGCGAGCCTGTCCAATGAAGCCGCAGTCGACCTTCTGCTGAAACAAGGCAGGCGGAAAGTAGCCGCTTGTCTCAATGGGCGAGCGGACGGCTTCCATCGGCGGAGTGCTGCACCCTGCCACCATCAGGATCGTGAGCATTACGGGTCTTCGCATTGCAGGTCTCCGTTCCGGCACGCTTTCGCATACTGCTATCTCAGCGTCTTCCACGCCAGCGCATGCACCCGGTCCTTCCCCAGCGCCGCAGCCATAGGCGGGTCCGCGAACAGCCCGGCGATTGCCGGATCCCGCACATCCAATCCACCCGTGAACGCCCCGAACGCCGGCAACACCGCCCTTCGTCCGTCCGTCACGAAACACGGCCTCCGAACCCCGCGTCCATGGGCCGCGACCCGGGCCGCCGGGTGCAGGTGGCCGGCGATCTCGCCGCACTGCTCGCCCGGTTGGGGTTCGTGGATCAGGCGGAGCGACCCGACCGCCAGGGTCTCGACGACCTCGCCGACGAGGTCGTCCATCGACCCGGCCAGGGCGGCGATGTCGTGGTTTCCCTCCAGCCAGATCCAGTCGCGGCCCGCGGCCAGCCGGTTCAGCCGGACCTTGTCGTCCGCCGCCATCCGGCCAACCGACTTCGCATCGTGGAAGCTGTCGCCGAGCAGCACCACCGCCGCCGGCGCGAGGGCCTCGATCTCGGCCTCCAGCCGGTCGAGGGTGGCGCGGCTGTCGTAGGGGGGCAACATCTGGCCCCGGGCGGCGAAGGCCGAGCCCTTCTCCAGATGCAGGTCGGCGGCGATCAGGGTGCGATGGTTCAGCACCCACAGGGCGCCGGAGCAGCGCAGGACGCAGGGCTCGCCCTCGATGGCGACGCGAAGGCCGCCGCTGGGGCAGCGCGCCGGAGACAGGGCCTGTCGCAGCGCCGCATTCATGGAACCGCCTCCGCCATCGGGCCATCCGCCATCACCTCGGCGATCAGCGTCTCCTCGTCGAAGCCATAGGCATTGGCGTCGAGGATCATCTCCGCCGCCTGCCCGCCGCCGACGCGCTCGCGTCCGATCTGGACCAGCACCGGCACGCAGAAAGGCGAGGGCCGGTCCAGCTTCACATGGCGGACATGGCCCCGTATCCGACCCAGCAGCTGACCCAGCCGCGCCACGTCCAGCAGGCCCGCGGCCGCGTCGGCTCGGGCGGTCTGAAGCAGCAGATGATCGGGATGGTGGCGGCGCAGCACGTCGTAGATCAGGTCCGTTGAAAAGGTCACCTGTCGCCCGGTCTTCTCGGTCCCCGGCTGGCGTCGCTCGATCAAGCCGGAGATCAGGGCGCAGTTGCGGAACGTACGCTTCATCATGAAGCTCTCGGCCAGCCAGTCCTCCAGATCGTCGCCCAGCATGTCGGGCTCGAACAGGGCGTCGAGATCCAGCCCGTCCATCGGCTTGATTGACCAGACGGCCAGCGAATAGTCGGTGCAGACAAAGCCCAGTGGCCCGACCCCCAGCCGGTCCAGCCGCCGCGTCAGCAGCATGCACAGCGTCCCGTGCGCCAGACCGCCCTCGAACGGATAGGCGATCAGGAAATGCCGTGTGCCCCTCGGGAACGTCTCGACCAGCAGGGTCCCAGCGTCGGGGATGACCGAGCGCGTCTCCTGCAGCTCCAGCCATTCCTGCACGTCGGGCGGCAGGACGCGCCAGTGATCACGGTCCTGGATCATCGCCCGGACCCGGTCGGCCAGCGAGGTCGACATCGGAAACTTGTTGCCGCCCCAGGACGGGATCTTCGGGTCCTTGTCCGCCGCCTGGGTGACGAGGGCGTCGGTGCCGTTGATGCCCTGGAAGGCCCAGACCTGACCGGCGAAGACGAAGGTGTCGCCCGGCGTCATGGCCTCGAAATAGTGCTCCTCGGCCTCGCCGATCTTGCGCCCGCCGATCAGCTGGCGGGACGCCCCGCCCCTGCGAGAGGCGATGCGCACGTTCAACGTCGCCGCCGCCACGATGGTCCCGACATTCATCCGGTGGCGCTGCGCCGTCTGGGCGTTGCGCACCGTCCATTTGCCGTCACGGGTGCGGACGATGCGCGCGAACCGGTCATAGGTGCGCAGGGCATAGCCGCCGGTGGCGACCAGATCGACCACCGCCTCGAACTGCTCATACGTCAGCCCGCGATAGGGGCCGCAGCCGGTGATCTCCGTATACAGATCATCCATGGCGAACGGCTCGGAACAGGCGCATCCCATGACGTGCTGGGCGAGGGTATCAAGCGTGCCCGTATGCACCGGCTCCCAGTCGAAGGCGTTCTCGGCCACGGCTTCGCGCGCCGCCTGGCATTCCAGCATCTCGAACCGGCTGGCCGGCACCATCAGGGCGCGCGACGGCTCGTCCAGCCGGTGATTGGCCCGGCCGATGCGCTGGACGAGGCGAGAGGCCCCCTTGGGCGCGGCCAGCTGGATGACCAGATCGACGTCGCCCCAGTCGATGCCGAGATCCAGCGTCGAGGTGCAGACCACGGCGCGCAGGTCGCCCCGCGCCATCGCCGCCTCGACCTTGCGCCTCTGCTCCGCCGCCAGCGAGCCGTGGTGCAGGGCGATCGGCAGGTCGTCCTCATTGATGGCCCACAGCGACTGGAAGACGAATTCCGCCTGCCAGCGGGTGTTGACGAAGATCAGCGTCATGCCCGAGCGGCGGAGGGCGTCATAGACCTCCGGGATGGCGTGCTGGCCGGTGTGACCGGCCCAGGGGACGTGACCCTCGGAGACGAGGACATCGACCACCGGCGGCGCTCCGGGATCGCCACGGACGATGGTGATTGCGGCCCCGACCCCTCCACCATGCTTCGCATGGTCCCCCTCCCCATCGCTTCGCGACAGGGAGGAGACAGTCCGTTCCGTCTCCTCCCCATGCAATGGGTAGGGGGACCGCGAAGCGGTGGAGGGGCCCCCCGGGCGAAGCCAGTCCGCGATCATCTCCGGATCATCCACCGTCGCGCTCAGCGCCACCCGCCGCATCCCGGGCGCGAACTGTTGCAACCGCCCCAGCCCAAGGCTCAGCAGATCCCCCCGCTTGCCGCTCCAGATCGCGTGCACCTCGTCCAGCACGACGCATTTCAGGTCGGCGAAATACGACCGCGCACCGTCCCAGGCGCAGAACAGGGCCAGCTGCTCGGGCGTGGTCAGCAGGATGTCCGGTGGAAAGTCGCGCTGCCGTTGTTTCTTCGACTGTTTCGTATCGCCAGTCCGGCTCTCGACATGGATGTTCAGCCCGATCTCGCGGATCGGCGTCATCAGATTGCGCTCGACGTCGGTGGTCAGGGCCTTGAGCGGCGACAGGTAGAGGGTGTGCACCCCCGACCCCGGCCCGAACGCCGGCCGCGGTCCGCGCCCGGCCAGTTCGACCAGCGACGGCAGGAACCCCGCCAGGGTCTTGCCGCCCCCGGTCGGTGCCACCAGCAGGGCGTGCGAGCCGGCTTCGGCCGCCGCGATCATCTCCAACTGATGCCGACGCGGCGACCAGCCACGCGACGCGAACCAGTCAGCGAAGAGGGGGGGAAGCGTTGTTGGGGCGGGCGGCGGCGTCACATCGCGCGTATAGCATGTTCCCGTTCCGTTTCACGCTCTTCCGCGCTATCCATCGGCCGTGTCCACCGACTCCCTGACATCCTCCGCAGGCCTGACCGGCACCGAGCCGTGGCTCGAGCTGCCGCCGGCGCTCGCCATCCCGCCCGGGTCCGGCGCGATCTGTGACACCGACGGTCCGCGCAAGATCGGGCGCGGGGCGGCCGAGGGGGCCTTCACCACCGGACCTGTGCTGGTCGCCCATGCCAGTCTGACGGCACGGCGTTTGGGCCTCGCGCCGCCACCGCGCTCGGCCGACCTGCTGGATGTGCTGGAGCTGTTCGCCTTCGTCCGCCCCGCCCGCTTCTGCGCCCCCTCGCCCAGCGGACTGGCCCTCGCCATGGGCATGGCCGAACCGAAGGGGGCGGAGGCACAGGCCAAGGCGCTGCGCCACGCCGCCGACGGTCTGCTGCGCGAACTGGCCGACCCCGCCTATCCCGACCGCGAGGCCGCCTTCACCCTCGCCGAGACCCTGGGCCGTGCCGGCTGGTCCTGGGCCTGGCGCGTCACGGGCGCCTTGCAGCACCTGCCGGTGCGCGACCGCCAGCATCGCGGCAGCGGGCTCGACGTCTGGTCGCGCCTGCCGGAATGGGAGGACGAAGCGCCGCGCGGCGAGGCCGGGTCCGCCCCGGTCGATTCCGAATCCGCCCGCATCCGGCTGGAAAAGCTGCTTCAGGCCTCGGGCCTCGACGAGACCCGGCCGACCCAGTCCGACTACGCCGCCGAGGCCGCCTATGCCTTCTCGCCGCGCAATGAGGAGGGCCGTCCGCGCTTTCTGCTGGCCGAAGCCGGCACGGGCACGGGCAAGACCCTCGGCTATCTCGCCCCCGCCAGCCTGTGGGCCGAGCGCAACCAGGGTGCGGCCTGGGTTTCGACCTACACCCGCGCCCTGCAGCGCCAGATCGACCGCGAGAGCGCCGCCCTCTGGCCCGATCCGGTCGAGCGCCGGAAGAAGACCGTCGTCCGCAAGGGGCGTGAGAACTACCTGTGCCTGCTGAACCTGCAGGAGATGGTTCAGGCGGCGCAGTTGGGCAACGGCGACCTGATCGGCATGGCCTTGGCCAGCCGCTGGGCCATGCACAGCCGCGACGGCGACATGACCGGCGGCGACTATCCGGGCTGGCTGCCCGGCCTGTTCGCGACCGGGCCCAGCCATCAGGCCAGCGCGGCCAATCTGGTCGACCGGCGCGGCGAATGCGTCCACGCCGCCTGCCCGCACTACCGCACCTGTTTCGTCGAAAAGACTGTCCGCGCCAGCCGCCGGGCCGACCTCGTCGTGGCCAACCATGCCCTGGTCATGACCCAGGCCGCCTTCGACGGCTCCCGGTCGGCGCGCGGCCTGAAACAGGACGGCGAGACGGCGGCGCTGAAGCGGATCGTGTTTGACGAGGGGCACCATCTGTTCGACGCCGCCGACAGCGCCTTCTCCGCCTGCCTGTCCGGGCAGGAGGCCGCCGAGCTGCGCCGCTGGCTGCGCGGGCCCGAGGGTCGCGGACGTCGCGGGCGGGGTCTGGAACAGCGGCTCGGCGACCTGTGCGCCGACAACGAGGCGGCGACGAAGGCGCTGCAGGACGCGGTGCGGGCGGCGGCGCAGCTGCCGGGTGAAGGCGTTTCGGGCCGCATCGCCCCGGCCTCGGGCGAGGTCAATCCGGTCGGACCGATCGAACGCTTCCTGCTGGCCGCGTTGGAACAGCTCCGCGCACGGACATCCGAGAACGCCTCGGGCAGCGGCGTCGAGTTTGGCATGGAATGCTCCCTGCGACCGGTCACCGAGCCGGTGCTGGAGGCCGCGCGCGAGGCGGCCCAGGCCCTGGCCGCCGTCGAGGCCCCGCTGTTGGCCCTGTCGCGGCATCTGGAAGACATACTCGACGACGAGGCGGCTGATCTGGACGGAGCCTCACGCGCCCGGATCGAGGGTGCCCTGCGCGGCCTCGACCGCCGTGCCCGCATGACCCTGCCCGGCTGGCGCTCGATGCTGGCCGCGCTCGAGACCTCATCCGACGAGCCCGATCCCGACTTCCTCGACTGGCTGTCCGCCGAGGCCGCTTTCGGCCGGATCATGGACGTGGCCCTGCGCCGCCACTGGATTGATCCCACCGTGCCGCTGGAGGCCGCGGTCATCATGCCCGCGCATGGCGTGCTTGTGACCAGCGCCACCTTGTCCGACCCCAATAGCGACGATCCGTTCGACATGGCCCGCCTCCGCACCGGCTCCGCCCGGCTGATCGAGCCGGCCCGGACGCTGAAGGTCGAGAGCCCGTTCGACTACGCCGCCAACGCCCGGGTCATCGTCGTCAATGATCTGATCAAGGACGACACGCGCCAGACGGCGGCGGCGATGCGCGAGCTGTTCCTCGCGGCGGGCGGCGGCGGGCTGGGCCTGTTCACCGCCATCCGCCGGCTCAAGGCGGTCTATGAGCGTCTCGGTCCCGATCTCGCCAAGGCCGGCCTCCCCCTCTACGCCCAGCATGTCGATCCGCTTGAGGTGGGCGCGCTGGTCGATGTCTTCCGCGCCGAACAGGACAGCTGTCTGCTCGGTACCGATGCGGTGCGCGACGGCGTCGACGTGCCGGGCCGGTCCCTGCGCATCCTTGCCTTCGACCGGGTGCCCTGGCCGCGCCCCGACCTGCTGCACAAGGCGCGGCGGCTGCGCTTCGGGGGCGAAGGCGCCGGTGGGCGCAATTTCGACGATGCCCTCGCCCGCGCCCGCATGGCCCAGGCGTTCGGCCGCCTGATCCGCCGCGCCGACGACAAGGGCGTCTTCGTCATGCTGGACGCCGCCGCCCCCACCCGCCTGTTCGCCAGCCTGCCGCCCGGGACCGAGGTCCAGCGGATGGGTCTGGCCGAGGCGGTCGAACTGGTTGGCGCCTTCCTCAAGCCGGACTAGACGAGGCCCGATGACCGAAACCGCCCCTCGCCATTCCCGCCGCGGCCTCGCCGCACCCTTCGTGATCGTCGGCCTGCTGCTGGCCGGCTGGACCTGCTGGTGGTTCTATCTGACCCACCAGATCGAGACTCGGTTCGCGACCCAGGTCGAGGGGCTGCAACAGGACGGCTGGACCATCACCCATGCGCCGGTGTCCACCACCGGCTGGCCGTTCCGGGCACGGGTCTCGATGCCGCAGGCCGATATCCTCGCCCCATCAGGCCATGGCGTCGCCGCGCCGGAACTCGTCGCCGAAGCCAACGCCTGGAACCCGGACCATTGGGTGATCATCGCCCCCGACGGCCTGACCCTGAACCGCGCCGACAAGGGCCGGATCGCCATCGCGGGTGATGGCCTGCGCTTCAGCATCAGCCATCTGCGCGCCCGCTTCCCCGATGTTCGGGCCGAAATGATCCGCCCGACCTTCACCGCGCTGGAGGGGGCCGAACCCTTCCCCATCGCCTCGGCCGAGCGGATCCAGCTCGAGACCCGGCCGCACCTGACCGACGGCTCGGCCTCGACCGACGAACTGGATGTCCTGTTCCGGATGATCGACGCGCGCGGCCGCCCTGGCGGCCCGGTCGAGGGAGCCACCCGGCAGGGCGTGCTGAGCGTCGATATGGAGGGCACCATCGTCGGGGCCAGCCGGCTGCAAGGCATGGACTCCGCCGGCGTCTTCGCCGCCTGGACGGAGGCCGGCGGTCGATTCACCGCCATACGGGGCCGGTTGAAGGCCGGGGACAGCACCGCCGTCCTGTCCAGCGACGCCCTGTCGGCCCGGGGCGACGGACGGCTGCAAGGGTCGCTGGCCGTGACCGCCGAGAAGCCCATGGCCGCCATCGCCGGTCTGGCCGGGTCGCGATCCGGTGCGGTCAATCGCGCGGGAGCCGTGGGCGCGGCAGCGGCGACCGCCGCCTCGGGCGAACGTCCGGTCGATCTGGTCATCCAGTTCCGGGACGGCCGCACCTGGCTGGGGCCCTTCGCCCTCGCCCCGGCACCGAAGCTGTTCTGATGCTTGTCGAACCCGAAGCCGATGCCGAACGGCTGGCGCTGGACCACGCAGTGGCCGAGGCGGTCCGTCTGCGGATCGCCTCCGGTCCGCGCCCGTCACAGGATGCCGACGCCATCGCCTTGCGCGACCTGCTGACCGGCCTGCCGTCGGCGCAGGTCGCCGCGGTCCGCGCCGTGCTCGGCCGGATCGACGCCGAGATCGGCGCGCCCCTGGTCATCTGGGGCAGCGTCGCCCGGACACTGGCCGCCGACCGATACGGCCTGACCGCCCGCGCGGTCGCCGAGCCGGAACAGGCGCTCGCCGCCGTGCGTGACGGTTCGCGCGCCCTGATTGACCTGACTCCCGGCAAGGCCTGGTGGGGTCGCCTTCTGGCCGAGCCGTCGCTGCGCGTCGCAGGCGCTCTTCCGGACGACCGTCACGGCCTGCCGCGGGCCCTAATGGTCCAGCGCATCGAACCCGGCCCGACCGGCGATGACCGCACCTTCTGGGTCACCGACAGCCCGGTTCCGGACGCCCGCATCATCGAGACACTGGCAGTCGCCGGACTGGCCGCCAGTCCACTGATCGCGGCGGGCGGCTTGAAGCTGTTCATGCTCGCGGGCTATGTGCAGGCCGAGGACGGGCGGCTCGCATCCGCGCCCGGCAGCCTTTCCGGCGTCATCGGCGCCGCCCCCCTGTTCTGAAAGCGCCCATGACCGACACCCCGAATCCCAAGCCCGGCATCCTCGATATTGCCCCCTATGTCGGCGGCAAGTCGCGCATCGACGGCGTGGCCGAGCCGATGAAGCTGTCGTCCAACGAGAACGCCCTGGGTGCCGGCGAGAATGCGCGCGAGGCCTATCAGGCCGCCGTGGGCAATATTCATATGTATCCGGATGGCCGGGCCTCGAAGCTGCGGGACGCAGTGGCCGAACATCACGGGCTGGAGCCGGAGCGCCTGATCTTCGGCAATGGCTCGGACGAGGTCTTCGCCCTGTTGAACCAGACCTATCTGACGGCCGGCGACAACATCGTGAGCGGCCAGTACGGCTTCCTCGCCTATCGCATCTCGGCCCTGGCCAACCAGGCCTCCGTGAAACTGGCCCCCGAGCCGGGCTTCCGGGCCGAGGTCGACGCCCTGTTGGGGGAGGTCGATGACCGGACCCGCATCGTCTACGTCTCCAGCCCGTCCAATCCGACCGGCAGCTACAACACCGCCGAGGAAATCCGCCGCCTGCACGAGGGCCTGCCGCCGCACGTCCTGCTGGTCATCGACGAGGCCTATGCCGAGTTCGTCACCGCCCCCGACTGGGAAACCAGCTTCCCGCTGGCGCGCGAGGCCTCGAACATTATCGTCACGCGCACCTTCTCCAAGATTCACGGCCTCGGCGGCCTGCGCATCGGCTTCGGCTATGCGCCGCTGAAGGTGGCCGAGGCGGTCGACCGCATCCGCCTGCCGTTCAATGTCTCGGTCCCCGGTCTCGAAGCCGCCGTCGCGGCGCTGGGTGACGAGGCCCATCAGAAGGCCTCGCGCGATCTGGTCGAGACCTGGCGGCCGCGCCTGACCCAGGCCATCAAGGGCTTCGGCTTCGACGTCTTCCCATCAGCCGGAAATTTCGTGCTGGTCCGCTTCCCCGACGAGAAACGCAACGCCGCCGCCGCCAACGACTATCTGAACTCCAAGGGCATCATCGTCCGTCCCGTCGGCGGCTACGGCCTGCCCGACTGCCTGCGCATCACCGTGGGGACCGAGGACCAGAACCGGGCGGTGATCGACGCGCTGAGCGAGTTCGCGGCGAGTTGACTACTGCCGCCGGAACACCCGGCTCGCCGCCCAGCCGGTAAAGGCCGCCAGCAGGACGACAAGGATGCCGTAGCTCCACGGCCGCTGGTTCGCGAACTCATAGATTTCGCGCTCGATGCCGACCTTTTCGACCGTCAGGGTCAAGTTGGAAACCGAGACCGGCTCTCCCTCCTGGAACAGCCAGACCTCGGCAAAATACTGGCCCGTCGGAGCCACGGCGGGCAGTTCGACCTCGGCGCGGAACAGGCCCGCATCCACGAACTCCACCCCGTCGGGATCGGTATTGTACAGCGCCGCCGCCTCGCGCAGCCGGATCACGGCGCGGCGGTAGTCCAGGTAGTCCTCGCCCAGCCGACTGACGACCACGTCGCGCACACCGTAGCGGGTGACGGTGCGACTTTCCTGCGGGGCGGCGATTCTCAGATGGTCGACGCCCACGCCCAGCCGGCGCAACTGGCCGAAGTCGGCGATGTCGGACAGCGGCCGGGTCGAGGCGGTCATGTAGAAGCCGGGCGCGCCCTCGAACAGGACCGGGCGGCTGTTGAGCCAGAAGCCCATGTTGCGGGTCTTCTTGACCAGACGGACCGGGCCGTCCGGGCCGCGCACAACGACCACGACGTCGGCCGGCTGGTCCGTCGGATTGAAGACCGCGCCGTACAGGACGATCGAGGCGCCGCGGAAGCTGGAATCGACCATGACCCGGGCATCGGTCATGGCGGCGGCGACGCGCACCTGACCGGTCGTGCCGACCGAGCGTTCCGGCGCGGGCGCGGCGATGGCCGGCGGCGGGGGCGGAAGAGCCTGCATCATTCCGGAACTCCGGGCGCGAAGGCAAACAGGTCGGACGGGCGGACGAACATTTCCAGCCCCATATAGATACCAACCAGCAGCACGATCAGAGCCAGAAGCGCTCGCAGCACATCGGGCCGGAACCGGCCGGACAGCTTGGCCCCGTACTGGGCCCCGACGACGCCGCCCAGAAGCAGCAGCATTGACAGGACGACATCGACGGTCTGGTTGCGCCCGGCCTGAAGCACAGTGGTCATAGCGGTGACGATGATGATCTGGAACAGGCTGGTGCCGACCACCACGCCCGCGCGCATCCGCAGCACATAGAGCATGGCCGGAACGAGGATAAAGCCGCCCCCGACGCCCATGATCGCCGACATCATCCCGACAAAGCCACCCAGAACGAACGGCGGGATGGCGCTGATGTAGAGGCCCGAGCGCGGGAAGCGCATCTTCAGCGGCAGGCCGTACAGCCACAGGGGCCGCCGGCGCTCCTTGTGCGGCACGACCTCGCCGCGCACCCGGCGCAGGATCTGGCCGAGGCTCTCGTAGAGCATCAGGGTGCCGATGGCCCCGAGGAACAGGAGATAGGACAGGGCCACGACCAGGTCTGCCTGTCCCAGCAGACGCAGGTAGCGGAACAGTTCGACGCCGGCCAACGCCCCCAGCACGCCACCCGCGGCCATCAGTCCGCCGATGCGATAATCGACCGCCTTCTGGCTGGTGTAGCTGATCACGCCCGAGGTCGAGGAGGCTACGACGTGGCTGGCCTGGCTGGCCACGGCCACCGACGGCGGAATGCCCAGAAAGATCAGGATCGGGGCCATCAGGAAACCGCCGCCCACGCCGAACAGTCCGGACACGAATCCGACCGTCGCGCCCAGCAGAACCAGGAGCGGCCAGTTCACCGAAACCTCGGCGATCGGCAGATAGATATCCAAAGGACGCGCCTTCGGCTGGAACTGAGGCTAGGCGCCGGAAAGGCGACGACGGAAGTGATGGTGTCCTAGACCCACCGGACGGCCCCCGCCACCCGATGCGCCAGAAAAGCTTGGCCGTCCCGCATCAGGCGAGTGGCTCGACCTCGAACCGGTCCGCGGCGGCCCTGGCCTTGCCTCGGGCAATGGCCGGCACCGTGGCCCGCAGGCGTTCGACCGCGGACTGTGCATCGCCATCCCCGGCGCGCGCCGCGATCAGATACCATTTGTAGGCCTCGGTCAGGTCAGGCTGGATGCCGTCATCTCCGGTCTCATAGAGGCGGGCGACATTGAACTGGCCATCGACGAGGCCCAGCGAGGCCGACCGCTCCAGCCAGTCGAGCGCCTCGCGCTGGTCCTTGGCTCCGCCTGTGCCCTCGTAGAGGTACATGCCGTAGTTATACATGCCGCGGGCGTCGCCACCGTCGGCGGCCCGACGGACCCACAGACGGGATTCAGCCAGGTTGACGGTCAGCCCCTGCTCGCCGTCATGATACAGGGCGGCCAGATGCAGCTGGGCCGGCGTGTATCCGGTCGCCGCGGCTTCTTTCAGCGTCTCGACCCCGGCGGCGTCTTCCGTATCCAGCTGACCCACCGCCTGCTGATACAACTCCTCGCCGCGCGCGAGATCGGCAGGTGAGGGCGCGGCCGGCACGACAGCGAGGGCCGCCATCGGTTGCACCGTTTCCGCGCCGGGCAGGCCGGGCAGATTCAGCCCCGGAATGTTCAGGCCTGAGCCGGTCAGCTGGCCGGTCGCATAGGCTCCGCCGGCCGTCAGCAGGACGGCGATGGCCGAAGCCCCCAGCGCCTTGCGGACCGTGCCACCATCCTTGGCCGCCTGTTTGTCCAGCCGCTCCTGCAGGCGGGACTTGCCGCCGCGCTTCAGGCCGAAGCCTGAACGGGCCGGAGCCTCGGCGGCGGGGGCGGCCATGGCGGCGCGGGCCGCCTCAATGGTCTGGCGGGTCGAGGACGCCCGGCCCTGGGCGGCCGCGGCGCGCAGGGCGCGGGGATCGACGAAATCCGTCTCGCCCTCGAAGTCATCGTGGCCGGCGTCAAATGATCCGCCGCCCGGACCAACGGGTGCGGTCGCCTCAAGAGCGTCCGAGACGTCCGCGCCACCGAAGCCCTGGGCGAAGACCGGCGGAGCCGCCGGTGCCTGGGCGGCAACGGGCTCGGGAGCCGCTCCGGCGGGGGGCGGCATGAAGGCTGGAATCTGCGGTGCCGGGCCGACGTCCTCAGCGATCGACGCGCCGATGGGCCGGCTGCCGAATGGCGCGGATACGGCCATCGGGGTCGAGGCTGGCGCGGAGGGCTGTTCGTCCGCGCGCGGGCCGCGCATGACGGCGTCGAAGACGGCATCGGCGGCCAGCGCCTCGCCGACGGACTGTTCAGGTGTCGGTTCCGGCGGAGCCAGATCCGCCGACCAGGCTTGCTGCTCGGCAAAGGCAGGATCGTCGAATACGGCGTCGGAGAACGGTGCATCCGGGAAGGCGGTGTCGGGGAAGGCTGCCGCGCGCCAGTCTGAATCCGGTGCAACCGAAGCGGCCGGAGCGTTGGACGCCGGCTCGGAGCGGCGCTCGATATTGCCGCGCGCCTCGGCGATCAGGGCCGCCGTGCGCTCTTCCGACAGCCGCATCCGTTCGGCCAGCTCGCCGGAAGCACGATCATAGCCCTGCTCAATGCGGGCGGAGCTGTCGGCCAGACGACGGCCGATGTCGTCCAGCGCCTGTTGCGAGCGCCGCTCGGACTGGGAAATACGTTCGCTGAGCCGGTCGGAGATGCGGGTGATCTCGCCACCCAGCTTCTCGAGCGCCAGGGCATGACGGTCGTCGGTCGCGGTCAGCCGCTGCTCGATGCCCTGGGCGAAACGCCCCATGTCGGTCTCGACCTTGCGGCTCAGTTGTTCGAAGCGGACCGGGGTCTCAGCCTCGATCGACTGGACCCGACCGTTCAGGTTCTGGGCGATGCGCAGGACCTCGCGGCCCATGGCCTCCACGGCCTTGGCGGAGCGTTCCTCGGAGGTCTTGACCTGTTCACCGATGGCCAGGACCGCGCGTTCGATGCGGTCCATCCGGCCTTCGCTCTCGGCGGTATCGAGCCGGCGCATCATCTCGGCGCGATTGGCCTCGACCGACCGGCTCAGGGTCTCGGCCAGCTTTTCAAAACGGGCGGCCTCACGCGCGCCCTCGGGCTCGACCCGGGACTCGGCCGCGCGCAGGCGCTGGTCCAGCCCGGCGAAGGAAGTCTGCAGATTGCGCAGCGCTTCGGCGGTTCGCCCCTGCGCCTGGTCCAGCCGCTGGCCGACCTGGTTCAACAGCTCGGTACCGACGCCGGGACCGGCGACCTTTTCGACCGCGTCCATCCGTTGGCGCAGTTCATTGACGCCCGAGCGCTGGCGTTCCTCGATGTCGTACAGACGACCGGCCAGGGCACCCATGGTGGTCTCGACCTTGCCGAAGGTCTCGGCCGTCTGGGGGCCGATCTCCTGTTCGAAGCGGCGCAGACGTTTGTGCCCCTCGCGCAGCTCCTCAGCGATGTCGTCGATGCGGCGGCCATAGGCGCGGCCTTTGTCGTCCTGACCTTCCAGCCGGCGCACCAGGCCCGAGACGGCCTGGTCGACCCCCTGGATGGCCACGGTCGAGCGGCGCTCGGCGGCTTCCAGCCGGGCGGCGATGGCATCGACCGAGGCCCCGAGCCGCTGCAGCTGGTCGTCGCCGTGGCCGGCGCTTCCACCATAGACGTCATCGACCCGGCGGCTACGGCCACGGCGATCAATGCTGTCGGCGGCGTGAGGGCGGCGGGACAAGGGGGTGAACCCACCCTCGTCGTCATCGCCGTCTTCCATGATGATCGTGTTCAACCACTCGCCCAGCGTCATGCCGGAGCGACGGGCGAGGTCCTTGGCGATCTCGCGCGCCTTGGGCTCGATGCCCTTCACGCTCCACGGCGCGGCTGCGCTCACTGATTCGCCTCCCGACCTACTTGCCGAACGCTAGACGCCAAGATGATGGGTGTAAACGCGTGGTTAACCCCAAGATGTAGGGGGCTGCCATCTTCCTGTGGAAAGCCCGCCGACCGCGTGAATCTCGGCCTCAAGGCGTTAACGGCGAGTAAAGATTAACGGCTCCGAAAGGGTTTCACCCTTGCGTCCATGCGGACCTCGCGCCACCTCGCGACCATGAGCCTGACCCTCACCCTCGTCCTGCTGGCTACCGCCCTGGGCCTGACCACCTTCGCGGGGTGGCGCGGGTCACGTCCATGGGACCTGCGGCGAGGCGTCCGCATGATCCCCTGGCGCTTCATCATGCTGCTGTCGGGTGCCGGCGTCTTCATCCTCGTGATCCACCTCGGGGCCCTGATGGGCGCGCCGCAAAGGCCCTACTAGACGGAACCCGAGCGCGTCTCCGCCCATTCTGAAGCGACCCCCCGCGATTCAGGAGCGACACCATGGGCGACAAGATCCTCACCGCCGCCGAGGCCGAGAAGGCGTTCTGGGACCACCTCAAGGCGTCCAATACCGGCATGCTTGGCCTCGATCAGCCCGGCTATCATGCCCAGCCAATGACCGCGTTCCGCGAGGAAGAGACAGGGACCATCTGGTTCTTCACCCGCGACGACACGGACCTTGCCCGGGACGCGGCCGTCGCCGGCCAGAGCGCCATGTTCCACTACGGGTCGAAGGACCAGCACGTCTGGGCCTGTATCGCCGGCGATCTGTCGGTTCACGGCCACGACCGCGAGATCATCGACCGCTACTGGAACCCGGTTCTCGCGGCCTGGTACCCGGACGGCAAGGACGACGCCCGACTGACCATCCTGCGCTTCGACGCCGGTGACGGGCGTGTGTGGGTCAGCGCCGGCGGCCTGCTGAAATTCGCCTTCGAGGTGGCCAAGGCCAACATCACCCGGACCCTGCCCGACGCGGGCGGCGTGGCCGATGTGAATCTGCAGTAGGGCTCAGCCTCCGAAACACCAGGCCAGAACCGCCTTCTGGGCGTGGATGCGGTTCTCGGCCTCGTCCCAGACCAGCGACTTCGGCCCGTCGATGACGGCGTCGGTGACCTCCTCGCCGCGGTGGGCGGGAAGGCAGTGCAGGAAGACGGCATCGGTATTGGCGGCGTCCATGAGGGCGGCATCGACGCCATAGCCCTCGAAGGCCTCGAGCCGGGCCTCATAGTCGCCGTCGCCCATCGACACCCAGGTGTCGGTGACCACGACGTCCGCCCCGGCCACGGCCGCGCGCGGATCGGCGGTCAGGGTGACGTGATTGCCGCCCCTGGCCAGGTCGTGCAGGTCGGGATGATAGTCGGCCGGACAGGCGACGTTGAGGTGGAAACCCAGCTTCGGGGCGGCGTGCATGAAGCTGTGGCAGACGTTGTTGCCGTCCCCGACCCAGGCGATGGTCTTGCCGGCGATCGGGCCGCGGGCCTCCTCGATCGTCATGATATCGGCGAGGATCTGGCACGGGTGCGAGCGGTCGGTCAGGCCGTTGATCACCGGCACGGTGGCGACGCGGGCGAAGCGTTCGACGTCCTCATGGCTGTTGGCGCGGATCATCACGGCGTCGACCATGCGCGACAGGACGCGGGCCGTGTCCTCGACCGGCTCGCCGCGGCCCAGCTGCATGTCACCGGCATTGGCGATGATCGAGGCCCCGCCCAGCTGGCGGATGGCGGCGTCGAAGCTGAAGCGGGTGCGGGTCGAGTTCTTCTCGAAGATCATCGCCAGCACGCGATCCTTCGCGGGAGCGTCGGCGTCGGCGCGACCCTTGGGCCAGCCCTTTCGGGCGGCCTTGCGGGCATGGGCGTCATCGAGGATGGCGCGCAGATCCCCGGCTTCGAGGCGGTGGATGTCGAGGAAATGGCGAACCATCTTCGCGTCTCCGGTCAGGCCGCAGCCAGCTTGGTGCGCGCGAATTCGCAGGTCTTTTCGAGGCGTTCGATCGCCTCTCGCGCCTCTTCCAGCGTGAAGTTCAGGGGCGGCAGGATGCGGACCAGGTTGTCGCCGCCGCCGGCGACCAGAAGGTGCGCCTCGTCGCGGGCCCAGCCCATGAATTCACGATTGTTGGGGATCAGCTTCATCCCCATCAGCAGGCCCTTGCCGCGCACCTCGACGATGACATCAGGGAAACGCTCCTTGAGCCCGTGCAGCTGCTGCTTCAGATAGCCGGCGATCTCGTTGACGTGGGCCAGGGTCTCGGGCTTCGAGATCTCGGCGAAGGCGGCGCCGCCGACAGCCATGGCCAGCGGATTGCCGCCGAAGGTCGAACCGTGGACGCCGACGGTCATGCCCGAGGCGGCCTTTTCGGTGGCGAGGCAGGCACCGATGGGGAAGCCGCCGCCCAGGGCCTTGGCGATGGCCATGATGTCGGGGGCCATGCCGCCCCATTCATGGGCCCACAGCTTGCCGGTCCGGCCCATGCCGCACTGGACCTCGTCGAAGATGATCAGGACGCCGTGTTCGTCGCACAGCTCGCGCAGGCCGCGCAGGCAGACCTCGGGAATGGCGCGGCAGCCACCCTCGCCCTGCACCGGCTCGACGATGATGGCGGCGGTGTTGGGGTTGGCGATGGCGGCCTTGAGGGCCTCGTGATCGCCAAAGACCAGCTGGTGGAAACCTTCCATCGGCGGGCCGAAACCGTTGGTGTAGCTGGGGTTGGCGGCGGCGTTGATCGCGCCATAGGTGCGGCCGTGGAACGAGCCGTCGAAGCCGTAGATGTCGATCCGCTCAGGGCTTCCGTTGGCGAAATGGTACCGGCGCGCGGTCTTGATCGCGCACTCGACCGCCTCGGTGCCCGAGTTGGTGAAGAAGACCACGTCGGCGAACGACTTTTCGCACAGGGCGTCGGCCAGCGCCTCCTGGCCCGGAATCTTGAAGATGTTGGAGACGTGCCAGAGCTTTTCGGCCTGGTCCTTCACCGCCTGGACGAGGATCGGATTGGCGTGGCCCAGGGCATTGGTCGAAATGCCCATAACGCAGTCGAGGTATTCGGTCCCGTCCTTGCCCCACAGACGCGCGCCCTGCCCGCGATCCACTTCCAGCGGCGCGCGGTTGTAGACACCCATCAGATGTTCAGTGGACACGGGACAAGCCTCCAAAAGCGAGACGGCCCCGCCGCTGGAAAGCGCCGGGACCGCTGGAATAAGGGTCAGGTCTTGTCGGCCGGAGGGCCGGGTTAGTCAACACCGGGCGGCACCGCTGGCGGGCGAACGTCATCGCCGCTTCGAGCGAAGCGGTTGGGGAGGGCGCGGGGCGGCCGGGCCTCGCCCGGTGCATGGTTTTGTTACCGTTTCGACGAAGCTGACCGGCCCCGCGCAGTCGTTTTCCACACACCCCCCGGCTGGCGGCCTTGAGTTTCGGGCCTTACCGGAACACCTCTCCGGTCCATTGCTGGCCCGGAAAGCGGGACGGACTTGCCACAGGCAATCGGTCCGCCCTTCGGCGCGCGGCGAGCAGGCAGGCGGCATCCATCACCGCCCGCAAGGGCCCCCGAACTATCGATCGCCCGGGCTTCATCGCTCGACCACAGCCCGCCGATATCGAGGCGCTGGATCCGACGCCCTCCCCACCGACGGGATGAGCGAATTATGGGGGTCTTCCCAGCGCGGATGGCTGATGACGCTGCTTTTTGGGGAAGGGTAGCGGATTCAGGGGGTTGGCGGCGTGGAATATGCTGACAATCGGGGAATGGGTCGCATGGCTTTCCCGTCTCCTCCCTGTCGCGAAGCGATGGTGAGGTGGCGCGGCGCGCCTTCGCGCCGTGACGGAGGGGTAGAAGCGCGGCCCCCTCCACCACCCTTCGGGTGGTCCCCCTCCCCACTGCGTGGGGAGGAGACGGGGCCTTACCGCCCCGCCGTCAGCTCTTCAGCCGCCAGCCGGATTTGAACACGCGCCAGCAGGCGTAGGACATGACGAGGGTCAGGCCCGCGCTCATCGCCACGCCGATCCAGATGTTCCCTTCGGCATGGCCGAGGAAGCCGAAGCGGAAGCCGTCGATCATGTAGAAGATCGGGTTCCAGTGGCTGATGGTGGCGAAGGGCTCGGGCAGGTTGTCGACCAGATAGAAGGTGCCGCTGAGAAAGGTCATCGGCATGATGAGAAAATTCTGGACGGCCGCCAGTTGATCGAATTTCTCGGCCCACAGGCCGGCGAAGACGCCGAGCATCCCCATCAGCAGCGAGGCCGTCAGGCTGAACCACAGGATGGCGGCGATATTGGCGACGCCCAGTTTCGCGAAGGGCAGGACACAGATGGCGGTGACCAGACCGACGGCGATGCCGCGCGTCGCCGCCCCCAGCGAAAAGCCGATGGTCAGTTCCAGCGGGCTGAGCGGCGGGGTCAGGAAATCGGTCGAGGTGCCCATGATCTTGGCCTGGATCAGGCTGGACGAGGCATTGGCGAAGGCATTGTTGAGGATGGCCATCATGATCAGGCCGGGCGCCACGAACTCGGCGAAGGGGGTGCCGTGCAGCGGCGGACGCGCGCCCTTCAGCGCCACCACGAAGACCAGCATATAGAGCAGGGTCGTGACCACCGGGGCCGCCACCGTCTGGGCCCCGACCTTCCAGAAGCGCCGCACCTCGCGAAGATAAAGGGTCTGCACCCCGATCCAGTTGATGCCGTCATAGCTGCGGGGGTGGGGGGTGGTGCTCAGGTCGGTCATGCGGGGCAGATGCGGTGGGCGGAGGCGCGATGCAAGTGATTGGTGATTGGTGATTGGTGATTGGGCCAGCGTCGGTGCGCGGGCACCCGCTGCGCCGCCCTGCCGCTGGCGGGGAAGGCTGCAATCACCAATCACCAGCCACCAATCACCCAGAGGCACCGCCTCCGCCATTAACCACACCACATCTAGTTCCTGTGGACGGAGCGATTCGCACATCTTGCGTCTGTTAGGGCCTCGTTTACGATTGGTGGTAGGTCGAGGCCCCGGGAGGGACGTCTGGACCCCATATATTGAATCCGAGACCCCGGAGAGTTGGCTATGACCGCAGGCTGGACAGAAGACCGCGTCGGCGCGCTGAAGAAGCTCTGGCTGGAAGGCCAGTCGGCCAGCCAGATCGCCAAGCAGCTGGGCGGCGGCGTCACCCGCAACGCCGTCATCGGCAAGGTGCACCGCCTCGGCCTGTCGGGCCGGGCCACCCCCTCGCAGCCGGCCCGCGCCACCTTCCGCCCGTCGCGTCCGCGCCCCGCCCAACCGACCCAGGCCCCGTCGGCCCCGCGCCGTATCGAGGCGGTCCAGCCGCGTCCGGCCGCGCCTTCGGTCCCGGCCCCGATGCCGGACCTGCCGGGCACCGCCACGGTGATGACCCTGGGCGCCCATATGTGCAAATGGCCGATCGGCGATCCGTCCTCGACCGAGTTCAGCTTCTGCGGGCGCCGCGCCTCGGAAGGCGTCTATTGCGTCGAACACGCCCGCGTCGCCTACCAGCCGCAGGTCAAGCGCGGCGGGGCGACGGATCTGGCCCGCAGCCTGCGGCGCTACATCTAGTTTCCCGCGCTAACGCTCGCGTCCCGGCTTTCGCCGGGATGACGAACGGGCGCTCGCTGCTTGAGCGCGGTCGGTGCCTCGGCGGCGATCGCCACCGCTCATTAACCAATTCGGCCATACGGCTGTCATGAACGGCTCCTAGAGAGCCGCCCTCCGCCTCGAGACCCCACCCGCACGGGACCTCGAGTAACTGGGGCGGGGCTGCGCTTTTCCGGGTTGACGCAGCCCCTCACCTGCCTTCGCGGGATCAACGCCTATTCCCGTCCATCCGCCAGCGCGGATGCCAAGTGATTAGTGGCTAGTGGTTAGTGGTTGCCGCTCGTCTGACGGCGGAAGGGCGGCACGGACAGCGCCTTCGCACAGGCGTCGGCCAGCCACTAGTCACTAGCCACTCCTCTAGTTCAGCACCCGCCGGTCGCCCGGCACGTCGAGGCTGAAGGCCGGGATGGCCGCCTCGAAGGTGCGGCCGGTGGCGTCGGTCATGGCATAGCCGCCGACCATTGAGCCCGAGTCCGTGCCAAGCGGACAGCCCGAGGCGTAGGAATAGCTGTCGCCCGGCAGGATCGTGGGCTGTTCGCCGATGACGCCCGGGCCGCGGACCTCCTCGACGTGACCGCGCGCGTCCGTGATGACCCAACGCCGCGCCGTCAATTGCACGGACACACCGCTCAGATTGACGATCTCGACCTGATAGGCCCAGACCCAGCGACCGCCCTCGGGGTCGGACTGGCCCGCCAGATAGCTGGGGCGGACCCGGACCACGATCCCTTCGGTTTCGGCTTCATAGGCGCGCGTGTCATGCATCCACCCATCGTCGCGGAACCCGAGCCTGCGTCAAGCGTGAGCATGCGGCGCGCGAGAGGGGAGACGGGGCGAAAAATCGTGTAAGCGGGACGGATGCAGTCCATCCAATTCCCCGTTGCGGGCATCCTGCCCTGCCAGTCCATCGAGGCCCTGATCGCCGGCGGCGCGATCGCCGCGGACACCCCCTTTGACGCCGATCAGGTGCAGCCGGCCAGTCTCGACCTGCGGCTGTCGGATCAGGCCTGGCGGGTGCGGGCCTCCTTCCTGCCCGGCTCGCGCACGGTCGAGGACCGTATCGCCGATGTGGCCATGCACGCCGTCGACCTGTCGGGCGGCGTCGTGCTGGAGCGGGGCTGCGTCTATATCGCCCGGCTGCAGGAGCGGCTCAGCCTGCCGAAAGGCCTGATCGCCCGCGCCAATCCCAAGAGTTCGACCGGCCGGGTCGACGTCTTCGTGCGTCTGCTGACCGACCGCGGCGTCAGTTTCGACGACGTGGCCGAGGGCTATGAGGGCGCGCTGTATCTGGAGATCTCACCCCAGACCTTCCCCATACTGGTGCGCCCCGGCACGCGGCTGAACCAGTTGCGGCTCAAGGCCGGTGAACCGCCCAAGCTGGAGACCCGCAGCGTCGGGGTGGAGCTTCAGGGCGGCGAAGGGGCCGTGGTCGGCTTCCGCGGGCGGCGGCATGCGGGCGTGATCGATCTGGACAACATCGACGGCCACGATCCGCGCGACTTCTGGGAGCCCCTGACCCTGCGCCGCGGCGAACTGCTGCTGGATCCGGGCGAATTCTACATCCTGGCCTCCAGCGATGACGTGGAAATCCCCGTCGACCAAGCCGCCGAGATGACGCCGATCGATCCTTCGGTGGGCGAGTTCCGGGTCCACTACGCCGGCTTCTTCGATCCGGGCTTCGGCACGGACGAGGCGCATGGAGCCGGGTCGAAGGGGGTGCTGGAAGTCCGCACCCACGACACCCCCTTCCTGCTTGAGCACGGCCAGATCGTCGCCCGGCTGGTCTATGAGCCCCTCACCGAGCGGCCGACGCGACTGTATGGCGAGGGCGGCAGCCACTACCAGCGGCAGGGGCTGAAGCTGTCGAAGCATTTCCGGCCGTGGGGATGAAGGCGGTGATTGGTGGTTGGTGATTGGTGATTGCCGCTTCACTGGCGGCGGAAGGGCGGCGCGGACGGCGCCATCGCACCGGCGGCGGCCAGCCACCAATCACCAAACACCAATCACCTACTCCAGCCGATCCGCCTTCCGCAGGTCCGGGAACCATCGCGCCCACAGGCCGGTCGCGCCCAGCGCCGCGACCCCGCCGTAGATCGCCGCGTTGATCGGCCCGAGGAAGCGGACGGCGACGCCGGACCAGGCCTCGCCCAGTTCGTTGGAGGCGCCGATGAACAGCATGGACACGGAGCTGACCCGGCCGCGCATGTGATCGGGCGTCGACAGCTGGATCAGGGTCTGGCGGATATTGACGCTGATCATGTCCGCCGCCCCGCCGAGGAACAGGACCGCGCCGGACAGCCAGACACTCCTCGACAGGCCGAAGGTCAGGGTGCAGAGGCCGAAGACGGCGACGGCGGCGAACATCCATTTGCCGCCGTGCTTCACGATCGGGAAACGGCTCAGGTACAGGGCCATGATCAGGGCACCGGCCCCGAACGAGGCGCGAAGGAGGCCGAAGCCGATGGCCCCGACGTGAAGGATGTCGGCGGCGAAGATCGGGGTCAGCAAGGCGATCCCCGCCAGCAGGACGACGATCAGATCCAGCGAAATGGCCCCGAGGACGATCTTTGTGTTCCAGACATAGGCCAGCCCCTCCCTGACCTGTTCGACCGCCGAAACGCGCGTCGGCGACGGGGCAGGTTTGCCGCTGGTGCGGATCAGCAGCAGGCTGCCGAAGCCGATGGCGAACATGGCCAGGGCAGCGGCATAGGCCCCCGGCACCGAGAAACCGACGATCACCCCGCCCAGGGCCGGGCCGGCGATGGCCCCGGTCTGGAAGGCGATGGACTGGGCGGCGATGGCCGGCGGCAGGGCGCGGCGGCCGACCACCATGGGCAGGAAGGCCTGGCTGGCCGGGGCGAGGAAGGCGCGGGCGGCGCCGAAGACGGCGGCGACGGCCAACAGGCCCCAGAGCGGCGGATGGCCGTGGATCGCCATGGCAAGAAAGGCGAGGGCGCAGCCGGCCTCGACGAAGACGGAGACGGTGACGGTGTTCTTGCGGTCGCGCCGGTCGGCCATGGCACCGGCGGGCAGGGTCAGGGCCAGCAGCGGCAGGAACTGGCACAGGCCGACAAGGCCGAGATACAGACTGGCCTCGGCGACGGGATGATCGCGCCGCGCGATCTCATAGACCTGCCAGAGCAGGGCCGAGGACTGGATCTGGATGCCCAGCACCGCCGCCAGCCGCCCGGCCCAGAGCAGGCGGAAGTCGCGGATGGCCCAGGGGCTGGTCGGCTCTCCCGGCGGCGGCGTGGGCTGGACTGGTTCAGTCGTCTCGAGGATTTCGGTCACGAGCGCCGGTCGACCTTGGGATAAGGCGTCCCGTCGCGGTGGAAATAGCCGCCCTGGCGGAACTGCATGTCGATGTCGGGATAGTCGCCCGAGTCCCCGCCGGGCGTGCGGGTGCCGACCTCCAGCAGGACGGCCTCGATGCCGGAGCGGTTCTGCAGCACATGGCCGTTGGGCACGCCGGCCTTCCATCCGGCGCAGTCGCCGGGGCGCAGGATGGTCTCGCCCTCGTCCTCGACCAGCACCACCTCGCCTTCCAGCACCCAGACGAACTCGTCCTCGCCCTCGTGCCAGTGGCGCTGGCTGGACCAGGCCCCGGCCGGAAGGCGCAGCAGATTGACGCCGAACTGGTCCAGTCCGACCGCGTCACCCAGTCGCCAGCGCAGACGTGGCTTGCAGGGTCCGGCGAATTCCTCGGGATAGCCGGTTCCGTGACCGGTGGGGGCGTTGGTGATGTCTATCTTCGGCATGGGGAGAGCCTATTCCCAAACCGCGCAAACCCGTAAGCAAGGATCCATGAGCCACGCATCAACTCCGGTTATCGATCCTGTCGAACTGACGCGCGATCTGATCCGCAAGCCTTCGGTCACGCCCGCCGACGAGGGGGCAATGGATGTGCTGGAGCGGGTCCTGACCGGGCTCGGCTTCCACTGCCGCCGGATGAAATTCGAGGATATCGAGAACCTGTACGCGCGGCGCGGGACGGCCTCGCCGAACCTGTGTTTCGCGGGCCATACCGATGTAGTGCCGACCGGTTCGGAACAGGCCTGGTCGGCCGGGCCGTTCGAAGCCGAGATCAGGGACGGCGTCCTCTACGGTCGCGGCGCGGTCGATATGAAGGGCGGGATCGCGGCCTGGGTGGCGGCGGTGTCGAGGGTGCTGGCCGAAGGCGAGGTGCCCGGCTCGCTGTCCTTCCTGATCACCGGCGACGAGGAGGGCCCGGCCCTGCATGGCACCAAGCGCGTGGTCCAGACCCTGATGGCCGAGGGCGAGGTCATCGACGCCTGTGTGGTGGGGGAGCCGTCGTCCCAGCATGCGCTCGGCGACATGATCAAGATCGGACGGCGCGGATCGCTGAACACCTGGATCACGGTGCACGGGAAGCAGGGGCATGTCGCCTATCCGGATCGCGCGGCCAATCCGGCGCCGGTGATGGCGCGGCTGATGGCGCGGCTGGCCGACCATCGGCTGGACAACGGCTATCAGGGATTTCAACCGTCGAACCTCGAGATCACCACCATCGACATCGGCAATCCGGCGACCAACGTCATCCCGGCCGAGGCGAAGGCGCGGCTGAACATCCGCTTCAACCCGAACCATACGGGCGACGCACTGATCGGCTGGCTGAACACCGTGGCGGGGGAGGCGCAGGCGGCATCCGGCCTGCGCGTCGAACTGGAGCATCTGTGTTCGGGTGACGCCTTCCTGACCGAGCCGGGGCCGTTCATCACCGCCGTGCAGGATGCGGTCGAGGCGTCCGCCGGTCGCCGGCCCGAGGCCTCGACCACAGGCGGCACCTCGGACGCCCGCTTCATCCGCGCCATGTGCCCGGTGCTGGAATTGGGTCTGGTCGGCCAGACCATGCACCAGATCGACGAGCGCGCGCCGGTGGCGGAGATCGAAGCCCTGGCCGAGGTCTATGGGGCGGTGATCCGGACGGTCTTCGAGCGCGTCTAGCTGGCTTGCCTTCGGGGGTCCGGCCCTGACGAAAGCTGGTTCATCACAACGGGCACAACGGGTCCCGAGCGGCTGATGAGACCGAGCTTGCCAACGATGCAGTGAGAAGTCTTCTGATCGAGGCCCAGGCCTCGATCGGTTCAAGGCGGCGAACGCCGCAACTCCAGGACACGCGACAGAGGATACGGACCTGGAAACACCCCCGGTCCCGTCGTGTCCGTTGTGACCGCGTTGTGCCCGTTGTGATGAACCGTTCTGTCTAGAACAGCAGGTCGAGGGCCAGCAGGGCGCCGCCGAACATGGCCGCGAAGGCGACGACGCCGTAGAACAGCTCACGCAGCTTTCCGCCCCGGCGTTCCAGCGTCATCGGCGGCAACTGAACAGGCAAACCCCTCATGGCCCTCTCCCGTGCGACCGACGGAGGATGCGCCGGGAGTCTTGCCGGGGTGTTTCCAAACGTGGTTGCCGCGCGCCGCCTCAGTGGAGGGTGGACTCGAGCCGGCCTATTCGCCGGTCGAGATCGGCGACCATCTCCTCGAGCCTCGCCTGTTCGGATTTCATGTCGACCGGGGTGCCGTCCTCATAGGTGAGCTGCGCCCCCTTGCCGATCAGGTCGAGGCGATAGAGGGCGGTCACCCGGCGCGCCTTCAGCTTCTCGAGCTCGCTGTCGGTCATTGGCCCCGGTCGCGTTCGAGGAAGCGGATGGCGCTGAGCACATGGGCGCGGACGCCGGTCGGCAGGGTGGCCTCATTGACGTCGAAGCCGGGCGAATGGTTCGGGGGCGAGGTATTGGGGTCGACCCCGTCCGCCGAGCCGCCGAGGTGATAGAAGACCCCCGGTACCTCCTGCGACAGATAGGAGAAATCCTCGGCCACCGTGGTCGGCGGACTGCCCGCATTGACGTTG
The DNA here is from genome assembly GCA_965284535.1 of Caulobacteraceae bacterium. Lineage (GTDB taxonomy): Bacteria > Pseudomonadota > Alphaproteobacteria > Caulobacterales > Caulobacteraceae > Brevundimonas. The sequence goes on from OZ260090.1 coordinate 547,586, forward strand.
CCCTCGCCCGCCGCCTCGGTCAGGACCGGTGCCAGCCAGGCCGACAGTTCCTCGTTGTTGAACACCAGGGCCGCGTTCTGGCGCACCGAGAATTCCGCCGTCGCGCCATAGGTCTCGGCGACATTGTCGATGGCGATACCGGCGCGGCGCACAAGGTCGTCGCGCTGGGCGATGTCGAAGGTGCGCAGGGTGCCGGACAGGACCGCCTGATCCGGGATGATGTTGTAGCGCACACCGGCGTCGAGGGTGGCGATGGTGAAGACCGTCGGGGTCGTGGTTGGGTCGATGGTCCGCGCCGTCAGGGTGTTGATGGTCTGGACGATCTGGGCCGCCGTGGCGATGACGTCGACGCCCTTCCACGGCCAGGCCCCGTGGGTCTGGCGGCCATGCAGGGTGATGTCGACCCTGTCCGAGGCCGCCATGAAGCCGCGCGGGCGATAGAAGAGGGTGCCCGGACGGCCCGGCACGACGTGAAGACCGAAGATGGCCTCGGGCCGCGGATTGGCCAGCGCGCCCTCCTCGATCATCAGACGGGCGCCGCCCATGGGCTCTCCCGGAGGGGCCCCTTCTTCAGCGGGCTGGAAGATGAAGACGACGGTGCCCGAAATATCCTCGCGCATCCCGGCCAGAACCTCGGCGGCCCCCATCAGCATGGCGACATGGGTGTCATGGCCACAGGCGTGGGCCACCGGCACGGTATTGCCCATATAGGTGCCGGTCGCGGTCGAGGCGAAGGGCAGGCCCGTCGCCTCCAGCACCGGCAGGGCGTCCATGTCGGCTCTCAAGGCCACAACCCCTCCGGGCCGGCCACCACGCAGCACGCCCACGACGCCGGTCCGGCCCACCCCGGTGCGGACCTCCATGCCCAGCGACCGCAGGTGGTCGGCGACCAGGGCGGCCGTGCGGGTCTCGGAGAAGCCCAGTTCGGGATTGGCGTGCAGGTCGCGCCGCCATGCGATGACCTTGGGCATCTCCGCCGTCACGGCGGCCTCGATCCGGTCGAGGGCGACAGGCGCGGCCCCGTTCGTCGAAGACTGGGCATGGGCGAGACCGGCGGACAGGGCCAGCGAAAGGGTCGAGACGGCGAGCAGGCGGCGAATGGTCATGGCGGTCTCCCGGAATCTGAGACCCCACCGTGCGCGGAGCCGCCCCCCCAGCGCAAGGTCCGGACGCACAAGGCGCGGGCGGGGGGGGCGGGACATATCCTGTCGCACACCGTTTGATGACGGGCTGTCCCAACGGGCCTAGGCTGGCCCCGTGAACCTTCGCTCGTCCGCCTTCGCCATCCTGTTCGCCGTCAGCCTGATCGCGGCGGCCGGGAACATGGGCCTGCAGTCCGTGCTGCCCGCGATCGGTCGCGCCTTCGGTCTGGCCGACACACTGGTGGCTGGAGCCTTCGCCATCTCGGCCCTGATGTGGACCCTTGCCTCGCCCTACTGGGCCCGGCTGTCGGACCGGTTGGGCCGCAAGCGGGTCATGATGATCGGACTGGGCGGCTTCGTCGCCTCCATGGCCGGATTCGGTCTGGCCACGACCGCGGGTCTGGAGGGCTGGCTGGCCATTCTGGTGGCCTTCGGCCTCATGGCGACGGCGCGAACCATCTATGGGGTGTTCGGCTCGGCCGCGCCCATCGCCTCCCAGGCCTATGTCGCCGACCGCACGACCCCGCAGACCCGGACACAGGCCATGTCGATGCTGGCCTCGGCCCAGGGTCTGGGCACGGTCGTCGGCCCGGTGCTGGCCCCCTTCTTCATCCTGCCCTTCGTCGGACTGGCCGGGCCCCTGTACGCCTTCGCGGCGCTGGGGGCCGTGGTACTGGTTCTGGTCTGGCGTCGGCTGCCCAGCGGCGAGGTCGAGCGGATTCCCTCCCCAAGCGGTCGTCAGGGCGAGGCCGGTCGAGGGCTTTGGAAGGACGCGCGCGTTCGCGACTATCTGCTGTACGGCCTGCTGATCACGGGGGCCCAGGCGATCAACATCGCCGTTCTGGGCTTTCATGTGATCGACGAAATGTCGGCGACCGGAGTCGACCTGCGGCAGGCCCAGCCGTTTATCGGCGTGGCCATGTTCGCGGGGGCCGCAGGGACCCTCATGGTGCAGTGGGGCCTGATCCCCCTGCTCAAGATGGAGCCGCGCGCCCTGATCCGCTGGGGTGCCGGCCTGGCCCTGGCGGGAAATGTCCTGACCATCGTCGCGCCGGGCTTTTTCGGCGTCGTGGTCGGCTATGCCGTGGTTTCCATGGGCGTCGGCTTCGCCCGGCCAGGCTTCACCGCCGGCTCGTCCCTGTCGGTCGGCCCGCACGAACAGGGGGCGGTGGCGGGACTGATGATGTCGCTGGCCGGTCTGAGCTTTCTGGGGCCGCCTGTCGTCGGCGTGGCGCTGTATCAGCTGGCCGAGGCCGGACCGTTTGTCGCCAACATCGTTCTGCTGGCGGCCGCTCTGGCCCTTTGCTGGATCAGCGCGCCCCTGAGGGCCGGGCCGCCCGACCTGCCCGACCGGGACGAAACGCCCTCGCCCGAGACACCGCCCGCGTCGCAGCCCGGACCGGAAGGCAATCGCTGAACGCGCGCCCTTTTACTGGCCTGAAAGCCGTGGCAAATCGGGGCCATGGAAACCGCCCGTATCGAACGCCGTATCGGCGTGCGCGCCACCCCCGACCAGATCTGGGCCCTGATCGCGGACTTGCCCGGCTGGGACCGCTGGAATCCGGTCGAGACCGCGCTCGAAGGGACCATCGCCTTCGGCGCCGGCATCACCCTGACCGAGACGATCGAGGGTCTTCCCGAGCGCCGGGCCACGACCCGGGTCGGTGACTGGCAGCCCTATTCGCAGCTGGTCTGGGCCGAGAACCGTGGCCTTTGGTTCCGTTCGTTGCGCTATTTCGAGATCGAGCCGCTGGACGAGCCCAAAAGCTGCATCGTTGCCAACGGCTTCATCTTCTCGGGCCTGCGCGGCGAGATGTTTTTCGACAAGCATCGCAAGTCGCTGCGCCATGCGGTCGATGCGGTCGCCGACGCCTGGAAGGCCGCCGCCGAGGCCTGACGCCTGACTGCTGGAGCCTGACTTCTGGCGCGAAATCCGAGCCCTGTCGGACTTCGTCCAACGGGGCCGATTTCGCTAACCGCCGCCGGCGGCCATCGTGTCCTGGATGCTGATGATGGCCGGCGTCAGGATGACGATGAACAGCACCGGCAGGAAGAAGAGGATCATCGGCACGGTCAGCTTGGCCGGCAGGGCCGCCGCCTTCTTCTCGGCCGCCGACAGCCGCATCTCGCGGTTTTCCTTGGCCATGGTTCTGAGCGCCGTGCCCAGCGGCGTGCCGTAGGTTTCGGCCTGGGTCATGGCCGTGGCCACCGACTTCACGCCCGGATGGTTGGTCCGTTTGGCCAGGCCCTCATAGGCCATCCGGCGATCAGGCAGATAGCTGAGCTCCGCCGAGAGCAGTGTCAGTTCCTCGGCCAGGTCGATGGACGAGCCGCCGATTTCCTGGCTGACCTTCTGGATCGCCGCCTCGATCGACATGCCCGCCTCGACGCAGATCAGCAGCAGGTCGAGCGCGTCCGGAAACGCCTGCATGATCGAGGTCCGGCGCTTGGAGATGCGGTTGGCCAGGAAGATGTTGGGCGCATAGAAGCCGATCACCGCCGCCACCATACAGGCGGTGAGACGGCTCATCACCGGCAGGCCGAAGTCGTTGAAGATGAACAGGTAGAAGACCGCGATGCCGAGGAAGACGAACGGCATGGAGAAGCGGAAGAAATAGAAGGTCGTCAGGGGCTTGGGTCCGCGATAGCCGGCCTGGGCCATCTTCTCGGCGACCTTGGGATCCTCGAGCAGCTTGATCAGGTTCAACCGCTCGACGACGTGCTTCTTGAAGCCGTCATCGGAGTGCCGCAGGCCCTGTGGACCGCCACCCTGTGAGGCGATGGCCTGACGCGACCGGCGTTTCAGCTCCTCGCGACGCACGGCCACGGCCTTCAACCGGCCCTCGAGCTTGGCCCCGCCGCCGAAGGATCCGAGCAGCGTCACGAGAGTGGCGAACACCAACACACCCACGCCGAGGCTCAGCAGGTTCTGGACGTTGGTGAAGAAGTCAATCATCGGATTTCGGTCGGTCCCTAGAACTTGAACGCGATCATTTTCTTCATCACGAAGACGCCGAAGGCCATCATCGTGACGGCGATCAGCAGCATGAACTGGCCCCGTGGGTCGGTGAACAGCCGGGCCATGTAGGCGGGCGTCGTCAGGCTGACGAGAATCATCACCGCGGGGGGCAGGGAGCCGATGATTCCGGCGGAGGCCGTGGCCTCGGACGACAGGGCCTTGATCTTCTCGCCCATCATCTTGCGGGCTCGCAGGACCACCGAAAGGTTGTTCAGCGCCTCGGCCAGATTGCCGCCCGTCTTTTGCTGGATGGCGATGACGATGGAGAAGAATTTCAGCTCCGGCGTCGGCATGCGCTCGTACATCTTGTCCAGCCCCTGGGGCAGGGTCAGGCCGACGCCCAGCCCCTCGACCAGCTTCTGGAACTCTTCGCCAAGGGGTTTGGGGCTCTCGCGGGCGATGATCTTGAAGCAGTCATGGACGGGCAGGCCGGACTTGATGCCCCGGACGATGACATCGACGGCGTCGGCGAAATGGCTGGAGAATTTCTTGCGCCGCCCCTTGCCGAGCATGCCGACGACCCAGCGCGGCAGACCGAGACCGAAGACGACGCCAGCCCCCAGGGCGATGAGCAGGTTGAGGCCGAACAGCAGCGGGAACAGGAAGGCGATGACGCCGAGCACGGCGCTGATGATCCAGAAGGTCTTCACCGTGGTTGCGAGGCCGGCCTGTTTCAGCTTGGCCGTCAGGCTGATGCGCGCCTTGCGCTCGGCCCGCTCCGAATCCTGGAGCTGCTGCATGATCTGTTTGCGCCGCGCCTCGGGCGTATTGGCCGCGGCGGCCTTTTTTGCCGCGGCGTTGTTCTGCTTGGGGCCGCCGAAGGTCTGGGCGCGTTTGACCGCCGCCTCGCTGGAATCGCCACCCCCGACGAAGGCCCAGCCCAGACCGCCGATGGTGATGAAGGCCAGAACGGCTGCGAGAACAGGAAGCATCCGCCCTACTCCGCCGCGTCGAGGGCTTCCGCCAGCTCGCGCTCCAGTCCGTAATAGCGGGCGCGGTCCCAGAAGCGGGGACGGGCGATGCCGGTCGAGCGGTGACGGCCGATGATCTTGCCGTTCTCGTCCTCGCCGGTGATCTCGTAGACGAACAGGTCCTGGGTGACGATGACGTCGCCCTCCAGCCCGACCACCTCGGTGATGTGGGTGATGCGGCGCGAGCCGTCGCGCAGGCGGGCGGCCTGGACGATGACGTCGACCGAGCCGACGATCATCTCCCGGATGGTCCTGGATGGCAGGCCGTAGCCGCCCATGGTGATCATGGACTCCATCCGGCTGATGGCTTCGCGCGGGCTGTTGGCGTGCAGCGTGCCCATGGAGCCGTCGTGGCCGGTGTTCATGGCCTGCAGCAGGTCGAAGGCCTCGGGGCCACGGACCTCGCCGACGATGATCCGCTCGGGACGCATCCGCAGGCAGTTCTTGACCAGGTCCCGCATGGTGATCATGCCCTGGCCCTCGAGATTGGGCGGGCGGGTTTCGAGGCGGACCACGTGCGGCTGCTGCAGCTGCAGTTCGGCGGCGTCCTCGCAGGTGATGACGCGTTCGGTCGGGTCGATGAAGGCCGTCAGGGTGTTCAGCAGGGTGGTCTTGCCTGAACCTGTACCGCCCGAGATGACGAGATTGCAGCGCGAGGCGCCGATGACGCCCAGAACGCGCGCGCCCTCGGGACTGATGGAGGCGTACTCCACCAGATTCTTCATCGTCAGCTTGTCTTTCTTGAACTTCCGGATCGTCAGCGTCGGGCCGTCGATGGCCAGAGGCGGGGCGATGACGTTGACGCGCGAGCCGTCGGGCAGGCGGGCGTCGCAGATCGGGGAACTCTCGTCCACGCGGCGGCCGACCTGCGACACGATCCGCTGGCAGATGTTCATCAGCTGGGTGTTGTCGCGGAAACGGACATTGGTCAGCTGGACCTTGCCGCCGACCTCGATGAAGACCCGGCCCGCGCCGTTGACCATGATGTCGGCGATGTCGTCGCGGGCCAGCAGCGGCTCCAGCGGGCCGTAGCCGAGGACGTCGTTGACGATGTCCTGGACCAGATGCTCCTGCTCGGCCACCGACATGGAGACGTTCTTGATCGCCACCAGCTCGGCGACGATGTCGCGGATTTCCTCGGACGCCGCCTTGGTATCGAGCTGGGCCAGCTGGGCCAGGTCGATGGTGTTCATCAGGGCGTTGAAGATGGTGGTCTTGGTGGCGTGGTAGTAGTCCGACTGTTCGCGGACGATCTCCGCGACGGCCTGGGCCTTCTTCAGCTGTTCGAAGCCGGGCGTGGCCTTGGGGCCGGGCGCGTTCCTGGCGGGCGCGGGTTCCGCCTCGGGACGGGGCCGCGAGGCCAGGGCATCGAGACGGTCAGCCGCCGGCGAGGCGGGCTTGGCGGCGTAGGATTCCGCCTTGCGCGCGGCGGCCTGCACCTGGTTCGAATCCGGCTCGCCACCGAAGGCGAAGGCCTCGACCTGGATGCCGGGCGCAGGTTGCGCGACCGCCGCAGGCTCGGGCGCGGGGGCCGGCCGCGGGGCGGCGGCGACAGAGCCGGGCTGACCTGTACGTTTGCCGAACACGCGTCAGGACTTCTTCTTGAACAGGCCCGAGAACATCGACTTGCCCTCACCCTTGGCAGGCTTGCCCCTGGGCCCGGCGACCATCGGGAGTTCACGCCGCGAGACGATCTGGGCCAGGGTCTGGAAGGCATCCGCGGCCTTGGATTTGGCACCGGCGTCGAGGATCATCTGGCCGTTGTTGGCGGCGGCCCCGAAGACCTTGGGATCGAACGGAATGATCAGGCTGGGGTGAACCCCCAGGGCGGCACCGAAATCCTTGGCCGGAATCTCCGGCCGGCCGGGGACGCCGACCTGATTCAGCACCAGTCGCGGCGGTGCGTCATTGGGACGGCCCTGCCGGATCAGGTCGATCATGTTCTTGGCATTGCGCAGGCTGGCCAGATCGGGCGTGGCCACGATCACCACCTCGTCGGCGGCGATCAGGGTGCGGCGCATCCAGCCGGACCACAGGTGCGGCAGGTCCAGCACGACGAACGGCGCCGTGCCCCGGATCTGGGTCGTGACCTCCTCGAAGGCCTCGGGCGAGATGTCCCAGTCAACGTCCAGCGTCGCCGGGGCGGCGAACAGGCTCAGCTTGTCGGTGCAGCGAACCATCATCCGGTCCAGCAGGGTCGCATCGAGCCGGTCCGGCTGGCTCAGGGCGTCGGCGACGCCGCTCAGTGGGTCCTGGTTGAAGTCGAGCCCCGCGGTGCCGAACGGCAGGTCATAGTCGACGATCACGGTGTTGGCGCCGATCCGCTCGCTCATCGCATAGGCGGTATTGTGGGCGACCGAACTGGCACCTGTGCCGCCGCGCGCGCCGACGAAGGCGATGGAGCGGCCGACGAAGGGCTGGGCCGGGTCGGCGAACAGGCCGCCGATGGCCGAGATCAGCTGCAGGGGCTGCAGCGGGGCGACGAGATATTCGCTGACCCCGCGCCGCATCAGTTCGCGGAAGAGCAGGATGTCGTTCGTCGCGCCGACGACGACCACCTTGGTGCCCGCGTCGCAGACCTCGGCCAGCTGGTCGACTTCCCACAGAAGGGTCTGCGGGTCCTTCATGCACTCGACCACGATCAGGGGCGGGGTCGGCTCGTTGCGATAGGCCTCGACCGCGGCAGCCACGCCGCCGATGCGGATCTGGGTGGTCGCCCGCGACAGGCGGCGGTCCTGACCGGCGCGCTCCGCGGCGGCCAGGGTGTCCTGGCGCTCGGCGAAGACGTGGATGGCGATGCGCGGAACCGACACCTCGGCGGTGTGGCCGCCGACGACCGGGGGAGAAAAGGCCGCGCCCGCCTCGGCGACCAGATCGCCAACGGGGTTGAAGCCCGCGACCGGCAGGGACGCCTCGGACGGCTGGTGTTCGCGGATCGGCTGAACAGCGGGAACCGGCGCCGTCGGGGCGGTGAACTGCAAGGCCGGACGCTGGACGGCCTCGTCCATCGGCTCGAAATCGGCGGCGGCCTGCGCCGGAGCCGGAGCGCCGGGCGTGCTGTAGCCGGCGTCGAGATCAAACTCGTCGTCAAACTCTTCAAAGGGACCGGGGGCGAAGGCGTTGCTCATGTCACGCTATTCCACGGCCCCGGAGACGCGGCCGTTGACCAGGGGCTCCTGCGGCGTCGAACTGATCTGACCCCGGCGATAGTTGTCGAATACCACCGCCGCGCGGCCGGAATCCGCCGGCGTCATCGGCCGGGCACCAAGAATGTCGCGCGGATCGGCGATCTGCGCGGCCATGTTGGCGGTGATGGCGCAGCCGAAGCCGCCCGAACTCTGGTTCGACATGCGCGCGCCCATGTTGCGGGCCTCGGCGGAACAGTCAGGAACATGGGCCCGGATGGTCTCGAACCCGGCCAGCACCGGCGCGCGCGGGTCGGGCGCGTTGTAGGCGGCCATCTGGATACGGTCCCCGGGCACGCCTGACGCCTGGAGGAAGGCGCGGACCGCCCAGGCCTGTTCGACCGCCACGGGATCGTCGCCCGCCGGCGATTCAATGCGAACCTGTCCGGAACCCGAAGCCCCGTACCGCGCCGCCAGATCGCGCAGGGCGGCGTGCTGGTTCGACGACAGACCCTGATCGTGCACGGCCAGGGCGATCCGATCCAGCCCCGGCTCTACCTGAAGGACGTAGCGCGACAGCGGGGTGACCGGAGCTTCGATCTCACCGGACATCGAGGCGCAGCCCGCAGCGGCGAGGCCCGCGGCGAGCACAAAGACGGCGGATGCGAGCGAGCGCTTCACGGGAATCCTCATTCGATGACGTAGCCCACGGGGCCGCTCCAGCCGCTGTCGGCGGCCGCGGGATCGCCGGGACGGCGGAACTGCTGGTTCAGCTGGCCAAACAGAAGGGTCTGGGCATCATTGGCGATGATCAGGCCGTCGGCCGGGCTCTGCATTCTGCCGGGCGAGGTCGGCGAGACGATATAGGCCTCGATGATGATGACCAGTTCGGTCTCGCCCGACAGATAGTCGCGCGACCGGAACAGGGCCCCGAGAACGGGCAGGCTGCCGATGCCGGGCAACTGATCGATATTCTGGCGGGTGTCCTCGCGCAGCAGGCCGGCGATCATCATCGACCCACCGGACGGCAGTTCGACGGTGGAGGAGGCGCGCCGCACGTTCAGGGCCGGAATGACAAGGGCGTCGGCACCGGTGCCGCCCAGGGTATAGGCCCCGGCCGAACTCAGCTCGGACACCTCGGTCGACAGCTGAAGCGAGATCCGGCCGCCGGACAGGACGATGGGACGGAAGGCCAGGCGCACGCCGAACGGTTTGAACTCGATGCCGACGGTGACCTGGCCGGTGGTGGCGTCAACGCTGCGTCCGGTCGGAACCGGGAATTCGCCGCCGGCCAGAAACTCGGCGTTCTCGCCATTGACCGAGGTCACGTTCGGCTCGGCCAGAATCCGGACCAGACCGGCTCGCTCGAAGGCGCGGATGTTGGTGCTCAGCCGACTGCCGTCACCGGCCTGATCCAGATAGTTGAGGATGCCGCCGCCCAGTTGACCGCCGGAAACGCCGAAGGTGGCACCCTGGGAATAGGTCAGGCCGTCACCGACGCTGTTGAGGATGCCGTTGACGTCCAGACCCAGCTGTTTGATCGCGGTCCGCTGGACCTCGATGACGCGGGCCTTGACCATGACCTGATCGGATCCGGCGATGGTCATCATATTGATGACCTTCTCAGGGGCCGAAACGAAGGCCCGGGCCACTTGGGAGGCACGGTCGGCCTCTCCGGGACTGCCAACGAGGCCGGTCAGGATGATGCTGTCATTGACGGCCTCGGCGCGGACATCCGTGCCCGGCATGACCCGGCTCAATGTGTCCTGAAGCGCGGAAACGCCGGCGTCGACGCGGATGCGCAGCGACAGGATGGTCCGGCCGGCGGCGTCCAGAACCACCGCATCGGTCTCACCGGGCTGAAGGCCGATGATGGTGATGCGGCGCGGCGAGTGAAGCATGGCCTCGGCCACGATCGGGTTCGGCACGATGACGTCGCGGGCGTCCGACGGCAGGTCGATGGCCATGGACGAGCCGCGCGGCAGATTGATCAGCTGGGCACCGGCCCCCAGGGGCACGGCGGCCCGCGACTGGGCCTGCGCCTCGATCGGCCCGGCGGGGGCGACGGTGGCGAAGGTCAGTCCGGCAAGGGCGATCGCGATCAGGTGTTTCATTGGACCACCACCACTTCGGGTGCGCCGCCGCGATAGATGCGGACGGCGGAGGATTGCCGGACGACCGGCGCGACCCGGCCGGATGGGCCGCCGGTGTCGGCATAGGAGCGCAGCACCAGGCTGAGCTCGCCTTCGGACTTGGCCAGGGCCAGGGCCTCGGCGTCGCGGGGACCGACTTCGAGCGTGGCCGTCGCGCCGACCACCGCCTGTTCGTCGTCACCGGCGCGGGTCGACTGGTCGATGGCCAGAACCTTGACGTTCTGCATCACGGTCGATGAGGCGAATTTGGAGCGGTCGCCCTCCTGGGCTCCCATGTTGCTGAGGGTGGTCTCGCGGGTCAGCAGGACATCGACCCGGTCGCCCGGCAGGATGAAACCACCGGCGGCGGTTTCGACCGTGACCCGGATGGCCATGGCCCGCATGCCGGGTTCGAGATAGGCGGCCATATAGCCGCTGTCGCCGGCGCGGACGATCTTGCGGCTGACGATCGGTTCGCCGGCCAGAATGGGCTCGCGCACGACGGAGCCGACATAGTCGGCCTTGGCGCCGCCGGTGGCGAAATCATTGGCCGCGCGGGTAACGGCGGCCACGGCACCCTCCGGCCGTTCGGCGGCGGCGTCGGTCGCTTCGGCCGAGGGCAGGGGCGTCGAGCCGTCGGTGATGAAGGCCGGATTGACCTCATCGACGGGCCAGTCCTTCCAGGCCAGGTCCGCCTCGGTCAGGCGTTGACCGGGCTGGAGGTCCTTGGCGGCGACCAGCACCTTGGCCATGGGCCGCGCCGGCACGGCGGCGGCGGCGGTGGCGACGGCGGTTGGCGAATTCGAGGGCGATCCCATGGCGCGCACGACCAGGGCCAGGCCGATGGCGGCCACGGCGGCGACGCAGATCACGATGATACGGGCGGGCTTCATCGACGGTCTCCGGCAGGCCGGGCCGGACCCTGAATCGGTCCTTTGGCCCCCTACCGTTAACGACCATGCCGGGCGCGGGTTAACGCGGCCCTAAGTGCTGAGGGCCGGCGGGGGTCCACGACCGGCTTGAAAGCCGCGGGTTGGATGGGTCGGCCCGACCCCTATCCCGCGATGAAGGCGGCAAGCAGCGGGGAGGCTGGATAGGCCATCAGGGCTCCGGCGGCGATGGCCACGCCATAGGGGATGTCGCCGCGCGGCTCCATCAGCTGCACCACCCATCCGGGGGCACCCAGGAGATAGGGTCTTGAATGGAAGCGGGCGAACAGCAGGGCAAGGCAGAACAGCCCGCCCATGACGCCGGTCCACAGCAGGAACATGCCCGAGCCCGCGACACCCAGCCACAGGCAGGTGGCGGCCATCAGCTTGGCGTCGCCGCCGCCGATCCAGCGCAGGGCGAACATGCCGGCACCGACCACGAGAGCCAGGGCCGCGATTCCGACGTTGGTCGCCACAGTCATGAGATCGAGACCCACGGTCAGGGCGGCGGGGAAGAAGCCGAGCACCAGAACGCCGGAGATCCAGTTCGGGATCTTCATCGACGTCAGGTCCTTGAGGCCCGCGACGATGGCGAGCGCCGGCATCAGGCCGAGAAAGATCAGGGTGACGGTGTCCATGGGTCGTTGTTACCCGTCGACGGTTAAAACCGGGTTGCCGTGCCGGGATGCGCAACAAACGAAAGAGGCCGGAGCGTTTCCGCTCCGGCCTCCCGTCGGTTTCAAGACTGTCGCCCGGTGCCTTAGGCGCCGGCGGTTCCGCCCATGCCGGTCACGACATCGTTGAACTTGGTCTTGATGGTCGTGCCCAGGGCGGTCACGGCCGAAATGATGACAACGGCGATGAGGGCGGCGATCAGGCCATATTCGATGGCCGTGGCGCCCGACTCGTCGGACATGAACTGCGAAACAAACTTGGTCATTGGTATTCCCTCCCGATGGGGTTGCTGGCGACTGGCGGGGGGAGCCGGTCGCCCTGCTGACCCCCTGAACATCCACACCATGACCCGGGTGGGTTAAGTCCGGACGCACGAACATCCTTACTGAAAACTTCACCGCGCTTCCGGTCGCGGGACGGCCGAAAAGCAGAAGGGCCGGGGCGTTTCCGCCCCGGCCCCTCGCCGGTTTCAGACTGTCGTCGGCGTTTAGGCGCCGGCGGTGCCGCCCATGCCGGTGACGACGGCGTTGAACTTGGTCTTGATGGTCGTGCCCAGGGCGGTCACGGCCGAGATGATGACGACGGCGATGAGGGCCGCGATCAGGCCGTACTCGATGGCCGTGGCACCCGACTCATCGGACATGAACTTCGAAACAAACTTGGTCATTGGTTTTCCCTTTGGATGGAATGAAGCGAGCTATTTAAGCGGGGGGAGCCGGTAGCCCGCTTGACCCCCAAACGCAGGTCTGTTTTCGCCGATATCGGTTAAAGTCGCGTGGCCGGGTGTGGTTACTTGGGCATTTACTCTAAAAAGTTTTCATGTTGCGGGGATCGGCCCGTGGGCGGATCCCATCCAGTCACTCGTCCAGCGACCAAGGCAAAGGGGCCGGGGCGTTTCCGCCCCGGCCCCTCGCCGGTTTCAGACTGTCGTCGGCGATCAGGCGCCGGCAGTGCCGCCCATGCCGGTGACGACATCGTTGAACTTGGTCTTGATGGTCGTGCCCAGGGCGGTCACGGCCGAGATGATGACGACGGCGATGAGGGCCGCGATCAGGCCGTACTCAATGGCCGTGGCACCCGACTCGTCGGACATGAACTTCGAAACGAACTTGGTCATGATTGAAATCCTTCTGTGTTTAAGCGAGCGATCTTTGACACCAACAGGGTCGCCGGATCTGCCCGCCTGACCCCCTCTTGCACCCTCATCATGCCGGTCGCTGATTAAGGGCGAGTAAAACGCCGGAATTTTGATCTGATTTCTTTATTGACGTTACGTTTACTATGCTTCGACCTGCGGTTTCCTGATTTCAGACTTTCTTGAGGATTGCAGGGCAGTGTCCGTTGGCGCTCACGCGCGCGCCCTACCTACTGGAAGTCGACGCCATGCCCCGACCCGTCTCCCCTGCCCGCTTCGCCGCCATCCTGGCTTCGGCCGCCGTTCTGTTGGTGCCGGCCGTCGTGACGGCCCAGTCCAGCAGCCTGAATGTCGAGATCGACCAGGCCCAGCGGGTCCAGCTGCGAGGTCCCGCCGGTTCGGTCATCGTCGGCAATCCGGCGATCGCCGATGTCACCGTGGTGGACGCCAACACCCTCTACATCACCGGCAAGGGCTACGGCGTCACCGAGATCGTCGCGGTCGACACCATCGGCCGCACGGTGTTCCAGAGCCAGATTGTCGTCACCGACGGCTCGGGTGCCGGACGCGTCCGGGTCTGGCGCGCCGGCCAGGCGACAGAAATGGCCTGCGCCGCATCCTGCTCGCCCTCCGTGCGCAGCGGCGACACACCGACGCCGTAGGGGTCGTCAGTGACGAAGCGCACCTTTCGACGACCACAGGGACCGGTTCGCGGCGGCTTCGTCCGCAGCCTGCTCCGCTCATCCGACGGCTCGGCGGCGGTCGAGTTCGGCATGGTCGCCCTGCCCTTCCTGCTGATGGTGTTCGCCATCCTGGAGCTGGGCCTCGTCTTCGTGACCGACTCCGTTCTGGAGAACGCCACCATCGAGACCGGCCGGATGGTGCGCACTGGCCGGGCCAGCGCCCAGTCGATGACGGCGACGACGTTCAAGTCTTCCCTGTGCGGCCGGATGAGCATCTTCGCCTCGGATTGTGCCAGCCGGGCATCGGTCGATGTGCGGGTCATTCCCCAGTTCAACACCACGCCGCCCGACCCCATGGCCACCGGCACATTCAATGACGGGATGCTGACCTATTCCAACGGGGTCCCGGGCGACCTGATCCTGGTGCGGGTCTGGTATCGCCAACCCCTGCTGACGACCTTCCTGGCGCAGGGCCTGTCTCGCATGAACGACGGAGCCGCCATGCTGACGGCGACCACCGCCTTCCGGAACGAGCCCGCATGATGCGGCGGGGACTTTTCCGGCGATTGGGCGAGGACGAGCGCGGCGTCTCGGCGGTCGAGTTCGCCATGCTGGCACCGGTTCTGATCGCCTTCTATTTCGGCATGGCCGAATTCTGCCAGGGCTATATGGCGCAGAAGCGGATGGGCCATGTCTCGGCCATGGTCGCCGACCTGGTGGCCCAGGAGGAGACGGTGTCGCAAAGCAATCTGGACGACATCTTCGACATCGGCGGCCTGATCATGAAGCCATTCTCGACGGCCGCGCTGGCGCAGAGGGTCAGCAGCGTGACCCGCAGCTCGGGAGTCAACCGGGTCGACTGGAGCCGCGGGGATGGCATGGCCGCCCGCGCGGTCAACTCCACCATCACCCTGCCGGCGGATCTGATCGCCGACGGCGAAAGCATCATCGTCTCGGAGGCGACCTATGACTATGACTCGCCGGTCGACTATCTGATGCCGTCGGTCACCCGCTTTTCGCACATCTATTATTTGCGTCCCCGCACCGTCGACAAGACGCTCTGCTCCAACTGCTAGGGACCGGTCAGGGCTTCCCGAAGGGCCCGGATCTTGGCCCCGGTCTCCGCCAGTTCAGCCTCGGGGTCGCTGTCCGCGACGATGCCGGCCCCGGCCAGGGTGCGGAAGCTCCAGCGACCCTCGACCCGCTCGAACGACGCTGTGCGGATCAGCACGGAGGCCGTCAGCCGTCCGTTGTCCTCGATGTGGAACAGGCTGCCGCACCAGGCCCCGCGGGGTGGCTCGTGACCGGCGATGACCTTCATGGCCTGATGTTTGGGAGCCCCGGTGATCGAACCGGGAGGAAAGGTCGCCTCCAGCAGGTCCGCCGGCCCGGCACCGGGCCGGGCCCGCCCCGTGACCGTCGAAACCAGATGATGGACCGTCGGATGGCTCTCGACCTCGAACAGGCTTTCGACGGCAATCGACCCCGGCTCGGCGACGCGCGACAGGTCGTTGCGCATCAGATCCACGATCATCAGGTTTTCGGCCCGGTCCTTGGCGCTGGCGCGAAGCTCGGCGGCGAGGACGGCATCCCGGACCGGATCGACGTCGCGCGGACGGGTGCCCTTGATCGGGCGCGTCTCGATGCGGCGGCTTTCCGGGTCGAAGGTCAGGAACAGTTCGGGTGAGTTGGACACCACCGCCCGGTCCCCGAGCCGCCAAAAGGCTCCGTAGGCCGAGGCCCGGTCGGCCAGCCGCAGCATGACGTCGAACGGATCGGCTTCGGGCCGCAACGATCCACTCCAGGCCCGGGCGATATTGGCCTGGAACAGCTCCCCCGCTCCGATCCGCGCCACGACATCGGCGACGGCCCCCATATAGGTTTCCGGCGACGCCTCCCGGGTGAAGTCACTGGCCGGAGCGGACGGGTCCGGCACGTCCACGACCTCGGTCAACCAGGCTTCGGCGCGATCGGCGGCAGCCCGCGCGGCCACAGGATCGTCGCCCCGCCCCATGACCCTGACGGTGCCCTCATGGTGGTCGAAGGCGAGCATGGCCGGATAGCGGGCCAGCATCAGGTCGGGCCAGACGGGATCACGCGGACCTGTCGCGACGCGCGCGCCGGCGTCGTAGGCCAGCAGTCCGACCACCCCGACCGCGAAGCCGGGCTGGCGAAGCAGGTCCAGTGTTTCGATCGAGCCGAAATGGACCCGGTCCGGCTCCGCCGCGACGAAGGACCAGCGGCCCAGAAGGCCACCATCGGACAAGAGGGCGAGAGGGCCTTCCAGATGGCGCAGGCCCGCGGCGACCGCCAGCGGGTCTCGCCACGGCCGGTCGCGCGCCTCGGCGGAGCGCGCCGGGCCCGTCACGCCGCCAGCCGCTCGACGATACGGTCGCGCAGGGCCCCGTCGACGCCCAGCGCCTGCTCCAGATAGGCGTCGGTCGATCCGTAGCGGCCGGCGATCCCGGTCAGGGCCGTTTCGAGATAGAGTGCCTCCACGCCGAGAAAGGCGACCACGGCGTCATGAGCGGCGACGCGACCCGTCCGGGCTTCGAGCTGGCGGGCGATGGCCGGTGCCCGTCGCTCCAGATCGACAGCGGTGTTGGTCAGCAGATAGTCCGAGACCATGTCGTCATGGTGCACGCCCAGCAGGTGATGGGTCAGGGCGGCCAGCATGCCGGTTCGATCCTTGCCCGCCGCGCAATGGATCAGGACCGGGCCCTCTGTCTCGCCGAGCGCGCGGAAATAACGGGAGAACAGGTCGAGGTGCGACGACTCGAACGGCAGCCGCCGATAGGTGTCGGTCATGAAGCGCCGGCCGGAGTCCGGCGTGAGCTCGGTCGTTCGCAGGAAGGCCATGTGCGGGGCCTCGCCGCCGTCGTCTTCGGCGCTCTCGATGACAACCCCGCTGAAGCCCGTGGGCCGTTTCGAAGGCTGGTCGCGGCGCTCGGACGGGCGGCGCAGATCAACCACCGTGGTGATGCCGAGCGCCCCCAGGCGTTCCAGATCGGCCTCACTGGCACGGGCCTGATGGCCGGCCCGGAACAGCCGTCCAGGCGCGACCCGGCACCCCGCCGCGGTGGCGTAGTCGCCGTAGTCCCGGAAATTGTCGAGGGCGTCGAAGCGGTGAATGCGGCCGGTCATTCCGCCTGTCTAGACGACCGGCCCGATGCGGACCACTGCCTGCCGCTCACACCTTTCCGACCAACCCCTGCATGGCGTCGAGATAGGCGACGAAGGCCTGGCGGCCGGCCGGGGTCATCGAGGCTTCGGTCAGGGGTTTGCGCCCCTCGAACCGCTTGTTCACGGCCACGAAGCCGGCGTCCTCCAGCTTGCGCAGATGCACCGACAGATTGCCGTCCGTGGTCTGCAGTCGCGCCTTCAGGGTGTTGAAGTCCGCGCTGTCGACGCCCGACAGAACGGCCATGATCCCCAGTCGCACCCGGCCATGAATGACATCGTCTATGCGATTGATATCGAAGTCGTCGGCCATGAGGTCAGGCCCGCGTCTGCCGCATCAGCATCCAGCCGGGCAGGGCCATCAGCAGGAACAGGGCGGCGGCATAGGCGAGGTACTGCTCATTGGAGCCCGTCAGCAGGGCCATGGCGGGACAGGCGATCAGGGAGGCGATGGCGAGCAGCCACAGCGTCCGTGAGCGAAGCATGGTCGCCGTGACGGCCCAGCCCAGTCCGTAAAAGGCGAAGATGATGGAAGGGATCAGCCACATGGCCGTGAAACCCTGATCCGGACCCATCCGGTAGTCATTGATCATCAGCGCCACAAACAGGGCGAAGATGCCGAACCCGACCGCGCTCCATGCCGCCGCGAAGGCGCGGTTGGCGCTGGTCATCACTCCGGTCCGGCGGCGCATTCCCAGGTTCACGATCGTGACGACCCCGAGAAACAGGATTGTGGCGACCAACCATCCGATGCCGATCACGCCGGGGACCTGACCCAATCGATCCGTCACCTGCCCCCAGTGGAACAGGCTGGCCCCGCCGAAGATCAGGCCGGCGGCCATAAGGATAGAGGCCCCCCGCACTGGTGCCTGACTCCCTTCCTCGGCGAGACGGCGCATCCAGGCGATGTCGGCCGCAGGGTCTTCGTTCTGTGAAGTCATGGGGAAACTCTCCGTCTGAAGCCTCTCCGTGCCACACTTGCTTTGTAATGTAAAGTACTTGGCCAGACGTTTCCGATCGGCATCCCGCCCTTGCCCGGGTCGTCGCGGCGGGACACAAGCGCGCATGACCAGCCTCCCGCCCATGAGTTTCCAACGCATCGCCTATGAAGCCCTGGAGGTCTGCAACGGCATCGAGTTGGCCACGCTCGAGGCCGCCGTCGCACGGACCGGTCTGGGCGAGGGAGCCAGGGCGATCGACATAGGCACCGGCAATGCGACGGTGGCGATACGGCTGGCGCAGGGCTTCGGCCTGTCGGTCGCGGCAGTCGAGCTGGATCCGGTCATGGCCGAACTGGCCCGCAGCCGGATCGAGGCGGCGGGGGCGGACGACAGGGTATCGCTGACGGTGGCGCGCGCGGCGGAAATGCTGGCGCGGACCGACCCCGTCGATCTGATCGTGGCCCTGGGCACGACCGACGTCAGCGGCAAGGGCCGACCCACGCCCGAGGCCGGTTTCATCGCCCTGCGCCGGAGCCTGAAACCCGGCGGCTGGCTCTTGTGGGGAGATATCGTCTGGCTGTCCGAGCCGCCCGCCCCACTGCGCCAGATTACCGAGGCGACCAATCTCTATACGGACGACGCCGGCTGGCGCGCGGCGGCGGTCGCGGCAGGGTTTGAAGTCATCAGCGGACAGATTTCGCCCCGGGAGGTGTTCGACGCCTATGCCGCCCAAACGATCGGCACTGTCCGCGCCTGGCTGGACACCAACCCCGAGGCCCCCGAGGCGGCCTCGATCCGCCTCAACGCCGACCGGATCCAGGCCATGATGGAGTTTGGCCGCGACTATATCGGCTTCGGCCTCTACCTGCTGCGCAACCCGGACTGAGCGAAATCAGGCTGTGCGGATGAGTCCGCCCGAGGCCGCAACCGGCCAGGGCGTCAGCCGCGCGCCCGCGCAGGGCCCACCGACACAGGCCCCGGACAGAGGCTCGAACACCGCCCCGTGCCAGCCGCACAGGATTAGCGACCCGTCCGGGACCAGATACTGATCCAGCTCGATGGCCAGCGGAAAGCCCTGATGCGGACAGCGGTCGACATAGCCGGCGACCTGTCCCGCCTGTCTCACCACAAAGCCGTGAAAGAAGGCCTCGCCGATCTGCAGGACAAAGCCGCGCGACCCGGGGTCGGCGATATCGGCTTCGGCGCACAGGGCCACGCCGGGCGGCGTGGTCCAGACGCGTTTGCGTTCGCTGATCGGCGGGGTCTCGTTCATCGCCAGGGACTAATTCCGCTCGGCCTTGAGCGGGCGGGACAGCAGGTTGTCGATCATCGCATCAACCGTGGTCTCGCCGTTCAGAAGGGCGGCGACCGCCAGGGATATGGGCATGTCGACGCCCATCTTCGTCGCCAGTTCCCGCACCGCCGGCGCGCTCTCATAGCCCTCGGCCACAGACCGCTTGCCGGCCAGTGCCTGTTCCACTGTCTGGCCCTGACCGAGCGCGAGGCCGAGACTCATGTTGCGTGATTGCGGGCTGGAGCAGGTCAGGACCAGATCGCCGAGCCCGCACAGGCCCGCCACCGTTTCGGCCTGGCCCCCGAGAGCGACGCCCATCCGGGTCATTTCGGCGAAGCCGCGGGTGATCAGGGCGGCATGGGCGCTGCGGCCCAGACCCCGCCCCTCGGCCATGCCGCAGGCAATGGCCAGCACATTCTTGATCGCCCCGCCGACTTCGGCGCCGATCAGGTCGGTGGCCAGATAGGGCCGGAAGCCCGGGGCCGAGAGGGTGGACATCAGCGCCTCGCCGAGCGTCGCGTCGACGCAGGCGAGGGTGACGGCGCTGGGCAGACCCCGCGCCACCTCGCCCGCGAAACTGGGGCCCGACAAGACCGCCGCCGGAGCGTCCGGCAGGGTTTCCGCCAGCACATCGGTCATCAGCTTCAGCGAGCCCCGCTCGATCCCCTTGGAACACAGGATAACCGGCACGCCGGGGCGATGGTGTGCCGCGAACGCCGTCAGGGTCGAGCGCATGTGCTGGGCCGGCGGAACAGCGAGGATCAGGTCGCAGGCACCGAGATCGGCCAGATCGGATGTCACCGACACATGGTCGTCGAGCACGATGCCAGGCAGGAAGGCCTCGTTGATCCGACGCGCGCGGACGCTTTCGACGACCTCGGACTCGCGCGCCTGCAACAGGACGTCGAGCCCCGCCCGGCCGCAGACCTGGGCCAGGGCTGTGCCCCATGCGCCGGCACCGATCACTCCCGCGGTCCTGAACTTCATCCGTCGTCCCCTAGACCATTTTTGCTTCGGATCGAATCGATCCGAACCGATTTCGCTCTATGCCTTGGCGCCCTTGCGGCCCGGCGCATGCGTCGGATCGTTGAGCGCGCTGTATTCGTCGAGCGGCCAGCGCGGCCGGGCGGCGGTGTCGATGTCCGAGACCAAACCCTTGCGCAGCCGTTCGGCTCCGGCCAGGGCGATCATCGCCGCATTGTCCGTGCAATAGGCCATGGGCGGAGCCAGAAAGGCGAATCCGTTTTTCCCGGCTGTCGCTTCGAGTGTGGTCCGGACCGTACGATTGGCCGCCACCCCGCCGGCCACCACAAACTGGCGGTACTGATGTTTGGCCCCCTGAGCCTTCATGGCCCGGTCCGAACGTTCGCTGAGTTGGCGGGCGATGGCGGTCTGGACCGCAGCGGCGAGGTCGGCGCGCTGCTGGTCAGTCTCGCAGGCCTGGGCCAGCCGGGCCGCCGCCGTCTTGAGCCCGGAAAAGGAGAAGTCGCAATCCCTGCGGCCCAGAAGGGCGCGCGGGAGGTCGAAGCGTGAGCCGTCGCCGGTCTCGGCCAGCTTCTCCAGCGCCGGACCGCCCGGATAGCCGAGGCCCAGAGCCTTGGCGATCTTGTCGAAGGCCTCGCCGGCCGCGTCATCGATCGTCGTGCCCAGCCGCGTCATGTCGCCGATGCCGCGCACTTCCAGCAACTGGCAGTGGCCGCCGGAGACCAGCAGCAGCAGGAACGGATAGTCCACCCGGGCACCGAGCCGGGCCGAGACCGCGTGACCCTCCAGATGATTGACCGCGATCAGCGGAAGGTCGCGGGCCAAGGCCACCGCCTTGCCGAAGCTGAGCCCGACCATGACGCCCCCGACCAGACCCGGTCCGGCCGTGGCGGCGACACCGTCCAGCCCTTCATAGCCGACGCCGGCCTCGTCCATGGCCCGCCGCACCACGCCGTCGATCATCTCGACATGGCTGCGGGCCGCGATCTCGGGCACGACGCCGCCATAGGCCGCGTGATCGTCGATCTGGCTGTGCACCACCGATGACAGGACGGTCGCCGCGCCGTCCGGCGACAGACGCACCACCGAGGCGGCTGTCTCGTCGCAGCTGGTCTCGAGGCCGAGCACGGTGAGGTCGCCGGGCAAGGTCAGGGACGCGGTTGCCCGGCTCCCTTCGCTGCTATAGTCGGCGGACCTCTCCATCGGGTCGAGGTAGCGACCCCGCCCCGCTGGCGCAACGACTCTTGGCGCAACGATCCTCATGGCCCCTCTCGTCCGCATCGGCACGCGCCGCTCGAAACTGGCCCTGACCCAGTCGGGCATGATGCAACGCGCTATCGGCCGGGCCCTCGGCGTGGCTGACGGCGACCTGGCCGAGGCCGTGCCCCTGGTCGAGATCGTCACCACCGGCGATCGGGTGCAGGACCGCCGGCTGATGGAGATCGGCGGCAAGGCGCTGTTCACCAAGGAGATCGAGGAGGCGCTGCTGGAGGGCCGCGTCGACGTCGCCGTGCATTCGATGAAGGATGTCCCGGCCGACCAGCCCGAGGGCCTGTGCATCGCCGCCGTGCCGCCGCGCGAGGATGCCCGCGACGCCTTCGTCAGCGAGGCCTTCGCGACCTTCGCCGAGCTGCCCGTGGGCGCACGGCTGGGCACCGCGTCGTTGCGACGTCAGGCGCAGGCTTTGGCCCTGCGCCCCGATCTGCAGATCGGGATGCTGCGCGGCAATGTGGACACCCGGCTGCGCAAACTGGCCGAGGGCGAGTTCGACGCCATCCTGCTGGCGGTCTCGGGGCTGAACCGGCTGGGGTTCGAGGCCGTGATCCGCGAACGGCTGTCGCCGGACGACTTCCTGCCCGCCCCGGGCCAGGGGGCACTGGCGCTGCAGACCCGCATCGACGGTCTGGACGCGGCCTGGGTCACGGCGCTGAACG
The DNA here is from genome assembly GCA_965284535.1 of Caulobacteraceae bacterium. GTDB lineage: Bacteria > Pseudomonadota > Alphaproteobacteria > Caulobacterales > Caulobacteraceae > Brevundimonas. Next base: position 569,730 of record OZ260090.1, read on the forward strand.
ATCCGATGACCGCCCTGGCGGTGGCCGCCGAGCGCGGGGCCATGACCGCCCTGGAGGGATCTTGCCGCACCGCCATCGGGGCCCATGCCGAAATCGCCGCCGGCCATCTGCGGCTGACGACGGAAATGCTGGCACCGGACGGATCCGTCCGGTGGCGGCGATCGGGCGAGATCGGCGACGTCCGGGCCGATGACGCCCCCGACCAGGCCCGGGCGCTCGGCCTGCGGCTCGGGGCCGAGGTCCATGCCGCCGCCGGCGATCAGCGGGTCGAGCCCTGACAGCGGTCCGCCGCGTCTGGGTCACGCGCGCCGAGCCGGGCGCTTCGCGCACCGCCGACCGCCTGACCGCCCTCGGGTTCGAACCCGTCGTCGCACCCCTGCTGGCCATCCAGCCCGTCCCGCAAGGCGCGCCCGACCTGGACGGGATCGCGGCCCTGGCGTTCACCAGCGCCAACGGCGTCGCCGCCTTCGCCGCCCTGACCCCCGACCGGAGCCGGCCGGTCTTCACCGTCGGCGACGCCACGGCCGAGGCCTCGCGGGCGGCGGGCTTTGCCGATGTCCGGTCCGCGGCCGGCGCTGTCGGCGACCTGACGCGGTTGCTTCTCGCCGAAGCGCCGCCGCAGGGTGTGGTGCTCGTTCCCGGCGCGCGGGAGCCCGCCGGCGACCTGCGGGCGACCCTGTCCGGACAGATCGAGGTCCGCATCCTGCCCGTCTATGTGTCCGTCGAGACCGGGATCGCCGCTCCTGCCGGGTTCGACGCGGTCATGGTGCATTCGGCGCGCGCCGCCCGGGCCCTGGCCGCGCTCGGCCCCTTCGCCGGCCAGACCGTCCTGGCCATATCGGACGCCGCCGCCGAGCCACTGGGGGACATCTCCGGCCTGGAAGTCCGCATTGCGTCCCGGCCCGACGAAGCCGCCCTCCTCGAGGCGCTTGGCAAGCCCGCCCCCCGCGTATAAAGAGCGCCTCTCGCGCGGGCCCAGCCGCCCACCGCGTCCAAGGCCGCTTTAGCTCAGCTGGTAGAGCATCGCATTCGTAATGCGGGGGTCAGGTGTTCGAGTCACCTAAGCGGCACCACCTTTCCTGAGTACCTCTAACTAGGAAGTGGCCGGCGTCTGAGCCGAGCAGCCTTCTGGGCTGGTAGTTCTGTGGGTCCCTGCTGGGTGGGGCTTTAGATGGAACAGGCTAAGCTGAGCGTTCAGACTTCCTTGTCGCGCCCAACGCCACGCTGCTACGCCTAGGGCTGATCACAAGAGGCGTACCTGTAGTGGAATCGAACATCGAAGCCGTCGAGAAGCGCCTTTGGGCGTCGGCCGATCAGCTGCGGGCCAACAGTGAGTTTGCGAGCAACGAGTATTTTTTGCCCGTCATGGGCCTCATTTTCCTTCGGCACGCCTATAGCCGCTACTTGGCCGTGAAGCCTGAGATCGAAGCGGGGCTGCCCAGCCGGGGTGGTGTGGTCCGGCCGTTGACCAAGGAAGACTTCACCAGTCGGGGAGCGATCTTCCTGCAACCCGAAGCGCGATTTGAGCATCTCGTCAGCCTGCCGGATGGGGCAGACCGCGCGGCTGCGGTCATCGCGGCCATGGAGGCGGTGGAGACCGATTATCCAGCCCTGAAGGGCGTCTTGCCGAAGAACGAGTATCAGCAGCTTGAAAACGAGGTGCTGGGCGACGTGCTGCGCATCTTTAATGATCCTGCGCTGCAAAGTGCCAAGGGGGACGTGTTCGGTCGCATTTACGAATACTTCTTGACCCAATTCGCTGATCAGGGGGCCCACGACGGCGGCGAGTTCTTCACTCCGCCCTCCATCGTGCAGATGATCGTCAACGCCATCGAACCCGATCATGGTAGCGTGCTGGACCCGGCCTGCGGGTCGGGCGGCATGTTCGTGCAGAGCGCGCACTTCATCGAGAAGATGAAGCAGGACCCGACCAAGGTTGCGACCTTCTACGGACAGGAGAAGAACGCCACCACCATCCGCCTGGCCAAGATGAACTTGGCCGTCCACGGGCTGGAAGGGCGGATCGAACCCGGCATCACCTACTACACCGACGCCCACGAGCTGGTCGGCAAGGCCGACTTCGTTATGGCCAATCCACCGTTCAACGTGGACGAAGTCGACGCCGAAAAGATCCGCAAGGACCCCCGCCTGCCCTTCGGTTTGCCCGGCGTGAACAAGGCGAAGAAGGTTTCCAACGGCAACTACCTGTGGATCTCGTATTTCTACAGCTATCTGTCCGATGCCGGCCGCGCCGGCTTCGTCATGTCGTCCCAAGCGTCCAGCGCGGGCGGCGAGGAGGCGAAGGTCCGACAGAAGCTGATCGAGACCGGTCACGTCGACGCGATGATCTCGATCCGGGGCAATTTTTTCTACACTCGCACGGTCCCTTGTGAACTGTGGATGTTCGACAGGGCCAAGGCAGGAGAGCATGACGACAAGGTTCTGATGCTCGACGCACGGCAGGTGTTCCGGAAGGTGACGCGGAAGGTCTTCGATTTCTCCCCTGAGCAATTGCAAAACCTGACCTCCATCTTCTGGCTCTACCGAGGACAGGATGAGCGGTTCCGGACGCTGGTGGACAGCTATCTCAACCGAACGGCGGCCGAGGCGGTCGACAGTATTCCGCTTGAAGCCGCCTTCTTCGCCGCGCTGGAGGCGGTTCGCGAGCGCCAGGAAGACGACGCCGGTCTGACCGAGGCCGCCGCTCTGTTCAAGGACGACTGGAGCGCTTTCACGGCGCAGGTGAAGGGGCAGACCACCGGGGGGGCGGACATCGCGGCCTTACACGCGACTCATGACGCGCTGGAGCCCTTGGCCGAACAGTCCCGTGACCTCATCAAACAGATAGACCAGCTGTTCAGACTGGCCGAGAAGGCACACCGTGACGGCGGCGGCAAGCGGGGCAAGGCCAGCCCGGTTAAGGGTCTTGAAATCGCGCGTCTGCAGCTAGTCGATCAACTGAAGCTGGTCCGCTACTTCCACCGCCAAGCGCACTGGCTCCTCAGCCGCTTCCCGGAGGCGCGGCTCGTCACTGTGGCCGGTCTCGTCAAGCTGGTGGACCGGACGGAGTTGGCCGCCAACGACTGGTCGCTGACTCCGGGCCGCTATGTGGGCGTGGCGCCGGAAGAGGAAGACGAGGATTTCGATTTCGAAGGCGTGATGCGCGATATTCATATCGAGCTGGCCGGATTGAACGAGGAGGCGGTCGCGCTGGCGCGGCAGATTCAGAGCAACTTTGAAGGCTTGGGTCTGTGACTATTTCGGAACTGCCTCTGTCAGCGGTGCTGAGCTTCCACAACGGCAAGAAGCCGCCAGAGCTTGCCGATGACGGCTATCCCGTTTTCGGTTCTAACGGTCGGATTGGTTCAGCAAAGACATATAATCACGAGAACGCAGTTATCTTGGGTAGGGTTGGTGCCTACTGTGGATCCGTTGAGTTCTGCGAAGGAAAATTCTGGGCATCGGACAACACCATTGTCGTAAAGCCCTTGGACGGATTTGACGCCAAGTACCTATACTACAATCTTAAAAATCAGCCGCTTCGGAGTTTTGCTGGTGGTGCCGCTCAGCCCCTAATAACTCACGGAATACTGAGGCCTATTAGAGCGATTTATCATCGTTCCGCCGAGCAGAATCGCATCGCCGCCATCCTCTCGGCTTATGATGATCTGATCGAGAATAACCGGCGGCGGATTACGATGTTGGAGGAGACGGCGCGGCAGCTTTACAGGGAATGGTTCGTCCGCTTCCGCTTCCCGGGGCACGAACATGTTGAACTCATCGACGGTTGGCCGGTGGGTTGGAAGCGTACCTCAGCGTCCGCGGTGATTGATGTTCTTTCGGGCGGCACGCCCAAGACAACGACGGCGCAGTTCTGGGACGGTGAAATCGGCTTTTTCACCCCGAAGGATGCGACCCCGGGGTTTTATGTTTCAACGACCGAGAAGACGATAACCGAAGAGGGCCTGTCTAAATGTAACAGCAGGCTCTACGCCAAAGACACCCTGTTCATCACGGCGCGAGGGACCGTTGGCAAGATGAACTTGGCGCTCGTGCCGATGGCGATGAACCAATCCTGTTACGCCCTCGTGAGCAATGCCGGGATGAGCCAGAGACTGCTTTACCTGACGATGGAAGCAAGCCTGCAGCAGTTCCGAAGCCAGGCTTCCGGGGCAGTTTTTGACGCCATTGTCGTTGCGACGTTCGATCGCATCGTAGTGACAAAACCAGATGCTGGAATCGCGCAAGCTTTTGATGAGCTTGTTAATCCCATTTTCGATCAGGTCGCGAACCTCGGGAAGCAAAACGAGCAGCTGTCCAAGGCCCGTGACCTCCTCCTACCCAAGCTAATGAGCGGGGCCATCACCATATGACGGCGCTGAACGAAGACACCCTGGTCCAAGCCACCATGGCCGACTATTTGGCCGAGGCCCTGGGCTGGAGCAGTGTGTATGCCTTCAGTACCGAAGTCCTCGGTCCGGAAGGTACGCTCGGCCGCGCCTCCGAAACCGACATCATCCTGACTCGCGATTTGGGCGAAGCATTGATCCGGCTGAACCCCGGACTTCCCCACGCCGCGTATGCCGATGCTCTGCGGCAAATCACCGATGCGCCGCTGGCCTCCAGTCCGCTGACCATCAACCGCGACGCCTATGGTCTGATCAAGGACGGCGTGCTGGCTAGCTTTCGCGACGCGAAGGGTAATCTGGTCAAACAGCGTCTACGCCTGATCGACTTCGACCAGCCGGACAACAATCATTTCCTGTGCGTGCGCGAACTGTGGGTGAAGGGCGACCTGTATCGCCGGCGGGCCGACATCATTGGCTTCGTCAACGGCCTACCGCTGTTGTTCGTCGAGTGTAAGGCGATCCACAAGGATGTTCGCCACGCCTATGAGCAGAACCTGTCCGACTACAAGGACACCATTCCGCACCTGTTCCACCACAACGCCTTCATCATCCTGACCAACGGCCACGAAGCGAAGATCGGTTCCCTGTCGAGCAAGTACGAGCACTTCAACGACTGGAAGCGCCTCGACGAAGACGATCCCGGTGTGGTCGATCTGGAGACCATGCTGAAGGGCGTATGCGCCAAGGCTAATTTCCTCGACCTGCTTGAGAACTTCATCCTGTTCGACGATGGCGGCGAGCGGATGGTCAAGATCGTTGCGCGCAATCACCAGTTCCTGGGCGTCAACAGGGCTATCGCCGCTGTCCGGGATCGGGAGGCGCGCGCCGGCAAGCTGGGGGTCTTTTGGCACACCCAAGGGTCGGGCAAGAGTTATTCGATCGCCTTCCTGACCCAGAAGGTCCACCGCAAGATTGGGGCGAACTTCACCTTTCTGATCTGCACCGACCGCGTTGATCTGGACGGCCAGATTTACGGCACCTTCGCCGGCTGTGGCCTCGTCAACAATGACAAGTCACAGGTCCGCGCCGGCACTGGCGAGGAACTGAAGGCCCTGTTGGCGGTGCAAAAGCCCTATGTCTTCACCCTGATCCATCGCTTCAATCAGGACGTCAGCCAAGGCGAACCCTACTCGGCCCGCGACGACATCATCGTCATCACGGATGAGGCGCACCGGACCCAGAACGGGCTGCTGTCGCTCAACATGAGGAATGCACTGCCCAACGCCAGCTTTATGGGCTTCACCGGCACACCGCTGATGACCGGCGATGAGATCACCAGACAGACCTTCGGCGGCTACATTTCGACCTATGACTTCCAGCGCGCCGTCGAAGATAACGCCACGGTTCCGCTGTACTACGACGCGCGCGGCGACAAGCTGGGTGTGGCCACGAACGACCTGAATGAGAAGATCGCCGCGAAGCTGGAAGAGCTGGAGCTGGATGATCCCAATGTGACCGAGCGTCTCGAAAAGGAGCTGAAGCGCGAGTACCACATCATCACTGCAGAGACGCGCCTGGACACCGTCGCCGCTGATTTTGTCGAGCATTACACAACCGGTTGGGAGACCGGGAAGGCGATGCTGGTGTGCATAGACAAGGTGACGTGCGTCCGGATGCACGCGCTGCTCGCCAAGCACTGGGAAGCGCGCGTCGCCGCGCTGGAGGCGGAGGTAGCCAAGGCGACCGAAGAACAGGATCTTGCCGATCGGCAGCGGCAACTGGCTTGGGTAAAGGCGACCAAGGCGGCGGTAGTCGTGTCCGAAGAGCAGGGTGAGGTCGATAGATTCCGAAAGTGGGATCTGGATATCAAGCCCCACCGGGCGCTGATCAAGAACGGATTTGAGACCGACGACGGCAAGCGCATCGATCTCGAATCTGCGTTCAAGAAGGAAGACCATCCGTTCAGGATCGCCATAGTTTGTGCCATGTGGCTGACGGGCTTTGATGTGCCCAGTCTGGCGACCCTCTACCTGGACAAGCCCCTGAAGGCGCACACGCTGATGCAGGCCATTGCCCGCGCCAACCGGATCAATGCGGGAAAGAACAACGGGCTGATCGTCGACTACTGCGGCATCCTCAAGAACCTTCGCAAGGCGCTGGCGACCTACGCCGGAGCAACCGGTATGGGTCCGGGCAATCCGAACGCTCCACCACCTGAGATCGACCCCGTGCGGCCGCCTGAGGAGCTGTTGGCCGACCTGCAAGAAGCGATCGCGGCAGCCGAAGGGTTCTTGTCCGCCCGTGATTTCCGCCTGCTCGACATTCTGGAAAAAAGCGGCTTCGCACGAAACAAGGCCATCATCGACGCCAAGGAAGTCGTCAATGAGAACGACGAAAGCCGCAAGCGCTTCCAGATCATGGCGCGAGAGGTGTTCAAGAAGTTCAAGGCCTGTGTGAATTTCCCCGCCGTGAATGCCTCACGCCAGCGATATCAGGCGATCAAAGTCATCTACAACAGCTTGGAAGACGACGTCCAAAAGGCGGACATCTCCGACATCATGCGGGTTCTGCAGGGGTTGGTCGACGACAGCATCGAGACGCATGCCGATGGCATGGCGGATGCTGGCCGGCTCTACGACATCAGCCAGATCGACTTCGAAAAACTCAAGAAGGAGTTCGAACGAAGCCCCAAGAGGAACACCACCGTCCAGAGCCTGAAGGACGCGATCCAGAAAAAGCTGGAGATGATGCTGCGCCAGAACCCCACGCGCACCGACTTCCAGAAACATTACGAAGAGCTGGTCGCGAGCTACAATAGCGAGAAGGACGCGGCCACGATCGAGCGGACTTTTGCGGCGCTGCTGGTGCTGGCTGCGGAACTGGACAACGAAGAACGCCGGGCCATGCGGGAAGGCCTGGACGATGACTCGCTGGCGCTCTTCGACCTTCTCATGAAGCCCGACCTCGAGAAGGGAGACATCGCCAAGCTGAAGAAAGTCGCGGTCAACCTCTACGCCATGCTGAAGGCGCAGCTCGACGCGATTCAGGACTTCGCCGTGAAACAGGCGACCCGCGACACCATCCGGGTTGCGATTGCCGATTTTCTCTACGACGACAGCACCGGCCTTCCGCCCAGCTATCTACCGGAGGAGGTGGACATGAAGGCGGCCGCGATTTTTGCTCAGGTGCTGATGCAGAGCCGGGCCGGCCACCACCCTCACTGAAGTCTTTCGGCTCCCGAGAGCCGACTGAACCGCCGGATATCGGCCGCTGGCACGGGTTGTACAGGCGGCAGGCATCAGCCGGCAAGGACACCTCCTCGAAGCTCTCGGCTAAGAAATACAGGCTGAGCCGAGACTTCATGTTCAAAGAGACGACACTGCTTGAACGATCGCCTTGACGCTATTCAGCGGTTACGGCGGAAGCGCCGGGTCTGACGGTTCCCAGCCTCGACCTAAGACAGCCACTCGACTACGACAGTTCTTGAAACCTGCGGAGGGGCAGTGGTGTTGACGAGATTTCTTCGCCTTTTCCGCTGTGCGGGTCCGCTGCGCGCTCAGGCGACTGGTTCTTCTGTTGCTGCGAATGCGCCATTAGCAGCTCGCCACATAGGCGACCGTCGGGAAACAAATTTTTGGGAGCCGATCTACGGACCCGATGTCACGGTTTCGAGCGAGCCCCATAACTGGGATTTCCAGGCCGACCCCAGCCCAACGCGACGGTTCATGTCCGGCGAAACGCTGGTCCAGAAGATTCAAGCGGGTGAGACGCATAAGGTAAAGGGCGTCACCTTTACGGAATGCGATTTCCAAGGGCGGTTTCATGTAACCTCCATTGTGATCTTCGACGGCTGTCATTTTGTCGGTTGCGACTTCGCTTACTCGTCTTGGAACAGCGCTCACTTCAAAAACTGTTCGTTTAGCGCAAGCTCCCTAGCGTTGGCGTCTTTCGACAAATGTGAGTTTCGCGGCTGCAAATGGGACCGCATCGGTGTCTCGGGCAACAAAACCGACCTGACGCGCACCTTCATTGAAAACCCGGGTCAACTAACAGCGGCGATGTGGAGCGGCCTTGATCCGGCGAAGGCGGCGAGAAAGGAGCACGCTTGTCATCAGTGGTACCGATTGGCCGGCACACGGGCGCATGTTCTGCGTTCGATTATGCTTAGTCACGCCACAGTCGGCGATGAGCACATCTATTTCCGCACAGTCGAGCTACACGAGCTACAGCGCAATCAGGCCAGGCTTTGCGAGGACTGGTATCATCTTCGGTTTTCTCGGAACGCTCGCAAACTGAAGGCGATCTCGCAGATACCGCTACATGGGCTAAACCTAGCCCTGATGTGGCTGTTGGGCTGGACAAACAACTGGGGCGAGTCGGTGAGCCGTCCCAGCCTCCTGTTCGGCGCGATCTTCGCCATTTTCGGCACCATCTATGCGTTCGTGCCATTTACGCCGGCGATCCAGCACCCATGGCAAAAGAGTTTCGACATCACCCTGTTGATAGGCTTCACAAACCACAATGTCGCCGGTGAGTGGCCGCTCAGTCTAGTGCAAGATAGCCATGCGATCCTGGCCGTGACTCTCTACACAGTGTTCTTCTCCACATTGATCTCCAAACTTTCACGGACCCGATGACAGGCCCTGTGCTCCTTCTCTACGGCAGCCGGGCGCGCGGCGAGGCTCGGACGGATTCTGACGTAGATCTTCTGCTGGCGCTTGCCGATGACGAACTACGCGCCCCCACCTCTACTCGAGGCGTCAGCCTGCACCGCTACCCGCAGAGCTGGCTTGAGAAGAGCGCTAGGGCCGGGACGCTATTTTCCTACCATGTCGCCTTTGAAAGTTTGGCGCTGGAGGACCCCGACGACTTCCTCGGTCGCTTGCGCGGGCTATTCGTCGCTAAGTCGACTTACGAGGATGAGCTAGCCCTCGGTGCCCTCGTCATGAGGCTTCTGCTTGATAAGGATTGGGGGGCCAACTTTGCCGCTCGCCGTCGATTCTTCTGGGCATTGCGGACGGTACTAATCGCTCACTCCACTCGGGTCGGCGCGCCCAAGTTCGATTCCGACATCCTTGAGGGACAGTCTGCGATCCCCGGCGTAGCCGCCCTGATCAACAGTCGCGAGTCGGTCCCGTTCGAAGCGTGCCGACGGATCGGTCTGCAGGTGATACGAACCTTAGCACTACCGGGTCTGTGCGATCTATCGGGCCAGGCATTGCGCGATCACCTTGTGGCGCAAGGCGGAATAGCGAGGGATTCCGTGCGCGTGCTCGAGGAAGACGAAGCCATCGCCGACATGGGATTGCTGATCTATCTCTGATCGCGAGCCTAGAGCCTAACGGTCCACTCATTTCGCAATGCTGGCGAAACGGAACGCGCAATTCTCGGGATCTTATATGAAGACCGGCTGAGCAGCCCGACCTTCAATGCCCGTTCACGTTGGTGCCTGGACGTAGGCCGGCGCGATCATCGTCCGAAGCGATCTTCCAAGAAACTCTAGACCTTCGTCCCGACCACTACCGCCCCTCGCGGGCACCTTCACCACCACCACTCACCCCAAGGCTCCCGCGATCACGTCGCTGGGGCCTTTTTCTTTGCCCTGAAAGGAGCCCTTCCATGCTGTCCCTCACCGACCGAGACGCGGTCACCGCCGCGCTTACAGACACCTCTCTCGATGCCGACCTCCGCTGCTTAATTGGCCTGAGGATTTGGCAGCTCGACGAAGACCGAAGCCGTCCCTTGGGCGAGTTCCTGCAGATCGTCGTCGTCCAGCCCGGCGACACGCCCGAGGTCATCCACGAGGCGGTAGGCTACCCCATCACCTACGATCAGGCCGAGCAGCCGGGATACGAGTGGCTAGAAGACCACGGACATGTATTTGAAATTGCTTATATTTTAACCGACGACTTTGCAATTTTGGTGCTCGTCCCAGACCAGCCCGGCGTAAACGACACCCTACTTTTCAACTGCCGAGGCGTCGCGAACCGGCCCGGCCCTTTGGAGAACAAACCATGAACCGCTTTCTGTTGCTCGTCACCGTCTGCGTGGTGCTGGCCTTGGTCAAAGCCGCGATCATCGCCCTCGGGCTAGCCCTGCTGTTGGCCGTCCTGGTCGCTCTGATCAAGCACCCGCGCGACACCCTCCTGTGCCTTCTTACCGTGATGCTGATTGGGCTGGCGAGCGCCAGACCGATGGCCTTCATCGTGACCCTCGGCATCGTCTGTGTCGCGGCGGTCGTGGCCGGCGCAATGCAGAAGTCCCGACGCCCGCTGCTGCTAGGGCGGGATGCCGCATCAGACGGATAGATCGAGATCCGCCCGGATAGCCAGCTCGTCAAGTTCGAGGACAAGCTTCTGGGGCGCTGGAATGGGGACGATTTTCGACCGATTTTGAGGTCGTCTCCGCCATAGCCCGTCCAGGCCCTAACCTACGGATAATCTGTACCTTTCAGTCCGACACACCAATCCCGTTTACTTAACCCTATTCACATCCCGTGAAAGGGTACCGATGCGAGGACGCATGATCCATCCACCAGAAGACCAAAAGCGGAAGCCTTCCGAACCTTTGGAAGGGACGCCTGACGATCCAGCGTCCAGTTCGACGCCACCTTCCGACCCACCAGCCAGCGCCACCTCCGACAAGCTCGGCATCGAGATGTCGCAGGGCTCATTGCCCATCGCCATCGAACAGTTGCCGAAGGTGCTGGCAGATACCGCCCTGTACTTCACCAGCATCGGCTGGCTCGTTCAGTTGGACGGTCGAGGCATCTCGATCGAACAGGGGCAGAACCTGTCTGGCTCAGAGAAATGAACGTAGGAAACGAGATCGGGCCGTTCCCGGACCGTCCGCCCCCAAGGTCGGATCGCCCGCCGGCCACGATCGCCAACGTTGAGCACCTACTGAATTATGCTGGCATCAAGGTGCGCTACAACGAGGTCAGCAAACGCGACGAAATCTTGATCCCCAGGAAAACGGGATCGAGAGATAACGTCGACAACGTCACCCTCACCTACATCGTCAGTCTGGCTGCTGAGCACCACATACCCACGGGCAATGTTCCGGGCTTTGTGGAGGCGATCGCCAACAAGAATGCATACAATCCGGTCAGAGACTGGATCCACAGTCGGCCATGGGACGGCACAGACCGCTTGCCTGACGTTTATGAGACTGTCGTTCAGTCAGAGGGCTATCCCGACAGCCTGAAGCAGGTGATCCTGCGGAAATGGCTTCGCAGCGTCTCAGCGGCGGCAACCCGAAGCAACTTTCGGAGCCGAGGCGTCCTGACCCTTCAAGGTGCACAGGGCGCTGGGAAATCCAGCTGGATTAAAGCCTTGATCTCCGACCCGGACCTGGCCGATCGCATGATCAAGCTCGGTCACCACATGGATCCGTCCAATAAGGACTCCCTTATCGGAGCCATAGGATTTGCGATCACAGAGATCGGCGAACTCGACAGTTCGTTCAAGAAGGACATCGCTCGGCTAAAGGGCTTCCTGACGGACGACACTGACCGGGTTCGTCGGCCTTACGATCGACGGGAGTCGAGCTACCCCCGACGGACGGTGTTCGCTGCGACCGTCAACGAGCATCAGTTCCTGCAAGACCCCACCGGGAACACGCGCTTCTGGACCATCCCGGTCGCCTTCCTGAACTGGCAACACCGGATCGACATGCAGCAGGTGTTTGCCCAGCTGGCTCAGGAGGTGGAGGCGGGTGAGACATGGTGGTTGGCGGACAACGAGGAGGCCCTGCTTAACGACCTGAACTCGCGTCACAGCACCGCCAGCCCAGTTGCTGAACGACTGGCGGAGATGGTCGATATCGACCGCATCGGCGCAGAAGGTCTTGACGCAAAGTCGGCCACCGAGGTTCTTGAATGGCTCGATTTCCCGCTAACCAACCCGATGGCGCGCGAAGCTGGGGCGGCTCTAAGGAACCTCTTAGGCGACCCAAAGAAGATCAACGGAACGATGAAATGGCGGGTGCCGGTCCGCACCGACGACGGCTTCAGCCCTCCAAAGAAGCAGTGGGGGAACCCGTACTGAACCGCCGCCCGGGCGGGGCACCGGCAGGTGGGGGGAGGGGGTAGAGAAAAGCTTGAAATGATCGGTCCGAGAGGCCGATCAAGACGGCGAATCTCCTACCCCCCCCACCACCTTCTGGCTGCCGCCCGGCGTGCGCCGCCGTCCGCGGCCCGATCGCAACTAAGCCCAAAAAGCGGCCCCTGGGCGGCCATTCGGCCACGCCCATCACCCCACCATCGCCAGCAACGTCTGGGTGCCCTGCGGCCATCCCTCGGGCCAACCGTGCCCCTCCGCGCCTCCACCGTCCTTCAACCCGCCGCGCTTAGCGCGCGGCTTCCCCGGCGCATGTCCGCCGAAACCTCACACAAGGAATTCACATGTCAAAAGCTCACCTCACACAGGCGTTGATCGACGCCACCGAATGTCCACCCGGCAAGGCTAAAGTTGACACCTACGACACCATCGTAATCGGCCTCGTTTTCGAGCGTCGCTCCAGCGGTGGCGGCACATACTATTTTCGCTACGTGGATCCGGCGGGTCGCCAGCGTCAGATCAAGATCGGTCGCGGTGACGACATCACAGTCGCTCAAGCCCGGAAGATGGCTCAGCGGTTCCGCTCACAGGTCGTCATGGGTGGCGACCCCGGTGCCGAGAAGGCAGCTATCAAGGCGGTCGCGACCTATGGGGAGTTGGCAGCCCAGCATCTCGCCGAGGCAAAGCTGACGCAACGGTCCTACTCCACGACTTTGGGCTACATGAACAATCATGTCTTGCCCCGATGGAGGAAGGTCCGACTGACCGACATCGACAGCCGGGCGATCGCGCGATGGCTCGCCGACAAACTGGCAGAAGGACTAGCCCCGGCGACAGTCGAGAGAATCCGCGCGATCCTCTCGAGATCCTTTGAGCTCGGCGGGCGGTGGGGCATCCCCGGCGCAGACAAGAACCCTGTGCGAGGCGTGGCTAAACAGCGCTTCGAAAATGCCCGTCAGCGGTTCTTATCAAGGGACGAAGGGGTGCGACTTCGTGATGCTGTCGCCCAGTCGCAGAACCCTCAGTTGGGGCCAATCGTTGGCCTCCTGCTTCTGACCGGTGCTCGGCTGCGTGAACTCCTGGACGCCCGGTGGGAGCACATCGATGTCGTAGGGCGCAGGTGGCTGATACCGACCTCGAAGACCGGGAGGAGTCGCCACGTTCCTCTCAGTGCCGCAGCGCTGGCGATCATTGAAGCCCTGCCTCGCTTCAAGGACTGCCCGTGGCTGGTGCCGAACCCCGACACCCTCAAGCCCTTTGTGTCGATTAAACACGGCTGGCAGCGGGCTATCCGGGTGGCGAAGCTGCCGGGCCTTCGGATCCACGATCTGCGGCACTCGGCGGCGTCCTTCATGGTCAACAGCGGTGTCGACCTGTTCGCCGTCGGCAAGGTCCTGGGTCACGCCAGTTACCAGTCGACCCAGCGGTATGCCCACCTCGCCAACGACACCCTGCTGGCCGCCGTCGAGGCGGGTGCGGCCAAGCAAGCAGGTTGAAACTAACCCCGCCTCGCGCGCTGCTTCGGCCGGCTCGCGGGCGGGGACCCCCTTAAATTTTTCAGGAAGGAAAACGACATGAAGAAGGTCAAAGCACCGCCATTGGACGAAAACGCCGTCGCCGAATGGGAAACACAGTGGAAAAAGGTTCCTGGCGGTCTCAAGTGCCATCAGCCAGACCTGAACAGCGTCGTCGGCCTCTACCGGTATTTGCTCGGTCAGGATGTTGTAGCCTTAGGCACCGGGATCGATATGGGCGGCGGCATAGCGAAACGATTGTCTGATTTTATTCGCTCGGGCGACCGCAGCCGCGATCATCACACCGGGCGGCTCATTCACGAAAATCGGCACCTGCTAAAGGTCGAGGTGCTGATCACCGGCTCCGGTCCGCTTGCACAGGGGATCGCGAAGCAGCTGAGGTCGCCGATGATTGCGCTGCACAAACCGACCTGGACAGCGCCGGCGCGTGACCCTCGGACGTTTGTCCGGCCACGCAAACGAAAGCCCAGAAGAGCGGGCCTCGGACGGCAAGTGACACCCTACACCGGGCCGATTCCAGACGGGTGAACGCGGCCACAGTGGCCGGCCGGACCCATTGGACATCCCGACCGGCGCGTGATGGTCTCGGTTGATGTGTAACCTCTACAGTCACCGCAAAGGGCCGGCCGCGATCATCGACCTGTTCCGGGCGATGACGTCGGAGGTCGGCAACCTTGAGCCCGCCGACTACTACCCCGACTATCCGGCTCCGATCGTCCGCCATGACGGAGCCGGTGGCCTGGTCCTCGCGCGGGCTCGCTGGGGCCTGACTTCCTCTCGCAAGGTCATCCTGGACAACGCCTCAAAGCGTGCGGACAAGCTGCGCGCCAAGGGCAAGGCAGTCGATACCGAGGCCTTCGCCGAGCTCCTCCGCATGGAGCCGGACAGCGGCACAACGAACGTCCGCAACACTGCCAGCTCGCATTGGAAACCGCACCTCGGCCCGGCGAGCCGGTGCCTTGTTCCCTTCACTGCGTTCAGTGAGCCGAGCCGCGACGCCGAGGGCCGTTATCAGCCGACATGGTTCGCCTTTCCGGACGAGCCGGTCGCCTTCTTCGCCGGCCTCTATCACCCTCAGTGGAGCGGCGTGCGCAAGATCAAATCGGGATGGGAGACGTGCGACCTGTTCGGCTTCCTGACCACCGAGCCGAACGCCGAAGTCGGTGCAATCCACCCGAAGGCCATGCCGGTGATCCTCACGACCGAGGAGGAGCGAGAGGTGTGGATGCGAGCGCCTTGGGACGAGGCCAAGGCATTGCAGAGACCGTTGCCGGACGGATCGCTCTCCATCGTTCAGCGTATGAATCGAGACGGTGGTCAGGGTTCCTCACCAGTCGCCTGAAGGCCGGCTGAAAGCAGACACTCCCAGAGTCCGCTATGGGGGGAAAGCGGACCTTGGCTTCTGTGCGGAAACCGGGCCCTGGACGTGAGGTCCCAGCATCATCACTGAGCCCATCCCTTGGGGAAGGCACCCAGCCCGGACCCACGCGCCGACCCGGCGTTGCGGCCGTTCCGCCGCCGCCCGACGACTTCCTACTCAGAGCACGAGCCCAAGCCGCCCTGGCTGACTGGCAGACGCTTGCCATACCGGCTTCTCGCGCCCCGACCTGCTTGCGGCCGACGGAGGTCATCGGCCGTTGGACCGACCTCACAAGCCCGGGCCACCGCCGGAACCAAGTGGGCCCCGGGCGGCGACGGGCTGCTCGCTTGACACCCCAGGTACTGTCGCCGAACTATGCCGTATGGTGACAAAGCTGGCGATCTCTGAACTGGAGGAGACTCTCACGACCGCCTTCAGTGAGCGGCGGAGTCCGCTGCGGGCGATTACGTCGCGTGTCGATCCCAATGATGCGGAAGACCTGCTTCAGGACGCCGCCCTTCGCGCCATCGAGACGGAACGCCGGACCCCGGTCCACAAGCCGCTTCATCTGCTTCGTCGCATCCTGCGCAATCTTGCCGTCGATCATTTGCGAGGCCGGGCCCGGACCACGCGGCTGTTCAATCCCGGAGAAGCCCCGGACATCGCCTGTGATCGGGGCGGGCCCGAACGCCAACTGGTCGCCAGCGAGCGCCTGCATCGGGCCTTTGCCATCATCGACAGCATGCCCTACCGTCGGCGCGAGGTTTTTCTCCTGCACCGGATCGATGAACTCACCCAGCTGCAGATCGCTCGCCGCCTCGGCATCAGTACCAAGACGGTCGAGAAGCACGTCAGCTTGGCCATGATTCAGCTTTCGCGCGAGATTGATCGCGAATGAGTGATAGATTCGAGGTGGGGGTGGAGGCCCTCAGCGCGTCTATTGGGAGGTCAGCAAGGCACGGACGGACGCGATGATCAGGGACGAGCGTGCGCGTGAAGAGGCCGGGCAATGGTTTGCGATCATGCGCCGCGGCGCAACGACGCTGGAAGAACGCATGGCTTTTGACCGCTGGCGCGCTGATGCCACAAATCAGCGCGCCCTGGATGCCATGCACGAGCTCTGGGGTGAGTTGGTTGTCCTGAAGACCCAGGCCGTGCCGCCCGTAGCCCGGCCGGTGCCCAGCCGCCGTGCCTTCATGATCGCAGCCTCCGCGGCCGCCATGGTGGCCGTCGGCACGGGCACCGTGCTGATGCCCCGGCTGATCAAGACCGAGGTCCGGACCGGTATCGGTGAACAACAGACCCGCGCCCTGCCGGACGGCAGCGTGATGGCGGTCAATGTCGACAGCCGACTGCAGTATGATTTCGGCGACCGTCGGCGGATCAGGATGGAAAGCGGCGAGGCTGTCTTCTACGTTCGCAAGGACCCCAACCGGCCATTCATCGTCTCCGCCGGAGCCTATGACGTTCGGGCAATCGGTACGGCATTCAATGTGCGGCGGCGTGGCGACGCGATGGAGGTGTCCGTCAGCGAAGGGGTCGTCGCCATCATCGACCGGGAAAACGGTCGGGAACTGATGCGTTTGCGCGCCGGTGAAATGAGCGTCCTGCCGCCGGAACCGGGACAGGCGGGTGCCGCGGTCGTGCCGGTGCCTGTCGAGAGCGTCGCCCAGTGGCGGATGCGGGTCCTCGACTACGAAGATGTGCCGGTGCAGGCCCTGATTGCAGAGCTGAACCGGTTCTACGACAGGCCGCTGCGCATCGACGGGACCGCCCTCGCGAACCGTCGCATCACGGTACGGTTGCGCGTCGAGGACCGGGATCGCACCTTGCAGACGGTCGCCGAACTGCTCGATGCCCGGGTTGAGCCCGGAGCGGGTTTCGACTCCCTGGTGGCAACCCCCGCCCCCACGAGCTGAACCGTCTCACCCCCGGGGAGGTAGGGGTACGGCGGTTCTCCACGTCTAAGTCAGGAAATGTCCTTGGGAGGGAACAATGCGCAGACTTATGGGTACGGCGATCTTGCGCCGTCTGGCGATGGCGGGTGTGGGAGCGACTGCCCTGACGGCGGGCCTGCCACCGGTGGCCATGGCCCAGGAGCAGACCGCCACTTTTGAAATCCCCGCACAAAGGCTGTCGTCCGGTGTCCGGGCCCTGGCCAGCCAGGCACGGGTTTCGCTCGCGGCTCCGTCCGATCTCGTCGAGGGCCTCAATGGACCGGCTGTAAACGGTCAGATGAGTGTCCGGGCGGCTCTGAACCAGCTTCTTGCCGGCAGCGGCCTGGAAGCCCAGTTCGTCAGCCCGGACAGCGTCCGCATCGTCAGAAGCGCGTCCGGGGTCATCACGACCCAGCCGGCCCCGACCACTGCCGAGCTCGATGAAGTCATCATCGTCGGCTCGCAGATCCGCGGCGCGCGGGTCAATGACGCGCTCCCTGTGACCGTCCTTGATGCCGAAGACCTGGATGGCGTCGCCGCGACCAACGGCGATGAACTGTTCCGCGCCATTCCCCAGGCCGCCGACGTCGCCTTCAACGAGTCCCAGGACGTGGGCGGCATCAATGACGCGCGTGGGGATACGGCTTCGATCAACCTGCGCGGTCTGGGCACCGGCAACACCCTGATGCTGCTGAACGGCCGGCGCATGGTCCTGCACCCGGGCACCCAGACCGAGAACCTGGTGCCTGTGGCCACGGTCAACACCAATGCCATCCCGACGATGGGCGTCCGCCGGGTCGAGGTCCTGCTCGACGGGGCCGCGGCCCTTTACGGCACCGATGCGGTTGCCGGCGTGATCAACACGGTCCTGCGGTCGAATTTCGAAGGCCTGTCCGTCGAGGCCGGCGGCGGCGGCGCCGAAGGCACCGGCATGCGCCAGTACGACTTCAGCCTGCAGGCCGGCCGTGACTTCAATGACGGCCGCACCAATGTCTCGATCATGGGTGACTACAGTACCCGTAGCGAACTCTGGGCCCGCGAGCGGGATTATGCCCGCACCAGCGATATCCGCCGGCTGGTTGCCGACACGCCTTTCGCGGGCGATACCGACTTCAATAACAGTTCGGTCGATACGCCCTGGGGCGAGTTCATTCGTCTGACCAGCACCTTTGCGACCACGACGGCCGCGACCCGGGTCAATGGTCAAACCCTGACCACGAGCAGTGTCTTCCATCTTCAGCCCAGCACCAACCCGGGCTGCGTGGCGCCGGGATTTGTGGCCGGTACCTGTTTCGACAACTCCGTCCTCTCAACCACCACCGAGGACGCCAATCTTCGCTATAACGTGAACGATGTGCGGGCCCTCGTCGGCGCGAACGACCGCTACAATCTGTTCGCCTTCGTCAACCACGAGTTCGACAATGGCATGGAATTCTTCGGCGAGGCCGGCGTCTACTATGCGGACTACAGCACCCAGCGCGAGGCGGAGACCTCACTCGCGAACGCTCCCATCATCATGGCCGCGAACGCCTACTGGAACCCGCTCGGCCCGATCGGCAGTCCCAACCGGCTGCCGGGCCTGACCACCGGCACCGGAACGACCCCCTTCCCCGCCGAGGGTGCGCCACTGATCATGCAGGACTACCGCGTGATCGATGCCGGCCCCCAAAGGATTAATGTCGAGAGCCTCTCGACGCGCTTCCTGACCGGACTTCGCGGCGAGTGGAACGGCTTCGACTGGGAATCGGCCCTGGTCTATTCGACCTCGCAGACCGATGACTCGATGCGCACGATCAGCAGCACCCTGTTCGAGGATGCTGTGTCGCGCCCGACGCCGGACGCCTACAATCCCTTCATCGGCGGCAGTCTTGTCGATCCGACGCGTGGGGCGGAGGTCGGCAACTCCCAGGCCATCATCGACAGCTTCATGGTCGATGTCTCGCGGGTGAGCGAAACCACCCTGACCATGTGGGACCTCAAGCTTTCCAGGCCCGACATCTTCTTCATGCCGGCAGGGCCCGTCGGTATGGCGGCGGGCCTGGAGCTTCGTCGCGAGACCTTCTCCGATGACCGTGACGATCGCCTCGACGGAACCATTACCTTCACCAACAATGCCGGCCAGACCAGCGGCAGCGACGTGATGGGGGCCAGCCCGACGCCCGACACCCGCGGTTCGCGCAGCGTCCAGGGAGCCTTCGTCGAACTGGCCGTTCCGCTGGTTTCTTCGGAAATGAATATCCCGCTGGTCCATTCGCTGGACCTGCAGCTGGCGGCGCGCGCCGAGAACTATTCGATCTTCGGATCTGTCGCCAAGCCCAAGGTCGCCCTCGCCTGGCGTCCGGCCTCCTGGATGATGGTGCGCACGGCCTGGTCCGAGGGCTTCCGCGCCCCGAACCTTCCCCAGCTCTACGAGCAGGGTGTCGAGCGCTCGAATACCCGCACCGACTGGATCCGCTGCGAGATCGAGGTTCTGGCCGGCCGGATCGCCAACTTCAATGCCTGTAGCGCCAGTGTCAGTTCCCTCAGCCAGCGCTCCGGTAGCCAGGAGCTCAAGCCGGAGGAGTCCGAAAACTTCACCGTCGGGATGGTTGTGGAGCCGCGTTTCCTGCCTGCAGAATGGGGCGATCTGACCCTGACCATGGACTACTGGAACATCCAGCAGGAAAGCCTCATCGGGATCTTCGGCGACGCCAATGCCCTGACCCTGGACTACCTGCTTCGCACCCAGGGCAACTCAAACCCCAACGTCGTCCGGGCCGCCCCGACACAGGCCCAGATTGACGCCGCCGTCGGCACCGGACTGGCTCCGGTCGGGACCCTGATCCGGGTCCTCGACAACTACCGCAACCTGCAGCCGCGCGACGTCGATGGCATCGATTTCGGAGCCTATTATCGCCTCGACGATACGCCCTGGGGCGATTTCAGCTGGCGACTGAACGCCGCCAAACTGCTGACCTTCTTCCAGGACCCCAGCGAGGAGTCTGCGCTTCTGCTGGCAGCCCAGGCGGCGGGCGACATCGACCCCAGTGTCCGGATCGTTGGTGCCAACGACCTGAGGCTTCAAAACGGACTGCCGGAATGGCGGGCGACTTCGACGATCACCTGGCGCAACGGTAGCTGGGGAGCAGGCCTTTACAGCAGCTATGTCAGCGAGGTGGTCGATACCAGCGCCACCCTGGCCGACGGCACCGAGTGGGTGGTCGACGACTGGCTGACGCACAATGTCTATGCCCAGTACGATTTCGACATTCCGGGCGTCCTCAACGACACGCGCATCCGGGTCGGGGTCCGCAATATCGAGGGCAAGGACCCGCCGCTGGCCGATCAGTCGGCCGGCTATCTGGGCAGCCTGCACTCGAACCGTGGGCGCTGGTTCTACGCCACCCTGCGCAAGCGCTTCTGACGCGACGGCGGCACCGGGGTACCCGGTGCCGCCTGTCCGCTCCAGCGTCCGGGCCCCGGTCCGGGTCGGCCCGTCCGTCCCTGCGAGATTTGACTGAATGACTGATCCTGCCCCCCGTCCGCCCGAACCTGCCCGGCGAGGCCCTTTCACACGGGTGACCCGCCTGTGGTTTGCGACGGCCCTGTGGAAGCGGATTCTGCTGGGGTTGGTCCTCGGCGTGATCGCTGGCCTGATCCTCCAGGAGCGTGCGGTCGACATCAAATGGCTCGGTGATGCCTTCATCCGGCTGATCCGCATGCTGGTGGTGCCGCTGGTGTTCATCACCATCGTTGCGGGCGTGGCCGCCATGGCTGAACCGCGACGACTCGGCGCGATCGGGATCAAGACGATCGGCCTCTATTTCGGCCTGATGCTGATCGCCAGCAGCCTGGGGCTCCTGATCGGCACCCTCCTGCAGCCGGGTCTCGGGGTCGATCTCAGCGCGGCGGTTCCCATTGTCTCGGGCACACCGCCCGGGTCGTTTGGCGACACCCTGATGAACATCATTCCCGTGAACCCGATTGCCGCCATGGCCTCGGGCGATGTGCTGGCGGTCATCTTCTTCGCCCTGCTGCTGGGCACCGGTATCCTGGTCGTCGGCGAGCCTGCCCGGCCGCTCCGGGGGCTGTTCGACGCCGGCTCAGCGGTAATGCTGCAGATCACCGCCTTCGTCATGGAGATGGCCCCCTTCGGTGTGTTCGCCCTGATTGCCTGGGTGACCGGAACCAGTGGCCCGGCCGCCTTCCTCAGCATCTTCAAACTGGCGCTGTGTGTATTGATCGGTTGCGCCGTTCAGACCGTGCTGGTTCACGGCGGCCTGATCCGCCTGCTGGCCGGCCTGCCCGCCCGGCCCTTCTTCAGGGACATCACCGATGCCATCGTGGTCGCCTTCACCACCTCCTCCAGTTCGGCGACCCTGCCGGTCGCGATGCGGGTGGCCCAGACCAACCTGGGCGTTAGCCCGACGGTCGCCTCGACAACCTTGCCGATCGGCGTCACCCTCAGCATGGACGGGACAGCCCTCTATGTGGCCTTGCTGGCCATGTTCGCCGCCCAGGTGTTCGGCATTGATCTGTCGCTGGTCGACTATCTGATGGTCATCCTGACGACGACACTGGTCGCCATCGGTACCGCACCGGTTCCCTCGGCCTCGCTTTTCATCCTCGCCGCCGTGCTGTCGGTCATCGGCATCAGCGCCGAACAGACGGCCCTGCTCGTCGGGTTCATCCTGCCGTTCGACCGGCCCCTGGACATGATGCGTACGGTCCCGAACTGCACCAGTGATCTGTCTGTCGCCGTCGTCGTTGCGCGGTCCGAGGGGGAACTCGACGTGCCGTCCTATCTTGCGAAGCCCGTCGAATGAGCCGGCCGACCGCCCTGCTGCGAAAGGGGGCCATCGCCCTTTTCGCCGGCCTCATGGCGGCGTTCTCGCTGTCCGGAGCGGCGCGGGCCCTATCCCGGGCGGACGATGCCGCACCTCGCCAGGCCCTAGTCAGCGCCGCCCATCCGATCGCAGTCGAGGCCGGGCTCCGGATTCTCCGGCAAGGCGGCAGCGCAATGGACGCCGCGGTCGCCATCGAAGCGATGCTCGGCCTGGTCGAACCGCAGAGTTCGGGTCTCGGTGGCGGGGCCTTCATCATGCATTTCGACGCCGCCACGGGCACGGTCAGTGCCTATGACGGTCGGGAAACCGCCCCGGCGGCCGCCGCTCCGGACATGTTCCTGGACGGGTCCGGTCGGCCGCTGTCACGGGCGCAGGCCATGCTGTCCGGGCGCGCGACGGGGGCTCCCGGGGCTGTGCCGGTTCTGGCGCTGGCCCATGCGGCCCACGGGCGACTGGACTGGGCTCGTCTGTTCGACGGACCGATCGCCGTGGCTGAGGGCGGATTCACGGTCACGCCGCGTCTGGCCGAACACATCCACGGCACCTTTCCCCAGGCGGCCGCCCCGGATGTCCAGGCCTATTTCTCACGACCTGACGGCAGCCGCCTGCAGGTCGGGGACCGGCTCGTGAACCCCGCCTATGCCGGGGTCTTGCGCCGGATCGCGGTCGAGGGACCGGCGGCACTTCAGGGCGGACCGGTCGCCGAGGCCATCGTCCAGAGGACGGCGGGGTCGCCCCTCGCCGGCAGCCTGACGACGGCGGATCTGGCCGCCTACCAGGCCCGGGCGGTCGATCCCGTCTGCGGCCCCTATCGCGTCTACATCATCTGCGTCCCGCCGCCGCCGTCCAGCGGCGCGGCCCTGCTGCAACTGATGGCCCTGCTGGACCGGACCGATATCGCCGGGCGCGGTCCGGACGACGCCATCGCCTGGGTGCAGTTCGCCGAGGCCAGCCGCCTGATGTATGCCGACCGCGACCGCTATTTCGGCGATCCCGGTTTCGTCAGCGTCCCGGTCGCCGGCCTGCTGGAGCCTGCCTATCTGGACAGCCGGGCGGTCCTGATCGGTCGCCGGGCCTCAGGTAGGGCCCCGCCCCACGGTGAACCGGCCGGGGCGGTCTTACCCGGTTCCGATGCCACCGATGAGCCCGGCGGCACGACCCATTTCGTGGTCGTGGATTTCGATGGAAACGTCGCTTCGGTCACCGCGACGGTCGAGTCCTACTTTGGCTCCGGCCGGATGGTCCACGGCTTCTTCCTGAACAACCAGATGACGGACTTCTCGTTCCAGCCGACCGATCCGGACGGCAGCCCGGCCGCCAATGCCGTGGCCGGTGGTAAACGCCCCCGTTCGTCCATGTCGCCGGTCATCGTGCTGGACCGCGAGGGTCGGCTGGTCGCGGCCCTGGGCTCCCCGGGCGGCAGCGCCATCCTGGCGTATAACGCCAAGGCCCTGGTCGGGCTGCTGGCGTGGGACCTGCCGCTGCTCGAGGCTTTCAGCCTGCCCAACCTCGTCGCCCGCGGCGACAATTTCAACGGCGAGGCCTCGCGCCTGCCCACGGGGATGCGAGAAGAACTGGACCGACGGGGCGTGACCGTGCGCCCCGGCAGCGGTGAGGATTCCGGCCTGCACGGTCTGGTCATGGGACCGACCGGACCGACGGGGGCCGCCGATCCCCGCCGCGAGGGGGTTGCGATTGTCCTGGAGCGCCTTCCATGAAGACGAAGCATTCGATCCTCTTCGCCGTGGCCCTGCTGTCCCTGCCGACAACCACCGTCACGGCTGCCGCCGTCCAGGAGACGGCCGCGCTTGAGACTGCGGCCCCGGCCACCCTCCCGGAACGGGTGGCCTTCCGCAGTATGGACGACGCACGCACTGAGCTCGTCGCCTACCTCTATTCGCCCGAAGGCGTTCAGGGTCCGGCCCCGGCGGTGGTCCTCATGCATGGGCGGGCCGGTGCCTATTCCTCCCTGGCCAATGGGATCTACGACGCGACCACCCTGTCCATGCGGCATCGCTACTGGGCGCAGTATTGGGCGGCGCGCGGCTACTACGCCCTGATCGTCGACGGCTTTGGTCCCCGCGGCTACCCCGGGGGCTTCGAGCGCGGAAGCTACAGCGAGCGCCCGGATGCAGTGAACGAGGTCACGGTTCGCCCGCTCGATGCCTATGGTGCCCTCCGCTATCTGCGCACCCTGCCGGGTGTGGACAATGACCGGATCGGGCTGATGGGCTGGTCCAACGGCGGCAGCGCGACCCTCGCAACGATGGCTGACGACAAGCCGGGCGACATGCGCCGGCTGGGTTTCCGCGCGGGCCTCGCCATGTACCCGGCCTGCGGCCTGCACAATCGCTTCGACCGTAGCGGCTACAGCCCCTATGCGCCGGTTCGCGTGTTCATGGGCACCGAGGACGAGGAGGTCTCCCACGATCGCTGCCGCGACCTGATCGGCGCCAGCCGGGCGCGCGGCCATGACGTGACCCTCACCTCCTATCGCGGCGCCACCCACAGTTTCGATGACCCGGGCACCCGCCGTCAGTCTGTGCCGGCCAATGCCCGCGCCACGGCCGATGTCCGCCAACAGGCCGCGATCTTCTTCGCTGAGGCCCTCGCTCCCCGCCTGCCCTGATGGGCCCTCCGGTGAAACAGCCGGCCGTCAATACGTGAGGTCTCCGATGTTGCTGAAGCCCTTGTCCCTGCTGTGTGCCGCCGCTCTGGCGGCCACCACCGTGCTCGCACAGGAAGCTCCTGCTCCCGTTCGCCCCGGTGCAGGATCGGGTGGCGACATCGTCAATTACGGCCAGATCCATCATCCGGTGGTCGGGCGTGGGGGCATGGTGGTCAGCCAGAGCGCGCCGGCGTCAGAGGTCGGGGTCGAAATCCTGCGCCGGGGCGGCAATGCGGTCGATGCGGCGGTGGCGGTCGCCCTCGCCCAGGCGGTGACCCTGCCCCGTGCCGGCAACCTCGGTGGCGGCGGCTATATGCTGGTGCACATGGCGGCGACGGCCGACCAGCCCGCAGTCGATCTGGCCATCGACTACTATGGTGTCGCGCCACGGGCCCTGACCCCGGACCTCCTGCTGGATGACAACGGCCGGTTCGACCGGACAACCCCCGCCGGGTTCCGCAACGCCTCCGTGCCCGGGACGGTGGCAGGCCTGTGGGAGGCCCACCAGCGTTTCGGCAGCCTGCCATGGTCCGACCTGGTCGCTCCCGCGATTACCCTGGCCGAGGACGGGGTCCTGCTGAGCGACGGCGAGGCCGAAGCCACCGCCGGCCGGGCCGCCGTCCTCGCCCTCGATCCCGGAGCCCGCGAAGCCTATCTGAAGCCGGACGGCACCCCCTATGGGCCCGGCGAACGCTTTCGACAGCCCCATCTGGCCTGGAGCCTGCGCCAAGTTCAGGCCGACGGTGCCGACGCCTTCTATCGGGGCGAACTGGCCCGGCGCATCATCGCCGGGGTCGAGGCCGGGGGCGGGATCATGGACGCGCGCGACATGGCCGACTATCGCGTCGAGGTCAGCGAGCCGCTGTGGTCCGATTACCGCGGCTACCGCATCGCCCACATGCCCCCGACCGCTTCCGGGGTGAGTGTTGCCGAGGCCCTCAACATCCTGGAGCTCTGGCCACTGCGGGATATGGGCTGGGGCAGTGTCGACAATCTTCACCTGCTGGCCGAGACCCTGAAGGTCGTCTCGGCGGACCGCAGGCTACTCGGCGGCGAGCCCCAGTGGCGCACGCCCTCGACCGGCCTCGCCAGCAAGACCTTCGCGCGCGAGCGGGCAGGGCTGATCCGACTCGACCGGGTCCTCGGCGAGGGAGATGTCCCGGTCGGGGACCCCTATCCGCACGAGAGCCGTGACACGACCCATTTTTCCGTCGCCGATGCCGCGGGCAATGTCGTCAGCAATACCTTCACCCTTTCCAACTCCTACGGAGCCCATGTGGCCCCGCCCAGTACGGGCATTCTGATCAACAACTCCCTCGACAATTTCTCGTGGGGCAGTGCCGACGATGCGGTCACGGCGAACCATCCCGCTCCAGGGAAACGGGTCAGGTCGACCATCTCGCCCATGATCGTCTTCGGCCGCGACGACCGGCCCTGGCTGGTGACGGGCACGCCCGGCGGCAGCTATATCGTGCCCACAATGGTCCAGCTGGTCGTCAACATCATCGACCATGACCTCAATGTCGCCGAGGCCGCCATGCGTCCCCGGATCAATCAGGGCAACGCCGGACGGCCGCTGGAACTGGAAGCCGGCTATTCCCGCGACATCGAACGCCTGCTGGAGGCCCGCGGCCATGAAGTCAGCCCCTCGGCCACCATGGGCAGCACCCAGTCGATCATGATCGATGGTGACCGGTTCCTCGGCGCCGCCGACACCCGCAGACCCGATGCCCTCGCTCTCGGAGTCCGTTAAGCGCGCCTGAGCAACCCGGTCACGACCGAAGCACGCGCCTACGTCCCACCATCAGCACGGCCAAGCGAGGCCGCAGGCGCGTGATGTCCGCTTTGGGTCGGGAGCGGACCATCGCCTGAGGGTGGAAAGCGGACGTTTAGTTTCCGTTCGCGAAATGCGCCGGCAGTTCGCTGGGTGACACCATCGTCTCGTCCGGTTCGGGTAGATTCAGGCTGGCGGCGGTGACCACGGCGTAATGTCCGTCCAGAAGCGCGTCGATCTCGACGGCCTTGCCGGGATTGTGGGTCGCCACGACCAGACGCATCCCCTTGATAAGCTGCAGTTTCATCCCGATCACGCGGGCCGAAATAATCCATTGCCAAAGTTTAATATCGTTAAACGATATGTAACGTGCCTTTCCGCAGGGCACGACCTATCTATGTCTTCAAGAACGGACGCCGCAACGCCCCCCGAACGCGCCGATATCGGCAAGATCGATGCAGCGGCACAACATAAGAGGGGTGAAAACATCCCTCACTCAGGACCAACGGAGAACGACTATGAACACCATGAACGCTTCGCACTTCATCGAGAAGGTCGGCCACGGCATCCTCAACGCCTTCCTGCTCGCCGCCCTTCCGACCGCCCTGATCACCACCCTGATCCAGGCTTTCTGATCCCGCTCTGGCCTCACCGGCCAGAACGGCTATCAGCCAGACAACCCGGCCTACGGTAGCCCGAAGGGCGTTAGGCCAACACAAAGTTGACGTGCCCCCCTAAAATTCCTCCAAGGATAGCCGGAGTCCGCCCTTCGAACGGCTTGATCAAACCACCGTTTGATCACGGCTTCCGGGAAGGCTCTAAGACCGTGTCTGCAGGTATAGCGCAGGTGACAATTTCCGGGTTTCCCACGTTAAAGCGCGTAACTTAGGAAACGGCTTCCCCGACGCCTCAGCCCAGACTGGGAGGAGGCTGGGTGGCGCTGAGTTGCACTGCCTCAACAACCTCTAAACATCTCAATAATAACGGTTTTCACCCTGCCCTTCCCTAGCCTTCGTAATGCGGGGGTCAGGTGTTCGAGTCACCTAAGCGGCACCACCACTCCAATGGCACTCTAAGCCGGGACTCGGCGGGCGAGCGGCGGAAGGGCCTTAACGCTGGGTCGGCGCGTGGGTCCGGGCTGGGTGGCTCCCATTACTTCTCGGCCAGGCTGCATCAAACAGCACCCTGCAGGCTCTCTGAACTGAAAGCACAATTCACTTGTCGGACGCCCGTCAATACCTGCCTGGCACGACGTTTTCGCCAGTCAAGCGGCGACCCTCCCTGATAATGGCCTCACCTACAACAGGTCGGAAATGAGTGGCGTCGTAGAATGCACAATCCACCGGGGCGGTTTCACAACCGACAGGCAGGTCAGGCAGGGAAGTCAGGAAATCGGTGCGATCGGCAGCGACCAGAACCGCACCCTGTTCACGCACGATCCGCTCGACATCGGCCTGCCAGCGCCTACGAAATCCGGCCAGGCCAGCTTCGTCGATCAGGCTGTCATAGGCAGGGTGGGTCGGACCAGTGTAGACGACGACCGCGACGCCCTGACTGTTCAGATCATTGAGCAGGCGGGTTAGTCGCTTCATTTCGCGGGCGTAGAGGGTCTCTCGATCAACCGGGGGTCGGCTCCAGCCGTTGACGATCCGAGCCCGTTCTCCAAGGTCGGGAAGCACGGCACGCGGTCCGACATGAGGCCGTTCAGCGCCCGGGTTGAGAAATCCGAATCTGTCAAACAGGGGGTCGGTGCATGACTTCGGCTGTCGTACCAATGCCAGAGTCGCCCGCAGCGGCCCGGACGACAGCAGACCCTCGCGAATCGCCGTCAGGCGGGAAGGGGCCCGAAGAACCGCGGGACCCGGAGCCGGATACTGCGACTCCATCAGCGCCACGGCCCCGAAGTCCAAACCGATCCACACCCGTTCGAGGGACGAATTCGCCGCAGCGCCGCGGACGATGCGATCGATGTCAGGCATGGTCGCGCGGGAGAGGCCCAGGTTCAGCACCGTTGAGCCTGTCGGGCTCTGCAGGTCCCTCTGTCTGAACCCCCAGATCACCCGCGACGAGCCGGTGATGATCTCGGCAGGCGGATGAACTCGCGGGAGCGACAGCATCAGCCCCATCCCGTCGCGGTTCTTGATTCCCGGGGCGCAAATCGTCGCTGGGCCGCCGCGTCCCTCCAGCATGCCGTAGGGGTCGACGAGAGCGGTTGCGGCGACCAGGCCACTGAATATCATCAGTCCGCTGGCCAGAGCCAAAAGCAGGAAGCGGCGGCCCTCACCGGCCGGGTCAGAACTGGACATAGACGAACCTTCGGGCGTCGCTGATCAGACACAGACACAGGACCAGCGTAGCGGCTGTGGTCAGCGCCCAGGCCGGGGTCAGCTGGAAGCCAGGGAACCAGTGAGGTGGGGTGGGGGCCGGATCAGGCCGCAAGTCGAGGGCGTTCCAGTGGCGACCAAAAAACTGGGCGCTGCTGGGCAGGCCCCAGGCGATCAGCATGCACAGGGGCAGCATGACCAGCATGCGCGGCCCGATCAGGCTGGTCTCGCCGGCGGCACCGAGACCGATCAGTGCCCCATAGACGTGCTGGGCGCTATCCAGCGTCGGGGCACGGAACATGGCGCCCAGCAGGGCGCTGCTGAGAAAGGTCAGGGTGATGGCCGAGACGCGGCTGAATCCGCTGGTGCCGCCCGGGCGGCGGTTGCGGCGGCGATGCTCGTGCACCACCAGCAGGATGGCGGTCTGCATCATGCCCCAGACGACGAAGGTCCAGCCGAGCCCGTGCCACAGACCCGACAGGACGCCGGTGATGGCCAGGGCCATGACCACCGGCATGCGCCGGCCCCGCACCAGCGGCTGGAACACATGAGTGCGCATGAAGATGGCGAAGGTGATGTGCCAGCGTCGCCACAGGTCGAAGCGGTCGACGGCGAAAAGCGGGCGGTCGAAATTGATCGGCAGGCGGATGCCAAACATCCGCGCCAGGCCGATGGCCATGTCGGCATAGGCGACGAAGTCGAAATAGAGCTGCATCTGGAAAGCAATGATTCCGACCCAGCTCTCTGCTGGAGAGATGGGCGACGTACGGGCCGCCAGAAAAATGTGGTCGATCGCCGGAGCAATCTGGTCGGCGAGCAGAACCTTCTGCGCCAGGCCGAATACGAAGATGGACAGACCCGTGGCGACGTCCGAGGCGTCGACCCTGGCCAGACTGCGGTCGCGCAGCTGCCGGGCCATATCCTGGAAACGCACGATCGGACCCATCAGAAGGTGCGGGAAGAAGGTGATGAAGAACAGATAGTCGCGGAGGCCCGGCGCGGTTATCTGGCCGCGGCGACAGGCGACCAGAAAGCCGATCTGCTGGAAGGTCACATAGGACAGGCCGAGCGGAATCAGAATCTGCTCGGCGGTGCGGAAACCGTCCGCGTCTGACACACCGAGGGCGTTGATCTTGAAGGCGCCCAGCAGGCCGATATTAACTGCGACCCCGCCCCACATCAGCCCGCGGCGCAGGACCTCCCGGTCCTTGTCTAGCGCGGTCGTCAGCCGGCCGCAGGCGAAGGTGACGCCCAGGCTGAAGGCCAGGACGGTCGCATTGTGCAGGCCGGACCACAGATAGAAGGCGATCGAGGCAGCGACCAGAAAGGCGGCCCGCAAACCGTTGGCGGCCTGGCCCCGGATAGCGTGGAAGGCCAGCATCACCGCCGGCAGGAACAGCAGGATGAAGAGCGGGCTGGCGAAATTCATCCGGGCGTCAGCGAACCTTTCGGCCGGCCTCCGAACCGTGTGAGTCGAACCAGTGGCGGGCTCCGGCTCCGGCCGCTGCGATACAGGCCTGCTGGTCCTCGGCTGTTGTGGCGCGGTCCAGCACCAGATCCAGGGCCTGCTGGCCGTGCTCGGCATCGGCCTCGATATGGACGGCAAAGAACGCCAGGTCACGATCGCTGAAGCCTTGCTGCCCAAGAGCCTTGAGCAGGGGGCCGGCAACGGTGGCAAATTTCAGCTCCTGGCCGATCAGCAGGAAGGCCACGGCCTCGAGCCAGCGGCCTTCGGCCAGCATGTTCCGGCCGGGGCCGGTAGCGTGGAGGCCGTTACCGAAGGCGTCCTCCTCGCTGGCACCTTCCGCCCCGGTCGCGCGCAGGAAACGCAGGGCAAGGGCGGGATGACGTGCCTCGGCGCGGACCACCAGCCCGCGGCGAGGGTTCAGGTGGATGCCTTCTTCCTCAAGCAGATTTTCGAGCAGGATGAGTCGGGCACCGGGGTCCGGAGCCTTGTCGATCAACTCGGCGATGCTTGCGCAAAAAAGGGTGGCCGAAAGATAGGTCGAGCGGGCGTAGCGCTGCAGCAGCGAGGGCGGGCAGCGACGGGCGATCAGGGCGCGATAAAGGCGGGTCCGCTCCAGGGGCCATGGCGCAACCGCTTCGAGCAGGGCCTGTTCGAAGGCCGCGCGATCGAGCGGCGGTTCAGTAGTGGAATTCATTTGCCTGAATGCTCTCGAACATTGGTTCGACCTGGCCGTCCGGCGCTATTCGGCCCCGCGTTCGGCTGCCAAGATCCGGCCATTGGGTCAGCTGGAAGCCGGCGCGGCCGAACCGGAAGTCGCGGCTGGAGCCTTCGGCACTGGTCAGGGTCAGATCGCCGGCGCGGTCGCCAAGGCCTCGACGCAGACAATCCTCCAGACCGTCGAGATCGAACGGTTCGCCCTCCATATGCCGACCCATCTTGCCGACCGAACGAAGGTGGATGTCGCGCACGCCCTTTGCCAGCAGGAAGTCGAGAAATTCGGGCAGATGGTCGTCGTTCAGACCCGGAATCAGGATCATGCCGGCAGTTACATTCATGCGCGCGGCCAGAGTGTTATCGAGCGCCTTGAGTTTTCGCGCGGCGCAGGCGGCTCCATCGATCTCCTCGTAGAGGTCGTCACGCAGTCCGCCGTTCAGCGACAGATAGACAGTGCGCAGTCCGGCTGAGCGCAGGCGGTCGACATAGGACCGACGACCCAGCTTGAGGCCATTGGTCAGGATGGTCGGGATATGACCCAGTTTGCGCACCCGGGCGATGATCTCCGGCAGGTCCTCGCGCATGGTCGGCTCGGCCCCGACCAGCCGGATGCGGGTGCGGCGCGGAAGACGTTCGAGAATGGCGTAGAGCCAGTCGACAGGCAGGTCCGGCAGGTCGCGGACCGGGATGTAGCAGTTGGCACAGGCCATATTGCAGCGATGGGTGATGTCGGCGAAGAGCACCCTGAATGGCGAGTCCTCCGGAGCGAAGCGCACCGCACCCGGTGTGTAGGCGCCGATGAGGCGGACCATGGCCTCTTTCGCGGGTCCAGAGGCGACCTCGGTTTCAGCTTGTGGCAGCATCCAATTTGCCTACAGCAAAGCTGGTCTTCACAACAAGGAACTTCACGGGTTGTCGATCTGCGGACATACCCCTGCGCGAACGGAAGCATTATGACCCCCGCCCCGCCGGTTTCAGCCTGGCGCCAGGACATCCAAGGCCTGCGGGGTCTCTCTGCCGTCATGATCGTCGCCTATCATGTGTGGACGGAGCGCAGCGCAGGCGGCGTGGATGTCTTCTTCGTTGTCTCCGGCTTCCTGCTGATTGGATCCCTGGCACGCCAGGTCCTGCGCCGCGGCACGGTCGACCTGATCCGCTACGCGACCGGAATCTGGCGGCGGCTGCTACCGACCACTTTCGTGGTCACCGTCGCCACCGTGCTCATCGCCCAGTTTCTATTGCCGGCCACCCTTTGGGATCGAGCCATCCGCGAGAGCCTGGCGACCAGCCTGTTCCTCGAGAACCTCGCACTTATTCGCTATTCGACCGACTATCTTGCGCGGGACGACATAGTCTCGCCGTTCCAGAACGGCTGGGCCATCAGCCTGCAGATCCAGGCCTTTGTGTTGATTGGTCTGCTGATGCTGCTGTTGGCGACCTGGGTTCGGCGGTCCAGCCAGCGCTTCGGTCGCCTTTTCATGGCCCTCGGCGTGACAAGCCTGGGCTCGTTTGCCTACGCCGCCATCGCCGTCTCCACCGATCCCACCGCCGCCTATTTCGACCCCCTGGCCCGGCTGTGGCAGTTCACCATCGGCGGACTTTTGGCTGTGGGGCTTGAGCGGTTCGCATTGCCGCTTCGCGTGCGCGGTCCCTTCGGCTGGTTTGGTCTTGGCCTGTTGCTGACCACCGGCCTGTTGTGGGGCGCATGCAACCTGTTCCCGGCATGGGCCTCTCTGTGGCCGGTTGCCGGCGCCTTGCTGATCCTGGCGGCCGGAGCCAGGAACCCGCAAGCCGGTGCTGGCCACCTCTTCTCCTGGTCACCGCTGGTCTGGCTGGGTAACCACGCCTACGGCCTCTATCTTTGGCAAGGCCCGGTTCTGGTATTCGTGCTGATCCTGACAGGCCAGACCCGGCCCGATCTCGTCATAGGCCTGCTGATTCTGGTCCTTTCGATCGGCCTGGCCATCTTCAGCAAGGCTAGGCTCGAGAAGCCGCTTGCGAAGCTGTTGAGTGCCGATCAGCCCTTCTCGCGCCTGACCCTGCGGGCCGGCCTCATGGTCGGGGCGATGGTCCTTGTCACAGGTCTCTGGGCGCTGCATCTGTCTTCCAAGCAACAGGTCCAACGGAACCAGTTGGCCGAGCACCGCCTGACCGGACATGCGCCCCACATAAACGGGCGCGCCGTGATAGTTCCAGGGCCATTGGTCGCCGGTTTGGATCGAAGCGATGTTTTCGCCGATGGCTGTCTGGCCTGGGTAGGCGACGCCCGCCCGCTGTCATGTCGCTACGGTCCCGCCGACGCTCCGGTGGTCATCGCCCTGGTCGGCAGTTCCCATGCCGCCCAATGGCTGCCAGCCCTGCAACGCATCGGTGCCGCGCAGGGCTGGAGCATCGTGACCTACACCAAGGCCAGCTGCGCCTTTGGATTGGGGATCGACGACAATTTCGGTCGACCTGCGCCCGACTGCACCACCTGGAACGCCGCGGTGGCCGAACGACTGCAGGTCTCAAGGCCGGACCTCGTCATCACCCTCGCTACCATGGGGAAGCGTCCACCCGAACAGATCACGCCCGGCAGCCCTG
This sequence comes from Caulobacteraceae bacterium, assembly GCA_965284535.1. Classification (GTDB taxonomy): domain Bacteria; phylum Pseudomonadota; class Alphaproteobacteria; order Caulobacterales; family Caulobacteraceae; genus Brevundimonas. The sequence continues at coordinate 603,328 of OZ260090.1, forward strand.
AACGGTGGCGGCAGCTCGGGACTGCCGGCATTCCGGTGCTGGCCCTGCGCGACACGCCCTGGTTCGATTTCGATGTGCCGACCTGCGTTGCCCGGTTCGGCCCAGCCGATCCACGCTGCGCCCAACCGTCCAATAGCATTGCCACCCCCCCGCTGCTTGCGCGGGAGGTTTGGCCGACCAATGTCGTCTTCGTCGATACTCGAAACTGGCTCTGCGACCCAACCAGCTGCCCGCCGGTGCGGGGGGACCTGCTGATATATTCAGACAAAAGCCACATGACCGCGACCTTCGCCCGCTCGCTGGCCTCGCGCCTGATGCCGTGGATCGACCGCGCCCTGTCCCTTCAGCCAGAGACAACAAGTCCGCGCCCAAGGTGACGTGACTCTCGGGTTCTCATCCAGCCAGCATGGGAGCCTTTGACTGGGGGGGGGCGAAGAGACTTGTCTACCCGGCGATGATCCAGAGCAGTAGGTGGTCACTCGGACCACCCATCCCCGCAGTCTAACCCCCGCGTTCGCAGGTATGGCGCAGGTGACAATTTTCGGGTTTCCCACGTTAAAGCGCGCAACTTAGGAAACGGCTTCACTCGCCCCTCGGCCAAGGCTGCGAAGAGGCTGGGTTGGGGTGTCGGACCTCGGCAAAACCCGGCCGAGAACCATGGTCCGCAAGGCTTTTCTCCCGAAGCTGGAGTAGCCTTCGCAATGCGGGGGTCAGGTGTTCGAGTCACCTAAGCGGCACCACTTCTCTAACGACACTCTGGGTAGGAAGCCGGCAGACGAGCGGCGGAAGGGCCTTTGCGTTGGGTAGGGGCTGGGTCCGACGTGGGTCGGCTTCCAGCCGTCGATGGAGAACCGGAAGCGATTCAGTTCGAACGGCCGCCCGACGGCAGGTCAGCCAACAGGTAATCCAATACCCGGGCTGCGACATTCACGCCCGTAACCCGTTCGAATGCCTTGAACTCGGGAGCGCTGTTGACCTCAAGCACATACGGTCGACCGTCATGCAGGAGCAGATCGACTCCGGCAAAGTCCAGACCCATTGTACGCGCGGCCTTCACGGCCATAGCCAGCACGTCCGGGTCAAGGTCCGCGGAGCTGGTCAACCCGCCTTTGGCGATATTGCTGACAATGGCCCCTTCGGCCAGAGAACGCTTCATTACGCCCAGAACCTCTTCGCCTAGGACGAGCACCCGGAAGTCGGAGTCAATCGGCATGTAGTTCTGGATCAGAATCTTCCCGACATCTTCGGGTCGGCAATTTCTCGCATCGTCCAGGGTTTTGACCTTCACAGCCCCATCGCCATGACTGCCAGCAACACTCTTGAGGAATAGTGGACCGGCCCGAAGGGCGTCGGCGACCAGTTGGGGAAAGTCTACCGGCGAGCTGGTCAAACGGGACGGGACCAGTGGCAGCCCGGCCCGCCCCAACCGAACCAACTGAACAAGCTTGTTGTAGTGACCGATATTAAGTCGAAATTTTTCGGCATTGAGAACGTGGCTCTCATCGATGACTGCCGTCACTATCGCATTCATGACAGCGTATTGCTGACGGGTGGAAGATCGAAAAATGTAGTGGGAACCCGCCTTGAGATCCGTTCCGAAACGGCAGCCGGTTATCGCAAGTCCGTCGGGCCCCATCTGGAAGCGCACCTCACCATAAGAGGCGACTACCAGACTTGTTTGAGAACGATGCGCCTCCTCAAGAAAGCGAGCGACGGCAAAAGTCTTGGATGAACCGCTCAGCAAAATGACCTGGGGTTTCATTGCGCTCTATCGGCCCGAATTAGGTTTCATACCAAGGCCGAAGCCCGCGACCTACCACCAGGCGTGCCGGCCAGAACCGACACGTTGAGCGGCCGTGGGATCAAACCAATCGCCCCTGCCTCGGGCTTCAGAGTCTTTTTCCCGATCAGGACCGGCCAGCCAAGACGGGGTGGCCAGTAGCGACCACCCCATGGTGCCGTGTCAGGAGAACCAGTCGTCGATCCCAGGTGCCGGACCAGAGGAACCGCTACCGGGCGTAATTTGACCATCCTGGTCCAGCGTCAGGGCAGTGTCACCGGTCAACCCGCCCGCAAAAAAGCCGCTCAGGTCCACCGGGACCTGATCCGGTGCACCCGGGAAGACCAACGGCTGGCCGAAGTCTTCGTGCTGGCTCGGCAGCGGAGGTTGGAAATCACCACTGTCGAGGACGAGGAAGTCATTGTCCGCGGCCAATGGCGAAGTCGAACCCGTGCCTTCGACGTCTGAGCTGGACTGCAGATACCAGTCCATCAAGTCCGGTGAGGGTTCATCATCACCAAAGTCGGTGCCAGCATCGTCCCCACGATCGTCGTCCTGCTGACTGCCTTTCGGTTGTGCGAGGACGGGGGCGAGTTCCTCATCGCCGCCATCCAGATCGTCTTCGTCATCCTCGAACTCCTCGTCCTCGGCGGTGGCGTCCTGATATTGATTGGTGATCCCGTTAATCGTCAGCGTCAGCGTATTCGGTACGCTCGCGCCGAAATCATCGACGAGGTTGAAGGACACCGTGACCGTTTCGCTCTGACCCGTGAGGAGATCAACGAACTGGGCTGGGTCCAGCGAGAAGGCACCGGTGGCCGGATCCAGCGAATAGACGACGTTGCGCGCCGCATTACTCGAGCTGGCGACGGCACCGTCGATCGTGAAGCCGGCCGAGTTACCAGCATTGAGCCAACCGCCGTTGTCGGTGTCGTAGGCATAGCCTCCCGAGATCAGGTTGAACTCATAGGGCGTAGCGTTCTCTGAAGTCTCGGCGACGATCGCGAAGGTGAACGGCGCATCGTTGCGGCCCTCGATGACGACGCTGACGGTGTTCTCAACCGTGCCGCCATGACCGTCGGAGACCGAATAGACGAAGGTCACGGTCTCGCTGTCACCTTCGCCGAGATCGGCGAAATGGCCGGTGTCGACGACGATGTCGTTGCCCGAGATGAAGGAGTCGAACACCCGGTTGGGATTGGACGTCGTGATCGAGACGATACTGTCGAGGGTCAGGGTGTCGTTCGTGTCGACATCCGTGATTGCGGACAGCACGTTCAGACCGACATAGGCCTGGTTCTGGTGGAAGGTTCCCGCGTCGAGAACCGTCGCGGTCGGCGCGTCATTGGTGCCGGCAACCTGGATGGTGACGGTGCCCGGTTCGGACACGGCACCATGGGAGTCGGTGGCGGTATAGGTGAAGGTCACCGTCCGTGATTCACCCTGTCCCAGATCCTGGAAGTCCGAGCCCGGCGAGAATGCAAAGGTGCCGTCGCCGTTGTTGACGACGGTGCCCTCTGAAGGGTCTGACGTGACGGTGTAGGTCAGGCTGGCGGCATCATCGTCGCTGTCGACGTCGTCGCCGTCGAACGCGCCGGTGATCGCTTGTCCGTCCTCAATCGCCCCCGAGCCACCACCGATCCGAACGAATTCGGCGTCCCAGGACCGATTGAGTAAGAGGGCGGTCCGGTTAAAGTTAAGTTGGCCGTCCCCATCCGTATCGCCGAGGTTCTCCATCAGGATTGGCGCGCCGTTAAGCGACGCAAACACGATGTCCAGATCGCCGTCGCCGTCCACGTCGCCGACCGCGAGCCCATAGGAACTGTTGGCGCCGATAATGTTCTGGATCACGAACTCCGGGCGTCCGTCGCCGTTGGTGTCACCGAGATTGTAGGTGATGCGCGCGGCCCCGCTCAGCTCGGTGCTGACGATATCCAGATCGCCGTCGCCATCGATGTCGATCAGTTCGCTTTCCAGCGTCCAACCACCCGTGGGGAGTTCGATGGTGGTGAAGTCCGGCAGGCCGTCACCGTTGGTGTCGCCGTTGTTGAGGTAGACGACCTCGTTCTGGCCGCTCCAGCGCGACACTACGAAATCGAGGTCGCCATCGCCGTCAATATCGCCGGCGGCAACACCAAGTGCGTTCTCATCGAAATTGTCCTCGATGAAATGGGACCTGTAATCAATCTGCCCGTCACCATTGGTGTCGCCGAGATTGTAGCGGATCTCGGTCGGCCCCTGGCTGTAGTTGGCCATCAGGATGTCCATTCGACCGTCGCCATTGAGATCGGCCATCGTGATCCCGTAGTTACTTCCCGAGGCACCGCCCGTCACCGACCGGACACTGAAATCATCGATCAGGCCGTTGGCGTTGCTGTCGCCGAGATTGAGCATCTCGGTCATGACGCCGCCTTGCGAAGTGACGAGATCGAGCCGCCCGTCGCCATTCAGGTCACCAAGAGCGACGCCATAGGCGAACGCCGTACTGGCTCGGACGCCAGTGAACTCAGCGATCCCATCGCCATTGGTGTCGCCCTGGTTGGTGAACACCCAGGTTCCTGTGTTGGTGGCAATCGCGATATCCACGTCACCGTCACCGTCGATGTCACCGGAGGCGATCCCGTAGCCAAAGCCGACGATTCCAAGATCGGCGATGCTGCTGGCGGTCTCCACGTGGCCATCGCCGTTCCTGTCAGTCAGCGAAAACACGGCCTGGAGTGGTACACCGTAGCCGCCGATGGCCAACGGCAGGCCAGCCGAGAAGCCGGCGTTCCGGGACACGTCCGAAACCACGGGCGCGTCATTGACGCCGGTGACCGTGATCGTCACCGAACCCGGCGTCGTCGCGCCGTGGGAATCCGTAGCCTCGTAGCTGAAGACGATGTCGCGCGTCTCACCCTCGGCGAGGTCCTGGAAGTCCGTTCCAGGGCTGAAGGCGAAGGTGCCGTCGCCATTGTTCACGACCGTACCTTCGGCCGGGTTCGAGGTGATGGCATAGGTCAGGCTGCCGGCGTCATCGTCGCTGTCGACGTCATCGGCCGAGAAGGCGACCGTGATGGGCGCGCCGTCCTCTGTCGCGTCCGCGGTGACGTTTTGCACCAGAGGCGCATCGTTCGTCCCCGTGAGGGTGATCGTCACCGTCTGATCGACCGTCCCGCCGCGCCCGTCATCAACGGTGACCGTATAGGTCTGGGTGACGGTTTCGCCTTCAGCGAGATGCTGGATCGCGGCATTGTCGACCGCAAAGTCCCAGCTGACAGACCCGGCACCGTCGCCGAAGCTGTCGTCGGTCATCCAGGCATTGAAGGATCCGAGGTAGTCGCCGCCCGCAGCATTGCTGGAAACCAGGTGGCCATCACGCAGGTCGACGTCGGCGAACTCAATGACGCCGTTCGCATTCGTGACGCCGTCCTCGGCCAACGCGGCGGAATCGACCGCGGACGTGATCGTGGGAAGGTCGTTCGTGCCGCGAATGGTGATGATCACCAGTTGCTCGGTCGTGCCGCCGTTGCCGTCATCAATGCTGATTGAATAGCGCTGCTGCAGACCCTGTCCTGCGGACAGATACTGGATGTCGGCCGGATCCACGTTGAAGGTCCAGGTGACCTCACCCGTCCCGTCCCCGGTCGTGTCATCGGACACTTCGGCGACAAAGGACCCCACATAGCCCTCGAACAGCGGCGTCACACCCACCGTATGGCCGTCCGTCAGATCGACGTCGGCGAACGACATGACGCCGGTGGTGCTGGCGTCGGTGTCTTCGAACAAGGTGCGATAGATCTGGTCACTGGTTATGATCGGGGCGTCATTGGTGCCCGTGACGGTCACCTCGACGATCTGGCTGACCGTGCCGCCCTGCCCGTCGTCGACGGTCAAGGTGAAGCTTTCGGTCCGGGTCTCGCCGGCCGCCAGAAACTGGATGGCCGCATTGCCGACTTCATAGGTCCAGGTGACTTGACCACTACCGTCGCCCGTCGATGCATCGCTGACCACGGCGGTCAGCTGTCCCAGATAGTCGGCACCGTTAGCGGTGACCGTGACGTCATGGGAATCGGCCAGATCGACATCGGCGAAGGCCACCACGCCGCTGTCGCTCAAGGTCGCGATGGAGGTGCTGTCGACGCTGACCTGCAGCCTATAGGGGCCCGTCGAATAGTCGCCGTAGGACCGGACCACGATGGTGTAGACGCCATCGCCCGGGGCAACGAACTGCAGGTAGGAGTCCTGGCTGAAGTTCGAGCCGCCACCACCCGAGGTAATCGCCGCGTCATCGTTCAGGTTCACCAGCACGCCGTTGGAGTCATAGACCAGCACCTCGGCATCCAGGCCGAAGGCACCGCCTGCGCCAAAGCCAGCGGCACCGTCGATATCCAGGGTGATGATCTCGCCGGCGACCAGGGTCAGCTGGTAGCTATCCGCCTCGCCGAGCGCGCTGATCTCTCCCGCGACCGAAAGCGACGGCTGCCCGTCGTCAGCGAGATCGGGGTTCGGGGCGATACGCAGGTCAGCGCGGTCGATGAACTGGATGCCCTGTCCGGGTGCCTCAGCGACGACCAGGGTTTCCGACCCGACGACGCCGGTCTGGGGTGCACTATCCTCGAGGATGGAACCCGTCGAATCCGCCGCCGTGATCGTCGGCGTGTCATTCGTGCCGGTGATCGTAACCGTGACCGTCTGGTCGACCGTGCCGCCCTGCCCGTCGTCGATGGTGACGGTGTAGGTCTGGGTCAGGGTCTCGCCTTCGGCCAGATACTGGATCGCGCCATTGTCGACCGCGAAGTCCCAGGTCACCGAGCCGGCACCGTCGCCGGCACCGTCGTCCGTGATCGTCGCGGTGAAGGTTCCGAGATAGCCCGCGCCCTCAGCGCTGCTGGAGACGGTGTGGCTGTCGCTCAGATCGGCATCGGCGAAGTCAATGGTGCCCGAGGCGGTGACCGAGCCGTCCTCAACTACGGACCCGCTGGACACGGCTGCCGTAAGGGTCGGGGCATCGTTGGAGCCGGTGATGGTGACCGTCACCGTTGCCGTCTGCACATCGCCGTCCGAGTCCGTCACGGTGTAGGTGAAGGTGTCGGTCGCCGTCTCGCCGGCGGCCAGATACTGCCAGTGGGCCGCATCCGGCGTGTAGACGAAGCTGGCGGTGTCGGCCGTCGCCGGCGCGCCGCTGGTCCGCGTCAGGGTCACCGAGCCGTGTGAGGGCTGGGTGTTGGTGAGTGAAGCGATCAGGTCCGGCACGCTGTCGTTGAGCAGAACATCGACGGCCACGCTGGCGTTGTCCTCACCGGCCGCCATGACATCGTCGACCAGCGTCACCGCCTGGTCGGTCGGGTCCATTTCCACGCCGTCGACGATGATGCGGAGGTTCTCGAACTTCGACGCGATGAGGCCGAAGGAGAAGGTGAAGTCCTCATTCTTGGCCTGACCGTTGGTCGGATGGATCACCCGCGCCAGGAAAACGAGATAGCGCGCGATATCGGCCTGGACCGCCGGCGATTCCCATTCGGCCCGCGTCATCACCAGCTGCAGGGTGTCGATGCCCGATCCACCGTCATAGACGTCCCGCGATCCGACGTTTTCGCTGAGGACGTAAACGCCCAGATCGTTGCCGGCGTCACCGTTGACGATATCATCGCCCGCGCCGCCGTCCATGATGTCGTTGCCCGAGCCGGCGTTGATGCGGTCGTTTCCGCCCATGCCGTGGATCACGTCGTTTCCAGATCCACCGTTCAGGTGTTCGTCGCCGTTGTTGCCGATGATGATGTTCGAGCCGGATTTCTTCGCCATGATCGTCCCCTTGAATCTGTTCACGCGAGGACCGGCTGGCCAGCGGCATCTGAAGATGGCGCACCCCAACTCCAGGCATCAACCTGGCCATCCTCGCTCCCCCTGCCACCGCTCAAGGGTGTCAGCACCGACGACGAACCGTGTTGTTGGACGCGCTTCGGATGCCTCTTATGCTAGTGGGGTGTCAAAAAACGACCATATCCGAGCGTCTCATTCTTGAGCGCCTCCGTCGCATTGCCAGGTCGATTTCTCTCGAAAAGCGAACACCTTAGTAAACAGAACACCGAAATCTCGGCCGGTTGATATCCTCCAGATTCTGGCTACAAGAACTTTGCGCGGACCGGTTTCCGCATTGAAACCGGACACCGCAGCAGTTCATGCCAGACAGCAGCAGGCTTTTTCGTCCGGCCCACCTTGCCGAGTGGGATCTGACGTCAGACGGTTGTGATCAACTACTCACTCAGTATCGAAACGGACTCGCTGACGGGTACGACACGTCCGAGTTCGATCCTGAGCTTCCGTTCTTTTCGGAGAGCCGGGTTTTCCAGTTCGAGAAATATGTTCTGATCCGAAGCCGATCGGTCGGACAGCGCCTGTCACGCACCCAGGCAGAAATCCGACGCTCCGGCCTCGATTGCCTGGCCATCATCCTGGACCTGTCAGGGATGCAGGGCGACGCCAACGGACGCACCTTCAACACACCCGCCGGCACAGTTCACCTCCGCGACCTCGCGCGCCCGTCGAACGCGAAGGTCGAGAGCCTTGACCTCATCGTACTGGCCATTCCACGCGATGCCGCGCCCGAGTGGCTGGTCACGCGGGACTTCCACGGGTTGAGCATCGAAAGTAGTCTACCGTTGGGAAACCTGCTCGCCGAAAACCTCATCACGTTGATGAAGCTCGCGCATCGCCTCTCGCTCGAAGAGGGGGTCGCTGCGATCGAAGCCGCCCTGACGCTTGCCCAGCAAGCCCTGATAACCGCGGGCCATTTTTCAGCTCCACAGAGCCAGGATCGGAACTCAAACCTGAGGGCTGCGGCCAAGGAATTCGTCGACAGCCGCCTCTCCGACCAGAGCCTGAACGTCAGCGAACTCGTGGAGGGACTGGGGGTGTCACGCGCCACGCTGTTTCGCGCCTTTGGGTCCAGCGGCGGTGTCGGCCTCTACATCAAGCATCGGCGACTCAAACTGGCCCGGGAGGCCCTCTTCGTCCGGGTCGGCCACAGGCCCTCCATCGGCGAGATCGCTCATGCCCACGGCTTCAGCGGCACCGCCTATTTCAGTCGCGCGTTCAAGCAAAGATACGGCCAGGCGCCTGGTCAACTTCAGCCCATCAAGGGGCCCGCCACAGTGTTAGAGGCCTCGGGCGCGATCCGGTATGATCTCGTCCGCGATTGGCTCGCCCACTCCGGGTAGGGGAATATCGTCGAAGCCAAACAGGGAATAAGGCGTCAGTAGGCTATATGCCGACCGCCCCCCGATGGTGTCGGCTTGCAGGTATGGCGCAGGTGGAATTTCCGGCGTTTTCCACGTCAAATCGCGTAACTTAGGAAACGCCCTCACGGCCCCGATAGGCGAAGCTGGGAAGGGGCTGGGTGGTGGTGAAGATCACTCTGATATCCATGGTCAAGCCGCTGAACGATAACGCTTTTTGCCCTCCCCTTCCCTGGCCTTCGTAATGCGGGGGTCAGGTGTTCGAGTCACCTAAGCGGCACCACCACTCCAATGACACTCTAACCTGGACATCGGCGGGCAAGCGGCGGAAAGGCCGTAACGCTGGGTCGGCGCGTGGGTCCGGGCTGGGTGTGCCTTCCGCGAGGAGGACCGGCTCACTGGATGAGAACGGCCGGGGGAATTCCAGCAGGACCCTTTAACTTCAAGTGATCCGGTTTCCGGGGCGCAGATCAGGAGTAGCGCTGGGTTGAGCGCAACCCTTTTGACCCAGCGATGAGCCAGCGCGCGGTTACGAGATACGTCAATGTGCCTGGATGTAGCTCATCGCGTCGCTGAATGTCGCCACCCAGGTGTCGGGATGTGCGGCGAGATGGGTCAGGAGTTCGCGGTGCGCTTCGTCCGACACTGCAAGGTAATCCCCGCCAACGCCGTGAAACACCACGACGCCCAAGGCGCCGGCGGCGCGCACCTGCTCGACCCATTGGATCATTTGCGCGCCGCTGGTCTCGTTGGGCGAGGTCACCATCATGATCGGCGGATTTTCCGACGCCGACGGGGCGTCTTCGTCGCGATAGAAAGTGGCCACGCCGGACGCGATCAAAGGCGCGTAATAGTCGACGCCGCCCACGGTCGTGTGCCCGCACGGCGCACCGAATGCATGCGCCGGGCGGCCGTCAATCGCCGTGAGAAACGCATTCATGGTGCGGATCTCGTTGAGCATCGTAGCCACGTCATAGGATTCCGAGGTGTTGCGCTCGGGCATGTCGTACGTGCCTCGTCGGCAGGGGTGATTCAGCGTGTGATTGGCGAGCTCGTGGCCCACGTCTGACGCCGCGCGCCAGCCGGCTATGCTTTCGGGCGTCATATTGCCCCCCGTCAGGAAGAACGTGCCCTTGAGCCGGGCCTCGTTGAGCGCAGGAATGGCATATTGCAGCTGCGAGGGCGCGGAATCGTCATAGGTCAGCACGATCGCTGACCGTTTGCCCTCCGGCCACACATAGGGCTGGGCTGCGGCGGGCGCGGCACTGTGGGCAGCCAGAACCAGGCCCACAATCACGGCCAACGACCATTTCATCGTGCGTCTCCCCTTTTCGACAGGCCGCCGTAGTTTCTGAGTGCGTGTGGAAAATGCGGGCCGGGCCGGACTTACGCTTCCGGCCTGGCGCCACCTGCATCCCGGGCTGCGATCGGCTCAGTGTCCGCCGGGCCCTCCTGCGGCAGCAGCGTTCTTGACCCGGGCGCGGGACGCGGCCAGGGCGAAACCGACGAGCAGCAGGTAGCCGATCAGCGGCACATAGAAGACCGGGTTCAGCGTGGCCGAGTTGTCGGCAATCTGGCCGGCGACGGGCGGCAGGACGGCACCCCCAATGATCCCGAACACCAGCAGGCCCGAGGTCGCCGGCACCGGTGCGGTCGACCGCTCCAAGGTCAGGGTGAAGATGGTCGGGAACATGATCGAGTTGAAGAAGCCGATGGCGATGGCGGCGTAGGCGGCCGTCGTACCGGTCGTCTGGGTGACCACCAGACAAAGGGTCGCTGCCACGGCGGTGTTGACGATCAGGATGGTCGTGGCCGGAATCTTCGTCAACATCAGCAGGCCACCGACCAGCCGCCCGACCATGGCCCCACCCCAATACCAGGCCACCATACTGCCGGCGGTCGCCAGCGGCAGGTTGAGAATATCGGGGCTGTGCAGGAAGTTGGTCAGAAGGTCGCCGATAGTCACTTCCGAGCCGACGTAGAGGAAGATCGCCAGGGCGCCGAACACGGCCCAAGGCGACTTCAGCGCCACCAGCGGCGACATCCGGTCTTCGGCCGACGGCGCGGGTGCCGCGGCGTTGATCGCCTTGCGGGCGGAGAAGATGAACGCCGCCACAACTGCGAAGAACAGGCCAACGGCGAGAAAGGCGAGGTCGATGCTACGCAGCGATTCAGCCCGGGTCGCCGGATCGGTGATGATGGCGTCCGCGGCGAACACCCCGCCGGTCAGCAGGATCGGTGCAGCGATCAGTGGCCCGAGCGTGGTGCCCAGGGAATTGAAGAACTGGGAGAAATTCAGTCGCGCGTGCGAACTCTTCGGAGCGCCCAGCGCGGCCACCAGAGGATTGGCGCCGACCTGCAGCAGGGTGACGCCCGAGGCGATCACGAACAGGGCGATCAGCACGCCGGGATAGAATTCGGCCATGGTGGCGATCGGCACGATCAGGCAGCCGGCGACCATGGTCACCAGGGCCACAATGATTGCCCGGCTGTATCCCAATCGTCCGAGGATGGCCGCCGCAGGAATCGAGGCGATGCCATAGGCAATGAACCAGGCGAAGGTCGTCAGGGTCGCCTCGGTGTAGCTGAGCTCAAAGACCCGCCGGACCGCTGCGATCAGCGGTCCGATCAACGAGGTGACAAAGCCCCAGGCGAAGAACAGGGTCGTCACATAGGCGAAGGCGAGGCCGGTGCCCTTCGGCTTGGCTGGCTGGGTCTCGGTCATTCAGACGTCTCCTGAGCCGGTGTCTCGACCGGACGATGATGCAATGGATTGTAGTTCAGGTCAGCGATGCCCCGCAGCCTGGAGGCAGCCTGACACAGGCCCGACTTCAAGACGACACCGGCTGGAAAACCCGGATGTAGTCGACCTCGAGCAACTGCGGAAAGGCGCGGCGATCCACGCCCTGCGCGCCACCCCAGTCACCGCCGACCGCAAGGTTCAATATCGCGTAGAAGGGTTGATCGAAGGGCCAGGTCGCCGTGTCACCGCGCCCGTCATTCCGGAAAGCATAATAGCCGACGTCGTCGACCCTGAAATCGATAGCCTCGGGAGTCCAGAGCACCTGGTAGCGATGAAAGGCACCGCAAGCATCAGCGATGCGCTTGCTGCCACCCCGCTCAGTGCCGCGGGTATGGTTGTAGCTTGTGGTGTGCACCGTGCCGTGAACGACGCCTGGATTGTGCCCGACGTGTTCGAGGATATCGATTTCACCCCCGGCAGGCCAGGAGACATCAGCGACGGGAAGAAGCCAGGCGGCAGGCCACGTGCCTCGCCCACAAGGCACCTTCGCCCTGACCTCGAAGAAGCCATAGGTCCATTGGGCAAGGCCCCGTGAGACCAGTCGCGCCGAGGTAAATTCCTGTCCGCCGGAATCGCGACTGGTCGCGGCGTCCGGTCTTTCGCGGCGCGCCTCGATCACAAGCCGGCCGCCTTCCACACGAGCGTTCTCGCGGCGGCCCGCCGAATAGTACTGGAGTTCGTTGTTGTACCAGCCGTCCCGGTTCCGCGCGACGTCATAGGTCCACCGGGTCGGATCAGGCAGGCCGTCGACATCGAACTCGTCATTCCAGACCAGTCGATAGCCCTCCACGTTTACGGCCTGGGCATACACAGGGGCCGCGACGAGCGTAAGCAGGACCGCCAAAACGGCCCGCCATCCAGATCGGATCGCCGCTGCATTCTTGCCGTCCAAATCCCGCCCCTCCCGGTCAGAAATCATGCAAACGGTGTTTGACAACGTTGTCAACGCCGGACACGATCGGAGATCGGCAGCCGGAGACTGAACCATGACCAAAATCGCTCTCAGGCGCTGGAACAAGCTGACCACCGGTGTGGCGAGCGCTGCGGTCATCGCCGCCCTTTCCCTCGGGCCTGCGTCGAGCCCGGCGCAGGCGCAAAGCGCGCCGGGTACAGGACCATCCGGCCAATCGGCCTGGCCGACCAGTCACTCTCCGGCCGCCATGACCGATGCCAGGACGGAAGCTCTTGTCTCGGCCTTGCTGGCGCGGATGACGTTGGAAGAGAAGGTCGGCCAGGTGATTCAGGCCGACATCGGCTCGATCACACCCGCCGATCTGGCTGACTTTCCTCTCGGGTCGATCCTGGCCGGGGGAAATTCGGCGCCGGGCGGTGATGAGCGAGCGCCGCCCATGGCCTGGGTCGAGATGGCCCGGGAGTTCCGCGCAGCCGCCGCGGCACGGCCGGGTGCCCGCGTCCCCCTGATGTTCGGCATAGACGCCGTGCATGGGCACAACAACGTGGTCGGGGCGACACTGTTTCCGCACAACATAGGGCTCGGAGCGACGCGCAATCCGGGCCTCATCCGTCGAATTGGCCGGGCGACCGCGCTCGAAGTCGCCGCGACGGGTGCGGACTGGACCTTCGGTCCGACCCTCGCTGTGCCCCAGGACGACCGCTGGGGTAGGGCCTATGAGGGCTATTCCGAAGATCCAGCAGTGGTGGCCTCATATGCTGGCGCGATGACCCTGGGCCTCCAGGGCGAGCTATCGGAAGGTCGGCTGGAAAGCGGACATATCGCCGGGTCGGCAAAGCATTTCCTCGCCGACGGCGGCACGATCGGTGGCAAGGACCAGGGCGACGCCATCATCGACGAACAGGCCCTGATCTCGATTCATGCCGCGGGCTACCCCCCGGCCATCGACGCTGGCGTCCTGACCGTGATGGCCAGCTTCTCGAGCTGGAACGGCATCAAACACACAGGAAACGCCGGGCTGCTTACCGAGGTGTTGCGTGGGCCGCTGGGCTTCGATGGCTTCGTGGTCGGCGACTGGAACGCACACGGCCAGTTGCCCGGTTGCACAAATGAATCCTGCGCAGCGGCCTTCAATGCCGGGATAGACATGTTCATGGCGCCGGACAGCTGGAGGCCCCTGTTCGCAAATACCCTTGCGCAGGTTCGGTCTGGTGAAATCCCGATGCACCGCCTCGATGAGGCGGTTCGGCGCATCTTGCGGGTCAAGGTCAAGACCGGTGTGTTCGAGACAGAGCGGCCGATCGAGGGCGCTGTTTCACTCCTGGGTTCGCCCGAGCACCGTGCCCTCGCGCGGGAAGCGGTGCGCGAGTCTCTCGTCCTGTTAAAGAATGACGGTGTCCTGCCCATCCGTGGTGACGCCAGGGTTCTTGTCGCCGGGAGTGCGGACGATATCGGCCAGGCGGCTGGAGGGTGGACGATCAATTGGCAGGGTTCGGGCAATACCCGGGCCGACTTCCCGAACGCCGAGTCGATCTGGGAAGGGCTGAAGTCCGCGATCGAAGCCCAGGGCGGCCAGGCCACGCTTAGCCCCGACGGCACTTTCCGGGACCGACCGGATGTCGCGGTCGTCGTTTTCGGAGAGACCCCCTATGCCGAGTTCCAGGGCGACGTCGCCGACCTCGACTTTCATCCCGAGGAACCGCTTCAGGTCCTGAGGCGGCTGCGCGAAGCTGGCGTCCCGACGGTCGCCCTGTTTCTGTCCGGCCGGCCGCTTTATGTGAACCCCGAGATCAATGCGGCCAATGCCTTTGTTGCGGCATGGTTGCCGGGATCCGAGGGTGGCGGAGTGGCGGATATCCTTGTCGCCGACATGGCGGGAGCACCGCGCGCCGACTTCCGGGGCACCCTTCCCTTCAGTTGGCCCCGCAGCCCTGATCAGCCGCCCCAGAACGCCGGTGCGCCGGGATATGACCCTCAGTTTTCGCTGGGCTACGGCCTCTCCTATGCGAGTCCGGCCTCCACCCCCGTGCTTCTCGAGGCCGATGTAAGCCGAACCAGCGGCGACCTCGTCCTGTTCAGCGAAGGCCGGTTCATCACGCCATGGAATCTGGTTCTTCGCGACGATGGCGGAGAGGCCCGGGCTGCCGATGGCGCGCGGGGTGCCAGCCCAAGATCACGCGTGCAAGTCTCCCCCGTAGACGGAGCGGCCCAGGAGAGTGCCCGCAGGCTCGCGTTCTCGGGGCCCGGGCGCGCCATCATCACGGGACCGGCGCTTGAGCTATCCGCCGAGAGTGCCGCCGGACGCGCCCTCGCCGTTCGCTTCAGGATCGAACGGGGCGAGGCAAGTGATTTCCGGCTTGGATTTGGAGACGCAATCATGGCGTGGCCGGCTTCCCCCGGCCCCGGGTGGCAGCAGGCCGTCATACCACTCCGGTGTTTCCCGGGAGCGACTGCGGCAACATTCGGCAGCGTCGATCGGCTGCTGATCGTTGAGGGAACACGTGCCTCGGCCCTGGCCATCGAGGATGTTCGTCTGGTCGATGCCCCAGCGGGCCCATGCCCCCCGGAATAGGTGTCAGGATCTGGCCGTCGTCGATCCCCTGACGATCAGACGAAACGGCAACTGGTGGTCAGCCGGAGCATGCTGCCCTTCCCGACTGGCGGCGATCAGGAATTCGGCCGCACTCGCCGCCATTTCCGAGATCGGCTGCCGGATGCTGGTCAGCGCCGGCACGCTAAGGCGTGCCCCCGGCGTGTCGTCAAAGCTGACGATGGACAGATCGGTCGGGACCGACAGGCCGAAACGCCCGGCGCAATGCAGGGCAGCCAGCGCCATCTCATCGTTGCTGGCGATGAGTGCTGTCGGCCGATCGTCGAGAGACAACAGACTCGTCACTGCCGTTATCCCGCTGTCATAGGTAAAGTCGCCGGGTGCCTGTAGGGCGGGGTCCAACGCGATACCCGCCTCTTCGAGCGCATCGACATAACCCTGCCGTCGCGCCTCGGACGCCGCAAAGCGCTCATTGCCCGCAATGAAGCCGATTCGCTTGTGACCCAGCGTTGTGAGGTGTCGGGTAGCGGCGACGCCGGCTTCGCGTTCGTTCATATAGACCCCGATGCCGAGGCCATGAGCAGGCACACCCAAACGCACCACAGGAACATTTCGCCGGACCAGCATCTGAATGAGCGACTCATTCTGGGAGTGCGGTGGTGTGAGGATCAGCCCGTCCGGCTGGAGCGCGGACAAGATACCGACAACCTTCCGGTCCAGGTCATCTGAACCGGCGTCGACCAACTCGAACAGCAGCCGATAGCCATGCGCCTCACAGGCCAGCATCGCACCATGCAGCATCTGGTCGAGCCAGTCGTTACCGCGACCACTGCGCCAGTTGTTGATTGTATTGTTGCGATCGTTGAGAGCGACCAGCAGATAGGACCGGGAGCCACCCATCCTGCGCGCTGCCATACTGGGCACATAGCCCAGCCGCTCGACAGCCTGGGACACACGGGCGCGAAGGCCCGGCGTGACGTTCGGCTCCCCGTTCACCACGCGGGAGACGGTCTTGACGGCAACCCCCGCCTCAGCGGCGACGTGCCGAATGGTAACCTTGGTCATACCGGGTCCCAGACTTGCCCTTGTGAAGAACGCCGCGACAGGGAGTCCGTGTTTCACATGGCAGTCGTTCCTGCGCCAAGGAAAAGCCTCCTATTGACAACGTTGTCAAACAATGAAGGCCTGAGAGACGAGTCAGTGCCTCGTCTATCGGCGGGCGCACCGGCTGTTGCAGCGCGAGGGGTCGCGGATCAACGCGAGGGACCATGGCGGAATCGACAAGGCTCAAAGGCGGGCAATTGGCGGGGGCGGAGCGTGTGAACCTTCGCTTCATCATCCTGATCGTCGCCGTAGCTACCCTCGGTGGCTTCATGTTTGGCTATGATTCGGGAGTCATCAACGGTACCCAGGACGGGCTGGAAGCCGCGTTCGATCTGTCTGCGCTCGGTACGGGGATGAATGTCGGTGCCATCCTGCTGGGCTGCGCCGTCGGTGCCTTCATCGCGGGGCGGCTGGCCGACCTGGTAGGCCGTCGCAGGGTGATGTTGCTGGCGGCCGTGGCCTTTCTGATCAGCGCGCTTTGGGCCGGCGCGGCCGACACCTCCATCCACTTCATCCTGGCCCGCTTCGTAGGCGGGCTCGGCGTCGGTGCCGCCAGCATCCTGGCCCCGGCCTACATTTCCGAGGTCACGCCTGCCTCCATCCGTGGTCGCCTTTCCAGCATCCAGCAGATCATGATCATCATCGGCCTGACCGGAGCCTTCGTCGCCAACTATGCCCTTGCTGCGACGGCTGGTAGCTCGACCGCCGAGTTCTGGTGGGGCTTCCCCGCCTGGCGCTGGATGTTCTGGATGCAGGTCATCCCGGCCGGCATCTATCTGGTGGCGCTGCTCTTCATCCCCGAAAGCCCGCGCTTCCTGATCGCCAAGGGGCGTGATGCTGAGGCTGAAGCCGTGCTTTCGAAACTGTTCGGGCCCGGTGCGGGCAGCCGCAAGGCGGCGGAAATTCGCGCCTCCCTGGCGACTGACCATCGCCCGCGCTTCTCGGACCTGCTGGACCCCGCGACGCGCAGGATTCACCCGATCGTCTGGGCCGGTCTGGTGCTGGCCGTGTTCCAGCAACTGGTGGGCATCAACATCGTCTTCTACTACGGCGCAGTGCTCTGGCAGTCGGTCGGCTTCTCCGAAAGCGACGCCCTGCAGATCAACATTCTGTCCGGTGTGCTCTCGATCGTGGCCTGCCTGTGCGCCATCGCTGTGATCGACAGGATCGGGCGCAAACCACTGCTGCTGATCGGATCGGCCGGGATGGCGGTCACCCTCGGCGTGATGGCCTGGTGCTTTTCTCAGAGCGCGCTGGTCGACGGTGCCCTGCGGCTGGATGACCGCACCGGCCTGATCGCGCTGATCGCGGCCAACGCCTATGTCGTACTGTTCAACTTCAGTTGGGGCCCGGTGATGTGGGTGATGCTGGGTGAGATGTTCCCCAACCATATGCGCGGATCGGCCCTCGCCGTGGCCGGCTTCGCCCAATGGATCGCAAACTTCGGCATTTCCGTCAGCTTTCCATCGATGGCGGCTTCGCTCGGCCTGACCATCACCTACGGCTTCTATGCCGTCAGCGCCGCAATCTCGTTCTTCCTCGTCTCGGCACTGGTCAAGGAAACCAGGGGTAGAGAGCTCGAAGAGATGACCGGCTAGGCTGTTGCGGATCTTTGTAGCCATGCGGAAAGATGGATCGGGCGGGGCGGAATGAACCACATAACGAGCACGGTGGAGCTCTTTCTCATCGCCATGCTGATCATCTTCAGTGTGCCCTATCTGATCTGGCGCGGGCTTCGGACAGAGTATTATGCGCCGCTGGTTGTCGTGCAGATTATCTGCGGCATCCTGCTGGGGCCGGGTGTGCTCGGCGCGATTTTCCCGGATGCGCACGCGGCTGTATTCAATCCCCAGGTGATCGGGGCACTGAACGGCGTCGCCTGGTGGGCGGTGATGATCTTCGTCTTCATCGCCGGACTGGAGCTGGACCTCAGTCAGGCCTGGAAATACCGGATCGAGACGGGGGTGACGGCCGGACTGTCCCTTCTTGTGCCCTTGGCTTTCGGCGCCGTCGCGGCCATCGGTCTACTCCGGTTTCCGGGCTGGGCGGGATCGGGCGGACAGGAATGGCAGGTGGTGCTCGGCATCGGCATGGCCTGTGCCGTTACCGCCCTGCCGATCCTCATGCTGTTCATGGAGAAACTGGAGATCCTGAGACAGCCGCTGGGCCAGCGCATACTGCGCTACGCCAGCCTGGACGACATCGCGATCTGGGGAGTCCTGGCCCTCATCCTGCTGGACTGGGATCGTCTCGGGCGTCAGGCGGTTTTCGTCGTCGGCTTCACCGGCGCGGCTATCGCGATCCGGGCGCTGATGAAGCGTATTCCCGAGCCGGACCGCTGGTACGTCAGCCTCATCTGGCTGGCCGCCTGCGGCTTTGCGGGCGACTGGTCCGGCCTGCATTTCATGGTCGGTGCCTTTCTGGCGGGCGTGGTTCTGGACCAGTCCTGGTTCGACCGAGCGAAAATGGATCAGTTTCGGAATCATATCCTGCTGGCCATCATGCCGGTCTTCTTCCTGAGCACAGGCCTGAGGACTCAGTGGGACGTAGGAGGGACTGCGGTATTCCTTGCAGCCGGGGTTCTCCTGGTCGCCTCCGTCGCGGGCAAGCTGGCCGGAGTTCACCTGGCCGGCCGCGTCCTTAAATGGCGCAAGGGCGAGGCGTCGGTGATTGGCTGGCTGCTTCAGACCAAGGCTCTGATCATGATCATTTTCGCCAACATCCTGCTGGACAGGCAGATCATCACCAATGACGCCTTTACCGCCCTGCTGCTGATGGCTGTCGGGTCAACCATGCTGACCATTCCGATGGTGACGCCCCTGTTGAAGCCCGGACCGAAGGGGCCGCCCTGACCGGCACCTCTCAGCGTACCCGCCTGATTGCAAGGATCGTGGCCGCGCCCAAGGCGGCGATGACGCCGGATAACCCGAACAGAAACCGAAGATCATGGCCGACCAACTGCAGGGCAGCGAGCGCCAGTAGGGGAGCAAGAACCTGTGCTGCTGTGGCGGCCACATTCATCAGACCCAGGTCGCGACCGGCATTGGCCCGGCTTGGCAGGAGCTGGGCAATCAGCGCGGTGTCGACCACGCCATAGAGGCCCAGGCCGACGCCAAACACGATTTGCGCCACTGCGGGGCCCGGCCATGCCGGAGCCAGGGCCATCAATAGTGTGCCGGTTGCGATGAGCATGCCTCCGGCAAAGACGAGCTCGCGGCGGCGACCGATCCGGTCAGACCAGTAACCCGCCAGCAGGCCTGCCACGATCGCTGTGACTGTCGATCCGGCAAGGACCCAGCCAAGCACGGCTTCCGGGCGCTGGCCGGGGATCACGGACCCGATCCGGGTTTCGCTTTGCAGGAAGAACAGCAGATAGAGGACATTCATCGCGATCGCGGTCTGAACCAGAAGGCGCGACAGAAACGCCATCTGGAAATCGCTGTCCCGGAGCCCAGCCCAGGACCGATCGATCGCCGTCGGAGCCGCTGCTGCCGGTCGCTTTCGCCGAGCCGCCAGAATGAACGGCGTCACCAATAAAAGCATTGTTCCGACGATGGCCAAAAGACGCGTCATCTCGGTCGATAGAACGATGCCGATCAGGACCGCGCCGAACAGGCTGGCCAAGGGATAGGCGAGACCCGCATAGGCACTCACAACGCCCTTCTGATTGTCAGGCACCAAATCTGGCAGGGCCGCAGCCAGCGGATTCAGCATCACATTGAGACTTATCTGAAGGCCGACAACCGCCAGCAGCAGAGTTGGGGGCGTGTTCGCTAAAGCGATCAGTCCGTAGCTTGTAGCGGTAGCCACAAGTCCGATTGCGATCCACCGCCAGCGCTCGCCGTTGCCCCAACGGGACCGATCGGAAACAGCGCCGACCACAACATTGGCGATGCTGGCCGTGACGGCTCCCCAGAGGGCAACAATTGCCAGGAGCTCAGCCTTGCCGGTCGGGGCAATGGCGGCGGCCTTCAGGGGCAGCAGCAGGGAGAAAAGCGGTACGAAGCCGATAAAGGCCCCGATCTGGGCGGCTGAGTAGGCAGCGACAAAGCGCGCGGATACGGGCGGCGGATCAATCTTTGGCGGATCGTAGGGCGGCTCGGAGGACATCCGCTCTACCCTGACGCCATCCCGCCCGGGTGTCATGGCCAATCGAAAGAGCCGCTCCGATATGGTCCGTCGCGAAGTCAGCGGCCGTCGTGCTTCAGATCAGAACAGGTGCTTCACCCACGCACCGAAGGTTCTGGGGCGGGTGTTGTCGAGCCGGGAAATGATACTCCTCGCCTCGTGAACCTCCTCGGGCAGGAAAGGCCTCGAAGCGAAGGCCTCCGTCCTCCGCGCCCGGTGTCCATCCGGTGCCGGCACTGAACATCCAGCAGCTTCCGACCCGGCGTCAGGTCTCATGCGGGGAGGGGCAGGCCCCGCCCCCCCGGACTTGATTTGTGAGCACCCGACCGGCGCTGCGCGGCAAGGTTCATGTCAGCATGCTGGTTCGGTCCGGTCGAGGCGCGCAACACCAGGCGATGCGGTACGACCTGAATGGAATTCACTGCACCTGACTCGTCCCTCGTGCCTTGTTGGCAAACCTGTGCGACGGCGAGTTCGGCGATCCGTTCGTATGATTGGGAGACGGTCGTCAGCGCCGGCCATAAGGTCCGCGAGTTGGGCACGTCATCAAAGCCCGCGACAGACAGGTCGCGCGGTACAGACAGTCCGAGGTCGTTGGCCACAACCAGAACCGCAGAGGCCATTTCGTCATTACTGGCGAAGATCGCCGTGGGCCTGTCAGGCCGCTCCAGCAACGCCCGCGCCTCCAGGACCGCCGCCTTGAACGAAAAATCCGCCGGGCGGATCAGCGTGGGGTCGGGGCTTGGAAGTCCCGCCACGGCATAGGCCTCCTCAAATCCCTGCCGACGCAGAAGCGTGGCCACGTGGCCCTGGCGTCCGGCAAGGAAGCCGATGCGCTCGTGGCCCAGGCCGAGAAGGTGCTGGGTCATCTCGAGGGCGGCGAGCCGGTCATCCACCGCAATCGCCGGCGCTCCGGAGACCGGGCGCGAGGCCGATATGAGCACATAGCGCACACCTCGAGCGTTCAGAACGCGATGAACCTCAAACGAGTCCGACAGGGGTGGAACGAGGACCACCTTATCGACCTGGGAGAGCGTCAGAAACGCGTTGACCTGGGCATCCCAGTCTGACCCGGCCTCGTCGAACTGCTGGACGACGAGGAAATGGTTCACCGCCTGGCATGCTTTGAGAAGTGCACCGTACAGGCTGACCTGGTAGCCGCCTGTCGGATCGCCGAAGAAGACGCCGATACCCCGACTTGCCCTGCCCGTGGCAAGTGCGTCGGTCGACGGCGAGCCATAATGCAGGTCGCTGATCGCCATCTCGATCCGCCGACGCGTCCTCGCGCCGACGTTGGGATGCCCATTGAGGAACCGTGAAACGGTCTTCGCAGACACGCCCGCCTTTTCGGCAATATTAGCAATCCGGCCCATAAACTTACCGCGTATCAGGGTCCATTGCGCGAGCGCAACTGCCCTGACAAGGAACAGGACAAATACGACAGTTGCTATGTCCGCGGCACAGAGCGGCGGACGCTTCGGCGGGAAGCGACGCGCGGCGGGCTACTCGCGAAACCGCCCGCCGCGCGTCCCTCAGTGCTAGAAGCTGAACCGCCCGACCACCGTAAGCCGTCGGTCATTGCTGAACGCGGATCGGGCCACGCGCGTCTGGTCGAAGTCGACCACTTGGGTTGTCTGCGTGATTTCGTTGAGCAGGTTCACACCCTGGACACCGACCTTGAAGCCGTCGTTGACGGTGTAGAAATACGATCCGTCGAGTTGACCGGTCGATTCTCCGAAGATCGGGTTGAACGGGAAGATGTCGTCACGCGGAGTCAGGAGGAACTCGGACCTCCAGTTATAGGCCAGCCGAGCTGAATGGCGCTCGTCCTCGTAAAACACCACCGCATTGATGGTGTGTTCCGACAGGCCGCCCAACGGAAGGTCGGCTGCGAATGCGCTGCGGGCAACGAAATTGGTCGGGTTCGACAGCTCACCTGCATCGACATAGGTGTAGGTAAACTGGGTTCCCAGCCCGCCCCAGGCACCGGGGAGGAAATCGTAGACCTGCTGATGGGCCAACTCGAAGCCACGCAGCGTGCCGCTGTCCACGTTCGCCGGACCGTTTACCTCAGCCCGAACCGCTACCCCGCTGGGACCAACAAACGATCGGTCAGTCGTGCCTTGGGAAATCAGCCCCTCCAGATCCTTCTGGAACAGCG
This sequence comes from Caulobacteraceae bacterium, assembly GCA_965284535.1. Taxonomy (GTDB): domain Bacteria; phylum Pseudomonadota; class Alphaproteobacteria; order Caulobacterales; family Caulobacteraceae; genus Brevundimonas. The sequence goes on from OZ260090.1 coordinate 625,985, forward strand.
CAAAGGTGAGCGAGCCCACATCGGCGAAATACCATTCCACAGAGAGATCGTAGTTGGTCGACTCGATCGGCGTAAGCAGGCGGTTGCCCGTGAAGATCTGGAACAGCGGTCCGGTTTCCAGCGTCCCGGCAGACCGGAGATCATTGGTGTTGTCGAACAGCGCTCCACCCGTGCGGAAGGCCGCCAAGTCCGGCCTTGAGATACCCTGCGAGAGACCGAGTCGGAACAGAAGCCCTTCACGGACTTCAAGAGTGGCATTCAGGCTCGGCAACCAGTTTTCGAAGGTGATGTCGGCGTCATCGGGGATGTTTTCGCCGGTAAAGGCGGCCCTGAATTCGGCCTGGCGCGCCGGGGAAAGACTGCAAAACCCAGGAAGGCCACCCGGCAACGCGGGATCGCAGAAGATGGCGAGGTTCGGCGCCGGACCGGCGGGGAAGCTGATCTCGCCCCCGGTCGAGATGGTCGTCTCAACATAGCGAAGGCCGACATTGCCCTTCAGGATCCAGTCCTTGCCGAACAGGTTGTCATGTTCGAAATCCAGCCGGCCGTAGATCGCCGACGTTTCTTCGCCGACCTGGGAGATGTCACCGGGCCGGAACTGGGTTCCGGCAACCAGGCCGCCGCGCGCGGAGATCGGCCGCCACGAGGTATCGAAAGGTCCGAAAACCGGGCGGTTCCAGAACCCGAACGTGTTCTCCCAGGCAACGATAATGTCCGTGGCTTGTTGGGTGGTCCTGCCAGACAAATAGTCAGCAACCGGATTATCGCCGCCGAAGAAGATGCCGGCACCGCCCGGAATCGGCACGGGTGCCCCGCCGCCATGGAAGTTGGCAAACGGGCTGCGCACGCCCGAAGCGGTGGGATGATCACGGGCAAACTGGGCGCTACCGAGCCAGGGCGCGGAAAGGTTGCCCCAGTTGGCAAAACTCGAATCCCGGTTGTCGCGGCTGCGTTCCGCCCAGCGCGCGCCGAAGCGGACAGACCTCAGGAGACCTGCCTCCTCGAAATCATACTCCATGTCGACGCGGGCGCTGTCCAGCGTGGCCGAGTTGCGGGTCTGGTTATCGAGCAGGAACCAGTAATAGCTCTGGGCTGGATCGGTGAAGTAGGTTGCGCCGCCCGCGCCAGCGGCCGGGGCCCTGAACTGGACCGTCGGGGTTGAAGGACCTACATCAAGAAAAATGTCAGACGCGGTCTGCATCGCCGAGATGAAGGAATCAGCCTCGAGCGTGGCGTCGATGCTCTGGAACTCCGCATTGAGCCGCAGGCGGTCCGTAGGCGTCCAGGAAAATGCGGCTGAGAAGTCCTCGGTTTGTGCCGTGTTCTGCTGGTTGAACCTAAGGAATTCTGTGGGAATTCCGCTGCCGGCATTTTGCGACAGGATACCGGACTGGAAGACGCCCCGATCGTCGAATGTCCAGGTCGTTCCGGGTGCGGGAGTCGGAAAAAGTGCGTCGTCATTGACCAGTGCGAGGATCGCAAATTCTGCGAGTTCTAGATCCGCGTCAGCGCGCAGATACTCGAAGGTCGCCAGAAAGCGGCCGTCGTTGCTCTCCCACTGCCCCACCAGAGAGATGGCGGAACGGTCACGGTCGAAATCCGTGGTACGCACGCCGGCACCCTTCGGAACGACCACGGAGTTCGCCGGCGGGAAGTTGCTCGCGTCGAAATTCTGCCCTCCGACACCCCCGGAGCTGACCGAGTTCACGCGGAAGCAAGGGCCATTCAGCGTTGCGGCCCGGTAGCACGGGTCGGTAACCTGGGACGCGTCAGTGCGCGTAATCAGGCCTGACTGGGAATAGCCGAGCTGCAGGCCGAACCGGCCAATGTCGGTGTCCCAGGTGTTCGATCCAAGGATCGAGAAGCCCGGAGCCCATTCCTCGGCGAGATCACCGTAGTTGGCTTCGATCGCCCCGGCCAGATTGAATCCCTGACTGTCCAGCGGCTTGCGGGTCACAAGATTCACTGTGCCGGCAATGCCGCCATCAATCATGTCGGACGTAACGTTCTTGAACACCTCGATGCGCCCGAGAAGCTCCGGCGACACATCGTTGAAGCTCAGCTCCCGGCCTCCGGCTGCGGAGAAAACGTCGCGGCCATTGAGCTCCGAGCGCACGAACGGCAGGCCGCGAATAACAACGCCTGCGCCCTCGACGGAGAATCGGTCCGGGTCTGTCGTCTTCTGGAACCTGCCGATGTTCACACCGGGAACGCGCTGCAGCGCCTCCGCCACGGAGCGATCAGCCAGGGCGCCGATGTCTTCGGCCGTGATGACGTCCACCACGGTGTCAGACTCACGTTTGAAATCCTGCGCATTCTGGAGTGAGCCGCGAATGCCTGTGACGATGACCTCGTCCAGCTCTTCAACTTCGGGATCTGCGTCCTGCGCCCAGGCAGCCGGCGCACACGCCATCGACAGCGCCAGGCCGGACACTGTGCAAAGCGCCTTCAGCTGCCAAGCCTTGGACGCGTTGCGGGTCACCGATTTCTTGGACATGTGATTCCCCCCAGGAATGCTTCAAACGAAAACCGCAGGCTCGCTGCGATCCAATCGTGCCTCAGGGCTATTTTGGGTACTCTTCCCACCTCAAAGCCATCAAAGGAGACATCGCTTGTCTCGTTTTGTCAATGACGTCACAAGTTTTGAGACAATTGGGACAATTCGCCCCTTTTTCATCATTGAAAACAACGTGAAACTCTGAGCCTGCTCCTCCACCGCAAGGGCGATCGTCAGGCAGTTTGACGCTTCCGGCCACAAAATCCCGAAGCCGCGAAATTTTTGCGCTTTAACCAACTGTCCCGCCCGAAGCCCCGGCGGACACGCAAAACTTGCCGGCTTTGAAGCCCCGATTGTCCTGTCCGGGCAGTTTTGACAGCTTTCTTGTCTTGTCATAGGACATTCTTCGTCCCGTTCGGACATATCCGGGGCGGCCCGCGCGATGTTCATGGTATTGCGGGGTTGAAAACGGGGGGCCAACCATGATCATCAGGAACATAGTGATCGTGGGCGGCGGGACAGCGGGCTGGATGACCGCAGCCGCCCTCTCGCGCCTCAGCGCGGCCGGCACCGTAAACATCACCTTGGTTGAATCGGATGCCATCGGCACGGTCGGCGTCGGCGAGGCGACGATCCCGCACTTTGTCCAGTTCAACAAGCTTCTGGGTATCGACGAGGCCGAGTTGCTCAGCGCCGTCCAGGGTACCTTCAAGCTGGGCATCCAGTTCGTGAACTGGGGGGCCCAGGGTGCCAGCTATTTTCACCCGTTCGGTGATTATGGCTACCAGTTCGACGGCCTGTCCTTTCATCACATCTGGCACATGATGCGCCGTTCGGGTGACCCGCGCCCACTGCATGTCTTCAATGCCGAGACCATGGCGGCCCAGGCGAAGAAGTTCGCGCGCACCAGCCCGGACCACCGCGAAGACCTGCCGCCGATCAACTACGCTTATCACCTGGACGCAGGACGCTATGCGCGCTTCCTGCGTACCCATTCCGAAAAGCGCGGCGTGAAGCGGATCGAGGGTCGCATCGCCGATACGACCCTGAACGGGGAGACGGGTTTCGTGACGTCGGTGACGCTGGACGGCGGCCGCATCATTGAGGGTGATCTCTTCGTCGATTGCTCCGGATTCTCGGGCCTGCTCATCGAGAAGGCGCTGAAGACCGGCTATGAAGACTGGACCCACTGGCTCCCCTGCGACCGGGCCGTGGCGATTCCTTCGGCCCGCAATGGCCCGGCCATGCCCTATACGCGCTCCACAGCCTGGTCGGCTGGCTGGCAATGGACCGTTCCGCTGCAGCAGCGCAACGGTAACGGCCATGTCTACAGCTCTGCCTATATGGAGCAGGACGAGGCGCTGGACATTCTGCTGGCCAATCTGGACGGCGAACCGCTGGCCGAACCGAACCATCTGCGCTTTGTCACCGGCCGCCGGAAAAAGTTCTGGAACAGGAACGTGGTCGCGGTGGGCCTTGCCGCCGGCTTCATGGAGCCGCTGGAATCCACGTCAATCCATCTCATTGCGACAGCGGTTTCAAAACTGCTCTCGGTCCTGTCCCTGGACGGGATCACACCGACCCAGGAGGCCGCATTCAACCGGCTAACCGCCAAGGAATACACGCGCATCCGCGATTTTCTGATCCTGCACTACAAGGTCACCGACCGCACCGACAGCCCGTTCTGGGATTACTGCCGGACCATGGATATCCCCGACACGCTGGAGGAAAAACTCGCGCTATACCGGCATAACGGCCACGTCTTCCGGGAGGAGGACGAACTGTTCACCGAAACCAGCTGGATCGCCGTCATGATGGGCCAGGGCATGATGCCCGAAAAATGCAATCCGCTGGCCGAATCCTTTGCCGGACCGGGCGTCGTCAGGGAAATCGGCGAGATCGAGCGCTCAATAGCCTATCTGGTGCAGAAATTGCCGACCCATGACGCGTTCTTGCAGCACTATTGCCCCGCAACTCCGGTGCCCGCTGCGGGTGCCGCCAGAGGGTGATGCCGGTCCAACGACAACCAATCCCGGTGCTGACAGCTTAACCGCGCCAGGTCGAGAGCCCCCCCCCCTACCCTGCCTGAAATCAGGCAACGGAGGCCGCCCGGACAGACGCCGCCTGAGTGTGGAAACGCCGAAGTGCGGGCCTGCTGATGGGATGCCTGTCAGCGGCGAGACAGTGAGCCGATCAGGAAATGGCGCATCATCTGTGCGGTCTCGAGCGTCAGCGGGCCCAGTACACCGGCAGCGTGAGCCGGAATGTGAGGCGTCGCCGAAGCGTCGGGTCCAAACACCACCGCGTCAAACAGTTCACGCCAGGCGGCGCGGGTAGCGTCGGGCAGGGGTCGGATCGTCATGACGGCGTGTATCAGAGCTTCGAAGGCGGACGCGGCCAGCGGCATGCTCTCCCACCAATAGTTGACCAGGACATTGAAGGGCCCATGCGACCTCACATGGTGCCACCACAGCGGCGGGATATAGATCGCATCCCCTGGCTTCAGGGTGGAGGACACGGCCGCTGCCTGGGCCTGGGCGAAGCGGGGAAAGCGTTCGAAATCCGGACGATCCAGGCACACCATGCTGAGTGGTTGGCCGGCAGGGGTGAACTCCAGCGGGCCGACATACAGGTTCGGCGTTTGATCGGGGGGAAACAGGGTGAAGGTGCGGGTGCCGCCGACGACGCAGGCCAGATTTTCAGAAGCATCGAAATGGGTCTGGATGGTCACGGCGTTTCCCAACCAGACGCGCGCAAAAGCTTCCTTCGGGATGTTCGGCGTCGGATTCGTCGACGTGAAGGCCGGCAGGCAGTCCGCCGTCGGAGCCGCGCCCATGTAGAGCGCCGGCGCGGTGCATTGATCCGCCACCGCCAGCAGGTCGCGGATCATCGCGGAAATCGTCGTGGGTTCGCGGGTGAAATTCAGGCCGCGAAGATCCGGTTGGTAGAAAAACCGGCCATTGATTTCGGGTCCGCCGCGCATCCGCTCGACGGGGGTGCCAGCGTCCATATCGCTGAGGTGTTTCGCCAACGCGAGAGGGCCGATCTGCGCCGCCTGGACCGCCGGCCAATCGTTTGTCAGCCCGCGAATGACCAACGGGCACCCCGCTTCCCGAGCCTTCGCCAAAGCCTGTGCGTCATTCGCCATGACCTCGGCGATGTTCATGAAAGCTCTCCGTTGACAGCGTTGTCCAAACAGCGGGGACTATGCCTGAGGCCACCCTTCAGAAACAGGTGCCCAAAGCCGATTGGCATGGAAACGATCACCTCGCGCAGCCGGGACATCACGGCGACAGCTGGACCCACGGGCGTGGTGCGGGCGGGATTCGAAGTGACATTGGCGTTTCGGGAATAGACCCGCGAAACGGCTGCGACGACAGGGGTTGCTGCTGTGCTCCTGCAGCGCGCTTGCAGGTATGGCGCAGGTCGGAATTTCCGGGTTTCCCACGTTAAGTCGCGTAACTTAGGAAACACCCTCACCGACGCCTCAGCCCAGACTGGGAGGAGGCTGGGTGGCGCTGATTTTCACTGCCTAGAAAGCCTCTAAACAACTCAATTATAACGCTTTTTATCCCTCCCTTCCCTGGCCTTCGTAATGCGGGGGTCAGGTGTTCGAGTCACCTAAGCGGCACCACCACTCCAATGGCACTCTAAGCCGGGACTCGGCGGGCGAGCGGCGGCGAGGCCGTTGTGCTGGGTCAAGGGCTGGGTCCTGCGTGGGTGGCTCCCGGCAGAGACTGTCCAGGTTTTGTTGCGGCATGCCCGACCCATGGATGAGGCGCGGCGACATCACCTGCCGCAAGAGCTCGGTCGCCCGACCCGACGAAGAGAGGGGAAAGAAGGTACCACCCCTTTTGCCCCGTTCGGACACGCGGGGCGGCAGCGGCGCAGTTTCCCAGTTTTTCAGTTTCCCGGCCGGTCTGCTGCAGCGGCACCCGGCAGGTGGGGAGCGCAAAACTGAGGAACTGAAAATCTCACCCAGCCCGGCGAATCCAAACGCGGCCCCTGGGTGTCCTTCAGACCTCTCGGGGGCGACCTCCATCGCCGCCCCCCCTGCGACGCCTCTGGGGCAACCCGAGGGGAACCGCCGGCACAGCTCAGTGCAATCAGGCGGCCCGCCACCCAGCAAACGGCCGGCGAAGGTTCCCCTCCGCCGGCCGATTGTCGGTCAGTCCGTCTGGCCTAGAACTTCCTGGACAGGGTCATGCGCAGGGTTCCTGCGGACTGGTTGCTCGAGAACCGGGCACCGAGTTCGCTGGAGACGTTCCATCCCGGAGTGGTCGTGACGTTCAGACCGAGACCCATGTTGAACTCACTGCGGTCCCATCCGGTCGATTGAACCTGATAGGTCGGTCCGGTGAGCCAGTCTGCGTACTGCAGGTTCTGGCTGCCGCCGTCCGCAAACTCACGCCGGTACTCAAAGCGGAAGCTCGGGGTCCAGGTGCTGTCACGTTCCAGATGGGTCAGGACGTAGCGCAGGCCAAGCACCCCTTGCAGGGACTCCACATCGCGTTCGGCATAGCTGAGTGCCCAGAGCGCCGAACCGGTCTCGGTGTAGGCGTCCAGTTCAGCGTTCATCGCCTCAACCCGGCCGTAGGTGTTGATCCGGCCGCTCGAGAGCGCCCGGTCCATACCCATCCCGACGGAGCCAAACAGAGCCGTGCCATCGCGTTGACCCGTGACCAGGCTGTTGTCGATGCTGACCCGGCGCTGGAGGTCGAACTCCAGGGTGCCCAAGCCCAGCATGGCATCAAAGTAGGCGCCGCCCTCGGGACGCCAGCTGCCGTAAGCGACGCCCACGAAGTTGGACGAGTCGACGCTGGAGTCGTTCCTGCCCACATCAGCGCGCTCTTCACCGAACCCGCCACCGATACCTAAGTCGAGGGTCGGCGAGACCGGGAAGTCCACGCCCATGCTGATCCCCGACGACTGTATCGAGAACCTGGCCTGGTTGGTCGTCTCGTCACGCTCACCGATGGTGATAGCGCCACCAGTCCAGAAGCGTGCCCCGCCAGCGGGCGCGGAGCCGGCGTCACGCGGGCCAGCATTCGAGCCACCAGCAATCATGCCGGTGTCAGCACCCAGTCCGACATTGGCAACAACGCTACCGATAAAGCCGTTCGGGGCAGGTGCGAGACCGGCGTTTGCCAACATCATGGAGCGCAGCTCAGCACGGTCAGAATCGACCTGGCCTTGTCCGAACGATTGTCGCCCGCCGAAGCGAGTGCGCTGGTCCGCATCCTGACCCAGCTGGGTCAGGCCCGAGTTCATCGTCAGACCCATGCTTACCGGTTGATCTCCGAAACCGGTGTTCAGCTGCTCCAGACGACGGCTGAAGTTGTCGATCTGGGTGCCGGTGAGGCGACGGGTCGCCGAAGCCTGGGCGGCATCCAACCCACGCACGTCCGGATCCTGTGACGGATCAGGACGGGCAAGGATCGAGAGACGCAGGGCAACCGAACCGGTGTTACCGAATGCATCGGTCGCCGTGACGGTGAAGTTGGCGTCTCCCACCTGGTACGAGTTTCCGCTGACATGGCCAGCCGAACTCAGGGTGATGCCGGTCGGCAGCGCCCCGGCAGTCACCGCATAGCTGTAGCTCCCGGCTCCACCCGAGGCACTGAGCGAGCGGTCGTAGGATACGCCGGCCATAACGTCCGGCAGGGAGGTCGGGGTAATCGTAATCGCCGCCGCATTGACCACGAGGGTCAGATTGACGTCGGAGAAGTAGGGACCGGAACCCGTCGAAGAGTCGGTCACCCGCACCACGATGGGGAAGCTGCCGACCGCCGTCGGGACGCCTGAAACCACACCCGCCGAAGACAGGGTAATCCCCGCCGGAAGCGGGCCGGTCTGAAGCGTGAAGGTATAGGGACTTGTTCCGCCCGCACCGACCAGCGTCTGACTGTAGGCAAAGCCACGCTGAGCCGCCGCCAATGTGGCCGTCGCAGTTATGGTCGGAGCCGCGACGATCAGGGTGAAGGCATGGGCCGCGGTTAGGTCACCCGCTCCGGCGTCTGTGGCGGTTACGGTGAAGTCAAACGACCCGCCCGCCGTCGGGGTGCCGGCCAGTTCACCCGATGAGGACAGGGTGATCCCGGCCGGAAGAGCGCCGGCGGTGACCGCAAAGGTGCAGGGACCGACACAGCCCGTCGCCGAGATCGTGCCGCTGTAGGCTGATGCGACCACACCGTCCGACAGGGTGGTCGGCGTAACCACCAGCAGCACCACATTGAACGTGATCGTCGCCGTCGTTGACTGGTTGCCCGCTGTGTCCTGCGAGATCACCACGAAGGAGTGCGCGCCGGCGGTCAGTCCGCCTTCAGGGGGAGACGCCTGCGCGCCGTCCAGGGCACCGGCGTTGCCGCCGGAGATGCTCCAATTTCCCTGGTTGTCGACGGTGCCGACCCCATAGGTGAGGCTGTCGAGCACGACAGTCATGCGAGAGGCCGGCTCCGCCGTTCCGGTGAAGATCGGGAAGGCGGTGTTGACGGTGGAGCCTTGGGTCGGACTGGTCACGGTCGGCACGACGGGCGGCACATAATCGATCTTGAACTCGACCACGGCGGAGACGTCAGACTCATTGCCTGCATCGTCATGGCTCACGGCGTAGATTGATGCTGACACCTCACCCACGCTCGAGATGCCCAGTTGGGACTGTGCGTTCTGCCCATCGAGATCCAGCGTCCAGTTGCCATTCCCATCGGCGCGGGAGCGGCCGATCAGATTGCCTTGCACATTGCTGAGCGCACCCGACGGCGCCGCCGGATTACCCGCTCCGATGAGGTAGATGTAGACCTCCGAGTCCGGATCCGCCGTGCCCTGAACGAAAGTAACGTTGCGCAGGAACTGTCCTGAAACGGGGTTGGTGATCACAGGGGCGTCCGGCACCACCGTGTCGACCTCAAACGGCCATTCGTCAGTGGATTCCGACAAGCCGCCTGCGTTGGATGCGTAGGCCGAAATCCGATGTTCACCGTCAGCCAGCGCCGCTGTCGTGAATGAGAATCGCCTCCCCCCCACCGGCATGTTTGCCGGTCCGACCTCGACTCCATCAATCAGGATCATGACGGCGGCGCTATTGCTGGTCGTGCCGATGAAGGTCGGAGTTGTATCTGAGTAGGCGCTTCGCAGTCCTTCAAATCGAGGTTGCGATGGGGCTTCGAGATAGTTGAACTCATTGTCAGACCCGGAGACGCTGACCCCGGACGCTGTCTCGACGACCACATTGGCAGTACCGCTTCCGGCCGGAGCCGTGGCGGTGATCTGCGTGACGCTGTCCACGGTGAAACCGGTCGCCGGAGTGACGCCAAAGAGGACACCCGTGGCACCGGTGAAGTCGGTGCCCGTAAGGATCACAATGGTGCCGCCCGCAACAGGTCCCGCAACGGGAGACAGGGATGTCACCATTGGTGCGGACACATAGGTGAAGTCATTGCCGATGCCGGCAGTGGCGCTGATTCCGCCGGGGGTCGTCACGGTTAGTTCGACCGTGCCAGTACCCGCAGGCGCTGTCGCAGAAATCTGCGTTGCACTTTCAACGGTAAAGGCAGAGGCGGCATTGGAGCCGAAGCTGACACCCACGGCACCGGTGAAGTCAGTGCCAGTCAAGGTCACAACGGTGCTGCCGGTGGCAGGTCCGGATGCGGGCGACAGAGAGGCTACCGTCGGTGCGGTCACATAGGTGAAGTCATTGCCGGTGCCGGCATTGGCGTTGCTGCCGTTGGGAGTGGTCACCGTCACATCGACCGTGCCTGTTCCCGCCGGTGCGGTCGCGGTGATCTCAGTAGCGCTGACGACCGTAAAAGCGGACGCGGCGGTGGAACCGAAGGTGACCCCGCCTGCACCGGTGAAGTCAGTGCCCGTCAAGGTCACAACGGTGCCGCCAGAAGTCGGTCCGGCGGCAGGCGACAGAGACGTCAACGTCGGTGCCGTCGCAGGGGCAAAGCCATCGCACACCAGCGCTCGGATCTGGGCGACCCTGGCATAGAAGCGGGCTGTGATGCCGGGCGTGCCCGCCTCTTCGTCGGGCGTGAACGGGTTGTCGAAATCCGGGCAAAAAGCCTGCGCAAGCATTTGCTTCAGTTCGTCGGAATCGCAGGGGGGCAGATCTGAGGGGGCATCCTGGGCGGCTTTTTGAGCTTCGAACGCGGCATGACCATCGACGGTAGATTGCTCTACAGCCGCCTCAACAGCCGCCTTCGCGTCATTGTAGGCCGCCAGGGCCGCCGGAGACGGGAACCGGGTTTCCGCGAGCAGGCTGGGCGCACCCTGGGCCACAGCCTCATTGTAGGAGCTCAACGCCGAGTCGCGGTAGGTCTTGAGCTTCTCCAGAAGCGAGGCTTTCAGGGAATCCTTGAGGATTTGATCAAGACCGAAGGGGACACCTTCGGTAAGCGAAAAACCGATGCTGCCAGACAGATTGCTGACGTACTCCCCGGCGAAATTACGGATGGCCGAGTCGGGGTTATTCACCAGATCTGCCCAGGTGACCCGCCTTTCAGGCGTGAGCAGGATGAGCCCGCCCTGATAGGCTCGTTCCGTAACGTCCCTTACCACCTCAAGGGCCGTCACATAGACGTACCACCGGATGACGTCGTCGGCTGTATAGGTCTTTGTGACGGTGACCGAGGCATCAAGGTTTGCCTTGGCGACGACCAGAGCGGCCCTGGCGGCGGTCAACTCCGCCTCGCTGGCGACGGACTTCAGCCGGGCCACCTCATAGGCGGCATCGAGAGGATGAGGGCCGTACGGCCGGCCGTTTTCGAGGTTGTCGTCCGCATAGCAGCGAAACGGACCATCGAAGGACAAGTCTGATCGTCCTCGCGGATCGATTCCAAGTTCTTCGATCCCTGCGAGAGCGCTGCCGACCCCCAAGGCGCTAAACAGGGCAACCAGGCCCAAGAGTTTCAGACCACGCATCCACGGAAGAAAAATATTCATGGACACAACCCGAAACTAGGCAGCGACATCCAATTATCAATAAATCAGAAATCACGAGCCAGAAATAATTGTGTCGTCAATACGGCTAGATCAAATTTGTGCAAAACCAAAAATACAAAAGCCGGAATCGGTCATGGATTATGTTTGTTTTTTGGAGATCCAGCCAAGTAGACGGGTCGGAATTTGTTTCTTAGACGTCGATTTAATATTACCGCTTCCGCCAATATCTGGTGGTGTTTACGACGGAATATCCGGAGCGATTCCGAGCGCGGGGCAGAGCCTGATCGCCCGCCCAGTTGTGCGGAGGTCAGCGGGTTCTGCAGGTATGGCGCAGGCCGGAATTTCGGCGTTTCCCACATTAAGGCGCGTAACTCAGGAAACGCCCTCACCGACCGCTCCGGCGAGTCTGGCAGGAGGCTGGGTGGTGCTGATCCGTATGGTCTCAGCGGCCTATAAGTATTTCAATAATCATGGTTTTTATCCGCCTCCTTCCTGGTCTTCGTAATGCGGGGGTCAGGTGTTCGAGTCACCTAAGCGGCCCCATTTTTCCAGAACCATATATCGACACCCGGACGACCCGTCCTGAATGGATCAGCAGGCTCGTGCGCGCCTTCGACGCAGCGGTCGCATGGGCCGGACGGGGTCGAAAGCAGCAGGTGACTTGAACATATAAACATATCTTTATATGTCTGGCGGCCGTCACGCCGCTCCGGAGTCCCGCCTTGTCCCGAACCTCCTTCCTCTTCACGTCTGAAAGCGTCTCCGAGGGGCATCCCGACAAGGTCGCTGACCGCATCTCCGACACGGTCGTGGACCTGTTCCTGACCCGGGATCCCGAGGCGCGGGTGGCGTGCGAGACCCTGACGACCACGAATCTGGTGGTGCTGGCCGGCGAAATCCGCGGCAAGGGGATCATGGACGGCGACATCTGGGCCCCGGGTATCGAGGCGGAAATCGAGGCCGCCGTTCGCGCCGCCGTGCGCGACATCGGCTATGAACAGGCCGGCTTTCACTGGGAGACGTTCGAGTTCATCAACCGCCTGCATGGCCAGTCCGCCGACATCGCCGTCGGCGTGGACGCCGCGGGCAACAAGGACGAGGGTGCCGGCGACCAGGGCATCATGTTCGGCTATGCCTCCAACGAGACGCCCGAGCTGATGCCGGCGACCCTGCAATACAGCCACAACATCCTGAAGCGCCTGGCCGAGGTCCGCCACGGCGGCGACAAGCGGCTGGAGCCTGACGCCAAGTCCCAGGTCACGATCCAGTACGAAGACGGCGTGCCGGTTCGCGCAACCTCCATCGTCCTGTCGACGCAGCATGCCCCGGGCCTCTCGTCGGATCAGGTGGCCGAAATCGTCAAACCCCACATTCTCGACGTGCTGCCGGAAGGCTTCACCGACGAGAACACCGTCTGGCACATCAATCCGACCGGCATTTTCGAGATCGGCGGGCCGGACGGCGACGCGGGCGTGACCGGCCGCAAGATCATCGTCGACACCTACGGCGGCGCGGCACCGCACGGTGGCGGTGCCTTCTCGGGCAAGGACCCGACCAAGGTCGACCGATCGGCGGCCTATGCCTGCCGGTATCTGGCCAAGAACGTGGTCGCGGCGGGTCTGGCCGACCGCTGCACCATCCAGATTTCCTATGCCATCGGCGTGGCCAAGCCCCAGTCCATTCACGTCGACCTGCACGGGACCGGCACGGGACCGGTCAATGAAGCGGTACTGGAGGCCAATATTCTCGGCCTGATCGGCGGGGCGACGCCGCGCGCCATTCGCGAACACCTCGGCCTGAACAAGCCCATCTATGCCCGCACCTCGGCCTATGGCCATTTCGGACGTGCACCGGACGCGGACGGCGGCTTCAGCTGGGAGAAGACCGATCTGGTCGATCAGCTGAAGGCCCTGGTCTGATCAAAGGCGTGACTGGTGGCTAGTGGTTGGAGGGCGTGGGCTGCCACGCCGGCCCATCACTAACCACTCGCGCCCGATGCGGCGGCTGGCTATAGCCCCGGCCATGTCTTCCGATCCCGATACGCCAGCCACCGCCCACCGCCCCATGCGGACCTTCGGCCGGATCAAGTCGCGGCCGATCAAGCCGTTGCAGGCCGCGCTGTTCGATACCCTGTTGCCGTCCATCGCCGTGTCCGACCCCAGGGCCGGACCAGTCGATCCGCGCGTCCTGATGCCGGATGCGAAGGCCGTCTGGCTTGAGATCGGCTTCGGTGGCGGCGAGCATCTGGCGGAACAGGCGGCGCGCCATCCCGACACATTGATGATCGGCTGCGAGCCCTTCCTGAACGGCGTCGCCTCGGCCCTGCGCCACGTCGACGAGCGGGGCCTGAAGAACGTCCGGCTGCATGCCGACGACGCTCGTGACGTCATGACCGCCCTGCCGGACGCCTCGCTGGACCGGGTGATGATCCTGTTCCCCGATCCCTGGCACAAGGCGCGGCACAACAAGCGCCGGCTGGTGCAGGACGCCTTCGCGGCCGAGATCGTGCGCCTGCTCAAGCCCGGTGGACGGCTGCGGTTCGTGACGGACTGGAAGGACTATGCCGACTGGGCTCTGGAGAAGTTCGAGCGCACGCCGGGACTGGTGTGGCAGGCCGAGGCGGCCGACGACTGGCGCATCGCCCCGGCCGACCATGTGGTCACCCGCTATGAAGAGAAGAAGCTGGGCGACACGGCCCCGATCTTCCTCGACTTTATCCGGACCTGAAGCCCGGGACGGCCGACAGGACCCGCGCCGCCAGAACGACGAAGACTGACTTGACCGCCGCGCCGGCCAGGAAAGGCGTGAAGCCGGCGGCGACGGCGGCCGGGACGCCCATGCGAACGGCCAGCCAGCCGGTCCCCAGCGCCATGATCGACAGATGCAGGCCGAACAGCCAGGCCACCGCCGGGATGAAGCGGCGCAACCGTCCACCCTCGGCCAGGACGCCCGCCAGTCCGGCGGCGAGCGGAAAGGCGATCAAATAGCCCGCCGTCGGCCCGGTGAAGGGGCCGGATCCGGACGCACCGTCGGAAAGCACCGGCAGTCCGACCAGGGCCAGGGCCAGATACAGCAGGACGGCGGCCCCGCCCCGGCGCGGCCCGAGCGCGACGCCGGCGAGCAGCACCGCCCAGGTCTGCATCGTCATCGGCACCGGGACCATGGGCACGGTCAGACGGGCACAGAGCGCGATGAGCAGGGCGAAGCCGGCAACGGCGGCGAGACGGGACGGAAGGCGGGCCGGCAGGGTCATGGCCGAGGCGAACCATGCGCGGCCTGGAACGGCAAGCCCAGTGGCGATGGTTGCTGGAAATCGATGTCGAACCGGGGCAGAACCCCTGCGTACCTCAAAAGGACTGACAGATGAGCCTCGCCCTCGACCACGTCGCCACCTCCATGTTCCTGCGCGGGCTGAACGTCCTGTCCGGCCTGATCGACAGCGCGGTCGAGGCCGGTCTCGACGAGGCGGCGTTGATGGAGGCGCGACTGGCCCCGGACATGCGGCCGTTCCCGGACCAGATCCGCATGGCGGCCTTTTCGGCCCGCAGCTGCGTCGCCCGGCTGACCGGCCAGGAATGGCCCAAGACCGAAGACACCGAGGCCTCGCTGGCGGAGTTGAAGCAGACCGTCGCCCTGTCGATCGCCTTCGTCGAGGGCGTCGAGGCCGCCGCCTTCGAGGGCGGCGGGACGCGTCGCGTCGAACTGCGCTTCCCCGGCGTCGAATTGAATTTCGAGGGCAGGGGCTATCTGACCAGCTTCGCCCTGCCGAATTTCTATTTCCACCTGTCGATGGCCTACGCCATCCTGCGTCAGGCGGGCGTGCCGCTGGGCAAGCGCGACTTCCTCGGTCAGATCGAACTGGTCTGAACCGGCCTCAGACCCGGCCGAGACCGGCGGCGAAGTCGCGGATGAACGCCAGCTGTTCGTCGGTCTCGGGCACGGGCCGTCCCCGGGCCCTGCCGACGCGCAGGATAGCCTCGTCGGGATGGACTCCGCTCACGATCAGGGCCGCGATGGCCAGGGACGGCGCGCGCCCCAGCCCGGCCCGGCAGTGGATAACGATGGCCTGCCCGGCATTCAGTCGGCGCTCGACGGCGGTCGCCACCCGCCGGTAGTAGGCCGGGTCCGCCGGCACGCCGTGGTCGATGATCGGGAAGTTGTAGAAGCCGACGCCATGCCGTTCGGCGGCCGCGCCTTCCCCGGCCAGACCCAGTTCTGCGGCCTCGGCGGGCTCGAGCAGGCTGACGACGTGATCGACCATGCCATGCGCCAGCCTGGCCATCTGCTCGTCCAGCGCCTCACCCCCCTCAGGCTTCCGCGAAATGCCCAGTCGTCCGGGCGTGTCGAGACCGATCCAGTAGATTTTCATGCGGGTCCGTTCTGGCAACCTGGGAAACGGTTGGCAATCGGGCTGATCGTGCTTCTGACCGCCCATGCCAGATACGACCGATCCGGCCTTGGGATGCGGTCGGACCCGCGTGGCGACGGGGACTTCCCTCGGGCCATCGATTGGCCTATACGCCCTCCCACATCGTTAGACCGGCGTCCTAACGGCGCCGTTTGAAGCGGCGGCCGTCGGGCCCGCCGCTTTTTTATTGCCTGTGAGACCCAAGCCTTTGAAGGCCAGGACCGTCGAAGACCGCGCTCTGCTGGAGCTGATCGAACCCGTGGCCGAGAGCCTGGGTCTCGACATCGTGCGCGTGCGTCTGATGGGCGGGACCCTGCGCCGCCGCCTGCAGATCATGGCCGAACGGCCCGCCGACCACGACATCGCCGTCGAGGAATGCGCCCGCCTGAGCCGCGCCGTGTCGGAGGTGTTCGACGCCGCCGACCCGATCGCCGGCGAATATCTGCTGGAGGTGTCGTCGCCGGGCGTCGACCGCCCGCTGACCCGGCTGTCCGACTTCGACCTGTTCGAGGGCTATGAGGCGCGGCTGGAAAGCGACCGCATGATCGAGGGCCGCAAGCGGTTCAAGGGCATGATCGCAGGCACGGACGGCGACAATGTCGCCATGGATCTGGAGGGCGAGGACGACACCGCCCTGATTCCGTTTGAATGGCTGGTCGACGCCAAACTGGTGCTGACCGACGAACTGATGAAGGCGGGTGCCGAGAAGCGCGCCGCCCGTAACGACAACTCTGAAGAGACCGAGGACTAGACCATGGCTGTTGCCGGCGTTTCCGCGAACCGTCTTGAACTGCTGCAGATCGCCGATGCGGTCGCGCGCGAGAAGAACATCGACAAGGAGATCGTCGTCGAGGCGATCGAGGAGGCGATCCAGAAGGGCGCCAAGTCGCGTTACGGTGCCCATCACGACATCCGCGCCAAGATCGACATCAAGTCGGGCGAAATGGCCCTGACCCGTCACGTCACCATCGTGGCCGACGACTGGCAGCCGGAAGACGAGCTGGAAGAGTTCAACGACAGCGCCATGGTCCGCCTGACCGACGCCTCCAAGCGCGATCCGGAAGCCTTTGTCGGCAAGGAGTACATCGAGAACCTGCCGCCGTTCGAGTTCGGCCGGGTGCAGACCCAGATGGCCCGTCAGGTCGTGACCGGAAAGGTCCGCGACGCCGAACGCGCCAACCAGTACGAAGAGTTCAAGGACCGCGTCGGCGAGATCGTCAACGGCACCGTCAAGCGCGTCGAATACGGCAACACCGTCGTCGACCTGGGCCGGGGCGAGGGCATCATGCGCCGCAACGACTCCATCCCGCGCGAGGTGTTCAACATCGGCGACCGGATCCGCACCTACATCTATGACGTCCGCGCCGAGGCCAAGGGCCCGCAGGTCATGCTGTCGCGCTCGCACCCCGGCTTCATGGCCAAGCTGTTCGCCCAGGAAGTGCCGGAAGTTTACGACGGCGTGATCGAGATCCGCGCCGCTGCCCGCGACGCCGGCTCGCGCGCCAAGATGGCCGTGCTGTCGAACGACTCCTCCATCGATCCCGTCGGTGCCTGCGTCGGCATGCGCGGCTCGCGGGTTCAGGCGGTCGTCGCCGAACTGCAGGGCGAGAAGATCGACATCATCCAGTGGAACAACGATGAGCCCACCTTCATCGTCAACGCCCTGGCCCCGGCCGAGGTCTCCAAGGTCGTGCTCGACGAGGAAGCCGACCGCGTTGAGGTGGTCGTGCCCGACGAACAGCTGTCGCTGGCCATCGGCCGCCGCGGCCAGAACGTCCGCCTCGCCTCGCAGCTGACCGGCTGGCAGATCGACATCATCACCGAGAGCCAGGACTCCGAGCGCCGCCAGCGCGAGTTCAGCGAGCGCACCACCCTGTTCCAGGAAGCCCTGGACGTGGACGAGGTCATCGCCCAGCTGCTGGTCACCGAAGGCTTCGCCACGGTCGAGGACCTGGCCTTCGTGGAATCCTACGAAATCTCGGACATCGAGGGCTTTGACGAGGACACCGCCGAGGAACTGCAGGCCCGCGCCCGCGACTTCCTCGAGAAACAGGCCGCCGTGCTCGACGCAAAACGCGTCGAATTGGGCGTGCTTGACGAAGTCATGGCCGTGCCCGGCGTCACTGGCGCCATCGCCGTCGCGCTTGGTGAGGGCGGGGTGAAGACCGTCGAGGATCTGGCCGATCTGGCCACCGACGAAATCCGCGGCGGCTACGAGGTCAAGAACGGCGAGCGGGTCAAGGTCCCGGGCGTTCTGGAGAGCTTCAACCTTGCCCAGGAAGAGGCCGAAATGCTGATCCTGCAGGCCCGTGTGGCCGCCGGCTGGATCGACGCTTCGGAACTGCCGCAACCGCCCGAGCCGGAATATGAGGAAGAACTGGCCGAAGGCGAATACGACGCCGAAGCCGTCTTCTCCGACATGGGCGAGGCCTCGGAAGAGGTCGCGGCTGACGGCGACGCGGAGGCTTCCGACGAAGCCGCCGACGAACCCGAAAACGCGTGATGGGAGACCGGGCCCTCCATGAGTCTGCGCGAAGCGACGATCGATAGAGAGAGACGCGACCTCGTCACCCACGAGGTCATGGACGAATCTCGCCTGATCCGCTTCGTCGCCGCTCCGGACGGTTCGGTGGCTCCCGACCTGGCGCGCAAATTGCCGGGACGCGGCCTGTGGGTCGCGGCGGACCGCGCCTCGCTTGAGACGGCGGTGAAGAAGAACCTGTTCTCCCGCGCCGCCAAGGCCTCCCTCAAGCCCGCCGCCGACCTGGCGGACACGGTCGAAAACCTGTTGTTCCGGCGCTGCCTGGACCAGCTGGGGCTTGCCCGGCGCGAAGGCGTGCTTATCTCAGGCTTCGAGAAATCCTTGGCCAATATCCGGTCGGGCAAGGCCGCGTGGATCATCGAGGCGGCGGACGGGTCCGCTGACGGCCGCGGCAAGCTGCTTTCGCTGGCGAAACACATGACGCCACCGCCGAAAGTCTGCGGCGTCTACACGGCGGACGATTTGAGTTTGGCCCTTGGGCTGGAAAATGCGATACACGCCGTCCTGCTTGAGGGCGGGCGGGCCGATCGCTGGACCATAGAGGTCGAACGACTGGCGGGATTTCGACCGCTTCTGCCCCCGGAGTGGGGCGGTGAGCCGGCTGAGGCCCCGAATAAGGTTTTGGACGGGCGGGGTTCTGCTCCCTGATTTGGGGGCAGGGCAGCGCGCGGCTTTTTGTGTTTGAACGAGACGACGGCGGATCTCCCGCTGTCCCGAGTAAAGCGACCGGATGACTGACGAGAACGACAAGACCAACAACGACGCACCGCAGGCTCCCACGGGACAACCGTCCACGACGGGCCCGCGCGCGCCGCTGAGCCTGAAGCCCCGGCAGGCGGGATCGGTTTCGACCGGCACCGTGCGCCAGAGCTTCAGCCATGGCCGCACCAAGACCGTGGTGGTCGAGACCAAGCGCCGCGCAGGTGCCGTGCCGGGCCATCAGCGCCCGCAGGGCTTCGACGTCGCCGCGCGCCGTCCGGAACCGGCCGCGCCCGCCGCGCCGCGTCCGGCCGCCCCGGCTGGTCCCGCCGGTGGTCGCCTGTCGAACGAGGAACAGGAAGCCCGTCGCCGGGCCATCGAACTGGCAACCCAGGCCCAGGCGCAGCGCGCCGAGACCGCCGCCGCCGAACAGGCGCGCCGCGACAAGGCCGCTCACGAAGCCGCCGCCGCCACGGCCCAGGCCGCCAGCGCCGCCCAGGCCGAGGCTGCGGCCGCCCGTGCCGCTGCCGAGGCCGCCCGCGCCGAGGCCGCCAAGCTGACCGCCGCCGCCCCGGCTCCGGCCCCGACCAAACGTGCGGCTCCGGCCGCCGCCGCACCGACCGCCGCACCCGAGGCACCCGCCCCGGCTCCGGTCGAGGCCGCCGCATCAACACCCGCCCCGGCCCGCCCGGCCCCGCCGGCCCGCCCGACGGTCAATTTCGGCCAGCGTGTGCCCAAGGCTCCCAATCCGTCGCGCGCACCCGCCGGCCCGGCCTTCGGTGGCCGCTCGGCGCGCGAAGAAGCGATGGGCGGCGGTGAACGCGCCTATTCCGACCGCCCCACCACGACGCGTCCGTCGGGTCCCGCCGGTCGTCCGGCAGAGCCCGTCCGCTATTCGGCCCTGACCCCGCGCCCCGCGCCCGGTGCCGCCCGTCCGGGCGGAGCACGCACCGGCCCCGGTGGCCGTCCGACCCCGAACGCCCCTCCGGCCCAGGCCGAGGTCGCCCGTCCGAGCCGCGCGCCCGGCGGCGGTTTCGCCCGCCCCCTGAAGCCCGAGGATGATCGCGACAAGCGTTTCTCGGACGCCGGCAAGGCCGTCAGCCGCACCCGCGGCGAGCCCAAGCGCCGCGAAGGCCGCCTGACCATCCAGTCGGTCGCCGGCGACGGTGACACCGCCGAGCGGATGCGCTCGCTGGCCTCGGTCCGCCGCGCCCGCGAACGCGAGAAGGAAAAGCGCAAGGGCGGATCGACCGACACGCCGAACCGTCCGCGCGAGGTCGTCATCCCTGACGTCATCACCGTCGGCGATCTGGCCAACCGGATGGCCGTGCGCGGCGTCGACATCGTCAAATTCCTGATGCGTCAGGGTCTGATGGTGAAGATCACGGACGTCATCGACACCGACACCGCCGAACTGGTGGCCGACGAATACGGCATGACGGTCAAGCGGGTGTCCGAGTCGGACATCGAGACCGGCTTCCTGTCCGACGCGATCGACAACGAGGCGACCACGCCGCGTGCGCCGGTCGTGGCCATCATGGGCCACGTCGATCACGGCAAGACCTCTCTGCTGGACGCCCTTCGCACCACCGACGTCGCCTCGGGCGAAGCCGGCGGCATCACGCAGCACATCGGCGCCTATCAGGTCCGCCTGCCCAACGACGCGCGCGTCACCTTCCTGGACACCCCCGGCCACGCCGCCTTCTCGGCGATGCGCGCGCGGGGCGCCAATGTGACCGACATCGTGGTTCTGGTCGTGGCCGCCGACGACGGCGTCATGCCCCAGACGATCGAGGCCATCCAGCACGCCAAGGCGGCGAACGCCCCGATCATCGTGGCGGTCAACAAGATCGACAAGCCGGACGCCAATGCGCTCAAGGTCGTCAATGAACTGCTGCAGTATGAGGTCATCGCCGAGAGCCTGGGCGGCGACACCCAGATCATCGAGGTCTCGGCCAAGAACCGCACCAACCTGGACGGTCTGATCGAGGCCATCCTGGTGCAGGCCGAGATGATGGATCTGAAGGCCGACCCCGAGCGCACCTCGGAAGGCGTGGTCATCGAGGCCAAGCTGGACAAGGGCCGCGGCCCGGTCGCCACCGTTCTGGTCAAGCGCGGCACGCTGAAGCGCGCCGACATCGTCGTGGCCGGTTCGGCCTGGGGCAAGGTTCGCGCCCTGCTCAACGAGCGCAATGAACAGCTGGCCGAGGCCGGTCCGTCGGTTCCCGTCGAGATTCTCGGCCTGGACGAGGCCCCGTCTCCGGGCGAGCCGTTCGCCGTGGTCGAAAGCGAGGCCCGCGCCCGCGAGCTGACCGAGTACCGCGCCCGCATCAAGCGCGAAAAGCTGACCGGCGGCATCAACCAGGTCTCGCTGGTCGACATGATGTCCAAGCTTCAGTCCAAGAAGGTCTCGGAACTGCCGGTCCTCATCAAGGCCGACGTCCAGGGTTCCGCCGAAGCCATCGTCGGCTCGCTGGACAAGATGGGCAACGAGGAGGTCCGCGCGCGCACCGTCATGTCGGGTGCCGGCGGTATCACCGAGAGCGACGTCCAGCTGGCCAAGTCGGCCGGCGCGCCGATCCTGGGCTTCAACGTCCGCGCCTCGAAACAGGCCCGCGACCTGGCCGAGCGCGAAGGCGTGGAGATCCGCTACTATTCGATCATCTACGACCTGCTCGACGACATGAAGGGCGTGCTGTCCGGCATGCTGGCCCCGCTGCAACGGGAAACCTTCCTGGGCAATGCGGCCGTGCTGCAGGTGTTCGACATCTCCAAGACCGGCAAGATCGCCGGTTGCCGGGTGTCCGAGGGCGTGGTCCGCAAGGGTGCCAAGGTTCGCATCATCCGCGACGATGTCGTGGTGCTGGAGCTCGGCACGCTGCAGACGCTCAAACGCTTCAAGGACGAGGTCAACGAAGTCCCGTCGGGCCAGGAGTGCGGCATGCATTTCCAGGGCTTCCAGGACATCAAGGCCGGCGACTACATCGAGTGCTTCACGGTCGAAGAGATCAAGCGCACGCTGGACTAGGGTTTCATGCCTCCCCCCTGGGGGGAGGCATGGCCGTGTTTCCGCCCCATCCGTTGTGGATGAGTTCGCCATGCGTCCTTTCCTGATCTCCCTGCTCGCGTTTTCCGCCGTCGCCGGCCCGGCCGCGGCCGAGACGCGGTATCTGGCCTATGACGCCGCGGACCGGATCACCCAGTCCCTGACGCGCGGCATTACGCTGGAAGCCGACCGGGGTCTGTTCGGGGCCATCAGCGTGCGGCGGATCATCTCGACCTCAAACCGGGGCTCGGCCGACATCCGACGCGGCGGTCCGGACCGGGTGCGTCAGGTCCTGCCGGCCGGATCGCGCGAAACCTCAATCTATGCCATCGCCCCCGAAGGCGGCGGACGCGGGCTCAGCCGTGCGCTCTGCCCCGGCGCGGAAGAGGCCTGGATGGTTCTGGGCCGGGTCCGGCTGGCGCGGCCGATGACCGTGCATGCAGTCGGGCGCTGGTCGGACGGCACATTCCGCCACTGCGTCCAGCTGTCCTATAGCTGGCGCGGCGAATGGGCCATGCCGCCCGCGGGCGGCCCGGGCGCGGACGCCGCCTCCCCCAGGCCCTGACGCACCTGTGGCGCGATAGCCATTTCCGCCGTCACAGACCCTCGATATGATCGCGCTCATGACGGTCGCCGAATATCGCAGCACCGCCCCGCGCCAGACGGGAATGAAGCGCCTCGCCGGGGGGCTGGCTTTCGTCTGCCTGGTGCTGTTCCTGCTGGCCATCGAGCAGAAACAGGCCGTGGCCGCCTGGGTGTCGATCCGTGACGAAGCCGTCCCCGCCGCCGGGCGCGTGGCCGACTGGGCGGGCCGACTGACCTCCGGGGAAGCTGACGGCCTGACCGGTCTGGAAGCCGCTCTCGCGGACGATGCCAATCCCCTGGTCGCGGCGGCGACGGATGCGGCGCTGACCGGGGAGTTCGGTCCGACGGACGAGGTCACGCGCGCGGCCCTCGGCGGCGCGACCTTCACCGGTGCCCTGGTCCGGTTCGATACCGGCGAAAGTCTTCGTACATCTCCGCTGCGCATCGCCGCCGGGCGCGAGAACCTGGTCTTCGGCCAGACTTTCGCGGACCGGATGGAGGCCCCCGCCGACGCCCAGATCGAGCTCCGGCGGATCATTCCGCTCACGCGCGGACAGCCCGTGGCCCCCTCCCCCCTGTGTGGTGACCAGACGCCCGGCCTGATCGCCCTGCTGCATCGCCGCGACCGGGTCGATGTGATGCTGTTTCGCGCCCCGGCCCGGCTGGGTCCCGACGCGCCTGTCACCACCCTGTGCGGTGCGTGGCGTCTCAAGGCCCGATGAAGCGACGCCTTACGGGTCACGGCCTCGGACCGCTGGTCACGGCCATGGCGCTCGGCACGTTCGCGGCCCTCTGGTCCTGGACCGCCCCCGGCGATCCCGCCCTGTGGCCGGTCACCGCCACGGATGCCGGGGTCGAGGTGCAGGTGCTCGACAACGGCTTCCACACGGACCTGGCCGTGCCGCGCGCGGCGCTGGAAGCCCGGACCGGACCGCTGGCCGAGGCCGTTCGCAGCCTCCCGTCCGGCGACTGGGTTCTGATCGGCTGGGGCGATGCCCGATTCTATGTCGACCAGAGCCCGATCGGCGACCGCCTGCCCGATGGGGCTCGCGCCTTCTTCCGCCACGGCAACGCCTCAGTGATCATGCTCGACCCGGCCCAGCGCGATCCGCGAACCCTCGTCGCCGCTGAACACCGCCGCTCGCTGCGCCTGTCCAGCGCCGGCTTCACCGCCCTGGCCGACCATATCGAGGCCTCGCTGGACCTCGAAGAAGGCCGGGCCCGGATCGCCGCCGCCCGCGCCGGCGACGACGCCCGCTTCTTCGCCAGCCACGAACATTTCTGGATCGGTCGGCTGTGCAACCACTGGAGCGCGGGGGTCCTGAACGCCGCCGGCCTGCCGGTGCGCCCGTTCCGCTCGATCACCTCGTCGGAGGTCATGGCCACCGTCGAGCGGGCGCAATTGGACATGACCCTCGCACGGGACTAGACCCCCGCTCTTTCAATTGCGCCGCGCCCGGAAGGCTCCGCCCTTTCCGACCCCCAAGCCTTTTCCCGGGCCGGTCGGAGACCGGACCCTGGGGGCGGCGTCGCTTTTCCAGGCCGGGTCCGATCCCCGGCGGGCGACAGGAGTCTTCATGAGCAACCGCAAACCCCGCAAGCCCGCCGCCCAGGCCGGCACCGTCAGCCAGCGCCAGCTGCGCGCCTCGGAAATGATCCGCCACGCCCTGGTCGAGGTCCTTCGCGAGAATGAAATTCGCGACCCGGTCCTCGTCGGTGTATCCGTCACCGTCACCGAGGTGCGGCTGTCGCCCGACCTGAAGCACGCCACCTGTTTTGTCGAACCGCTGGGCGCCGGCGTCGAGACCGCGCCGGTCGCGGGTCACATCGATGAGATCATCAAGGCGCTGAACGTCCACGCAAAATTCCTGCGCGGCGCGCTGGGGCGGCATATCGACATGCGCTTCACCCCCGACCTGCGCTTCCGGCATGACGAGAGCTTCGCCGCCGCCGAACGCCTGAATCGTCTACTCGACGACCCCCGCGTCCGGGCTGACGTCTATGTCTCGCCGTTCGAGGATGACGACGCGGACGACCAGGCCTGATGGGCCGCCGCAAGAAGGGCGAGATCGTCAACGGCTGGGTCTGTCTCGACAAGCCATTCGGCATGGGATCGACCGAGGCCGTCTCCAAGGTCCGCCGCCTGTTCGACGCCCAGAAGGCCGGTCACGCCGGGACGCTGGATCCTCTGGCCTCCGGTATTCTGCCCATCGCCCTGGGCGAGGCGACCAAGACCGTGCCCTTCATGATGGAGGCGCAGAAGATCTATCGCTTCACCATCAACTGGGGCGTCTCGACCGACAGCCTGGACCGCGAGGGCGAGATCATCGCCCGGTCGGATGTGCGGCCCGACATCGAGGCCGTGCGCGCGGCCCTGCCGGCCTTTGTCGGCGAGATCGATCAGGTTCCGCCGCAGTTCAGCGCCATCAAGGTCGACGGCCAGCGGGCCTATGACCTGGCCCGGGAGGGAGCCGAGTTCGAACTGGCCAGCCGCCGGGTGACCATCCATGAGGCCGCGGTCAGCGATGCGCCGGACCCGGACCATGTCGAACTGACGATCCGCACCGGCAAGGGCGTCTATGTCCGCTCATTGGCGCGCGATCTGGCCGCGGTTCTGGGGGCCGAGGGGCATGTTTCGGCCCTGCGCCGCGAGCGGGTCGGACCGTTCTCGACGGAAAACGCCGTCACGCTGGATTTCCTCACCGATCTGGTGCATAGGGACGCCGCCTCGGAAGGCTTGCTTCCCGTCGCGACCGCCCTGGACGACATCCCGGAGCTGGCCGTGACGGATCAGGACGCCTTCTCGCTTCGTCAGGGACGACCGATCGTTCTGCTCCCCCGACAGGTCGAAACGCTCAAAGGCCGCCTTCGGGACGGCTCCAGAACCGTTTCAGCCTTCCAGGGTCAGACCCTCGTCGCTCTCGGTCAGTTGCGGGCCGGCCGGCTAGAACCCGACCGCGTTTTTAACCTCCAATAGGAGTCACCCGATGTCGATTACGCCCGAGCGTAAGAACGAAGTCATCGCCGATAACGCCCGCTCCGCCGGCGATACCGGCTCGGCCGAGGTCCAGGTCGCGATCCTTTCGGAACGCATCGCCAACCTCACCGACCACTTCAAAACCCACAAGAAGGACAACCACTCGCGCCGCGGCCTGCTCAAGATGGTCTCGCAGCGTCGTCGCCTTCTTGACCACCTCAGCAAGGTGGATCGCGAGCGCTACACCGCTCTGATCGGCAAGCTGAACCTGCGCCGCTAGGCGTGGAACGCGGATGAGATTTGGGGCGCGGGCCATGTCCGCGCCTCTTTCCGCATCCAGAGACCGGCGCGTCGCCGGATGTAACGGCGCAGGAACCTGGTCGATCGAGGCATTCGCGCCGAGGCCGTGAATCAGGTTCCCGAGGATACTGACGCGAGGGCCATACCGGTCCTCTTCTTCCCGGGTCTTCCGCGATGGCGCGGCGGCCCATGGACCGAAGGACTGAACGCCCGACGCTCCACCCACTGATGGGACCCCGCGCGGAATCCGCCCGCGGGATACGAAAGACGAAACATGTTCGATATCAAACGCAAGACGATCGACTGGGCCGGACGCCCGCTGACCCTCGAAACGGGCCGCATCGCCCGTCAGGCTGACGGCGCCGTTCTGGCCACCTATGGCGAGACCGTCGTCCTCGCCACCGTCGTCTACGGCCGCGCGCCCAAGCCGGGCCTGGATTTCTTCCCGCTGACTGTCAACTACCAGGAAAAGACCTTCGCCGCCGGCAAGATCCCGGGTGGCTATTTCAAGCGTGAAGGCCGTCCGACCGAGAAGGAGACCCTGGTCTCCCGCCTGATCGACCGTCCGATCCGCCCGCTGTTCGTCAAGGGCTTCAAGAACGAGACCCAGGTCGTCGTCACCGTGCTGCAGCACGACATGGAGAACGATCCCGACATCCTCGGCCTGGTCGCCGCCTCCGCCGCCCTGACCATCTCGGGCGTGCCCTTCATGGGTCCGATCGGCGCCGCGCGCGTCGGCTATATCGAGGGCGAATACGTCCTCAACCCGACCCTCGACCAGATGCCCGACAGCCAGCTCGACCTCGTCGTCGCCGGCACCCAGGACGCCCTGATGATGGTCGAATCCGAAGCCAAGGAGCTGTCGGAAGACATCATGCTCAACGCCCTGATGTTCGCGCATCGCGGCATGCAGCCGGTGATCGACGCCATCATCGAAATGGCCGAGCACGCCGCCAAGGAACCCTTCGACTTCCAGGCCGAAGACCACTCGGACGTCGTCACCGCCATCCAGAAGCTGGTCGGCGAGGACATCAAGGCCGCCTACACCCACGCCGGCAAATACGAGCGCCGCACGGGCGTCGACACCGCCAAGAAGGCCGCCGCGGCCAAGCTGGTGAAGACCGACGAAAACCCCGACGGCGTCGATTCCGCCAAGTTCGGCGCTGCCTTCAAGGAATGCGAAGCCCACGTCCTGCGTCGCGACATCATCGACAACGGTCACCGCGTCGACGGCCGCGCCCTCGACAAGGTCCGCGACATCGTCTCGGAAGTTGGCGTCTTCCCGCGCACCCACGGTTCGGCCCTGTTCACCCGCGGTGAGACCCAGGCCATCGTGGTCGCCACCCTGGGCACCGGCGAGGACGAGCAATACGTCGACGCCCTGGCCGGGACCTACAAGGAGAAGTTCCTGCTGCACTACAACTTCCCTCCCTATTCGGTCGGCGAGACCGGTCGGATGGGCGGCGCGGGCCGTCGGGAAATCGGTCACGGCAAGCTGGCCTGGCGGGCGATCCGTCCCATGCTGCCGTCGTCGGAAGACTTCCCCTACACCATCCGCCTGGTGTCGGAGATCACCGAATCCAACGGCTCCTCCTCGATGGCCACGGTCTGTGGTTCGTCGCTGGCGCTGATGGACGCGGGCGTGCCGCTGGTTCGCCCGGTCTCGGGCATCGCCATGGGCCTGATCCTCGAGCCCTCGGGCGAGTTCGCCATCCTGTCCGACATCCTGGGTGACGAAGATCACCTCGGCGACATGGACTTCAAGGTGGCCGGCACGCGCGAAGGCATCACCTCGCTGCAGATGGACATCAAGGTCGCGGGCATCACCGAAGAGATCATGCGCAAGGCGATCGCCCAGGCTTCGGCCGGCCGCCTGTACATCCTCGACGAGATGGACAAGGCCATCGACGGCGCCCGCACCGAGCTGGGCGAGTACGCGCCCAAGATCGAGTCGATCAAGGTTCCGACCGACAAGATCCGCGACATCATCGGCACCGGCGGCAAGATCATCCGCGAGATCGTCGAAAAGACCGGTGCCAAGATCAACATCGACGACGACGGCACGGTCAAGATCGCCGCTTCGGACCAGGAAAAGATCGACGCGGCCAAGGCCTGGATCTCGTCCATCGTGTCCGAGCCCGAGCCCGGCACCATCTACAACGGCAAGGTCGTGAAGGTTGTCGACTTCGGCGCCTTCGTGAACTTCTTCGGTGCCAAGGACGGCCTGGTCCACGTGTCCCAGATCAGCCTGGAACGCGTCGCCAACCCCGCCGACGTCCTGACCGAAGGCCAGGAAGTCAAGGTCAAGTTCCTGGGCATGGATGATCGCGGCAAGACCAAGCTGTCGATGAAGGTCGTCGACCAGACCACCGGCGAGGACATCACCGACAAGATCAACGCCGAGCGCGCTGAACGCGGTGAACCGGCCCTGTCGGACGACACCGGCGGCCGTCCCAAGCGTGAAGGCGGCGGCGATCGCGACCGCGGTCGCAGCCGTCGCTAAGCAGCGGCGTCACGTCTGAATGAAGGAGGCCCCGGTGGAAACACCGGGGCCTTTTTTCTTGCTTCTCCCTCCCCTTCATGGGGAGGGACGGCGAAGCGCAGCGAAGCCCGGGTGGGGAACGCCAGTCGCGCACCGCCGGTGCCCGGATTCGCACTTCCCCACCCGGTCGCTTCGCGACCACCCTCCCCACTTCGGGGGAGGGAGACAGACGGTGTCAGCGCGGTGCCCGCTTCGCCAGGATCCGCTGCAGCGTCCGCCGGTGCATGCCCAGCCGCCGCGCCGTCTCCGAGACATTGTGGTCGCACAGTTCATAGACCCGCTGGATATGCTCCCAGCGCACCCGGTCGGCGCTCATCGGATTGTCGGGCGGCTCGGGGGCCTCGCCGGTGGCCAGCAGGGCCTTGACCACGTCGTCGGCATCGGCGGGCTTCTGCAGATAGTCGACCGCCCCGGCCTTCACGGCGGCCACGGCCGTGGCGATGGCACCGTAGCCGGTCAGCATGATGATGCGGGCGTCCTCGCGCCGGTCGCGGATGGCCTCGACCACCTTCAGCCCGTTGCCGTCCTCCAGTCGCATGTCCAGCACGGCGAAGGCGGGGACCGAGGTCTTGAGCGCCTCGAAGGCCTCGGCAAGGGAGGCCGCGAGGGTGACCTCGAAGCCGCGGCTCTCCAGCGCGCGGCCCAGCCGGGTGCGCAGGGCGTTGTCGTCGTCGAGTACCAACAGGGTCTTGTCCGCAAGGGCGGCGATCCGGTCTTCAGCATCGGTCATCGGCGGTCTCCTGGGGGCTCAAGTCGGTAACGGCGGGCCTGCGGTCAAGGTTCAGACGGGGGGTGCGACATCACGACGGCACCTCCAGCGCGGGTCGGGACCAGCGCACAGCGACACGGGCCCCCTTGAGCTGACCCTTCGCCGGTGTCTGCCCCCCGTCACCGGGACCCACCAGCACCTTGCCACCCGTCCGCTCCAGCAGGGTGCGGGCGATGAAGAAGCCCAGACCCATGCCGCCCTGGCTGGGCGAAACCGTTTCGGGCGCGGGCTCCGGTTTCGCGGCCTTCCTGGGCTTGCGTCCCGGCGTGGCGGCGGCGACCGAGGCGGCGATCTGGGCCGCCAGCGCCCGGCGCGCCTTGCCCTGGGGCCGGCTGGTCACATAGGGCTCGCCGAGGCGGGGCAGGATGTCGGCGGGAAAGCCGGGGCCGTCGTCCACGACCTCGATCTCGATGAAGCCGGCATCGACGATGGCGCGCACCCGAACGCGCGTGGCGGCGAAGTCCGCGGCATTCTCGACCAGGGTCGACAGGCCGTGGACCACCTCAGGCAGGCGACGCACGCGGGGAGCCGGCTCTCCCGAGGCGGTGCGCACCGACACCTCGAAGGCCAGATCGAAGCCACGATGGGGTTCGACCACCTCCTCCAGCAAAGCCTTGAGGCCGACCTCGGCGAAGGCGTCGCCTTCCTCGGGCTGTTGCGACAGGCGTTTGAGGATATCGCGGCAACGTTCTGCCTGCTGCAGGATCAGGGCGGCGTCTTCGGCGGCCGGACCGTCCCTGGCGGATGCGCGCAGCAACTCCCTGGCCACGACCTGGATGGTCGCCAGGGGCGTGCCCAGCTCGTGCGCCGCCGCCGCGGCCAGTCCGCCGAGCGCCGCCAGCCTCTGCTCGCGCTGCAGGACGTCCTGGGTCGTGGCCAGGGCCAGTTCCAGCTTTTCGGCATCGGCGGCGACCCGCCAGGCATAGGCCGAGGTGAAGATCACCCCGGTCACCAGCGCCAGACCGATGCCGAAGCGATAGAGCGGCGGCAGGTCCAGTTCGGTGCCGGCCTGCCACGGCAGGGGCAGGGAGACGAAGAACAGGCTGACCGTCGCGACCAGCACCAGAAATCCCATCAGGGCCGCCTGCCGCCCCGGCAAGGAGGCCGCCGCCACCGTCACCGGCGCGACCAGCAGCAGACAGAACGGA
Source organism: Caulobacteraceae bacterium (assembly GCA_965284535.1). Taxonomy (GTDB): domain Bacteria; phylum Pseudomonadota; class Alphaproteobacteria; order Caulobacterales; family Caulobacteraceae; genus Brevundimonas. The sequence goes on from OZ260090.1 coordinate 656,441, forward strand.
TTCTGCAGTCCGCCTGTCAGCCCCAGCAGGATCGACAGTTGCAGAATATCGAAACCGAGGTGGGCCGCCGTGAGTCTGCCGTCCGGCAGGGCGCCGTCGCTGCGCTTGAGCCGGGCCGTGGCGTTCAGGTTCATCGCCACGCTGGCGGCGATGGCGGCCAGACAGCCCCACAGCGGCAGGTCGAAGTGGAAATAGAGGGTGGCGATCCCGATCGTGGCGCTCTGCCCCGTGATCGCCATCCAGCGCAGGATCACGAGGGTACGCAGGGACAGGCCCCGGCTGCGGCGCGGCAGGTTGTGCCAGCCGGCGAAACGGCTCGCCTCTTCCGGCGCGAACTGCGACGGGGACTGCGGCACCGGAGGCTCTTGGGACAGGCTCACGCCTCTTCTATAGACCGGTCGTGCGCGGACGTGCGCGTTTTCGAGGAGGTCGCGATGCCGCGCCGGTCCATCCTGCTGTTCGCCGGTGTCTGTGTCGCCATCGCCGCCCTGCTGGCCGTCGTCACCATCGTGATGGTGTCCAGCCGCGGCGACGCCAGCCCCCTGTCCCGACAGGTCGGTTCCACCGGCCAGCCCAGCGTCGGCGGCCCCTTCCAGCTGGTCAACCAGGACGGACAGGCGGTCGACCAGACCCTGCTGGATGGCAAATGGTCACTGGTCTTCTTCGGCTTCACCTACTGCCCCGACTACTGCCCGACGACCCTGCAGATGCTCGAGGCGACGAAGCGGGCGCTCGGAGATCGGGCCGATGAGGTCCAGATCGTCTTCATCTCGGTCGATCCCGGGCGCGACACGCCCCAGGCCCTGAAGGACTACCTGTCCAGCGACGGCTTTCCCGAAGGCGTCATCGGCCTGACCGGCACCCCGGCGCAGGTCCGGGCCGCCGCGGACGCCTACCGCGCCGCCTATCAGAAGGTCGGAGAGGGCGACGCCTATACGATGAACCACTCGCTGACGATCTATCTGATGGGTCCGGACGGCCGGTTCCGCAACGCCCTCGGCCATGACCTGGGCCCCGAGCGATCCGCACAGATGATCAAGGGAGCGATGGCAAGAGGCTAGATCCCCGTGTCATCCCGGACCCGGCGAAGCGGCGATCCGGGATGACAATGTCTCGAAGCTCCAGCTACCCCTTGCGGGCCACGGCCGCCTGAAGCTGGAGCCGCTTGAGCTCGCGCATCAGCCGATTGGCCTGCATTTCCGGCATCATGCCCATCTTGATGATCAGGGCCATCAGGGCGAGCACCGCGGCCGGCAGGCCCCAATGCAGGGCGGACAAGGCCGTTTCGGCCTCAAAGAAGCGCCACCCGGCCCAGATCGCGACAACAAACAGCGCCGTCTGCACCACCACCAGCACGACATTGACCCAGCCATTGGGCCCACCCAGCAGGCCGAACGCCTGCATGAAGAAGCCCGGCTCCCGGGCCGTCTCACGGAAAAGGGCCTGTTCCTCGCCGTCGAGCGCCTCTTCGATCATCCGGTCGATATCCTGCATCACTCGTCTCCTTCCAGAACCGCGCGCAAGCTGCGGCGGGCATGCATGAGGCGGGTCTTGACCGTGCCCGCCGGCACGTTGAGGGCCATCGCCACCTCGGCGACGCCCATGTCCTCGAGATAGAACAGGGCCACGGTGGCCCGCTGGGCCTGCGGCAGGGCGGCGAGGGCCGCCTGCAAACGGGCCGAGGTGCCGGAGTCGGGGGTTTCGGGCACCGCGTCTCCGGCAACCGGCTCGACCGCGACCGCGGCCGCAAGGGCTCGCTCTCGCCGCAGCCGCCCGACCTGCCGGGCGCAACGACGTGAGACAATCTGATAGGCCCAGGCCGGAAAGGCGCGCTCGTCGTGCAACCGGCCCAGACCGCGGACGATCTCGATCCAGCCGTCCTGGGCAGCCTCCCGCGCCAGGTCGACGTCGCCGGTCAGACGCCAGGCGTGGGCCAGCAGTTTCCGGCCCCAGCGGCGCGCCAACAGGTCGAACGCCTTGCGGTCTCCGAGGCGCGCGGACGCGACCAGATACTCGTCAAGAAGCTGCTCCCTCGTCCGATCCATCGTCGTTTCGCCCCGTTTCAGGTGAGAGGTGCCGACAAACGGGGAAGCGGTTCAATCAATTCGTCGCGGTAGACGACTCCGGTCCGCCGCCACGACAATGTGATCATCGATAATCTTTTTGCAGTGCGAAGCGTTCTATGGTGCTCTGCCGCGTAACGGCGGGGGCCGTCTCAAGGATTCCATGCTCTATTCGCTTCACGAGCTCGCCTATCATTCGGCGACGCCGTTCCGGTTCGGGGCCCAGATGGCCCGCCAGTTCTGGACCTCTCCCTTCAACCCGGCTTCGGACACCGCGATCGGCCGCACGGCCTTTGCCTCGGCCGAACTGTTCGAGAGCGTGACGCGCCGCTACGGCAAGCCCGGCTGGGGCCTCGAGACCATCGACATCGACGGCAAGACGGTGCGGACCACCGAACAGGTGATCTGGTCCTCGCCCTGGTGTCGGCTGGTCCGGTTCGCGCGCCACCTGGGCGATCTCAAGCGGGCGAAGAAGCCGACCTCGGCCCCGGCGGTCCTGATCGTCGCGCCGCTGTCGGGCCACTACGCCACCCTGCTGCGCGGCACGGTCGAGGGCTTCCTGCAGGACCACGACGTCTATGTCACCGACTGGACCAACGCCCGGCAGGTGCCGATGCTGGAGGGCCGGTTCGACTTCTTTGACTATATCGACCACGTCCGGACCATGCTGGGCCAGATCGGCCCGCGGGCCCATGTCGTCGGCGTCTGCCAGCCGGGACCGCCGGTACTGGCCGCCTGTGCCCTGATGGCGCAGGACAACGACCCGAACCGCCCGGCCTCCATGACCTTCATGGGGTCTCCGATCGATGCGCGCCTGTCGCCGACGGTGACCAACCAGCTGGCGGAGGAAAAGCCCTTCACCTGGTTCCGGTCGAACATGATCCACACCGTGCCCTGGCCCTATCCAGGCTTTGGACGCCGGGTCTATCCGGGCTTCGTGCAGCTCTACAGCTTCATGTCGATGAACGAGGACAAGCACATCGACGCCCACCGCGACTATTTCGGCCACCTGGTGTCCGGTGACGGCGACGGGGCCCAGAAGCACGAGGAATTCTATGACGAATACCTCTCGGTGCTGGACCTGACCGAGGAATTCTATCTCCAGACCATCGACATCGTCTTCCAGCAGCATCTGCTGGCCCGGGGCCTGCTCGAGCATCGCGGGCAGCCCGTCGATCTGACGGCGATTACGGACATCGGTCTGATGACCGTCGAAGGGGCCAAGGACGACATCTCGGGCGTCGGCCAGACCCAGGCGGCGCATACCCTGTGCACCGGCCTGCCGGATGACCTGCGCAAACTGTACGTTCACCCGGACGTGGGCCACTATGGCGTCTTCAACGGGCGACGGTTCCGCGATGACATCTATCCGGCGGTCCGCGACTTCATCGCGAAGAACGAGGCCCTGAGTGCAGTACCGGAACGGCCAGCGGCTGCCGCTTGACGGCCTGACGGCGCGGCTGTCGGTCAACCCACGCGCGCGGCGACTGTCGATCCGCATTGACGCCCGTGCCGGCGAGGCGGTGCTGATCGCTCCATCCGAACGCAAACTGGCCGATGTCGTCGCCTTCGCCCGCACCAAGGCCGACTGGATGCGCGGGCGCTTGGCCGAACGGCCGCAGGGGACGCCGCTGGAGCCGGGCGCGCTGATCGACCTGTTCGGAAAGCCGACGCGGCTGACGGCGACGGGGGGTGCAGGCGCCGCCCGTCTGATCGAGGATGAGGACGGTGCCCTGATCGTCTCGGGCGGCGAGGGCGAGGCCTATGCCCGCCGGGTCGAGAATCTGTTCAAACGGGTGGCGCGGGAAACGCTTCAGACACGCACCGACGCCCATCTGCGCACTCTCGGACAGCGTCCGGTGAAGATGTCGATCGCCGATCCGAAATCACGCTGGGGCTCATGCAGTCCGCACAATCGTTCGATCCGCTACAGCTGGCGCGTGATCATGGCTCCGCCCGAGATCATCGACTACCTCGCCGCCCATGAGGTCGCCCATCTGGTCCACGCAGACCACAGCCCGGCCTACTGGGCCGTGGTGCAGGGCCTGATCGGCGACCACCGTCCGCACCGCAAATGGCTGCGCGAACACGGTCCGGCGCTTCACGCCGTGGGGCGGTAGCCATCCGGCCAGTTCCCGACGATTTCGACCACGCAGAAGGCGCAAGAACGCGGACAGTTCGGCCAGTCCGACCATGCGAATTACTGCAAAACGCGCCGTCGCCGCTGTTGCGAGCGGCGTGGCGCCCCGGTCAGAAGAACAGCGGCTCGGTCTTCTTCTCGGGCGGCGGAGCCGGTTCGGGCCGTTGGGCCGGTTCCTCACGCTGTGGCTGGGGCGCGGTCGGCCGCACCACTGCCGGGCCCGGCTCGGGGCGGCGCGCGGGGACCGGCTCACGCGGAGTGGGCTCAAGCAGGGACCGATCCAGCGGATCGACATTGCTGCCGCCGGGCGGATTGTCGCCGAACAGGTCGCCGATCCGGCCGATCAGGCTCTCGACCGGGTTCGGCGGCTGCCAGCCCTCGGGCATGGCCGGGCCGTTGGGGATGGCGGGGGCGTTCAGACGCGGCAACGCCGCCTCCATAAAGCCGCGCCAGATGGCCGCCGGCGACGAACCGCCGGTGACCCCGCGCATCGGGCTGTTGTCGTCCTTGCCGACCCAGACGGCGGTCACGAAACCGCCGGTGTAGCCGACGAACCAGGCGTCCTTGTAGTCCGAGGTCGTGCCGGTCTTGCCGGCGGTGTCGCGCCCGGAGATGGCCGCCGACCGGCCGGTGCCCGAGGTCATGACCCCGCGCAGCATCTGATTCATATAGTAGAGATAGGGGTTGGAAATGGCCTGGATCGGCCCGTCGGCCCGCGAGGCGCGCTGGTAGATCACCCGGCCCTGGGGGGTGCGGATGCGGCTGATGCCATAGGCGCTCACCCGCCGCCCGCCGTTGGCGAAGGCGTCATAGGCTTGGGCCATCTCGAGAGGCGAGACCTCGACCGCCCCCAGGGCCATGGCCGGCTCCAGACCGACGCGGCTGGTGATGCCCAGGCGGCGCGCAGTGCGGGCGACATTGTCGCGTCCGATCTGGTCGGCCATGCCCGCGGCGATGGTGTTGGTCGACTGGGCCACGGCATTGGCCATGGTCATTTCGCCGGCGAACGTCCCCGAATAGTTGCGCGGCGACCAGTTGCCGATACGGATCGGGGCGTCATTCACCCGCGTTTCAGGCGTGTAGCCGCTTTCGAGAGCGGTCAGATAGACGAACGGCTTCCATGCCGAACCCGCCTGGCGCCGCGCGTCGGTGGCCCGGTTGAACTGGCTGTCGGCATATGAGGCACCGCCGATCATGGCGCGCACCCGGCCTTCGCCGTCCAGCGCGACAAGAGCCGCCTGTTGCACGCCCTTCGAACGGTCGCGATCGAGAATGCGGCGCACGGATCGCTCGGCCTGGGTCTGAACCGTCAGGTCGAGCGTGGTCTCCACGACCATGTCCTCGGTCGGCTCACCGACCAGTTCGCGGATCTGCTTGTCCAGCCAGTCGATGAAATACTGGGCGTGCTGGGTGGCCAGGGTGCGGGAGACCCGGACCGGTTCCGTCACCGCCTGGGCGCGTTGCTCGGGCGTGATCACGCCCGCGTCGACCATCTCGTTCAGGACCACCGTGGCCCGGGTGGCGGCGCGCTCGCTTTCGGATACCGGCGAATAGCGCGACGGGGCCTTCAGCAGGCCCGCCAGCAGCGCGGCCTCCCCGACCGTCAGCTGGCTGGCGCTCTTGTCGAAATAGCGTTGCGACGCCGCCTCGATCCCATAGGCACCCGCGCCGAAATAGACGCGGTTCAGATACAGGGCGAGGATTTCCTTCTTGGAGAATTTCAGCTCCAGCCAGACCGCCAGCATCAGCTCCTGAACCTTGCGCTTCATGTTCTGGTCGGGCGACAGGAACAGGTTCTTGGCCAGTTGCTGGGTCAGGGTCGAACCGCCCTGGACGACCCGCCCGGCGCGCATGTTCGCCGCCGCGGCCCGGCTCATGCCGATCGGGTCAAAGCCGGGATGGTGATAGAAGCGTCGATCCTCGATGGCGATAAAGGCCGCCGGGACATAGTCGGGCAGGGCGTCCAGATCGGCCGGCGGGGCCTGCTGGGTGCCGCGCACCGCGATCAGGGCTCCATTGCGATCCAGGTAGGTGATCGAGGGCTGGCGGTCGATATTGTACAGGGTCGCGGTGTCGGGCAGGTCGCGGGCGAACACCGCGAAGAAGACGACCATGAAAATGATGCCCCAGACGCCGACCACCGCGCCCCAGTAGAGGACGCGCTGAAGCGGTGTGCGTGCGGGATTGGGCCCCGCGCCGCCACCACGTCCAAGCTTGAAGTCGAATCCCGCCATCGAAACCTCGTCAAACCGCCCCCGGTCTTAGCCGGTCGCGGCGCGTACGGAAACGGCCCCACGCCTGTCACGCGACAGTGAGGGGCCATTCCGCCGAAACCATGACGCTTCGCACGTCTATTCTAAAAACGCGTTCACCTCGGCGGCGAACCGGGCGGGCTGGTCCAGCATGATGAAATGGGCGCTGTCGTCGATCCGGGTCAAGGTCGCGCCGGGCAGGTTGGCGAACGAGGCCTGGTAGATGAAGTCCGTGACCTCATTGGTCATGCGGGCGTCGTTGAACTTGACGTAGAGCACCCGGGTCGGGGCGGTGATGCGGCCAATCTCGGGACGCAGGTCGGTGACGACCAGTTCGCGGAAGGCGTTTGACGAGACGGCCCGGTCGCTTCGAGCGGTGTCCCGCAGCGGGCCGGCGCGCAGGGATTCGGTGTTGATCATGCCCGTGACGCTGGCCGCCGCCTGGGCCTGATACTGCTCGTCGGATGAGGCGAGCATGCCCGCGTGGATCTGGTCGGCCATGGGAACGACGCTCTCGGCGGTCGTTCCGGGCGGTCCGAACATCGCGCCCATGAACGGCACCATGTCGACGACCATCAGCTTGCCGACGCTGTCGGGGTGCCGTGCGGCCAGCATCATGCCGATGGTCCCGCCCATGGAGTGGCCGATCACCGCCGGCTTGTTCAGCCCATGTTCGGCGATGTAGACGGCCAGGTCCTCGGCGACCGGGGCCGAGACATTGCCCGTGGCATTGTCCTCGGCCGCCGCGCCGGCGAAGCCCTGCACATGGATGCGGTGGACGCGGTAGCGGCCCTTCAGCTCTTCCGTGATCAGGTCAAACGCGTGCGGCGACGAGGACAGGCCGGGGATCAGGATGACGTCGCCGACCGGATGGGCGGGGCCGTCGACGCGGACGTGGAAGCGACCGGACCCGAATTCGGCATGGGCGTGGCCATGATCAGCCTCGGCCGCTGCGGGCTGGCCGTGGGCCTGGCCATGGTCGCCGTGCGCCTGGGCGAGAGCGGGTGCCGCGGCGGCGAAGGAGAGGGCGCCGGCGAGGGCGGCGAGGGCGGTCATGGTCTTCATGGTCTGTGATCCCGATGGACGGGCCAACGCCCGCTTCTGTCCCTAGTCGTCACACAGGGCGCGAACGGATGCAGCCGGTCAAGACTTCACGGCAACAGCCCGCTAAACTGTCCGCATGACACCCGCCGACAGCGCCCCCGTTTCCGCACCGTCACCCGAGGCCAAGGCCCCGCCGACCGCCTTCGGCAAGGGCTTCGTTCTGGATGCCTGGTATTTCGTCGCCCTGTCGCGCGATGTCGCCCCGGCCTCGCTGAAGCGCCACGAATTGCTGGGCGAACCCGTGCTGATCGGCCGGACCCGCGCGGGTCAGGTCTATGCCATGCGCGACATCTGTCCTCACCGCGCCGCCCCCCTGTCGGCCGGCCGGCTGGTCGAGAAGCCCGGCGAGGGCGAGACCATCGAATGCTGCTACCACGGCTGGCGGTTCCGTCCCGACGGGGTCTGCGCCGCCATTCCCTCGCTGGTCGAGGCCCAGCCCTATGAGGCCGACCGCATCCGGGTCCGGTCCTATCCCCTGCGCGAGAGTCAGGGGATGATCTTCATCTGGATGGCGTCGGACCCGCGCGCCGCGCCCGATCCCGACCACGAGCCGCCCCTGTTCCCCGGCGTCGTCGGCGGCGAAGCGAAAATGCTCGAAGCGATGGATTTCGACGCCCATGTCGACCACGCCGTCGTCGGCCTGATGGACCCCGCCCACGGCCCCTATGTGCATCAGCAGTGGTGGTGGCGGTCCGAGCATTCGATGCACGAAAAGGCCAAGGCCTTCGAGCCGCGCGAGCACGGCTTCGCCATGGTCCGTCACGCCCCTTCATCGAATAGCCGGGCCTACCGGATCCTAGGCGGAGCCCCGGCGACCGAGATCACCTTCCGCCTGCCCGGCTATCGCTGGGAGCATATCCAGGTCGGCGAGAAGCAGGTGCTGGCCCTGACCTGCCTGACCCCCCGGTCCGAGACCCGGACCACGATCACCCAGATCTTCTGGTCCGACCACTGGGTTTTCAGTATCGCCAAACCGTTCCTGCGGATGGGCGTCGTCGCCTTCCTCAAGCAGGACGGCGGCATGGTGAACCTGCAGAACGAAGGCCTGCGCTACGATCCGGCCCTGATCTGGATCGACGACGCCGACAAACAGGCCAAATGGTATCAGCAGTTGAAGCGCGAATGGACCAGGAGCCGCGCCGAAAATCGCCCGTTCGTGAACCCGGTCAAGCCGGCGACGCTACGCTGGAAGAGCTGAATGTCTCCTCCCCGCCCTGCGGGGAGGGGGACCATGCCCAGCATGGTGGAGGGGCGAAAATCGACCCGCCCATGGTGTCGGCAGCCAGACGCCCGGTCTTCAAAAGTTTGAGGGGATTCGCCCCTCCACCGCCTTCGGCGGTCCCCCTCCCCATTCGCTCAGCGAACAGGGAGGAGACAGCGGCTACTGGCGGCTGATCTGGCCGGCCAGGATGACGTCGATCTGCTTGCCCATACGGGTCGTCAGTTGGGCGATCGTCCAGCCGTCGTAGGCCGCGCGACGGTAGTTGGACAGATAGGCATCGTAGATCAGGTCGCTGAGCAGGCGCACGTCGGCGTCCTGACGCAGTTCACCTTCGCGCACCCCGGCTTGCAGGGCGTCGGAGACCACCATGACCAGCGGCTTGATCGCGGCGCGGTTGCGCATCTCGGCGGCGACCGGCTGGAACCACGAACGGGCCACAACAGCCTGCACCAGCGGCAACTGCTCCAGCGAGCCGTGATAGCCGGCGGTCAGGGCGGCCAGCAGACGGGCGCGCAAGGTCGACTCAGCGGCAGCGGCGGCCTTCAGGGTTTCGGCCAGAGAGGCCATGTCTTCCGCGAGGACCGCCTCGAACAGCTCGGCCTTGTCCTGGAAATTGGCGAAGACAGCGCCCGTCGACATACCTGCCCCCTTGGCGATGTCGCGGATCGTGGCGGGCTCATAGCCGCGCTCGGCGAACAGGGCGCGCGCGGCGTCCAGAACCTTCTGGCGGGTGCGGACCTTGGCGGCCTGGCGGCGGTTGAGCCGGGGGGCCTCACCGTTGGAATCGGAGGTCTGGGAAGAGGTCAAGGCGATATCTCGCATAAATAACGGTTACTCATGGGACGGCGGACGGGGGAGCGCCGTTGAAACTGTACGCCGAAGCGAAGGAAAAGCCGGCGGGCACGAAGGCACCCGTAAATATCGCCTGTCCGCCGAGAACGGGGGAAACATCACGCAACGATGACCAAAATGGGGTAGCCGGATTAACGGCTGCAATAGTCTTGCGGTTAACGCGTCAGGGCCTGATTTCCGTCGGTGCGGCTCAGCGACGCAGGGTCGAACGCAGGGCGCGCGGACTGCGCGGCGCATTGCTGTCGGGCATGGCTTCCTGAAAAACCTTCCTGAACGCGTCCCGACGTTCGTGAATAGAGGCCAGCACCAGACCCATGGGCACCCCCAGATCAACCAGGGCGTTTTCGGCCAGTTGCAGGCTGGCTTCGGTCGTTTCCGGCACGGCGTCGGTGACCCCCAGGGCATAGAGCCGCGCCGCATGTTTGTCGTCCCGGGCGCGGGCGACGAGGATCAGATCGGGCCGCAGCGAACGCGTCGCGACCACCACCTCATCGACCTTGGTCGGCCCATCCATGGTGACGATCACGGCGCGGGCCGTGTCGATGCCGCAGCGTTCCAGCATCTCGGTCCGACCGGCATCGCCATAGAAGACATTGGCCCCCTCGGCCCGCCCCTTGGCCACGGTCGACGGATTGGCATCAATCGCCAGAAAGTCCTGGCCGTGTTGGGCCAGCATCTCGCCGACCAGCCGTCCGACGCGTCCGAAACCGACGATCAACACCTGACCCGACGTGGCCGACGGCGGCTCCAGGGCTTCCGGCGGCAAGTCGGGAGCCGCCGGCTCGGCACGATTCAACAGGCGATCGGCGATGAAGGCCATCAGGGGGATGGAGAAGATGCTGATGGTGGCGGCGATCAGGACGGTCTGGGTGAAGGCCGGCGAGGCGATACCCTCGACCAGTCCTGCCCCCAGGATGACGAAGGCAAATTCCCCGGCGGGACCCAGCACCAGCGCCGTCTCGATGGCGGCGCGGTTGTTGAGGCCCCACACACGGGCGGCCCCGAAAATCAGGCCGGCTTTCAGCAGCGTCAGCAAGGCGGCCAGTCCGAACACCGCGACCGGGTCCGCGGCGACCGCGTCCAGATCCAGCCCGATGCCGACACCGACGAAGAACACGCCGAGCAACAGCCCCTTGAAAGGCTCGATGGATATCTCGACCTCGCGGCGGAACTCGGTCTCGGCCAGCAAGAGGCCGGCGATCAAGGCACCCAGGCTCATCGACAGTCCGGCCGCCTGCGCCGCCAGCCCGGCACCGACGACGACCAGCAGGCTGGCGGCGACGAACATTTCCTGCCCCTGCCCCCGCGCCTTGGCCCGGGCGACCGAACGGAACATGGGCCGCAGCACCAGCCGCCCGAGGATGACCAGCAGGGCCAGGCCGATCGCGGCCGGAATCAGCGTCAACAGGGCCGGCCGCAGCACCGCGGGATCAAAGTCGCCGTTCCCGACACCCCCCTGGGCAAGCGCCGCCATGACGGTGACGGTGATCAGGATCGGCGCCACGGCCAGATCCTGGGCCAGGAGGATGGAAAAGGTCGATCGGCCGGCGGTCGTCTTGATCCGGCCCCGCTCGGCCATCACCGGCATGACCACCGCGGTCGACGAGAGCGCCAGCCCCATGCCCAGCACGGCGGCGGAAACCAGCGGCTGGCCCATGAAGACGAACACCGCCGCCAGAGCCACCGTGCACACCGCGACCTGTGTAAGGCCGAGGCCGAACACCAGCCTGCGCATGGCCTTGAGCCGCCCCCACGACAGCTCGAGCCCGATCATGAACAGCAGGAAGGCGACGCCCAGTTCGGACAGGGAACGGATCTGGCCCGCGTCGGAAATGGTCAGCCACGCCAGCCAGGGGGCGTTGTCGGCGAACCGCGCCAGCCCATCCGGACCCAGCAGCACCCCGGCGGCGAGAAAGCCCAGAACCGGGCTGATCCTCAGGCGGTTGAACAGCGGCACGACCACGCCCGCCGCGGCCAGGAAGACCACCAGATCCTTGTATTCGCCGCCGCCGCCGTGAGTCGCCATTCGTCCTCCGTCGGGGCTCAGCCTACAGGCTGAAACGCCGTCCCGCCTGGCTTTCCGTCGCACATGACAAATAATTCAGGCGACACGCCGGGTTCGGGGCGTAGGGTTGCCGCCGACGCTGTCCCAAGAGAAGCGAAGTCGAGGAATCCCCCATGAAGAAACTGCTCATCGGTGCCGCGCTCGGCGCCCTGTTGCTGCCCGCGTCCGTCGCCTCCGCCCAGGTCGGTGGCGAGGATCACGACCACGCCTGCATGGACGAAAGCTGCACGGTCTTCGAACTCTTCCAGACACCGGAAGAGGGCGCGACGGTGCTGGGCTACCAGGGGACGGAAACGCCGCGTTACGGGACCTGGGGCTTCGATCTGGCCGGTCGGGACACCTCGGTCAGCCCGGGTGACAGCTTCATGCGCTACGCCAACGGCTCGGCGCTGGACCGTATGCAGATCCCGTCGGACCGCACCTCCTACGGCTCGTTCAACCTGCTGCGCGAACTGTCGGACAACCGCGTCAAGGTAATGATCGAGGCCCTGACCGCCCGCACCGATCTGGTCGCCGGTTCGGATGAGCAGAAGATCGCCGACGCCTATCGCTCCTATATGGACACGGCGCGGATCGAGGCGCTCGACGCCCAGCCGCTGCAACCCTATCTGGCCGCCATCCGCGCCGCCAATACCCATGACCTGGCCGCCGTCTACATGGGTCAGACCCAGGGTCGCATCGGCGGCTCGATCTTCGGCACGGGCATTTCGACCGACCAGAAGGCACCGACACGCTACGTGGTCACCACCGGCCAGTCGGGCCTCGGACTGCCCAACCGCGACTACTATCTGGAAGCCCGGTGGGCCGAGAAGAAGGCCCTGTACCAGGTCTATGTCGCCCGCATGCTGGAGATGATCGGCTGGGACAACCCGACCGAAAGCGCCGCCGCCATCGTGGCCTTCGAGACCCGGATCGCCGAGGCACACTGGACCGCCGCTGAAAACCGCAACCGCGACGAAACCTACAACGAATACACCATCGCCCGGCTGGCCGCCGATGCGCCCGGCTTCCCCTGGCAGGACTATTACAACGCCGTCGGCGTCGGCGAGGTGCCGCGCCTGATCGTGCGTCAGGATACGGCCCTGCCGAAGATCGCGGCCATCTATGCCGAGACCCCCGTCGAGGTGATCCAGGCCTGGCAGGCCTTCCACACCACCGACGACGCGGCGTCGCGCCTGTCCAACCGGTTCGCCGACGCCCAGTGGGAGTTCCGCTCGCGCGACCTGGGCGGCCAGCCGGCGCAACGCCCCCGCGACAAGCGCGGCATCAGCTTCGCCGAAGGCGTGCTGGGCGAGGCCGTCGGCCGCCAGTATGTGGCCGAGTATTTCCCGGCCGAATCCAAGGCCAAGATGGAAGAACTGGTCGCCAACCTGCGCATCGCCCTCGGCAACCGCATCCGCAACTACACCTGGATGAGCGCCGAGACCCAGGCCGCGGCCCAGGAGAAGCTCGAGAAATTCACCGTCAAGATCGGCTACCCGAACAAGTGGCGCGACTATTCGGCGCTGGAGATCCGGGCCGATGACCTGTTCGGCAATGCCGAGCGCACGGGCCTGTTCCGCTGGAACTATCAGCTGAACCGCCTGAACGACGCGGTCGACAAGGACGAGTGGGGCATGACGCCCCAGACCGTGAACGCCTATTACAACTCGACCAACAACGAGATCGTCTTCCCGGCCGCCATCCTTCAGCCGCCCTTCTTCGACCCCGACGCCGACCCGGCCGTCAACTACGGCGGCATCGGCGGCGTCATCGGCCACGAGATCGGCCACGGTTTCGACGACCAGGGCTCCAAGTCCGACGGCGACGGCGTGCTGCGCAGCTGGTGGACGCCCGAAGACCGGGCCAATTTCGATGGCCTGACCGCCCGACTGGGCCGGCAGTATGAGCAGTTCGAACCGATCCCGGGCTTCACCATCAATCCGGGCCTGACCATGGGCGAGAACATCGGTGACGCCGCCGGCGTGGCCGTGGGTCTGGAAGCCTATCACCTGTCGCTGAACGGCCGGCCGTCGCCGGTTCTGGACGGCACCACCGGCGACCAGCGCTTCTTCTACGGCTGGGCCCAGGTCTGGCAGTCGAAATACCGCGACGACGCCCTGCGCAACCAGATCGCCACCGACTCCCACAGCCCGGCCGAGTTCCGGGTTATCGGCCCGGTGCGCAACGTCGACGCCTGGTACGAGGCCTTCGATGTCCAGCCCGGCTCGCGCTACTACCTCACCCCGGAAGAGCGGGTCCGCATCTGGTAGGGCGTTTCACGCGCTGAACGAACGAGGGCCGGAGCGACGACGCTCCGGCCCTTTTTCGTGGGTGCCGAAGCACGAAGCCGACGCTCCGGACGACGGCTATGGGTGGGAAGCGGACCTTGCCGGATAGGCAAGAAGCGGACGCACTGCATGTCGGTGAAGGCGTTTCCTAAGTTACGCGCTTTAACTTGGGAAACGCGGAAAATCCGACCTGCGCCATACCTGTAAGCGCGCCGCTGGAGCGTCGCAGCAACCCGGTCGTTGTAGCCGTTTCGCGGGTCTAGTCCCGAAACATCACCGCAACTTCGAACCCCGCCCGCAAACGCCGGCCTGCCGAAATCGGGTAGTGCCAGAATCAAATCAGCTTCACACTAGTACATCCCGGACGGCGGCCTGCGCCGAGCACGCTAGGGACCTTGGCGTTTGCCTGACGACAGACCGGAGAGAGCCTCTTGCCGCTGACGCAACTGAAACAGGCTGGACTCGCGAGGATCGATCCCGACGAACTCGCGAGGCTCGTGCCGCCCTCTGTTGCCATTCGGGACAGGTTCAACACGTTGAACCCGTCCCTGATCGAAAAAGTCAGTCAGAAATACTGGAGCTCACAGGGCTCCCTGGCCCACAGGACGACCATAACGAACACATTCGATCGGGAAATTCTACTTTCCTATGCGCGACATGGTTTCTTTATAGACCTCGTAAGCCGGTACATGGGCACCAAGCCCCGCATCAGGTATATCTCAGCCTGGCTTGACTACCCGACAAGCGCCGATGGACCGGTTACGACACAGCTGTTTCATCGGGACCCACCTCATTTGAAGCAGGTCAAGACATTCCTTTACCTCAACGATGTAACCGACTTGAACGGATCATTCAGTTACGTCGAAGGCTCCCACACAGACATAACCCGGTGCCTCCCTCAGTTCAGGCATTCCGATGAGGAGGTTGCGCAGCTCTATCCAGATGCTGTCACAACAAATGTCACAGGATCGGCCGGCTCACTAGTCATTGCAGACGTCAATGGATTCCACCGCGGACTGAAGCCGACGCGTGGGTATCGCGCACTCCTGACGGTGTTTTACAGCGGGGATTACATCGCCTCCGACGACTTGGAGAGTCCCGTGATCGAGTAACGTCCGGCCCGCGCGCGGGGAGCCACGACGGCCTCAACGGCGCAGGCGGACGACCCTGTTCCGACGTCCAGGGAAAACACCATCCCGCCTGCCACAAGATGGGCAAACGATCTCAGAACATCCAGGTTTTCCTGCGGGGCAGTCACCACCTGATGAAATATCAACTGGTAGAACTCGTGCGCGCTGGCGGGACGAGAGACAACCGCGACGCCGTCGGCCCTCTTCA
Organism: Caulobacteraceae bacterium; assembly: GCA_965284535.1. Classification (GTDB taxonomy): domain Bacteria; phylum Pseudomonadota; class Alphaproteobacteria; order Caulobacterales; family Caulobacteraceae; genus Brevundimonas. Next base: position 671,747 of record OZ260090.1, read on the forward strand.
GAAAGTGGACGCTGCCAATCGGGAACTCCACGTCCAGCGGTGTTTGCCGGAGCAGCTTCCGGCTGAGAAGGAGGGCCCACTCTTCTCCAACCTGCCCCATGCAGTAGAGGTCTGATGCCAGAACGGACTCCAGCCTGGCTGGCAGCGACCGGGACGGTCTGCGCACCTTGATCGGCTTGGGGGTCGCCCGAACTGTACAGGCCGCAAGATCGAGAATGAGGTAGTCGTCGCCCATGACCTCATGCCCCATCAGCAAGGCCTCAAGCGCCAGGGTGCTTTTCCCGGCGTAGCCCGGACCCATGAACAGATGGGCCTGGCCATCCACGACGATCGCGCCTGCATGCAGGACATGGTCGACCTGGTGCGGCAGGAGCCAGTACGGCATCGACTGCGCCAGTGATGCTACGGCAGCGTCCAGATCGGCAACATGCCGGACATTCCCATCGCTGTGGAGCTCCAGTCCCCGGGCCGTTTCCCGCAGAACAATCAAATGGTCGGACGGCCCTGAGGCGGCGGCTGAAAGGTCCAACAGTGAAGCCAGCCGCTGACTGACGGCAGGGCCTGGCGCTTCAAGCGACACGACCCTGTTTCTGAAAGAAAATTTGGCGCTATGGATTGGGCTCTTGCTCCTGGACTCTCTGGTGCATACTGCGACCCTATCCTAGGCGGGAGTCAGGGCTGTCGTCGTGGCTTGAGTTCAGATGAGGACAAATGCCGGTACGAATCTCAAAGAACGACAACATCGACGTCGACTCGTTCGATAATGAGATCATTCTGATGAATCTGATCAGCCGACAGGTACTCGTCATGAATGAAGCCGCAGGGGTATTGTGGAGCGCCCTCGACTCTATCGATCAACATGACGATCTGCTCGATCTTCTTGTCGAGTCCATGCCCTCGGTCGAAAGAGAGGCGTGTTCAGATAGTCTGACTCAACTGATCGGAGCGCTGGCCGAGGGTGGCTTCGTCACAGTTTCCCAAGATCCCCGTGATCTTCCCGACCGGGGATGAAACAGGGGCAAGGAGGTTTCGACCTGTCTGCCAGCTACCCTGCCGGCTTCTGTTCAATCGCCAGCCGCAAACTGCGCGACGGCCGGCGTCGAAAACGTTGCCACAACGACAGGCAGAACCGCGGCCCGGGCGAGACGCTTGACCAGGCCCCTTCGGCTTGTCGACGTGCCGTCGGCGTCCGGATCCTTCATTTCGGCGCTTTCCGGTGCCGATTCATTTTCAGCCATTGCGCTTCGCTCCCACTGCTAATCCCCAAGGCACGCCAGAGACAAATACCGCCCCTTTGTCGGAGCGTAAGCTTCGAGCGATACAATTCCGACCTCGGAGACTGTCCCTGACCTATCGGAAACCTGACCGGGTAACAAGCCAGCCTCCCCCCGACAGCCCCATGGTCTCGCTCCTGCTCGTGACGCGGAGGCCCTGGCTGCTGCCCGTCATATGGACGCAACTCCAGCGGCAGACCTATGCGCATACCGAGTTGATCGTCGCGCTCCATGGGCACAGAGTTGCTGATCTTGCCGCTCCAGAGGCGCGCATACTCGGGAATGGGTCGTCGGTCCTGGAACTTCGCCCGGACACCTCGCTCGGCTATTGCCTGAATGCTGCCATAGCCGAAGCACGGGGAGAATTTGTCGCAAAGATCGATGACGACGACCTGTACGGGTCAAACTACCTGGCGGAGTCCGTCCACCACCTGATCGAGAGCCATGGAGACATCGTCGGCAAGGCCGAGTTCTATGTCTACCTTGCAGCATCGGGGACCACCATTCTGCGTCACCCGGGCGCCAGCCTGAGGTCGGTCGACTGTGTGCATGGCCCGACCCTGGCCTTCCCCCGCTCACTGGGACTGAGATGTCCCTTCAGGGACATCACCCTTGGCGGGGGTAATGCCTTCCAGGAGGATTGCCGCTCGACGGGGCGGACAGTCTATTCGACGTCCCGAAAAAATTTCATGTATCTCCGCCGCGCAGCGGGGGAAAAACATACTTGGCGCAACGCGGAGGCTGAGTTGATCGACAGTGGTCTGATCCTTCGGGAACACAGACATTTCAACGCGGCCGAACTCATGGACATCATCGACGATCGTGAGATCGAAGGAGCGGGGCTGGATGGGCTACTATAGCTTCTGGCCAAACAGGAACCAGGAACTGCTTCTCGCGGCAGCATTGTCGGATCCAGACACCGCCATTCACGCTTGGAAGGAATGGCAGTCACAAGAGTCATTTGAAACAACACACAACGGCAGTCGGCGAATAATGCCGCTCGTATACAACAACCTGAAGTATACGGACTCAGTCGGCTCAACGATAGATGAACCGCGCGGCTACTATCGACATATCCGGCTTACCAACAAACTCCTGCTCTTCCGACTCGAGGAAATTCTCGCGCTGCTTGAATCCCACGGCATTCCCACGCTGGTCTTGAAAGGTGCTGCGTTGACGGCCGGGGTGTATCGCGACCCCGGATTGCGACCCATGATCGATCTGGATATCGCGGTGCCCCGCGATTGCTCGCGTCACATCGTGGATATCTTGTCAGAAGGCGGCTGGGCCTACAGGCGATGGCCGCCGCTTGCGTCAGATCTTGATCAAATCCGGACCTTGCGCTTTGAAAATCCCGATGGCGTCGAACTGGACCTTCATTTCGCTCTCTTCGAGGAAGCGCGGGACTGGGGCTCTGTGCTGCCATTCTGGGCTGACGCCGTTCCGCTGCAGGTAGGCCGGCAATCCACCCTGACTCTTTCGGCGACAGACCACCTTCTCCACGTTCTCGCCCATGGCATGCGCTCACATCGGACAATGCCGCCGTTCCGCTGGATCGCCGATGCAGTCTGGTTGCTTCGCCGCGAGGGGGCCATTGACTGGGACCGAATTGTCGAGAGATCAAGGACCCTGAAATATCAATATTCCCTCTCGGTAGCGCTGCGCTATCTCGTCGATAAGCACGCGGTGAGCGTGCCGGACGCGGTCTTTTCGGCGCTCGGGAAACGTCGCAATTTCCAATCCCTTGTACACCATCAGATGCGGATTCATCCCCGCCTTTCCGCATTCCTGAAATACCCAAGGACCCTTCACTTCCGGTGCCGTCGGGTTTTTCTGCACTGGGAGAACTACGCAACGCAGAACCGCAACGCGGGGCAGGCCCCAACGATCCCCGGCTTTGTCGAATACGTCAGGGTGAAGTGGTCCGCTCGAGATCTGATGCAAGCGGCAGGGCTCGCGGTCCGGCGCTTCCTGGCGCTATGAACCGGCTGGAGCCGGAGGGGCTGTCGGGCCATGCGACAGAGGGGCCCCGGCTTTGCAGCGTGGCGGGGGCGTAGCTGGAGCGGTGCCGCCACCATCGACTGGCTCGGTTTAGGGGTAGGCCACTTCGTCACCCGATGATCCAGCTTCCGGACGGCAGTGATCTTCCCTCGCAAAAGCGGACCCTGCCCTAGTCCGCTATGGGTCGGGAGCGGACTGTCGCCCAAGGGCGGGAAGCGGACATTGTTTAGCATTCGCCGCGTGCGTAACATCGAGGGATGAGGGCCCTCTTTGCATTGTGCTTATTGGCCGTCGCAGGATGTGCCACCGAGTGGTCTCGTTACCCTTGGACAAGCCACAGCGAAGTGTGCCTCAGGGAAACCGTTGGAGCAGGCACGCATCGCTCAGCAGGCCCAATACCATCGGCCCAAGGAATAGTTGTGCGAGCGAACGGCGAGGCTCTCGCACCCGATCTGTTCTATCGGGTCTCATTTTCAGATGGCCGTGGTTCGCAACTGATCCACACCAGAACTCCTGCTTTCGCTACCTGCATCGACCAGCCCGAACGCCACCGGGGCTACCGATGGGAGGCGGAGGTCAGAGCAAGCGAGGACGGCCCACTCCTCTACAAGTCCTCCTCGCCGCAGCCCTTCGTCCTCACCGAACCTATTGTGGTGCAAGTCGTATCGGTTGCCGACACGCGACCCTGAACGTCCGCAACGGGTCGGTAGCGGCTCTCCGGTCGCCGACACATGGCGGACCTTGCCAGGCAAGCTGTGAGCCTCGCGCTCAAGCAGCGAGCCACCGGGTGGCGAGCGTCAGCGCCCCAACATCCAGATGCAAAAAAGCCCGCCGCGGGGGATACACCGCGACGGGCTTTCTTTCGCTCTTTGACGAGCGGACGTTTCCTCCCCGAAACGCCTTCGAGCCGCTGCTGCGCCGAAACGCTGCGCTTCCCGAGTGCGTCAGAAAGACGACATTTACCGTCTCAAGTCAATGAACGGGCGGGCGAAACCCGGGTTTTTCCAGACTTATCAATGATAAGTCACGCAGCTGTGCGCGCCTGTTCCACGATGCGGGCGACGGTCGCCACCAGCTCGGATCGCGGCACGATCCGCTGGCCCGGCCGTTCGGATTTCCACGCCTCATTGTCGCTGACACCGGCGGCCAGGGCGCGGCCCGCGTCGAGGTCCTTGACCGTCACCTGACCGGCCGCGATCTCGTCGCCCCCCAGGATGACGGCGGCGGGCGCGCCGCGACGGTCGGCGTATTTCATCTGCGCCTTCATCCCCGCCCGGCCCAGATAGAGTTCGGCCGCGATCCCGGCATTGCGCAGCTCGGAGACCGCATCGAGATAGTGCTGCATGTCGGCGTCGGAGAAGACGATGACCACCACCGGTCCGCGCACCGCGTCCTCATCGCCGCGTCCGGCGGCGCGCAGGGCCGAGGCCAGCCGCGACACCCCGAAGGAGAAGCCCGTCGCCGGCAGCCGCTCGCCGGTGAACCGCGCCACCAGATCATCATAGCGCCCGCCGCCACCGATCGAGCCGAAGCGCACGGCCCGGCCCTTGTCGTCGGTGGTGTCCAGCAGCAGTTCGGCCTCGAACACGGCCCCGGTGTAATATTCCAGCCCGCGCACGATGGTCGGATCGAAGCGCACCGCGTCCTGTCCCACCTTCATGGCGTTCAGGGCCGCGTCGATGGCGGCCAGTTCGCTCAGGGCCGCTTCGCCGATCTCGCCCAGTCCGCCGACGCGGGCGACCGCGTTCAGGGTTTCGGCCCGGCTCAGCCCCTCGGTCGCGACCGACGACAGGAAGCCTTCGATGGTGGCGATCACCCCCGACGGCAGCCGTGCCCCCCTGGTGTAGTCGCCCGATTCATCCAGGCGGCCCTCGCCCAGCAGGGCGGCCACACCCTCCCAGCCCAGCCGGTCGAATTTGTCGATGGCGCGCAAGGCCGTCAGCTTCTGGCCCGCGTCCTCGATCCCGCCCGCCTGGAACAGGCCGTCGAACAGTTTTCGGTTGGAGACCCGCACCACGGCCTGACCGGCGTCCAGCCCGGCGGCGCGCAGCCCCTCGCAGGCCATGGCGATGATCTCGGCGTCGGCCTCGGGCCGGTCCGAGCCGACGGTGTCGGCGTCGCACTGGACGAACTCGCGGAACCGGCCGGGGCCGGGCTTCTCATTGCGCCAGACCGGGCCGAAGGCGTAGCGGCGGAACGGTTTGGGCAGGGTCTCCCACGACTGGGCCGCGAACCGGGCCAGAGGCGCGGTCAGGTCGTAACGCAGCGCCATCCACTGGTCGTCATCGTCCTGAAGCGCGAAAACGCCCTCATTGGGACGGTCAGCGTCGGGCAGGAATTTGCCCAGGGCGTCGGCGTATTCAAACGCCCCCGTCTCCAGCGGCTCGAAGCCCCAGCGCTCATAGACCTCGGACACCCGCGCCACGAGGCGGCGCTCGGCGGTCAGGTCGCGGCCGCGACGGTCGGCGAACCCCCGCGGATTGCGGGCTTCAGGGCGGGCGGGAGCGGCGGCGTCTGCGGTCATGCCGCGTCTTTAGAGTGACTGGGGATGAGGGACTAGGGGTTTGGGGCCCGAGATGGCGACGGACCGCCTCTGACACACCCTCTTCCCTGATCCCTAACCCTTCAGAAGAGGCACCATCCGTTTGTAGGTCAGGCAGCGCCAGCCCCACTCCAGCGGACCCATGCGGAACACCGACAGCCACAGCGGCGACCAGATCAACTGCGCCGCCCAGACGCCGCCGATGACCATCCACATCTCCGGCCAGCCGATCTCGCCGTACCAGCCCAGTCCGCGACCGCCGTAGAAGATGGTGGTCATGATCAAGGTCTGGGTCAGGTAGTTGGTGAAGGCCATCCGCCCGGCACAGGCCAGCGGCGTCAGGATCAGCTTCAGCCCGAACCGCGCCAGCAGGATCAGCACGCTGGCGTAGGCCAGGGAGACAAGAGGCGCGAGGAAGGTGTTGTACGGTTTGGTCATCGACTCCACGAACGGGAAGCCGGCGGCGACCGTGGTCGAGGTTTCCTGCCAGATCAGCCAGGCCGCGCCCGCGCCGGCGGCGACAAACAGGCCATAGACCCAGGCCGGAGAACGGCCGGCCAGGAAGCCCGACTTGTACAGCCCCATGCCGATCATCATCAGCGCCGCTGTCGCCGGCAGGAAGAAGATCAGCATGGCCGGCACGACGCCGGGCCACATCGACATCACCTGCAGGGTCACCGAGACGGCGTCGCCCTGGAACAGCGCGATGGATTCCGCCAGCTTGGCGGGGTCATTCACCCAGCCCGACCCCTCCATGGCCGAGGCCATGGCTTCGGGGGGCGCGAAGGCCAGCATCGACATCATGCCCACATAGAGGACGGAACAGACCAGGTTCACGACGACACCCGTGACCAGCAGGGTGCGGGCGCTCCAGGACCGGACCAGCATCACGAACAGGCCCGTCCAGGCGTAGAGCAGCAGGATGTCGCCAAACCAGAAGGCCAGACCGTGGATCAGACCGAAGATCGCCAGCCAGAACAGTCGGCTGCGCAACAGCTTGCCGCGTGCCTTGTCCGACCGCTCACCGCCGATCAGGAAGATCGAGGCCCCGAACAGCATCGAGAACAGTGTGCGCATCTTGTCCTGGAAGAAGACGTGCATGAACTGCCAGCCCTGTGCCGCCTCGGCATCGAAGCCGGTCTGCAGGCTGGGATTGGAGATGACCGCCCAGGGCCAGGCGAAGGTCATGGCGTTGACCGCCAGAATGCCCAGCACCGCCAGGCCACGCACCACGTCGAGGCTGAACAGCCGGTCCGTGGTGGCGACAGGCGCCAATTTGGCGAGGGGCGCAGACGCCTCCGCGTGAATCGGTTCGGCAGCAGCCATGATGTTTCCCCCCGTCCTGGCGGGGCCAGCTTGACCGAAGCGGTGAGGTCTTGAAACAGAATTCTGCGCAGGGGAGTCCGGCGCGCTCCGGTCAGTCGCCGTCGCGCTCGCCCAGAACGCCCAGCCGGTCACGCACTTCGGGTTGAGGCCGGAAAGCGATGAAGGCGGCGCACAGCCCGGCCCAGAGGGCATAGCTGACGCCGACCATGACCGCGACCGGCAGCAGGCCGACGCCATAGATCAGCAGGGTGGTCTCGGTCGCGCCGGCGGCCTGGGCGATGCCGCCGGCCTCGAACCAGCCGAAGATGCACAGGATGATGGCGAACAGGGCCTGGAGGGCGGCGGCCAGCAGTCCGCCGTAGAACATGAAGCGCCAGACCACGCCCAGCCGGGTCGAGGGCCGCCCCGTCCGCTCCCGCTCCCGCGACAGCAGCCACAGGGCCGTCGGCACGGCGATCAGCCCGATGAGCAGCACCACCAGCCGGGGGTCGGGCTCCAGCGAGGGCATCCAGGTGTTCGGCGGCCAGATCAGCAGGGTGATCGGGATCGGCGGCCACAGCGCGCCCAACAGGGCCGCCAGCACGATCTGCGCCGGACCATGGCGCCACACCACCCGCTGCTGGCCGGGAAAATCTTCGGGCTTCTCCGGGATGGGAATCATCACGCCGGACTCACCGCGTCGGAACCGGCGTCTCGCCGGAATAGTCATAGAAGCCGCGCCCGGACTTGCGGCCCAGCCAGCCGGCCTCGACATATTTCACCAGCAGCGGACAGGGCCGGTATTTGCTGTCGGCGAGGCCTTCATAGAGGACGTTCATGATCGCCAGAACGACGTCCAGCCCCATGAAGTCCGCCAGTTCCAGCGGCCCCATCGGATGGTTGGCACCCAGTTTCATCGCCTTGTCGATCGATGCGACATTCCCGACCCCTTCGTACAGGGTGAAGATCGCCTCATTGATCATCGGAACCAGGATCCGGTTGACGATGAAGGCGGGGAAGTCCTCGGCATTGGTCGTGGTCTTGCCCAGCGACTCGGCGAAGCCGACCGCGGTCTCATAGGTGTCGGCCGATGTGGCGATGCCGCGCACGATCTCGACCAGTTTCATCACCGGTGCCGGCTTCATGAAATGCAGGCCGATGAACCGCTCGGGACGGTCGGTCGCCGAGGCCAGCCGGGTGATCGAGATCGACGATGTATTGGACGCCAGCAGGGTGTCAGGACCCAGATGCGGCGTCAATTCGGCCAGGATCGTCTTCTTGATCCCCTCGTCCTCGACCGCCGCCTCGATCACCAGATCGGCCTTGGCCGCATCGGTCAGGGGTGCGGCGGAAATACGCGACAGGGCCGCGTCGGCGGCGGCCTGATCGGTCAGGCCGCGCTCGACCTGCCTGGCGAGGCTGGCGGCGATGGCGGCCTGGGCCTGGGGCACGCGTCCCGCATCGGCGTCATACAGCAGCACCTGATAGCCGCTCCCGGCCACCGCCTGGGCGATGCCTGCGCCCATCTGGCCTGCGCCGATGATGGCGACGGATCGGATCGTGGTCATGAATTCCGGATAGCTGGCAGGCACGAGGCCCGGTCGGAGCGGCACCTTAGGACCCTGGCCGGACGGCGCAAGCGCGGAACGGTGCCTGGTCGTCAAAGGAGCTCCCTACGTGACCTTCCAGCGACGAGGCGGCCTCAACCGCCGATGAAGATTCGCAGGATGGCGGCATGGGACGCAGGCAGCAGGAACAATTGAATGCCGCGGATGATCAGAATGACGACAATCGGGGAGAGATCGATTCCTCCCAGCGGCGGGATCAGGCGGCGAAACGGGGCGAGAACCGGGCTGACGATACTGTCGAGAAAGCCCGCGACCTGATTCACGAAGCGATTCCGGTGGTTGATCACGTCGAAGGCGAACAGCCAGCTCAGGATAGCGCTGACGATGATGGCCAACAGCAACAGCTGCAAGACCGCCCCAAGGACGAAGAAGACAAAACCCACGATACCGACGGCCAATTCCACGCGCCAACTCCTGCTGCTCTATGGGCCGTTTCTAGTCCCTCCGCCCTGAAACGCCAATCATCCCGGCACCACGCCGATCCTGGTTGACACCACAGGCACCCCGCTCGTATGTCGCGCGCTCGCCTGCACCCGGAAAACGGGGCCGTAGCTCAGTTGGTAGAGCGCGTCGTTCGCAATGACGAGGTCAGGGGTTCGACTCCCCTCGGCTCCACCATCCTGCTTCGCGCCAGCGCGCTTCGCAGGGCAGGCCCCATCGCGTGAAGCAGGGTGCCCTTGTGACCTCTTCCGATCTCTCCTCCCCCATCCGCGTCGCCGCCCTCTATCGGTTCGCGGCCATCGCCGACTGCGCGGCGGTGCGCGACGAATTGGATGCCCTGTGCCGGCCCGATGTGCGCGGGACGCTGCTGGTGGCGCATGAAGGGTTGAACGGGACCATCGCCGGGCCCGGGTCTTCGGTCGAACGGGTGCTGGCCGGCATCCGCGCCCTGCCGGGCTTCGCCGGTCTCGACGTGAAATTCGCCGATGCTGAAACGATGCCGTTTCACCGCCTGAAGGTGCGGATCAAGCCCGAGATCGTGACCATGGGCCAGCCGGACCTGGATCCGGCGACCAATGCCGGGACCTATGTCGCGGTGGCCGACTGGAACGCCCTGATCCGCGATCCGGACGTGGTCGTCATCGACACCCGCAACGACTATGAGGCCGCCGTCGGGGCCTTCGAGGGCGCGATCCAGCCGAACACGCGCGGTTTTCGGGACTTTCCCGACTGGTTCCGCGCCGAGGGCCGCGCCCTGCTGGACGGGCCGACGCCGCCGAAGGTGGCCATGTACTGCACCGGCGGCATCCGCTGCGAGAAGGCGACGGCGTTTCTGAAAGCCGAGGGCGTTCAGGACGTCTTCCATCTGGAGGGCGGCATCCTGCGTTATCTGGAGACGACGCCGGAACCCGACAGTCTGTGGCAGGGCGAATGTTTCGTCTTCGACGAGCGGGTCACCGTCGGCCACGGCCTGACGCCGGGCAGCCACACGCTTTGCCGGGGCTGCCGCATGCCGGTCAGCGAGGAAGGCCGGGCCTCGCCCCGCTATGTTGAGGGCGTCGCCTGCGACCGCTGCGCGGACGACCGGACCGAGGCGGACCGCGCCCGCTATCTGGAACGGGCGAAACAGGTGGAGATCGCGGCGCGGCGGGGACAGAGCCATATCGGAGCGGTTCAGGCACCGCCTGAAGCGTAGCTACTGGTCCTCGTCGAACTTCCGCGCGACCAGATCGACCAGACCGGCCACGGCGGCCTCGGCCTGCGCCCCTCCGGCCGTGATATCGATGGTGCAGCCATTGCCGGCACCCAGCATCAGCAGGCCCATGATCGACAGGGCGTTCACGGTCACGCCGTCACGGGTGACATGGATCTCGGCGTCGAAGGTCGAGGCCAGTTTGACGAATTTCGCCGATGCGCGGGCATGCAGGCCCCGGGTGTTGCAGATGTTGGCCGTCGCCCGGACGGGAGCGTCTGGCGCGGTCATTTCTCGCCCTGGAGCACCCAGCTGGCGACCGAGATATATTTGCGCCCGGCGTCCTGGGCCGCAGCGACGCAGGCGTCCAGCGGCTCGCGACCGCGCACGCTGGCCAGTTTGATCAGCATGGGAAGATTCAGGCCGGCGATGACCTCCGCGCGGGTCTCTTCCATCACCGAAATGGCCAGGTTGGACGGCGTGCCACCGAACATGTCGGTCAACAGGATGACGCCGTCGCCGTCATTCACCGCCGCCGCGGCGTCGACGATGTCGCGGCGCCGCCGCTCCATGTCGTCCTCGGGGCCGATACAGATGGCCGCGACCCCGCGCTGGGGTCCCACCACATGCTCCATGGCCGCCAGAAATTCCGAGGCCAGGCCACCGTGGGTGACAATCACCAAGCCGATCATGAAGGCATTACCAAAGCTCGCGCCCCCGCGTCCCGGCCGCATACGAGGCGGCCGCAAGCCGCGCCGAATAGCCCAAGTCGGCGTCGGGTTAAAGCGGGGCGATGGCCGCCGCGACCTTTTCGACCGCCGATGTCTCGAATCCGGCCAGCCTGAGCAATGGCAGGGGCCGGCCGGCAAAGGCCTGCGTCTCAGGGTCCGGCAGCCGCTCAGGGGGCGAGTCCACCAGTTCCACGGCCAGCACCAGCCGAACGACCCCACGCAGGGGCGCGCCGACGATGCCGAGGCCCCTGGCCTCGATCTGTCCGGCGATGGTGTCCGGGGCCGTGGCATAGAGGACACCGCCCGAGGCGAAGACATGGACAGAGTCGTCGGCCACCAGCCGCCAGCCGCGACCGATCAGCCGCAGGGCCAGATCGCTCTTGCCCGCGCCCGACGGCCCGCTGATGACGACGGCGCGCCAGCCACCCCCCGGAGCCCACTGGGCCACGGCGGTGGCGTGGAGCGGCTGGGCAGGGGTCATGGGCGTCGGCCGGCCGCCGGTTCCACCGGCAGGGCGACCTCGAAGCGCGCGCCGGCGATGCCCTCCGCCTGATCCGGGCGGTTGACGGCGGTCACCCGCCCCCCGTGAGCCTCGACAATCTGGCGCACGATCGACAGGCCGAGTCCCGAATTGGCACCAAACGCCGTGCCTCTGGGTCGGGCGGTGTAGAACCGCTCGAACACCGTCTCGAGATTTTCCGGCGGAATGCCCGGGCCGTCGTCGTCGACGCGCACCCGGATCGGCCGTTCGGGGTCGATGTCGTCCCGGGCGAGCGAAATCCGTACCGTCCCTCCGGGCGGGCTGAACGAACGGGCATTGTCGATCAGGTTGCGGAACACCTGCCCCAGCGGCCCGTCACGGCCGACCACCTGCACATGGTCCCCGGCCGGGGCGTCGAAGGTCACATGTGCCTCGCCGGGCTTGAGGCCCGATTCATAGACTCCGACGATCTCGCTCAGCAGCACGGTCAGGTCGAGGACCCGCGGCCGGTCGCGGTTCAGTTCGGCGTCGAGGCGCGAGGCGTTGGAAATGTCGGTGATCAACCGGTCCAGCCGGCGCACGTCCTGCTGCAACAGAACGGTCAGCTTCTCCCGCTGGGCGTCGGTCTTGACCAGCGGCAGGGTCTCCAGCGCAGAGCGGATCGAGGTCAGCGGGTTCTTGATCTCGTGCGAGACGTCGGCGGCGAAGGCCTCGATGGCGTCCATCCGGTCCGACAGTGTCTCCGTCATGGTCTCCAGCGATCGGGCCAGATCGCCGATCTCGTCCTTGCGACCCTCCAGATCGGGAAGGGAGATGGCGCGGGCCCTTTGCAGCCGGACCTCATCCGCCGCCGCTGACAGCCGCATCACCGGCCGGGCCACGAACAGATGCATCAGCAGCGATCCCAGCAGGTTCACCGCCAGCGCCACCAGGGCGAAAGGCATCAGGGCCCGGCGTTGCGCCGCCAGCGTCTCATCCACATCCCCGGCCTCAAGCGTCAGAACCCCCAGTACCTCGCGTACGTGGCGCACCGGGATCGAGACGGAGACCACCCGGTCGCCACTTTCCGAACGGCGCACGGTCGATTGCGGCACGCCGTCGAGGGCCAGGTCCACCTCGGCCGCCAGCTCGGCCCGGGCGCGTTCGAGATCGGCTTCGTTGCGCGCCACCTCGGCGGGATCCGCCTTGGGCTGTGCCGTGCCGGCGGGCCGGGCCGGGGGCAGGGTCTGGCCGGGAATGATCTCGGTCGCCACATAGCTGTCCGCGAACAGCAGACCGTCGATGTCGAACAGCCGGGCGCGCTGGCCGGCCGGAATGAAATTGTCCCGCAGAAGCAACGGGGCCTTCTCGACGTTGAACTGCGGCGTCGGTTCGCCGACCGTGTATTCCTTGTCCGCCAGCACATTGGCCAGCAGTTCGGCCTGGGCGACCAGGGTCTCCTGCCGTGCCTCGATCAGTCCCCGCTGCCACTCGTTCAGCGTCAGGGCCCCGACGAACAGGATCAGCAGGCTAAGCAGGTTCAGGGCAAGGATCAGCCCGCCCAGCCGCGACCCGCTGAAGCGTTTCAGGCCACGGCGGGGTTCGGTCCCTCCCGGCGGGAGCGGCTCAGCTTTCGCGATAGCGGTATCCAACGCCATACAGGGTCTCGATGGCGTCGAACTCGGGGTCGACCACCCGGAATTTCTTCCGCATCCGCTTCACATGGCTGTCGATGGTGCGATCATCGACATAGACCTGATCGTCGTAGGCGGCGTCCATAAGGTTGTCGCGGCTCTTCACGAAGCCGGGCCGCTGGGCCAGGGCCTGCAGCAGCAGGAACTCCGTCACGGTCAGCTTGACCGGCCTGCCTTCCCAGGTGCTCTCGTGGCGGGCCGGGTCCATCGACAGCTTGCCGCGCTTGATCGCCTTGGTCGATCCCTCGCCCGCCGCCTCGGGTTCACCCCCGTCGGCGCCCGTGCGGCGCAGCAGGGCCTTGACCCGCTCGATCAGGAGACGCTGGCTGAACGGCTTGTGGATGTAGTCATCGGCGCCGAGGTTGAAGCCGAGGATCTCGTCGATCTCCTCGTCCTTGGACGTCAGCATGATGACCGGGATCTGCGAGGACTGGCGCAGACGGCGCAGCACTTCCATCCCGTCCATGCGCGGCATCTTCACATCGAGAATGGCGAGGTCGGGCGGGCTGGCCTCAAGCGCCTCGAGGCCGGCGGCCCCGTCGTGCCAGGCCGTGACCTTGTGGCCATGGCTTTCCAGCGCCAGCGAGACGGAGGCGACGATGTTCTCGTCATCATCGACCAGGGTGATGTTGGCCAAGTCAGGCTCCTTGCAGACGGATCGTTCGCCGTCTCAACGCACGGCAAGCGGTACCGTTCTAAAACATCTTGGAGAGATTACGGCGGAAAACATGGGCTGCACCGCCTTAATGCGCAACGCAACACGACCTTAAAGCCTTGGTGCCATGCTGCAGGCTCACAGTGTGAGTGCGTTATGGCTGGTCCCGTCCACTACGAAGTCTTTGTCCGCAAGACACCGCCCGCGCCCTGGAGCCTCCAGATGGCGACGGAGGACCGCGCCCACGCCATTCAGACCGCCGAGGACATGCTGGCCGACGACCGGGCCGCCGCCGTGCGCGTGACGAAGGAAACGCTCGACCCGGACACCATGGAATTCAACAGCTTGACCGTGCTGACACGCGGCGCGCCAGAAGTTCAGCGTAAGCGGGTCGTCCCCGAGGACCAGGCCGGGCCGCGCTGCTCCGCACCACAGGATTTCTACGCCCCCCACGCCCGTGAAACGATCGGCCGGGTGCTGGAGGACTGGCTGGGCCGGCACGGGGTCACCGCCTTTGAACTTCTGCATCGCCCCGATCTGGCGGAAAAGCTGGACGCCTCGGGTGTCGAGCTTCAGCACGCCATCCAGAAGGTCGCCGTGCCCGAGAGCCAGGATGTGGGTCAGCCGGTGCATGACCTGGTCCGCCACTACCAGAAACTGTCTGATCAGGCCGTCGAGCGCGTCATCTCGGCCGGACGCCGCAATCTCTTCCCCGATCTCGAAAACTGTTCGATCGCCGACGTGGCCCATCGCATGGCGGGCCAGCCGGACCGCGCCTTCGTCATGGGCGGGGTCGTGTCGGGCGCGCTCAAGGGCCTGCGCGGGGGTCGCGCACGACTGGACCGGCTGATGGATCTGGCCGACCGCGCCCCCATGGACGGCGCGCCGCATGCCATGGTCATGGTGCCGATCGAGCAATTGCTGTGCGAAATGCTGGCCAGCCGCACCAACCTGGCCGACATTCTGGGGCCATCGCTGGACCAGGGGGCGTCCCTCGCCGCCGTCGTCCGCATGGTGGCTCCGCGCGATATCAACGCCCTGATCGCCCAGGACCCCCGGCTGGCGCTTCAGGTCCCGGCCGTCGACGGCCCGGCCGCCCGCCTCGGTGCCCGGCTCGAGACCGGGCAGTTCCCCCTGCTCTCCGCCGCCCTGGCCCGGATGGTCCTGCGCGAACTGATGGGGCCGCGCCGCCTGCGCCCCAACGACGCCGCGGGCGAGATCGACATCCTGCGCACCCTGGCCACCGCCCTGACCGTCACCGCCGGGCGCCTGCTGACGCTGGACGAGGTGCAGACCGCCTTCAACGAACGGTCCAAGGCCATCGTCACCGCCGATTTCGTCGCCACCTACGTCAAGACCTGCGAGACCGTGCTGTGCGAGGCCGAGACCCTGACCCGCCTGTGCGAGAACGTGACCGGGACCGCCAACAAACGCTCCGCCGCCCGCTGGCTCTCGGCCTGCGTCGGTTCGCTGCGCTTCGAAAGCGAGATGCGGGCCCCGTCCACGACCCAGACACCGGCCCAGAAACTGGGCATTCTGGCCGGTCTGCAGCGCGCCGTTCGTAGCTGCGGTCTGTCGGAACGGGACAATGATGAGATCTGCGCCGCCATCGGCACGGTTGGCAGCACGGTCGAGTCCGAAGCCAAACTGGTCCTGATGCTGGCCCGGTCACCCGCGCCTGTCGTGCAGAAGCTGTCGGTCCTGCTGCGCCTCGCCGCCGGCGAAGCCGCGCCGCTGGGGCCCGCCGCCGATCGCGCCAAGGCCGAGGTCGTCAAACTGTTCCGCGCCCCCGAATCCCGCGCCGCCCTGTCGGCGGCGCCGGAAGCCCTTGTCCCGCTCAAGGGGTTGATGAAGGCCGCCGGTCTGGCGGCCTGAGCGGCACGAAGCCGCCCTCAGCCGGGTGCGCCGCCGCCCGCCGCGATCCAGGCATCCACCTGGTCCTCCAGCACGTCCAGAGGCACCGAGCCTGAGCCCAGCACCACGGTGTGAAAGTCGCGGATGTCGAACCGCGCACCGAGGGCCGCCTGCGCCCGGGCCCGCAGTTCCATGATCTTCAGCTCGCCGATCTTGTAGCTGGTCGCCTGCCCCGGATTGGTCAGATAGCGTTCGACCTCCTTGACGATGTCGCGCTCGCTCAACAGCGAATTCTGGCGGAAATAGTCGATCGCCTGTTCCCGGCTCCAGCGTTTGGCGTGCAGGCCCGTGTCGGTCACCAGACGCACCGCCCGCCACAGCTCGGTCGAGAGCCGGCCGAAATCGGAATAGGGGTCTTCATAGAAACCCATCTCCTTGCCCAGCCGTTCGGCATACAGGCCCCAGCCTTCGCCATAGGCTCCATAGCCGCCCTGACGACGGAAGCTGGGCAGACCCTGCGTCTCCTGGGCATAGGCGTTCTGGAAATGGTGGCCCGGCGCGCCCTCGTGATAGCTGATGCCCTCGATCTGGGGCTTCAGAACCTGGGTCATGTCCGACAGATTGACGTAGTAGATGCCGGGCCGCGAGCCGTCGGGCGCGGCGCGATTATAGAAGGCGATCGAGGCCGTGGCTTCGCGCCAGGGTTCCACCGCCCGAACCTCCAACGCCGCCTCGGGCAGGTCGCTGAACCAGAGCGGTGCCGCCTCCATCACCTGGGCGACAAAGGCCCGGGCATCGGTCAGATAGGCCTCCTTGCCTTCGGGCGTGTTCGGATACTGGAAGCGCGGATCGGTCTTCAGCCAGGCGAACATCTCCTGCAGGGAGCCGGTGAACCCGACCTGGGTCATGATGGTCTGCATCTCGCCTTGCAGCCGCGCCACCTCGGCCAGGCCGATCTCGTGGATCTGGTCCGCCGTCAGGTCCGTCGTCGTCGAGAGGCGCAGGCGAGCGTTGTAGAAGGCCTCGCCGTCCGGCAACCGCCAGACGCCGCCGGCATTGTCCGGCATGGCATCCGCCAGTCCCTCGACGTGGGCGAGGGCCATCAGCACGCCCTGATAGCCGCGCTGCCATGGTCCAGTGAGGGCCGCCCGGCCCTCGGCCAACAGGCGTTCCTTCGTGGCCGCGTCGGTGTCCAGAGCGCCGACCTTGCGCTGGAAATCGGCCCAGACGGGATTGTCAGCCTCCTCCTCGTCGAATGGCGCGCCAGAGATGATCGCCGCCGTATTGGCCATCGTCGGTTCAAACACGAACACCGGCGAGATCACCCCCGCGGACGCCCGCGCCCGCAGGGTGGTGGAAATCTCGCCCATCACCCGTTCGGCCTCGACCAGCCGCGCCACATAGGCCTCGGCGTCCGACACGCTGTCGATCCGGTGGTTGTTGATCATGAAGGCCGGCAAACTGGTCGTCGGATTGCCGTTGGCCGCGAACTGATAGCCCCAGTCCCGCCAGCGGTTCGACAGCCGCGCCTGCTCGACCCCGTATTCGAACAGCCGCCAGGACAGCCGGCTCTCATCACTCAGGGTCCGCGGATTGAACTGGTCGTTCAGCTGCGCCAGTTGCCGCTCGGCCAGGGCCAGCGACCGCGCCGCCGCAGCGTCGGTATTGTCGTCCAGCTTGTCGTAGTCGGTGCGGAGCCCCAGCGAGGTCATCTGCTGCGGCGACAGGGCGATCCGCTCCTGAAACGCCTGCTCGAAAAACGCCGCCAGGCGCGCATCCTCGCTCCGGGTCTCAGCCGGGACGGCGTGGCCGGCATGGCCGGCATGGGCGTCCTGCGCGATAGCCACCGCCGGCACTCCCGTCGACAAGGCGAGCACGGCAACGGACGAGACGAGCAAACGGCGCATGGGAACCCCCGGAAACATTGAGGGCGCGACCATCCCCGAGCAAGGGCCGGGGCGCAAGTGAGGGCAGTGTCATCCCGCCCCTAGAACTCCCGCCAGCTGTCGACGGGATCGCGTTCGCCGGGGTCGACCCTCTGCTGGCCCCAGGCGACGATCATCAGCAGTTTGTGGCTGCGGATGCGGAACTGGCCGGTCATGGGCAGGACGGCCCCCAGCGGCGCGCCGGTGCGCGGTTCGTAGAGGAAGCCGGAGAATTCGGCGATGCCGACCCGGTCGCGACGGCTGTAGATCGACAGTTCGGGAATGGAGACGACGTTGAAATTGTCGTTGATCGGCACCCGCATGTCCGGCAGGCCGACAACGCGGCGCATCTGTTCCAGCGACAGGGCACCGGCGCGCAGTTCGAACACCGCGTCAGCCTCGGCCCTCGACGGCGCGAGCGCATATCCCGCCTCGGACAGGGCGTTGCGGATGGCGCTGATGGCATAGGCCGCGGTCTCGGCCCGGAAATAGGTGTCGTCGACAAACACCCGCGAAGCGGCGGGGATCGGCAGGGTCAGGCCCTCGACGGCGCGGTCGGCGGCGCGGGCGACCAGTAGCTGTTCGGTGGCGGTCCGCGACGGGTGGGTCTCGGAGGTCGAGGCACAGGCCCCGAGCGACATCATGCCCGACAGGGCCAGGCCGACCGCGGCAATGGCTTTCACGGTCACCAGCTCCCGGTATTGGGCATGGAGACCCAGGGTTCGACGGGGACCAGGGCGTCCCCCTCCTGCAACAGTTCGACGGAGATCCCGTCCGGCGAGCGGACGAAGGCCATACGACCGTCGCGCGGCGGGCGGTTGATCACGACACCGCCGTCCATCAATCGCTGGCAGGCGGCGTGGATGTCATCGACCTTGTAGGCCAGATGGCCGAAATTGCGTCCGCCGTCATAGGTCTGGGGGTCCCAGTTGAAGGTCAGTTCGACCTCGGGCGACCGCTCCGCCTCCGAGCGTGCGCGATCCGCCGGCGCGGCGAGAAAGATCAGGGTGAAACGCCCGGCCTCGTTCTCCATGCGTCGCATTTCCTCGAGACCCAGCAGATCGCAATAAAAGCGCAGCGAGGCGTCGATGTCCGTCACGCGGACCATGGTATGGAGAAAACGCATGGAATTTCCGTCCGGGGAGAGGCGGGAGGCCGCCTCTATAGCGACCCTTCGCCGCGACCGCGACTCACGGAGGGTTTCGACGGGTGCGCGACGAACCCTGGCCTGCTAGAGGCGTTGCATCGGGCCGCTTCGGGGGCCGCCTTCGGGTGACACATGCTCCGCAAGCTCTACGACTGGGTCTTCGCCCTCGCCCGCAGCAAACACGCCACGCCGGCGCTGGCGGCGGTGTCCTTCGCCGAAAGCTCCTTCTTCCCGATTCCCCCGGATGTGATGCTGGCGCCGATGATCCTGGCGCGACCGGACCGGGCTTATTTCTATGCCGGTGTCTGCACGCTGGCCTCCGTGTTGGGGGGCATCCTCGGCTATGCCATCGGCTATTTTCTGACGGACGTCGGGATGATGATCCTGACGTGGCTGGGCAAGGCCGACACCTTCGAGACGTCCAAGGCCCTGTTCCAGCAGCACGGTGCCTGGGTGATCCTGATCAAGGGGCTGACGCCGATCCCGTTCAAGCTGATCACCATCGCTTCGGGCATCTTCCAGTTCAACTTCCTCCTGTTCGTGGTCCTTTGTGGCGTGACCCGCGGCGGCCGCTTCTTCGCGGAGGCCTTCGTCCTGAAACGCTGGGGTCCAGCCATGCTGGAAATGGTCGAAAAGCGGCTGGCTCTATGGAGCGTCATCGGGCTGGTGGTGCTGATCGGTGCCTTCGCCGCGGTGAAGCTGCTCTAAGGGCGCAAGCCGCATCGACGCGGCGATCAGGCCCGTCTATGAACATCGTCCGATGAGAGGCCTTTATCGACTCCTGACGCGGTGGTGGACCGCCTTCGCCCTGGCGGCCTCGCTGGCCATGCTGGGAGCGGCGCACGCGTTCGAACGGTTCGAGGGCCTCGCGCCCTGCAACCTCTGCCTCAAGCAGCGCGAGGTTTATTGGGGGGCGGTCGCCATCGCCCTCGTCGCCACCCTGTGGCACCTCGTCAGTCGCGGCAGCCGCGGCACGCCGCGTATCGCCGCCTTCCTTCTGGCCGTCGTCTTCGCCACCGGCGCGATCACGGCGGGCTTCCATTTCGGCGGCGAGCTCAAATGGTGGGACCTTCCCGCGACCTGCTCAGGGGGCGGAGAGGTCAGTCTGGAAAGCCTGGCCGCCCTGGCCCTCGGCACGGGTCCCGTCGAGAAGGTCGTCATGTGCGACGCGGTGACGTGGCGCTTCCTCGGCGTGTCCATGGCAGGATGGAACGCCCTGATCTCGGCTCTTCTGGCCGTGTTCAGCCTGCTCGCCGCAAAAAGGCCCAAGGATGCCCGCGCCCCCCGAATCTGAGCCTTCCGAAACGGATACGGTGAACAGCCGTCGCATTCCCCTGGCCCGTCCCGGCCGGGGTGCGAGCCGGCGGCGGCGGGCGGAAATCCTGCGCGTCGATCATGCCGGAGAGTATGCCGCTGTTCACATCTACCGGGCACAACAGGCGGTGTTCGAGGGCCGCGCGGGCCGTGAGGCGGTCGCCGCCGACATGGGCGAGATGCGGTCGCAGGAAGCGGTCCATCTGGCCCGGTTCGATGCCCTGCTGAACGCCGAGAGGGTGCGCCCCACGGTGATGACGCCGGTCTGGCGACTGGCGGCCCTCGCACTGGGCACCGGCACCGCCCTGATGGGCGAGAAGGCCGCCCACGCCTGCACCGAAGCGGTCGAAAGCGTGATCGAGGAACACTATGCCGACCAGATCGCCGAACTGGCCGACCGTGACCCGGCCCTCGCGGCCGAACTCTCGGCCTTCCGCGAGGAGGAACTGGCGCACCATGACCACGCCGTCTCCCACGGCAGCCGTGAAGCCCCGGGCTACAGCCTGCTCAGCGCGGTGATCAAGGCCGGCTGCCGGGCCGCGATCAAGGTCAGCGAACGCATCTGATCGCACGCCGGGGTTGCGAAACCCGAGGCACCCGGCAATATTTCGTCCAAAGATTTTCAGGAGTTCCTGTGTTGTTTCCCGTCGTCCTGTTCGCCTCGCTCGCCTTGATTCAACAAACGCCCGGATCCGCGCAGACGGCTCCCGCGGCCCCCGCGGAGGCCGAGGCCGCCGCGACCCTGGCGCCCGTCACCGTGGATCGCGAGCCGGTCTCCGATACGACACAGGTCTGCCGGACCGAGCCCGTCACAGGCTCGCGCTTCGGTCGCCGGGTCTGCCGTAGCGCCGTCCAGACCGACGAGGACCGCGCGGAAAGCCGGGAAATGCTGCGCCAGTTGCAGGGCGCGCGGATGCCGGACGGCAACTGATTTCAGCGATCTGACCTGACGTCGAATGCCAGCAACAAGGTGCGTTGCGTCGCACTGCTGTTGTCGTCTGACACAAGATAGAGCCGGGTCGCCCCGTCGCGGGCGATCGCGGCGATCCCTTCGAAATTGTCCGTCGTGCCCGGCAGCTTCAGCTCGACCAGCACCGGACCGAGCGTGCCGTCCCCGGCCATGCGCCGGACGCGGGCCCGTGCATCGACGGGCGGGCTGTAGGACCGCTGGACCACGAACCAGCCACCCGCGGGATCCCGATCCATGCCGGTGATCCGGTAATCGCTGTCCGGAATCGGGGCTCCGGGTTCGACGACGACGACGCAGCGAACCGCCGTGCAGTCCCAGACCCCGCCGGATTCGCCACTGACCCGCCATCCCTCCGGCCCGGCCACGATGCCTTCCATGCCGTCATTCAGGGGAAAGATCGTATCGGGTGACCGGACCGCGACAGGCACAGCCGCCGGTCGTCGCGGATCGCCGTAGTTCCAGAGGCGGTGATTGCGCTCGAAACTGACCAGCAGATCGCCCCGGGCATTGATGGCCAGCCCCTCGGCATCGCCGTCGACCTTGGCCTGGATCGGCGCGCCGTCCATCAGGGTCAAGCGGCGAAATCCCAGCGCCTCGAGGCCGGTCAAACGACCCGCCGAGTCCAGCCGCAGCCGTCCCCGCACCAGATCACCGGCGTCGCTGACACTGACGAACGCCTCTGCGTCGAGCAGTTTGATGTCCGAGAGACTGTGCAGCGGTGAGGCGTCTTCGAGCACCAGTTCGACGCCACCGGCGAACCGGACACCGTCCTCCAGCCGCGCGCCGCCGGGGAGGCCCAGTCCGACCGACCGCACCGAGGCCGCCGCCGGGGACCAGCCGTCCGTCCCCGCGGCCAGCGGCGAGACCACGGTCGCTGTTCCGGCGCAGCCGGCCAGCAGCAGGGCGATGATCGTCGGCAGCAGTCGCCGCAACAGCCTCATGCGGCCTTTTTCCGGCGCGCGGGAGCCGCCTTCGGCTCGCCCTCGAACAGTTCGGCCAGCTTCTCGATCATCACCCCGGCCAGTTGCTCGACGTCGACGATGGTGACGGCGCGGCGATACCAGCGGGTCACGTCGTGCCCGATGCCGATGGCGATCAGCTCGACCGGCGACCGCTCCTCGATCCCGGCGATCACCTGCCGCAGGTGTTTGTCCAGATACAGGGCCGCATTGGCCGACTGGGTCGAATCATCGACCGGCGAGCCGTCGGAAATGACCATCAGGATCCGCCGCGCCTCGGTCCGGCCCAGCAGCCTGTCGTGCGCCCAGGTCAGGGCCTCGCCGTCGATGTTTTCCTTCAGCAGCCCCTCGCGCATCATCAGGCCGAGACTCTTCCTGGACCGGCGCCAGGGCGAGTCCGCCGATTTGTAGATGATGTGGCGCAGGTCGTTCAGCCGCCCCGGATTGGCCGGCTTGCCCGCCGTGATCCACGCCTCCCTCGCCTGCCCGCCCTTCCAGGCCCGGGTGGTGAAGCCGAGGATCTCGACCTTGACGCCACACCGTTCCAGCGTCCGGGCCAGGATGTCGGCGCAGACCGCCGCCACCATGATCGGCCGCCCGCGCATCGAGCCGGAGTTGTCGAGCAGCAGGGTCACGACCGTATCGCGGAAGGGGCTTTCGCTCTCGGCCTTGAATGACAGCGGGCTGGTCGGGTCGGTGATGATCCGGGTCAGGCGGGCGGTGTCGAGCACCCCTTCTTCCAGATCGAAATGCCAGCTGCGGTTCTGCTGCGCCATCAACCGGCGCTGCAGCTTGTTGGCCAGCCGCGCCACGACGGACGACAGGGCGGTCAGCTGCTGGTCCAGCAGGGCGCGGAGACGGTCCAGCTCATTGGGGTCGCACAGGTCGGCGGCGTCCACGACCTCGTCGAAGGCGGTGGTGAAGACGCGATAGGCGTCGACGGTGCGGCCGTCGTCGGCGGTCTGCTGACGGTTGGGCAGGGCCCCTTCGTTGACGTCGGGGCCCTCGTCGGAGGCCTCGCCGTCGGGATCGCCCGCCGAGCCGTCCGGCCGGGCGTCGCGCTCCTCGCCCTGGCTCTGGTCGTCGGCCGACCCGTCCATGGTCTGGCCTTCGCCGCCGCCGGCGTCGTCCTCCTCATCCTGATCGTCGGCGGCGTCGGGCGCCTGGGGATCGGGGTCGTCCTCGCCCTGTTCGTCGGAGGCGTCGTCTCCGCGCCCGTCGCCCGGATCGAGATCCAGCGCGCGCAGCACATCCTTGAGCCGGTCCGCGAAGGCGACCTGATCGTCGGCGACCTCGGCCAGGGCGTTGAGTTTGGCCCCGGCCCTCTCCTCCATGGAGGTCCGGACCAGATCGAGCATGGCGGCGGCGCCGTCCGGCGCACGCTGTCCGGTCAGCCGCTCCCGCACCAGCAGGGCCACGGCCTCGGCCACGGGCACCCGCTCGGCCTCGGTCGCCCGCAGCGCGCCCATCTTCTCCAGCCGGGTCAGCAGGGCCGCGCCCATATTGGCCCGTACTCCGGCCAGGGACTGCGACCCGACCGCCTCGACCCGGGCCTGCTCCACCGCCTCGAACACCTCGGCGGCGCGGCTGTCGACCGGGCGCAGGCGGGCGTGCAGGGTCTCGTCGTGATTGGCCAGCCGCAGTGCCAGCCGGTCGGCCTGCCCACGCAGTGAGGCGCTCTCGGGTCCGCCAGGGTCGCGCGGCGGATGCGGCAGGGTCAGGACGCCGTTGGACAGTTTCGGGCCGTCCGAGCCGAACACCACCTCGAGCCCGGACTGCTCCGCCAGCGCCCGCGCCGCATGGGCGAGGGCGCGTTTGAAGACGTCAGTGGGGGTCTCGGCGGCGGCCATGGGGTTCGTTAGCGTGTCCTGAGGTGAGGGTGAAGGCATGTCGGTTCGCCGCGCCGTTTCGGGAGCGGTTGTGGGAGGCATGGCGGAGCGCCCGGGCCTTCGCCCGGATGAGAGAGTAGAAATACCGTTTCGGCGAAAGACGAACGCTCCGCGCGGCTGGTTTTCCGGAAGCTTGCGTCGGGTGGCCGTGTTCGGGCCTTACCGCAGCGCCTCCGGCGGGCAGGCTGCCCGACGAGGCAGTCCCTGGAACGATCTGGGTATCCCCCCCGATCCTCCACCCCGGCCGGCCGACCCTTAGGAGGTCACCGGATCCGGTCCGGCTCCCCCGGCTTGCGCCGGCGAAATCCCGCTCCATCCGCTCCCGCCGCCACTTCGGATCGCCGGCCGAGCGAGCCTCCCATGCGACGGGACGGGGGTATTATGGGGCGATCTCCAGCGCGGATGGCCGGTGACGCTGCATTTTTGGGGAAGTGAGCGAATTCAGGATGTTGGCGGCGCGGGATATGCTGACAATCGGCGGATTGTAAGCAGAGCGTCATCCAAAATTGCTATCGTCATTCCGGGCGCGCGCAGCGAGACCCGGAACCCAGCGGCGCCGCGACGGCGGCGAAACACGGGCGACGGCAAAGGGCCGACATTCCCAAAGACCGCGCTCCCGACAGGTTCGCGCTATCGCGCGCCGCTGGGTTCCGGGTCTGCGCCTCGCAAGCGCGAGGCTTCGCCCGGAATGACGATAGCAGGGAGGTGTGTGTCTCCGCCCGGGACGATAGCGGGAGGGTGAGCGTAACGCGCTCAGGCTGCGTTGGCCGCCTTGCTGACCGCGGCCTTCAGCTTTTCCTGATGCGCCCGCATGCCGGCGGCGATCAGTTCGGCGGCCTCGCCGGCGTCGCCCCAGCCCTTGACCGTGACCGACTTGTTCTTCTCCAGATCCTTGTAGCGGGTGAAGAAATGCTCGATCTGCTCGACCATGATGGTCGGCAGCTGCCGGTAGCTGGCGATGTCGGTGTAGTAGGGATTCAGCTTGTCGACGGGCACGGCGAGGATCTTCTCGTCGCCGCCGGCCTCGTCTTCCATCTTCAGCACCCCGATCGGGCGCGAGCGGATGATGCAGCCCGGCACGACGGGCGTCGGGTTCAGCACGATCACGTCGCAGGGGTCGCCATCGTCCGACAGCGTATGCGGGATGAAACCGTAGTTACCCGGATAGTACATGGCCGTGTGCAGGAAGCGGTCGACGAACAGGGCACCCGAGGCCTTGTCCATCTCGTATTTCACCGGCAGACCGCCTTGCGGAATCTCGATGATCACATTGATGTCCCAGGGCGGGTTCGGGCCGACGGGAATTGCGTCGATATTCATGGCGCGCTCGATTATTGTGCAGTGCGATACGAAAGTGGCGGGCGTGATAGGCTCGCACGGCGCCCGAAGCAAGGCGGGTTGGTCGCGCCGTCGCTCGACGCGCGGCGTCTCGCTGCTTGAGCGCGGTCGCGGGCCGCGTCACGGTGTGCGGGTGAAGAGGAGGCTGCGATGACCCTGTTCGACTGGCTGGCTCTGGGTCTCTTCATGCTGTGCTGGCTGGGCTACGGTCCGCTTCTGGCCCTGCTCGCACGGCGTAGCGGCACGCTGAACGACGATATGCTGATCATTCGCCGGGTGTGGATGACAGCCATGACCCACCGGGAGATCCGCCTCGTCGACAGCAATCTGATGGGCCACACCATCAATTCCGGCGGCTTTTTCGCCTCGACCAACCTGCTGCTGATCGCGGCCGTGGCCAGTGTCCTGTTCGGTGGCGAACAGGCCCTGCAGGGTTTCGCCTCGGTCGGGGCAGAGGAGGTGCCGGTGCGGCTGCTGGAAGCCAAGCTGGCACTGGTGCTGGTCTGCCTCGCCCGCGGCCTGTTGGATTTCATCTGGTCGATCAGACAGTTGAACTATGCCCTGGCCCTGATCGGCGCGGCGCCCGAGGTGCATACCGAGGCCGACCGGGTGGCGCTGGGCGAGGCCGCCGCCAATCTGCTGAACCCCGCGCTGAGCGCCTTCAGCCAGGGCGTGCGGGGCTATTATTTCGCCCTGGCTGCGGCGGCCTGGCTGTTCGGACCGCTGTGGCTGGCGCTCGGGGTCACCGCCGCCTTCTGCCTGATGGTCTGGCGCCAGGCCGGATCCCCGGCCGCTCTCGCCATCCGCAACGCCCGCCGGCTTCTGGAAAAACCCTGAAGAATCTGGAAGCGGTTACACGCCGTGAACGCACTTGCGAGATAGTTGCTTGACGATTTGTGCGCTGCAACCTAGCTTCAGTTCCGACGCCTCCGGGCGTCATGCCCTTCTGGGCGTTTCCTCCCTATAGACTTTCATGCCGCGCCTTCGGGCGCGGCTTTTTTTATGTCCCGTCCAACAGATCGGCGATGACGCGCGCCACGCCCTTTTCCGTGCGCGACCAACCGATCCCCGGCGTCCGGGTGGCCTCATCGAAATACAGGGCCCGGTTCAGCTCGATCTGGATCGAATGAAACCCCTCGGACGGACGGCCCCAGCTCTGGGTGGTCCACCCCCCGGCATAGGGCTGGTTCAGCGCCACCCGCCAGCCCAGCGCCTCGAACGCCCGCCGCAGCCGCCGGGTCAGATCCGCCGCGCAGGACGAGCCATGCCGGTCGCCCAGCACCACGTCCGGTCCCCGCGCCCCGCCCGACCCCTGTGTCGCCCGCGCTGGCATGGAGTGCCAGTCGACCAGCACCGCCTCGCCGTGCCGGGTGTGGGCCGCCCGCATCCCCTCCGCCAGGGCCGCGTGCCAGGGCGTATGGGACCGCGCGATCCGCTCCATCGCCTCGTCCAGCGTCAGACGACGGTCATAGAGAGGATACCCATCGCCCGTCAGGCGCGGGATGACGCCATATCCCGCCGCTGTCCGGGCCGAAACCGGGCCATCCGCCACCCCTTCAAGCAGGTCCGGATCCAGATCGGCCGGATCGCGGTTCAGATCGACCCAGGCCCGCCCCTGCCGGGCCAGCACCACCGTCGCGCCCAGATCGACGCCGGGCGCGATCAGCCGGTCGACAAGGGCGTCCTCGGCGCTGCGCAGACTGGCCTCGGGCAGAGCCGGATCGGCACGCATCTCCGCGGGATAGACCGTGCCCGAATGGGGCGAGGCGAAGACGAACCGGCCGGGTGTTCGGGGTCGCAGGACGACGAAGGCATCGTCGCCACCGGGTTCATGCTCGCCACCGCCCTGATCCATGGGCCAGCCATAGCCTGTTTCGCCGGACGCTCCACAGGACAGGCCCTCGCCGGACCGGGGATTTTCATGGCGGGTTTACCAGTCGCGGCGTAGCGTCGGGGAAAGACGACCCGGGGCGGACAACGACATGGCGCACATTCTACTGGCGGAAGACGATCACTCGCTGCGTGGCTTCCTGACCCGGGCGCTCGAGCGCGCCGGCCATTCCGTGGTCGATTGCGAGAATGGCGACGACGCCATCGACGCCCTGGACCAGGGTCCGTGGGACCTGCTGCTGACCGACATCGTCATGCCCGGTGCCGACGGCATCGAGGTGGCGCGCGTCGCCGCCGCCCGCCAGCCCGGCATCCGCATCATGTTCATCACCGGTTTCGCCGCCGTGGCCCTCTCGGCCGCCCAGGCCAGCCCCCAGGCCAAGGTGCTGGCCAAGCCCGTCCACCTGCGCGACCTGGTCGGCGAGGTGGAGCGGATGGTGGCGGCCGCCGCCTGATTTTGGGGCGCTACCGCTCGCCGCGCGGCGGCTCGCTGCTTGAGCGCGGGCGCGCGCGAAGCGCCAGGCCGCGTCGGGTCGAAAAGGCGGAGCCTTTTGAGCGCGGCCCACCGGGAAACCCCCTTGCGGTCAGCGGGCTTGCGGGGTTATAGACCGCTCCTTCCCGTTCCGGACCTGTCCGGAACCGTCTTGGCGGATGCGTAGCTCAGCGGGAGAGCACCTCGTTGACATCGAGGGGGTCACAGGTTCAATCCCTGTCGCGTCCACCATTTCCTTCCCTGACAATCCAGCCGCCTGTCCCGGATTTGAGGGACATTCCGGAACCGTTTGACGGTTTCGCGGCTTCCGGATGGATGGCTCTCGATTTTGAAACCCAGCTCGAAGGGTCTCCGGCCTACGGCGTCGTGGACGCCCGGGACGGAGTCGTATTGTTTCGCCGTGCGGGACATGAGGCGGCGTTCGACGCGATCGCCGCAGAGGTGCTGGATGCGTCCGGCGACGATTTCGAGGTGATCCCCCTGACTGACGAGGCCGAGAGATGTGACCGGCTGTTCGTCGCGCCGCTAGCCGAGCCAAAATCCTTCGACCCGCGCTAGGGCTTCGTCGGGATCTCCAGCCCGCGCTGCACCGCCGGCCGCGCCAGGCCGCGCTCCAGCCAGGCGGGGACGGTCTTCAGACCGTCGAAATCGACCAGTTCGCGCGCGCCGTAGAAGCCGATCAGATTGCGCACCCATCCGAGCGTGGCGACATCGGCGATCGAATAGTCGCCCATGATCCAGTCGCGGCCCTCGAGCCGGGCGTCCAGCACGCCCAGAAGCCGTTTCGATTCCGCGACGTAGCGGTCGCGCGGACGCTTGTCCTCGTACTCCCGGCCGGCGAATTTGTGGAAGAAGCCGACCTGTCCGAACATCGGTCCAATGGCGGCCATCTGGAACATCACCCACTGAAGGGTCTCGTAGCGGGTGGCCGGATCGGCTGACAGCAGCTTGCCGGTCTTCTCCGCCAGATAGACCAGGATCGCCCCGGATTCGAACAACGCCAGCGGCTGTCCGCCGGGACCGTCGGGATCGAGGATGGCGGGGATCTTCCCGTTGGGATTCAGCGACAGATACTCCGGCGTCCAGGTCTCGTTCTGCCCGATGTCGATCAGATGGGCCTCATAGGGCAGGCCGATCTCTTCCAGCATGATCGAGGCCTTCACCCCGTTGGGCGTGTTCAACGAATAGAGTTGCAGCCGGTCCGGATGTTTCGCGGGCCAGCGAGTTGTGATCGGGAAGGCGGACAGGTCGGCCATGGAAGGACTCCTTCGGAAGGATGCCCCCATGTTGGAAGCCGTGGACAGAACCGCAACACGTCGAGTGGCTGAACCGGATCTGTCCGGGTCTGGACCGGGCGCGCCGGGGGAGGCATTGGAGGCGTATGTCCGATCTGTTTCCTGCCCCCTCCCCCGCAGACTGGCGCGTCCTCGCCGAAAAGGCGCTGAAGGACCGGCCGCTGGAGAGCCTGGTCCATCTGGACGCCGACGGGCTGGCCGTCCGCCCGCTCTATGCGGCGGTGAGCGGCGGCGAGCCGGTGTTCGCGCCGCGGCCCTCGGACGCGGAGGGGCGGGCCTGGGACGTGCGGACCCTGATAGAGGGCGACGACGCGGACGCGGTCAATGAAGCGGTGCTGGCCGACCTGGAAGGGGGGGCGGCCTCGATCCTGCTGAAGGGCGCGATGCTGGCGGATTCCGAACCCCTGTCGCGGGCGCTGGACGGCGTGGCGCTGGAACTGGCGGCGGTCGGGCTCGACGCCGGGCTGGATGGTCCCGAGGCGGCCAATGCCCTGGCCGTCGCGGCCAAGGGCTCGCCGCGCGCGAAGCTGATGTTTCACATGGACCCGATCTCGGCCTTCGCGGAGGCCGGCAACGCGCCGCGCACCCTCGACGAGCATCTGATGCTGGCGGCCAATACAGCGGCGCGCCATGCCGGAGCCTATCCCGAGGCGTCGTTCTTCCTCGCCAGCGGGCGGGTCGTACACGAAGCCGGTGGGTCGATCGGACAGGAGCTGGGTTTCACCGCGGCCAACGCCGTGGCGCTGGTCAAGGCGGCGGTCGCGGCGGGTATGGCCGCCGGGACGGCGCTGAAGGGGACCGCGCTGGGCGTCTCGGTCGACCAGGAATATTTCGACGGCCTGGCGAAGGTGCGGGCGCTGCGGCTGATGTGGCGCTCGATCGGCAAGGCGTTCGGCATCGACACGCCCGCTGTCATCGAGGCGCGCTCGTCACGGCGGATGCTGTCGGCGCGCGATCCCTGGCCCAATCTGCTGCGGCTGACGGCGGCGGGCTTCGCGGGAGCGGTCGGCGGGGCGGACGCCGTGGTGCTGGACGGGCTGTCGCGCTCCAACGGCCGCTCCAACGCCTTCGCCCGACGGCAGGCGCGCAACACACAGGCCGTGCTGATGGAAGAGGCGCATCTGGGCCGGGTCGATGATCCGGCGGCCGGGTCCTGGTTTCTGGACGCCCGCACCCGCGATCTGGCCGAGGCCGGCTGGGCTGAGTTCCAGCGCATCGAGGGCGAGGGCGGACTGGTGACCGCCCTGCGCACCGGCGACATTCAGGACCGCGTCGCCGCTGCCCGTGCCGAGCGCGAGGCCGCCTTGGCCGCCGGAACCGCCCACCTCGTCGGCGTGACCAAATTCGTCGATCCCGAGCCCCGTCCCGCGCCGTTCGAACCCGAGCCCGAACGCGCCGCTCAAGCCGGCGGCGACGCCTGCGAACCCCTGATCCCCGTCCGGTTCGCCGCCGCTTTCGAGACCCAGGAATGGGAGGCCGGCCGATGAGTACGCCCGATTTCACAAAGGTCGCCCTGGACCTCGACCCGACCGGCACCGGCCCGGCACGCGACGCCTGGAACACGCCCGAGGGCCTGACCGTCCAGACCGCCTATGGCCCTGACGCGGTCGAGGGTCTCGACTTCATCCACGGCCTGCCCGGATTCGCCCCCTATGTGCGCGGCCCCTATCCGACCATGTACGCCGGTGCCCCCTGGACCATCCGCCAGTACGCCGGCTTCTCGACCGCCGAGGCCTCCAACGCCTTCTATCGACGCAACCTCGCCGCCGGTCAGAAGGGCCTCAGCATCGCCTTCGATCTGGCCACCCACCGGGGCTATGACAGCGACCACCCGCGGGTGAAGGGCGATGTCGGCATGGCCGGCGTGGCCATCGACAGCATCTACGACATGCGGACCCTGTTCGACGGCATCCCGCTGGACCAGATGTCGGTGTCGATGACCATGAACGGCGCCGTCCTGCCGATCCTGGCCCTCTATGTCGTCGCGGCCGAGGAGCAGGGCGTCGCCCACAAGGACCTGACGGGGACCATCCAGAACGACATCCTCAAGGAGTTCATGGTCCGCAACACCTACATCTATCCGCCCGAGCCCTCGATGCGGATCATCGCCGACATCTTCGCCTGGACGGCGGAGCATGCGCCGAAATTCAACTCCATCTCGATCAGCGGCTATCACATGCAGGAGGCGGGGGCCTCGGCCGATCTGGAGCTGGCCTATACGCTGGCCGACGGCGTCGAATATCTGAAGGCCGGGGTCGCGGCGGGCATGGACGTCGACCGCTTCGCGCCGCGCCTGAGCTTCTTCTGGGCCATCGGCATGAACTATTTCATGGAGGTGGCCAAGCTGCGCGCCGGCCGCCTGCTGTGGGCCGAGGCGGTGTCGAAGTTCGGCGCGAAAAATCCGAAATCCCTGTCGCTGCGCGCCCATTGCCAGACCTCGGGCTGGTCGCTGGCGGCGCAGGATGTGTTCAACAATGTGCCGCGCACCATGGTCGAGGCCATGGCGGCGGCCGGTGGCCAGACCCAGTCCCTGCACACCAATGCGCTGGATGAGGCCCTGGCCCTGCCGACCGACTTCTCGGCCCGGATCGCGCGCAACACCCAGCTGCTGCTGCAGATGGAGACCGGCCTGACGAAGGTGATCGATCCGTGGGGCGGCAGTTTCTATGTCGAACGCCTGACCCACGAACTGGCCGAAAAGGCCCGCGCCCTGATGGCCGAGGTAGAGGCGCTCGGCGGCATGGCGAAGGCGATTGAGGCCGGCGTGCCCAAGATGCGGATCGAGGAGGCCTCGGCGAGGACGCAGGCGCGGATCGACACCGGCCAGCAGACCGTCGTGGGCGTGAACCGCTATCTATCCGACACGGTCGACGACATCCCCATGCTGAAGGTCGACAACGCCGCCGTACTCACGGCCCAGATCGACAAGCTGAAGCGGCTGCGCGCCGAACGCGACGAGGCGAAGACGCAGGCCGCGCTGACCGCCCTGACCGAAGGTGCGCGCGGAACCGCCAACCTGCTGGAACTGTCGGTGCAGGCGGCGCGAGCCTATGCCACCGTCGGCGAGATTTCCGACGCACTGGAAGCCGCCTTCGGGCGTCACATCGCCACGGTGAAGACCGTCTCGGGCGTCTATGCGAAAGAGGCCGGCAAGGACCCGAAGATCTGCCGCGCCCGCGACATGGTCGCCGCCTTTGTCGAGAATGACGGCGGGCCGCCGCGCATTCTGATCGCCAAACTGGGTCAGGACGGCCACGACCGCGGCCAGAAGGTCATCGCCACCGCCTATGGCGACCTGGGTCTCCAGGCGACCGCCGGCTCACTGTTCCAGACACCGTCCGAGGCGGCGAAGGAGGCGGTGGAGAAGAATGTCCATGCCGTCGGGGCCTCATCACTCGCGGCCGGACACCTGACCCTCGTGCCTGAACTGAAGGCCGAGCTGGAGAAGCTGGGGCGCCCTGACATCATGATCGTGGTCGGCGGAGTCATTCCGCCGTCGGACGTCCAGACCCTGATCGACATGGGGGCGGCCGCCGTCTATCCGCCCGGCTCGGTCATCGCCGACACGGCCATCGATCTGATCGAAAAGCTGAATCAGCGGCTGGGGTACGCCCAAAAGACCTGATCGCCAGACCAGACCGATTTCGGTCCAGCATGAATCAAGCTCTAGGGCCGGTGGTTCGCGGGCAGGGCGGCGATTTCCTCGGCCGTCAGCTTGCGGCTGACCCGGACGCGGCACACGGTCGTCTGGGATGTCGATCCCGGCACCACGACCCGGGCCCAGTCGTCGGTGCACAGGCGCGTCCCGATCGTCCCGCTGTCGGGAATGAGCGCCAGCCGGCTGGCGAAGTCCAGATCCATGCACCCGCCGGCGGCGTTGAGCTCATAGACATTGTTGCGGCCCACCCGGAGGAAGACCTGATCCGGACGGCCCTGCTCGAAATTATCGATCTGACTAACGCTGAAACACTGGCGTGCCCGCGGCGGCGCGTCTCCCGCCATCCCGCCGTCGGCGACAGGCGCACAGGAAGGCAGGACGGTCAGAATGCCGAGGGCAGCGAAGGCAAGGGGGCGCATGGGAAGTCTCCTCAAGGATCCAGTTCCTAACCGTCCGCCCTGCTGTCCGGTTGCACAAGGGCCCCGACGATCGCGTTTCGCGACGGCGCGATCCGGACCGCCAGGTCCGCCGGCAGGGGCGACGTCGCGCCGGTCACCAGGGCCGCGACGTGCTCGCCCAGCAGGGGGGCGACGCAGAAGCCGCGCGAGCCCAGCCCTCCGAGGATGAACAGGCCTTTGTGCCCCGGCACGGTCCCGGCCAACGGCAACCGGTCCGCCGTTGTGGCGCGCACGGCGGTTCGGGCCTGTACCGGCACCGCCGCCGCGATCCGTTCGGCCAGTCGCGGCAGGCGCGCGGCGACCGTCGCCAGATTGCGGGCACTGGCCGCCGTCGTGGGTCCGCCGATGGTCTCGCCCCGATCATGGGTCGCGCCGAACAACAGGCCGGTGCCCGTCGGCACCGCATAGCCCCCCCAGGCCACGGCACCGGCCTCGATGCCCTCGACCATGTCCGCCTGACCCCGCACCGGGGCCAGAGGCAGGGCCGGAACCAGACGGGCGTTGCCCCAGCCGGCGGCAACCACCACCACATCCGCCTCGATGACCACAGTCCCGGCGGCGTCCAAGAGACGCCAGCCCTCACCGGCGGGCTCGATCCGGTCGACCGTTCCGGTGACCCAGGTCGCGCCGCCGGACCAGGCATCCAGCACCACGGCCGGGCGAACGGCCATGGCATCGCGCATCCACAGACCGCCGCATTCGACCGGCTCGCCCAGCCGGGCGGCACAGGCCGGGGCATCCTGAACCTGCATGGCTCCCTCGGCCCAGATCGATTGAGCCGCAACCTTGGCGAAACGGCCGGCATCGCGAGGTGACTGTTCGAGTTGCAGCACGCCGGTCGCGGTCACGGCCCCGGGAATGGCCGCATACAGAGCCGCCGCCCGCGTCAGGGCCTGGGCATGGAGCGCCGCGACGCCACCGTCACCGGCATCGAGCCGGGGCGTCACGAGCGCAGCGGCAAAGCCGGAAGCCCCGGCTCCGGATCGCTCGGCTTCCACCACCGTCGGCGACACACCGAGCGCCGCAAAGGCCCGCGCCAGCGCCGCCCCGGCGATCCCGCCCCCGACCACGACGACCGACGGCACGGTCCGGGGCGCGACGGGCGTTTCGGGCAGACGGGCCTCCAGCCGTTCGCGCTTGCGGCCATGACCGGGGCGCTTTTCGACGGCGAATCCCCGCCCGGCCAGACCACGGCGCACCGCTCCGGCCACGGTAAAGGTCGCCACCCGCGCGCCCGGCGCGGATCGGACCACGATGCCATCCAGCACCGCGTCCGACCACATGTCCGGATTGTTCGAGGGCGCGAACCCGTCGAGGAACCAGGCGTCGGCGTGCCCGGTCCACTGTGACAGGGCCCAGCCCACGTCCCCGACCGCCAGATCGAGCGTCGCGTTGAAGTCCGGCAGGTCGAGACGATGGAACCCCGGCGTGGCCTCGGGCCAAACGGAGAGCAAGGCCTGGGCGGCCTCCGTCAGTTCCGGCCAGGCCCCGAGAGCGCGTGCCGCTTCGTCGTGACTGAGGAGAAAGCCCTCCACCGAGAATATCGAAAGTCGCCCGCCCGCCGGCCCTTCACGGCGCCACAGGTCCAGCAGGGCGGCGATGTTCAGACCCGTACCGAAGCCCAACTCGGCCACGCAGAAGGCCGACCGGTCGTTCCAGCCCTCCGGCAGACCGCATCCGGACAGGAAGACGGCCCGGGCCTCGGCCAGCCCGTCCTCCCGCGAGAAATAGACATCGTCGAACCGGCCCGAACGGGGCGATCCGTCATCGGTCCAGATCAGGCGGGGCGCGCGGTCGTCAACCATTCGCCACCGCCTATACAGGTCACGGCCTCACGCAATGAAAAAGGGGCCACCCCTGTGGAGCGGCCCCTCGTCCACGAGCGTCGTGACTACTGCGCTGTCTGCGGGTTCAGACGGCGTTCCGTCTCGGTCATGTTGTTGACGGCCGTGCCCGGCTGGGCCGCAGGCACCATGGCACCGTCGGTGACGGTTCCACCCGTGGCCGGGTCCATGGTTTCACCGGAGGTCGAGCCGGAACCGCCGGCCGCCATGGCACCCCCTCCCCCTGACCCATATCCGGCCTCGCCAGCAGTGTCGGCGGCGGCACCGGAGGCCTCCATGGCTTCGGTCGAACCGTCGGTGGCGGCGTCGTCGGCCTTGTTGCAGGCGGAAAGCGTGAGGGCCGCGGCAGCGGCGGCGATCAGAACGGCAATGCGCATTGGAAAATCCCTTTGGCTGAAGGCCATGGCTCCCGGACATCCGGGAGGCACGGCCAAGCTGTGACCGTCTGTGAAATACCGTCGCTCCCCGGATGTTCCTTTGCGCGGCTCAAAGAAAAAGGGGCCGCTCCGGAGAACAGCCCCTTATCTCTTTGAAATCCGGCGAAGCTTTCGCCGGAGTCGCGCCTAGTGGGCGGCGGTCGCGGGGGCCGGCTCGGCCGGGGCGGCGGCGGCCGCGGGCGCATCAGCGGGTGCGAGTTCGGCGGCGGCGGCGGCGTCCGCGGCAGCCTGGGCGTCCGCGGCGGCCTGGTCGATGGTGACATTGGCGGCCGCCGGATCGGCGACGCCGGCGGCTTCGGTCGCTTCCGACGAGGCGTCGCCCGCCTTGTCCTCGGCTTTCTGGCAGGCGGTCAGGGCAAGCGCGGCGGCGGTGGCCACGATCAGGGCGGTGATGCGCATCGGATGGCTCCTTGGGGATTCGGAGGACGAGGGCGTCCCGCGAACTGGATACCGACCGCCGGCAAGCCCTCGCAAGTTAAATAGCGCCCACATTCGGGGCCGGGCCCGGCCGGACAACGAAAAAGGGCCGCCCCTTTCGGGACGGCCCTTCCTTCATCAGGCCCGAAGGCCCGAATGACGTTCGCTCAGATTAGTGAGCGGCCGGAGCTTCGGCAGCCGGGGCAGCGGCGTCGGCGGCCGGAGCAGCGGCGTCGGCGGCCGGAGCCATGGCGTCGGCAGCCGGGGCCATCGCGTCGGCGGCCGGGGCTTCAGCGGCGTCAGCAGCCGGAGCTTCTTCAGCGGCCTTGTCGGCGGCGGGGGTGCAGGCGGCCAGGGCCAGAGCGGCGACCGAAGCGGCGACCAGAGCGGTGATGCGCATAATTTTATTCCTTCAGAAGGGTCATACGAGGTCATGAACTCCTCGCAGTTCCGGAGATAACGGGAACGTGAGCGAAAGCCAAGCCCAATTCTCACGCATTCGTGAACCCGCGGGACCCCAGGGCCGGAATTCAGCGCGCATCGGAACCCTGGGCTACGCTGACCGAGCCTGAGCGGCCGCCCCGGCGACTGCTGCAGCAAGGTCGCCAGACCGAATCGGCGCCGGGAAAGCTCACCCGCCAGTGACGGAGACGCCGACAAGGCGTCACCGTCGTCCGTGATCCTTCTGGCGGAGCGGCCGAACCCCGTCCCCGGTATCGGGCCGTGAAAGGGTACAGGCTCAGCGGCGAATAGTCAGGCGACCGCCGGGGCTGCCGAAAGCGATTCTTCCATTTCCACGAAGGAGGGCTGGGCCGATGACGGAATGTCACCGCGGCCGATCTCCACCGAGATCTGGGCGGCGTTGCCGTGCAGGTGGGCGACCAGAACCGACCGGATGATCTTGTAGTAGGCGCTCTCCTCGTCGATGATTTGCGTCAGGCGCGCCGCCAGCGGACCCACAAGGCCATAGGCCAGGAAAACGCCGAGGAAGGTGCCGACCAGGGCGCCGCCGATCATGCCGCCCAGCACCTCCGGCGGCTCCGTGATCGCCGCCATGGTCTTGATCACGCCCAGAACGGCGGCGACGATGCCCAGCGCAGGCAGGGCGTCGGCCATGTTCTGCAGCGCATGCGCCGGCCCGAGCGCCTCGTGGTGATGCTTCTCCAGCTGCTTTTCCATGACGTCCTCGATCTGGTGGGGATCCTCGAGGTTCATGGTCATCATCCGCAGGGTGTCGCAGATGAAATCCGTGGCGAAATGGTCCTTCAGCACCTTGGGGTATTTCTGGAAGATGGCGCTCTCGGCCGGCTTCTCGATGTGGCTCTCGAGGGCGATGACGCCCTTCGATTTCATCGTCTTGGTCAGCTGGAACAGCAGGCTGAGCAGGTCCTTGTAGTCCTGCTTCTTCCACTTGGGCCCGGCGAAGACCTTGCCGAAGCCGCCGCCCACGCCCTTGAGGGTCGCGACCGAATTGGACATCACCAGCGCCGCCACCGCCGCGCCGCCGATCATCATCATCTCATAGGGCAGCGAGTGGAGGATGACGCCCATCTTGCCGCCGGCGATGGTGTAGCCGCCGAACACCATGCCGAACAGGAGGACGATGCCGATGATCTGGAACATGAAAAGCCGGGACGTCCTGAGCGTGTGGGACGCCGACCTTCGCCGTTAATGATTAAGGGGCGGTTGCGAACCGCCGTCCTTCAAAGCCGGGTTTCGCCGGCAAGTATGGCGGCGCGGGCGGCTTCGCTCAGCCTGGTGTAGCCGTTCTTGCCGCCCCGGACGTAGAGCGGGCCATCGACCTTGTCCGGGTCAAAGCCGTCGGCGACCAGATCGACCTTCCTGTATTTGAAGGTTCCGGTGGTGTCGGCTGACTTGATCAGTCGGACAAAGGCCGGCCGGGCATAGGTCGGCAGCTCCTGATCGACCCGGTCGGCGAAGGGTTTGGCGGCGAACCGGCCATCGATCACCAGCGCAACCATGCCGGCCTTGCCGTCATGGCCCGGGACCGGCACCCCATAGGCGATGACCTCCTTGACGCCCGGCGCATCGGCCAGCCGCTGCTCGACCTCGGCGGTCGAGACGTTTTCGCCCTTCCAGCGGAAGGTGTCGCCGATCCGGTCGATGAAATAGACATAGCCTTCGCTGTCCTGCTTCATCAGATCGCCCGTGCGAAACCAGCGGTCGCCGCGCACGAAGACGTCGCGCAGGATCTTCTTCTCGGAGGCCGCCTTGTCGGCATAGCCCGAGAAGGCATGGCGGGGGTCGTCACCGATCCGGCCGATCGCCTCGCCAACCTCGTTCGCCTTGACCAGCTGGCACAGGCCGTCCGGGCCGCGCATCGGCTCTTCCGTCTCCATGTCGAACCGGACAAGGCGGAAATTAATCTGGTTTTTCAGAAACCCCGGCACGCGGCCGATCGCGCCCGGCTTGCCGTCGAAATTGAACACCGAGACATTGCCCTCGGTCGAGCCATAGAATTCGAAGATGTTCGGCACGGCAAACCGCTTCTGAAACTCGGTCCAGACATCGGGCCTCAGGCCGTTTCCGAAGGCGAGACGCAGCCTGTGAGACCGTTCTTCCGGATTTTCGGGGCAGTTGACCAGATAGCGGCACAGTTCGCCGATGTAGACGAACAGGGTGGCACCCGAAGCCTTCACATCCGGCCAGAAATTCGTCGATGAGAACCGCTTGCGCAGAACCAGCTGGCCACCGTTCAGCAGGGCCGGTCCGACACCCACCAACCCTCCGGTCGAGTGATAAAGGGGCAGGACGTTGAAGGTGACGTCCTTCTCGGTCGCCGCCGTCGCCCCGGCGAAGGCGCGCATATAGGTCCGGGCCCGGGCGTGGGTGATCTTGGCCGCCTTGGGCAGGCCGGTGGTGCCCGATGTATAGATGTAGAGCGCCGTGTCCCGGTTGGTCAGGCCCGAGCGGGTCGACCGGGCCGGACGGACGGAGGAGCCGCTATGCACCGGCTTGTCGAGCCCGCGCCGTGCGTCAGCCTCGTCCTCGTCCCTCAGGCCGAGGACCCAGAGCATGAGGTTGCGTCCGGACAGGGCGCGCGCATCCTCGACCCGTTTCCAGCAATCCTCGTCCGTAATGATCTGGGAGGCGTTGGAAATGGACAGGCAGTGGGCGAGGGCGTGGCCGGTCAGATTGGTGTTGATCAGGGCCGTGGCGACGCCGACCTTGGCAAAGCCCATCCAGGCGGCGATGTATTCAGCCCGGTTGAGCATGACCAGGGCGATGGTGTCGCCCCGCTTCAGCCGCCGGCTCTGGGCCCAGTGGCCAAAGCGGTTGGCCATGGCGTCGAGCTCGCGATAGGTCACCGTGCGCCGGTCGTCCTGAATGGCCGGCCGGTCCCCGAACCGGTCGACGGCCTCCTCCCAGTCGTCGCAGACCAGATCGGCGCTATCCAGGTCGATCGGCTTGATGCGTTTGAGCAGACGGCCCAGCCCCTTGGCGAAACGCATGTTGCGCTTGATGTTCGCCAGCAGGCCCATCGTCGTCATTTCTCCGCGGACGGCACTGTCCGTTTCTTGGTGATGGACAAGCCGCCGGTCGCGGTCAACCGGCGGGGGAATCTGCGGGCCGATTCCGGCCGCATCAACGCCGGTTTGAGCGCGGGCGTGGCGCCGATGCGGCGGTGACGCCGGGTGAACCTGTCGACGTCTGGCGGTGGCCTGAAGAACCGCGTCCTGCGTAGATGGATC
Source organism: Caulobacteraceae bacterium (assembly GCA_965284535.1). GTDB lineage: Bacteria > Pseudomonadota > Alphaproteobacteria > Caulobacterales > Caulobacteraceae > Brevundimonas. Next base: position 711,271 of record OZ260090.1, read on the forward strand.
GGTGACGGCGGATTGACGGCGCGACGGCCGGGCCAAACCATCGGTCGGTACCTGCTACGGCAGCGATTCCGCGTCCGCCATCCGGTCGAACTCAAATCTCACCGGCTTTCGAGCCTGACTATTCAGTATTGATTGAGCACAAAACTGCACCGATGCCGCCCGGATTGTGTCGGCAAAGGTGTTTCTTTGAGGCAAGTCATGAATAGTGGAACCGATATCTCATAGACTGGTTCTTTTCCCCACATTTGGAGGAACTGAACATGACCGTTACCTATCCCGCCGACCTGACCAAACCCTATGGTGATCGCGTCGAGGCCCAACAGATCGGGGCGGCGCACGAAGAGCCGTTCGTCCCCGTCTATGCCCGTCGCGGCAAGGCCCGCGGCGGACAGGGCAAGGTCAAGACCTGGATGATCCTGGCCCCCGTCGCCGTCCTGACGCTGGGCGGAATCGGTGCCATGCTGGTGCTGTCCGGCGATGAACAGGCCTCGGCCCCGCTGGCCGAACCTGCCGCGACGGCACCGGTGCTGTCAGCCATGCCCGTGCCAACGGAGACGGCTGCCGCGCCGCTGGCCAGTGCCGCGACGTCCTAGCCGGTCGTCGCCCCTCCGACCGCCCGAGAGGCGGCCCCGGCTCCGGCCCGTCGCCCTGCTGTCCGGACACCCGCTCCCGCGCCCGAGGTCTCGCCCCGCGTGGAGGCTCCGGTCGCCCCGACCGGTCCGCGGCCCTATACCGCCGCCCCGGACACGGCACCGACCACGACCCTGAATACGGCACCCGCCGCCCCGGCGGTGCCGGCCACCCCGGCTCCCCCGCCGCCGGTCATCGTCATCGAGCCGGCGGGCTGATCCCCGCGATTACAAGCAAAGGCCCCGGCGGATGTCCGCCGGGGCCTTTTCCTTGTCGCGCGTCAGGCGGCGGGCGACACCCGCCAGATGACATTGCCCACGTCATCGGCCACCAGGAGGGCTCCCGTGCGATCGAACTGAACCCCCACGGGACGGCCCATCGCCTGATCCTGGTCGTTAAGGAAGCCGGTCAGAATATCTTCCGGCGGTCCCGAAGGGACACCGCCGCTGAAGGGCACGAACAGCACCCGATAGCCGTTGCGCGGTGTCCGGTTCCATGATCCGTGCTGGCCGATGAAGGCCCCGCCGCGATAGCGGACCGGAAACAGCCCTCCCTCGCCGAAGGTCAGGCCCAGCGACGCCGTATGGGCTCCGAGCGCATAGTCGGGCTTCAATGTCCGCGCGACCATGTCCGGGTTGCGCGGCTCGACCCGCTCATCGACGATCTGGCCATAGTAGCTCCATGGCCAGCCGTAGAAGCCGCCCGGCGTGACCGAGGTCATGTAATCCGGCACCAGGTCGTTGCCGAGCTCATCGCGTTCATTGACGGCGACCCAGAGCGCGCCGCTGTCGGGCTGCCAGGCCATGCCGACGGGATTGCGCAGACCCGAGGCGAAGATGCGGTCGGCCCCGGTGGCGATGTCGATCTCGTGGATCGCGGCGCGCCCGACCTCCTCGTCCAGCCCGTTCTCGCCGATGTTGGAGTTGGAGCCGACGCCAACATAGAGCCGCGTCCCATCGGCACTGGCGACCATGCTCTTGGTCCAGTGATGGTTCCGGCCGGCCGGCAGGTCGACAAGCGTGCGGGCCGCCGCCGTGATCCGGGTCTGTCCCGCCTCATAGGGAAAGGCGACCACGGCATCGGCGTTGGCGACGTAGAGGGTGTCGCCCACCAGTGCCATGCCGAACGGAGATGTCAGGGCCTCAAGAAAGGCGGTCCGCGTCTCGGCTACACCGTCACCGTCCGCATCGCGCAGCAATGTGATGCGGTCCGCGCTGGGAGCCTTGGCACCGGCCCTCTTCATGACCAGTCCCTGCACCCAGCCGCGCAGGCCGCCTGCCTTGCCCTCCGGCTTGGGCGGGGCATTGCTCTCGGCCACCAGGATGTCGCCGTTGGGCAGGCGATAGAGCCAGCGCGGATGATCCAGACCGGATGCAAAGGCCTGAACCCGAAGACCAGGGGCGGCGACCGGCGTGCCACCCTCCGCCCAGCCGACCGCCTCGGCGACATTGACCCGCGGGAACAGGGACGTCTGCGGCGGCGGCAGGGTGGGGTTCGGTCCGAAGCCCGCGGACGGGTCAAGCGCCTCGGGGCCGCCGCAGGCCGTGAGTGCGAGGGCCAGCAAGGAAGCGGCGAGCGGGGTGTGGCGGGTCATCGGGCGGCCTTGTGTGGGCGGGTCAGAACTCGGGAAATTCCAGACGGCTGACGTCATAGCCGAGGGCCGCGGCGCGCGCGACGAGGGCGCGCCGTTCCTCGGGACCGGGTACCTCGCGCGTGTAGATCCACAGCTTGTCGAAGGTCGGATCGGCCGAGATGAACCAGCTGTAGTCCTCGGCATGGTCCAGTACCCAATAGTCCCAGGTGACAAAGCCGGCGAGATAGCGAACCCTCAGCTTTGTATTCATGCCGGGATCGAGGACCTCGCCCCGCCCGCCGATCGCCTTCTCGCGGCCCTGAGGCGTGCCGACCTGGCAGGTGTCGCGCACATCGACGCGCGTCGGATTGACGACGACATAGTTGGTGGCCCCGGCCACACAGCCGTCGGTCAACGACATGGGCAGGCGCGCGATCTCCAGCCAGCGCCCCGAATAGAAGCGATCCAGATCGACCGCCCGGACGGGCGCGGGAGCTCTCACCTCATCGGGAGAGGGTGCCGTCACACAGGCGGACACGGCGAGGGCACCGAACAGGACGACGGCGGCGACAAGGATTCGCTTGGGCATGGGAGGCTCCGACAGGGCATGAACATAGCAGATACGGCCGGGGTTCCAGCGGGACGCATGAGTGCGCCTATCCCAGATCTCGCGGGGGACGGATGCGGCGGAAGCGCGCCTCGATGAAGGAAAAGGTACCGAAGGCCATGAAGCCAAGCGCCACCGACGCCAGAAGCCAGGGGCCGGAAGGCTGACGTTCTACCGCCTCAAGCGCGGCCCCCAGACTGGTGACCTCGTCGACCTCGGACCTCAGGCCCGCCAGCAGAACGAGACAGGCCAGTGGCAGATAGGCCAGTCCGCGGGCGACATGACCCGCACGCGCCAGCGGCGAAACCCGACGGCAGGTCCGCTCGGAACAGGCCAGATACTCGGTGAAGGCCTCGCGCCAGGCCTTGACGATGTTTCCCAGCCCGACGCCGAAGATGAACAGCCCGGCCCCGGCCAGCAGCCAGTCACCGAGCGGGAATGACATCAGAACCTCCGCCCGGGCCCGGCTCTGCTCTACCCCCGCCGCCGCGAGGTCGCCCTCCGGTCGACGCACCAGCAGGCTGAACGCCGTCAGGGACAGGGCGGCGTAGCTGAGACCGCTGAAACCCTGGCCGAACCGCTTTCGAACGCCCTGCGCGGACACCCCCTCATGATCAGCGTCGAAGACGGCCTGAAGCAGTCTCCACAGAACGAACGCCGCCAGCCCCGCCCCGATCAGAAAAACCCAGAGCCGGCCGAGCGGGCGCTGGACCAGCCAGTCCAGCGCCCCCTTGGTTCCGACCGCGTCGCCGATCACATCGACCGAGGCAAGCAGCACCAGCACGCCCACCGACAGATAGACAAAGCCCCGCGCGCCATAGCCGACGCGCGCCGTCAGTTCGAGCAGGTCACGAAGCGGCGGCACGCGCCGCAGGATCGGCGACTTGCGGCGACCGAAATCGCCGGCGCGTGCCAGTCGGGAGCGGAGGGAGGCGAGGGGGCTGGTCACGGCGACGGTAACTCGCGGCCGGGTTATTGGCTCCGACGCGCCGCGCCGCCCTTGAGGTGCGACAGGCGGACGCATATCTGCCTGCCTCTCGGGAGGGTGCCTATGCAGCCGGTGATATCGATCCAGGGTCTGACCAAGACCTACAAATCAGGCCTTCAGGCTCTCAGGGCCACGGACCTGACCATCGGCAAGGGCGAGATCTTCGCACTGCTCGGGCCCAATGGCGCGGGCAAGACGACGCTGATTTCCATCGTCTGCGGCATCGTCACCCCGACCAACGGGACCGTGATCGCCGACGGCCACGACATCCAGACCGACTACCGCGCCGCGCGCTCGAAGATCGGTCTGGTGCCGCAGGAGCTGACCACCGACGCCTTCGAGACCGTCCTGGCCACGGTCACCTTCAGCCGGGGCCTGTTTGGCAAGGCCCCGAACCCGAAACACATCGAAAGTGTCCTGCGTGAATTGTCGCTGTGGGAGAAGCGCAACGACAAGATCATGACCCTGTCGGGCGGCATGAAGCGGCGGGTGATGATCGCCAAGGCCCTGAGCCACGAACCCGACATCCTTTTCCTCGACGAACCGACCGCGGGCGTCGACGTCGAACTGCGCCGCGACATGTGGAATCTGGTGCGCCGATTGCGTGACCAGGGCGTCACCATCATCCTGACCACCCACTATATCGAGGAGGCCGAGGAGATGGCCGACCGGGTCGGGGTGATCCTCAAGGGCGAACTGATCCTGGTCGAACAGACCGCCACCCTGATGAAGAAGCTGGGCAAGAAGACCCTGACCCTGAACCTGCAGGAGCCTCTGACGGCCGTGCCGAAGGAACTCAAAGAGTGGTCGCCGACGCTCAGGGCCGAGGGCAATGAGCTGGAATATGTCTTCGATTCCAATCTGGAGAAGACCGGCGTGCCGTCCCTGCTGCGCAAGCTGTCGGACCTCGGCATCGCCTTCAAGGATCTGAACACCCGCCAGAGCTCGCTGGAGGACATTTTCGTCAGCCTGGTCCATCGCGACAAGGATACGGGAGCCGCGGCATGAATTCCCTGACCTTCAACGGCTACGGCGTCTGGGCCATCTACCGCTTCGAAATGGCCCGCGCCCTTCGCACCATCTGGCAGTCGCTGGTCACCCCGGTGATCACCACAGCCCTGTATTTCGTGGTCTTCGGTTCAGCCATGGGCGGCCAGATGCGCGAGATCGACGGCGTCGCCTACGGGGCCTTCATCGTGCCCGGCCTGATCATGCTGAGCCTGTTCACCCAGTCGATCTTCAATGCCTCGTTCGGCATCTATTTCCCGAAATTCACCGGCACCATCTACGAACTTCTGTCGGCACCCGTATCGCCGCTTGAGATCATCATCGCCTATGTCGGCGCGGCGGCGACCAAGTCCGCGGTGCTCGGCCTGATCATCCTGGCCACGGCGGCCCTGTTTGTGCCGCTGCAAATCCTGCATCCGGTCGAGATGCTGGCCTTCCTGATCCTTGTTTCAACGACCTTCAGCCTGTTCGGCTTCATCATCGGCATCTGGGCCCAGGGGTTCGAGCAACTGCAGATGATCCCGATGCTGGTGGTCACCCCGCTGACCTTCCTCGGCGGGTCCTTCTACCCCATCGATGTGCTGCCGCCGGTCTGGCAGACGATCTCCCTGTTCAATCCGGTGGTCTATCTGATCTCCGGTTTCCGCTGGACCTTCTACGGCTCGGGCGACGTCGGCATCGGGGTCAGCCTGGGGGCGACCCTCGGCTTCCTGTTCGTCTGTCTGGCCATCGTCGGATGGATGTTCAAAACGGGTTATCGCCTGAAGAACTGAGGTCTTCAGCCCCGGGCCACGAAACGGGCCAGATCGGCGGACATTTTGGCCCCTCGCCGCGTTTGAGATGGCGCGCCCGAAGCGGCGCGGGAGTTGCAATGCCCACTGATACCGACAAGCCCCTGAACGGCATGCCCGAGCCGTTCCGCCGCCCCATCGTCTGGGGTCGGCCGCCGGCGACCGTGTTCCGCGCCGGACCGCTGCCGAAGGGCGAGCGTCTGGCACCCTTGCCCGAGGCACCGCGTCGCGGCGCGGCGACGGGAATATTGAGCGGCTCCATGGTACCGCGCGCGGCCCCGGCCGCGGCCCCGGCCCCGACCCCCGCACCCGGGATGGCGGCCCCTCCGGTCGAGGCCCCCGCGCCGGTCGCCCGGGAGCAGGCCGCCGATCTGACCGTCCGCCCCCTGCCGACTCCCGAGCCCGAGCCGGCTCCCGCGCCGGTTCCGGAACCCGCCGCCGTCACGGCCCCGCAAGCGCCTGCCGCCACCGCTCCGGCATCGGGTGCACCGGTCCGCAAGTCGCCGGGCCGCATGCCCCTCTACGCCGGCATCGCCGTCGCCGCCGTGACCGTGCTGGCCCTGGGCGGCTGGATCTGGACCCGTCCGCCCGCCGAGGCCCCGGCACCCGCCCCGGTTCCGGCTTCAGCCCCGGCCGTCCCCGCCGTGACCCCGGAAATCCCGCTTGAGGCCACCGCCGTCACGGAGCGCCCGGCCGAGACACCGGAGCCTGTGGACGCGGCTCCCGTCGTCCCTGACCCCGTGGTCCCTCGCCCTGTGGTCCCGACACCCGCCGCGACGCCGGCCGCGACCGCGCCTGCTCCGGACCGCGCGCCCGCGCCGGCCGTGGTTCAGCCCGCGACGCCGTCGCCCGAGGTCGTCACGCCACCGGCGGCAGCCACCGTCGTTCCCCTGATCGAGATCGCGCCGGCCCCGGCTCCGGGACCCGCTCCGACGGCGGCCGAGGCACCGCCGACCGATCCCGACGCCCCGATCGCCACCCGGCCCCAGCCAATCGGCTGATCAGCGAAGGACGATGTATCCGCGTTCGACCATGCGGCGCAGGCCCTCATAGGCCTCGGCCAATTCGTCGTAGGCGACCCGGGCCGAGGTCAGGCGGGCGATCTGGTCAGGGGTGGACGGCGCGCCCGATTCCGACTGGCGCAGTCCTTCCGAGACCCATTTGGCGCGCGCTGTCGCCGTCAGCACCGCCAGCTTCTGGAACATCGTCGGGTCCACTTTCGGCAGCATCTGGCCGATGACTTCCCGGTTCGCCACAAAGGCCGAATAGTCGATCTGTTCGAGCAGGCCGCGCAGTCGCCGCTGCTCCTGCGGATCAATGTCCTGCGGCTCGAAATGGTCGCGCTGGCGGCGATAGCTGGACGTCTGGATCGTGGACATGACGCGTCTTCCGCATTGGTGCGGCCCCGAGGGTGCGCCCGGTCGCTTAACGAGGGGTTGCGGCCCTGCGTAAACGCTGAAACTTGGAGGACGGCCTCGCACCGGGCCGACCGGATGGAGACCCAGTGATGACCGGCAGGATTCGCGTCTCCTCCTATGCCGTCTCAATCGACGGTTTCGGCGCCGGGCCGGACCAGTCGCTGCAGAACCCTCTCGGCGTCGGCGGCGAGGCCCTGCACGCATGGTTCTTCCCGACCGACACCTTCCAGAAGATGTACGGCAAGGGCCAGGGCGAGACCGGGGTGGACGAGGATTTCGCGAGCCGGGGCATGCAGGGGATCGGGGCCTGGATCCTCGGCCGCAACATGTTCGCCCACTCGCGCGGCCCGTGGCCGGACGATGGATGGGAGGGATGGTGGGGCGAGGAGCCGCCGTATCGGTGTCCGGTCTTCGTGCTGACCCATCACCCGCGTCCGTCGCTGGAGATGAAGGGTGGGACGGTGTTCCATTTCATCACCGGAGGGATCGAGGTCGCGCTGAAGCAGGCCCGGGCGGCGGCGGGCGATCTGGACGTCCGCATCGGCGGCGGGGCGGAGACGATCCGGCAGTACCTGTGCGCCGGCGCGATCGACGAACTGCACATCGCCGTCTCTCCGGTCCTGCTCGGCGCGGGCGAAGCGCTCTGGCAGGGTCTGGACCTGCCGGCGCTGGGGTATGAGATTGTCGAAAGCCGGCCGGGCGAAAAGACCACCCACCTTCTCATTTCGCGCAAGGCAGGCGTCTGATGTCCCTGATCCTCTGGTCCCACCCCTATTCCGCCTACGGTCAGAAGGCGTCCGTGGCGCTCTACGAACTCGGCCTCGCCTTCGACCCGAAACTGGTCGGGGCGGCGAACGAGGCTGTCATGGCCGAGTTCCGCGCCCTGTCGCCCTTCGCCAAGATGCCGGCCCTGGTCGATACCGCGACCGGCCGCACCCTCTACGAATCCAGCATCGTCATTGAATATCTGGATGGTCTGGCCGGCCCCGGAAAGCTGATCCCCGCCGATCCGGCCGCGGCACTGGAAGCGCGACTGGTCGACCGCATGGTGGACACCTATGTCGGCGGCCCGATGAACCGCATCATCCCCCGGAAATTCCGGCCCGCCGGGAATGAGGATCCCTATGGCGACACCCAGGACGCGGAGATCCTGGCCAGGGCATGGGACTGGCTGGAGCAACGGCTGGCCGACGGCCGGACCTGGGGGGCGGGCGAGACCTTCACCCTCGCGGACTGCGGCGCGGCACCCATCCTCACCTATGCGCGCAGGCTGGTCCCGTTCGGCGACCGGCCCCGGCTAAGGGCCTGGCACGGGCGGCTGATGGCGCGGCCATCCTTCGTTCGGGCGCTGGAAGACGCGGCTCCCTTTGGCGACCTGATGCCGGCCCCTCCCGCCGTGGACTAATGGGCTTCAGGCGGTCGCGCGGCGGGGCTGAGATATTCGTTCTCGGGCTTCGGGTGGGCGTCGAGAACGAAGCGGCGGTCGCAATAGCCGCATTCGACAAAATCCTCGCCGCCCATGTCCATATAGACCAGCGGATGACCGAGGGCTCCGCCGCCGCCGTCGCAGGCCACGCGTTTGGTCGGGACCACGATGGCTTCCGGCGGCGGAATGATCGCATCGGCGTGGCGCGGCGGCATGGGCGACCCTGACTGGTGACGGCGGACTTCGGCCGACTCCCTAGAAGGACCGGTGCCCGGCGTCAAACCGTCTGCGAACCCCGGCGGAAGACCCGGTCGAACAGGGCCTTGCGCTTGCGGAACAGCGACCAGCCCAGACAGCCGGCGGCGACCCAGAGGCCAATCTCGCCGATCACGGCGGCGGGACCGCCGATCAGCAGGCTCTCACGCAGAGCCATCTCGCCCGCGCGATTCAGGATCACCACGGCGGTGAAGGTCCCATAGCCCAGCAGGCAGGCGGCGAATGCGGTCCATCCGATCAGTTTGGTGCGCGTCATCTGTCAAACTCCGTCAAGCAGACTGTTCATAATGACAAGCACACTAGACATTTCACACCGGCATGTCAAGCGTCATTGACACAGAGTTCGGCCCCTCACCGGGGGCGGCCCTTGGCGGCGGCGGACGGCGCGCCTACCTAGGCCGCTCATGACCGAAAGCCGCCGTATGTCCGAAGCCGCCGACCTGCCCGTCAACGCCATCGAGGTGCGGGGACTGGAGAAGACCTATGCGGGGACGAAGAAGGCGCCGCCCAAGACCGCCCTGCGTGGCGTCGACCTGGTCATTCCGCGTGGCTCGATGTTCGGCCTGCTGGGTCCCAACGGGGCCGGCAAGTCGACCCTGATCAACATCCTCGCCGGGGTGGTCAACAAGACCGGCGGCACGGCCGCCATCTGGGGCCGCGACATCGACAGACAGCCGCGCGACGCCCGCGCCGCCCTCGGCGTCGTGCCGCAGGAGATCGTCGCCGACGTCTTCTTCACCCCGCGCGAGGCGCTGGAGGTCCAGGCCGGCTTCTACGGCGTCCCCGCCAATGAGCGCCGCTCCGACGAACTGCTCGCCGCCCTCGGCCTGTCGGACAAGGCCCACGCCTACGTCCGTGCCCTGTCCGGCGGCATGAAGCGCCGCCTGATGGTGGCCAAGGCCCTGGTGCACAATCCGCCGATTCTGATTCTCGACGAACCGACGGCCGGCGTGGACGTCGAGCTGCGCCGCCAGCTGTGGGAATACGTCCGCCGCCTCAACGCCGAGGGCGTGACCATCCTGCTGACCACCCACTATCTGGAAGAGGCGCAGGAGCTCTGCGACACCATCGCCATCATGAACCGCGGCGAGGTCGTGGCCTGCGAGCCGACGCCGCAATTGCTGCGCCGTCTGGACACCCGCAATGTGGTGGTGACGCCGGAGGCTGAGCTGAAGGCCTTGCCCAGGCTCAAGGGGTTCGAGGCCGTCGCCCGGCCCAACGGGGCCTTCGCCGTCACCTATCGCAAGGGCCAGTCGTCGGTGGAACAGGTGCTGGCGGCGGTCCGGGCCGCGGGCGTCACCATCGCCGACATCGTCACCGAGGACCCGGATCTGGAGGACGTCTTCCTGGCCCTGACCTATGGCGATGCGAGCCAGGTCAGTCCGACGAAGGACTAGACCACCATCACCGTCCCGATAAGCAGCCGCGCCCCCGCGCGGCCCATCACCGTATTGGTCGCCGCCTGAAGCTGGGCCACCAGACGTTCGACATCCGGCGGCGTCCCCGGCAGCAGGGCGTTGGCGGACTGCTGCACCACCGCGGCATAGGCGGCGCGCAGCCGCGGGGCGGACTGGGCGACCCGGGTGCGCAGGGCGGCGTCGGGCGTGTCGACCCCGGTCTCGACCGTCATCACGCCGCGCCGGCCGCCGGGGCGGATGACATTGGCGGTGATGGTCGGCAGCCGCAGATAGCTGGCCTGCGGCGCGCCGCCGCCGCCGCTGGTCCGGAGCGGCTGGGTCTTCAGTCCGAGAAGGGCGCGGCGATCCATGCGCCGACGATAGCGGGCGGCGCTTAAGGGGCGGTTACGGGCGCGTTCTCCCTCCCACTCGGGGGAGGGTGGCTGAGCCGAAGGCGAAGCCGGGTGGGCGGGGCTCGGCGACGAGAGCGCCGGCGTTTGTATCGCCGCGCCCTCCCCACCCCGTCGTCGCTTCGCGCCGACACCCCTCCCCATGAAGGGGAGGGAGAACGCGATCTACGCCGCCGCCTCGACCCCCGCCGGCTCCATCGCCTTCAGATCCAGCAGGGCGAACAGGGCGGCGTCCTCGTCCTGCTCAGGGTTCGGCGTCGTCAGCAGCTTGCCGCCGACGAAGATGGAATTGGCCCCGGCAAGGAAACACAACGCCTGCATTTCCACGCTCATCGTCTCGCGCCCGGCCGACAGCCGGACCATGGCCCTGGGGCAGACCAACCGGGCCACGGCGACGGTGCGGACGAACTCGACCGGATCGATCTGACCCTCTTCCAGCATCCGCTCGCCCAGCGGCGTACCCGTCACCGGCACCAGCGCGTTGACCGGCAAACTGTCGGGATGGACGGGCAGGGTGGCCAGCGCATGCAGCAAACTTGCCCGGTCGCGTCGCGCCTCGCCCATGCCCACGATGCCGCCGCAGCAGGTGCTCATGCCGGCGTCGCGGACGTGCTGCAGGGTGTCGAGGCGGTCCTGGTAGGTCCGGGTGGTCACCACCTGGGCGTAGTACTCCGGCCCCGTATCCAGATTGTGATTGTAGTAGTCGAGCCCCGCCGCCTTCAGCTGCTGCGCCTGATCGGCCGTCAACATGCCGAGCGTCGCGCAGGTCTCCAGCCCCAGGGCCTTCACCCCCGCGATCATGGTCGCCAGCTTCGGCGTGTCGCGGTCCTTCAGCTCACGCCAGGCCGCGCCCATGCAGAAGCGCGTCGCCCCGCCGGCCTTCGCCGCCATGGCCTCAGCGATGACCGCCGTGGCGTCCATCAGCTTCTCGGCCTTCAGCCCGGTCTGGAAACTGGCCGATTGTGAACAGTAGCCGCAGTTCTCGGCGCAGCCGCCGGTCTTGATCGACAGCAGCTGGCTCTTCTGCACCTCGGACGGATCGAACCAGGCGCGGTGCACGGTGGCCGCCTCGAACACGAGGTCCATAAAGGGTCGCGCAAACAGCGCCTCGACCTCGTCGAGCGTCCAGTCATGGCGGGGAATCGAAAGGTCGCAAGTCATGGTGGACTTCCTAGCCTCGCCGTCCGGCCCCGCCAAGCCGTGCCCTCCGGTCGCCACAATCACATAAAGATATCCTTATGGGTTTCTTGCTCCGCGCGCCCGTCCGGTCTATAGGCCGCCCGAACACTCTCCCGGAAAGCCCCGTCCCATGACCGACTACATCGTCCGCGACATCTCGCTTGCCCCGTTCGGCAACAAGGAAATCGCCATCGCCGAAACCGAAATGCCGGGCCTGATGGCGCTGCGCGAAGAGTTCGGCGCGCAACAGATCCTCAAGGGCGCCCGCATCGCCGGCAGCCTGCACATGACGATCCAGACCGCCGTGCTGATCCAGACGCTCGAAGCCCTGGGCGCCGACGTCCGCTGGGCCTCGTGCAACATCTTCTCGACCCAGGATCACGCCGCCGCCGCCATCGCCGCCAACGGCACGCCCGTGTTCGCCACCAAGGGCGAGACGCTCGAAGAGTACTGGGACTACGCCCACAAGATCTTCGAATGGGCCGACGGCGGCTATCCGAACCTGATCCTCGACGACGGCGGCGACGCCACCCTGCTGTGCGTCCTCGGCCCCAAGGCCGAGAAGGACGGCACGCTGCTGGACAACCCGCAGAACGAGGAAGAGGAAGCCCTCTACAAGGTGATGAAGCGCTACATCGCCGAGAAGCCGGGCTTCTACTCCGCCATCCGCGACGCCATCGGCGGTGTGTCGGAAGAGACCACCACCGGCGTTCACCGCCTGTACGAAATGGCCAAGAAGGGCGACCTGCCGTTCCCCGCCATCAACGTCAACGACAGCGTCACCAAGTCCAAGTTCGACAACCTGTATGGCTGCCGTGAATCGCTGGTCGACGCGATCCGCCGCGGCACCGACGTCATGCTGTCGGGCAAGGTCGCCGTGGTCTGCGGCTACGGCGACGTGGGCAAGGGCTCGGCCGCCTCGCTGCGCCAGGGCGGTGCCCGGGTGAAGGTCACCGAAGTCGACCCGATCTGTGCCCTGCAAGCCGCCATGGAAGGCTATGAGGTCGTCACCGTCGAGGACGTGGCCGGCGAGGCCGACATCTTCGTCACCGCCACCGGCAACAAGGACGTCCTGACCGTCGACCACATGCGGGCGATGAAGAACAACGCCATCGTCTGCAACATCGGCCATTTCGACTCGGAGATTCAGGTCGCCGGCCTGAAGAACTTCAAGTGGGACGAGATCAAGCCGCAGGTCCACCACGTCGAGTTCCCGGACGGCAAGAAGATCATCCTTCTGTCGGAGGGCCGTCTGGTGAACCTGGGCAATGCCACGGGCCACCCCTCGTTCGTGATGTCGGCGTCCTTCACCAACCAGACGCTGGCCCAGATCGAACTGTGGACCAACGCCAAATCCTACGAGAACCAGGTCTATGTCCTGCCCAAACACCTCGATGAAAAGGTCGCGACGCTGCACCTGGCCAAGCTGGGCGCCAGGTTGACGACCCTGTCGAAGGAACAGGCCGACTACATCTCGGTCCCGACCGAAGGCCCGTTCAAGCCGGACCACTACCGCTACTAGGCCGGGGGGCACCACAGGATGAAAGGGGGTCGGGGCCGTCAGGGTCCCGGCCCCTTTTTGGTGGCGCGGCCACTCAGGCGGCCAGTCGGGATGTGGCCTCACCCGCCCGGCGCGCCGCGAGACCGGTCTCGAAATCCATGAAGATGTCGATCAGCTCCTCGACCGACACGCCCGAGGTACCTGGGCTGAAGCGGAATCGCCAGAAGCTGACGATGTGCTGGATCGCGCCGAGCTGGTCACCCAGTTTCGAGAACAGGCGTGGCGAATCCAGCAGGAACGCCCTGAAGGCTCCCGGGCGGCTCTCGTCCATCAGCCCGGCGAAGGCATCGTCGTAGACCGCCAGGGTGCGTTCCGCCTCCCGGCAGGTCTCGATGATCCGGTCCTGCAGCACAGTCCTGCTCCGGTCCAGCCAGATCCGGGACTCCTGATCCACCTTCCCGATCGGCTTTACGGTCCGCACGGCATCGGCAACGGCGGCGACTTCGGCCCTGAGGCTGGTCAGGACCCATTTGTAGTAGAGGAAGCCCTTCCAGCAGAAGACGCCCTCCTCGTACTCCTCCAGTTCCAGCCGCAGGGTCTTGCGCAAGGCCCCCATATGGTCGGTCGGGCGATTGGACATGATCTTGGTGGCGAGGCGGCGCGTCGACCCCACCGCCTCGAGATCGGGGCCCAGGGACAGGGTCACCAGGGGTCGGATCTCTTCCTCGACGAAACTCGACATACGCTGGTGGTCGGAGTCGCTGATCGAGAAATAACAGAGCGCAGGGTCCAGCCCGACCCGTCTCAACTGCTCGCGCAGCAGGAAGGGATCCAGCGACGGCAGGCGGTCCAGCAGGGCGAGCGTCTGCATGTCCGGGTGAGTGGGGGCGATCCCGAACGCCTCACGCATGACCCGCTCAAAGTCGCGCTGACCCACGAATACAAAACGCCCCCCCGACTTGAGGTCGGCGGGATCGAGGGGAATGACCACCTTGGTCGCCACCTGCCGCCGCAGGTAGAAGCAATCCACCTCGTCCCGCCGCAGCCGGTGCTTGATGATCAGCGCGCGGTTCAACGCCAGCGTCTGGAACAGGGGCCGCTCCGCCCATTCGGCCTCATGGCCATGGTCGAACCCGATCTTCAGCAGATTCAGGACGCGCGCCGTCGAGGCCGAGCGGCGCAGGTGGGCCAGATTGCGGATCGTGCGGTCGGTCATGAGCGCCCTTGAGAAGCGGGCACCAGACCACGAAAGAATGACCATCGACCTAGCCGACAGGATGACCGGAAGCTTAACATCGGACCGGCCGGTCTGCGGCACCGCCGCACTGGCCTCGCCAGACGACCGCGCCTAGATTGCCGCCATGGGCAATCTCATCAACATCCTCATCCTGATCGCGATCCTGGCGGTGACCGTCACCCTCGGGTTCGGAATCTGGTCCCTGCACCGGGGCGGCGACGCGGACCGGTCCCGCTCCAACAGGCTGATGCGGCTCCGGGTCGGGCTTCAGGCCGTGGCGATCGTGCTCCTGTGCGTCGGCCTGTGGTGGAAATCCACGCAGGGGGGCTGACCCGATGGTGGTCCTGAACCGCATCTATACGAAGACCGGCGACGGCGGTCAGACCCGGCTGGCCTCGGGAGCCCCGGTGTCCAAGAGCGACCGCCGCGTGGAGGCCTACGGGGCCGTGGACGAACTGAACAGCATTCTCGGCCTGGCCCGGCTGCACTCGGGCCAGAACGACCGCATCGACGCCATGCTGGGGCGAATCCAGAACGAACTGTTCGACCTCGGTGCCGACCTCGCCACCCCGCTGGACCCGCCCCCGAAATGGGAGGCGCTGCGCATCATCGACAGCCAGGTTGAACGGCTTGAAACCGAGATCGACTGGATGAACGAGAGCCAGAAGCCGCTCGACAGCTTCATCCTGCCGGGCGGCTCGCCCCTGTCGGCCCATCTGCATCTGGCCCGAACCGTGGCGCGTCGGGCCGAGCGCGAGGCCGTGCGGCTGATCGAAGCGGGCGAGGCCGTGACCCCGGCCGCGGTCCGCTACCTCAACCGCCTGTCGGACCACCTGTTCGTCGCCGCCCGCCGGGCCAACGGACACGGTGCCGACGACGTGAAGTGGAAGCCCGGCGCGACGCGTTAGACCGTTACTGCGCCGCCAGGGCCGCGCGCTGGCGGTCGGCGTCGGCGTCACGCGCGCGCCTCTGGGCCGCCAGTGACGCCTCGATGGCCACCAGTTCACGGTTCTTCTCGGCCGAGGCGGCGGCGCGTTCGCCGGGATTGGGGCGCCCTGTGATCTCGGCGATGGAGATCGGCCGGCCACATTCCTTGCCTTCCGGGTCCCACCACCCGCCGCCCGCCTCGCAGCGGTCGCCCGGGGCCACGACCAGCCGCTCATAGGCGAACATCCCGGCCATCAGCACGGCGAAGATGGACAGGAACAGGACGCTGAGCCGTTTCATGGTCAGAAGGCGATGCATGGAGGCGTTCCGAAGCTGGGCGATACGGACGAACCTGTCCGTTGACGCGGCGTTACGTTGACAGGCCGGGTGAGGCGTACCATTCCCTCCCCCAACATTCCGGCGCTTTCGTGGATATCAATATGAAGGTTCTCGTCCCCGTCAAACGGGTGATCGACTATAACGTCAAGGCTCGCGTCAAGGCGGACCAGACCGGCGTCGATCTCGCCAACGTCAAGATGAGCATGAATCCGTTCGACGAGATCGCCGTCGAAGAGGCCGTGCGCATGAAGGAGGGCAAGGAGCACCATGCCGCCGGAACCGCCACCGAGATCGTGGTCGTCTCCATCGGCGTGACCCAGGCCCAGGAAACCATCCGCACCGCCCTGGCCATGGGCGCCGACCGCGGCCTGCTGATCCAGTCGGACACCGATCTGGAACCGCTGGCCGTCGCCAAACTGCTCAAGGCCGTGGTCGATGAGGAGAAGCCGGACATGGTCCTGCTGGGTAAACAGTCGATCGACGGCGACAACAATGCGGTCGGCCAGATGCTGGCCGCCCTGCTGGACTGGCCCCAGGCCACCTTCGCCGGCAAGATCGTCGTCGCCGACGGCAAGGCGACCGTGACCCGTGAAGTCGACGGCGGTCTTCAGACGCTCGCGGCCACCCTGCCCGCCGTGGTCTCGGTCGACCTGCGTCTCAACACCCCGCGCTACGCCTCCCTGCCCAACATCATGAAGGCCAAGAAGAAGGAGATCGCGGTCAAGGCGGTCGCCGACTATGGCGTCGATACGGCGCCGCGCCTGTCGGTGAAGAAGGTCACGGCCCCGCCGACGCGTTCGGCCGGGATCAAGGTGGCCGACGCCGCCGAACTGGTTTCCAAACTCAAGACCGCGGGGGTCCTGTAATGGCCGTTCTCGTTATCGCCGATCGCGACGGCGACTCCGTCCGCGACACCACCCACAAGACCGTCACCGCCGCCCTGAAGCTGTCGGGCGACGTCGACATCCTGGTCATCGGCCAGGGCTCGAAGGCCGCGGCCGACGCCGCCGCGAAGATCGCCGGCGTGCGCAAGGTCCTGCTGGCCGAAAGCGCCGGCCTCGGTCACCAGCTGGCGGAAGCCGTCGAGGCGACGGTCGTCGGCCTCGCCGGCGACTATGACGCCATCCTTTGCCCGGCCACCACCGACGGCAAGAATTTCATGCCCCGCATCGCCGCGAAACTGGATGTCGCCCCGATCTCGGACATCATCGAGGTCGTCTCCAACGACACCTTCGTACGCCCCATCTACGCGGGCAATGCGCTGGAGACCGTGCAGTCGTCGGACGGCAAGAAGGTCATCACCGTGCGCCCGACCAGCTTCGACGCCGCGGCTGAAGGCGGCTCGGCCAAGGTCGAGACGGTCAAGGGTGCCGACGGCGGCAAATCGGCCTTCGTCTCCGAGGAAATGGTCAAGTCGGACCGCCCGGAACTGGGCGCGGCGAAGATCGTCGTCTCGGGCGGCCGGGCCCTCGGGTCGGCCGAAGAGTTCCACGCCGTCATGGACCCGCTGGCCGACAAGCTGGGTGCCGCCGTGGGTGCCTCGCGCGCCGCCGTCGACGCCGGCTATGCCCCCAACGACTACCAGGTCGGCCAGACCGGCAAGGTCGTCGCCCCGGCCCTCTACATCGCCATCGGCATCTCGGGTGCCATCCAGCACCTGGCCGGCATGAAGGACTCCAAGGTCATCGTCGCCATCAACAAGGACGCGGATGCGCCGATCTTCCAGGTCGCGGATTATGGGATCGTGGGGGACTACAAGACGGTGGTGCCGGAACTGATGAAGGCGCTGGGGTAAAATCCAGCCGGGCACAGACCCCTTGTCATCCCGGACGTCGCGAAGCGGCGAGCCGGGACGCACAGCACGGGGAGAACCCATGGCTTCCGGACAGCCCGCAGGGCTGAGCCGGAAGAAGGGCTGCCTCAGAGCGACTGTTTGAAAGAGTCACCACCGGGGTGACCTCAACCTGTCTCCCGGCTCAGCCCAAGCGGGCTGTCCGGGAGGGATGCTCGAGGTGGCGCAGGCCGTCCCGGCTCTCCGCTTCGCTTCGGCCGGGATGACAAGGACGCTGCTTCCGCCGACAACAGCGCCATGGCCCACCTCCCCGTCCGCCTGACCCCCGGTGCCGCCTCTGACCGCATCGACGGCTGGGACGTCGACGCCGAGGGGCGTCCCGTTCTCAAGGTCCGCGTCCGCGCCCGCCCGGTTGAGGGCGAGGCCAATGCGGCGCTGGTGAAGCTGATCGCGAAAACCCTCGGCGTGCCGAAATCCGCCGTCGCTCTTCAGCGCGGCGGTCAGTCGCGGACCAAGATGCTGGAAATAGACGCCCTGTCCGAAGACCAACTGAAGACCCGCCTTACCGGTTTGTAATGTTTCCGGCCTTGTCGGGACCCGTCGAACGCCCTTGTATTCCGCCCGACTTGCGCCCCACCCTTCACGCCGGGCGCATCCGGGGAGCGTCTGATGAAATTCCACGCCATGCGGGGCTCCAGCCTCGCCACCCTCGCCTGCGTGCTGGCGGGTTCACTGGTCCTGTCGGCCTGCGCCACCACCGGCGGCGGTGACGACACGCCCGCCGACGACGGTTCGTCCGACGCCGAGGCGCGCGAGCCTCTGGCGCGAGGCCTGGACGCCGCCGCCAACCCCGATCCCTTCCCCTCGACCTATCGCGGCCTGCCGCGCGAGAACATGGCCATCGTCGGCGGGACGGTCTTCACCGGCGCCGGCCAGCGGATCGAGAACGGCGTGGTCATCGTGACCGATGGCCGGGTCGCCTCGGTCGGCGACGCCTCGACCCCCGTGCCCGGCGGCTATCGCGTGGTCGACGCCCGCGGCCGGTTCGTGACCCCGGGCATCATCGACGTGCACAGCCACCTCGGCGTCTATCCCTCGCCCGGCGTCTCGGGGATGAGCGACGGCAATGAGGCGACCAACCCCAACACCGCCCAGGTCTGGGCCGAACATTCGCTGTGGCCCCAGGACCCCGGCTTCAACGCGGCCCGGGCCGGCGGGGTGACCACCCTCCAGATCCTGCCCGGCTCGGCCAATCTGTTCGGCGGGCGCGGCGTCACCGTCCGCAACGTCCCCTCGGTGACCATGCAGGGCATGAAGATGCCCGGCGCCCCCTACGGCCTGAAGATGGCCTGCGGCGAGAACCCCAGCCGCGTCTACGGCGGCCGCAACAGCTCGCCGGCGACCGGCATGGGCAATGTCGCCGGCTATCGCGCCGCCTTCATCGCCGCCCGCGACTACAAGGCCAAATGGGACAAATGGCGCGCGGACGGCGAGGGCTCGCCCCCGACCCGCAACCTCCAGCTGGAGACCCTGGCCGGGGTGCTGGACGGCTCGGTCCTGATCCAGAACCACTGCTACCGCGCCGACGAAATGGCGGTGATGATCGATATCGCCAATGAGTTCGGCTACCGGATCACCGCCTTCCACCACGCCATCGAGGCCTACAAGGTCGCGCCGCTTCTGGCCCGCGAGGGCATCTGCGCCGACATGTGGACCGGCTGGTGGGGCTTCAAGATGGAGGCGCTCGACGCGGTCGAGGCCAATGCCGCCCTCGTCGACGCCCAGCCCGGTTCCTGCGCCGTCATCCACTCCGACGACGCCGAACTGACCCAGCGCCTCAACCAGGAGGCCGCCGCCGCCCTGGCCGCCGGCCGCCGCATCGGCATGGACATCTCCGAAGAGCGGGCGATCAGCTGGATCACCCTGAACCCGGCCCGCTCGCTCGGTATCGCCGACCAGACCGGTTCACTGGAAGCCGGCAAGCGCGCCGATGTGGTGATCTGGAGCGCCAATCCGTTCAGCGTCTACGCCCGCGCCGATCAGGTCTTCATCGACGGGGCCCTGACCTTTGACCGGATGAACCCGGCCTATCAGCCGTTGTCCGACTTTGAACTGGGCCAGCCGGGCTTCGGCCTGTCCGCCGCCGACGTCCTGCAGGGAGCCCGCTGATGCGCCTCAAGAGCCTCATCCTCGGCGCCGCCTGCGTGGCCGCGCTCTCCGCCAGCCCCGCCCTCGCCCAGTCCCTGACCGCCATCACCGGCGGCCGGGTCCTGACCGGTACTTCGGTGATCGAGAACGGCACCGTCGTGATCCAGAACGGCCGCGTCGTCTCGGTCGGCACCGGCGCGGCCCCCTCGGGTGCCCGCGTCATCGACGCCCGAGGCAAGACGGTCACCCCCGGCTTCATCGCCGTGGACTCCAGCCTGGGCGGATCCGAAATTTCCTCGGTCAGCGGCTCGAACGACCTGCGCAGCAGCGCCAACACCATCTCCGCCTCGTTCGACGTCAGCTACGGCCTCGATCCCTGGTCCTTCACCCTGCCGGTCGCCCGTCTGGGCGGCATCACCCGTGCCATCGTCGTGCCCAGCCACGCCGGTGGCGGCGGCGGCCACGCCCATGACGACTCGGACTTCGCCGGGCTCGGCGCGGCCGGCCTCCAGTCGCCCGGCCTGTTCGCCGGCCAGGCGGCCATCATCCATCTGGCCCAGGGCAATGACATCCTGGTCAAGCCGCGCGTGGCGATGATCGCCCCCTTCGGCGAGGCCGGGGCCGGCATCGCCGGCGGTGCCCGCGGGGCCCAGTTCATCCAGTTCAAGGAAACCCTGGCCGAGGTCCGCCTCTTCGCACGCAACCGGGCCGCCTATGACCGCGCCGGTCTGCGCGATCTCAGCCTGTCGCGCGCCGATCTGGAGGCCCTGATCCCGGTCGCCAACGGCTCGATGCCGCTGATCGTCACCGTGCACCGCGCGGCCGATATCCAGCAGGTCCTGCGCCTCGCGCGTGAAGAGGGGCTGAAAATCATCCTCGACGGGGCCGAGGAAGGCTGGATGGTCGCCGACCAGATCGCCGCCGCCAATGTGCCGGTCCTGCTCAACCCCATCTCCAACCTGCCGGGCAATCTGGAAATCCGGGGCGTTCGAATGCAGAACGCCGCGGCCCTGGACGCCGCCGGGGTGGTCATCGCCATCAAGGGCAACGACGGCTCGCATCGGGTCCGCGAGACCCGCTACAACGCCGGCAACGCCGTTTCGCACGGCCTGCCGTATGACGCGGCGATCGAGGCCATCACGGTCAATCCGGCGAAGATCTTCGGCATGGCCGGCCAGTTCGGCGAACTGCGCGCCGGCGCGGCCGCCGATGTGGTGATCTGGTCGGGCGATCCGCTCGAGCCGCTCAGCAACGCCGAGACCATCTTCATCGGCGGTGCCGAACAGGCCCCGACCAGCCGCCAGTTCCTGCTCCGCGACCGCTATGCCACGGGCGGCGAAGGGGCGATGCCGCCGGCTTATACAAGGTAGAAGAAGCGCGTTCTCCCTCCCCCTCCGGGGGAGGGAGGTCGCATAGCGACCGGGTGGGGAGGGCTCGGCGACGAGAGCGCCGGCGCTTGTCTCGCCGAAGCGTCCCCACCCCGTCGTCGCTATCGCGCCGACGACCCTCCCCCGGAGGGGGAGGGAGAGGTATTATGCCTTCCATGTCCCTTCCCCGCCTGTTCATCGACGCCGACGCCTGTCCGGTGAAGGACGAGGTCTATCGCGTGGCGGCGCGCTACGGCCTGCATGTCTTCGTGGTCTCCAACAGCTGGATCAACACGCCGCGCGAGCCGTGGATCGAACAGGTCGTCGTCGACGCGGGTCCAGACATCGCCGACGACTGGATCGCCGAGCGGGCCGGGCCGGGCGACATCGTCATCACCGCTGACATTCCCCTGGCCGACCGCTGCCTCAAGGCCGGGGCCCAGGCCCTGAAAGCCAACGGCCAGCCCTTCACCCCCGATTCCATCGGCTCGGCCCTCGCCGGCCGAATGGTGGGCGAGCATCTGCGCTCCATGGGCGTGGCCACCAGCGGCCCGCCGCCGTTCGGACCCAAGGACCGCTCCGCCTTCCTGCAGGCGCTGGACCAGGCCGTGGTCCGGGCGAAACGGGCGGTCCGGTGACCGTCATCCCCGAGAGCGAACTCGACTTCCGCTTCTTCCGCGCCGGCGGGCCGGGCGGGCAGAACGTCAACAAGGTCTCGACCGCGGTGCAGATGCGGTTCGACGCCCGCAACTCGCCGTCCCTGACCGAACCGGTGCGGGCGCGACTGATGAAGCTGGCCGGCAGCCGGTTGACGCTGGACGGGGTCATCCTGATCACCGCCGTCCGCTATCGCACCCAGGAGCGCAACCGCGCCGACGCCATGGAGCGGCTGCAGGGCCTGGTCGACAAGGCCTCGATTGCCCCGGTCTATCGCGTCCCGACCAGGCCGACGCGCGCCTCGAAGGAGCGGAGGCTGGACGGAAAGGCCAAACGGTCGACGATCAAGAGCGGGCGCGGCCGTCCCGGGGCCGACGACTAACGCCGCGCCTCGGCCCGCTGCTGCAAGGGCGTCTTGGGCAGGGTCTCCAGCGTCAGCCGCCCGTCGCGGTCCGTATCCAGCGCCAGGAACCAGCGCTGCGTCGCCACCGCCCACTCCTCAGTCGTGACCCGCTGATCGACGTTGACGTCCGCCGCCTTGACCGGCTGGGGCAGGTTGAAGAAGCCCGCCTCGGCCACCATTCCGTAACCGCGCGTGCCCTGTTGGCCCCCGCCCCGCTGGGAACCGCCCCCTCGCTGAGGACCACCGCCGCCGCCGCTGCCTCCACGGGATTGTGGCTCGGCCATGCCGAGGGTCGCGCCTGAGGGGCGGGATTGCTGGCCGCGACGTCCGCCGCCGCGTTCCCCGCCTCCGTTCTCCGCATCGTTACCGCCCGGGCCACCCCTTGCGCCGCCTCGCTCGGCCAGCTGTGCCTCATAGGCCCACAGTTCAGCCTGACCCAGCCGACCGTCGTGATCCGCATCGAGGTGATCAAACCAACGGCGGCCGTCGGCGGCGAATTCTTCAAACACCACCGCACCATCCAGATCGGTGTCGGCACCGAGGAACCAGTCCGCGACGGGCCAGGCTTCGCCGGGCCGTGCCGTGAACATCTCGCCGAAGGGGCTGACGAACAGGGCCGGCGGAGCGGGACGATCCCCGCCGGGCCCACCCGACGGACCTCCCGACGGACCTCCCGGACCCATCCGGGGACCGGCACAGGCGGCAAGGGCGACGGCCGACAGCAGCGCGACCCCGAGCGTTCGTACGGGACGGCAGGCAGGCGAGTTCGATGCGGCGTCAGCTTCGCGCATGGCAGGCTCCAGGAGAGAGAAAGAGGGAAGGAAGAGGGGCGCTATTCGGCCGGGCGGAACAGCAGGGCGGCGACCTTGTCGGTCTCGTTGAACCCGATCAGCCATTCGGTCGCGACGTTGGTGAAGGTCACGACAAACAGGTCATCGCCATTCTGGCTGCCGACGAAATCGACGGCCTGCACCGGACCGAGGCCGGCGATCAGGGGCTGGATGGTGGCTTCCTGCTCACGCATCTTGCCGGCGAGATCATCGGTCATCAGCGCATAGTCGATCGTGCCTGCCTGGGCTCCGGCGATGATGTCGCGCAACACGTCCTCGGCGCGGGGATTGGCCGGAGTGGTGACGACCGGAACCGGGGGCCGGGCCGGCGCGGTGGCGCGCGGCGGCGTAGCCGGGCGATCAAAACTGTTGGGCATGGTCGCGGCGGCGACCTGGGCCAGGGCCGTCGTCGGGGCCGCGGCGGCGGGAAGCAGAACGAGGGCGGCGGCGATCAAAAGCGGCTTCATGCGGTCGTCTCCAGTACCAGGATCAGACGATGGCGGGCCAAAGCGACAGAACAAGGGCGGCGGCGGCCGCCGCTCCGGCCAGGGTCACGGCCACGACCATCCAGGCCGGCGTATAGGCCTCGCGGATGACCACCGTCTGCGGCTGCGGCGGGTCTTGCGCCAGCCGGGACAGGGCCTTCAGCGTGGCGCGGATTTCCTCAATGGCGTCGCGCACCTGGGCCTGCGGACCAAGCTCCCGACGGATCCAGCGCTCGACCACCGGACTGGCGGCGGCCCACAGGTCGTGGTCGGGGTTCAGCCGGCGCGCCACCCCCTCGACCGACACCATGGTCTTCTGCAGCAGGATCAGCTCGGGCCGCAGATGCATGTCGAACAGGTCGGTGATCTCGAACAACTGGCCCAGCAGCCGCCCCATCGACACCTGCGACGCCGCCTTGCCGATCACCGGCTCGCCGACCGCGCGCAGGGCCTGGGCGAAGGCCTCGACCGAATGCTCGGGCGGCACGTATCCGGCCTCGAAATGCACCCGGCTGATGCGGTCATAGTCGCGGCTCAGGAAGCCCCAGAGGATTTCCGCCAGATAGCGCCGCTCGGCCGGCCCGATCCGCCCGACGATGCCGAAATCGATCGCCGTCAGCTCGGCCGGCGCGTGGCAGAACAGATTGCCCTCATGCAGGTCGGCGTGGAAGGTCCCGTGGTCCAGCGCCTGGGTCAGGAAGGCGCGCACGACATTGTCGGCCAGGGCATTCCTGTCCAGCCCCGGCTGATCCGCGGCGGCCGGATCGGTCATCGCCACGCCCGGTGCCCATTCCAGCGTCAGCACCCGTTTGCCGACCCCCTCCCAGATCACCGCCGGCGCGGTCATGTGGCCGCCGCCCCCGACGTCCTTGTCCATGATGTCCTTGAGTTCGGAGGCGGCGGCGGCTTCCAGCCGCATGTCCAGCTCCAGCCGGAGGGCCCGGGCGATGATCTCCACAAAGGCCGACGGCTCCAGCCGCCGCGCCACCGGTACGAAACGCACGGCCAGACGGGCCGCCAGCCGCATCGAGTCCAGGCCCTGGGACACGCGGCGCTCGACCCCGGGCCGCAACACCTTGACCGCCACCTTGCGCCCGTCCGCCAGCCAGGCCGGATGGGCCTGGGCCAGGGAGGCGGCCGCGACCGAAGGACCGAAATCGGTGAACAGGGTCTCGACCGGACGGCCCAGCGACCGCTCGACCTCGCGCCGCGCCTGATCGACCGGAAAGGGCTCCAGCGCGTCCTTCAGCCGGCCCAGATCGCGCGCGAACTCGATGCCGAAGATGTCGGCGCGTGTGGCCAGCACCTGACCCAGTTTGATCGCCACCGGCCCCAGATGCTCGAACGCCTTGCCCAGCCGCTGGCCGGGACGGCCGTCACGACCCTCCTTGCCGGCGAAAGCGTGCAGCAGATGGGCGATCCAGCGCACCCACACCGGAAGCAGCGGCGTGATTTCGCGCGGGACCAGGGCGTCATGGCGCACCAGCACCCAGCCCCAGCCGAGCAGCCGAACGGTCGCACCGACCGGGTGGCGCACCGGTTCAGCCTGCGGCGGCGGCGGGGCCGTCTTGTAGTCGGCGGGACGGGTCAGATCGCCCACCCGTGATGGATGGCGGCGACCCCGCCCGAGAGATTGGTCACGGTCACACGGCTGAAACCCGCCGTCTCGATCATGCCCTTGAAGGTCGACTGGTCGGGGAAGCGGCGAATGCTCTCGACCAGATACTGATAGCTGTCGCGGTCGCCCGCGACCCAGCCGCCGATGCGCGGAATGGCGTGGAAGGACCAGGCGTCATAGGCCTTGCGGATGGCCGAGGCCGTCGGCCGCGAGAACTCCAGGCAGAGAAACCGCCCGCCCGGCTTCAGCACCCGCCGCGCCTCGCGCAGGGCCTGCGGAATGTCGGCCACATTGCGGATGCCGAAACTGATCGAATAGGCATCGACCGAGGCGTCCGGCAGGGGCAGGGCCATGGCGTCCCCGACCGACCACTGCATCTCGGGCTCGCCGCCCTTCTGGACGCCCGCCATGATCATCTCGGCGTTGTAGTCCAGCACGATGACCGAGGCGTCGTCCCCGCCCCGCCGCTCCTGCGCCGCCCGCGCCATCTTCGCATAGCGCCGCGCCATGTCGCCGGTGCCGCCCGCGACGTCGAGGATGGTCTCGCCCGGCCTCGGGTTCAGCTTCGCCGCCGCCGCGTCCTTCCACAGCCGGTGCACGCCCCCGCTCATCAGGTCGTTCATCAGGTCATAGCTCGAGGCCACACTGTCGAACACGCCGCGGACCAGCTGCACCTTCTCCTTCGCATCGACGTCGCGAAAGCCGAACGAGGAGGTCTTGCCGGCGGGGATATCGGAGGAGGCGTCTGTCATGATCGCGGTCTAGCGCGTCAATGCGTCCCCGTCACCGGGCCGCGTGGTCGCGGTGACGATCCCGCGCTCAGTGGCTCTCGGCGACCGGACGCGGAACACCCAGGTCCTTCATCAGGCCCCGCATCGCATCATAGCAGCCACAGGCGGTCGCCTCGAGCGCATCGCGATCAGTGACCTCGACCCAGCCACGGCCGCGGCGGATCAGGCCTTTGTCCACCAGCACCGCGCCCACCTCCGACACCGTGGCGCGGCGTACGCCCAGCATGCCGGCGATGTCGGCCTGGGTCAGGTCGAAACGATCACCCTCGGCGCGGTCATGGATGGTCAGCAGCCAGCGCGCCAGACGCTCGTCGAGCCGGTGCTGGGCATTGCAGGCGGCGGTCTGCTGCACCTGGGCGAACAGGCTCTCCGTGAACCGGGACAGGGCACCGCGCATTCCCTCGCTGGACTCAAGGGCCTCGGCGAAGACATCGGACGGACAGCAGGCCGAGATTCCCTCGACCTGGGCGATGGCCCGACTGGCGGCCCGGCCGTTCATGGGCCCGCAGGTGACGCCGACCAGACCTTCCCGCCCGATGGCGGCGGTCTCGATCATCCGATCGTCATCCAGAATGGTCATCAGGGAGATGACCCCGCTCATCGGAAACCAGATCTCGTCGATCGCCTCGCCGGCGTCGTACAGCATCTGCCCCTGGGCGAACGGACGTTCATGCAGGTGCGGTTCGATCCGGTGCCGGTCGGCCGGTTCGAGAGCGGCGATCCACATATTGTCCAAGACGGGCTCCGATCATGAAAGGTGACGCTTGGTAACGCCAAAGCTTCGCCGGACGTTCCGTGTGCGCTTGTGGCCCCGCGCCGGGCGCGATACGGCGAAGGGCACAGGAGGACGCCATGGCCGACCGGATTGACGTTGCGGAAGCTCTGAAAGGCCTGCCGCTATGGGCTGAACACCCGGGCGACCGGCCGGCGATTTCGCGCAAACTGACCTTCGCGGACTTCAATGCCGCCTTCGGCTTCATGACCCGTGTCGCCCTCCTGGCCGACAAGGTCGACCACCATCCGGAATGGTCGAACGTCTACAATCGGGTGGAAGTCCTGCTGACCACCCATGACGCGAACGGCGTCACACAGAACGATGTCGATATGGCGCGCTTCATCGACGAGGCCGCTGCCGCCATGGGAGCGAAATGATGACGGGACGGGTCACGGGCAAACAGGCCCTCATCACCGGGGCGGCCGGAGGACTGGGCGACGCCATGGCCTGGATGCTGGCCCGCGAGGGTGCCAGGGTCGCGGTGACTGACATCAATCTGGCCGGGGCCGAGGCCCTGGCCGCAGCCATCAACGCCGAAATCCCCGGCACCGCCTTCGCCTTCCAGCACGACGTGGCGAAGGAGGATCAGTGGGTCTCGGTCATCGACGCGGCCGTCAAGGCGATGGGTGGCCTGTCCATCCTGGTCAACAACGCCGGCGTCGGCGACGTCCTGAATTTCGTGGAACAGGACACGGTCGAGTGCTGGCAGCGTCAGTTCGACATCAACCTGCTGTCGATCATGCTGGGTTGCAAACACGCCATGCCGCATCTGCGCGCCGCGGCACCCGCCTCGATCATCAACATTTCCTCGATCGCCGGCCTCGCTGCCGCCCCGGGCATGGGGGCCTACAACGCCACCAAGGCCGGCGTCTGGATGTATTCCAAGACCATCGCCCTCGAGGCCGCCAAGATGGACTGGAACGTCCGCTGCAACTCGGTGCATCCGGTCTTCATCAAGACCCCCATCCTCGACCCCTTCATCGCCATGGCCGGCGGCGACGAGGCCAAGGCCCACGAACGACTGGCCCGCGGCATCCCGCTGAAGCGTATCGGAGAGCCCAACGACGTGGCGTATTGCGTCCTCTACCTCGCCTCGGACGAATCCAAATTCGTCACCGGCACCGAGTTCAAGATCGACGGCGGCATGCTGGCGCAGTGAGCTAGTGGCTAGTGGCTAGTGGCTAGTGGCTAGTGGCTAGTGGCTAGTGGCTGGCCGCCACCTGTGCGCGACCTCCGCCCGGGCCCCTCTTCCGCCATCAGGGCAGCTGCAATCGCTAGCCACTAGCCACTAGCCACTAATCACTCGACCAGATCCGCCGGCAGGATCTGGCTCGACAGCAGGGTCTCCATCGACGCCCAGTGGTCCGGACCCTGCCGTTCGACCCAGGCCTGGACCGTGTCGCGGCCGAGACCATAGTTGATGATATAGCTGCGATAGGTGTCGATGAAGCGCAGCCGCTGCGTCGCCTTGGCCTCGTCGGCGAGGGAGTATTTCATCAGCCGCCGTATCGTTTCGGCCCGGTCGACCCGGCCCGCCAGCCAGTCATCGGCGATGGTGTATTCCGCCCGCGCCAACCGCCGGGTCAGGGCACCCAGTTGCGCCTTCATCTCCGCCGTCGCGGGATCGAGCCCCGCCAGCGGGAACAGGACGTCGCGCTCGTAGCGGGTGGCCTCGTCGCCCGGGAAGGCCAGGTCGATGCCGTAGTTGGCGCTGCCCTCGGCCACGAACGACATGGGGCTGAACAATGGATAGACGCTCATCTCGACCCAGCCGCGCTCGCGCACAAAGGTCCGTTCCAGCAGGGCGTTATAGACGTGGTGCCCCGGATAGCCCTCGTGGCAGCCCAGATCGATCGCCCGCTCGGTATAGATCGGAAAGTCGGCGTTGATCTCGATCTTCGACTGCGAATTCCCCTGATAATAATTATACCCCGACCACGGCTTGTCGCCGACGAAGGCGAGGGTGAAATTCTCGTTGGCCGGCAGGTCGATATGCCGGGCTGTCCGCGTCCGGCATTCCGCGATCGCGGTATCCATGACCACCTGCAGCCGGTCGGGCGGGATCACATAGTGGGACTTGAAGGCCGTGAACCTCTCGTTCAGTGACCCCTCGCCCGGCAGCAGGGCATCGATCTCGGCGAGGACGGGGTCATAGGTCGACAGGGGGGCCAGCTCGGGCCGGATGCCGAACAGGGCCTCGGCCTCGTCGGCAAAGCTCATCGTCTCTCCGGACAGCATCCGCAGCCGCGCCGATGCCGCCGACACATGGGCCAGCAGATAGGCGCGGCGCTGGGCCACGGCCGGCTCGGCGTCCCGCACCGACACCGCGTTCAGCCGCTCCGTCAGCCCCGCCGCGCCCTGGATCAGCTGGGGCATGGTGCGCGGACTGGCCGTCGCCGCCGCCTGCCATTCCGGCGGGCCGTAGTAGGCATCGACATAGCCCGGCTCGCGCTCGCCGATCTCGAGGATCAGGGCGACATAGTCCCGCGCGATGGCGTCCAGACTGTCTCCCGACGGATCGGCGGCCGGGGCCGGCTGTGTGGCGCAGGCCCCCAGCAGGACAAGCAGACTGATCAGAACGGCGCGCATCGGAGACCTCCATCATCGAAGCAGGCGCACGCTAGATCACGATCCGCCGGCCCGAACCTTACAAATCGTCCAGAATGGCATTGGGTTCAGCGTGACGCGCATTCGGGATTGAGGGCAGCGCGGTCCTGCTGTAAGGCCCTTCGTCCGGCGTTTCGCCGTCAGACGCACCCGTAGCTCAGCTGGATAGAGTACTGCCCTCCGAAGGCAGGGGTCACAGGTTCGAATCCTGTCGGGTGCGCCATTTTCCTCCCCCCAGCCGGAGCCGCGCGTGACCGACGCCCTGCCCACCCTGCCTCAAGGCCAGCCCGTCGGGCGGGTCATCGCCATGCCCGCCGACACCAATCCCGAGGGCGACATCTTCGGCGGCTGGCTGCTGGCTCATATGGACCTCGCCGGCGCGACCCCGGCGTTCGAGCTGGCCCAGGGCCGCTGCGTGACCATCGCCCTGGACGGCATGGTCTTCCACCAGCCGGTCTCGGTCGGCGACGAGGTCTCGATCTACGCCCGGGTGGTCAAGACCGGCCGCACCTCGATCCGGGTCCATGTCGAGGCCTGGAAACGCCCCCGCAACCACGCCCACGCCGCCTCGGTCCGCGTGACCGAGGGCGTCTTCACCTATGTCGCCATCGGGGACGACCGGAAGCCGAGAGTGCTGCCGGAGGCCGCCGCATAACCCACTGCGACACTCGGAAATCTTGATCTTTCGGCCCGTCCCACCTATCTCGCGGGCATGGCCGTCCGTCGCATCCTCACCATCGACAACGCCGCCGACCTGGCGGTGCTGAAGCAGATCTCCACCCCCGTCGAGGGGCCGGTGACCGATGAGCTGCGCCGTCTGATGGATGACATGCTCGAGACCATGTACGCCGCCCCGGGCATCGGCCTGGCCGCCGTCCAGATCGGCGACACGCGCCGCGTCATTGTCATGGACCTGAACGACCGCGACGGTGCCGAGGGCGACGAGGACCCGGCCGACATGGCCGACGAGGACCGGGCCGCCTGGGAGCTCGCGCGCCGCAATCCCCGCTACTACGTCAACCCGGAGATCGTCTGGGCCTCCGACGAACTGTTTACCTATGAAGAGGGCTGCCTGTCGGTGCCCGAATATTACGACAGCGTCGACCGGCCCGCCCGGGTCCGCCTGAAATACCTCAACTATGCCGGCGAGACCGTCGAGGAAGAGGCCGAGGGCCTCTTTGCCGTCTGCATCCAGCACGAAATGGACCACCTCGAAGGCGTCCTCTTCATCGACCACCTGTCACGGCTGAAGCGCGAGCGCGCCGTGGCCAGGGTCAAGAAGAACGCACGGCTGGCCGCCTGATGGCCCGCCCCCGGACGACCCTCAAGCGCGGCCGCGACCGGATCATCGACCCGCAGGGCCGCCGTCGCCTGACCCGCAATGAAAAGGTCGGCATCGGCAGCATCGCCGTCCTGCTCGGCGTCGCGGCCGCCGGGGTGATCGCCGGGGTCCTTATCGACCGCCTGCTCGATTTCGACGACGTCCTCAATGCCGGCGGCGAATGGGACGAGGGCGGCGGGGTTAACACGCGCTGGGAGTAGGGGCGGCGCGCGACCGGTAGCGGGGCACGGTTCAATCTGCGAACCTCGTCCCATGGTCACAGCCCGAGACGTCAGCCCGAGACAGGACATCTATGATCCGGCCTTTGTGAAGGGCGTCTTCGATCGCTGTTCTTCCACCTACATCTCGTTCAGCTGGATCTTCTCGATGGGATTCACGGAACGCTGGCGAAAGCAGTGCGTGGAGGCGCTGGCCTTGCCGCCGGATTGCGAGGCCGAGGGTTATGACCTGATGGCGGGCACCGGCGAGGTCTGGCCACACCTGTTCCGCCGGCACCCGAACATCCGGCGCGTCATCGCCGTCGACATCTCCTCAGGCATGCACCAGCTCGCCCTGGAGCGACTTCACAGGGACCGCTCCCACAGGATCGCCTTCGTGGAAGACGACGTTCTGGAGAGCGACCTGCCCGACGCCAGTTGCGACTTTATCGTCTCGACCTTCGGCCTGAAGACCTTTGATCCGGAACAGCATCGGCGACTGGCCGCCCTGGTCGCGCGCGCCCTCAGGCCCGGCGGCGTTGTGTCAATGATCGAAGCGTCGGACCCAAGGGGCTGGTGGCTGCGTCCGCTGTATCTATTCCACCTCAAGGTCGTCTTGCCGCTGATCGAACGCACCCTGCTGCGCGGCGCACAGGATTTTTCGATGATCGGGACCTATTGCAGCAATTTCGGCGATGCGACCGCGTTCGCGGCCATGCTGCGGGGACAGGGGCTCGAGGTCCGCTTCACACGCTACTTCTTCGGCTGCGCCACCGGCGTGAGCGGCCGAAAGCCGGAGATCGCTTGCTGAGGTCCATGACCCCCGCCTTGTCCCCGCTGCCCGCATAGGGCAAAGCGCCGCCATGCGCCTCGCCTTCATGGGAACTCCCGATTTCGCCGTGCCGTCGCTGGCCGAGCTCATCGCCTCGGGCCATGAGATCGTGGCCGTCTATTCCCAGCCGCCGAAGCCGCGCGGGCGTGGCCAGAAGCTGACACCGTCGCCGGTCCACGCCTTCGCCGAGACCATGGGCCTGCCCGTCTTCACCCCCGCCTCGATGAAATCGGCCGAGGCCATCGCCGACTTCCAGAGTCTGGACATCGATGCCGCCTGCGTCGTCGCCTACGGCCAGATCCTCAGGACCGAGGTGCTCGACGCGCCGCGTCTCGGCTGTTTCAACCTGCACGGCTCCCTGCTGCCGCGCTGGCGCGGCGCCGCCCCGATCCAGCGCGCCATCATGGCCGGGGATCGTCAGACCGGCGTCCAGATCATGCGCATGTCCGAGGGGCTGGACGAGGGCGCGATCCTGCTCTCCGAAATCCTCGACATCCATGCCGACGACACCGCCGCCAGCCTGTCCGACCGTATGTCGCACACCGGTGCCAGCCTGTGGCCCCGGGCACTGGCCGCCATCGAACGCGGCGCCGTCGAGGGCACGCCCCAGTCGGGCGAACCGACCTATGCCCGCAAGATCACCCCGACCGAGGCGCGGATCGACTGGTCCCGCCCGGCGGCCCAGGTCGACGCCCACATCCGCGGCCTGTCGCCCTTCCCCGGGGCCTGGTTCGAGGCCCCCGGCCCCGGGGGACCGGTCCGCATCAAGGCCCTGATGTCGCGCGTCTCCGGTCCGGGCCAGGGCGAGCCCGGCGAGGTGCTGGACGGCGGCCTGCGCGTGGCCTGCGGCGATGGCGTGGTGCGGCTGCTGACCGTGCAGCGGCCCGGCAAGGCGGCCCAGCCGGCCGACGAGATGCTGCGCGGCTTCGCCATCCCTGTCGGGACGGTCCTGCCCCCCTCAAACAGCGAGCCCTCTCAGGGCGCGCGGTAGGGGAAACAGGCATGCCCCGCTATCGGCTGACGATCGAGTATGACGGCTCGGGCTACAACGGCTTTCAGGCCCAGACCGACCAGCCGACCGTGCAGGGCTCGATAGAGACGGCGATCACCGCCTTCTGCGGCGAGACCGTGCGCCTCGCTGCGGCGGGCCGCACCGACACCGGCGTCCACGCCACCGGTCAGGTCATCAGCCTCGATCTGGAAAAGGACTGGCCGGCGAAGACCGTGATGAACGCCCTCAACGCTCACCTGGTTCGTGAGCCCATCTCGGTGCTGGACTGCGTCGGCGTCGAGGACGACTGGCACGCCCGCTTCTCCGCGACCGGACGGCGCTATCTGTACCGCATTCTCAACCGCCCCGGACCGGCGGCGCTGGATCGGGGCCGCGTCTGGCACATGCGCAAGTCCATGGACTCCGATGCCATGCAGGCGGCGGCGCAGGCCCTCGTCGGCCTGCACGACTTCACCACCTTCCGCGATGTGAACTGCCAGTCGAAATCGCCCGAAAAGACGCTCGACGTGGCGCGGGTCACCCGTGTCGGCGATGAGGTGCATCTGGTGTTCGAGGCCCGCAGCTTCCTGCACCGTCAGGTCCGGTCGATGACCGGGACGCTGGTCGAGGTGGGGCTGGGCCGTTGGACAGCGGACGACCTCGTTGCCGCCCTCGAGGCCCGCGACCGCGCCCGCTGCGGACCGGTCGCGCCGTCGGACGGACTCTATCTGACGGGCGTCAGCTACTGACAGGGGTTGATGCCTCGGCCAGCGCAGGTTCGTCACAACGGCCACAACAAAGGTCACAACGGACACAACGGGGTCGGAGGCGCTGACAAGGCCGAGCCTCGGCCCCTTGGTCAACGCGTCTTCGACGCACTGAGGTACATCGATGGCGTCTGCTTCAGGGCGGCGCAGCCGCAATAGATGGCCTACGAGGCGAAGATTCCGGTCTCCAACACACCTCAGGTCCGGTCGTGTTCGCTGTGACCTTCGTTGTGGCCGTTGTGACGAACCCGCTCTCGCGAACCCAAATCAACTGGGGGCGGAGCGGCCCACGACAGCGAAAGGCCCTAGTTTTTTGCGTCTTCCGCGCCCGCGGCGACCGCGCTGCCGACAGCGGACACGTCGCGGCCGACGCCGGCGACCGTGTTGCAGCCCGACACAGCCAGGGCGGCGGCGACGAGGGAGAGGGCGATGATCTTTTTCATGGCGTGTTCCGTTACAGGCGTTGAACCCTGGCCATGAACGCAAGCGTGGCCGTGCGGTTGCATGGCCAAGCCGGGGTCTGATCTGCTAACCGCTGAGCCATGAGCCAGCCCGCAAACACCGCCGCCCGACGTATCGTCGACACCCTCGTCATGAACGGCATCGACCGCGTCTTCTGCGTGCCGGGCGAAAGCTATCTGGCCGTCCTCGACGCCCTCGCCGACGTCCGCGACAGGATCCAGGTCATCGCCTGCCGCCACGAGGCCGGCGCCGCCAACATGGCCGAGGCCTATGGCAAGCTGACCGGCAAGCCCGGCGTCTGCATGGTCACCCGCGGGCCCGGCGCGACCCACGCCTCGATCGGCGTGCACACGGCGCATCAGGACTCGACCCCGATGATCCTGTTCGTCGGCCAGATCGCCCTGACCGACCGCGGCCGCGGGGCCTTCCAGGAGGTCGACTACCGCGAGGTCTTCGGCGGCCTGGCCAAATGGGCGACCGAGATTGAAAGCCCGGAACGCACCGTCGAGGTCGTCGAACGCGCCTTCGCCACCGCCCTGCAGGGCCGGATGGGCCCCGTGGTCATCGCCCTGCCCGAGGACATCCTGCACGCCGACGGCGGCCCCGCCCCGTTCCGCCCGGTCACGCCCGCGAAGGCGGCGCTGGACCCGGCCTTCCTCGAACAGGTCCGTGCCCGGCTGGCGAAAGCCGAACGTCCGCTGCTGGTGCTCGGCGGCTCGGGCTGGACCGAGGACGCCACCGCCGCCCTCGGCGACTGGGCCGAGCGGATCGGCCTGCCCGTCGCCCTGTCCTTCCGGCGCAAGGACCTGCTCTCGAACGACCGCCCGAACTATGCCGGCGACCTCGGCCTCGGTCCGAACCCGAAACTGGTCCAGCGGGTCAAGGACTCCGACCTGATCCTCGCCATCGGCGCGCGGCTCGGCGAGAACCCCACGCTCGGCTACACCCTGCTCACCCGCGAAGGCACCGCCCGGACCCTGGTTCACATCCATCCCGGTGCCGAGGAATTGGGCCGCGTCTGGCCGACCTTGATCAGCGCCACCGCCGACTGTTCGTTGGCCGCCCACGCCCTTTCGGCAATCGATCCGGGACGGGACTGGCAGGATCAGGCCACAACCGCCCACGCCGACTATCAGGCCTTCATCCAGCCCGTCAGCGTCACCGGCGATGTGAACATGAGCGAAGTCATCCGCCACCTCGCCGAGGTCCTGCCCGCCGACGCCATACTGACCAATGGGGCCGGAAATTTCGCCGCCTGGCTGCACCGTTTCCACCGCCACCGCGCCATGCACACCCAGCTGGGCCCGACCTCGGGGGCCATGGGCTACGGCTATCCCGCCGCCGTCGCCGCCAAGTCGGTTCATCCCGACCGCGACGTCATCTGCATCGCCGGCGACGGCGACTACCTCATGACCGGCCAGGAGATCGCCACGGCGGTCCAGTACGGCATCAATGTCGTGGTGGTCGTCGTCGACAACGGCACCTACGGCACCATTCGCATGCACCAGGAAGGCCACTATCCGGGCGCCGAACGGGTCATCGCCACCGACCTGAAGAACCCCGACTTCGTCCAGTACGCCCAGGCCTTCGGTGCCTTCGGAATCCGCTGCGAGACGACCGCCGACTTCCCCGCCGCCTTCGCCGCCGCGCGGAACGCCGGCTGCCCCGCCCTCGTTCACCTGATCACCTCGGCCGAGGATATCGCGCCCAACCGCACCATCACCGGCCTGCGCTCGCAATAAGGAGCCGCCATGCGCGTCCTTCCCGCCCTGCTCGCCTCCACCGCCCTGGTCGGGGCCTGCGCCACGCCGATGGAGCCCGGCCCCGGCGGTCCGATCATGACCGACAACGGCAATGACTGCGCCGTCATCGCAGCCATCGCAAAGGAGCATTACCGCTTCAACAGCACCGACAACCGGCCCCCGCCGATCCGGTTCGAGGGCGACTACGCCCCGCGCTGCGACTGGAGCCGCCACGGCCTCGCCTTCACCCCCTACGACCCGGACGCGCCCGGCGATCCGCGCGAGCGGGTGCGGTGGGTCAGCTTCGACCGGCCGGTCTATGACGGCGGCGGCGCGCTCGTGGCGACCGGCATCATGCACGGCCCCCTGGCCGGCATGGGCTATGAGTGCCGGGTCCTGTCGGGCTTCGCCGGCTGGACCGTCCCGGAAGGCGCCTGCCGCAACACCTGGATCTCCTGAGGGGGTCTCGTCGTCGTCAGCCGGTGACGGCGGCAGCGCGCCCGCCTATGTTCGCCGCATGACC
Source organism: Caulobacteraceae bacterium (assembly GCA_965284535.1). Lineage (GTDB taxonomy): Bacteria > Pseudomonadota > Alphaproteobacteria > Caulobacterales > Caulobacteraceae > Brevundimonas. The sequence continues at coordinate 747,307 of OZ260090.1, forward strand.
GACGCCGCGCCCGACTCGCCCGCTCCCGACGCCCCGCAGGACGGCACCGCCGTGCGGCTGTGGATGATCGACGCCTCGGCCTACATCTTCCGCGCCTACCACGCCCTGCCGCCCCTGACGCGCAAGTCCGACGGCCTGCCCGTCGGCGCCGTCCAGGGCTATTGCAACATGCTGTGGAAGCTGATCCGCGACATGAAGGGCGACGACGGCCCGACCCATCTCGTCGCCGTCTTCGACCATTCGGAGAAGACCTTCCGCAATGAGATGTACGACCTCTACAAGGCCAACCGCAGCGCCCCGCCCGAGGACCTGATCCCCCAGTTCCCGCTGGTGCGCGAGGCCACCGCCGCCTTCGGCGTCCACTGCGTCGAACTGCCCGGCTGGGAGGCCGACGACCTGATCGCCACCTATGCCTGCAAGGCGCGCGACGCCGGCGGCGAGGCGGTCATCGTCTCCTCCGACAAGGACCTGATGCAGCTGATCGGCCCCTCGGTCGTCATGTGGGACCCGATGAAGGAGCGCCGCCTCGCCGAGGAGGCCGTGTTCGAAAAGTTCGGCGTCACGCCGGACAAGGTGGTCGAGGTCCAGGCCCTGATCGGCGACAGCGTCGACAACGTCCCCGGCGCCCCCGGCATCGGCCCCAAGACCGCCGCCCAGCTGATCGGCGAATACGGCGACCTCGACACGCTTCTGGCCCGCGCCGGTGAGATCAAACAGCCCAAACGCCGCGAGACCCTGATCGAATTCGCCGACCAGATCCGCCTGTCGCGCCGCCTCGTCACCCTCGACTGCGAGGCCCCTGCGCCCGAGCCCATCTCCGACTTCGCCGTCCGCGACCCCGACCCCGAGGCCCTGGCCGAATTCCTCGACAAGATGGAGTTCCGCTCCCTGCGCAACCGCGTCGGCGACGGCAAGGCCCCGGCCACCAACGGCACCGCCTTCGTGGCCCGGCCCAAGGCTCCCTCAGCCCCCGTCGCCACCCCCCGCTACGGCCAGGTCGTCGAGGGCCCGGCCGCGGCCCAGACCGTCGACACCGAAGCCTACCTCTGTATCCAGACCCTCGAAGCCCTCGACGCCTTCATCGCCCGCGCCACCGAAGCCGGGGTCGTCGGCTTCGACACCGAGACGGATGCCCTCAGCGCCACCCACGCCGGCCTGTGCGGCGTGTCGCTGGCCATCGGGCCCAATGACGCCTGCTACATCCCCCTGACGCACGAGCACGAGCCGGCGGCCAACGCCGGCGGCCTCGATTTCGGCGGCGAGGCGGAACAGCGCGAAGCCATCACCCAGATCGACAAGCCCACCGCCCTCGCCCGGCTCAAGCCCCTGCTGGAAGACCCCGCCGTCCTCAAGGTCACCCAGAACGGCAAATACGACCTCGCCGTCATGGCCCGGCGCGGCATCCGCGTGGCCCCGATCGACGACACCATGCTGCTGTCCTACGTCCTTGAGGGCGGCCTGCACGGCCACGGCATGGACGAGCTGTCAAAGCTCCACCTCGGCCACGACCCCATCCCCTTCAAGGCGGTCGCCGGCACGGGCAAGGCCCAGAAATCCTTCAAACACGTCGCCCTGAAACCAGCCACCGCCTATGCCGCCGAGGATGCCGACGTCACCCTGCGCCTGTGGCGCATCCTCAAGCCGCGCCTGGCCGAGGAACACCTGGTCACCGTCTATGAGACGCTGGAGCGCGGCATGCCCGCCGTCCTGGCCGAGATGGAACAGGCCGGCATCCGCGTCGATCCCGACCGCCTCAAACGCCTGTCCTCCGAGTTCGGCCTGCGCATGGCCGAGCTGGAGGCCCAGGCCCATCAGATCGCCGGCCGCCCCTTCAACATCGGCAGCCCCAAACAGATCGGCGACATCCTGTTCGGCGAGCTCAACCTGCCCGGCGGCAAGAAGACCGCCAGCGGCCAGTGGGAGACCGGCGCCGCCACCCTCGAAACCCTCGCCCCCACGCATGACCTGCCCCGCGTCCTGCTGGACTGGCGCCAGCTGGCCAAGCTCAAGGGCACCTATACCGACGCCCTGATCGAGGCGCTCGACCCCGCCACCGACCGCGTCCACACCAGCTATCAGCTCGCCGCCGCCACCACCGGCCGCCTCGCCTCCTCCGACCCCAATCTCCAGAACATCCCGATCCGCACCGAGACCGGCCGCCAGATCCGCCAGGCCTTCATCGCCGCCCCCGGCCATGTCCTGATCAGCGCCGACTACAGCCAGATCGAGCTGCGCCTGCTGGCCCATATCGGCGACATCCCCGAGCTCAAGCGCGCCTTCGCCGCCGGCATCGACATCCACACCGCCACGGCCAGCGAGATGTTCGGCGTCCCCGTCGACCAGATGGACCCCGAGACCCGCCGCCGCGCCAAGGCGATCAATTTCGGCATCGTCTACGGCATCAGCGCCTTCGGCCTGGCCGCCCAGCTGAACATCGGCCAGGGCGAGGCCGGCGACTATATCAAGACCTATTTCGAACGCTTCCCCGGCATCCGCACCTATATGGACGCCACCAAGGCCCAGGTGCGCGAGACCGGCATGGTCAGCACCGTCTTCGGCCGCCGCATCCACATCCCCGCCATCCATTCGAAATCGGGCGCCGAGCGCCAGTTCGGCGAACGCGCCGCCATCAACGCCCCCATCCAGGGCGCCGCCGCCGACATCATCCGCCGCGCCATGATGCGGATGCCCGGGGCGCTGGTTGAGGCCGGCCTGTCAACGAAGATGCTGCTCCAGGTCCACGACGAACTGGTCTTCGAGGCCCCCGAAGCCGAGGCCGAGCGCGCCATCGCCGTGATCAAACGCACCATGGAGGGGGCGGCGGAACCGGCCGTGGCCCTGACGGTGCCGCTGGTGGTGGATGCGAGAGCGGCGGGGAACTGGGACGAGGCGCACTGAGGGAGATAGTCGCTCTGTCGCCAACATCTATTGATTGGCCATGCGAGGAGCGCCTCTAACAGTTTGTGCCCATTAGGCCAGTAGGTCCTCGAGGTTCGCTTTGAGGCTTCCCGCGCGCTCTGGGTAGTTCATGTGAGAGCCGACCGAGGCTTCCGAAAACTTTCTTTCTGGGACCTTGTTTTTCAACTGGTTGAAAATAAATTTGCCCTTGGCACCCTTTAGAGGTCGCGTTTGGAAGTCCGTCCAAATTGCGTCGTTGGCTGGGCTGCCGCCTGCCCTGTGCAACTCTTCATTGTGGGCAGCGCGTTGCTTGGCGAACTGTTCTTTAATGGGAACCTGATTCTGGACAGCAATCTCAGACAACCAAGTCTCGCATGTGTTTATCGGCTGTCCGGTCAAGGACGATAGGAAGCCCGGATCACAAAATTCTGCTTCAATATCCGATTGATCCGTTAGCCATAGCCGGATTCCATCGCGATTGTACGAGTCTTTCAGATTGACAACCTCATCGTCTGTAAGAGAGTCCCGGTCACGGTGAACAAGAATTTTGAATTTGTGCCCGAGAGAAGCACGAAGCTCTTCGGCCTCGCTCACCGTCAGCAAGTGTTTATATCCCCTACCAGGAAGCACGGTTACAGCTCGTTCAATTTCCGGCCACTGTTGAATGAGTTTCTTTAGAAGGTCATTTGTAGCGTCCTCGCTGACCACGATAACCTTCTTGCCAAAAGCGCCCCAGCCAAGAGCAAGCTCAACTACAGATCGGTCATCAGTCTTTTTTTGTCCATCTGCGAGCCAAACCACGTTTGTATCAGCAGGCGCGCCCCTCACGATGAAGGGTGAGTGGGTAGTCATGATGATCTTTATTTCTTGAGCTCGCGCTATCTCTAAAAGACTGGCTGCTAGCTTTTCTTGAACGCTAGGATGAAGGTGGATATCAGGTTCATCAACCAGAAGCATTTTAGGCTTAAATAGCAATATATAGCAAAATATTTGGATAAGCTGAAGGTATCCCGTTCCAAGAAGCTCTAACGGCATTGAAAGGCCGCCGATCTCCGCTTCCGCTTGAATGTCAAAGTCCTGTGACTCGTCAAATGTTACCTTGAGCTTTATCTGCCCCAAAAGCGGCTCGAGCCAAGCTTCAATTTGCGTTAGTTCTGCTGGCGAAAGTAAGTCGAGCGCGTTTCTTAGGTAGACGTTAGAATCCCCAAATGAGCAGGCTTTTAACACAACCCTCTTAGAGTTTTTTTGCTCGACATTTGGAATCCCGGATATTCCAGGGATAAACCCGCTAAAGAATGTGTCTGCACCGCGAAATTTTGGTCGAACAGATTCTGGCAACTCCCCTTGGACAGAAATTCCGGCGTTGCGCGCCGATCTCATTTCCAACTGCGCCGTAATTTCTGCGCCACCATTGTCCCGGAATCTAAATGCTACCTTGGACGAGGGACTGTTTGATCTATTGCCCCATGCAGCACCGTGGCCTAGCCGCCAGTACTCATCGGAAGGCAGATAGTCGAGATCACTGACTCGAACCATCGCTGTGGAACCTGCCCGAATTCGATCGGCTTGTCGCATAAGGCAGGACGCAAGATGTAGCGCCTGAAGTATTGAAGACTTGCCGCTCCCGTTTGATCCAACAAGTATGTTGAGGTCTGCCAGAGGCAAATCGATGCTATCGATCCTCTTGAATTTCTCTATTTTTATGGACTCAAGACGCACAGCTTCCCCCATTTTTAGCAACCTCAGATTACGCTCGCGCCGCCGCATGTCGAGCTAAATTCGGGCGAGGTCCACTCTTGGCCAGTGCATGATGTGTGTCAGATCAACTGCATCCGGTGAGGCAACCCTGAGGTTTGCCGAAAACGACCTTCTCTAGTTTGGCAGTGAACCGTCCATCCCTCACGTCATCGCCACATCCCCGCTCGCTCCATGCGGCCGCACCCAGAAGGTGACCCGCCCCGGGCAGCCCATTCTCCGGCAGGTCGTGGCGCGGCCCCACAGGACGAAGCCCGGGCCGCGTTCGCGGGCGATGCGTTTCAGGTCGGCGCGGATGCGCAGCTCGCACAGGTCGCACTCGGTATAGACCAGCCAGCGGTTGGCCAGGATGGCGCCGACCGTGCGGCCCGCCTCCTTCCAGTCGTCCGCCGTATAGCGGTCGTGATTGCGGCGGGTCATGGTTGGTAAGGGGCGCTAACGCTCGCCGCGCGGCGGCTCGCTGCTTGAGCGCATGTTGGGTAAGGGGCGCTAACGCTCGCCGCGCGGCGGCTCGCGGCTTGAGCGCGGGAGAGGCGCACGACGTGACCGCTCAGCGCGGAGCCTCGCGGCTTGAGCGCCATCCGATCGCCCGCAGCTCGATCCCCGCCGCCTGTCGCAGGATGGCGCCGGGGCAGGCGCGCTCGATCTCGGACAGCAGGGTGCTGATGCCGGCGCGGCCGTCGGCGCTGGTCAGGTCGAGGCCCTCCAGGGCCTCCAGCAGGCGGGTGGTCGGGTCGTCGGCCGTCATCTCGCATCCTCACTCTGTCACCGCCGACCCGCGATGATCCAGCCGCGCGCGGCGGGCGGAGTCAATCGGAACGTTCGTGATTTGTTCTTTTTAACCACAGCGGGGCGCCCGCACTCCCCAAAGCTATCGTCATTCCGGGCGGAGAGGCGCGCAGCGGCTCGCAGACCCGGAACCCAGCGGCGCGCGATAGCGCGAAGCTGTCGGGAGCGCGGTGTTTGACGCTTCGCGCCGCCCGTTGGGTCGCCGCCGTCGCGGCGCCGCTGGGTTCCGGGTCTCGCTGCGCTCGCCCGGAATGACGATAGCAAGAGGGGGAATGGGGGCACCGCAACAGTGTAATCCCGCCCCCAATAATCCCGCCCCTCCCGACCCCCGAAGGCGCCCTCTCGACCCCCGGTTCAGCCCCGATCCGCCGCCACAGACCGCCGCTTCCCCACCAGACCCCCACACCGGGGTATAATGCGGCTCGAGGCGGCCAAAGGCCCGCCCCGCCTGACCGGTCTTTGACATCGCCGCCTCCAACCCCCGCCCGACCGCCCCAGGCCGAAGCGGATTGCCAGCATATTGACGCTGCCCCTCCGACGCGCCCGAAACCGCCTCAACTTTTTCCGCCGCCCACAGTGTACTCCCGCCCCCGGTGCCGCCCGTGCTAAGGCCCCCGCCATGACCCCCCAGACCATCGATGTCCTGATCGTCGGCGCCGGCGCGGCCGGGATGATGTGCGCCATCGAGGCCGGGCGGCGCGGGCGCAGCGTCCGCATCCTCGACCACGCCCGGGCGCCGGGCGAGAAGATCCGCATCTCCGGCGGCGGGCGCTGCAACTTCACCAACACCGGGACCAGCGTCGCGAACTTCCTCGGCGAGAACCCCCGGTTCGCGACCTCGGCCCTGAAGCGGTTCACCCAGCACGACTTCGTCAAACGCGTCGACGCCGCCGGCATCGCCTGGCACGAAAAGACCCTCGGCCAGCTGTTCTGCGACGACAGCGCCAAACAGATCATCCGCATGCTGACCGACGACCTGCGGGCGGCGGGCGTGGTCCTGTCGCTGGGCGTCTCGGTCGAGCGGGTCGACCGGATCGCCGACGGCTATGAGGCCGCCCTGTCCGACGGCTCGGTGGTCCGCAGCCGCTCGCTGGTCCTCGCCACCGGCGGCAAGTCGATCCCCAAGATGGGGGCCACCGGCTGGGCCTATGACACCGCCCGCCAGTTCGGCCTGCGCGTCACCGACACCCGCCCGGCCCTGGTCCCCCTGACCTTCGAGGCCGGCCTGCTGGAGACCCTGAAACCCCTCGCCGGCGTCGCCGTGGACGCCGTAGTGAGAGGCGGGGGGACCTCCTTCGCCGAGGCGATGCTGTTCACCCACCGCGGCCTGAGCGGCCCCGCCATCCTCCAGATTTCGAGCTACTGGCGCGAGGGCGAGCCCATCACCGTCGCCATGGCCCCCGGCGAGGACCTCTACGCCCGCCTCAAGGCCGCCAAGGCGGAGAACGGCAAACAGATGGTCCACACCGCGCTGGGCCATCTGATCCCCCGCCGCCTCGCCGAAAGCGTCTGCGACCGCGAAGGCGTGAAGGGCAAGCTGGCCGAGGTCGGCGACAAGACCCTGCGCCGCCTCGACGCCGCCGTGAACGGCTGGACCGTCAAGCCCGTCGGCTCCGAAGGCTACCGCACCGCCGAGGTGACGCTCGGCGGCATCGCCACCGACCAGCTGGACCAGCAGACCATGGCCGCGACCGCCGTCCCCGGCCTCTACGTCATCGGCGAGGCCGCCGACATCACCGGCTGGCTCGGCGGCTACAATTTCCAGTGGGCCTGGTCGTCAGGCTGGGCGGCGGGGCAGGTGTGCTGAAGTGATTAGTGGTTAGTGGCTAGTGGCCACGGTTGAGGCTAGAGGGTCTGTCGCCGCCGCCGCGCTCGCCACCAACCACTAATCACTAACCACTAATCACTCCTCCCCATGCCCTTCACCGCCACCGTCCTGACCATGTTCCCCGAGGCGTTTCCGGGCCCGCTGGGCGTCTCGCTGATCGGCACAGCGTGGCGTGAGCGCGGGCTCTGGAGCCTTGATACGGTTGACATTCGGGCCTTTTCCACAGATACGCGCGGCTTCCTGGACGACACCCCCGCGGGTGGCGGCCCGGGAGCCGTGCTGAAAGCGGACGTGGTGGCCAGGGCGCTCGACAGCGTTGCGGGGCCGCAACGGCCGCTTTTGTACATGAGCGCCCGGGGTCGGCCCCTGACCCAGGCGCGCGTCAAGGAGTGGGCGAAGGCGGACGGGATTACCGTCCTCTGCGGCCGGTTCGAGGGGGTGGACCAGCGCGTGCTCGACGCGCGCGGGTTCGAGGAGGTCTCCGTCGGGGACGCGGTGCTCGCCGGTGGCGAGGCGGCGGCGATGCTGGTGATCGAGGCGTGCGTACGACTGCTGCCAGGCGTCCTCGGCCAGGCGGACAGTCTCAGTAGCGAGAGTTTCGAGGACGGCCTTCTGGAGCATCCGCAGTACACGCGACCGCGGACGTTCGAGGGGCTGGAGATACCCGAGGTTCTGCTGTCGGGCGACCACAAGAAGGTCGCACAATGGCGCGAAGAGCAGCGGCACGTGACGACCCGGGAGCGGCGGCCAGATCTCTGGGCGGCGCATCTGGCCAAGACAAATGCGGGACCCGAGCCCGCCAAATCACAGCTAAAGGGCGCAAAAGCCCGAGGAGAATAGAATGAACATCCTTCAGACGATCGAAGCCGAAGAAAAAGCCCGCCTGGTCGCTGAACGCGCCATCCCCGACTTCCAGCCCGGCGACACGCTGCGCGTCATGGTCAAGATCAAGGAAGGCGAACGCTCGCGCATCCAGGCCTTCGAGGGCGTCTGCATCGCCCGCGCCGGCGGCGGGATCAACGAGAATTTCACCGTGCGCAAGATCAGCTTCGGCGAGGGCGTCGAGCGCGTCTTCCCGCTGATGTCGCCGAACATCGACGCCATTGAAGTCAAGCGTCGCGGCGTCGTCCGGCGCGCCAAGCTCTATTACCTGCGCGACCGTCGCGGCAAGTCGGCCCGGATCGCCGAGAAGCAGACCGTCCGTCCGGTCAAGGGTGCCGTGGTTCCCGAAACCGGCACCGCCCGGAAGGCCGAAGAGACCGAAGCCTAGGCCGCTTCACCCCGCTGAAATGATGAAGGCCCCGGTGAACGCCACCGGGGCCTTTTTCATGGTCGCGGGGTGACCGAACCTACTGCGGGTACAGCCGGCCGCCCGCGTCCTTCTGGCCTTCGAGACTGTGTTTCAGGTCCCGCATCTGGTCGTGGCCGTCCTTCACCGTGGCATAGGCCCGGCGGATGGTCTCGCGCGTGGTGGCCGAGACATCGGAGTCCTCAAGGGCGCTCTCGAACCTGCCCTTGATGAAGTCCTCTCCGTTCTCGACGGAGTTCACCACCGCCTGTTCGTCGCGCAGCAAGGCGTGTTTGACGTCAAGAAAGGCGCGATGGGCCTTGGCGAGGATGGAGCCGTCATCCTCGGGCTCGCCGCCGAGGCCGCGGACCGTGCCCTGCAGGTCGGTCGCCACCTGCTGGCGCTCGAAGCTGCGGCGCTCGAACAGGGTCTTGAAATTGCTCTTGTCTGTTTCCCTGGCGGCCTCGCGATAGCCGTCTGCGCTATCGAGCGTGGTTTCGATCAGGCCATTCAGGACATGGATGTCGTGGCTCTGGGGATTGCTCATCTTGCGACCTTTCACTGTTTCCGGGAGGAGACAGGAAAGCGCGTAGAGCGCTGAAAAGGTTTCAGCCTGGCCGTCAGAGTTTCGTGCGCAGCGACCACAATTCCGGAAAACAGCGACGCTGGAGAGTCTCCGTCAGATAGGCGACGCCTTCGGTGCCGCCGGTGCCGCGGCGGCGGCCGATGATGCGTTCGACCGTCACCACATGCTTGTGCCGCCAGGTCAACAGGGCGTCATCCAGATCGACCAGCTTTTCCGCCAGTTGGTAGAAGGGCCACCAGCGGGCGGTGTCGCGATACACCTCGAGCCACGCCGCCTCGACGCCTTCCGACGGTTCCCACGGCTTGCTGACGTCGCGGCTCAAAACCTCTTGCGGGACCGGCAGGCCCGCTGCGGCCAGCTGGTGCAGGGCATCGTCGTAAAGGCTGGGCGCGGCAAGGGCGGAGCGGAGCGAGGCATGGGCCTCGGGACGGTCCTCATGGAAGCGCAGGAAGCGCGTGTCCTTGAGCCCCAGCATGTATTCGAAACGCCGGAACTGGTCGCTCTGGAAGCCGGACGACGAGCCCAGAACCCCGCGAAAACGCAGATAGTCGGCCGGGGTCATGGTGGCCAGTATGTCCCAGCTCATGGTCATCACCGCCTGGATACGGCTGACCCGGGCGAGGCATTTGTAGGCCGGGACCAGATCGCCGTTGCGGATCATGGCCTGGGCCAGGGTTACCTCGTGCAGGATCTGTTTGAGCCACAGCTCCTTGGTCTGGTGGATGATGACGAACAGCATCTCGTCATGCTCGTCCGACAGCGGATGCTGGGCGGCGAGCAGATCATCGAGCGTCAGATAGCCGGCGTAGGTGATCTCGGAGGGCTTGGCGGCATCGGTCATCCGCGTCCTATCGCGCGGGATCGACGGAGGCTCAAGGCTTGTCGGGATCGTCGGGGTGGTCGGCCCGCTCATCCCAGCCTTCGCGGCTGGACTTGAAGGCCAGCGCCATCAGCCCCCAGGTCAGGGCCACAGTGCCCAGAACTCCCAGGGACAGGGCGATCAGCCCGTGGACCCCCAGCGGGCCGCCGCCGATGGCGGTCCAGGCCAGGCCGACACCGGCCGTCGCGGCGGCGGCGACACCGATAACGAGAAGGAGTCGGAACAGCAGGCGGCGCGGGGTCAGCGCTGAACCCACTGGCCCTCGGCATTGCGGTACCAGTGGCCGCTCTGGATGCGGGGCATCACAATGGTCTGGAAGGCCCGAAGTCCGGCAGCCTCGGCTGTGGCGTCGCCACCGGCGGCCTGGGCGCTACGTGCATAGCCTTCGCGACGGGCGGCATTGGTGACCTGAACCGCCTCGGTCAGGGGGGCGTCGGTCGAGGCCACGCGGAAGCCGAGGAAGCCGTCGGCCTGTTCACCCACGGTTCCCTGCGCCTTGGCGGCGTCGATCATGGCCTTCTGGTCGGCGGTCTGGGCCAGGGCCGCGCCCGCGGCGACGCCGAGCGCCGCGATGGCGGCGGTGACGACGAAGAGCTTGCGGAAAGACATCGGGGTCAACTTTCGCATCAGAACAGGTTGGGGTTTTCGACGAGGAGGTCCTGCAGCTCCCGGTCAAGGCGGATGCGGACGTCGGCATCCAGTTTCGCATAGATCTGGATCGGATCGACCTGTAGCCGGACCGTGGGCGTGCAGGCACCGGCCCCCACGGCGGCGATGAGGCCGAGCAGGGCGAGACGGGTCTGCATCCGGGTCTTGGGCCGAGTCATGGACAGTGGTCTCCGGTCTTCAGTTCGCGCTGATCTAACGCGATCGACGGTGAATGGGTTCTGAACGGGGAAGGCGGCGGGATCACGGCGCGACCGGCGGCGCGATTTCGACGCTTGTCCTGCCTGCCATGGAGGGGCGTCCGTCGCGAGCGCGGTTCAGCTCCAGCAGATCACTGATCAGCTGGTTCAGGTTCAGGGTGGTGTCCAGCGTCAGGTCGATGCCCGTCCCGGACGGCAGGGGCAGGGGCCGGTTGAGGAACTCCCGGCTGATGAACTCGGCGATCGGGATGCGCAGCTCCTGCTGCCGGGGCGGATCGTGGCGGCCCCGGATACGGAACAACACACCGATACGGCCCTCTTCGAGGCTGTTGACCTCGGCCGAAAGGATGTCGAACGACAGGTTCTCCATCGCCTGATAGGCCAGATCCTGAACGGTATTGGGCGGCACGGCCTCGCCACCGCCTCCGGCCTCCAGACCACTCAGCGCCTCGCGGGCGATGGACAGGCGACCCGGCTGGACCGCCGCCAACGAGCCGCCGGCGATGCGGATGCCGTTCTCCCGGTCAGAGGTAAACGGCAGCCGGCCCGAAACCACGGCGTCCAGATCGACCTTGTCGCCAAAGCCCGAGCCCGCGATCAGCTGACCCAGCTGGACGTTCTCAAGCACGATGACGCCGGTGATCGGCTGATCCGGGTCCAGGGACACCGCGAAGGGCTCGACGAGGATGCGACCGCCGGCCACCGCCAGATCACCGCCCTCGATGGTCACCGCCGCCTTGTCGAGGCCGAAGGTCAGTTCGATGTCGGTCAGCGGCACGACCGATTCCAGGGTGTCGGCGGTCAGCCGCTGTCCCGGCACGGCGGTCAGTGGAGCCAGGTTGGTGAAATCGACGGTGCCGCGCAGGCCCTTCACCGGGCCGGCGGGACTGGTGAAGTCGAGACCGGGAACGGTCAGGCGGCCGGAACTGGTTCCTTCCTCCTCGGCTCGCCAGTCGATACGGCCGTCAAACGCAACCGTGCCCGTGGCCGGAGAGCCTATGACCTCGGCGAGAGGGCTGAGATCGGCGGGCTGCAGGCCCCCATCCGCGAAGACGATGGACGGGGCGGAAATGGTCAGGCCGCCCGCGCCGGCGGATCCGTCATGGGCAAGGGCGAGGCTGCCGAGCACGGTGTCGCCGCGCGCCAGTTCGAAGGCACCGGTCCAGTCCTCATCGGCAAGGCGGGCGGAGCCGCGGGCGGAAAGGGGATTGAAACGCAGCGGTGTGGTGGCGTCTTCGACCGTCGCACGGGCGACGCGGGCCTCCAGCCCTATGCCGCCGGGACCGCCATTGGCGGTGAAGCCGCCCTCGGCGTCGCGGAAGCCCAGGGCGAGGAACGGAGCCGCGGCGTCGAGACCGCGCATCGCACCATCGGACCGCCAGCGGCCGTCGGCGACGCTGACCAGCGGGCGGGTGACCGGGCAAATGTCGCCGGCGAGATCGACGACATCGTTCTCGTCCAGTTCCAGGCGTTCGACGGTCAGGGGGATGCAGCGGGCGGCGACATAGGTCAGGCGGCCGCCGGACGAGGCCAGTTCGCCCCGGGTCTGAAGCGTGATCCCGCGCGCCAGGCCGAAGTCCAGCGCGGCCCGGCCGTCCAGAATGGCGCTGAAGCCTGACGGGGTCAGTCTCCATGCGGGGATGGCGAAATCGGCCTCGGGCAGACCCTGCCCGCGCGTCGCCGTCAGGGACAGGGCACCGCCGCCGGCCTGGCCCCGGGCGGCGGTGAAGAACGGCGTCGAGGCCGGGCTGAGGGTCAGAACGCCGCCGTTGGCGGGGCTCACCGTTGCCGGACGCATCAGGGTCAGCCGGGTTCCCGAATGGCCGGCGACCAGTTCAAACCGGGGCACATCAACGGCGAAGGCCGACAGGGCGCGCTTCATGCCGGCGAGTTCGGGGACGTCATCGCCGTCCGGCGCGCCGAACAGAGGCCAGGCACCTCCGGCGGCACGGAACGAGCCAGTGGCCGTAACCCGCAGCCCCCCATCGGAGACGAGGTCGAAATCGGTCGCGCCTCGAACGCCGGTCAGGGTCAGGTCTTCGTGGACCAGCCGGGCCGCGGACAGAATGATCGGCCCTTCGGCCTCCACCGCCGCCCCGCGTCCGCCCAGCGTCAGTCGAGGCGAGCTCAGGGTGAGGCCGGCACCCTCCAGTCCGGCCAGGGAGGCCCCCGCGGCCGTCATCGCGGCGGCGCCGTCCAGCCGCCAGTTCAGTCCCCGGTCGTCGCGCGCCACCACGGTGCGGGCATTGGTCAGCCGCAGACGCCCCGTGGTCGCCGATGCGGCGGGGCCTTCGACACCGGCCGCGCGAACGTCAACGGCGGTATTGCCCTCGAGGCGGAAGGCTTCGATCCAGCCGGACGTCTGGCCGTCGAAGGTCAGCTGCAGGTCGGCGTCCCGCGCGGATGTCTCTCCCGTGGCGAGACGGTCCCCCACCAGACGCAGGTCAATCCGCGCACGACCGTCGCCCCGGCGGGTCTTGAAATCAGGATAGGGCAGGTCGCCGGCCAGGGTCAGCCGGGCGGCTTCACCGGCGAGACCCGGCAAACTGGCCCCCTCGGCCCCGGCGGCGAACCGCAGGGCGACACGGTCGCCCGTGGTGGTCAGATCGACGGTGGCCTGAAGTCCGCGCGCCTCGACATCGCCGCTCTTGAAAGCCGTCGCGGGCATCCGGGCAATCAGCCGCATCAGCTTGCCGTCGTCGATCCGGGCGTCGCCGAAAATGCTGGTCGGACCGTAGTCCGTGTCGAGCCGAACCCTGCCGTCCTCCACCAGTACCAGGGGTCCACGACTGTCCGGGGTCGGCGGCCGGCCGGTGAACCGCTCGACCAGCGGATCCAGCGAGCCGAGGGTCAGTTTGCCGTTCCGGACGCTGGCGCGAACCACCGGCCGGACCAGCCGGATGCGGCTGGGGGTCAGGCCGAGCCCGCCCTTCGACCAGGGCGCGCCGATGGCATAGTCGACCTCGACGCGTTCGACGGTCACATCGGGCTGGTCGGGGTCGCCGATGCGAACGCTGGCGACCAGACCATCGAGCTCAACCCGCTCGACCTGCATGTCGGCGTCGATGCCCTGCTGTTCCAGCCAGCCTATGAGGACCTGCCGGGTCGCCGCGCGGCGGTTGAGATAGAGCAGGGCCGTCAGGACCAGGAGAATCCCGATGATCACGCCCCCGACCCGCAACGCCAGCCGGCCCCGGCTGCGCGCGGGTCCTGGCGGGATCGGGTCGGGATCGGTCGTCACGGTCATGGAGCGGTCATATCGGGACGAACCGAGGCGAGGATAGGTCGGTGAGCAAAGGAAATGTCCCAATCAGCACTATGTTCGTGTCCATTGAACCACAGCTGAGTGGCGCATCGGCCACTTTGAGTGCGAACAGGGTCAGTTCGGAACAGTTTGCTCCATGGATGAGTCAATTCATTGCCCCGACATCGCGAATACAGGACCGAACGCCCGCTATAGTCTCATGGTTCACGCAAGCTTTACCGGCGACTACGGCCCCGGTTAACGCGCTGTAACGAACCGTCTTCCCATCATGGGACGGACGGGCTATACGGCCTGTCTCGCGCAGGGGGCTGCTTCGGCGCGATCCTTGCTGTTGTAGCTTTGGCGCCGCCCGGCGTCGTTGTTTCTCGGGGAACGATGGCTCAGTTCGATCCACGTCGCCAACCGATGCGCATCGCGCCCCACGCCCTCACGGCGGTGGCCGCGATCTCGGTGGCGCTGCTCGCCGGCCGTGTATACCAACCCGCGAAGGCGGAAGAGGCTCCGCCTCTTACCCAAAATCAGATCGCCGCCCTGGCCGACCAGGCCTTCGCGACCGCCGGCATGCCCGCCGGCCTGACCACGCCCGAGGCGATCCCGGTGCAGATCCGCCGCGGCGAAACCTTCGAACAGGCCGTGCGTCGCACGGGCATCGCGCCGGAAGAGGCCTCGGCCGTGGCCGCCACCCTGTCGAACGCCATGGACGTCAACGCCATGCGCGTCGGTCAGCGTTTTGAGACCGCCATTTCCCAGCCGCGCGGCGGCCGGGGCGAGGCCCGCCTGATCGGCCTGACCATGCGTACCGGCCCGGCGACCCAGCTGACCGTGTCACGCAGCTTCGACGGGGCCCTGCGCCTGCGGGCACTGGAAGAAAAAGTCACCCACGAGACCGTGGTCCTGACCGGCAAGGTCGAGGGCTCGCTGTCGCGCACGGCGCGTCGCGAAGGCGCGCCTGCCGACGTCGCCCGCGCCGCGGGTCGCCTGTTCTCGCACCGGTTCGACATGGAGCGCGACATCCGCGCCAATGACGAGTTTACCTATGTCTTCGGCCGCACGGTCACCGAGAACGGCCGCACCATCGGCACGGACGGTCTTCTGTATGCCGAGCTGAAGGGCGTCGCCTTCTATCGCTTCCGGCCCGAGGGTGCCCGCGAGGCCCAGTATTTTGACGCCACCGGCAAGAATACCCGCTCGGCCTTCATGCGCACGCCGCTGGAGCGGGGCTTCCGCGTCTCGTCCTCCTTCGGCTTCCGCCGGCACCCGATCGCCGGCTATCGCAAGATGCACCAGGGCATCGACTTCGCGGCCGGCAGCGGTACGCCGGTCGTGGCACCTGCCGACGGTGTCGTCGTCGAGGCCCGCCGCTGGGGCGGCTACGGCAACTGGCTGCGCATTCGCCATTCGAACGGTCTTGAGACCGGCTACGGCCACCTTTCGCGCTACGCCTCCGGCATGCGTGCCGGCCAGCGCGTTCGCCAGGGCCAGGTCGTGGCCTATGTCGGTTCGACCGGTGCCTCGACCGGACCGCACCTGCATTATGAAATCTGGCGGCGCGGCCAGCGGATCAATCCCGCCGGCGTGCGCACCACCGAGGGCACGGTTCTGGCCGGTGCCGATCTGACGGCGTTCCGGGCCGAAAAGGCGCGCATAGATCGCATCCGGGCCGCGGGCGGCGAACGCCGTCCCCAACCCCAGAGCGCCGCCGTCGAAGGCCTGCGCCCCGCCCGGGGCTGATCAGGACCTCAGCTTCCCGTCTGGGCCGCCGCGATCAGGGCGTCGTCAATCCCGCGCGCGCGGATCGCCGCCGGGCGCTGAAACAACCGGTCCGCATAGGCCTTGAAGGTGTCGCGGTCGGGCAGGCTCTGGAACTGCAGGCCCCAGCCGATCTGGCTACCCAGATAGACATCCAGCGCGCTGAACCGGTCGCCGAGAAGCCACGGACCACCGGCTGAAACGGCCGCTTCAAGCGCATCCACCACATCGTCGAAACTGCCGTAGCCGGCCATCCTCGCCTTGTCGGCCGGGGCCAGCAGGCCGAGGGAGCGCGCCGTCACCGCCGCCTCCAGCGGGCCGGCACCAAAGAACATCCAGCGCAGCCAGGTCCCACGCGCCGGGTCACCGGGCGAGGGGGCCAGGCCGGCCTCGGGGAAGGCATCAGCCAGATAGGCGCAGACGGCCGCGCATTCCGACACCGTCACGCCCCGATGGGTGATGGCCGGCACCTTGCCCATCGGATTGAGGGCCAGATATTCGGGAGCCTTCATCGTCGTGCCGTAATCCAGAACGACTGTGCGGTAGGGTTGGCCGACCTCCTCCAGCATCCAGCGCGCGATACGGCCGCGCGACATCGGGTTGGTGTAGAAGACGATTTCGTCATCGGACGGCTGGCTCATCTCGCTCCCTCTCGCGTTTCCGCGTGAACGCTAACCCGAAGACGGCATGGAACAAAGACGAAACATTCTGATCGGGCTGGCCGCCGGCGCGGGTCTGTGGGCCGCCGCGCCCGAAGCCTGGGCGCGGGCGGGCTTCAGCTCACGGAGGATCACCATCGAGACCCGCGGGCAGGGCCCGGACCTGATCCTGATCCCCGGACTGGCCTCAACCGCCGAGGTCTGGCGCGGCGTGGCGGGTCGGCTCGAGACCCGGTGCCGGCTTCACCTGGTCTCCGTGCGCGGCTTCGGGGACCTGGCGGCCCACGGCAACGCCAGCGGCGCCGTCCTCGGCGCGGTCGCCGCCGAGGTGCGCCGTTACATCGCCGAACAGCGGCTGGACCGGCCGGGAATCATCGGTCACTCCATGGGTGGTCAGGTCGGCCTGCGCGTCGCGGCGGACGCCGGAGCACGCGTCGGCCGCGTCATGACCGTGGACTCCTCGCCCTTCTTTCCGGCCCTGGTCAGTCCGGGGGCCACGATCAGCGACATCGAGCCGATCGCCCGGCTGGCCTATCAGGCGATCCAGTTTCTCGGCGACGAGGCGCTGCGCTCGCGGGGCCGTCAGATGGGGCTGGAACTGGGCGGCGCCACCGACGCCCTGTTCGGCACCATGGGCTGGCAGGGGGGCGACCAGCGCGTCCTAGCCCAGGCCCTGTACGAGGTGATGACGGTGGATCTGCGTCCGCGCCTGCCGGACATCTCCGCCCCGGTGACCGTGGTCTATGGCTGGAGCGCCGACCAGACCTCGCCGCGAAGCCGCACCGACAGCCTGTTCCGCGGGGCCTATGCGCGACTTCGGACCCCGGCGACGTTCGAACGCATCGAAGGCGCCGAACATATGGTCATGATCGATCAACCGAGGCGGTTTGTCGCCGCCGTGGACCGTTTCCTCGCCTGACCCTCAGTCCGCGTCGGGCTGGACGTCCGGATGGGCGGCGATGAAGGCCGGGTGGGCGGCCGCCGCGGCGTCCACGGCCATCAGACCCGGAAAGGAGTCGAGCGGAACATTGAACCGGCGCGCCGAGTAGATCTGCGGGATCAGGTAGCAGTCGGCCAGGGTCGGCGAGCCACCGAAACACCAGCCCGCGCCATGCTGGGCCACCAGAGCCTCCAGCGCCTCGAAGCCGGGCACGATCCAGCGGGCCGCCCAGGCGTCGACGGCCGCCTGATCGGCCCCGAAGGTTTCGCGCAGCGCCTTGCCCACCCGCAGATTGTTGAGCGGATGAATGTCGCAGCCGATCAGGGCCGCCATGGCCCGGACATGGGCACGTCCGACCGGGTCCGCCGGCAGCAGCGGCGACGCCGGATGGGTCTCCTCCAGCCATTCGAGGATGGCCGGGCTCTGGGTCAGGATCACGCCATCCACCTCCAGCGCAGGCACCATCCCCTGCGGATTGAGGGCGACGAAGGCCTCGGACTTCTGGGCTCCCGTGCGCAGATCGACGCCCTGCTGGTCATAGGCAAGGCCCTTGAGTTCGAGTGCGATGCGGGTCCGGTAGGCGGCGCCCGAGCGCCAGTAGCCGTGCAGGATCATCGCGGGGTCACCGTAAAGCCAAGAGATGGAAGGCCGCCGATTGTCGCCTCGACCCGGTCGCCGGGCTGGAGCGGGCCGACACCTTCTGGCGTGCCGGTAAAGACCAGGTCGCCGGCCCGGACATCCCAGAGCTCCCGCGCCTTGGCGAGTATCTCGTCCGGATTCCAGACCATGTCGTCCAGCCGTCCGGACTGCCGCGTCTCGCCGTTGACGGACAGGGCGATGACCGCCGACGGATCGGGCAGGTCGCCGAGCTGGATCGCGCCACACGGCGCTGACTGGTCAAAGCCCTTGGCCGCGTCCCAGGGCCGCCCCTTCTCCTTGGCCGCCGCCTGAAGGTCGCGGCGTGTGAGATCGCATCCGACCGCCCAGCCGGCAATGGTCCCGGCCTCGCCGACGGCGCAGACCAGTTCGACCTCGTGGTGCAGATTGGCCGTCGCCGTGGGGAACAATGGATCTGCCCCGTCCGTCACCACCGCATCGCCGGGCTTGGTGAAAAAGAACGGCTCGGCGCGGGCATGGCCCATTTCGCGCGCATGGGCGGCGTAGTTCTGGCCCACGCACAGGATACGCCGGACAGGGAAACGGTCGCTCCGCCCGACAATCGGCAGGGACGGAGTCGGGGCGGGCGAAAACAGCCAGTCGGTCATCCCCCCTGTCTATGCCCGGATGAGGCGCTTCGCCACTGCCAGGTCATGTTGCGATGCGGGAACCGTCACCGCACAGTGGCGTTCCGGTTCAGGGTTCTCTATCTAACCGTCAAGCTTGACGAACGGAGCGCGCATTATGGCGACGACCAAGACGGCACGGGCAACCGTGAAGGACGACATCAATACGCTGAAGGATGATCTCAAGGTGCTCGGCGCCGAAGAGAAGGCCCGGCTGCGCGAGAAGGCGTCGGCGGCAGAAGCCCGCCTTCGCGCCAAGGCATCCGAGGCCGAGACCCGTCTGCGCGAGCAGTCCGAGGTCATGCGCGAACGCGCCCAGGGCTACTACGACACCGCCCGGGTGCGTGGTCAGGAATATTACGACGAGGCCAGCGAACGCTTCGACGAGGCGCAGCGCTACCTGGTCGAACGGGTGCAGGAGCGCCCGATGCAGTCGACCGCCATCGCCCTGGGCGTGGGCGTCGTGCTCGGCCTGTTGCTCGCCGGTCGTCGGCGCTGATGTTCGGCGGGGGCATGGCCAGAAATCTGGTCAGGAAGGCCGTCGCGGCCTCGGTCGCGGCGGGGGCCGCCCTTGTCGCCATCCTGGCGCTGGGCGCGACGATCTTCTTCGCCCTGCAGATGCTCGTCCCGCCTCTCGCGGCCGCGGCGATCACCTTCCTGCTGTTCGCCGTGATCGCCCTGGCGGTGACCCTGGTCTTCGTCGCGCGCGGCGTTGAGGAAGACGAGGAAGACGAGGACGATGTTGCCGGCCTTGGCCACCGCGCCTTCATGCTGTTCCGTCAGCGGCCGATCCTGGGCACCGTCGCGGCCCTGGCCGGCGGCTGGATATTCCTGCGAAATCCGGCCCTCGCCACCATGGTCGCGGCCGCCTTCACCGAAAAATCCCACGGCGGTCGCCGGCGTCGCTGAAGCGGAACGGCGAGGTCTCTGGAACGTTGTTCCAACAGGTGCGCGGAGGTGATCCGCTCCCCTTTGGATCAAACACTCTGGAGGAGTCGCTCATGCTTCGTTGGGCCATAATTTTTCTGGTCGTCGCGCTTGTCGCAGCCGTCCTCGGTTTCGGCGGGATCGCGAATTTCTCGTTCGAGATCGCCAAATTCGTCGCGGTGATCGCCATCATCCTGTTCGTGGTTTCACTGGTGATGGGCGGCTTGCGAGGACGCGGAACCCGCCTCTGACGGTATCCGCCCCACAAGACTGAAGAAGGCCGTGGTCGATCAGACCGCGGCCTTTTCCATTTGCCCGGCCGTATTGGGATCCGGCGCGGTGGAGGCCCGGCGCGTGTCCTGGCGACGCGGCAGCTTCCACGTCTGGTTCGGCTCAAACCGCTCGCCGGTCCAGGCCATCGCCGTGACCTTGATGTGGTGTGCGTCCCAGTCGATCTGATTGAAGCCGGGCGGGGAGCCGCGCTCGCGATGAGACAGCGTCCCGCAGCCGACCGCATACGAACAGTGGTCGCCCAGGCTGATCGGCAGGGCGAACGGGACATGGACATGGCCGGTGGTGATCAGATCGACCCCGGCTTCGGCGAAAATCAGGGCGGCGGCGGCGCCGCGTTTCACATCGCCGGTCATCGGGGTTCCGATCATCTCGACCAGAGGGTGATGGCAGGCCAGGACGCGCAGGGCCCCGACCGGTGCCTGTCGCAGGGCCTCGGCCGCCGTCCGGGTTTGATCCAGGTCGATAACGCCCTTGGACCAGTTGGCCCGCGCCTGCCAGCCACGCGCGGTGACCACGCCGCGCACCATCAGGTCGGGACTGAGGAATTGGTGGTCATGGGCCGGATGACCCGTGGCCCGCTCGAACGCCTTCCACGGGCTGAACACCCGGGCAAACACGCTCCAGTAGGGGACGTCATGATTGCCGACGATGACGAAGCGCGGGTCCGGCATGCTGTCGATCCAGCGTGCGGCGGCCTCGAACTCGTCGGGAAGGCCCCGCTGGGTGATGTCTCCGGTGATCAGGACCAGGGCGTGGGGCGTCGAATGGGCGTAGTCGAGGGCGGCGGCGCAGGCATGCCGATGCTCGCAGCCGAAATGAATATCCGAAAACTGGAGAATACGCCTCACTGGACGGGCCCCTCCAGCGTCGATGGATCCGGAGCCAGGGCGCGGAAGGCGGTGTGGATGAAGCGGACCCGGGCCTCGGGACGCAGCAGCGTCGGCTCGCCATCGATCACAGCCGGAATGCGCGACCGGGCGCGGATCGTGGCCTGCTGGATCGCCTTGGTGGTCACGGCCGGGTCCTGCCGCCAGTCGTCGAACACGGCGTGGGCGGCGAGCCGGAAGGCCTCGAGGGCGTCGGAAGGATTCATCGCGGCGGCCTCGAGCCCTGTGTGCTCGTCCATGGCCTTTGAAATGACCGGGCTGATAAGGACCAGCGCCTCGGCGCGGCTCGCTCGGCGGCCGTCGAGAGAGAAGCGCAGCCGCCCGGAAAAGGCCCGCTTGAGTGCCCGCCGCGCATAGGCCCAGGCAAGGCCGAACCGGCCCTCGCGCACGGCTTCACGCGCCGGTGCCCACAGCGCGGGCGCTCCAAGGATGGCGGCACAGAAGAAGGTCTGGTGGAACTGGCCATCGGTGACCTCGCCACCGGCAACGCACTGCGGTGCCCCCTCCTCCAGCGCCCGCCTCAGCGCGACCTTCCAGTCGGCGGTGCCGTACAGGGCCCTGGGCAACATGTTCATGGTGCCGCCCGGCAGGGGCGCGACCAACGGGCCGTCCGGTCCGGCGCGTGAGGCGATCGTCCCGGCGGTACCGTCCCCCGCCAACACTAGAAGGACATCGGGCCGGGCGTCGATGGCTTGCTGGACCTGTTCATCAAACCGCTCGCCGTCCAGTGCGACAACGGCGGATTCGCAGGCGTAATCCGCCAGAAGGACGGTGGCCTCTTCAATGGCGCGGGGACCGACACCGCCTGACGACGGATTGACCAGCATGATCACCCGCCCCAGCGCGACGTGCGGGGTCAGGACATGCGCTTCGGCAATCGGAATCCCGGCCGCGAGATCGTCGGGCGGCGTCAAGGTGTCGGTCATGCCGCCCGAACGTCCCGACCGGAACGATGTTCCGGTCGGGAGCGATCAAGCGTGACTATTACTTCTTCATCTCGTCGGAAGCGGCCGCGGCGCCGGCCTGGGCGGCGTCGCCGGCCCGTTCAGCGACGGCTCCGGCGGCGTCGACAGCTTCATCGGCGACCTTGGGAGCTTCGCCACGAACCGTGGAAAAGCCCTTGGTGATCCAGCCGTCCATCATGGCACCGCCTTCGGCCAGCGACTGCTCCTTGATGCCCAGCACGGCGGTCAGGACGCCGAACAGAGCCAGCAGGGTGACAATGATCCCCACCAGCGGATTACTGCCGGAACGCCGTTTGGAACGAGCCCATACCGGGCTGTGCTCACCGTCGTCCGCCATTCGGACCGGTTCAGAAAAACGCATACGAAACCCCCGTCTCAACCCAGAACACCGAGGCCGCACCCTCCGCGCGGCGTCCGTGAAAGCCTAATACAGACTTAACCCTGATCATAGCGCGGGAACCGCCACGCTTATCCAGCGTTCTCACCCGTGGGGCGAACCCGAGGGATGAAGGAAATATCCATGAACAAGGCAATCATCGCGATCGCCGGCGCAGGTCTTCTGGTCAGCGCCTGTGCGACAGACGAGTACGGCAATCCTAACCAGGCCACCCGTCAGGGGGCCATCGGTGCCGGCATTGGTGCCGTTGCCGGTGCCATCATCGGCAACAACGTCGGTGACGGCAACGCAGGACGCGGCGCGGCCATCGGTGCCGTGGTCGGTGGTGTGGCTGGTGCGGTGCGCGGTTCCGCTCAGGATCGCGCCAATCAGCAGCGTTATCGCGACAGTCAGAACCGTTACTACTACTGCTACGACGGTCGCCAGGACGAGTGCTACTGGGAGAACGGCCAGCGTCGCTACTAGGCGCGGCTGGACTGTTGAGAGTTCAGGGCGGTTCGTCGCGAGGCGGACCGCCCTTTTCATGGATCGTGAGGGGTTGGATATGAAGCGACTGGCCGGGTTTGCGATTCTCACCGCAGCGGTGGGGCTTTCGGGGTGCGGGATCACGCGGTTCATGGATCGCGACGCGGTGATAGCCGAACCGTCGCCGTGCACCGCCAAACGGTTCGAGGTCTATTTCGCCGACAGTCAGGCGCGGCTGACAGAGTCGGCGCGGCAGGCCATCGGCATGACGGCGGCCCAGCTTCAGGGCTGCGACATCCGCAAGGTTCAGGTGCTGGGACTGGCGGACGCGCGCGGTGGAGCCACTGCGAACCAGAGCCTGTCGGAGCGGCGCGCGCTGGCGGTAGCCGAAGCCCTGACGGCGGCGGGCTGGCCCGCGCCGGTGTTCGAGGTGGATGCGGCGGGCGAGGCCGGAGCGGCCGATGCCAGCGGCGTGCGCGAACCGATGCGGCGGCGCACCGAGGTACTGATCGACGCAGTCCCACGCGAACGGTGACGGAGACGGGTGCGGCCCGCTAAGGTCGCCCCGACCGTTTCCGGAGGCCGCGTGACCCTTTTCGCCCGCTTGCTGATCCTTCTGGCCCTGTGCCTGGCGCCCGCCGAGGCCCTGGCACAAGGCGCGCTGGCCGTCGGGCCCCAGCGCACCGAGCGCATCGAGGCCGAACTGGTCCCGATGTCGGCCTGGGCCGCGCCCGGATCGACGGCCGTCGTGGCGGTCAGACAGGCCATACAGCCCGGCTGGCACACCTATTGGCGCAATCCCGGCGATTCCGGCGGAGCCACGACCCTGACCTGGACCCTGCCGCAAGGCGTGCGGGCCGGGGACATCGTCTGGCCCGTGCCGGAGCGCCAGCGGATCGCGGGCCTGATGAACTACGGCTATTCCGGCGAGGTCTGGCTGCCGGTTCCGGTCGAGATTCCGGCCACCGCGCGCGCCGGAACGGTCCTGCCGCTCACCGTGAAGGCCCTGTTTCTGGTGTGCAGCGCCGAAATGTGCGTGCCCGACGAACTGACCCTGAACCTGAATCTGCCCCTTCGCGAGGGTGCCGCGCCGCTGGACCCGCGCAACGGTGCCGCCATCGAGGCTGTTCTGGAGAACGCGCCCCGCCCCGCCGGGATCGAGGCGCGGATCGCGCTGGAGAACGGCGTGCTGACGCTGGCTGCGGCGGAGGGGCCGCTGGCGGGGCGCGATCCGGGGCCGAGCTATTTCTTCCCGTTCGAGGGCGGGATCATCGACCATGCCGCCGCCCAGACCGGTTTCTGGGGCCCTCGCGGGCTGACCCTGAAACTGAACCCCGGCGGCGAGACCCGGGCCGCCGGTCTGACCGGTCCGACCGGCGGGGTTCTGGTCACCACCCACGGTGCCTATGAGATCGTGGCCGAGGCCGGGGTGGCACCGGCCGGGACCAGCGGTTCGGGCGATCTCGCCGCCGCGCCGGACGGGACCTCGACGCAGGGCGGACCGGCGGCAGGAGTCAGCATCGCCGTCTTCGCCCAGGCCCTGCTGTTCGCCGTGCTCGGCGGACTGATCCTGAATCTGATGCCCTGCGTCTTTCCGATCCTGGCCATGAAGGCGGCGTCGCTGGCGGCCTCGGCTCATGATGTCCGCCACGCCCGGCGCGACGGTCTGATGTTCCTTGGAGGCGTGTTGGCGACGTTCCTGCTGCTGGCCAGTGTTCTTCTGGCGCTGCGGGCGGCGGGCGAGGCTGTGGGCTGGGGCTTTCAGCTGCAATCGCCCCCGGTCACGGCAGGTCTGGCCCTGTTGATGCTGGCCATCGCCCTGAACCTGTCCGGCGTCTTCCACATCGGGGCCGGGCTGCAGGGGGCCGGATCGGGACCTCTGTCCCGCCTGCCGGGCGGGGCGGGAGCCTTCTTCACCGGAGCCCTGGCGGTGATCGTCGCCGCCCCCTGCACCGCCCCCTTCATGGCCTTCGCTCTCGGAGCCGCCCTGACCATGCCCTGGCCGATGGCGCTGATGGTCTTCCTCGGCCTCGGACTGGGCCTGGCCCTGCCCTTCGTGGCGATCAGCCTGACGCCGGGCCTGCTGGCGCGCCTGCCCCGGCCCGGGCCGTGGATGGAGCGGCTCAAGGGCCTGCTGGCCTTTCCCATGTACGCCACCGCCCTGTGGCTGGCCTGGGTGTTCAGCCGCCAGACCGGGGCCGAGGCCCTGGGCCTGCTGTTCATCGCCGGCCTGCTGCTGGCGTTCGGCGTCTGGCTGATCGGCGGGGGCCAGGCCGAGCGTGGGTTCGGACGGCGGGGCGTGTTCCATCTGACGGCCGGCGTCGCCGCCCTGCTTCTGGCCGGAGCGGCCCTGATCCTTGCGGCGCGGGTCCCGGCCCCCGACGCCGGCCCGGCCCCGGCCCCGGAGGGGACTGGCCCGGCCAGCGCGCCATGGTCGACCGCCGCCGTCGATGCGGCGCTGGCCGAGGGACGGCCCGTCCTGGTCAATTTCACCGCCGACTGGTGCGTGACCTGCAAGATCAACGAGCGAACCTCCCTGACCTCGCAGGGTGTGAGGACGGCGATGGAACAGGCGAACGCCATCTATCTGGTCGGGGACTGGACGCGGCGCGACGACGCCATCACCGCCGAACTGCAGCGCCACGGGCGCTCGGGCGTTCCGCTGTATCTGCTCTATTCGCCGGGCACCGCCGAGCCGCGCATCCTGCCCCAGCTTCTCACCCAGGGAGTCGTCATCGACGCCCTGAAGGACATTCGACCCTGAGGGAGTTCGCCATGAAACGCCTGACCGCCGTCGCCTTCGCCGCCCTGGTCCTCGCCGCCTGCCAGCCGCAGGCCGCCGCCCCCGAAAAGGCGGAGGCACCCGCCGTCGCAACCCCGGCCGGAGCGCCCGTGGCCGGACAGGCCGCGCCGGATTTCACCCTCGTCGACGCCGACGGAACGCAGCGGGCGCTGGCCGATTTCCGGGGCCGCACCGTGGTGCTGGAGTGGACCAATGAGGGCTGCCCCTATGTGAAGAAACACTACACCGGGGCCATGCAGGCCCTGCAGCGCGAGGCGACCGCGGACGGGGTGGTCTGGCTGACCATCATCTCCTCCTCGCCGGGAACCCAGGGCTATGTGGAGGGCGAGGAAGCCCGGCAATGGCGCACCCGGACCAACGGCGCCGCCACCCATCTGCTGCTCGACCCGACCGGTCAGGTCGGCAAGCTGTACGACGCCAGGACCACCCCTGATATGCGGGTGATCAATGCCGAGGGCCGGCTGGTCTTTGTCGGCGGCATCGACGACCGGCCGACCAACAAGCCCGAGGATCTGGAAGGGGCGAACAATTTCGTCCGTGCCGCGCTGGACGATCTGGAGGCCGGACGGCCCGTGCGCACGGCCTTCGCCACGCCCTACGGCTGTTCGGTGAAATATCCGGAGACGGCGGGGACCTGATTCCCTCCCCCGTCCGGAGAGGGTTCCCGACCTACACCTCCGGCTGCGGGGGTGCGGTGATGACCTCGACGTTGTCGTTCAGCAGATAGGCCAGGTCATCGAGCGCCGCCCGGCGCTCAGCGGGCGTAGCCGCGGCCTCCAGGGCGGCGACCTTGACCGGGATGTCCTCGGAAATGCCGCGCAGGATGCATTTCAGATCGCCGTCCGTGCCGCGGTCCTTGAGGACGATATGGCCCTGCATATCGAGGGCGGAGAGCTCGGCCGCCCGGGTCCGGAAGCCGGTGAAGGCCGCGCCGGCGGCGAAGTCGGGCTGATCCATCACCCCGGCCTCGATCCAGCCCTGGACGACACCCTTCAGCGCGCCCGAGCGGGCGACGATATCGGCGAACAGGGGCTCGCCCGCCACCGAAACAGGCGCGTCGGCGGGCGGCGGCGGCAGGGCCGCGGCCATGGCGACATTGGGATCGGCGAGCATCAGGGAGATGGCCAGGGCGACGCCGCAGGACATGGCAAACCTCATATAGTGGGTCGAAATACCGATTCGACGTTGAACCGGCTTACGCCCGACCCGTAAACGAGGGTTTACCCTCCCGAATTTCGAGCTGCACTGATGACCGCCCGCAACCAGGCCCTCGATATGCTTCGCGCCGTGGCCCGCAAGGATGCCGACGGCCGCATCGTGCACCAGTTCGCGGTGGATCCCGGTCGCATCGAGCGCATGGGGGTCGAGGCCGCGGGCCTGTATCTGGACCTGTCCAAACAGGCCTGGAGCGCCGAGGGGTTCGAGGCCGCCCTCGATCTGGCGCGGACCTGCGACGTCGATGGCCGGCGCAATGCCCTGTTCGGCGGCGAGGCGGTCAACGGGACCGAGGGTCGCGCCGTCCTGCATCCGGCGCTGCGAGCCACCGACGACGCCGACTTCCACGCCCTGGGCGAACCCGTCTCCGCCGGGGTGACCGAGGCCCGCAAGGCCATGGCCGCCTTCGCCATCGACATCGGCTCGGGGGCAGAGACCGGCGGGACCAAACAGCCGTTCACGGCCATCGTCCACATCGGTATCGGCGGCTCGGACCTGGGTCCGCGCCTGTTGTGGGACGCCCTGCGGCCGCTGAACCCGCTCATCGACCTGCGGTTCGTGGCCAATATCGATCCGCGCGACATGGGCGAGGCCCTGGCCGGGCTGGACCCCGAGACCACGCTGGTGGTGGTGGTGTCCAAGACCTTCACCACCCAGGAAACCCTGGCCAATGCCGAACTGGCCAAGGCCTGGCTGGCCGAAAGCCTGTCGCCGAAGCGGATGGTCCACCACCTGATCGGGGTGACGGCGGCCCCGGACAAGGCCGAGGCCTGGGGCTGCGGCCGGACCTTCGCCTTCCGCGACTGGGTCGGGGGCCGGTATTCGCTGTGGTCGCCGGTCAGCCTGTCGGTGGCGGTGGCCCTGGGCTGGGATATCTTCGAGCGGGTGCTGAACGGCGCCCGGATGATGGACCAGCATTTCCTCGAGGCCGACCTCGAGCGCAACGCCCCGGTGCTGCTGGCCCTGGCCCAGATCTACAATGTCGAGGGCCGCGACCGGCACGCCCGCACGGTCGCCCCCTATGCCCACGGCCTGCGCCGCCTGCCCGCCTTCCTGCAGCAGTTGGAGATGGAATCGAACGGCAAGGGGGTGAAGCGCGACGGCACCCCGGTCGACACCGCCACCAGCCCGGTCGTCTTCGGCGAGCCCGGCACCAACGGCCAGCACGCCTTCTTCCAGCAGATCCATCAGGGGCCCCGGGTCGTGCCCGCCGAATTCATCGTCGTCGCCCACACCTCCGACGCCGCCATGGACGACCGCGAGGGCGACGCCCCGCTGTGGTCCAACGCCCTGGCCCAGGCCCAGGCGCTGATGGTCGGCAAGACGGAGCAACAGGCGCGGGCCGAACTGATCGCGGCCGGGGCGAGCGAGGCCGAGGCCGACCGGCTGGCCCCGCACAAGACCTTCTCCGGCGACCGGCCCTCGACGACCATCCTGATGGACGCCCTCTCGCCCGAGGCGGTCGGGGCCCTGATCGCCCTGTATGAGCACAAGACCTTCGTCGAGGGCGTGATCCAGGACATCAACAGTTTCGACCAGTGGGGCGTGGAACTGGGCAAGGCGCTGGCGAAGGCGGTGCTGGCCGACGTCGCGGCCGGCGAACCGTCGCCGGGGCTGGACCCTTCAACGGCGGAGCTGATGAAGCGGCTGATGGTCTAGGGTCTGGAGCGGGAAGCGGACCGTCGCCTGAGGGTGGGAAGCGGACCTGCCCCTGTCCAATCCCACCCGCCTGCGCCACAGTGACCGCCATGAACCAGCCCGCCGCTGATCGCCCGCCGCTGTTCGCTCGCCGGCGCGACCGCCGGGGGCGGTTGCGGTCCGGCCCGCCGATCTGGGACATCCGCACCTGGAAGCTGCTGTTTTCCACAGCCGGCGTGCCCGCCTTTGTCTTGCTCGCTCTCTGCGGAGCCGTGTTCGCGGGCCAGATGGCCGGCGGCGGCCCGGCGCCGTGGGGCGTCTCGGGTCCGGCCCTCGCTGAGGGGCGTTGGTACACCCTGGCCACACACGTGGTCTCGCATGGCGGGCTGACCCATCTGCTGTTGAACGCCAGCGTACTGCTGCCGCTGACGCCGCTGGCGATGGTGCGGCTGGGAGTCGGGCCTGCCGGCTGGAGGCGGTTCGCGGCACTCTTTGTGGGCTCGGCCCTCGCCGGGGCGGCGCTGTACCTGGCCCTCAACCCGGAGGGGCTCCCGATGGTCGGCGCCTCGGGTGCGATCTTCGGCCTGTGGGGCGCGGTCGCCCGGATCGGTCCCGACGGCGGTATGATCCCGCTGCGGTCACGGCGGATTCGCGACGAGGTGCTGCTGGTCGCCTGGCTCAATCTGGCGACGGTCGGCATCGTCTATGCCATCAACCAAGCGGAGGGCGGCGGTCCCTCCGTGGCGTGGGAAGGTCACATAGGCGGCTTCCTGTTCGGTCTGTTCGCCATGCCCATGCTGGCACCGCCCACGCCGCCGCCCGCGCATTACTGAGTCAGGGTGTGCGCGGGGCCCTCGAACCCCCGGAAAGTCCGCTTTGGGTCGGTTGGCGACCTTGGCCTTGCCGCCGGAACCCGACGGCCCGACCTTTCGTCCACGCCTTCAGGACCCGGCCAGCCACCGCGCCACGCCGTCGGCCGCCACGACGCCAGAGGCCAGGGAGGCCTGCAGCAGATAGCCGCCGGTCGGGGCCTCCCAGTCCAGCATCTCGCCCGCCGCGAAGACGCCGGGCAGGGCGGTCAGCATCAGGCCGTCGTCCAGCTGGTCCAGCCGCACCCCGCCCGCCGAGGAGATGGCCCGCGCCAGGCCCTGCACCCCGGTCAGGGTCAGCCGCACCGCCTTGATCCGCCTGGCCAGCTTGTCCGAGCCCGGCGGCAATTCGCCGGGGATTTCGCGCAGCAGGCCCGCCGCCGGGGCCGACAGACCGCCGGCCTTGCGCAGCCAGTTGGTCACGCTGTCCTTGCCGCGCGGTCTGGCCAGCCGCCCGGCCAGGGCCTCGACCGTCAGATCGGGGCGCAGGTCGACGGTCAGGACCGCCGATCCGTCCCGTTCCACCGCCTCGCGCAGCCCGGCCGAGAGCGCATAGATCGCCCCGCCTTCCAGCCCGTAGCGCGTCACCATGGCCTCGCCGCGCACCGTCTGGCCGCCATGGGTCAGGGCGACGGGCTTCAGCGGTTCCCCGGCGAACCGGTCGGCGAACACCCCTGACCACGCCACATCGAAGCCGACGTTCGAGGGCCGGAACGGCTCGACCGCCACCCCGTCCGCCGTCAGCCAGTCGCGCCACGACCCGTCCGATCCCAGACGCGGCCAGCTGGCGCCGCCCAGGGCCAGGACCACCGCATCGGGCGTCTCGACCCGCTCGCCGTCCGGGGTCTGGAACACCCAGTCCCGTCGATCGCCATTCCGGCGAAAGCCGGAACAGCGGGAGCGCGTGCGCACCTCGACGCCCTGGTCGCCCAGCCGCCCCAGCCAGGCCCGCAGCAGGGGCGAGGCCTTCATGGCGCGCGGAAACACCCGGCCCGACGAGCCGGTGAAGGTCGCCTGTCCGAGACCCTCGGCCCAGCCGATCAGGTGCGTCGGCGAGAAGGCCTCCAGCCACGGCGCGACCGTTGCCGCCGCTGCGCCGTAGCGGCCCACGAAACCCTCGATCGCCTCGGAATGGGTCAGATTCAGCCCGCCGCGCCCGGCCATGAGGAATTTGCGCGCCACCGACGGCATGGCCTCGTGCACCACCACCTTCAGCCCGGCCCCCGCCAGCCGTTCGGCGGCCATCAGCCCGGCCGGCCCGGCTCCGATCACATGTACGGTCTTCACTTGCATCGCTCCCTGATGGACCGGAACGCCGCGAGCCGCCATACGCTCATCCCCCATGAGCGTCGCCTTTACCCGCGAGGAAGACCTGGAGGCCACGGCCGCCGATCTTCCCGACCGTCCGATTTCGCCCCACCCGAACCTGGTCACACCGTCGGGCCTGGCCGCGATGGAGGCCGCCCTGGCCTCGGCGCGCGCCGCATACAGCGCCGCCCAGGCGCATGGCTCCATCGAGGCCGACCGCACCGCCATGGCCCGCGCCACCCGCGACCTGCGCTACTGGTCGGCCCGCCGCGCCACGGCCCAGCTGGTCGAGACCGAGCCTGACGGCCGGGTCCGCTTCGGCGGCTCGGTGACGCTGGAACGCGCGGACGGCCGCGCCCAGACCTGGCGGATCACCGGCGAGGACGAGGCCGACCCCGCCGCCGGTTCGGTCAGCCACGTCTCGCCGCTGGCGGTCGCCCTGATGGGCAGGACCGTGGGCGACGAGGCTGTCGTCGCCGGCCAGGGCGTCGAGATCATCGCCGTCGATTGACCGTCAATGGTTGCCCCGGCCCGCCGCTTGCCCCACCTTGGGGCCATGCAAGGCGCTGCAGCAGCGTCCGCCCCCTGCGCTCTGGCAGCGCGAAGCGCGACAGCGCCAGAAAACGAGAAAGAGCCGCCGATGGCCCGTAAGCCCAACTACAGTTTTGAACGCCAGGAACGCGAGCGCAACGACGCCAAGAAGGCCGCTGAAAAAGCCGCCGCCAAGGCCGAGAAGAAGGCCGCCGCCGCCGCCCGCAAGGAAGCCGGCCTGCCGCCCCTCGAAGACTAGGCCCGGCATCGGAACCGCGCGGGCACCGTCTTCCCGGACGGTGTCCGGGGCGCGCCGGATTTGCCCGAAAAGCCGTTTCGGACTAGGATCAGCCATCCCGCACCTCCCCATTCCCTCCGCATCTGCGGGATGCGCGAACCTGTGTTCGTCCCGGGCCATCGGCCTGACCAGCGGAATTCTGCAAGGATTTTTCATGCGTAAACTGCTTCTCGCCGCCGCCTCCTGCGCCGCCCTCGCGACCGTCGTCGCCAGCCCCGCCGCCGCCGCGCCGCTGGTGCCCGCTCCGGTCCAGGCCCCCGCCGGGACCGACGCCATCAGCGATGCCGAGCTGGGCAATTTCGTCGCGGCGATGGAAGCAGTCCGGCCGATCGCGGCCGCCGCCGGCAGCAGCCCGACGCCCGAGCAGCAGGCCGAAATGGCCGCCGCAATCGAGGCCTCCGGCCTGGCGCTCGAGCGTTTCAACGCCATCTCGGTCGCCGTCTCGTCCGATCCCGTGGTCCGCGCCCGCGCGGAACTGGCGGCCATCGCCCCGTCTCCGGCCGGCTCGGTCGCGGCTTCGGTCACGGATGCCGAGGTTGACCAGTATGTCGTGGCCCTGGCCGGGGTGCGGCCGATCGCCGAAGCCCTGAACGGCACCGCCCCCGACGCCGAGCAACAGGCCCGGATGGCCGCGGCCATCGAGGCGTCCGGGCTGGACCTTCAACGCTTCAACGTCATCTCCGGCGCCGTGTCCGGTGACGCCCATCTGCGGGGCCGCCTGGCGGTCTCGGGCGCACGCCAGAACAGCTGATACAGCTCCGGCCAACGACATGACGGCGCGGCTCCCCGGCGAGCCGCGCCGTTTTCGTGCGCCGCGATGACGCAAGGCCGGAGGGCGCAAAGGATTGCGCGTCGCCGGTCGAACGCTAAGGTTGGATCCTTCGTGAAAAGGATCGTCCGTCCATGCGCCGTCGTCTCGTATCGCTTGCCGCCCTCGTCGCGGTCATCGCCCCCGCCGCCCCGGTCTGGGCCCTGTCTTCGGAAGCCGGTTCGGCCCCGGTCGCGGTGGCCGTTCCCCAGGCGGCCCCGCTCCAGGGCGCGCCCGTCGCCGACCTGGTCGCCCGGGTGGACATCCCCTGGTCACGGTTCCAGCTCGACAACGGCCTGACGGTCATCGTTCACGAGGACCGCAAGGCCCCGGTGGTCGCGGTTTCGGTCTGGTACAACGTCGGGTCCAAGGATGAACCCGCCGGATCGACCGGCTTCGCCCACCTGTTCGAACATCTGATGTTCGGCGGCTCCGAGAATTCGCCGACCAGCCACATCAATGCCATGAGCGCCGCGGGCGCCACCGGCCTGAACGGCACCACCTGGTTCGACCGCACCAACTATTTCGAGACCGTCCCGACCCCGGCGCTGGAGCAGACCCTGTTCCTCGAGAGCGACCGCATGGGCTATCTGCTCGGCCAGGTCGGCCAGGAGGTGCTCGATCTGCAGCGCGGCGTGGTCCAGAACGAGAAGCGCCAGCGCGACAACCAGCCCTATGGCCTGTCGTCCTACGCCCAGCAGGAAGCCCTCTTCCCCGAAGGCCATCCCTATCGCCACTCGACCATCGGTTCGATGGCCGACCTGGACGCCGCCAGCCTCGAGACGGTCCGCAACTGGTTCCGCGAGAACTATGGCCCGAACAACGCCGTGCTGGTCCTGTCGGGCGATATCGACGAGGCGACCGCCCGCACCCTGGTCGAACGCTATTTCGGCGCCATTCCGCGCGGCCCGGTGAACACCCCCGCCGCCGCCGACATTCCGACCCTGGCCGCTCCGGTCGAGGAAGTCCTCCGCGACCGCGTCGCCAGCACCCGCATCAGCCGCGCCTGGGTCGTGCCCGGCCTGCTCGATCCCGATGCGGTCCCGCTCAGCGTCGGGGCCTCCATCCTCGGCGGCCTCGCCTCCTCGCGTCTCGACAACGCCCTGGTCCGCGGCGACCAGACCGCCACCGGCGTCAGCGCCGGGGCCCAGCCCTTCCACCGTCTCGGCTTCTTCAGCTATTCGGCCAATGTGAAGCCCGGCGGTGACGCCGCCGCCGTCGCGGCCCGCATGGACGCCGTCTTCGCCGACTTCATGGCCAATGGCCCGACCCAGGACGAGATCGACCGCGTCGTCACCCAGTATGCCGCCCGCACCATCCAGGGTCTGGAACAGGTCAACGGCAAGGCTTCGGCGCTTGCGGAGGGCCAGCTCTACGCCGGGGATCCGAATTTCTACAAAACCCAGCTGGAGGCCTATGCCGCCGTCACCCCGGCCCAGGTCCAGGCCGCCATGCAGCGCTGGCTGACCCGCCCGGTCTACAGCCAGATCGTCGAGGCCGGCGAGCGCGAGGCCTATGTCGAGGCCGCCGCCGCCCCGTCCGGCGCCGAGCCCGTCCCGGCCGCCGAGATCGTCCGCGTCGCCCGCGATCCGATGCCGACCATCGGCGACGTCTCCAACATCGACTTCCCCGACGTCGAACGCGCCACCCTCTCGAACGGCATCGAGGTCGTCTACGCCCGGTCCACCACCGTGCCCGTGACCCGGGTGGCGATGGAGTTTGACGCCGGCTATGCCGCCGACGAGTCAGACAGCCTGGGCGTCCACTCCATGATGCTGAGCCTGATGGACGAGGGCACCACCACCCGCGATTCCAACGCCCTGGCCGAGGCCCGCGAGCGGCTGGGCGCCTCGGTCAATGTCGGGGCCTCGATGGACCGCACCTCGGCCGGGCTGACCGCCGTCACCACCAACCTCGACCCCTCGCTGGTCCTGCTGGCCGACATCGTGCGCAACCCCGCCTTCGCCCCGGCCGAGGTCGAGCGTCTGCGCGCCCAGCGCCTCGCCGGCCTGGCCAATGAACGGACCCAGCCGGCGGCCCTCGCCGGACGCGCCCTGCCGCCGCTGATCTATGGCGAGGCCAGCCCCTATGGCCGCCCGTTCAGCGGCACCGGCACGCCCGGGACCATCACCGCCCTGACCCGCGAGGACCTGGCCGCCGAACACGCCGCCTGGATCCGCCCGGACAACGCCCGCATCTTCGTGGTCTCCGACCTGCCGCTCGGCGAGCTGACGCCGCGGCTGGAGCGGGCCTTCGGCGACTGGCGCGCGCCGGCGACCCCGCGCGGCACCAAGTCGTTCGCCGCCGACATCCCCGCCACCACCGCCCGCATCGTCCTGATCGACCGTCCCCAGTCGCCGCAGTCGATCATCTACGGCGGCGCGGTCCTGCCGGTCTCGGGCACCGACGACCTGCTGGTCCTGAACGCCGCCAACGGCGTGCTGGGCACCGACTTCCTGTCGCGGATCAACGCCGACCTGCGCGAGACCAAGGGCTGGTCCTACGGCGTGCGCGGCACGATCAACAGCCTGGAGCACCGCGCCCCCTATATCGTCAGCGCCCCGGTCCAGGCCAACCGCACCGGTGAGTCCATCGCCGCCCTGATCGCCCAGTACGAGCGGTTCCTCGGCCCCGACGGCGTCACCCCGGAAGAGCTGGAACGCACCGTCAACGGCGACACCCGCGGCCTGGCCGGCAGCTATGAGACCTCGGGCCAGATCCTCGGCGCCCTGCGCTCCAACGCCCTGTACGGCCGGCCCGACGACTATCAGGAGACCCTGGCCAGCCGCACCCGCGCCCTGACCGCCGCCGACATGGACGCCGCCGCCCGCGCCGTCATCGACCCGAGCCAGTTCGTCTGGGTCGTGGTCGGCGACGCCTCGGTCGTCCGGCCCCAGCTGGAAGCGCTGGGCCTGCCGGTCGAGGTGCGTCAGCCGGAGTAGGCCTCACACACCAGCCCCTCTCCCTCCCCCTCCGGGGGAGGGATGTCGGCGCGCAGCGACGACAGGGTGGGGAGGACCCGGCGACACAGCCGCGCTCCCGTCGCCGAGCCCCTCCCACCCGGCTTCGCCTGCGGCTCAGCCACCCTCCCCCGAGGGGGAGGGAGAGCGCGATCACCCCGCCCCCTCCAGCACCTCGCCGAACAGCGCCCGACACGCCCGGCCCCGGTCGCCCGACCCGGCGCGGGTCCCCCCGGTCGCGTCAGCGACCGGCTCTTGCTGACAAAGCCAGGCCGTCCCGGCCTGCCGCGCGAGCGGCGCGCAGCGTCCTTGAGGCGCGCCGGGGCTGGTGGCCCACCTTCCCTCTCCGAACGGCAAAGACTGCTATCCTGCCCGAAGAGGAATCCGCTTAGTATGATGACGGTTATCGAGAGCTACTCATCTCGGCAAAATCAGATTTGTCCCGGAGGTCTGTCGTTACTATACATAGCGAGATAGGTAAGATCTATCATCAAGAAAGGAGCGGCAATAAGCCGGCTATTTGACTGCTTTGCCAAGTCAGCATGAGAGCGCCGTAACCTCGCAGCATGATGTCTCCGGCTGACACAAAATCGGTCACGACCTTGGTCTTCTTAAAGACTGACTTCATGGTCTCTTCGACCTTGCGGAGAACTGCTTCCGCGTTTGGGTTATCAGCCGCGGTCGGGCCTGTTCTCTCCAGAGCGAAATATGCTGCAGTCACCTCCCGAAGAGATTCAGTTGCATAGCCCCAGCCTAACCATTCCAGACGGAGCAGGCGGAATTTGAAATGGGCCAACCCATCCAAAATCGCTTGCCTGATGAAATCATGCTCCGCCAGTTGCTGCTCGGTAAGCCAAGCCTCTAGCTGCTCTGTCTCCGCTAAAATCTCGCTGATTTCTTCTGCCGAAAGCTTGGGATAGGCAACCTCACGCCGAACAGCCGGTGAGAGCATTTTCAGAGGCTGGGCATTGAGCGGCCCAACCTTTTTTATGCCAAATTGGCCCCAAGCGTTTCCGAAGGCGGACTGAGAGAAAGCCATCTTCATGTCGTCGATGTGCCTGATCGCCTCCGCCCTAAAATCCTCGTCATAGTCAACCGCTCCAAGGACACGCTTCAAAAAATCCGCTCTTTCGAGAATGCAAAAAATGATCTGATAAAATTCTCGGGACCAGGGCTCCACGTCGAATTTCGACGCCAGAAACTCTGCCCCGGGGCGCTTTGAATCGACGTTCAGTCGATCACAGATCTCGGCAAGCTCACGTGCAGGGTCAGTGCGTTCGGTCATATATCCTCGCGATCCATTCGATACTTGTAGAGCGCGGGCGAACGTACGCAACTTCAGCGGTTGTTCGGACTGTGTTTGCTGGTTCACCCTGCCTGAGAACGACCACGAAGAATCGCTGTAGCTGAGCGATATGATCAGCATCGCAGATAGTGACCTTCCAGCGTGGGTTCAGGCGATTGGCTCTATC
This sequence comes from Caulobacteraceae bacterium, assembly GCA_965284535.1. Taxonomy (GTDB): domain Bacteria; phylum Pseudomonadota; class Alphaproteobacteria; order Caulobacterales; family Caulobacteraceae; genus Brevundimonas. The sequence continues at coordinate 783,930 of OZ260090.1, forward strand.
GTCGCCATCTTTGCCGCGCTTGGCCTCGCGTGGTGGCAGCAATCAGAAAACCGGCGTGCTCATCGCAGGGCAACTTCTCGGGCCCGCTATGAGCGGGTGAGTGCGCTGGGCGGCGTTATGCAGGGTCTCTACACTGAACTCTGGGATGCAAATAATGCTGCGGGGGGCCCGGACTGGTTCAACTACATCCTGTCGGAGTTCGACTCTGCCCGTTTTCGACGTCGCTTAGATGCGTTGGAGCGGACGCCGGTCCATGAGGTCGGAAACTGGAGGATCGTAACAACAGCCGCCTCCGCCCAAGAAGCAGGCTTCAATGCTCTGGAGTTGCTTGAGCAGCTGCAAAAGCAAAACCGAAAGCACCCCAATCCACTCTCGGAGGCAGAGTGTGAGCGCATCTACGAGCTCTTTGATGCGGTCAATGACGCCATGGCACCCATCGTTCGTGCGCTAGCCTATGACGTGTACGAAGGAGGTCCAATCGGAGAATGGAAGGAACATCTCGACTACCCGAGAGCACTAATCCCCAAACATCTACGGCCACCTACTGATCGAGCATTGGAACGCAACTGGCGATACGGCGTCATCAAGCTCGGCTTGCGTCTTCCGTCCACTTTTCCAGAGCGAGTTTGGGCCGCCTTGAACGGCAAATCTCCGGTTCCCGAACTCGCGTGGAGACGCGGTCAGCGGCCGCCTCCTGAAACTCCACCTTCCAGAACGAAAGAGGACTCCAGTACCTGATTCGGGTTGCTAGCGGCCTCGAGGAGCAACATGTCGATTGCATTGATAGAGAACGAAATTCGCCGGTTCTTAGCGTCTAAGACGCCTGAGGTGCTGTGCATTTCCGGGCATTGGGGCGTCGGAAAGACTTACGCCTGGAACCACTTTTTGAGATCGGCGCGAGACCTCCGGGGCATTGCTCTGGACAGGTACGCATATGCATCCCTCTTCGGTCAAAACTCCTTGGACGCGGTAAAGGCCGAGATTTTCGAAACGACAGTTAAGGGCAATCAGATTGGGAATACTCCCACGCTTGAAAGCCTCGATGTCTCACTAGCGACCTTGGAGACCGGCGGACGGCGCCTCTGGCAAATTGCGAAGCAGATACCAATCGTCGGCGATCATATCGGCGGTGCCGCCCGGATGACGTTTTTGACCGTACGAAATCAGATCGTATGCCTTGATGACTTGGAGCGCGCCGGAAAGGACCTCGAACTAAACGACATTCTTGGATTGGCCTCCTTCCTGAAGGAGCAACGGTCCTGCAAAGTCATCCTCCTACTAAATCAAGATGCTCTAGAAGATGAGGACGGGAAAGCATTCGCTCTTCAGCTCGAGAAGGTGGCTGACACATTTTTGCAATACGTGCCGACCCCATCAGAATCAGCAGCAATTGCTTTCCCGAAAGATGGGAACGGTCGGGAATGGCTGAGAGAGAATGTTGCCAGACTCGGCATGGTCAACATCCGAGTGATCAAACGCGCAGAACGCTTGTATGACCGAGCCGCGGAAGTTCTTGGGCCACGAGATGATCGCCTAATGAAACAGGTCGCGAAATCAGTTACGTTATTTGCATTTTCCAAATACCAACCGAGCATTGCTCCGAGTCTCGATTTCATTCGGAATTTCAACGTCTACATGGACGCGCCAGGGGTGGAGAGAGAGGCCGAGTGGGCCACACTTCTTCGCAGCTACGATTTTGGCCACATCGACGAAGTAGATTCGGTCCTCCTATCCGGGGTCGATAAAGGGGCCTTCGAGCCAAGCAGTCTCCAGATCGTAGCGGATGCTTTTGAAAATACTCTGGCGATCAACGACCGAGACGCGTCTTTTTCTGAGGCCTGGAACTTGTTTCATGACACTTTCGATGAAAACGGCGATGAATTCATCAGCAAACTAGTTTCAAGCTTCAAGAAATGCGTCTCCGGGGTTTCTCCAATGAATGCCGACGGAACTGTTACATTGCTGAGGGAGCTCGACCAAGATGCCCAAGCGTCCGAACTAGTCCGATTTTATGTTGAAAATCGTGATGTCCCGCAAGACTTCTGGGATGAAGACGAGATGTTTGGGGACATCAAGGACCCAGAGCTCGCGCAAGCGATACGGGACAAATTCGCGTCATTCCCCGACGACCGCGCTCCGGCTGAGGTCCTCATTCAAATCGCCAAGGAACGCAGTTGGAATCATCGGGACGTAGCTCGCTTGGCCACCGTCTCAGAGGACGATTGGATTACGATCTTCAAGGGCGTCCACGGCACTGATCGCAGCAGGGCTGTGAAGGCGGCATTACAGTTCGGCCGTTTCGGAGATGCCACCGACGACATGAAGACGATCACCGAGCGCAGCAAGGCAGCGCTAGTTCGAATCGGCAAAGAGTCACCCGTTAATGCGCTTAGGGTGAAGCGCTATGGCGTTGTGGTGACTGAGTAACGCCTGCGAAAGGCCTATCCAGTCGCGAAACAAAAAAGGGCGGGCCCGCTTCCGGACCCGCCCTCTTCTGTCTCAGCTAGAACTAGCCGGTCGAAACGGACTTAAAAGTCCATCCCGCCCATGCCGCCCATGCCGCCCATGTCGCCGCCGCCGGCGCCGCCGGCCGAGGCCTTCTTCGGCGCATCGGCCACGGCCGCTTCGGTGGTGATCAGGATGCCGGCCACCGAGGCGGCGTCCTGCAGGGCGGTGCGCACGACCTTGGCGGGGTCGATGACGCCGGCCTGGATCATGTCGACATATTCTTCCGTCTGGGCGTTGAAGCCGTAGGTGGCGGATTTGTTTTCCAGCACCTTGCCGACGACGATGCTGCCTTCGACGCCCGCGTTCTCGACGATCTGACGGATCGGGGCCTGGATGGCGCGCCGGATGATGGCGATGCCGGCGGTCTGATCGGGGTTGTCGCCCTTCATCCCTTCCAGGGCCTTGGTCGCCTTCAGCAGGGCGATGCCGCCGCCGGGGACGATGCCTTCCTCAACGGCCGCGCGGGTGGCGTTGAGGGCGTCGTCGACGCGGTCCTTCTTTTCCTTGACCTCGACCTCGGTCGAGCCGCCGACGCGGATGACCGCGACGCCGCCGGCCAGTTTGGCCAGACGTTCCTGCAGCTTTTCCTTGTCGTAGTCCGAGGTGGTGTCCTCGATCTGGCGCTTGATCTGGCCGATGCGGGCCTCGATCTCGTCCTTGCCACCGATGCCGTCGACGATGGTGGTGTCGTCCTTGGTGATGGTGACCTTCTTGGCCTTGCCGAGCATGTCGAGGGTGACATTCTCCAGCTTGATGCCGAGGTCTTCCGAGATGACCTGGCCGCCGGTCAGGACGGCGATGTCCTCCAGCATGGCCTTGCGGCGGTCACCGAAGCCCGGGGCCTTGACGGCGGCGACGCGCAGGCCGCCGCGCAGCTTGTTGACGACCAGGGTGGCCAGGGCCTCGCCCTCGATGTCCTCGGCGATGATCAGCAGGGGACGGCCCGACTGCACCACGGCTTCCAGGATCGGCAGCATCGACTGCAGCGACGAGAGTTTCTTCTCGTGCAGCATGATGAGGGGCTCCTCGAGCTGGACCTCCATCTTGTCGGCGTTGGTGATGAAGTAGGGCGACAGGTAGCCGCGGTCGAACTGCATGCCCTCGACGACGTCGAGTTCGGTCTCGGCGGTCTTGGCCTCCTCGACCGTGATGACGCCTTCGTTGCCGACCTTTTCCATGGCCTTGGCGATCATGTCGCCGACTTCGCTGTCGCCGTTGGCCGAGATGGTGCCGACCTGGGCGATTTCGGAGTTGTTCTCGACCTTGCGGGCCGAGGCCTTGATGTCGGCGAGGACGGCGGTGACCGCCTTGTCGATGCCGCGCTTCAGATCCATCGGGTTCATGCCGGCGGCCACGGCCTTGAGGCCTTCCTGGACGATCGACTGGGCCAGGACGGTGGCGGTGGTGGTGCCGTCGCCGGCCTTGTCATTGGTCTTGGAGGCGACCTCGCGGATCATCTGGGCGCCCATGTTCTCGAAGGCGTCTTCCAGCTCGATCTCTTTTGCGACGGAGACGCCGTCCTTGGTCGAGCGCGGGGCGCCGAAGGATTTCTGGATCACGACGTTGCGGCCCTTGGGACCGAGGGTGACCTTGACGGCGTTGGCGAGAACATTGACGCCGCGCAGCATCTTTTCGCGCGCGTCGGTGGAGAACATGACTTGTTTGGCGGCCATCGGGCAGCTCCTTGAAGAAGTGATTAGTGGTTAGTGATTGGTGATCCTTGTGATTAGCGACGGCGGCAAAACCTGATCCGGTTGCGCCAGCCACTAATCACTAGTCACTAATCACTCGGCTCAGCTCAGGACGCCGAGAACGTCCGATTCCTTCATGATGATCAGGTCTTCGCCTTCCAGCTTGACCTCGGTGCCCGACCATTTGCCGAACAGGATGCGGTCGCCGGCCTTCAGGTCCATGGGGACGTGCTTGCCGTCTTCATCGCGGGCACCGGGGCCGACCGAGACGACTTCGCCTTCCTGGGGCTTTTCCTTGGCCGAGTCGGGGATGATGATCCCGCCCTTGGTTTTGGATTCCTCTTCCACGCGCTTTACCAGCACGCGGTCGCCGAGCGGACGAAACGCCATTTGTCTGTCTCCCTGAGAGTGTGTCTTGAGGCCCTCCCGCGCGGCTTTGGCAGCCGGGACACGAGAGTGCTAACGGCGGGCAGATAGGGGGGCGCACCGCCCCCGTCAAGCGCGGCGGGGCGGGATTTCGGGCCGGTTCAGTCGGTGGAAGCGGCCAGAACCCAGCTGGCCTCGACCTGACGCGCGAACAGGGGGCGGGCACCGCGCACGCGGGTGCGCCAGTCCCGGCCCCGCCCGTCCTGCCCCAGCAGTTCGGCCAGCTCGGCCCGGACCCGGTTCAGCGCCTCATCGGCGCGGTCCTGGCGGATCAGAAAGCCGGCATATTTCTCGGCACCGGCCATGGAGTCGGCATGGGCGGGCGGCAGGCGGTGGCCGGCGATGGTGTCGGCCCGCTGATACAGCGCCTCCGCCTCCTCGACACGACCCAGATGGTCCAGCACGGCGGCATAGCCCTCAATGGTGGCCAGAAGATCCGGACTGTCGGGTCCCACGGCAGCCTGATAGGCGGCCAGCCCTTGCTGGAAGGGTGCCTCGGCCTCGGCCCAGCGGCCCTGGTCGGACAGGGCGTAGCCCAGATTGGCCCGGGCCACGCCGGTGAAGGGATGGTCCGGTCCGACGATCTCGAGCGCCAGCGCGAGGGCCCGGCGGAACGGCTGTTCAGCCGCCGTCCCGTCGCCCGTGACATGCAGGAACCAGCCATGATTGATCAGGCACTGGGCCAGCAGGACCTTGTCGCCGGAGCGTTCCGCGATCGTCACGGCCCGCAGGTAGAGCGGTGCGGCCTGATGCTCCCTGCCCGTTCGGCGCAGCGAATTGCCCAGGTTGGTGAGCACGATGGCGAGGTGATAGTCCGTCGGGCCGTACAACACCTCATACATACCCAGTACCTGGCGATACAGCGGGTCCGCCTCGGCGTGGCGGCCCTGGGCGGTCAGGGTGTTGGCGGTCAGGTTGAGACTGTCGCCGACCAGTTCATGCACCGCCCCCAGATGCTCGCGTCTTAGCCTCAGGCTCTCCCGCGCCGCCACTTCGGCCTCATCATTGCGGCCGAGAAAATCGAGGGTGCGGGCGCGGTCATAGAAGAGGTCGGCCCGCAGCCGCGGATCGGGCTTGGCCATCTGGTCCAGCAGCACCATGGCGCGCCCGGTGTCAGCCAGGGCGCCGGTATAGTCGCCCCGGTCCTGCTTCAGTCGCGCCAGCATGGCCAGGGGTCGGCCCACCTCCGGCGCGTCGCGGCCGAGCCTGGTCTCCAGCAGATCGACGGCGGCGGCGAGGGCCGCTTCGGCCCCGGCGCCGTCGTCGCCCGCGGCGAGGGCACCGGACAGGGTGATCAAGGCCTCGGCCAGGACATCCGGCGCGTCCTTGCGCGCCAGAATGGCGGCCACTTCTTCGGAGGCGGTGGCGGCGGATACGCGCACGTCGGCGGGCGGCGGCGGCGGCGGAGGCGGAGGCGGAGGCGGAGGCGGTGGTGCCGGCGCTGTCGATGTCGGGGGCGGCGGGGGAGTGGGCCGATCCTGGGCGGTGGCGCAGGAGGCGGTCGCCACCACGGCCGTCACGATCACACCAATCCTCACCAGCCGCACCACAGACATCTCCCGCATTCGATACCCATGTTCGACCGCCTGCACGGTCCTTGACAAGGCCCTTGCGGATGAACCGCAGATGAACACTGCTCTCCCGACCCGTTCAGGCGCGCCCCCCTAAACCTGACGTCAACCTTGGCGGTTCGCCGCTCCAGCCGTGAAAGGACAGACCATGAAGACGCTTTCGAAGACCGCCATCACCTCGCCGGCCGTGATCGGCGCCATGGCGCTGAGCCTGATGGCAGCCAGCCCGGCCGACGCCCAGAGCCGCTATCGCGACCGTGACCGGGATCGTGGCAATGACCGCACGGAAGACGTCCTGATCGGTGCCGCCATCGGTGCCCTCGCCGGGGCCCTGATCGGCGACGGTGACGGCTCCTATGTCGCCGGCGGCGCCATCGCCGGTGCGGCCCTGGGGGCCAGTTCGAACAACGGCGGCGACTGCGACTACTACCGGGGCGGCCGCTGCTACCGGAACCAGGGTCACTGGGAGCGCGAGCACGGCATCAACAGCCGCGACCGGTATGATCGCCGGGATCGCCGCGACTACCGCCGCGAACGCCGGGACGATCGCCGCCATGATCGTGACTATCGCTACGACCGCCGTTGGTAGTTCCACCTTCATTCGCCCGGCCGCCCGGCCTCTGAGCGGGTCTGGATGAGAACGGCGGTCCCCGGAAACGGGGTCCGCCTTTTTCATGGGCGAGGCATCCGCTGACGGGTCGGAGGGTGACGGTTCGGGGTCGGGCGCGTTAGAACCGTCGCATGACCCAGCACCGAATGATCCTCGCCGCCGCCGTCGCGGCCCTTCTGACATCGACGCCGCGCTGGCGCAGCAGGCGGGCGGCGATGCCGCTGAACGAGCATGTGCGGGTGCTGGCCTCGGATGAATTCGAGGGCCGCGGGGTGGCCACGCCGGGAGAACAGCTGACGGTCGACTATCTGGTCGGGCAGTTCCAGGCGCTGGGGCTGGAACCGGGCGGGCCCGACGGACAGTGGGTGCAGACGGCGAAGCTGGGGCGGACGCGGCAGGACGGGCCGGCCACGATCACGGTGAGCAGCGGCGGCGCGAGTCGGGCCCTGACGCGGGGTCCGGACCTGCTGGTGTCCAGCGACCGGCCGGTGGATCGCATCACCGTCACCGACGCCGAGGTGGTCTTCGCCGGCTATGGCGTCAGCGCGCCCGAGCGGAATTGGGATGACTTCAAGGACGTGGATGTGCGCGGCAAAATCCTGCTGGTCATCGTCAACGATCCGGACTTCGCAGCCCCCGAGGGGCATCCGGTGGCCGGGCAGTTCGACGGCAACGCCATGACCTTCTACGGCCGCTGGACCTACAAATTCCAGGAGGCGGCCCGACGCGGGGCGGCGGGCGTGCTGGTCATCCATGACACCGCCGGGGCCGGATACCCGTGGAGCGTGCTGGAGGGATCGTCGACCGCCCCCAAATTCGACATCGTGCGCGAGAACCCGGACGCCGAGCGGGTGCCGGCCCAGGGCTGGATCCAGGGGCCGGTGGCCGAGCAGATGTTCGCCGACGCGGGGCTGGACTATGCCGCCCTGCGCGAGGCGGCGCGGACGCCGGAATTCGCGCCGGTGACCCTGACCGGGGTGACGATGTCGATCGATTTCGGCCAGACCGCCGACCGCATCGAAAGCCGCAATGTGCTGGCGCGGATCCCCGGGGCGGGGCATCCGGACGAGACGGTTCTGTATGGCGCGCACTGGGACGCCTATGGCCGCGCCACGCCGGTGGGGGACGACGACATCTATAACGGGGCCGTCGACAATGCGACGGGGGTGGCCGGGCTGATCGAGCTGGCGCGGCTGTTCAAGGCGGGCGGTGCGCCGGACCGGTCGGTGGTGTTCGCCGCCTGGACGGCCGAGGAGGCCGGTCTGCTGGGCGCGGAATTCTACGCCGCCAATCCGGTCTGGCCGCTGGAGACGACCGTGGCCAACATCAACATGGACAGCTTCCTGCCGGGCACCGAGATCTCGCCGCAGATCGTGGTCATGGGCGCAGGCAAGAGCGAGACGGATGCCTGGCTGGAACGCCGGGCGACGGAACAGGGCCGCACCCTGATCCCGGACCCGGCCCCGCAGGCGGGCGGTTTCTATCGCTCGGACCATTTCCCTCTGGCCAAGATGGGCGTGCCGGCCCTGTTCGGGGCGGCCGGGTTCACCGGGCACAATGAGGCCAGCCGCGACTATGTGGCCAACCGCTATCACAAGCCGTCGGACGAATGGACGAGCGACTGGGTGATGGACGCGGCGGCGGTGGACGTGGACCTGCTGTACCTGGTGGGCCGCGACCTGGCCGACAGCCGCGACTGGCCGGCATGGAACGCCGGGGCCGAGTTCGAGGCGGCAAGGCAGGCGTCGGCGGCGGCGCGGACCGCGGAATGAGCGTCGACATCCACGGTCTCTGCCCACCCCGTTTCGCCGCCGTGAAGGATGCCTTCGCGGCCAATTTCACCGACGCCCCCGAGGGGCTGAACGAGCTGGCGGCGCGGTTCAGCGTCTGCGTCGGCGGCGAGGTCGTGGTCGATCTGCGGGCCGGTTGGGCCGATGTGGCGAAGACGGTGCCCTATGGCGAGACGACGCTGACGCCGGTGTTTTCAACCGGCAAGGCGGTGATGGCCCTGCTGATCGCGACCTGCGTCGAGCGGGGGCTGCTGGACTACGAGCAGCCGGTAGCCGCGTACTGGCCGGCCTTCGGGCAGGCGGGCAAGGACCGGATCACCGTGGCCCGGATGATGAGCCATCAAGCCGGACTGCCCGGTTTCGACACGCCTGAGGATCCGGCCATCTGGTTCGACCGCGAGGCGACCCTGGCGCGGCTGTGCGCCCAGGCGCCGATGTGGCCACCGGGCACGGCGTCCGGCTACAGCCCCATCGTCATCGGCTATCTGGCGGGTGAGCTGTTCCGGATCGTCGACGGACGGACGATGGGGACGGCCCTGCGCGAGGACTTCCCCGATCTGGACCTGTGGATCGGCCTGCCCGAGGCCGAGCACGGCCGGGTGGCCCAGATGCGCAAACCCTCCAGGGCCGCGAGCCTCGGCACCATCGACGCGATCAAGACCGCAGCCTTCCTCGACAAGGGGTCCGCACCCGGCGGGCAGGGGTCGGCCGAGTGGCGGTCAATCGAGATCCCTTCGGCCAACCTGCACGGCACGGCGCGCGATCTGGCGCGGATCATGGGGGTGTTCGTCGACGGAACTCTGGAGGGGCGGACGGTGCTGTCTCCCGCCACGCTGGCGGCGGCGACGAAACAGCGTATCCACGGCAAGGATCGGGTGCTGCCGTTCGAAATGGGCTGGGCCGCCGGACTGACGCGCAATGAGACGGTCGAAATCTTCGGCCCCAACCCGGAAGCCGTCGGTCATTGCGGCTGGGGCGGAAGCTGCGCCTTCGCCGACCCGGCGGCAAGGCTTTCAGCTTCATATGTGATGACCCGCCAGTCGCCGCATCTGATCGGAGACCCGAGGGCGCAACGATTGATCGGGGCGCTCTACGAAGGCCTCTAGACCGGTTCCGCCGACCGTTTCAGCGCCTCCCGCGCGGCACGATGACGGAAGAAGGCGGCGGCGGCGAAGACGCCCGCGCCGCCCCAGATGAAGGCGAAGCTGACGATACGCAGGGGGGTCAGGGCCTCGCCCGTCGCGACGCCGACGGCGAATTGCAGCGTCGGGGCAAGGAACTGGATGAAGCCAATCGTCGACAGCGGCAGGCGGCGGGCCGACCAGGCGAACAGGGCCAGCGGCAGGACGGTGGCGGGGCCGTTGAGCAGCGCCCAGACCGTGTTGCCCGGGCTGTCGAAGGCCACGCCCGCGCCGGTATGGTTGAGCCACAGGACCCAGGCGAGGCCGAACGGCAGCAGCAGCAGACACTCGATCAGCAGGCCTGCCTGGGCATCGACCCGGACGCGTTTACGGATCACGCCATAGCTGGCGAAGCTGAACGCCAGGATCAGCGAGATCCACGGCGGGCGGCCGAGGGCGGCGGTCTGGAAGGCCACCCCGATCGCGGCGAGACCGATGGCGACCCAGCCCCATTTGTCGATCTTCTCGCGGAACAGCCACAGGCCCACGACCATGTTGAGCAGCGGGTTGATGTAGTAGCCGAGGCTGGCTTCCAGCGTGGCGTGATGGGTGGTGGCCCAGACGTAGAGGCCCCAGTTCACGCCGATCAGCAGGGTCGATGCCGTCAGCCAGCCGAGCGTCTTCGGCGAGGAAAAGGCGGAGCGGACCTGGTCGCCCTGTTTCGCCAGCAGCACCAGAAGGCCGGCGACCGCGACGGACCACAGCGCGCGGTGGGCGAGAATCTCGAGCGAGTCGAAACCCACCGCCGCCTGCCCCATGAACAACAGGGGCATGAAGCCCCACATCACATAGCAGCCGAAAGCGGACAGCAGGGCGGCGCGCGGCGCGGCGGGCGGCACGGCCGTCAGACCGTGATCGAGCGGTATCCCGAAGCGGGCTTGATGATGCCGGTCTCGTCAAGCAGCTGGGCGATCTGGACGGCGTTGAGGGCGGCGCCCTTGCGCAGGTTGTCGGATACGATCCAGAGCGACAGGCCGTTCTCGACCGTCGGATCCTTGCGGATGCGGCTGACATAGACCGAGTGTTCACCGGCGGCGTCGACGGGGGTGATGTAGCCGTCGTGCTCCTGCTTATCGATGACCTGCACGCCCGGCGCGTCACGCAGGATGGCGCGGGCCTCGTCCGGTGTGATCGGGCGGTCGAACTCCAGGTTCACGGACTCGGAGTGGCCGACGAAGACCGGAACGCGCACGCAGGTGACGGTCAGCTTGATGTTTTCGTCGAGGATCTTGTGGGTTTCGTCCCACATCTTGGCTTCCTCGTCGGTGTAGCCGTCATCACGGAAGCTGCCGATGTAGGGGATGACGTTGAAGGCGATCTGTTTGGGGAACAGTTTCGGACGGGCGTCGCCGAGGCCGTAGATGGCCTTGGTCTGGTTCCACAGCTCGTCCATGCCCGCCTTGCCGGCCCCCGAGACCGATTGATAGGTCGAGACCACCGCGCGTTTGATCTTCGCGGCGTCATGCAGGGGCTTGAGCGCCACGACCAGCTGGGCGGTCGAGCAGTTGGGGTTGGCGACAATGTTCTTCCTCGTCGCCAGTTTGATGGCGTCCGGGTTCACCTCGGGCACGATCAGCGGCACGTCCGGGTCCATGCGGAAGGCCGAGGAGTTGTCGATCACGATGGGGCCGGCCTTGCCGATCTTCTCTGACCAGTGACGCGAGGCCTCGCCGCCGGCGCTCATCAGCACCAGGTCGACGGTCGAGAAATCGAACAGTTCGATGTCCTCGCATTTGATCGTCTTGTCGCCCCAGGAGACCTCGACGCCCTTGGATTTACGCGAGGCGACGGCATGCATGGTCTCGACGGGGAATTCGAGTTCCTCGAGGATGTTCAGCATTTCCCGACCGACATTGCCGGTGGCGCCCACGACGGCGACGCGATAGCCCATATTTGTCTGTCCTTCGGACGCGCCAACGCTCGGCTCGCGGAGCCTCGCTGCTTGAGCGCGGGTGTCTGTGGGTGTCCGGATACCGGACGTTGCTGCCTATGTGGGCCTTCGCGGGCGCGAAGCAATCGCTTTTCAGCGGTCGCGGGCACCGCTAAGCCCGAGAACGATGCCTTCACGCATACGCAAAGCTTATGACCGTCGTTTGGCCGATGGCCGGCTGACGCCCGATCCGTCGCAGGTTCCGGTGGTCGAGGCCCTGGCGCGGCTGGAGAAGGCCCTCGGCAGGAGGGTCCCGCTGGGCGGACTGTTGGGAGGTCTTCTGGGGGGCGGGGCCGAGGTGCGGGGCGTCTATCTGTGGGGACCGCCGGGACGCGGCAAGTCCATCCTGATGGACCTGTTCTTCGCCTGCGTGCCCGAGCCGCGAAAGACCCGGTGCCATTTCCACGCCTTCCTCGCCCGCGTCCACGACCTGATGCGGCAATGGCGCGAGGGGGACGCGAAGGCGCGCAAACGCGTGTTCGGCCAGTCCAGAGGCGATGACCCGATAAAGCCGGTCGCCGAGCTGATCGCCTCGGAGGCGCGACTGCTGTGTTTCGACGAGCTCCAGGTCACCGACATCGCCGACGCCCTGATCCTGGGCCGGCTGTTCGAGGCCCTGTTCGAACAGAATGTGGTGCTGGCGGTGACCTCCAACCGGGCTCCGGACCAGCTGTATCTGAACGGGGTCAACCGTGAGCTCTTCCTGCCCTTCATCGACATGATCGAGCGCAAATGCGTGGTGGTCAGCGTTTCCGGTACCCGCGACTGGCGGCTGGACCGGCTGATGGGCGACCGGGTCTGGTTCACGCCAGACGACCCGGAGGCGCGGGCCGGGTTCGACACACTGTGGTCCGACCTCAAGGGCGAGCAGGACGAAGCGCCCGCGCATCTGACCGTGCTGGGTCGGGATGTGGTGATCGAGAGGACCGACGGCGGGCTGGCCCGGGCGACCTTCGCCGAACTGTGCGGCACGGCGCTGGGGCCGCAGGATTATCTGGCCGTGGCCGAGCGGTTCCACACCCTGTTCCTCGAGGATGTCCCGGTTATGGGACCGGCCAATCAACAGGCGGCGCGGCGGTTCGTGACCCTGATTGACGCCCTGTATGAGGCGGGGACGCGGCTGGTGGTGCTGGCCGAAGCGGTGCCCGAGGCCCTGTACCGAAAGGGGGTCGGCGCGTTCGAATTCGAGCGCACCGTATCGCGCCTCAATGAGATGGCCGGAGCAGACTGGCTCGCGCGGGAAAGATCAGCTTAGGCTGGCGCCACAATTCCGCTTGAGGGGGCCGTCTACCCTCCACTGTCCCGGAGATTTCCCATGCGTCTGCCCGTCCTGCTGTCCGCCCTCGCCCTCGCCACCGCCCTGCCCGGGGCGGTTCTGGCCCAGACACCAGCGCCGGCCACGGCGTCGACGAACGGCGTGTCGGTCGCGGAGGCGCGGACCTGGCTTACGGGACTGGGCGGCCAGGTAGGCGAGCCCGTCGCGCGCGAAGGCGTGACCAGCCTGCACATCGCCGACCAGCCCCTGCCCTGGAACCTGACCTTCTACGCCTGCGGGCCCAGCCTGTGCGACGACATCCAGTACAGCGCCGTCTTCACCGGCCCGATCACCGCCGAACAGATCAACGCCTGGAATACGGAGCACCGCTACCTCAAGGCCTTCTTCGTGCCCGCGACCGACGGTGGCGACGCCTCGGCCGTGGCTCAGTATGACGTGGTCCTTACCAGCACCGGAACCGGCCAGCTTCAGGAACCGACCGTGATCTGGCTGCAGATGCTGCGCTCGTTCGCCCAAGGCCTGGTCGAGGCAGCCCCGCCGGTGGCCGCTACCCCGGCCCAGTAGCGCCACGAAAAAGGCCCCGGATTTCTCCGGGGCCTTGCTGGTTCCGCGCTCACGCCGGGAGCGTTCGCGCCTCCGATGGCCTCAGGCCAGCGAGCCGTCGATATCCTTGCAGGCCTGGATCAGGCCCTGGACCGACTCTACCGACTTCTTGAACATCGCCTTCTCGTCGTCATTGGTGGTGAACTCGATCACCTTCTCAACGCCGTTCGCGCCGATCAGGGCGGGGACGCCGACGTAGAGGTCCTTGAGACCGTATTCACCCGACAGCCAGACGGCGCAAGGCAGGACGCGCTTCTGGTCCAGCAAATAGGAGCGGGCCATGGCGATGGCGCTCTCGGCCGGGGCGTAGAAGGCCGAGCCGGTCTTGAGCAGGGCGACGATCTCGCCGCCGCCCTTGCGGGTCCGGTCGACGATGGCGTCCAGCTCGGCCTGGGTCATGAAGCCGGCGGCGACGGCGTCGGGCAGGGGCAGGCCGCCGACGGTCGAGTGGCGCACCATGGGGACCATGTCGTCGCCATGTCCGCCGAGGGTCCAGGCGTTGATGTCCTGAATGGACACGCCGGTCTTTTCAGCAAGGAAGTATGCAAAGCGGGCCGAGTCGAGCACGCCGGCCATGCCGACGACCTTCTCCTTCGGCAGGCCCGAGAATTTCTGCAGAGCCCAGACCATGGCGTCGAGCGGGTTGGTGATGCAGATGACGAAGGCGTTCGGGGCGTGGGCCTTGATGCCCTCGCCGACAGCCTTCATGACCTTCAGATTGATGCCGATCAGGTCGTCGCGGCTCATGCCCGGCTTGCGCGGCACGCCGGCGGTGACGATGCAGACATCGGCGCCCGCGATGTCGGCATAGTCATTGGCACCCTTGAGGGCGACGTCGGTGCCGATGACGGCCGTGGCCTCGGCGATGTCCAGCGCCTTGCCCTGGGGCGTGCCCTCGGCGATGTCGAACAGGATGATGTCGCCCAGCGCTTCGCGCGCGGCCACGTGTGCCAGGGTGCCGCCGATCATGCCGGCCCCGATAAGGGCGATCTTCGCGCGAGCCATAGATGTCTCCGTTGGCCTGTCGCGCTTCGCGCTACTTGAGGCCGTGTATGGGTGGGGAGGGAAAGCGTTGGCGGCGGTCTAGACCCGTGCGCTTTCGCCTGCAACCGTAACCCCGCGTCACCCGGAGCCGTCATGGCCAGCCTGCCCGAGATCATCACCGCCGAGGACACGCCGACCGACCTGATCACGGTCGTCGACGAGACCACCGTGCGCGGCGAGCTCGCGGCCTGGCGGGCGAAGGTGCTGAAGCCGCCCGGCCTTTGGGACAAGGCCACGCGCGGGACGCAGGAGCGGATCAACAAGGTGATCCCGGAGCGGGTCCACGCCGTCATCACGTCCGGTGTCGAGGCGATGACCAAGGGAATCCTGTTCGGCTCGGACCTGATCCCCAACCGGCCCACGGTCGACGGCTCGCTGGCGGCGCGGGAGCTGCGGGCGCGGGCAAGGATCAAGACCTGGCGCACCACGGCCAGCGTCGAGGGCGGGGTCGCGGGGGCGGGCGGCTTCGTGCTGGCGGCGGCGGACTTTCCGGCCCTGATGGCGATCAAGGTGCGGATGCTGGGTGACATCGTCGGGGCCTATGGCTGGGGCGGCGACACGGTGCGCGAGCGGCTGTTTCTGCTGCACATCTTCCACCTCGCCTTCGCCAGTGCGAAACGCCGGCCCGAGGCGCTGGCGGCGCTGGAGCGGTGGCTCGCCGGCGTGGACCAGCCGGAGGCGATCACGGAGTACGACTGGCGGCGGTTCCAGATCGAGTACCGGGACCATATCGACCTGGCCAAGCTGGCCCAGCTGATCCCCGTGGTCGGTGCGCCCATCGGGGCGGTGGTCAACTGGCGGCTGGTCGACCGGCTCGGTGAGACGGCGATGATGGCGTGCCGGATGCGGTGGATGGCGAACGGTTGACGTTCCCGGTTTGTTCGTATTACGTTGCCGCCTGAACAGGGGCTTCGACATGATCGGCTATGTGACGCTGGGGACGAATGATCTGGAGCGGGCGGCGGTGTTCTATGACGCCATCGCCGCCGAAATGGGGACGTCGCGTATGATGGAGTGGCCGGGGGCGATCGCCTGGGGCACGCCGGGCGGCGGGGCCGGAATCGGGCTGACAAAGCCGTTCGACGGGCAGACAGCCAGCGTCGGCAACGGCGTGATGGTGGCGCTGGAGGCGTCGTCGCGTGAGCAGATCCATCGGCTGCACGAGATCGCCCTGGCCCATGGCGGGACCTGCGAGGGACCGCCCGGTCCGCGCGGGGACAGTTTCTACGCCGCCTATTTCCGCGACCCGGACGGCAACAAGCTGAACGCCTTCCTGATGGAGAACGGCGCGGTGGCGTAGAGCTCCCCCCCGGTCCGCTCATCCCGGCGAAGGCCGGGACCCAGTGCTTTGGGTGATGTAGCGAGGCCAATGACGCTCGCCCACCAGTCCTGAAACGCCGGCGTCAGGCTGGACAGGACTGGGTCCCGGCTTTCGCCGGGATGAGCGGAAATCAAAGTCTAATATAGATTTTTCTGTTCTTGTTGACAGAGTTTATCGATTTTCCCTTCTGAGGTGAAAGGTCTAGACTCGATCCAATCGCGCCCAGTCGCAGGAGGACATCATGGACGGAAACGCCGGCGGACCCTCACCCCTGAACGATCCGAAGAAGGAGCCTGCGGCCATGCGGTCCCTGCTGGGTCGCACCAACCGCGACTGGTGGCCCAATCAGCTGACCATGGATATCCTGCATCAGCAGGGAAAGACCGGCGACCCGATGGGCGACGGCTTCGACTATGCCGAGGCGTTCAAGACGCTGGACTACGCCGCGGTCAAGCGCGACCTGACCGCCCTGATGACCGACAGCCAGCCGTGGTGGCCGGCCGACTATGGCCACTATGGCCCCTTCTTCATCCGCATGGCCTGGCACTCGGCCGGCACCTATCGCACCGGTGACGGGCGCGGCGGTGCGGGCGCGGGCCAGCAGCGGTTCGCGCCGCTCAACTCCTGGCCGGACAACGGCAACCTCGACAAGGCGCGGCGCCTGCTGTGGCCGATCAAGCAGAAATACGGGGCCAGCCTGTCCTGGGCCGATTTGATGATCCTGGCCGGCAATGTCGCCATTGAAAGCATGGGCGGGCCGGTGTTCGGCTTCGGCGGCGGACGGGCCGATGTCTGGGAGCCCGAAAAGGACGTCTACTGGGGCACCGAGGAAGAATGGGTCGGCTCCGAAGGTGCCCCCACCCGCATCCAGCCCGACAAGGAGATGGTGCTGGAAAGCCCGCTGGCCGCGATCCAGATGGGGCTGATCTATGTGAACCCCGAGGGTCCCGGCGGCGTGCCCGAGGCCCTGCAGTCGGCGCGCGACATCCGCGAGACCTTTGCCCGCATGGGGATGGACGACGTCGAGACCGCGGCCCTGACCGCCGGTGGTCATACCTTCGGCAAGGCGCACGGCGCGGGTGACGCGTCCAAGGTCGGGGTTTCGCCCGAGGGCGGCGACATCGCCCAGCAGGGGTTCGGCTGGATCTCGGGCCACGAGAGCGGCATCGGCGACCACACCATAACCTCGGGCATCGAAGGGGCCTGGACCCCCACGCCGATCACCTGGGACATGAGCTATTTCGACATGCTGCTGGACCACGAATACGAACTGGTCCGCAGCCCGGCGGGGGCCAAGCAATGGCAGCCGGTCGGAAACCCCGACGAGACCCTGGCCCCGGCCGCGCATACGCCGGGCAAGCGGGTGCCGACGATGATGACCACGGCCGATATGGCCTTCAAGATCGACCCGGCCTACCGCGTCATCATGGAGAGATTCCGGGCCGATCCGGCGTATTTCGGCGATGCCTTCGCCCGTGCCTGGTTCAAGCTGTGCCACCGCGACATGGGACCCAAGGCCCGCTACCTCGGGCCGGACGTCCCCGCCGAGGACCTGATCTGGCAGGACCCGATCCCCGCCGCGACCGGAGCGGCGATCAATGCCGCCGACGTCCGCGCCCTGAAGGAACAGATCGCGGCCTCGACCCTGAGCGTCGCCGACCTGGTGACCACGGCCTGGGCCGCGGCGGCGACATACCGCGGCTCCGACCATCGCGGCGGTGCCAACGGCGGTCGTCTGCGGCTTGAACCGCAGCGGTCCTGGGCCGTGAACCAGCCGGACAAACTGGCCCATGTGCTTGAGGTCTACGAGGCCATCGCCGCGGACTTCGACACCGGTCGGAGCGTCTCCATCGCAGACCTGATCGTGCTCGGCGGCTCCGTCGGGATCGAGAAGGCGGCAAGGGCGGCGGGCCACAAGGTCGAGGTCCCCTTCACCCCCGGCCGGACCGACGCCTCCCAGGAACAGACCGATGTCGAGGGCTTTGCCGTACTTGAGCCGAAGGCCGATGGCTTCCGCAACTATCTGCAGGTTCGGTTCAACGTGCCGACCGAGGAACTGCTGGTCGACCGGGCGCAGTTGCTGGGGCTGACGGCGCCGGAGATGACGGTTCTGGTCGGGGGCCTGCGGGTTCTGGGCGCCAACCACGGCGGATCGAAACACGGTGTCTTCACCGATCGTCCGGGCCAGCTGACCAACGACTTCTTCGTCAATCTGCTGGACATGAAGACGGGCTGGAAAAAGGTCGACGGCGAGGGTGACGAAACCTTCGTCGGCTCTGACCGGATCACCGGCGAGGCGATGTGGACGGCGACGCGCACCGATCTGGTGTTCGGCTCCAACTCGCAGCTGCGCGCCCTGTCGGAAGTCTATGCCTCAGCCGACGCGGGCGGGAAATTCGTCAAGGACTTCGTGGCCGCCTGGGTCAAGGTGATGAACAACGACCGGTACGATCTGAAGGGCGGATCCTTCTCCCCTTGCGGGAGAAGGAAGCGGAAGCAATGGACCTCGCCATGACGATAGCGACGGCCTATGTCACCCGCATGCTCCCGACCCTGCGCCAGCTCCAGTACCTCAAGTTCCTGGCTGAACACGCGTCGTTCAGCCGGGCAGCGGAGGCGGCCCATGTCAGCCAGCCGGCCCTGTCTGCCGGGGTGCAGGAACTGGAGAAGATCCTCGGCGCCCCGGTGGTCGAACGGACGCGCGGCAATATCCAGCTGACGGCCGTCGGGGCCGAGGCGGTCAAGCGCGGCGAGGATGTACTGGCCCGCACCGAGGACCTGGTCGAGGCGGCGCGCAATGCCGGCAAGCCACTGTCGGGCCGGTTCCGGCTGGGGGTCATTCCGACGGTCGCCCCCTTCCTGCTGCCCATGAAATTGCCGGGCGTGAAGGCGGCCTGGCCGGCTTTGCGGCTGTTCATCCGCGAGGACCTGACGCCCCGGCTGATCGCGGCGCTGAAGGCGGGCCAGCTGGATGCGGCGGTGATCGCCCTGCCCTACAGCTCGCACGGCATCGATCACGCCCGCATCGGCGACGACGAGATTCTGGCCGCCGCCCCGGTCGGTCATGTGCTGGCGGGCACCGGGCCGATCCCGGCGGGGTCGCTGAAGGCCGAGGACCTGATCCTGCTGGAGGACGGCCACTGTCTGCGTGACCACGCCCTGGCGGCCTTCGGCATTGAGCCGCCGCGCGGCGAGGACGTCTTCGCCGCGACCAGTCTGCACACCCTGGTTCAGATGGTCTCCGCCGGTCTGGGGGTCAGCTTCCTGCCGGAGATGGCGGTGCGGGCGGGGCTGGCCGACCTGCCCGGCGTGGTGGTCCGACCGATCACGGCGAAGGCCCCGCGCCGCGAGATCGTGGTGGCCTGGCGCACCGGCTCGAGCCGGGCGGCCGAGGCGAAACTGCTGGCCGAGGCACTCAGGCTGGACTGAGGCCGGGCATCATTACGACACCGTAAGGGACACCGGTTTTCGGCCCTGATAGGGTCCGCTCGCCCGCGTGCGTCGGGCGTGCCGGAGCCGTTCCCATGAAGTCCCGCCTGTTCGCCGCCGTTTCGATTTCCGCCCTGCTGCTGGGCCTGCCCGCCTGGGCCAACACGGGTGAAGTGGCGGGTGCCGCCGTGCCCGCTGAAACGGCCTCCATGCCGCAGGGCATCGCGGTGCCGCCGCTGGGGTTTGCGCACCGGACGCTGCCGAACGGGCTGCAGATCTACACCTCGCGTGACACCTCGACGTCCAATGTAACGGTCCAGGTCTGGTACCGTGTCGGCTCCAAGGACGATCCGGCCGGGCGTTCGGGCTTCGCACACCTGTTCGAACACCTGATGTTCAAGTCGACCGAGAACCTGCCGACCGAGACCTTCGACCGGCTGACCGAGGACGTGGGCGGGTTCAACAACGCCTCCACCTGGGACGACTTCACCAACTACTATGAGGTGGTGCCGGCCAACCACCTGGAACGGCTGATCTTCGCCGAGGCGGATCGTATGGGTTCGCTGGTGGTCGATGCCGACGTCTTCGCCTCGGAGCGCGACGTGGTGAAGGAGGAATACCGCCAGAGCTATCAGGCCAATCCCTACAGCCGCTTCTTCGGCCTGCTGGTGCCGCAGACCATCTATCAGGATCACCCGTATCGCCGCCCGGGCATCGGTTCGATCGAGGAACTGAACGCCGCGACCATCGACGATGTGCGCCGTTTCCACGCCACCTATTACCGGCCCGACAATGCCGTGTTGATCGTCGCGGGCAATTTCGACCAGGCCCAGCTGGACGGATGGATCGACCGGTATTTCGCCGGCTTGACCAATCCGGCCACGCCGCTGCCGGCCAACAACGTCATCGAGCCCGAGCCGACCGGGCCACGCGAAGCGACCTTCTACGGGGCCAATGTACCATTGCCGGCGGTCATGCTGGCCTGGCCCACCGTGCCCTATGGCCACCCGGACCGCGCCGCCCTGACTGTCCTGGATGGCGTCCTGTCCACCGGCGAGAGCAGCCGCCTGTACCGGTCGCTGGTCTATGAACAGCAGATCGCCGCCCAGGCCAGCTCCAGCCCCGATTTCGCGCGGCAGGCCGGCAACCTGACCGCCTATGCCATCATGGCCGACGGCGAGACCCCCGAGGCCGGGATCGCCGCCCTGCGCGCCGAGATCGCCCGCTTCCGGGATGAACCGGTCACCGACGCCGAACTGGCCGAGGCCAGGAATGAACTGATCGCCGACCTCCTGCGGAGTCGCGAAGGCGTGGACGACCGCGCCAACGCCCTCGGTTTCGCCTTGATGTGGGACGGGGACGCCGCCGCGGCGGACCGTGAGGTCGCCTCCATCCAGGCCGTCACTGCCGCCGACATCCAGCGCGTGGCCCGCCGCTACATGACCGAACAGCGCATGATCACGATGCGCTATTTGCCGTCCGACGAGGCCCATCCGCCGAGCGAGGCGAACACCGGCGTGGACGCCCCGGTCCGTATTGCCGACCTGGCCCCGACGGGTGAACTTTCCGTACTGCTGCCGGAAGGGCAACGCGCCGCCATCCCGGCCGCCGGACCCGAGGGCAGTCTGGCCACCCCGGCCATCGCCGACTTCCGCCTGGCCAACGGCCTGCGGGTCCTGGTCGCGCCGACGGAGGGCGTGCCCCTGGTCTCGGCGCGACTGAATTTCAACGCGGGAACCCGTGATGACGGAGCCAAGCCCGGACTGGCGCAGATGACCGCCGGCCTGTTGACCCAGGGCACCACGGCCCGCACGGCGCCCCGGATCGCCGCCGAGATCGAGGGCCTGGGTGCCAGTGTCGGCGCCGGGGCCGGGATCGACTCGACCAATGTCTTCGCCAACGCCCCGGCCAATGTCTTTCCCCAGACCCTGGCGCTGATGGCGGATGTGGTCCGCAATCCGACCTTCGCACAGGAGGAGCTGGACCGCCTGCGCGACCAGACCCTGGACGGCCTGCGTGTCCAGCTCAGCCAGCCGGGACCTGTCGCTTCCCGGGCGGTCGGGCGGGTGATCTATGGCGACGCCGCCTATGGCGCTCCGGGCGGTGGGACGACAACCTCGGTGCCGACGATCAACCGGGACGATGTTGTCCGTTTTCACGCCCGGTCGTTCGACCCCGGCAACGCGACGCTGGTCTTCTCGGGCGCGATCACGACGGAACAGGCTCGCGCCCTTGCGGAACAGGCTTTTGGCGACTGGCGCGGCGGAGGATCGACCGCCGCGGCACCCACCGGAGAGGCCCTGGCAGGACCGGTACTCGCACCCCGGGTCATCGTCATCGATCAGCCGGGTGCCGGTCAGGCGGCGGTCTATGTGGCCGTACGGAGCGTGTCCCGCACCGATGCCGACTACTTCCCGCTGGCCCTCGGCAACACCCTTCTGGGCGGTGGCTATTCCTCGCGCCTGAACCAGGAGGTGCGGATCAAGCGCGGTCTGAGCTACGGTGCCGGTTCGTCGCTGGGCGCCCGACTCGGCGAGGGGGTCTTCACGGCCTCGGCCCAGACCCGCAACGACGCCGTGCCTGATGTCGCCGAACTGATCCTGTCGGAGATTGGCCGCATGGGGACCGAGCGGATCACCGAAGACGAGCTGGGCCCACGTCGGGCGGTCATGATCGGCGGCTTCGGACGTTCGCTCGAGACGGTGGACGGGCTGGGCGGGTTTGTCGCCAGCCTGGCCCTCTATGACCTGCCGATGAGTGAGCTGGCGGCCTATGCGGGCAACGTCCGGGCCGTGACGCCGGAACAGATCGAGTCCGCCTTCGCCCGCCATCTGCCCGGGTCGGAGGCCAGTCTGGTCATCGTCGGCGACGCGTCGCAGTTCCTCGAGGCCCTGCGAGCGAAACATCCGAACGTGGAGATCATTCCGCTGTCCGACCTGAACCTCGACTCGGCGGCCCTCCGGTAAGGTGTTGATCTTCCCTCCGGTTGTCGCAAGGGTGGCGACCGGAGGGGCCTGCTCATGAAACTCATCGCTGCCGCGCTCTTCAGTGCGTCCCTGCTTCTGTCGTCCGGCCCGGCCTGGGCGCAGGATCCGCTTGATGATGCCCTGGATCTTCTGACGCGCGACGCGGTCGCCGGGCTGGCCGCGCTTGAAGCCCTGGTCGCGACCGGTGAGCCCGAGGCAATGAGCGTGGTCGCCGGGCTCATCTACGATCCGTCGCCGGACTCGCCGATCATGCCCGACCCGGCCCGCGCCGTCGCTCTATGGGAGCGCGCGCTCGAAGGCGGCTCCGCCAGCGCGCCCCTGAACTATGGAACCCATCTGATCCTGAATGACGATCCGGCCGATGATGGGCGGGCGGTCGAGATGCTGGGCGGGGTGCGGGGAGACCTGGTTTCGCTCGCCGCCTACCCGCTCGGCCGGGCCTATCTGTTCGGAACCGGGGTCGAGCAGGACCTGGAGCGGGGAACCCGCCTCATGGCGACCGCCGTCGAGGCCGCGCCCGACAATACCGACGCGCAATATCTGCTGGCCCGCGCCTATCAGAACGGCTGGGGAGTCCCGGTCGACGACCCAGCCGCCTACCGGCACATGAAAATCGCCGCCGACAGTGGTGACCCGCGAGCGCAGTGGAACGTGGGCATGATGCTGTTGAACGGCGACGGGGTGACGGCCAACCCCGCGCTGGCCTACGCCTATGTGCGGGTCTCCGCCGAGAACGAAGAGGTCAGCGGCATGGTTTCGCTGGCGGTCATGCTCGCCCTGGGACAGGGGACCGAGGTCGACCCGGCCGAGGCGCGGCAATGGTACCAGCGCGCCGCCGAAACCGGCTCGGCCCATGCGCTGAGGGGCCTCGCCGCCATGCTTCTGACCGGTGAGGGCGGACGCGTCGACGCCGTCACGGGCGCGGCCTACCTGGACCTCGCGGCCAAGGCCGGTGACGCCAATGCCCGGCAGATGCAACAGATATTCGCCGGGTTGATCGCAGCGCAGGATCACGGTGCCGTGGAGGCGGCCAAGACGGCCTGGCTGCGCGCACACGGAATTCCGCGCTGAGACAACCTCAGACCGACAGGCACACCACCTGGGCGACCCTCAGTTCGCGGCGCATTTCATCGGCCACAAGGCCGTAGTTGTCGACGGTGACGATACGGCCGGTCAGAGGCTCGTCGGCCTTCTGCACCCCGCGGATGGCCGGGCCGAAGGTGTCGGGAGACGTTGTGTAGATGCGGCCCCGGCGCGGGCTTTCGGCGATGGTGACGCCGATGGCGCGCCCCTGACGGTCCAGCACCGGCGCGCCGGACAGCCCCGCCAGTGTGCCGCCGAGACCGTCGGTGCGGCCGACCTCGGCCCAGGCCAGGACGGCTTCCTCGCGCTGACCCCGACCCCGGACCCTGAGCGTCTCGCGGCCCAGCAGACGCGAGGTCGCCTCACCCGCCCGCCCCTGGGGGTAGCCTGGATGGAAGCCCCGCTGGCCGGCGCGCAAACCGTGCGAGGCCAGCACCGGAATGGCGGCCGATCCACCCCGGGTCAGAAGGACGGCGATGTCGGCGCGTGGCGCAAGTCGCACGTCGGCGGCGACCGCCCGGCCGCCGCCGACGAGAATGGCAGGACGTCGGCAGCCCTCGACCACGTGGCGGGCCGTGACCCAGCGCCCGTCGCGCGAGATCGAGAAGGCGGTGCCGGACGTCGGCTGGAAGGGGACATCCGGCGCATTGACCGTAACCGCCGGATCGAACGGGGTGATCGGCCCCAGCAGGGCCCCTTCGACCTCATCCGGCGCGGGCGGTGCCGGCGGTGCGTCCGCGTTCTCACGCAGTTGCAACGACCAGATCACGAGCGCGCCGACGACCAGGGAATAGACCAGCCAGTCGGGGGGGCGGGAGAAGGCCATGGCCCTAGCCGGTCAAGGCGGCGGCGAGGATCAGGGCCGTCGACAGCTTGGCACCGACCAGAAGGACAGCAGCCGCCACCTCACCCTCGCGGATGCGCTGCGGCAGGCCGGTCAGCAGCAGGTCGACAATGCGGAAGGCCAGCAGCTGCAGAACCACGGTGGCGACGCCCCAGAGCGTAATGTCCTTGAGCGAAGTCGAGACGCTGAGACTGATCGCCAGCGGAATGGCCAGGCCGATCAGCACACCGGAAAAGGCCACAGCAGCGGCGGCATTGCCCTCGCGGATCAGGGCGATCTCCTTCCACGGCGTGAACAGGGCATAGAGGATCGCCCCACCGGCCAGCAGGGCGAGGGTCACGCCGAGATGCGCCAGGGTGGTCGGAAAGCCGGTCGCGAAGGCCTGGACCTCGGCGCTTTCGAGCACGGTAGTGAGGGACGAGGATTCCATGATTGTCCGTTGTCAGAGCCCCAGCGACGATTGCCCGGTTTTTGCCTCAATCCGCAAGGGGGGCGGGGACACAGTTGGTGAAGAAGTGTGTCGGGAAGAAGTGGCTAGTGGCTAGTGGTTAGTGGCTGGCCGACAGTTGTGCGACGCCACGGGCCGCGCCGCCCTTCCGCCGCGAGCGAAGCGGCGATCACTAACCACTAGCCACTGGCCACTGGCCACTTCTTCAGGCCGCTTCGGCCGCCGCCTTGCGCGCCACCGACGCCCGCACCTTCTCGCTCTCCGACTTCAGCTGGCCGCAGGCGGCGAGGATGTCGCGGCCGCGCGGGGTGCGGATGGGCGAGGCATAGCCGGCCTTGTTGATCACCGCCGCGAACCGCTCGATCGTCTTCCAGTCCGAACATTCGTAGTCGGTGCCGGGCCAGGGGTTGAACGGGATCAGGTTGATCTTGGCCGGAATGCCCTCGATCAGCTTGATCAGGGCGCGGGCCTCGTCGGGGCTGTCATTGACCCCCTTCAGCATGACGTATTCGAAGGTCACGCGGCGGGCGTTGGAAATGCCCGGATAGGCGCGGATCCCGGCCATCAGCTGTTCGAGATTGTACTTCTTGTTCAGCGGCACCAGCACATCGCGCAGGGCGTCATTGGTGGCGTGCAGACTGATCGCCAGCATGGCCTGGGTGCGGGTGCCCAGTGGCTCGAGCTGGGGCACCACGCCCGAGGTAGAGACCGTGACCCGGCGGCGCGACAGGGCGATGCCCTCGGCGTCACTGATGATGTCGATGGCGTCGGCGACGTGGTCCAGATTGTAGAGCGGCTCGCCCATGCCCATGAAGACGATGTTCGACAGGCGGCGGTCTTCCCTGGGCGACGGCCATTCCTCAAGGTCGTCGCGGGCGACCTGGACCTGGGCCACGATCTCGGCGGCGGTCAGGTTGCGGACCAGCTTCTGGGTGCCGGTGTGGCAGAAGGTGCAGTTCAGGGTACAGCCGACCTGGGACGAAACGCACAATGCGCCCGCGCGGCCCACATCAGGGATGTAGACGGTCTCGATCTCGATGCCCGGGGCGGTTCGTATCAGCCACTTGCGCGTGCCGTCCTTCGACACCTGACGCTCGACGATTTCGGGGCGGGCGAGGGTGAAGGCGGCGGCGAGTTTCGCCTGCGTATCCTTCGCCACATTGCTCATGGCGGCGAAGTCGGTGACGCCGAAATGGTGGATCCAGCCCCAGACCTGCGAGGCGCGCATCTTCGCCTTTTCCGGCGGGCAGATGTCAGCGTCGATCAATGATTGACGCAGGCCTGCGCGCGTCAGACCGGAGAGGTTGACGGGGGCCGCCGGCTTTGCGGCGGACGTGCGGGAAAGGTCGAGCGTCAGGCTCAAGGCGGCATCCTGAAAGCGAGGGAGGCGCGGCTTATACCACAGATCGGGAAGGATTTAAGGCAGGTGGGTGATTGGTGGTTGGTGATTGGTGGCTGGCCGCCGCCTGCGCCGGAGCGCGAGCGGCGCCGCTCTTCCGCAGTCAGGCAAGGGATCTCGCTAACCACCAATCACCAACCACCAATCACCCCTCCTCCTCCACCGCATCGATCCGGTCATCGTCCAGCCCGAAATGGTGGCCGATTTCGTGGATGAGGACGTGGGCGATGATCTCGGACAGGCCGACATCGCCACGTTCGCACCATTCGTCGAGGATGGGGCGGCGGTAGAGGAAGATGCGGCTGGCCTCGGGTGCCGGCCCCAGCCCGTCGCGCAAGCCGATATCGACGCCATGGTAGAGGCCGGTCAGTTCGAACGGGTCCTCCATCTCCATCATCGCCAGGGTCTCGTCATCAGCGAAGTCGTCGACGCGGATGACCACATCGCCCGCCAGAGACCGGAACGGCTCGGGCAGGGCGTCGAACGCCTTACGCGCCAGACGGGCGAAGTCGTCGAGGGAGGGGGCGGGTTGGTCGGTCCAGGTGGGGGGCATCGGGCCTGGCTGAGTGGTTAGTGGTTAGTGGCTGGCCGACGCCTGAGGAGCCGGACTGGCGGCGTCGCCCTTCCGCAGGCCATGAAGCTGCAATCACCAACCACTAGCCACTAACCACTCGCCACTCCAACCCCTCGCCTCTCGCCCCCCTTCAGGTATGGTTACCGAATCACGCCGGGGAGCTGACACGACATCATGGCCGAGGCCGACATCGCCTATGTCGCGACCGCGGGTGCCGCGGGGCTGGCTCTGGCGCTCAGCGCCTGGGCCGCGCGGCTGCGTGGGCGGCTGGCGGCGCGCAATCAGGTCGCCGAGGCGGAACTGGCCACGGCCCTGGTCGATCTGGCGGATCGCGACGGGGCGCTGGCGGCGTTCGAGGACGTCCGGCTGGCCCTGACCCCCGACGGCCAGACCAAGCGGCTGGGTGCCCCCCAGGCGTGGACGGCGCTGACGCTGGACCTGTCCAGTAATGAGGAAGCCTCTCTGGATCCGGGACTGGTGGTGCTGGACGCCGTGCGCCGCGTGGCGGCTGAACAGCTGGACGCCCTGATCGATCAGGGCGAGGCGTTCGACACGATGCTGGAAGGCTCGGGCGGGGCCTGGTCGGTCGAGGGCCGGTCGTCGGCGGGCGCGGCCTGGTTGAGGCTGTCGCGGCTGGGACTGGTCGGGACGGCGACCGAGAGCGGTCTGGGCCTTCTGGCCGACTCCTATCCGGCCCCGACCTGGATCACCGACGCCGCCGGACGGCTGGCCTGGGCCAACAAGGCCTGGCTGACCGAGATGAAGGCCGACAGTCTCGAACAGGCGCGCGAGAAGGGGCTCAGCTTCGACCGGGGGGCCGACGCCATCGTCGCCGAGGCGGGCCGCACCCATCAGCATCAGGACGGCTTCCGCTGGACCACCGGCGGCGGGCGTCGCCGCGCCTGGCGGATCGTGGCCGAGCCGGTCCAGGGCGGAGCCGGCGCGGTGCTCGCCTTCGCGCTGGACATGACCGAGGCCGAGGAGACGCGCGACACGCTGCGCCGCCACGTCGAGGCCCATGACGAGACTCTGAACCATCTCGCCGACGCCGTGGCCATCTTTGGCCCGTCCAAGCGGCTGGCCTTCCACAACACCGCCTTCCAGACCCTGTTCAACATAGATCCGGCCTGGCTGGACGAGCGGCCGACCCACGCCGAGCTGCTGGACCGGCTGCGCCAGCGCCGCCTGTTGCCCGAGGTCATCGACTATGCGGGATGGAAGGCCAAGGAGCTGGACTTCTACGGGGCCTCGGCGGCGGCCCCGGACGACAGCTGGTCCCTGCCGGACGGCCGGACGTTGCGCGTCGTGCGCCAGCCCCACCCCCTGGGGGGCGTACTGCTGCTGTTCTCGGACATCACCGACGAGCTGAAGCTTCGCAGCCGGTTCAACGCCCAGATCCAGGTCCAGACCGCGACGCTGGACAAGCTGAACGACGCCGTCGCCGTGTTCGGCTCTGACGGGCGCATCCGCCTGCACAACGAGGCCTTCGACGCCTTTTGGGGCGTGACGGGCGAGGCGTTGGACGCGGCGGGGGATTTCGATGCCGTCGCCGCCCTGTGCCAATCAACCATGCCCGATCCGGCCCTGTGGCTGGGGCTGAAGGCACGGGTCGCGGACCCCGATCCCGAAAGCCGGGTGCCGATCGCCGGCGAGGGCAAGACCACCGACGGCCGCATCGCCTCCTGGCTGACCCGCCCCCTGCCCGACGGCGCGACCCTGGTCGCCTTCGCCGATATCACCGCCCGGCGCGGGCTGGAACAGGCCCTGGCGGCCAAGGCCCAGGCGCTGGAGGAATCGACGGCGCTGAAACGCGAGTTCGTCGGCAGCGTGTCGTACGAACTGCGCACCCCCCTGACCACCATCGTCGGCTATTCCGAGCTTCTGGAGATGCAGGCCGACCTGCCCGACCGTAGCCGCCAGCACGCCGGTGCCATCCGCATCGCCGCCAGCCAGCTGGCCAGCTCGATCGATGATGTGCTCGACATGGCCCAGATCGACGCGGGCGAGATGGAGCTTCAGCTGGGTGACGTGCGTGTGCGCGACCTGCTTGATGCCGCCGGCGAACGGGTCAGGGCGCGGATCGAGGCACGCGGTGCCAGGCTGACGATCGACTGTCCCGGGGGCCTGCGCCCCATCCGGGCCGACGCCCAGCGGGTCGGTCAGGCGCTGGATCATCTGCTCGACCACGCCGCCCGCGCGGTGTCGGAAGACGGGGCCGTGACCCTGACCGCCGAGGCCACGGCGTCAGAGGTCCGCATTCGGGTCGAGGACACCGGACGCGGCATTCCCTACCACCTGCAGGCCCATGTCTTTGACCGGTTCGTGCGGCGCGAGCGCGGCGGACCGGGTGTGGGACTCGCCCTGGTCAAGGCCCTGGTCGAGTTGCACGGCGGCTGGGCCGAGGTCGAGAGCGAGCCCGGCAAGGGCGCGACCTTCATCCTGCACCTGCCGCTGGAAGCCGAGAGCGCGGCGGCGGCACCGGAACTGAGGCTGGGCTGACGCCGGGTGGCTGGTGGTTAGTGATTAGTGGTTAGTGATTGGCCACCGGTTGTGGGGCGGGACGATCCGCGCCGCCCTTCCCCAAACAGACGCGCTGGCATCTGCAATCACTAACCACTAATCACTAATCACCCCTCCGCGTCCGCCGCCGGATTCCTCATGGCCAAGCCTCTCAAGACCGCGCTGATCTACGATTTCGACGGCACCCTGGCGCGCGGCAACATGCAGGAAGTGACCTTCATTCCCTCGATCGGGATGGGGATCGGCGACTTCTGGGGGGCGGCGGACAAGCTGACCCGCGAGGCCGACGCCGACAACATCCTGATGTACATGCAGTTGATGCTGAAACAGGCGCGCGACAACAATGCGCCGATCACCCGCAAGCTGCTGGCCGAGCACGGCGAGGATGTGAAGCTGTTCGACGGGCTCAAGTCCGACCTGACCGGCAAGGGCTGGTTCGACCGCATCAATGCGATGGGCGAGAAATACGGGCTGGAGATCGAACACTACATCATTTCCGCCGGTCTCGAGGAGATGATCGAGGGGTGTCCGATCCGGCCGGAGTTCCGGCACGTGTTCGCATCCAAATTCGTCTACGATGACCACGGCGTGGCGATCTGGCCGGCGGTCGGCGTCAACTACACGACCAAGACCCAGTATCTGTTCCGCATCAACAAGGGCGTGCTGAACCACTGGGAGCACGAGAAGATCAACCGCTTCATGGCCGACGACGACCGGCCGGTGCCGTTCGAGCGGATGATCTTCCTCGGCGACGGCGACACCGACGTGCCCACCATGAAGATGATGCACACCAAGGGCGGCTATTCGATCGCGGTCTATGACCCGCGCAACTCCGATCGCGACCAGCAAAAGATCTACGGCCTGATCTCCGAGGACCGGGTCAATTTCGTCGCCGCCGCCGACTATCGCGAGGGGTCGGCCCTGGACCTGATCGTCAAGGGTCTGATCGGCCGTATCGCCATCACCGCAGGGACCGTTCCGGACGTTCTCTGAGCCGGGGCTTGGGCGCTGACGGTCAGATCGCGTTCAGCGGCAATTTGAGGAACCGCTTGCCCGAGGCCTCGGGCGGCGGCAGCGCGCCGGCGCGGATGTTGATCTGCAACGACGGCAGGATCAGCGCCGGGACCTTGAGGGTCGCGTCGCGCGTCTCGCGCAGGGCGACGAAATCGTCTTCCGAGCGGCCGCCGCCGATGTGGATGTTCCCGGCCGCCTCGGCCGCCACCGTCGTCTCCCAGTGAAAATCCGTGCGGCCCTCGGGCAGATAGTCGTGGCCGACGAAGAGCCGGGTTTCCGGCGGCAGGGCGAGGATGCGCTGGATCGAGCGATACAGGGTCCGGGCGTCGCCGCCGGGGAAGTCGCACCGCGCCGTGCCGTAGTCGGGCATGAACAGGGTGTCGCCTACAAAGGCGGCGTCGCCGATGACGTAGCTGACGCAGGCCGGAGTGTGGCCGGGCGTGTGCATCACCTCGACCGGCAGCGAGCCAAGGGCGAAGCGCGCGCCGTCCGCATAGAGGCTGTCGAAGACCACGCCATCGGCGGTGACGTCATGCGCCTCGAACAGAACGCCGAAGACCTTCTGCACCTCGGTGATCCGGCTGCCGATGCCGATGGGAGCGCCGGTGCGGCGGCGAATCTCGTCGGCACCGGTCAGGTGATCGGCATGGGCGTGGGTCTCAAGCACCCGTTCGAGCGTAAGGCCGCGTTCGGTGATCCGGGCCAGGACCCGCTCCAGCGAGGCGGTCGAGGTCCGGCCGCTGGTGGTATCGAAATCGAGCACCGGGTCAATGACGGCGGCGGCGCCAGTCGCCGGATCGGCGACCAGATAGGTGATGGTGTGGGTCGCGGCGTCGAAGAACCCTTCAACGGTGGGCACGGGTGCGGGGTCGAGGGTCATGCAGAGCTCCTTGGTTCGCACCAATATATTAGTACTTGCTAAATTAGCAATGCTTCATATATTCGGGGTCATGAACACCCTTTCCACCCTGTCCCTCAACCAGCTTCAAGACAACGCCGGCGAGGCGACCCGGCTTCTGAAGGCGCTCTCGAACGAGAAGCGGCTGATGATCCTGTGTCAGCTCGGCGACGGCGAACGCGCCGTCGGCGAACTGCTGCCGCTTGTGGGCCTGTCCCAGTCCGCCCTGTCGCAACACCTCGCGGTGCTGCGCGAGGAGGGGCTGGTCGCCGGGCGGCGCGAGGGCGTGTCGATTCTCTACCGCGTCGCCGATCCGGCAGCCCTGAAGGTCATCGCCCTGCTCGCCGACATCTATTGCCCTCCCGCTCAAGGAAACTGATCCATGGCCGTGCTCACCCCCCTCTCCGCCGCCGAAGTCGCGGCCCGCATCAAGTCCGGCAAGGCCGTGCTGGTCGACATTCGCGAGCCCGACGAAGTCGCCCAGGAACGTATCGCCGGCAGCGTCGTCAAACCGCTGTCCGCCTTCGACGCAGCCGACCTGGACTATCAGCCGGGCCACAACGTGATCTACATGTGCCGATCGGGCGCCCGCACCGGCATGAACTGTGTTCGCCTGGCCGCCTGCATCCCCGGCGAAGCGTTTGTGCTGGAGGGCGGTCTGAACGCCTGGAAGGCCGCGGGCCTGCCCACGGTCGCCGGATCGGGGAAGCCCGCGTAACGCCATGGACACGACCGTCGCCCAGCTGATGCTGGCCGTCCTCAGCGGCGGCATCGTCGCCCTGCTGCTGACCGTGTTCGGCGGCGGCGGCTCGGTCCTGGCCGTGCCGCTGCTGCTGTATGTGGTCGGGGTGCGGGACCCGCATGTCGCCATCGGCGCCTCGGCGGCCGGGGTCGCGCTCAACGCCCTGACGGCCCTGACCGGTCAGGCGCGGGCGGGGCGGGTGCGCTGGCCCTGCGCCCTGCTGTTCGCCGCGACCGGCTCGGTCGGGGCCTTCGCCGGGTCGTCTGTCGCCAAGGCCATCGACGGTCACGCCCTGCTGATCTTCTTCGCCCTGGCCATGGGGCTGGTCGCCCTGGCCATGCTCAGGCCGAATGCGCCGGTCGGGGCGGAGAATATACGGCTGACCCGCGCCATGGCCCCGCGAGTCGCCGCCTCCGGCGCGGGGGTGGGCGTGGCCGCCGGCTTCTTCGGCATCGGCGGGGGCTTTCTGATCGTTCCGGGCCTGATGGGCGCGGCGGGCATGACCCTGGCTCTGGCCCAGGCCTCGTCCCTGGTCAGCGTCGCGGCCTTCGGGGCGACCACGGCCGCCAACTACGCCCTGTCAGGCCTGATCGACTGGCCGATCGTGGCGGCCATGGCGGCTGGCGGGACTGTGGGAACCCTTGCGGGCATGCCCATCGCCCGGCGGCTGGGCGACAACGCCGTCCTCGGCAGACGCCTGTTCGCGGGCCTGATCCTGATCGTCGCCGTCTATGTGGCGATCAAGGCGGTGACGGCCCTCTAGCGCCCGCCCGCCCTCAGGAAGGCGTCGCGGGCGGCGGCGAGGCGGGAGGGGATCAGACCGCGCAGCGAGGCCTGGCCGATACGTTTGAGGCCCGCCTCCTGACCCTTCTGCCAGGCCACCTGCGCCTCGATGGCGACGCCCTGGGCGATATCGATCACCATCACCACCTTCGGCAGGACGAGGTTCCGGTCCAGCCGGATGCGGCCGCCCTGGGCCGACTGATCGATCAGCAGGCACGACAGTTCGAAGCCGGGCGCGACCACCACGGCGCGGACATTGGCGGGCGAGCGCGGCTCGAAACGGCGATCCTGCGGGGTGGTCATGCGTCCATAGAGCCCGGCACACGGTTTCGATCCAGTTGCACGACGACATCGGCCTTCAGGCCGCCTTCGAGCATCCATCGGGTGATGCGCTCGAAATACTGGATGAAACCGGCCAGCCGTTCGCGCTCCTCGGCGGGGAGGTCGGCGGGGTCCAGACCCAGCAGGTCGGCTTCCTGCTGGCAGCGCCAGTCCAGCACAACCTCGAATGACGGGGCGCGCAGGAACAGGACGGCGTCGAAGCGCGCGATGAAGTCGGCATAGGCCCCCCCGACGAAGCCGTTGACGGCGCGCCGCCAGCCGCCGTCCGGGTCGTGGTCGGCCTCGAGCGCATTGACCGGCTCGGCGAGGTCCGTCGCGTCCTGCGGCAGGGCCCCGAGGCACCAGGCGTCGATCAGTATGGCCGAGGGCCGGCCGCGAAAGACGCGCCAGTCCTCGACGGGCCTGCGGTCGTCGCCGCGCTTGTCGAAGTCGGGGATGCGGGTCTCGTCGTCGGGTCCGGCGGCGGACAGGGCGTCGATCAGTTGTTGCAGCAGGACCAGATCATGGGTCCCCGGCGGGCCGCGCGTGACGAACAGCGGATGGACCGTACGCGCCATGGCCTCGCGTTCGGCCCGGGTCAGATAGACATCGTCGATGGAGATCTGGGCCGCGCCGTACCGACCGGCACTGTCCCGTGCGAGCGTGGTCTTGCCTGACCCCTGCGCGCCAACGACCGCGATCAGCGGCGGCCGGTCCCGCGGGCCAGCAGCGATCAACCGGCCGACAAGTTCGACGAGTGATGGATCGGCACGGCCCATGGCCGGGCCTCAGTGCTGGTTTTCGGGCAGGCGGACGATCAGGCCGTCGAGATCGTCGGTGACCCGGATCTGGCAGGACAGCCGGCTGTTCGGCTGGACCCCTTCGGCGAAGTCCAGCATCGACTCCTCCATGGCCGAGGCCCGGCCGGTCTCGGCGGCGAAGGCTTCGTCGACATAGACATGGCAGGTGGCGCAGGCACAGGCACCGCCGCAGTCGGCGTCGATGCCCGGTACATTGTTGCGGATCGCCCCCTCCATGACGGAGAGGCCGTTCTTGACCTCAACGACGTGCTCGCGGCCGTCGTGTTCGATGTAGGTGATCTTCGCCATGTCGCGCCTATAGCGGTCCATTCTTCGCCGCGAAAGCGGCAAGCGGTTGGCATTCAAGGTTCATCACAGCGAACACAACGGAGGCACAACGAACACAGCGGCAGCGAGGCGCGGGACCCGTCGTGTTCGCTGTGGAGTCGTCGTGCCCGTTGTGATGAACCCGCTTCGCGGACTACGCCGCTTCGGTCTTCTTCCGCCCGGGAGCCACCATCAGCTTCTTGGTCCTGGCGATCGCCTCCGCCGGGTTCAGCCCCTTCGGACAGACCTGGGCGCAGTTCATGATGGTGTGGCAGCGGTAGAGTTTGAACGGGTCCTCGAGGTCGTCGAGCCGCTTGTCGGTGGCGTCGTCGCGGCTGTCAGCGATCCAGCGGTAGGACTGCAGCAGGGCGGCCGGGCCCAGGTATTCCGTCTGGTTCCACCAGTAGCTTGGGCAGGAGGTCGAGCAGCAGGCGCACAGGATGCACTCATACAGACCATCCAGCTTGGCGCGGTCCTCGGGCGACTGCAGTCGCTCGGTCTCGGGGTCCGGCTGGTCGGACTGGAGGTAGGGCTGGATCGAGTCGTACTGGGCGTAGAACAGGGTCAGGTCCGTCACCAGATCCTTGACCACCGGCTGGTGCGGCAGGGGGGCGATGGAGATGGAGTTCGAGGCGCACTCATCCATGCCCTTGGTGCAGGCCAGGGCGTTGCGCCCGTCGATGTTCATCGAGCAGGAGCCGCAGATGCCCTCACGGCAAGAGCGCCGGAAGCTCAGGGTCGGGTCGATCTCGTTCTTGATGTGGATCAGGGCGTCCAGCAGCATCGGGCCGTGATCGTCGGCCGAGACCTCGAACGTGTCCCAGCGAGGATCGGCGTCGACCTCGGGGTCGTAGCGATAGACCTTGTAGGTCTTGACGTTCTGCGCGCCGGCCGGGGCCTTGTGGACCTTGCCGCGCGTGGGCTTCGAGCCGCGGGGGAGGGTGAGCTGGACCATCTTCAGTACACCCGCGCCTTGGGCTCAATGTAATCGATGTCCTCGGACATCGTGTAGTTATGGACCGGACGGTAGTCGATCTTCACGGCCTTGCCGGGGACCTTCCAGGCGAGGGTGTGTTTCATCCACTTGACGTCGTCGCGGTCCGGATAGTCCTCGCGGGCGTGGGCCCCGCGCGATTCCGTGCGGTTCAGAGCCCCCTCGATGGTGACCAGGGCCTGATCGATCAGGTTGTCGTATTCGAGGGTCTCGACCAGATCCGTGTTCCAGATCAGGCCGCGATCCGTTGTCTTGATGTCATCACCGGCGGCGTGGATGGCCCGCAGCTTGGCCACCCCCTCCTCCAGCGTCTTGCCGGTGCGGAAGACGGCGGCGTCGGACTGCATGGCGCGCTGCATGTCGATGCGCAGCTTCGCGGTCGGGGTCGAGCCCGAGGCGTTGCGGAAGCGGTCGAGGCGGGCGAGATGTGCATCGGTCGCCGAGGCCGGAGCGTCCGGAACCTTCGAGGCCTTGTCGACGACCTCGCCGCAGCGCAGGCCGGCGGCGCGGCCGAAGACGACCAGATCGGTCAGGGAGTTGGAGCCAAGACGGTTGGCCCCGTGCACCGAAACACAGGCCGCCTCGCCCACGGCCATCAGGCCGGGCACCACCGTGTCGGCGTTCTTGCCGACCTTGGTCAGGACCTCGCCGTGATAGTTGGTCGGGATGCCGCCCATATTGTAGTGGACGGTCGGCAGGACCGGGATCGGCTGTTTCGTGACGTCGACGCCGGCGAAGATCTTGGCGCTCTCGGAGATGCCGGGCAGGCGTTGGTGCAGGATGGCCGGGTCGAGGTGGTCGAGGTGCAGGTGGATGTGGTCCTTGTTCGGGCCCACGCCGCGGCCTTCGCGGATCTCGATGGTCATGGAGCGCGAGACCATGTCGCGCGGGGCCAGGTCCTTCACGGTCGGCGCATAGCGCTCCATGAACCGCTCGCCCTCGGAATTGGTCAGGTATCCGCCCTCGCCGCGCGCACCCTCCGTGATCAGACAGCCGGCGCCATAGATGCCGGTCGGGTGGAACTGGACGAACTCCATGTCCTGCAGCGGCAGGCCGGCGCGGAGCACCATGGCATTGCCGTCGCCGGTGCAGGTGTGGGCGCTGGTGGCGCTGAAATAGGCGCGGCCGTATCCGCCGGTCGCCAGAATGACGAGCTTGGCGCGGAAGCGGTGCATCTCGCCGGTGTCGAGCTGGAGCGCGGTGATGCCGGTGCAGGCCCCGTCCTGCATGATCAGGTCGAGGGCGAAATACTCGACGAAGAATTTCACCTCCCGCCGGACTGACTGGCCGTACAGGGTGTGCAGGATGGCGTGGCCGGTGCGGTCGGCGGCGGCGCAGGTGCGCTGCACAGGACCCTCGCCGAAATTGCGGGTCATGCCGCCAAAGGCGCGCTGGTAGATCTTGCCCTCGTCGGTCCGCGAGAAGGGCACGCCCCAGTGCTCGAGCTCATAGACCGCCTTGGGCGCGTTACGGACGAGATATTCGATGGCGTCCTGATCGCCCAGCCAGTCCGACCCCTTGACGGTGTCGTACATGTGCCATTGCCAGGAATCCTCGCCCATGTTGCCGAGCGAGGCGGAAATACCGCCCTGTGCGGCGACGGTGTGCGAGCGGGTCGGGAAGACCTTGGTGACACAGGCGACCTTCAGCCCCTGCTGGGCCGCCCCGAGGGCCGCCCGGAGACCCGAGCCCCCCGCGCCGACGACGACGACGTCGTATTCGTGATCGACGAATTCATAAGCAGCCACGCTATCAGGCTCCGAAACCGGCCGGCAGCGGGGCCGAGCCCAGCGCCAGTCGCACGATGAAGAAGACGCCCGCCCCGGCGAGCAGGAGACAGAACAGGCCGATCAGGCCCAGGATCGCGGTGCGCGAGCCGGGCTTGTGGATATAGTCATCGACGATGACCTTCAGCCCCATCTGCATATGCCAGACACTGACCACCAGGGTGACGGCCAGAAGCCCGGCGTTGACCGGCGAGCGGAACCAGCCGAGGGCGGCATCGTAGCCGGCACCCGACATCGTCCAGCCGCTCCACAGACCCCAGAGGGTCAGGGGCACGAGGATCAGGGACGACAGGCGCTCCGCGGTCCACTCCCCGGCACCGTGGCGCTCGGAGACCTTGACGCCCTTTACAAAGGCCTTGGCGGCGCGGCTCACAGCACGACCCTCCCCGAAGTGAACAGCAAGACCCAGAACGCAAGGGCGATAGCCACGCCGCCGATCATCGAGGCCCAGGACAGGGCGTCCGCGGCCTTGGGTGAAAGACCGCGCGCCGTGTCCCAGATCAGGTGACGGATGCCGCCGGTCAGATGCAGGCACAGGGCGACGGTCAGGCCAAACCAGACGAACAGGCCCAGCGGCGAGCCCATCCAGCCGGTATAGGTCGCATAGGCCTCGGGACCGAAGGCGAGAGCCATCAACCAGAGGAACACCAGCACCGCCCCGACCGAAAGGGCACCGCCCGTCATACGGTTCAGGATCGAGGCCGCCATGGTGACGTGCCAACGCCAGACCTGCAGGTGTGGCGACAGGGGGCGGACGCGTCCGTTGGGCTGGACCACGAACCGGCCGGTCTGATCTTCAGACGGGTCGTTGGAGGCGTCGCCCGGAAGGGGAGAGGTCGACATATTGCGAATGGTTCTCAGAAACCTGAGCGAATTCAGCCGCTCGAAACCGGTGATCCGGGTTTAGTCAGCGCGGCGGCGGGGGTCAACGAAGCGTAGAGGCATGCGGCACCAAGGCCCCGGAATTCGCGGGCATGGTGCAGCCGCTTTGTCATTCCCGCCGGTTCGCGGCAGTCTGATCCCCATGTCGGGTCTGGTCGTCATCGCCTTCGCGGGCCTGCTCACGCAGGAGGCCGCGCCCCTGCCGTCCACGCAGACCCCCTATTCGGCACCGGTGATCCGGCCCTACGAGCCAGGCCGGAGCGCCGACGGCGACCCGGCCCAGGGCGACTCCGCGGGCGAGCGGAGTCGCGCGCCACTGGAAACCCCGGTCACGGTCGAGGCCTATGTCCGGTCCTATGAGTACGCCGCCACGGAAGCCGAGGCGGTCTATGAGCAGGGCGTGACCTCCGCCGAAATCCGCGCTGATCAGGCCGCCGGGCAGCTGGACGGAACCTGGCGGCTGGTCGATGCGGCCGGGCGGACCCTCTATGAGCTGGTGCTGAACGATCCGGGCATTGGCCCGGCGGAGGGCGGCTGGCGGGGCCGGGGCGGCTATGGCGCGGCCTCATCGGACGGCAGAACCCTGACGCTGGACGGGGCGGGCACGATGGCCCTGGAGAGGACGGCGACCGGCTGGCGCGGGACGCTGACGGGCGGCGGCCAGACCCGCGCCGTCAGCCTTGTCCGCCCGGACTGAGCCGGATCCGCGAGACCGCCGCCTGCAGCCCGTTGGCCCCATAGGGCACGGCCACGCCGCGCGCCCAGACCGGATCAGGCCATTGCTCGTCATCGTGCCGCCGGCCGATCACATGGACATGAAGCTGGGCCGTCACATTGCCGAGCGCCGCGACGTTGAGCTTCTGGACCGGACGACCCGCGGCCTGGCCGAGGGCCCGCACCATCTCGCCCGCACGCACGACCTCATCCATGAGCGTGGCGCGTTCGGCCGGCGACAGGTCCTCAATCTCATACCGGCCATCACGCCGGGGAATCAGGATCAGCCAGGGAAAGCGCGCGTCATCCTGCAACCTGACCTGACACAACGGCCAGTCGCCGACGACGACGGAACCGGCCTCAAAGGCAGGATCGGCTTTGAAGGGCGCGCTCATCGGCCTGATGCGCTCAGTTCAGCGAGAATACGACACAGGCCCGGTCCACCAGCTCACGCAGCGGCGGCTGGAGAGCCAGTCGGGCCGCCTCGATCTGGGCTTCACCGGGAGCGGCCGCACCCGGCGGCGGCGGCGGCGGTGCCGGGGCGTTCGACACCAGACCCTCGCGCCTGACACGCGATCCCGACACAACCATCTCATCGACGTTCGTCGCCTGTCCGGCACCGGACCCGTAGGACGGCCAGCCGGCCAGAACGTCGGTCTCGCAGGCGCGGCCCGTGGGATCGATCACCCGCACAGCCCCCAGGGTCGCCCCCGCGTTGGTGGCCGCCTCCCGCGCGCGCCGCGCCGCATCCTTGACGGCCTCGGCCTGCATCAGGGTGTTGGTGATGTTCTCGGGCTGGAGGCTGAAGCTGACCCTGCTGGTCGAGGTCGGCTCCGCGGCGAGAACAGTGGCATAGACCCGCTCCAGCACGGCGATATCCCGAACAGTAACGCTGATCGTGGCATCCGCCTGGTAGCGGGCGACACGATCGGCACGCACATTGTCGCGCAGCACCCCGTTCTCGTCACGATACTGGTCATAGATCGGTCGGGTGGTGATCCCCGTCTCGACCCGGACCGCCTCCACGCCATAGGCGCCGAGCGCCTGGCTGAGGGCGCGGATCTGGTCAGCCGCCTTGCGCGAGGCATCGGCGGCGCTGCGGTCGATCGACTGGAAGGTGGCCCCGAAGGCGGCGCGATTGGCCGGGATTTCCGTGCGGACATGGCCGACCGAGGCGATGACCGGATCGCGCATCCACCAGGGGGCCGGAACATAGCGGTCACCGATGGTCGCGGGCGGGGTCTGGGCGGCGGCAGCGGAGGGCAGGGCCGCAGCGGGGAGCGCCGTGGCGGCGATCAGCAGGACAGAGGTCAGACGGCGCATGGCGGAACTCCCCAGGAATGACCCCGACCTTGCAGCCCCCGGTGCCCACCGTAAAGCGGGCACCGGCCTTGTCCGGTCCAGACGCGGTACAACCTGTTGCCCCTATAACTAAATTCTATCAAACAAAACAGTGTCCAATCATTGACTTTGTGCACCGCACGCGCCATTTCGCGGTTGCGGCACCCCTCCCCGGGCGCAACCCTTTCAGACACAACAGGAGACCCGCCATGCTGGGCGTCGGACAAACATTGCCGGACTTCAAGATCATCGGCGTCAAGCCGGGCTTCAACAGCCACGAAGAGAACGGCGTCTCGGCCTTTGAGCTGATCACCAAGGACAGCTTCGAGGGCAAGTGGAAGGTCATCTTCTTCTACCCGAAGGACTTCACCTTCGTCTGCCCGACCGAGATCGCCGAGTTCGCCTCGCTGGCCCGCGATTTCGACGACCGCGACACGGTGGTCATGGGCGGCTCGACCGACAATGAGTTCGTGAAACTGGCCTGGCGCCGCGACCACGCTGATCTGTCGAAACTGCCGATCTGGCAGTTCGCCGACAACGGTGGAAAATTCGCCCGTGACCTCGGCATTCTGGACGAAGCCGAGGGCGTGGCTCTGCGCGCGACCTTCGTGGTCGACCCGCACAATGTCGTGCAGCACGTCTATGTTACCAATCTGAACGTGGGCCGCGCACCCGCCGACACCCTGCGGGTCGTCGACGCCCTGCAGACCGACGAGCTGTGCGCCTGCAACCGCCCGGTCGGCGGGGAAACGCTGGCGGCCTAACCAGTGACGAGTGGCGGGTGGCGAGTGGCGAGTTTTCGCCGCTTGAGACCCGCCATTTGCGCCATCTCAGTCCCTCGCCACACGCCACTCGATACTCGCCACTGAGGAATTCCATGTCACTCGACGCCCTGCGCGACTTGATGCCCGCCTATGCCAAGGACATTTCGCTGAACCTCGGCTCGCTCGCCTCCGAGACCGTGTTGAGCGACCAGCAGAAATGGGGCTGTTTCCTCGCCTCAGCTCATGCGATCGGCGTCGCGCCAGTGGTGAAGGCCATCGAGGCCCAGGCGGCGACCGTCCTGACCCCCGAGGCGGTGAACGCGGCCAAGGCCGCCGCTGCCATTATGGGTATGAACAACATCTACTACCGGTCTCTGCACCTGATGAAGAACCACGAGTACACGACCATCCCGGCCCGGCTGCGCATGAACGTCCTCGCCAATCCCGGCGTCGACAAGATGGATTTTGAACTGTGGTCCACGGCGGTCTCGGCGATCAACGGCTGCGGCGCCTGTCTGGATGCGCATGAAGGCGAGCTGCGCAAGCACGGCGTTCCCGCAACCCACGTCCAGGCGGCCCTGCGCATCAGCGCGGTGGTCCATGCTGCCAGCCGTATTGCAGCGTCTGAAGCGGCGCTGGCGGCCTAGCTGACCGGGGCCGCCCAGTCGGTGCCCTTCAGGACCGCGGCATAGGTCCGGCTGACCGGGGCAGACGAACCATCCGACAGCGTCAGGTCGCCCCGACCGCCCTTCCAGCGCATGGCCTGTACGGCGGTGCGGGCGACCCACCACGATCGATGAGTCCGAAAGCCGTCGAGTCCGGACAGGGCCTCCAGCGCATCCACGAGCCGCATCAGAACAAGCGCTGAACCGGCCTCGGTCCGGACGCGGAGATAGTGGTCCTCCGCCTCGACAGCGACCAGACGCGATCGAGCCAGCCGGGGCGGCAACCGGGCGCGGATGACAGGGGGAGCCAGGCCTTCGGGAATGGGCGAGATCGCGTCCCGACGGTTGGTCGCCTTCCGCATCAGCCAAGCCAGAATCACCACCGAGGTGTTGATGATCAGCACATTCGGCATGATCTCCAACGCGCTTCCTCCCGACACGGTCATGCCGAAAAACAACGCCGGGACCAGCGAAACCCAAACCGAGATAGCCGGCGTCATGGCCATCAGCTGGGCGAGCGCGAACAGTCGGGGTCTTGTTCCCACTGCCCGGTAAACCAATGGTTCAATCAAGGCACCAATCACGCCTCCACCAACGATCGCCAGCTGCCAGTAGATATAGCGGGGCAGGGCCGGGCCAACCGAATCGAAGGGCTGGATCGCACCCAGAAACAGCCCGAAAGGCACGAGGGCGATCAGCTCCAACGGCCCCGTTCGGCCGACCTTGCAGGCCGCCAACCGCCTGATTGCCCCGCCAACCGTCACGGCCCGCTCCGTTCGCGAAGGGAACGGTTCCGTTCGCGAGATCGAGGCTGACATGTGCGCGCCATTCAGTTCAACCCATGCTCATCCAAAACGAAGGCAGTGACATGACGAGAGTGATAGCAACAACCCTGTTCAGCCTGTTGGCCTTTCTTGCCCTCGGGGTTGCGCTGGTCAGTGCAAGATATCTCCTGCCCGAGGTACCCGGTGCTGCGCCGCTCATGCTGCCCCAGATCGCCAACTGGCCCCTCGCGGTACAGATCCATGTCGGTTGCGGGGTCACGGCGCTTGCCCTCGGGTTCTTCCAGCTGGTGACACGACGCGGACCGCGCAGAATCTGGCACCGCTGGGCGGGACGGGTCTATGTGGTAGTCTGTCTCGTCGGCGCGGTGGCCGGCCTGTGGCTGGCGCTACACACCACCATGGGGCCTGTAGCTGCGGCCGGGTTCAGCGGACTGGCTGTGGCCTGGTTCACCACCACGGCCATCGGCTGGCGCAAGGTTGTCGGTGGAGACTTCGCCCAGCATCGCCGCTGGATGATCCGCAGCCTCTCGGTGACGTTCGCAGCGGTGTCACTGAGGATCCTGATCCCACTCAGTCCGCTGACCGGCCTGTCGTTCGAGGAGGCCTACCCCCTGATCTCCTTCCTTTGCTGGGTTCCCAACCTGTTGCTGGTAGAGGCCTGGCTCAGGCTGTTCGGCTGGGACGCCCGACCTCAGCCCTCGCCGTATTCGACGTAGCGTGTGTAGCGGGCGAAGGCACCGCCCATGACGCCGTCGACGGGGTCGGCATAGGTGCCGAGACCAGGACCCTCGACCACGAAGGTCATGACCACCGTCCAGCCGCGGTTCGCGGCGGACCAACCGAAGCGGAGGTCGGCCCTGGTCGCCGCGGCCTTCAGGGGCCCGAGCGGGGCGTTCAGCAGGACGCCGGTCGCCGCATCGACCGAGACGACGCGACCGTGCTCGAAGGCCGTTCCGTTGGCCAAGGCTTCGCAGAAGCAGCCGCCGGGCTCCAGCGCGAGGGTCATGTTGGCGGCGTCTCCGCTGTAGCTGTGGGCCCCGTCCCACCACTCGCCGATCCGGCCGACCGAGCCCAGTAGGTCGTCGGGCGCGGTCTCCATCGTCACTTCGAAACGCAGTGTGAAGCCGTCAGCATGGCGTTCGACCACCTCGGCGGCGGCTGGCATGGCGGCGAACAGGGCGAGCCCGGCGGCGGCAGCGGCGATGGCGGATTTCAGCATAGGAACGGCCTCCTCGCCGCCATTCGGCGTCGGGATCGTCCGCCCGTCAAGTCAGGCCGGCGTAAAGGTCAGGGGCGCGCCCCAGAACTGGCTGACCAGCTCCGACTGCGGCCCGGCCTTGCCACTGGTCAGGAACTCCCGGCGGCCTGAGCCGCCGAGGTCGTACTCCGGATGGCGCTGGAAATACCGGTCCAGAGCGTCAGCGACGGCCGTGGGCTGGTGGATCACCGACGTGCCCGGCGGCAGGGCGGCGGCGAACAGGTCGGCGACGATCTCATAGTGGGTGCACCCCAGGATGGCCTTGTCCGGATGGCGGCCGATGCGGCGGCGAAGAGCATCGACGTGGTCGTCGACCACCACCTTCAACTCCTCGGCCGGGGCCCCCAGTTCGATCAGACCGGCGAGGCCCGGGCAGGCCTCGGAGAAGACCGCCAGATCTTCGCGTCGCTTGTCGATCTCGATCTCATAAACCCGGCTCATGGCGGTGGCGGCGGTGCAGAAGACGCCGGTGATCTCAAGCGCCTCGATCTTGTCGCCGCGCCGCTCGGCCTCATAGGTCCAGGGCATGCCGGTGGCGGCCTCGATGGTCGGGACGATGATGCCCAGAACATTGACCGACCGACCATGACGCGCGCGGGCCTCGGGCACCCAGGACTGCTGCAGCCGGCGCAGGGCGATGGCCGAGGCTGTATTGCAGGCCAGGACGATGACGTTGGCACCGGCCTCGAACAGCCGCTCGCAGCCGGCCCGGGTGAGGTCGACGATCTCCTCGCCCCCGCGCCCGCCATAGGGGGCATTGGCCTGGTCGGCCAGATAGACGAAGTCCCGGTCAGGGAAACGCCGCGTCAGTTCGCGGTGAACCGTGAGACCGCCCACGCCGGAGTCGAATACGCCAATCGCCATGGCGGGGGCTTTAGACTCGCCACCCGCCCCCGTCCACCGGCGAAGATTACGGTCCGTTCATGTGACAGCCCGCCATGGACGGGCCTAGGGTCAGGCAACAGAACCTACGGACGGAGTTTTCCATGCACAGACGCCAGCTTCTCGTCGCCGGGGGCAGTTTGTTCGCCCTGTCGGCCTGCGCCTCGAACGGCCTGTCGATGGGCGGGGGAACGCCCGCTTCGACCCTGGCGTCCGACGCCGCCGCCGCTCGCGCCATCCTGCCGACCCAGACCCCGCAGGCCGAACTGCTGCAGCCCTGGACCGGACCCTACGGCGGCGTTCCGCCGTGGGATCGCGTGACCGCCGACAAGCTGAAGACCGCCATCCTGGAAGGCATCGAGCTTCAACGCGCCGAATACGCCGCCATCGCCGACAATCCGGAACCCCCGACCTTCGCCAATACCCAGGTCGCAAACCAGATCGCCG
Source organism: Caulobacteraceae bacterium (assembly GCA_965284535.1). Taxonomy (GTDB): domain Bacteria; phylum Pseudomonadota; class Alphaproteobacteria; order Caulobacterales; family Caulobacteraceae; genus Brevundimonas. Next base: position 828,569 of record OZ260090.1, read on the forward strand.
GTGAGCCGCTGGGCCGGGCCCTGACCCTGTTCGGGGTGATGACCGGCAATATCGGCTCGGCCGACTATCAGGCCGTCGCCCGCGAAATCTCGCCGATCCTGACCCAGGCCGGTAACGAGATCACCTTCAACGAACGCCTGTTCCAGCGCGTCAAACATGTCGCCGACAATGCCGCCGCCCTCGGGCTGACGGCGGAACAGACCCGTCTGGCCGAGCGCAGCCGGGATGGCTTCATCCGCGGTGGCGCGGCGCTGGACGCGGCGGGCAAGGCCGAACTGGGCCGCATCTCCACCGAACTGTCCTCGGCCTTCACCACCTTCGGACAGAAGGTCGTGGCTGATGAGAACGCCTGGACCGTGATCGAGACCGAGGCCGGGCTGAACGGCCTGCCCGCCGACGCCAAGGCCGCGGCCGCCGCAGCCGCCCGCCGACGCGAGGTCACCGGCTGGGCCATCGTCAACACCCGTTCCAGCGTCGATCCCTTCCTGTCGTTCGCCGACGACCGCGACCTGCGCGAAAAGGTGTGGCGGAAATTCGTGGGCCGGGGCGACAACGGCGACGCCAATGACACCAATGCCGTGATCGCCCGGATCGTCGACCTGCGTCACCAGAGAGCCCGCCTGCTCGGCTACCGGAACCACGCTGAACTGCGCATGCAGGACACCATGGCCAAGACCCCGGCCGCGGCCATGGACCTGATGAACCGGGTCTGGGCCCCCGCCAAGGCGCGGGTGGCGGAAGAGGTCGCGGACATGCGCGAAATCGCCGGTCACGACATCGAGCCCTGGGACTATCTCTACTATGCGGAGAAGGTCCGTAAGGCGAAATACGACCTCGATCAGAATGAACTGAAACCCTATTTCGAACTGTCGAATGTTCGCGCGGGATCGTTCTACATGGCCGAGCGGCTGTACGGCTTCACCTTCACCAAACTGGCTCCGGGGACCGTGCCGGTCTTCCACGAGGACGTGACGGTCTATGAGGTCAGGGAGAACGGGACCCCGATCGGTCTCTATTACGCCGACGACTATGCCCGTCCGGGCAAGCGTTCAGGCGCCTGGGCCAGCGGATATCGTGGCTACAGCACCTATGACGGGGTCGAGCCGATCCTGAGCTCGAACAACAACAACTTCATCAAGGCCGAGAGCGGGCCGATCCTGATCTCGCTCGACGACGCCGAGACGATGTTCCACGAGTTCGGCCACGCCCTGCACACCCTGTCTTCCCGGGTCACCTATCCGGCCCTGGGTGGCACGCCGCGCGACTATGTCGAATATCCGTCGCAGGTGCATGAACACTGGGTCCTCAGCCGGCCGATCATCGACGGCTATCTGAAGCATGTTGAAACCGGCCAGAGCATGCCCCAGGCGCTGGTCGACAAGATCGAGGCCGCCAATACCTTCAACCAGGGCTATGCGACGGTCAGCTATCTGTCCTCGGCCCTGGTCGACATGGACCTGCACACCCAATCCACGCCGCCGACCGACATCGACGCCTTCGAGCGCGAGAGCCTGGCCCGTTACGGCATGCCCGACGAGATCGTGATGCGGCACCGCCTGCCGCACTTCAATCACCTGTTCACGTCCGATGCCTATTCGGCCGGCTATTACAGCTACCTCTGGTCAGAGGTCATGGACGCCGACACCTGGGCCTATTTCGAGGAGTCGGGCGACGTCTTCAATCCGGACATCGGCAGCCGCTACAAGTCGATCATCCTGTCCGAGGGCAACACCACCGACCGTGCCGAGGCCTACCGTCGCTTCCGCGGCCGCGATCCCGACGTCGCGGCCCTGCTGAGGGTTCGGGGCTTCCCGGTCTCCTGAGCTTCAGGACTGAAACGAGAGGGGCCGGCGGAGCGATCCGCCGGCCCCTTTTGTCTGCGTCTCATGCCGGCCAGGCGCGGGCGGCCATGACGAGGATGCGCTCGCCGCGGCGGGCGCGCACATAGTCGTCGCGGCGCGCGGCCGGCAGGCCACGCGCGGCTTCCCGTTGCACGCGCCGCACGCAGTTGTCGTTGACCAGGGCGCGCGGCCCGAAGACGCACACGTCACGGGCGGCAGCGGCGGCGCGGGCGTCAAAGGCTTCGGCACCGGCGACGGTCGACAGGTTGAGGTCGCCGAACGGCACGCGGACGGTCTGGGCCGCTGCCGGCGCCGCATACAGCAACGTCGCGGCGGCTAAGGCGAGGGTGGTTCTGATCATCTGAAATCCTCCTGTCGCGGTGAATGCAACGACAAGGCAGATGATGGGCTCGTGTGACGACCACCAGACCAGAATCATTACAGTTGCTGGATTCAAGCCCGAGAACTGAAACCCCGGATATAAGCCTGGCCTATGTCAAACGGGACCGCTCCCGGTAGAGCGGTCCCGTCTGTTTTCAGGCGACGATCGGCACCCGGCTCAGGGCGTAGTCGACCTGCACCCGACCCGGGAGCTGGCGCACCGCCTCGTCGCGAACGGCGGCGCGGCAGGCGGCACGGTCGGTAATGAGGCTGCCCGAACGTCGGGCCCCCCGGCACATCCGGTAGGCGGCGGACTCGACGCGGGCGTCGAAGGCGTCGGCACCGGCGGGGCTGGAGAGGTCCAGATCCCCGAAGGCGATCCGTGCCTCCCGGGCCGAAGCGGACCCGGCGAAGGCGAGAACGAGGACGGCGGAGAGAGAAGCGAGGGCTTTCATGGCGAAATCCTGGGGGCGTCGCTCTTGTCGGCGACGGGACGCTGGATGCGCCCGGCCCGTTTCAGGCGCGTGAGCGTCCCGAGGCGAAATCACGACAGCGGATGAATTCGCGGAAAGCTGATCGCCGATCAGCCGCTGTTGCGCAGCCCCGCCGCCACCCCGTTCAGGGCCAGCAATATGCCTTCGCGGACACGGGGATCGTCGTCCCCCGCGCGACGGCGGCGGATGAGTTCGATCTGAACGTGGTTCAGCGGCTCGACATAGGGCATGCGCAACCGGATCAACCGGTCCAGCTCGGGCTGGCCGGCCAACAGGGCATCCTGTCCAGTGATCGCCAGAACCGCCGCATGGGTGCGGTCCCATTCGGCGTTGATGGCGGAATAGATCCGCCCGGCCAGGGCCTGATCCGGCACCAGGGCGGCATAGCGGCGGGCGATGGTCATGTCGGCCTTGGCCATGACCATCTCCATGTTCTGGATCAGGGTGCGGAAGAAGGGCCAGTAGCGGTTCATGGTCTGCAGTTCGTCCATATCGGCCCCCGCGACGGCCGAGCCAAAGCCGAACCAGCCGGGCAGCATGACGCGCGACTGGGACCAGCTGAACACCCAGGGAATGGCCCGCAGGTCCTCGATCGCCGTCGAAGCCGTGCGCGACGCCGGGCGGGAGCCGATCTTCAGGTCAGCGATTTCGGCGATGGGCGTCGCGGCCCGGAAATAGTCGACGAAGCCGGGGGTCTCATAGACCAGGGCCCGGTAGGCGGACATCGAGGCTCGCGACAGGGCGGCGGCGGTCTCGCCGTGACGGTCGGTGAAGGTCTCGTCCGCGGCCGGGCGCAAGGAGGCCAGCAGGACACCGCAGGTCAGGGCGTCGAGATTGCGCCGGGCGACCTCGGGTTCTCCGTATTTGTTGGCGATGACCTCGCCCTGTTCGGTGACGCGGATCCGGCCGGCGACCGTGCCCTGGGGCTGGGCCACCACGGCGGCAAAGCTGGAGCCGCCGCCGCGGCCGACCGCCCCGCCCCGGCCATGGAACAGCTGCAGCCGCAGGCCCGCGGCGTCGGTGACCTCCAGCAGGGCCATTGAGGCCTCATGCAGCTCCCAGGTCGAGGTCAGATAGGAGCCGTCCTTGTTGGAGTCGGAATAGCCGATCATCACCTCCTGCACCCCGCGGGCGCGGGCCACGGCGAGGGCGGAGGGCTCCTGCAACAACCGCTGCAGCGTTGCCTTCGCGCCGCGCAGGTCGTCGATGGTCTCGAACAGGGGCGCGGCCTGCACCGGACAGGCGGCGGGGTCCCCGGGCCGGTACAGACCGACCTCCTTGAGCAGCAGATAGACCTCGAGCAGGTCCGAAGCGGCGTCGGTCTTGGAGACGATATGGGTGCGGATGGCCTGCGGGCCGAACAGACGCAGGGCCTCGGCCGCCGCCTGCAGGATGGCGCGTTCCTTCAGCGTCTCCTCATCATAGGTGGCGAAGGGGCTGAACAGCAGCCGGCCCGATGCCAGTTCGGCCGCCAGCAGCGACAGCCGGGCCTCCTCGTCCAGCGCCGGATAGTCGGGGCAGACTCCGGCCACCTTGAGCAGGTCAGCGACCACCCGTTCGTGCACATCGGCGTTCTGACGCAGGTCGACGGTGGCCATGTGGAAGCCGAACACATCGGCGGCGGTGATCAGCCGGGTCAGGCGGTCGTCGGCGAAGACCGCGCCGTGGTGGGCGATCAGACTGTCGCGCAACACCGCCAGATCGCCACGGAAGGCAGCCGGACCGGCATAGGGTTCTGCGTCGAAGGCAGCGGCGCGCGGCACGGGCTGGCCGGTCAGGATCGGCCAGGTCGCCGCCAGACGGGCGTAGATCTCGCTGAGGGCGCGGCGATAGGGCTCGTCAGCGCGATGCGGCGAGCGATCGCCCGAGGCCCTGGACAGGGCCGCCAGCTCGGGCGAAATCTCGCTCATCGAGCCGGACAGGCTGAGTTCGGCCCCGAGGGCGTTGACCTCATCGAGATAGTGGCGGAGCGCGGCCCGGGCCTGGGTGCGGAAGGCCGCGGCCAGCACCTTGCCGTCGACATTGGGGTTGCCGTCGCGGTCGCCGCCGACCCAGCTACCGATGCGGATGAAGGGCTCGAGGTCGGGGGCATTCAGGCGGCGGCGCCAGTCGGCCAGCTGGGCCGGGGCCACGTGCAGGAAGATGCGTTCGAGGAAGGAGACGACGGTGTCGATCTCGTCCTGCACCACCAGACCGGCCTGACGCACCAGCCGCGTCGCCCACAGGATCACAGTCTGACGACGCAGGCCGTCGGTCATCGCCTCGGGCGCATGGGCCAGCCCGGTCTGGTCGCAGCCGTCGAGCAGGGCGGAGACGGCGGCGATCCGGTCGATGACGCTCTTGCGCCGCACCTCGGACGGGTGGGCGGTCAGCACCGGCGAGATCAGGGCCTCGGACAGCAGCGTCAGGGTGCGCTCCGGCCCGACACCGTCGGCGGCCAGCCGCTGCAGGGCCCCTTCGAGGGTGTCGGCGCGCGTGCCCTCGGCGGCCTGTTCGCGGGCGCGGCGTTGACCGGCCCGGTCCTCGGCGACATTGGCAAGCAGGGAGAAGACCGCGAAGCCGTGCGCGAGGCCGACCGCCTGATCCAGTGACAGGTCGCCCAGCAGCTGCTCCAGCCGGGCGGCGTCGGCGGCCCCGGCGTCGCGGTGCCAGGCCACCGAGGCCTGCCGCACAGCCTCGATACGATCGAAGAGCGCCTCGCCGCCCTCGTCGCGGATCACCTCACCCAGCAGTCCGCCCAGCAGCCGCACCTCGTCGCGCAGTCGGTCATCGGAGGCAGGGGCCATGTCAGGATCGTCCAGCGGCAGGGCGGAGGAGCGCCGTTTGCACCGGGGACCGTATCAGGCGGCCGGCGATTGGGCATCCCGTTGCGCGCCGATGAAACCGGATTTGCGGGCCCGCAAGTCCGGTCGAACACCGCTCCGCCTGATTGCAGCCCTCCTCCAAAGGGCCGATAGTGGCGCCGCGCCGTTCGCGCACAGACATCAGGACTCCCACGATGAGCGACGCCCTTCCCAAGCCCAGCGGTCGATCGATGTTGATCCGGCTCGGCGTCGCGGCCCTCGTGGCCGTCCTGCTGTTCGGCGGCGGCTATCTGACCCGCGACATCCCGGCCCGCAGCGCCATCGCCGAGGCCCAGGCGGCCCGCGACGCCGCCGTCGCTGACCGCCAGGCCCGGATCACCGCCAACCAGCTGCTGACCGCCAACGTCTGGGTCTATCGCGCCACCACCGCCCTCGACGACCGCAATTTCGGCGTGGCCAATGACGCCATGGACGAGGCGGTCAAGGCGCTGGAGGCGGTCACTGTGAGCGAGGGCGATCCGCTGCAGGCCGGCCTGACCGAGGCCCTCACGGCCGCCAGGGCGCTGGACATCTCGGTGGCCAGCAACCTGGAACCGCAGCGCGAGGCCCTGCTGGCCCTGGCGCGGCGCGTCACCGGCCTGGCCGAAGGCTCCCGGGCCCTGACCGCCGAAGCCTGACTGCCGAAGCCTGACCGGCGCGGCTTGCCTCGCGGCGGCTTTTCCCGCATAAGCCGCCGCTTCCGACGCAAGTGAACCTCGCGTCTCCACCTGCACGACCCCGGTTTCGACCGGACGAGGCAGGCGAGAACCCTCCGCCGACGTGATCGTCGCCGGAGGCGATTTCGCTATGGAGACCGTTTCGCCCGTCGGTTTGATTGGCCCGCGGGGCTGACGAGGTAGTGAATGTTCGAGGCTCTGAACGAGCGGCTGACAGGCGTCTTCGACCGGATCACCGGGCGCGGTGCCCTGTCCGAAAAGGACGTGGCCGAGGCGATGCGCGAAGTCCGCGTGGCGCTGCTCGAGGCCGACGTCGCCCTGCCCGTCGTCAAGGACTTCATCGCCTTCGCCACCGAGCGCGCTACCGGCGAGGACGTCATCCGTTCGGTCAAGCCCGCCGATCAGGTGGTCAAGATCGTCTATGACGGCCTGGTCGAGATGCTGGGCGAAGAGCCGGTCCCGATCAATCTGAACGCCACCCCGCCCGCCGTCGTGCTGATGGCCGGCCTGCAGGGGTCGGGCAAGACCACGACATCGGCCAAGCTGGCGCTGCGACTGACCAAATTCGATCGCAAGAAGGTCATGATGGCCTCGCTGGACACGCGTCGTCCGGCCGCCATGGAACAGCTGCAGACCCTCGGCAAACAGATCGAGGTCGCCACCCTGCCGATCGTGGCCGGTGAATCGCCGATCCAGATCACCAGGCGAGCGCTGCAGTCCGCCAAGCTCCAGGGCTTCGACGTCCTGATCCTCGACACCGCCGGCCGCATTACGCTGGACGAGGCCCTGATGGCCGAGGTGGCCGAAGTCGCCGCCGTGGCCAAGCCCGTCGAGACTCTGCTGGTCGCCGACAGCCTGACCGGCCAGGACGCCGTCCGCACCGCCAAGGCCTTCCACGAGCGTCTGCCGCTGACCGGCCTGGTCCTGACCCGCGCCGACGGCGACGGGCGCGGCGGGGCCATGCTGTCGATGCGCGCCGTTACCGGCCTGCCGATCAAATACATCGGCGCGGGCGAGAAGGTCGACGCGCTGGAGGTGTTCGACGCCCGCCGCGTCGCCGGCCGCATCCTGGGTCAGGGCGATATCGTCGCCCTCGTCGAAAAGGCCTCGCAGGAGCTCGACCAATCCAAGGCCGAGGCCATGGCCCGCAAGCTGGCCAAGGGCCAGTTCGACCTGAACGACCTCGCCGGCCAGCTGCAGCAGATGAAGCGGATGGGCGGTCTGCAAGGCATCATGGGCATGCTGCCCGGCGTGGCCAAGATGAAGAACCAGATGGCCGAGAGCGGTGTCGACGATCGGATGATCGCCCGCCAGGAAGCCATCATCTCCTCGATGACCAAGGCCGAGCGCAAGAAGCCCGACCTGCTCAACGCCAGCCGCAAAAAGCGCGTTGCGAAGGGGGCCGGGGTCGAGGTCCAGGACATCAACCGCCTGCTCAAACAGCACCGCCAGATGGCCGACATGGTCAAGTCCATGTCCAAGGGCGGCGGCAAGGGCCTCAAGCAGATGGCCGCCATGATGGGCGGCCTCGGCGGCGGCGGCGGAATGGGCGGTCCCGACATGGCCCGCCTCAAGGCGATGGGCGGCGGCAAGATGCCGGAACCCACGGCCGACGAATTGAAAGCCCTCCAGGACCGCATGGCGGCCCTGGGCGGCGGACAACTTCCGGGAGGCCTCCCCGGCCTGCCGGGCTTTCCTCCCAAGAAATGACTTCGATTAAAGAAAGAGACTGAAAATGCTGAAGATTCGTCTGGCCCGCGGCGGCGCCAAGAAGCGCCCCTACTATTACATCGTCGTCGCTGACTCCCACTCGCCGCGCGACGGCAAATTCATCGAGCGCGTCGGCACCTACAACCCGATGCTGCCGCGCGACGGCGAGCAGAAGCGCGTCACCCTGAAGGCCGACCGGATCGCCGAATGGCTCGGCAAGGGTGCCCAGCCGACCGACCGCGTCGCCCGCTTCCTGAGCCAGGACGAAGCCCTGGCCGACAAGGTCAAGTGGACGCAGTCGAACAACCCGAACAAGGCGCAGCCGGGCAAGAAGGCCCAGGAACGCGCCGCCGAGCGCGCCCAGCGCGAGGCTGACCGCGCCGAGGCCGAAGCCGCCGCCAAGATCGAGGCCGCCGAGGCCGCCGTCCGCGCCAAGGAAGAGGCCAGGGCCGCCGCCGAAGCCGCCAAGAACGCCCCGGCACCCGAGCCCGAAGCCGCTGCTGAAGAGGCTCCGGCCGCTGAAGCCGTGACCGAGGAAGCCCCGGCTGAAGCCGCCGCGGAAGAGGCTCCCGCCGAAGCCGCCGCCGAGGAAGCCCCGGCTGCTGAAGCCGCTGCTGAGGAAGCCCCGGCCGCTGAAGCGACCGAGGAAGAGAAGACCGAGGCCTGAACCTCGTCCGCTCACCCCGGCGAAAGCCGGGGCCCAGATGACAGGAAGCAGCGCCCGACGTACGGGCGCTGCTTTTCTGCTATCTGGCGGCGGCGTTTTGTATCTGGGTCCCGGCCTTCGCCGGGACGAGCGGAGTTTTTGGATGTCCACCGACAGCAAACTCATCCTCGTCGGCCAGATCGCCGGCGGGTTCGGGGTCAAGGGCGAGGTGCGGGTGACCGCCTGGACCGCCGAGCCGATGGCCCTGCTGAGGTACGGAGTCCTGTTGCGCGCCGACGGCACGCCCGGCCTGACCCTGACCACGGGCCGGGCCGAGAAGTCGGCGGTCGTCGGACGGGCGAAGGAGATCGCCACCAAGGAACAGGCCGACGCACTGCGCGGGCTCAAACTGTTCATCCCGCGCGACAAACTGCCGGAACCCGAAGAGGACGAATTCTACCTAACCGACCTCGTCGGGCTGGAAGCCCGCGATCCCGAAGGCCTCGTGCTCGGAACCGTGAAGTCCGTGCAGAATTTCGGCGCCGACGACATCCTCGAGATCGCCCCGGCCGCCGGCGGCCCGACCTGGTACCTGCCCTTCACCAGGGACGCCGTGCCTGACCTGCACATCGCGGACGGCTGGCTGCTGGCGGTGAAGCCGACCGAGATCGGCGAGCGCGAACCGGACTAGCCCGGACGTCCCCGTCGACGGTTCGCACCACCGCCATTCTGGCGGGGGCCCATTCCCTCGCGGATCGCCTCCCGGGTTCCGGTCAGCACCTGCCCGGTGAAACAGCCCATGATGTACGGATACTCGGCCGTCAGCCGATAGGCGTAGTCATAGGTGCGACCGTCGATGACGACAGTCTCCGCCCGCCCGTGACAGTCATCCAGATCGGCGTTCCGCAACTGGCGACCGTCAGCATCTATCATGCCGAGAATCGGATAACCGTCGAGCGCCCAGCCGGCTAGGGCATTGCTCCGGGCACCCTCAATGCAGGGTGAGGCGCTGTGATAGTGGTACTGGCCCCGCCCCTGGGGGTGACCGTCGCACAGGTCCTGGATTTCGTGGGCGGCGGCGTCCCGGCCGGCATCGTCCAGCGCATTGTAGAAGGCCACCCCGGTCACGGAAAACCCGATCATCCCCATCGGCAGGCACTGCGGCGCCGGGCTTCGCACCGGACGCGCCGGAATGGTGAAGTCCAGCGCCTGTTCGGTGATCCGGTTCGGGTTTGTGTCGTACTGATAGACCGGCTGGTCCGGCGTGATCGGAAAATGCCCCGTTGGTGTTCCCACCGGCAGGCTGTTGCCCTCGACCCGCTGCACCTCCCCCTCCGGTGTGATGGTCAGTTCAGCCTGCGGCCACAGGACCTCGCCGGCAACGCGCGGCTTCTCCAGCGGATTCCAGGTCTCTCCGTGAAACCACGGACCATCGTGGCGAGCCCCGTTCCGAAACTCGGTCTGGCAGGCGAACACATTGCCGGCGGCGGGGTGTCGTGTCACCCGACCGTCTCCCAAAGGGAGGCTTTGTTGCGGGTCGGCCCGGACCTCGCCGCCCGCAAGGGACAGCGCCAGTAAGATAGCCAGAATAGGGGCGGGTCTCACCATATGCAGGCCTCCTGAAGGACAGGAATGAAACGCAGGTCTGACCAGGTTCCGTCGGTCCCTCAGCGAGACGGTCTATTCGAGCTCGACGATCTCGGCGGCGCCGACATGTTTCCGGATCGACTCAACCGCTCGCTTGGCCCCCGACTTGTCGGCATAGCCCTCGGTCGAGAAGATGATCTCGGAATTGTATTTGAAGCGGACGCGGAACTCGCCCGCCTTGTCCTTGTAGATTTCGAACTTGTGAGCCACGGCGAACCTCTCCTGTCAGGCGGGCACCCAAGCTGGCACACCGCAGCACGCCGTCAATCTCTGAAACGCGGGTTTCCAGCGACAGAAACGTGACGTCGCTGGCCCCTACCCCTCCTCGTCCGTCCCCATGCCCATCATGTGGAAACCGGCGTCGACGTGGATGACCTCGCCCGTGGTCGAGAAGCCTAGGTCCGAGCACAGCCACAGGGCGGCGCCGGCGACGCCCTCCATCGAGGTGTCCTCCTTCATCGCCGACATGGCGCGGCCCTGGCTGATCATGCCGCGGCCGCCCGAGATGCCGGCCAGCGACAGGGTGCGCATGGCCCCGGCCGAGATGGCGTTGCAGCGGATGCCTTTCGGGCCGAGGTCGCGGGCGATGTAGCGGGTCGCCGCCTCCAGCGCCGCCTTGGCCACGCCCATGGTGTTGTAGTTGGGGATGGCCCGTTCCGAGCCGAGATAGGTCATGGTCACCAACGAGCCGCCGTTGGGCATCAGCTTCGAGGCGCGTTTGGCCACGTCGACGAAGCTGAAGGCCGAGATGTTCATGGCCAGCAGGAAGCTGTCGCGGCTGGTGTTGTCGACGAAGCTGCCCTTGAGCTCGTCCTTGTTGGCGAAGGCCACCGAATGGACGACGAAATCGATCGTGCCGAAGGCCTTTTCCAGCTCGGCGAAGGCCTGGTCCATCGAGGCGTCGTCGGTGACGTCGGCCTGGATCAGCAGTTTGGCACCGACGCTCTCGGCCAGCGGCCGCACGCGACGCTCCAGCCCCTCGCCCATATAGGTGAACGCCAGTTCGGCGCCCTGGGCGGCCAGCTGGGAGGCGATGCCCCAGGCGATGGAGTTGCTGTTGGCGACCCCCATGATCAGGCCCTTCTTGCCCTTCATGAGTTCACCGGTGGGCATGTTCCAGCCGCTCTCGCTCGCCATGGGTCGTCTCCTCGTGCTTTGCGGGAGGGTTAGCAGGACGAGCCGCCGGTCGAAAGTCCTTGCCGGAGATCACGCGCCAGCGAGTTTGGTCCTGTAGGCGATTCTCCAGATCACCAGACCCACGATCACCCCGGCGATGGCAAGCAGGCTCGCGCCGATCAGTTCATTCTGCCAGCCGACGAGAGTTCGATAGCCGTCGATTACATTCGGCCCCTTCACCTGCAAGGGCTGTGACGGAAACGGTCCGTCATCGGTCCATGGACCGCTCCGAAGCATTACGGCGTCCGCTACCGCTGTGAAGAGAAGTTTGCCGAAGAAGGTGACCAGGAGTCCGGTCAAGGCAGCTGTCGTCGCCGAGCGCTTTCCGAAGTGATGCAGGAGCCCCCAAACGGGAACACCCAGCAGCACGATAAAGACCAGCCAGACAAGCGCCGCTGCCATCGTGACAGCCACAAGCAGGACCGGATCAAGGTCGGCGGGCGGCGCTAGCGCGCTGGAAATCGCGACAAACATGCCGCTCAGCAGTCCGCCAACGCCCGCCCCCGCGACTATGGCGAGAAGACGCCGCTCCCCGGTTGTGGAGCGAACGGCTTCCACTAAACCTTTGACAGGATCAGGGTCCCGTTCGTCCCGCCGAAGCCGAAGCTGTTCGACATGACGTGCTTCAGCTCGCCGTCGTGGCGTTCGCGCAGGATCGGCATGCCCTCGAACTCGGGGTCGAGGTTTTCGATGTGGGCGCTCTCGGCCGCAAAACCGTTCTTCATCATCAGCAGGCAGTAGATGGCTTCCTGGGCCCCCGCCGCGCCGAGCGAATGGCCCGTCAGCGACTTGGTCGAGGAGATCATCGGCATCGCGTCGCCGAACACGTTGCGGACAGCCCCCATCTCCTTGGAGTCTCCGACCGGCGTCGAGGTGCCGTGCGGGTTGAGGTAGTCGATCTTCGGATTGCCGGCCATTTCGAGCGCGATCTTCATGCAGCGCTCGGCCCCCTCGCCCGAGGGCGCAACCATGTCGTAGCCGTCGGAATTGGCACCGTAGCCGGTGACCTCGGCATAGATGGTCGCGCCGCGCGCCACGGCCCGCTCATATTCCTCGAGCACCACGATGCCGGCCCCGCCGGCGATGACGAAGCCGTCACGGGCCACATCATAGGCGCGGCTGGCGACCGAAGGCGTTTCGTTGAAGTTGGACGACATGGCGCCCATGGCGTCGAACATGTTGGACATCGACCAGTCGATGTCCTCGCAGCCGCCGGCGAAGACCACGTCCTGCTTGCCCCAGGCAATCTGCTCGGCACCCGCGCCGATGCAGTGGGCGCTGGTCGCGCAGGCCGAGGAGATCGAATAGTTGATCCCCTTGAGCTGGAACCAGGTGGCCAGCACGGCCGAGGGGCCCGAGGCCATGGCCTTGGGCACGGCGAACGGCCCGATGCGCTTGGGCGAGGTCTTCTCGACCGTGGTGGCCGCGGCCTGGAGGATGATCTGGGTCGAGGGGCCGCCTTCGCCGACGATCACGCCGATACGGTCGGACTGGATCTCCTCGGCGGTCATGCCGGAGTCCTTCAGCGCCTCCTCGAAGGCGATGTGGCCCCAGGCCGTGCCGTTGGCGAGGAAACGGGCGGCGCGGCGATCGACGTGCGGGGCCCAGTCCTCGGCCGTCGCGCCCAGAGCCGGCGGCGCCCAGACCTGCGAACGGAAGCCGTACTGGATATGGTCGGGCGCGGCGACCACGCCCGAACGGGCGTCCCGCAACGACGCGGTAACCTCATCCTGGCCTGTGCCGATGGAGGAGACGATGCCCAGACCGGTAACGACGACACGCCGCATGGTGTTTCCTTAGCTCTAAGTCCGAATTCGCCGCGTTGGCCGCGGTCTGGAACGAGGGTGGTCAGTCGGCGGCGGATTCCGTGGCCCCAAACAGGCCGACCCGCATATCGTTCGCCGTATAGATAGGGACGCCGTCGGCTTCGAGAACCCCGTCGGCGATACCCATGACCAGACGGCGGTTGATCACCCGTTTCAGGTCGATCTTGTAGACCACCTTCTTGATGTCCGGGGTGACCTGGCCGGTGAATTTGACCTCGCCGACACCCAGGGCCCGGCCCTTTCCGGGGCCGCCGATCCAGCCGAGGTAGAAGCCGACCAGCTGCCACATCGCGTCCAGGCCGAGACAGCCGGGCATGACGGGATCGCCGATGAAGTGGCACTGGAAGAACCAGAGGTCCGGATGGATATCCAATTCGGCCTCGATGTATCCCTTGCCGTGCGCGCCGCCATCGTCGTTGATGGTGACGATCCGGTCCAGCATCAGCATGGGCGGGGCCGGCAGGCGGGCGTTGCCGTTTCCGAACAATTCGCCCCGGCCCGAGGCCAGAAGGGCCTCGTAATCGAACGACGACGGGTATTTCGACTGGCTCAACACGGCTCTCCGACGGGTGTTGCCGTGGAGTTACACGACGGGAACCGGCGGCTCAACTTTTTAGCGGACGAAGCTTTCGGGGCCGGGCAGGCAAGGCTAGCGGCCGCGGCCCGCCGGACGGGCGGCGCTGCACAGCGCCCGGTCCTGGCCGCCGAAGACGTCGCGCTGGCGCACAAAGCCCCGCATCCGGTGAACCCGCACCTCGCACCAGCCGTCCTCGCAGTCTTCCAGGGCCACAAGAGCGTGGGGGTTCAGCCGGGCCCGAAGGGAGGCGGTCTCCGACGGGCTGGAGCGGATAGGAATCTCGGTGTCCGAGGCGTTGAAAACGCTGCGACGACTGGACACCACGCTGCGATGCACCCATGCGACGCCGCCCTCGGGATCGCAGATCTTGCGCCATTCCTTGGTCTCGGCGACCACCTGAACCGGCAGGCCCGAAGCCTGGTATTGCCACAGGATGCGGTAGTCGAGACCGGGGCCGAACCGGGCGCGGACCTCGTCGGATTTCAGCGACAGCCAGCGCGGCACGGGCTGGCCGCTGGGAGTCGGGCGGCCGTCCGGCATGGTTTGGCCCGCACCGGCGGCGACCGCCGCGGTCAGGACCGCGCCGAGCACGACCAGTCTTTGAAAGCGGGAGCGAGCCTTGCCAGACACCGGATGCGCCAATATGCCAAAACGATTGAAACCGAAGGCCGCCAATGTCCGCGCCCAGACTTAAGGTGGTGTTAACCAGACGGCTGCCCGACGCGGTCGAGACGCGCATGCGCGAACTGTTCGACGCCGAGCTGAACCTGACCGACCGGCCGATGGACCGCGCCGCGCTGGAAGCGGCGGTGCAGCGGGCGGATGTGCTGGTCCCCACCATCACCGATACCATCGACGCCGCCCTGATCGCCGGGGCGGGCGAACAGCTGAAGATGATCGCCAATTTCGGCGCGGGCGTGGACCATATCGACATCGACGCCGCCGTCGGCCGCGGGCTGATCGTGACCAATACGCCGGGCGTCCTGACCGAGGACACTGCCGACCTGGCCATGGCCCTGATCCTGGCGGTCAGCCGCCGCATCGTCGAAGGTGCCCAGGTCGTGGCCGAAGGCCGGTTCGAGGGCTGGACCCCGACCTGGATGACCGGGCGCAAGCTGTGGGGCAAGCGACTGGGGATTGTCGGCATGGGCCGCATCGGTCAGGCCCTCGCTCGCCGGGCCAGGGCCTTCGGGATGCAGGTCCACTATCACAACCGCAAACCCGTCCCGGCCATGATCGCCGAGGAGCTGGGCGCGACCTGGTGGGACGACCTGGACCAGATGCTGGCGCGGATGGACCTGATCTCGTTGAACTGTCCGTCGACGAAAGAAACCCATCACCTGCTGTCGGCCGAACGGCTGGCCCGGCTGCAGCCGCACGCCATCCTCATCAACACCGCCCGCGGTGAGCTGATCGACGAGGCGGCCCTGGCCGAGGCCGTGTCGCGTCGCGCCCTCGCCGGCGTGGGGCTGGATGTCTATGAGAATGAGCCGGCCGTTCACCCGGGCCTGCTGGGTCACGCCCATGTCGTGCTGCTGCCGCACCTCGGCTCGGCAACGCTGGAGGCGCGTCAGGACATGGGTGACCGCGTCATCACCAATATCCAGACCTTCCACAACGGCCACCGGCCGCCGGATCGCGTTATCCCGGCCATGCTGTGACGCCCTGAACCATTTCAGGCAACCCGCGCTGAGGCGCTACTGACATCTGGCCCTGGCCTCAGGCCCACGACGCCGTTCTGACAGCTTCGGCTTGACGCGGGTCCGAACCTTGGGTTGGTGTTTTCCTGAGTATTGTGGGGGCGTTACATGACCATCAGGAATTCCGCGGCGGCGCGATGGGCCTTGTCGCGCCGGGGGCTTCTGGCGAGCGCGGGAGGCCTCGGAGTCTTCACGGCGGCCGGACCGGTGGCGGCCCGTCAGATCACGCCGCACCCCCTCGCCGACTTCTACGTCCGGGACGGCGTGGTCGGCGTGGCCCTCTCGCCGTCCGGCGAGCGCATCGCCATCCTGCGCCGGATCCGCGAGGGTGATGCCCGGCGGGTCGTGCTGGATGTGCTGGACGCGGCCAATCCCTCTGCCCCACCCAAGCGGGCTCCGCTCGGCGACGTCGATTGTGAATCGATGGAATGGGCCAACGACACGCGGCTTCTCGTGCGCATCGTCCTGGGAGCCCGGCGGGATTCCGAGCGGACCTCGGCCCGCGCGCCCCTGCCGTCAGCGTCCACCAATGCCGCCGTCTCCCGGCGAATGGTCTCGATCGATCCTGACACCGGCGGTGCCGTCGTCCTGTTCGACAACGAACCCCAACGGATGCGGGCTACCCGGAACCTGGGCGTGATTTCCGACCTGCTGCCCGACGATCCCGATCATGTGCTGATGATCGCCCCGACCGCGGCCCGCGGCATCGCCGCCCTGTACAAGGTCAATGTCATGACCGGCCGCGCCGAGGAGTTCGAACGGGGCGATTTCGACACCGTCGGCTGGGAAACCCGCGACGGTGTGCCGGTGCTCCGCTATGACATCAACAGCGCGGGCAATACCTATGAGATCATGGCCCGGGCACCGGGCGAGCGGCAGTGGCGGTTCGTGCGGCGGATGCGGATCGCTGACATTCCGGACTTCGAATACGTTGCCGCGACCGAAAGCGGTGATGTGATCCTGGTATCCGCGCGGGTAGACGGCGAGGACGTCAAATCCATTCGCGAGTTCAACCTGCGGACCGGTGCCTATGGCGATCCGATCGCCGCGCGGCCCGGGGCTGATGTCTACGGCGGCCTGACGGATGACCGCGGCAGCTATCTGGGTGCCGCCTACTGGAACGACCGGCTTGAGTATGATTTCGCCACACCGGAACTGACCCCGCACCACAGGGCCATGAACCGGTTCTTTGACAACAGTTGCAACGTCCGTCTCGTCGATATCGACCGTACCCACAACCGCTTCATCGCCTATGTCAGCGGCCCCACTGAACCCGGCGCCTGGTATCTCTATGACCGGGCCGCCCGGAGCTTTATCAACCTGACCCCGCGCACGACTCTTCAAACCGAGCGGCTGGGGCGAACCGAGGCGCTGGATGTCACCACACGCGACGGGGCGACGATCAAGGCCTATCTGACCGCCCCTCCCGGTGGCGCGCCGGGTCCGCTGATCGTCATGCCGCACGGCGGCCCCGAGATCCGGGATGTGATGGAGTGGGATCGCACCGTTCAGGCGTTTGCAGCCCAGGGATGGTGGGTCCTTCAGCCCAATTTCCGTGGTTCCGGCGGCTATGGCCTGGCCTTCGCCAGCGAGGGCTGGAAGCGCTGGGGCGACCGGATGCAGGAGGACGTCGAGGACGCCGTCGACCATGCGATCAGGACCAGGGAACTGCCCGCCGGCAAGGTCGGCATCCTGGGCATCAGCTACGGCGGCTATGCCGCCCTGATGGGAGCGGTTCGTCGTCCGGATCTGTACAAGGCCGCGATCTCCATCTGCGGGGTCGGCGATCTGCCCGAGATGCTGGCCTATGAGAAGCGCGACGACACCTCGGCCACCAATGAGGTCTATCGTTTCTGGACCTCCCGGATCGGTGACTCGGCCAGCGACGCCGACGCTCTCGCCGCAGCCTCGCCTCGCCGCCGCGCGGCCGAGATCGGCTGCCCGATCATGCTGGTGCACGGGACCGAAGACGGGGTCGTGCCCGTATTCCAGTCGCGCCGGATGAAGGAGGCGCTGGATCGAGCCGGCAAGTCCGTCGACTATATCGAGGTTCGAGGCGCCGGACACGCCGATTGGGAGCGGGGCGTCGAGCTGGATCTGATGAGCGGATACATCGCCCTGTTCCGGCGGGTCTTCGCCTAGTGCCTGATCGGCGGAGGTGGAATCGCTTCGCGATTCCGCCGATGCCGTGAATCAGGCTCCAGAGTCATGCTGGACCGAAATCTGAGCCTTGCTGGACTGCGTCCAACAAGACCGGTTTCGGTCTAGGCCGCCGCGCAGACCGGACAGGCCGGGTCGGCCGTGAGTGCAACCGTGCGCGCGGCCCCGGCCAGGCCGTCGTAGATCAACAGACGACCCGTCAGCGGTACGCCCGCGCCGGTGATCAGTTTGACGGCCTCGAGCGCGGCCATCGACCCGACCACGCCGGCGAGGGCACCAACCACGCCGACGCGGGCGCAGGTCTCGGCATCGGGCGGCGCGGCGGGCACCAGACAGCGATAGCAGGGCTGGCCCGTGAAGACCCCGACCTGACCGCTCCAGCGCCCCAGGGCACCCGAGACCAGCGGGATACGCGCGGCGACGCAGGCCGCATTGACCGCGAACCGGGTCGCGAAATCGTCGGTCCCGTCGATGACAAGGTCGCAGCCCTCGATCAGCCCCGCGGCATTGGCTTCGGTCAGTCGTTCGGCCACCGGCTCGATCCGCACATGGGGGTTGAGCGCCGTAAGGGTCGCCGCTCCGGCCTCGACCTTGGAGCGGCCGACGTCGATGGCGTCAAAAGTGATCTGGCGCTGGAGGTTGGACAGGGCGACCGTGTCGTCGTCGATCAGCCGCAGCGTTCCGACGCCCGCCGCGGCCAGATAAAGACCCGCCGGCGCGCCGATCCCGCCCAGGCCGATCAGGCCGACACGCGCGGCCTTCAGCCGCTGCTGCCCCGGTCCACCGACCTCGGCCAGCACCAGGTGCCGGGCGTAGCGTTCAATTTCATCGTCGGAAAAGATCACGCCCCCAGTTAGGACGCGCAGGCAGGAACGTCCACGCCGTCAGGCCGCCCTGCGGATATCCAGCAGGGCTTCCGCTTCCCGGGCGTTGAGGCGCGAGATGCAGGGCAGTCCGATCCTGGCCAGAAGCACGGCCGGTTCGCCGCATAGACTGATCGGTTCATCCAGGCTGCGCGCGACGATCGGCATGTCGGACAACACTCTCAGGCCGGTATGGCGCGGGTCGTCGATGATCCGGCCCATGACCCGGTCCAGGTCGACCCGATGGCCTTCCAGCGCTTGAAGGATATGACCCTCATGGAACATCAGGCAGCTGGACACATGGTCCCGCCGATTCTTGCGGTCAGAGACGCCCAGAATTTGGGCGATCGACAGGGTCGAGGCCCCCGTCGCGCCAACGGCTTCGCTGGCGTATATAACGCGATGAAGCACGACGCTTCCTCTCTGATCGATTTTTGGGGTTAAGTCGACTAATATTGCGCGTTACATTGGTAATATTATGGCCCGCCCCTTCTGTTGAATTCGCTTAAGTTCCCGCTTGCTCCGCCGCATTTCGGTCGCCATCTGATTCCGATGATGAACGCGAACCCCAACTTCCCCGACTGGCACGGCACCACCATCCTGGCCGTGCGCAAGAACGGACGAACCGTCATCGCCGGCGACGGCCAGGTCTCGATGGGCCCGACCATCGTCAAGGGTGCGGCGCGCAAGGTGCGGGTGCTGGCGGGGGGCAAGGTGCTGGCGGGTTTCGCCGGCGCCACGGCTGACGCCTTCACCCTGATCGAGCGGCTGGAAGCCAAGCTGGAGCAATATCCCGACCAGCTGGCCCGCGCCTGCGTCGACCTGGCCAAGGACTGGCGCACCGACCGCTATCTGCGCCGTCTGGAGGCCATGCTTCTGGTCGCCGACAGGAGCTCGATCTTCACCGTCACCGGCGTCGGCGACGTGCTGGAGCCCGAACACGGCGTGGCTGCCGTCGGCTCAGGGGGTAATTTCGCGCTTTCAGCCGCCCGCGCCCTGATCGACCACACCGACATGGACGCCGAAACCATCGCCCGCCGCGCCATGGAAATCGCCGCCGAGATCTGCGTCTACACCAACGGCAACCTGACGGTTGAGACGTTGTGAGTGGCGAGTGGCGAGTGGCGAGTGGCGAGTGGCGAGTTCGCGGCACCGCAACCACATACGGCAATCGCCCGACTCCGGAGCCGCGCCACACATTACTAGCCACTAGCCACTAGCCACTAGCCACTAGCCACTGAAAATGACCGACCTTTCCCCCCGCGAAATCGTCTCCGAACTGGATCGTTTCATCGTCGGCCAGGACGACGCCAAGCGCGCCGTGGCCGTGGCCCTGCGCAATCGCTGGCGGCGCAAGCGTGTGCCCGACGACCTCCGCGACGAGGTCACGCCCAAGAACATCCTGATGATCGGGCCCACCGGGGTCGGCAAGACCGAGATCGCCCGGCGGCTGGCCAAACTGGCCGGCTCGCCCTTCCTCAAGATCGAGGCGACCAAATTCACCGAGGTCGGCTATGTCGGCCGCGACGTGGATTCGATCATGCGCGACCTCGTCGAGGCGGCGCTGGTCATGGTCCGTGACAAGCGCCGCAGCGGCGTCAAGGCGAAGGCCGAGGCGGCGGCGGAGGACCGGATCCTCGACGCCCTGGTCGGCCCCGGTTCGCAACCGGCAACGCGCGACAGCTTCCGCAAGAAGCTGCGGGCCGGCGAGATGGACGACAAGGAGATCGAGCTCCAGCTGGCCGACACCGCCTCGCCCATGCAGGGGCTGGACATCCCCGGCGGCGGCAATGTCGGCATGATCAATCTGTCGGAAATGCTGGGCAAGCTCGGCGGCGGCCGGACGAAGACGGCCAAGCTGACGGTGCGCGAGGCCGTGGCGCCCCTGGTCAACGAGGAGAGCGACAAGCTGCTGGATCAGGAGAGCCTGACCACCGAGGCCCTGCTGCTGGCCGAGAACGAGGGCATCGTCTTCATCGACGAGATCGACAAGGTCGCCGGCCGCTCTGACCGGACCGGCGGCGACGTCAGCCGCGAAGGCGTGCAGCGCGATCTGCTGCCCCTGATCGAGGGCACCACTGTCTCGACCAAATACGGACCGGTGAAGTCCGACCATGTGCTGTTCATCGCCTCGGGTGCCTTCCATGTCGCCAAGCCGTCCGACCTGCTGCCCGAGCTGCAGGGTCGACTGCCGATCCGGGTTGAGCTGAAGGCCCTGACCCGCGACGATTTCGTGCGCATCCTGACCGAGCCCGAAGCCAATCTGATCCGGCAGAACCAGGCCCTGCTGGCCACCGAGGACGTGACCCTGACCTTCACGGCCGACGCCGTGGAGGCGCTGGCCGACGCGGCGGTGGCGGCCAATAGCGCCGTCGAGAATATCGGCGCGCGCCGGCTGGTGACCGTGCTCGAACGGGTTCTGGAAGAAACCAGTTTCAGGGCCTCGGACCTGTCCGGCCAGACCGTCGCCTTCGACGGAGACCGGGTGCGGGACCTGGTCGCGGAACTGGCCCGCGACGCCGATCTGAGCCGGTTCATCCTCTGACGAGGCAACCTTCGGGACTTTCTGACCGTATATTGGCCCTGCGCTGACCTGAAGGATGCTCCATGAACCCGATCCGATCCGCCGCGATCGCTGCCGCCCCGATCGCCGCCGTTCTGGCCGTCATGGCCACGCCGGCCGCGGCCCAGTCCCGCAACGTCGTTCTGGATCAGTTCGACGGACGCTGGTTCGAAATCGCCCGCAATCCCAATGATGTGCAGAAGGACTGCAGCCGGGCACAGATCGATTTCAATCCGCAACAGCGGGCCAACCGCTACTCCCTCGTCGTGACCTGTACCCGCCGCGCCGACGGGGAGGTTGAGACTCTGCGCGCCAATGCCCGGGTCACCGATCCCGGGACCAACGCCCGGTTCCGCTTCACCCTGACCGGCCTGCTCAGCTTTGGCGGACTTGCGGGTCAAAACTACTGGGTCTGGGATCACGCCCCCGACTACAGCTGGGCCATCATGGGCCTGCCGAACAAGTCGAGCTGGTGGGTCTGGCACCGCAGCCAGAGCCCGTCCGAAGCCGAGCGGACACGGCTGGTGGCCCGGGCGAGGTCCCTGGGCTTCAACACCGCCGGGGCCGTGCATACCGGGCGCTGACGCCGATCAGTCGGGGGGAACGGCCGCCATGGCCGGGGTGGCCGCGATCTGGGTCGGCAAGGCTTCGACCACCCCAAGTGCGGCGCGGACGTCGGCGCGGGTATCGGTCCCGCGGAACACATAGAGGCTGAGCACGACGACCAGGGCGGACGTCAGGAAATTCATCATCCAGATGCCGCCAGCGCCACCCCGATTACGCCTCGCACCCGGATCCTCCTCAACCCACATACTCGCGCCTCCCGCCGCCCCGTTCAGAATGGTTAATAATCCTGCGTTATCCGAAGAGGCAATCATTCGGTGAATGACTCACCGGTTCATCCCCAGTTCGTCCCCAGCCTTTGACGACACCTTGAATTCGGAACAAAGGCCGAACATAAACGTGGAATGGCCGCCGCAGTGATCCAGATCGATCTTGTCTTCAGCCGGCCGCAAACCACGCTGGCGGTGACGCGCGGCGCGGCGCGGCTGATGGTGAACCTCGGCTATGCCCCCCTGCTGGAGGTCGGCCTGCCCAATGGCCGTCGCGCGGACGTCATGGCCCTGGGTCCGCGTGGAGACATCGTCATCTGCGAAGTGAAGTCGGGCGTCGAGGACTATCGCGTCGACCGCAAATGGGGCGAATACGGGCCGTTCTGCGACAGCTTCTATTTCGCCGTCGCGCCGGAATTCCCCCAGGACATCCTGCCGGACGAGCCGGGCCTGATCGTCGCCGACAGCTTCGGCGGGGCGGTGGTGCGCGAGGCACCGGCCTCACCGCTGGCTCCGGCGCGGCGCAAGGCGCTCATCGTGGCCTTCGGCCGTCTGGGGGCCATGCGAACGCTGCGCGATCCGGCGACGGATTGAGCCTGGTTCAGCCCATCGGGCCGCTTTCACCGCCCGACATGACGGCGGCGGTCGAGGCGGCGCAACCGGTCAGATCCACATCCCCCAGCTTGACCAGGGCCGTCAGCGGATAGGTGCGGTCACTCATGCCGTCGGAACATTCGGTGGCGACCAGGGTCACACTGAGCCCGGTTCCGTCGGCGGTCTCCGTCTCATAGGTCACGGTCGTGCCCTGAACCACAGGGACCGGCTGGGGCGCGCGCTGTTCGGGCGGTTCGGGGGTCGTATAGACCATCTCGGTCCCGGTCAGTTCGACGCTCCAGAACGGCTCGGTGCCCAAGGCCCGGACCGGCTGGGCCAGATCGACCCCGGCCAGCACCGGCGCGGGAACCGCCTCTTCCGGTGGCGGAGGGGCGGGCTCGGCCTGGGAACAGGCGGCGAGGACCAGGGCGGCGAAGGCGAGACCAGGAAGAACAGACCGCATGAGAGACTCCGGATTTGCCCGCAAAAAGCGCGCCGGGCCGCCGGGGGTCAAGGCCGGATCAGAATATCAGGCCGTCAGGGCTGGCCGTTCGCGTCCGGAGCCGAGGCCATGAGCACGCCGTCGGCCGGCTGTGCGGGGGCTTTGTAGATAAAGCCATAGGTCGGATAGACCGAGCTGCCGAGGTCGTGGATCGGATTGTACCAGACCTTGACCGCGGTCCAGTCGCCGTCGTGCGAGACGTCGACGACGGTGACGTTCTCCTCGACCCGACCGCGGCTGCCGCCCCAGTTGGCGTGGGTCACGCGAATGACGCGGTCGGTCAGGATTTCAGAAACGACAGCGACATGGCCCCGGGTCATCCGGCCGCTGGGCTGGAAGGCGAGGACCGAACCGGTCTCCGGACGCTCGCCGGTGCGGAACCGGCCCTGGGCTTGGCGCCACCAGGTCAGGGCGTCGCCGAAGATGTTGATGCCCGAGAACATGCGGGCGAAGGTCACGCACTGCCAGTAGGGCTCATCGGCTCTCACGGCGGGGGCATAGCCCAGCACGGAAAATCCGAGGGTCGCTGCAACCGCAGCGGCTGTGAGCCGTTTGATCATGCTGGCGTGGGTCCCGACCTGCCTCAGTTCGCAAGCCTTAGACGATAGTTTCCGAGGGTTGAAGAACCCTATCGCGCGAGTCGCTGCGCGCTTTCGTCGCGGCGGCACGGGCGGCCCGTCGGTCGGCGATGCCTCTCAAAGCCTTGCGGGCCGGGCGTTCAATGAGGTGGTAGGTCAGCATCGCGACGACCGGAATCGCGGCCACAAGAGCCAGCCAAACGATCAGGTGAAACCGTTTGTCATCGGCCCCGGTCAGCCGTGCGGCGACATTGGTGGTCAGCAGCAGGACCGGCGCACAGACCATATAGATCGAATAGCTGATCTCCCCGAGATAGACCCCCACCCTGGAGCCGAGGAGGCCGGCGCGGGCGTTGCCCAGCGAGCCCAGGCCGAGGATCAGCCCACCGGCGGCCAGAACGGTGAGGGCGTCCCACAGGCCCAGCGAGGCGCTGGCCAGCACCGCCAGCCCGCTGACAAGCGCGACCGGACCGGCGAAGGGCACCCCGCCCCGGCGATGAACCAGATAGAGGGCGCAGCCGAGGGCGAAACACGGAACGATCCGCAGCGCGCCCCAGCGGAAGGTGGCCTCGGTCAGGGAATAGCCGGCCAGGGGCTGGAAGGCGGCATAGAGGCCAAGCGCAAAGACCGCGGCCAGAACCGTCGCCAGCACCGGCCGGTCTCTCAGACGCCAGGCGACGAAGGCGAAGGCGGGAAAGCTCAGATAGGCCGCCCATTCCGCCGAGATCGACCAGGACGGATGGTTGAAGGCCGAACTCGAGGCCAGACCCCAGGCGTGGGTCAGGGTCAGATTGGCCGGCAGGGCCCGCCAGTCGGTCAGGCTGCCGTCGATGCTCAGGCCCGCGACGCCGGCGACGAGGCCGAGGCCGATCACGCCGAACAGGGTGGCCAGATGCAGAGGATAGACCCGCGCCAGCCGTGCCCACAGGAAACCGCCGTAACGGAACCGCTTTTCACCGGCCGCCTCAAGATAGACGTGGCTGAGAATGAAGCCCGACAGGATGAAGAAGGTCTCGACACCCAGATAGCCCTTGGTCACCGCGACCGGGACGAAGCCGATATCGAGGTGCGGCCAGGCCGTGTAGAGCACAACCCAAAGAGCCGCGAGGAATCGCAGCGTGGTCAGGGCGCGCAGGTCGGGCGGGGTCGGAACAGGCGTCATGGGCCGGCAGACTGCCGCAACAGCCTTCGAAAACGATTAAGGCCGCCCGAAGGGCCTCAGGCCGCGCATTCGGCGGGCCTTGTCTCGCCCGGCTCATACATGGCGCACGACCGGTCGATCTCGTTCTGGATCATCTCGCAGGCATTGGCGGAATTGCAGGGCGGATGGGTGGCCGGGCTGACCATGATGCAGCGGTCGACCAGCCTCTGGGCGGCCTCCGCGCCGATGTCATTCAGGCAGGAAACCGGCGCGCCCGCGGGCGTGACGGCCAGGGCCGGCTCGACCTCTTCCTGCGGCGGAGCGTCCACCGGCATTTCCGGTGCCGGAACGGCGGCCGCCGGCGCGTCCACCGGCGCTTCAGAAGGCTTGTCGCAGCCCGAAACCAGGGCAGTGGCGGCCAGCAGGGCAAGGACGGTCCGGCGCATGGGCTCTCCGATCGGTCGCGGAAAGGCGCAGCATAGGCACGGTTGGGGCCCGGGCGAAAGCGCCCGGCGATCCGTCAGCGACCGAGCGCGGCCCGCTGCAGGGCGAACAGTTCCGCGCAGCCGCCCTCGGCCAGCTGGAACAGCCGGTCGAACTCCGGGCGGGAGAAGCCGCGCTTCTCGCCGGTGGCCTGGATTTCGACGATCGCCCCGGCCCCGGTCAGGACGAAGTTGGAATCGGCCTCGGCGCTGGAATCCTCTTCATAGTCGAGGTCCAGAACCGGCTGGTCGTTGCAGATGCCGCACGATACCGCCGCGACCTGATCGAGAATGGGATCCGCCTTCAGCACGCCCTCGGCGCGCAGATAGTCAAACGCCGAGGCCATCGCGACCCAGGCGCCGGTGATGGCGGCCGTGCGGGTGCCGCCGTCGGCCTGGATGACGTCGCAGTCCAGCGACACCTGACGCTCGCCCAGCGCCTTGAGATCGACCACGGCGCGCAGCGAGCGGCCGATCAGCCGCTGGATTTCCTGCGTCCGGCCGCTCTGTTTGCCGGCGGCGGCCTCGCGGCGACCCCGGGTGTGGGTGGCGCGCGGCAGCATGCCGTATTCCGCAGTGACCCAGCCCTGACCGGTATTGCGCATCCAGCCGGGCACCTTCTCCTCGACCGAGGCTGTCACCAGAACCTTGGTGTGGCCGAAAGTGACCAGGCAGGAGCCCTCGGCATAGCGGTTGACGCCGGTCTCCAGCGTGACGGCGCGGAGCTGTTCGGGAGTGCGTTCGGACGGGCGGGCGGTGGTCATGGGCGATTTCCTCAGGATGCCGCTTGGTGGGGACGGCGGCGCTGCTTATCCTGAAACCGTGAGCCTGTATGCCCCCAACTCCTCGCCGTACGGCGGCAACCCTGCCGGCTTGGCCGCGCTGGACGAACGCGCGCGCGATATCTTCCGCCGCATCGTCGAGAGCTACCTCGAGACCGGCGAACCCGTCGGCTCGCGCACCCTGTCCATGACCGGCATCGCCCTGTCCCCCGCCTCGATCCGCAACACCATGCAGGATCTCGCCCTGGCCGGTCTGCTGGGGTCGCCGCACACCTCGGCGGGCCGCATACCGACCCACGCCGGTCTGCGCCTGTTCGTCGACGGCCTGCTGGAGATCGGCGACGTCGGGGCCGAGGAGCGGCGCGAGATCGACGGACGGCTGGCCGGACGCGGCCGCAGTTTCGATGAGGCGCTGAACGAGGCCTCGTCCCTGTTGTCAGGGCTTGCCGGCGGAGCCAGCATCGTGGCCAGCCCGGTGCGCGAGGCGGGCGTCAAACACGTCGAATTCGTCGCCCTGGGCCACGACCAGGCCCTGGCCGTGCTGGTCGGCGATGACGGCTCGGTCGAGAACCGGCTGATGCCGCTCAAGGCGGGGGTGACCCCCTCAACCCTGACCGAGGCCTCAAACTTCCTCAATGCCCGCCTCAAGGGCCGCCCCCTGCACGAGGCGCGCACCGAGATGCGCACCGAACTGGACGCCGCCCGGCGCGAGCTGGACGCCGCCGCCGCCCGCCTGGTCGAGGACGGCATGGCCGCCTGGTCGGGCGGAGCCGAGCGCGAACGGTCGCTGATCGTGCGCGGCCGGGCCAATCTGCTGCATGACCGCGAGACTGCCGAGGATCTGGAGAAGGTCCGCATCCTGTTCGACGACCTGGAGCAGAAGGAACAGCTGATCGGCCTGCTGGACGGGGTGTCGACGGCGCAGGGGGTGCGCATCTTCATCGGGGCCGAAACACGGTTGTTTTCGCTTTCGGGTTCCGCCGTGATCGCGGCGCCCTATATGACGGGCCGACAGCGGGTTCTGGGCGCCATCGGCGTGATCGGACCCGCGCGACTGAACTATGCCCGCATCATCCCGTTGGTGGACTATACCGCCCGGGTGCTGGGGCGAATGCTGGACGGACAAGAGACTTGAGCGACACACACGACGACCTCCCCCACTCCGAAGAACTGGCCGCTGATATCGCGGAGGCCGAGGCCAATGCCGAGGCGGGTCTGGATGACGGCCTTGGACCCATCGATGCCCTGATCGCCGAACGCGACCAGTGGAAAGACCGCGCCCTGCGCGCCGTGGCCGAGGCGGAGAATACGAAGAAGCGGGCCGAGACCCAGTCCAACGACGCCCGCGCCTATGCCATCCAGCGCTTCGCCCGCGATCTGCTGGGCGTGGCCGACAATCTGGAGCGCGCCCTGATGGCCGCGCCCAAGGACGCCGACGCCGGCGAGGCCGGCCTGGTCACCGGGCTGGAACTGACCCAGAAGTCGCTGCTGCAGGCCTTCGAGAGCAACAATCTCAAGCGCGTCGCACCGGAACCGGGCGAGGCGTTCGACCCCCACCTGCATCAGGCCATGATGGAACAGCCGTCCGAGACGGTTCAGGGCGGACAGGTAATCCAGACCCTGCAGGCCGGCTATGCCCTGTTCGGCCGCACCGTGCGTCCGGCCATGGTGGTCGTCGCCGCCAGGGGCTCGGGCGCCAAGGCCAACCCGGTGGAGGCGGCCGCGGGCAATGCGGCCTATGTCGCGGCGAGCGGAACCGGCGGCCAGGTAGACGACAAGGCGTAATCGCCCCCTGCCCATCAGCGATGGGGAGGAGACAGTTACTTCAGCCGCGCCTCGAAAAAGGCCAGCAGCCGGCTCCAGCCATCGGCGGCGTCGGCGGCGCGATAGCTGTTGCGGTAGTCGGCATGGAAGGCGTGGGGCGCGTCCGGATAGACGTGGATGCTGCTCGCCGTCTGTCCAGCCCGTTGCAGGGCCTCGCGCATGGCCTCGACGCTGGGCTGGGGGATGCCCCGGTCCTGCCCGCCGTACAGGCCCAGTACCGGGCATTTCAGATCGTCGGCCAGGTCGACCGGCCAGGGCTGCCCCGATGTCGCCTGTTCCGGTGTCGCCGTCGACGGCGGGGCCAGACGGCCGTACCAGGCCACGCCCGCGTCCAGCACGGCGAAGCGGGCGCAGGCCTGCCACACAACCTTGCCGCCCCAGCAGAAGCCCGTGATCCCGACCTTGTCGGAATTGGCCCACAGCTGCTGGCTGACCCAGTCCAGCGTGGCCGAGACGTCGCCCATGACCTGGTCGTAGCCGGCGGCACCGACGATCTGCTGCACCCGGCTCATGTCCGACAGGCCCGCCGGATCCTCGACCCGGTTGAAGAAGGACGGGGCCACCGCCGCATAGCCCGCCTTGGCCAGCCGCCGGCAGAGGTCGCGGATATATTCATGGACGCCGAAAATCTCTGAAACCACCACGACCACCGGCCATGGGCCGTCGCCGGCGGGGCGGGCCGAATAGACCGGCAGGGCAAACCCGTCCGGGGCATCAACCGTCGTCTGGTCCTGGATCAATCCGTCACCGTCCGTGGTGATCGGCGCGGCCTGCCGGGCGAGGGCTGCGGGCGCGTAGCCCGCGAAGGCGAGGCCGCCCACCACCCCCGTCGCGAGGGCGCGGCGGCTGAAACGGAAATCGTCGGCCTCGGGGCCTTCGGGACGGATCAGGTCGGTCATGGATGGGGCTCCGGCGCGTGAAGCCCGGACAGTGGCCCGACCTCCGGAAGGCGTCGAGTCACGATTGCCGTGAAGCCTTTCCGGCCCGTCGCAGGGTCAGATTGATCCGGCCGCCGCCCGGGACCAGACCGGATGACCCGGCCAGAATCCGGTCGATCCCGTGCCGCGCCAGCCGCGCCGGCCCGGTCAGGGCGCACACATCACCCGAGGCCAGCCGCACCGTCCGGGTCGGCCCGCCACCGGCCGCGCCGATGCGAAACACCGCCGAGTCACCCAGCGATACCGACAGAACAGGCGCGGTATGATCCTGTTCGTCGAGATCCTGATGCAGCCCCATCTTCGCGCCCTCCCGATAGAGATTGACCAGACAGGCGTCAGGCGGCTCGGACCAGCCGGTCAGATCGCGCCACAGCACGCCCAAGGCCTCCGGCATCGACGGCCACGGCCTTCCTGTGACCGGATGGGTTGGCTGATAGCGGTACCCGGCCCGGTCCGAGACCCAGCCCAGAGGCCCCAGACAGGTCATCTCCACCGAAAACGGTCGCCCGCCCGGCGTCACAGGCCGGTAAAAGGGGGCCCGTTCGGCGGCGGCCAGCACCTGCGACAGCAACGCCGCCTGTCCGGACGCGGAAAGGGCTCCCGGCCAGAACCGGAAGCCCTCCATTCCCGTATCGATCTCGCGCGCAGGATCCATGCTCCAAGGTAGGAGCGGCCCCTTCGGCGCTCAAGCAGCGAGCGGCCGCGTCGCGAGCGGTAGCGCCCCAAACCCGCTGAGGCGCTCCGCGCCTCAGCGGGTGTAGTAGTAGTCTGCGATCTGGCAGACGTTGACGTTGAAGCGCGTCAGCACCTGGCCGTTGGTGAACTCCGCCTTGAAGTCATACAGGCAGGCGCCGCTGCCATCGTCGATGTTCATCATGATGCTGTTGCCGGCGGCGAGGGTGCCACGGCCCAGCATGTCTTCTTCCCAG
Organism: Caulobacteraceae bacterium; assembly: GCA_965284535.1. Lineage (GTDB taxonomy): Bacteria > Pseudomonadota > Alphaproteobacteria > Caulobacterales > Caulobacteraceae > Brevundimonas. Next base: position 858,276 of record OZ260090.1, read on the forward strand.
CTGGTGACGCGCGAATCCGAGGCATAGAAGCGCAGCATGGTCCAGCCGGTGTTGTTGTGGATACGCACCCGGCGGTTCAGGCCGTCGCGCGACTGGGCCGGGGCCGAAGCGGCGGTCCGGTCGACGGCGACCACCGGCTCGGCGGTGGCGACGGAAGCGGTTCCGAGAGCCGCCATGATCAGGGCGGCGCGGGCGATGGTCTTGAAGGTGGTCATGTCGGTCTCCCCATTTGCCGGACCGGTATCGGTGCGGCGATGACGACGTTATGCCATTTTCTGTCGGCGATCGCATCTGACGGAGCCTGACAGGTGAATCTTGTCCAGCGGCCGTTTGGGGCTTGCAGGCGTGGGGGTGTTTCCCATATCGGCCTCAACCACCATAAAACCCCGCTTCGCGTGGGGCTTTGTGGCCGGAATCGTACCAATCGACCAAAAGACCCTGACACCGGGGGCGGTCACGCGCGGCGCTTCGCTTTAAAAGGCCGCCGCATCGCCCGCTGAAATGGAGTGAAAGACCAATATGGCCAAGATCATCGGCATCGACCTGGGCACGACCAATTCGTGCGTCGCCGTCATGGACGGCAAGAATCCCAAGGTCATCGAGAACGCCGAGGGCAACCGCACCACGCCCTCCGTCATCGCCATCCAGGACGGAGGCGAAACCCTGGTGGGTCAACCGGCGCGCCGTCAGGCCGTGACCAACCCGACCAACACCTTCTTCGCCATCAAGCGCCTGATCGGCCGCTCGTTCGATGACCCGGTGGTGGCCAAGGACAAGAAGATGGTCCCGTATGAGATCGTCAAGGGACCGACCGGCGACGCCTGGGTGCGCGCCAACGGCAAGGATTACTCGCCCCAGCAGATCTCGGCCTTCACGCTCGGCAAGATGAAGGAGGCCGCGGAGGCCTATCTCGGCGAGACCGTGACCCAGGCCGTCATCACCGTCCCGGCCTATTTCAACGACGCCCAGCGTCAGGCCACCAAGGACGCCGGCAAGATCGCCGGCCTGGAAGTGCTGCGCATCATCAACGAGCCGACCGCGGCCGCCCTGGCCTACGGCCTCGACAAGAACGACGGCCAGAAGATCGCCGTCTATGACCTCGGCGGCGGCACCTTTGACGTCTCGATCCTCGAGATCGGCGACGGCGTGTTCGAGGTGAAGTCGACCAATGGTGACACCTTCCTCGGCGGCGAGGACTTCGACCTGCGTCTGGTCGACTACCTGGCCGACGAGTTCAAGAAGGAGCAGGGCGTCGATCTGCGCTCCGACAAACTGGCCCTTCAACGCCTCAAGGAAGAGGCCGAAAAGGCGAAGAAGGAACTGTCCTCGGTCACCCAGTACGAGGTCAATCTGCCGTTCATCACCATGAACGCCTCAGGCCCGCTGCACCTGAATATCAAACTGTCGCGCGCCAAGCTGGAGGCCCTCGTCGAGGACCTGGTCCAACGCACCATCGAGCCCTGCGCCAAGGCGTTGAAAGACGCGGGCATGAAGGCCTCGGACATCGACGAGGTGGTGCTGGTCGGCGGCATGACCCGCATGCCGATGGTCCAGGAAGCCGTGAAGAAATTCTTCGGCAAGGAGCCGCACAAGGGTGTGAACCCGGATGAGGTCGTGGCCCTCGGCGCCGCCGTTCAGGCCGGCGTGCTGCAAGGCGACGTCAAGGACGTGCTGCTGCTGGACGTGACCCCGCTGACCCTCGGCATCGAGACCCTGGGCGGCGTCTTCACCCCGCTGATTGAACGCAACACCACCATCCCGACCAAGAAGAGCCAGACCTTCTCGACCGCCGACGACAACCAGTCGGCCGTGACCATCCGGGTCTTCCAGGGCGAACGCCCCATGGCCTCGGACAACAAGGTGCTGGGCCAGTTCGACCTGATGGGCATTCCGCCCGCACCACGCGGCATGCCGCAGATCGAGGTCGCCTTCGACATCGACGCCAACGGCATCGTCCACGTCACCGCCAAGGACAAGGCGACCAACAAGGAACAGTCGATCCGCATCCAGGCCAACGGCGGCCTGTCGGACGACGACATCGAGAAGATGGTCAAGGAAGCCGAGGCCAACGCCGCCGCCGACAAGGCCAAGAAGGAAATGGTCGAGGCGGTCAACGCCGCCGACAGCCTGATCCACTCGACCGAAAAGGCCATGGCCGAACACGGCGACAAGGTCGGGGCCGACGAGAAGGCCGCGATCGAAACCGCCCTCGCGGAGTTGAAGACGGCCAAGGACGGCACGGACCCGGAAGACATCCGCACGAAGACCAACACCCTGGTCCAGGCCTCGATGAAGCTGGGTGAGGCCATGTATGCCAACCAGCAGGGAGCCGGCGACGGCGACCCGGCTGAAGCCCCCGCCGACGATGGTGTGGTCGATGCCGAGTTCGAGGAAGTCTCGGCCGACGACGAAGAGAAGAAGGACGCCTGATCCACGGCGCTCCCACGTTGATCCCGGCCCCGCCCGTCTCCCGATGGGCGGGGCCGTTTCACAAAACTTGCATCATTTCGCCGGGTGCCCATGTCAGCCCGGTCAGCCGTTTCGGTCCGCCGCCCAGAAGAGGCGCCGACCCTCGGCGAGAGTAAGAGGACGAACGCCGAATGGCGACGCGTGACTATTACGAGGTTCTGGGTGTCGAGCGGACCATTGAGGCCGCCGGCCTGAAGGTGGCCTACCGCAAGCTCGCCATGGAGCATCACCCCGACCGCAACGGCGGCTGCGAGGAGTCCATGGCCCGCTTCAAGGAGATTTCCGAGGCCTATTCGGTCCTGTCGGACGATCAGAAGCGCGCCGCCTATGACCGGTTCGGCCACGCGGGCGTCAATGGCGGTCAGGGCGGTTTCGGTGGTCAGGGCCAGGGTTTCACCGACGTCAACGACATCTTCTCCCAGGTCTTCGGCGATGCCTTCGGGGACGTCTTCGGCGGCCGGGGTGGCGGCGGAGCCCGCCAGCACGGTCCGCGCCGGGGCTCGGACCTGCGCTACGACCTCGAGATCACCCTGGAACAGGCCTACAAGGGCTCGGACGTCGAGATCGCCGTGCCGACCACCGCGGCCTGCGAAACCTGCGAGGGTTCGGGCGCGCGCAAGGGGGCCAAGGCAACCACCTGCTCCACCTGTCAGGGCGCGGGCCGTGTCCGGGCCGCAAACGGCTTCTTCCAGGTCGAGCGGACCTGCCCCCATTGCGGCGGCGCCGGCACCCGTCTGGCGGCCGCCGACACCTGCACCAGCTGCGCCGGCCACGGCCAGGTGCGCAAGAACCGCAAACTTCAGCTCAAGGTCCCGGCCGGGGTCGACGATGGCTCGCGCATCCGTCTTTCGGGTGAAGGCGACGCCGGCACGCGCGGCGGTCCACGCGGCGACCTCTATGTCTTCCTCTCGGTCACGCCCCACGAACTGTTCGAGCGCGACAACCTCGACCTGCTGGTCACCGTCCCCGTGGCCATGACCACGGCGGCCCTCGGTGGCGAGATCGACGCCCCCTGTCTGACCTCCGAGGCCTGTGACGGCCGCTGCAAGGCCCCGGTCAGCGTCCCCGCGGGGGCCCAGACAGGCAAGACCGTCCGTATCAAGGGCAAGGGCATGCCCCATCTGAACGGTCGCCAGCGCGGCGATCTGGTGGTCGAACTGTTCGTCGAGACCCCGACCGAGCTGACCGCGCACCAGAAGGAACTGCTTCAGGAGCTGGCCGCCTCCCTGGGCGAGAGCCAGACGCCGCGCAACTCATCCTTCGCCGGCAAGGCCAAACGCTTCTGGGCCGACATCCTGGGCTCGGAAGCCCCGCAATAGCATCCGGCACCGCGAGGATGACGGCACCCGCGAATGCCGTCACACTGTCCACGAACTGACAGGGGTCTGAGTTGAGCGCCATCTTCCACGCCGGCATTTCCGGCGCGCGCGGCCGGATGGGCCGGGCCGTCTCGTCCGCCCTGGATGCCCGCGATGACGTCGTGGTCGCTGCCCGGTTCGACCGTGGCGAGACGCCCGACCTGTCGCTGTGCGACGTGATCATCGACTTCTCGACCCCGGACGCCTCGGTCGAACTGGCCCAGACCTGCGCGGACCGGGGCGGACCGGCGCTGGTGATCGGCTCGACGGGCCTGACGCCCGAACAGGACGCCGAAATCCTCAAGGCCGCCGAAAGGATCGCCATTGTCCGCAGCGGCAATTTCTCGCTCGGCGTCAACATATTGATCGGACTGGTCGAGCACGCGGCCCAGAGGCTCGACGCCGCCGATTGGGACATCGAGGTGCTGGAGACCCATCACCGGCGCAAGGCCGACGCCCCCTCGGGCACCGCCCTGATGCTGGGCGAGGCCGCCGCCAACGGCCGCGACGTCGATCTCGCCGACGTCCGCAGCCAGCCGTATGACGGCATCACCGGCGAGCGCGAGCCGGGCCGGATCGGTTTCGCCTCACTGCGCGCCGGTGGCGTGATCGGCGAGCACACCGTCCTGTTCGCCTCGGAAGACGAAACCCTGACCCTCAGCCACTCGGCCATCGACCGGTCACTGTTCGCCCGCGGCGCCGTCGCCGCCGCCGCCTGGGTCCGCAGCCGCAAGCCCGGCCTGTATGACATGCAGGACGTTCTGGGTTTCCGGCAGGCCTGATGCCGGGCAGGCTCACGCCTGCAAGGGCGCTATCGCTCGCCGCGCGGCGGCTCTCTGCTTGAGCACAATCCTGCGCGAAGCGCCAGGCCGCGTCGGGTCGGGAGGTCCCGGAGGGCCGACGACCGCGGCCCTCCAAGGAAACTGAGGACCTCTGGTCCTCAGTGCGCGTGCCGTCGGTGACCGTGACCGCCGCCCGTGAACAGCGACTTGATGAAGAACATCACCGCGATCACCACGGCGAAGCCCAGGAACAGCGCCAGCACCGTCATCCAGAAGGTCATCGTCAGAAGCGGCGGCATGACGAAGGTGCCCCCGTCCAGCAGCGGACGCAGCAGGCCCACCAGAATGAAGACGAAGGCCGCCCCCAGAGAGGTGGCCCACAGCCGGCTCCACGAGGGCATCATGAAGGTCGCGATCACCGCGATGACCAGGCCTGTGACCTGGTTGATGGTGTCGAACCCGCCCTGGGCGAGGCCGAACACGCCGCTCAGAAACGCACCGATCGAATCGAACAGGGACTCCATACGCCAACCTCCTGGATACGGCCGAGCTTGGCCGGAAGCAGGGTTAACGCGGTTCCCGCCGAATGGCTCCGCCTACCGTCCGGTCGAGCCGAACCCACCCGCGCCGCGCGCGGTTTCGTCCAGGGTCTCGGCCTCGACCATGGCCGCCTGCTCATGCCGTGCGATCACCATCTGGGCGATGCGTTCGCCGCGGCGGATCACGAACGGCTCCTGTCCGTGGTTGATCAGGATGACCCCGACCTCGCCGCGATAGTCGCTGTCGATGGTACCCGGCGAGTTCAGACAGGTCAGGCCGTGTTTCAGCGCCAGCCCCGAGCGCGGCCGGACCTGGGCCTCGAAACCGGCCTCCAGCGCGATCTTCAGTCCGGTCGGGACCAGGGCGCGGGCACCCGGCGCGAGTGTCAGGGGCGCGTCCTCGGCGACAGCGGCCCGCAGATCCATCCCGGCGGAGCCGCTGGTCTCATAGGCCGGCAGGGGCAGGCCTTCGGCATGGGCCAGGCGTTCGACGCGGACAGTGGTCATGCGGGCGGCTCTCAGGCTTTGAAATGGTCGGCGATGCGGGTGGCCAGTTCTGTCGCCACCTCTGCCTTGGACTGTCGCGGCCAGCTTTCCGCCGATCCGCCGCGCGTGAACAGGGTGACCGTATTGCCGTCGGCCCCGAAGACGTCGTCGGACACATCATTGCCGACGATCCAGTCGCAGCCCTTGCGCGACAGTTTGCTGCGGGCATTGGCCTCAAGATCGGTCGTCTCCGCGGCGAAGCCGATGACCAGTTCGGGCCGCTTCCTTCCGGGCGCCGAGATGCCGGCGAGGATGTCGGGGTTCTCGATCAGGGCCAGTGACGGCGGCCCCCCGGGGGCCTTCTTGATCTTGCCCGAGGCGACGCCGTCGACGCGCCAGTCGGCGACCGCGGCGCTCATGACGGCGATATCGGCGGGAAGCGCCGACTGGACCGCCGCCTGCATCTCGCGCGCGGTCTCGACCCAGACCCGGTCGACGCCGACCGGTGCCGCCAGGGCCACGGGGCCGGACACCAGCGTCACCTTCGCGCCCAGGCGGGCCAGGGCCTCGGCGATGGCATAGCCCTGTTTGCCGCTGGACCGGTTGGTCAGGCCACGCACCGGGTCGATCGGCTCGAATGTGGGTCCGGCGGTGACCACGGCGTGACGCCCGGCCAGCGGCCGCCCGTCCGGTCCGGCCAGCAGGCCCTCGACGGCCGACAGGATCGCCGCCGGTTCGGCCATCCGGCCCGGTCCGAACTCGCCGCAGGCCATCTCCCCCTCGTCCGGCCCCGCGACAGCCACGCCATGGAGGCTGTCGAAAGCCTTGAGCCGCTCGACATTGGCCTGCACCGCCGGATGCAGCCACATCCGCACATTCATCGCCGGAGCCAGCAGCACCCGCTTGTCGGTGGCCAGAAGCGTGGTCGAGGCGAGGTCGTCGGCCAGGCCGTTGGCCGCCTTGGCGATCAGCCCGGCCGTGGCCGGGGCCACCACCACCAGATCAGCCCAGCGCGACAGCTCGATATGGCCCATGGCCGTCTCGTCCTCGGGCATGAACAGGTCCTGGCGCACCGGATGACCGGTCAGGGCGGCCAGGGACATGGGGGTGACGAAATGGGCCCCGGCTTCCGTCAGGAGGCTCATCACCTCGGCCCCGGCCTTCTTCAGCAGCCGCACCAGCTCCAGCGCCTTGTAGGCGGCGATACCGCCACCGACGATCAGCAGGATCTTGCGTCCGGACAGCGAGGCGGTGGTCATGCCGCTGATCTAGCGACGGGACCGGGCGGCGTCGAGAGGCGTCAAAAAGGAACATTGCATGAACATATGACCTGTGGTTATCTGGCGGCTGGCGGGTTTCAACCATGGGAGGGATTCATGATCGCCAGCAAGGGTTCGATATGGCTGGTCGCGGCGGTGCTGGGACTGGGTTCGGGGCTGACCGGCTGCGGCAACGGCGGCTCGGCTGTCGAGACACGCGACCGCACGGCCGAACAGGCGGAAGCGGGCGAAGCCGCCGCGGCAGGGGCATCCGCACAGGTCGAAGAGGCCGTTCCGGAAAAGGCGAGGCCCGCCCTGACCGCCAATCGGCGGGAAACCGTCGACGCCAAGGTCGCCCGGCTGTTCGAGCGTAACGGGGCCGATTTCGGCGCGACCACGGCCCAGGACTACCTGGCCAGGGTTCAGGCCTTCACCGCGCGGCCGCCCGCGGGAACCGAGCGGGTCGAACGCCCCAATGGCGATGTGCTGCTCTACCAGGCCTCGACCAACACCTTCGCCGTGGTGTCGCGCGACGGCGTGCCGAAGACCATGTTCAAGCCGCGCAACGGCGCCACCTACTGGGCAGAACAAAAGGCCGCGGCACCGGATTTCGGCCGACGGCGCGCGGGATCGTCCGGAGAATAGGGGCCGGGGCCGGACCGGACGGGACGATCAGTCCTCGTCCGTCTCCTTGCGGTCAGCCATGTCGCGGATCAGCTCCAGCGCCAGCTTCTGCTGCCGGGTCGACAGCTGCGGTGCCAGACGGCTGATTTCGATCGTGTAGCGCGTGGCCGGGAAGTCGTGGTCGAAACCGCTGCCCCCCTCGGCCATGCCCGCGATCTGGGCACCGGTCAGACCTTCAAAGAAATAACCGATATCCACCTTGAAGAAGCGCGCAATGTCCCAGAGCTTGGATGCCGAGACACGGTTGGCACCCTTCTCGTATTTCTGGATCTGCTGAAAGGTCAGGCCGAGTGCACGGCCCAGGTCGCTCTGGTTATAGCCGAGCGCCAGACGCTTTTCGCACACCCGCCGGCCTACATGCCGATCCACGGGATGAGGACCATCCTCGCCCTTGCCTCTCGCCATCGTTCGTTCGTCCTTCGGTTGCTTACAGCCAAGCCTGAATGCGCCCCACATAGGCCGCTGTCAAAAAAAGATGCGAAAACGGAGGCACCACGCCCAGCCATGGTTGAGTAACCGGCCCTTCGGCTCTCGCGAGGCGGGAATCCGGGCTTTTCAGCCGCAATTCAGGTCGCGACCGACCTGCGCCGTAGACCTCTCCGCAGGTGCCTCCAGGGCACTGCGATCGCCAGTCCGGCGATCACGGCCAATGCGAACAACAGGTCGCCGAGGCGCCCGTACAGGGTCACCGCCGTCGGTCGCGGCAGGCCGGCATCGATGACCCCGCTCTCGCCCGGCTCCAGCCGCTGATCCCCGATCACCCGGCCCCAGGGATCGATCATGGCCGAGACCCCGGTCGGGGTGGACCGCGCCACCGGCAGACCCGTTTCGATCGCGCGATAGGAGGCCAGGTTCAGATGCTGCAACGGCCCTGAACTGCGCCCGAACCAGGCGTCATTGGAGATGTTGACGATCCATTCCGGCCGGCCGGAGGCACCGCGCGTGAAGCCCGGATAGAGGCTCTCGTAGCAGATCAGCGGCTGGGCCCGGGGGGCCCCCGGAATATCGATCGGGGCGGGACGCGGACCATGGCTGAAATCGGTCGGCATATGGGTCAGGCTGCGTACGCCCAGTGCGCCGAGAAGGCCGCCCGCCGGCAGAAATTCGCCGAATGGCACCAACCGGTATTTGTCGTAGACGCCGGTGATGTCGAGGCCGTTTCCGCCCTGGTCCGTCAGGACGAACAGGCTGTTGAAATAGCGCGCGCCCTCCGGGGCGGAGACGTCGGGGAGCGCGCGGCTCAAGCCCACGATCAGACTCTGGCCCGGCTGCACGGCGCGGGCGATGGCCACGGCCTCGGGCGAGCCCGTGGCGAACACCTGATTGGCCGAGGCAGGCAGGGCGCCCTCGGGCCAAATGATCAGATCAGGCACCACCGCCCCGGGCCGGGCGGTCAGATTGACATAGCGGTCAACGATGCCGCGATAGGCCTCGGGCGTCCATTTCGACTCCTGGGAGACATCGGCCTGAACGATCCGCACCACCGTGCCGGTCAGCTCAACCTGCGCCCTCGAAAGCCGGACCGCGCCGCCGACCAACAGTCCGATGATGGCCAGGGCTCCCAGCACCGCCGCCCCGACCCGGGCCTTGCGCGGACCCGCCCCCAGCAGCGGACCGAAGGCGGCGGCGGCGGCCACGGTGACGAAGCTCAGACCATAGACGCCGGCCACGGCCGCGAACTGCGACGCCGCCGAGCCAGCCTTCCAGCTGGCTCCCGCCGGATTCCACGGAAAGCCGGTCAGGACGTGGCCACGTAGCCATTCCAGCAGGCAGAACAGGGCGGCGAAGAACAGAACCCGCTTGACCCCCTCCGGCTGGAACCGCCGATACAGGGCGGTCGCGGTCCCCCAGAACAGGCCCAGGCCGATGGGCAGGAGCGAGGCGGCGAAGGGTGCCATCCAGGCCTGGTCCGGATTGACCAGAAAGGCCTCGGCCACCCACCAGCAGCTGATGAAGAAATAGGCGAAGCCGGACAGCCAGCCCATCCAGAAGGCGCCGCGAACCGAGGTCGAGCGCTCCGACAGGAACATCAGGAGGGCATAGCCCAGCAGGCCGGGCAGAAAACCGAACGGGGGATGGGCCAGGGCCGCCCCGGCACCGGCCGCCAGCGCCAGGCCGATGCGGCCGAAACGCAGGATCAGCCGCGCGCGCGGTCCGTCGTCATCAAGCGTCGCCGTAAGAAGATTCATGCGAGCCTGTATGGGTCCGCGACGCCCAGACTGGCAAGCAGGCTTCGCTCCTCCGCCTCCATCGCCTCGGCCTCGGCCTCGTCAATGTGGTCGCGGCCCAGCAGATGGAGCACGCCGTGGACGGTCAGATGGGTCAGATGGTCCGAAAGGGTCTTGCCCTGCGCCGCCGCCTCGGCCGCGCAGACCCCGCTGGCCAGAACCAGATCTCCCAGATGCGGGGCAGCGCTTTGGGGGGCCGGAAACGACAGGACATTCGTCGGTCCCTCCCGGTCGCGAAACCGGTGATTAAGATCGCCGACGGTGGCGTCGTCGGTGAGCAGGATGACCAGATCGCCCGCGACCGTGCCCAGGGCCACCCGCGCCGCCCGCTCGACCACGGTGACGACGTCCGGCAGGGCGGCGGTCCAGGCCTCGGTCTCGATTTCGACCTCGATCACGCGTCGGGGTCCTCGAGATCGGCGGCCGGACGACGGCTGGCGGCGTCGGCGTCATAGGCACGCACGATCCGCTCGACCATGGCGTGGCGGACAACGTCCTGGGCCTCGAACCGCTGCACCCCGACGCCCTTCACATCCTCAAGGATGCGCAAGGCGTGTTTCAGGCCGGAATCGCGCGGATTCAGCAGGTCGACCTGCGACGGGTCGCCTGTCACCACCATGCGCGCACCCTCGCCCAGCCGGGTCAGGACCATCTTCATCTGCAGGCGCGAGGTATTCTGGGCCTCGTCGACGATGACGAAGGCATGCGCCAGGGTACGGCCGCGCATAAAGGCGATGGGGGCCGCCTCGATCTCGCCCTTGTCCCGCCGCCGCCGCACGTCGTCAGGACCGAGGATGTCGTTCAGCGCCTCCCAGATCGGGGCCAGATAGGGGTCGACCTTTTCATTCAGGTCGCCGGGGAGGAAGCCAAGCTTCTCGCCCGCCTCGACCGCCGGGCGGGTGATGACCAGCCGATCCACCTGTCCCCGCCGCAGCAGGGAGGCACCATAGGCCGCCGCCAGAAAGGTCTTGCCGGTGCCGGCCGGACCGACGCCGAAGGTCAGTTCGCAGGTCGACAACAGCGAAAGATAGTTGGCCTGGGCCGCCGTCTTGGGCGCGATGGCCCCACGCCGTCCGACCGGCAGGGCGATGGCGTCGGGAGCCACACTCCCCTGCCCCGACCTCGGCTGGGCCATGGCGGCACCGAGCGCGGTGCGCACATCGGCCTCGGTGATCTCGGCCCCCGCGTCGGCGCGGTTGGCCAGGGTCTCGATAACCCGTTTGGCCTGGGCCCTGTCCCGGGCCGAACCATTGATCGACACGCCGCCGCCGGGGGTCTCGACCAGAACCTTGAACCGGTCCTCGATCAGGGCCAGATGCCGGCTGTTGGGGCCGATGACGGCGCGCAGGGCGGCATCGCCCAGCGCCAGAAACTCACTCTCACGCGCCATGAACCGCCTTCTGCTTCACAAGTCGGCCCTTCAATGAATTCTGCTGGCCGTGTTCGATCTCGACCGGAACGATCTGGCCGATCAGGTGATCCGCGTCATCGACATGGACCGACTGCAGCCAGGGCGAGCGGCCGATGGCCTGGCCCTCATTGCGCCCGGCCTTCTCGAACAGAACGTCCATGGTTCGCCCGGCCATGGCCGCGTTGAAGGCGGTTTGCTGCTCCCACAGCAGGGCCTGCAGGGCGTGCAGCCGCTCGCGCGCCACCGCCTCGGGCACCTGGGCCCCCATGGTCGCGGCGGGCGTGCCGGGGCGCGGCGAATACATGAAGGAGAAGGCCGAGGCGTAACGGGCGCGGCGCACCAGATCCATGGTCTGATCGAAATCGGCGTCGGTCTCGCCGGGGAAGCCGACGATGAAATCACCCGAAAGGGCGATATCCGGCCGCGCGGCTCGGACGCGGTCGATCAGGTCGAAATATTTCTGCCGGCCGTGTTTGCGGTTCATGGCCCGCAGGATCCGGTCCGAGCCCGACTGCACCGGCAGATGCAGCCAGGGCATCAGGGCGTCGAGCTGGCCATGGGCGGCGATCAGGTCGTCCGACATGTCGTTGGGATGGCTGGTCGTATAGCGGATGCGGTCGATCCCCGGGATGTCCGCCAGGGCCCAGGCCAGCCGGGCCAGGGTGGACGGCGTTCCGTCCGGCCCTTCGCCGTCATAGGCGTTGACGTTCTGTCCCAGCAGCGTGACCTCGCGCACGCCCCTGTCCGCCAGCTCCCGCGCCTCGGCCAGCACCGCCGCCACCGGCCGCGACCATTCCGCGCCTCGCGTATAGGGCACCACACAGAAGGTGCAGAATTTATCGCAACCCTCTTGCACCGTCAGAAAGGCGGTCGGCCCGTCGATGCCGCGCGTTCGCGGCAGGGCGTCGAACTTGTCGACGGGGGCGAAGTCGGCGCCGATCCGGTCGCCCCGGGCGCGGGCCGTGCGGGTCAGCAGTTCCGGCAGCTGGTGATAGGCCTGCGGTCCGACCACGAGATCGACCGCCGGCTGGCGCCGCATGATCTCCTCGCCCTCGGCCTGGGCGACGCAGCCGGCCACGGCGATGGTCATGGCCCCCTGCCCCGCCGCCGCCCGCTCTTCCTTCATCTCCCGCAGCTTGCCGAGCTCGGAATAGACCTTCTCGGCCGCCTTCTCGCGGATATGGCAGGTGTTCAGAATGACGAAGTCGGCGTCCTGGGCGGTGTCGGTCGCGGCATAGCCGAGCGGGCGCAGCACATCGGCCATCCGCTCGGAGTCATAGACATTCATCTGGCAGCCGTAGGTCTTGATGAACAGCCGCTTGGGCGCGGCCTGTTCGTCCGACGGCGGGGCGAAGGGTTCAGTCATGTGGCTGTTCTAGTGCGTCGCCGCAGCGGACGCCACGAGAGTCAGGCGGCGTCGTCGCCGCGATGAGCGTTGCGGGTGAAGATCAGGCCTTCGCGCTTGGACGGCTCGGCCCCCTCGATCGGCTTGCCGTAGAGTTCCAGCTTGTGGCCGATCAGTTCAAAACCCAGCCGCTCGGCGATCTCGGTCTTCAACCGTTCAATCTCGGCGTCGAAGAATTCGATCACCTCGCCGGTGCGGGTGTCGATCAGGTGGTCGTGGTGGTCGTCGCCGGCTTCTTCATACCGGCTGCGACCGTCGCCGAAATCATGCTTTTCGACCACCCCGGCCTCTTCGAACAGGCGGACGGTGCGGTAGACGGTGGCGATGGAAATATGCGGGTCGATGCCCGATGCCCGGCGGTACAATTCCTCGACATCGGGGTGGTCCTCGGCGCTCGACAGCACCCGGGCGATCACGCGCCGCTGCTCGGTCATGCGCATGCCGCGGTCGGCGCAGAGTTTCTCGATCCGGTCCATGGCGGCAGGATAGGCGGGCGGCTCGCGCTAGGGAAGCGTCGCCGGCAAGTTGAGAGCCAGTATCAGCGCATCCCGTCGACCACCGTCGGCCCGGGCATAGTAGCCGGGACGGCGACCCACCTCGGTGAAACCGGCACCAAGATACAGGCCGATGGCGCCGGCATTGTCATCGGCCACCTCAAGAAACATCCGGCTCGCGCCCCGCGCCGCCGCCGCCGCCGCGCCCGCATCGACCAGACGGCCACCCAGCCCGCGCCGCCGCGCCGCCGGGCGAACCGCCAGGGTCAGGATCTCGGCCTCTTCGGCGACCGCGCGCAACAGGATGAAACCATCCGCTTCCTCAAGGACGAAGACGCCGCCCTGGTCCAGCAGGGACGCGAATGCCGCGGCGTCCCAGGGTCGGGCGAAGGCCTCCGCATGGAGGGCGGCCAACCGCGAGGCCGGGGCGGCTGTCATGGCGTCCGGACCTGTGCCCGTGCCTGACCCGGCAGACGGGTCGGCGGGGTGGCGTCGGGCGCACGCAGATAGAGGGGCCGCGCGGGAGAGACAGCCGGATCCGTCGCCGCCGCCAGCTTCGCGATCGCTTCCGGCGCGGGCCCGTCCAGCCCCTTCAGGAGGGGTCCGGCCGCGGCGTCAGCGAACAGGGCCGCGCCGGAGCCTGCCAGAATGGTTTCGGTTCCCATGTGCGCGATCCGGACCGCCGCCGCATCAAGCGTCAGGGCCTCGGCGGGTCCCTCGGGCACGCCGTCATGCCAGAAGCGGGCATAGACCTGACCCCGACGGGCGTCGATCAGGGCCGCGACCGTCCTGGCCTCGCCCACGGATGCGGCGAGAGCATCCAGCGCCGAAATGCCGACCACCGGCCGGTCCAGCGCGGCCGCCAGCCCCTGGGCGAAGGCCAGACCCACCCGCAGTCCGGTGAAGGACCCCGGCCCGACCGTGACCCCGATACGGTCCAGATCGGTGAACGCCACACCGGCTTCCATCGCCGCATCCCGCGCAAAGCCCGCGATCCGTTCGGAATGGCCTTTCACCATCGGCTCCGAGCGCAGCCCCAGCCGTCGCACGTCGGTGCCTGCGACGTCGAAGACGCCGACGGTACACAGGCCCAGCGCCGTATCGACGACCATCAGCCTCATGCCCCTGCCCCCGCGGCCTTCAGTCGTCGCGCGCCAGGGCCTTGACGATACGGGCCACGGCCTTGCGAAGGTCGCGGTCCTCGATCAGCGGAAAGGAGGCCGCCAACGTCCGTCCGTCCGCGGTCGCGGTGATGAAGCGCATCGCCTCCCATCCGTCGTCGGCCTGGCCGCACGCGGTCTCGACCGGCGGAAAGAAGGTCTCGACCGAGGTTCCCAAGACCGTGGCCGTTCGGTGCAGCCGGGAGGCCGAGATGCGGTTCTGCCCGGTTTCGTATTTCTGGACCTGCTGGAAGCTGATCCCGAGCTGCTGGGCCAGGGCGGTCTGGGACAGACCGAGCGCCGAGCGCCTGAGTCCGATCCGCGCGCCGACATAGGCGTCGACTTCGTCCCGTCCGCCGATCCTGGCCATGGCCGTTTCCCTGATCTCCCTCAACTTTTGAGAGTGTCATATAAACGGATAGGTTGCAATCGGTCTGTCGGCCTGCGGTCAAATCACCTGCTCGACGCTGGTCACTTCGGGAATGTAGTGTTTCATCATCTGCTCGACCCCGGCCTTGAGCGTGGCCGAGGAGGAGGGGCAGCCGGCGCAGGCTCCGCGCATGCGCAGGGTCAACACCCCGGTTTCTTCGTTGAAGGCGTCGAACAGGATGTCGCCGCCGTCCTGGGCCACGGCGGGGCGAACGCGGCTGTCGAGCAACTGTTTGATCTCGGCCACGATTTCAGAGTCCTCGCCGGCAGAGGCGCTGTCGGACGTCGTCCCGTCGCGGATCAACGGCGCGCCGGAGACGAAATGATCCATGATCGCCGCGAGAATGGGAGCCTTCATCTGCGGCCAGTCGGGACCGTCGGGGCTGCGGGTGACCGAGATGTAGTCGTAGCCGAAGAAGATGCCGGTCACGCCCTCGAGCTCGAACAGGGTCTCGGCGAGCGGGGAAGCCGCAGCCTCCTCCCGGTTCACGAAGTCGCGTAGCTCGGCCGAGACGTCGCGGCCGGGCAGGAATTTCAGGGCGTTGGGGTTCGGGGTCGGTTCGGTCTGGATGAACATGGCGCTCAAATGCGCCGCCGCCGCCGCCGGTTCAAGGGTGACGCTCCGATGCATGACCCGGGACCGCGCTCAGGCAGCGAGCGACCGCGTCGTTCGCGATAGCGCCCCTGGGCGTCATGCCAGATCTTCGATGTCCTTCTCGGTCAGTTCTCCCGGCACGATGGTGACCGGCAGTTTGCGGCCGGTGAAGGTCGCGCCCTGCTTGACCACCGCCGAAACGAGAGGGCCGGGGCCGCGCCCGCCGCCGCCCGCGGCCAGGACAAGAATCTTGATCTCATTGTCCTCGCCCACGACCTTGCGGATCGCGTCCTGGGCCTCGCCGCGCTCGATCAGAAGCACGGGAGTCGCGCCGGACCGTTCCGCCGCCTCCTCGGCCCATTTGTTCAGGAGGGTCTCGGCCTCGACACGGGTCTGGCGCTCGATCTCCTCGCGCACCCCGGCCCAGTGGGCATCGGAAGCCGCCGCCGGGATCACGCGCAACAGGGCGACGCGGCCGCCCGTCGACCGGGCGCGTCGCGACGCATAGCGCAGCGCCGCCTCGAACTCCGGACTGTCGTCGACGAACACCAGAAACTTGCGCGGCATCAGCCCCTCCCTCAGCCGCACAAGCTAGCAGAACCCGGACGCCTGCGCGAAGCGCCCGGCCGCGTCGGATCGGGCGGTCCCGGAGGGCCGACGACCGCGGGCCGACAAGAAGCCTTCGTCAATCCGCTGACGATGCTATCTCACGGATGACGCTGTTGGCGATGGTCAGCTTGGCGAAGGTCCAGCCCGAACCCGAGGCCTCGATCTCGTCCACCGAGGCCCGAACGCCGTCGACCAGGGCGGACTGTGCCCCGATCCAGCGGTCAACGGCTGCCTCCGCCGTGGCCTCGCTGGTGCCGACAGAGGGATCCGAGGCCCTGGCCACCGCCCGGGTCAGGGTCATCTGTTCAACCATCAGGTCCTCGATCAGCCGGCGCACCGCCAGCCGGTCAAAATGATCGGCCGAGGGCACACTGCCCGCTCCGGCGCGCAACCGGTCGAAGTCGAAGGCCGCGCCGACCTGGTGATACAGCATGGCCATGGCCGGTTCGGACCAGTCAGCCTGCCGCGCCAGATCACCGATATCGGAGGTGGCGACCAGCGGTCGCAGCATGGCGAAGTCGCGTGCCATGGCCTCCGGCACGCCCATGGCGACAAAGTCCTGGACCCGGGCCTCCAGCCGGCTCTGCTCGAAGCGGGACAAAACGGTTCCGCCCGCCGCCCGCAGGGCGTCGGCCGCCGGACGGTAGGCCTCGACCAGGGTGTCGACCGAGCAGCCCGCGCGCGTCGCGCGTCGCGACAGCCAGAAAGTCTGCCGCCTGAGAACGGTGGCGATCTCCTGATAGAGGGCCGTCTGGGCCTCGGCGGAGATCTTCAGGTCAAGCGCGGAAACCTGGTCCCAGGCCTGGTCGAGCCGGAAGACCTGGCGCGCCGTCTCGAAGGCGATGACCATGGCGGCCGTGTCGCACCGCGCAGCACCCCGCAGCCTTTCCGGGAAGGTCGGGCCGCACATGTTGACGATCTCGTTGGACAGGATCGTCGAGATGATCTCCCGGCGCAGACGATGGCGCTGCATGTCCACTTCGAACTTCGCCAGCGGAGCCGGGAAATAGCGGACCAGGGTCTGTTTGAAGAACGGATCGTCCGGAGCCGTCGATCCGACGATGTCATCGAACAGTTCCAGCTTTGAATAGGCGGTCAGGACGGACAGTTCGGGTCGCGTCAGGGCCTGCCCAGCCAGCTTGCGCTCGGCGACCTTCAGATCATCGGGCAGCCCCTCGACCTTGCGGTCCAGCTTGCCCCTTGCTGCCAGCACCTGCATGAACCGTTGCTGGGAATCGAGCGCCGCGGCCCCGTCCGCCTGCTGCAGGGACACCGCCAGGGTCTGGTCGTAGTTGTGAACCAGCACCTTGAGGCCGACCTCATCGGTCATGGACGCCAGCAGGGCGTTTCGATCGCCGGCCTTCAGGGCACCCGAGGCGATGGCAGCCCCGGTCAGGATCTTGATATTGACCTCGTGGTCGGAACTGTCGACCCCGGCCGAGTTGTCGATTGCGTCCGTGTTGATACGGCCGCCGTTCATGGCGTAGCCGATGCGGCCGGCCTGGGTCAGGCCCAGATTGGCCCCTTCACCGATGACCTTGGCCCGGACCTCGACACCGTCGATCCGGATGGCGTCATTGGCCTTGTCGCTGACCTGGGTGTCGGTCTCGTGGGCCGCCTTCACATAGGTGCCGATGCCACCGAAATAGAGCAGCTCGGCCGGAGCTTTCAGGATCGCCTTCATCAGGGCGGCCGGGTCCAGGACGTCCTCTTCGATGTCCAGGGCCGCCTTGATCTCCGGACTTAGCTCGATCGACTTGGCCGAGCGCGGGAAGATGCCGCCGCCTTTTGAGATCTTCGACCTGTCGTAGTCCTGCCAGGACGAGCGGGGCAGTTTGAACATCCGGTCGCGCTCGACCCAGCTCGAGGCCGGATCGGGGGTCGGATCGATAAAGATGTCGCGGTGGTCGAAGGCGGCGACCAGCTGGATCGCCTTCGAGAGCAGCATGCCATTGCCGAAGACGTCGCCGCTCATGTCGCCGACGCCGACGACGGTGAAGGGCTCGGTCTGGATGTCCTTGCCCATCTCGCGGAAGTGGCGCTTGACCGCCTCCCAGGCCCCGCGAGCGGTGATCCCCATGACCTTGTGGTCATAGCCGACCGACCCGCCACTGGCGAAGGCGTCGTCCAGCCAGAACCCGTAGTCGGCCGAAATCCCGTTGGCGATGTCCGAAAACGTTGCCGTCCCCTTGTCCGCGGCCACGACCAGATAGGGGTCGTCGCCCTCGAACCGGACGACCCCGGCCGGCGGGACCACCGTGCCGTCCCTGGCGATATTGTCGGTGATGTCCAGCAGGCCCGACAGGAAGGTCTTGTAGGCGCGGATCGCCTCGGCCTGCTGGGCGTCACGGTCGCCTCCGGCGCGGACGATGCCGGCCAGATATTTCGGGAAGAAACCGCCCTTTGAGCCGACCGGCACGATGACGGCATTCTTGACCTGCTGGGCCTTCACCAGACCCAGAACCTCGGTGCGGAAGTCGTCGCGGCGATCCGACCAACGCAGGCCACCTCGCGCCACCGGGCCGAACCGCAGGTGAACGCCCTCGATGTGCGGGGCCCAAACGAAGATTTCGCGGAATGGCTTGGGAAGGGGCAGGTCGGCCAGTTCGCGCGAGGCGATCTTGATCGAGATATGGGCCTTGGGCAGGCCATCGGCACCGACCTGATAGTAGTTGGTGCGTTTGATCGCCTGGACCAGCAGAACCATCCGGCGCAGGGCGCGGTCGTGGTCCAGGCTCTTCACCTCCTGGAGCTGGGCGTTGATCTTCTCGATCCGCTTCGCCAGGTCGGCCTCGCGGGTCTCGGCGTCGCCGCCCGTGGCCGGATCGAATTTGGCGGCGAACAGGGCGAGCAGACCCCGGGCGACGGCCGGATATTCGCGCAGCGCCTCTTCCTGAAGAGCCTGGCTCGGATCGAGGCCGGTCTGTTGCCGGTAGCGGGCCAGGGTGCGCACCAGCGCCGCCTCGCGCCAATGGACGCCCAGCTCGATCACCAGACGGTTGAAGCCGTCGCTTTCCGTCAGCCCGGCCCAAACCGCCGAGAAGGCTGCCTCGAACGGACCCTTGACGTCGGCGAAGTCGAGACTGCCACCGCGAGGGTCCTCAACCAGGAAGTCATGGATATGGATCTCGGGCTCGCCGGTCGGGCGCAGGGCATGTCCGGATTCCTCCAGCGTGCGCAGTCCCATGTCGGCAAGGATCGGCAAGACGTCCGACAGCGGCACGGCGCTGCCCCGTCGGTAGAGTTTGAAGCGGAAATTGAGCGGTCCCTCGCCGTCTGTGCGGAAGGCCCGCACGGTCACGGCCGAACCGCCGTCGTTGAGGCCCGACGCATTGAGGGCGTCGGTCGCCTGCAGATCGCGCACAGCCTCGGCCGCGTCATAGCGATCACGATAGCCCGCGCCGAAGGCCTCGGCCCAACGGGCGCTCAGGGGGCCGACCGCGACATCGTCGACATCGGCCTCGCGCAAGGCGGTCTCGAAACGATCCACCCAGCTCCGCCCGGCCTCGGCGACCGCGGCGTCCAGCATGGCCGGGTCGGGGCAGGGATGCTCGCCCGGGGTGACCCCGATGATGTAGTGAATGCGAACCAGCGGCTGGTCCGACAGCTGCGGATACCAGGCGGAAACCCGGCCACCCCAGGCCTGGGCCAGCACCCGGCCGATCCGCTCACGAACCGAGGCGTCGAAACGCTCGCGCGGGATGAAGGCCAGCACCGAGACAAAGCGGTCGAACGGGTCCTGGCGGGTAAAGGTCTTGATCCGCGGACGATCGTGCAGGTGCAGGATACCCAGGGCGATATCCAGCAGTTCGGTTTCCGTGATCTGGAAAAGCTCGTCGCGCGGATAGTTCTCGAGAATGTTCTTGAGCCGCTTTTCGCTGTGGCTGCCCGCCGCCTTTCCGGCGCGGGTCAGGGCATTGGCCACCTTGCGGCGAACCAGCGGCACCTGGGTCGCGGTCTTGTCATAGGCTTCGGCGGTGAACAGGCCGACGAACCGTGTCTCGCCGGACGGGCGGCCGTCCGCTCCGAACCGCTTGGCCCCGATGTAGTCCATATAGGCGCGGCGGTGGACGCGGGAGCGGACATTGGCCTTGGCCACGGTCACCGGCTCGGACAGGTCCAGCTGCTTCTTCATGGATCGGGTCAGGACCGCCGGCTCATTGGCGCGGCGCAGCACTGTCCGCTCCGGATCGGCCAGAACACCCAGGCCTAGGCCCGATTGCGACAGCGGGGCCTCGGCTTCATAGCCACCGTCCCTGGAGCGCGGATAATCATAGTCCCGCGCACCGAGGAAGACGAAATGGTCACTGCGCACCCAGTCCAGGAAGGCCAGGTTTTCGGCCAGAACCTCGGCGTCCACGCCCGGGGGCGAGGTTTCAAGATGGGCGATCGAGCGCGCCATCAGGGCGTTCATCGCCGCATGGTCGGCCACCGCGTTCCGGACATCGGCCATGGTCTGGGCCAGGGCCTCGCCGAGGGCGTCGCGGCGCTCCTGCGGCAGGGGATCGATGACGACGATGATCAGCGAGACCCGGTCGCCTCCGAGCTCCACGATCGGATGGTACATGGAGCGAACCGTGACTCCGGCCTCGGCCAGCTCGCCCATCACGCTGTCGACAAGAAAGGGACGGTCGTCCTGAACAATGCCGATACTGTCATAGCCGGCGGGACGGCCGTCCGCGCCGGTGAGCGGGCTGATGGTGATGCGGGCGGGCTCATCGGCCTTGCGCTCTCCCGCGAGGGACCAGGTCGAAGCCAGCAGGGCTCCGAGATCAGCCCCGTTCAGCTCGGGCGTTTCATCGGCGGCATAGTCGTCCCAGGCCTGGTGCAGATAGGATCGGGCGTCGGCGCCCGGTGCCCGCCCGATCGCGGCGGCAAAGCTCGCCTCCAGCGCCTCCAGGGTGATTGCCTGAGGGGACGTGGGGGCCGTATCGCCGGACATGGACAGGTCTCTTGTGGGCGCGGCCGCACCAGCGGGCCGCAGAGGATGAACGCCAGACTAGGCCGCTTCGCCGCCCGGGCAAGGGCTCTGTCCGACCCGGCGCTGACTAGGCTGTCTGCGTGGTCTCGGAAAGCCCCAAAACGACAACGCCGGCCCCGTTTCCGGGGCCGGCGTCGCGCGGGCTGGAATGCCACCCGATCGCTGGATCAGAAGCGGACGTTCATGCCGATTCTGAAGGCATGAAGCTCCATCTGGTCATTGCTGCGCTTGATGTCCGTGCCGACCGTGTTCGGGGGGAGGATGAAGGGGTTGGTCGGACCCGCGATACCCGGGCCGGCCCGAACCACATAGTCACCGGGCTGCAGGTTGGTGAACAGATACTCGCCGGTCAGGGTCAGGCGGGGCGCCAGCCGCCATTCGACACCCGCGCCGAGCTGGAAACCGTCGGCCTTGTCGTCATTGACGGTCTCGGTGAAGCTGTTGGCGCCGTTGGTGGTGCGGAAGCTGTTGCTGACCTTCGCCGTCGCGGCACCGCCGGTCACGTACAGCAGGGCCGGTCCGGTGACGAAGCCGGCGCGCAGGCGCAGGGCCGCCATGTCTTCCAGCTGCCGCGTGAAGACATAGGCGGCCGGCGTGGTGCTGAACGAGGTGACCGTGTCTTCCACGTCCATCGCACTCAGCTCGCCGACGGCACCGACGACGAACGCTCCGAACTGCATGTCGTAGCCGAGCCGGATCGAGGCCTCGACACCGGTCGGGTCGACGTCGCAGCCGTTCGCGGGGGTCTGGCCGAGGGCACCGCCGTCGCACGAGCCCGGGCTGAAGGCGCTGTTGGTGGTGCCGTTCAGGATGACGGTGTCATCGAACTGACCGTCGAAATCCCGGTCGAAGATCAGGCTTTCGCCAGAGTCCTCGTTGTTTTCCGCCACGCCGCCATAAATGCCGATGTAGGGACCGCTCCAGTCGGGAACGGACTGGGCGAGGGCGGGGGAGGCCACACCGGCCAGAAGCAGCGTCAGGGACGCTGCGGAAATCGTCTTCATCATCAGGGAAGTATCCTTTGAGCTCGGCACGGAATGTCCGCGGTTCGCCCTTCCAGAGCCGCTAACGCCGATTGCCGGTCCCTGTTCCCGTCAAGGTTCGCCTCGGCCTGCGGTCATCGCGGCCTGTGGCACCGAAAGCGCGTCCCGCGTCCCGGAAACGACAAGGCCGCCGAACTTGCGTTCGGCGGCCTCTTCAGATCGGCGCCCAGGAGGGGGGAGGGTTGGCACCGACCGATTTCGCCACGGCCTTGGGGGGAGGGGAGGGGGCCGCGGCGACAGGGGTGAAATAGGCACCGCTTGTGGCCAATCAAGGGCAGCCCCGGACCGTCACTCGCCCTTCGGCTGCGGCGGGTTGACGCGGGCCCGGCGCGGCCGTGACGCCCCCGCGGCTTCGTCCTCGTCGGCATAGGGTTCTCCATCTCCCGACAGCAGGATGGCCATCCAGCGCGAGCCGCGGAATTCGGCCAGTACGGCCATGGCCATGACCGCCAGTGGCGTCGACAGGAACATGCCGACCACACCCCAGAGCTTGCCCCAGAACGCCAGGGACAACAGCACCACCACCGGATCGATATTCTGATTGTCACCCTGCATGCGCGGCTGGATCAGATTGCCGCTGATGAACAGGATGGCCTGAAGCCCAACCAGAAGGACCGCCGCCGGCCAATAGCTCTCGAATTGGACAAGGGCGAACAGCGGCGGGGCCAGACCCGCGACGGCGCCGCCCAGCACCGGGATAAAGCCCACGATGAAGATGACGAAGGTCCAGAACTCGGCGTTCTGAAGTCCCACCGCCCGCATCAGCACCCAGGCGGCGGCGCAGATCATGGCACCGGTGACGGTCTGGACCCAGATATAGCCCTCGACGCCGCCGCGGACGCGATGGAACACCTCCAGCGCCTCGCCACGCATTTTCCCGTCGGGGAACATATTGACCATCTTGCGCCGGAAGCCGCCCTGCGATGCCAGCAGGAAGCCGAGGTAGACCAGGACGAAGAAGGCCCCGGTGACCACCCCCTGAGCCTGGCGGGCCACGATGGCGATATAGCCGCGTACATCGAGCTGGGCGATCAGCTGGTTGGCTGTGGGCGCGGTCTCCAGGCCCAGGAGTCCGGAGCTGTCGGCCAGCACCTGGTCGATGCGCGGTCCGATGCTGCTGGTCACCCCCGTCGCCTCGTCGAAGAAGTTCGATGCCCCGTTGATGATGATCCAGATCGATGCCGCGAAGGCCGCGATCACCACCAGCAGGGCCGCGAGGCCGGCCCAGCGACGCGGCAGGGAGGTCCGGTCCTCGATCGTGCGCTTCACCCCGTCGATCATGATGAGCAGGAAGATGGCCATGGCCAGGGGCGTCAGGATGTCGGCCAGCCAGTAGATCGCCGCGCCCGAGGCGACGATGGCCAGGGTCACCAGCGCATTGCGTGAGACAGTCGGATTGGGGACGATGGCCGGTGCTTTCATCCGGACATGGTCGGCCAAACCGCGCGCAGGTCAATCGTTGTCTTGCCGCCGCGTCCGGACCGCGACAGGGTAGCGCGTCCCCCCGAAGGAGCCGCCCCCGATGTCCGACGCCGCCCCCGGCCTGTTCCTTGGCCAGTCTTCCGACAGCGGGGCCGACAAGCCCGAATTGCTGCTGTTCCACAGGGCCAATCGTCATGGCGTGGTCGCCGGCGCGACCGGGACCGGCAAGACCGTCACCCTCCAGATCATGGCCCAGGGCTTTTCCGACGCGGGTGTCCCGGTCTTTTGCGCCGATGTGAAGGGCGATCTGTCGGGTCTCTGCGTGCCCGGCTCGCCGAACGAGAAACTGCTGGCCCGCGCCGCCGGCATGGGGCTGACGCTGACACCGAAGGCCGCGCCGGTGGTGTTCTGGGACCTGTATGGCCTCAAGGGCCACCCGATCCGGACCACGGTCAGCGAGATCGGCCCCCTGTTGCTGGCCCGGATGCTGAACCTCAACGACGTGCAGGAAGGGGTCCTGTCAGTGGCCTTCCACGTCGCCGACAGCGAGGGCCTGCTGCTGCTCGACCTGGACGACCTGCGCGCCATGCTGGTGCATTTGGGAGAGAACGCCGAGCGCATCGGCCGCGAGGTCGGCAATGTCGCCCCGGCCTCGATCGCCGCCATCCAGCGCTCACTGCTTCAGCTGGAGCAGCAGGGTGGCAAGGCCTTCTTCGGCGAACCGGCCCTGCGGCTGGAGGACATGATGCGCACCGGCCTCGACGGCCGGGGGCAGGTCAATGTGTTGGACGCGACGAAGCTGATGGCCAGCCCGCGCCTGTATGCGGCCTTCCTGCTGTGGCTGTTGTCGGAACTGTTCGAACAGCTTCCCGAGGTCGGCGACCCCGACAAACCCCGCCTCGTCTTCTTCTTCGACGAGGCCCACCTGCTGTTCAACGACACACCCGATGCGCTGCGGGAAAAGGTCGAACAGGTCGTGCGGCTGATCCGCTCCAAGGGCGTCGGCGTCTATTTCGTCACCCAGAATCCGGCCGATATTCCCGACAGCGTCCTGGGCCAGCTGGGTAACCGCATCCAGCACGCCCTGCGCGCCTATACGCCCGCCGAACAGCGCGGTCTGAAGGCGGCGTCCGGGAGTTTCCGCGTCAATCCCGCCTTCGACACCGCCGAGGCCATCCAGGGGCTGGGCGTCGGCGAGGCCCTGGTCTCGGCCCTGGATGAAAAGGGCGCGCCCAATGTTGTCGCCCGGACGATGATCCGCCCGCCGGACAGCCGCCTGGGACCCGCCACTGACGCCGAGCGTGCCGCCGTCATGGCCGCCAGCCCGGTGCGGGGCCTCTATGACACCGTGATCGACCGCGAATCCGCCGAGGAAATTCTCGCCGCCCGGCGTGGCCAGGCCGATCAGGCTTCGGCCGAAGCGAAGCTGGCCGAGGCGCGGGCCAAGGCCGACGCGGCGGCCGCGAAGGAGGCTGAAAAGGCCGCCGCCGCGCGCGAAAAGGAACAGGCCCGATACGACCGCGAGGCCGCCCGCGCCCGCGCACCCGTCCGTCGCTCCACCCGCGAAACCCCGATCGAGGCGGCCACCAAGTCCGTGCTGAGAACGGCGGGAAGCACGATCACGCGGGAGATTCTGCGCGGAATTCTGGGTGGGATGCGGCGGCGGTGACGGAGCGCGACCCGGACCTCGTACTCAGCGGCTTTCGCCTGTGGGTAACAGGGAAGCCCTACTCCGACGTGGAGGACCACTACGGTCAGGACCTCCTGAGTTTCGAGACCACAGTTGAAACGCCTCGGTCGACGGTTCGAGGTGGCGGGACGCTGTCCGCAGCCAGGTTGGCCGGTTTCAATCGGGACCTGGCATCCATCGTCGACACGCTAGTAGGAGAAGCGGTTCTGGAGGCCGACGAAGGAGGAGCGCAACTGGTCCTCACTTTGTCGATGAGGCCTCTCGGTCAGGTCGACGCCGCCCTCAGCTTGCGGATTGGCTACGGCGAAGAGGATCACAGGATCACCTGGTGCCTTGATCAGACTTATCTTGATCCTTTGGCTCGTCAGGTGCGCGCGCTCACCAAGACCTATCCTTCACCCTTTCCTGCAAGAATTCTGGAACGCGTGAACGCCGTCGAAACCCAGAGATCGGGGCTGGCGACACGACTTTTGGACGCGATCTTTGGCGCTCGGACCGGCCCGATCTAGCTCTTCGGAACCAGCCGCCACATCCTGAGCGGATGGCGCACCGCCCCCGCCTCTTCACCGGCCACCGCGCCGCGACCCATATAGAAGTCGGCCCGCACCAGACCCCGGATGGCCGAACCGGTGTCGAGCGCCACGACCAGACCCTGATAGCTGGCCCGGGCCCCGACCAGATTGCCGCCGTCGGCCGAAATCCACACCAGATCGCCATAGCGCCAGTGGGCCGGGTCGACAGCGATGGAGCGGCGCGCGGTCAGGGGAATGCCGGCCGCGCCGTTCGGATGGCCGCCGTCGTCCGGGTCGACCGCGAAGAAGATGTAGCGCGGGTTCAGCGCCATCACCGCCCGGGCTTCCGGACCGCGATGCGCCGCCAGCCAGGCCCGGATCGCCTCGCCCGAGGTTCCATTGGCGGGCAACAGCCCCTGTTCCGCCATCGGCCGCGCGATTCCGACGAATGTCCGGCCGTTGTCGGCGGCATAGGCGGCCCGGGCCCGCGACCCGTCCTCGAAGGTCAGGTAGCCCGACCCCTGGATCTGCATGAAGAACAGGTCCTCGGCCCGCATCCAGGCCAGGGCCTCGGCCTCCAGATCCTCGCGCGGCGCAGCCTCGATATCGGCGCGCACGGCCATGACGTCGCCGCGCGTCCAGTACGGAGGACGGGGCAGGACCGGCATGTCGAACTCGTCATCGGGCGTGCGCCGGGCGGCGTACTCCGGGGCGAAATAGGCCGTCATCAGGCCGAGACGGCCATCCGGCGTCTCAGCCGCCACCACGGTGAAGCCGTTCTCGAGGAAGGCGCGGGCGGCCGAGGGCGTCACCGGCTTCGACGTCTGTTTCAGATGCATGGCCCGGTCGCACCAGGTCCGGGACGCCGCATCGCGGGCCACGCGGCATCCGTCGGCCCAGGCCTCGAAGGCGGCCAGATGGTCCTCGTCGTTCCAACCCGGCAGGGTCGCGGGGCTGATTCCGACCGACGGAGGCGGCGGATCATGGGGCGCGGGACTCGGCGGGAGCGGCGGCTCGACCGGCGTGGTGGCGCAGGCCGCCAGCGCCAGGGTCAGACACAGGACGACGGCGCGCAGGCTCGACCAGCGGCGCGCGCCGCCGGAGATCATGCCGAGGCGGGCTCGGTGCGGGCCAGCACCCAGTTGGGGTCGCTGGCACCGAGGGTGCGCTCGAAGGTCCACAGTTCGGCGACGCGGCGCTCCTCGATCTGTTCCTCGGCGTCCGGACCGGCCGGCTTGATCCGGTTGCGAAGCTCCGCGAGGAAGCGAACCTTGGCGGTGGCGCGGTTCTCCTCGGCCGAGGCCTGCTCAAGGTCGGCGCGGGCGGGATGGACGAATTCCGCCACCTCGGTCTCGCCCCGGGTTTCGCGCGCGGCGATCCCGGCCTCGAACGAGGCCATGACCGCCGGGGTCAGCAAGGGCTTCAGCGTCTCCCGGTCACCGGAGGCATAGGCCCGGACGATGGTTTCGTGGGCCTGACGGGCCCCTTCGAGAAACCTTAGCGGATCGAAGGCCGGATCGCGCGCCTTCAGGCCGGCGATCGAGGCGAGGGTGACGGCGTCCAGCACATTGGGACGACCGGCGGCCTGGTCCGGCGCGGTGCCCGTCTGGGCGGCGGCGGGTTTGGAACGGGCATCTTCTTCCGGCTGCCGTCCGACCTTCTTGCCCAGCAGATTATAGAGCTGGAACAGGACCACGGCGGCGATGACGGCGAGAACGATGATCAGGATCTGGTCCTGTGGCACGGGCAATCCTTGACTGGCGGCCGGAAAGGAGCGGACGCGACGACAGACGATTAGGGGCTGATATGGGGACGCGCAACCGGAACCGCCGCACCTCGCGCTGTGACCGATCGCCCTTGCCGCGACTCCGGGCTGAATTCCCCCGGGGCGAGCGACGTTGCCGCATCCGGCCCCTCGTGCTAGTCGCCGCGCCTTCCCGTTGCCTTATTCCGGCACCGTCCACTCTTTCAGACAGACCCGACCGATGACCGACGCCGCGCCTCCTTCCGACGCCAACACCGCCGCGCCCGCCGACGCCGCGGGCCAGGGGCCCCAGGGCCCGGGCTTCCGCATCGTGGCCCAGTACGTCAAAGACCTGTCGTTCGAGAACCCCAAGGCCCCCGACAGCCTGCGCGTCGACGGCAAGCCGGCCATCGACATGGGTGTCGAGATGAACGCCCAGGGCCGCCCCGACGGTCTGTTCGAGGTCGATCTGCGCCTGACCATCAAGGCCACCACCGACGCCATGACGGTCTTCAATGTCGAACTGCTGTACGGCGGCCTGTTCGCCCTGCAGGGCGTGCCTGAGCAGGACATCGAGCCGCTGCTGCTGATCGAATGCCCGCGTTATCTGTTCCCGTTCGCCCGCGAGATCATCGCCCGCGCGACCTCGGACGGCGGCTTCTACCCGCCCTTCATGCTGGATCCGATCGATTTCGCCGGCATCTATGTCGCCCGCCAGCAGTCCATCGCCCGCGGTCCGGGCGAGACCGGCCAGGCCTGATCAATTCACGACTTGCGAAGGGGCGTTCGTCAGGCGGCGGACGCCTTTTCCATGTCCAGCCCATAGGCTTCCCACAGGGACCGGTCCTTGAGATGGGTCTGCAGGAAGTCCAGATGCGCCATCTTTTCCGCCCCCGTGACCCGGTCTGACAACGGGCGCGGGCGCGGACCATGGCCTTGCGTCGTCACGGCGGTGGTGGTGGCCGCGGTACGTGAGGCCGACAGGTCCAGACGCCGTTCCTTGCCGCCCTTGAGCTCCAGATAGACCTCGGCCAGCAACCGGGCGTCGATCAGGGCCCCGTGCAGGGTGCGCTCGACCAGCGAGACCTTGAACCGCTTGCACAGGGCATCCAGGGAATTGGCCATGCCGGGAAACCGCGCCTGGGCCAGTTTCAGCGTGTCGATCCAGCGGTCTTCCGGAAACAGGGCCCGGCCGCAGCGGCCGAACTCGTGATCGATGAAATTCCGGTCGAACTGGGCATTGTGGGCGATGATCGGGGCGTCGCCGATGAAGTCGCACAGGTCGATGACAATCTCGGCGAATTTCGGCGCGTCCCTCACCTTGTCATCCGTGATTCCATGCACCCGGATGGCGTCGGCCGGGATCAGCCGCTCCGGATTGACCAGCCGGTGGAAGGTCCTCCCCGTCGGCAGCAGATCCTCGATCTCGATACAGCCGACCTCGATCATCCGGTCGCCCGTGCGCGGATCAAAGCCGGTGGTTTCGGTGTCGAGGACGATTTCGCGGGACATGGGATGACTTAATGGGGCGGTTCGTCCGCTTTCGGAAGACCGTGTCGGGGCGGTGTCCAACCCGGGGCGAGAACCATCCCCACGATTTCGTCGACCCGCGCCCTTGCCGCCTCAAGCCCGACGCTGGTGTCAATGACGAAGTCGGCGCGGCGACGCTTTTCCGCGTCCGGTATCTGACGGGCCAGGATCGCCTCGAACCGCTCGCGGGTCATGCCCGGCCGGACCAGAACCCGTTCGGCCTGTACCGAGGCCGGGGCGGTCACCACCACCACGGCGTCCACACCGGCGTCCCCACCGGTCTCGAACAACAGGGGGATATCGAGAACCGCCAGTTTGACGCCCCGCGCCGCCGCCGCCGCCAGATCCTCCAGCCGTCCCTCCAGCACCAGCGGGTGAACAATGGCCTCAAGTCGCCGGAACGCCTCTCTGTCATGGCCCAGCGCCTCTGCCAGCCGGGTTCGGTCGACCGCGCCATCCACGACCACGCCGGGAAAAGCCTCGCTGACCGGACCGACGGCCGCTCCTCCCTTGGCGTAGAGTTGGTGCACGGCGTCGTCCGCGTTCCAGACCTTCGCCCCCGCCTCGGCGAACATCGCCGTCGTGGTCGACTTGCCCATGCCGATGGAGCCGGTCAGGCCGAGGACGATCATGAGCCGCTCTCCAGTACCCGCAGCGCGATCGACCGGACATCGATATCGGGCGGGTCGATCCCCCACATGGCGTGGAATGAAGGTCGGGCCTGGCCGATCAACATGGCCAGCCCATCCACCACCGTCAGGCCGCGCGCGCGTCCCGCCGTCAGGAAGGATGTCATCAACGGCCTGTAGGTCATGTCCATCAGGACGGCGTCGGACCGCAAGGCCGGGACGTCAAGGTCCGGCGCGACGCTGAGGGCGTTGACGATCAGGACGGCCCCGGACGGCGCATCCGGCCCGGCCACGGCCCCGCCGACCTCCGCCAAAAGGGCCTCCGCACGGGATCTCGTCCGATTGAGAATCCCGACCGCCGCTCCGGCCGCGACGAGCGCCGCCACGGCTGCCCGGGCCGCGCCGCCGGCCCCCAGAACCACCACCGGCCGTCCCGCCACATCCAGTCGCGGTGCCTGCTCCGCCAGCGCCGACATCAGCCCGGCACCGTCGGTGCTGTCGGCCCGGACCCGGCCTTCCTCAAACACCAGAAGATTGGCCGAGCCGCACATCCGGGCCGTCGCACTCGCCTCGTCGGCCAGCGCCAGCGCCTGTTCCTTGAACGGGGCTGTGACATTCAACCCGCGTAGCCTGCCGGCACGCCCATCCCCTACAAGAGCAACGAAGTTCGCCGCATCAGCCGGTCCGAACGCGCGATACTCGGCGTCGAGCCCCGCAGCCTCGATCCAGGCCATGTGGATCTGCGGGCTGAGGGAGTGGCTGATCGGTTGCCCCGCCACTCCGGCCAGGAAGGTCATGACTTCAGCGCCCCTGCCCGGCGCAGCTCCGCCAGAACCGGCCACAGCGGCAGGCCGAGCACGGCGAAGTAGTCCCCTTCCACCGCCTCGAACAGTTGGGAGCCCATACCCTCCAGCCGATAGGAACCGACACAGGCCAGCAACCCCTCTCCCTCGGCCGCCAGATAGGTATCGAGGAAGGCGTCTGAGAACGCTCGCACCCGCATCGTCACTGTTTCCACGCCGGACCAGACAATCTGGCCGTTGCGGGCGAGGGCCGCGCCGGAATGGAGATGATGAACCCGGCCGCGCATGGCCGTCAGCCGGTCGCGCGCCTCGTCCAGTGATCCTGCCTTGGAGACCAGGCCGCCATCGAAGGCGAGGGTCTGGTCGGCCCCGAGCACCCAGGCGTCCGCATCGTGGCGCGACACCGCCAGCGCCTTGACCCGGGCCAGCTCAACCGCCAGCCCCGCCGCATCGGCCGGGTCATGGGTCGCCTTGACCGAATCCTCGTCCACATCAGCGACCTGAACCGAGAAGGGAACGCCGGCATCGGTCAGCATCGCCCGGCGGGCCGCGCTCCTGGAGGCGAGGATCAACCTTTCGGATGGGGCGGTCACCAGCTGGTTCCGATCCGGCGCGTGCGGCGCTCGTTCAACAGGTTGATGATGGCCGCGGCCGTCTCCTCGACCGAGCGTCGCGTCACGTCGATGACCGGCCAGCCGCGCCGCTCGAAGGCGCGCCGGGCCTTCACGGTCTCCTCGCGCACCGCGTCGTGGTCGACATAGGCGCTGGCGCGATGTGCGTTCAGCCCGTCCAACCGATTCTTGCGGATCTGAACCAGACGGTCCGGCGAGACGGTCAGGCCGACGACCAATGGATTCTTCAGCTCGACCAGACGTTCGCCGTCCTCCTGACCCGGCACCAGCGGCACATTGGCCGCGCGAATTCCCCGGTGCGCCAGATAGATGCAGGTCGGGGTCTTGGAGGTCCGGCTGACCCCGCACAGGACGACGTCAGCACCCTCCAGCTGGACCGCCGTGCCCTGGCCGTCGTCATGCGCCATGGCGTAGTCGAGCGCGGATATGCGGTTGAAATAGTCGGTGTCGAGCGCGTGCTGGGCCCCAACGCGGGTCGACAGGGCCGCGCCGAGATAGCGCGACAGGGCACCGACCAGCGGATCCAGGGCCGCGATCTGGGGCATGTCCAGCTTGCGGCAACCCTCTTCCAGCTGTTCGCGCAGTTCGCGGTCTACCAGGGTATGCAGCACCACCCCGGGGGAGGCCGCGGCCTCTTCCAGAACCCGCTCCATCTGTTTGGAGGACCGGACCAGGGCATAGATGTGCTCGATCGGAATAACGCCGTCGAAACGGGCCACCACGGCCTTGGCCATGGCGTTCAGGGTCTCACCGGTCGAGTCCGACACCAGATGAACATGGAAATAGGTCGCCAGCCGCGACGGACCCGAGGCACGGCCTGTTCCCGGCGTCATCGGCAGCTGTCCATGATTGCGAGACTCCTGTGGACGGGCCGGGGCGCCGTCGGGGCCGAAGGGTGCGTCTTTTCCTATAGCGGGACCAATGGCCCGCCGCGAGCGGGGAGAGAGGTGGATGAAGACCATGGCCTGAAGGGTATTCATCCCACGGCCGGCGGTCGTCACCGTTCTGCCTGTGGAGATCCTTAATGAGACGTTAATGGCGCCCAGGCGGACGAACGTCATCAGGACCTCCGGCCCCGTCGTTAAGGCCTCGTTAGGATTTATCCCCGCTTTCACCAGCCCGGTGGAGGGAGGTTTCCGGATCCGTGACGCTTTGCGGAAAACCTCTCCGATCCCGGTCGAAATGACCTTTTTGTCCCCGCCGTCCCCGCCCCTGCCTTCTTCTTCCAAACCTCAAGACTCTTTTCTTGAGAAGGAATGGAAGGGTGCGACACGGGACGGGCTTGAGCGCGATCAAGGCCCCCGGTAGGAGCGAGGTCAGATGACCGTTCCTCACGATCCCCCCCTGTTGCTCAAGGTTCTCGCCGGCGAGGTGACTGCACGGCCACCCGCCTGGTTCATGCGTCAGGCCGGGCGTTATCTGCCGGAATACAGGGCGTTGAGAGCGACGACGCCGGATTTCATCTCCTTCTGCCTTGATCCGGAAAAGGCCGCCGAGGCGACGCTTCAGCCGATGAGGCGGTTCGGCTTCGACGCCGCCATCGTCTTCGCCGACATCCTGTTGATCCCCCGGGCCCTGGGTCAGGAGGTCTGGTTCGAGGCCGGCGAGGGGCCGAGGCTCGGCAAACTGCCGCCGATCGAGGCCATGCGGGATCTGACGTCAGGTGCCGGCGAAGCCCTGAAACAGGTCGGCCAGACCCTGTCTCTGGTCCGGTCGCAGCTGGAAGCCGAACGGGCCCTGATCGGCTTCGCGGGCGCGCCCTGGACCGTGGCGACCTACATGCTGGACGGCGAGGCGCGCTCGATCGGCAAGGGCGAGCGGGCCCAGGCCCGGACCTATGCCTATGCCGAGCCGGAGAAGGTCGCGGCGCTGCTGGATGTTCTGGTCGAGGCGACGGCCCATTATCTGAAGATGCAGGCCGACGCCGGGGCCCAGGTGCTGAAAATCTTCGAGAGCTGGGCCGAGGGCCTGCCGGAAGACCTGTTCGAACGTCTGGTTTTGCAGCCGCACATCAAGCTGGTGAAGCGGGTGCGCGAACTGGGCGTGACCGTGCCTCTGATTGGCTTCCCGCGGGGTTCAGCGGCGCTGGCAGAGCGATATGCGACCGAGGTGGACGTTCAGGCCGTTGCGCTCGACACCGCCTGTCCCCTGGAAGTCGGGCAGCGGGTCCAGGCCATCAAACCGATCCAGGGGGCGCTCGACCCGCTTTTGCTTCGCGCCGGCGGATCGATGCTGGACCGGCGTGTTGATCAGCTGCTGGAGGGCTGGGGCCAGGGTCCGTGGATCTTCAACCTCGGCCACGGCATATTGCCGGACGTGCCCATGGCCCATGTCGAACAGGTCCTGAAACGGATCGGCGCCCAATGACCGCCGGGGCCGGCCGCCGCATCGCTGTGGTGCTGTTCAATCTCGGCGGGCCTGATGATCAGGCCTCGGTCAAGCCCTTCCTGTTCAATCTGTTCAATGACCCGGCCATTATTGGCCTGCCCAATCCCTTCCGCACCCTGCTGGCGCGCCTGATATCCAGCCGCCGCGAAACCAGCGCCCAGGCCAACTACGCCCTGATGGGCGGGGGTTCGCCCCTGTTGCCCGAGACGCGTCGTCAGGCCGAGGCCTTGTCCCAAGTCCTGTCGGGTTTGCTGCCGGGCGATGAGGTTCGTGCCTTCATCGCCATGCGATACTGGTCGCCCCTGACCGAGGAGACGGCGGTCGATGTCGCCGCCTATGGGCCCGATGAGATCATTCTTCTGCCGCTGTGTCCGCAGTTTTCGACCACCACGACCCGGTCCTCGCTGACGCGCTGGGCCGAGGCCTATGCCGGATCGGGCACCAGCCGGACGGTGTGCTGTTACCCCGAGGCGCCCGGCTGGATCGACGCCCAGGCAGACGCGGTCAGGGCGAAACTGACTGAAGCCGGCGATCAACCGGTCCGCGTTCTTTTCTCCGCCCACGGCATTCCGGAAAGCCTGATCGCCAGGAAGGGTGACCCCTATCAGGAACAGATCGAATCCACCTGCGCAGCCATCGCCGCCCGCGCTGGCCTCGCCGAGGACGCCTGGTCGATCTGCTACCAGAGCCGGGTCGGCCCGATGAAATGGCTGGGGCCCTCGACGCCCGATGCCATCGCACAGGCGGCGCGGGACGGGGTCGGGGCGGTCGTCGCGCCCGTGGCCTTCGTCTCCGAACATATCGAGACCCTCGTCGAGCTCGACATCGAATACGCCGAACTGGCCCATGGTCTTGGCGTGAGCCCCTATCTCCGGGCTCCGGCGGTCGGCGTCGCCGGGCCTTTCATCCGGACCCTGGCTGATGCCGTGGTCGAGGCCTTGTCGCGAACGGGCGCCGCGCCCTACGGTCCCGGTTGCCGGGCGGACTGGAAGGCCTGTCCCCGGGCCTGCGAGCGGAGGGCGGCATGACATTCGAGATCGTCCGTGGCCTGCACATCCTTGCGGTCATCGCCTGGATGGCCGGCATGCTCTTCCTGCCGCGCCTCTATGCCTATGATGCCGAGCAAGGGGACAAGGCTGAACCCCTGCGGTCCGAAATGCGGGGCCTGTTGCGCACGTGGCAGCATCGGCTGCTGAAGATCATCATCAACCCCGCCATGACCCTCGCCTGGATCTTCGGCGTCTGGATGATCGGTATCCATATGTTCGAATACGGCGAGGGCTGGGGTTTCCTCGCCCAGCCGTGGATGGTGGCCAAACTGGCGGGGGTCTTCGCCCTTTCGGCCTGGCATGGCTTTCTGGCCGGAGAACTGAAGCGGATTCACGCCGGGACCTCGACCCGGACGGGCCGCTTCTGGCGCATGACCAACGAAATCCCCTTCGTCATTGCCATCGTCATGGTGCTGTCCGTCACAACCCAGTGGACCTTCGGATAGCCCTCTCCGCTTGACCTGACCGTCTTCGCGTGGTTTCGCTCAGGCGAACCGCCCTCAAGGAGTCTGGGGCGGCCCCACTCTTCGCGACGCCCGCCGATTTCGCCGGGACGACCCGTTGCTTTTCCATCCGGCCGCACGGCCAGACATCGCCAGATTTTCCCGCCCGCGCGACGCCCTGTCTCGCGGCGATGCTTTTGATTGCACGCCATGACCGACGCCACCGACACCCCCGAGAACGACATCGTCCCTGAGGCCGAAGCGCCCGAAGCGCCCGAAACCGGTAATGAGGTCGCGGCCGCCGACCTGCCGATGGTCGATCAGGAATCCGGCGACGAGGATGATGACGGTGAACCGATCGTCCCCAACGGTCGCATCACCCTGCAGGAACTGAACGAAAAGACCCCGGAAGAGCTCGTGGCCTTCGCCGAAGGCCTCGAGATCGAGAACGCCGGCAACCTGCGCAAACAGGATCTGCTGTTCGCCATCCTCAAGACCCTGGCCGACGAGGAAGTCGAGATTATCGCCGACGGCGTGCTCGAAATCCTGCCCGACGGCTTCGGCTTCCTGCGCAGCCCGGACGTCAATTATCTTCCGGGTCCGGACGATGTTTATGTCTCGCCGTCGCAGATCCGCCGCTTCGGCCTGCGCTCGGGCGACACCATCCACGGCGCTGTCCGCGGCCCGCGCGAGGGCGAGCGCTATTTTGCCCTGCTCAAGGTCGACACGATCAATTTCGAGGACCCGGAAACGGTCAAGACCAAGGTCCTGTTCGACAACCTGACGCCCCTCTATCCCGAAGAGCGGCTGCACATGGAAATCCAGGACCCGACGCTGAAGGATCGCTCGGGTCGGGTCATCGACATCGTCGCCCCGCTCGGCAAGGGCCAGCGCTGCCTGATCGTCGCCCCGCCGCGGGTCGGCAAGACCGTGATGCTGCAGAACATCGCCAAGTCCATCGAGAAGAACCACCCCGAGGTCTTCCTGATCGTTCTGCTGATTGACGAACGCCCCGAAGAAGTCACCGACATGCAGCGCACGGTGAAGGGCGAGGTCATCGCCTCGACCTTCGACGAGCCGGCCACCCGCCACGTTGCCGTCGCTGAAATGGTCATCGAAAAGGCCAAACGCCTGGTCGAGCATAAGAAGGATGTCGTCATCCTGCTCGACTCGATCACCCGCCTGGGCCGGGCCTACAACGCCACTGTTCCGTCGTCGGGCAAGGTCCTGACCGGCGGTGTCGACGCCAATGCCCTGCAACGGCCGAAGCGGTTCTTCGGTGCGGCGCGGAATGTGGAGCAGGGGGGCTCGCTGACCATTATCGCCACCGCCCTGATCGACACCGGCTCGCGGATGGACGAGGTCATCTTTGAAGAGTTCAAGGGCACGGGTAACTCGGAAATCGTTCTGGACCGCAAGGTCGCCGACAAGCGCATCTTCCCGGCCATCGACGTGCTCAAGTCCGGCACCCGCAAGGAAGAGCTCACCACGCCGAAGGACCAGCTGGCCAAGACCTATGTCCTGCGCCGCATCCTCAACCCGATGGGCCCGCAGGACGCGATCGAATTCCTGATCGACAAGCTGCGCCAGTCCAAGAACAATGCGGACTTCTTCCAGTCGATGAACACCTGATCCGGCTTCGGCTGTTTCACGTGAAACACCCCTGGGTCCGTTGAGCGCCGCGCGTTCGACGGCAGGGGACAAAGGAGGCTCCGATGAAGGTCAATGTCGAGGTGGACTGCACCCCCGAAGAGGCGCGTGCCTTTCTCGGCCTGCCCGATGTCGCGCCGCTGAATGACCACCTGGTCGCCGAGATGAAACGGCGCATGGACGAGAACATGGCCGCCATGCAACCCGACGAACTGATGAAGACCTGGACCAGTTTCGGCATGCAGGCCCAGGACCAGTTTCGCAAACTGATGGAAGCCGCGGTCAAGCCGTGAGCCCCGCGGTCTCCTCCCCCCGCGGGGGAGGGGGGCCATCCGACGGATGGTGGAGGGGCCTGTCCCTTGCCCCGGCGGATGTCGTTCAGCCCCTCCACCGCTTCGCGGCCTTCCTCCCCATTTCATGGGGAAGAGACAGCGGATGACCGACACCATCTTCGCCCTCGCAACCCCGCCGGGACGGGGGGCCATTGCCATCGTTCGTCTGAGCGGACCCGGAACCGAAGCCGCCTTGGCCGCCCTCGGTGCCGGCGGACTGAAGCCGCGGCTTGCGTCCCTGCGAACCCTGATCCACGACGGCCGGACCATCGATCAGGCGCTCGTGCTCCGTTTCCCGGGCCCGAACTCCTACACGGGCGAAGACTGCGCCGAACTCCACCTCCATGGCGGCCGTGCGGTGGTCGAGGCGGCGGGCGAGGCTCTGGTCGCGCTGGGGCTGCGCCCCGCCGATCCGGGCGAGTTCACCCGCCGCGCCTTCGAGAATGGCCGGATGGACCTCGCCCAGGCTGAAGCTGTCGCCGACCTGATTGATGCCGAGACCACGGCCCAGGCCAGTCAGGCCCTCGGCCAGCTCGACGGTGCCTTGAGCCAGACCTATGTCGCCTTCCGTCGCGATCTGCTGACCGCCCTGGCCCTTGTCGAGGCCGAGATCGACTTTCCCGATGAGGAAATCCCCGACAACCTGTCCCGCACGGCCGGCCCGGTGCTGGACCGGCTGATGGCCGACCTTCGGGCGGCGCTCGCCGACGCCCGCCGCGGGGAACGGGTTCGTGAAGGCTATCGGATCGTCCTGATCGGCGAGACCAACGCCGGCAAGTCATCGTTGTTCAACGCCCTGGTCGCGCGCGAGGCGGCCATCGTCACCGCTATCGCCGGCACGACCCGGGACGTGCTTGATGCCGACCTGATCATCGGGGGGTACGCCGTGACCCTGTCCGACACGGCAGGTCTGCGCGACAGCGCCGATCCCGTCGAGGCTGAGGGCGTGCGCCGGGCGCGGGCGCGGGCCGAAGCGGCCGATCTGCGGCTGTGGATCCGGGGGCCTGAAGACGTCGAAGGCGATGCGGCGCGGTTCGCGCGCCCCGGCGACATTCTGGTCCTGACCAAGGCCGATCTCGGATCCGCCCAAGCGGTCGACGGGTTCGAGACCCTGGCTGTGAGCACCGCCACGGGCGAGGGCCTGTCCTTGCTCCATGACTGGATCGCTGCCCGTCTCGCCCGGGACCTTTCCGGAGCCGATTTTCCCGCTGTCACGCGGGAGAGACATCGACGCCGGCTGAGCGAGGCTCTTTCCGGAGTCGAGGCCGCGCGGTCGGCGCTCGATATCGCACCCGAAATGGCCGGCGACGACCTGCGCCGGGCGGCCAATGCCCTCGCCCGGGTCACGGGGGCCATCGGGGTTGAGGACATTCTGGGCGAGGTCTTCTCGACCTTCTGCATCGGCAAATAGAGTTTCACGTGAAACACCGCAGCCGCGCCGGTAGCGCGTCCGGCGCTTTTCGACTATGTCCCGCCTCCCATGTTGAACTTCGATGTCATCGTCATCGGCGGCGGGCACGCCGGCTGTGAGGCCGCGGCGGCGTCCGCGCGCGCGGGCGCGCGTACAGTGCTGCTGACCCAGAAG
Source organism: Caulobacteraceae bacterium (assembly GCA_965284535.1). Lineage (GTDB taxonomy): Bacteria > Pseudomonadota > Alphaproteobacteria > Caulobacterales > Caulobacteraceae > Brevundimonas. The sequence continues at coordinate 896,617 of OZ260090.1, forward strand.
CTCGAAACCATCGGAGAGATGTCCTGCAATCCGGCCATTGGCGGCCTGGGCAAGGGGCATCTCGTCCGCGAGATCGACGCCATGGACGGGCTGATGGGCCGGCTCGGCGACAAGGCCGGTATTCAGTTCCGCCTGTTGAACCGGTCCAAGGGTGCGGCAGTCCAGGGACCACGCAGCCAGATCGACCGCCGACTCTACCGCGAGGCCATGCAGGCCGAACTGGCGCACACGCCCAACCTGACCCTGATGGCGGGGACGGCCGAAAGCCTGATGTTGGCCGGCGACCGCGTCGTCGGGGTCGTCACCGGCGAGGGTGTCGAAGTCCGCGCGGGCGCAGTGGTGCTGACCACGGGGACCTTCCTCAATGGCGTGATCCACAAGGGTGACCAGCGGATTCCCGCCGGCCGTCACGGCGAGGCGCCGTCGACCGGTCTGGCCGCCGACCTCTATGGGGCCGGCCTGCAGATGGGGCGGTTGAAGACCGGCACTCCGGCCCGTCTCGACGGCCGGACCATTGCCTGGGACCGGCTGGAGATGCAGCAGGCCGACGCGGAGCCCGTCCCGTTCAGCTTCCTGACCGACCGGATCGACGTGCCCCAGATCGCCTGCGGTGTGACCCATACGACGGAAGCGACGCACCGGATCATCGCCGACAACCTCGGCGACAGCGCCGTCTATGGCGGGCATCTTTCGGGCCGGGGACCGCGCTATTGTCCGTCGATAGAGGACAAGGTGGTCCGGTTCGCCGACAAGGGCTCGCACCAGATCTTCCTTGAGCCGGAAGGGCTCGACGATCCGACCGTCTATCCGAACGGCATCTCGACCTCGGTGTCGGACTCGACCCAGTCTGCCTTCCTGCGGACCATTCCGGGTCTGGAGTCGGTCGAGGTTTTCCGCTTCGGCTATGCGATCGAGTACGACTATGTCGACCCGCGCGAGCTGACCCCGGCGCTGGAGGTCAAGAAGCGGCCTGGCCTCTATCTGGCCGGCCAGATCAACGGCACCACGGGCTATGAGGAGGCGGGGGCGCAAGGTCTCCTGGCCGGGCTGAATGCCGCACGCGCCGCCGGCGGCACCGATCCGGTCGTCCTCGGGCGGGACCAGGCCTATATCGGCGTGATGATCGACGACCTGGTCACACGTGGGGTGACCGAGCCCTACCGGATGTTCACCAGCCGCGCCGAGTACAGGTTGACTCTCCGGGCCGACAATGCCGATCAACGATTGACTCCTCTGGCCGCGGAGGCGGGAATCGTCTCCGCCGATCGTGCCCGGGTCTTCACGACCAAGGCCGCCCAACTGGAAGATGCGGCCATTGTTTCACGTGAAACCGTGTTCACGCCAAAGGAGGCCGGTGCCCTCGGCATCCACGTCAATGCCGATGGTCAGCGCCGCTCTATCCGCGACCTTCTGGCCTTCCCCGGTGTGACCCTCGACACATTCCGGCCAGTCCGGCCGGAAATCGCCGGCTGGACCGCGCAGGTGCGCCAGCAGGTCGAGATTGACGCCGGCTACGCCGGTTATCTGGACCGTCAGGCCTCTGATGCTGAAGCCCTTCGGCGCGAGGAGGCCCTGGCCCTGCCGGTCGACCTCGACTATGCCGCCATCGGCAGTCTATCGAACGAGGTGCGTGAAAAGCTTGCCCTGGTTCAGCCCCGAACCCTCGGTCAGGCCGGTCGGATCGAAGGTATGACGCCCGGCGCACTGACGGCCCTGCTTTCACACGTGAAGAAGGCGAAGGTGGCGGCGTGAGGAATGTGAGGAGTCTCCGCCCCCGCACCGGGGAGGAGGCGTGTTGATGAGCCCCGCCGAATTCAAGACGCTGCTCAACGCGACTCCCGCTCAGCTGGCCGACCTCGGCATCCTGATCGAGCGCCTGACCGCGGCGAATGCGGTGATGAATCTCGTCGGACCGGACACCATCCCGGATGTCTGGAACCGCCACATCTTCGATTCCGCCCAGCTGCTTGACCTCGCGCCGGACGCCGCGACCTGGGCCGACCTGGGGGCCGGAGCCGGTTTTCCGGGACTGGTGCTGGCCATCCTTCGGAAAGACCGCCCGGACAGCCATGTCTGGCTGGTCGACAGTCTCGGCAAACGCTGTCGCTTCCTGCAGGAGGTGGTCGAGGCCCTGTCGCTGCGGGCCACCGTGGTCAACGGACGGGCCGAGGAACAAAGGATCAAGGTCGACGTCGTCACGGCCCGCGCCCTGGCCCCGATGGAGCGGCTGCTCGGCTATGCACAGCCTTATCTACAGCGGGGCGCACAGGGGCTGTTTCTCAAGGGGGAAAAGGCCGAGGCTGAGTTGATCGAAGCCCGCAAGGTCTGGCATTTCGACAGCGACCTCTCCGTCTCGCGCAGTGATCCGCGCGGCCGTATCGTTTCCGTCCGGAGTCTGCGACGTGTTCAAAGGTAAGACCCGCGTCCTCGCCGTTTCCAACCAGAAGGGCGGGGTGGGCAAGACCACCACGGCGATCAACCTCGGCACGGCCCTGGCCGCGATCGGGGAAAAGGTGCTGATCGTCGACATGGACCCGCAGGGCAATGCTTCCACGGGCCTGGGTGTTCCACGTGAAACACGGAGGGTCACCATCTATGACGTCATCGTGGACGGACGTTCGGTGGATGAATCCGCCGTGCCGACCACCGTTCCTGGTCTGGATATCGTCCCGGCTGACGCCGACATGTCGGGGGTTGAGATCGAGCTGAGCCAGGCCGACCGCCGCTCGTTCCGCCTGCGCGACGCCCTGCACTCGCAGGGATCCGAAGGTCAGACCCGGTATGACTACGTCCTGATCGACTGCCCCCCCTCGCTCAACCTGTTGACCCTCAACGCGATGGCTGCCGCCGACGCTGTTCTGGTGCCCTTGCAGTGTGAGTTCTTCGCGCTTGAGGGCCTAACCCAGCTGATGAAGACCATCGAGATGGTCCGGCAGAGCCTGAACCCGACGCTGGAGATACAGGGCCTCGTTCTGACAATGTACGACCGGCGCAGCGCCCTGTCCGGACAGGTCGCTGCTGATGTCCGCAGCCATTTCGGCGACAAGGTCTATGAGGCGGTGATCCCGCGGAACGTCCGCGTGGCCGAGGCACCGTCCTTCGGCAAGCCGGCCCTGATCTACGACCTGAAATGCGCGGGCAGCCAAGCCTATCTGCGTCTCGCCCGTGAGGTGGTGGCGCGCGAAAAATCACGCCGGCTCCAGGCCGCGTGAGAACGATTAAAAGAACGGAATCAGTCAGTTGAGCGAACGTCAACGCGGGCCCCAGAATCGTGGATTGGGCCGGGGCCTCTCCGCCCTTCTCGGAGAACAGGTGGTCGAGAGCGCACCAGTCGACGGCGCTCTGGCGCCGGCCGGCGTCCAGATGGCGCCGATCGAGAGCCTCAAGCCGAATCCGGACCAGCCGCGCAAGATCTTCGATCGCGACGACCTCGAGGAACTGGCCGCATCGATCCGCGACAAGGGGGTGCTTCAGCCCATTCTCGTCCGCTCTCACCCGAAAGAGGACGGCGTCTGGCAGATCATCGCCGGCGAACGCCGCTGGCGTGCCGCCCAGATGGCCCGGCTCACCGAGGCCCCGATCATCGTCAAGGAGATGGACGACGTCGCGGTGTTCGAGGTCGCCATCATCGAGAACGTCCAGCGCGCTGATCTCAATCCGCTGGAGGAGGCTGACGCCTATCGCACGCTGATGGAGCGGTTCGGCCGCACCCAGGACACCGTCGCCGGCGTGGTCGGCAAGAGTCGTAGCCACGTGGCCAACACCCTGCGACTGCTGCAGCTGCCCGAAGAGGTCCTGCACCACGTCCGTGCGGGCAATCTCAGCGCCGGCCACGCGCGCGCTCTGATTACGGCCCCCAACCCCGCCGCCCTGGCGGATCAGATCGTGGCCGAGGGCCTGAATGTCCGTCAGGCCGAGGCGCTCGCCCGCCGCGCCGCTGACGGACCCAAGGGCCGCAAGCCCGGCGCGCCGTCCACAGGCGGCAAAGGCTCGGCCGATGTCGCGGCGCTGGAACAGGATCTGGCCGACGCTCTCGGCCTCAAGGTCCAGCTGGCGGACCGGAACGGCAAGGGTGAACTGACCATCACCTACGGCACGCTGGAACAGCTCGACGACCTGTGCCGTCGATTGATGCGCGGCTGAGCCTGGGCCGTGCTAGACTGTCCGCATGACCGACAAGCCATCCAATCCCACCGCTGAAGCCATGAAGCGCGCCCTTGCAGCCAAGAAGGCCGGAGGCGGCACGCCGTCCGCCGGGGGGTTCAAGCCCGGCCAGCACGAGGAAAAGGCGGCTGCCCTCAAGAACGCGGCTGCCAACAAGCCCGCATTCCGCAAGGCGTCGAAGCGCGGCTAGAGGCCGAGCCTTCGGGCACGGGCCGAGATTTCCAGAAGAAGCCGTTCGGCGATCAGCTGGTCGGGTGAGCCGGTCGTCTTGGTGGCGACGTCGGCCGTATTGACGCTGTCCAGGACGCGGTCGAGGTCTTCCAGCCGCCAGCTGCGGGCTTGACGCAGCATCTCGGCTTCCTGCTTCCAGAAAACGCCCGCGGACTTCGCGGCCTCCTTGGCTCCCGCCCCATTGGCCTGGAGCAGATTGATACGCCGCAGTTTTCCGAGGTGGATCGAGGCTTGTCTCACAGCCATGACAGGCGATTCACCCTCGGCCAGGGCGCGCCTCAGGCCGGACTGGGCCGGGGCGGGCCGACCGCCAAAGGCCTGGAGGGCGGCATCCTGCAGGGAGGCGTCGGCTTCCACGCCCAGATGGCGTTCCAATTCCTCTACGTCGATCGTCTTGCCGGAGCCGGGGCCGATATAGAGGGCCAGCCGCTCGATCTCCTGACGCATCAGGCCGCGCTCGCGGGGCAGGCGGCTGACGAAGCGGTCCAGAGCATCGCCGGTCAGGCTGACCTTGTCCGCCGCCAGGGCCTCGCGGGTCATACGGGCCACGTCCCCGGTCTCGTCCTCGTAGCAGGCGATGCCGACCGCGCCCTGGGCCGTCTCGGCCGCCTTGCGCAGGGCGGAGTCACGGCCCAGCGCCCCGGCCTCGATGACCAGCATGGCGTCAGGGTTGAAGCCGCCCTCGGCATGGGTCTTGAGCGCCGCCGCCAGCATCTTGTCGATCGAGGCCTTTTCGGATCCCAGCCGCACGCGCACCAGACGGCGACCGCCGATCATGCTGAGGGCCGTCAGGGCCTCGTCCAGCCGCCCTTCGTCTCCATCGATGTCGGTGTCCGTGAGAACGGTGACGTTGAAGGGGTCGTTCAGGTCAGGCGTGATCGCCCTGCACAGGATTTCGGCCCGCTCGCCGACGCCTGACCGGTCTTTGCCGTGGATGACCGCGGCGCGGACGCCCGGGTCCGGAGACTTGAGGAACCGATCGACCTCGGGGCGTTTCGCCAGGATCATTTCTTCACTGGTCCGACAGGGCCCGCATCAGGTCGAGCCGGATCAGCCGGGCCAGTTCAGCGGCGGCGCGTTCCTCGCCATCCTGCTGGGCGGCGATGGCGGCAAACGGCTGGTCGGCGGCGGCATAGGTGGTCGTGACGGTCTCCACGCCGGAAACGGCCTGGCCGCCTCCGACCGGGGTCAGGGTCCAGGCCCCGCGGACGGTCAGTTCATAGCGGGTGGCGGTGTCGTCGATCCGTCGGCCCAGCGGTCGCCGGGACTGTTCCAGCGCCGTTTCCAGCCGCCAGAGCGGGGCCCGGGCACCGTCGCGGCCCAGGGCATCCTCAAGCTGTTCGCGGACCCGATAGCCGAGACGGTCGTCCTGGGTGGTTACGGCGATGCGCGACAGGGTCGAGCCGACGCCGGCGTCACCATAGAGAGGCGTGAAGCCGCAACCGGCCAGTCCCACAAGCGCGACAAATCCGATTGTGAGCGCGCGCATCAGCCGACCACCAGATTGACGATGCGATCCTTGACCACCACGATCTTCCTCACCGTCTGACCCTCCAGTCGCGCCTGAACGTCGGGGTCGGCCATGACGATGGCCTCGACCTCGGCCGGTTCCAGCCCACGGGCAACGCGGATTTCGCCGCGGCGCTTGCCGTTGACCTGGATGGGCAGGGTCACCTCGTCGTCGGCCGCCAGGGCCGGGTCGAATTCCGGCCAGGGCGCGTCCAGCACCATCCCCTCTTCACCGAGCCGCGTCCAGCACTCCTCCGCCAGGTGGGGGGTGAAGGGGGCGACCAGACGGATCAGGGCCGACAGGGCCTCACGCCGGGCCACGCCGCCCGCCGAGCCGTGATCGCGCACGGTGGCGACAAAGGCGTAGAGTTTGGCGATGGCCGAGTTGAAGCGGAAGCCGCTGACGCCTTCCGAGACGGCCTTCACCGTCTTGTGGGTCTCGCGGATCAGCGAGGCATCGGACTCGTGCGCGGGCGCGTCGGGATCGAAGCCGTCGACCTCGTTCCAGACGCGTTGGACGAAGCGGGCCGCGCCCTCGACGCCGCCGGGCGTCCATTGCACGTCGCGTTCGGGCGGGCTGTCGGACAGGACGAAGAGGCGTCCGGCATCGACGCCGTAGGTGCCGAGGATTTCCTGGGGCGCGACCACGTTCTTCTTCGACTTGGACATCTTCTCGATGTCGCCGATGGTCAGGGTCTCGCCGGTGGAACGCTGGCGGGCCGAACGTTTGCCGGCCTCGTTGGTCAGGTCGACGTCGGTCGGCTCGACCCAGGCCCCGTCGACGCGACGGTAGGTCTCGTGGACCACCATCCCCTGCGTGAACAGGCCGGCGAACGGCTCCTTCACATTCATCAGCCCGGCGTCCGACAGGGCGCGGCTGATGAAGCGGGCATAGAGGAGGTGCAAGACGGCGTGCTCGACCCCGCCGATATACTGGTCGACCGGCAGCCATTTATCAGCGGCGGTTTTCGAGATCGGTTCGACCGCCGTCGGATCGGTGAAACGGGCGAAATACCAGCTGGAGTCGACGAAGGTGTCGAGGGTGTCGGTCTCACGCAACGCCTCGCCGCCGCAGGACGGGCAGGCGACGTGTTTCCAGGTCGGGTGGCGATCCAGCGGATTGCCGGGCGTATCGAAGGTGACGTCCTTCGGCAGTTCGACCGGCAGCTGATCCGCCGGCACGCCCACGGGGCCGCATTGGGCGCAGTGGATCACAGGGATGGGACATCCCCAGTAACGCTGGCGGCTGACGCCCCAGTCGCGCAGGCGGTAGATGGTCGCGCCCTGGCCGGCCTCGGCCGCCTCGACCCGCCGGATGGCCTCGGCCTTGCCGGCTTCGATCTCCATTCCATCGAGGAATTCCGAGTTGAACAGCCGGCCGGGTCCGACGTAAGCTTCTGTTTCAACGTCGAAATCATCACCGGCGCCCTCCGGTCTCACCACCGGGACGACCGGCAGTCGGTACTTGCGCGCGAAATCCAGATCGCGCTGGTCGTGGGCGGGGCAGCCGAAGATGGCACCGGTGCCATATTCAGACAGGATGAAGTTGGCGATCCAGACGGAGACCTCGCGACCGTCGAACGGGTGGATGACCTTCAGCCCCGTGTCGAAGCCGATCTTCTCGGCCTGTTCGATCTCGGCCTGGGTTGAGCCGCCCTTGCGGCACTCCGCGACGAAGGCCGCGGCGTCCGGGTTGGTCTCGGCCAGGGCGCGGGCGACCGGATGGTCGGCGGCGATGCCCATGAAACTGGCCCCGAACAGGGTGTCGGGGCGGGTGGTGTAGATCTCCAGCCCTTCGGGCGCGCCGGCGGGGGCGTCTCCGGCCCATTTCCATGTCATCTGCAGGCCTTTGGATCGGCCGATCCAGTTCTCCTGCATCAGCCGGACCTTGTCGGGCCAACGGCCCTCCAGCTCCTTCAGGCCCTCGATCAGCTCGTCGGCATAGTCGGTGATGCGCAGGAACCACTGGTTCAGCTTGCGCTTCTCGACCACGGCGCCCGAGCGCCAGCCTCGCCCGTCGACGACCTGCTCATTGGCCAGGACGGTGTTGTCGACCGGATCCCAGTTGACCACCGAGTCCTTGCGATAGACCAGCCCACGCTTGAGCAGCTCCAGGAACCAGGCCTGTTGCTTGCCGTAATAGGCCGGGTCGCAGGTGGCGAACTCGCGGGACCAGTCCAGCGACAGGCCCAGCAGTTTGAGCTGGTCGCGCATGGCCTCGATATTGGACCAGGTCCAGTCGCCGGGGTGTATCCCCCGCTCGATGGCGGCGTTTTCGGCCGGCAGCCCGAAGGCGTCCCAGCCCATGGGATGCAGGACATCGAAACCCTGGGCCCGTTTTGATCGGGCGACGACGTCTCCCATGACGTAGTTGCGGGCATGGCCCATGTGGATGGCCCCCGACGGATAGGGGAACATCTCCAGCACATAGTATTTCGGACGTCCCGTGCCTTCGGTCGGCATACGGAAAGCGTCGGCGGCCGCCCAGCGGGCCTGCTGGCGGGGTTCGGCGGTCTTGGGTTCGTAGCGAACCGGGGTCTTGGCCACGGGCGTCTTTCAGGCTGCTCCTTCAGGAACAGGCCCGACGGAGGCTAGGCGGTGGGGAGGGAGATCAGCGGGCGTTGGAAAGGTTGAGCTGACGCGCCTTGGTAAGAATGGCGTTTTCCAGATCGGTCTCGGTCTGGGCCGCCACGCGGGCACCGACCCATCCGCCCGCGCCGTCGCGCACTTCCTTGGTGATGGTGACGTTCAGGGCGTCGGCCCGCAGCCGGGTGTCGAGGATAAACACCGTCGCCTTGAAGCGTTCATTGGGGGTGTCGGGGTCCGTGTACCACTCGTAGTTTATGACACCGCCCCAAGGGTCGGCGCTGGACAGGGTCATGAAGCTGAAGGTGTCCAGGCTCGCGCGCCACAGATAGGCGTTCACGCCAATGCCGGTCTGGGCCGATGTCGCGTCACGCGCGCCTCCGCCCAAGCCGGGCAGGCCACCGCATCCGCCCAGCATCAGACCCGAGGCGATCAGGGCGACCGCTGCGCCACGAACCAGCACCATCGAGACATCTCCATACGATCATGACGTGCAGCGGACCGTTTCCAGCGCACGCGCCCGCCCTACCGAATACGGTTCGAGGCGAAACGACGCTCTATAACACGGCGAAAAGGGGCCATGACAAGGCGAAGACGCATTCGAACCAGCGTCCGTGAACCTTCAGGTGGCCCAAACGGGGTGTAGTGCCCGAATCCCGTGACGCTCGCGCCACAGGAGTCTTCCAGAGTCGCATGGAACCGGGGCTCAATCGCACCGTTCCGTTGACCGGGCTGACCAGCGGTGTCTAGCTGTTGGTGATCACGACCTTCCCCCGTCGTGACGTGAAGGGCAGAAAATGCGCTGCATGACGCGCAAATCAGGCGCTTTGATCGCCGGACTGGCTGGAGGGCTCGCGCTCCTGGCGATGGCCGACGTCGCTGCCGCGCAGACCTCGGGTGCGCCCGCCCGCGCCCGTGCGCCTGCAGTCTCCCTGACCGAAGCCCAGGCCGCGCGCACTGCGGCGACCCAGCCCGGCTCGTCCCGCCTGCGTTTCACCGAGCGCGGCCGTTGGGGTCTGGATCTGAATCTCAGCCAGCCCGTCGGCCGTGAAAGCAATCTCGGCGACGTTGAGGCCGGGGCCTATTACCGCATCAACCCGCGTCTGCGCGTCGGTGCCGCCGCCGGTCTGGCCGAGCCCGAGAGCGATCCGGCCCGCGCACCGCAGACCGATCGCCGCGCCGCGCCGCGTTTCCGGCTGGAATCGATCTTCCGCTTCTAGTCCGGTCCGAACGCCGCCTGGATCGCCGAAACCCCCGCCAGCCCGCACGCGCCTGAGCCGATAAGGCCGCGCGCCGTGTCGCCGTCTATTCCGCCCAGCGCATAGACCGGGGAGGCCGCGACCCTGGCCCAGTCCCTGAAGGTCGCCAGACCGAGCGGAGCGGTGCCCGACGAAGCCCCCCCCGCCTGAAAGACCGGAGACAGGATCAGGGCGTTCAGCCCCGGTGTCGCCAGCATCGCCCGGGCATGGACCGCCCCCGTGACCCGCCAGTCAGGCCGGGCCGCAGAAATTCCCGCTGCCTGATCCAGGGCACGCTCGGGCAGGTGGACGCCGTCGGCCTCGACCGCCTCCGCCAGATCGGCGTCCAGCCCGATCAACAGCAGGCCGTCGCGGCTGCGCGTGGCCTCGCGCAGGCGCAGCGCTGTCTCTCGTGCATCCTTCCGCCCGAAATGCCGGAACACCACGCCGGCGCCGACGGGCAGCCGCGCCGCTGTCTCCCAAGGCCTCGGGGTCCGCTCCGGGTCGGTGAAGAACAGCAGCGGCGGCAGGTTCGGCGCGGGCGTGCCACGCGCCCGGCTGACTTTGGCGCCGTCCCGTGCGAGGACGCTGGCGGTTTCCCACAGGATTTCGGCGGCCGCCCGGTTCATGACCTCCTCTTCACCCGAACCCGTTCCGCCGTCCAGCGCCGTCGCGGCGCGGCTTGAGGCCATCCGGCACCGCATCGTCGCCGCCGGTGAGGGGGCGGGTCGGGCCGGGGGTGGCGTGGTTCTGACGGCCGTGTCCAAGACCCAGCCGCCTGAGGCGATCGAGGCGGCACTGGCCGCCGGCCAGCGCGTATTTGGCGAAAACCGGGTGCAGGAGGCACTGGGTCATTGGGAAGGGCGTCGTGACGGAATACCGGACCTGGAACTCAGACTCATCGGCCCCCTGCAGTCGAACAAGGCTGCAGAGGCCGTGGCCCTGTTCGATGTGATCGAAACCCTCGACCGCCCCAGACTGGTCGAGGCCCTCGCCGCAGCGGGTGTCCGGGCAGGGAAGCCGGTGCGGGTCCTGATCCAGATCAACACCGGGGCCGAACCCCAGAAGGCCGGTGCCTTGCCCGGCGAGGCCGCTGCATTGATCGACGATGCCCGGCGCGCGGGTCTGATCGTCGAGGGGTTGATGTGTATTCCGCCGGTCGATGAAGCCCCCGGCCCGCACTTCGCCCTGCTGCGCAAGATCGCCCGTCGGCATGGGCTTGAGACCCTGTCCATGGGGATGAGTGGTGATTTCGAGACCGCGATCCGGTTCGGCGCGACCCATGTGCGGGTCGGATCGTCGTTGTTCGGGGAACGAAATGGCCCCGAGAAGCCCTCCAGAGGTTGAAAAGTGCACCGCTTTCGGTCCTGCACTTGGCGGAACCGCCGACGCTCGCCATTCTGGTACCCATGCCCACGCCCAAAACCATTCTGATCATCGACGACGACGACGACCTGAGAGAGGCGCTGGCCGAACAGCTCGCCCTCCATGAGGCCTTCCGGCCGGTCCAGGCCTCGACGGCCGCGGAGGGGGTGCGCATGGGCCGTGAGGTCCGCGCCGACCTGATCCTGCTGGACGTCGACCTGCCTGACATGGATGGCCGGGAGGCCTGTCGCCTTCTGCGCAAGGATGGCGTTTCGACCCCGATCATCATGTTGACCGGTCAGGGGTCGGACTCCGACACCGTGCTGGGGCTGGAGTCGGGGGCCAATGACTATGTCACCAAGCCATTCCGCTTTGCTGTTCTTCTGGCCCGCATACGCGCCCATCTGCGCAGCCATGAACAGTCCGAGGACGCGGTCTTCCGCATTGGCCCCTACGAGTTCCGCCCGGCCGCCAAGGTCCTGATGGACGACAAGGGCAAGAAGGTCAGGCTGACCGAGAAGGAAACCAGCATCCTCAAATACCTCTATCGCGCCGGGGCCAAGGCCGTGTCGCGCGAGGAGTTGTTGACGGAGGTCTGGGGGTACAACGCCGGGGTCACGACCCACACACTGGAAACCCACATCTACCGGCTGCGCCAGAAGATCGAACCAGAGCCGGGACAGGCGCGGCTCCTGCTTACCGATGCCGGTGGCTACCGGCTGCAGCCCTGATCAAAAGGCTTGGTCAGCGGGGCTGCCACTCACCGAGGATCGCGCCCGCCGCGGTCGTGAAGGCCACCCGATCCAGCTGGATCGCCGCGATGCAGACAGGGCGCTGGTCAGGACTGGAAGCGCGGCAGCGGATGGCCCGCCCGCCGGGGAAGGCCGCCAACCGGCCCTCGACCACGGCCCGATAGCCGTTCGCCGGCGCGGTCAGGGGTGTGTCGCCCTGGGCGCGGACGGTGAAGGTGTAGGCCCGGCCGTTGCGGCGGCCGACGCGTGATTCGTCTGCCTTGAACACAGCGGCGAGCCCGACGGTTTGCGGTGAAGGTGCGCCCTGGCCGCTCTGAAGTGGATCGGCGCGCACGCTGGAGCAGGCCTCGGCCCCGAGCCATGGCTGCGCGATCCAGAAACCTTCGACCGCCTCCCAGTCCGAGCCGCCGGCCGTGCTGGAGATGAGCGCCGTGCTCAGCCAGTCACCCGGGGTCAGGCTCAGCTGGATGGTCTCGCGGTCCGGTCCCCATGACCAGTGGGCCAGACCGTCGCCGGGTCCGTCGAGAACCGCTGAATGCGGCCCGTTGCACCCGAACGGCAGCCGGATGGCGAAGGGCCGTCCGACCAGCGGATCCGCCCCCGTCACCTGTTCACCGGCGGTATAGGCCGAGGCGGCGCGGGACACGGCCCCCAGCAGGTCAGCGCGTGTCATGGCGGTCGGCGTGGGAAGGGCCGGGGCCGGTGTGGGCTCGGCGACCGGTTCGGCCTCGACCGGCTTTTCCGCGCGATTGCACTGGCTCAGCACCAGGCTGGCCCCAACTATCGCCAGAACGGGCGAAAGGCGGAGGAACGTCGTCGTGTTTCCAAGCATGTCTCTATCCTTAGCATAGAACCGGCGGCTGTCCCGTTTCGTTCAAAGTCATTGACGCGGCTTGCGCCGACAGGTCTTCAGGGGACTATGAGTTTCGATCAGATCGCCGCCCTGGTTGTCCTGGTCGCCGTTGTGGCGGTCCTGATCCACGGCAAGCTCCGGTCGGATGTGGCGGCCCTGTCAGGCGCTGCGGCGCTGCTGCTTCTCGGGGTTATCCGGCCCGTCGAAGTGCAGGGGGCCTTCGCCAGCCCCGCCGTCATCGCCCTCGCCAGCCTGTTTGTGATCGCCTATGCGATCGAGCTCTCGGGGCTTCTGGGCCTGCTGATCCGTCAAGCCACGAAATTGTGCGCGCGGCTGGGGGAGGCCGGTCTGTGGATCGTGATCGTCCTGTGCGGCGGCTTCTCGGCCTTCCTCAACAACACTCCCATCGTCGTGCTGGCGGCACCGGTGGTGAAGGATGTGGCGGCGGGCATGAACCTGTCGCCCAAACGGTTCCTGATCCCGCTCTCCTATGTGACGATCATGGGCGGGGCCTGCACCCTGATCGGGACCTCGACCAACCTGCTGGTCAACGACATGGCGCGGAATGCCGGCCAGCCGGTATTCAGCCTGTTCGAGATCACGCCGGTCGCCCTCGTCATCGCGGTGTTCGGCGGCCTCTATCTCTACTTCATGGGCGGACGGCTGCTCGGCGCGGAAGACCCGGGACCGGCCAGGGTTCAACCGCACGAACAGACCGGCGACGGCCTGATGGGTGACACTGACCTGTTCGCCGCCGCCGACCGGCCGTTCGATCCCAAACGGGCCTTTTTGTCTCTGGGCGTCTTCCTTGTGGTGATCGCAGCGGCCGGGCTCGGCATAGCGCCGATTGCGGCCTCGGCCTTCGCCGGGGCGGTGGTCCTGATCCTGTTGCGCGTCGTCAGCCCGGAAGAGGCCTATGCCGGCCTGAGGCCTGAGGTGCTGTTGCTGATCGCCGGTATGGTGGTCGTCGGCCTGGCCATCGAGGTCACCGGTCTGGCCGGAGAGGGGGCGGACCTGCTGATCGGCGCCATCCGGCCGCTGGGGCCGCTGGGGGCCCTGATCATCCTTTATGCCGTCACGCTGTTCGCGACAGAACTGCTGTCCAACGCGGCCGTGGCTGTTCTGATCACCCCGGTCGCGGTGGCCCTTGCCGCCAGCCTTGGCGTCGACCCCCGGCCGTTTCTTGTGGCGGTCATGATGGCCGCCAGCGCCGCCTTTGCCACGCCGTTCGGCTACCAGACCAATGTGCTGGTCTTCCAGATCGGCGGCTACAGCTACATGGACTTCGTCAAGATCGGGGTGCCGCTGAACCTGATCACCTGGGTGGCGGCCATGTTCGCCATCCCGGTCTTCTTCCCCTTCTAGACCGCCAGGTCCATCGTCACCGGGGCGTGGTCGGAGGGCTGGGTCCATTCGCGGACCGTATCGTGGATGCGCGCGGTGCCGGGCATCACCGCCGGGGTCAGGCCGGGCGAGGTCCACAGATGGTCGAGGCGCAGGCCGCGGTTGGACTTGCGGAAATCGGCGGCGCGATAGCTCCACCAACTGGCCAGTTTGGTCGGCTCGGGAATCTGGTCGCGGATAACATCGGTGAAACCGCCGTCCGCCTGCAATCGGCGCAGGGTCTCGATCTCCAGCGGAGTGTGGCTGACGATCTTCGACATATAGCGGTGGTTCCAGACGTCGTTCTCGCCCGGGGCGATGTTGAAGTCACCGGCCAGAACCAGAGGTCGCTGCCTGTCGCGTCCCGCCATTTCGGCGGTGAGACGGGCGTAGAAGTCCATCTTGTGATCGAATTTCGGGTTCAGTGCCCTGTCGGGAATGTCGCCACCGGCGGGGATGTAGAAATTCTGCACCTCGACCCCGTCGACCATGACGCCGACGCAGCGGGCGTGGCCTTCGCGGCAGACGTCCAGGACAGGGGCCGTCTCGATGGGCTTGCGGCTGGCTATGGCCACGCCGTGCCAGCCCTTCTGGCCGCCGATCTTCAGATGGGGCAGCCCCATGGCCTCGAAGGCTCCGCGGGGGAACTGGTCCTCGAGGCATTTGATCTCCTGCAGGCACAGGACATCGGTCCCGCTCTCGGAGACGAAGCGCGCGACCTGGTCGATGCGCAGGCGGACGGAGTTGATATTCCAGGTGGCGATACGAAGCATTTTTTCCGGGGCGCGGTCAGAAGGCTCCGCCTTCTCGACCCGACGCGCCCCAGGCGCAAGCGCCCGAACCTGCGCTCAAGCCGCGAGCCGCAGCGCGGCGAGCGGTAGCGCCCCCAGGGCGACTTCGTCGCCCGACAAAAAAGCGCCCGGTCGGGGGGACCGGGCGCTGGAAGGTTCGTCTCTCTCGCCGCCGGGAAGGGGATGATATCCGTAGCGGGTCAGGTACGGCTCCCACCGACCTGTGACGAAAGTGCCACGGTCAGCAAAAATTGTCAAACCGCCGCTCGCCTCCCGGGCGAAATCAGTTTCGGCCGGGACGGCGGGTCGGGTCGCGCAGCTGGAACAGGCTGCCGGCGAGGTTCGAGGCCGGCGTCAACGAAGTCAGCTGGGTCCGGGTGCTGCCGCCCTGGGCGTCGCGGATGGTCCATTCGTGCAGGCGGATCGGGTTGCCGGCGAAGGACAGGATGACCGACCCCTCATTCGGGCGGCGGGCATCGCGCGCGGTGATGGCGAAGGCACCCGAATCCATTCGGGTGACCCGGTCGATGCGTACGCCCTGATCGAAGCGGACGTTGCGGGCGAGGAAGGTCGACAGCGGGGTGGCTCCCAGCGGAACCTGACGGAAGACATTCAGGCGCGGATCGTAGCGTTTGACGTTTGAGCCATCCGACACGACCAGAAGCCCGGCCGGATTGGTGTATTCGAACCGCATCTTGCCGGGGCGCTGAAGGTAGAAGCGGCCTTCCCGGCGCTGGGCCCCCGAGGTCTCAACGAAATTGCCCTGGGCCGAGGTCAGGCCCTGCAGATAGGTCTGGGCCTGGGCCAGGGCGGCCTGGTCTTCGGCCGACAGGGCAGCCAGGCCGGTCTGGGCGGCGGCAGGCAGTGCGGCAATGGCCGCGATGGCGGCGGTTCCGAGGGCAAAGGCGCGGCGTGAGACGGTCATAGGGGTCTTCTCCCGTTCGGGACGATTGTTGATCCTGCCGTCATACGGACCGGGAAAGGCGCCAGCATGACGCGAGCCTGACCATATTCCGGCGCTGCGATGAAGCCCTGTTCATCGCCCACGGTTCCCGTAGGCGCGTATTTGTGGGCTAGAGTTCGCCGCGCGGCGGCTCGCTGCTTGCGCGAGCATGCAAAGAGCGCCCGGCCGCGCCGCGTCGGGGAGTCCCGCAGGGCCGACGGCGGCGGCCCACTCACAAGGGCGGTGGACCAGCCAGGATGTCGCGCTTGCCGGCATGATTGGCGGGGCTGACCACGCCCTCCTGCTCCATCCGCTCGATCAGGGAGGCGGCGCGGTTGTAGCCGATCTGCAGGCGGCGCTGGATGTAGCTGGTCGAGGCCTTGCGGTCGCGGGTGACCACCGCCACGGCGCGGTCGTACAGGTCGTCGCCGGAGCCGCCGCCTTCGTCGAACCCGGCCGCATCGCCGTCGCCGTCCGGATCGTCGGTGATCAGGTCCAGATAGTCGGGCTCGCCCTGGCTCCGCAGGTGTTTGCAGACCTCGTCGACCTCCTGATCGGTCACGAACGGGCCGTGCAGGCGGGTGATGCGGCCGCCGCCGGCCATGTAGAGCATGTCGCCCTGGCCGAGCAGCTGCTCGCCGCCCTGTTCGCCCAGGATGGTGCGGCTGTCGATCTTGGAGGTGACCTGGAAGGATATCCGGGTCGGGAAGTTCGCCTTGATCGTGCCGGTGATGACGTCGACGGAGGGGCGCTGGGTGGCCATGATCAGATGGATGCCGGCGGCGCGGGCCATCTGGGCCAGACGCTGTACCGCGCCCTCGACGTCCTTGCCGGCGACCAGCATCAGGTCGGCCATCTCGTCCATGACCACGACGAGGAAGGGCAGGGGTTCGGGGCGGATCTTTTCCGATTCATAGACCGGGCGGCCCTGGTCGTCGAAGCCGGTCTGGACGGTGCGCTCGAAATGCTCGCCCTTGGCCACGGCCTCGCGGGCCCGCTCGTTGTAGGAGGCGATGTTGCGCACCCCCAGCTTGGACATCCGCCGGTAGCGGTCCTCCATCTCGCGCACGGTCCATTTCAGGGCCACGACCGCCTTCTTGGGATCGGTGACGACCGGGGCCAGCAGGTGCGGGATGCCGTCATAGACCGACAGCTCCAGCATCTTGGGGTCGATCATGATGAAGCGGCACTCGGCCGGGCTGTGCCGGTAGAGGATCGACAGGATCATGGCGTTGACCCCGACCGACTTGCCCGAGCCGGTGGTGCCGGCGATCAGCAGGTGGGGCATGCGCGCCAGATCGGCGACATAGGGCTCGCCGCCGATGGTCTCGCCCAGCGCCAGCGGCAGCAGATGGGCCGGCTTGTCGTATTCGGTCGAGGCCAGCAGGTCGCGCAGATAGACGGTCTCGCGCCTGGCATTGGGCAGTTCGATGCCGATGGCGTTGCGGCCCGGCACGACCGAGATGCGGCAGGCGCGGGCCGACATCGAGCGGGCGATATCGTCTGACAGGGCCACGACCCGGCCGTGCTTGACCCCGGGGGCGGGCACCAGCTCATACAGGGTGACCACCGGGCCGGGCCGGATCTGGTCGATCACGCCGCGGACGCCAAATTCCTGCAGCACGCCCTCCAGCATCTTGGCGTTCTGCTTCAACGCCTCCTCGTCGACCGAGGCGACGCGCTTGGCCGGCTTGGTCAGCATCGACAGGGGCGGCAGGTCGAAACCGGTCGAGGGGCGGGCGAAGTCGAAGGCGGCCTGGCTGTCGTCAGCCTCGCGGCGCGGCTTCGGGGCCTTGGCGGCGGCGACCCTGGGTTCCGGTGCACCTCGCACCGGGGCGGGCGCTTCCCAGGGCGGGGCCGGGTCGAGGACGACGGGGCCGTCGTCGAGCTCCAGCGGAGGGCGCGCGCGTGGCGGAGCCTTGGAGGCGGCCCGGCGGGCTTTCGGGGCCGGCGGCGCCGGATTGCGGATGCCGCGCGCCCAGGCGAGGCCTTCGCCCAGGTCGGAGAATCTCAAGCCCACGGCATAACCGATCCCCCACAGGGCCAGAGGAAGGAACAGGAGGCCCGCGATGGCGGGCGCGCCCGGCAGGCGCAGGGCGCTGCAGGCCATTCGGATCAGGCCGACGATGGCGTCGCCCCATAGTCCGCCGAGCCCGGCGGCCAGCGGCCAGGCGGCCGGAGCGGCGAGCGCCGACAGCGCCGCTGACAGGGCCAGGGCCCCGCCCGTGGCCGCCAGCGACTTCAAAGGGGTGGGCTTCAGTCGCTGCTGGATGGCGTCGCCGATGGCAGCGGCCAGTCCGAAAGCGATCAACAGGATGGCGGCGGGCCAGGCGGCAAGGCCAAGCGACTGCATGAACAGGTCGGCGAACAGGGCGCCGTTCAGCCCCAGCCAGTTGGTCGGAGCCGAGCCTGAGGCCGCGTTGAGGCTGGGATCGGCCGGATTCCAGGAGATCAACGCCACCAGCAGCAGGGTGGCCAGCAAGGCCTGAAGCACGCCGCGGAATTTCACGGTGATCGGCGCGCCCCACAGGATGCGGGCGCTGACCCAGGCGCGCTGGCCAATGGCGAGGGCGGCGGACATACGGGAAACCAACTCCGGACGAACAAACAGACCCGCTGTTGTCGCCCGCTCAGGGTTAAGAGGCTGTTTACCCAAGGAGGGCGAGGGATCAGGGGCGAGGGTCGAGGAAAAAGGCCTGGAGCACCCAACAGCCCCCTCGCCACCCTTTGTCACACTGGACGCGCACGCGCTCCGGCGCGACAACCCCTCCATGAGCCAGACCGTTCGATACGACGTCATCATCGCCGGAGCCGGCATGGCCGGGGCGACGTTTGCGCTGGCGGCGGCGCAGGGCGGGTTGAAGGTCGTTCTGGTTGATCCACAGCCGTTCGACGCCCAGTTGGCACCGGCCTTCGATGGGCGCTCGACGGCCATCGCCTTTTCCACCTTCCGGATGCTGGATGCGCTGGGCGTCGGTGAGGCCTTGCGCCCCCATGCCTGCCGGATGGACCGGATTCTGGTGACCGATGGACACCGACCCGGCGCGGCCTCGCGGTCAGCCTCCTCCGCCTTTCTGCGCTTTGATGCGGACGAGATCGGCGACCGGACCAATGGCGAGCCGCTGGGCTATATGGTCGAGAACCGGCGCATCCGATCGGCCTTGGCTGAAGCCATCACGGCAGCCGGGATCGAGGTCCGGGCCCCGGCAGCGGTGGCGGGTGTCGAGGCCGGCCCGGCGATGTCGCGTGTAAGCCTGGCCGATGGCACCACGATCGAGGCGGCCCTGACCGTCGGGGCCGAGGGCCGCAGCTCTCCGGTCCGTCAGGCCGCCGGTATTGAGACCGTCGGCTGGGGTTATGAGCAGAGCGGTGTGGTGGCGACCGTGTCCCTCGGGCGGGACCATGGCAATGTCGCGCATGAATATTTCCTGCCGTCCGGCCCCTTCGCCATCCTGCCCCTGACCGAACAGCGCGCCAGCCTGGTCTGGACGGAATCGACCCGACGCGGTGAGGCGCTCAGGGCGGCGTCGGCCGAGGCCTTCCAGTCCCATCTAATGCGGCGGTTCGGGGATTTTCTGGAAGACGTCACGGTGGTGGGACCACGCTTCGTCTATCCGCTGTCCCTGCAGCTGGCCGAGCAGCTGACCGCGCCGCGCACCGCCTTGATCGGCGACGCGGCCCATGCGGTGCATCCGGTCGCGGGGCAGGGTCTGAACATGGGACTCAAGGACGCTGCCGCCCTCGCCGAGGTTCTGGTCGAGGCGATGCGGCTGGGCGAGGATATCGGTTCAGAGACGGTGCTGGACCGCTATGCCCGCTGGCGCCGTTTTGACAATGCGGCGCTGGCCGCCGGTTTCGACGGTTTCGTGCGGCTGTTCTCCAATGATCTGCCGCCGGTGCGGCTGGCGCGAACGCTCGGCATCGCCGCTGTCAATC
Source organism: Caulobacteraceae bacterium (assembly GCA_965284535.1). Classification (GTDB taxonomy): domain Bacteria; phylum Pseudomonadota; class Alphaproteobacteria; order Caulobacterales; family Caulobacteraceae; genus Brevundimonas. The sequence continues at coordinate 916,368 of OZ260090.1, forward strand.
GCATCGCCCCACTGCGCCGCGCCTTCATGCATGAGGCCGGTGGCGCGACGGGGGACTTGCCGCGGCTGCTCGTGGGCGAACCGCTCTAGTCGAGCTGGCGCGCCTCGTCCGGCAGCATGATTGGCACGCCTTCACGGATCGGGAAGGCCAGTTTCGCGCCTTTCGACACCAGTTCCTGCCGCTCGCGGTCATAGGTCAACTTGCCGCGCGTGACGGGGCAGACCAGCACTTCAAGAAGGCGGGGATCGACCGAGGCGGGGGTGTGGAAGGTGTCGGACATGGAGGAGTGGCTGGTGGCTGGTGGCTGGTGACGAGTCGTAGGGCATCCGCCGGTCCTTGGCGACGGGTTGCTATGCCACATCTGACAACACCCATCACTAGCCATTCCTTACTGAATCGACGGCGCGTCACCCTCCCCGTCCGTCGCGGCGTCGATGGTCAGAAGGGCGGTGAGGACGGCGGACCGGTCAGGCAGGTCGGCGGCCTCCAGCAGGGCCTGCTTTTCGGGCGGGTCGAATGGCAGGGCCATGGACAGGCTGTTGATCAAGGCCTCGGGCGGGGCGGTCTCGGCCGTGTCCCAGTCGATGTCGAGACCGCGGATTTCCAGATAGGCGCGCAGGGCGTCCAGCAGGCCGTCACGGTCCAGGCCGTCATCATCGACGGGCGGCGCGCGCAGATCGGCCTCGAACGGGGCAAAATCGGCACGGATCTGGCGATAGGGTGTCTGGGTCGGGATTTCGCTGGCAAGACGGAACCGGGCGCAGCCGGTCAGGGTGATCAGATACCGACCGTCCGAGGTCTCGGCGAAGCTGGTGATCCGCCCCGCGCAGCCCACGGGCGACAGGTTCTGAAGTCCGCCCTTGGGCTGAATCATGCCGATAATCCGGTCGCCGGCCATGGCGTCGTCGATCATGTTCAGATAGCGCGGCTCGAAGATATTCAGGGGCAATTGCCCGCGTGGCAGCAGGATGGCACCGGGCAGGGGAAAGACCGGGATCACCTGCGGCAGGTCGGCGGCTCTCACATACCCCTGCGCCACGCCCGCCCCCTATGCGAACAGGATGGAGGACAGGCGACGACGCCCGTCGCGTGCGATTTCGGAGGTCGCGCCGGCCGCGTCGAAGACGACAAGCAACTGTTTGCGCGCGGCCTGTTCATTCCATTCCCGTTCGGCGGCGACGATGGCCAGCAGGCTGTCGACCGCACCCTTCAGATCACCGGAGGCGGCCTGGGCGAGGGACAGATCGAAGCGGGCCTGATGATCCGAGGGGTTGGCCGCGACTCTGGCCTTCAGATCGTCGTCCGCACCGGCGGGGGCGTTGGCCTGCAGCGCCAGCTGGGCGCGGACCGACTGGACCGTGGCGTCCCTCGAGTCGGACGGGACCATGGCGATGGTCTGTCGAGCCTGGTCCGTGTCGCCGTCGGCCAGATAGACCCGGGCCATGCCGGCGACGGCCCGTTCGTGGGCGGGCTCGAGCGTCAGAACCTGGGCGAAGGCCTGGGCCGCGCCGCCGAGATCATTGAGCGACAGCGATTCCTCGCCCAGCGACATCAATTCCTCGATGTCGGAGTTGGCGCTTTCGCCACCGGTCAGCCTGTCGATGAAGGCCTTGAGCTGGCTGTCAGGCACCGCGCCCTGGAAACCGTCCACGGGCTGGCCGTTGACGAAGGCATAGACGGTCGGAATCGACTGGACGCGCAGCTGGCCCGCATAGGCCGGGTTCTTGTCGACGTCGATCTTGACCAGTTTAACCGCCCCGCCGGCGGCGCGGACGGCCTTCTCGATCATCGGGGTCAGGGTCCGGCACGGCCCGCACCAGGTCGCCCAGAAGTCGACCAGCACCGGCTGCGACTTCGAAGCCTCGATGACATCGGTCATGAAGGCGGCGTCGGAGCCGTCCTTGATAAGGTCGTCCGGGAGGGCGGTCGGGTCGGCGAAGCTCATCAATCGGTCCTGTATGGGAAAGGCATAACGCGGCAGGCTTCAGATGGTCGCGGGCACGCGTTGTCTCAAGGGGTCAGGACGGCTCGCTCCCCGCGCCGGCGGGGCTCAGCTTCCAGCGGATCTTGGTCTCGGAATCGGTGCGGGCCGAGCCGCGCACCACAATCTGCAGCGAGCGGCGCGTCAGGCCGTCGTCGATATGGACCGAGGGCTCGATGGCCACATCCGGTCCGTCGGTGCGAAACCACCAGCCCCGGCCGGAATGGCCGCGCAGCAGGATGGAGCGGCGATCCCGGGCCAGCGAGGCCTGCACCCCCGGTTCCAGCTGGAACCGCACCGCATAGGGGGCGGCGATGGCGCGCACGACATCCTTCTGGCCCGGTGCGGGATGCAGTCGCTCCTCGGCGCGCAGTTCGTCCAGCCGCTGGTCCAGATAGAGCCGCCGCTGATGCAGCAGGCCGTAGTCGTGGACCCAGCCGTCATGCTCGACTTCCAGCCAGACCGCGCCCTCACCGTCGCGTTGCTGAACGTCGACGTGAATCGGCCGGCCGATCAGCCAGTGCCCCAGCAGATCCGCCTTCCAGCCGCCCAAGGGCTCGCCGGTCGAGCCTTCGCCAAGGGTCAGGGTCGAATGGCCGGGTGAAAGGCGCAGGCCCTGACGGTCGGCGGCGCGCGGGGTCCAGCCACAGCCGGTCACCAGCCGGTCCTTCCCGCAGACGATCTCCAGCGCCATCGGCTGGGCGCAGGCGGCGGCGGACCAGGCCCCGCGGGCCGGTCCGGCGATATCGGCCGCGATGGTCAGCAGGGGGCTGCGGATACGGGTAATGCCGGCCACGGTCCGGGAGGCGGTCTCGACGTCCGGAGCATCGTCATGGGCGCGGGCCGCCGCGATCCTGGCCGGGGTCGACGGTCCGCCGCCCTGCATGGCGATCAGCCGCCCGTCGGGCAGGGTCAGCAGGCGAAGCGCCTCCGTCAGGCGCTGTATGGCGGCGAGGACGTCGGCCGGTGTCGCTTCGGACAGCTGGGACAGGGCATCGTCGAGGGTCAGCAGGTCGAGCAGCAGCTCCATCCCCGCTTCAGGGCTGCGCGAGGCATGGCCGCCGTCGGCGTCGATGGTGCGGTCCAGAATGCCGGGCAGGCGACGCAAGGCGGCGCGGCGCAGTGAGGTTCCGGGAGCGCCGGCCAGGACACAACCCGCGACGGCGGCGGCGGTCAGTTGCAGCCCCTTCCCGGCCAGACCACCGGGCGGGCGCAGCAGCTGCCGTCCCTGACGGCCCAGAATATCGGCCAGTTTCAGCCGTTCGGCCTCGGTGGCGACCTGTCCCATCCGCCGGGCCGCGCAGGCGAGGTTGAAGGTTCGTCGCGCCAGGATCTCCGGACCCCAGGCGAAGGGAGACCAGCGCGCGAAGGCCGCGCTCCAGGCCAGGGTCAGGCGCACGGCCTCGCGGGGGCCGCGCTCGCCCTGGAGCATCAGCGACGGCAGCCAGGCGAAGGCATGCAGGTCCGTGGCGAAGGCCCGGCTCGGGCTGGGGCGGTTCCAGGGATCCTCGGGCGCGGCGGCCTCGAGGCTGGTTCCGGCGAGGATAAACCGCCCCTCCAGGACGCCTTTGCCGGGCGCGGGCTCGACGGGCCGGAAATCGCGCGGGGTGGCGGCGAAGGCCTGGGCCGGGCGGCCCTTCAGGGTCAGGCCGTAGCCGGGCAGGCCGTACAGTTCGATCCACAGTTGACGGGTCAGCAGCCGGCCGAGGATGGCGGGCCAAAGGCCGGGTCCGGTCGTCGCGCCGGTCGACCTTACCGGGGTGCGCATCGGGGCCCCGCGCAGGCCGGGAATTTCGCCGGGCGCTGGCGTGTCGGCTTCGTTGCGGGAAAAGCGGCCGAGCGGGTTCACGCGGCCTTCAGCGCCTGGATGTTGGCGGCATAGGCCGAGGGACCGCCGCGGAACACGGCGGTGCCGGCGACCAGGGCGTCGGCACCGGCAGCGACGCAGGCTCCGGCATTGGCGGCGGTCACGCCTCCGTCGACCTGCAGATGGGCTTTCGACCCGGCGGCATCCAGCAGGGCGCGGGTGCGTTCGATCTTGCGCAGGGTGGTCGGGATGAAGGACTGGCCGCCGAAGCCCGGATTGACCGACATCAGCAGGACCAGATCGACCAGGTCGACGACCTCTTCCAGAATCGACAGCGGCGTCCCGGGATTCAGCACCACACCGGCCTTGGCGCCCAGCTGGCGGATCCGGCCGAGGGTGCGGTGCAGATGCGGACCACTCTCGGGATGGACGGTCAGGATGTCAGCTCCGGCCTCGCGATAGGCCTCCAGCCAGGGATCAACCGGCGCGACCATCAGGTGCACGTCGAACGGAAGTTTGGTGTGGGGCCGCAGGGCCTTCACCACATCGGGGCCGATGGTGATGTTCGGCACGAAATGGCCGTCCATGACGTCGACGTGGATCCAGTCGGCACCGGCGGTGTCCAGCGCGCGCACTTCTTCGCCCAGCATCGCGAAGTCGCTGGCGAGGATGGACGGACAGATGAGGGGCGCGGCCATGAACCGGGGATAAGGCGGGTCGGAGGCCGGAGCAAGGCGGGGCGCTTGGATTGGATGCTGATCATTCCCAAATGTGGGTCCTGCCGCACCGGCACAGGAGCCAGAGCCATGAGCCAACACACCGCCACGATCGCGTGGAGCCGCGGCGATCAGGACTTCCCCGGCAACCGCTATTCCCGCGCCCATGACTGGCATTTTGACGGCGGGACGGTGGTGCGCGGGTCTTCGGCCCCGTCCAGCGTGCCGGAGCCCCTGTCCGATCCGGCGGCCGTCGATCCGGAAGAGGCGCTGGTGGCGGCCCTGAGCAGCTGTCACATGCTGTTCTTCCTCGCCTATGCGGCCAAGGGTGGCTTTACCGTCGATTCCTATCGGGACGAGGCGGTCGGGGTGCTGGGGCGGGACGAGCGGGGCAAGACCTCCATGACCGCTTTCACGCTGCGGCCAGCCGTGGCCTTTTCCGGCGATAGTCGGCCGGACGCCGCCGCCATCGATGCCCTGCATCATCGAGCGCATGAGGCCTGCTATATCGCCAACTCGATCCGAGCCGAGGTGACGATCGAGCCGCGCTAGACCCCCGGCGCGACCGCCACATCGTTCAACAGAGCCACGAACCGCCGTTCGGCCTCGGCGGCCAGTTCGGGGTGGTAGCGCATCGGAGCCGCCGCCATCGGCTCGTCAAAGGCGTGCGAGCCGTCGGCGATCCAGGTCTCGATGTCCGCGCCGCAGTTGCGGACCATGTCGTGAACCCGTTCGGCGTTGCGGACCGTGGTCAGGTGGTCAGTGCGCGAGATGACCGCCACGGTCTTGGGGCAATGCCGCCAGGGCCGCATCCGGTTGAAGGCACCGATGCCCACGTAGGGATAGGCCAGCCAGGTCCCGATGACGCCGTCCAGGTCGATCGCGCCGGGGTCGGCGACGCCAAGCATGCCGGCGGCCCGGTCCGAGCTCATCGCCTCCATGATGCCCCAGCCGCCGTGGCTCCAGCCAGCCAGGACGACCCTGGAGGCATCGACGTCCCGGCGCTGTGACACACCGTGGAGCGCCGCCAGAACGTCGCCCGCTCTCTGTGAGCCCTGCAGCAGCACGCCCGTGCAGACCATGGCCATGGCGAACTGACGGCTCCAGCCGCGTGGCGCATAGGAATCGACGATGAAGGCCCGCCAGCCCGCCGCCTTCGCCGCCGCCGCATATTTCGGCAGGTGATCACGCAGGCCGCCGCAACCGTGGAACAGGATCACCGCAGGCCGCGGCCGGTCGTCGTCCGGGCCGACCATGGTCACGGCGGATTCGAGCATCGACCAGCGTTGGGAGAGGGTTTGCATGGACGGGACCTTAGCCGGAGCGGCCGGCGGCTCGAAGTGATTAGTGGCTAGTGGCTAGGGGTGCGCCCGTTGCGAGCGCCGGTGGATGGATGCTGGTCGCAGCAGCGGCCCCGGCGAATACTAGCCACTAGCCACTAGCCACTAGCCACTTTCCCAATCAGTGCCGGAAGACCCGCACCCCGGTGAACGCCATGGCCACGCCCGCCTCATCCGCCGCCGCGATGACCGCGTCGTCCCGGATCGAGCCGCCGGGCTGGATCACCGCCGTCGCCCCCGCCGCCACCGCTTCCAGCAGGCCGTCGGGGAAGGGGAAGAAGGCCTCGGAGGCGCAGGCGGAGCCCTGGGCCAGCGAATGGGCCAGGCCCTTGGCCTCGCCGGCCTCGCGGGCCCGGATGGCGGCGATGCGGGCCGAGTCGCGGCGGTTCATCTGGCCGGCACCGATGCCGGCGGTCTGGCCGTCCTTCGCATAGACGATGGCGTTGGACTTGACGTGTTTGGCGATGGTGAAGGCGAACAGCATGTCCTCGATCTCGCTCGGTGACGGCTGACGGCGGGTGACAATCTTCAGGTCGGATGCGGTCAGGCGCGAGCGGTCGCGGCCCTGCACCAGGAAGCCGCCGGCCACCGAGCGGAACACCTCGCCGGCCGCCAGCGGATCCGGAAGCCCGTCTGTCAGCAGCAGGCGCAGGTTCTTCTTGGCCGCGAAGATCGCCTGGGCCTCATCATCGGCGCCGGGAGCGATGACGACCTCGGTGAAGATGTCGGTGATCAGTTTCGCATCGGCACCGGTCAGGGTGCGGTTGACGGCGATGACGCCGCCGAAGGCCGAGACGGCGTCGCATTCCAGGGCGCGGGCATAGGCGGTGGCCAGATCGGCCCCGACAGCGACGCCGCAGGGATTGGCGTGTTTGACGATGACGCAGGCGGGGGCCTCGAACTCGGCGACCAGCTCATAGGCGGCGTCGGCGTCGGCGATATTGTTGTAGCCCAGCTCCTTGCCCTGCAGCTGGCGGGCGTGGGCGACGCCGGGCCGGGTGTCGCCGGTGCGGTAGAAGGCCCCGGTCTGGTGCGGGTTCTCGCCGTAGCGCAGGGTCTGGGCCAGCGAACCGGCGATCGACTTGCGCGCCGGGGCGGCGTCCGCGACCTGGCCCGCGAACCAGCCGGAGACGGCGGCGTCATAGGCGGCGGTGCGGGCGAAGGCACGGGCGGCGAGGCGTTTGCGCAGGGCCAGATCGGTGGTTCCGTCGGCCTTCAGGGCTTCCAGCAGTTCGGCGACGGAGGTCTGGTCGACGCAGACGGCGACATAGCCGTGGTTCTTGGAACCCGAGCGGATCATCGCCGGGCCGCCGATGTCGATGTTCTCGACCACGGCGTCGAAGCCCGCGCCCGAGGCGACGGTGGATTCGAACGGATACAGGTCGACCCAGACGATATCGATCGGGCCGATGCCGTGGGCCGCCATGGCCTCGGCATGGTCGGCGGCATCGCGCACGCCCAGCAGGCCGCCGTGGACCACGGGGTGCAGGGTCTTGACCCGGCCGTCCATCATCTCGGGGAAGCCGGTCAGATCGGCCACGTCCTTCACCGGCAGGCCGAAGCCGGCGATGGCGGCGCGGGTGCCGCCGGTCGAGACCAGTTCGACGCCGAGGTCATGCAGGGTGCGGGCGGCGTCCTCCAGCCCGGTCTTGTCGGACAGGGAGATCAGCGCGCGCTGCGGCGCCACGCGGTCGGGCGCGGGGGGAAAGTCGGGAGCGGCGGGCATGGCGGCGTCCGTATGCTGGCGTGGGGTCGGGGAGACGCGGGGCGTTTAGCACCGGAAGCGGCGGGATAGAACCGTCCTGCTCAGATCAGTTTCCCGAAATCCACCACCATCGGCTCCCGACCGATCAGCGTCAGGAACCGCCGGAAGTCCGCCTGCGCCAGCGCCGTTGTCGCCGTATTGGTCAGGGGGTGGAAGTTGACGACGTCCGCGTCCCACAAAGCCTTGTCGAGCACGAAGGTCACGCGCCGGTCCGGGTCGTTGATCAGCCCCAGCGCCGTCACCGACCCCGGAGTCAGGCCGAGAGTCTCGTAAAGCAGGGCCTCATTGCCGAAGGACAGCCTGTCCGAACCGATCGTCTTCGGGGCCCGTTTCAGGTCGATCACCGTGTCCTGACGCGCCGAGATCAGCCACAGCCGGCCCTTCTTGTCCTGGAGAAACAGGTTCTTGGTGTGGGCGCCCGGCATGGCGGCCTTGAGCTCAAGCCCCTCCTCGACGCGGAAGACGGCGGGGTGGTCGTGGGTCGTTTGTGCGATCCCGTTGTCGGCCATCCACGCCAGAAGGCGGTCGCGGTCGAAGGCGGGTTCAGGCGTTGGCTTGTCTTCGGTCATGTCGCGAAGCTAGGGAAGATGAACTGCCTCGCCTAGTCGCCCGGAGACCGCTCGTGGAACTGGAATGCTACCCGATGACGGCCACGCCGCCCGATCTGGTGCCGGGGCGCCAGTCGCGCAACTGGATGGATGCCTTCGCCAGCCGGCATCCCTATCGCTGTCTGCCGCTGAACATGGCCAACACCACGGGCTGGGAGATCCTGTGCCCGCTGACCTTCACCGCCGAATGGAACGGCGGGCCCAGCCAGGCGGACATCATCATCACGCCCGAGCGGCCGAACGCCAACCTGACCCATGTGGTGACCTCCCACTTCTCGCGCGGGGTCCTGACCCTGCATCCGCAGTATCTGTTCCGCACGCCGCCGGGCTGGGGGCTTCTGGCCGGCGGCTCGCCCAACCACATGAAGGACGGCATCCAGCCGCTGGTCGGTCTGATCGAGACCGACTGGCTGCCCTTCCCCTTCACCATGAACTGGCTTTTCACCCGGCCGGGCCGGGTCAAGTTCGAGAAGGGCGAGCCCTTCTGCTTCATCACCCCGATCGAGCACCGCAAGGTCGAGACCATGCAGCCGGTGATCCGGACGCTGGAATCCAATCCGGTCATGCACGGCCAGTTCGAGGCCTGGAACCGGGCCCGCACCGACTTCAACAAGCGTCTCGCCTCGGGCGACCCGGACGCGGCCAAGGAGGCGTGGCAGCGCTACTATTTCAAGGGTGAGGTGCCCGAGGACCTCGGCGTTGCGCCGGAGACGCATGTGAACAAGCGGCGGCTGAAGAGCCCGAGGATCGGGTGAAGAAGTGGTTGGTGGTTAGTGATTGGTGGCTGGCCGCCGGTCGGGGCGAGGCGCAGTCCGCGCCGCCCTTCCGCCACCAGAGAAGCGGCAATCACTAACCACTAACTACCAACCACCCGCCACTCACATCGCCCGTGTCACGCGCGGACCGAGGTTCTGGACGACCTCGCGAGCGTCGAAGGCGTTGGGGTCGCCGGCGGGTTTGGGGCCACGGCCCATGACGATCTCGGCAGAGGCCTCGTACCGGTCGATTTCACGCAGGTCGAACTCCGGGCCGAACGGATCACGCCAGGGACTCCAGGAGCCGCGGCGGTAGTAGCGCCATGACGGGCCCCAGAACGGGCTGTAGCGATCCCGATAGAAGGGATCGGGGATGCCTTGCAGGCGAACGTCGCGGTCGGTGGCGCGGTTGACGGTTGAAAACCAGTCGTAACCGTTCTCGGCCGTGACCTCGGCGGCGCGGAGCAGCAGGGCCATCTCGACCTGTTCGCGCGAGGTGACGGAATTGCCGGCGAAGCTGACACGGAAGCGGTCGGCGTCGACGCGCTGTTCGGAATAGCCGTAGCGGCTGTTGACCCCGGCGGGGCCGTAGGGGGTGGCCGTGGCGCACGCGGAAAGGGCCAGGGCCGCCACGGTCGCCAGAAGTACGGGCTTGAGCAAGCGAAGTTTCATGGGAACTCTCCTTGACGCGAAAAGGTGCGCTCTCTGGGCTGAACGGGACATGAACGGCGCGGTTCCGGTGAGCTGCAAGTCCCTATAAACGCGAAACAATAAGTACGGCTGCGGCCAGCAAAAGGATGCCTGTCAGCAGGGCGAAGGCCTTGCGAAAGCGCGGTTCGCTCATGCGCCGGGCCAAGGCTGCGCCACCCAGACCGTAGGCGGACATGGTCAGGACGTCCATGCCGATGGTGGCCAGGGCGAACAGGGCCAATTGCGGTGCCGCGGGCCGGGTCACGTCCATGAAGGGCGGCAGGACGGCGGTGAAGAACAGCACCGCCTTGGGGTTGGCGATCTGCACCATGAAGCCGTCCATCAGGGCGCTGCGCCCCATGCGGATGGTCGCGGTGCCGGGGTCGGCCGCCGTGCGGTAGGCCCCGCGCAGGGCATTGATCCCCAGCCAGGCCACATAGAGGGCTCCCCCGATGGAGATCAGGCGAAAGGCGTCGGGGAAGGCCACCACCAGAGTGCCGAGACCAAGGGCGGCAGCCCCGAACCAGACCAGGGTTGCGGCGTTCATCCCGACCACACCGGCCATGGCGGCGGCCTTGCCGCGCTGCACCCCGTTGGCGACCGAGAAGAGGTTGGCCGGACCCGGGGTCACGGCCATGACCATCATGACGCCGAGAAAGGTCAGATAGAGGTGAGGATCGACGGGCAGGCTGGCCATGGCCGACGTGTCGGGCCCACGACAGAACCGGTCAAGTGGGTGAAGGCGTCAGGCGTTCCAGACCTCAGTCCGCGTCAGGCTCGTCTTGCTCGGCCTCCTTGGCCTCGGCCATGGCTTCATCGACCTCGGCCATGGCCTCGTCCACGGTGTCCAGGGCCGAACCGAGGGCATAGTCGGCCATCAGTCCGTAAGTGACCATATGCTCAGGGTCGTTCGACGCCCAGGCACCGTTGGTGACCATGCCGAGCGCGCCGGTCATGGCCCCGGAGGCCTCAACCTCGGCCAGGGCCTCGGTGACGATGGCGTCGATATCGATTCCGGCCAGGGCCTCGGCGGCGAGGCCCGTGGCATGTTGGGCCACCACGGCGGTGAAGGCGGTCACGTCGGGCTGGTATTCGGTCCAGAGGGCGGCGATGCGGACCTCCCGCTGCGCCTCGGTGAGGGAGGCGTCCTCGGAGATGGCCTCGGCGCGTTCGCCAAAGGCCTCCATCCGGGCCTCGAAGGCCTCGGCGGCGGCTTCGATCGCGTCTTCCGAAGGACCGCGCGCGTCTTCGGCGACGGCGGCCGACATCGGCAGAAGGGCGAGGGCGGCGGCGAGGGACAGGGCCTTGATCATGATGGAGCTCCCGGAAAGGTCGCGGCCAAGGTCCGTCGAACGCCGTCCGGCCTCAAGTGAAATCGCGGTAAGGCAGCGGGTGGGAGCCCGCTGCCCTTCCGGATCAATGGCTTACTGAGGCACCGCAGGGGCGGCTGGCGCGGCCGCCGCCTGGATCAGTTCAGCCTTCTTGGTCGCCGGATAGCCGGTGATCTGGCCACGCAGCATGGGACCCATCTGGGCCATCTGGGCCTGGGCTTCCGGCGGCATGACGGGCAGCTGGGAGGTGATGAAGGCGTCCAGTTCGGCGGCGAAGGCGTCGGCCTGCGGCTGATAGCGGGCGGCGATGGCGTCCAGATCCGTATTGGCCTTTGCCTGATCCGAACCGGCGGCGGTCAGGGCGGTCTGCATCTCGCCCTGCATCGCGGTCATGGCCTGCTGGAAGGCTTCCGCGCGGGCCTCGAAGGCGGCTTCGGCCTGGGCCGCCGCGGCGGTGGCCGGGTCGGCGGCGGGCGCGTCCTGGGCGAAGGCGGGCGCGGCAAAGGCCAGAACGGCGGCGGCGGCGAGGGCGGTGCGGAGAAGCATGTCGAGGTCCTGAATTGGGTCGGAGGAGCCCATGCTCCCGCTGACAGGGTGGCGCCGATCCCGCCGAAGCGCGAGGCCATTTGTGATGGCGACGGTCCGCGCTAGCCTGTGTGCGACCCTGGAAACACTCATGCTCCGTTCCTGTCTGGCCCTCGCCGCCCTGTTTGTGACCCTGCTGGCCGGCTCCGCGGCGGCGCAGGGCGCGAGCCGGACGTATGCGGTGGACGGCGACTGCGGCGGTCACGCCCGCACCCTTGTGCGGATGGCGGAGGGTTATTGCCTCGGTCGGGTCTGGCAGCGCGGCGGGGGCGAGGGGCCCCGTATGCCGCGCGGCCTGCTGGAACTGCCGGACGGAGACTGGCTGGTCACCGATCTTGGATCCTGGGACGCGGGTCGGGGTGCTTTGTGGCGGATGTCAGTGGGACCGGACGGCGCCGTGCGGTGGTCGCGGCTGATCCATGGTCTTTCGATGCCGCATACAATCGCGCGCGGCCCCGACGGCCGCATCTATCTGGCCGAGATGAGCCGCATCCTCGCTGTTGACCCGGCCCATCCGGAAGCGGCGACGGTGGTGGTCGCCGGCCTGCCCGACAACCGCCTGCATGAGAACAGGCATCCGCTGTCCAGCTTCATCTTCGACGCCGACGGTGCCCTGCTGGTCAATGTCGGCGCGCCCTCGGACCGTTGTCTGACGCCGGCGGGCGTGCCGCGCCGGGACGCGCGGGGCCAGTGCGTCGAGAGCGCCGAACAGGGGATGGTGCGCCGCTATGCCCCGGCGGGCCCCGGTCGCTGGAGCCAGGCCTGGACGGTCCACGCCTCGGGCTTGCGGAATTCGGTCGCCCTGGTCCGGCATGGTTCCGGTGCGATCTACCAGGGCGAAAACTCCGTGGACCTGAACACCCCGGACCGTCCGTTCGATGAAATCAACCGGTTGATTCAGGGCGGCCACTACGGCTGGCCCTATTGCACCGACATGGCCACCGCCCAGCCGGGATGGACGGTGGCGCAGGCCCGTTGCGGCGAGCGGACGTCGCCGGTTTCCCTGCTGCCGCCGCATGCCGCGCCGCTGGCCATGCTCTACTACGACGGCGCGATGTTTCCGGAACTTCAGGGACAGATGCTGATGAGCTGGCACGGCTATCGCCGGGCGGCGGGGCGGGTCGTGGCCATCGAGACGGATGCCTCGGGCGCGCCTCTGACCGACCGCCGCGCCCGCTATGCCATCTATCCGCGCGGCTCGCAGACCTATCCCGTCGAGGCTCCGGCACCGCGCGCGCGGGTGCTGACCCCCGGCTGGAGCGCGCAGCACGGACGGCATCCGCAGGGCTCACCGGCCGGCCTGGCGGTGGCGCGTGACGGTTCGATCTGGATCGCGGATGACCGCAGCGCGGCCATCCTCAGGATCGCCCGGGACTGATGTGGGTTCGCCCGAAATCTGAACCCTGATGGACGGCGTCCACCAGGACCGATTTCGGTCTAGGTCCGGTCGCGCGCGTCGCGCTTGCCCAGCACCCGCAGGCGCAGGGCGTTGAGCTTGATGAAGCCGGCGGCGTCCTTCTGGTCATAGGCGACGGCCCCGTCCTCGAAGGTGACCAGTTCCTGGTCGTACAGGCTGTTGTCGCTCTCGCGGCCGATGACGGTGGTGTTGCCCTTGTAGAGCTTGACGCGGACCGTGCCCGAGACCTTGGCCTGCGAATGGTCGATGGCGGCCTGGAGCATCTCGCGCTCGGGCGAGAACCAGAAGCCGTTGTAAAGCAGGTGGGCGTATTTGACCGCGAGTTCATCCTTCAGATGCATGGCGCCGCCGTCCAGGGTGATGGACTCGATGCCACGGTGGGCAGCCAGCAGGATGGTGCCGCCCGGGGTCTCATAGACGCCGCGCGACTTCATGCCGACGAAACGGTTCTCGACCAGGTCAAGCCGGCCGATGCCGTTGTCGTGGCCGTACTGGTTCAGGGCGGTCAGCAGGGTGGCCGGCGACATGGCCTCGCCGTTGATCGAGACGGGATCGCCCTTTTCGAAACCGATGGTGATGACGGTCGCCACGTCCGGCGCGTCCTCGGGCGAGAGGGTGCGCTGGTGCACGAATTCGGGAGCCTCGACCGATGGATCCTCCAGCACCTTGCCCTCGGAGGAGGAGTGCAGAAGGTTGGCGTCGACGCTGAACGGGGCCTCGCCGCGCTTGTCCTTGGCGATCGGGATCTGGTGCTTCTCGGCGAAGTCCAGCAGGTGTTCGCGCGACTTGAAGTCCCATTCGCGCCACGGCGCGATGACGCGGATGTCAGGCTCCAGCGCATAGTAGCCCAGCTCAAAGCGGACCTGGTCATTGCCCTTGCCGGTGGCCCCATGACAGACGGCGTCGGCGCCGACCATGCGGGCGATCTCGATCTGGCGTTTGGCGATCAGCGGCCGCGCGATCGAGGTGCCGAGCAGATACTGGCCCTCATAAAGGGCATTGGCCCGGAACATGGGGAAGACGTAGTCCCGCACGAACTCCTCGCGCAGGTCATCGATGAAGATGTTCTCTTCCTTGATGCCCAGCTTCAGCGCCTTCTCGCGCGCCGGGGCCAGCTCCTCGCCCTGGCCCAGATCGGCGGTGAAGGTCACGACCTCCGCGCCGTATTCGGTCTGCAGCCATTTCAGGATGATCGAGGTGTCGAGGCCGCCGGAATAGGCGAGGACGACTTTCCTGGGCGCGGACTGGGTCATGGCGGGTCTTTCGGCGAACGCGGGGAGGCGTCTGGAAGGTATGCGCGCGCTTAAAGGACCAGACGCCCCGCGATGCAAGGGCGGGAATGCGGCAGGGTCAGCCCCAGGGGCCGGCAGGGCGCGACGGCGTCGTCGGTACGCTGGTCGTCACCGCCCCTGAACGGACTTCGGTCGGCACCGATCGCCTCGGTGCCATCCCCATGTTCGTCCCAAGCGCCATCAGCGCCTTGACCCGGTTGCCGGTCGCCGGATGGGTCGAGAACAGGTTGTCGGCACCCTTGCCTGCCAGTGGATTGATGATGAACAGCTGCCCAGAGGCCGGATTGCGCTCGGCGGTTGGATTGTTGATCTGGCGGGCGTGTCCCTCGATCTTCTGCAGGGCGGACGCCAGGGCCTGGGGGTCGCCGGCGATCTCGGCCCCGATACGGTCGGCCTCATACTCCCGCGAACGGCTGATCGCCATCTGCACCAGACCGGCCGCCATGGGGGCCAGGATCATCAGGGCCAGGGTGCCGATGATGCCGCCAGGCCGCTCGTCGTCCTGCCCGCCGCCGAAGAAGAGCGCGAAATTGGCAAGGGCCGCGATGGCACCGGCGACGGTGGCGGTGACCGTCATGGTCAGGGTGTCGCGGTTCTTCACGTGCGCCAGTTCGTGGGCCATGACGCCGCGAACTTCCTCGCGGGTCAGCATGTCCAGCAGGCCGGTGGTGGCGCAGACGGCGGCGTTGGCCGGGTTGCGCCCGGTGGCGAAGGCGTTGGGCTGGTCGTTGGGGATGATGGCGATGGTCGGGCGAGGCAGGCCGGCATCGCGCGCCATCTGCACTACGTCGGCGACATAGGTGCGGACCACGGCGTTGGGATGCTGCTCATCGACCGGCTGGGCCCGGTACATCTTCAGCACCATCTTGTCGGCGTTCCAGTAGCTGAACAGGTTCAGGCCGCCGGCGAGAACCAGGGCGATCAGCATGCCGGCCGGCCCGCCGATCAGATAGCCCAGACCGACGAACAGGGCGGTCAGGGCGGCCAGCAGGGTGAAGGTCTTCAGGTGGTTCATGGGAGGAAAAAATTCATCGAAGCTGGCGCCGGAAGGACGAACCCCTCATGTGTGCGGATCAACGCCCGGGCTCAAGGCGAGGCTGCTGTGACCGATCATCCCACCCCTGAAGACAGCGCCCCGCCGGTGCTCAATGCCGATGTGCCGCATGCGACCCCGGAACGCCCCCTGACCGAGGCCGCGCGACGCGCCCTGATGGAGGCCGCCGAACGCCGCGCGGCGGACGAGGCGACCGGCCTGCCGACAGAACACGGCGGTCCGCGCGGCCCCGAGCCGACCCGCTACGGCGACTGGGAGAAGAAGGGTCTGGCGGTCGATTTCTGACGGCGGCGAACAAAGGCGGCCGAACGGCGTTAACCGTGTCGTTCAGGAGATCACCCGCATGACCCGCACCCTCGCCGCCGCCGCCGCGCTCGCCCTGCTCGCCGTGGCGGGCACCGCCTCGGCCCAGACCTATGGTCAGCCGGTCTATCTGAATGCCTATGGGCGACCGGTCGGCGGCACGCCCCTGTCCGAGGTCGAGACCCGGTCCTACGTCGGGACCGGCTACTGGGCGGACGGCTATTCGGACCGGCCCATGGTCTATGTTCCGGCTCCCGGCGACGGGCACCGCTATGGTCACGGTCGATACGGCTACAGCTACGGAAGTCGTCGCTACGATCCGCCGGCGCGGACCGGATACCGGGACGAATGGGGCTACAACGACGACCGTCCGCTCTCGGCGCAGCGGGGGTCCTACGACCGCTATCCACGGCGCCATGACCGGGATTGTGGCTGCGGCGACGTCTATCTCTACGACCGCTGAACGGCGGATTCCGCCGACCATGGTTAAATTGGACGCCGTGAGGGGAATGGCCCTCACCGCCTTTCGCGCGCTCGGTGCAAGCCGGCCCGATTGGTTTCCAAAAGCTTAAAACGGCTCCGAACTGGAGTCCGTGACATGCGCATCCTGAACGCCGCGATCGGTGCCGTCCTGCTGATCCTCATCGCCAGCCCGGCCCTGGCCAGCGACCCGCGCGGCGGTGGTGGTCCGCATGGCGGAGGAAGCAGCTGCGGCGGGGGTTGCGGCGGTGGTGGCCATCCGCCTCCGCCCCCGCCTCCGCCACCCCCGCATCGTCCGCCCCACGGCGGGGGCTTCAACGGCAACATCAATGTGAACGTCAACGCCAACGCCAACGCAAATGCGAACGCCTTTGCCGGTGCCGGGGCAGGCGGCCATTTCAACGCCCGCGCCTATGACGTCGGCGGAATCCGGGGCGGCGGCGGCAGTTATGGTGCCGTCTATGTCGGCGGCGGCTATGGCGGTGATGGCGGCTATTACGGCGGCGGCGCGATCTACAATGAAGAGGTCTATGAGGGCCGGGCCTGCGCCAGCGCGCCGTTCGGCTATGTCGTCGCCGGCTTTGGACGCAACGGTCGCCGGGCACCGGCCTGCGTCGCGAACAGTGGTGAGTGTCGGGTCAGTGAGGATCGTGGCGGCCGCTATGGCCACAGCGAGCGACGCGACTGCGGTGGCGGACGGCGGGAGTCCTACAGTTCCTACGAGGGCTCCAGCCACTATGAGAGCCGCGAAACCTGGCGCGAGGAATCCTCCTACAGCTACGTCGGCTATGAAGGGCGGCGCTGCGGCGGAGGGTGTGATGACGGCGGATACACGCCACCCCGGCCTCCGCCCCCGTCTCACGATTGCGGCTGCGACCACGGGGGTGGGCGCGACACCCCCTATCCGCCGCGCTATATTCCCGAGCCGCCGCGGCGCTACGAACCCGCCCCGGTTCCGCCTTCGTACCCCCGGCCTCGCCACGACTATCGCCAGGAGCCCGGCGAGCGCGGCTGATTCAGGCGTCTATCGGCCGATGCCGTCGATCGAGTCCACGATGGCTGATGCGGCCAGCAGGGGATTTTCGGCCCCGACCACCGGCCGGGCCACGACCAGATGGGTGGCACCGGCCTCCAGTGCCGCGCGCGGTGTGGCGACGCGCTGCTGATCGCCCTTGTCAGCGCCCTCGGGCCGCACGCCCGGCGTGACGATCAGGAAGTCAGGTCGCCCGGCTTCGTTCGCGATCTCGCGCACCCGCGCCGCCTCCAGCGGGCTTGAGACCACCCCGTCGACGCCGCAGTCCAGCGCCTGCCGCACCCGCCGCTCGACAAGGTCGCTGGCCGCGAAGCCATAGCCGATGTCGGTCAGGTCGGCGTCCGACAGGCTGGTCATGACGGTGACGGCCAGAAGCTTCGTTCCCGATCCCGACGAGTCGCGGCCCTTGACCGCGCCCCGCATAACCTGCGGCTCGGCGTGGATGGTCAGCAGGTCGCAGCCGCCCTCAGCCACGGCGCGGGCCGCGCCTTCGACCTGGGCCCCGATGTCGTGCAGTTTCCAGTCCTGGAATACGGTCTTCCCCGATGCCCGCAGCTCATGGGCGAAGGCCACGCCGCCGGGGCGGGCCAGCAGGGTCAGTCCGATCTTGTAGGCGCTGACGGTGGCACCGAGGCGGTCGACCATGGCCCGGGCGGCGTCGATCGAGGGCAGGTCGAGACCGACGATCAGGCGGGGGTCGGTCAACACGGGGGTCATGGCGTCGCTCCTTGGGAGCCAATAAAGCTGGACGCGCGCGCGAGCGTCAGCCTTGATGGGCCGTGGTTGGGTGAATTGCAGGGCGAGGTCAGCACATGGACGCGGTCGATCTGGGCGTCAACCTGTTCGTGGCCCTGTTCGCCCTGGTGGACCCGATCGGCAATATTCCGATCTTCGCCGCCGCCACGGCCGGGGCCTCGATGCGCCAGCGGCTCTCGGTCTCGGCCCTGATCTGCCTGTTCATCGTCGTCTTCCTGTTCTTCTTCTTCTTTACCGGTCTGGGCCTGCTCCAGTTCTTCGGCATCTCGCTGGCAGCGTTCCGGATCGCGGGCGGCATCCTGCTGCTGCTGCTGGGCCTCGACATGACGCGCGAGGACTTCCTCAAGATGTTCGCTGACCCCGAGGCGGTGAAGGACGCGGCCGACGACAAGGGCTATGCCCGGCGACGCTTCCAGCGGCTGGTCGTGCCCTTCGCCATGCCCCTGCTGATCGGGCCGGGAGCCATCTCGACCATCATCATCCAGGCCGGGGCGGCCGAGAAGATCGGTCCGGCGGGTCAGTTGGCCGGGGTCGCGGCCATTGTGGCGGCGGGCTTCGCCACCTTCGTCTGTTTCACGTTGACCGGTCCGATCAGCCGCCTGCTCGGTGAGATCGGCATGGCCATCGTGGTGCGGGTGCTGGGGCTGATCCTGTGCGCCCTGGCGATCCAGTTCATCCTCGCGGGCCTGTCTGAAGCCCTGCCGGGCATGTTCAGCTCGATCGCGACGACGCCCTACCCGACGGCGGCGCACTAGCGGTGTCGAAGGAGCAGACCGTGGAGGGATGGCTGACGGCGCAGACGCCAGCTGTCCGGAGCGCGGTCGAGCGGCTGCGAGGGATGGTTCTGGCCTCGGACAACGGCGTCACCGAACACATCAAATGGAACGGGCCGAGCTTCTGCATCGACGGCGACGACCGGATCACCGTGGGTCTGGTGCCGAAAGGCGGCGTCCGGGCCATTCTGCATCGCGGCGTCAAGGTGAAGGACGCGTCCGACTTTGCCTTTCCGGATGGTTCCGGCCTGATCCAGTGGGCGGCACCCGACCGCGGGGTCATCACCTTCACCGATGAAGCCGCCATCGCCGCCAACGCTGAAGCTGTCGCGGACATCTGCCGACGCTGGCTCGAGGCGACCCGCTAGATCCGCTTCAGCCGCTTCGCATGACCGCCCACCATCCTGAGCGCCATCCGGTCGGGCAGGTGTTTGGCCAGACCGGCCAGCAGGTTGTTCATCACCCCCGGCGTGACCCTGGGCCGGTTGGTCTCGCAGGCCTCATAGCCGACCCGTGCCACATGGTCGGCGGTCTGCCACATCCAGGCAGGATAGGCCGATGACACCTGTTCGCGGGTGCCGTTGGCGTCGTGGAACTCGGTCAATGTGTAGCCAGGGCAGAGGGCCGTGACGTGGACGCCGGTGCCGCGTAGCTCCAGATGCAGCCCCTGCGACGCCTTGATCAGGAAGGATTTGATCGGGCCGTACAGGGTGTCGCCGCCGGTCGCGGGCATCTGGCCGGCCAGGGAGGCGACGTTGAGGATGCGGCCATAACCGCGCCCGACCATTCCCGGGGCGAACAGCCGGGCCAGTTCGACCGGAGCGGCCAGCATGACCTGGATCATGGCGCGATGGGCGGCCGGGTCGGTGTTGAGGAAGCCGGCGGTGCGGCTGAAGCCCGCATTGTTGATCAGGCCGTCGACCGACAGGCCCTTCGCCTGGATGGCGTCGAACAGCCGGCGGGGCGCGGCAGGGTCGGCAAGGTCTTCGGTCAGGATGGTCACCTTGGCGCGGTACAGTTCCTTCAGATCCTGAGCGGTTCTCCTGAGGGGTGTCTTCCGTCGAGCGGTCAGAATCAGGTCCCAGCCCTGTTTGGCGTAGACCCACGCCAGCGCCTCACCGATGCCCGCTGAAGCACCCGTGATCAGGACGGTCCGCCCGGCGCCCGGCCGAATGCCGATCATTTCAGGCTGCGACCGGGCAGGATGAGTGCGGTGCGAACGCCGCCAGCGAGGCCGGCTCGTGGTCCAGCAGGTCGGCGATGGTGATTTTCGACAGGGCGGTGCCCGCGGCCTGATCGGCGGCGGTCAGGGCCTTGGCCACCTGACGGGGAATGTGTTCGCTGACCGGGCAGCCCTTGGCGCCTGCGGGCGGTGAACCCAGATGGGCGCAGCCGTTGACGGCGCGCAACACATTGTCGAGCGAGATGTCCTGCGGTTCGTGCAGCAGCCAGGCGCCGCCCGCCGCTCCGGGGCGGGTGGCGATCAGCCCGGCCTTGGCCAGCAGCGCGGTCACCCGACGCACGACGACCGGGTTGGTCGGGATCGAGGCGGCCAGAATCGCGCTCGGCACGGCCTGGGCCGGCGAGACGGCACCCTTGTGGGCCAGATAGGCCAGGGCGTGGGCGGCGACGGGGAAACGTTGGCTGTCTGACATGGTGAGTCCCCAAGATAGGACGCCCGGCCCGCTTGCACAAACCGCGCGTTCAAACCTCTGCCCTTCGCAAATGCAGCACGATTGAACCCGGCAAGGAAAAGGCCTAAAGGCTCGCCGCTGTTTTGATGGGAAGCGCGTCGTGCGGTGTCCCGGAGGATCTTCATGGCCGGGGCTTCTCCCGAAGGTGATGACGGCGGCGCTGCCGCTACCCCCCCGAACCTCCAGGACAAATCCGTCTCTCCGGCCCATCCGCACCCCGCGGCGGCCGGCGAGGGCGGTCACGTCAAGGCGGGCAAATGGGGTCTGATCATCGGCGCCATCGGCGTCGTGTTCGGCGATATCGGCACCAGTCCCCTCTACGCCATGCGCGAGGCGCTGCACCACTCGAAGAGCGGCGGGACCGCCGAACTGGCCGTGCTGGGCGTCGTCTCACTGGTGTTCTGGGCCCTGCTGCTGGTCGTGACGCTGAAATACGTCGTGTTTCTGATGAGGGCCGACAACAAGGGCGAGGGCGGAACCCTGGCCTTGATGGCTCTCGCGCAGCGCGCCATGGGCCGCCGTTCCGGCCTCGTCTTCCTGCTGGGGGTTTGCGGCGCGGCCTTGTTCTACGGGGACGGTGTGATCACGCCGGCGATCTCCGTTGTGTCGGCTGTCGAGGGCCTGCGCGACGCCCCGGGCATGGGCAACGCAATGAGCCCGTTTGTCCTGCCGATCGCCGCCGGCATCCTGATCGCCCTGTTCATGATCCAGTCGCGCGGCACGGCCAGCGTGGCCCGGTTTTTCGGCCCCCTGACGGCGGTGTGGTTCCTGATCCTGGCGGGTCTGGGGATCTGGCACATCTTCGACGACGTCTCGATCCTGCGCGCCCTGTCGCCGCACTACGGCGTCCTGTTCCTGCTGGACAACGGCTTCATCGGCTTCGTCATCCTCGGCAGCGTCTTCCTCGCCGTCACCGGGGCCGAGGCCCTGTATGCGGACATGGGCCATTTCGGCAAGGCGCCGATCCGCCAGGGCTGGCTGGTCTTCGTCCTGCCATGTCTGACCCTGAACTATCTGGGGCAGGGGGCCCTCGTGCTGTCCACGCCCGCCGCCGTGGCCAACCCGTTCTGGATGATGGTGCCGGAAGCCGCCTACTGGCCCGTCCTCGTCATGGCCACCATCGCCACCGTCATCGCCAGCCAGGCGGTGATCACCGGTGCCTTCTCGGTCACCCAACAGGCGGTGCAGCTCGGCCTGCTGCCGCGCATCAAGATCCTGCAGACCAGCGAGAGCCAGGCCGGGCAGATCTATGTGCCTTCGGTCAACATGCTGCTCATGCTCGGCGTGCTCGCCCTGCTGGTGACCTTCCAGACCTCGACCGCCCTTGCCGCCGCCTATGGCATCGCGGTGACCGGCTCGATGTTCGTCGACACCCTGCTGGCCTGGTTCATCGTCCGGCGGCTGTGGAAGTGGAGCCTGCCGCTCAGCCTGGCGGCGATCACGCCCTTCCTGGTCATCGATCTGGTCTTCCTGACCTCGAACCTGCTGAAAATCCCGCAGGGGGCCTGGTTCCCGCTGGTGCTGGGCGGATTCCTTGTGCTGCTGATGTGGACCTGGGTCCGCGGCACCCAGTTGCTGACGACCAAGACCCGCAAGGACAGCTTGCCGCTTGCCGATCTGATCGAGATGCTGCGCGCGCGGCCACCGCACCGGGCGCCGGGCACGGCCATCTTCCTGACTTCCGACGCGGACATCGCGCCCGTGGCCCTGATGCACAATCTCAAGCACAACAAGGTGCTGCACGAGAAGAACGTTATCCTGACCGTGCGCACCACCGATCGGCCGCGCGTCGCGGAAGCCGACCGGATCACGCTCGAGCCGATCAGCGACGACTTCAAGAAGCTGACCATCAGCTATGGCTTCATGGAGCAGCCCAACGTGCCCAAGGCGCTGGGGCTGTGCCGCAAACAGGGGCTGAAGTTCGACATCATGTCGACCAGCTTCTTCCTCGGCCGTCGCTCGGTCATCCCTTCGGCCAACAAGGGCATGCCGATCTGGCAGGATCGTCTGTATATCTTCCTGATGAGAAACGCCGCCAACCCGACCGACTTCTTCCACATCCCGCCCGGCCGGGTGGTCGAACTGGGCACCCAGGTGTCGGTGTGAGCCGCGAACCCGCCGGCGGTCGCAGTTCGGCCGCCCGGGGGCGGCGCATGGCGGACAAGGCACGCGCCGGAAGCCGCCCGTCCGCCCCGTCCAGGGCCGATCCCCGCGATGACAGTGCCGATATCGGCGTCGAGGCCCGACTGGCCGCAGGCATTCTGTTGAACGCCGCCCTTGAGGGTCGGGGTGGGCTGGACGCCGCCCTGTCATTCCGTGAGGTGTCGGACCTGCCTGGTCCCGACCGCGCTTTCGCCCGCGCCGTGGCCATGGCCGCCCTGCGCCGGCTGGGCGAGATCGACCAGATCCTCGACCGCAAGCTGCAGAAGGCCCCGCCGTTGGCCGTGCGGACCATCCTTCGCATAGCCCTGGCCCAGACCCTGGTGCTCGAGACCCCGGCCTTCGCGGCGGTGTCGACCGCGGTGAAACTGGCCGAGCGCGAGACCAAGACCCGTCCCTACAAGAACCTCGTCAATGCCGTTCTGCGCGGCATCGGACGGGAGGGCCCGGGCCTGACGACAGCCGAGTCCAACCTGCCCGAATGGCTGGCCGCCCGCTGGCGCGCCACCTATGGCGAGGCGACCCTGAACGGGCTGGCCCTCGCCGCTCGCGAGGAACCGGCGACGGACCTCAGCCTCAAGCCCGATATCGATGCGACGGCTGTGGCCGAGGCGCTGGACGGAGAAACTCTCCTCGGCGGCACGGTGCGCACGGGCCGCCGCGGGGACCTCGCCGGCTGGCCCGGGTTCGAGGACGGCGTCTGGTGGGTCCAGGATGCCGCCGCCGCCGTGCCGGTCCGTCTGCTGGCGCCCAGGGCCGGCGAGTCCATCGTTGATTTCTGCGCCGCGCCCGGCGGCAAGACGCTGCAGATCGCCGCCTCGGGTGCCTCGGTCGTCGCGCTGGACCGGTCCGACAAGCGGCTGGACCGGCTGCGCGCCAACCTCGCCCGCACCGACCTGACCGCCGAGGTCGTGGCCGTCCCCGCCGAGGACTGGGACGATCCCCGCACCTTCGATGCCGTCCTGCTCGACGCGCCCTGCACCGCCACCGGCACCTTTCGCCGCAATCCCGAAGTCCTGCGCGCCACCAAGCCCGCCGACGTCGCCAAACTGGCCGATGTCCAGCACCGTCTGCTCGACGCTGCCGCCGAACGTGTCAAGCCGGGCGGGCGGCTGGTCTATTGCGTCTGTTCGCTGGAGCGCGAGGAGGGCGAGACCCAGATCATCGCCTTCCTGCGCCGCAACCCGGCCTTCCGGACCGCGCCCGCCGTCCCGTCGGAGATCGGCGCCCCCGACGAAGCTCTGACTCCGGAGGGCTGGCTGCGCATCCTGCCGTCGATGTGGGCTGAAAAGGGCGGTCTGGACGGCTTCTTCATCGCCCGGCTGGACCGCGTCGCCTAGGACAGGACCGTGTAGGTCATCCGGGCGCGGACGGCGAAACCCAGGCTCTGGTAGAAAGCCACCGTGGCCGTGTGTTCGGCGTAGGCATGCAGGAAGGCCTGTTCGCCGCTGTCGAGGATGCGGGCGACCACGATCCGGCTCAGGGCGCCCGCGAGGCCCTGACCGCGGAAGTCGGGATGGGTGCAGACGCCGCTCAGCTCGCTGTAGCCCTCGACCTTCATCCGCTCGCCGGCCATGGCGATCAGCCGGCCTTCGCGGCGTACGCCGATGAAGCCGCCGAGCCGCAGGGTCCCGCGCCGGAACGGCCCGGGCCGGGTCAGGGTGGCCAGTGCCAGCATCTCGTCCGAGTCCGCCTCGCCCAGCCTCAGCACGTCGAGATCGCCGTGATTGCCGGCGGCCAGGGCGGCCGCGGTCATCTGGACGCAGGACGCCTGCGAAACCACCGGCACGTCCGGGAGGACCGACGCGATCGGGTCGCCTTCCGGCTCGACCAGCCCCGCGCCCGGATACTCGCGGCAAAGGGCGTCGAGCAGAGCCCGGCTCGCGGGGGAACCGTCAGCGGCCGCGACGAAGACTCCGACATCGGGATCCAGCCGCACGGCCGCGCCCCCGTCCTGTTCACGGCGGATCGCGAGCGGCGCCACGCGGGTGTTGAGGGCGCTCCAGACCGGACGGTCGAGGGGGTGGACGAGGCTCATGAGCCTGAATTAGCGCAAGCGGCGCCGTTCACCAGAGGCGTCGGGACGCGAGGTCCGAAAGCCGCCGTCAGGCGCGCCAGAAGCCCACGATCTTCTTGACCTCGTCCACCACCGGATCGGCGATGGCGGCGGCACGTTCGGCGCCGTCCTTGAGGACGCGGTCGATCTCGGCGGTGTCAGCCATCAGCCGGCGCATTTCGGCGCTGACCGGGGCCATGGAGGCGACGGCCAGGTCGGCCAGCTTCGGCTTGAAGGCACCGAAGCCCTGACCGGCGTATTCGGCCAGCACGGCCTCGCGGCTCATGTCGGCGAGCGCGGCATAGATGGTGACCAGGTTCTTCGCCTCGGCCCGGCCGTCGAGGCCTTCCAGCGTCTCGGGCAGCGGATCCGGATCGGTGCGGGCCTTGCGGATCTTGGCCGTGATGGCGTCGGCGTCGTCGGTCAGATTGATGCGCGACTGGTCCGAGGGATCGGACTTGGACATCTTGGCCGCCCCGTCGCGCAGGCTCATGACCCGCGGCGCCGGCCCCTGGGTCAGGGGTTCGGGCAGGGGGAAGAAGCCGGGCGCGTTGAAGTCGTTGTTGAACTTGGCGGCGATGTCGCGGGTCAGTTCCAGGTGCTGCTTCTGGTCCTCGCCGGTCGGCACCTCGGTGGCCTTGTAGAGCAGGATGTCGGCCGCCTGCAGCACCGGATAGGTGTAGAGGCCGACCGATGAGCGCTCCTTGTGCTTGCCCGACTTCTCCTTGAACTGGGTCATCCGGTCGAGCCAGCCGAGGCGGGCGACGCAGTTCAGGACCCACGCCAGTTCGGAGTGGGCGCGCACAGCCGACTGCGGCCAGATGATCGACTTCGAGGGATCGAGGCCGGACGCCAGATAGGCGGCGGCGATCTCGCGCGTCTGGGCGGTCAGCAGGGCCGGGTCCTGCCAGACGGTGATGGCGTGCAGGTCGGCCACGAACAGAAAACAGGGCGCGCCCGTGTCCTGCAGCTGGGTGAACCGCTTCAGGGCCCCGAGGTAGTTGCCCAGATGCAGGGCACCCGAGGCCTGGATGCCTGACAGGACGCGGCGGGGGCCGGTGTAGGCGGGGGCAGAGGCAGTGTCGTCAGTCATCAATCCAGTCCGGTCGGCGCGGCTGCGCCCGGTTCACGCTTCAGGGCGGCCTTGAGTTCAGCCACGCTGACGGCGCGGAAAAGCACGATGCAGGCCCCGTAGACAAGGGCGCCGGCACCGCAGACGACCAGAACCGCGATTTCCTTGGCAAGAAGCATACGACTGAGCGGCGCATAGGCGAGCCCGGCGACCACCAGCAAGGCAGCCATGGCGGCGCTGGCGGCCAGCAACCGTGACAGCCGGAAAAGGAAGGCGGGCGACGGCCGCCAGACCTTCTCACGCGCCAGGGTTCCAGCCAGCAGCGCCACATTGATCCATGCCGAGAGGCTGGTTGCGACGGCGAGACCGAGCACGCCGTCCACACCCATGCGCGAGAGCCAGACGAACAGGCCGGTTCCCACGACGACGGTGAACGCCACGGCCGTGATGGCGTAGATCATCGGCCGGCGCGTGTCCTCGCGAGCGAAGAAGGGCGGGGTCAGGACCTTGGCCAGGACGAAGGCGGGTACTCCCCAGGCGAACTGGCGCAGGACATCGGCGGTGCGGGCGGCGTCGGCGCTGGTGAAGGCTCCGCGCGTCACGGTCGCGTCCATGATGAAGAAGGGAATGACGAACAGGGCCACGGCGGCCGGCAGGGTGAAGGCCATGGCCAGGGTAACGCCGTCGTCGAGGGTCTTGCGTCCGCCCTCATGATCCCCGGTGACGAAGGCCCGGGTCAGGCGCGGCACCAGGGCCAGGCCGATGGCGACCCCGATCAGGCCCAGCGGCAGCTGGTACAGACGGTCGGCGTTGTAGAGCACCGACCGGGCACCCTCGTCGGACCCCGCCAGCATCTGGCTGACCACCGAATTGACCTGCATGGCGCCGCCGGCGAGGGCTCCGGGCACCGCGAGCGCCAGGGCCCGCTTCACATTGGGCGTCAGGCGCGGCCATGACAGGCGGATGGTGACGCCCAGTCGCTGCACGCCCCACCACAGCAGGCCGGCCTGGATCAGGCCGGACAAGGTGACGGCTGCGGTGACCCATAGCAGCACATCCGGCTGGCTGGCCGGAATGACGTATGCGGCCAGCAAGGGCGCGAGCGTGCAGATGTTCAGGAACACCGGCACGCCCGCGGACAGGGCGAACCGGCCGCCGGTGTTGAGCACGCCGGACAGCAGGGAGGCCACGGTCATGCAGGCCAGATAGGGCATGGCCAGCTGGGTCGCGGTCACCGCCACCGACATGATCCCGGCCTGATCGCGATAGGCGGACAGAAGCCAGGGCATGATCCACGGCATCAGCACCTGTAGAACGATGCAGAAGGCCGCGACCACCGCCAGCATGAAGGACATGGCCTCGGACGCTGTCACCGCCGCGGCCTCGTCCCCCTCGCGGGCGCGGACGCCGCCATAGACGGGCACGAAGGCCTGGGCGAAGGCACCCTCGGCGAACAGGCGGCGGAACATGTTCGGCAGCATCAACGCCGTGGTGAAGGCGTCCATCATTGGCCCCTGACCAAAGCGGGCCGCCAGCGCCATGTCTCGCGCAAAGCCGAGCACGCGGCTTCCCAGGGTCAGGGTGGCTTGGACCAGGGTATTGCGGGCGAGGCTCATCAGGGGCTCGGAGAAGCGGTTTGGACCAGCGCTTAGCGTGCTTCCGGCGCGCGGGATACGGGGTCCGGCCCGGAACGGCGTCGACCCACTTCCGAGACGTCGCGCAGGCTGGCCCGAACCGGGGTGGAAACCGAGGCTCCCGCCCGGTCCGTGCGATCCAGCACCGCCTCGAGTTCAAGCCGCAGCCGCTCCAGCTTCGGCCCGGGGTTCGGTTTGCGGCCCTTGAGATCGGTGACGTAGAAACTGTCCACGGCCCGCTCGCCGAATCCGGCGATATGGGCTGAGCGGATCGACAGGCCATTGTCGGCCATGACCCGGGCAAGGTCGGCCAGCAGACCGGGCCGATCGGCGCCGGACACCTCGATCACGGCGGCGTCGGGGCTTTCCTCCAGATCGACGATGGTGGTCGGCCGCACGTCAAAGGCGGCCCGGCGCGGACTGGGCACCGCTGTCGGGGCCGGGGCGATCCGGGCACCGCCGCGGGCGGCGGCCTCCAGGGTGGTGATCAACCGGGTCAGCCGGCGCGGCTCGGCCTGCCCATAGGGGGCACCACCGCCGTCCTGCAGTTCGAACACATCCAGCGCCATCCCGTCCGTCGCGGTGGCCACGCGTGCCCCGACGACGTCGGCTCCGGCACCGGCAAGCGCTGCGGCCAGGTCGGCGAAGAGGCCGGACCGGTCGCGCGCGGCGACCGCGACCCGGGTGGCGGCATGCTCTCCAGCCTCGTCGGCCCGCACGGTCAGCGCCTCGGCCGCGGCCTCCTTGAGCCGGGCGCGGGCCACCAGTTCGGGATAGTCGTCCAGGGGGTCGGCGAGGGTCAGGTCCTCGCCGCGGAACACGCCCTCGGTGCGCTGGTACAGGTCGCGGATAAGCCCGCCCTTCCAGGCGTTCCAGACCCCCGGCCCGACCGCCCGGATGTCGGCCACGGTCAGGATCAGCAGGGTTCTCAGCCGCTCGGGGTCGCCGACCAGTGTCGTGAACGCCTTGACCGTCGCCGGGTCCGATACGTCCCGTTTCTGGGCATAGTCGGAGAGGGCCAGGTGGTTGCGCACCAGCCAGACGACGAATTCGGTTCGGCGGGGATCCAGCCCCAGCCGGTCGCAGGCGCGTCGGGCGGCAATGGCTCCGTCCTCCAGCTGACCCCGGTCGCCGCCCTTGCCGACGTCATGCAGCAGCATGGCCAGCATCAGGGCCTCGAAGTCGTCGACGCGATGGACGATCTCGCTCGCGGTCGGATGATCGGCCTTCAGCTTGCCCCGGGCTATGTCGTTGATCAGGCCGATGGCCTGCAGGGTGTGCTCATCGACCGTATAGGCGTGGTACATGTTGAACTGTGTCTGGCCGACGATCCGCCCCCATTCGGGCAGGAACCGGCCGAGCAGGCCCGTCTCGTTCATCATGGTCAGGACGCGATACGGCCGCTGGCCGTGCGCGAGAATGTCGAGGAAGGCCCGCGTCGCCTCGGGATCGCGCCGCAACGACGGCGTGACCAGCGACAAGGACCGGCTGACGGCTGAGAAGGCGTCGGGGTGCAGGTCGAGGTCGTGCTCGTCCGCCGTGCGGAACAGCATCAGAAGTTTCTCGGGTGCCTCCGCGAAAATCCCGGGACCGGTCACCGACAGACGCCCCGCGTCCTTGACGAAGCCCTCGATGCCCAGCTTGCGCTTCTGCCCGGGGATCAGGCGCGACAGGCTGAGGGTCGGCTTCTGCTGGCGCGCCTCCAGCTTGGCCGACAGGGCGCGGGTCAGGGCACCGACATCGCGGGCGACGAGGAAATAGCGTCGCATGAACCGCTCCACCGCCGGCTCGTCGCCGCGCCCGCGCCAGCCCATGCGCCGCGCCACCTCCGGCTGGAGATCGAACGTCAGCTTTTCCTCCGCCCGCCCCGCCGTCAGATGCAGATGGGCGCGGACCCGCCACAGGAAGTCGAACGATTCCTCGAAGGTCCGGCGTTCGCGCGCGGTCAGCAGGTCGTCCATGACCCGCGCGCCCAGCGGGCTGTCCGGGGCCAGCGAACGCGCGATCCAGAACAGGGTGTTGAGGTCGCGCAACCCCCCCTTGCCGTCCTTGACGTTGGGCTCGACCCGATAGCGCACGGCCCCCGACTTCTGGTGGCGCAGGTCGCGCTCCTCCAGCTTGGCGGCGATGAAGGGGCGGGGGTCGGCCTTGACCACCTGGGCGCGGAAGCGGGCGATGAAATCGGCGGCCAAAGCCTCGTCGCCGATCAGCGGCCGGGCTTCCAGCAGGGTGGTGCGGATCACCATGTCGGACCGGGCCAGGGACAGGCATTCGTCAATTGATCGCGCCGACTGGCCGACCTTCACGCCGATATCCCACAACACATACAGCATGAATTCGACCACCTGTTCGGTGCGGGGAGTCGATTTCCATGGGCGGAGGAACAGCAGGTCGAGGTCCGAGAAGGGGGCCAGAACGCTCCGGCCGTAGCCGCCCACGGCGATCAGGCTCAGCCGCTCGGCCTCGCTCGGATTGGCCGCAGGATAGAGGGTTTCGGTGGTGAACCGCCACAGGGCCGTCAGCAGGTCATCGGCGGCGGTGGAATAGAGCCGGGCCACCTCGACGCCCTCGCCGCCCCCATCCAGACGGCGGGCGATGCGGGTCCGGGCGGCGTCCCAGGACTCCTTGAGAATCGACGCCACGGCCTTGCGCACATCGGGTGCGGACCCAGCCTCGATCAACCGGCCGTCCAGGGCGTCGGTCACCGGCGGCCCAGACCCTTGAGCCGGTACAGGGCCTCCAGCGCCTCGCGCGGCGACAGCTCGTCCGGCTCGATGGCCCCAAGCGCGTCCTCGACGGCGGACGAACGGGGTGGCGGCGCGGGCTCGGCGACTGCGAACAGGGGCAGGTCGTCGAGGCTGATCGCGGCGGCCTTCTCGCCCTCCAGCCGGTCCAGCACCTCGCGGGCGCGGCTGACCACGGCACCGGGCACACCGGCCAGTTTGGCCACCTGCACGCCGTAGGACCGGTCGGCGGCACCGGGTGCGGCCTCGTGCAGGAAGACGAGATCGCCATTCCATTCCCTGGCGACCATCGACAGGTTGCAGACATGGGCCAGCCGCGTCTCCAGCCTGGCCAGTTCGTGATAGTGGGTGGCGAACAGGGTGCGGGCGCGGTTGCGATCGTGCAGGGCCTCGGCCACGGCCCAGGCGATGGCCAGGCCGTCATAGGTGGCGGTGCCGCGCCCGATCTCGTCCAGCACCACGAAGCTGCGGTCCGTGGCCTGGGTCAGGATGGCGGCGGTCTCGACCATTTCGGTCATGAAGGTGGAACGTCCGCGCGCCAGATCATCGCCGGCTCCGACCCGGCTGAACAGCCGGTCGACCACGCCCAGCCGCATGGCCCTGGCCGGCACGAAGGCCCCGGCCTGGGCGAGCACCACCAGCAGGGCATTCTGGCGCAGGAAGGTCGACTTGCCGGCCATGTTCGGCCCGGTGACGATCGACAGTCGCGAGGCCGCTGTCCCGGATCCGTCCAGCTGGCAGTCGTTGGGGGTATAGGGGTCGCCCTGCGCCTTCACCGCCGCCTCGACCACGGGGTGGCGGCCCGCCGTGACCTCGAAACAGGTGGTGTCGTCGATCGCGGGGCGGACGCCGCCGACCTCCTCGGCCCATTCGGCCAGCGCCGCATGGGCGTCCAGTTCGGCGAGGGCCTCGGCCACGGCCTGCAGCGGCTGGGCCATGGACTGGACCGCAGTCCGCCATGTCTCGAACGTCTCGCCCTCGATGGCCAGGGCGCGATGCCCGGCCTGGCTGATCTTCGCGTCCAGTTCCGACAGCTCGACGGTGGTGAACCGGACCTGGTTGGCGAGGGTCTGGCGGTGGATGAAGGGGCTGTCGCCGGTCGGCCGCAGCAGCGGCTCCGCCGCCTTGGCCGAGGTCTCGAGGAAATAGCCGAGCACGGCATTGTGCTTGATCTTGAACGGCACCCCGGCCTCGGCCACGGCGCGGGATTCGAGATCCGCCACGACCCGGCGGCTGTCGTCGCGCAAACGCCGGGCTTCCTCGAGCTCGGGGCGGTAACCGGGGGCGACGAAGCCGCCGTCGCGGGCCAGATGCGGCGGCTCGGCGACCAGTCCGTCGGCCAGATCGACCAGCAGCCGCCCCAGGTCGGGCGACAGGGTCATCCGGTCGAGGCAGGCGACGATCCGTGTCGGTGGTCCTGTGAGGGGCTCGCGTTCCGGCGGGAACAGGCCGGTGATGCCCTCGGCAATCGTCAGGCCGGTGCGGATGGCGGCCAGATCGCGCGGTCCGCCGCGGCCCAGCACCAGCCGCGACACCGCGCGGGCGACATCCGACGAGGCGCGCAAGCCGTCGCGCAGATCGCGGCGCAGGTCGCGGCGCTCCAGCAGCCATTCGACGGCGTCGAGTCCATGATTGATTGCGGCCGGGTCGCGCAGCGGCCGGGCGATCCGCTCGGCCAGGGAACGCGCTCCGCCCGAGGTGACGGTGCGGTCGATACAGGCCAGCAGCGATCCCTCGCGCTCGCCGCGCTGGGTGCGGTCGATTTCGAGGCTCTGTCGCGTCGCCGGATCGATGGCCAGAAAGCCGCTGTCGCCCGAACGGCGCGGCGGCGACAGGGCGGGGATCTTGCCGGCCTGGGTCGTCTCCAGATAGGCGGCAATCAGGCCGAGCGCCGAGACCTCGGCCTCCTCGAACGCGCCGAAGCCGTCCAGCGAGGCCACGCCGTACAGCCGCTCGACCCGGGCCCTCGCCCCGACCGGTTCGGCCAGGGCCTGCGGCAGGGCCTGAACCACCCCGCCGGACCCGTCGAGCGCGGATTTCGTCGCCTTATCCGAGAACAGCCGGTCCGGCACCAGCACCTCCGACGGCCGGAACGAGGCCAGGGTCGCACCAAGGTCTTCCAGCGCACAGGCGACGGCGTCGACCGCGCCGCCCGACAGCTCGACCACGGCCACGGCGGCCCGCCCTTTGCGCACTGACACGGCCGCCAGCCGGTTGGCTCCGCGGGCGTCCAGCAAACTGTCCTCGGTCAGGGTACCGGGGGTGACGACGCGGACGATGTCGCGATGGACCACGGCCTTGGAACCGCGCTTCCTCGCCTCGGACGGAGCCTCCAGCTGTTCGCAGATCGCGGCCTTGAAGCCCTGGCGGATCAGCCGCGCCAGATAGCCATCCAGTGCATGCACCGGCACCCCGGCCATGGGGATGTCCTCGCCCTGGTGTTTGCCCCGTTTGGTCAGGGTGATGCCGAGGGCGGCCGAGGCGATCTCGGCGTCCCTGAAGAACAGCTCGTAGAAATCGCCCATGCGGAAGAAGACGATGGCGTCCGGCTGGCTGGCCTTGGCTGCCAGGAATTGCGCCATCACGGGGGTCACACCCTCGTTGGAGGGGACCGCGTCGGCTGTCGGGGGATGGACGAGGGGGGCGTTCATGGGAGCGATGCAGGGTGAAGGATTGCGGTCCACGCCTCAAGCGTCTTGCGCAGGCTCCACTGCGCTGCAACAAGCGCCGCAGGCGGTTAAGGGAACGCGGTGTGATGCCGCGGCTGTGCCCGCAACTGTAGGCGGCGAGACGGTCGATCATTCCAGGGCTTCGGCTCCGGCGTCACTGGGCAACCGGGAAGGCGCGATCCTCCGTTTTTGACCCGCAAGCCAGGAGACCTGGCCGCCGACGTCGCTCGTCCGCTGTCCGGGACCAGACAGAGGCGTGGGGCCATCCCTTCCGCGATGCGGAAACTGTTCCGTCGAAGCGACCCGACCCCAGCGCCGCGCCCCATCCGGGGCCGGGTCGGTCGCTTTCACTCAGCCCCGCGCAGCGCCAGCGCGGGGGCCGACGGAGACCCGCGCAATGACGCGATCCATCCTCTACACCACGGCCGCGGCCGTGTTCCTGCCCCTGTGCGCCCATGCCCAGACAGCCGACGACCCCGACACCCTGACCGAGGTGGTGGTCACCGCCACCCGCCTGCCGGCCATTGTCGCCGACACGCCCGGTGCTCGGGTCATCGACCGACGCACCATCGAACAGCGCGGTGCCGTCTTCGCCGCCGACATCCTGGCCGATGTGCCCGGCCTGTCGGTCTATCGCGCCGGCCTCGGCGGGGTGACGTCCGTCCGGATGCGCGGGGCCAGCCAGGACAAGTCGCTGGTCCTGGTCGACGGCGTGCCGGTCAATGACCCGTCCCAGCCCGCCGGCGGTTTCGACTTCGCCGGTTTCGACCTCGGCGACATCGACCGCATCGAGGTGCTCAGCGGTCCGCAGTCGTCGCTGTGGGGTTCCGACGCCATCGGGGGGGTGATCGCCTTCACCACCCGGGAACGGGATGGCCTTCAGGCCGAGGTCGAGGCCGGATCGTTCGGCACGGTGCGCGGTCGTCTGGCGGCTGGCGTGGCCAATGACCGCTCCGCCCTCGGCGGCTTCGTCTCGCGCTATTCGACCGACGGCATTTCCGCCGCCGCGAGCGGGACGGAGGACGACGGCGTGGAGGCCACGACCTTCGGACTGAACGGCCGCCTCAGCTTCAATGACCGATTCGAAATCGCCGGGCGGCTGCGTCAGTCCGAAGTCGCGGCCGATGTCGACGATTTCGGGCCGGTCGATTCGCCCGACACGACCGACACGACCAACCGCTCGGGCCAGATCGGCCTGAAGGTGACCGGCCTGTTCGGACTGGACCACCGGTTCACCGCCGCCGCTTCGGACATCAGCCGCGACACGGTCAGCGCCTTTCCCTCGACCTATGAGGGCGAGCATCGGCTGTGGCGCTGGCAGGCCGACAGCCGCGCCGACGGAGCCGTCCGCTATGCTTTCGGGCTGGAACGCGAGGAGACCGAGGCCTTCCTGAACGGCTCCAGCGCCGGTCTCGGCGTCGATTCGGCGTTCGGGACCGTGCGTTGGGGGGCAACGAAGCGGCTGACGTTGAACCTCGGCCTGCGTCACGATTCGACCGACGACTTTGGCGGCGAGACAACGGGACGGGTGTCGGCGGCCTATCGGCTGGACGGCGGTTTCACCGTGTCCGGCGCATACGGGACCGGCTTCAAGACGCCCAGCGTCAGCCAGGCGGTGTGCGACTTCTGCTTCGTCCTGCCGGGGACGGTGGTGGCACCGCTGGTGCCGGAATATGCGACAGGCGGCGAGATCGCCCTTGGCTGGCGTTCGGTGGACGGACGGTTTGATGGTCGCCTTACTGCCTACCGACTGGAGGTGGAGGACCAGATCGACGGCTTCTTCGACGTCGGCAGCTTCGAATTCTACTACGTCAACACCGCCGAGACGCGCACCGACGGGGTCGAGCTTGAGGGCCGGGCCGGGCTGGGCGGCGGGTTCGATCTGGGTTTCAGCTATGGCTGGACCGATGCGGTCAATGAGACGACCGGCGCGGCCATCCTGCGGGTTCCCGGGAACGCGGGCTCGGCCACGCTCGGCTGGACGGGCGAGCGGCTGTCGGCGGCCCTGACCGTGCGGGCCGAGGGCGATATGCCGGATTCAGCCGGAACGCGGGACGGGTTCGTCACGGCCAATCTGACCGCCGCCTGGGTGCTGAACGACAGCGCCACCCTGACGGCGCGCGTCGAGAACCTCGCGGACGAGCGCTATGAGCAACTGCTGGGCTATGGCGAGCCGGGGCGGTCCGGCTACGTCGGGATCAGGCTGCGCTACTGACGCGACCGGGTCCCGAGGCACTGGAGCCGGCGACTGCCGGCTCCAGTTGCAGGGACGGCCAGTCGAGCGCGGGCGTCGGGGCGTGCGCGGCGGCGACCACGGCGCGCAGTTCGGCGGCCGAGGCGATACTGGCGACCACGGCGGACACTTCGGGCAGGCCCATGGCATAGGCCAGGGTGGCCTGCATCGGATCGACGCGGGCCTCGGCCAGTCGGCGGCGGATGCGCGACAGGGTCGGGGCGTGGCGGTGCATCTCGGGCGGCAGGGCCTCGGCCCCGACGAACAGAAGGCCGTCGGCGAACACCGAGGCGGCATGGATGGAGACGTCCAGGGCCGCGAGTTCGGACAGGACGCCCGTATGCTGGGCGCGCTGGTCGAGCAGGTTGCATTTCAGCTGGACGACGTCGGGCTGGAAGCGGCGGGCCAGAAGGGCCGGACCGTCCTCGATCGTGGCGCAGAAGCCGATGCGGCGGTAAAGCCCACGGTCCTTCAGGGCGAGCAGGCGGTCCCACAGGGCGCGGCCCTCGGCACCGGCCAGATCGGCGGCGCTGGAGACCAGCAGCAGGTCGCCACGCGGCAGGCCGAGCCGTTCCAGCGAGCGGCGGGCGCGGGCCTCGACCCGGTCGACGCCGTCGCTGACGGGCACGGTGCGGACCGAGACCTGGAAGGGCGAGGGGAAGGGCCAGGCCTGGCCGAGCCAGCGTTCGCCGTCGCCGTCGGGCCTGGTGGCGACGCGGGCGACGCCGGAATCGGCGGCGGTCTGGAGGAGAAGGCGCAGGGATTCCTCGCGCGCGCCAACGGGCGCGGGCATGGCGCGGTCGGGCTGATGCACGACGGCCAGAGCCAGTTTGTCGACCGGAGACGGGGCACGGCTTGGGATCACCGCCGGACTGTGACGATGAAAGTTTAAGGCCCCCCTTCCGATACCTTGCGCGAAGCTTAACCGGCGAACCGTGGTTTCAATCCACAGCCTCAGCCGTGGGCCTGTCCCAACGCCTCCAGAACGCCCTTGCCGTAGCGATCCAGCTTGGACTGGCCGACGCCGGAGATGTGACCCAGCCGCTCGAGATCGCCGGGTTCGGCCATGGCGATTTCCAGCAGGGTCCTGTCCTGGAAGATCACATAGGGCGGGACCCGCTGTTCGGCGGCGCGGTCGCGGCGCCAGGCGCGGAGGGTCTCGAACCGGGCGCGGACGTCGGCGTCCATTGATTCCAGCGCGGCGTTGCGGCCGGTGCGGGTGCGTTCGCGGGCCGGGGCGGCGCGGGCGGTGGGGGCGCGGACCTCGATGATCCGTTCATTGCGATAGACGGCGCGGACGGCCCCGGGGTCGCCGAGCCTGACCAGCGGCTTGCCGTCATTGGGGTCCTCGACCAACAGGCCCTCGAACATCAGGTGATCGACGATGTCGCGCCAGCTGTGCTGGCCGGTGTCGGCGCCGATGGCCCAGGTCGAGAGGTCCCGTTCCCACGGCTGGACGTCCCTCGTCTTGCCGAGGAGATGGTCGATGACGCGGGTCTTGCCGAACCGTTCGCCCAGACGCTGAACAGCGGCCAGCGCCTTCTGGGCCGGGACGGTGGCATCGAAGACGGCGGGCGGATCGAGGCAAAGATCGCAGACGCCGCAGCGTTCGGCGCCCTCCTCGCCGAAATAGCGGCGCACCGTCTGCGGGCGACAGGTCGCCCCGTCCAGCATGGCGAACAGCTGGCGGGCCTTCCTGACCTGCACCGCCTTGACCTCTTCGGCCATGGGGCGGCCCTCGAGCCGTTTCAGGGTCCAGGCGATGTCGGAGGGGCCGTACAGGGTGATGCCGTCGGCCGGCTCGCCGTCGCGCCCGGCGCGGCCGATCTCCTGCCAGTAGGCTTCGAGCGAACCCGGCGGGTCGGCGTGGATGACGAAGCGGACGTCGGCCTTGTCGACCCCCATGCCAAAGGCGATGGTCGCGACCATGACGGCCCCGTCCTCGGCCAGGAATCGCTCCAGCCGGCGGTCGCGATCGCGGGCCTCCATGCCGGCGTGATAGGCGATGGCGTTGGTCCCGGCCTCGCGCAGGGCCTGGGCCACGCGCTCGCAGCCGTCCCGGCTGCCGCAATAGACCACGCCGGACTTGCCACGACGTTCCCGCACCAGGGCGATAACGGCGGAGTCGGTGCGGGCCCGCGAGGCGCTTTCCTTGCGCACGGCCGAGAGCTGCAGATTGGGCCGGGCGAAGCTGTCGACGATGACCTTTGCCTCGTCCAGCCGCAGCGAGCGGACGATGTCCTCGCGGGTGCGGGCGTCGGCCGTGGCGGTGACGGCGATGCGCGGCACGCCGGGGAACAGCTCGGCCAGACGGCCCAGGGTCCTGTAGTCCGGACGGAAATCATGTCCCCATTGTGAGACACAATGGGCCTCGTCGATGGCGATCAGGGAAAGCGGGAGATCATGCAGGCGGTCGATCAGGTGCGGCTGCGCCAGTCCCTCCGGTGAGACATAGAGCAGGTCCAGCTCGCCCGCCCGCGCCTGACGCCAGATTTCCGAACGGTCGTCCATGGAGACGCCCGAATCGAGCCGGGCCGCGGCCACACCCTGTTGTTTGAGCGCCTCGACCTGATCGGTCATCAGGGCGATCAGGGGCGAGACCACCAGACCCAGGCCGGGCCGCAGCATGGCGGGGATCTGGTAGCAGACCGACTTGCCGCCGCCGGTGGGCAGCACGGCCACGACATCGCGACCGGCCAGAACCTCGGTCACCACCTCGGCCTGACGACCCCGGAAATCCGCATGACCCCAGACCCGCTCCAGCGTCGCCCGGGCGTCGGCGAGCGACGGCTCCGCAGAGGACGTCAGGGTTGAATCGGCGAGCATCGCGCGCTTGTGCCTCATTTGTTCTCGATTGTCAGTCGGGAATTGAGCGCACGGCGGGCCCGGGTTCGCGTAGCGCCGCATTCCGGCTATAGGCGCCGCCATGACCACGCTTCTCCATGGCCGTCCGCCCGCCGTCTTCGATCCGCCCGGCGCGGCGACGCAGGTTTCTCCGCTGATTCCCGGCTCGGCCTCGCTCGAGGAGGTGGCGGAAGGTTCGGTCGACGACATCATGATCCATGCCCCGCCGGGCGTGCTGGAGCGGCGCTATACGCTGGCTCTGGCGCTGAGGGCGCTCAAGGTCGGCGGACGGCTGGATGTGATGGCGGCCAAGGACAGGGGCGGGTCGCGGCTGAAGAAGGAGCTGGAAGGCTTCGGCGTCACGGTCGGCGAGAGCGCCAAGGCGCATCATCGGCGCTGTGTGGTGATCCGGCCGGAGGCCCTGAGCGGGATCGATGCGGCGATCGCGGCCGGGGCGCCGCGTCTGGTCGAGGGGCTGGAGGCCTGGTCGCAGCCGGGCGTCTTCGCCTGGGACCGGATCGATGCGGGATCGCTGCTGCTGGCCCAGGCCATGCCGCCGCTGAAGGGCGCGGGGATCGATCTCGGTTGCGGCTACGGGGCGCTGGCGACGGTGGTGCTGGGCGCGCCGGCGGTGACCTCGCTGCGTCTGGTCGATCTGGACCGGCGGGCGATCGCGGCGGCGCGGAAGAATGTCACGAATCCGCGCGCGCGCTTCGAATGGGCCGATGCGCGGGCGCTGGACGACGTCGGTGACCTGAATTTCGTGGTCAGCAACCCGCCCTTCCATGACGGCGGGGCCGAGGACAAGCGGCTGGGCCAGGCCTTCATCCGCAAGGCCGCGGGTCTGTTGAGGAAGGGCGGCGTGCTGTGGATCGTGGCCAACCGTCACCTGCCCTATGAGGCCGAGCTGAAGGACGCCTTCAAACGCGTCGACATGATCGCCGACAGCGGCGGCTACAAGGTGTTCGAGGCCATCAAGTGAAGACCCCCACCAGCCGCGTGGACAAGCTGCTCGGCTCCATGGGCTATGGCTCCCGCACCGAGATCGCGCGGCTGGGCAAGGCGGGCGGGATCGTGCTGGACGGGGCCGATCTGACGGATGTGTCCAGGCGGATCGCGGTGACGCCGGACCTGCCGACGCGGATGGAGATCGATGGCGCGCCGCTGGATCCCGTGCCCGGTCTGGTGATGATGCTGCACAAGCCGCTGGGCATGACCTGTTCGCGCAAGGAGGACGGGGCGCTGGTCTATGACGTCCTGCCGCCGCGCTGGCGGCGGCGCGACCCGGCCATCTCGACCATCGGCCGGCTGGACAAGCAGACCACGGGCCTGCTGCTGCTGACCGACGACGGCGACCTGCTGCATCGGGTGATCTCGCCCAAACGGCATGTGGCCAAGGTCTATCGCGCGACGCTGGCGCGGCCGTTGGTCGGGACCGAGGGGGATGTGTTCGCCGCCGGGGGTTTGGTGCTGGAGGGCGAGGACAAGCCTCTGTCGCCGGCGGTGCTGGAGGTGCTGTCGCCGACGGAGGCGCGGCTGACCGTGACCGAGGGCCGCTATCATATGGTGCGGCGGATGTTCGCGGCGGTCGGCAATCACGTCGAGGGGCTGCACCGCGAGCGGGTCGGGGGGCTGGCCCTGCCGGACGATCTGGCCCCGGGGGAATGGCGCCTGCTGGACCAGGGTCAGATCGACGCCATATTCGCTGCATGAGCCATCACGCCAAGATCTGCGGCCTGACCACGCCTGAGGCCCTCGACGCGGCCCTCACCGGCGGCGCGGCCTTTGTCGGGGCGGTGGTGTTTCCGAAAAGCCCGCGGCACATCGAGTCGCTGCACGCCGCGACCCTGTTTGGACGGGCGCGGGGCCGGGCGAAGGTCGTGGCGGTGACGGTCGACGCCGACGATGCCCTGCTGACCGAAATCGCCCTGATCCTGAAGCCGGACCTGATCCAGCTGCATGGCCATGAGACGCGGGAGCGGGCGGAGCGGGTGCGGATGCTGACGGGGGCTGGAATCATCAAGGTTCTGCCGATCCGCACCGCCGGGGATTTCGCCGGGGCCGAGGCCTGGGAGCCGTTCGCCGACCATCTGATGTTCGACGCGAAACCGCCGGAGGGATCGCATCTGCCCGGCGGGGTCGGGGCGCGGTTTGACTGGGCCTTGCTGGCCGACAGGACCTTCCGTCATCCCTGGTTCGTGGCCGGGGGGCTGACGCCCGAAAACGTCGGCGAGGCGATCCGGATTTCGGGCGCGCCCCTGGTGGATGTGTCCTCTGGCGTGGAAAGCGCGCCGGGTGTTAAGGACGCCCCGCGGATCACGGCGTTTCTGGATGCCGTCCGGTCCGCCTGATTTCCGCCGCTCCCCCGCGCCAAGGCTACCGACGTGAACGCCATCATCCCCAATCAGTACGCCATGCCCGACGCCGAGGGCCGGTTCGGTCCCTATGGCGGGCGGTTCGTGGCCGAGACCCTGATGCCGCTGATTCACGAGCTGAACGCGGCCTATGAGGCGACCAAGGCCGATCCGTCGTTCCAGGCCGAGCTGGACGGCTTCCTGACCGACTATGTCGGCCGTCCCAGCCCGCTGTATCTGGCCGAGCGGCTGACGGAGCACTACGGCGCGGCCGATATCTGGTTCAAGCGCGACGAGCTGAATCACACCGGGGCGCACAAGATCAACAACTGCATGGGCCAGATCCTGCTGGCCATGCGGATGGGCAAGACGCGAATCATCGCCGAGACCGGGGCCGGCCAGCACGGCGTGGCGACCGCGACGGTCTGCGCCCGTTTCGGCCTGCAATGCGTCGTCTATATGGGCGCGACCGACGTCGAGCGGCAGATGCCCAATGTCTTCCGCATGAAGCTGCTGGGCGCCGAGGTGGTGCCGGTGACGGCGGGCCGGGCGACCCTGAAGGACGCCATGAACGAGGCGATGCGCGACTGGGTCACCAATGTCGAGGATACCTACTACCTGATCGGCACGGCGGCCGGGCCGCATCCCTATCCGGCCATGGTGCGCGACTTCCAGGCGGTGATCGGGCGCGAAACGCGGGCCTCCATGCTGGCGCGGCGCGGCAAGCTGCCCGATGCGGTGGTGGCGGCCATCGGCGGCGGATCCAACGCCATCGGCCTGTTCCATCCCTTCATCGAGGACGCCGGGGTGCGGCTGATCGGGATCGAGGCGGCGGGACGCGGGCTGGACGGGCCGGACCACGCAGCAAGCCTGCAGGGCGGTCGCCCCGGCGTGCTGCACGGCAACCGCACCTATCTGCTGCAGGATGACGACGGCCAGATTCTGGAAGGCCATTCGATCTCGGCCGGCCTGGACTATCCCGGCATCGGTCCCGAACACGCCTGGCTGAAGGACATCGGCCGCGCCGAGTATCGCGCCGCGACGGACGCCGAGGCCCTGGAGGCCTTCCAGCTCTGCTCGAAGCTCGAGGGGATCATCCCCGCGCTTGAGCCCAGCCATGCCCTCGCCCGGATCGGCGAGATCGCGAAGGAAGTGGGCAAGGGTGGTGATGTCGTGCTCAATATGTGCGGGCGGGGCGACAAGGACATCTTCGCCGTGGCGAAGCATCTGGGCGTGGAGTTGTAGAATGAAGATCGTGATGATGGCCGCCGTGGCGGCCGCGGCGCTGGCCGGCCCGGCGCTGGCGCAGACGGCACCCCTGACGCCGGACGCCCTGGTTCTGCCGGGCGCGACCCTGGCCGAGGACTGCGGCAATCTGTACGGCATGGCCGGCCGCGCCTTTTGCGTCAGCGCCCCGCTGGCGGGGGTCGGGGCCCTGGCCGACGCCTATATCGCTGACCTGAGGACCAAGGGCTGGATCGCCGCCGGCGGCGAGGACAATCGCGTGGTCTTCGTGCGCCGCCGCGACACCGGCGGCTGCGACGGCCTGCAGATGCAGGCCTTTTACGACACCTCGCGGCCCGCAGGCCCGGATGCCCTCGGCTATCTCGGTTTCGCCCCGATCCCGGGCAATGTCTGCTCGGACCAGCCCGCCCCGCTCGCGACGCCTGCACCGGCGCAATGACCACGGCGCGTATCGACGCCCGTTTCGCCGCGCTGAAGGCTGAGGGCCGGGCCGGGTTCGTGGCCTATGTCATGGCCGGGGACCCGACGCGGGATCAGGCTCT
Organism: Caulobacteraceae bacterium; assembly: GCA_965284535.1. Classification (GTDB taxonomy): domain Bacteria; phylum Pseudomonadota; class Alphaproteobacteria; order Caulobacterales; family Caulobacteraceae; genus Brevundimonas. Next base: position 958,301 of record OZ260090.1, read on the forward strand.
GGAGATCCTGCGTGGCCTGCCCGCCGCCGGGGCCGACATCATCGAGTTGGGCTTTCCCTTCTCCGACCCCATGGCCGAGGGGCCGCCGATCCAGCGCGCCGCCCTGCGGGGGCTGAAGGCCGGTCTGACGCTGAAGGGGACGTTGGCCCTGGCCGCGGACTTCCGGGCGGGGGACGCAGACACGCCGGTCATTCTGATGGGCTATCTCAATCCGATCGAGACCTATGGCTATGAGGCCTTTGCCCGGGATGCGGCGGCCAGCGGCGTCGACGGCCTGATCGTGGTCGACTGTCCGCCCGAAGAGGCCGGGCCGCTGTCGGATGCCCTGGACGCCGCTTCGGTGTCGCTGATCCGGCTGGCGACGCCGACGTCGGACGACGCGCGGCTGAAGATCATCGCCGAACGGACCTCGGGCTTTGTCTACTATGTCTCGGTCGCGGGGGTGACGGGGGTCAAGGAGGCCCAGGCCGGCTCGGTGGCTCCCGCCGTCGAGCGGGTGCGAAAGGCCTCGGGCCTGCCGGTCGCGGTCGGATTCGGGGTCAAAACGCCCGGGCGCGCCGCCGAGATCGCCCGCGTCGCCGATGCGGTGGTGGCCGGCTCGGTGCTGGTCGATGAAGTCGCGGCGGCGCTTGAGGCGAACGAACCCCCCGCCCCGCGCGTTCTGGCGACGGTGAAGGCCCTCGCGGACGCGGTTCGGGGTGCGCGGGTCAAGGAAACGGTCTAAGGCGCGTTCATGGCTGACAAGAACCCACCCAAACCCCAGGAAAAACGCGGCGGCTGGCTGTCGCGTTTCGCGCCCGGCGTCCGCAAGATCGTCAGCCGGCGCGACACGCCCGACAATCTGTGGGTCAAGGACCCCGATTCCGGCGAGATGCTGTACCGGCCCGACCTGGAGGCCGCCCTGTGGGTGACGCCCTCGGGCCGCCACATGCGGATCGACGCCCCGACCCGGCTGCGCGCCACCTTCGACGACGGCGACTATGAGTCCATCGACACGCCGGACGTTCCCGAGGACCCGCTGAAATTCTCGGACGGCAAGCCCTACAAGGACCGGCTGGCCGCCGCCCGCAAGGCGGCGGGCCGCAAGGACACCATGGCCATCGGCTTTGGCCAGCTGGACGGGACCGACGCGGTGGTCATCGTCCAGGACTTCACCTTCATGGGCGGATCGCTGGGCATGGCGGCGGGCGAGGCCTTCATCGCCGCGGCCCGGGCGGCCGTCGAACGCGGCGTGCCCCTGGTCTGTTTCACCGCCGCCGGCGGGGCGCGGATGCAGGAGGGCGCGCTCAGCCTGATGCAGATGGCACGCACCACCCTGGCCATCCAGGAGCTGAAGGCGGCGCAACTGCCCTTCGTCGTCGTCCTGACCGACCCGACCACGGGTGGGGTCACCGCCAGCTACGCCATGCTCGGCGACGTTCATCTGGCCGAGCCGGGGGCCCTGATCGGCTTCGCCGGGCCGCGCGTCATCGAGGCGACCATCCGCGAGAAACTGCCCCCCGGCTTCCAGCGCGCCGAATATCTGCAGGAGAAGGGGATGGTCGACAGGGTCGTCGCCCGCGCCGACCTTCCGGTGGTCCTGGGCCAGATCCTGTCGATGCTGATGGGCGGGAAGCGCCGGGCGGCCTAGACTCCGCCCGATGGATCCGATCTCCGAACGTCTCCGCGCGCGTCATCCGCAGCGCATCGACCTGTCGCTGGAGCGGATGCGGGTCCTGTGCGCCGCCCTGGGTGATCCGCAGGACCGGCTGCCGCCCGTCATCCATGTCGCCGGGACCAACGGCAAGGGATCGACCGTCGCCTTTATTCGCGCCATCGCCGAGGCGGCGGGCCTGCGGGTCCACACCTATACCTCGCCCCATCTGGTCCGGTTCAACGAGCGTATCCGGCTGGCCGGCACCCTGATCGAGGATGCGCCGCTGAACGCCATCCTCGATCGGATCGAGGCTGTCGGGAGCGAGGCCACGGTGTTCGAGAGCACCACGGCCGCGGCCTTTCTGGCCATGAGCGAGACCCGGGCCGATCTGGCCATCGTCGAGGTCGGCCTCGGGGGGGTGCTGGACGCCACCAATGTCATTGAACGACCGTTGCTCAGCGTCATCACTCCGGTCGATCTCGACCACGCCGAATTCCTCGGCGACAGCCTGCATGGCGTGGCGGTGGAGAAGGCGGGGATCCTGAAGGCCGGGGCGCGCGGCCTGATCGCCCGCCAGTCCGAGGTCGCCATGGCGGCGATCGAGGCGGCGGCCCGGGCCGTTCACGCGCCCCTGACCGTCATGGGCGTCGATTTCGACGCATGGGCCGAGCGAGGCGGCCTGTCCTTCCAGGATCAGGAACAGTTCCTCGACCTGCCGGCCCCCGCCCTGGCGGGTCCTCACCAGATCGACAATGCCGGGTTGGCGGTCGCGGTCGCCCTTGAGCTGGACCTGCCCGAGGCGGCCATCGCCGAGGGGCTGCGCGCCGTGCGCTGGCCGGCGCGGATGCAGCGGCTGACGACGGGCCCGTTCGGCGAGGCGGCGCGGGAAGCCGACGCCGAACTCTGGCTGGACGGCGGGCACAACCCCCATGCCGGGGCGGCGCTGGCGGCGGCGCTGGCGGAACGGCAGTCAAAGGCCCCGCGCCCACCCGCCCTGATCGTCGGCATGCTGGCCAACAAGGACGCGGGCGGCTTCTTCGCGGCGCTGGGCCGGTCAGGCGCGGCGGTGTTTACCGTGCCGTTCGAAGGCGCGTCGGCCGAACCGGAAGCCCTTGCGGCGGTGGCGCGGGGCCACGGCCTCGGAGCGACGGCGTGCGTCTCGGTTCAGGAGGCGTTGGCGCAGGCCCTCCGGCTGGGGGCCGGTCGGGTCACGATCTGCGGATCGTTGTATCTGGCGGGCGAGGTTCTGGGGGCCGACCGGGAGACCTGGCCGGACTGAACCCGGGTCGGCCGGAATCAGCCGTTCGGGCCACCCGGGGTCGCCATCGCCCCCTCATCGGGCATCCGCATCCGCTGGGTGCCGCGCATGAATTCCCGGGTCTGCTGGCTCTGGAAGCCGGCCCGCGGAACATCGCGACAGACGCGCTGCTGCATGTTCGATCCGGTGGCCCGTTCGAGGCGGCAGACCCTGTGGGTCTCGCCTTCGGCTCCGGCTTCCGCCCGTCGGGTCTCGGCGGGCGGGGGCGTGGCGGCGATAACGGCGACCTGACCGCTTCCGGTCAGCAGGGCGGTGGCGAAAAGGGCAGCGGTCAGCATCATCGTGCTCCTGCATCCAATCAGACGACGGGGATGAGACCACCGATCCCAAGCCAGAGCAAATTACGGCCGTGTACCGATGCGGACGATCCCGGCGTCAGGCCGCGGAGTCGCCCTTGCCGGTCGAGGTCTGGGTGATACCGGCCTCGGCCAGCCATTCGACGATCTTGCCCTTGGGCATGGCCCCGACCTTCATTGAGGCCATCTGGCCGTCCTTGAACAGCATCAGGGTCGGAATGCCCTTCACGCCCAGCTTCGAGGGGATCATCGGACTGTCGTCGATATTGACCTTGGCGATCACCACCTGACCCGCCATCTCGTCGGCGATCTGCTCCAGCGCCGGTCCGATCTGTTTGCAGGGCCCGCACCATTCGGCCCAGAAATCGACAAGCACGGGGACGGAGGCCTTCAGCACATCGGCGTCGAAACTGTCGTCGGTGACCTTGAGGGTGGCCATGGGGATATTCTCCAGATCGGCCGGACATCATGGGGTGATTCCGGCGCTTCGGCAGCCGATGTGGGGCGTCGCGGCGTTCAAATCAACGCCGGATCGACTCACCCGGACAGGGCCGCCTCCATCAGGGCCCGCGGAACCGCCATCAGCCGGGGTCCCTCGGTCCAGACCAGGGCCGCCTCCACGGTGCGTTCCGGATAGAGGTCGGACAGGATCGACACATAGACCGCCATCTGCAGCACATAGGCCGGGTCGGCGTCCTCGATCCGGGCCGGGGCGGGGCGGTTGGTCTTGTAGTCGACGGCCAGAACCCGGTCGGACGTGATCACCAGCCGGTCGATCCGCCCTGATACCGCGATCCCGGCGACGGAACCGGTCAGGGCCACTTCCGGCCGGGAGCCGGGCCCGAAGACCGGGGCGAACCGGGTGTCGTCCAGCACGGCGAATGCAGCGGCGATCATCTCCACGCGCCGGTCCCCATCAAGGTCCCGCTCCCGGGACAGCATCCGGGCGGCCGCTTCGGCGCGGTCCGGCTCCGGAATATCCGGCAAACGTTCCAGAAGGCGGTGGATCAGGTCGCCGCGGCGGAACCGCCCCAGCGGCGCGCCAGGTCCGGCCGTGACCGCCAGCGGTGACGGGGCGGGAAGGCGCACGGCTTCGCTCATTCTCGAAGGCGAGGCGAAACGGGCGGTCTGGTCGGGAGCGGGGGACGCGCGGGCCCAGTCAGGGACAGCGATTGATACTGTCTGAGTCGCGGCTCCGGCGGCGAGGCGCACGGGATCGACGCCGAAACGCATCACTCCGTCGCCGAGGTCGCGGACCTTGAGCGGATCATCCTCGCCAAGCCGCTCGAAGGTTTCCGCGATGACGCTCCACCAGCTGCGCTCCTCGAAACCGGTCTTCTGCCGTTTCACGGCGCGGCCCATGATGACCAGCCGGTCGCGGGCGCGGGTCAGGGCGACGTAAAGCAGACGCAGACTTTCGGCGTCAGCCCGCTTTTCGCGGGCTTCGCGCGCGGCCCGGGAGGCCCGACAGTCCTCCCCCGCCGAGCCCGGACACATCAACCAGCCGTCGGCCTCTTCCCCGTCGTCGTCGACGGCGGGCATCAGGGTCGGGCCCTGCGGCTTGGCGCGCGAGGTGGTGTCCGGCAGGATGACAATCGGCGCTTCCAGCCCCTTGGACCCGTGCACGGTCATGACGCGGACCTCGTCGCGCGCCCCCTCCATCTCGCGCTTGACCTCGACGTCGGCGGCCTCGAGCCGGGCGACGCAGGTTTCCAGATCGATGCCGCAGCGATCCTCGGCGGCCAGAACCTGGGCCAGGGTCTCGTCTATGGCCTCCTCGGCCTCGCGGCCCAGCCGGGCCAGGATGCGGTGGCGGCCCGAGACGCCGGTCTCGTCGATGTGGTTCAGCAGGCCGGAGAAGAAGGCGAAGGGGTCGCGGTCGCGAGCGTCCAGCGCGGCCTGGGCGAAGTCGCGGGCCCGCCGCCACTGCGGCTGTTCGCCGGCGCGAAGCTGCAGAGCCTCCCACAACGAACGCCCGCCCCGGCCCTCCTTGTCGGCCAGCGGATACAGGCTGTGCGGATCGCCGAAATCGGTGACGTCGCAGAAGGGGCTACGCAGCACCTCGGCCAGGCTCAGGTCGTCGTCCGGATAGAGGGCGAACCGGGCGACGGCGATCAGGTCGTCGAAGACGATATGCTCCTTCAACTTCAGCCGGTCGGCCCCCGCGACGGGCACGGAATCGGCCTTGAGGGCCCGGATGATTTCCTCGAACAGGGCGTCGCGGCGGCGGACGAGGATCAGGAAATCGCCCCAGCGTGCCGCCCGCCCTCCGCCTTCCGCGTCGCGGTCATGCACGACCGACCCGGCCATGACCTGTTTGCGGATGTCGCGGGCCAGGGCCTGGGCCAGTTGTTTGCGGCCGCTGCGCGCGTCCTCCTTGTCGACCGGTGCGTTCCAGGCTTCGCGGTCGGGGGTGGCGGGGTCATGGAACAGCGGCCAGAGGTCGACCGATCCGTGCTCGCCGACGCGGGCCGGTTGGTGGGCGGGGATGTCGCCCGATACGCCGACCAGGGCGCGGGTCCGCTCCGGCCCTTCGAATGTGGCGTCGACGAAGGCGAGCACCTCCTCGGTCGAGCGGAAGGAGGTGTCCAGCGGCACTTCCTCGAAAAGGCGTCCCGCGCCACGGGCCAGGGCCTCATAGGTCTGGGCCTCCTGCCGCAGCCGTTCGGGGCGGGCTCCCTGGAAGGAATAGATCGACTGTTTTTCGTCGCCGACGGCGAAGACCGTGCGGGGAATACGGGGGGCCTCGCCCCGCCGCGGCGCGCCCTCGCCCGAGAAGAACTCCTCGGTCAGGGCCTTGAAGATGGCCCACTGGTCGGGCGCGGTGTCCTGGGCCTCGTCGACGAGGACATGCTCGATGCCGCCGTCCAGCTTGAACAGGACCCAGGCGGCGGTGGACCGGTGGGTCAGCAGGTCGACGGTGCGGACCACGAGGTCGGAGAAGTCGAGCGCGCCCTGCCGGGCCTTGGCCGCTTCGTAGAGGGCCGCATAGGCTCCGGCCAGGGTTAGGACCTTGACGGTGTCGTCGGCGACCTTCGCCGCCCGCATGCGGTCCAGCACCGCGCAGTATTTCAGCGAGATCGAGTCGAGATAGCCGGCCGCGGCGGGCGGGGCCTTCTGTGTACCAAACTTCGTCCGCGCCACGCCCTTCGAGTCGATGAAGAGGGCATTCATGGCCGCGAGGCTGCTATCGGGCGGACTCGTCTCGCGCATCTGGGCGGCGATCTTCTGGTCGTTGGTCGAGCCGGTGGCGAAGCCGTCCGCAGCGGCGCGCCATGCGACAGGGTCGAGCCAGTTCAGGAAGCCGGTCTCGATCGCTTCCGGCGTCTCGTCTCTCGAGACACCGGCCAGGATGTGCGGCCCGGGCGCGGCACCGGAAGCCCAGCGGTCGATATAGGAGACCAGCTTGCCGCGCTCGTTCTCGATCGTGGTCAGCAGGGCGTTGAAGGACTTCCAGTCCAGCTCGACCGCGAAATGGGCATAGGCGACGCCCAGCGGGCCGTCGGGGTCCTTCAGCGCCTCCCGGGCAAGGTCTTCCCGTGCCTCGCGGGACAGGGCGACGGCGGCCTCGTTCTCCAGCACCTGGAAGGCGGGCGAGACTCCGGCCTCGATGGGAAAGCGGCGCAGCAGTTTCTCGCAGAAGGCGTGGATGGTCTGGATCTTCAGGCCGCCCGGCGTCTCGAGGGCGCGGGCGAACAGGCGGCGGGCGTCGGACAGATCGGCGGGCTTGAGCCCGGCGGGGTCCCGGCCGTCGAGAAGGACCAGATCGCCGGCCAGTGCCGCGTCGTCCATGACGGCCCAGCGGCCCAATTTCTCGAACAGCCTCGCCTGCATCTCCGCGGCGGCGGCCTTGGTGTAGGTGACGCACAGGATCTCGGACGGGCGTGCCTTCTGCAGCAGCAGCCGCGCCACCCGGTCGACGAGCGTGGTGGTCTTGCCCGAGCCGGCGTTGGCGGTGACGAAGACCGAGCGGCCGGGATCGGCGGCGGTCCTCTGGTGGGCGCGGGCCTGTTCGATGGGGGAGAGGGTCATTCCGGAGCGGCCTCGTCCTCGCCGCCGATGACGTGCCACTCCCAGACCCGGGCCAGATGGTCGTAGTTGCCGCCGAAATTGCCCATGAACTCCGGCGCGACCCAGGAGACATAGGGCCGGGCCTCGTCGTCGAAGGCGGCGACGCCGTCGACCAGCCGGGCCAGTTCGCGCTCAGCCAGTTCGGCCGCGGCCAGGGGCTGGTTGCGGGTGATCTTGCCGACGTCGAGGGTCTCACCCGGTGTCCTGCGGCCCGTGATCTTGACGTAGAGCAGTTCCGAGGCCGGCGTCGGCGGGGCATCGGCGAAGCCGCCCCCGGCGAGGATGGCGGCGGTCAGGGTCAGTTGCGGCGCGAAGCCCCGGGCGACCTGCTTTGCGCTCGGGGTCGAGCCGGTCTTGAAGTCGATCACGGCGGCACCCGCGGCGTCCAGCTCCACCCGGTCGGCCTTGGCGGTCACGATGAAGGGACCGAAGGGCGCGTCGAAGGTCATCTGGCCGGTCTGTTCGACCAGCAGGGTGGCCCCGCGCGACCGGCGTTCGCGCTCCCAGTCGGCCAGCCAGACGGCGCAGTTGCGGGCCAGGGGGATCTCGCGGGCCATGGCATGATCCTCGAAGCCGGCGGCGTCGAACTCCTCGCGCAGGAAGCTCTCGATCTGGTCAGCGCAGTCCTCAGGCAGGGCATCGGGCCAGTTGATGACGACGCGTTCGATGGCCCGGTGGACGGCATTGCCACGGGCCATGGCCTCGGCCGACGCTCCCGGCCGTTCGAGCTTCTGCAGGCCGAGGATGCGCTGGGCATAGACGGCATAGGGGTCGCGGACCCAGCGTTCGACGCCGGTGACCGGAAGCTGGCGCGGACGGCGATGCACGGGGGGCGTCGGGGCCGGACGGCGCTCATAGCGCGGTGGTCCCGGCGGCGGGACATCAAGCGCACGCGCCACATCCACGGCCGCGGACGGGCGTTCGAGCGCGATGGGGGTGGTTTCGGCGTTCGCTCCGCGCGTCAGCATCTCCAGCCGCCAGAGCCAGCGGGACTTGACCGCCGGCTGACCGCCGCGACGCTCGGAATGGACCAGTATGGCCTCGTCGGCGCAGGCGGCCTGGACAAAGTCCTGGGCGGTCTGGCCGAGACGGCGCTCGGGCGGTGGCAGGCCGAGCGTCTGGCGCATGGGGCGCGACAGGAAGGGGTCGGTCGGGGCGGCATTGGGCCATACCCCTTCCTCCAGCCCGGCCAGGATCATGCGGTCGGCGCGGACCAGTCGCGCCTCGATGGCCCCGAGGATGCGCAGGCGCGGCTGGTTGGCCCCGCCGGTGCGCACCGTCGCCTCGGTCAGGAGGTCCCGGACCAGGGCGGCGAACTCGGCTCGCGACACAGTGCCCAGGGAGCCCCCGCTCTCGATCAGGCCGGACAGCAGGGTGGCGGCTGTCTCACCATCGGGACCCGCCCAGGCGTCCTGACCGGCGAGGGCCTCCACCAGTTCGGTCAGGGCGCGGGCGGCGGCATCAAGGGGTGCGTCGGGCCCGAACGGGGTCAGGGCCGTGGCGGACAGCGATTCCAGCCGGTCGACCAGGGCTCCGGCGGCGGTCAGGCGGGCGCGGACGGTCCCGGACGGGGCCTTGCCGTCGTCGCGTGGTTCGCCGGCCTTGAGCAGGGCGCGGCGCAGCCGGCTCCAGTCACGATGGCGCGGACCGCGCAGTCCGTAGTGTTCCAGCGCGCGAAGGGGGGAGCCGGGATCGGTGCCGCCGGAATCGAGCCGCACCAGCGGATGTTTCAGCAGACCCAGCAGGGCGTGCGGATCCAGTGGCGCGATCATGAAGCGGACGGCCAGATCGATCAGCCGGCCCGCATCCATGCGCGACAGGGGCTGGCCGGACGAGACATCGGCGACGACACCCCAACGCTCCAGCCGGGCGGCGACGCGACGACCGAGGGCCAGGTCGGGTGTGACAAGGGCACAGGTTCGGCCCGGGGTCTCCAGTGTCTCGCGCATCATGAGGGCGAGGGTGGCGGCGGCGTCCTCCTCGGCCCGGACGGTGACGACCGACAGGCCCTCCAGCCCCTCGGCGATCGGGTCGGCGGACTGTTCGCGGAAGGCGTCCGCGCGCAGCGAACCGATGACGGTGCGCCAGTCGTCCGTGGCATCGGCCGGACGCAGGGCTTCGTTGATCAGCCGCTGACGAGCGCGACCGCGCGCCTCCGCGACAGGGCTTTCGGCGGGCCGGAACCATGGGCGGACGGCCTCGCGCCCGGCCCGTCCGTCGAGCAGACGCCACAGGGCATTCTGCGGATGCTGCTCATTGTCGCCCAGAGTGGCCCAGACCGGGGCGGCCAGATCGAAATCGAGCCCGGGCAGGACGACACAGCCCCGGGGCGCGGCGGCGACGGCGGCCAGAACATCGGCGGCGGCCGGGGCGGTGCCGGTCGAGCCAGCGGCGATGACGGTCTGGGTCGGTGGTCGTTCGGTCCAGGCGGTGGCCAGCAGGCGCAGCAGCCTGGCCCGACGCCAGGCCGGATCGACCAGCCCCATGGCCTCCAGCCGCCTGGGCCAGGCCTCGACAGCCAGGGCCAGGAATTCGGCGGACTCGCGCCAGTGTTCGGCCAGGTCGCCCTCGACCAGGGTGGCGATCCGGTCGAGGTCCGCAACCTCTTCCAGCTGGCAGGAATCGAGGAAGCCGCCGAGCGCATCGGCCATCTCCAGCGCGCGTGGGGGCGACAGGCCGGGCCGGAAATCCTCGACAATCATTCGCGCCATCTCGAACCGTCGCGTCAGGGGGGCGATGGCCGGCGGCAGGTCGAGACCCAGCTCCCCGGGAGAAAAGGGCGGCTCGTCCTCTTCCAGATCGCCGAGCGGCCGGACCTGGGGCAGCAGAATGGGGCGTCCGCCCGCCTGTTTCGTCAGGGCCGCTGTGAAGGCCCGGGCGGCGCGGCGATTGGGCAGCAGGATGACGGCGTCGGACAGGGTCTCGGGCGGATGGTCTCCCAGCCAGTCCAGCACTCCGGCCGCGAGGTCGTCGAGGAAGGGTCGCCGCGCCTCGATCGCATACCAGCGAGGACCTGCCGGGCCGAACGGATCGAAGCGGTCCTTCACGGGTCGCCTACCGGTCGACGCGCGGCGTCTCCCTGCTCGAGGCGCGGGATCATGCGCCCTCCCCCATCAGCTTGACCTCGGCCGCGTCGCGGGCGCCGGGGTCTCCGACATGCATCCAGTCGCCGTCGAGGACGCAGCCGTACAGCCGGCCCGCGGCGGCGGACCGCCGCCAGAATCCGCTCAGGGAAAACGGCCCGTCCGGACCGTCGGCGACATAGTCAGGGCGGCAGATGTGAACGCCCATATAGGCAAAGGGGGCGGAGGCCGCGTCGCCGCGGAAGGTCAACCGGCCGTCGTCGGCGAGGAAGAAATCGCCGTCGCCCTCGAAGCCGATCGAGCCCTCGCGTCGCGCGAGAAGAAGGGCGGCATCCATGATTGACGGATTCCACAACCGGGCGAGTTGATTCACGGCGCTGTCGCCGGGCGCGCCGTTGTCGGTCCAGACGCTGTCGATATTGGCCACGAAGACCGGATCGGACCCGAGCAGGGGGGCCGCCTTCTTCAGCCCACCACCGGTTTCCAGCAGCTCGGCACGCTCATCCGAGATGAGGGTTTCAGGACCTTCCGTGCGTGCCGCGAGGTGCGATTCCAGCCGTTCGGCGAACCAGTGGACATTGACGACGGCGCGGGTGACGCCCGACTCGCCCAGACGGCGAAGCACATGGTCGATCAGGGCCTGTCCGCCGACCTCGACCAGGGCCTTGGGGCGATCATCGGTCAGCGGCCGCATACGGGTGCCGAGGCCCGCGGCGAGGACCATGGCGGTCGTGGGGACGGTCACGACCGGTTCTCCGCGACCCGGGATTCGGCCGGGATGTGTTTGTCGAACCATTGCTTCAGACCGGTCAGGCCACCGGCCTCGAGGTCGCGCTCCAGATGCCGCCAGGTGCGCGGCATGAAGGCGGTGTAGCGGTCGCGCCGGAACAGCACCTCCTGCCGGGCGAAGACCCGGCCCAGGATGCGGGCGGCGTTCAGGGCGGCGAGGGCGCGGTAGTCGTGCAGGAAGGTTTCGCGGTCCAGGGCCGGACCGCGCGCCGCCAGATAGCGGTCCAGCATGGCGGTCTCCAGCTCGGGGGCGACGTCGCGGCGGGCGTCCTGCAACAGGTGTAGCAGGTCCCAGGCGGGGTGGCCGCTGACGGCGTCCTGGAAATCGATCATCCCGACCCGGGCCAGCCCGCTCCGGTCGGGCAGCCAGAGCAGGTTTTCGGCGTGATAGTCGCGGTGGACGAAGACCGGGGACGAGGCTTCGCCGAGTGCGATCACCGGGGCCCAGAGCGTGGACCATTCGGCCCGGACCTCATCCGATGGGGCGGGCAGTCCCGCGAAGGCCGGCCACCACTCAAGGAAGGGATCGAGTCCGGCGCGATAGGCGAGGGCGTCATAGCGATGCAGCGGCCAGCGTTCGCCGTCGGCCTCGATCACCGTTGGCGGCGCGGTTTCGTGCAGGCCGGCCAGGGCGTCGACCGCCGCGCCGTAGATGGTCTGCAAGTCCCGGTCATGGGACGCGAAGATGTCGTCGCCCAGATCTTCAAGCACGGCCAGCCCTGCGGCGGTGTCACGCGCTCCGACCGCCGGCGTCGACAGCCCCCGGTCGCGCAGCCAGCCGGCGATGGCGACAAAGGCCGAAACCGAGCCGCCCGCCAGCCGTGCCTCGGCGTTGTAGCCCAGCGCCCGGCGCTGGTCGGTGTCGGCGTCCTCCGGGGCGACCGCGCTCTCTTCGGCCGGAGCCTGATCCATCAGGATCAGCTTTTGCCCGCCACGGGTGACCAGCCGCTCATAGCGGCGCGTCGAGGCGTCGCCGGCCAGCGGCGTGCGGACGGCGTCGGCGAGGCCGGCCGTCTTCAGGAAGTCGAGGCGTTGAAGCTCACGGTCAGACATGCAGGTCCTTCAACTTCGTTTCCCATGCCCCTGCGCCAGAAACGGTCGCAAGCCGCCCGTCGCCCGCTTCCGTCAGGGTGATCGTCAGCCGGTCCGGACCCAGCCAGGCCGCGGGATCGTCGCCCAGCCGCCCGGGCCATTCAATCACGGCGCAGCCCTCGTCCAGCGCCTCGTCCAGCCCGATCTCCGCCGCCTCCTCGGGGCGGGTCAGCCGGTAGAGGTCGAAATGCGCGACCGGCGGCCTGCTTTCATAGAACTGCACCAGGGTGAAGGTTGGCGATGGCACATCCTCATCGGGCGTGGTCATGGCGCGGATCAGGCCGCGCGCCAGGGTCGATTTGCCCATGCCGAGCGGCCCGTACAGCAACACGGTCTCCCCCGGGGCCAGAAGCGGCGCGATACGCGCACCCAGCCGCGCGGTCGCATCGGCATCGGAAAGCGTCCACTGACGGCTCATGCGAAGTCGGCGTCCGGCTGGCTGGGCAGGACCCGTTCGGTGAAGGCCTTCAGCGCATAGGTCGCCTTGACCGCGTCTATGTCCAGCCGCGACGGGGGGATCGGCTTGCCGACCTTGAGCTGGAAGACGGTCTTTCTCTTGTTCAGGAGTTCGTGGAACAGGGTGATGTCGCGCAGCTCCTGCGACACCCGGTCGAACAGGTGAAACAGGGTGGAGCTGGGTCCGGCGACGTGGATCGGAATCACCGGGGCATCGTATTTGCGCGCCAGGGAGGCGGCGGTCGCCGCCCATTCCGGATCGGCCACCGATCCGTCCTTTGCGACCCGGGACAGCCGCCCGGCCGGGAACATGACCACGCAGCGTTCGGCCTCGAACGCCTCCCTGGCCGCCAGAAGCGTTGCGCGGGTCTTCTCGCGGGTGCGTTTGGCGACCACCCATTCGACCGGGATCACGGCCTCGCCCAGCCGGGGCGAGACGCGCAGGGCGTCGGCGTTGGCGAAGAAGATGGCGTCGGGCCGGCGCGCCTGGACGGCGTCGAACACCGCGATCCCGTCGGCGATGCCGGTCGGATGGTTGGCGACCACCACACAGCGTCCTTCGGCCGGAATCCGGTCGGGATTCATCACCGAAACCCTCAGGTCCATCAGGTCGCTCATATAGTCGAGCGCGCCAGACCCCGAGAGCGGCCTGACCGCATCCGCCATGCGCACGGCGGCGCGATAGTTGAGCAGTTTGTAGAGGACGGGCCGGATCACCGGCCAGAAGATGGACCGGGTCAGACGCGGCGCGCGCTCGGCGATCAGCACGTCGCAGATGTGCGGTTCCGGCCGGGTTGGCGTGAGGGCGACGGTCTCTGACATTCGACGCCGGTTGTCGCCGCTTGCGGGGCCGACGGCAAGCGGCTTGGAGAGGCCGATCATGGCGGCAGGCCGGCCTTTCCGGTCGTCCAACTTTCGTCCCCGCCCCCACGGTGCTACGCCAGCGCCCTGATCCGCGTCTTCGTCGATAGGAAACCGTCCATGCGTCACCGTTCCCTGCTCAGCGCCGCCTGCGCCAGCCTGGCCCTTCTGGCCGCCGTTCCCGCCCTGGCCGAGACGCCCCCTCCGGCCGCGAGCGAAGCCGCCGCAGCCCAGGATATCAACACCTTCACCTGGCGGGACATGATCGGCCTGAACCGGCTGGGCGATCCGCAGGTTTCTCCGGACGGGCAACGGGTGGTCTATTCGGTGACCGCCACCGACGTTGAGGCCAACCGCCGCTCGGGTGCCCTGTTCGCCATGGATCTGCGCAACCCCGGTGAGCCCATGCGGCTGGCCATCAACGAGGGCGGGGCCAATACCGCGCGCTGGGGTTCGGACGGCAAGCTGTATTTCCTGTCCGGCCGCTCGGGCTCCAGCCAGGTCTGGCGCGCCGAGGCCGATGGAACCGGTCCGGTCCAGGTCACCGACCTGCCGCTGGACGTCAACGCCTATCGACTGAGCCCCGGGGCGGACAAGGTCGTGGTCTCGCTGGCGGTCTTCGCCGACTGCGCCGACCTGGCCTGCACGGTCGATCGCAACAAGGCTGTCGAGGACGACCCGTCGACCGGTCGCGTCTACGACCGGATGTTCGTGCGCCACTGGGACACCTGGAACGACGGCACCCAGAACCATCTGTTCGTGGTCAACGCCGACGGCTCGGGCGATCCGGTGATGGTGACCCGCGGCTTCGACGGCGACACCCCGTCCAAGCCCTTCGGTGACGAGAGCGAATTCACCTTCACCCCCGATGGCGAGGGGATCGTCTTCTCGGCGCGCGAGGCGGGTCAGTCGGAGCCGTGGAGCACCAATTTCGACCTCTATCAGGTGGCGATCTCGGCACCGGGCGAACTGACCAATCTGACCGACAACAACAACGCCTGGGATACCGGTCCGGTCTTCTCGCCGGACGGTGGCACCCTGGCCTATCGCGCCATGGCCCGTCCGGGCTTCGAGGCCGACAAATTCGCCATCTTCCTGCGCGACATGGCCACCGGCCAGGTCCGCCAGATCGCCGCCAACTGGGACCGGTCGGCCGACACCCTGCAGTGGTCGCGCGACGGCCGGACCCTCTACACCACGGCGGGCGACGTCGGTCAGACCCGGATCTTCGCCATCGACGTGACCAGCGGCTCGGTGACGCCGATCACCGGCGAGGGCCATGTCTCGGCCTTCCAGCAGACGCCTTCGGGCTTCGTCTTCGCCCAGGATACGCTCGTCCGGCCCAGCGAGCTGTTCGTGAAGACCTTCCGCGGCCGCGAGATGCCGCGCCGGATCACCGATGTGAACCCGTCGCTGGACAATGAGGTGTTCGGCGAGCCGGAGCAGTTCAGCTTCCCCGGCTGGAACGGCGAGACGGTGCGCGGCTATGTCATCAAGCCGGCCGGCTATGTCGAAGGTCAGCAGTATCCGGTCGCCTTCCTGATCCACGGCGGGCCGCAGGGCTCGTTCGGCAACAGCTGGTCCTACCGCTGGAACCCCTCGACCTACGCCGGTGCCGGCTATGCGGTGGTGATGATCGATTTCCACGGTTCGACCGGCTACGGCCAGGCCTTCACCGATTCGATCAGTCAGCACTGGGGCGACCGTCCGCTGGAAGATCTGCAGAAGGGCTGGGCCTATGCCCAGGAAGCCTACCCCTTCCTCGACGGCGACAACGCCTGCGCCCTCGGGGCCTCCTACGGCGGCTATATGGTCAACTGGATCGCCGGCAACTGGCCCGGCGAGTTCAAATGCCTGGTCAACCACGACGGAGTCTTCGACACCTTCGGCATGGGCTTTGCGACCGAGGAGCTGTGGTTCACCGAATGGGAGAATGGCGGCACCCCCTGGGACAATCCGCGTGGCTATCAGGAATTCAATCCGGCCAACCATGTCAGGAACTGGCGTGATCCGATGCTGGTGGTCCAGGGCGAGCTCGACTACCGCATCCCGACCGCCCAGGGCCTGTCCACCTTCACCGCCCTGCAAAGGCGCGGCATCGAGAGCCGGCTGGTGGTCTTCCCCAATGAGAACCACTGGGTGCTGAAGCCGGCCAACAGCGTGCAATGGCATACCGAGGTGTTCGGCTGGCTCGACAAATATCTGGGGTCCGCCGAGTAGCGGAAGGCCGCCAAGGCATCGACAGGGGCGTGTCCGGCGACGGGCACGCCCTTTTCGTTGGGCGGCCGATGGTGCCAACTGAGCCGTTCGCGCGTTGTCAGGGGTTCGACGGAGTCCCTGCGTGCGCAATCCCTTGAAAGACAATCCGAACTGGCTGGCCGTGCGCGACCGTGTCCTGGTTCCGGCCGGGGCCTGGGCGAAGGATCGCCGAGACCGGATCGTGGCCGGTGATCCGGTCTATGCCGGACTGCGCCGACCGGGTCGGACCGAAGGGATCGCCGCCGGGGCGACCGTGGCGCTCATCGCCCTGTTGGTGGTCCTTCTCGCCCTCTTCCAGTGGAACTGGCTGCGCGGCCCGATCGGAGCCTGGGCGACCGCCAGATACCACCGGGAAATCCAGATCAATGGCGATCTCGACGTCAAACTGTTCAGCGGGACTCCGTCCGCCCGTATCCAGGGACTGCGGATCGGCGGTCCCGACTGGGCGCCGGAGCAGGACACCCTCAGGGTCGCGGACCTCCAGACCTCGGTGAAGCTCGGGCCGCTGCTGGCCGGGCGGATCGAGATGCCGGTGGTGTCGATCACCCGTCCCGAGTTGGTGCTGATCGCCACGGCGGACGGCCGGACCAGCTGGAAACTCGACCCGAACGCCCCCGATACGGGCCAGGGGCTGAAACTGCCGCCCATCCACCGGCTGACGATCACCGATGGCCGGCTGAGCCTCGACGAGCGGCGCCGCGGGATGACGCTTGAGGCCACCATCTCGGCGCGTGAGGGTTCCGACGGCGAGGCCGGTTTCAACCTCGACGGCGAGGGCACGATGAACGGCACGCCGCTGAAGCTGGAGGTGCGCGGTGGTCCATTCATCAATATCCGCCGCGACCGGCCCTATGATTTTACCGCCGAACTCTCGGGGGTGGGCTCGACGCTCAAGGCGGACGGCTCGATCACCCGGCCGTTCGACCTGGGCCGGTTCACGGCCAGGCTCAGTCTGGAGGGGCGTGACCTCGCAGACCTCTATCTGCTGACCGGCATCACCACGCCCAACACGCCGCCGTACCGGCTGGAGGGCAGGCTGACACGCGACGACGCCCTGTTCACCTTCGCCGATTTCGCCGGCCGGGTCGGGTCATCGGACCTGTCGGGGAACCTGAAAGTCGACAAGGTCGGGGACCGTCGCCGGGTCGATGCCGACCTCCGCTCGAATCTGCTGGATATCGACGACCTGTCCGCCGTGCTCGGCGGCACGCCGCGGGTGACGGCCTCGGGCGACACGGTCACGACCTCCGGTGCCGGGGCCAGGCTCTTGCCGACCGCGCCGCTGAACGTCGAGCGGCTGAGGGTCATGGACGGGACGCTGCGCTACCGGGCGGCGCGGGTGAAGCGCAACGATCTGGACATCCGTCAGGTCGATGTCGGTGCCGATCTGAAGGACGGCATCCTGAACCTCGATCCGGTGTCCTTCGACTTCAATCGAGGGGCGCTGCGCGGCACGGCCCGTATCAACGCCACGCGGGACGTCCCCTATACGGCGGCCGACTTCCGCCTGCGCGGCTATCCGCTGGAATCGATCATTCCGGCGCGGGACGGCGCGCCGACGGTCACCGGGCAGGCCCTGGGCCGGGTGAAGCTGGAGGGGTCAGGGGCCTCGGTGCACGATTTCGCGGCGGGGTCGAAGGGCACGATCAGCCTCGTCGTGCCGCAAGGCGAGATCCGGGCGGCCTTCGCCGAACTGCTGGGCATCAATGTCACCGCCGGCCTCGGCAAGCTTCTGTCAGGCGATACGGGCACGTCGGAAATCCGCTGTGCCGTGGCCGATTTCACGGTCAGCGGCGGGACGGCCACGGCCCGGACCTTCGTCATCGACACCACGCCCGTTCTGGCGCGGGGCAGCGGCACGATCGACCTCGGCGCGGAGACCCTGAACCTGAATATCGACGGTGAGACCAAGGAGCCGCGACTGGTCCGGCTCTGGGCCCCGATCCATATCGAGGGGCGACTGGCCGCGCCGAGGATCGGCGTCGACACCGGCGCGGTGGCGGGTCAGGTCGGGATCGGCGCGGCCTTCGCCGCCCTGGTCAACCCGTTGATCGCCCTGCTGCCCTTCGTCGATCCGGGCCTGGCCGAGGACGCCAACTGCGGCGCTCTGATCTCATTGGCCCGATAGATTGAGCCGAATGCGGGTTCCGTGCGTATCTTGGGGCCTGCCACCGCCGTCGCCCACAAGGACCGCATGACCCGAAGAGGCCTTTTCGCCCCCGCGCTCGGACTGCTTGCCGCCGCCTGTTCGCCCCTGGCCATGCTGAATACGTTCGGCCCTCGCGACGGCGGCGTCCGGCGGGCCGCGCGCGACATCGCCTATGGCGACGATCCGCGCCAGAAGCTGGACATCTTCGTGCCCACCACGGCACAGGATCGGCCCCGGCCGGTGTTGGTGCTCTTCTACGGCGGAGGCTGGGACAGCGGTAGCAAGACCGACTACGCCTGGGCGGCACAGGCTCTGGCGGCGAAAGGCTTCGTCGTCGCCCTGCCGGACTACCGGCTGGTACCCCAGGTCCATTTTCCGGCCTTCATCGAGGACGCGGCCCTCGCCACCGCCAAGGTCAGTGAGATCGCCGGCCAGTATGGCGGAGACCCGGCCCGGCTGGGTGTGATCGGTCAGTCCGCGGGGGCCCATCTGGCCCTGATGATCACCCTCGACCGGCGCTATATGGCCGCCGCCGGCGCCCCAGGCCTGATCAAGGCGGCCGTCGGACTGGCCGGCCCCTATGAATTCCTGCCGTTCGACGTTCCGGCCTCGGTCAACGCCTTCGGACGGGTGGCCGACCCGACCCTGACCCAGCCGGTGACCTTCGCCCGGGCCGACGCCCCGCCGCTGTGGCTGGGGCACGGGACCGCCGACGTCATCGTCCATGCGGAGGACACCACCATCCTGTGCGAACGGATGCAGGCGGTCGGCGGGCGTTGCGAGGCCAAACTCTACCCCGGCCTGAACCATGCCGACCTGATTTCGACCTTCTCGCCCCTGTTTCGCGCGAAGGCACCGGTTCTGGACGACGCCACCGCCTTCCTGCATCGCGAACTGGGCTGACGTCAGACGGCGTCAGTAGCGCCCGCGCACGCCCGGGTGCAGGGTGAAGTGATGGGGAGACATCGCATGCGCGCTCTGGCCGTTCTGACTCTGGTTTCATTGGCCCTGACGGGGGCTGGCCCGGTTGTCGGCCAGACGCCGACGCTGGATCAGGCCCTGCGGCGGGCCGAGGCCGCGACGCCCCTGCCGCTGTCGCTGGCGCGTGAGCAGTCGGAGTGGCTGAAGGATCATGCCGACCTTCCCGCCGGGCTCGACCCCGCCGACGATACCCTTTCGCGGATCGAGGCCCTGACGGCCCAGGCGGAGCGGGACGAGCGTATCGGCGGCATGACCTTCCGCAACGGCCTGCCGGGCCGGGGCGGCGATTGCGTCGCCACCGCCCTCAAGGGCTGCGGTTCCTCCATGGGCGGCTATCTGGCGCTCGCTGACGGCCGCCTGCAGTGGCAGGTCCAGGATGGATACACCGAGGAGAACGGCATCACTGGCGGCATCGTCTTTTTCGCCGACCTGCCCACCGCCGTTGCCGGGCCGATCGCGCCGATCGCCTGGAGTTTCGATGCGGCCCGTTTCGGCTCTCCCGTTGTGCTCCCGGAAGGCGGGCCGGACGGCAAGACCTATATCGCCGTGCCCGGAATTCATGCGGGGTCCGGGTCTGGCAATGCCGATGTCCTGTTCCGCTGGGACCCGCGTGGCCGGCGCGAACTGGCCCAGATCGACACCTGGAGCTGGCGCGACGATTTGAAGGACAAGCTGCCAGAGGGGCTTGAGATCTGGCAGGGCGTTCGTATCGACTGGTCCAACATGATCGCCTTCACCCCGCTTTGGCAGGCCGGAGACGGCAATTGCTGCGGCACGGGCGGGACGGCCACCCTGTCCTTCGAAATCGAGGGCGACCGGCTGGTGCTCAGCCATGTCTCGGTCCGCGACTCAATCATTGATAGCGCCATCTCCACCCCGACCAAGGTGTTCGACTACGCCGGGCGATGGGCCGGCTGCGCTCACTGGGGTGGCGAGGAAGGTTATGACGCGGAACGTCTGGCCCAGATCAACGCCGCCGTGACCGAACTCCGCTGCTCGGCGCTCGAGGCTGACGGCGCGGCCCTGCGGCGCGAATACGCCGACAGTCCGCGCCTGCTGGCTCTGATCGCGCGGGCGGAGGCCGGCGGGAATTAGGCCAGGCGGTCCAGCCGGGAGCGACCGCGTTTCAAACATAGCGCCACGAGGATTCGGCCAGGCGAAGCGTGGCCGTCTCGCCAAGGTCACGATCTTCCGCTAGACGGGGCCATGACAGACACAATGACAGCACAGGCGGCGCTGGACCGCCTCGAAACCCTCTACAGCCAATCCGTCTCCAATCTGCGCGCCGCGGTGGGGACCTTCCTGCGGACCGGCGAACGCGCCGATCCCGAGGCGCGGGCCAAGGGCCTGTTCTCCTATCCGGAACTCAGGGTCAGCTGGTTCGGCGAACGGCCGGAAAACCTGGCCACCCGCGCCTATGCCCGGCTTTCACGGCCGGGGGTCTATTCGACCACAATCACCCGCCCCGACCTGTTCCGACCCTATCTGACCGAGCAGCTGGGTCTGCTGGAGGCCGACTATGGCGCGACCTTCGACGTCGGGCCGTCGGATCAGGAAATTCCCTTCCCCTATGTGATGGACGGCTCGGACGTGGCGCTGGACCGCAGCCAGACGGCCGCCGTCGCCCGCTGGTTCCCGACCACTGACCTGGCCCATATCGGGGACGAGATCTCGGACGGGATG
The DNA here is from genome assembly GCA_965284535.1 of Caulobacteraceae bacterium. Taxonomy (GTDB): domain Bacteria; phylum Pseudomonadota; class Alphaproteobacteria; order Caulobacterales; family Caulobacteraceae; genus Brevundimonas. Next base: position 978,975 of record OZ260090.1, read on the forward strand.
TTCGACCTGACGCGGGATTTCCCGTTGGCCCAGTTCGACGGCCTGCGCACAGACTTCTCTCTGGCCCGCCTGCGCCACTACACCGGCACGCCGGTCGAGGACGTGCAGAGCTATATCCTGTTCACCAACTACAATCGCTATGTCGACGAGTTCGTGCGCTGGGCCTGCGCCCAGCTTCAGGACCCGAACAGTCCCTATGAGAAGCTGGTTTGCGCGGGCGGGATCGAGATCACGCGCGACACGCCCGATCCCGAGGCGGCGGTCATGGATGCGGCCTGGAAGAAACACCAGATGCCCGCCTATCACCTGACGGCTCCGGGCTGGGCCGGGATCAGCCTGGTCAACATCGGCGTCGGCCCGTCCAACGCCAAGACCATCTGTGACCACCTGGCCGTGACCCGGCCCCACGCCTGGATGATGATCGGCCACTGCGGCGGGCTGCGGCCCTCGCAGAGTATCGGCGACTATGTGCTGGCCCACGCCTATCTGCGCGACGACCATGTGCTCGATGCGGTGCTGCCGCCGGACATCCCCATCCCGTCGATCGCCGAGGTCCAGCGCGCCCTCTATGACGCCGCCAAGATCGTTTCCGGCGCGCCGGGCGAGGAGGTCAAACGCCGCCTGCGCACCGGCACGGTGGTGACCACCGACGACCGGAACTGGGAGCTGCGCTACTCGAAATCGGCGCTGCGCTTCAACCAGAGCCGGGCCGTGGCCATCGATATGGAGAGCGCCACCATCGCGGCCCAGGGCTATCGCTTCCGCGTGCCCTACGGGACCCTGCTGTGCGTTTCGGACAAGCCCCTGCACGGCGAGATCAAGCTGCCGGGCCAGGCCAACCGGTTCTATGAAGGGTCGATTTCGGAGCATCTGCAGATCGGCATCCACGCCATCGACCTGCTGCGCGCCGAGGGTAACCGCCTGCATTCCCGCAAGCTGCGCGCCTTCGACGAGCCGCCGTTCCGGTAGGACATTCTGCGTTTCTCCCTCCCCCTCCGGGGGAGGGATGTCGGCGCAAAGCGACGACAGGGTGGGGAGGGCTCGGCGAGGTAGCCGGTGCTTTCGTCGCCGAGCCCCTCCCACCCGGCTTCGCCTGCGGCTCAGCCACCCTCCCCCGGAGGGGGAGGGAGACGACCATGCCTATTTCTTCAGCCGTTTCGCGTTGGCAACGGCGGTCTTGTGGATCGGGCGCAGGGCGTCGGTCTGGCCCTTCAGCAGGTCGGCATTCAGGGTCAGCATCTGGGTCGCCGCCCGGCCCCACCAGCCAACGGCATAGGCATATTGGGCTTGCAGGGCACCGGCCGGGGTCCCGGCCGAGGCCACGGCCGTGGCGGCGCGGGAGGCCAGGCCGGCCTCGGCCATCGCGCTGGTTCCCAGCCGCCCGCCGATGTCGCCGAACGTCTTGCCGAGGGCCGTGGCCGAGGCCGACAGGGCCTCAACCTTTTCCGAGCTCATCAGCGACATCTCGGTCAGGTCCGCCTTGCGCGGATCGGCCAGGCCGCGGGCCATGATTTCCAGCCGCGCGGCGATCACCTCGCCGGCTGCGTTCAGCATCTCCCCGCCCGAGAGCACGGCATCGGACGTGGTGGCCGCGTTCCGGTCCAGTCGTTTGCCGGTCTTCAGCGCCTTGTCGATATGGGTCATGCATCTGACTTGGCCCGGTTTCAGACCCCCGGCAAGACCTCGTTGGCGAAGTCGGCCACATCCTTCAACAGGGCCGGGACCGCAGCGTCGATGATGGTCCGGCCGTGTTCGGGGCTGGCCTGGGCCGGATCCGAGCCGATCCGGCCGTCGGGGAAGCGGGCGCGATAGTCGAGGGCGTCGCGGATCGGACCTGACGGCGCGATTTGCGGGCTGTAGGCGGCGGTCTTGATATGGTCCGGATATGCCGCTTGCGTCACCGCGATCTCGGACGGGGTGGCGTGCATCCCGTGGCCGGTCGGGAAGATGCGGGTGCACAGGCTGTTGACGCCCGGCAGGTCCCACCAGTTCTTCAGCTTGAGCACGAAGGGCGGCTGCTCCTCGACGAAGCTCCACTCCGCATAGATCTCGGCGAAGGTCGCCTCGATGGTGGCAGTGTTGCCGCCGTGGCCGTTGAGGAAATAGATCCGCTCGAAGCCGTGCCGGCCCAGCGAACTCACCCAGTCGGTGATCGCGGCCATGAAGGTCGAGGGGCGCAGGCTGATGGTGCCGGCGAAGGCCAGATGATGCTGGGCCATGCCGATGTTGAAGGTCGGGGCGACCACCAGGCTTTCGTCCTGCGCCTCGGCGGCATGGGCGATGATCTCGGGACACATCCAGTCGGTACCCAGCAGGCCGGTCGGGCCGTGCTGCTCGTTCGAGCCGATGGGGACGACGACGGTTTTCGTGGTCTTCAGCCGGGCGTCGATCTCGGGCCAGGACGACAGATGGATCAGCATGGGGGTACTCCGAACCGGGGGCAGGGTGGTTTCATAGGCCAAACCTCCCGCAGGTCACAACGTGGGCCACGGGCACCGGACACCGCCGCCGGGGCAGCCGACTGCCCCGAAAAGTGGTATTGGAAGCTTGGCCGGGCGTGTGTGTATCTGTTGAATCGATCCCGCACCCGACTTCGGACCCTGACTTCGGAGACCCGCCATGCCTGTCGACCAGATCCCGGCACCGCCGACCCCGCCCCCGCCGCCGCCACCGCCGCCACAACTCCCGCCGAAGGACCCGAGCCTTCCGCCGGTCTATCCGCCGACGGTGCCGACCGAGCCTGAATCCACCCCGTGATGATCGAGTGGCTGTGGGCCGGGCTGCTGGCCCTGGCGGTCTCGCATCGGCGCTCCCGGGCGCTGGCCCTGCTGCTGGCATTGAAGTGGGCGTCCAACTATGCGGCCTTTCGGCTGATCGGTGAGGCCGCGCCGGCGCTCATCGACACCGCCCTCGGCGCGGTCGGCATCGTCTGGGCCACGCGCTACCGGACCCTGTGGTCCGATGTGGTCACGGCCGGATTCGTCCTGACGCCCCTTGTCCATGCCTGGTACTGGCTCCCGCAAGCCCCGGGAACCGTCCCGGCGCTGGCCTACTACTGGCTGGTCGTTGTCCTGTTCACGGCGCAGGTCGCGGCGGTCGCCTGGCCCGGCGCGCGCGAACGCGGTCGAGCCCTTGCGGGCGGGTGGTCTTTCAGGGCGCAAAGGCCTTCATGAACCGCCGCGCCGTTTCGCGCGCCCGGGCCTGACGGTCGAACTCCGGATGCGCGACGCCCAGCACGCTTCTGAGATGGCCGTGTCCCAGGACCATGCCCGCGAACATCTCGGCCGCCGCATCGGGATCGGGCGTGGACAGCAGGCCCTGCCGGTCCTGTTCTGCCAGCCAGGCCGACAGTCGGCGCAGCCCCTCCGCCGGGCCCGCCTGATAGATGGCGTCGGCGAGGTCCGGCATCTCGGGCGACATCAGGGCCACGCCGCGCAACGAAGCCCCGGCCTCGACCCGGCACAGCTTTTCCAGCAGTCCGGCGGCCATCGCGGTCAGCACGGTCTCGGGGTCACCGCCGGCGCGCAGGGGCGCGCTGATGGCGTCTGACCGGCGGGCCGCCAGCGCCCGGCCGATCTCCAGCTTGTTGGGGAACCGGTTGTAGAGGGTCTGGCGCGACACCCCGGCGCGGCGCGCGATCTGCTCCATCGAGGCCAGACTGCCCTTTTCGCCGAACAGCGCGGACGCCGCCTCGAGGATGGCCTCGGTCTTGGTCTCATCGACCTGTCCGCGAACTCTCGCCATCAGTGGGCCTCCACCGGCGGTGCCCCGACCGGGGCCTTCACCGGTCGCGACAACAGGGTGACAAAGGCGGCGAAGGCGCAGGCTATGGCCAGCATGGCGAAGGCGTCGCCGAAGGCCAGGGTCGCCGCCTGCCGGTTCAGCATGCCGTAGACGGCCTGCATGGCCGCGCCAGCGGGGTCGACCGATCCCGCGAACCGATCCTGCATCCCGGCCAGCATGGCCTGCATCCCGCCGCTGGTGACCGGAATGGCCTGGGTCAGCTCGCTCATATGCAGGGCGGTGTTCTGCGTCAGGGAGGTGTTGAGGATCGCCAGGCCGAAGGCCCCGCCGACGTTGCGGCTCAGATTGACCAGTCCGGAGGCATTCTTGACCATATGCTGGGGCAGGGTCGACATCGTCACCTGCTGGGCCGCGATCATGGCCAGCATGACGCCACAGCCGCGCACGGCCTGGACCCCGGCGAACTCCCAGAAGCCCCAGTCGGCCGTTACCAGCCGGGCGTCCCACATGCCCCATGCGCACAGCATGAAGCCGCCGAACATCAGCAGCCGCAGGTCGAGATGGCGCACCAGCCGCCCGGCGAAGGGGGCGGTCAGGAACATGGCCAGGCCCGAGACCACCATGGTCGTCCCGACCTCCGAGGCCGAATAGTCGCGCACCCGGCCGAGGAAGACGGGCAGCAGGAAGGTCCCGCCGAACAGGGCCGCGCCGACCACGAAGGTCATGATCACGCCGACAAGGAAATTGCGGTTGGCGAAGGCGCGCAGCTCGACGATCGGATTGCGGTAGGCCAGCGAGCGCCAGATGAAGGCCGGCCCGGTGATCGCCGCGACCACGGCCAGCAGCAGGATCATGTCATCGGCGAACCAGTCGTTCTTCGCCCCTTCCTCGAGCACGAATTGCAGGCTCATCAGGAAGGTCGCCATCAGCCCCAGACCGGCCCAGTCGAACCCCTTGGCCAGCGCTGGATCGCCCTTGTCGAAATCGGCGTAGCGACCGACCAGAAACAGCACCAGCATCCCCGGCACGACATTGATGAAGAACAGCCAGCGCCAGCTGAGCCATTCCGTCAGGTGACCCCCGAGGGTCGGACCGACGGTCGGGGCCAGGGTGACGATCAGGCCCATGACGATACTGGCCGTGACCCGTTTGTCCGGCGGAAAGGCGGTGAAGGCCACGGCGAAGACGGTCGGGATCATGGCCCCGCCGACAAAGCCCTGCAGCGCCCGGAAGAAGATCATCATCTCGATCGACGACGACATGCCGGTGGCCACGCTCATCAGCAGAAAGCCGGCGCAGGAGACGAGGAAGACCTTCTGCGTGCCCCACAGGCGCGAGAGATAGCCCGACAGGGGGATCATCACGACCTCGGGGATCAGATAGGCGGTCTGGATCCAGCTGATCTCATCGGCCGAGGCCCCGACCCCGGCCTGGATCTGGGGCAGGGACGAGGCCACGATCTGGATGTCCAGGATGGCCATGAACTGGCCGATCACCATCCCGGCGAAACCGAGCAGCAGGAAGGTCCAGTTGACAGCCGGCACCGGTGCCGGCGGGGCCTCCAGGGTTGGCGTGGCGGCGGTCACCGGACCACGGCGCTCGCGGCGGCGACCAGGGGGCCGCCGGCGGACTCGGCGAAATTCAGCCCGCCCTGGCTCTTCAGATCGACCTTGACCTCGACCGACAGGCCGGGACGAAGGACGGCGGCTCCAGCCCGTTCCACGCGGATGCGGACGGGGACGCGCTGGGTGATGCGGGTGAAATTGCCGGTCGCATTCTCGACCGGGATCAGGGCGAACTCGGACCCCGTGGCCGGGGCGAAGCTGTCGATATGGCCGGTGAGATGCTCACCCGGAAAGGCGTCGGCGCTGATCTGGACGGTCTGGCCGATGCGCAGGCGGTCGAGCTGGGTTTCCTTGAAATTGGCCACCACCCAGGCATCGCCCAGCGGCACGATGGACAGTATCTGTCCGCCCGGCCGGACATACTGACCGACCCGGACGCCACGGGCACCGACCACGCCACCGACCGGGGCGCGGATGATGGTGCGGTCCAGGGCGATGCGGGCCTGATCGACCTGGGCACGGGCGACGTCCACGGCGGCCAGGCTCTGGCTGCGGGTCGAGCCCAGCACGCCGGCGGTGCGTTGTTCGGCGACCAGGGCGGCCTCGGCCTCGGCGACCGAGGCCCGGGCTGTGCGGGCCCCGGCGCGTTCGGTCTGGATCCGCTGCTGCGACACCCAGCCCTGTTCGGCCAGGCGGCCGTAGCGGTCGACCTGTTGCTCGGCGAGTTCAGCCTGGGCGCGGGCCTGGGCGACACCGGCGGCGCGCGAGGCGATCAGGGCCTGTTCCTGGGCGGCGCGGGCATCGACATTGCCGACCGCCGCGATCACCGAAGCCAGATTGGCCTCGGCCTGGGCCAGGGCGGCGCGGGCGTCGGCGTCATCCAGCCGGATCAGGATCTGGCCCGGGGTGACGCGCTGGTTGTCGGCCACCAGCACCTCGACGACATAGCCGTCGATCTGGGGGCTGACCCCCGTGGTGTCGGCGGCGACGAAGGCGTTGTCGGTGGCTTCCCAGCGCTGCTTGCCCTGCCACCAGACCACGCCCCCGATGATCAGGGCCAGGGCCGCGACGGCGGCGACGATGAGGGGCAGACGCTTCTTGTGGGCGGGGGTCAGGGTCATGGCGGACTCGGGAGGATCGTCGGGGAGGACGACGCATAAATGGACAATGCTGTCCATAAATCAATCGGGATTGTTCCCCCGCCCTACACATCCTGTTTCGGAACGTTGGCTTGACGGTGCCGCCGGAGGGGTTTCGAGTATGGCCAAGCTGACAGGAGATCTCCGATGAAGCGCCTTGCCGCCCGCTACGCCCAGCCCGCCAGTCTCCTGATCCTCAGCTGCGCCATCCTGTTCGACCTGCCGCTGGCGGTCGGCCTGGCGGGTATGGCAATCGGTGCCGCCGCCCTGTTCATTCCCGACCGCTGGGCGAGCTGACGCCCTCCCGGTTTCGGGCGGTGTCTGCTACCCGATCGGCATGAAGCCGCCCAAGGCCCGTTCCGGACCAGCGCCCAAACCCGCGCCGAAACGTCCCGCCGTCATGACGGGGGCGATGGTCCCCGTGCTGGGCTGGCCGCCGGACGAGGACCGGGTCGAGGCGATCTTCGAACGGCTGTCGCGGATCATGCCCGAGCCGAAGACCGAGCTGAATTTCTCCAGCCCCTATACGCTGGTGGTCGCCGTCGCCCTCTCGGCCCAGGCTACCGATGTCGCGGTCAACAAGGCCACCGACCGGCTGTTCGCCGTCGCCGATACGCCGTCGAAGATGCTGGAACTGGGGGAGGCGGGGCTGGTCCCCTACATCGCCTCCATCGGCCTGTACCGGAACAAGGCGAAGAACGTCATCGCCCTGAGCCGCATCGTTCTGGAACAGCACGGCGGCGAGGTGCCGTTGAACCGCGCCGACCTCCAGGCCCTGCCCGGCGTTGGCCGCAAGACCGCCAGCGTGGTCCTGAACGAACTGGGGATCGAGGCCGCCATCGCGGTCGACACCCACGTCTTTCGCGTCTCCCACCGCCTTGGCCTCGCCAACGCCGCTACACCGGACAAGGTCGAGGCCCAGCTGTTCCGGGTCGTATCCAGGCAATGGCTGCCCAAGGCCCACCACTGGCTGATCCTGCACGGCCGCTATGTCTGCACGGCGCGCAAGCCGAAATGTTCGGGGTGTGTGATCAGCGACCTGTGCCCGTCGCGGGCGGGGCTGACGGCGATGGGGGAGGCGGGATGAAAGTGATTGGTGGTTAGTGGCTAGTGATTGCCGCTTCACTGGCGGCGGAAGGGCGGCGCGGACCGTGCCGTCGCACAGGCGGCGGCCAGCCACTAGCCACTAACCACCAATCACTTACAGCCGCGCCCGCACCGCCTCCGCGAACCGCTTCCCGCCCTCCGGTGCCGAGCCCAGATAGAAGTCCGGCTCGATCAATTCGGCCTCCATCAGCAGCCAGCCCCCGTCGGCGCCGGGGGCCATGTCGATACGGGCGTAGAGCAGGTCTTCGTCGATGGCCGCCAGCGTCTTCTCCGCCAGCGCCAGCGCGCCGGGCGGCGGTTCGGGCAGGGCGACATAGCCGCCGCCGTACTGGACCTGGACGCGGAACTCGCCCGTCACCGGCCGTTTGTTGACGACATGACTGAGCTTGCCGCCGAAGAACAGCAGGCTGGTCTCGCCCACGCTTTCGATGGACGGGATATACGGCTGGATCATCGCCGGGCCGTCGGGCGCGTCGGTCAGCGTTTCGCCGCGCGACAGGCGCAGCGTCTTGTAAGCCCCGCCCGAGACGCGCGGCTTGACCACGATCTGGTCGGTGCCGAAGCGGCCGAAGGCGGCGTCGGCATCGGCCTGCACCGGGCCGTCGACCCAGACTGTGTCGGGCAGGGGCACACCCTGTTCCGACAGCCGGGCCAGATAGGATTTGTCCGAATTCCACGCCAGCACCGACGGCGGATTGAGCATCCGCACACCCCCTCGCGCCCAGGTCGCGCAGGCCTGCATCCAACGGGCGTGGTCGCGGTGATAGCCCCAGGCGATCAGCGGCAGGACCAGGGGAAACCGCGTCAGGCCCGAAGCGTCCGCGACATGGTCGGTCCATGGCGTCGGAACCGCCGTCAGGCCGGCGGTCGCCAAGGCCTCGGCGAGACGCTCCAGAACGCCGGGCCACTGGCCGGCGTAGGAAGGGTCGGACGGTTCGGGGGTCAGGACGGCGATCTCGGTCATGGCCGCCTCATAGCGAACCGGCGACGATCGCATAAGGGTTTCCTTATGCTTTTCGGATGACGCCGCGACGCGGGTCCGCTAAGGCCCCGCCATGACCCAGAACCCCACCTATGACGTCTGCGCCGTCGGCAATGCCATCGTCGATGTCCTCGCGCCTTGCGACCCCGCCTTCCTGACCGCCCAGGGCTTGACCGCCGGCTCGATGCAGCTGGTCGATGCGGCCCAAAGCGCCGCCCTCTATGCCGCCATGGCCGCCGGGGTCGAGGCCTCGGGCGGCTCGGCGGGCAATACCGTCGCCGGGGTCGGCAGCTTCGGCGGGCGCGCGGCCTATATCGGCAAGGTCGCCGACGACCAGCTGGGCGGGGTGTTCAGCCATGACATCCGCGCCGCCGGCGTCGCCTTCGACACCCCGGTGCTGCCGGGCGCCGCCACCGGCGCCTGCATGATCAATGTCACGCCCGACGGCCAGCGCACCATGTGCACCTTCCTCGGCGCCGCCAACCAGCTGGAAGCCGCCGATATCGACGCCGGACTGATCGGGGCCTCGGCCATCGTCTATCTGGAAGGTTATCTGTTCGATCCGGCCCCGGCCCGCGCCGCCTTCGAGGCCGCCGCCGCCGCCGCCCACGCGGCGGGCCGCAAGGTCGCCATCACCCTGTCCGACACCTTCGTCGTCGCCCGCTGGCGCGCCGAGCTTCTGGCCTTCATCGAAGCCTCCGCCGACATCGTCCTGGCCAATGAAGGTGAACTGGCCGCCCTGTTCGAAACCGAAGACTTCGACGCCGCCGCCTCGTCGCTCGCGTCAATGGTTGACGTCGCGGCCATCACCCGCGGCGAATCCGGATCTGTGGTCGTCTCGGGGGACCAGCGGGTCGCCGTTGCGGTCGTCCCGGTCGACAAGGTGGTCGACACCACCGGCGCCGGCGACCAGTACGCCGCCGGCTTCCTGCTCGGTATCGCCCGCGGCCTGTCGCTGGAAGACGCCGGCAAGCTCGGCTCGCTGGCGGCCGCCGAAGTGATTGCTCACTGGGGACCGCGTCCGATGACGTCGCTGGAGAGGCTGGCGAAAGAAGCGGGGCTGCGGCTTGGGTGAGTGGTTAGTGGCTCGTGGTTGCTGGATCGGCTGCGGGAGGCGGCTCGGCGCCGCCGGCGTTCGCCCCCTCCGGCCAACCACTCATCACGAGCCACCAGCCACTCATCACCCCCGCCTGATCGTCACATACAGCGCCCCGTCGCCGCCGTGGTGACGGGCGGCTGGCGCGAACCCCGACACCACCCCTCGCAGGGCCGGACCCTGCAGCCATTCGTGCACCGAGGCGCGGATGACGCCCGTTCCGCCGCGCCGGCCCTGACCGGTCACCACCAACACCGAGCGATAGCCGCGTGCCTGCGCCCCGATCAGAAAGGCGGTCAGGGCGTCCTGGGCCTGGAAACGGCCGTAGCCGTGCAGGTCGATCCTGGCCTCGATCGGATCGCGCTCCCGCGACAGGCGGCGCTGACGGCGCGGCTCCAGTTCCTCGGGGTGGCCGCGCGGGCGTGCCGGCGCGGCGGGCGGCGGTGACCAGGTAGCCGGGACGGCGCGGATCCTGACCGGACCCTTCGCCAGGGGCGCGGCGGGCGGATCGACCGCGGCGGTACCCGGAATGACCCGCGCGGACTTCTTCGGTTTCGACGGCGTCACCGACCCGGCGACACGGGCCCAGATGCGGCGGTCGTCGGGACTGAGGTCGTCGCGGCGGCTCATTTGGAGCCGGGGTCGTTCCCGTCGACGTCCTCGTCCGAGCCGGCGTCCTGCGGGCCCGGCGTCTGGACCAGAAGATCGCCCGGCTGGCAGTTCAGCTCGCGACACAGGGCGTCCAGGGTGGTGAAGCGGATGGCGCGGGCCTTTCCGGTCTTCAGGATCGACAGATTGGCCAGGGTCACGCCCACGCGGTCGGCCAGCTCGGTCAGCGACATGCGCCGTTCGAGGAGGATGCGGTCAAGCTGTACGCGGATGGCCATCGGACTTTCTCTTACACCGGCGCGCGTCGGGTCGAGAAGGGCGGAGCCTTCTGACCGCGCGCCCACTCAAATTGTCAATTCGGATTCGCGGCGCAGACGGGCGCCTTCGCGGAACACCTCGGCCAGGACGAAGACGACCAGGACGGAGAAGGCCGGGGTGACCAGGTCAAACAGGCTGGGCGGGTCCATCTCGCCGCGCGCCAGTCGCGCCACCAGGCTCTGGCCCATCCACGATCCGCCGGTCACCGTGGCGAGGATCAGGCCGATCTGCTTCAGCCGGCTGACGTTGGCGGGCTGGAAGGGGTCGCCGATATGCAGGGACAGGATGATGCGGCGCAGCTGGCGCAGGATCAGGGCGAAGCCACCGAAATAGCCGGCGAAGGCTCCGAAACCGAACAGGATGTAGGCGCGGGAGACAGGAATCTCGGTCCCGCCCGATTCATCGCTGAAGATCAGGCCGGTCGGGCCCATGGGCAGGAAGATGGCGAACACGAAGGCGGCGATGACCACGGTGGTCAGCACGATCATCAACCAGTAGGCGACGCCGAGGGCCGCGTTCAGCAGCCGGGACATCGATCGGGCCTGGAAACCCGGGACGGAGGGCAGGCGGATCCCGATCGCTAACGACTTCGGGAAGCGCATGGCTGGACCTCTCTGTCAGTGGGCCGGTCGGCGGGGCGAAGTTGCCGCGCGGGGTCCGGCGAACCCGCACGCGGTCTTATTCATCGCGATTGTCATGCCGATCGTCAAAGCTCCTGTGAGACTTTGTGGTTTGGCCTCTCGCCCTTGGGCGGTTGAGGCCATCGCATCTGGCTGGTCGCCGTTCAGGCCGGTTGAGGCCTGAACGGGATCAGAAAGCCTGGATCAGGGTGCTGATGAAAGCGACCGGCAGGGCGGCGAGCAGGAAGGTGTTGATGATGCCGTGGCCGACCTTCTCGATGAAGTAGGAAGCGTTCATGGTGTTCATGGTCTTTCTCCGTTGGTCCTGAGGAAGGGGATGTTTTCACCCCCGTTTTGTTGTTCCGCTGCATCGATGTTGCCGTTATCGGCCCTATCGGGGAACGTCGCGGCGTCCGTCCTTGAAGACATAGATAGGCCGTGCGCTGAGGAAAGGCACGTTACTTATCGTTTAACGATATTAAACTTTGGCAATGGATTGTTGCGGAGCCGTGATCGAAGATGAATCTCAAGCTTATCAGAGGGATGCGGCTGGTGGTGGCGACCCACAATTCCGGCAAGGCCGTCGAGATCGATGCCCTCCTGGGCGGACATTACGACGTGGTTACCGCCGCCAGCCTGAATCTGCCCGAACCGGACGAGACCGAGAGCACTTTCGTCGGCAATGCCCTGCTGAAAGCCCGCCATGCGGCGGACCGTTCGGGTGCGGTGGCCCTGGCCGATGACTCCGGCCTGTCGGTCGCGGCGCTGGACGGGGCCCCGGGCATCTTCTCCGCCCGCTGGGCCGGACCGGACAAGGATTTCACCTTCGCCATGCGCCGCGTCGAGGAGCGACTGGAAGAGACAGGCTCACCCGATCGCCGCGCCTGGTTCACCTCGGCCCTCGCCGTGGCCTGGCCCGACGGTCCGGCGGTGGTGGTCGAGGGCCGGGTCGAGGGTCAGCTGACCTTCCCCCCGCGCGGCGACCGCGGCTTCGGCTACGACCCCATCTTTATCCCCGACGGCCAGACGCAGACCTTCGGCGAGCTGGATCCGGCGTTGAAGGACAGCATCAGCCACCGGGCGGTGGCGTTCGCGAAGCTGAAGGCGGCGTTGATGGAGTGAGTGGCGAGTGATTAGTGGTTAGTGGCTAGTGATTGCCGCTCCTCTGACGGCGGAAGGGCACCGCCGCCCGCGCCGTCGCACAGCCGCTGGCCAGCCACTGACCACCAATCACCAACCACCAACCACCAATCACCTCATGCCCCCCAACCCCGGCAGCGACCTCGCCCTCTACGTCCACTGGCCGTACTGCGCCCGGATCTGCCCCTATTGCGACTTCAATGTCGTGCGGGACCGGGGCAGGGTCGAGGAACAGGCGGCGCTGGCCGACGCCATCCTCGCCGACATGGAGGCGCAGGCGTCCCTGACCGGCCCGCGCCGGCTGGCCTCCATCTTCTTCGGCGGCGGCACCCCCTCGCTGATGGCCCCGGAGGCGGTGGCCGCCGTCATCGACCGCGCCCGCTCCCTGTTCCCGCCGCGCGGCCCGATCGAGGTCACGCTGGAAGCCAATCCCACCGACGCCGAGGCCGCCCGGTTCGCGGCCCTGGCCGACGCCGGGGTCAACCGTCTGTCCATGGGGGTGCAGGCGCTGGACGACGTCGCCCTGACCTTCCTCGGCCGTAACCATTCCGCGGACGAGGCCCGCCGCGCCGTCGCCGTCGCCGCCCGCGCCTTCCCGCGTCTGTCCATCGACCTGATCTACGCCCGCCCCGACCAGACGGTGGCCGGCTGGCGCGCGGAACTGGGCGAGGCGCTCGACATGGGGTTCGAACACATCTCGCCCTATCAACTGACCATCGAGCCCACCACCGCCTTCGGCCGCGCCGTGGCCCGAGGGGTCTGGAGCCCGCCCGACGAGGACCGCGCCGCCGCCCTCTATGAGATGACCCAGGTCGTGCTGGAGGCCGCCGGCTTCGATGCCTATGAGGTCTCCAACCACGCGCGGGGCGAGGCCGCGCGGTCGGTCCACAATCTCCACGTCTGGCGCGGCGGGGACTATCCGGGCATCGGCCCCGGCGCGCACGGGCGGCTGACACTGGACGGCGCGCGGACGGCGACGATCGCGCACAGGGGGATCGGTGCCTACGTCGCCGGAGTCGCGGCGGGCACGCCGTGGAGCGAGCGGGAGACGCAGTCGGCGCGGGATGCGGCCGAGGAAAAGGTGCTGCTGGGCCTGCGAACCGTCGAAGGCGTGGCCCTGGCTGATCTGGCGCTGTTGGGGCGGGCTTTGGAGACCGAGCCGCTGGCCGGGCTGGTCGCGGACGGATTCCTGGGCGCGGACGCGGGCCGGGTCAGGGCGACGGCGGCCGGGCGGCCGGTGCTGGACGGGGTGTTGAGGGCGCTTCTGGTTTGAAGCCGGTGCCCTATGTTGGGACCATGGACACCATCGCCTTTCGCCGCGCCCGCGCCCCGGATCTGCCCGCCATCATCGCCCTGCTCGCTGACGACGAACTCGGGCGGGCACGGGAGGATGTCAGTCTGCCGCCCGTCCCGGCCTATGAAACGGCCTTTGCGTCCATCGATGCCGATCCCAACCAGCTGCTGGCCGTGGTCTGCGAGGGCGAGCGGGTTATCGGCACGCTGCAGATCACCTTCATCCCCGGTCTCTCGCGAAAGGGTGCCCTGCGCGGCCAGATCGAGGGGGTGCGGATCGCCGCCGACCGTCGCGGCGGCGGACTGGGCCACCGGGTTTTCGACTGGGCCATTGAAGCGTGCCGGGCGCGGGGCTGTGTTCTGGTGCAACTGACCACCGACGCGGGCCGATCGGACGCCCACCGCTTCTATGATCAGCTCGGGTTTGTCGCCAGTCACGTTGGTTTCAAGAAGGCCCTCTGAGCGCACCGCCCTTGAGCCGGGCCGTCCCCGCTGGCACGGTCCCGGCGATGCCGGAATCCAGCCCTGACCTCTCGCCCTTTCCACCGACCGCCCCGCCGCCGCGCTCCGTGGCGTCGGGCCTCTATCTGGTGGCGACCCCGATCGGGAATCTGCGCGACATGACGTTGCGCGCGCTCGACGTGCTGGCCGCCGCCGATCTGGTGCTGGCCGAGGACACGCGGGTGACCGGCAAGCTGCTGTCGGCCTATGGGCTGAAGGCGAGGCTGGAGCGCTGCGATGACCACGCCTCGGCGCGGGCGGCCGAGGGGGCCATCGAGCGGCTGCGCGCCGGCGAGGTGGTGGCCCTGGTCTCGGACGCGGGCACGCCGATGGTCAACGACCCCGGCTTCGTGGTCGCCCGGGCGGTGATCGCGGCGGGCCTGCCGGTGCACCCCATCCCCGGCCCATCCAGCCTGCTGGCAGCCCTGTGCATCGCCGGCCTGCCCGCCGACCGGGTGCTGTTCGCCGGCTTCCTGCCGCCGAAATCGGGCGCGCGGCGCGCGGCACTGGAAGAGGTGCGGACAGCGCGTCAGACCCTGGTCTTCTTCGAGAGCGGTCCGCGTCTGGCCGACAGTCTGGCCGACATGGCCGCCGTGCTGGGGCCGCGCCCCGCCGCCGTCGCCCGGGAACTGACCAAGCTCTATGAGGAGTGCGTGCGGGGCTCGCTGGCCGAACTGGCCCTGGACCCGCGCTGCCAGGTGCCCAAGGGCGAGATCGTCATCGTCGTCGGACCCGGTGAGATGGAGGTCGTCCCGGAAGCGGATGTCGATGCCGCCCTGGCCGAGGCCATGACCCGGCTGCCGCCCGGCGAGGCGGCGGCGGAGGTGTCCAGGGCGCTGAACCTGCCCCGCAAGCCGCTCTACAGGCGGGCGCTGGAGATGCAGGGCCGGTGAGTGGTGCCCGGCCTCCGGTCCGGGTGAAGGCGCCGAAGGTCGTGCGGGCCAAACGCGGCTGGCGGGTCGCCCTGGGGGCCGTCTCCCACCGGCTTGGCCACCGCTCGGAATGGTGGGCCGCGGCGCTGCTGATGGCCAAGGGCTATCAGGTGCTTGGTTTCCGCCTGAAGACCCGCGCCGGGGAGATCGATATCCTGGCGCGACGCGGAAAGGTGCTGGCCGTGGTCGAGGTCAAACGCCGCGCCACGCTGGAGGCGGCGCTGACGGCGCTGGGGCCGGACCAGTACGACAGGCTGCTCTCGGCGGGCCGGTCGGTGTTGCGCCAAAGACCCAGCTTGGCCGGACATGTGCTGCGAATCGATATGGTGGCGCTGGCTCCAGGCCGGTTTCCGCGTCATCGTCGCGGTGTTGTCGCCTTCGGGAGGGGCGCCGCATGACCCGCGACGAGGCGATCGAGGTGTTGACGGAGGCCGGACAGGCCGGGGACGAGCGATTTCCGCTGCTTGAAGCCGCCATCGCCTGCGCCATCCACGACTATCCGTTCCGTGATCCCGAGCCGGTCCGGACCCTGGCCGCCGCCGCCGCCGAACGGCTTGCCGAACGCATCCAGAGTGAGGGGCCCGACGACGCCCTGGCCGAGACCATGGCCGCGGACCTGCGCCTCAACGGCGACCTGATCAATTTCGACAGTCCGGGCAATACCGATGTCATCGACGTGGCCGAGCGCCGCCGTGGCCTGTCGGCGGCCCTGTCGATCTTTTATCTCGACGCGGCGCGGCGCGCGGGGGTCAAGGCCCGGGGTGTCGACTTCCCCGGCCATTTCCTGCTGCGGGTCGAGACGCCCGAGGGGCCGGTCGCGCTGGACCCGTTCAGCCAGGGCCGGCTGGTCCTGCCGTCGGAGCTGACACGGCGGGCGCTGCGGGCCGGGCTGACTCCCCACGTCGCCGACCGGCTGGACGTGCTGATGGCCCCGGTGACCGATCGTGAGGCCTTGATCCGGCTGCAGAACGTGCTGTTCAGCCGCGCCATCCGGGCGGCGGACTATGAGGGAGCCGAGCGCTCGGCCCTGCGCCGTGCCCTGCTGGACCCCGAGGACCACCGCCCCTGGCTGGACGTCGCCGCCGCGCGCGAGAAACAGGGCTCCCTGACCGGCGCGCTGGAGGCCCTCGCCCGTGCTCGCACGGTCGACGATCCGATGGAGGTCACGCGCCAGATGTCGGTGGACCGGGTGAGGCTGCAGCTGAACTGAGTGGCTGCGCCGGAGTGGTTAGTGGCTAGTGGTTAGTGGTTGGCCACCACCTGGGCGAGGGCGCGGTCCGCGCCGCCCTTCCGCCGACGGCGAAGGGGAAATCACTAACCACTAACCACTAACCACCTGCCAGCTCCGGCCTCCCGAGGGTTGCGCTCGCTGCCTCCGCTGCCCATTAGCCAAGGCTCCGCCGCCGGAAGGACATCCCATGCTCAGAGTCGCGATCCAGATGGACCCCGTCGAGGCCGTCGATATCGAGTCCGACACCAGCTGGATGATGATGACGGCGGCGCAGGAGCGGGGCCACGCCCAGTGGGTCTATGATTTCCGCACCCTGGCGCTGGAGGACGGCCGGCTGTTCTGCCGCGCCCGTCCGGTGACGGCGATGCGCCAGACCCGGGGTGACCACGTCACGCTCGGCGATGAGGTGAAGCTGGATCTGGGCGCCGACATCGACGTCATCCTGATGCGTCAGGACCCGCCGTTCGACATGGCCTATGTCACCGCCACCTATCTGCTCGAGACTGTGCATCCCGGGACCCTGGTGGTGAACGATCCGGCCGAGGTGCGCAGCGCTCCCGAGAAGATGCTGGTGACGCAATTCCCCGGCCTGACGCCGCCGACCCTGATCAGCGCCGACCCCGTCGCCCTGGTCGATTTCCATCAACGTCACGGCGATGTGGTGCTCAAACCCCTGCACGGAGCCGGCGGATCGGGCGTGGTCAGGCTCAAGGCCGGCGATCCCAATCTGGAGGCCCTGATCGAGATCCATGCCGTCGGCAGCCGCGATCCGCTGGTGATCCAGAAATTCATTCCGGCGGTGTCGAAGGGCGACAAGCGCATCCTGCTGATCGACGGCGAGCCGGTCGGGGCGATCAATCGCATCCCCGCCGCTGGCGCGGTGCGTTCGAACCTGCATGTCGGCGGCACAGCGGCCCCGGTCGAACTGACCGCCCGCGACCGCGAGATCTGCGCCGCCATCGGCCCGACCCTCAAAGCGCGCGGCCTGATCTTCGTCGGCATCGACGTGATCGGCGACTATCTGACCGAGATCAACGTCACCTCGCCCACGGGTGCCCAGCAGCTCAAGCGGTTCACCGGCGTCGATGCGGCGGCGCTGATGTGGGATGTGGTGGAGAAGAAGCGGGCGTCCTGACGTCCCTCTTGCCAAACACCGTCGGTTCGTGATTTGTTCCTTTCCCGGATAGCGGGAGGCGATCATGCTCGCCAGCGTGGTGACCGTGGCTTTCGAGGGCGTCGACGCCCGGCGGGTGGATGTGCAGGTCCAGCAGCTGCCGTCCGGCGATCAGTCGTCCTTCACCATCGTCGGCCTGGCCGACAAGGCAGTGGCCGAGAGCCGGGAGCGGGTGCGGGGTGCCTTCGCCGGCATCGGCCTGTCCTTGCCGGCCAAGCGGATCATCGCCAATCTGGCCCCGGCCGACCTGCCCAAGGAGGGCAGTCATTTCGACCTGCCGATTGCTCTTGCCCTGCTGGCCTCCATGGGGGTCATCCCGCCGGACATGCTCTCAGGCTGGGCGGCGGTGGGGGAGCTGGGGCTGGACGGGCGGATCGCCCCGGTCGGAGGGACCCTGCCCGCCGCCGTGGCGGCCGATGCCATGGGGCTGGGCCTGATCTGTCCCGAGGCCAACGGCCCCGAAGCGGCCTGGGCGGGGGAGGTGGCGGTGCTGGCCCCGCGCTCGCTGATCGGACTGGTCAATCATTTCAAGGGGACGCAGGTTCTGCGCCGGCCCGAGCCGGGGGCCATGCGATCCGGCGACCGGGTGCCGGACCTGTGCGAGGTCAAGGGTCAGGAGAGCGCCAAACGGGCGCTGGAGATCGCGGCGGCGGGCGGCCACAACCTGCTTTTCGTCGGTCCTCCCGGCTCGGGCAAGTCGATGATGGCGGCGCGGCTGCCGGGCCTGCTGCCGCCGCTGACGCCGAAGGAGCTGCTGGAGACCTCCATGGTCTGGTCGGTGGCCGGGCTGATCGAGCGGGGCGGCCTGACCCGCGACCGGCCGTTCCGCAGCCCGCATCACTCCGCCTCCATGGCCGCCCTGACCGGCGGGGGCCTGCGCGCCAAGCCGGGTGAAGCCTCGCTTGCGCACAATGGAGTCCTCTTCCTGGATGAACTCCCCGAATATTCGGCGCAGGCCCTGGATTCCCTGCGCGCGCCGCTGGAGACAGGCGAGATCGTGGTGGCGCGGGCCAATGCCCATGTCCGCTATCCGGCGCGGTTCCAGCTGGTCGCGGCGATGAACCCCTGCCGGTGCGGGATCGGCGGCGGGGGCAAGGGGGCGTGCGGCAAGGCACCCAGATGCCAGCGCGACTACCAGAACCGCATCTCGGGCCCGATGTTCGACCGCATCGACCTGACGGTGGAGACGCCGCCGGTCACCGCCGCCGACATGGCCCTGCCGCCGCCCGCGGAGGGCACGGCGGAGGCCTCGGCCCGTGTCCACGCCGCCCGCGCCCTGCAGGAGGACCGGCTGCGCTCCGCCGGGATCGACCCGGATACGGCCCGCGACCAGGCCGTCAACGCCCGCGCCTCGGGTGAGACCCTGGACCGGTTCGCCACCCCCGATGACGCGGGCCGCGCCCTGCTGATGCGGGCCGGGGAGGCGGGTGGCCTGACCGCGCGCGGCTGGACCAGGACCCTGCGGCTGGCCCGCACCATCGCCGACCTCGACGGCTGCGACGGTGTCCTGCGCCGTCATATCGCCGAGGCCCTGGTCTATCGCCGCTCGACCGTCGGGGCACAGGGCGATTTCGAGAGTCCGTCGCATGGCAGGGCCGAGACGCGGGCCTTCTGAGCCCGGCCCCGTCTTAACCGGGCCGATTGAACCGGTCTTAAGGGATTGTCCGGCAGGATGCGGGTCAAGGAGATCGGCATGGCGCGGCGGGTGAAGACGGGTGCGGAGGCGGCGGTTCCGGAACAACAGTTCCTGCGCCTGATGAGCCACGAGATGCGCACGCCGCTGAACGGCGTGATCGGCATGCTGGGCCTGTTGTCGCGGACCCGGCTGGACGGGGCGCAGCGGGCCTATGCCGAGGCGGCGCGGTCATCGGCCGAGCATCTGCTGGGTCTGGTCAATGACCTGCTGGACTATGCCCGGCTCGAGGCCGGCAAGCTGGAGTTCGACCACGCCCCCGTCGATCTGGAGGCGCTGGTGCGCGGGGTGGCCGAACTGCTCAGCCCCCGTGCCCACGAAAAGGGACTGGAGATCGCCTGGTCGGTGGCACCCGACGCCGTCGACGTCATGGGTGACGAGGGCCGGTTGCGGCAGGTTCTGTTCAATCTCGCGGGCAATGCCGTCAAATTCACCGAGACGGGCGGGGTCCGGATCGCCGTCGAACGCGCAGGTGGGTCGGTGAAATCGCCCCGTCTGGCCTTCATCATCGACGACACCGGGCCCGGCGTTCCGGCCGAGGCGCGGGCGCGGATCTTCGAGGAGTTCGGCCATGTCGACGCCTCTGACGCCAGTCGTTTCGGCGGGGCCGGTCTGGGGTTGGCGGTGGTATCCCGGCTCGCGGCCGCCATGCAGGGTGCGGTGACGGTCGACGATCGCCCCGACGGCCCGGGTTCGCGCTTCCGCTTCGAGGCGACCTTCGAATCGGCGGCGAAGGCGGTAGAGCGGGGCGCGCCCCTGGCGGGTCATGCCGTCGCCGTGGTCAGCCCGGATTCATTCGTCCGCGCGGCGGCCATGGATCAGATCGAGGCCTCGGGCGGCACCGTGCGAGCGGATGCCGGCATCGTCCTGATCGATCACGCCGCTCGCGAGTCGGCCCAGGGTCTGGCGGCCAAACCCGCCGAAGGGCGGGCCATCGTGCTGCTGAAACCGGCCGAGCGCGACCTGATCGCCCGCTACCGGGAGGTCGGATTCCACGGCTATCTGATCAAACCCCTGCGCCGCGCCTCCCTGGCGGAGCGGGTCCTGGCGGCCTCGGGTCAAACCCAGCATCCGGGCGGTCCGCCATCGGCCCCGGCGGAGGACGACCGGGTCGCCCCGGCCCGTTTCTCGGGGACGCGGGTTCTGCTGGTCGAGGACAATCCGGTCGGGGCCCTGTTGGCCTCGACCCTGCTGCGGCGCGAGGGCTGCGCGGTGGAGACCGCCGCCAACGGTGACGAGGCCGTCGCGGCCATGAAGCGCGCCCGCTACGACCTGGTCTTCATGGATATGCGGATGCCGGGCATGGACGGACCCAGCGCGGCCCGCGCCATCCGCGCCCGTGGTGATCGCACGCCCATTGTCGCCCTGACCGCCAATGCCTTCGCCGAGGACCGCAAGGCCTGTCTCGAGGCCGGCATGGACGACCATCTGGTCAAGCCTCTGGAGCTGGAATCGCTTCGCGCCTCGCTCGCCCGCTGGACGAACCGCGCGGACCGCGCCAAGGTCGCCGCCGGATAGGGACGCGGGGGCGTCACTGCGAGGGACGCCAGAATGACCGACAGCTCCACCGAGGCCGCGCCCCGCAAGTCCGGTATGCGCGATGTGGTGAAGGCGCTTGGAAACAAGCGCGTCCTGATCACCCTGCTGCTCGGTTTCGGCTCCGGCCTGCCGTTCCTGCTGACCGGCGCCACCCTGAGCATCTGGCTGGCCGAAGGCGACGTGACCTTGTCGGCCATCGGCTTCATTTCGTGGGTAGGCCTCGCCTATTCCTTCAAATTCCTCTGGGCGCCGATCGTCGACCGGTTCGACGTCCCGATCCTCGGCCGGTTCGGGCGGCGCCGGGGCTGGATGCTGTTGTCCCAGACACTGGTCGGGGGCGCGCTGATCGCGATGGCGATCATCGGCCCGGAGGGCGGACTGACCGCCCTCGGCATCGCCGCCCTGGTCACGGCCTTCGCGTCCGCGACCCAGGACATCGTCGTCGACGCCTGGCGGATCGAAACCGCCGAGAACGACGAGGATCTGGGCCTGCTGACCTCTGCCTATCAGCTTGGCTACCGGTTCGCGATTCTGGCGGGCAATGCTCTCATTCTGTTCTTCGCCACCCGGCTGGGCTGGAACGGGGCCTATGCGATCTGGGGCGCGGCGATGTCGATCGCGATCATCGCGACCCTGCTCGCAAAGGAGCCCCTGGACCGTATGGCCATCGCCCGGGCGACGGGCGGCGCGGCTCCGTGGACGCCGCGGGGCATGTTCGATGTGGTCGTCGGCCCATTCCTCAACTTCCTGAAAACCCACAAGACCGCCGCTGTGCTGATGCTGGCAGCGATCAGCCTCTATCGCCTGCCGGACTTCGTCATGGGGCCGATGGTTGGACCGTTCTACATCGACCTGGGCCTGACCAAGGACGCGATCGGGGCCATGCGGCTCAGCTTCGGACTGGCGGGGTCCATTCTGGGTATCGCCGCCGGCGGCCTGTGCGCGCTCCGGTTCGGCTTTGGCCGGACCCTGCTGTTGGGTGCCCTGATCGGTCCTATGTCCAACCTCGGCTACACCCTGATGGCGATGGTCGGGCTGTCGACGCCGATGTTCGCCGGTGTTCTGTTCGTCGAGAATTTCAGCGAAGGTTTGGCCGGTGCCGCCCTCGTGACCTACATGTCGAGCCTGACGGGCATTGGCTATACGGCAGCCCAGTACGCCCTGCTCAGTTCGTTCTACGCCCTGCTCGGCAAGTTCCTGAAGGGCTTCTCGGGCGTCGTCGTCGAGGGCTTGCAGCAGGGGCACGAGCTGATGGTCGCCTATGCCCTGTTCTTCGCGGGGACGGCGGCGGTCGGAATACCCGCCGTAATCCTGTGCTGGCTGCTGGACCGCCGGAACCGCAGGCTGAAGGCGGCGGTCGGGGAGACCTGAACGGTCAGGCCTCTACCGCCGCCCCTTCGTCATAGGCGGCGAAGGTCGCGGCGGTGATGATCTCGCTGACCGAGGCCCCGAGGCTGACGATCTGAACGGACTTCTCAAGGCCGACCAGGAGCGGCCCGATCACGGTCGCACCACCCAGGGACTGGACCAGCCGGGTCGAGATGGCGGCGGAATGGATCGCCGGCATGACCAGAATATTGGCGTGGCCGGTCAGGCGCATGAACGGATAGGCCGCGCGCGCCTCGGGATCGAGCGCCAGTTCCGGGGGCATCTCGCCCTCGTATTCGAAGTCCACGCCGCGTGCGTCGAGGATGCGGATGGCCTCGCGGACCTTCTCGGCACGGTCGCCGGGCGGGTTGCCGAAGGACGAGTAGCTGAGGAAGGCCACGCGCGGCTTCTTGCCCAGCCTGCGCACGGTGGCGGCGGCCTGGATGGCGATCTCGGCCAGCTCCTCGGCATTGGGCAGTTCGTGGATCGAGGTGTCGGCGACGAACAGGGTGCGGCCCCTGGCCAGCAGCACCGACAGACCGATCATCCGCTCCTTGACGTCGAGGACGCGGCGGACCTCCTTCAGCACCATGTTGAAATTGCGGGTCACGCCGGTGACCATGCAGTCAGCCTGGCCGCGCGCGCACATGGTGGCGGCGAAATAGTTGCGGTCCTGGTTGATCATCCGCTGCACGTCACGGCGCAGATAGCCGCGGCGCTGCAGCCGCTCGTAGAGCCAGTCCGTGTATTCGTCGTTGTGGTCGCTGATCCGGGCATTGACGATCTCGATACCCATGTCGTCGAAATTCAGCCCGGCCTCGGCGGCGTTCTTGCGGATCAGTTCCTCGCGGCCGATCAGGATCGGCGTGCCCAGTTCGGCCTGTTTGAAGCCCCAGGCGGCGCGGATGACGGCGGTTTCCTCGCCCTCGGCGAACACCACCCGCTTGTTCGGCGCGGCGCGGACGGCACCGGAAATGTTCTGCATCAGGGCGGCGGACGGATCGAGCCGCGAGCGCAGCTGGGTCCGGTAGGCGTCCATATCCTCGATCGGCTTGCGCGCCACGCCGGTGTCCATCGCCGCCTGGGCGACGAAGGGCGGGATGTACCAGATCAGGCGCGGGTCGAACGGTGTCGGGATGATGTAGTCGGGCCCGAATTTCAGCTTGCGGCCGCGATAGGCGGCGGCGACCTCGTCCGGCACGTCCTCGCGGGCGAGGGCGGCCAGGGCCTGGGCGCAGGCCACCTTCATCTCGTGATTGACCCGGCGGGCGCGGACATCGAGGGCCCCACGGAAGATGTAGGGGAAGCCGAGGACGTTGTTGACCTGGTTGACATAGTCCGACCGGCCCGTGGCCATGATGGCGTCGGAACGTACCGAGGCCACGTCCTCGGGGGTGATCTCCGGGTCGGGGTTGGCCATGGCGAAGATGATCGGATTGGGGGCCATGGAGGCCACCATCTCCTTGGTGATCGCGCCCTTGGCCGACAGGCCCAGCACGACGTCGGCACCGACCATGGCCTCGGCCAGCGTCCGGTGCGGCGTGTCCGTGGCGTGGGCGGCCTTCCACTGGTCGACGTTGTCGCGGCCCTTGTAGACGACCCCGTCGCGGTCGACGATGACGGTGTTCTCGGCCCGGACCCCGACCGCCTTCATCAGGCCGATCGAGGACAGACCGGCCGCGCCGGCACCGGCCAGCACGACCTTGACGTCCTCCAGCTTCTTGCCGGTGATATGGCAGGCATTGATCAGTCCGGCGGTCGAGATGATGGCCGTGCCGTGCTGGTCGTCATGGAAGACGGGGATATCCAGCAGGTCCTGCAGCTCGCTCTCGATGACGAAACATTCGGGGGACTTGATGTCCTCCAGATTGATCCCGCCCCAGGTGTCGCCGATGTTCTTGACCACGGTGATGAACTCGTCCGGGTCGGTGGTCTTGACCTCGACATCGAAGCTGTCGACGTCGGCGAAGCGTTTGAACAGGACGGCCTTGCCCTCCATCACGGGCTTGGACGCCATGTGACCGAGGTTGCCGAGGCCGAGAATGGCGGTGCCGTTGGAGATGACGGCGACCAGATTGCCCTTGGACGTATAGTCGTAGGCCTTGTCGACATCCTCGGCGATGGCCAGCACCGGAATGGCCACGCCGGGCGAATAGGCCAGCGACAGGTCGCGCTGGGTCGCCATCGGCTTGGTCGGCGCCATGGAAATCTTGCCCGGCGTCGGGCTGCGGTGAAACTCCAGCGCGTCTTCGTCGGAGAAGGTCTGTTTGTCGGTGAGATCGGCCATGCCCGTTCCTAAGCCGCAGGACGGGCGGCGACAACTGTTGACGCAGCGTCAGACCGAAAGGGTTCCCGTTCGCTCGATCTCGACCGGGCCGGTCATGGAGACGTGGCCGGTTTCTTCGTCCCAGATGATGTCCAGTTCACCGCCGTCGACCTGGACCCGGGCCGCCCGTTCGCTGAGCCCGCGGCGGGAGGCGGCGACGAGGGCGGCGCAGGCACCGGTACCGCAGGCGCGGGTCAGGCCCGCCCCGCGTTCCCACACCCGCAGGCGGATCCGGTCGGGCGCGACGACATGGGCGAAGCCGACGTTGACGCCCTCGGGAAAGCGCGGGTGATGTTCGACCAGCGACCCCATGCCGCGCACGAAGGCGTCGTCGGGGGCGTGGTCCATGAAGAAGACGACGTGGGGATTGCCCATCGAGACCGCGCCGGGCGTGTGCAGGACCGGTGCGTCTATGGGGCCGACCTGAAGCTCGATGCCGCGCGTGTCCATGGCCTCGTCGAGCGGGATCTGCTCCCAGTCCAGCCGTGGCGCGCCCATATCGACGGTCACCCGGCCGTCCTGTTCCTGACGCGCGGTGGTCGGGCCGCCCAGGGTGTCGATGACCACCCGGTCCTTGCCGGTCGACTGCATCAGCAGCCAGCCCACGCAGCGCAGGGCGTTGCCGCAGGTCTCGACCGTTCCGCCATCGGCGTTCCACACCCGCATGAAGGCGTCGGCCCTGTCGGACGGCTCGATGGCGATCAACTGGTCGCAGCCCTGGCCGGTCTGACGGTCGGCGATGGCGCGCGCCTGATCGGCCGTCGGGGCGAACGGCGTCTGGAGCGCATTGACGACGACGAAGTCGTTGCCGGCGCCGTTCATCTTGACGAAGGGACGGGTCATGGCGAGGCCCATATAGACACGGACGGTTCCTTGCGCGAGCGACGCGCGTTATCGCTGGGTCATGAGCCGAACCGAACACCCGTCCGAGCCCGCCGAAGCGCCCATCCCGCCCAAGTCCGAAGGCCTGCGTGTGCGCGCGAGGATGCGATACCTGTACCACGGCTCCTCGCCGGCGGCGGTGCGGTTCCGGCTGGCGATCATCGTCGTGGATTTCGCCATCATCGGCTTCTTCCTCGCCGGGCCGATCCTGCGCGAGGCGGGCTGGGCCTTCTATGTGGTTGACTATCTGGTTGCCGCCTTCCTTGCGGCGGATCTGACGGCGCGGGCCCTGGCCTATACCGATATGAGGGACTGGCTGAAGAAGCCGGCGACCTGGGTCGACCTGTTCATCCTCGCGACCCTGCTGGTGCCAATCTACAATTTCGGCTTCCTGCGGATGCTGCGCCTGTGGACGCTGCTGAGCTCGGACTTCTTCTGGCGGACGGTGGGCCGCAAATACGACGACACCCGGGTGGAGGAGATCACGCGGGCGCTGGCGGCGCTTGTGACCTTCGTCTTTGTGGCCACCGGCTTCGTCTATGCCACCTTCCGCCACGACCATCCGGACCTGAGGGGCTATCTCGACGCCCTGTATTTTACCGTCGCCACCCTCACCACGACGGGCTTCGGCGACATCACATTGCCGGGCAACTGGGGGCGGGTGCTGTCGATCGCCATCATGCTGACCGGGATCACCCTGTTCCTGCGTCTGGCGCAGACATTCGTGCGGCCGAACAAGGTCCGGTGGCCCTGCGATCAGTGCGGCCTGCAGAAACATGAGCCCGACGCGGTGCACTGCAAGGCCTGCGGAAATTCCCTGTGCATTCCGGACGAGGGCCGCTGACGGGCCCGGCTCGTCAACATGACAAAGCCTTAACCTCCGCCCGGCCCGGCTTGTCGCTGACCCGCCGCCCGGTAAGGTGCCGCCGGACGTTCAGGGGACACCGCCACATGATCCGCACCGCCGCCGCGCTCGCCGCGCTTCTCGCCTCCACCAGTATTTCGAGCGCCGCCATGGCCCAGACACCCGCTCCCGCGCCCGCCGAGGCTTCAGGCGCGGGTTTCGCCACTTCGGACGCGACCGATCCATACCTGTGGCTGGAAGAGGTCGAGGGCGAACGGGCCATGGCCTGGGTCAATGCCCACAATGAGCATTCGCTCGGTGTTCTGCGCGGCGATCCGCGCTTCGAGCCGCTGCACCAGCAGGCGCTGGAGATCGTGCAGTCGCGCGACCGCATCCCGTCGCCGGGCTTCAACCACGACGGCACGATCGACAATTTCTGGCAGGATGCGACCCATGTGCGCGGCATCTGGCGGACCACGACCCTGGACAGCTATCGCAGCGCCGAACCCCGGTGGGAGACGATCCTCGACATCGACGCCCTGTCCGCCGCCGAGGGCAAGAACTGGGTCTACAAGGGCTCGACCTGCCTGCCGCCGGCCGAGACGCGCTGCCTGATCTCCCTGTCCGACGGCGGCAAGGATGCGGTGACCGTGCGCGAGTTCGACCGCGCCACCCGCACCTTCGTCGAGGGCGGTTTCGTGCTCGAGGAGTCCAAGGGCGGGGCGTCATGGGTGGATGAGAACACCCTGCTGATCTCGCGCGACTTCGGCCCCGGTACCCTGACCAGCTCGGGCTATCCGATGATCGTCAAGATCCTGACTCGCGGCCAGACGGTCGATCAGGCGCAGACGGTCTTCACCGGCCAGCCGACCGATGTCTCGGTCTCGGGCTACACCCTGCGCGACGCCGACGGCGTGGTGCAGGCGACCCTGATCAACCGGGGCGTCAGCTTCTATGAGGGCGAGACGCACCGGCTGAACGCCGACGGCACGACGACGAAGCTGGAGTTGCCGGCCAAGTCCAGCATCAACGCCCTTGTCCGTGGACAGATGGTCTTCACCACCGATCAGGACTGGACTGCGCCTTCGGGTCAGGAATTCCGGACCGGCGACGTCATCGCCTATGATCTGGCGGCCTGGCTGGCCGACCCGACGGTGCAGGCACAGCTGGTCATCCGCCCCGGCCCGCGCGAGGCCATCGAGCGTATCTCCAACACCCGCAACAAACTGGTCGTGGCCCTGTACGAAAACGTCCGCGGGTCGATCTATGTCTATGAGCCCAATCCGTCCGGTGAATGGGCGCGGAGCCGACTGGACCTGCCGCAGAACGTCTCGGTCAGCGTCGGCTCGGCCAGCGAGCAGGACGACCAGGTCTTTGTCAGCGTCACCGGCTATCTGAATCCGTCCAGCCTGTATCTGGCCGATGCCGCCACAGGCGATGCGAGCCTGACCAAATCCCTGCCGGCCAAATTCGACGCCGAGGGGATGACCGTTGACCAGTTCGAGGCCCGTTCGGCCGACGGGACGATGATCCCCTATTTCGTCGTCCACCGCGCCGACATGGCCATGGACGGATCGAACGCGACCCTGCTGTACGGCTACGGCGGCTTCCAGTCGTCGCTGCTGCCCGGCTATTCGGCCACGGTCGGCAAGCTGTGGCTGGAGCGCGGCGGCGTCTATGTCATCGCCAACACCCGCGGTGGCGGCGAGTTCGGCCCCAACTGGCACCAGGCGGCCCTGCAGGAAAACCGCCAGCGGGCGCATGAGGACTATCAGGCCGTGGCGCTGGACCTGATCGCGCGCGGCGTCACCAGCCAGCCGAAGCTCGGCATCATGGGCGGATCGCAGGGCGGACTTTTCATGGGGGCGATGCTGACCCAGCGGCCGGACCTGATCAATGCGGCGGTCATCCAGGTGCCCCTGTTCGACATGCTGCGCTTCCACAGGCTGCTGGCCGGCGCCAGCTGGATCGCGGAATACGGCAATCCGGACATTCCGGAGGAGCGAGCCTGGATCCAGGCCTATTCGCCCTATCAGAACCTGCGCGCCGACCAGCCCTATCCCGAGGTCTTCATACACACCTCGACCAAGGACGACCGCGTCCATCCGGGCCACGCCCGCAAGGCGGCGGCGCGGCTGGAGGAACTGGGCTATCCGGTGCTGTTCTATGAGAACACCGACGGCGGCCACGCGGCGGGGGCGAACCTGCGCGAGACAGCGCGGCGGATCGCGCTGGAATACACCTATCTGACCCGGCGGCTGATGGACGCGCCGGCGGCGGAATGATCTGCTTCCACCGTCATCCTCGGGCTTGTCCCGAGGACCCATCGGTCAGCACGTGCGAACCGTGGGATCGTGACGGACCGGCGGACCCGCAAGCGCTCTTGCGGCAGATGAATGGGTCCTCGGGACAAGCCCGAGGATGACGGAGTTTTGGAAATGCGTTCAATGAACCGACTGATCCTGTCCGCCGCCCTTCCGGCGTTGCTGCTGGCGGCCTGCGCGAGCGGGCCGGCGCAGATGCAGGTCCCGATCCTGGATGTCGCCGACGTACCGCGGCCGCTGCTGCTCCCGCCGCCGCACATGCCGGCCGACCTGAGCCCCGCCGGGGTGCGCGCCGCCGACGACCATCTGGCGCTGGAAGAGGTCAACGGCACCGAGGCCATGGCCTTCGTCGCCGAGTCCAACCGCCGCGCCCTGGCCTCGCTCGAGGGCGACCGCCGCTATGAGCCCTTCCGGCAACAGGCCGAGGCGATCCTGACGGCCACCGACCGCATTCCGGGTCCGTCCTTCCTCGGCGACGGCATCGGCAATTTCTGGCAGGATGCGACCAATCCCAAGGGTGTTTGGCGGCGCACGACGCTGGAGTCCTATCGCTCGGCGAATACGCAGTGGGAAACCCTGCTCGACATCGACGCCCTGTCCCGCGCCGAGGGCAGGGACTGGGTGTTCAAGGGGGCCAACTGCCTCGCCCCCGACGAGACGCGCTGCCTGATCAACCTGTCCGACGGCGGCAAGGACGCCGTCGTGGTTCGCGAATTCGACACTACCACCAGACGCTTCGTCGACGGCGGCTTCAGCCTGCCCGAGGGCAAGCACCGCATCAGCTGGCTGGACCGCGGCACCCTGCTGGTGGCCACCGATTTCGGCATGGAGAACGGCGCGGCGACCCTGACCGAGAGTGGCTATCCCTTCATCGTCAAGTCGCTGCGCCGCGGCCAGACCCTGGCCCAGGCCACGGAGGTCTATCGCGGCGAAATCGGCGACGGTGGCTATGGGGTCAGCGCGCGCGTGTTGCGCGACGGACAGGGCACTGTGCTGGGGATCCTGTTCAACCGCCCGCTCGACACCTTCAACAGCGAGACCTGGCAATGGCTGGACGGTCGTCCGGTCAAGCTGAGCCTGCCGGCCAAGGTCAATGTGCACGGTGCGGTTCGCGACCAGTTGATCTTCAGTGTCGAACAGTCCTGGACCCAGGCGGGCGAGGCCTTCAACGCCGGCAGTCTGCTGTCCGCGCCGCTGGCGGGACTGCGCGACGGTCAGGGGCGCGCCGACGCCATCTTCGTTCCCGGCAATCGCCAGTCGGTCGAGGAGGTGTCGGTGTTCGACAACCGGGTCGTCGCCACCGTCTATGACAACGTCCGGGGCAGGATGATGCGTTTCCTCGACACCCGCGGTCGGGGGTGGCTGAAGGCCGATCTTGAGGTGCCGGACAATGTCGCGGTGCATCTCGGTGACGCCAGCCGCGGATCGGATCGTCAGTTCTACAGCTATGAAGGTTTCCTGACCCCGGCGACCCTGAACCTGCTGGACCTGCGCATCGGGACGGCCGGACGCAGTGAGTCAATCGCCACGGCCCCCGCCCGCTTCGACGCCTCGACCCATGTCGTGGAGCAGTTCGAGGCGACCTCGTCCGACGGCACAAGGATCCCCTATTTCGTCACCCGGCCGCGTGACCTGGTCATGGACGGCCACGCCCCGACGATCATCTATGGCTACGGCGGCTTCCAGGTGTCCAAGCCGCCGGCCTACATCCCGGAGATGGGCAAGCTGTGGCTCGAGAACGGCGGGGTCTATGTCAACGCCAACATCCGTGGCGGCGGCGAGTTCGGGCCGGAGTGGCACCAGTCGGTGCTGAACGAGAATCGCCAGCTGGCCTTTGACGACTACGCGGCGGTGGCCGCCGACCTGCACCGGCGCGGCATCACCTCGCCGCGCCGCACCGGCATCTATGGCCGGTCCAACGGCGGGGTCCTGACCTCGGTGGCCATGACCCAGCATCCGGAACTGATCAATGCGGCGGTGATCGAGAGTCCGCTGATCGACATGCTGCGCTATCACGAACTGCCCGCCGGGGCCTCTTGGATCGGCGAATACGGCGACCCGCGCATCCTCGAGGAAGCCGCCTGGATCGCCCGCTATTCGGCCTATCAGAATCTTCGTCCGGGTGCGGACTATCCGCGCGTCTATATCACCACCAACACCCGCGACGACCGCGTCCACCCCGGCCATGCGCGCAAATTCGCCGCCCGGCTCGAGGCC
Organism: Caulobacteraceae bacterium; assembly: GCA_965284535.1. Taxonomy (GTDB): domain Bacteria; phylum Pseudomonadota; class Alphaproteobacteria; order Caulobacterales; family Caulobacteraceae; genus Brevundimonas. The sequence continues at coordinate 1,009,619 of OZ260090.1, forward strand.
ATGGGCCATGACCACCTCTATTATGAAGAGACCTCAGGCGGACATTCCAACGACGCCGACCCGGTCGCCAACGCCCGCCGCTGGGCGAGGCACTATGTCTATCTGGCCCAGCAGCTGATGGACTAGAGGGGCCGCGATAGCCCGCCCTGCTGTCGTCATCCTGCGGCGAGCGGCGCGAGACCGGAGGACCCGGCGGCGCCGAAGGCGATCTGTTCAGGCAGACTGTCCGCGACAGGTTCGCGCTCACGCGCGCCGCCGGGTCCCGGCCTTCGCCGGGATGACGAAAGCGCGTTTACGCCGGCTCGGCCGCCTTGCTCTTCTTCGGCTTGGGCACCTTGGCCGGCTTTTCGGCCTTCACCTTCACCGGCTTGACCGCCTTCTTCGCCAATTTCTTCGCCTCGCGCGCGGCCTTCTTCGCCGCCCTGGCCTCGGCCTTGGCCTTGTCCGGCGCGGCGTCGGCCTCGCCGGCGAGTTCGGACAACAGGCCGAGGAAGCCGTCGCGCTTGGCCTTGGGCAGCAGGGCCAGGATGCGTTTGTCGGCGGCTTCGACCTTCGGACGGGCGGCGTCCAGGGCGGCCTGACCGGCGGTGGACAGGCTGACGGCCTTGGCGCGGGCGTCGATCGTGGACTGGACCCGATCCAGCAGCCCCTTGGTGGTCATCCGCGCAACCAGGTCGGCCAGGGTTGAGCGATCAATCCCCGTGGCCCGGACCAGATCGGTCTGGGTCAGGCCGGATTTGTGCGACACCGCTTCCAGCACCGCGAACTGGCGCTGGGTCAGGCCGTCGGCCCCGGCTTCTTCGGCATAGATGTCGAGTGCCAGTTGCAGCACACGATGTATCAGATGACTGGGCGAACCCCCGAGGGTGCCGCCGCGTTTCGACTTGCTGCCGGTCTTGACCATGAACCGTATCCCCTCGGTTTCGATGAGGTGGGTCTAGCAGCCGCGTTTTACGGTTTGACGACGGATGATCCGCGGACGGTTCAGGGCGCGGTGTCGGGCTGCGTCGGAGCGGTCGGGTCAACCGGGGCGTCGGTCGAGACCAGATTGCTCATGATCAGTGGAATCTGGGACAGGCCGAAGGCGGATGAGGCAATCCACAGCACACCGCGGAAGCTGACCCAGACATCGGCCGGGTCAACGTCGTTGCGACCCATCTGGCCGGCGGCCCAGCCGACCAGGGCCTCGCTGCGGACCAGTTCATTGACGATCGCGACGGCCAGAAAATAGACGCCGTAGCGGAACGTCAGTGTCCGCCAGGCCCGGTCGTTGATCGGGATGACGGTGCCGAGCAGGGCCTTGAGCGGCTGTTTTTTCAGCAGCACGCCCCCGATCAGGGCGACCGCCAGGGACAGGTTGAGCGCCGTTACCTTCACCTTCACCCAAAGACCGTCGCCGGTCAGCAGGGTCAGAAGTCCGAAGACCAGGGCGAAGCCGCCGACCAGCAGCGGCATCAGGGCCAGCCGTTTCTCGACGATAAGGCCGACCGCGACCCCGATGGCGGACCCGGCGACGAGGAACCAGGTGGCGTGGACCAGGGCCTCGTCCCCGCTCATTCCGCGCAGGCGCATCACCAGAAAGGCGAGACCGAAGGCCAGCAGGCCACCGAAGTCCACGGCCTGGCGCAGGCCGGACTCCTTTTTCGTCGCCGGAGCGGGGGTGTCGCCGTCACTCATGCTTCAGTCTTCCAGGCCGACCAGAGACCTTGAAAAGGCTCGCGCGTCGAAGGGTTGCAGATCGTCGATGCCTTCGCCGACACCGATCAGCTTGATCGGGGCGTCGGAGGCCTGGGCCACGGGGACCAGAACCCCGCCGCGCGCCGTGCCGTCCAGCTTGGTCATGACCACGCCCGAGACATAGGCGGTGCGGCCAAAGACCTTTTCCTGCTCCAGCGCATTGCGGCCGACGGTGGCGTCAAGCACCAGCAGGGTCTCGTGCGGTGCCTCCGGATCGATCTTTTTCAAGACGCGGACGATCTTGAGCAGTTCATCCATCAGGGCGGACTTGTTCTGCAGCCGGCCGGCGGTGTCGATCAGCACGACATCGAAGCCCTCGGCCCTGGCGCGCGTATAGGCATCGAAGGCCAGACCGGCCGGATCGGCGCCGTCGCGGCGGCTCTCGAAGGTGGCCCCGGCGCGTTCGGCCCAGACTTTCAGCTGTTCGCGGGCGGCCGCGCGGAAGGTGTCGCAGGCGACGATCATCACCCTGGCTCCCTGGCCCGTCAGGTCGGCGGCGATCTTGCCCAGGGTGGTGGTCTTGCCCGAGCCGTTGACCCCGACGAACAGGGTGACGAAGGGCCGGTCGCCGTTGAGGGGCTCATAACGGGCCTGGTGATTGATCAGTTCGGCGGTCACGGCCTCGGCCAGGGCCTCCTTTACCTCAAGCTCGTTCGCGCCCGCGCCGAAGCGCAGCTCGCGGAACCGGGCCACGATCCGGTCGGTCGCTGCCGGCCCGAGATCGCTCTCCAGCAGATGCTCCTCCAGCCCCTCCAGCGCGGCCTCGGTCAGCGGCTCCTTCACGAAGGTGGCCACGACCTGTTCGGTCATCTGTTTGGAGGAGCGGCTCAGGCCCTCGGTGAGCCGCGAGAACCAGCCCTTTTTCGGCGTGTCGTTCATGCCTTGGCTTTAGCGGGGCGGGACCGGCGCGTCACCAACTACTCCGCTCATCGCGGCGAAAGCCGGGACCCGGTTCTCTGGATGATCGGTTTGGGCCTATATGAGCATAACAGGTGGTTCGGACCGCCTGCGTCACGCTGGACAGAACTGGGTCCCGGCTTTCGCCGGGATGAGCGGAAAGTTTTATGGCCAAGACCCACCCGTTCCATTCGCCCCGCACTCACGGCTTCGTCCGCGTGGCCGCGGCGACGCCGGTGGTCCATACCGCCGACCCCGTTGCCAATGCCGACGAACACATCGCCCTGATCAAACAGTCGGGAGAGCAGGGCGTCGACCTGATCGTCTTTCCGGAACTCAGCCTGAGCGGCTACGCCATCGACGACCTGCTGATGCAGGCGGCCCTGCTGGACGAGGTGGAGCGCCAGATCGAGGTCGTGGCCGAGGCGGCGGAAAAGGCAGGCGTGATCGCCGTCGTCGGGGCGCCGGTGCGCAACGGTGACGCCCTGTACAACTGCGCCGTGGTGCTGGGGTCGGGCGCGGTGCTGGGCGTCGTGCCCAAGACCTACCTGCCCAACTACCGCGAATATTATGAGAAGCGCTGGTTCGCCCCGGCCGCCAGCCGGTCCGAGGACACGGCGGTCCTGAACGGCGAGACGGTGGATTTCGCGCCCGGCCTGATCTTCGAGGCCGTCGACCGCCCCGGCTTCGTCTTCGCCGCCGAGATCTGCGAGGATTTCTGGGCCCCGCAACCGCCGTCGACGCGGGCGGCACTGGCCGGGGCCCGCATCCTGCTGAACCTGTCCGCGTCCAACATCGTCATCGGCAAGGCCGAGGAGCGGGCGGTGCTGTGCGCCAGCCAGTCGGTGCGCACCCTGTCGGCCTATGTCTTCACCGCCTCGGGCTGGGGCGAGAGCACCACGGACCTGGCGTGGGACGGGCAGGCGACCATCCACGAACTGGGCGCGAAACTGGCCGAAGGTGAGCGGTTCGCGCTAGAAAGCCATCTGACCGTCGCCGATATCGACGTCGAGCGCATCGGCCTGGACCGGCTGCGCAACGGCACCTTCGCCGACTGTGCCCGCATCGAGGGCGAACCGGCCACGGTGGTGCCGTTCGAGACGTCTGACCGTGAGGGGCCGGGAAACCTCCTCCGCCCCCTCGACCGCCACCCCTTCGTGCCGGATGACCCCGCCCGGCTGGACCAGGACTGCTACGAGGCCTTCAACATCCAGGTGCAGGGGCTGATGCGCCGGATGAAGGCGACCCATGCGGACCGGCTGGTCATCGGCGTCTCGGGCGGGCTGGACTCGACCCAGGCCCTGCTGGTCGCCTGCCGCGCCTTCGACCGGCTGGGCCTGCCGCGCACGGGCATCCTCGCTTACACCATGCCCGGCTTCGCCACCTCCGACGGGACGAAGGCGAACGCCTGGGCCCTGATGAAGGCGCTGGGGGTGACCGGGGCGGAGATCGACATCCGCCCGACCGCGACGACCATGCTGGAGGCCATCGGCCACCCGTTCGCCAGGGGCGAGCCGGTGCACGACATCACCTTCGAGAACGTCCAGGCGGGCCTGAGGACGGACTATCTGTTCCGTCTGGCCAACCAGAACGGGGCCTTTGTGCTGGGCACCGGCGACCTGTCGGAACTGGCCCTGGGCTGGTGCACCTATGGCGTCGGCGACCATATGAGCCACTACAATGTCAACGGCGGGGTGGCGAAGTCCCTGATCCGCCATCTGATCCGCTGGGTGGCGACGAAGGAGCATTCCGGCGCGGCCGCCGAGGTGCTGCACGCCGTCCTCGACACCGAGATTTCGCCGGAACTGGTCCCGGCCGGTGCCGACGGCAAGATCCAGTCGACCGAGGCCACGGTCGGCCCCTATGCCCTGAACGACTTCTTCCTGTTCCATATCACCCGCTTCGGGCTCAAGCCGTCGAAGGTCGCGTATCTGGCGCATCAGGCGTGGAAGGATGCGGCGACGGGCGAATGGCCGGTCAACACGCCGGACGACGAGCGCGTCGCCTATGACCTGCCAACGATCAAACACTGGCTGCGGAAATTCCTGTTCCGCTTCTTCCAGACCAGCCAGTTCAAACGGTCCGCCCTGCCCAACGGGCCGAAGGTGGTGACCGGCGGCTCATTGAGCCCGCGCGGCGACTGGCGCGCGCCTTCGGATGCGACTGCGCGGGTGTGGCTGGATGAGCTGGAAGCCAATGTTCCGGAGGGGTGACTGGTGGTTAGTGATTAGTGGTTGCCGGCTCGCCGATCGTGCGCGGTGGGTGACGCCTTGAACCGCCCCAACCACTAATCACTAACCACTAATCACTCGCCTTCACGGCAGCTCCGACAAAAACGGAAAGATCGCCGCCTTGGCTTCGGGCTCGTCCAGCATGGGCGCGTGGCCGACGCCGGGGACCTCGACGAAATCCATCTTCGGGGCCCGCTTCTGCATTTTTGCCGCGATCCCGGGGCTCAGCAGGTCGGAGGTTTCGCCGCGCACCAGCAGGGTGGGCCGCCCCTTGGCCAGCCGCGTGAAGAACGGCCACAGATTGGGGACCAGGGCCTTGGCCCCCGCCGCCCGGATCGGGACCATGATGTCGGGGTCGTAGTCCGGCACCGGCGTGCCCTCGGTGCCGATGCGGAAGGTGCGGCGGGCGAAGGCGTCCCAGTCGGCGTCCGTATAGTGGGGCAGGGCGATCTCATTGGTCTTGCGGACATAGGCCGCCGCATCCGCCCAATTGTTGATCTCGACCGTTTGCCCGGCATAGGCGGCGATGCGCGTCAGACCTTCCGTCGCCACCTCGGGGCCGACGTCATTGATGATGGCGGCGGCGATGACCTTCGAGCGGATGGCGGCCAGGGCCATGGTGATCAGCCCGCCCATGGAGGTGCCTAGGAAGACGGCGCGTTCAATGCCCAGATCGCGCATCAGGGCCAGCACATCCTGGGCATAGGTGGCGGGTTGATAGGTCATCGGGTCGGGCGCGCGGTCCGACTGGCCCCGCCCACGAATGTCGACCGCCAGAACCCGCCGACCGCTCTGGGCGATCAGGGGGGCGATGGCGTCGAAATCCGCTGAATTGCGGGTCAGGCCGTGGATGGCGATGACCGGCAGCTTCGCCGTGCCGGACGCGGCGGCATAGTCGCGGGCGTACAGGCTCAGGCCGTCAGAACTGGCCCAGCGGCGCTCGGCGAAGGTTTGGGTCATGGAAAACTCCGAAGGCTGACAGCCCAGCTTATTTCATGGGGCGAAGAATTCCCATCCGGGGCGAACTGACAGCCGGTGTCGGCGCGTCAGTGTCCCAGCAGTTCCTGGACGAATTCGTTCAGGTCGGTGCCCTCGAAGCGGAAACCGGGCACGCCGGCGCGGCGGGCGGCCTCCATATCCGAGGGCTGGTCGCCGATCATGAAGCTTCTGGCCGGGTCGATACCGTGATCGGCGATGGCGCGCAGGATCATGCCTGGGTTGGGCTTGCGGTCGGGATGGTCGGGATGCCGATAGCGTTCGTCACGGGCCTCGGCGTGGAAGGGGCAGGCATAGACGGGGCCGATCACCGCCCCTCCGGCCGCCAGCCTGCGCACGACCAGGGCGTTGAAGGCATTCATCTGGTCTTCGCTGAACAGACCCCGCGCCACGCCCGACTGGTTGGTGACGATGACGCAGAGGTAGCCGAGCTGGTTCAGTCGCCGAACAGCCTCGGCCGCGCCCGGCACGAGGCGCAGATGCTCTTCCAGATGGGGATAGCCGGTGTCCTCGATCAGCACACCATCGCGATCGAGGAAGACGGCGGGTACGCCAGAATTCATGGGGCCGGGCATACGGCGCCGTACACGGTCGTTGCAACCCGTCACGCGAAGTGACGCAGGGGGATTTGGCGTGGCCGGGCCCGATTTGGTAGGACGCCGCAACCGCTGCGGTGCTGAATGCCCGCCGCCTTGCCGCGCCCGCGCCCGGAGAACGTCCCGAGATGAATATTCCCTTCATTGACCTGCAGGCCCAGCGCCTTCGTCTCAAGGGCCGGATCGAGGCCGCCGTGCAGGATGCCGTCGTCGGCGGGGCCTGGGTGATGGGCCCGCAGGTACGCCAGTTCGAGGCTGATCTGGCGGCCTTCGGCGGGGCGAAACACGCCCTCGGCTGCGCCAACGGCACCGACGCCCTGGCCCTGCCGCTGATGGCCTGGGGCATCGGGCGCGGCGATGCGGTCTTCGTGCCCAGCTTCACCTTCGCCGCCACGGCCGAGATCGTGCCCTGGTTCGACGCCGAGCCCGTCTTCATCGACGTCGATGCGAAGACCTACAACATGGACCCCGGCCACCTCGAAGCGGCCATCGAGGCGACGATCAAGGAAGGCCGGCTGACGCCGCGCGTGGTCATCGCCGTGGACCTGTTCGGCCAGCCCGCCGACTATCCGGCCATCAAGGCGATCTGCGACAAATATGGCCTCAAGCTGATCGCCGATTCCGCCCAGGGGTTCGGCTGCACCATCAACGGCGACCACCCGCTGAAATGGGCCGACATCACCACCACCAGCTTCTTCCCGGCCAAACCGCTGGGTTGCTACGGCGACGGCGGCGCGGTGCTGACCAATGACGACGATCTGGCCCAACTGATCGATTCCGTCCGGGTGCACGGCAAGGCGGTGGCGCGGGATCTGGAAGGCAAGACCTTCGACCACGACCCCAAATATCTGAACATGCGCATCGGGCTGAACAGCCGTCTGGACACCATCCAGGCCGCCGTCCTGATCGAGAAGCTGAACGTCTTCGGTCAGGAGATCGAATGGCGCAACCGGATCGCGGCCCGCTACAACGAGGGTCTGCGACCCCATGTCGCCGCCGTGCCGGACGTGCCCGGGGGCAATGTCTCGAACTGGGCCCAGTATACGATCGAGCATGAGGACCGCGACGGCCTCATCGCCCATCTGAAGACCCGGGGCGTGCCGACGGCGGTCTACTATCCGATCCCGCTGCACCTGCAGCCCGCCTATGACATGTATCCGCGCGGACCGCAGGGCCTGCCCGTCACCGAGCGGCTGATGGACCGTGTGCTCAGCCTGCCCATGCACGCCGATCTCGACGAAGTGACGCAGGATACGATCATCGCCGCCGTCGCCAGCTACAGGGCCTGACACCATGCCGCATGCCTCGCTTCCCCCGCTCAAGGTCGGCGTCGCCGGCGTCGGCGTCATGGGCCGCAATCACGCCCGCGTCCTGTCCGACATCCGCGACTTCGACCTGACCGCCGTCTTCGACCCCGACGCCGCGACGGCCGACGGCATCGCTGCCCTGTATGACGCCAGATCCTTCACAACGGCCGGAGACTTCGTCGCCGCCGGTCTGGACGCCGCCGTGGTCGCCACGCCGAACCGGCACCACGCCGAGCTCGGCGTCGCCCTGCTCGAGGCCGGGGTCCATGTGCTGGTCGAGAAGCCGATCGCGGCCACCGTCGCCGACGCCCAGCGGATGATCGACGCCGCCAGGGCCAACAGCCGCGTGCTGATGGTCGGTCAGGTCGAGCGGTTCAACCCGGCGGTCGAGGCGGTCAAGCGCGCCATCGCCGGCGACGACGTCATCTCCATCCAGATCACCCGCGTCGGACCCTTCCCGCCGCGCATGGGCGAGGTCGGGGTGGTCATCGATCTGGCGGTGCACGACATCGACATCATCCGCCACCTGACGGATTCCGAGATCACCGAGGTCCAGCCCCAGCTGGCCCGCACCAAGGCCGAGCGCGAGGACACCGCCCTGCTGCAGTTCCGCCTGGCCAACGGCACCATCGCCCACATCACGACGAACTGGGTCACCCCGTACAAGGTTCGCACCCTTCAGGTCGCCACCCTGAATCGGTTCGTGGTCGCCGACCTGATCACCCGTCAGGTCACGGAGTATTTCGGCCAACAGCCCGACGGCTCCTACCAGACCCGCGCCGTCAACAGCTGGCCCGCCGAGCCGCTGAAGAAGGAGCTGGAAGCCTTCGCCCATGCCATCCGCACCGGCGAACCGCCGGCGGTCACGGGCGAGGACGGGCTGCGGAACCTCGAGGTGGCGTTGCGGTGTCTGGGGGAGGGGTGAAGTCCCCGGGCTGGTTCAAACGGGGGGCGGCGACAGCAGCGGTGTTCACATTGCTGGGCCCGGTCGTCGCCAGTCTCCTGGTCGCCGCCCTGTTCCTCTGGGGGCGTTCATTGGCGCCGCCGTCGCTACCGGCCATGAGCCTGACGAATCTCCTGCTCGCAGGCTTTCTCGGCGCTTTTCTGCCGCAACTGGCGCTGGGGCTGGTCACCGGTCTCGTCATGTCGTTCGCCTCGCGGCGTATCCGATCGGGCCGCGCCTGGTTGATGTGGACCGCCGTCTCCGCCGTAACATTGGGGGTGGGGGCAATCATGCTCCTGCTAACGATAAGCTATGCAGACGCCGGATTTGTCCCGGCAGTGGTCATGCTGATTGCGCACGGCATACCGGCGGTTCTCGGCGCTCTCACGTCGGCCGCCGCGACCGTGCGGCTCCGCCCACGTCCCTCAGCCACGCCAACCGCTGAAGTCTTCGGGTGACGTGAAGCGGGCCGCTGCACCAGCTATTCCTCAGCCCTCAATCCCGACCGTGACACCGAGCCGCTTCATTGGTCAGCCCAGGGCGCTCCTGACGTCCGTCTGTGTGAAGTCGTCGCCGACGTAGAGCAGGGGGCATTCATACAGCTCCGCCAAGGCGTAGCTGAAGCAGTCGCCGTAGTTCAGCCGGGCGGGATGAAAGCCTTTGCCCCAACGACCATAGGCCTCAGCCGCCATGACGGCGAGGCCTTCGCCCACCTCGATCACCTCGGGACCCAGGCTGTCGAGCAGGACCTGGACGCTATCCTCGACCTTCTTGCGCCGGGCCACGATTAGCGTTTCGGCCAAGGTCGCCGCAGACAGCAGCAGGTCGTTGGCGATCAGCGCGGCTTCGCAGGCGGCGGCTTCGGGCTCGTTCGCCGCGACCGCGATCAGCGCCGAGGTGTCGACGACGATCAACCGGGCAGGCCGTCGTCGTCATAGAGGAAGTCCTGACTGCGCGCGGCGGAGAAGCCGGGCTCGAACTTGCCCTTCGCGAGCGCCTGCGCCCTTCGAATTCCCGCCAGCTTTTCCGCAGGCGTGGACTTGCGGCGACGCGGCCCGATCTGCGCGATCTCCTTGCCGTGCCGGGTGACCACGACTTCCTTGCCGCTCTCGACCAGACGGAGCAGTTCGGTGAACCGGGCCTTGGCTTCGGAAACGGAGACGCGGGTCATGGCTGGAATATAGTCCAAATTCTGGTCATTTTCAATCTAGCCCACCACCTGCATCCCCAGCCATTCCGCGATCAACGCCGGCTTCTCCGCCCCCTCGATCTCGACCGTGACCTCGTGTTTCAGCAGCCAGCGGCCGCCGCCCTTGTCCTCGGCGGACAGCAGTTTGAACCGGCCGCGCACATTCGACCCCGCGGGCACCGGGGCGAGGAAGCGGAGTTTGTCGAAGCCGTAGTTGACCCCCATGACCACGCCTTCCAGCGGCGGGACGGCGTCATAGGTCATGGCCGAGAGCAGGCTGAGGGTCAGGAAGCCGTGGGCGATGGTGCCGCCGAACGGGGTCTGGGCCGCCGCGACCGGATCGATGTGGATGAACTGCCGGTCCTCGGTGGTCTCGGCGAAGGCGTCGATCCGGGCCTGGTCGACAGTGATCCAGCGGCTGACGCCGACCTCGGTGCCGATCATGCCTGCCAGGTCGGCGACGGGGGTGGGCGTACCCTTGCGTTCGGTGCGGCTCATGGGGCGGGCTCCAGTCAGGGGATAGGGGTGAAACGGTCTTCGATGATGGCGGCGAACAGGGCCGGGTCGACATTGCCGCCCGAAAGGATGACGGCGGTGGTGCGGTCGCGGGCCTCGATCCTGCCCGCAAGCAGCGCGGCCAGCGACACCGCCCCGCCCGGTTCGACCACCTGTTTCAGGGCGTGGAAGGCATAGCGCACAGCCTCGGCCACCTCGGCGTCGGACACGGTCTCGACCCGGTCGCAGCGCTGGTTGATCGGGAAGGTCAGTTCGCCCGGCCGGTCGGTCATCAGGGCGTCGCAGATGGTGCCGGGCGCGGGCGGATGGGTCATCCGCTCGCCCGCCGCGAAGGACAGCTGGAAGTCGTTGTAGTGTTTCGGCTCGACCGCGATCACCGGGGTATCGGAGGACAGCGCCTCCATCGACAGGTTGATTCCCGCGATCAGACCGCCGCCCGAAGCCCCGCAGACCAGCTGGTCGATCGGGCCGTCGGTCTCTTCCATGATCTCCAGCCCGATCGTGCCCTGACCCTCGATGACAAAGGGGTCGTCGAACGGCCGCACCAGGATCGAGCCGCGGGTGCGGGCGATCTCCTCGCCGATATCCTCCCGGCTCTCGGTGTAGCGGTCGTACATCCGCACCTCGCCGCCGAAGCCGATGACGCCCTCGACCTTCACCCTGGGGCTGTCGGCGGGCATGACAATGATGGCGCTGGTCCCCATCAGGCGGGCCGAGCAGGCGACGGCCTGGGCGTGGTTGCCCGACGAAAAGGCCACGACCCCGCGTGCCTTTTCCTCGTCCGTCAGCCGGCTGATGCGGTTCCAGGCGCCGCGGAATTTGAAGGCTCCGGCGCGCTGCAGGTTCTCGGCCTTCAACAGGACCCGGCCCCCGACGCGTTCGTTCAGCGCCGGGCTCTCGATCAAGGGCGTACGTACGGCCTGGCCGGCGATCTGGCGGGCGGCGTCGCGGACGCCGGCGAAGGAGGCGGTGTGCATGGGCGCATCTAACAAGGCGGAGTGGCGAGTGGCGAGAGCCGAGTGACGAGGAAGGCTCCTTTCACCGACCGGGACTGTCTTGCCTCGCCACTCGCCACTCGCCACTAATCACTGATGAAGTCGCTCATCCTCGCCATCGACCAGGGCACGACCTCGACCCGGGCCATCGCGTTTGAATTCGCGGCCGAGGGCGGCCTGCGGCCGGTCGCCGTCAGCCAGATCGAGCTGGAACAGCATTTTCCGCGGTCCGGTTGGGTTGAGCACGATGCCGCCGAGATCTGGGCCGCGACGCTCAAGACCTGCCGGGCTGTGATCGATGAGGCCGGCGGCGTCGGTCGATTCGCCGCCATCGGCATCACCAACCAGCGCGAGACCTCGGTGCTGTGGGACGCCACGACCGGCGAGCCGCTGCGTCGCGCCATCGTCTGGCAGGACCGGCGCACGGCAGATGTGACCTCGAAACTGGTCGCCGCCGGGCATGAGCCCAGGGTGCAGGCCGCGACGGGGCTGATCCTCGACCCCTATTTCTCGGCCTCGAAATTCGCCTGGCTGCTGGACGCGGTTCCTGACGCGCGCGACCGTGCCGGGGCGGGCGAGGTCAAGGTCGGCACGATCGAGTCCTGGCTGTGCTGGAAGCTGACCGGCGGTGCCCGCCATGTCACGGACGCCACCAACGCCAGCCGGACCTCGCTGATGGACCTGGCGACGCGGCAATGGCGGCCCGACCTCTGCGACCTGTTCACTGTCCCCATGGCGGCGTTGCCGGAGATTCTCGGCTGCGCCGACCATTTCGGCGACTGCGAGCCGTCGCTGTTCGGCGCGGCCCTGCCGATCCGCGGGGCGGCGGGGGATCAGCAGGCGGCGCTGGTCGGTCATGGGGCGATGAAGGCCGGGGACGCCAAGATCACCTATGGCACCGGGGCCTTTCTCGTCGCCAATGTCGGGGCGACGCCGGTGGCCTCGACCAGCCGGCTGCTCGGCACGCTCGGCTATGCCGTCAATCAGATCGCGGACGGTTCGGCGGCCTATGCGCTGGAGGGGTCTATCTTCTCCGCGGGGTCGGCGATCCAGTGGCTGCGCGACGGGCTGAAGGTGATCAGCGAGTCAGGCCAGTCCGAAGCCATGGCGCTGACCTTGAAGGACAACGGCGGCGTCTATCTGGTGCCCGGCTTTACCGGTCTGGGGGCACCCTGGTGGGAGCCCGGGGCACGGGGCACGATCACCGGCCTGACCCGCGATTCCGGCCCGGCCCATATGGTCCGCGCGGCGCTGGAATCGCTGGCCTACCAGACGCGCGATCTACTGGACGCGCTGGCGCGGGACGGAGCACCCAGGCTGGCGGTGCTGAAGGTCGACGGCGGAGTCACGGCCAATGCCTTCGCCATGCAGTTCGTGGCCGACATCTGCGACGTGGTGGTTGAGCGGCCGGCGTTTCAGGAGATGACAGCCCTGGGCGCGGCCCGGCTGGCGGCGCTGGGGTGCGGCCTGATCGACACGCTTGACGCAGCGCCCGCCGAGGCTCCGACCGTCTGGCACCCCCGCATGGCCGCGGACGAGCGTGCGCGGTTGCTCAAGGGCTGGCGCGGCGCGGTCAAGGCCGCCATCATCGCCGCGCAATGAGCCAGTCCGCCCCCGAAGACGCCCAATCGACCTTCTCCGGCACGCGCGAGGTCGATCCCCGCTATGCGCTGGATGAGGCGGCGCTGGACCGCTGGCTGGCCGCGAATGTCGAAGGCTATGCCGGGCCGCTGACCGTGCGGCAGTTCAAGGGTGGCCAGTCGAACCCGACCTATGAACTGGTCACCCCGGCCCGTGCCTATGTGCTGCGCCGCAAGCCGCCGGGGACCTTGCTGCCCAGCGCCCACGCCGTCGACCGCGAGTTCACCGTTATCTCGGCCCTGCACAAACAGGGCTATCCTGTCGCGCGACCCTATGCGCTGTGCACGGACGACGCCGTCATCGGCTCGATGTTTTACGTCATGGACAGGGTCGACGGTCGGGTCCTGTGGGACCTGAAACTGCCGGGCATGGAGCCCGACCAGCGCCGCGCCATCTATGACTCACAGGTCGATACGCTGGCCGCCCTGCACGCTTTCGATCCTGCGGCCATCGGCCTGTCCGACTACGGACGGCCGGGCAACTATTTCGAGCGTCAGGTCGGACGCTGGACCAAACAGTATCGCGCCTCGGAGATCGATCCGATCCCGGCCATGGACCGGCTGATCGAATTCCTGCCCGCCACCCTGCCGCCGGACGGGCCGACGCGGATCGTCCATGGCGATTTCCGCCTCGACAATCTGATCCTCGCGCCGGACGGTCCGCAGGTCCGCGCCGTGCTGGACTGGGAGCTGTCGACGCTCGGTGATCCGATGGCGGACTTTTCCTATCTGCTGATCGCCTGGGTGATACCGGCCACGGCGCGCAACGGCCTGGCCGGAGCCGATATCGAGGCCCTGGGCATTCCGTCCGTCGAGGAGACCGTTGCCCGCTATGCGCGGCTGACCGGGACCGCGCCGGCCAATCTGGACTGGCTGTTCGCCTATAATCTGTTCCGGCTGGCGGCCATCTGTCAGGGCATAGCCGGCCGGGTCCGCGACGGCACGGCCGCCTCCTCCCATGCGAAGACCATGGCCGCCCAGGTGCCGATGCTGGCGGCGGGTGCGCTGAACTTTGCGCAGAAGGCGGGAGCCTGAGGAGGGATCAGGGATTAGGGATTAGCGGGTCTCAGCGGAGCGATGGCGCTCGATGGAGCGCCCCAAGCCCCAGGCCTCAAGCCCTCCTGATCCCTAGTCCCTCATCCCTCATCCCTAATCCCTAATCCCTCGCTTCACCCCGGCTCACCGACCAGGGTGAAGGCGGCCCAATAGGCCGGATGGGCCCAGCGGCGCTCGGCGCGGACGGCGCGGATGCCGGTCTGGAGCGCGCGGGCGCGGATGCCGGGATCGGTGGCCTGACGGGCATCCAGATCGGCGAAGGTGGAGGTGATCAGGGTGGTGGTGGCGGCGTCCGAGACCTCCCAGTGCGACACCATCACCGACCGGGCTCCGGCGTAGAAGAAGGCGCGCGCCAGACCGGACAGCCCTTCGCCGCCCGGCCGTCCGTCGGATGCGGCGGTGTTGCAGGCCGACAGGACCACGAACTCGGCGTTGAGCCGAAGCTGGGCCGCCTCGGAGGCGCTCAGATAGCCATCGTCGGCCTCACTGGCCTGTTCCGGCGGGGTCATCACCAGTCCGGGTTCGGCGGCGGCCGAGCCGGCCATCAAGCCGTGGGTCGAAAAGACCACGAAGCGCGCCCGTGACAGGGCCTCGGCATCGATGGCGCGCACCGTGTGTTCGGTGGCTTCCGATCCGATGCGGACGAGGGCGTCGGGATAGCGGGTCCTGAGCGTCTCCAGCTCCAGCTTCGAGCCTGGCAGGGAAGGCAGGGCGCGCAGCTTGCCGACATCGGCCAGCCGCCCGGTTCCCATGACGTCGTCCGCCGCCGGCGCGCCGCGCATGGCGTTCACGGGTTCACCGGTCAGCAACGGGGCCCCGAAGGCGGCGAGGTGCAGCCGGGCGCCGCCGGCCTCTGCGCGGCGGGTCACCGCGCCCCGGCGGGGCGGGCAGCCCGGGCTGCGCAGTGCCGGGGCCGCGACCAGATGGCAACGCAGCGCCTCCAGGCTGGATACCGACGGCAGGGTGGCCAGGGCATAGCGGTCGATCAGCCAGGGTGTCGCCGCCAGGGTGGCGGGTTCAGAGTCGGAGCCCGTGGGGGCCGCTGTAGTCAGCACCGACAGAGGCAGGGAGGTCAGAGCCCCGGTCACCACCGAGATCAGGGTCTTCTTTCCCTCGAACGCGCCTTCGACCGGCTGGATAAGTTCCGTGTACAGACGGTGCGCTGTGGCGCGGTCGAACGGAGTCGCCTGCGGCCCGGCGAACAGGATGGGATCGATGTCCTGCCCGCCGCGCACCGTCCCGGCGCTGGTCAGGGAGGCGCGAAGCCGGTCGACCGCCTCGGTCATCGCCACATCGCCGAGAGTGTCGGCCCGGGCCCATTCGACCCGCTCGCGCGAGACACCCCAGACATAGGTCGCCTCGGGATTGACCAGCACCAGCAGCAGGCCCTCGTCGGGGCCGAGCAGGGCCTGGGTTTCGGTGAGCGAGAGGGCGCGCGGGCTGGTCAGTTCGGAATAGGCGGGGAAGCGGGCGTCAATATCGGCGTCGACGGCCCGCAACTGTTCGACCGCCACCTCCCAGAGCGACCGGGTCCGGGCGCGCTCCGCCAGGGCGGTGGCGTCGTCGGAGGCGTAGAGCCGTTCCAGTTCCCGTTCCAGCCGGTCGCGGCGTTCGATCAGGTTCTCACGCTCTTCCGCCAGACGGCCGAGGGCATCGTCACCCTGGGCGAACCGGGCCGAAACCCGGGCCAGGGCGTCGGCGGCGTCGGAGGCGATGGCCCATTGCGCCGCCTCCCAGGCTTCGGCGCGCAGGGCGACGGTCGGGTCCTGGCGCGCAGGCGCGGGGCCGGCGACGAGGATGGCGGCGATTGCGGCGATCGAGGCCAGACATCTTGAGACCCTGGCCGTGATCATACCGTCTGGTCTCAGTTGCTCAGGACCTGGACCTTGGTCCAGACGTCCCCGCGGTTGACGATGTCGACCTGCATCTGGCCGCCGGCGCGCGGCGAAATGGTGCAGACCGGATAGTGGTCGCCGAAGCCGTCGCGGCAGACCACCGCTCCGCGCGCGTCGCGCACGATCAGGTCGATATTGGTGTCGCCGTCACCGATCGCCGCCACGCGCAGGATCTCGCCGCCCCGGGCCTCGACGTCGAAGGCCCAGCTCTCGCGGGCCTGAAGCGATTTCACGGTCAGGACCGGGCCGGTTCCAAAAGCCGACGAGCGTACGCCACGGGTCAGCGGGTCGCGCAGCCGGTCGATGGCGTCGATCAGGCCGGTGTTGTCACCGGCCATGGCAGCGGCCTCGTCCAGCAGGCTCGTTGCGGTCAGGAAGGGTGTTTCGCCGTCGGCCTGACGCACGGGCACCTCGGCCAGCAGGCGCGCCGCCATGATCAGGGCCCCGGCATCACTGCGGTCCCGTCCCCAGGCGGCCAGCTCGGCGGCGGTCAGGACCTGGGTCACGCCACGCGCGGCCGGGGAGATGACGGCATCGTCCTGCCGCGCTGTGGCCGCGGCAGCGACACCGAAAATCAGGCTGATCGCGAGGCCTGCGCCGATCAAGGTCCGTCCGCCGATACGCATTACCGTTCCTGCTCGCTGTCCGGCCCATGGACTGCGGGCCAATCATGCACTGTCCCGACGTTTGCGAGAACAGGGATACTGACGGAAGCTGACAGCGGACGTCCCCGGCGGTTCAGTGCGGAGCCAGAACGGCACCATTGAGGATGCGGCGATCCTCCCTGGCCTGAACCAGAATGGCCACGGCCTGATCGGCTTCGCGGGCCTCGGGCAGGGCGTACAGCGCGGATCGGCCGGTCCATTCACCCAGCGTCAGCACCGAGCGCACGACATTCATATGCCGCACGGTGCGCCCCCTGTTGTCGCCGCGGTCGATCTCGACCTCCTGTGGTCCCGGGGTGAAGGTCACGGCCACCACCTCGGCTCCGCCGGCGGGCACGCGGCCCGAACCGACGCCGACGCGGTCGCCATCGGCCCGGAACTCGATCTCGGGCGGAAAGACGCGGCGCGCGGCCTCCTCGTCGATCGCGCTCTGCAGGGCGGGCGCCTGGGCCCCGACAACCTGACGGCGGCCGTCAATGACGACCTGGGGCGTTGACACGTCGCGCAGCCGCAACGGCCTGCGATAGGCGCGCTGGCGCTGGGCGAACTCCGGGCGGGCGAAGGTGTCTTCCCAGCCCAGATAGTCCCAGTAGTCGACAGCATAGGTCAGGGCGATCACGCCGGGTTCGGTCGCGACGGACTCGAATCGGGCATTGGCCTCGGGACAGCCGGCGCAGCCCTGGGCGGTGAACAGTTCGATGACGACGGGCTCGGCCGGAGGCGCGGCTTCACGCGCGGCGCGCGCCGACGAGGGCTGGGCTACCGACCCCGCCGCGACAAGGGCAGCCGCGATGGCCGCCGCAGAGATGATCCAGCCCCTCGGACGCATGGCGGACAGATTAATCACGCCAGGCGAAAGGACGCCCCTCATTTTCGCGTGAAGGCCGAGCGCCGACGTCTAGACGCGGATATCCAGCAAGGCGCCGGGCCGGGCCGGGCGGTCCTCGAAGGCCGTCGTCTTCGGCTGGGGCGCGGCACTGCGCAGGGTCGGTTCGATCGGGGCCGCCTGAACCGCGTCCAGCGCCGCCTTGAAGAAGTCCGAGCGCGAAGCGCGCACGGGCGTCTGTCCGCCGGTGTGCGGCGGGAACAGGACTGAGGCCGCGGGGGGACGAATCTCGCTCATGCCGACAGGGTTAACGAAAACCGTCGGAAATGGGTTAACGGCCCGGGTCGCGCGATGTCGCGGTCGGCAGGGGGCGCGCCGGAGCCTGAATGGCAGCGACCAGCCGGGCGATCTCGGCGTCGTCGATCAGGGGCCCGGACGACTTGGCCACGACCTGACCCATGGCATTGACCGCGAAGGTCTCGGGTGCACCGGAGATGCCGAGGTCGAGTCCGGCCCGGCCCTCGCGGTCGACCAGCACCATCGAATAGGGATCGCCCAGTTCGTCGAGAAAGGCGCGGGTAGCGACCGGATCATCCTTCCAGGCCACGCCGACGACCGCGACGCCGCGGGCCTTCAGCGCCATCAGTTGCGGGTGTTCCGCGCGGCAGGGTGCGCACCAGCTGGCGAAGACATTGACCAGCATCGGCCGACCGACACCGGCCGTCTTCAGATCGAGGTGGCCCGGCCCGGCCTGATCGCCGGTCAGCATGGGCAGGACGGTCTCGGGGACAGGCTGGCCGACGATGGCGTCGGGCTTGATCGCGGGATCGCGTTTCAGCGACCAGCCGATGAAAAGCGCCGCCAGCGCCACGAGGACGATCAGCGGAATGACCGACAGCCAGCGGCTCATTTCCCGGGCGCTGCCTGATCGCGGTCCGCGCCGTCCTCCAGCCGCTTCAGTTCAGCCGACCAGCGGCGGGCCGCCATCACGGCGCGGGCCGCGAGCAGGGCCAGGACGGCGGCGCTCAGCCCCCAGGCGGGCCAGACGAAGGCGGCGTAGCGGCCCATGTCGAGATCGAACATCCTCAGGCCTCCAGTGCCATGCGGGCGCGGATCGAGACCACGCGGCGGCGGACGATCTCGGTACGGATCGTGGTCAGCCAGACCGCCAGAAACAGGGCCGCATAGGCCGCCATCATCATCAGCAGCGGCGTCAGAAAGACCGCCGACATCGACGGGCCGTCCGCCCGGAGCAGGGAGGCCGGCTGGTGCAGGGTGTTCCACCAGTCGACCGAGAATTTCACGATCGGCAGATTGATCAGCCCGACCAGACCCAGAACGGCGGCGGCGCGCCCGGCCTTCTGCTCGTCATCGATCGAGGCGCGCAGGGCCATATAGCCGAGGTAGAACAGGAACAGGATCAGCACCGACATCAGCCGCGCGTCGCCCCAGGCCCACCAGGCCCCCCACATCGGCTTGCCCCACAGGCTACCGGTCACAAGGGCGAGGGCTGTGAAGGCCGCGCCGGGCAGGGCGGCGGCGCGGGCGGCGGCATCGGCCAGCGGATGGCGGAAGACCAGGGCAAAAAAGCTGGAGACCCCCAGCGCCCCATAGGCCATCAGGCCGAGGGTGGCGGCGGGCACATGCACGAACATGATCCGCACCGTGTCGCCCTGCTGATAGTCCTCGGGCGCGGTGAAGCTGAACCATGTCCCCGCCACCAGCAGGACGGCGGCCAGCCCCCACAGCACCGGCGTCAGCGGACGGGTGAAGCGCAGGAAGCGGTCGGGGTTGGCGAGGCCGAACATCGTCGACTCCTTAGCGGGCCGGAACGTCGCGCGCCATATACGGACTTCTCCGGGTGGCGTCTGGTCGCGGGCGGCGTGCTATGGCGACGGTTCTTCCGACCCGAAAGGCCCGCCATGACCGAAGACGTAACCAAGGACTCCAACGGCAACACCCTGTCCGACGGGGACAGCGTGACCCTGATCAAGGACCTGAAGGTCAAGGGTTCGGGCGGAGTGACGCTGAAGCGCGGGACCCTGGTGAAGAACATCCGGCTGACCGGAGACACGGACGAGATCGAGGCCAATGTCGACAAGGTGCGGGGCCTCGTCCTGCGCACGGAATTCGTCAAGAAGGCCTGACCGGGGACGCCGCGCGAAGCCCAACAAGCCTTCGGCCGCCCGGGTTCATCACAACGGACACGACGAAAGGCACGACGAGCACAACGGGTTCGCGTCTGGCTCCGGCCCCGTCGTGTCCGTTGTGATGAACCTCCGTCGCCCGAGGCCCTGAATGGCGCTTCGCGCGGCGGGATCAGCCCTGTGCGTTCCGGATCGCCGCCGCGCCCGCGAAGGGCGTGACCACGGCGGCGAACAGCACATAGGCCGCGAGGAAGGCCAGCGCCGGTAGCGGCGACAGGTCGTTGGCCGCACGCTCCAGGGCTCCCGCCCCGAACACCACCGGCGGAATGAACAGCGGCAGGACGACGACGGCGATCAGAAGGCCGCCGCGCTTCGAGCCCAATGCCAATGCCGCGCCCAGTGCCCCGGTCAGGGCGAAGGCCAGAGATCCGATCAGGGCCGAGAGCGCGACCAACAGGGACAGCGACGGCTCGAGGCCGAGGGTGATCGCCGCGACCGGGGCGGTCACGGCCAGCGGCACGCCGACCGCGAGCCACTGTGCCTTGGCCTTGGCGAGGACGACCAGTTCCAGCGGCGCGGGCCCGAGGGCGATCAGATCCAGCGCCCCGTCCTCGAGATCGCGCTCGAACAGCCGCTCCAGCGACAGGATCGACGACAGGGCCAGGGCCAGCCATGAGATACCGCCGGCGACGGGTCGCAGTCCCGCGGGGTCGCCGCCCGCCGCCAGCGGAATGAGGACCGTCAGGCACAGGAAGAAGCCGCAGGCCAGCAGGGGCCCGCCGCCGCCGGACCAGGCCAGCGCCAGCTCGCGCCGGAACAGGAGCATCAGCGCCTTCATCGACCGGCCCCGATGTCGAGCGCGCGCGCCGCGACGGGCAGCGGATCGTGCACGGCGGCGAGGATGGCACCGCCCTTGTCGAGATGCGCCTGCATCATCAGGCCCAGCGCCGCCCGCCAGCGAGCGTCCAGCGGGGCGAAGGGCTCGTCCAGCAGCCAAAGCGGGCGCGGCGCGGCGATCAGCCGGGCGAAGGCGAGCCGGCGCCGCTGTCCGGCCGACAGCTTTCGCACCTCGAGGTCCAGCAGGGGCTCCAGCGCCAGCACATCGACGGCGGCGGCGATCCCGTCGTCGTCCGCACCGGCCCAGCGCGCCTGAAAGGCCAGTTCCTCGCGCGCCCGGCGGCCGGTCTTCAGTCCGTCCAGATGGCCCAGCCAGTGGATGGCGTTCGCCCGGGCCTCCGCGGGTTCGATGTCGGCGAAGGCGATCGTTCCGGCGTCCGGCCGGATAAAGCCGGCCAGCGTCCGCAGCAGGGAGGTCTTGCCCGCGCCATTGGCGCCGGTCAGCGCGACGGCCTCTCCCGAAGCGAGATCGAACGACAGGTCGCGGAACAGCACGCGTTCGCCGCGGGAAACCGTGAGGACGGAGACGGAAATCATCCGTGCCCCCTCCAGTTGCGAACCCCTCTCAATGCCCATGCCGCCGACGTGGATACATGGACGCGCCCCGGAACCATCGCTATATCCGCCGCAGCCGCAGCAGGCGTTCGCCGCGCGCGGCGGGGACCTGTGCGCCCCGTCGTTTGTCGCGCGAACGTGCAACCGGATTGTCGGGCGGCGTAGACCAGAGGAAACCTCTCCATGCCGTCGAACGACAGCCTCAAGACCCGTCAGGACCTTTCCGTCGGGCGCAAGAAATACGCCTATTACAGCCTTCCCGCCGCCGAGGAAGCAGGGCTTGCCGGGATTTCCCGCCTGCCGCGCTCGATGAAGGTGCTGCTGGAGAACCTGCTGCGCAATGAGGACGGGGTTTCGGTGACCGAAGCCGACCTCAAGGCCGTGGCCGCCTGGATCGACAACAAGGGCTCGGTCGAGCACGAGATCGCCTTCCGTCCGGCCCGCGTCCTGATGCAGGATTTCACCGGCGTTCCCGCCGTGGTCGATCTGGCCGCCATGCGCGACGCGATGAGCGCGCTGGGCGCCGATCCGACCAAGATCAATCCGCTGAACCCGGTCGATCTGGTCATCGACCACTCGGTCATGGTCGACCATTTCGGCACCCCGGGTGCCTTCAGCCAGAACGTCGAGCGCGAATATGAGCGCAATATCGAGCGCTACAAATTCCTGCGCTGGGGCTCCTCGGCCTTCAACAATTTCCGCGTCGTCCCTCCCGGCACAGGCATCTGCCACCAGGTGAACCTCGAGAACCTGGCCCAGACGGTCTGGACCGCGGAAGAAGGCAAGAAGACCGTCGCCTATCCCGACACCGTCGTCGGCACCGACAGCCACACCACCATGATCAACGGCCTGGCCGTGCTGGGCTGGGGCGTGGGCGGCATCGAGGCCGAGGCGGCCATGCTGGGCCAGCCCATCCCGATGCTGATCCCGGAAGTCATCGGCTTCCGCCTGACCGGTGCCCTGCCGGAAGGCGCGACGGCCACCGATCTGGTCCTGACCGTCACTCAGATGCTGCGCAAGAAGGGCGTGGTCGGGAAGTTCGTGGAGTTCTTCGGCCCGGGCGTGATCAGCCTGACCATCGAGGACCAGGCGACCATCGCCAACATGGCCCCGGAATACGGTGCCACCTGCGGCTTCTTCCCCGTCTCGGCGGCGACCATCGGCTATCTGACCGCCACGGGCCGCGACAAGGCGCGCGTCGCCTTGGTCGAAGCCTATGCCAAGGCGCAAGGGTTGTGGATCGACGAAACCAGCGAAGACCCGGTCTTTACCGACGTACTGGAGCTGGACATGGCCTCGGTCGTGCCGTCGCTGGCCGGTCCGAAGCGCCCGCAGGACAAGGTCGAACTGACTGTTGCCGCCCCGGCTTTCGAAACCGCCCTGGGCGAGGTGTTCAGCCGCGCCACCGACCTGCCCCGCGTCAAGGTCGAGGGTGAGACCTTCGACCTCGGCGACGGTGACGTCGTCATCGCCGCCATCACCTCCTGCACCAACACCTCCAACCCGTCGGTGCTGATCGCCGCCGGTCTGGTGGCGCGCAAGGCGAAGAAGCTGGGCCTGTCGGTCAAGCCCTGGGTCAAGACCTCGCTGGCTCCCGGCTCGCAGGTGGTCACCGACTACCTGACCGCCGCCGGCCTGCAGGCCGATCTGGACGCCATGGGCTTCAACCTGGTCGGCTACGGCTGCACCACCTGCATCGGCAACTCGGGTCCGCTGGCGGAGAACATCTCCAGGGCCATCAATGACAACGGTCTGGTCGCCACCTCGGTGCTGTCGGGCAACCGCAATTTCGAGGGCCGGGTGAACCCGGACGTCCAGGCCAACTACCTGGCCTCGCCGCCGCTGGTCGTCGCCTATGCCCTGGCCGGCTCGATGCGGATCGACATTTCGAAGGATCCGATCGGCCAGGACAAGAAGGGCAAGGACGTCTTCCTGAAGGACGTCTGGCCGACCTCGAAAGAGATCGCCGACATCCAGAAGAAATGCGTCACCCCGGCCATGTTCGCCAAACGCTATGCCGACGTCTTCAAGGGCGACAAACACTGGCAGGGCATCAAGGTCACGGGCGGCCAGACCTACGCCTGGGACGACAGCTCGACCTATGTCGCCAACCCGCCCTATTTCGAGGGTCTGTCGATGGAGCCGGCCCCGGTCGCCGACATCGTCGAGGCGCGCGTTCTGGCCATCTTCGGCGACTCGATCACCACCGACCACATCAGCCCGGCCGGCTCGATCAAGAAGACCTCGCCCGCCGGGGCCTGGCTGACCGACCACGGCGTCGACGCCCTGGACTTCAACAGCTACGGCGCGCGCCGCGGCCACCACGAAGTGATGATGCGCGGCACCTTCGCCAACATCCGCATCCGCAACAAGATCACGCCCGACATCGAGGGCGGGGTGACCAAACATTTCCCGTCGCAGGACACGATGTCCATCTATGACGCGGCCATGCGCTACCAGTCCGAGGGCCGGCCGCTGGTCGTGTTCGCGGGCAAGGAATACGGCACCGGCTCGTCACGCGACTGGGCGGCCAAGGGCACGCGCCTGCTGGGCGTCCGTGCGGTCATCGCCGAGAGCTATGAGCGTATCCACCGCTCCAACCTGATCGGGATGGGCGTGGTGCCGCTGCAGTTCAAGGCCGACGGCTGGACCCGTCTGGGCCTGACCGGCGAGGAGATCGTCACCATCCGCGGCCTGTCCGACGCCAACGTCGGCAAGCTGAAGCCGCGTCAGGACCTGTGGGTCGAGCTGTTCCGCCCCTCGGACGGCAAGATGGCCCGCTTCCCGGTCCGCTGCCGCATCGATAACGCCACCGAGATGGACTATTTCAAGGCTGGCGGCGTCATGCCCTATGTGCTGCGCAACCTTGCGGGTGGCACGGCCGAATAGGCTTCAAGCCCAAGGACACGGAAAGGGCCGGCGGAGCGATCCGCCGGCTCTTTTCATATCAGCCGCCCGTGGCGTTGTGCGCCCCCCGGTCCCGCGGGTTCCGGCCGAATGCCTCTTCACACACCGCTCGGCCGAAGGCCTCCGAGACCATCATCTGACGGTCGCCCAGCACACCGCCGACGCGGCCCTGGGCACCGGTCGCCACGGAGATGGGGAAGCGGCCGAGGACGCGATTGCCGCGCTCGGGATCGACGAACTCGACCGTGCCCGACAGGGTGTGGGTGCCGTTGCCGTTGATCAGGGTCTCCAGCCGGCCGGCACGCTGCATCCGGTCGATGTGGACGCGCAGATTGATCGGGGCCGTGCCCCACATGCAGCGGCCCAGTTCCTCACGGACCTCTTCGGAGAAGGTGCCGGCGAAATCATCCTCGGCGTCCAGCAGGGCGGTGGACAGGGTGATGCTGCCGATCTGGGCGGTTTCCTGCAGGCCGATGGGCAGGGCCATGGGCGGGCCGCCCTCGATGACCGGCGCGCAGGCGGCGACGGCGATGAGGGAGGAAAGAGCGAGGGCGGTCAGGACGGCTTTCATGAGGACTCCGGTGCGTTCGGGAGCCGTTTAGCCAAACCGCGTTCATTCACGAGTGAATTCGCTGTAACTCAGCGCCCGAACACCTCGACCCCGATCTCGCCGTCAGGGGTCAGCCAGGCCCGCTTCATGCCCTGGCTGTTGAAGGGCGCGGCGATGTTCCCGTCGCGGTCGAGCGCGATCAGGCCGCCGTCGCCGCCCATGCCGCCGATCTCGTCGATCACCGCCTGCCCGGCCTCGGCGACGGTTTGGCCCGCCCCGACACGCCAGCTGACCTGAACGCAGGCGGCGACGCGGATGAAATATTCGCCCTGGCCGGTGCCCGAGACGGCGACGCGGCCGTCGGCCCAGCTGCCCGAGCCGGGAATGGGGGTGTCGCCGACGCGCCCCGGCATCTTGCCGAACACGCCCGCCGTCGAGGTCGCCGCCGCCAGCCGACCGTCGCGGTCCAGCACACAGCAGCCGACCGTACCGTGGCTGAGAGTCCCGGGCGGATGATTGTCCTCGCCCTGACCGGCCTGGGTGAACCAGGTGTCCTCGTCGGTGATCCGTTCCAGTCCCTGGTCCAGGGCGAACAGGGCCGCGCCTTCTCCGGCCAGCATGACGTGCGGGGTGCGATCCATCACAGCCCGGGCGGCCACCACCGGATTGCGGAAACCCTGCAGGGCGGCGACGGCCCCGGCCTTGCGCGTCGCGCCGTCCATCAGGCTGGCGTCCAGCTCATAGGCTCCGGCCAGATTGGGAGAGGCCCCGCGCCCGGCGACATAGAGGCCGGAATCCTCCAGCAGCACCGTGGTCTCGACCGCGACGTCCAGCGCCGAAGCCCCCGCGACGAGGCGCGCCTTCATGGCCTCGACCACCTCGCGCATGTGGACGGTCTCGGCGCTGTAGTCGCGCTCGCGCCGTGCGCCGGCGCCGCCGTGGAGGATGAGGGCGGGTCTGCCGGTCATCGGGGCCTCTTTTATCTCGGGTCCAGGGTCGCTAGCGTCTGATCACGACGGCGGCGCTTTCGCCCGTCATGCGCGCCGAGGGAGGATCCGTGCAAGCTTCAGGGCCCCTGGCGGGTGTAAAATCCGGTGAAATCGGGATCGATCCGGGGCTGAAGCCGTCGTCGATGGCTGCCGTCTTCGCGAAAACCGGCCGTATCCACATCCCCGGCTTCCTGCGGCCGGGTGGAGCGGAGGGGCTTCACAATGCCCTTGCGCGAGAAACGGACTGGCTGTGTTCGACCATGGGCGACGGCCAGACCGTCGATGTGTCCGTCGACATGCTGAACGCGATGGATCCGGCGCGCGCCATGCGTTTTCTCTCCCTCGCCCATGCCGAGGCGCGGGACGGTTTCCACTATATGTTCGATACCATCCGGATCAGCGACCGGGTCGAAAAGGGTCAGCCCCTCGATCCCGCCCTCGCCGCGGCCTACGCCTTTCTGAACGGTCCGGCTTTTCTGGATTTCGTGCGCAACCTGACCGGCGATCCGCGCCCCGCCCACACCGATGCCCAGGCGACCCGCTACGAACAGGGTCACTATCTCAACGAGCATGATGACAAGAAGCCCGCGGCCGGTCGGCTCTATGCGTACGTCCTCAATCTCACGCCGCACTGGCGGACGGACTGGGGCGGTCTGCTGACCTTCTCTGACGATGAGGGCCATCTGATCGAGGCCTATCGCCCGGTCTGGAATGCGCTGAACCTGTTCCGTGTGCCGCAGAAGCACGCCGTCTCATGCGTGGCTCCCTTCGCCGGAGCCCCGCGTTTTTCGATTACCGGCTGGGTCCGGGAACGGCCCGCCTCCTCCCCCGCCCGCGCGTCCTGACGCCGCGCCCTGAAACCGACGAAAGATACCTCCCCATGCGCGCAGTCCTGTCCAAGGCCCCCGGCGGCCCCGAAACCCTGGTCGTCGAGGAGGTGCTGGATCCCCGGCCGATGAAGGGCGAGGTGGTGATCGAGGTCCGGGCCGTGGGGGTCAATTTCCCCGACACCCTGATCATCGAGGACAAATACCAGTTCAAACCGCAGCGGCCCTTCTCGCCCGGCGGAGAGGTGGCCGGGGTGGTCGAGGCCGTCGGCGAGGGCGTCACCGGTGTCCGCAAGGGCGACCGGGTCATCGCCGTGCCCGGCTGGGGTGGCATGGTCGAGCGGCTGGCCGTGCCCGCGGCCTCGGTGATGAAGATTCCCGACGCCATGGATTTCGGGACGGCGGCCGCCCTCGTGATGACCTACGGGACGTCGTACTACGCCCTGAAGGACCGGGCGCAGCTGAAGGCGGGCGAGAGCCTGCTGGTGCTGGGGGCCGCGGGTGGTGTCGGTATCGCGGCGGTGGAGCTGGGCAAGGCCATGGGGGCCCACGTCATCGCCGCCGCCTCGACCAATGACAAGGTCCAGTTCGCGCTGGAGGCGGGGGCCGACAACGGCCTTATCTATCCCTCGGGCAAGATGGACAGGGCGGCCCAGAAGGAACTGTCCGGCGAGCTGAAACTGGCCTCGGGCCGCGACGGGCCGGACGTGGTCTATGACGCCGTCGGCGGCGACTATTGCGAGCCGGCCCTGCGCGCCATGGACTGGAACGGTCGTTATCTGGTGGTCGGCTTCCCGGCCGGCATCCCGTCCCTGCCGTTGAACCTGACCCTGCTGAAGTCCGTGTCGGTGATCGGGGTGTTCTGGGGGGCCGCCGTGATGCGCGACCCGGCCGCCCACGCCGCCAACATGGGTGACCTGATTCGCCTTTGGGAGGACGGCAAGATCCGGCCGCGCATCAGCCGCACCTATCCGCTGGAGCGCGCCCATGAGGCGATCAAGGCGCTCGGCGACCGGTCGGTGATGGGCAAGGTCGTGGTCACGGTCGAATCGTGACCCTGCGGCTGTCGCCCCTGCTGGATGTGGCGGCGCTCAATACGGCTTTCGCCACACGACGGCGGCTCCATATCCCGGGCATCCTCGATCCGGACAGCGCCGGGGCGGTGGTCGCGGCCATGGAGGCTTTCGACGGCTGGAAGGTCAGCGTCTCGGCAGGCGGGGAGTTCTTCGAACTGCCCCTGGGCGGTCGGGTCGCCGCCGAGCCGGGCAAACAGCGCTGGATCGACGACGCGCGCGTGGACGGGGCCGAGCCGCGCATGCAGTACATCTTCGACACCCGCCGTCTGGACATGGAGCCCGAAGACGCGCCGCGCGACGCGGTCAGCGAGGTTCCGGGCTTTCTCAATGGACCGGATTTCATCGCCTTCGTCCGGGCGGTGACCGGAGACGACCGGATCGATTTCGCCGATGCCCAGGCCACCCGCTATCGCCCCGGCCATGTCCTGACCCGCCACGATGACACGGCGACGGGCAAGAACCGGCTCTATGCCTATGTGCTGAACCTGACCCGGGACTGGCGCGCCGACTGGGGCGGGCTGTTGGCCTTCGAGGGCGACGACGGCCACGTCGAGGAAGGTTTCGCGCCCGCCTTCAACGCCCTGAACCTCTTCGCCGTGCCGATGCGTCACGCCGTGACCCAGGTGGCCAGCTTCTCGCCCCGGGACCGGCTGTCGATCACCGGCTGGCTGCGTTCGCATCAGGCCGTGGGCCCTCAGGCCTGATCGTCCCGCAGCCGCGCCAGCGCCGCATCGGCCTGATCCTTGTGCCGCTTTTTGATATTCGCCCCCAGCGTGGCGATCAGGGCGGTGATAACGGCGGCGTCGTCGGTGAAACCGATGCCGGCGAAGATGTCCGGGATGGCGTCAATCGGCAGGACGAAATAGGCCAGCGCGCCCAGCATGATCCCCTTGGCCGCCGTCGGCGTCTCCGGATCGCGGGCCGAATACCAGACGCTGATCACCTGCCGGGCGAAGGGGATACGCGCCGCCGTGCTCCGGATCTTGGGCCAGAAGCCCTTCTGGACCCGCATCTCATTGACTTGCTGGACCGAGGGCACGAGGGCGCGGGACGGGTCCAGAGCCTCTTCGGGCGTGATCGGTTTGGCTTTGGCGGACATGGCGGCTAAACCCCGCGGCAATCTCAAGGTTCAAACAACATAGGGGCTTCGGCCATGAAACTCGACGGTTCGATCGCGGCGGTGGTGACGGGCGGAGCCTCGGGCCTCGGCGAGGGGACGGCGCGGGCCATCGCGGCCACGGGGGCGAAGGTCGCCCTGTTCGACCTCAATGAAGAGCGTGGCGAGGCTATCGCGGCCGAGATCGGCGGCGTCTTCTGCAAGGTCGACGTTACCGACGACGCCAGCGTGGCCGCTGCCTTTGAAAAGGCCCGCGCCGCCCACGGCCAGGAACGCCTGACCGTCAACTGCGCCGGCATCGCCACCGGCCAGAAGACCGTCAGCCGCAAGAAGGACACCGGCGAGATCCGCGCCCACGACATGGCCGGCTTCGAACGCACCGTCCGAGTGAACCTGTTCGGCAGTTTCCGCGTCCTCAGCCAGTCGGCGGCGGGCATGGTGACGCTGGAGCCCATGGCCGACGGCGAGCGGGGCCTGATCGTCAATACCGCCTCGGTGGCGGCCCAGGACGGCCAGATCGGCCAGGCGGCCTATTCGGCGTCCAAGGGCGGCGTCTATGCCATGACCCTGCCCGTCGCCCGCGACCTTGCCCAGGAAGGCATCCGCTGCAACACCATCCTGCCGGGCATCATGTGGACGCCGATGATGGCGGGGATGGACCAGAAGATCCAGGATGCCCTGGCCGCCGCCATCCCCTTCCCCAGCCGTCTGGGCACGCCGGCGGACTATGCGTCCCTGGTGCTGGAGCTGGCCCGCAACGTCTACATCAACGGCGAATGCATCCGTCTGGACGGCGCGATCCGGCTGGCGCCGCGCTGACGCGCGGAAGGGCGCTAACGCTCGCGACGCGGTCGCTCGCTGCTTGAGCGCGAGAAAAGTGCGGTGGGGACTTGCGACCTGTCGGGCCGCTCGGTATACGCCCGCCTCCGACTGAAGTGCGGGCGTAGCTCAGTGGTAGAGCACAACCTTGCCAAGGTTGGGGTCGAGAGTTCGAATCTCTTCGCCCGCTCCAGTTGGAACCTGAAAAGCTCGGCTTCGGCCGGGCTTTTTGCTTTTTGGCGCCATGGGCCGCCTGAGTTTGCCAAGGTTGGGGTCGAGAGTTCGAATCTCTTCGCCCGCTCCAGTTGGAACCTGAAAAGCTCGGCTTCGGCCGGGCTTTTTGCTTTTTGGCGCCATGGGCCGCCTGAGTTTGCCAAGGTTGGGGT
This sequence comes from Caulobacteraceae bacterium, assembly GCA_965284535.1. Taxonomy (GTDB): domain Bacteria; phylum Pseudomonadota; class Alphaproteobacteria; order Caulobacterales; family Caulobacteraceae; genus Brevundimonas. Next base: position 1,039,378 of record OZ260090.1, read on the forward strand.
CGAGAGTTCGAATCTCTTCGCCCGCTCCAGTTGGAACCTGAAAAGCTCGGCTTCGGCCGGGCTTTTTGCTTTTTGGCGCCATGGGCCGCCTGAGTTTGCCAAGGTTGGGGTCGAGAGTTCGAATCTCTTCGCCCGCTCCAGTTGGAACCTGAAAAGCCCGGCTTCGGCCGGGCTTTTTGCTTTTTGGCGCCATGGGCCGCCTGAGTTTGCCAAGGTTGGGGTCGAGAGTTCGAATCTCTTCGCCCGCTCCAGTTGGAACCTGAAAAGCCCGGCTTCGGCCGGGCTTTCTCGCATTCTGGAGATCTGTGTGCAGACCGGTGAGGGACCCGCCGCCTGCGCACCCGGGTCCGGGAAGGCTAGAGCCCCAGCGCCGTCCGGATGTCGCGCCAGTCGATGTATTTGAAATTCTGGGTGCCGGCGTCATTGACGTCGTCCTGGACCACGACGAGGCCCTCGGGGAAGGCGTCGCCGACCGGTCCGCCAAGGGCGGCCAGACCATCCGTGCCGGTTACGCGATCGACCGCGCCGTCCTGAACGACGAAGCGGCCCTTGTAGACCGGGGTGGCCCCGTCGATGCGCCAGACGGGGAAGGTCGAGTCGCCCTGGCTCGAACCGATCAGGTAGCGGGCCGCGCCGTCCTCGAGAATGGTCAGTCCCTCGGCATCCGCGACCAGCACGCCCGGCGCGATGGGCTGTATCAGCGTCCGGGCCGAGCCGGCGGCCGGGTCGAGGCCGTAGCGCCAGAGGCCGACGTTCTCCTCGGCGATGTAGAGGGCATTGGTCGCCTCGTCGGCGGCGCAGCCCTCGGAAATCGTGCCGACGTCGAAGCGGCGCACCTCGCGGGCCACGGGCGCGCCTGCCGCGTCGACCGTCAGCACGAATTGGCGCACCTCGCCTTCGTGACCGACCAGCACGCCGTGGATTTCATCGCCGCGTCGGGCGAAGCAGAAGCCATAAGGCTCGACCACGTCGGTTGTGATCGCGCCCCAGGGACGCACGCCTGTCTGACTGGCGGGATCGAACAGATACAGGGCGACACCCGTCTTGCCGGGCGTGCGGTCGCTGGCACCGAGCACCACCAGCGGTCGCCCGCCCACCGTCAGGCCCTCGGTCAGATCGACGTTGTTCAGCAGCCCCTCTGGCAGGAACTGCAGGACGGCGCCGTCGAGGCCGTAGATGTACAGGCCGGCCTTCTTGTCGGTTCCGGCGACGAAGCCGCGGGTGGACACGCCGCCGATCATGACCGGCGCGGCACCGGCCCAGATCGCGGGATCGTCGGCGGCGTCCTGCCCGGCCGTCCCCACCGAGGGTGTCTCAAGCCGGGCCGTGACGCCCGTGCCCTCACCGATGAAGCCTTCGCCCTCGCCCTGGAAGTCGACCTCTCGGGTCGCGCAGGCGGTCAGAAGGACAGCGGACGCCACGAAAGTGGTCAGGGTGCGAACGAACATGGACCGCGCCTGTGAAGCCTTGGGATCGCCGCGCCAGAACACGGGCCTCCGTGCCCGTCAACGCAAGGGTCGGTGACGAAACGATATCGTCGCGGTGACAAGCCCTCAGAGGTCGGAGCAAGCGTCACCGTTGCGTTCCAAAAACGCCAAACCGGCTTCGCCAAAGCGTCGCACCTGCGTCGCCGCCACAGCCTAGCTGAGCCGTAGAACCGGCGACCGTGGGGGCGTCCGGGCCAACTGGAATGCCTGCCATGAAACTCGGACTTCTGCTCGGCGCCGCGCTTGCGCCGCTCGCCTTCGCCGGTGCCGCCTTCGCCCAGTCGGGCACCGCCCAGGACCCGCAGGGACCGGTTTCTTCGCTGGACGAGGTGATCGTCACCGGCGAGCCGGTCATGCGTAACCGCACCGACGACGTGGTCTCGACACTGTCCTATGATCTGGAGTTCTTCCAGCGCTTCGAGCCCCTGACGGTCGGCGACGCCCTGAAGCGTGTGCCCAGCGTGACCTTCCTTTCGGATGTCCTCGAATCCGATGGCGTCCGGATGCGGGGCCTGGACCCGGGTTACACCCAGATCCTGATCAACGGCGAGCGGGTCCCCGGCGGTGAGGCTGATCGCTCCTTCTTCGTGGACCGTATTCCGGCTGAACTGATCGACCGTGTCGAGGTTGTCCGTTCCTCCTCGGCCAACCGCTCGGGCGACGCCCTGGCGGGCACCATCAACATCGTCCTGCGCGACGCCCTGGCCCTTGACGGCGGCTATATCCGCGCCGGCGCCCTGCTGTTCCCGGACGATGAAGTCGGCACCACCTTCGGCGCCGTCTACGGCGGCGAGGTCGGCCCTGGCCGCCTGCTCGTCGGCGGCAGCGTCCAGGACCGTCGTAACCCGAAGCTGAAGTACAGCCAGCGCTTTGACGAGCCGGGCGGCACGCTCGACAACACCGAGGTCCAGACCGACGTCCGCGACGGCACCGACTATTCGTTCAACGCGGCCTATGAGGTCGAGGTCGGCGGCGGGACCCTGGACCTGTCGGGCGTCTTCGTTCGGACGGATCGTTTCGCCGATGAAGATTCGATCGAATACGACGGCGGCATCGAGACCGATGTGAACATCCTGTCGATCAACGACAATGACGTCGATATCCAGACCGACAACCTGGCCCTGCGCGCCCGCTATGAGCGCGACATGCTGGGTGGTGAGACCCGGATCAAGCTGGGCTATGCCTCCTTCGACGACGAGCAGGAGGAGTTCGAGAACGAGGCGGAATACCTGCGCGACGGCCTGCCCTTCCCCGAGGAGGACCGCTACACCGCCGAGCTGGAGTTCCGCGACCTGCAGGACGAGGAGATGTCGTTCGCCGTTGAACACACCCGGCCTGTCGGCGACGACGTCGAGATGGAATTCGGCATCCAGGCGGTGAGCAAGGATCGCGACTCGACCACGGTGGTGGCCGACCGAGTTCGTTTCAACATTCCCAACGCTCCGACCCCGCGTCCGGCCCAGCCGCCGTTCGTGTTCAACACCAGCAGCTACATCATCGAAGAGACCCGCTTCGATCCGTATCTGATGTTCTCGGGCGACGCCGGCCCGCTGAAGTGGGAGGCCGGTCTGCGTTATGAGACCACCGACACCACCATCGCCGGCATCGACAATGATTTCGCCGTCCTGCTGCCCTCGGCCAGCCTGCGCTATCGCCTGTCGGATTCGGACCGCCTGACGCTGTCGGTCGCCCGCACCGTCCGCCGCCCGGACTTCGACGACCTGGCCCCGGTGACCCTGGAAGAGGAGCGCGGCGACAACGACTTCCGCGGCAATCCCCTGCTTGAGCCCGAAACGGCCTGGGGCGTGGACATCGGCTTCGAACGCCGCCTCGGTCGCCGCGGTGTGATCGGCATCAACGCCTTCTATCGCGACGTCACCGACCTGATCGAGGACGTCAATACCGGCCTGGAAGGCAGCGGCGGAGCGGGCACCTTCATCGAGTCGATCGACAATGTCGGCGACGGCCAGGTCTACGGTCTGGAGTTCGACCTCTCGACGCCGCTGGACTTCATCGGTCTGGAGTCGACCGGTGTGTTCCTGAACGCCTCCTGGCTGGACAGCACGGTCGAAGACGTCCTTGGCGAGCGCCGCTTCAACAGCCAGTCGGACTATGTCTACAACTTCGGCTTCACCCACGACATTCCGACCTGGGGTCTCGCCTTCGGCGCCACCTATCGCAAACAGGCCGACGCCTTCGAGCGCGTCTATGCGGAAGAGGTCGTCACCGCCTACGGCGCGGATCTGGAGATCTTCATCGAGAAGCAGATCTTCTCCAACGCCGTCCTCCGCCTGACAGGCTCCAACCTGCTGGACAGCTCCAAGGACGAGGTGTTCGACAAGTTCGACGACCAGGCCGACCAGATCGCCCGCGACTACGATGAGTATGAGCTGGAAACCGAAAGCGCCGGCCCGGTCTATCAGCTGGTCCTCCGCGTCGCCTTCTGATCACAGGCACGCCAATCGGTACGAGGAAGGGGCCGGGCGGCAACGTCCGGCCTCTTTCGTTGCCGCCTGTCCCGATCCGGCACGGTGACGCTGGACGGCGCGGCCGGGCCCGGCTAGGTCGCCTCGGGGGCGAAAGCGGGCCGGTTCGGTTCGCCGTTTGCAAGGTGTCTCCCGGACAGGCGCGCGTGCGCCAGAACGGGACAGTCAGGTCGCATGTTTCTCGAAGGCCAGGTGAACTGGATGTGGGTCTTGGGTGCGGTTGCCACCGTGGGCTGGGTCGTGGGCCTCGTCGCCCTGTGGTTCGCCTTCCGCAACGGCACGCGCCACGTCAGTGCTTCGGATCAGCTCGATCTGGTCCAGCGTGTCGCGGACGACTCCCAGAAACGCCTGTTTGAAACCCTGAACGCCATCCCCGTCGCCCTGGTCGAGACCGATCGTCAGGGCAAATTCGTCTTCGCCAACCGCGCCGCCCATCACTTGCTGGGCCGCAAGGATGCCGAGCTGATCGGACTGCGGTTCCACTCGGCCACCTGGGGGATCACCTTCCCCGACGGCCGGCCCGTGCCGCCCGACCTGTTGCCAAGCGCCCGCGCCCTGCGCGGCCAGACGGTGAGGGGATTCCAGCACCTCCTGGCCAACCCGGCCTCGCGCCGCAAGATGCTGGTCTCGGTCACGGCCATGCCGATCGAGAACGAACTGGGCCAGATCACCGGCTCGACCGCCGCCATTGTCGAGACCGAGGGCCTGCAGACCCCCGAAGTCATCATGCCGGAGCCCATGCCGGCTCCGTCCGACGACCTGACCCGTCGGGTGTTTGACGCCGCGTCCAGCGCCCTGATCGTGGTCGGGGCAGACGGCCGGGTACGCGAGGCCAACCGGACCGCCCTGCTGGTGCTGGGCCGACAGGAGGCCGAGGGTGACTTCTCTGACCTGTTCCTCGCCGAGGACGAACGCGTCGAGGGTCGTCAGGCCCTGCGCGCCGCCCTGTCGGCTCCGGCCGGCGAGGCCGAGCCCTTCGTCTCGCGTCAGGGCGCCGAAGAGGGTATCCGCTGGTCCATGCTGCCGCTGACCGATGCCGGGGGGCAGGTCGATGCCGTGCTCCTGGCCGGCGAGCGCGCCGGGGCCGAAGCCGGGCAGGAACAGGTCCAGGTAGAAGCCGACGAGGCGTCCGCGGAGGTCTCTGACGAAACCGTCGCCCTGCGCGAGGCCGCCGAAGCCGCGCGTCGTGAGGCCGAACAGGCCCTGGCCGCCGCCGCCGCCGCCCGCGAGGAGGCCCGGTCCGCCCACGCCGCGGCCCGCAAGGCTGGAGAAGACGCCGAGGCCGAGTTGGCCGGTGGTCGCCGGATGGAGAACGTCGGCCGCTTGACCGGCGGCCTGGCGCACGATTTCAACGCCCTGCTGGGCGTCATGACCGGTGCGCTGGACATGATGCTGCGCCAGGCGGACGACCCGGCCCGGGTGCGCCGCATCGGCCAGGCTGCCCTCGCCGCCGGCCAGAAGGGCGAATTGCTGACCCGCCGGCTGACCGCCTTCTCGCAGGGCGATGACGAACCGGTGCTGCGCGTGCTTGACGCCGGCGTGCTGCTGCGCGGCATGGAGACCCGTCTGCGTGCCCTGGGCGGAGAGGGCATCGACCTGATGATCGAGGGACCGTCGGAGGCCGCGCCCGTGCGGCTGGATCCCGTCGCCTTCGAAGGCGCGATCCGCAGCCTGACGCAGAACGCGGTCGATGCCGTCGAGGGCAAGGGTTCCGTCGCCGTGCGGCTGGAGACCATGCTCGAGGGCGGGGTCCGGCTGAGTGTGCGCGACAGTGGACCGGGCATGGACCGCGACATGGCCGCCCGCGCGGTCGAGCCCTTCTTCACCACCCGCGAGGGCGCGGCGGGCCTGGGCCTGTCCCAGGCCTATGCCTTCGCCCGCCAGTGCGGAGGCGTCCTGTCGATCGACAGTCGTCCCGGCGAGGGTGCGGAGGTGTCCATCACCCTGCCCAGCGCGGCGGGGGAAGCGACCGAGGCCGCCTGAGTCGCCGCCTTTCGCGGTTCGCCGGGCCGGGTTATGGTGGTTAACGCGGGGGCGGGAGGTTCTGTATGAAGCTGTTGCGATTCATCGTTGTGCTGGCCGTCATCGGTTACGCCGGCTGGCTGGCCTGGCCGTTTATCTCGCCCTTCCTCGAAGGCGCCGGCCCGGATGTGGCCGCGTCGCGCATGGGGGCCGAAGCCCAGTCCGGTGGCGAACTGTTCGGATTCCTGCCGGCCTGGACCCTGTGGGTCGGGGCGGTGGCCCTGTATCTGATCGCGGCCCTGTTGCTGGGCTCGGGAAATCCTAAGGCCGCCGTGGCCTATTTCTTCGGCTTCATCGCCGACGCCGTGCTCCGGCTGGCGCTCGACCAGCAGGGAGGTAGCGGTGATATCGCCGCCCGGTCGGCCGGTCCCGAAACCATGTCGGCCCCCGGGAGTATGAGCGGCCTGCCGGTCGACCCGGTCTGGCTGGTGCTGGGCGCGGTCTTCCTGCTGGGCGTGCTGGTGGTGATCGCCAGCCGCCGCATCCGACGCAAGCGCGAAGCGGGCCAGCTGAATTTCTGATCCCGGGCTCCGGATCGCCCCGTCGCGCCCTATATACGACGCGGCGGTTGACCCCTGCGGGCGGACCGTTAGGTTCCGCGCGCCTTTCCGCGCCCACCACAGACCCGAGAGATTTCATGGCTGAAGCCGCATCCCCCAAAGCCGCGTATGACGTCGTCATCATCGGCGGCGGTCCGGGCGGGTACAATGCGGCCATCCGGGCCGGACAGCTGGGCCTGTCCGCCGCCTGTGTCGAGATGCGGGATACGCTGGGCGGGACCTGTCTGAACGTCGGCTGCATGCCGTCCAAGGCGCTGTTGCACGCCTCGGAGCTGTTCGAGATGGCGGGCAAGGAATTCGCGGGCCTCGGCATCGAGGTGTCGCCCAAGCTGAACCTGTCGCAGATGATGGCCCAGAAGGCCGACAGCGTGACCGCCCTGACCAAGGGCATCGAATTCCTGTTCAAGAAGAACAAGGTCGACTGGGTCCGCGGCCGTGGCCGGATCGCCGGGGCGGGCAAGGTCGAGGTCACGGCGGCGGACGGGTCGGTCAGCGTCCTGACCGCGCAAAACATCGTCATCGCCACCGGTTCGGAGCCAACACCGCTGCCGGGCGTCGCGTTCGAGGACGGCAAGGTGGTGGACTCGACGGGCGCGCTGTCGCTGCCGGCCGTACCCGAACATCTGATCGTGGTCGGTGCGGGCATCATCGGTCTGGAGCTGGGCTCGGTCTGGCGTCGGCTGGGAGCCCGGGTGACGGTGGTGGAATACCTCGACCGGATCACCCCGGGCATGGATGCCGATCTGGCCAAGGCCTTCCAGCGCGGCCTGACCAAACAGGGGATGGCCTTCAAGCTCGGGTCGAAGGTGACGGCGGCGAAGACGGGCAAGGACGGCGTCGAACTGACCGTTGAGCCCGCCGCCGGCGGAACCGCCGAAACGCTGAAGGGTGATGTGGTTCTGGTCGCCATCGGCCGGCGTCCCTACACCGAGGGTCTGGGTCTGGAGACGGTGGGCGTCGCGCCGGACAAGCGCGGCTTTGTCGGCCACGACCATTTCAAGGTCGCGGACGGCGTCTGGGTCATGGGCGATGTCACCCATGGCCCGATGCTGGCGCACAAGGCTGAGGAAGACGCCGTGGCGGTGATCGAACTGATCGCGGGCAAGGCCGGTCACGTGGACTATGATCTGGTCCCCAGCGTGGTCTACACCTCGCCGGAGGTCGCCTGGGTCGGCAAGACCGAGGACCAGCTGAAGGCCGACGGCGTCGCCTACAAGGCCGGTAAATTCCCGTTCAGCGCCAACAGCCGGGCCAAGATCAACCACGAGACCGACGGCTTCGTGAAGGTGCTGGCCGATTCGGCGACCGACCGCATCCTTGGTGTCCACATCTTCGGCCCGCAGGCGGGGGAGATGATCGGCGAGGCCTGCGTGGCCATGGCCTTCGGCGGCTCGTCGGAAGACGTCGCCCGTGTCTGTCACCCCCACCCGACCCGTTCGGAAGCCGTCAAACAGGCGGCCATGGGCGTCGAAGGCTGGACGATGCAGGCTTAAGGGCCCGGAAGATCCAACGTCCGGGATGTCTGGCGGCGCAGGCCGGCGAAGGTCACGGTCTTGGTGGGGAAGTCGAGGGTGACCACCCGGAACCGGCCCAGCAGGTCCGCACCGATCAGAAGGGCCGGTTGGTCGCTCAATCCCAGGGTCCGGAAACAGTGCAGGTCGGCGAACAGCAGGGGGGTCGCTCCCAGCCGGGTCGTCCCCAGCCGCAGATCATCGACCTGTGCGAGGTCGGCGCTCAGACTCTGCCCTGTCACGCCATAGATGGGAACCGCGCGCGACAGCCGTCCGCCGTCCCTGCGTCGCGCCGCGATCGCCTGGCGCAGGGCCAGGTTGCCGATCGAATACTGGGCCCCGCTGTCGATGAAGGCGGTCGTCGGCTGGCCGTCCACGGTCACCTGGCTCAGCATCATCTGGCCGAACCGTCCCGGTGAGGCCCTCAGACCGTCGCGGCGGAGGCGAGAGGCGGTCGCGACATTGCTGCCCGTGACGATGGTGACGCCGCGTATGGACAGACTGGCGGCCCGCCGCTCGACGTCGAACTGGAGCTTGAACCGTCCCAGCACATCCAGGCCGATCAGGCCGTCTGCGCCGAGCTGATCCCGGTCGAAGACCGGACAGGTCAGGTCGTTGAAGCCAAGGCCGCTGAGCTGCAGCCGATCGATGCCAACGCTGTTGGTGATGCGTGCCTCTGTGATCCCGTGGACCAGCACCGGCGCGCGCTGGGGCAGTTCCAGCCGTTCCGCCAGACTGTCGGCGATGGAGGTGGTTCCCGCTCCGGTGTCGATCACGAAGGTGAACGGGCCACGGCCGTTGATGAAGACCGCCGCCCCGACCCGGGTGAACAGATTGCTCAGCAACTGGATCGGTTCGACCTCGGCCTCGGGTTCCGCCTCCTGAGCCATGGCCGGCAGACCTGCCGCGAGGGTGCCGATCAGGCCCGCGAGCAGGCCGCGACGGTCAAGGCTCTGAAAATCAATCACGCTCAGCGCCGCCTCCCCAGCGATTTTGAGCGTCACTGTACCCGCTTCAGGGATGCTGACCACCCCGGGGGGCTTCAGCCCCTCGGATGGGCTGAGGCATAGGCCTCCAGCAGATGCCGGGCGTCCACGGCCGTGTATTTCTGGGTCGTCGACAGGCTGGCATGCCCGAGCAGTTCCTGGATCGAGCGCAGGTCCGCCCCCGCGCCGAGCAGATGGGTGGCGAAGCTGTGACGCAGGGCGTGGGGCGTCGTCGAGGGGGGCAGGCCCAGCCGACCACGCAGGCGCTGGACCATGGCCTGGACGTGGCGCGGCGTCAGCGGGCCGCCCCGTCGGGCCCGGAACAGGGCGTCGCCGGGTTCCAGGGCAAACGGCTGCAACGCCAGCCAGGCGTCCACCGCGGCCCGCACGGCGGGCAGGACCGGAGCCAGCCGGGTCTTGCCGCCCTTTCCGGTGATGCGCAGGGTTTCGGCCAGCGGCGCGTCGGCGCGGGTCAGCGACAGGGCTTCGGAAATCCGCAAACCGCAGCCGTACAGCAGGGTCAGGACGGCGCGGTCGCGCGCCGCCTCCCACGGTTCGGCGTCAGGATCGGCGTCAGGCTCCTGCAACAGGCCGCGCGCCTGATCCTCGCTGACCGGGCGGGGCAGGGAGGCCTTGATCCGGGGGCCTCGCACCAGGGCCAGCTGCGGCGCGGGCGTGGCGCAGCGTCGGTCGAGGAAGGCGTGGAAGGCGCGGATGGCAGACAGGGTCTGGCTGATCGACCGCGCCGCCAGCGGATGATCGCCGGAGCGGCGCTCGGCCAGATGGGCCCGGACTTCGGCGGCGGTTACCGTGCCGAGGTCGGCCAGCCTCTGCGGTCCGCCGCGATGGCGTTGCAGGAAGGCGAGGTACAGGCGGCCGATGCGGCCATAGGCCTCCAGCGTATTCGCGGCCAGCCGACGTTCGTGAGCCAGATGCTCCAGCCAGGCCGACAGGGCCTCGTCGGCGCTGGGCCGGGTCAGTTCAGGATCGGCCATCGCTCGGCCGTCCGTTCCACGACCCGCGCGATGAAGGCCACCAGTTCGCAGCCCATGTTCGGGGCAAAGCCGTCCGCCTCGGGCGAGCCGAAGGCGCAGACAGCGTGGCGGACGGGGGTCTCCCCGCCGGGAAACTGCGGGGCCATCCGGATCAGGGCGACGGACTGCACTTCGGCCTCGGCGGCACCGAACAGGTTCAGCCCGTCGAAATTCGGTCCCAGCCAGGTCAGACCGTGCTCGCCCAGAAGGGAATCCACCCCGCCGGCCTCCAGCCCCCGCCAGCCGAACGGCACGCCGCCGGGCTTTTCAAGGGCGATGGCGGCTCCCGCCAGGCCGAACCGGCCCTGCGCCACCGCATCCAGCCGCCGGGCCAGATCGGAGGGATTGCGCGCCTCCATCAGGTCCAGGGCGGCGACATGGGTCTGGGTCTGGGCCGCGAAATTGGCGCGGGCGATGGCTTCGATGCGTTTGCGGGCGTCGGCCTCGCGTTCGGCGGCCTCTTCCAGCTTCGTCAGGGCGGCGCGGCCGAACTCCACGACGTTTCGGCCATGCGGCTTGAGCCCGATCTCCTCCAGCAGGGAGCGGTCGTCGAGCAGGGTCTGGGGGTTGGCCTGCAGCCAGGCGCGAATCTCCGGCCAGTGGGGTTCGGCCGGTGGCGACTTCATGGAGGGATCAGGCTTGCCGCTCAAAGGCCCCTCCTCGAGGCAGTCCTACAGGATCGACTGGCCCGTCTTGCCCCAGTCCGCCAGGAAGGCATCAAGCCCCTTGTCGGTTAACGGGTGCTTGACCAGGGCCTTGAAAACGTCAGCCGGGATGGTCGCGGCGTCGGCTCCTGCCACGGCGGCGGCGCTGACATGGGCCGGATTGCGCAGGCTGGCGGCCAGAATCTGCGTGTCGAAGCCGTGCACGTCGTACAGGACCCGGATTTCCTCCAGCAGGCCGACCCCGTCGGCACCGTGGTCTTCCAGCCGGCCGACGAAGGGCGAGATGAAGGTCGCGCCGGCCTTGGCGGCCAGCATGGCCTGGGCGGCGGAGAAGCAGAGGGTGACGTTGGTCCGGATCCCCTTGTCGGCGAAGGCCCGCGCGGCGCGCAGTCCGTCCCAGGTCAGGGGCAGTTTCACCACCACGTTCGGAGCGATGGCGGCGAGCTTGTCGCCCTCCTTCACCATGGTCTCGAAATCGGTCGCCACGGCCTCGGCGGAGATCGGCCCCTCGACCAGGGCGCAGATTTCGGCGATGACCTCGGCGATGTTGCGACCGGATTTGGCGATCAGCGAGGGATTGGTGGTGACGCCGTCCACCATGCCGGTGGGGACCATGTCCCTGATGACGGCGACGTCGGCTGTGTCGAGAAAGAGTTTCATGTCGGTCTCTCTAGCGGAGCGCGAACGGCGGTGAAAGTCGCCAGCGTCCTCATCCCCCTGCCGGTGCCCGAGGCCTTCGACTATGAGGTGCCCGAAGGCATGGACGTGGCGCGTGGCGATCAGGTCACCGTGCCACTGGGACCACGCCTGATCCGCGGCATCGTGTCCGAGGCGCGCGAGACGACCGGATCGAACCGGCGATTGAAGGCCATCGATCAGGTGCTGGATGAGCCGCGCCTGCCCGGACGGACCGTGGACTTCGTCGAATGGGCCGCGCGCTGGACCCTGACCGCGCCAGGCGAAATGGCGGCGACGGCGCTGAAGGGGCTGCGGGCACCACGTCCGAAGCCCGAACGGCGCGTGCGGCGGGTCGGCGAGCGGGTTCCAGTACGGCCCACGGCGGCCCGCACGGCGGTGCTCGACGCGCTGGGCCAGCGGTCCATGCCGGGTCCCGACCTGGCGCGGGCGGCGAGCGTCTCGTCCAGCGTGGTCAAGGGACTGGTCGACGAGGGCGTGCTGGAGGTCATCGAGATCGAGCCGGTCGCCGCCTTTGATCCGCCTGACCCCGATCACGCCCCGGCCGCGCTCAATCCCGATCAGGCGGCGGCGGCGGCGGCCCTTTCGGACGCGACGGCGGTGGGCGGCTTTGCCGCCTTCCTGCTCGACGGGGTCACCGGGTCGGGCAAGACCGAGGCCTATCTGGAGGCGGCGGCGCGGACGCTGAAGGCCGATCCGGCGGCTCAGGTGCTGATCCTGCTGCCCGAAATCGCCCTGACCCAGGACCTGATCGCCCGCATCACCGCCCGCTTCGGTGCCGCCCCGGCCGAATGGCACTCGGGTGTCGCGCCGCCCCGCCGCCGTCAGGTCTGGGAGGCGGTGGTCGCGGGGCGTTGCAATATCGTGGTGGGGGCTCGCTCGGCCCTGTTCCTGCCCTATGCCAACCTTCGGCTGGTGGTCGTGGACGAGGAACACGACGGCTCGTTCAAACAGGGGGAGGGTCTGGTCTATCATGGCCGCGACCTGGCCGTGGCGCGGGCGCGGATCGAGGGCGCGACGGTGGTCCTGGCCTCGGCCACGCCGTCGCTCGAGACGCTGTGGAACGCCCATCAGGGCCGGTACGGCTGGCTCAAACTGGCGGCCCGGCACGGCGCGGCCGTATTGCCCGACGTCACCCTGCTGGACCTCAAGACCTGCCCGCCGGATCCCCAGACCTGGCTGTCCCGGCCTCTGCGCGAGGCCATCGGCGAGACGTTTGCGCGCGGCGAACAGACCCTGCTGTTTCTCAACCGCCGCGGCTATGCCCCGGTGGTCCTTTGTCGCGCCTGCGGTCACCGGATGACGGCGCCGGACACTGACAGCTGGCTGGTCGAGCATCGCTACACCGGCCGGCTGGTCTGTCACCTGACCGGCTTCACAATGGCCCGGCCCAAACACTGCCCGTCGTGCGGGGCCGTCGACAGTCTGGTCTCGGTCGGACCCGGCGTCGAACGCGTCGAGGAGGAGGTGCGCCAGCTCTTCCCCGAGGCGCGCACGGCGGTGTTCAGTTCTGACACCACGCCCGACGCCAAATCCGCCCGCGCCCTGATCCAGAGCATGGCCGAGGGCGAGATCGATATCCTCGTGGCGACACAGGCGGCGGCCAAGGGTCACAACTTCCCGCTGCTGACCCTCGTCGGCGTGGTCGATGCGGACCTGGGCCTGCGGGGTGGCGACCTCAGGGCGGCGGAGCGGACCTTCCAGCTGCTGACCCAGGCCGCCGGCCGCGCCGGCCGGGCTGACCGGCCCGGCCGTGCCATACTGCAGACCTGGACCCCGGAGCATCCGGTGCTGAAGGCCCTGGCCGCCGGAGATCGCGACGCCTTCGTCGACGCCGAAATGGCTGAACGCGAGGCCGCGTCCCTGCCGCCATACGGTCGGCTGGCGGCCCTGATCCTGTCGAGTGAGAACGCGGTGGCGGTCGAGAAGCTGGCGCGCGAACTGGCCGGCTCGATCCCCAATGCCGAGCGGCTGGAGGTCTATGGCCCCGCTGACGCACCGCTGGCGCTCGTTCGGGGCCGTCGGCGCAAGCGGCTGCTGGTCCGGGCCGATCGCGACGTCGACCTGCAGGGCTTCCTGCGGGTCTGGCTGGCCCGGGTGAAGGTGCCGGGGTCCGTGCGACTGACGGTGGACGTAGACCCGTACAGTTTCTTGTAGGCGCTATCGCTCGCGACGCGGTCGCTCGCTGCCTGAGCGCCGGGGCATGCGCGAAGCGCCAGGCCCCGTCGGGTCGGGAGGTCCCGAAGGGCCGACGACCCCGGCCCACAAGAAAGGAGGTTGGCGTCGGATCGCGAGGCTAACGCGGCCCTGTCAGTCTGATCTCGAACAGTTTCGGCCAGTTCTTGCCGGTGACGAACAGCCGACGGCCCTCGGGGTCCCAGGCGATGCCGTTCAGGACGGCGTCGGTCGGGTCCAGCCCGCTACGGTCGGGCATCAACTCCGTCAGGTCGATGATGCCGACGATGGCCCCCGTCGCCGGATTGATGCGCAGGATGTAGTCGGTCTGCCACATATTGGCGAAGACCTCGCCCTCGACCCATTCCAGCTCATTGATGTTGCGGATCGGACGTCCCTGTAGCGTCACCGGGACCCGGCCGGTTTCGGCCAGGGTGACCGGGTCGAGGAAGCGCAGGGCCGCCGTGCCGTCCGAGAGGATCAGTCGCGTCGCATCATGGGTCAGGCCCCAGCCCTCGCCCTCATAGGTGTATTCGCCGACGGGCTCGAGATCGTCGGCGTCCCACGCGAAGGCCTTGCCGTTCTTCCAGGTCAGGGTCAGCACCCGGTCGCCGAGAGCCGTCAGCCCTTCGCCGAAATAGTCATCGGCCAATTCGCGGCGCTGTAGCACCACGCCGTCCTCCAGCCGCACCCGGCGAACCGTCGACGGATAACGGCCGGTGCTTTCCAGCAGTTCGCCGTTGCGGAACACCAGCCCCTGGGTGAAGGCGCGCGGGTCATGCGGATAGACCCGCACGACCTCGAAGCCATAGACCGGCACGGGCGTCGGTTCGGCCGCGGCCGGTGGCGCGGTTTGTGGTGCGGATGGCGGCGCTGTCGTCTGCGCCGCCGCCGGAACCGGGGCCAGCAACAGGATCGAGAGGAGCGCCGCTATTCGCATGGTCAGACACCCGGTTCGGCGGTCTCGGCCTTGTTGAGACGGTCCTGGTGAGCGCCGGCGGCGGCCGCCTTCCGTTCCTGCGCCTTGCGCGAGATCATGTTCAGCACCTCGACCCCCGCGGAGAAGGCCATGGCCGCGTAGATGTAGCCCTTGGGCACATGGGCACCGAAGCCTTCGGCAATCAGCACCATGCCGATCATCAGCAGGAAGCCGAGGGCCAGCATGACCACGGTCGGGTTCTTGTTGATGAAGTTGGCGAGGGGATCGGCGGCCAGCAGCATGACGGTGACGGCGACCAGAACGGCCACGACCATGATGGGCAGGTGATCGGTCATGCCGACGGCGGTCAGGATGGAGTCGATCGAGAAGACCAGGTCCAGCAGGATGATCTGGAAGATGGCCGAGCCGACGTTGGAGATGACAACATCCTTCTTGTCGAGGAGGTCGTGGGTCGGGGCGGGATCGACGGTATGGTGGATTTCCTTGGTCGCCTTCCAGACCAGGAACAGGCCGCCCGCGATCAGGATCATGTCCTTCCACGAGAAGTCGTTGCCCATGACGGTGAACACCGGGGCGGTCAGGCTGACGATCCAGGCGATCATCGACAGCAGGCCAAGACGCATGATCAATGCGAGCGAGATGCCGATGCGCCGCACGCGCGAGCGATGCTCCTCCGGCAGCTTGTTCGAGAGGATCGAGATGAAGATGAGGTTGTCGATCCCGAGCACCACCTCCATCACGATCAGGGTGACCAGCGCCGCCCAGGCGGCCGGGTCGGAGAGCAGGGGCAGTATGGAGTCGAACATCGGTGTAGTGATCCTGAGGGCTTGGGGCCGAAATGCATCTGTACGGCACCGGTTGCGTCTGCGGCAATCCGGACGACTGCGGCGGCCTGTCTCGGTTGCGGTTCGGGGGTTACGATGCTATCAGGCGCCCGGCTGAGCCGGAGGGCGCGTTGCAAGACGCGTCCCCCAAGTGCTTTCTCAAAGCATTTCAGACATTTGACTGGCGCGAACACGCCGCCGGTCGCTAACCCGAACGCCAACCGCGCGGACATGACAAGTGGCTGACGACTACAGGACGACGGAAGTCGGTGAGCGCTACGCACAGGCGCTGTTCGACCTCGCTGACGAGACGGGCGTTCTGGACGCCGTACGCGCCGACCTGGCCTCGCTGCGCGCGGCCTGGAACGAGAGCGCCGATCTGCGCCGTCTGGCGACCTCGCCGGTCATCGCCGCCGAAGACCAGCAGAAAGGCCTCCTGGCCATCGCCGACAAGGCGAAGTTCAACGGCGTGACGAAGAATTTCCTCGGCCTGCTGGCCCAGAACGGCCGCTCGCGCGACCTGACGGCGGTGATCGCGGGCTTCGACCTGCTGTATGCGAAGAAGACGGGTGTCGTCGCCGCCGAGGTCGTCTCGGCCCAGGCCCTGAGCGCCGCCCAGATGAAGTCCATCCAGACCGCCCTGCGTGCCTCGCTGGGCAAGGACCCCGAAATGACCGCCCGCGTCGATCCGTCGATTTTGGGCGGCCTCAAGGTCAAGGTCGGCTCGAAACTGTTCGACGCCTCGCTGAAGACCAAACTCGACCAGATGAAGTTCGCCCTCAAAAGGGCCTGACCCCAACGCTCGCGGCTCCGACGGGGTCGCGCTGACAAGACGATAACAGAGAGCCTGTCATGGACATCCGCGCCGCCGAAATCTCGGCCATCCTCAAGTCGCAGATCGCCTCCTTCGGCGTCGAAGCCGACGTGTCCGACGTCGGCCAGGTGCTGTCGGTCGGCGACGGCATCGCCCGCATCCATGGTCTGGACAACGTCCAGGCCGGCGAGATGATCGAATTCCCCAAGGCCGGCGTGAAGGGCATGGCCCTGAACCTCGAGCGCGACAACGTCGGCGCCGTGATCTTCGGTCAGGACAACCAGATCGCCGAGGGCGACGAGGTCCGCCGTCTGGGCGAGATCGTGGACGTTCCGGTCGGCAAGGGCCTGCTGGGCCGCGTCGTCAACCCGCTGGGCGAGCCGATCGACGGCAAGGGCCCGATCCAGTTCACCGAGCGCCGCCGCGTCGACGTGAAGGCCCCCGGCATCATCCCGCGCAAGTCGGTGCATGAGCCGATGCAGACCGGCCTGAAGGCCATCGACACCCTGATCCCGATCGGCCGCGGCCAGCGCGAGCTGATCATCGGCGACCGTCAGGTCGGCAAGACCGCCGTCGCCATCGACACCATCCTGAACCAGAAGAGCACCAACGCGGCCGCCGCGTCGGAAGGCGAGAAGCTGTACTGCATCTACGTCGCCATCGGCCAGAAGCGCTCGACCGTCGCCCAGATCGTCAAGACGCTCGAAGAGCGCGGCGCCCTTGACTACACCATCGTCGTCGCCGCCACGGCGTCGGAGCCGGCCCCGCTGCAGTTCCTGGCCCCGTTCTCGGGGACGGCCATGGGCGAGTTCTTCCGCGACAACGGCATGCACGCCCTGATCGTCTATGACGATCTGTCCAAGCAGGCTGTTGCGTACCGCCAGATGTCGCTGCTGCTGCGCCGCCCGCCGGGCCGTGAAGCCTATCCGGGCGACGTCTTCTATCTGCACAGCCGCCTGCTGGAGCGTTCGGCCAAGCTGAACGCTGACTACGGCTCGGGCTCGATGACCGCCCTGCCGCTGATCGAGACCCAGGCCAACGACGTTTCGGCCTACATCCCCACCAACGTGATCTCGATCACCGACGGCCAGATCTTCCTCGAGTCCGACCTGTTCTACCAGGGCATCCGCCCGGCCGTGAACGTCGGCATCTCCGTGTCGCGCGTGGGCTCCTCGGCCCAGACCAAGGCGATGAAGAAGGTCGCCGGCTCGATCAAGGGTGAGCTGGCCCAGTATCGGGAAATGGCCGCCTTCGCGAAATTCGGTTCGGACCTCGACGCCTCAACCCAGAAGCTTCTGGCCCGCGGCGCCCGCCTGACGGAGCTGCTCAAGCAACCCCAGTACAGCCCGCTGACCATGGAAGAGCAGGTCGTCTCGGTTTACGCCGGCACGCGCGGCTACCTCGATGGCATCGCCGTGGGCGACATCGGCCGGTTCGAGAGCGAGCTGCTGGCCCGCATCAAGTCGTCGAACGCCGGCCTTCTGGACGGCATCCGCGCCAAGAAGGACCTGACCGCCGAGCTCGAGGCCGAGCTGAAGTCGGTGCTGGAAGCCTTCACCAAGACCTTCGCCTGAGCCCGGCCCGGATAGCGAGAGAGTAGCCCCGGATGGCCAGCCTCAAGGAAATGCGCAATCGGATCGGAAGCGTGAAGTCCACGCAGAAGATCACGAAGGCCCTGAACATGGTCGCAGCGGCCAAGCTGAAGCGCGCCCAGGAACAGGCCGAGAGCGCCCGCCCCTATGCCCGCAAGATGGCCGCTGTCATCGCCAATCTGGCGGCCGGCGTCTCGGGAGACGGCGCGCCCAAACTGCTGGCCGGCACGGGTTCGGACCAGAAGCATCTGATCGTCGTCGCCACGGGCGACAAGGGTCTGGCGGGTGGTTTCAACACCAACGTCATCCGGGCCGCGCGCGAGCGGATCAACAGCCTGGTCAAGGCGGGCAAGGACGTCCGCATCATCGCCGTGGGCCGCAAGTCCCGCGACGGCCTCAGCCGTCTCTACGGCGACCGGCTGGTGAAGACCTTCGAGATGAGCGATCACAAGGTCATCGGCCTGCCGGCCGCAGAGCCCGTCGCCGCCCTGATCGCCGAAGAGTTCGAGGCCGGCCACGCTGACGTCGTGACCCTGTTCTACAGCCGTTTCCAGTCGGTCATCGCCCAGGTGCCGACGCCGAAACAGCTGATCCCGGCGGTCGTCGACGGGGATGCCCCGCCGATCGACCTGAACGGCGCGACCTATGAGTACGAGCCCTCGGAGGAGGAAATCCTCGAGACCCTGCTGCCGCGCAACATCACGACCCAGGTGCTGGCCGCCCTGTACGAAAACCAGGCCAGCTTCTTCGGGGCCCAGATGGCCGCCATGGACAACGCCACGCGCAATGCGGGCGACCTGATCAACGCCCTGACGCTGAGCTACAACCGCAAACGCCAGGCCCAGATTACCACCGAACTGATCGAGATCATCGCCGGCGCCGAAGCCCTCTGATCCGATTTCCGCCCTGATACGCCCAGATACACGCCAAGCACGACCTTCCGAACGGAACGAACCGATGACCGACACCACCGCCAAGAAACCCGCCGCCAAGAAGCCGGCTGCTCCCAAGGCTCCGAAAGCCGCCGCCGCCACCGGCAATGCGACCGTCACCGCCGGCACCGGCGTGGGCAAGATCGCCCAGGTCATCGGCGCCGTCGTGGACGTCGAGTTCACCGGCCAGCTGCCGGCGATCCTGAACGCCCTGGAGACGCAGAACGTCGACCAGAAGACCGGCCAGCCCTTCACCCTGGTGCTGGAAGTCGCCCAGCACCTCGGCGAGAACATGGTCCGCACCATCGCCATGGACACCTCGGAAGGCCTGACGCGTGGCCAGCCGGTCACCGACACCGGCACCTCGATCCTGGCCCCGGTCGGTCCCGGCACCCTCGGCCGCATCATGAACGTCGTCGGCGCGCCGATCGACGAACAGGGCCCGATCAAGACCACGATGTATCGCCCGATCCACCGCGAGGCGCCTTCGTTCGAAGAGCAGTCGACCTCGTCGGAAATCCTCGTCACCGGGATCAAGGTCATCGACCTGATGTGCCCCTACACCAAGGGCGGCAAGATCGGCCTGTTCGGCGGCGCCGGCGTGGGCAAGACCGTGACCATGCAGGAGCTGATCAACAACATCGCCAAGGCTTACGGCGGTTATTCGGTTCTGGCCGGCGTGGGTGAACGTACCCGCGAGGGCAACGACCTGTATCACGAGATGATCGAGTCCAACGTCAACGTTGATCCGGCCAAGAACGGCGGCTCGACCGAGGGTTCGAAATGCGCCCTCGTCTACGGCCAGATGAACGAGCCTCCCGGTGCCCGCGCCCGCGTCGCCCTGACCGGCCTGGCCCAGGCCGAATATTTCCGCGACGAAGAGGGCAAGGACGTCCTGCTGTTCGTCGACAACATCTTCCGCTTCACCCAGGCCGGCTCGGAAGTGTCGGCGCTGCTGGGCCGTATCCCGTCGGCCGTGGGCTATCAGCCGACGCTGGCCACCGAGATGGGCAACCTGCAGGAGCGGATCACCTCGACCAAGAAGGGCTCGATCACCTCGGTCCAGGCCATCTACGTCCCCGCCGACGACCTGACCGACCCGGCCCCGGCCGCCTCGTTCGCCCACCTTGACGCGACGACCGTGCTGAACCGCGACATCGCCGCCCAGGCCATCTTCCCGGCCGTGGACCCGCTCGACTCCACCTCGCGCATCATGGACCCGCTGGTCATCGGCGAGGAACACTACCGCGTCGCCCGTTCGGTCCAGGAAGTGCTGCAGCAGTACAAGGCCCTGAAGGACATCATCGCCATCCTGGGCATGGATGAGCTGTCGGAAGAGGACAAGCTGATCGTCTCGCGCGCCCGCAAGATCAGCCGCTTCCTGTCGCAGCCGTTCTTCGTGGCCGAGCAGTTCACCAACTCGCCGGGCAAATTCGTCTCGCTGGAAGACACGATCCGCTCGTTCAAGGGCATCGTCGCGGGCGAATACGACCACCTCCCGGAAGCCGCCTTCTACATGGTCGGCGCCATCGAGGAGGCCGTGGCCAAGGCCGAGAAACTCGCCGCCGAGGCGGCCTGATCCATGGCCGGCAAGCTCAGCTTCTCGCTGGTGTCGCCTGAACGCGAGGTCTTCGCCGGCCTCGTGGATCAGGTCGACGCGCCCGGCGTCGAGGGCGACTTCGGCGTCCTGGCCGACCACGCCCCCTTCATGACCGCTTTGCGCGAAGGCCTGGTCACGGTCATCGACGGCGGTTCGCGCCGCCAGTTCGAGGTGCACGGCGGCTTCGCCGACGTCACCCCGGCCGGCCTGACGATCCTGGCCGAACAGGCCTCGGAAGTGGCCCAGGCCTGATGACGGCGGCCGACGCCCTCGGCGTCGTCGGCGTCCTTTGCATCCTGATCGCCTATGCCGGCGCGACCAGCGGGCGGCTGGACGCGCGCCGCGCGCCGGCCCTGCTGCTCAATCTGGCGGGTGCCCTGCTGATCCTCGTCTCGTTGTATTTCGACTTCAACCTGTCGGCGGTGCTGATGGAGGGGGCGTGGGCGCTGGTGGCGGTCTATGGGCTGGTCCAGCTGGCCCTTGGCCGCAATCGCGCGCCGGACTAGCCTCCACGCCCTGATCGGGAGGCTCCATGCTCGAACTCCGACCCAACTGCGAATGCTGCGAACGTGACTTGCCGTTCGACAGCGCCGAGGCCCGCATCTGCACCTTCGAGTGCACCTTCTGCGCGGCCTGCGTGGGCGACGCGCTGAAGGGCGTCTGTCCCAACTGCGGCGGCGGCTTCGTCCCCCGGCCGATCCGACCGGCGCATCTGATGGCAAAATATCCGGCCTCGACGAAACGGGTACTGAAGCCGCAGGGCTGCGCGGCGGCGCCAGGGAAGGAGTGATTAGTGGTTAGTGGCTAGTGATTTCCGCTTCTCTGGCGGCGGAA
This sequence comes from Caulobacteraceae bacterium, assembly GCA_965284535.1. Lineage (GTDB taxonomy): Bacteria > Pseudomonadota > Alphaproteobacteria > Caulobacterales > Caulobacteraceae > Brevundimonas. The sequence continues at coordinate 1,060,536 of OZ260090.1, forward strand.
GGGCGGCGCGGACCGCGCCTTGCCCCGTCTGGCGGCCAGCCACTAGCCACTAACCACTAATCACTTCTAGACCACCAGCGGTGCAAACGCCGCCACGACCTGTTCGTAGGAGGCCCGCTTGAACGGCACGATCAGGTCGGGCGCGTCCGACAGCGGGCCCCAGCGCCAGGCGTCGAACTCGATCTCGTCATGGGCCTCCAGGTCGATTTCGGACTCCTCGCCGGTGAAGCGGAAGGCGAACCACTGCTGCTTCTGGCCGGCCCAGCCGCGCGCGGCCTTGCTGCCGCCGTAGCCCTGAGGAAAGTCGTAGGCGATCCACTCTTCTGTGCGGGCGATCAGATCGGCGGAGACCACGCCGGTCTCTTCGGCCAGTTCACGGCGGGCGGCGGCTTCCAGATCCTCGCCGTCATCGACGCCGCCCTGCGGGAACTGCCAGGGATGGGTGTTGCCGCTGCCCGCACGCCGCCCGTACCAGACGCGCCCGTCCGGATGGAACAGCACGACGCCGACGTTGGGGCGGTAGCGGGAGAGGTCGGTCATGGGAGGAGTGATTAGTGGTTAGTGACTAGTGGTTGCAGCTTCACTGGCGGCGGAAAGGCGACGCAGTCCGCGTCCGGTTCCCAACCACCAGTCACTAACCACTAATCACTCGCCTGGCGCTACCGTCCCGGCCGCTGCGTCATCGCGCTCGCCGGGGCCAGTTGCAGCCCTCGGGCGTCCATGTCGGCGGTCCAGCGGGCCACGGCCTCGACCGTGACGGGATAGCTGAAGCCGGTGCCCAGGGCCTGGCCCTGACCCTTGGCGAGGGCTTCGAGCGCGTTCAGCTGGGCGACGATCGCGGTGGGGGTCTGTTCCTCGTCGATGATCCGGTTGGCGCTGGCCCGGGCCCAGGCACCGGGGCGGCGGCTCATTGAGCCATCATCGAGGAAGGCCACGCCGCGCTGGCGCAGAATGCTCATGAAGGCGGTCATGCCCGCGTCCGAGGTCGCGAACCGGTCGCCCATATAGTTGGTGACGCCGAAATAGCCGGTCGCCCGTCCCAGCAGCCAGTTCATCCGCGCCTGGATGTCCGCCGCCTCGCCCGAGGCCAGCAGGGTATGCGGACCGGGATCGTTGTCCGGGTAGCCCGAGGGCTCCATCGGCATTTCCAGCATGACCTCGTGGCCCTGGGCCCGGGCCAGGTCGATCCAGCCCTGCAGGCCCTCGGCATAGGGGACGAAGCTCAGCGTCACCTCGGCCGGCAGCCGTTCGATGGCGGCGCGGGTGGTCACGGCGTTGAGGCCGAGTCCGCCGACGATCAGGGCGACGCGCGGGCGACCGTTGGAGCGGAACGGGCGGGCATAGGCCTGGGCAGGGACGCGGCCATCGGTGGCGATGGTCGGCAAGGGTCCGTTGGGGCCCGGCTGGCTGAGGCCGGCGATGGGGGCGGCGGGCAGGGGGCTGGCGGCGACGCGGGGGGCGGTCACCGGCGCGCCGTTGCCGGATACTGTGGCCCCGTTGGGCAGGGTGATCACCGCCTCGCCGGCCAGGGCAGGATCGATGGTGCCGCCCTCGGCGGCCAGGTCCTGCCAGGACCCGTAGGCACCCACGGAGAAGGCTTCCAGTCCGGTCGGCGGTGGGGCCACGGCAGGAGCTTCACGCTTCAGCGCGGCACTGGCCGACGGTGCACCGGCGCGCGGGTCGCCCAGCACAGTGATGAACAGGGCGGCGGCACCGAGCAGGAGCAGGCCCGCACCGGCGACGGCGACGGGCGGCTTTCTCAGGATGCGGCCGACGGGCGCGAAGTTTTCACGCAGCGATCGGCGAACCGGGGGCGCTCCGGCATTGGTGGCGAGGACTGACTGGCGCTTGGCGAACATGGGCAGGACTGGACGCTTGATGCGGGGGTCCGTGAAACGGACTCCTTCAGCGGTCACAGTGGCGGGCGTCGGTTAAGAAAGCCTAACGCGCCGTTAGCCATCAGGTCCCGGTCCCGGGCCTCAGTTTCCCGGCGCGGCGTCCGGCTCGACCGCAGCCAGGGCCGTGCCCGGGGCCGTGACCACGATGCCTTCGGGGGCGGCCGCCAGCTGCGCCAGATTGCCGCCGGCGCGCAGCACGTCGAAGGCCCGCTCCAGCTGGTAGTCCTTGTCCTCGGGCCAGTCCTCGCCGGGGGCCTCGTGCGGGGTGTGCGGTCCCTTGCGTTCGGCCCCGATGGAGGCGTCCAGCGCCGTGGAATAGGCCGCCTCGGAATAGATGAAGTTGGACCGCGATACGATCCGCGCCTCGGCCAGCGACCGCGACACTTCCAGATCGGGCTCGATGCCGATCTTCTGGATCGAGCCGCCCGACGGGGTGAAATAGCGGGCCGTGGTGATCGACAGCGCCCCGTCCTGACCGTTGCGCAGCGGAATGACGGTCTGGACCGAACCCTTGCCGAAGCTTGTCAGCCCGATGATCGTCGCCCGCTGGTGATCCTTCAGGGCACCGGCCACGATTTCCGAGGCCGAGGCCGAGCCGTAGTTGATCAGGACCACCACGGGCAGGCCGCCGGTCAGATCGCCGGGCCGCGCTCCATAGCGCTGGATCTGGTCGACCTTGCGCCCGCGCTGGCTGACGATCTCGCCGCGTTCCAGGAAGGCGTCCGACACGGCGATGGCCGCATCCAGCAGACCGCCGCCGTTGTTACGCAGGTCCAGCACATAGCCCTTGATGCCGGGGTTCTCGGCCTTGAGCCGGGCGATGGTCTCGCCCAATTCGCGGCCCGTATTCTCGTTGAAGGTCGAGATGCGCAGATAGGCGAAGTCGCCCTCGATGCGCCCGCTGACGGATTCGATCTTGATGACCGCGCGCGTCAGGGTGACCTCGCGGGGCTCTTCCCCGTCGCGCAGGAAGGTGACCCGGACCGGTGTGCCGACCGCGCCGCGCAGTTTTTCGGAGACCTGGCTGACGGTCAGACCCGCCGCGCTCTGGCCTTCGATGGAGGAGATCACGTCTCCGGCGTTGACGCCGGCGCGCGCCGCGGGGCCGTCGTCCATCGGCGAGATCACCTTCACCAGCCCGCCCTCGGCCTGGATGGTCAGGCCGACGCCGGAATAGGCCCCCGAGGTCCGCTCCTGCAGTTCATCGTAGCCGGCCGGTGGCAGATAGTTGGAGTGGGGGTCCAGCGCCCCCATCATCCCCTGCAGCGCGGCCTCGATCAGCTTCTTGTCATCGACCGGCACGACATAGGCCTGTTCGACGATGCCCAGCACGTCGCCGAACAGGGCCAGCATCCGGAACGCCTCATTGCGCGGCGTCTGGCCCGCGGCGGAGGCGGCACCCAGGCCCACCAGGGTCACGGTGGCGGCGCCGACCATCAACAATTTACGCATCGGGTCTCTTTCAGCGAACGGGCAGACGGCTCTTGGTCGAGGCAGTTATGGACCGACCGACGACGAAATCGTGGCCGATCAGCGATTTCCGGATAAAATCAGCGTCATCAGCGAATGGGAAGCGGTTTCGCCGGAAGCGAGTGGCCAGTGGTTAGTGGCTAGTGACGAGTGGGTACACCGGTGATGGACCAGGCAGGCGCGCGTGCTGCCGAGCAATCACTAATCACTAATCACTAATCACTAGCCACAGGCCACTAGCCACTGGCCACTACCTCAGCCACGGCCCCGGATCGATCGGCCTTTCGTCGCGGCGCAGTTCGAAGGCGGCCTCGCCGTTCGCGCCGGTGCGGCCGAGGGTCTGGCCGTCCTCGACGCGGGCGCCGGCCTCGACCGAGACCTCGTCCAGTCCGGAGACCACGGCGCGCCAGCCGGGGCCGAGATCGAGGATCACCACCTGTCCCCAGCCACTCAGCGGCCCGGCGAAGGCAACACGTCCCGCCGCGGGCGCGCGAACCTCGACCCCGTCGGCGCGCCAGCTCCAGCCGCTCGACCCCTGGCCGAAGCGGCGCGACGGTGTCCCCTCGACCGGCGCGGTCAGATGGCTGCGTCCAGCGGGCAGGCGGGCGGCCGTGGGCTCGGTCTCGGTCCCGGCTGGCGGGACGGTCGCCCCCAGAGAGCGCAGCCGGGCCTCGAGCACCCGCGTCGCCCGTTCGGCGCTCCCGGCCTCGGCCCTCAGCACGGCCTGAAGCGCGGTCTTGCGCGCGGTCAGGGCCTCGATCCCGGCACGGCGATCGCCGCGTGCGCTCTCGGTTGTGAACAGTTGCTCGCTGTTCAGGGCGCTGAGCCGGCGCACCCGCGCGATCTCGGCCTGCCGGTCGGCGAACCCCTGTGCCCGCATCTGCATGGTCGGGGCCATGGTCCGCATCAGGATGGCGGCCCGCACTGTGTCCACGGCCTTGTCGGCGGGAACCAGCAGCGGCGGCGGGGGGCGGCGGCTCATCATCTGCAGGGCTGACAGCAGGCGGCCCTGACGACCGCGCGCCCGTGACAGCTGGGCCACCAGCGCCGCCTCGCGCGCGCTCAATTCACGCAGCCGCGCCCGCTGCCCGGCGATGACGGCGTCGTCCTGGCCGACGGCGGCGCGCAGCTCGGTCAGCTGGCGCTCCAGCCCGGCGATCTCGCGCGCGGCCTCGGCGGCCTCCTGCCGCAATCGCAGGGCCCGCGCGCGCTCGTCGCGGAATTCGGCCTGCAGCCGTTTGACCTCACCGGAGGGCGCCTGGCGCGCGATGGCCGCCACGGGCAGGGCGATCAGGCTCAGACAGAGGATCAGGACCGGGAAACGCATCAGTCGCGATGATAGGGCGATCCGGCCAGGATGGTCACGGCGCGATACAGCTGTTCGGCCAGCATCGCCCGCGCCAGCGCATGCGGCCAGGTCTGGGGTCCGAAGGCCAGGGTCGAACCGGCGGCGGCGCGCACGCTCTCGTCCAGCCCGTCGGCCCCGCCGATGGCGAACACCAGCCGCCGCTCACCCCGGTCCCGCAGCATGGCGATATGGTCGGCGAAGGCGCGGCTGGAGAAGGTCCTGCCGCGCTCGTCGCAGGCGATCAGATGCGCCCCGTCGGCGGCCTTGAGGATCAGCTCGGCCTCGGGGGTCTTGCCGGGCTTGCGCGGTTCCAGATCGACCAGTTCCAGCGGCCCCAGACCCAGTGCCCGCCCGGCCAGGGTCGCGCGCTCGGCATAGTCGGCCGCCAGAAGGGCCTCGGGTCCCCGCCCCGGCTTGCCGATGGCGATGACAGCCAGTTTCACGGGATCAACGGATCAGGCGCGGGCGTCGACGCGGTGGCCGCTCTCGACCGACCAGATCTTCTCGATGTTGTAGAAGGCGCGGACCTCGGGACGGAACAGGTGGACGATGACGTCCCCCGCATCCAGCAGCACCCAGTCGCAGTGCGGCAGGCCCGAGACCTTGATCTTGCCCAGACCCTGCTCCTTCAGCGCGCGCTGAAGATGGTCGGCCAGGGCACCGACGTGACGATGCGACCGCCCGGAGGCGATGATCATGGTGTCGGCCATCGGGCTTTTGCCCTTGAGGTCGATGAGGACAATGTCCTGGGCCTTGTCGTCATCGAGACGCGCAAGGATGGCGGTTTCCAGAGCGGTGGAGCCGACGGGAAGGGGAGCCTGCGGACCGTCTTCTGAGCGGATGGGTTCGAATTCGTCCATCTCGTGCGCCGAATTGGAAACAGCGGCGTCTTGCGCATCGTGCGCGGGCGAGGGGGTCAGCGGAGGGCTCCAGGGAGATTACTAAAGCGGCAGCCTATCACGAACGCGCGACCGCGTCACGCGCGGCCCTCAGGGCCGTCGAGGACCGGGGATTCAGCGGTGCCGTCAGCCAGGTCCAGGCCGGGGCTTCGAGGTCGGGCAGCAGCCGGGCCCGCCCGGCCGGGATGCGCGCGGCCGCGAACCGGGCGGCGGCCGGTGCCGTCAGGCTGTGGTTCAGGGCGCCGGGCCGGGCGATCACCGCGATAGGCATCGTTCGCATGATGTCGGTCCAGCCGCGCCAACGGTGGAACTGGGCCAGATTGTCCGAGCCCATCAGCCAGACGAAACGCACGCCCGGATGCCGCGCGGTCAGGGCGCGAAGGGTGTCGATGGTCCGTCGCGTTCCGGCCCGGGTCTCGAAATCCGAAACGATCATCGACGGCCCCGAGGCCGCGAGGCTGGCCGCGGCCCGGGCGGACTTCATCCGTTCTTCCAGCGGTGCCGTGTCGCGGGCGTCTTTCAGCGGGTTCTGCGGCGAGACAAGCCAGACCACCCGGTCCAGCCCCAGCCGCCGCATCGCCGTCTCGGCCACATGGGCGTGGCCGTCATGGGCCGGATTGAAGGAACCGCCGAACAGGCCGACCGCCATGCCGGGCGCAAGGTCCAGCCCATCGCGCAGGACGCCGGATCGGGGCCCCTGGGGTTTCGGCGCGGAACCGGCGTGGAAGAAGGACAAGGCGGCAGGGCTCGCGCGAGGACTTATGCTCACAAGGGAGCTAACACGCCGTTCGCGGGGTGTCGCGCCTGTTCAGCGCCGGTTTCTTCAGGCCCGTGTCTGACCCTTGCCGCGGATGACGTATTTGAAACTGGTCAGCTGCTCCGCTCCCACCGGCCCGCGCGCGTGCAGCCGGTCGGTCGAGATGCCGATCTCGCCGCCGAAGCCGAATTCGCCGCCGTCGGCATACTGGGTTGAGGCATTGGCGACGACGATGCCGGCGTCGACCTCTGACAGGAACCGCTCGAGGGCCGCCTCATCGGTCGCCACGATCGCCTCGGTATGGCCTGAGCCATAGCGGGCCACATGGTCGATGGCATCGTCGATCCCGTCGACGACCCGAACGGCCAGAATGGCCGCCAGATACTCTGTGCTCCAGTCGGCCTCTTCGGCCGGGGTTGCCTGCGGGGCCAGGGCGCGGGTGGCCGGATCGCCGCGCAGGGCACAGCCGGCGGCGGTCAGGTCGTCCGCGATGGCCGGCAACAGGCTGTCGGCGACAGCCTTGTCGACCAGCAGGGTCTCGGCGGCACCGCAGACCGAGACGCGGCGCATCTTGGCGTTGAGCACGATGGCGCGGGCCGTGTCCGGATCGGCGCTGGCGTGGACATAGACGTGGTTGACCCCCTCCAGATGCCCCAGGACGGCAACGCGCGCCTCGGACTTGACCCGTTCGACCAGAGACCGGCCGCCACGCGGGATCAGCAGGTCGATCGACCCGTCCAGACCGGTCAGGATCTGGCCCACGGCGGCGCGGTCGCGGGTGGCGACCATCTGCACCGTCTCTGCCGGCAGGCCGGCGGCCTCCAGCCCCTCGACGAGGGCGGCATGGATGGCGAGGTTGGAGCGCAGGCATTCGGACCCGCCACGCAGGATGACGGCATTGCCCGCGCGGACGGCCAGGGCGGCGGCGTCGGCGGTCACGTTCGGCCGACTCTCATAGATGATGGCGAGGACCCCGATCGGGGTGCGGACGCGGGCGATGTCGAGACCGTTTTCGGGAGTCCAGCGGGCCGTCTCCACCCCGACCGGATCGGGGATGGCGGCGATGGATTCCAGCGCGCCGATGACGCCGTCCAGCCGCTGCGCGTCCAGCGCGAGACGGTCCATCATGGCCGGAGCCATACCCTTGGCCCGGGCGGCTTCAAGGTCGGCCTCATTGGCGGCCAGCACTTCAGCGGCGCGTTTTCTCAGGGCGGTCGCCATCCCGGCGATGGCGCGGGTGCGGGTCTCTCCGCCGGCAAGCGCCAGGACGCGGGCGGCGTTACGGGCCTTGCGGCCCATGTCCGCCATCTCGGCGGCGAGCGTCTGTTCGGAAGAGGCGTGAGCAGGGGTTTCGGCCTTGGTCTGTGTCATAAGCATCCCTCCCAGATGGCCATTATGGCTTGAAATTCAAGCCGTGACCGCCGCAGCCGGAGTGCGCGGCTTCGTCTAGCGCAGGGCCAGATCGGCTGTGTGCACGACCTCCGGTCCGGCTTCGTACCCCAGCGCCGCCTTCAGCCCCGTCGAACGGATGCCGATGATTTTCGCCAGGTCGTTGGCGTCGAAACGCACCAGACCCCGGGCGATCTCGACGCCCTTTTCGTCATGGATTTCGACCGGATCGCCCTTGCCGAAATCGCCCTCAGCCGACAGGACGCCGACCGCCAGCAGGGACTTGCCGCGTGCCAGGGCCCGGGCGCAGCCCTTGTCGACCACCAGTTGGCCGCGCGTCGCCAACGAGCCGCCGATCCATTGCTTGTAGGCCGCCTTCACCGTGGTCGAGGCGGCGATCAGGGTGCATTTGCGCCCCTCTTCCAGCGTCAGAGAATCCTTGGCCTTGGGCTTGCCCTTGGCAATCAGGGTGGCGCAGCCGGCCTCGGCGGCGATGCGCGCAGCCATCAGCTTGGTGGCCATGCCCCCGGTGCCGACCCCGGCGGCGGCATTGGCACCCGTGGCCATGGCCTCGATCTCGGGTGTCAGGGTTTCGATGAAGGGAATGTGGGTCGCGTCGGGGTCGACGCGGGGGTCGGCGGTGTACAGGCCGTCGACGTCGGAGAGCAGGATCAGCAGGTCGGCGCTGATCATCTGCGCCACCCGGGCCGCCAGCCGGTCGTTGTCGCCGTATTTGATCTGTTCGGTGACGACGGTGTCATTCTCGTTGAGGATCGGCACGGCCCCCATGTCGAGCAGGGCTCCGACCGTGGCGCGGGCGTTCAGCCATCGCCGGCGGGTTTCGGTGTCGTCACGGGTCAGCAGGATCTGGGCGGTGATGATGTCATACGGATCGAACACCGATTCCCAGGCGTGCATCAGCATCGACTGACCCGCGGCGGCGGCGGCCTGCTTCTTGTCCAGACCGGCACCGCGCGCCTTCGAGCCCAGACGCCGGCGACCCAGGGCCACGGCCCCGGACGAGACGACCATCACCTGCTTGCCCTCGGCCTTGAAGCCGGCGATGTCGGCGGCGAGGCCCCTCAGCCGGACGAGGTCGACCGCATTGGTCCTGGAGTCCACCAGCAGGGACGAGCCGATCTTGATGACGATGCGATCAGCGGCGGCGATGGCGGTGGCGGCCAGAGGCGGATCGGAAAGGGTCATGGTGCCCAGCCTCCCGGCGTCTCCATCACGGTCTCGTCTTCCTCGGCGGGGGCGATTTCGCCCCGATCCCGGCGCACTTCGGCCCAGGCGGCGCGCAGCAGTTCCGTCACCCCTTCACCCGAGACACCGGAGACCAGCATGGGGCGACGGCCCGCGACGGCTTCGAGCTCGGCGGCCTTTTCCTCGCGCGCCTCGGGGGTCAGGGCGTCGATCTTGTTCAGGGCCAGCACCTCGGCCTTGTCGGCCAGACCGGCCCCGTAGGCTTCCAGCTCGTTGCGGATGGTGTGGTAGGCCCCGGCGATGTCGTCCTGGGTGCCGTCGATCAGATGGATCAGACAGCCGGACCGTTCCACATGGCCGAGAAAGCGGGTGCCCAGTCCGGCACCCTCGGAGGCGCCCTCGATCAGGCCGGGGATGTCGGCGATGACGAACCGTTCGGTCTCCGACAGGTCGACCACGCCCAGATTGGGCACCAGGGTGGTGAATGGATAGTCGGCGATCTTGGGCCGCGCCGCGCTGGCCGCCGCCAGGAAGGTCGACTTGCCGGCATTGGGCAGGCCGGCCAGACCGACATCGGCGATCAGTTTCAGCCGCAGCCAGATCCAGCGCTCCTGCCCTTCCTGACCCGGATTGGCGTATTTCGGCGCCTGGTTGGACGGGCCCTTGAAATGGACATTGCCCCAGCCGCCGTTGCCGCCCTTCAGCAGCATTTCGGTCTTGCCCGGCTGGTCCATGTCCAGCAGCACCGTCTCCTTGTCCTCGTCCAGAACCTGGGTGCCGACCGGGACCTTCAGGATCACGTCCTCGCCCTTGGCCCCATGCATCTGCCGGCCCATGCCGTGGGTGCCGGTCGGAGCCTTGAAATGCTGTTGGTAGCGGAAGTCGATCAGGGTGTTCAGGCCGTCCATGGCCGTGATCCAGACGTTGCCGCCATTGCCGCCGTCACCGCCGTCCGGGCCCCCGTTCGGGATGAATTTCTCCCGCCGGAACGAGACGCAGCCCGCCCCGCCGTTGCCGGAGCGGATATAGATCTTGGCCTGGTCGAGAAACTTCATCGCGGGATTTCTAAGTGGGCGCTAACGCTCGCGACGCGGTCGCTCGCTGCTTGACCGCGGCTTATGCCCCAAGAGAGCGGCGATTTACAGGCGCAGGCGGACGGTCGGCCTTAAGCGGATGGAAAGCGTGTCCGGACCACGGTGTCCGGGAACACTCATGGAGAGATCAGAATGATCTCGCTGGCGACCGCCTCCACTCAGCCGTTGCCGTTCTGGCGCACGCCGTTGCAGGTCAGGTCCGCATCCCCCGGGGAGGCGTCTCCGGGCTTCGGCCTGCCATCTCTCTCGGACATGCGCGACGCCCAGAAGGCGATGCGGAAGGGGCTGGCAGCCAGGAAGGTCCAGGCGGTACGCGAGCGCCGCAACGCCCTGATGCTGCTGGTGAAAATCGACCCGAAGGCGGCGCTGAAGATGACCGCCGGGCTGGCGAAGGAGCTTGTGTCGGCGGTGAAGGACTATGTCGCGGCCGGCGGCAGAAACGTCAGCGACGGCGAGATGGCGATGATGCGCCGGGACGCGAAGGAGGCCCGCGAGTCGGCCGACACTGCGCTGAACGGATTGCCGGCCGAGCCGTCGGCGTCCGGGGCGGAGGCTCTCGAAGGGCCGGCCGCTCCGGTGGTCGACGCTGAGATGAAGCGGGCCCAGGCCGCCTATGCCGCGGCTTTCGGAATCGCCGATGCCAGCGACGAGAAGGCGGACCGGGCCGAGGCCATCCTCGGCGCGGCCTCGGGCGACCAGGGCTTCTTCCAGCAGGTGAAGCTGGCGCTCGGCGAGCTGAAAGAGGCGCGCGAGAAGATCAAGGCGGGCTGGGGCCACCCGAGGGCACCCGGCAAGGACGACTGGAAGGCCGCCGACAAGGAGTTGGCCGAGCTCGAAAGAACAATCGACATGGCCCCGACGGGGCCGCCGGAGCTGGCGTCGACAGGGGCGTCGGTCAAGGCGTGAGCCCTCTTCCGCGAGGGAAGAGGGCTCGGAAACCTCAGCCCTTGGCCCACACCCCGAACGGATCGCTCCACGGCATGTCCAGAGCCTCGCCCACGGCGGGGTAGGTGATCTCGCCCTTCAGAACGTTCAGGCCGCGTGCGAGGTGCGGGTTGGCCTTCAGCGCGTCCAGCCCCTTGTTGGCCAGCGCCAGGCCGAAGGGCAGGGTGGCGTTGTTCAGGGCTTCGGACGAGGTGCGCGGCGCGGCCCCCGGCATGTTGGCCACGCAATAGTGGACGACGCCGTCGATCTCATAGGTCGGGTCTTCGTGGGTGGTGGCGTGGCTGGTTTCGAAACAGCCGCCCTGGTCGATGGCCACATCGACCAGAACCGAGCCGTTCTTCATCGCCTTCAGGTCCTCGCGCTTGATCAGCTTGGGCGCCGAGGCTCCGGGGACCAGCACGGCACCGATGATGACGTCGGCCTTGACCATCTCCTCGTCGATCGCATTGATCGAGGAATAGCGGGTGATGACGCGGCCCTGGGTGACCTCGTCGATATAGGCCATGCGCGGGATCGAGCGTTCCAGCACCACCACCTCGGCGCCCAGGCCCATGGCCATCCGGGCCGCGTTCAGGCCGACGACGCCGCCGCCCAGCACCAGCACGCGCGCCGGAGCCACGCCGGGGACGCCGCAGAACAACAGGCCCATGCCGCCGTTGTGCTTCAACAGGGTCTCGGCGGCAGAGAAGACGGCGATCCGGCCGGCCACTTCCGACATCGGAGCCAGCAGAGGCAGGCCGTTGCGATCGTCGGTGACGGTCTCATAGGCGATCGCGGCGCATTTCGACGCCAGCAGCCCCTTGGTCTGCTCGGGATCGGGCGCGAGATGGAGGTAGGTGAACAGGATCTGGTCCTCGCGGAGCATTTCCCACTCGACCTTCTGGGGTTCCTTCACCTTCACGATCATGTCGTTGTTGGCGAAGATTTCGGCGGCGGTGGCGACGATACTGGCGCCGACCTTCTTGTAGTCGGCGTCGGTGAAGCCGGCCCCGAGGCCGGCACCCTGCTGGACCGAGACCTGATGGCCGTGGGCCACATATTCGCGCACGGCCGTGGGCGTCAGGCCGATGCGATGTTCGTTCTTCTTGATCTCGGTGGGGACCCCGACGCGCATGACCGTTTCCTCTTTCCAGGCTGGGACGGGCCGATCTGCGGCGGCCGCGTTTCGGGCGGCAATCTAGCGGCCCGCGCCGCGCAGGTTCCTGTTCTTTTCATCGAGTGATCGGTGTAAAGTAGAAGAATCTGCGAAAAGGTGCGAATTTGAAGACCGTTTCTGCTGTCGCTCTGGATGACACCGACCGCAAGATGATCCGCGCCCTCCAGGGCGACGGGCGGATGACCAATGCCGATCTGGCCCGCACCGTGAACCTGTCCGAGAGCGCCTGCCTGCGCCGGCTGCGCGCGCTGGAGGCGGCGGAGGTGATCAGCCGCTATGCCGCCATCATCAACGAACGCGCCGTCGGCCTGCCGATCAGCGTCTTCGTCACCGTCACCCTGTCATCCCAGTCCGAGGCCGCCCTGACCGCCTTCGAGACCGCCATATCGACCGTGCCCGAGGTGGTCGAATGCTATCTGATGACCGGCGGCTCGGACTATCTGCTGCGGCTGGTGGTGCGCGACGTCGACGACCTCGAACGCGTCCACTCACGCGAACTGACCCGCATTCCAGGCGTCACCCGCGTTTCGTCCAGCGTGGCCATGCGGACCGTGGTCAAGCGCGGGGCCCTGCCGGTTTGACACAACCGTTCGTTGCGCGGATACTGACCTGATGGGCTTCTCCGAAAAACCCGCCGTCTGGACCGATCGTGAACCCACGCTCGATGAGGAAATCGGCGCGCTCGGTGACGAGGACATCTTCGAAATGGCGAACCTCGGAGAAGACAGGACGGGCGTGCCCGGCGTCATCATGATTTCGACCGCCATGGGGTCGCATGGTCCCCGGGTAAAATATTATCTGAAGACCGGGCCGGGGCAGCCCAGCTTTTCCGTCGCGGTCGCGGCGGAGCCGCGCGTGCTCGCCAGCAGCATGACACCTCGTGATCTCGCTCGCCGGGGGCCGGCAGTGATCGATTGGGTAGGGCTGAACCATGAGGCGCTCGCCCGATTCTGGTCGGAGGGCGCTCACTGGATGCATGATGAGGTCCAGACCTTCATCGCCGATCTGGAAAAGGTTTGACCCCACTCTTCGTGCCGCGCAGGATGCGAAAAACCGCCCAGACCAGCCACACCCCGCCGATGATCAGCAGCAGGTCCGCGACCGGGCGCGCGATTCCATACAGCTGGTAGTCCTGCCACCGGCCGACGGCATATTCCGCCAGCCAGCTCGCCGACATCCCGACAACCAGCAACGAGACCGGCCAGACCAGCGGCTTGAACCTGTGTCTTCCCATGGTCCTGCTCCAGGGCGTCAGGGCGCGGCGGGTTCCGGCGCGACGGCGGGTGCCGACCGGAACCTCTGCCACTGGCCATAGGTGGCCGAACGCCACAGCCATTCCAGCGGTCCGAAGCGGAAGCGTGCCAGCCACCAGCGGCTGAAGGCGATCTGCAGGCCGAAGGTCACGACCGCGATGGCGAGGCAGGTCAGGGCCCCGCCATAGCGCATCAGCCCCAGGCCGAAGCCGTAGAAGACGAACAGATAGACAACGCTCTGGGTCAGATAGTTGGTCAGGGCCATGCGGCCGACATCGCCAAGGCCGGACAGCAGGCGGCGCGCGCGCTCGCCCTGCATCAGCACCACCAGCCCCGCGCCGTACCCCAGCGCGAGCGTCAGTTGACCGGCGCGGTGCAAGATTTCCAGACCGACCTGGGCCGCCACCCCCGGCTCGAACCCGGAGGCCCCGATCGCCACATCCGCCACGCTGAGGGCCAGGCCGCCGATGATCAGGCGCGGGGCCCAGCGCCGGAAGCCCGCGGCGTGAACCGCCGGGCGCATCAGCCAGTCCTTGCGGAACAGCCAGTAGCCCATCAGGAACCGGCCCAGCACCGTGCCCATATAGCTCCAGGCGAAGACCGACAGGAACCATTCGGCGCCGACGCTGCGGACCAGTTCGGAGACATAGGCCGGATAGTCGCCGGCCATGAAGGCGATCCACCGCCGCGCATTCCCCGCCTCGAGCGCCACCGCCAGCGCCGGCGTGGCGCCGGTCGCCGCCTCGACCCAGGCGAGGTGCAGGGTCATGACCAGACCGGCCAGCAGCGAAAACGCCAGGCCGCTGACAAGCAGCCAGCGATCGGGCGCGCGACGGAACAGGATCAGGACGAAGGCGGTCAGGGCGTAGATGTGCAGGATGTCGCCCCAGAAGACCGCCAGGACGTGGGCGAAGCCGATGACCAGCAGGATCGCCAGGCGGCGCAGGTACAGCTTCATTCCGTCCGCGCCCCGCGCCTCGGCCCGGCTCAGGAACATGGCGAAGCCGAAGCCGAACAGCATGGAGAACAGGGCCTGGGCCTTGCCGGACAGTAACACGTCGAAAACCCAGCCCAGCGGCCGGTCGACCGGCGCGGTGGCGAGGCCGTCGAGAACCGTCGCCGGTATGGCGAACTCGTAGTGACCATAGAGGTTGATCAGCATCACCCCGAACAGGGCGAAGCCGCGGATCACATCCAGTTCGGGCGACCGGTCGTCCACCGCCGGGCCCATCGTTGTCGCCGTCATCGTCCAGCCCCCGCCGTGTTGAGGGCCAGACTAGGCGGGTTCGAAGAACGGCGTCACGCTAAATCTTGTTGAGGTCCCGTCCCTTCGTCTCCGGCAGCCAGATCAGCGCCACGACAACCGCGATCACTGTGAAGGCGACGGAGTACCAGAGGCCGAAATAGATATTCCCCGACCAGGCCACGAGCGCGAAGCTGGCGGCGGGCAACAGGCCCCCGACCCAGCCCGTGCCGATGTTGTAGGGCAGGCTCATCGCCGTATAGCGCACCCGCGTCGGGAACAGCTCGACCAGGGCCGCCGCCTGCGGCCCGTACAGGGCCGTGGCCGCGACCATGAAGATCATCAATATGCCGAACACCAGCGCCATGTTGACCCGCGCCGGATCGGCCTTCGCCGGATAGCCGGCCTCGACCAGCGCCGCCTTGATGCGGGATTCGACGTCGGCGCGCGCGGCCGTCAGGGCGGCGGGGTCCATGCCCGCCCCCTCGACCGAGGCGATCGTGGCGTCGCCGATCCGGACCGAGGCAACCGAGCCGGCCGCGGCCTCGGCATTGCCATAGCTGACCCCGGCATTGGACAGGACGCTCTTGGCGATGTCGCACGAGCTGGAGAAGGCCGCCTTGCCGATCGGATCGAATTGCAGGGCACAGGTGGCGGGGTCGGCGACCACGGTCACGGGTGCGGATATTTGCGCCTCGGCCAGGGCCGGATTGGCGGCCTTGGTCAGGGCGTGGAAGCCGGGGAAGAAGGCGACCAGGGCCAGGATCATGCCGAACAGCATCACCGGCTTGCGCCCGACCCGGTCCGACAGCCAGCCGAAGAAGACATAGAGCCCGGCCGAGGCGACGGTGACCATCAGCACCAGCTGGTCAACGGTGTTGGTGTCGACCTTGAGCACCCGCTCCATGAAGAACCGGGTGTAGAAATAGCCGCAGTACCAGACCGCGCCCTGGGCGATCATGATGCCGAACAGGGCGATCAGCACGAACCGGCCGTTGCTCCACCGGAAGAAGGCCTCCTTGTAGGGGGCGCGGTGATCGCTGTCGGACGCCTCGGCCTCCATCTGCTGATAGGCCGGGCTTTCGTTCAGCTTCAGCCGGATCCACAGCGACACGCCCAGGAGCAGGGCGGACAGCAGGAAGGGAATCCGCCAGCCCCAGGCGTCGAACGCCTCGCTCCCGAGGACGGCGCGGGTGATCAGGATTACGGACAGGGCCCCGATCAGGCCAAAGGCGGCCGTGGTCTGGATCCAGCCGGTCATCAGGCCACGCTTCTTCGGTGGCGAATGCTCGGCGACATAGATGGCCGCCCCGCCGTATTCCCCGCCCAGGGCGAAGCCCTGCAGAACGCGCATGATCAGCAGCAGGATGGGCGCGGCGATGCCGATCTGGCCGTAGTCGGGCAACAGGCCGATGGCCACGGTGGCCACACCCATCAGGGTGATGGTGACGAGAAATGTTGTCTTGCGTCCCGTCCGGTCGCCGAACCAGCCGAACACCAGCGCGCCCAAAGGCCGGACGATGAATCCCAGGCCAAAGGTCAACAGGGCCAGGATGTAGGCGACGGTCTCGCCGGCGTCGGCGAAGAAATGGCGGGCGATAACCGTGGCCAGGGAGCCGAAGACGAAGAAGTCGTACCATTCAAACGCGGTGCCGGCGGCCGAGGCCGTCACAACGGTCTTCAGGCTCGGGCCCGCCTTCGTCTCAGCCGCATCCGTCATCGATCGCCTCCCCGCGTCGGCATGGCGTCTCTGCGGACGCTTGCCGGGTGATGCTAGACGGCGTTGCGGGTCACGCAAATAGCGAAGGCCCGCCGGCGGGGGGATGCCGGCGGGCCTTCTTCAACCGAACCGCGCGTCGGGGGGGAATCGCGGTCGGGAAGGGGATGTCTAGTTCTTGGCGTCTTCAGCGGCACCCGTCACGGCCTGACCGGCGGCCGAGGCGTCACGGCCCACGCCCGAGACGGTGTTGCAGGCGGCGGTGGTCAGGGCGGCGGCGGCGGCGAACAGAACAAAAATCTTGCGCATAACAAACTCCTTGAGGCCGGGGAGGCGGCGTCTGCCCTATCAACGTCGCGGCGCAGTCCCGGTTCCAAGATCGGACGGGTCCGTCGGGATGATCGCCTCGGGTGTGGCGAAGGTCATCCGCGCGATCGTGCCACCGCCCTTCGCCGAAACCATTTCGACGGATCCCCGCAGTTGTTTGGCGAAGGCTCCCATCAGGGTTCGGCCCACGCCCGCGCGGAAGGTCTCGCTGACGCCGGGTCCATCATCCTGGACCTCCAGCACGCTGGTCTCTCCGCTTACGATGAAACGGACCTTCAGATCCCCGCCGCGTCCGGCGAAGGCGTGCTTCTGGGCGTTGGTCACGGCCTCGACCAGCCAAAGGGCCAGCGGTGCCAGCTTGTCGGGATCGACCACCAGCGAGTCCGCCTCGACCGAGGAGGTGACCAACGGACCGCGCCCGGTCTCGCTGGCGACCAACTGGCCGACCAGTTCGGTCAGGAAGACGCGGGCATCGGCATACCGCAGGTCGTCGCTCTGGTAGAGGGTGCGATAGATCAGGGCGAGCGCCGATATCCGCTGGCGGGTGTCGCCGACCGCCGCCTTGGAGGCCGGGTCGGTCAGGGCCCGCTGCTGCATCGACAACAGCGAGGAGATGATCTGCAGGTTGTTCTTCACCCGGTGGTGGATCTCGCGCATCAGCGCGTCCTTTTCCTTCAGCGAGGCCGTCAGGGCCGCGTCGCGGGTGACGATGGACTCCGCCAGATCGTCGAGGGTTCGCGCCAGCACCCGGATCTCCGACGGCGCGTTCATGGCCTGGACCGGCCGCACCGAGAACCGTCCGCGGGCATAGATGGCCGCGACCCGCTCCAGATAGTTGAGCCACCGGATCACGATCCGCTCGCTGACCAGCATCATCGCCGAGAAGGCCAGGAACCAGGCCAGTAGCGGCATCAACAGGGCCCCGACCGGATTCAGCCGGGCCCAGGACAGCAGGCCGGGGGCCGGAGCCGAGAGCAGGGCATAGACATCGCGTCCGGCCAGGGCCGCTCCGGCATAGACCCGATGAAGGCCCCCGGCGTCTTCGGCGTCGAAGATGGCGGAGGCATCCGAGCGGGCGCGATGAACCCAACCGGTCAGGGACTGGCCCCGGGACAGGGTGAAGGCCTCGACGTCGGTCGCGGTCAGAATTCGCCCGTCCGAATCGGTCAGGGCCGCCTGGGAGTTCTCGGGCAGCGCGGGATCGTTCATGTCGGGCTGAAGGCTGGACAGGGGGATCAGGGCAACCATGGCTCCATCGAACCGGCCCATCGGCCGCTCCAGCCGGATCGCCACGATCAGGCCAGGCGGCTGGCCCGCGGCGGCCGGCGCGCGCGCCAGAACCGTGCTTTCGCCGCCCCGCAGCCGTTCGAACCAGGGCGTCGCCCGGGCCTGGGTCAGCCAGGCGGGTGGCGAGGCGGCCAGACCGTCGGACGCGCAGGTCGCGGCCCCGGTCGCGGTCAGCCGCGCCAGCCCGTCCAGATCGTCCAGACGACCGACCAGATCGCTGAGCCGCGGCTGACAGAATACCTCGAGAGCCTCGGGCCGCAGGGCCACGAGCAGTATGCTCGTGCTGTCCAGCCGGGCCTTGGCATTGGCGGCGGTACGCTCGGCCGCCAGTTGCAGATCGGACCGGCGTTCGGCGTCCTGAAGACGGAAGGCTGACTGGGCCTGAAAACCACCGAGGACCAGCAGCGGCAGCAGGGCGATAGCCAGCCACAGTCCGAGCCTGAAACGGATACCCTGGAATTTCGGAGACCCCAGGCCTCGTCCTATTCCCCTGGTGAACCGTCGGCCGAACTGGACCACGGCGTCAGCCTTGCCTGACGCTGCTCAGGCGATCGGCGGCGGCCAGGATGGAGCGCATGGCATCGCCTGCGGCGCGACCGTCGCGGGCATAGCCGCCCTTGTCCAGCGTGGCCTGCAGTGCCTTTCTGGCCCGTGAGACCCGGCTTTTCACCGTGCCGACGGCGCACTGGCAGATCTCGGCGGCCTCTTCATAGGCAAAGCCGCCGGCGCCCACCAGAATCAGGGCTTCGCGCTGCTCTTCCGGCAGGGTGTTCAGCGCCAGTCGCAACTCATCCAGTGCCACCGGGGACTCCGGATCGTCCACCGCCACCAGGGTCCGTTCGGCGGCTTCCTGGTCCAGCTGGGTCTGGCGCCACGAACGGCGCTTTTCCGAATAGAACTGATTGCGCAGGATCATGAAGGTCCACGCCTTCATGTTCGTGCCCATCTGGTAGCTCGCACGCGCGTCCCAGGCCTTCATCATGGCGTCCTGGGCAAGGTCGTCGGCCGCCGTGGGATCGCCAGTCAGAGTCCGGGCGAAGGCCCGCAGGTGCGGGATCAGAACGACCAGCTCCCGCTTGAAGGCTTCGTCGTCGGCTGAGGGCGGCTTGGGCGGCGGATTGGTCGCCCCGCTCATGCGCCACCCCCGCCCGACGAGCGATCGTCCGCGCGGCGCAGGATGTCGAGGAATTCGTCGGGAACCGGCTCGTTCACGACCTCATCGAACATGTGACGAAGCTTCACACCGATCGCCTGCTGGCGAAGTCGGGCTTCCTCCAGGCTCGCGCCGCCTTTGGCAGGCTTGCCGGGGGGATTGGAATTATCTGTCATTGAGAAAACGGCCGCCACCCTGACGAAAGTTGTTGCGAGTGCCGGAACGCCGCCCCGCATGGGCGGTTCCTGGCTTGCGAACGAATAATGCTCAAGCTTGGGGCACGGGCGGGAACCGTGGCCGATTTGATACGTTGACCGGAACTGCTGAGGTTCCATCGTTGGAACCCAAATTGTCGGGGATTACTACATGAGCCTGCTGGCCCGTCTTGCGCCGCACCTGCCCTACGTCCGCCGTTATGCCCGCGCGCTGACGGGTGACCAGACCACGGGCGACAACTATGTCCGGGTCGCCCTGGAAGCCCTTGCGGCGGGCGAGCGTCAGCTCCCGGCCGAGATGACGCCGCGTGTGGCTCTCTACCATGTGTTCCACGCCATCTGGACCACGACTGGCGCGCAGCTAGAGGACAAGAGCGGCATCGAAGGGCGCGACGACGACGCCTCGCGCCGCCTGATGCGGATCGCGCCGCGCTCGCGCCAGGCCTTCCTGCTGACCGCCCTTGAGGGGTTCACGCCGTCCGAGGCGGCCCAGATCCTCGACGCCGACGCCCATGACGTCGAACGGCTGATCTCGGAGGCCCAGAGCGACATCGACGCCGAACTGGCCACCGACGTCCTGATCATTGAGGATGAGGCCATCATCTCGGCCGACATTGAAAGCCTGGTCAAGGAGCTGGGCCACCGTGTGACCGGCACCGCCACCACCCACGACGAGGCGGTCGATGCCGTCGCCCGCCATCGCCCGGGTCTGGTCCTGGCCGACATCCAGCTGGCCGACGGCTCGTCGGGCATCGATGCGGTCAAGGACATCCTCAAGCGCATCGATGTGCCGGTCATCTTCATCACCGCCTTCCCCGAGCGCTTGCTGACCGGCGAACGCCCGGAGCCCACCTTCCTGATCACCAAACCCTTCCAGCCGGAAACGGTGAAGGCGGCCATCAGCCAGGCCCTGTTCTTCCATCCGTCGAGGCAGAAGGCCGCCGCCTGAAGCCGGCACGTGCGACAATGAAAAGCCCCGGTCACGGACCGGGGCTTTTTTCTATCTGGCCTCGGCCGGTGCCGGCGTCGCCGGAGCGGCGTCACTGAAGGCCGCGGCGTCGACCGCCTGGGCACCTGTATTGGGATTGGTCTCGGCCAGGCCGCCCTGGCTGATGGCCCACAGTCCCAGTAGCAGCACGGTGACGGCGGACAATGAAACAACCAGCAGGATCAGGATGCGCCGGCCCTTGCCCCCGCCGCGAACATACTGGGCCTCGACCGGCCGGCCATCGTGCACGGCGTCGGCGGCTTTTTCGTGCGGCGATTGGTCGTTCATGGTCCGGCTCCGTCAGCGAAATGGCTTTTTCCTGAACGCGCCGCGGAGCACCGCTGTTCCGGGCATGGGTAGCGCGCGAAAAAACATTCGGGGCCCTCGGAACCCGGAGAACAGATCGTCGTTATCGATTCGCGGAGGCGGCGACGCCCCCCGACCTGAGGCTGGCGCAAGCTGGCCTGTCGCCTCCGCGCCTCATTCTCGATGATGCCACTCAAGGGCGGACCCCCAAGGGTTCGCCTTTTTCTTTGCTCCGGCTGGACAGGGGGCCGCGCCTTGCAGACTATGCGGGTTCACAAAGAAAACCCGACAAAACCCCGGAGATGGCCATGACTCGCGTGAATCGTCAGTGGGTGCTGCGTCAGCGGCCAAAAGGCCTGATCAAGCCGGGCGATCTCGAACTGGTCGAGGCACCGGTTCCCGCCCTGAACGAGTCCCAGGTGCTGGTCCGCACCGTCTATCTGTCGCTGGACCCCACCAACCGCACCTGGATGAACGATGCCGAGGGCTACCTTCCGCCGGTGCCGATCGGTGGGCTCATGCGCGGCCTGACCCTGGGCGTGGTCGAGGAAAGCCGCTCCAGCCGGTTCCGCGCCGGCGACGTGGTAACACCCATGTCGGGCGGCTGGTCCGACTATGCCGTCGTCAATGAGATGGAGCTGCGACAGGTCCATCGCGCCCCCGGCATGCCCCTGACCGCCAATCTCAGCGTGCTCGGCATGACCGGCATGACCGCCTATTTCGGCGTGACGGACGTGCTCAAGGCCAAGGCCGGCGAGACCCTGGTCATCTCGGCCGCCGCCGGTGCCGTGGGCTCGATCGCCGGTCAGGTGGCCAAGGCCCGCGGCTGCCGCGTCATCGGCATCGCCGGCGGCGCCGACAAATGCCGCTGGCTGACCGAGGAACTCGGCTTCGACGCCGCCGTCGACTACAAGAACGAGGATGTCGGCGAGGCGCTGGACCGGCTGGCCCCGGACGGCATCGATCTCAATTTCGAAAACGTCGGCGGCGACATCATGATCGCCGTCTACAACCGGCTGAAGACCCATGGCCGGATGGCGGTTTGCGGTCTTATCTCGGCCTACAATGCGACGAAGATGCCGCCGTCGCCGAACTTCAGCCGGATCATCACCCATCGCCTCAACATCCAGGGCTTCCTGGTGCTCGATTACGCCCATCGCGCCCGCGAAATGGTCGCCGAGATGGGGCCATGGCTGCAGAGCGGCGAGGTCAAGTGGAAGGTCCATGTCGACGACGGTCTTGAAGGCGCGCTCGATTCGCTGAATCGCCTGTTCACCGGCGACCACGACGGCAAGCTTCTGGTCCGGGTGTCGGAAGAGCCCGCGGGCTGATAGGAGCGGGCGCATGAACGAGCCGCTGCATGTCCATTTCGAAGACCTGGGCGTCGGCGAGGTCGTGCCCCTCGGGGCCTGTATGGTCGACGCCGCCGCGCTGGACCTTTTCGTCGAACGCTTCCTGCCCGGCTGGGACGCCTCCTATGGCGCGCCCGACGCCATGGTCTATGCGCTTTGGAGCCGGCTCTTCGCCGACAAGGCCTCGGGCTGGGCCCAGTCCAAGGTGCTGGCGGTGGACGGCCTTCGCTACATGCGCAATCCGCCGCCCGGCGAACTGATGCGGGGACGGATGACGGTGATGGGCAAGGACCCGGTCGGCGACGAAAAGGGCATCGTCATCGCCCAGCACGATCTGCTCGACGAAGCCGGCCGGCTGGTCTTCTCCTGCCTGACCCGGGCACTGCTGGCCCGCCGCTGACGCGGGGGGAGTGGCTGGTCGTCAGTGGCCAGGTTGAGCTGGACATCTGCCTCGCCAAAGAAAAACCCCGCCCGGACGAACCGGACGAGGTCTTTGCTTTTCCAGAAGCCGTTTGCGGCCGCTGACTGGCCACTAGCCACTAGCCACCAGCCACTCGCGCTTAGCGCGCTCAGGCGTTTCCGGCGGCCGCCTGCGCGGCATTGCGCTGGAAGGTCATGGCGATCAGGCGATCCCAGCCCAGCAGCGACACCAGGTGGGCGTAGATCTGGCCCAGGGCACCGTTGTCGCGCAGCTGGGCCAGCTTTTCGACCGGCAGGGCCTTCAGCTTGTCTTCCGAGACGGCGAAATATTCCGCGATCTTCTGCGGCGCGGCGGCGGTGCCGTCCGGATTGCGCGGCGTGAACAGGGCCTCGCGGGTGTCGAACAGGTCCAGATCGGTCAGCAGTTTGACGAAGGCGTCGGTGCGCTGACGCTCCTGCTCGAAATTGTTGCAGAACTCCATCGCCTGCTCGACGTAGGGCGAAGGCTTGCCGTCGACGAACAGCGGCGTGGCTCCACCTTCCTTGATGAAGGCGGCGGTGCGGTCGATGCACAGGATCAGGCGCTTCTGGGCGTCGTCATTGGCGAAGACGAACGGATAACGGCGCACATAGGCCGGGATATAGGCCTCGGGGCGGAACTCGCCGGCCTCGCTGACGAACAGGTTCTCACCGCCGCGCAGGGCCATGACCGAGACCGGCATCTTGTTGTCGCCGATGAAGATCACCGGATAGGACAGGGCGGCCGGAGCAAATTCCGTCACCGTCAGCGGCACCAGATTGGTCCCGGCCACGAAGCCATAGGGCTTGTCGACGGGATCGACGCCAAGCGTGCCGTGGGCCTCGATCGACACGGGTTCGGGTTTTTCGTAGAACAGGACGTTGCCGGTCAGGCCGGCTTGGGCGGTGGCTGTGGTGTCGGTCATGGACGCGATACGGGCTCTGCAGGATGAAGGAAGGCGCGTGTCTAGCGCAGACGCGTCAGGGCGGCAAACCGGCTCGCCGTTCAGGCGTCGCCGTCACCGACCGCCCTCCGGATCCCGGTCCATCCGGTCCGGACGCCGAACGCCTCGATCCCGCTCCGCCTGGCCCCGGCCGGAACAGCGGCCGGCCTCTCGTCAGGAGCCCGCGGTGTTGCGGGACCGCGTCCGAGGGCCTAGCTCAGGGGCATGAGCGAAGCCTGTGGCCACCATCATGCCGACGGCCCCCCGGGAGCCGCCGATGTCGCCCGCGCCATGCGGGACGCCGATCTTCGGCTGAGCGCAGGGGGCGAACGGATGACGCCGCCGCGTCTGCGCGTTCTGGAAATGCTTCTGGCCGCGGGCGAACCGGTGAAGGCCTATGACCTGATCGCCCGCTACGGCGGGGACGGCTCGCCGGCCAAGCCGCCGACCGTCTATCGCGCGCTGGAGTTTCTCGAGCGCATGGGCCTCGCCCACCGCATCGCCTCGATCAGCGCCTATGTCGCCTGCACCTCCGGGGCGGCGGATCATGCCGCCGCCTTTCTGATCTGCGACTGCTGCGGAGCAACGTCCGAGGTGTCTTCCCCGGTGGCGGGGGATCTGGGTCGCGTCGCCGAGGCCGCCGGCTATGTCATCGCCCGCACCACCATCGAGGCCCACGGTCGCTGCCCCGCCTGTAAATAGGGCCTGCTGGCAATCGCCGCCGCCACCGCCTATCTCCCGCCCATGGATGCGATCCGGCTCTCCCCGCCCCGTCGCCTGAGCCTGCCGGTGTCGAACCGCGCGGGCTCGGGCCAGATGAGCGTGCTGGATTTCGGCGACCCGAACCGGCCGGTCGATCTGGTCTTCGTCCACGCCAACGGCTTCAACGCCATGACCTACCGCACCCTGCTGGCTCCCCTGTCCGGCAGCCTTCGCATCTGGGCCCCCGACCTGCGTGGCCATGGCGGCACGACCCTGTCGGCCGAGGCGGGCGGACGCCGCAACTGGCACGATCATCGCGACGATCTGGTCGCCCTGCTGGACGCGCTGGACGGACCGCCCGTGGTTCTCGCGGGCCACTCCATGGGCGGCACCTCGTCCCTCCTGGCCGCCGCCGAGCGCCCCGACCGGGTCGGCGGCCTGGTCCTGCTCGATCCGGTGATCTGGAGCCGCTGGGCCGTCGCCGCCTTCCAACTGCCGTTGCTCGACCGAATGGCCTCGCGCATCCCGCTGGTGAAGAACGCCCTGCGCCGCCGCGCGGTCTTCGACAGTCGCGAACAGGCCATGGCCGCCTATTCGAACCGTGGTGCCTTCAGGGGCTGGCCCGAGATGATGCTGGCCGACTATCTCGCCGACGGTCTGGTCGAGACGTCCGAGGGCCTCGTCCTGGCCTGCGATCCGGCCTGGGAGGCCTCCAACTATGCCGCCCAGAGCCACGATCCCTGGCGCGCCCTGAAACAGCTCGACTGTCCGGTGACCGTGCTGAAGGGGGAGGCCAATTCGACCTGCGCCCTGACCGGGTCGTCATCCCCGGGCCTGACCCGGGGACCGCGCGGTCTTCCTCACCTCACCGTCACGGTCGTGCCCGGCGGCAACCACTTCTTCCCGATGCTCCAGGCCGACATCGCCCGCGACGCCCTGTTCGAAGCGGCGGTGTGAGGCGGCGGGTAGCGCCTTCGTCCGCCAACCGCTAAACCGCCGCCAGATTCAGTACACCGACCTCTATCAAGGACACGCCCGACCATGCGCGACATCAACCACTTCATCGACGGCGCATCTTTCACCGGCACCTCGGGCCGGTTCTCGGACGTGTTCAATCCCAATACCGGCGAGGTCCAGGCCCGTGTGCAGCTGGCCTCGGTCGCCGAGATGGATCGCGCCGTCCAGGCCGCCCAGGCCGCCTTCGAAGGCTGGTCCTCGACCAACCCCCAGCGCCGGGCGCGGGTGATGTTCGAGTTCAAGCGTCTGGTCGAGGCCAATATGCAGGAGCTGGCCGAACTGCTGTCGGCCGAGCATGGCAAGGTCGTCGCTGACTCGAAGGGCGATGTGCAGCGCGGTCTTGAGGTCATCGAATTCGCCTGTGGCATCCCCCATGCGCTGAAGGGCGAATACACCTGGGGTGCAGGTCCCGGCATCGACGTCTATTCGATGCGCCAGCCGCTGGGCGTGGTCTCGGGCATCACCCCGTTCAACTTCCCGGCCATGATCCCGATGTGGATGTTCGGCGTCGCCATCGCCGTCGGCAACACCTTCATCCTCAAGCCGTCCGAGCGTGACCCGTCGGTGCCGGTGCGTCTGGCCGAGCTGATGATGGAGGCGGGCGCGCCCGCCGGCGTCCTCAACGTCGTGCACGGGGACAAGGCGGCGGTCGACGCCATTCTGACCCATCCCCAGGTGCATGCGATCAGCTTCGTCGGCTCGTCCGACATCGCCAACTATGTCTACCAGACCGGCGCGACCCACGGGAAACGCGTCCAGGCCATGGGCGGCGCCAAGAACCACGGCATCGTCCTGCCCGACGCCGACATGGACCAGGTGATCAAGGACCTGTCGGGCGCGGCCTATGGCTCGGCCGGCGAACGCTGCATGGCCCTGCCGGTCGTCGTCCCCGTCGGCAAGAAGACCGCCGATGAACTGCGCGAGCGCATGGTCGCCGAGATCCCGACCATGCGGGTCGGCGTCTCCACCGACGCCGGTGCCCATTACGGCCCGGTCGTCACCGCCCAGCACAAGGCCCGTGTCGAGGGCTGGATCGAGAAGGGCGTCCAGGAGGGGGCCGAACTGGTCGTCGACGGCCGCGGTTTCTCCCTCCAGGGCCACGAGAAGGGCTATTTCATCGGCCCGTCGCTGTTCGACCACGTCACCCCGGAGATGGAATCCTACAAGGAGGAGATCTTCGGCCCGGTGCTGCAGATCGTCCGCGCCGCCAGCTTCGAGGAAGCCCTGTCGCTGCCGTCGAAGCATCAGTACGGCAACGGCGTCGCCATCTTCACCCAGAACGGCCGCGCGGCCCGCGACTTCGCCGCCCGGGTCAATGTCGGCATGGTCGGGATCAACGTCCCCATCCCTGTGCCGGTCGCCTATCACACCTTCGGCGGCTGGAAGCGCTCGGCCTTCGGCGACACCAACCAGCACGGCATGGAAGGCGTGAAGTTCTGGACCAAGGTCAAGACCGTCACCGCCCGCTGGCCGGACAGCGAGCTGGAGCATGCAGATTCGAGCTTCGTCATTCCGACGATGGGGTGACCGCTCGCCTCCCGGGCGTGCGCAACAACCCAATTCGGTGCTAGGCGTTAACCTCTGCGAACCGTGAAGCTGGAGCGCTCCCCCGTATGCGTCGCTTTTTCATCTGGTCGGCCCTCGCCTCCGTCATCGGCCTGATCCTCGCCGGCGTCGCCTACTGGGCGTACTGGACCTACTATGCGCGGTTCCAGCCCGTCACGGTGACCCGCAACCAGGCTGAGATCCAGCGCCTGCTGGACGAGGCGTCCTGGGTCTCGGCGGGCGGCGGCGGCGAGCCGCTCTACATCATCGGCTATCGCGACTCGGCCGCCATGCAGACCTATGAGCGCGAGGAGGCCCCCAAGCTGCGCGCCGCCGGGGTCGAGGTGCGGCTGATCCTGTTCGCCCGCCCGGAGCGCGAGGGTCTGGCACAGTCCACCGCCGCCGAACGCGCCACCGTCGCCGAGCTGTGGCTGACCCGCGACTGGACCCTTTACCAGCGCTGGACCGCCACCCCGACCAGCAACTGGACCGCCGCGGGCATCCCCGCCGCCGACGGCAATCTGGCCCGCGGGGCGGTGGTCGAGGCCGGACGCACCTTTGTCGCCAACCTGACCGCCGACCTCAAGGAGGCGGGCCTGCAGCCGCGCTATCCGCTGGTCATCTGGCGAGACCGCGAGGGCTTCATGAAGGCCTGCGCCTGTTCGGACAGCCGTTCCTGGGCCTTCATTCGCGATGACCTGAATGCGCCCGACCGGATCGATCCGCCGACCGCGGCCCCGGGCGACGTGCCGCTGGTCGACCCCGGTGACGGCAGCCTCGAGAGTCTGCCCTATCCGACCCTGCCGCCGACCGCGCCGGCTGATGTCGAGGCTCCGGGGGTGACGCCGGCTCCGGCCCCCTCCGGTCCGCCCCCGCCGCGCAAGGCTCCCGAGGCGAAGAAGACCGACGACACCACCTTCTTCTGACGGGTCAGAGCGCCTTCTGGCAGGCCGCGATCAGCCGTTCGACATCCTCGGCGTCCTGATACAGACCGAAGCCGAAGCGGACAACGTCGTCGCGCACATCGGTCACCACCCCGGCCTCCAGCAGCCGCGACCGCCATGCCCCGGCGTCGTCATGGCGGAAGGCGAGGAAGCGTGACCGCCCGGCCGCCCCGGTCAGGGGATTGATCAGTTCGGCCTCCGCCAGTCGCCCGGCCTCTCCGGTCCCGACCGCCTTCTGAAACCGCTGCATCAGGCTGTGGGCATGGGCGCTGACATCGGCGGTGGTCAGGCCTGCCTCGTCCAGCATCCGCCGGACGGCGTTGAACCTGTAAATCGGCGAAACGTCGAAGGTCGCACCCCAGAACCGGCCGCCGTCGCTGCGGTACTGCACCCCGCCCGGCGGTCCCGACAGGTCCCCGAACTCGGCGAACCAGCCGGTGACGGCCGGTCGCGGGCAATAGCCGTCGGGCGCATGCAGGAAGCAGACGCCCTCGCCCGACATGGCGTATTTGTAGCCCCCGGCCAGATAGAAGACCCGGTCCGCCAGCGCCGACAGGTCGGTCGGCTGGGCCATGAAGCCGTGATAGCCGTCGATGACCACCCAGGGCCCCGCCGGATCGGCAAGATCAGCCAACGCGCCGATTCCACCGAAGGTCTGGCCGGTGCGAAAGAAGACCTGGCTGACCACGATCAGGTCGAAGCCGCCCTGTCGCGCCGCCGCCACGAACCGGTCGTCGAACGTCTCGAACGGTTCCAGGGGCACGCGGGTGATCACCGCCTCACCGGCCTCTTCCCAGCGTTCGCCCTGACGCCGGAATGAGTGGAACTCGCCGTCGGTCGACAGGATACGGACGGGCCCGCGCTCCACGCCGGACACGATCCGAACCAGCAGATCGTGGGTGTTGGGCGCGAACACGACGGTATTCGGGTCCGGCAGGTTCAGTTCACGCGCCACATGGCCCTGGGCCTCGGGCACGACCTCGCCGAAGATCACATCCCATTTCCGGTCAGCGAACTGATTGGCCTCGACCCAGGCCCGCATCTGGCCGTCGAAACTGGAGTCCGGCCACAGATGATGGCTGTGCGCCGCGAAATGCAGCCGGTCCGGGTCCAGTGACAGGGCGCGGGAGAACAGATCCTTGCGAGCGGCCATCAGTTTCTCCCATCGGTGGCGGACACCGACGGTCGATAGCGGCCCCTCATCCCGCGCTCAAGCAGCGAGCCGCCGCGCGGCGAGCGATAGCGCCCTAGATCAGACTGCCGTGGCAGTGTTTGAACTTGCGGCCTGATCCGCACGGGCAGTCGGCATTGCGGGGTGTGCGCTCCCAGCCGACCGGCAGGACATCGACCGGCAGACGCGCGCGGTCGTCGCCCATCAACCGGCCTTCCGGTGACTGCGCCTGCGGATTGGCCATCTCGTTCTCGCCGGTGCCCGGGTTCAGGTGAATTTCCTGGAACTCCGGCAGGTCCATCGCCGGCGGGGCCTCGAAGCGGAACTCGACCGTCATCAGCCAGCGGGTGACATTGTGGCGCAGTTCGAACAGCAGCGTCTCGAACAGGTTGAAGGCCTCGGTCTTGTACTCGTTCAGCGGATCGCGCTGGCCATAGCCCCGCAGGCCGATGACGCCGCGCAGATGGTCCAGGTGGACCAGGTGCTCGCGCCACTGCATGTCGATCATCTGCATCAGGAACTGCTTTTCGAGACCGCGCGTCTGCTCGGCTCCGATCTGTTCCAGCCGTTCGGCGGCGCGGGCGTCGGCGGCGGCGATCAGCCGTTCCTCGAACTCCTCGTTCGACACGCCTTCCTCGGCGGCCCAGTCATGCAGCGGCAGGTCGAGGCCGAGAGTCGACTTCACCTTCTCGTCCAGGCCGTCGATGTCCCACTGCTCGGCATAGGCCTTGGGCGGCATATGTCTTTCGACCAGGTCGGTGACGACGTCGTTGCGGAACTCGCCGACCAGTTCGGACAGGTCCGTGGCGTCCATGAACTCCTGCCGCTGCTCGAACACCGCCTTGCGCTGGTCGTTCACGACGTCGTCGTATTTCAGCAGGTTCTTGCGGATGTCGTAGTTGCGGGTCTCGACGCGCTTCTGGGCGGTCTCGACGGCGCGGTTCAGCCACGGGTGGCTGATCGCTTCGCCCTCGGCCACGCCGAAGCTGCGCATGATGGCGTCCAGACGGTCGCCGGCGAAGATGCGCAGCAGGTCGTCCTCGCAGGACAGGAAGAATTTCGAGGTACCGGGGTCGCCCTGACGGCCGGTACGGCCACGCAGCTGATTGTCGATCCGGCGGCTCTCGTGGCGTTCGGTGCCCAGAACGAACAGACCGCCGGCGGCCAGCGATTTCTGCTTCTGAACCGCGATATCGGCCTTCAGGCGGGTCTCCTCCGCGGCCTCCATCTCGGGGGTGACCTCCTGCGCCATGTTGCGCAGGTCCTGACGCCATTTCTGCAGGCGCATTTCCAGGTTGCCGCCCAGCTGGATGTCCGTGCCGCGGCCGGCCATGTTGGTGGCGATGGTCACCGCGCCGGGCAGGCCGGCGTCCGCGACGATATAGGCTTCCTGCTCGTGCTGGCGGGCGTTCAGCACGCTGTGCGGAATGCCCTTGCCCGTCCGGACCTCGATGTCGAAATCCTCGTCCTTCAGTGCCTGATAGGCCTTCTTGGCCTCGCGCCGCGCCTTCTCGTCGTCGCTGGTGACCGCTTCCAGCAGATGGGCGTGCTGGGGCTTCAGCGTCTTGAGCGTGACCTCATACTCATAGGTCTTGAGCAGTTCGGACAGGGTTTCGGACTTTTCGATCGACACGGTGCCGACCAGGATCGGCTGTCCCTTGATGTGGCATTCGGCGATCAGACCGGCGATGGCCTGGTTCTTCTCGTCCGAGGTGCGGAAGATCTCGTCGTCGTGGTCGATCCGTTTGACGGGCCGGTTGGTCGGCACTTCCAGGACGTCCATCTTGTAGATGTCGAGGAATTCCTGGGCCTCGGTCGCGGCCGTGCCGGTCATGCCGGACAGCTTTTCGTAGAGGCGGAAATAGTTCTGGATGGTGACCGAGGCCAGGGTCTGGTTCTCGGGCAGGATCTTGACGCCTTCCTTGGCCTCGATGGCCTGGTGCAGGCCTTCGGACAGGCGGCGGCCCTGCATCATCCGGCCGGTGAACTCGTCGATCAGCATGACCTCGCCGGCCTTGATGATGTAGTCCTTGTCCTTCTGGTACAGGGTGTTGGCGCGCAGGGCCTGGTTGATGTGGTGGACCAGGGTGATGTTGGCGGCGTCGTACAGGCCGGTGGTGTCGGGCGCGAACAGGTCGCGCTGCTCCATGATCTCCTCGATCTTCTCGGAGCCCTCTTCGGTCAGCAGCGCCTGCTTCTGCTTCTCGTCCAGATCGAAGGTGGTCGGGTCCTGGATCAGGTCCTTGATGATCCCGTCGACGATCAGATACAGGTCCGAGCGGTCTTCCGTCGGGCCCGAGATGATCAGCGGCGTGCGGGCCTCGTCGACCAGGATGGAGTCGACCTCGTCGACGATGGCGAAATGGTGCGGACGCTGCACCATCTCCTTGCGGTCATAGACCAGGTTGTCGCGCAGATAGTCGAAGCCGAACTCGTTGTTGGTGCCGTAGGTGATGTCAGCCGCATAGGCGGCTTGGCGCTGGCCCGACGACAGGCCGTTGACGATGACCCCGACCTCCATGCCCAGGAAGCGATAGACCCGGCCCATCCATTCGGCGTCGCGCCGCGCCAGATAGTCGTTGACCGTGATGACGTGCACACCCTTGCCCGACAGGGCGTTCAGATACACCGGCGCCACGGCGACCAGGGTCTTGCCCTCGCCGGTGCGCATCTCGGCGATGCCGCCGTCATGCAGGATCATGCCGCCGGCCAGCTGGACGTCGTACTGACGTTGACCCAGGACCCGCTTGGACGCCTCGCGCGCCACGGCGAAGGCCTCGTTCATCACCTTGTCCAGCGTCTCGCCGGCTTCAAGCCGGTCGCGGAACGCCTCGGTCATCATCCGCAGCTCGTCGTCCGACAGGGCGGCGTACTTGTCCTCCAGCGCATTGATCTTCTGAACCCGGCTCATGAAGTCCTTGACCTTGCGGTCATTGGAGGAGCCGAAAATCTTCTTGGCGATGCCGAGCATGAATGATCCGAAGGCGGGCGAGCGACAGGGGCTCTGGTACTGAAAGGTCCCGAAGGAGCGGCGGCGACTGCGCGGAGGGGGAGGCCTTCGACGAATACGGCCCGGTGCGCCTGTCACAGGCGCGAGCAAGGGCCGCGCGATCGTTCGAAAACCCCTCGACTTGGGCGCAGGCGGGACTTAAGCACCGGCCTTATCCCTGTCAACGCGAGGGGCTTTGCCGCCCCGTGACGGAGCGCGCCCAAATGCGGCTTTCCAGCCTCTTCGTCCCTGTCCTTCTTGCGGCGTTTCTGGCCCTTGCGGCCTGTGGCCGCGGCGGTGGGACCGACCGCGCGCCCCAACCCGGCGACCGCGCCGTGGCCGAGGTCCAGGGCCAGACCATCTGGGCCTCTGACGTCAAGCGCGAGGCGGTGGCGCAAGGGCTGGTCGGCGAGGGCGAGCCGCTCGAAGTCACTTCTGACCTGTTCCGCCGGGTGCTGGACGAGGTCATCGACCAGAAGCTGCTGGCCCGCGAGGCCGAGCGCCGCGGCCTCGACAACTCCGCCCTGGCCCAGCGCCGGCTGGAGGCGACCCGCGAACGCATCCTCGGCGACATGCTGGTCGAGACCGTCGTAAACGGCTCGATCTCCGACCGCGCCGTGGAGACCATCTATCAGGAACAGGTGCGCCTGGCGCAGACGTCAGAGGAAATCCGCGTCCGGCTGATCCTGTCGCGGACCCGGCCCGAGGCCGAGGCCGTCATCGGCATTCTGGCCCAGGGGTCGGCCTTCGAGGCCGTGGCCGCCAAGAGCTCGATCGACGATGCAACCCGCTATTCCGGCGGAGACCTCGGCTACCGGACGATCGACGTCATGCCCGAGGCCTACAAGAACGCCCTCGTGGGCAAGCCGGCCGGCTCCACCGTCGGCCCGTTCCAGACCGAGGGCGGCTGGGCCGTGCTGCGGGTCGAGGACCGCCGTCGCGAGACCCCGCCGACGCTGGAACAGGCCCGGCCGCAGATCGTGCGCTACCTGACCTATGAAGGGGTTCGCCAGTTGCTCGAGGAACTGCGCGGCAAGGCCGAGGTCGAGGTGCTTCTGACCGGCGACACCGCCCGGTCCGAGGAGCCCGCGTCCGCGACGCCGCCTCTCGCCGCCCCGCCTCCCGCCGCCCCGCCTCCCGCCGCTGCGCCGCCCGCCGCCAAGAAGGCGTCATGAGCCGCGCGCCCGGGACCGGCCGTACCTCGACCGGCCAGAAGATCGAACAGGCCATCGAAAAGGCCTTCGATCCCCTGAGCACGGCCCTGAAGCGCGCCACGGGCCCGGCGAAGGTCGCGCCGGCCGCACCCGGCAAGCCCGGCCTCGATATTTCGCCGCTGGCCGTGCCCTTTCCGGTCATTCCGCCTATCGGCGGGGTCGAGATCGCCACCGCCCGGGCCGGCTTCTACAAACACGAACGCGACGATCTGGTCGTGTTCAGCTTCGCCCGGGGCACGACCTGCGCCGGCGTCTTTACCCGGCACAAGATCGGCTCGGCCCCGGTCGACTGGTGCAAACGCCATCTGGCCGCCTCGGACGGCGGTCAGGATGTTCGGGCGCTCGTGGTCAATGCCGGCTGCGCCAACGCCTTCACCGGCAAGGCAGGGGCCGACGCTGCCCGCCGCACGGCTTCCGAGGTCGCCAAACGCTTCAGCTGCCGCCAGCGCGACGTCATGCTGGCCTCCACCGGCGTGATCGGCGTGGTTCTGGATGAGCGCAAGATCGTCGCCCGGATGCCAGACATAGAGGCCGGGCTGGACCCGGACGCCTGGGCCCGCGCCGGTCAGGCCATCATGACCACGGACACCTTCCCCAAGGGGTCGTATGCCGAATGCGAGATCGAGGGCCGCAAGGTCCGGATCGCGGGCATCGCCAAGGGCTCGGGCATGATCGCCCCCGACATGGCCACCATGCTGGCCTTCATCGTCACCGACGCCGACATCCATCCCAATGTCCTGCGCGCCATGCTGGGGCTGCACGTGCGCACCACCTTCAACAGCGTGACGGTGGACGGCGACACCTCGACCAATGACACCTGCCTGCTGTTCGCGACCGGGGCCTCGGGCGCACCGCGTATCGGTCGGGTCGGTGACCGTCGCCTGAAGTCGTTCGGAGCGGCGCTCGACAAGGTCATGCTGGACCTCGCCCACCAACTGGTCCGCGACGGTGAAGGGGCCACGAAATTCGTCAAGGTCACCGTCGACGGCGCGGCCAGCCCCGCATCAGCACGAAAGTTGGCCAAGTCGATCGCCGACAGCCCCCTGGTCAAGACCGCCCTCGCCGGCGAGGACGCCAACTGGGGCCGGGTCGTCATGGCGGTCGGCAAGACCGAGGAGCCGGTCGACCGCGACCATCTGGCTATCCGCTTCGGCCCGCATGTGGCCGCCGTCGACGGGGCGCCGTCGCCCCACTACGACGAGGCGAAGATGAGCGCCTATATGAAGAATCCCGAGATCGACATCACCGTCGATGTCGGCTCCGGCCGCGCCTCGGCCACCGTCTGGACCTGCGACCTGACCAAACGCTACGTCGAGATCAACGGCGATTATCGTAGCTGATTGTGGTAGGGTAACGGGCATGAGCGCTCAGCCCAAACCGGCCAACCGATACGTGAACGAGCGTAGCCCGTTCGTGAGCGCGGAGCTGAATGCGGACCTCGACAGTGACCACCCGTCCGAAGATGCCCTGGAGTGGGTGCGAATTGAGCACGAACGCGCCCTGGCCGATCCTCGCCCGAGACTTACGTCGGAACAGGTGCGGCTGAACCTTCTGGCGCGGCATGAGGCGCGGCTGAAGCGCGACGAGGCCGGGTGAGCCGCACTCTGGTCTGGCTGCCCGGCGCCGAATCCGACCTCGAGGCAATCTATGACCTGATCGCTTCGGATTCCCCCCGGGCCGCCCACGCCTTCGTCGAGGATATCCGGCACCGTTCCGAGGCCCTCGCGGACTTTCCATTCATGGGTGTCAGCCACGATGGCCGCATGTATCAGTTCACCTTCGATCGGCGCGTTCGGGTAAACTATGCAGTCACCGACGACGAAGTTCAGCTCTCCCAGTTCCGCTACCTCGGCCAGATATGAGTTCACCTCTCCCCACCGTCCTCGTCGTCGCCGTGGCCCTGATCGACACCGATGGCCGGGTGCTGATCGCGCAGAGGCCCGAGGGCAAGAAACTGGCCGGCCTGTGGGAGTTTCCGGGCGGCAAGGTCGAGCCGGGCGAACGGCCGGAACAGGCCCTTGTCCGCGAGTTGAAGGAAGAACTCGGCATCGACGTGACCGAGGCCTGCCTGGCGCCGTTCGTTTTCGCGAGCCACGCTTACGATTCGTTTCACTTACTCATGCCATTGTACCTCTGCCGACGCTGGTCGGGGGTGGTTCAGAACCGCGAGCATGCGGCGCTGAAATGGGTGAGGCCGAACCAGCTTTCGGACTGGCCCATGCCTCCGGCCGACGAACCCCTGGTCGCCTGGTTGCGCGACCTGCTCTAGCCGCCGAAAGGAGGGGGCCGATGATGAGACGCTTCCTCTCCCGCTTCGCGCGCGACGAAAGCGGGGCCACGGCCATCGAATACGGCATGATCCTCGCCCTGATGTTCCTCGTCATCCTCGGCGCCCTGCAGGCCTTCGGCGGCACGGGCAGCGGCATCTTCAACACCGCGATGGACAAGATCCGGACCGCGATGGGCGGTTAGGGGTCACGCCTCCCCCGTCTGCTCCCTGACGCCCAGCGCATCCGCCAGCCGCATCTTCGCTGACCCCCGCGGCAGAGGCTTCTGCTGGCTTTCATGCGGAGCCCAGCCGGCCAGATGCACGATCTCGAAGGTTGCCGGGATACGGCCGTCCGCCTCTCCGAACCGCTCCGAATAGAGCTGCGCCGCCCGCCCCAGAATGCCGCGCGTCAACGGCCGTACCGGCCCCGCCAGTACATTGGTCTCGCCCATGGCGCGCAGGTCGCGGATCAGGGCCAACAGGTCGGGATAGCGCACCGTCACCCGGTCCACATCGGCCACCGGCAGGGCGAAACCGGCCCGCTGCAACAGCGCCGCGCCGTCGAAACCGTCGGCAAAGGGCGAAATCCGCGCCTGGGCTCCGCCGCGCACCTCCAGCTCCGCCTCGGTCAGGACCGCGCGCAGCTCCTTCAGCGTCCCCGCCCCCAGCAAAGTGCCGAGGAACAGACCGTCCGGCTTCAGAGCCCGCCGAATCTGGCTCAGGGCGCCGGGCAGGTCGTTGGCCCAGTGCAGGCTCATCAGCGAGACGATCAGGTCCTGCGATCCGTCGGCGAGCTCCGGCGGGGCCGCCCCGGGGTCTGCCCGGTCGCTCCGCCCACCCACCTGTTTCACCGGCCCGACCCGCGCGGCGGCAGGGCTCGCCGTCAGGGCGGCGGCGAAGGCACCCGGATGCGCCGACAGATCGGCGGCCCCGGGCCACTCCCGCACCAGCGCCTCCAGACTGCCGACGGCGTTCTCCGCGGCCCGGACGTGCAGGAAGTCGGCCTGGCCGATGGATTTCCCGCTGCGTTCCAGCCTTGCCGCGCGGCGCTGAACGTCGAATATTCTGGGAGGACCGGAGGAGGGGCTCATGGGCCTTCAGGATGGGGTCTGGCGCGACCGATTGAAAGCGGCGGTTCCAAGGATAACGCTCGGCGCGCGCTCGCTCGGTCGTGGCGTGGCCGATCTGCTGCTGCCGTCGCTCACCGACGACAGCCGCGAGGCCGCCGCCTCTCCGGGCCTGACCGCTCGAGCCTGGGGGCGGGTGACCTTTCTCGAGGACCCGGTCTGCGACGGCTGCGGCGCGGCCTTCGAGATGGACGGCGGTGCGTTTGCCTCCGCCCGTTGCGCCGCCTGTCTGGCCCAGCCCTATGCCTTCGTCCGCGCCCGGGCGGCCTGCGTTTATGACGAGGCCTCGCGTGGTCTGATCCTGAAATTCAAACACGGCGACCACCAGCCCTTCGCGCCCCTGTTCGCCCGCTGGCTGGCCCGGTCAGCCGCGCCGCTGCTGGCCGAGGCCGACGCGGTGGTCCCCGTGCCACTGCACCGGTTCCGCCTGCTGTCGCGCCGTTTCAACCAGGCCGCCGAGATCGCCCGGCCGCTGGCCCGCGAGGCCGGGCTCGACTACCTGCCCGACGCCCTGACCCGCCAGACCCACACCGCCACCCAGGGCGGCAAGTCCGCGCGCGGTCGCCGGTTGAACGTCAAAAAGGCCTTCGCCGTCAGCGATGAGGGCAGGCGTCGGATCAAGGGCCGCCGCATCCTTCTGGTCGACGACGTGTTGACCACGGGCGCCACCGCCGAGGCCTGCGCCCGCGCGCTGATCGAGGCCGGCGCCCGCGCCGTGGATCTGGCCGTCGTGGCCCGGGTGCGCACGGCGCGGGAATTGCCTGTATAGGCGGATCAGGATTCAGGAGACCCAATTGGCCGACGTCGTTATCTACACCAAGCCCGGATGCGGCTACTGCCACGCCGCCCGTGACCTGCTGGACCGCAAGGGCGCGGACTATGAGGATATCGTCGCCTCTAACGACCCGGCGAAGAAGCAGGAGATGATCCAGCGCTCCGGCGGCCGCATGACCTTCCCCCAGATCTTCATCGGCGGAAAACACATCGGCGGTTCCGACGACCTGCACGCGCTTGACCGCAAGGGCGAGCTGGACGCATTGCTCGAGGCCTGATGGCCACGCTTCCGATCGCCTTGATCCAGACCCGCACCCCGGCGAAGCCAGCGGCGGCCTTCGCCCATGTGGCGCCGCTGATCCGGGAGGCGGCGGCGGGCGGGGCGAAACTGGTCCTGACGCCGGAAGCGACCAATTTCCTGATCCGGGACCGGACGGACCGCGACGCTGTTCTGGCGTCACAGGACCGGGACGCCGTCGTCCTCGATTTGCGCGATCTGGCCCGCGAGCTGGGCATCTGGCTGCTGATCGGCTCGGCCATCGTCAAGTCGGGGCATGAGGGCGACGACCGCGCCGCCAACCGCTCGTTCCTGATCGACGACACGGGCGCGGTGGTCGCGACCTATGACAAGCTGCACGTCTATGACGTCGACCTGCCGACCGGTGAGCGCTGGCGTGAAAGCGCCGCTATCCGTCCGGGCGAGGATGCGGTCGTGGCCGATACGCCCTGGGGCAAACTCGGCCTGACCATCTGCTATGACATCCGCTTCCCACAGCTGTATCGCGCCCTCGCCCGGGCGGGCGCGTCGATGATCTCGGTCCCCGCCGCCTTCACCGTCCCGACCGGTGAGGCCCATTGGGAGACCCTGCTGCGCGCCCGGGCCATCGAGACCGGTTGCTATGTCATGGCCCCGGCCCAGGCCGGTGTGCATGAAGACGGACGCCGCACCTGGGGCCGATCGACCGTGGTGGCCCCCTGGGGCGAGGTGATCGCCCGACTGGACCACGACGAACCCGGTGTCCTGTTCGCCACCCTGGACTTCGACGCCGTCGACCGCGCCCGCGCGGCGGTGCCGCAGCTGACCCATGACCGCGCCTTCGCGGGCCCCGCATGATCCGCTACGCTCTTCAATGCGACAGCGGCCATGGCTTCGAGGCCTGGTTCGGCACCTCGGCCGACTATGACGATCAGGCGGCGCGCGGGCTGGTCGAATGCCCTCTGTGCGGTTCGCACGGTGTGTCCAAACAGATCATGGCCCCTGCTGTCGCCGGCACCCGCAGGACGGCGTCGGCACCCGACCCCGGGAGGATGCGCACCATGATGACCCAGATGGCGCGTGAGGTCCGCTCCCATGTCGAGCAGAATTTCGACTATGTCGGCGACGCCTTCGCCCGCGAGGCCCGCGACATCCACGAAGGCCGGTCCGAGAAGCGTGAAATCTACGGCGAGGCCACCCCCGCCGAGGTGAAGAAGCTCAGGGACGACGGCGTCCCCTGTGCTCCCCTGCCGCCGCTGCCGCCCGATCCTGCCAAGGCGCACTGACCGGTGGGGGAGGGGGAGCGCTATCAGGAGTTCGAACCACCCCCGGACCTGCGCCCGTTCGTGCGCACGATCTGGACCTATGCCGCCCCGGCGCCCGCCTCGACCGTACAGCGCATCGCGCCCGACGGCTGTCCCGAACTGATCCTCGACATCGGCGCCCCCTATGAGGAACAGGGCCCGGACGGCGTCTTCCGGCTCCAGCCGCAGGCCCTGTTCGCCGGCCAGATGACCCGGCCCCTGGCCCTGCGTCCCGCCGGCCCTGTCGAACTGGTCGCTGTCCGCTTCGAACCCGACGGCGCCCGCGACTGGCTGGGCCATCCCGCCGCCGCGGCCACCGACCGCCGGCTGGACATGACCGCCCGCCTCGCCGGCGTGACGGCCCCGGCGGGCGATCCGGAGGCCCAGGTTGAGGTCATGGTACGCCTCCTTCAGGACCAGCGCCGCCGCAACGCCTGGTCGATCGATCCGGCTGTCCGGGCGGAGGTCGAGGCCGCCGGCACCGACCGCCCGACCTCCGTCCGCTCGCCGGGGGAGCAGCGGGCGCTGCAACGCCGGTTTCGCGACCGGGTCGGGGTCCCGCCCCGCATCCTGCGCTCCATCTTCCGCTTTCGCCGGGTCTTCGATCACGCCGCCGAGCCGGGCCCCGAGGCGCTGGGGTGGCTGGAAGCGGGGCTGGAGGCCGGCTATTTCGACCAGCCGCAGCTGGCCCGCGACTTCCGCCGCTTCCTCGGCTGCACGGCCACCGAATGGGCCCGCGACCAGGTCGGGCTGGCGCGGCGGCTGGCGTCGCAAACCTACAAGCTGGGGCCGCTGTCGCCGCACTAGGGTGACGCCGACGCCGAGCCCAGGGGACTACTCGCCATGCTGACCACCGCCCTCGCCGCCGCCCTGTTCCAGACCGCGCCCGCGGCGACGCCGGACCTGTCCTGGATGGCCGGCTACTGGCTCGACTGCTCCAACGGCCGCGAGGTCTCGGAGACGTGGAGCGATCCGCGCGCGGGCCTGATGGCGGGTCATGCCGTCACCCTGTCGCGCGGCCGCGTCTCGTTCGAACTGGCCCACATCGGTCCGACGCCTCAGGGCTATGGCTATGTCGCCCAGCCGGGCGGCGCGCCGCCGACGATCTTCGTCGTCGCCGAGACGACGCCGACGCGGGTCGTCTTCGCCAACGCCGAAAACGACTTCCCGACCCGGGTGACCTACGAGCGTGACGGCGAAACCCTGAGGGCCCGGATCGAGGGCGAGATCAACGGGCAGGCGCGGAGCATGGAGTGGAATTTCGCGGCGGCTCCGCTCAACACCCGCTGCCCGGGCTGAGCGCGACGCCGCCGGGTGGTGCCTGCGGAATCGATGAAGCCGCGCCATTCCAGGAACGGCGCGGCTTCAGGGGTCGAAGGGCCGAAGGCTGAAAGTCTAGCTGCGGGTCCAGCCCTTGGCGGCCATGCAGTCGCGGAAGCCGTCGCCATGTTCGCCGTGGCGGGTGGCGGCGCGACATTCGGCCCGGGCCGCGTCGAACGGACCGGCGTTGTTGCCGTGCCAGGCTCTGTCATTGTCATCCGAGGCGTCGATCACGGTGACACAGGCCGAGGTCATCAGGGCGGCCGACAGGGCGGCGAGAACAAGAAGGCGTTTCATCGAAGGGCTCCGGTTCGGGAAAAAAGGGAAGCCCGTCATCTCACCGTCAAGCTTCGCTGTCCCGTTACAACGAGGTCAGGTCGATGAACCCCCGATGAACCGCGCCTCAGTCCCGCGTGGCGATCATCAGATAGTTGATCCCGGCGTCGTCGCTCTCGCTCCATCGATCCGTGAGCGGATCATAGACCAGACCATATGGCCCGCTGACCGCCATCGGCTCGTCTGACAGCATTGACCGGATCTCCTCCGGCTTGAGGAACTGGTTCCAGTCGTGGGTCCCGGCGGGCACCCAGCGCAATATGTACTCCGCCGCGACCTTGCCGAGCGCCAGCGACTTCAGCGTGCGGTTCAGCGTGGCCACGATCATCATTCCGCCGGGTTTCACCAGCCGCGAACAGGCGCGGATGAAGGCCTCCGGGTCGGCCACGTGTTCGATCACCTCCAGCGTCAGCGCCACATCGAACGGACCGGCCCCCTCGGCCTCCAGCTGTTCGACCGTGGCGGCACGATAGGCGATGTCCAGGCCCTGCTGGTCCGCATGGGCACGCGCCGTGCCGATATTCTCGGCGGAGGCGTCGACCGCCGTGACCGCGAACCCCAGCCGCCGCATCGGCTCGGCGATCAGTCCGCCGCCGCAGCCGATGTCGAGCAGGGTCAGTCCGTCGAACGCCGCGCGCGACTTCACGTCCCGTCCGAACCGCTCCGCCACCTTGTCACGCACAAAGGCCAGCCGGGCGGGGTTGAACCGATGCAGCGGCGCGAACGGCCCGCGCGCGTCCCACCACTCCGCCGCCTGGGCCGAGAACCGGGCTACATCTGCAGGATCGATCGAGGGACCGGCGGCGGTCTGATCGAGACTGGCGTGGCCGTCCGGGGAAGGCATGCGAAGTGTCTCCTGGCAACGTCAACGAAGCAGAACGATCTCTACGCCGACGTCCACCCGCGCCCAAGGCTGATCCGTAGTCCAGGCGGGGGCACCATCGCGTCTTGCGAGAGCGAGGCAGGCCCGATCACCGAGTGAAAGGCCCTCCCGATCCGTAGTTGACCGAAGAAGGCCCGCATCGATCGCGAGGCCAGCGTCGAAATCCACGATTCTGAAAGGGAGCATCAGAACCCTGGACATCGCCCCGAACGGATCCTCTTGAGCAACTCGCGCGGTTATCTCTGCGACGTTTACGGCGCAGATACAGGCTCTGCCCGCCAAGGCCTCCACCTGATCGCCGCCCGGTTCGCCTCTCAGCATCGCGATCACCGCTGAGGCGTCCAGAACCGGCTCAATCATCGTCCAGCTCTCTGGCCGCTTCCGCGCGTCGCTCCGCGATCAACTGATCTGACCACATCGGTTCGCCCGGCTGCCAGGACGGAAGGCCTTCCTTTGCTTTGGCGGCTGCGGCGACGGGACCGAGCATCCACAGCGCTTCGCCGACGAAACGACCGATCAGGATGTGGCCTTGGCCGCCAGTCAACCGGGCCACGACCTCCGCTGGAATCAGGGCCGACCCATCCGCCGCGATGGGAACACGTGCAATGTCGCCAATCATGCTGGCGGGCTCGTGGCGGTAGCTCGCGCCGCGCTCAGCTACCTGCAAGGGATAGCTGGGGGTGTCCGGCACGTCGTTGCGCCGCGCCCGCGCCTCGTCCGCCACCAGCACCTGCCGTACCTGCTGGTACGAGCGGTCGACCATCCGCGCGATATCGGCCCGCGAATGGCCGGCGGCCGCCAGTTCGCGGATGCGGTCGGAGATGGACTGGCGTGGCTCGGAGTTCATCAGTTACTCACTTACTCCACAACGAGGTTTGCAGCAATCCACCCCGGCGTTGTGAAGCCGCTCCTGCACCGCTAGAAGCCGAACTGACATTCCCCTCCAGCGGAGCCTCCTTCCCGACATGACGCGGCCGGCCAAAACGCGACTGGTGATGAAGTTCGGCGGCACCTCGATGGGTGACCTCGAACGGATCCGCCGTGCCGCCCGCATCGTCGCGGCCGAGGCCGCCGCGGGCAAACAGGTCGCCGTCGTCGTCTCGGCCATGGCGGGCAAGACCAATGAGCTGGTCGCCTGGACCGACGGCGCGGGCCGTCCGGGGCCGGGCGTCGAACTGACCGATGACGAATACGACATCGTCGTCGCCTCGGGTGAACAGGTCACGGCGGGCCTGCTGGCCCTGACCCTGCGCAACATGGGCCTGAAAGCGCGCAGCTGGATGGGCTGGCAGATTCCCATCCTCACCGATGATGCCCATGGCCGGGCCCGGATCGAGGACGTGCCCGGCGAGGTTCTGGGTGCCGCCATGGACGCGGGCGAGATCGCCGTGGTGCCGGGCTTCCAGGGCGTCAGCCGCGCGGGCCGGATCACCACCCTCGGCCGGGGCGGCTCGGACACCTCGGCGGTGGCGGTGGCGGCGGCTCTCGACTGCCCCTGCGACATCTACACCGACGTGGACGGCGTCTACACCACCGATCCCCGTATCGAATCCAGAGCCCGGCGGCTTGAGAAGATTTCGTACGAGGAGATGCTGGAAATGGCCTCGCTCGGGGCCAAGGTGCTTCAGACCCGCTCGGTCGAACTGGCCATGGCCAAACGGGTGCCGCTGCGGGTCCTGTCCAGCTTCATCGAACCCGACGAGAACGGCAACCTGCCCGTCGGGTCCGGCACATTGATCTGCGAGGAGGAGGAAATCGTGGAAAAACGCATCGTATCCGGCGTGACCATGAGCCGTGACGAGGCCCGCATCACCCTGCTGGGCCTGTCCGACCGGGTCGAGGCTCCGGCGGACGTCTTCACCCGTCTGGCCGAGGCCAGCGTCAATGTCGACATGATCGTCCAGAGCCAGTCGCGCACCGAGGGGGCGGTCAATCTGACCTTCACGACGGGCCGCCGCGACGCCGCCCGCGCCGCCGAACTGATGCGTGCAGCCCAGTCCGAACTGGGCTTCGAACAGCTCAGGGTCGATGAGGATGTGGCCAAGGTCTCGGTCGTCGGCGTCGGCATGCGCAGCCACGCCGGTGTGGCCCAGACCATGTTCCGGGCCCTCGCGGACAAGGGCGTGAAATTTCAGGCCATCTCGACATCCGAGATCAAGATCAGCGTATTGATAGACGCCGCCTATGCGGAATTGGCCGTTCGTGCACTTCATGCGGCCTACGGACTGGAACAAGTCTAGGAATTACACCGGACGGTGCCCATTTGCGGCGTCGTTCATTGGGAGGGGCCATGCCGGTTGGCGGATTGACGACGGGGCCACGCAACCTCCTTCGCCAGATTCGCGAAGCCATGGCCGGTGCCGCCCCCGCCCAGGAGCGGCTCGATACGGTCGTCCGCATCGTTGCCCAGTCGATGGTGGCCGAAGTCTGTTCGATCTATCTTCGCCGCGCCTCCGGCGATTTCGAACTGTTCGCCACCCAGGGCCTGAAGCCCGAAGCCGTCCACACCACGCGTCTGCGCCCCGGCGAAGGCCTCGTCGGCGAGGTGGCCCGCACCGCGGCCCCGATCAGCCTGTCGGACGCCCCGTCCCATCCCAGCTTCGCCTACCGCCCGGAAACCGGCGAAGACCCCTACCACGCCTTCCTCGGCGCCCCCCTGCTGCGCGGCGGCCGGGCCATCGGCGTGCTGGTCGTCCAGAACCGTTCCGAGCGCCGCTACGACGACGAGGAAGTCGAGGACATCCAGACCATCGCCATGGTTCTGGCCGAGACCGTCGCCTCGGGCGAACTGCTGGCCCAGGACGAACTGCGCGACATCGAGGTCGCACCGCACCGGCCTGAGAACCTCAAGGGCCAGCGGTTCGCCGAGGGTCTGGCCTACGGCCACGTCATCCTGCACGAGGCACCCGTTCCGCCGGAAAACCTTCTGGCCGAGAACCAGCAGGTCGAGGAAATCCGCCTGCGCGAGGCCCTGATCGGGCTCAAGGCCAATATTGATTCCATCCTCGACGGCGGTCAGGGCAAGCTGGCCGGCCAGTCCTTCGAGGTGCTGGAAACCTACCGGATGTTCGCCGACGACCGGGGCTGGAACCGGTCGCTGGA
This sequence comes from Caulobacteraceae bacterium, assembly GCA_965284535.1. Taxonomy (GTDB): domain Bacteria; phylum Pseudomonadota; class Alphaproteobacteria; order Caulobacterales; family Caulobacteraceae; genus Brevundimonas. The sequence goes on from OZ260090.1 coordinate 1,104,874, forward strand.
AGAGGCGGTGCGGACCGGCCTGACCGCCGAGGCCGCCGTCGACCGGGTTCGCAACGAACACCGCGCCCGCTTCGCCCAGGCCCGCGACCCCTACATCCGCGAGCGGCTGCATGATTTCGAAGACCTGGCCAATCGCCTGCTGCGCGTCCTCGCCGGCGACAGGCCGGGCGAGCGCGACCTGCCTGATGATGCCATTCTGGTGGCCCGCAACCTCGGCCCCGCCGACCTGCTGGAATACCCCCGCCACAAGCTGAGAGGCCTGTTGCTGGAAGAGGGCTCGGCCGCCAGCCATGCCGCCATCGTCGCCCGCGCCCTGCAGATTCCTTGCGTCGGCCGGATCATGGGACTGCGCGACCGGCTGTCCGAGGGCGATCTGGTCATCGTCGACGGCGAGACCGGCGAAACCTATCTTCGTCCCCGCCCGGACATGCTGTCGGCGGTTCAGTCCCGCATGCTGGTGCGCAGCGAACGCCAGGCCGAGTTCGCCAAACTGCGTGACGTCCCCGCCGTCACGGTCGACGGCACGCGGATCACCGTCCTGACCAATGCCGGACTGGCCGTCGATCTGGAAAACCTCGACGCGACCGGAGCCGAGGGCATCGGCCTGTTCCGCACCGAATTCCAGTTCATGGTCTCGGAGGAACTGCCCCGGCTGACCAGCCAGACCGCCCTGTACAAACTGGTGCTCGATACCGCCGGTGATCGGCCCGTGACCTTCCGCACCCTCGATGTCGGCGGCGACAAGGTCCTGCCCTATCTGGAGACCGAGCGGGAGGAGAACCCCGCTCTCGGTCGCCGCGCCATCCGTCTCGGCCTCGATCGGCCCGGCCTGTTGCGTCTCCAGCTGAGGGCGCTGCTGACCGCCGCCGCCGGCCGCGAACTGCGGGTCATGTTCCCGATGATCGCCACGGTCGACGAGTTCCGCGCCGCGCGCGAACTGGTCGATATCGAATGCGCTTGGGCGAAACGGCGCGGCCGCGCCCTGCCGGCCCTGCTGCGGGTCGGGGCGATGATCGAATGCCCGTCCCTGCTCTGGCACCTCGACGCCCTGCTGCCGCTGACGGATTTCGTCTCGGTCGGGACCAATGACCTGTTCCAGTACATGTTCGCCGCCGACCGCACGAACCCGCTGGTGTCGGATCGCTACGACCCGCTCTCGCCCCCCGCCCTGCGCGCCCTCGCCGAGATACAGAAGAAATGCGCGGACACCGGAACGCCCGTGTCCGTGTGCGGAGAACTGGCCGGTCGTCCGCTCGAGGCCTTCGCCTTGCTGACACTGGGTTTCACCCGTCTTTCAGCCCCGGCGGGCGGTGTCGGACCGGTCAAGCGGATGATCCTCACGGCCGATCTGCCGGCGGCGCGGCGGGGCATGACCAACCTGCTGGGATCCTCCGCGGGATCGATCCGCGGCGAGCTGGAATCACTGGCCCGAAAGTTGAACGTCACGATCTGAAACGTCCCGGTCCGAAACGATCAGGATGCCTAACAAATCGTTGATCGGTCGACTCAAATGAGTTATCCACAAGCCGGAACCGGGTGGTCTGCGGGGGCGGGCCTCAACTGTCATCCCGATATGGTACAGGCCCCGGGTTCTAGTATGGCGACGCGTGAGGATCTCCCGCGCGCGCCCAGTGTGGGGTCAGGCGTAATGGCGCTGGATACGGGGGCAGGCCCCGAGGAGCTCAAGGCTCATCCAGACTGGAAGGATGTCGTTCCTTCCGTCACCGACGCGCCGACTCTCGGCGATGGCCTGCGCATCGCCCGCGAATACTCCGGTCGCTCGCTCGCCGAACTGTCCAGCCTTACCCGGGTTCCCTCGCGCTATCTGACCGCGCTTGAGCAGAACGACTTCTCGACCCTGCCCAATCGCGTCTTCTCGATCGGCTATGTCCGCGTCTACGCCGGTTCGCTGGGCCTGGACGAACAGCTGGCGGTCGAGCGCTTCAAACGCGAGAGCCCCGATCCTTCGGTGCCGCTCCAGGCCCCGGTCGGCGTCGCCTTCGAGGAGGTGCGCCGCTATTCGCCCCGTCTGATCGCCGCCGGCCTGGCCCTGGTTCTGGCCGTGGTCGGCTGGAATGTCTTCCAGCGCGTCAGCCTGATGCGCGCGCCCCAGCCGTCCGATCTCACTGCCATTCCCGAAAGCTGGACCCTGGGGGCCGTGCCCGGCCAGTCGAATGCCCTGAGCCTGACCGCGCCGCGTCCCGCGCCGGCGGACCAGACCATTCCGGCCCTCTATGTCACGCCCGGCCTCGAGGCCGAGCTGACCGGCGTGGATCCGGCCTCTTCCGAGGCCGCCGCAGCCGCCGCGCCACCGGTACAGAGGGCCTTTAATCCGCGCGGTGCCATCTACGGGGCATCGGCCAATGCGTCCCAGGTGGTGATCCAGGCCCGCAAGGCCGCCAGCCTGGTGGTCCGGATGGCCGACGGCCGGGTTCTGTTCGCCCGCCAACTGGCCCCCGGAGACGCCTGGCGCGCGCCCGCCGGGGTTTCCGCCATGGTCGACGTTTCCAATCATTTCTCCGATTTCGACGTCTATCTGAACGGCGAGCACGGCGGGACCCTGACGGCGGAGCAGACCCCGCTCAGCCAGTTGAACACCCGGGCCCAGGCCCTGGCGCGTCAGGCTGCGGCAGAGGTCGCCGCCCGTACCCAGGCCGCCCAGGCCGAGGCCCAGTCCCGCGCCGCCGCAACCCAGTCGGCGATACTCGCCCCGACCGGCGGCTGACTTCGCTCCGAAATCGCGGTCGGGTGTCGTGGCCATGCCGTAATCGAAGGCCTATGTTGCGGCCCTCATGAGCTCCGACCTTTCGCACATCCGCCCGTGGCGCCATATCGAGCGCCGCAAGAGCCGCCAGATCATGGTGGGGAACGTCCCCGTGGGCGGCGATGCGCCGATCACCGTCCAGTCGATGACCAATACGCCGACGTCCGACGCGGCGGCGACGCTGGAGCAGATTCGCCAGCTGGAGGAGGCCGGGGCCGACATCGTCCGCGTCTCCTGCCCCGACGAGGCCTCCACGACGGCCTTCCGCACCATCGCCCGCGAGTCGCGGGTCCCGCTCGTGGCCGACATCCATTTCCACTACAAGCGCGGCATCGAGGCCGCCCAGGCCGGCGCCGCCTGCCTGCGCATCAATCCGGGCAACATCGGCTCGGCCGACCGCGTCCGCGACGTCATCCAGGCCGCCCGCGACCATGGCTGCTCCATGCGCATCGGCGTCAACGCCGGCTCTCTGGAGAAGGAGCTGCTCGAGAAATACGGCGAGCCCTGTCCCGAGGCCATGGTCGAGAGCGCCCTCAACCACGCCCGCATCCTGCAGGACCACGACTTCCACGAGTTCAAGATCTCGGTGAAGGCCTCCGATCCCTTCCTCACCGTCGCCGCCTACCAGCAGCTGGCCGAGGCCATCGACTGCCCGCTGCATCTCGGCGTCACCGAGGCCGGGCCGCTCCGTTCGGGCACCATCAAGTCGTCCATCGGCCTGGGCAACATGCTGTGGGCCGGCATCGGCGACACCATTCGCGTCTCGCTCGCCGCCGACCCGGTCGAGGAGATCAAGGTCGGCTTCGACATCCTCAAATCGCTGGGCCTGCGCCACCGCGGGGTCAACATCATCGCCTGCCCCTCCTGCGCGCGTCAGGGCTTCAACGTCATCGAGACCGTCGGCATCCTCGAGGAAAAGCTGGCCCATGTGACCACGCCCATGTCGCTGTCGATCATCGGCTGCGTCGTCAACGGCCCGGGCGAGGCCCTGTACACGGACGTCGGTTTCACCGGCGGCGGGGCCGGTTCGGGTATGGTCTATGTCAATGGCCGGATGGCCCACAAGCAGCACAACGACGGCATGATCGACCACATCGTCGAACTGGTCGAAGCCAAGGCCGCCGAACTGGACGCCGCGCGAGCGGTGGAAGCTGACCCGCTGGTCGCCGTAGGGTAGCATCCGGTTGCGGCCCTGCCGGACCGGGCGCATATTCCCCCCATGCCCGCGCTCGATCCCATAGAATCCGAGTTCGCCTCGACGGAGGAGGCTGAGGCCTATGACGCCTGGTTCCGGGCGAAGGTGCGTGAGGCCCTGGATGATCCCCGCCCCGGCATCCCGCATGAGCAGGTCATGGCCGAGATGCAGGCGATCATTGACGGCAAGGCCAAGCCGGAAACCTGATGCTGGCGGTCATCTGGAGCCGTCGCGCGCGTCATGATCTTGGCGTCACGCTCGACTTCATCCGTCAACGCAGCCCGTCTGGCGCGGCCCGGATCAGCAACCTGATCCGGGCCAGTGTCGAGAACCTGCCCCACTATCCCAACCTGCACCGGGAAGGACGGGAGCCGGGAACCCGGGAGGCTGTCGTCCACCCGAACTACATCTATATCTATGCGGTGCGTGAGGATGCGATTCACATCCTGCGGGTCCTTCACTCGCGCCAGCAGTACCCTTGACCAACCGTATCAGGGGGCCCAGCCCCCTCCGGGCCGGGATTGCATTGTCCCGTCGGGGACGCGCGCATAAACGAACAGGCCGTTGGAGCCCGAATGAAACTCTACATCACCGTCCCGTCGCCCTTCGCCCGCAAATGCCGGATTGTCGCCCGTGAGAAGGGGCTGATCGACCGGATCGAGGAGATCGCCGTCGACCCCTATGCCAATGCACCGGAGTTGCTCGTCTCCAATCCGGTCGTCCAGGTTCCGACCCTGATCGCGGAGGACGGCCTGCCGCTCAACGACAGCCCGGTGATCTGCGAATATCTCGACGGCCTCGGCGAGGGCCCACGCCTGCTGCCGACCGACGGCGCCGAGCGGTTGCGCGTGCGGCGGCTGGAGACCCTCGGCAACCAGGTCCTCGAGATGGGCGTCAAACTGGTGCTGGAAAAGCGCCGTCCGGAGTCCGAACAATCGCCGACCTGGATCGCCCGCTGGACCGAAAACATGGCCCGCGCCCTCGACGCGCTCGAGGCCGTCTGTCCGAAGCCGGACGACCTGGACATCGGCGTGATCACCGCCGGTGTCGCCGTGACCTGGATCGGCTTCCGCCATCCGGGCTTCGATCTGGCAACCGGCCGACCCCGGCTGATGGCGCTGAGTGCGGCGCTGGAAGGCCGGCCCAGTTTCGCGGAAACACGTCCCGGCTGATCTCTCCGTTCCTGTTCGCTGCGCGAAGGAATTTCTGCCCTGGTGTCGCCGGATTTCGAGCCGCCGGATGAGTCACAATCCGGTGATTGACCGGCGACGCTTGCAATGCAAAGTAGCGTTCAGGCTCACCGGGGGGTGGGCCGTGTTTTTCTGAGGAATTTCCATGTTTTCCAACCGCTCGGCACGCTTCGGCGTGCGTGTGCTCACGCTCGTCGGCGTGGCGCTTTCGCTGCCGGCCTGCGCCACCATCACGCGTGGCTCCAGCCAGGAGTTCACCGTCGAGAGCACACCGCCCGGTGCCCGCGTCTCGACCTCGAACGGCTTCCAGTGCGACTCCACGCCCTGCACCTTCCGCATGCCGCGCAAGGATGAGTTCCGCGCCACCGTCTCCATGGACGGCTATGTGACCCAGGAACACCAGATCACCAGTGGCATCTCGGGCGGCGGCGCCGCCGGCCTGGCCGGCAACGTCATCTTCGGCGGCGTCATCGGCGGCGTCGTCGACGCCTCGTCCGGCGCCCTGAACGACCTGACGCCGAACCCGCTGGTGGTGATCCTGCGCACCCCGGCCGAAGAGCGCGCCTGGCAGGCCAGCGAGGCCGAGCGTGCCCGCGCCGCCGCCGCCGCCGCTTCCTCGGGTGGTCAGTCTTGAGCCGCCCCATGATCCGGCGCCTGTCCGCCGCCGCCGCCGCCGTTTCGCTTATGGCGCTGGCCGCCTGCGCCTCGCCCTCGCGTCCCGAGGCCATGATCCTCGGTGCCACCCCGGGCCTGATCGCTTCATCGGGTGACCTCGGCTATCGCTCGGTGACCTCGGTCATCGTCAGCGGTGGTTCCGAAACCAATCCGCTGTGGACGGCCCAGGTGTCCAATGAGGACCTGAAGATCGCTCTTGAGGGCTCTCTGGCCGCCGCCGGCTATATGGGCTCTGACGGTCGTCCGATGGTCGTGACGGCCAATATGGTCGAACTGGCCCAGCCGATGATGGGTCTGGACATGTCGGTGACCAGCCGGATCCAGTATTCGGTCACCAGCGACGGACGCGTGGTCTTCAACGACACCGTCTCCGCCACCGGCACCGCCACGATGGGCGAGGCCTTCGCGGCCGTCGAACGTCTGCGTCTGGCGAACGAGAAGTCGATCCAGGAAAACATCAAACAGTTCATCACCCGCTTCCGCGCCACCGCGCGCTGATCGGACGGACGACCCTTTGATGGAGGCGGGACCGGCGCAAGGCTGGTCCCGCCTCTTCCCGTTTCAGGGCACAAGGCCCGCAAGCTGTAGCGCCTGGTAGGCCGCCAGCAGCACGATCAGGGCACCCACGGCATAGGTCAGCCACCGGGTCGGAATGCGTTTGGTGATCCAGCCGGCGAACGGGGCCGCGATCAGGCCGCCGACGATCAGGCCGCCGACAGCCCAGGCGTGCCCTTCGATCGCGCCGCCGGCCCAGCGTCCGGTGACCAGGGCGGTCAGGAAGGCGATGGAGATGGCGCTGGTCACCAGCAATTCCGCTGTATTGACCGTGCCGATGGCCCGGCGGGGGTCCGCGCCCGCCCCGACCAGGGTCGAGGTGACGGTCGGCCCCCATCCCCCGCCGCCGATCGCGTCCAGAAACCCGCCGACCAGTCCCAGCGGTCCGCTCAGCCGGGGCGGCAGCTCGCGTGGCCGGCTGGCTCGGCCCGCCCGCCACAGAACCCAGATCCCGATCACCAGCAGATAGGCGAGGATGAAGGGTTTGACCGCGTCCCCGTCGACCCCCGTCAGCACATAGGTTCCGACCACCCCGCCGATCATCCCGCCGATCGCCAGCGGCCAGAGCAGCGACCACAGGATGTTGCGATGCAGGATGTGGGAGGCCGCCGAGGCCCCGCCGGTGAAAATCTTGGCGACGTGGACGCTGGCGGATGCCGTTGCGGGCGGCACCCCGAAGGCCAGCAGGACGGTGTTGGCGATCACGCCATAGGCCATGCCCAACGCCCCGTCGACCGACTGGGCCAGTGCTCCGACCACGAAGAACAGCAGGAAGGTGTCCATTCAATCCCACTTGATGCAGCCAGGATGGCGGACTGCAAAGCCCTCATGTTCGGTGGCTGCGCGATCAGGCCGCCACGGCTCCGCTGGCGACGGCCCGCGCGATGGCCTGAAGAACGTCCTGGCGGCCATAGGGCTTGTGCACCAGGGCGGTTGCCAGCCGCGCATGCCGGGCCGCCGCCGCCGTGTCGCCGGACAGGAACATCACCGGCACGCCCCAGGATTGCTTCAGCGTCCGGGCCAGGGAGACGCCGTCCTCGCCCCCGTCCAGATTGATGTCGACCATGGCCAGACCGATCGAATGCAGGCCGGCCGCCGTCGTGGCCGCCGCCGCCCCTGAGAACGGTCCGATCACCCTGTGTCCGGCCTCGACCAGCAGTTCCGTCAGGTCGCTGGCCGTGGCGGGGTCGTCCTCGACCACCATGACCGTCAACGGTGGCGTGGCCGGTGTCGGCGTATTGCTGGTGGTCCCGGCCCTTGCCGTCTGCCGTGTCAGGACGGCGCGCAGGTCAAGCCAGACCTCGGCGGGCGGTCGGTCGGCGTCCAGATCGAATATACGCGCCATCCCGGCCAGCTCCTTGAGAGCGGCATCGCCGGGTGCCACGCCCTCCGGGTCCAGAAGGCCGTCGTAGAGCGCCCGCAGCCGCGCCAGTTCGGCATCCTCGACCATTGGTGTCTTCAGCGTTCCGTCGAACATTCGCCCCCCGATTCTACGGTCTAGCTAGGCGTCCAACCGTGGCCGCGAAACCGGGCTGACGCCGTTGTGACCCAGGGTCACGATTGCGCCATCGCCGCGCTGCATCGACAGGGCGGCGTCCGGCGGAGTAAACACCGCCTCCCGTTTTGAAGAGGCGACCCTTCCCTTGCGACTGCCCCAGGCCCGGCTCGATCAGGTGCTCGACCGCTTCCACCAGGTGGAGGCGCGCATGGGCGCGGCCTCCGACGGTCAGGAGATCGTCCGCCTGTCCAGGGAGCATGCGGAGATGAAGCCGGTTGCTGACGCCGTCATGGCGCTGGCGAAGACGCGAGCCGAGATGGCTGACCTGGAATCCATGGCGGCTGACCCGGAAATGGCGGAAATGGCCGCCGACGAGCTTCAGACCCTGCGCGACCGCCTGCCGGACATGGAACGGGACGTGGCCCTGCTGCTGGCCCCGCGCGACGCTGACGAGAACGCCTCGGCCGTGCTGGAAGTCCGCGCCGGCACCGGCGGCGACGAGGCCGCCCTGTTCGCCGGCGACCTGTTCCGCATGTATTCGCGCTATGCCTCGACCCGGGGCTGGCGGGTCGAGATCGACAGCGCCACCGAGGGCGACGCCGGGGGCTTCAAGGAGATCATCGCCACCGTCACCGGCGAGGGCGTCTTCGGCCGGCTCAAGTTCGAGAGCGGCGTGCACCGGGTCCAGCGGGTGCCGACGACGGAGTCGCAGGGCCGTATCCATACCTCGGCGGCGACGGTGGCGGTCCTGCCCGAGGTCGAGGATGTCGAGATCGAGATCCACGACAAGGACATCCGCATCGACACCTTCCGCGCATCGGGCAGCGGTGGCCAGCACGTGAACACGACCGACTCCGCCGTGCGCATCACCCACCTGCCCACGGGCATCATGGTGACCTCGTCCGAGAAGTCGCAGCATGTGAACCGCGACAAGGCGATGAAGAACCTTCGCGTCCGCCTCTACGACCTGCAGCGTCAGGCCAAGGACCTGGCCCGGTCCGATTCGCGCAAATCCCAGGTCGGCTCCGGCGATCGCTCGGAGCGCATCCGCACCTACAACTTCCCGCAAGGGCGGGTCAGCGACCACCGCATCAACCTGACCCTGCACAGCCTGCCGCAGATCCTCGAGGGCGACATCGACCCCCTGCTCAACGCCCTGATCGCCGAGGACCAGGCCGCCCGGCTGGCGGATCTGGAAGCGGAGCTCGGGTAAGGAAATGCGCTCTCCCTCCCCCGAAGTGGGGAGGGACGGCGAAGCGTAGCGGAGCCCGGGTGGGGAAGTTTGAAGCCGGGCGCCGTCCGTGCGGGACTGGCGTTCCCCACCCGGTCGCTGCGCGACCGCCCTCCCCATGAAGGGGAGGGAGAACGCAAATGCTCACCCCTTCCTGATCCTTCTCTTCATCAGTCGGTCCGACAGCGCCTCCGCATGCTTCAGCGTGAACGCCAGCGCCGCCGGCGAGCCGCGTTTCGGCCCGACGGTATCGGCCACCACCGCGCCCCGCTCTCCGAGATCGCGCGCGGCACCGGTCGTCGTGTCGATCGCCGTCTGGTGCTCGATCTCGGCGTTGAGTTCGGCCCCCATCAGGATGATCTGCACGCTCAGCCAGGTCCACAGCAGGAAGCCCATCATCGCCGCCAGCGGACCATAGGAGGCCGTGCGCACGAAGGTCTGCAGATACCAGCTGAACACCAGCGACAAGGTCAGGCTCAACAGGGCGGCGAACAGGGCGCCCGGTGTCAGCCAGCGCCAGCGCGCCCGCGCCCGGCACGGCCCGAAACCGTAGATCACCGTCAGGGCGGCCACATAGACGGTGCCGAGAATCGGCCAGCGCAGGGGGGCCAGATGGGACCATTCGGCGGCCAGGCCGAACACCCCCAGCACCACGGGCACGCCGACGATCAGGCCCGCCGTCACCAGGATGCTGATCAGACCCGTTACGGTGAAGGCCATGCAGATGAGATTGTATTTGACCAGATTGCGCCGCTCGACCTCGTGATAGGCGATGTTGAGCCCGTAGAAGAGCACCTTGATCGCCCCGTTGGCGGTCCACAGCGACAGGGCCAGGGTCCAGACCAGGGTGAAGGTCAGGGTGGTTCTGGCGTTCTCGGCCAGCCGCTGCATCTCGCCGCCGAGGAACTCGGCCACCCCCGACGGGAGCACCGAATAGAGGAACTGCAGCCGGCTCCAGGCGTCCGCCGGATCGGCGAACAGGCCGTACAGGGTCACGAAGGCCGCCAGCGTCGGGAACAGCGACAGCACGACGAAGAAGGTCACGCCCCCGGCGACGAAGCCGACGCGGTCGCCGAAGTAGGACGCGCCGACCCGCCAGAAGATATCGACCCAGCCCTTGTGCGGAATATGCTCGGGCCGCTGCGCCAGCCGGCCGCGGCCGGGGTCCTTCGCCTCGAAGTCCTCGGGCGTCGGCGGCGGCGGGGGCAGGGGCTCGGGCCGCTGCGCCCGCAGCTCCAGTCCGAATTTGTGCCCGCGCGAATACAGCAGGTGCGCGGCGCCGGCCCCGGCCGCCAAACCCCCCGCGATCGCCCCGACCATCCCCCACGGGCCGAGCCCGCCATCCTTTTTCGCTCGTCCCTGCATCCCGTCCACAACGGCCAAGCTACGGCCCGCGTTCCGCCGCTTGCGCGCGGCCCCTCGCTCCGGCACGAAACGCCATGGTCGAGACCCCGCTTCCTGCCGCCTCCGGCGTCGTCACCGCCCTGTGGCGGCACCCGGTCAAGGGGTTCACGCCCGAGCCCCTGGACCACGCCGACCTGCCCACCGGCGGCTGGTTTCCCGGCGACCGGATGTTCGCCGTCGAGGACGGCCCCACGGGCTTCGACCGCGACCATCCCCGACATCTGCCCAAACAGGGTTTCACCGTCCTGATGCGCACCGCCGAGGTCGCGGGCATCCGGACGCGCTGGAATGAAACGACGCGGATGATCGACGCGGTCACGGACGACTTCGGCTCGATCTCGTTCAATGTCGACGATCCCCGGTCCCACGGGTATTTCACGACCTGGCTCGAAGACGTCCTTGGTGCCGCCGTCTCGGGACCGCTGAAACTGGTGTCGGCCGAGGGCCTGGACCATCGCTTCATGGATCACCCGCTGGGCCGGCTCTCGATCCTCAACCTCGCCAGCGTGCGGGACTTCGAGTCCCGGGTCGGACGCCCCATCGATCCCCTTCGCTTCCGCGCCAATGTCTGGGTCGAGGGCTGGCCGGCCTGGATCGAGAACGAGGGCAGCGACCGCGAACTGATCCTCGGCGGCGCGCGTTTGACCGGGGTGAAACCCATCGTCCGCTGCGCCGCCACCCATGTGGACCCCGCCACCGCCGAGCGCGATTTCGATCTGGTCCCGGCGCTGTTCGAACAGTATGGCCACCGTTGGTGCGGTCTGTACGCGACGATCGCCGACGGCGGACCGGTGCGGATCGGCGACCGCGTGGAGATGACATGACCGACCCCGCCGCCACCCTCCTCACCGCCTGGAAGGCCGCGACCGCCGCGCTCAAGGCCGGCCGGATCGACAGCCCCTCCATCGACGCCCGCCTCTTGCTCGAGGTCGCGACCGGCGCGACCCGCACCGACATCCTCGCCGACCCCTACCGCCTCGTGACCCCGGACCAGCAGGCCGTCCTGGACGGCTATGTCGAACGCCGCCTGCGCCGCGAACCCGTCTCGCGCATCCTCGGCAGGAAGGGCTTCTGGAAGATCATGCTGACCGTCACCCCCGACGTGCTCAGCCCCCGCCCGGACACCGAGGCCATCCTCGACGTCGTCATGCTGGCCTTCCCGCCGCACAAGGCTTTCGAGATGATCGACCTGGGCACCGGCTCGGGCGCCATCCTTCTGGCCACACTGGCCGAGCGATTCGGCGCCCGCGGCGTCGGCACCGATATCTCGTCCGAGGCCCTGGCCGTGGCGAAAGAGAACGCCGCCAATCTCGAACTCGACAATCGCGCGACCTTCCTGCGCACCGAATGGGCCGCGGGTTTCGGCGACGCCAGCTTCGACCTGGTCGTCTCCAACCCGCCCTACATCCCGTCCGGTGACATCCCCGGCCTCGACCCCGAGGTGCGCGAGCATGATCCCATCCTGGCCCTCGACGGCGGTCCCGACGGCCTGACCGCCTATCGCGAACTGGCCCCCGAGATCCGCCGTATCCTCAAGCCCGACGGCATCTTCGCCGTCGAGATCGGCTGGGACCAGGGCCCACAGGTCAAGGCCCTGTTCGAGGCCGCCGGCTTCGAGGGCGTCATCGTCGTCAAGGACCTGTCCGACCGCGACCGCGTGATCACCAACGGCCCGGACCCGCGGACAAATCCGATCCCGAAGATGTAGCCATCCTCCCCCACGGCGGGAGGGGGACCCGCCGAAGGGCGGTGAAGGGGCCGCCCAACAAACCCCTTGGAAACCCCGCGAACCCGCGCTAAGTCTTCGCCTGTCTCCCACCCAAAACGCACGCCTTGGTCCGCTTCTGGCCCATCCACGCGCGCTCAGGGCAGTGACGGTCGGGCCAGGTCGCCCGGCGGACCACGGGGAGATACGGATTTCCGATCACATCGACAGCGGGGATTGGCCCCGCGCGGGACGGAACGACGACACGGACGGCTTCAGGCGGCATATCGCGCGCCGGCCCGTCCCTCATACAAAGCACGGTAGCGTCCGATGAGAGATTTCAAGGGCATGAAGCGTCAGCGCGGACGCAACAGAAAGCCCGGCGGCGGCGGCAACAACAATGCCAATGCCACCAACCCGAACCGTTCGTGGGACTCCCAGGGTCCCGAGAACATCAAGGTCCGGGGCAATGCCCAGACCGTCTATGAGCGCTACATGCAGCTGGCGCGCGACGCCTCGGCCGCCGGCGACCGCGTTCTGGCCGAGAACTACACCCAGCACGCCGAACACTATTTCCGCGTCCTGCGCGCGCTCCAGCCCTCGCGTCCCGTCTCCGAGATCGCCCAGCGCGAACTGGCCGGCCAGGGCTTCGACATCGATTTTGAGGACGAGACCGGGGCCCAGGCCGCGGCCATCATCGCCGCCGAAAAGGCCGAGGCCGACCGCGTCGCCGCCGCCGAGGCCCGCCAGCGCGAGAACGAGGAACGCCAGAACGACCGTTCCAACGATCGCCCGAATGACCGTCAGGGGGGCGACCAGCCCCGCCGGGAATGGCGCGACCGCGACGACCAGCCGCGTCAGGACCGTGAACCGCGCGAATCGCGTGAACCGCGGGCCGACGGCGACGGCGGCCTCAACCCCGACGGCAGCCGTCGCGAAACCCGCCGCGAACGCTGGGAACGCCGTCAGCAGGAACGCAATGCCCGCTTCGACCGCGAGGGCGGCGACTCCCGCGCCGAGGGCGACGCGCCCGCGACCGTACCGGCCGCTGAAGCGCCTGAAGCCGGCGATGAACGTCCCGCCAAGGCTGAACGTCCCGCGCGCAAACCCCGCCGCGACGCCGATGTCGCCACCGACGACGGCCCTTCCGCCCTGCCGGGCTTCCTGACCCGCTCGACCACTCCGGCCCCCGAGGCGGCCGAGGTGTCCGACGAGGCACCGGCACCCAAGCGCCGTGCCCCGCGTCGCAAGGCCGAGGCCCCCGCCGAGGACTGATCTCCGGACCGCCTTGTGGGTGAGCGCGCTTGACGTGGCGGCTCATGACTGGCCCAAAGAGCGCCCCCGATCTGTTCCGGAGCGCCCATGTCCCGTCTGTCGCGGTCGTCGGCCCTGATTGTCCTGGCGAGTCTCGCCGTCGCCGCCTGTGCCACCACGCCGCCCCCGCCCCCGCCGCCCGGTGGGTCCACCGCCCTGCGCGACTGGCGCGGCATCGTCACCGCCTCCGACCGCGATCGCTACAGCCGCCGCGAAGCCGCCTGGTCCCTGGCCCTGCAGCAGGCGCGGCGTCAGCCCGGCTCAGGCGACCTGAACGCCCTCGGTGATCTGATCGACCCCGACGCCACCCGGCCCTCGGTCGCGCCCCCGCCCGGCGACTACCGCTGCCGCACCGTCAAACTGGGCTCCCAGGGCGGCGAAGACGGTCTCGGCTATGTCGTCTACGGCTGGTTCGCCTGCCGCATCGAGTCCACGCCGAACGGGCTGAAATTCTCCAAACTGACCGGCAGCCAGCGCCCGGCCGGCCTGCTCTTCCCCGAGAACGATCGCCATATGGTCATGCTGGGCTCCATGTCCCTGGCCGCAGAACCCCCCGCCAACTCCTACGGCCAGCGCCCCGACCGTGACCTCGTCGCCGTGCTCGAACGGATCGGCGAACGGCGCTGGCGGCTGGTCATCCCCTGGCCCCGCAATGAGTCCAACCTCGACCTGATCGAGCTGGTTCCGGGCTGATTCCCTCCGATCATCCTTGACCCCCGGCGGCCAGGCGGCGAGTCTGGCCGAACCGGACGGTCCGGGTTCAGGAGGGTTTCATGCGCGGTTTCAGCGTCACCATCGGGTCGATCATTCTCATCGCCATCGTCGGTCTGATCGCGCTCGTCGGCCTGCCGACCTACAACGTCTACGCCAAGCAGATGCAGGGCAAGGCGGCCTATGAACAGGCCGTCCAGGATCGCCGCATCCGGGTGCTGGAGGCCCAGGCCGCCCTCGATTCGGCCCAGCTGACCGCCCAGGCCGAGGTCGCCCGCGCCCGCGGCACCAACGAGGCCAACCGCATCATGTCCGAGAGCCTCGGCGGCCCGGACAACTACCTGCGCTGGTCCTACATCCACATGCTGGAAGAGACCGCCGGCAAGCCGGGCCGCGAGATCATCTACATCCCGACCGAAGCCTCGATGCCGATCCTCGAGGCCAGCCGCCGCGCCCCGGGGCAGTAGGGGCGAGCACTCCGGTCTCCTCCCTGTCGCGCAGCGATGGGGAGGTGGCGCGGCGCGAATACGCGCCATGACGGAGGGGTGCTTTCCGTTGATCCGGTGCCTGAACTTTCGCCCCTCCACCGCTTCGCGGTCCCCCTCCCCACAAAGTGGGGAGGAGACAAGCCTCAAACCTTCGTCAGTCGCAGGTCATGATAGTCATAGCTGAAGTCCGCATCCGGACTGACCGCCTTCATCGTCGCTGACACCGGCCGCCCGTTCTCCAGCGTGAAGCTGATGAACACATCCTCCTCGCGCCGGTCGACAAACCGGGTCCGCAGGGTGTCGCCGTCATAGGGCTCCAGCGGTCCCTGGAGGGCCGGAGTCCGGCTGAACCTCAGCCACAGCTGCAGGTCCCGCGCCTCGATGACGATGTCACCGTACCAGGGGTCGCGCCAGGTTCCGCGATAGGCTGACAGCGGCAAGGACGGCGGTGCCCCCGCGGCCTGTTTCGCGTCGATCTCCGCCGCCGCCGCGACCGACCGCGCGTCGCCCTCGCGCTGCAGACGCTGACCGTCCGCGACCCAGTCAACGCCGGCCTTGCCCATGACGATGTCGGTGATGCCGCTGCGCAGCGCCCGCGTCAGCAGGCCCTCCTCGGCATTGGTGAAATACGAGAAGCCGGTGTTCCGCCCGGGGATCAGAACCGTGCCCGAGATGAAGCCGGGGGCCCCGCCGCCGTGGGTGATCATCCGCTCGCCGCGATAGTCCTGGACCTGCCAGCCGGTCGCATAGGTCGAGGCAATGGCCCGGTTTGGCAGGGTCTCGGTCGGCCCGGCCGAGTTGGAGACGATGATATTGGGCCGCCACATCTCATTGGCCCGCGCCTCGGAATAGAGCCGCGTCCCGTCCGGAAGCTCGCCTTTGGCCAGCTGAACCGCGATCCATTTGGCCCAGTCGACCGGATGGGTGACGAAGCCGCCCGCCGCCCCCGCTGACGACCAGTTCCAGACCTCCTGGATCGACTGGCCGATGGTCTGCATCTCGCCCTGATAACGCAGCGGGGGTCCGATCCGGCCGTGCGGCAGGGCGGACTTCGCCGGATCCGCCGCCGTCATCAGCGGCAGGGTCTCGCTCATCCCCAGCCGGTCCAGAATCCGCGTCTGGATGAAATCCTCCCATGCCATGCCCGAGGCCGCGGCGACGACTTCACCCGCCACCACGAACATCAGATTGCAGTAGTGGTAGGTGGTCCGGAACGTATCCTCGATCGGCACATGCGGCACGGCGGCCATGATCTCGGCCCGCGTCCGGTCGCTGTTGGGCCAGAACAGCAGGTCGCCGGCGCCGAGGCCGAACCCGATCCGGTGGCTGACCAGATCGCGCACCGTGACCATGTCGTTCAGCTCGGGCTTCGACAGGGCGAAATCGGGCAGATAGGTCCGCACCGGCTCGTCCCACTTCACCTTGCCTTCGTCGATCAGTATGGCCAGGGCCGCGCAGGTCACGGCCTTGGTGTTGGAGGCGATGGCGAACAGGGTGTGCTCGTCCACCGCCGCCCCGCCGATGGCCCGCACGCCATAGCCCTTCGTCAGCACGGCCTGACCGTCCTTGACCACTGCCACGGACACGGCCGGCTGGTCCGGGAACCCCGCCATGACCCGTTTCACATAGGCGTCGACCTGATCCGCCAGCGAGGCGCTGTCGTTGGCCGCCGCCATTCCCTCCACCGTTTGCGCCCAGCCGGTCGAGGGCAGGGCGGCCGCCCCCGCGACGGACGAAACCAGCGCCGCGCGGCGCGTAAGACGGATGGACATGAGGCGGCTCCCGACGGACTGGATGCGGACGCTAGCCCGCGCGCGCGGACCCTGTCCATCGCCGCCTCAGCGACCGCCCTAGCCCCGCGTCTCCCACGCCATCCACAGGGCCACGACGGCGATGCCGCCCGCCATCACCGCGCGCAGCGCCGGCCCCTGCACCCGCTTCAGCACCAGGCCGCTGGCACCCGCCCCACCCAGGACGATGATCGAATGCACCGCCACCGCCACCACCAGATGCAGTCCGCCCAGCGTCAGCGCCTGGGTCAGCGGCGATCCATGATCCGGCCGCATGAAGGTCGGCAGCAGGGCGACATAAAACACCGCCGCCTTGGGATTCAGCAGATTGCCGGTCATGCCGCGCAGGAACAGGCCCCGCATCGTCCGCACCTCGGCCCCGTCGCCGGCGGCCGGATCGCCCTCGCCGCGCCACGCCTCCCACGCCAGCCACAGCAGGAACAGCACCCCGGCCCAGCGGATGCCCTGGTACAGCGGCGGCCAGATCAGCAACACCTGGGTCAACCCGAACGCCGCCGCCAGCATCCACGCCGCCAGCCCGACCGTCACCCCCGCCACCGCCGCGAAACCGGCCAGCCGCCCGCGCGCCAGCGACACCAGTGCCAGCCAGCCCATATTGGGCCCGGGAGTCAGCTCGATCAGGGCCACAGCCACGAGGAAGGGAAGGATGACGCCGGGGTCGACCGGCCAGGCGGTATGGGGGATCATCCGAGACGAGCCGCCAGCCTTCGCACCACCTGGGCCTCCACGGCGATCTCGACCGGATCGGGGGTGGTGGGGCCCGAAGGCCTTGCGGCTGCGCGTGGTCGTCTGGCCAAACCGTCGTCTCCCGCTGGTCCTCGATGAACAGTGTCGCGGGTTTAGCCGCTACGCACAACGGGTCGGGCTTTCTGGCCAAGGCGCGACATTCAGTCGCCGCACGCTGAATTACCGGGAAGTAACTGTCTTGATCGCCGTCAAAGCTGGTACCGCGCCCGCTGTCTAACGGGCCCTGTCGGCCTGCTTCATGTTTTGGGCATCCATCATGACTTCCATCCGGTTCCTGCTGCTCGTTAGCACGGCACTCGCCGCGTCGTCGGGCGCGGCCTTCGCCCAGACGCCGGTCCCTGCGCCCTCGCCGTCCACTCCGCAGCAGGAGACTCCTGCAGAGGACGCCGAAGCGACGACGGTCGAGACCGAGGCGCTCGACGACGTGGTCGTCACGGCCCAGCCCAACGAGGTCCGGGCCTCCAGCGAGGGCAACAGCTACAGCCTGGCCAACGACCTGCAGGCCGCGACAGGAACCCTCGCCGAGGCCCTGCGCAACATCCCCTCGGTCGAGGTCGATCCCGACGGCAATGTCAGCCTGCGCGGCGACGGCAACGTCACCATCCTGGTCGACGGCCGGCCCGCCAGCCAGTTCAACGGTCCCAGCCGGGGCCAGCTGCTGCAGCAGATCCCCGCCGCCCAGTACGCCCGCATAGAGATCCTGACCAACCCGTCCGCCGCCTTCAGCCCCGAGGGGTCGGGCGGGGTCATCAATCTGATCTCGAGACCGACGACGGTGCGACCGGGGCAGACCATGACCGGCTCGCTGCGCGCCAATGTCGGCGACACGGGCCGCTACAATGTCGGCGGCAGCCTTTCCTATGTGAACGGCCCGACGACGGTCTCGGCCGACGTCGGCGTCCGCCATGACGCCTATCTGCAGGAACTTCAGCGACTACGGACGCGATTCGATGCCGGCTCCGGCCAGTTTCTCGAGGCGCGTCAGACCCAGGATGTCGAAGGCGACTCCGACAGCGCCTTCATCCGCATGGCGGTCGAGCACAATCTGGACGCCATGACCCAGCTGACCGCCGATGTGCGTCACACGGACGTCGACAGCTTCGCCGACAGGCTCGACCTGTATGAAGCCGACGCGGCCGGCGGCGGCATCGCCTCGGCCTATCGCCGCGCCTCTGGCGGCGGCTTCCAGGGCCAGTTCTCCGGCGCGAGCGCCCGGGTCCTCCGTCGTTTCGACACGGCGGGGCATGAGTGGTCCAACGAGCTGCGCTATGACCGCAACCGCTTCGGCGTCGAGCTCGCCACCCTCGCCGACCAGCTGATCCCGGTGGCGGCCCCCGTCAATGAGTTTCTCAGCAACCAGAACCGGCAGGACCAGATCGGCTTCACCAGCGCCTATGTCCGGCCGATGGCTGACGGCGGCCGGCTGCGGCTGGGCTTTGAGCGTCAGGCCCTGACCCTCGAACAGGACAATCTCTTCGCCCGCGGGGCCACCCCCGCGACCCTGGTCCCCGACCCCGTCGTGTCCAATGAGTTCCATCTCGATCAGACAGTGCACGCCGTCTATGCGACGCTGGAACGGCCCTTCGGCGAGAACCTCACCGCCCAGTTCGGCCTGCGCCTCGAACAGGCCGACCTTGAGCTGAACCAGATCACCACCGGCCTGCGGTCGTCACAGGACTATTTCCGCGCCTATCCGACCCTGAACCTGTCGTATCAGCTGGACGACACCCAGACCCTCCGGGCCAGCTACGGCCGCCGGATCCAGCGCCCGGGCCCCGGCGAGCTCAACCCCTTCCTGACCTATCAGGACAGTCTGAACCGCCGCTCCGGCAATCCCGACCTGCTGCCGCAGGAAACGGACGCGCTGGAGCTGAGCTGGGGCTATCGTCAGCAGCAGACCTTCTACCAGGCCACCCTCTATTACCGGGATACGCGCGACGCCTTCACCCCGGTCACGACTGACCTGGGCGGCGGCGTCTTCCTGACGCGGCCCGAAAACCTCGGGGCCAGCACTTCGACGGGTCTCGAGCTCGTCGCCAGCGGGGCCCTGCATCCGACCCTGCGCTACAACGCCAGCCTCAATCTCTTCCGCCAGCAGATCGATGCCGCCGGCCTGGCCGGCACGGTCGACAGCGAGGGCGAGAGCGTCTCCGGACGTCTGACCATGAACTGGACCCCGACCCCGGAGGACTTCCTCCAGGTGTCCGGCATCTGGGGCGGCGAGCAGCTGCTGGCCCAGGGCTCCCGCGAACAGTCGACGCTCGTCAATCTCGGCTATCGTCGCAAGCTCAGCGCCTCCTGGTCGTTCAATGTGACGGTCCGGGATGTGTTCGACGATTTCGGCTCCACCACCACCCTCGCCACCCCGACCTTCACCGACCGGACGGACCAGGTGTTCGGCGGTCGCGCGGCCTTCATCGGCCTGACGTGGAATTTCGGCGGCGGCCAGCGGCGGCCCGAGCAGTTCGACTTCACGGCCCCGACCACCGGCGGGTGATCCCGCCGGCTTCGGCCGGCCCCCACCACGCCCCTTGCGTGGCGTTTCGGTCACACCCACCTGAGCTGCAGCCGCACGGCGCGTTGCTTGCATCAGAGGGCGCGACGGCGGAATCCGCCATCAAGGGGATACCCAGGTGAACCTCGACCTCTATTCCGACCGCGCCAAACAGGCCGTCCAGTCCGCCCAGTCGCTGGCGCTCGCCCGCCGGCACCAGCAGTTCGCCCCCGAACACCTGCTCAAGGTGCTGCTGGAAGAGCGTGACGGCCTCGCCCGTAATCTGATCACCGCCGCCGGCGGCGACCCCGCCAAGGCCGAGGCCGCGACCGAGACGGCCCTGAAGAAGCGCGCCCAGGTCAGCGGCGGCTCGGGCCAGATCTATCTGGACGGCGACACCGCCCGCGTCTTCGCCAGCGCCGAGGCCGCCTCGAAAAAGGCCGGCGACGCCTTCGTCACCACCGAACGCCTGCTCAGCGCCATCGCCCGCGAGGGCGGCGTCGCAGCGGAAGTCCTGAAATCCGTCGGCGCCACGCCCGACGCCCTCGACACCGCCATCGCCGACGTCCGCAAGGGCAAGACCGCTGACTCAGCCGGGGCCGAGGACGCCTATGACGCCCTCAAACGCTACGCCCGCGACCTGACCCTGGCCGCCCGCGACGGCAAGATCGACCCGGTCATCGGCCGCGACGAGGAGATCCGCCGCACCATCCAGGTCCTCGCCCGCCGCACCAAGAACAATCCCGTCCTGATCGGCGAGCCCGGCGTCGGCAAGACCGCCATCGTCGAGGGCCTCGCCCTGCGCATCGTCAACGGCGACGTGCCCGAGAGCCTCAAGGACAAGACCGTCATGGCCCTCGACATGGGCTCCCTGATCGCCGGCGCCAAATATCGCGGCGAGTTCGAGGAGCGGCTCAAGGCCGTGCTCGCCGAGGTCACCGCGGCCGAGGGCGGCATCATCCTGTTCATCGACGAGATGCACACCCTGGTCGGCGCCGGAAAGGGCGACGGCGCCATGGACGCCTCCAACCTGCTCAAGCCCGCCCTGGCCCGCGGCGAGTTGCACTGCGTCGGCGCCACCACGCTGGATGAGTACCGCAAACATGTCGAGAAGGACGCCGCCCTCGCCCGCCGCTTCCAGCCCGTCTTCATCGAGGAGCCCAGCGTCGAGGACACCGTCTCCATCCTGCGCGGCATCAAGGAGAAGTACGAGGTCCACCACGGCGTCCGCATCTCCGACAGCGCCATCGTCGCCGCCGCCACCCTCAGCCACCGCTACATCACCGACCGCTTCCTGCCCGACAAGGCCATCGACCTGATCGACGAGGCCGGCAGCCGCGTGCGCATGGCCGTCGACTCCAAGCCCGAGGCCCTCGACGAGATCGACCGCCGTCTGGTCCAGCTGAAGATCGAGCGCGAGGCCCTGAAGAAGGAAACCGACAAGGCCTCCGTCGCCCGCCTCGAAAAACTCGAGGACGAGATCGCCGACCTCGAGGGCGAGTCCGAGGACCTGACGTCCCGCTGGAAGTCCGAGAAGGAAAAGGTCGGTGCCGGTGCCCAACTGCGCGAAACCCTCGACCGCCTGCGCGCCGAACTGATCGCCGTCCAGCGTGCCGGCGACCTCGGCCGCGCGTCGGAGATCGCCTACGGCCAGATCCCCCAGATCGAGAAACAGCTGGCCGAGGCGGAAGCCAACGAGGCCGACAAACAGGGCCCCCTGACCCCCGAGGTCGTCGACGCCGAACAGATCGCCCAGGTCGTCTCCCGCTGGACCGGCGTCCCCGTCGACAAGATGCTGGAGGGCGAGCGCGAGAAGCTGCTGGCCATGGAGGACGCCCTGCGCCGCCGCGTGGTCGGCCAGGACGAGGCCCTGACCGCCGTCGCCGACGCCGTCCGCCGCGCCCGCGCCGGCCTCAACGACCCCAACCGCCCGCTGGGCAGCTTCCTCTTCCTCGGCCCCACCGGCGTCGGCAAGACCGAGCTGACCAAGGCGCTGGCCGCCTTCCTGTTCGACGACGAGGCCGCCATCACCCGGATGGACATGTCGGAATATATGGAGAAGCACAGCGTCTCCCGCCTGATCGGCGCCCCGCCCGGATACGTCGGCTATGACGAGGGCGGCGCCCTGACCGAGGCCGTGCGTCGCCGCCCCTATCAGGTCGTCCTGTTCGACGAGGTCGAAAAGGCCCACCCCGACGTCTTCAACGTCCTGCTCCAGGTGCTGGATGACGGCCGCCTGACCGACGGCCAGGGTCGCGTCATCGATTTCAAGAACACCCTGATCATCATGACCTCCAATCTGGGCTCAGAGGCCCTGGCCGGTCAGGGCGAGGGCGACGACGTCGAGTCGGTGCGCCCCTATGTCATGGAACAGGTCCGCGGCCATTTCCGCCCCGAGTTCCTGAACCGCATCGACGAGATCATCCTGTTCCGCCGCCTCGGCCGCGACCAGATGGCCGGCATCGTCCGCATACAGATGGCCCGGTTCGAGAAACTGCTGGCCGACCGGCGGCTCACCCTGTCGCTCAACGACAGCGCCTACGCCTGGCTGGCCGACAAGGGCTACGACCCGGTCTATGGTGCCCGGCCGCTCAAGCGCGTGATCCAGAAGGACCTCGTCGACCCGATCGCGAAGAAGCTGCTGGCCGGGGAGATCGAGGACGGGAGCGTGATCGCCGTGTCAGCCGGGGAGGGCGGGCTGAGCATCGGGAAGGCGCGGGTGCATTAGAGGCGGCTCAGAATGCCAGTTCTCCTTGGTCGGCTTCATCAACGCGAATGACGCCGACCAAGAGCCACTGGGAGTTCCGCCGCGAGTGCGTTCCGAGGGCGAACCGCATGCCCTTCTGAGGGTACTCAATCTCGAATGTCTCTCGCAGCGAATCTAAGGCTCCCTGCTCACCCTTGAAGTCTCGGCGGACTGAGAAGGCTGTTGAGGTTTCCCAGTCATCGCAGATGTTCGAACGGCTCCTTCCAGCGGAATCTTTCCATCTGAAAGTGAATTCGAATGGACACGGCTCCAGCGGTTTGGGTGCGTCGTGCAGAAATGACAGTTGGCCAGCGAGCGCCGCATGCTTGATGCGTTCAATCGCGACCTCTCCGTCGGATTTTCGTCGCCATGAGAACCGGACATCTTCAGGCCGTAGGAGGGTGAGGCTCTCGCCTAGAGACTCAGCTTCATCGGTGCTTTCGCGGGTCATCCGCCGCGCGAGCGCAAAGCGCTCGCCCACCTTCATACTTTTCGAAACCGAAATGGTCTCATGGACCACCTTCTGGCTCTCGGAACGCTTGTCGTTCGAGGGCGTCGTGAAGCTGTACGACACCCAATCCCAGCGGGAGAATTTCTGGTCCTTTTCGAGCGTTCGGAAGGCCACTGGATAGAGCCGCCGCCATTTCATGTCGTGACCGATGCCTGCGCAACAGACCGTCTCGAAATAGTTGCTGCTCTTATGCGGCAGCGCCTTCACGAGCATCACGCACTCGTCCGTGGAGCTCTCGAACCGCGACATTGGATTGCACTCCTAGGTGGCGCGCCTTTGAGCCAACAACCGATTCGAGCCGATCCGCAACGATCTTGCGGTGGCACTCATGGTGGTCGCGCTCGTAGCAGAGCAGGCAAACGCTCATCTGTCCGCTCAAGGCAGCGATTTGCGCGAGCGCGTCAGCCGCCTCTGGAGTCCTGAGAACGGACGCGTAGACTTGGCGGAACCGAGCAAAATCTCCGGACCGCGCTGCCTCACGGCCTTCCTTCGGGTCGCCGAGTTCCCTCAGATGAAGATACCCGATGCCCGCTGCTTTCAATGATTCGCGAAGCGCGGATTTCGAGAATCCCGGGCGTCGCGATTGCGCACGATCTCGGATATCGATGACCATCCGAATATCGACGAGCTGCAGCGTCGCGACAAAATCGTCCGGCCTCGCGCCTTCATAGCCGATGGTCGAAATCATCCCGGTCCGTCTCCGTTAACGATCTCTGCCTAGTCAGTGATTGAGACTTTCTGAAGAATCGGGGGCGGTCTGAACTTCCTGACCTTGGATAAGGGCCCCCGCCGCCTCCCCCGCCACCCGATCCGTCCACGCCTTCTTGCACGCCGCATAGGCCCCGCTGTCCCCCGGGTGCAGCGCCGCACACCGCGCCTTCTCCCGCCCATAGGCCGCCGCCGTCTCCGGTTCGGCCCTCAGCCGGTCGCGGAACGCCAGATGCCAGGCAATCATCGGGTCCCCCGCCGCATGCCCGTGCAGGTGGGCGGCCCGCGCCCCCGTCTCCGGATCGTCCAGGGTGAAATACTGCCGCCCGGCCGCGCCGTTCTCGCCGCGCCAGCGCCAGCCCGCCGCCTCCAGCGCCGCCCGCGCCGCCTCGATCGCCGCGAGACTTCCGGCCTCGCCCAGCAGGTCGATCACCGGCTTGGCCGCCAGCCCCGGCACGGCGGTCGAGCCGATGTGATGCAGGGTCCTGAAGGCGTCGGGCGCGGCCGCCCGCAGTTCGGCGATCAGCGCCGCCGACCGGACGGCCCACTGCGGATCATGGGGCGCGAGCGCGACGGGTCTGGCCATGCGCCATGATCCGGAACGGCGCGGGCGGGGTCAAGCGCGGCCCGTCTGACCTGCTCACCGCTTCAGGATCGCCGTCAGCGCCCCGTCCCCCTCCAGCAGCACCACCTCGGCCGCGGCCAGTTCGCGCCCGCCGGCCTGGCGCACCGCGCTCAGCAGTTCCCCTTCGGTGACCCGCTCGCGCCGCATCGCCGCCGCCAGCGGTTCGCCGTCGCGCAGCAGCACCGCCGGCTCGGCCCGCACCGTGTGGGCGAAGGCGGGCCAGCGGATCGAGGTCCAGGCCACCCCCCATTGCAGGCCGATCAGGGTGGCGAAGGCGACCAGCCCCTCGGCCAGGGCGACCTTCTCGTTCAGCAATATGGTCGCCAGGGTCGAGCCCAGGGCCACCGTCACCACCAGGTCGAAGGCGTTCAGCTTGGACAGGGTCCGCTTGCCCGACACCCGCAGGAACAGCACCAGCCCGACATAGGCCAGCGCCCCCACGACCACGGTGCGCGCCAGCCCGGGCCACCCCTGAAACAGCATGCCGGTCCAGTCCATGCCGGAACAACGGTCCGGGACGGAGAAGGGTTCGCGACGGGGGCGGCGTCGCCGCTTGACCCGCCCTGATCCAACCCACACCCTCCGTCCATGAAACGCGCGCCGGTCCTCCTCATCCTCACCGCCGTCGCCTTCGCTGCGGCGGCCGGGACCTTCGCCTGGATCATGGGCCGCTACCTCCCGGGCTATCCGGCGGCGGCGATGTTCCTGGACGCCGACCCCATCTCGAAACTGGTGATCCTGTCCGCCCAGATGCTGAGTTTCGGCGCGGTCGTGCTCGGCGTGACGGGCCTGTTCGTCCGGAGCGCCGCCGCGACCTTCCGGATGCTGATGCTGCTCATCGCCGGCGCCTCGGCCGGGCTCGGCATGCTGGCCGCCCTCTACGGCTGGATGACCATCCAGATGGCGATCCGCGCGGTCGGTCCCGTCCGGTTCGAGATCACGGCCCCCGGATACGCCGAGGCCCTGCTGGCCCTGTCCGTCGGCCTGTTCGGCGCCCTGGTCGCCCTCGGCTTCCGCGCCCTGATGGGGCACCGGGCCTGACTGGCGGCACCGGGTTCCGCCACCGCTCCCCTTCCCCCATTTCGGGGTAAGGGGTGTGTAGCAGGCTGTCTTCCCGCCCCCGATCCTCGCGGCCCTTTCAACCCCTGAACCTGCCGTCTCGCCCCGCCGCGGACTTTATTTGCCATCCCCCCTCCGGTGCCCGGCTAGACTCTGATCGTCGCGGCCCGCCTGGCCGCGCCGTCGCCTGCCCGGTCTTTGACAATCCCATCCCGACCCCGCCCGACCGCCCCAGGTCCGGCGCGTAACCCGCACGGCCCGAGGGGCGAGAAGACAGCGTTTCGCGATTTTCCGGAGGAAGGCGCCTTCCCGACCCTCGCCCTCACGCCGCCGTCCGCCGCACGACCTGTTCACCCGCGTTTCGTGAATGAACACCTGCCCCCGTTCGCGAACGGCAGCCGCCCGAACCCGCAATCCGGATGGCGGCGGCCCCGGCACTCCCTCACGGTCAGTCCATCGAAACGGCCCGCCCCGGACACGCTCCGGGGGGCCACACACAAAGGGACTTCGCCATGATCCGCCTCGCCACCGCCGCCGCCGCCCTGCTGCTTTCCGCCGCCCCGGCCCTCGCCCAGACCGCCGACAACAAGGTCGTCCTGACTTTCGAGACCGGCGCCCGCACCGGCATGGTCATGGTCGCCCTGTACGACAACGCCGCGGCCTTCGACGGCGGCTCCGCTCGGCCCGTCGCCGCCACCGCCGTCCCCGCCTCGGGCCGCGTCGTCGCCACCTTCGAGAACCTGCCCGCCGGCGACTATGCGGTGAAGGCGTTCCACGACGTCAACGGCGACGGCGAGATGAACACCAACCCCTTCGGCATGCCGGTCGAGCCCTTTGCCTTCTCGAACAACGCCGTCGGCAACATGGGGCCCGCCCGCTGGGACCGCGCCCACTTCAGCGTCTCGGGCGAGACCGCCCAGACCATCAGCATCCGGTAGCGGGCGACCTGACGCCCACCCCGCGCCCCGGCCTTCGCCGGGGTGACGGGCCCGCTGCCCGAGGCCGCCGCGCCCCACCATCCGTTCGGAGACACCGTCATGATCGCCAGCCGTCGTAATTTCCTGATGGGCGCCGCCGCCCTCTCAGCCGCCGTCGTCACCCCCGAGACGGTCCGCGCCATGACGGCGATGCGGATCGCCACCGACTGGGGCCTGGCCACCGCCGACGTCGAGGGCGACATCGCGCCCCACGCCATGCGGCTGATCCGCGGCCGGGCGCCTGTCGGCCTCGAAGGCGCCCTCTATCGCAACGGGCCGGCGAAATTCCGCCGGCCGGGCGGCTCCGCCAACCACTGGTTCGACGGCGACGGCATGGTCCGCCGCTTCCGCATCCGGGACGGCCAGGCCGAGCTGGCCGCCCGCTTCGTCGATACGCCGAAGCGCCGTCAGGAGACGCGGCTGGACGCCATGGTCATGCCGGGCTTCGGCTCGGTCGGCGATCCCCGGGCCGAGATCGGCTCGAATGACGATGCCAATGCCGCCAACACCTCGGTGATGATGGCCGGCGACGCCCTCTGGGCCCTGTGGGAAGGCGGTTCGGCCGTGGCCATGGATCCGGAGACGCTCGAGACCCGCGGCATGGTCACCCACCGTCCTGACCTGAAGTCCATGCCCTTTCTGGCCCACCCGCGCGTCGAGCCCGACGGCCGCATCTGGAACCTGGGCATGGGGCAGGGACAGGCCATGGTCTGGCGACTGTCGCCCACGGGCGCGCTGGAGGCGGCAACCATGGTCGCCCTGCCGCGTGCCAGCTATGTCCACGACTTCACCGCCACGGCCCGCCATCTGGTCATCGTGCTCCAGCCCTGGGTCCAGACGCGGATGACCATGCCCTTCTCCGAGGGCTTCGAATGGCGGCCCGACGAGGGCACCCAGGTGCTGGTGATCGACAAGGACGACCTGACGAAACGCCGCATCTTCGAACTGCCGGCCTTCGGCTTCTTCCATGTTGGCGACGCCTGGTCGGACGGCGACGACATCCGCTTTGACCTCTGCGCCCACCGCGACATGGACTTCGCCGCCCGCGGTGCCACCGAGGTCCTCAACGGGGTGCCGCTGGACGGCGAGCCGGCCCGACTGGCGCTCGCCCAACTCAGGGCCGACGGCTCTGCCGACCTTCAGCGCACCGACCTCGTCGCCGAGTTTCCGCGCAGCGACCCGCGCCGCGCCGGCCTGCCGCGCCGCCTTACCCTGCATACGGCCGGGGAAACGCCGGACCGGCCGTTCGCCAGCGCCATCGGCCTGACCGACTGGCAAGCCGGCCGGACCCGCGTGTTCGATTTCGGTGCCGACCATGTGATGGACGAGATGGTCTTCGTGCCCCGCCCCGGCGGCACGGCCGAGGACGATGGCTGGCTGGTCGGGCCGACCCTCAATCTCGCCGCCCGCGTGACCGAACTCCATGTGCTGGACGCGGCCCGGATCGAGGACGGTCCGGTCGCCACCTGGCGCGCCGACACAGCCATGCCGGTCAGCTTCCACGGGACGTGGCAGGGGGGCTAGTACCAGCCGGCGTTGCGCAGGGCCTTGGCGTAGCGCCGGCTGACCGGGACCTCGATTCCGCCTTCCAGCGTCAGGGTCGCCCGGCCGTCACCCCGGCTGACGTCCTCGACCGCGTCCCTCGCCACCCACCAGCTGCGGTGGGTCTGGGCCCCCTCCAGCCCCTCCAGCTCGGTCAGGGCGTCGGACAACCGCATCAGGATCAGATCCGATCCGCGGTCGGTATGGATGCGCAGATAATGGTCCTCGGACGACACCGCCCGGATGGTCGCCCCCTTCAGCTTGAACGGCAAACGGTCCGGAAACCGCGCCGGCCTGGCTCCCGGCAGGGCCGCATGGGTCTGCACCGGCGTCCGGGCCAGAAAGACGTTCAATGCGCTCAGGGTCCCGGTCACCACCACGACCGGTCCGATGAAGCCCGGCAAATGGGCCAGGGTCACCGATCTGTCGCTGTCAAAAAACCAGCCCGTGATCGCCCAGACCATGACGATCAGTGGGCCGGACATCACCAGGGTCAGGACCACGACCGCCAGAAACGGCCGACGGTCCATGTCGACATATCGCTCGACCCCCATCGAGCACAGATGGCCCCATGCGGCACCCAGCAGCATCATCGGCAGCCAGTACGCCAGACGGAAGACCAGCGATGTGCCCCCCATGCCGAAAGCCTCGGTCAAGGCCAGAAGAAGACCCGCGGACAGGGCCACCATGAGCCCGCGCACCAGTCCGCGATCGACCGAGAACCGGACGACATCCGGTGATGACCTCGCTTCGCTCATTCCGGTTTCCCTGGCATACAGACGGCGCGGAAGCCCGCGGCCGCGAACCGCACCATATAGTCCGACGCCGTCTCCAGATCGCCCGACAGACACTGGCCGCCGGACAGCCGGTCCAACCGCCCGGTCTCGCCCAGCGTCAGCGTCAGCGCGCCGGAAAGATTGTGCCAGCCCCAGTACAGGTCGACTTCCCTTGCCTCCGGCAACACCATCTTGATCAGCTCGATCAGCCGCCGAATCGAAGGATCGAAATAGCGGGCCATGGTCTCGCCCCCGAAGGTCGGATTGGCGTTGGTCTGGGCGACCAGGGCGGAATAGTGCTTCCAGCCCGGTCCACCCTTCAACGACCACTGGAACGGCGGCCTCAGGAATGCCTCCAGCAGTCCCTCCAGTGTCATCCCGTCGGGCCCCGGCTCGCGGGCATAGCGGTTGATCGCGTCGACCCGCTCATTGTTCCAGACCTCGGCCCGCCTCAGGAAGACCGCGTCAAACAGCCCCCGTTTGGCTCCGAAATAATAGTGAACAAGGGCGGTATCCACGCCCGCCTCGCGCGCCACCTCGCGAATGGTGACGCCATAGAATCCATGTTTCGAGAACAGATCCTCGGCGGCGTCGAGAATCAGATCGCGGGTATCGGCCGCGCCTGCTGTCTTGGCCTTGGGCGGGCGGCCGCGTTTGGCCGGCGGCGCATCGAACTTGGTCATGGCCGCCAAGCTAGGCTGCATCCCCCCGCCTGTGCAACGGCGCCACAGGTCAGGTCGCCGGTGATCCGGAACAAGCGCCACGGTTTGACAGGCGGGTGAAAAAGACTACGGTCCAAAAAATCATTGAACGCTGAATAAAAGCGTCATCGGGCTGGAAATCACAGGACTGGGGCTAACATGAACCGCACCGTTAAGACCGCCTTGCTTGCCGGAGCCGCCTGGAGCGTGCTCTCCACCTTTGCCGTGGCCCAGGACGTGCCGCAGGACGGGGTCTCTTCGCTTGACGACGTCGTCGTCAGCGCCCGCCGTCGCGACGAACTGCTGAAAGACGTGCCTATTTCGGTTTCGGCCCTCGGCGAGGAGCGTCTGGAACAGACCGGTGCCACCGACATCACCGCCCTGCAGCAGCAGACCCCGAACGCCACCGTTCAGGTCGCGCGCGGCTCGAACTCGACCCTGATCTCCTTCATCCGTGGCGTCGGCCAGCAGGATCCCCTGTGGGGCTTCGAGCCCGGCGTGGGCCTGTATGTCGACGACGTCTATGTCGCCCGCCCGCAAGGCGCGGTGCTCGACATCTATGACGTCCAGCGCATCGAGGTCCTGCGTGGGCCGCAAGGCTCGCTGTACGGTCGCAACACCGTCGGCGGTGCCATCAAATATGTCACCAACGGCCTGTCCGCGGATCCGGAGCTGACGCTGCGCGGCACCTACGGAAGCTACAACCAGATCGACCTGATGGCCGTGGGCAGCATTCCGCTGGCCGACAATTTCCGCGTCGGCGGCGCGATCGCCTCGTACCAGCGCGACGGTTTCGGCACCAACATCAACACGGGAGCCGAACACTACAACAAGGATGTCCTGGCCGGCCGACTGAGCGCCGAATGGGAGCCGACCGAAAACATGTCCATCCGCCTGGCCTATGACCGGGTCCAGGACGACTCCAATCCCCGCCACGGCAGCCGTCTCGTCGCCGGTGCCACTCCGGCCGGCGCTGTCCTGTCCAGCGTCTTCGACACCAACGCCGGCATCGGCGACGACAACTCCGTGGAGAGCCAGGGCGCTTCGGCGACGATCCAGATCGACCTCAACGACCACTGGACCTTCAAGTCGATCTCGGCCTGGCGCGAGGGTGAAACCACCACGGTCATCGACTTCGACAACACGCCGTCACCGACCCTCGACATCCCGGGATTCTATGCGGACGACCAGTTTACGCAGGAGTTCCAGTTCCTGTTTGACTACGACCGGATCCAGGGCGTTGCCGGGTTCTTCTATCTGGACGGCCATGCAGAAGGTGCCTTTGACACCATCCTGGGCGGCGCGGGTATCGTGATCGGCACCAACGGTGAAGTGAACACCGAGAGCTGGGCAGCCTTCGCCGACGTCAACCTTGACCTGACCGATCGCCTCCACCTTGGCCTCGGCCTCCGCTATACGCTGGACAACAAGGACGGGACGGTTTTCCGCGCCAACTACCTCGGCGCAACCCGTAGCCCCCTCCTCGGCGGTACGGTGCGCGCGCCGCTGCTGGTCCGGTCCGACTACACCAACTCCAATGACTTCAGCGAGTTCACGCCACGGATCGCCCTGTCCTACGACCTGACGGACGACCTGACGACCTATGCGTCCTACTCCCAGGGCTTCAAGTCGGGCGGCTTTGATATGCGCGGCGACGTGATTCTGACGCCGGACACGGTGAACGGCTACGATCCCGAGACGGTCAACTCCTATGAAGTCGGCCTGAAGGGTGCCCTGGATCGCCTGACCTTTGCGGCTTCGGTCTTCTACAACGAGTATGAAGACCAGCAGGTCACCACCCAGGTGCCGTCCGGTGCCAGCATCGCCAGCTTCGTCGACAACGTCGGCTCCTCGACCTTCTATGGCGTCGAGTTCGAGGGGAACCTGCGTATCCTCGACAACCTTTCGGCGAGCTTCGCCGTCGGCTACCTGAACTCCGATTTCGAGGAGTTCCTGCGCTACAACCTCGGCACGGCGATGTATGAGGACATCTCCGACCAGGTGGTGCTGCAGAACGCGCCTGAGTGGACCGGCTACTTCGGCTTCACCTGGGTCGGTGATGTCGGTGGCGGTGACCTGGCTGTCACCCCGTCGGTCAGCTACCGCGGCGACTCCAGCATGTTCGAGTTCCCGAACCCGACCCTGGACCAGCCGGCCTATACCCTGGTCGACCTGTCGATCGTCTGGACGGACCCGACCGACCGTTACACCCTGGGCCTCTACGGCAAGAACCTGACCGACGAAGAGTATCGCGTCGGTGGCTACAACTTCCCGGGCGCGCTCTTCGACAACTCGATCATCGGCTACTACGGCCCGCCGCGGACGGTCAGCGCCTCGCTGAAGGTCAATTTCTGATCGATCTGAATGATCCGGAAGTCTGATCGCTTCTGATCCAGGGCGGCGGTTCTCCTGAGCCGCCGCCCTTTTTCTTTGGCGCTGCCCCAAAGCAACGCTACCGTTCCGTCAAACAAGAAGACCAGTCGAGGGAAACGCCATGACCGCCACGGACGCCGCCGCGCCGGCCGAACGGCCCGGATATCGCTTCTATGTCCTGGCGATCCTGATCCTCGTCTACATGTTGAACTTCCTGGATCGCCAGATCATCGGCATCCTGGCGGCACCCCTGAAGGCTGAGTTCGGCCTTTCGGACAGCCAGTTCGGCCTGCTGGGCGGCATCGCCTTCGCCTCGGTCTATTCGACTCTCGCCATTCCCCTGGCCTGGCTGGCCGACCGCTACAGCCGCGTCTGGATCATGACCGGGGCGCTGGCGGTGTGGAGCGGATTCACCGCCCTGTGCGGGGTGGCGACGTCCTTCACCCAGCTGTTCCTGTTCCGCATGGGTGTCGGCGTTGGTGAGGCGGGCGGCGTGGCCCCGGCCTATTCCCTCGTCGCCGACTATTTCCCGCCGCATCAGCGGGCCCGGGCCCTGGCTGCCTTCGCCTTCGGAATTCCGCTGGGCACGGCCGCGGGCACCCTGGTCGGAGGCCTGCTGGCCGCGACCTATGGCTGGCGCACGGCCTTCATCGCCGTCGGCCTGCTTGGCCTTCTGCTTGCCCCGTTGCTTCTTCTCACGGTGCGCAATCCCAGGAGAGGCGGGACCGACATAGCCAAGACCGAGGCCGAACTGGCCGCCATCGCCGCCGCGCCGGTGGTCGGATCCGGCAAGGCGGGGGGTATCGCGGCGCTCATCATGTTGGGGATCGGGGCCGGTGCCCTGGGTCTTGCGGCCCTGATCCATTTCGGAGGCCTTGTTCTCGGCGATCCCCTGGTGTTCGCCTTCGGCGGTCTGCTGGCCACGGTGATCGGCTTCTCCCTGGCGATTGCTCGCCGGACCGCCTCGGCGGTGTTCCCCAAACGGAGTTTCTGGCTGCTGGCGCTCGGCGCGGCCTCGTCCTCGGTGTGCGGCTACGGCGTGGCCGGCTGGCTGCCCCTGTTCTTCATGCGTAGCTTCGGCCTCACGCTGTCGCAGACCAGCTGGTACTATGCCGGCATCGCCCTGATCGGCGGCACCCTCGGCATCTGGATGGGCGGTGCCATCGCCGACAAGCTGTCGAAACGCGGCAAGGGGGCTTATCCGCTCACTCCGGCCATCGCCTTCCTGATCTCCGCCCCCATGTTCATTCTGGCGATGAACTCACCGTGGTTGATCGGCCTGATCATTCCCGGCGGCGGCTCCAATGCCCAGCAGCTGATCCTGGCCTTCCTGATCTTCCTGATCCCGACCGGCCTGAACCTCGCCTGGCTGGGGCCGATCACGGCCTCTATCCAGCATCTGGTCCCGGCCCCCATGCGCACGACGGCCTCGGCCCTGTTCCTGCTCTTCAACAACCTGCTCGGTATCGCGGTCGGCTTCTATTATTTTGGCTGGATGAGCGACCTGCTCAAGCCGCAGTTTGGCGATGAGAGCCTGCGCTGGGCCATCTACACCGGCATGGGCTTCTATGTGCTTGCCGCCTTCCTGCTGATCGGCGCTTCGAGGACACTGAAGAAGGACTGGGTGGACTGATCGCGGGCTGACGGTTGCGCCTGCGAAGGCGCAGCCCTTATAAGCGCCGCAACCCCTCCCAGCGTTTCGGCGGCAACTCCCCATGAACATCCACGAATACCAGGCCAAACAGGTCCTGAAGGGTTTTGGCGCACCGGTCGCCGAAGGCGTCGCCGTGACCAGCGTCGATCAGGTCGAGGCCGCTGCGCGGTCCCTGCCCGGCCCGCTCTATGTGGTGAAGTCGCAGATTCACGCCGGTGGGCGCGGCAAGGGCAAGTTCAAGGAACTGGGCCCCGACGCCAAGGGCGGCGTTCGCCTGGCCTTCTCGGTCGAGGAGGCTGTGGCCCACGCGAAAGAGATGCTGGGCAACACCCTGGTCACCGCCCAGACCGGCGAGGCCGGCAAACAGGTCAACCGCCTCTATATCGAGGACGGCGCCGATATCGATCGCGAACTCTATTGCTCGCTGCTGGTCGACCGCGGCACGGGCCGCGTCTCCTTCGTGGTCTCGACCGAGGGCGGCATGGACATCGAGGCGGTCGCCCACGACACGCCCGAGAAGATCGTCACCATCGACATCGACCCGGAAGCTGGCGTCACCCCCGCCAATGTCGCCGAGATCAACACCGCCTACGGCCTGACCGGCGCGGCGGCCCAGGACGGCGAGACCCTCTTCCCGACCCTGTATCGGGCCTTCGTCGAGAAGGACATGGCGATGCTGGAGGTCAATCCGCTGATCGTCATGGAGAACGGCCGCCTGCGCGTGCTGGACGCCAAGGTCAGCTTCGACGGCAACGCCCTGTTCCGCCACGAGGACATGAAGGCGCTGCGCGATGAGACCGAGGAAGACGCCAAGGAGATCGAGGCCTCGGAATGGGACCTCGCCTATGTCGCCCTCGACGGCAACATCGGCTGTATGGTCAACGGTGCCGGCCTGGCCATGGCGACCATGGACATCATCAAGCTGTACGGGAAAGAGCCCGCCAATTTCTG
Organism: Caulobacteraceae bacterium; assembly: GCA_965284535.1. GTDB lineage: Bacteria > Pseudomonadota > Alphaproteobacteria > Caulobacterales > Caulobacteraceae > Brevundimonas. The sequence continues at coordinate 1,139,279 of OZ260090.1, forward strand.
CGACGTCGGCGGCGGTGCCTCCAAGGAAAAGGTCGCGGCAGCCTTCAAGATCATCACCGCCGACCCCGCGGTCGAGGGCATTCTGGTCAATATCTTCGGCGGCATCATGCGCTGTGACGTCATCGCCGAGGGCGTGGTCGCCGCGGTCAAGGAAGTCGGTCTGAAGATGCCGCTGGTCGTCCGCCTCGAAGGCACCAATGTCGCCGAGGGCAAGCGCATCCTGAACGAGAGCGGCCTGGCCATCACGGCCGCCGATGACCTCGACGACGCCGCCCAGAAGATCGTCGCGGCGGTCGGCTGAGCCCCAGGGCTGCCACCGACCGTCCCGCTGACCGAATTATCAGAGCAGATCCATGTCCATCCTCGTCGACAAGAACACCAAGGTCATCGTCCAGGGCCTGACCGGCAAGACCGGGACCTTCCACACCGAACAGGCGCTCCGCTACTACGGGACGAAGATGGTCGGCGGCGTCCACCCGGCCAAGGGCGGGACCAACTGGACCGGCTCGGAGGGCGAGACCCTGCCGATCTTCGCCTCGGTCGCCGAGGCGAAAGAGGCCACCGGCGCCGACGCCTCGGTCATCTATGTCCCGCCGGCGGGCGCCGCGGACGCCATCATCGAGGCCATCGAGGCCGAGGTGCCCTTCATCACCTGCATCACCGAGGGCATTCCGGTGCTGGACATGGTGCGGGTCAAGGCGCGGCTGGACCGGTCGAACTCCCGCCTGCTGGGCCCCAACTGCCCCGGCATCCTGACCCCGGAAGAGTGCAAGATCGGCATCATGCCGGGTTCCATCTTCAAGAAGGGCAATGTCGGCATCGTCTCGCGCTCGGGCACCCTGACCTATGAGGCGGTGTTCCAGACGACCAACGAGGGCCTGGGCCAAACCACGGCCGTCGGCATCGGCGGCGACCCGGTCAAGGGCACCGAGTTCATCGACGTGCTGGAGCTCTTCCTCGCCGACCCCGAGACCCGGTCGATCGTCATGATCGGCGAGATCGGCGGCGGGGCCGAGGAGGACGCGGCCCAGTTCCTGATCGACGAAGCGAAAAAGGGCCGCTCCAAGCCGATGGTCGGCTTCATCGCCGGCGTCACGGCACCCAAGGGCCGCACCATGGGCCACGCCGGCGCCGTCGTCTCGGGCGGCAAGGGCGATGCGGAGTCCAAGATCGCCGCCATGCAGGCCGCCGGTATCCGCGTCTCGCCCTCTCCGGCCCGCCTGGGCGCGACCCTGGTCGAGGTCCTCAAGGGCTGATCCTATGTCCCACCCATGGGGCATGGAACTGTCGAATTCTGCGGGAAATCGCCGAATTTCGACCCTTTCGCCCCCATTCGGTCATGACCCATAAGGAAACACGGCCTATATCAGCGACGCCGGTTGCGCGCAGGCGTGCGCGCACCGCCCAAGGGACGTGACGAGAACAATGGCGGACGATGCCGGTCGGCTGAACCAGGTCTTTGCCGAGACCAGCTTCCTGTATGGCTCCAACGCCTCGTTCATCGAGGACCTGCACGAGAAATGGGCCGCCGATCCGGCTTCCGTTTCCGATGAGTGGCGCGCCTTCTTCGACCAGCTGCGTGACAATGCCGAGAGCGTGAAGGCCTCGGGCGCCGCCGGTTCGTGGGGCCGGTCAGCCGCAACCGAACCGACCGAGGCGACCGGCGTCTTCGACGGCCGCTGGCCCGCGCCGAAACCTGATCCGAAAAAGCCCGGCGCACCGGCCGCCGCGTCCGCGCCGGACGCCGCCGTCCTGGCCGAGGCTGTCCGCACCGCCGCCCACGATTCGATCCGCGCCCTGATGCTGATCCGCAGCTATCGGGTCCGCGGCCACCTGCAGGCCAATCTCGATCCGCTGGGGATCGAACAGCCGACCAACAATCCGGAACTGACCCCCGAGTTCTACGGCTTCAGCGAGGCCGATCTCGACCGGCCGATCTTCCTCGACGGCGTGCTGGGCTTCCAGACCGGAAGCATCCGTCAGGTCCTGGCCCTGCTCAAGCGCACCTACTGCGGCACCCTGGGCATCCAGTTCATGCATATCGCCGAGCCGGACGAGAAGAGCTGGCTCCAGGCCCGCTTCGAGGGGTCGGACAAATTCGCCCAGAACGGCTTCACCCGCGAGGGCAAGCTGGCCATCCTCAACAAGCTGGTCGAGGCCGAGGGCTTCGAACGGTTCCTCCACAAGCGCTTCCCCGGCACCAAGCGGTTCGGCCTCGACGGCGGCGAAGCCATGGTCCCGGCCCTGGAGCAGATCATCAAGCGGGGCGGTGCCCTGGGGGTCGACGAGATCATCTTCGGCATGGCCCACCGCGGCCGCCTGAACACGCTCGCCGCTGTGATGGGCAAACCCTATCGGGCCATCTTCCACGAGTTCCAGGGCGGTTCGACCGTGCCTTCGGACACCGAGGGATCGGGCGACGTCAAATATCACATGGGGGCCTCGTCGGACCGGTCGTTCGACGGCAACAATGTTCACCTGTCCCTGACCGCCAACCCGTCCCACCTCGAGATCGTCAACCCGGTGGTGCTGGGCAAGGCGCGGGCGAAACAGGCGTTCGACATCCGCGAGGCCAACACCGGCCAGCCGTCGGAACAGTGGGCGCTGGACCGGTCCAAGGTCGTGCCCCTGTTGATTCACGGCGACGCCGCGTTCGCGGGGCAGGGCGTGGTCGCCGAATGCTTCGCCCTGATGGGGCTGAAGGGCTATCGCACCGGCGGGACGATCCATTTCGTCGTCAACAACCAGATCGGCTTCACGACCAGCCCGCGCAACTCGCGCTCGTCGCCCTATCCGTCGGACGTGGCCCTGATGGTCCAGGCGCCGATCTTCCACGTCAATGGCGATGATCCTGAGGCGGTCGTCTTCGCCGCCAAGGTGGCCACCGAGTTCCGCCAGAAATTCCACAAGGACGTGGTGGTGGACATGTTCTGCTACCGCCGCTTCGGCCACAACGAGGGCGACGATCCGACCTTCACCCAGCCGCTGATGTATTCGAAGATCCGCGCCCAGAAATCGACGCGCGAGATCTATTCGGACCGGCTGATCGCCGAGGGCGTGATCGATCAGGCCGCCGTCGATGCCGAGGTCACCCGCTTCGAGGCCTTCCTCGACGCCGAGTTCGACGCCGGCAAGACCTTCGAGGCGCACAAGGCCGACTGGATGGACGGCCAGTGGCAAGGCATCGGCCTGCCGGACGGCGATGAACGCCGCGGCGAGACCTCGGTCCCGGCCGCCAAACTGGCCGATCTCGGCCACAGGCTGACGACCATCCCCAATGCCGTCGACGTCCACAAGACGCTGAAACGCGTCATCGACGGCCGTCGCGAGATGATCGCCTCTGGTCAGAACATCGACTGGGCCACGGCCGAAAGCCTCGCCTTCGGCTCCTTGCTGGACGAGGGCTTCCCGGTCCGCCTGTCGGGCCAGGATTCGGTGCGCGGCACCTTCTCCCAGCGCCATTCCGGCATCGTCGACCAGACCACCGAGGCCCGCTACGTCCCGCTGAACAACCTGCGCGACGGTCAGGCCGAGTTCGAGGTCATCGATTCGGCCCTGTCCGAGGAGGCGGTGCTTGGTTTCGAATACGGCTATGCCGTCACCGACCCCAATACGTTGGTGATGTGGGAGGCCCAGTTCGGCGATTTCGTGAACGGGGCCCAGGTCGTGATCGACCAGTTCATCTCGTCGGGCGAGCGCAAATGGCTGCGCATGTGCGGCCTGACCATGCTGCTGCCGCACGGGTACGAGGGCCAGGGACCCGAGCATTCCTCGGCCCGTCTGGAGCGCTTCCTCCAGCAGTGCGCCGAGGACAATATGCAGGTCGCCAACTGCACCACCCCGGCCAACTATTTCCACATCCTGCGCCGCCAGATGCACCGGCCGTTCCGCAAGCCGCTGATCATCATGACGCCCAAGTCGCTGCTGCGGCACAAGAAGGCGGTCTCGACCCTGGCCGACATGGCCGAGGGCTCGTCCTTCCACCGCGTCCTGCACGATGACGCCCAGACGCGGCCCGAGGTCGCCGGAATCACGATCAAGGCCGACAAGGACATCCGCCGCGTCGTTCTGTGCTCGGGCAAGGTCTATTACGATCTTCTGGAGCGGCGTGAACGCGACCGGATCGACGACGTCTATCTGATGCGGCTGGAGCAGTTCTATCCCTGGCCGATGAAGTCGCTGATGACCGAACTGGCCCGCTTCCCCGGTGCCGAACTGGTCTGGTGCCAGGAAGAGCCCCGGAATATGGGCGGATGGACCTTCGTCGATCCGTGGCTCGAACTCACACTTGAGAAGCTGGACGTGCAGTCGAAACGGGCCCGCTATGTCGGCCGCCCGGCCTCTGCCTCGACCGCCGCGGGCCTGATGAGCCGGCATCTGAAAGAACTCGACGCCTTCCTGACCGACGCCTTCGCCTGACTCCGTCCCGGACACCGCCTCGCGGCTACCGGGATGACCAACGAACGAACCTGAGAGAGCCCTTCCAATGGCCGACATCCTGACCCCCGCCCTCGGCGAATCCGTTACCGAAGCCACGATCGGCAAATGGACGAAGCAGGCGGGCGACGCCGTGAAGAAGGACGAGGTCCTGGTCGAGCTGGAGACCGACAAGGTCTCGCTGGAGGTCGTCTCTCCGTCCGATGGCGTCCTGTCCGAGATCAAGACCCCCGACGGCGCGACCGTGACTCCGGGCACGGTCCTCGGTGTGGTGTCGGAAGGGGCATCCGCTGCGCCCGCCGCCGAAGCGCCCGGGGCTGAGGACAGGCCGGCCCCGAAGGCCGAAGCCGCGCCGGCCGCAGAACCGGCTCCCGCCGCGCCCGCCGCTTCCGGCGGATCGGTCTCCATCGGCGTGCCGACCATGGGCGAGAGCGTCGCCGAGGGCACGATGGGGACCTGGCTGAAGAAGTCCGGCGACACGGTCGCCAAGGATGAAATGCTGGTCGAGATCGAGACTGACAAGGTCGCGGTCGAGGTTTCCGCCCCTGCCGCCGGCGTCCTGACCATCGCTGCCGAGGCCGGTTCGACGGTGACGCCGGGCCAGTCCATCGGCAGCATCGCCGCCTCAGGTGACGCGCCCGCTGACGCGCCCGCTGCCGCCCCGACCAGGGCGGCTCCTGCCGCCGCCTCGGACGCCCCGCACCTGTCGCCCGCCGTCCAGCGCGTGGTCACCGAGAACAATCTGGACCCCAAGGCCATCGCCGCCACCGGCCCCAAGGGCAATATCACCAAGGCCGACGCCATGAATGCCATCGGTTCCGCGCCCGCTCCGGCCGCTGCCGCCCCGGCTCCCGCCGCTGCGCCTGCGGCCCCGCGCGCCGATCAGCCGCGCGAGGAGCGGGTCAAGATGACCCGGCTGCGTCAGACCATCGCCCGCCGCCTGAAGGAATCGCAGAACACCGCCGCCCAGCTGACCACCTTCAACGAGGTGGACATGACCAACGTCATGGCCCTGCGCAGCCAGTACAAGGAGGTGTTCGAGAAACGCCACGGCGTGAAGCTGGGCTTTATGTCCTTCTTCACCCGCGCCGTGGTCCAGGCCCTCAAGGAGATTCCGGCGGTCAATGCGGAGATCGACGGCACCGACCTGATCTACAAGAACCACTACGACATCGGCGTCGCCGTCGGCACCGAGAAGGGTCTGGTCGTCCCGGTCCTGCGCGACGCCGATCAGCTCACCCTGGCGGGCATCGAGAAGGGCATCGCCGCCCTCGGCAAGGCCGCCCGCGACGGTGCCCTGACCCTGGACCAGCTGCAGGGCGGCACCTTCACCATCACCAACGGCGGCACCTATGGCTCGCTGATGTCGACCCCGATCCTGAACGCGCCGCAGTCCGGCATCCTGGGCATGCACAACATCATCCAGCGCCCGATGGCCGTGGACGGCCAGGTGGTCATCCGCCCGATGATGTATCTGGCCCTCAGCTATGATCACCGCATCGTCGACGGCAAGGAGGCGGTGACCTTCCTCGTCCGCATCAAGGAACTGCTGGAAGACCCGGCCCGGGCGCTGCTGGACCTGTAGGGGGCGGGAGGAGACAGGCGATGGCGCTGGTGGAGATCGCCCGCTTTGATGGCGATGGCGTCGCTCAACTAGCGGCCCGCTTTCTTCAGGCGCACGGCATCACTGCATCGGTGCCATCGTTTCCCTATTCGAGGAGCATCGGAAGCGCCGGAGGAGGGATCGGCGAAACGCCTTTGCTGGTCGAGGAAAGTCAGCTCGACGAAGCGAGCAAGCTTCTCAATCGTGTCGTCGTGGGCGATTTTGCGGACGAAGACCCTACGCGGGGTACAAGGGGCGGCTTGGGAGCCGCTCTTGCTGAATCACTTCTGCCCGACCCAGCGTTCAAGCAGCCCGGTCGCCTTCAAGCTCTCGCACCCGTGATGGTGGTGGTTGCATTGCCGATCCTCGGGCTGGCGGGTGCGACAATCCTCAAACTCTTTCTAGGCTGATGATTGAAAGGTCACTTCGGACGTCGCCATAGGGCCAGTCGGGTTCGATAATGGTCGACAGGTCCCGTCAAGAGTCTGACCAGGAACTTCCGTTCAGGCTGATCTCATGGAATGGATCGCGCGCCTCGTCGGGGCCTTCTACGTTCTCGCCGGCGCTATGACCGTCCGGCAGGCCATCCTCAACTGGCGGATGGAGCGGGTGTTCGGCGCCTTTCTCGGCACGCCCCCGTCCGAGAAGGCGGCGGATGTGATGCCAAGCATCATCGTCGTCCTCTGGTGGAGCCACTCCAGCGTGTTACGTTGATGCATGAGCCTCCGCGAAATCGCCCGCTTTACCGATATCGTCGAGGCTGATCTGGCCGCGGCCTTCCTCGTGTCGCACGGCATCGAGGTCACGGTCACCGAGCGGTTCCAGACAACCGTCGATCCGCTGATGCAGCGAGCCCTCGGAATCCGCCTGATGGCACCGGCATCGCTCATCCCTGAGGCCCGCGCCCTTCTGGCCCGCGTCAACGCGGGCGAGTTCGCGACAAGCGAGGGCGACGACCTGCCGCACGAGGCTGGAACCCGGAGCGCGGCCACGTTTCTCGCGCTGGTCGTCTTCCTGAACAACGGTTTCTGGGGCACCAGCCTGCCTCGCCGGTTCAGAGCAGTCCCGTGGGAAGGCTTGCTGCTGGCGATCGCCCTGACGCTCGGCCTCTTCATTGCCGTGCTCGGGGGCCAATGGCTGATCTACAATCTGCTGATCAATCCGCCCTAGGTGCCAGAGAGCCAAGCACCTCCACCGTATCCGCGCCAAGCGCGGGCGGCGGGAGATCATAGGCGACTGGCGTCGCCGACATCCGGATCGGCGACGCGACCGTCCGCACCGGCGCGGCCAGATCGGCGCGGTCCTGCGTCACCTCCAGCCCGCGGTGTTTCGCCTGCGGCTCATCGAAGACCTGGTCGATGGTGTTGACCGGGCCGCAGGGCACGCCCGCCGCCTCCAGCGCCGCCATCAAGCCGCGCATGGTCTGGCCTGCGGTCAGGGCTGACAGTTCCGCGGTCATCGCGGCGCGATGCTCGATACGCAGGGCATTGGTCAGGAAACGGGGGTCGGCGCCGAGACCGGGCGCGCCCAGGGCTCTCGCGAGCGCCCGGAACTGGCCGTCGTTGCCGACGGCTATAACCACCATTCCATCCGTACACGGAAAGGGCTGGTAGGGCGCGAGGTTCGGATGCGCATTGCCCATCCGCGTCGGCGCCTTGCCGCTGACGAAGAAATTGGTCGCCTGGTTGGCCAGCATCGCCGCCTGGACGTCGAACAGGGCGATGTCGATATGCTGGCCCTGTCCCGTGGCCCGGGCATGCAGCAGGGCGGCCATGATGGCGTTCGAGGCATACAGGCCGGTGAACAGGTCGACGACCGCCACCCCGACCTTCATCGGCTCGGCTCCGGGCGCGCCGTCCGGCTGGCCGGTGATCGACATCAGCCCGCCCATGGCCTGGATCATATAGTCATAGCCGGCGCGGTGGGCGTCCGGCCCGTCCTGGCCGAAGCCGGTGATCGAGCAATAGACCAGCTTCGGATTGACCGCCGACAGGGCCGCGTGATCCAGCCCGTACTTCCTCAGCCCGCCCGTCTTGAAATTCTCGACCACCACATCGCAGGTCTTGCTCAGTTCACGGACGATTGTCGCCCCTTCGGGCGTGGCCAGATCCAGCTCGACCGACTTCTTGCCCCGGTTGGCGCACAGGAAATAGGCGGCGTCGCCCTTCGATCCGTCGGCCCTGGTCGTGAAGGGTGGCCCCCAGTGTCGGGTGTCATCGCCGACGCCGGGCCGTTCGATCTTGATCACCTCGGCCCCGAGGTCCGCCAGCATCTGCGTGGCCCACGGCCCGGCGAGCACGCGGCTGAGATCGAGGACGCGAACGCCGGAGAGGGGGCCTTGGGTCATACGGCCTGCTTAAAGCCCCACGTCCCAGACCCCGGCGTCGCGCATGCGGCACTCGCGGGCCTCAAGGGCCCGACCGCCCATTTCCTCGGCCATGCAGCAGACCGCCCGGGACACCGTCGCCTTGTGAACGCCAGGGATCAGCGCATGGGCGAAGGCGCAGGCCGCCAGCTTCAGAAGACGGAATCCGAACCGCGACGAGGCGGCCATATGGTGGAAATAGCTCTCGTCGACCTCGCGCGGGTGTTCGACGAACAGACGATTGAAGGTGCGGATCATGATGACAGCCTTAGCCTGCGTCGGGCTGTCCCTCTACCCGACCTGCACATTTTGGCCTAAACCGCGCTGCTTCGCCACGCTCAGAAAGACCCTCCATGGCCGACGGCTCCTCCGCTCCGACAAAGACCTTCCGCTGGGACGATCCTCTGGACCTGTCGGGTCGGCTGACCGACGACGAGCGGATGATCCAGGACGCGGCGCGGTCCTACGCCCGCGAGAAACTGCTGCCGCGCGTGGTCGAGGCCTTCCGCGACGAGACCTTCGACCGCGCCATCATGACCGAACTGGGCGAGATGGGCTTCCTCGGCGCCATGCTGCCGGAACAGTACGGCGGCTCGTCGGTCAGCCATGTGGCCTATGGCCTGATTGCCCGCGAAATCGAGGCGGTCGACAGTGGCTACCGCTCGGCCATGTCGGTCCAGTCGTCCCTGGCCATGTACCCCATCTACGCCTTCGGCTCGGAAGAGCAGAAGATGCGCTTCCTGCCGCGCATGGCGGCGGGCGAGCTGGTCGGCTGTTTCGGCCTGACCGAGGCCGACGGCGGTTCCGATCCGGCCTCGATGAAGACCAAGGCCGTGGCCGTCGACGGCGGCTACAAGCTGAACGGCGCCAAGTACTGGATCACCAACAGCCCGATTTCCGATCTCGCCGTCGTCTGGGCCAAGCTGGATGACGTCATCCGCGGCTTCATCGTCGAACGCGGCATGGACGGCTTCACCACCGACAAGATCGGCGACAAGCTTTCGCTCCGCGCCTCCATCACCGGCGACATCGGCCTGAACGACGTCTTCGTGTCGGAAGAAAACCTGCTGCCGGGCGTGAAGGGCCTGCGCGGTCCCTTCTCCTGTCTGAACAAGGCGCGTTACGGCATCGCCTGGGGGGCCATGGGCGCCGCCGAGGCCTGTCTGCACCTGACCCGCGACTATGTCGGCGAGCGGATGCTGTTCGGCCGCCCCCTGTCCTCGCGCCAGCTGGTGCAGAAGAAGCTGGCCGATATGCAGACCGAGATTTTCCTCGGCTTCGAGGGCGCGCTGGCCCTGGGCCGGCTGCTGGATCAGGGGGCCTGGGTCCCCGAGGCCATCTCGATGATGAAGCGCAACAACTGCGGCAAGGCGCTGGAAATCGCCCGGGTCGCCCGCGACATGCACGGCGGCGCCGGCATCACCGGCGAGATGCACGTCATGCGCCACGCCATGAACCTCGAGACGGTCAACACCTATGAGGGTGCCCACGACGTCCATGCCCTGATCCTGGGCCGCGCCATCACCGGCGAGAGCGCGTTCTAGAAGGGCGCTAACGCTCGCCGCGCGGCGGCTCGCTTCGTGAGCGCGGATCGTCACCCTCCGGCCTGACCGGAGGGTCGCGACGCGGTCGCTCGCTGCTTGAGCGCCGGACATGCGCAAGGCGCCAGGTCGCGTCGGGTCGACAAGGCGGAGCCTTGTGACCGCGGCCCGACGTCAGGAACAATCAGGCACGCGCGCGCCTGAGACCCCTAGTCTGGGCAAACGCGGTCCGTTGAGCATTGTCATTCCGGTTCAACGCCGTATCGTCGGCAACGGGCGGAGGCGTGACCATGGACGGGGCAGCGGCAGGCATCGAGGGCGAAGACCCGTTTGCCCAGCTGCGCGACGTCTTCGCCGGTCGCCGTGCCCTGCTGCTGGAAGACGACCCGGCCCTGTCTGAACACGTCGCCGGCCGACTGCTTGAGGCAGGGTTCCAGGCGGTGGACCGGGTCGAGAGCGGAGAGGCGGCGATCGAGGCGGCGGCCAGCCCCTATGACGTCCTGATTCTCGACCGCCTGACCAAGGGCCTCGACGGGCTGGAGACTCTCAAGCGGCTGCGGACGGGCGGTGGCCCCTGCGCCGACGCCCCGGCCCTGATGCTGACCGCGCTGGGCGGAGAGCGGCAAAAGGTCGAGGGTCTTCTGGGCGGGGCCGACGACTATCTGTCCAAACCGGTCGGCGACGAGGAGTTGCTTGCGCGGATCGCCGCCCAGCTTCGCCGGGCCGCACGGCATGCGGCTCCGGTCGGAGGCGATCTGGTGAACGGACCTTTTCGCCTGTCCTTCGGAGCCCGCACCCTGAAATTCGATGCCGGTGAAGAGTCGCGCTTGATCGATCTGTCACCGCTTGAGTTCGCCATCGTCTGTGAACTGATGACCGCGCGCGGCCAGCCGGTGACCAAGACCATGCTGTGGGACCGATGCTGGGTCGAGTGGCGCTTCCTGCCCGACAATTTCGTCAACATCATAGATGCCCGGATCAGCGCCCTGCGCCGTCGGCTGAAGGAACAGGCCCCCGAACTGGGCGAGGACCTGCATCCGCTGATCGTATCGGCCCGCAGCCAGAGCCTGATCTTTCGCGACCTGTCTACCTGGACGGGCTGAGCCGTCGTGGCGTTCCGTTTCCTCCGCCTTCGCGCCTGGCTGGGACGGCGGACCTCGACCCAGCTGGCCGCCGGTATCGCCGTCATGGCCGCGGTGGCCCTGGTCGGCTCGCTGATGGTCACCAGCGCGGCGGTGCGAATGGATCAGCGCGAGACCGCCGCCCTCGCGGCGCTCGACGACTACAGCACCATGGTCGAGAAGCTGGGGCTGGAAGCCAGTCTGACCGCCGCCGACATTACCGAAGCCGACGCCGCCTATCTGTCCGGATGGCTGAGCGCCTTCCAGGACGGACCAACGCGCGACGCGGGCACCATCGAGGAGACCTGCAGCACCGGCCGGGGCGGTGCCGGGGTGCGATTCATTCGCGCGCCCGTCGGCAAGCCCGCCGGCCTTGCGGCACTGGAGACCACCCGTGGCGAACGCGTGTCCCGTCTGGGCGATGGCGTCTTCGTCATGAGGCTCGAGCGCGGCGTCCTGTGCCCGTCGCGCCCGGTCGAGGTGGTGGTGGTGCGACGGTCGGTCGGAGCTTTGAGCATCGCCGTGGGCCGGGTGGTCGACCGTTCCGGGGATGCCCTGGGCTGGGCGGTCGCCGCCGCCGTCGGCGCCGGATCACTGCTGCTGGTCTTCGGCCTGACGGCGGCGACCTTCGCCCGACGCCGGCTGACCAGCGCCGTGGCCGAGGTCAGTCGAGCGCTCGACCTCGCCTCTGTCGGGGATTTTTCGGTCCGGGCTCCGGCGACGGCGGTGGCCCCGGAACTCACCGAACTGACCGGCCAGGTGAACCTCACCCTGGATCGGCTGGAGGAATTGCTGAGCTGGCTGCGGGACTCGGCCGATCAACTGGCGCATGATTTCCGCACACCGCTGGCGCGGGCCTCGGCCCGGCTGGACCGGCTCAAGGAGGCGTCGACGACGCCCGCGGCGCGCGCCCTGGCCGAGGAGGCTCGCGCCGACCTGACCCGACTGACCCGGGCCATGAATGAGGCCATGGCCCTTCGCGACGGCGAGGCCTGGGTGTTCGAGACCGTGCGGCTCGACCATCTGGCGACCTCCGCGGCCGAACTCTATCAACCGCTGGCCGAGGAGCGGGGAGTTGTGATCCGCGTCGTGTCCTCGCCGGTCTCGGTCCTCGGCGTCCGGTCGCTGTTGCAACGGGCCGTGACGAATCTGGTGGACAATGCGGTGAAGTTTTCGCCCGATGGCGGGGTGGTGACCCTGACCGTCCGGCTGGACGACGCCCGGCCGGTCCTCTCGGTCGCCGACAAGGGGCCCGGGCTTGATCCAGCCCTGCTCGACGATCCGGCCCAGGCAGTCTCCAGGGCAGCCGATGAGGGGCGTGAGAGCCACGGCATGGGTCTGGCCTTCGTGCGCGCCATTCTCAAACGGCACGGCGCGGTCATGACGATTGATGACGCCGGTCCGGGGGCTGTCGTCACGGCGCGTTTCTCGCGCTAAACCGAAATCGGCCCTGATGGACGCAGTTCATCAGGGCTCAGATTTCGGTCCAGCAGGACTCTGGGCCATTTTTTGGATTCGGATCGAATCGATCCGAAGCAAAAATGGTCTAGGGTCTCCTCAACAACAGGGGATTGGCGATGCGTTCCATCATCCGGGCCGGTGGTCTGTCCGTTCTGGCGCTTGTCGCCGCGGTTCCCCTTCTGGCGGCCACGCCCGCCGCCGCCCAGCAGTCGCCGGTGCCGTTCGACGCCCAGCGCGGCGTCTTCACCTTCGCCACCGGTCTCGAGCGCGCCCTGCCGGCCGTCGTCCAGGTCACCACCCTGGGCCAGTCCGAAGGCCCCAGCTCCGGCGATAATGAGCCACGCCCCATCTCCAGCGGCTCGGGCGCCATCATCGACGCGCGCCAGGGCATCATCGTCACCAACAATCATGTGGTCGAGGGCGGACGGAAATTCACGGTCGACATGACCGACGGCCGCATCTTCGACGCCGTCCTGATCGGCACCGACAAGGCGACCGACCTCGCCGTTCTGAAGATCGAGGCCACCGGCCTGTCGCAGATCGAGGTGGTCAATTCTGATTCCCTGCGCACCGGCGATCTGGCCTTCGCGGTCGGCTATCCCCTCGGCCTCGACCAGACCCTGACCATGGGTGTCATCTCGGGCATGGGCCGTTCGGGCATGGGCGACCGGATCGAGGACTATATCCAGACCGACGCGGCGGTGAACTCCGGCAACTCCGGCGGGCCGCTGCTGGACAGCCGCGGCCGGCTGATCGGCATCAACACCTCCATCCTGTCGGGCGGCGGCGGCGGCAACGACGGTATTGCCTTCGCGGTGCCCAGCCGCATCCTGATGTATGTGGTCGGCCAGTTGCGTGAGAGCGGCGAGGTCCGGCGCGGCACGACCGGCGCCATCCTCGGTTCCCTGAACGCCCAGCGTTCGCGCGATCTCGGTCTCGGCATCGTGCGCGGCGCGGTGATCGAGGACGTCGCGCCGGGGTCCTCGGCCGAGGCCGCGGGCATGCGTCGGGGCGACATTGTCACCCGCATCCAGAACCGGCCCGTCTCGAACGCGGGCACCGTGGCCGCCACCATCGGTATCGCCGCCCCGGGCAGCCGGGTCGAGGTCGTCTATCTGCGTGACGGCCACGAAGGCCGCGCGACCCTGGTGGTCGAGGCCCCGACGGAGCGCATGGTCATCACGGGTGCCGACGTCGTCATGGCCCGGGGCGCCGCGGTGCGCTGGACCTCGGACGGCCTGCAGGTCTTTTCGGTCGAGGGCGGTTCCGTCGCCGCCGCCGCCGGTCTGCAGGCGGGTGATCTGATCCGGCAGGTCGACGCCGTGTCCGTGTCGGACCTGGGGTCGCTTGCCACGGCTCTCGATGGCGACTCGGGCCGGAAGCTGTCGGTGGAGCGGGGCGGCGAGGCGGTCGAGATCGTCCTCCCCTGACCTCGCGGCCCTGACTCCGCAGCGGAGCGCCAGACAGCAAAACGCCCGCTCTGCCGGAGGGGGAGGGGTGGCTGAGCGGGCGTCTCGCTTTGGAGGAAGCACCGGCCCGCCGGAGCCCTTGGTGGAGTGATCCAGGAGGGGCTGGGGGGGCTGTTCAGGATCCGGAAGCACTCCGAACTCCGACGAGCCGATGGGTCAGATGTCGCCCCCCAAGGGGGCGGGCGATGGGCGGAAGCGAGGCTATTTCGTGTTCGATGCGAATTGTTCGCGTCGCGGCGTTCCGGACACAGTGTTCGGCCACCTGACTGCTGTGAGGGGGCACCGGCCCACTGGCGTTTTCCGGATGGCGGCGTAACCTTCGCAAGATGAGCGACGCCGCTGATTTGCAGTCCGTTCCCGGCCCGGTCTTTTTCGACCGGCGCGAGCTTGATCTGATCCTGCGCGTCTATGGCCGGATGGTCGCGGCGGCCGAGTGGCGCGACTACGCCATGGTGGGGCACAGGGATGTCGCGGAGTTCGCCGTCTTCCGCCGTTCGGGGGACGCCCCGCTTTACCGGATCGAGAAGCGCCCCGCCCTGCGCCTGAAACAGGGCCAGTGGGCGGTCATCGGCGAGGGCGGTGTGGTGTTGCGCCGGGGCCGCGAACTTGCCCAGGTCCTGCGCGTCTTCGACAGCCGCAAATTCACGATCGTCGAATAGAAAAAGGCCCCGGCGTTTCCGCCGGGGCCTGGTCTTTCTTGCCTGTCGCTCGCCGCGCGGCGGCTCGCTGCATGAGGCAATTCAGGTGCGCGCGCTCAATCCGCGAGCGACCGCGTCGCGAGCGTTGGCGCCCCAACCTGCCTACCGCCGTCCGCCGAACAGCATCAGCAGGAATTGGAACATGTTGATGAAGTTGATGTACAGGCTCAGCGCCCCGTAGCTGGTGGCCACGCCCATGGCGTTACGGTCGCCGCCGAGCGCGTAGTAGGTCATCTTCAGCCGCTGGGTGTCATAGGCGGTCAGACCGGCGAAGATCAGAACACCGATGGCGCTGATGATCAGCTGCATCATCTGGCTCTGCAGGAACATGTTGACCACCATGGCGATCACCAGACCGATCACGCCCATGATCAGGAAGCTGCCGATGCCGGTCAGGTCCTTCTTGGTCGTATAGCCGAACAGGCTCAGTCCACCGAAGGCGGCGGCCGTGACCAGGAAGGTCTGGACCACCGAGGTGCCGGTATACATCAGCACCACCGTACCCATCGAGGCGCCGATCAGGGCCACGATCAGCCAGTACAGGCCACCGGCCGACGCCGCCGTCGGGTTCTTCATCACGAAATTGGAGCCCAGCAGCAGGACCAGCGGCGAGAAGGCCACGATCATGCCCAGCATCGTGTAGCCGGTCAGGCGTGTCACGCCGTCCGGAAAGAGCGCCGTCTGGAACAGGAGCTCACGAACCGCCGGCACGGAACTGGTCACATAGGCCAGCGCCGCCGAGACCAGCAGGCCCAGGGCCACCTTGTTGTAGACGCCCAGCATGAAGCTGCGCAGGCCCGCGTCCACCGACATGTCGGCGGTGGCGGGAATGGAATGGCTGTTTCTGAAATCGCTCATGGCGAGATCGGTCCTCCGTTGAACCGGGTGATCCCGGCCTTTGAGCAAATATCGGACGCGTCCCCCGCTTCCGCAAGGAAAACCGGACTTGGGGGAGCCGGTTTCAGCCGCTACGAACGGTCGCATGATCCGGCTGTTCACCGCCCTCTCCATTCCCGACGAGGTCGCCGAAGCGCTCGCCCCGCGCCAGACCGGCCTGCCCGGCGCGAATTGGCGCACCGCCGACCAGTTGCACATCACCCTGGCCTTCCATGGCGAGGTCGACGAGCGCCGGGCCGACGATCTGTCGGTCGAACTGGAGCGGGCGGCGACCGGCGGACCGTTCGAGATTGCCCTGTCCGGCGTCGGTGCCTTCGGTGACGGCCATCGCACCCATGCGATCTGGGCCGGGGTAGAGGCCAGTGAACGGTTGTCCGTCCTCGCCGGGCGATGCCGTGCAGCCTCTGAACGCGCCGCGATCCCGGTCGAGCGCCGCGACTATCGCCCGCATCTGACGCTCGCCTATCTGAAGTCCCAGGCCGATCCCGACCGGATCGGAGGCTGGATCGCCGAGCACAATCTGCTGCATTCTCCGCCGATCCGGATCGACCGGTTCGGCCTCTATTCCAGCGTCTTGACCCAGGAGGGCAGCCGCTATGACCTCGAGAGGGAGTATCGCCTTTGACCGGACCGGTGCTTGAAACGGAACGCCTGACCCTGCGCCCGATCGCCATCGAGGACTTTCCGCGATGGGCGGAGATGATGGCCGACCCCGAGGCCTCGAAATTCCTCGGCGGCGTCCAGCCGGCGTCGGTGGCCTGGCGCGGCTTCATGAGCATGGCCGGTGCCTGGAGCCTGACCGGCATTTCCATGTTCTCGGTGACCGAGCGCGACACCGGCTTGTGGCTGGGCCGGATTGGCCCATGGACCCCGCACGGCTGGCCGGGGACCGAGGTCGGCTGGGGTCTGCATCCGGACGCGCAAGGCAAGGGCTATGGCGTCGAGGCTGCTACGGCGACGCTCGACTACGCCTTCGACGTGCTGGACTGGACCGATGTCATCCACTGCATCGACCCGGACAATGTGCCGTCACAGCGGTTGGCCGAACGCCTTGGGTCGCGCAATCTGGGACCCACCCAAATGCCGCCGCCGTTTCAGGATCTGCCGGTAGGTCGATGGGGCCAGAGCCGCGAGGATTGGCGGACACGGCGACGGTGAAGGCGGTCGCCGGGTGCGACGCGGCATCGTGAAGCTTTGACCGGTCGGCGCGTTCCGCTACTCAGGGTGCAGGAAACGACAAGGGTGATCGAATGCGGGTTCTGGTTCTGGGCGGTGACGGGTTCTGTGGCTGGCCGACGGCGCTGCACCTGTCGGCACAAGGCTGGGACGTTTGCGTCGTCGACAACCTGAGCCGCCGCAACATCGACAACGAGCTCGAAGTCCAGTCCCTGACGCCGATCCGGACCATGGGCGAGCGCATCGCCGCCTGGAAGGAGGTCTCGGGCCAGCAGATCGACTTCGTCAATATGACGGTCGGCAAGGAGTTCGACCGGCTGGTGGCCCTGATCCGCGACTGGGCACCCGACAGCGTCGTCCATTTCGCCGAACAGCGCGCCGCCCCCTATTCGATGAAGTCGGCGCGGCACAAACTGTACACGGTCGACAACAATCTGAACGCCACCAACCACCTGCTGGCAGCCATCGTCGAGAGCGGTCTGGACGTCCATCTGGCCCACCTGGGGACCATGGGCGTCTATGGCTATACGACAGCCGGTCTGCGCATTCCCGAAGGTTATCTGAAAGTCACGGTCGACACCGATTTCGGCCCGGCCGAGCAGGAGATCCTGTTCCCGCCGAACCCCGGCTCGATCTACCACATGACCAAGACCCAGGACGCCCTGCTGTTCCAGTTCTACGCCAAGAACGACGGGGTCCGGATCACCGACCTGCACCAGGGCATCGTCTGGGGCGCCCAGACGGAAGAGACCCGCAAGGACGAGCGGCTGATCAACCGGTTCGACTATGATGGCGACTACGGCACGGTGCTGAACCGGTTCCTGATGCAGGCGGCGGTCGGCTATCCGCTGACCGTGCACGGCACCGGTGGTCAGACCCGGGCCTTCATCCACATCCAGGACACGGTACGCTGCGTCGAACTGGCCCTGAAGAACCCGCCAAAATCCGGCGAACGGGTCAAGATCCTCAACCAGATGACCGAGAGCCGGCGGGTGCGCGACCTCGCCGCCATGATCGCCGACATGACCGGGGCCGAAGTCCACAATGTGCCCAACCCCCGTCAGGAGGCCGACGAGAACGAACTGGTGGTCGCCAACGACCAGTTCCGCGAACTGGGGCTCAAACCGATCACCCTCGCCGAGGGTCTGATGCAGGACGTCACGGAGATCGCCCGCCGCTACGCCGACCGCGCCGATCTGTCGAAGGTGCCCTGCGTCTCGACCTGGAACGGCAAGCGCGCCGAGGCGGTGAAGGCCGAACCGGCCACCGTCGCGCCAAAAGCGCCCGCTCAAATCCGCTCAGCCTGAGCCGGCCGATGCCGGTCGACGCCCCGCCTTCCCGTTTGCTGGTCTTCGGCGGCGGCTGGCTGGGAGCCGCGGCCGCGCGCGAGGCCGTGATGCGGGGCGGTTCAGCGACCGTGAGCAGCCGCGATCCCGCCCGGCGCGCCGCACTCGCGGACCAGGGCTTCTCGGCCATCGATCCGGACGACGCGAAGGCCCTCGACCGCGCGGTCCTCGAGACAAACGCCGTCCTCGTCACCGCCCCGCCTGAGCCCGACGGCTGTCCGGGACTGAAGCGGCTCGCCCCGGCCATCACCCGATCGGCCGCCTTCCCCGACTGGATCGGCTATGTCTCCTCGACCGCCGTCTATGGCGACCGCGAGGGCGGCTGGGCTTTCGAGGACAGTGAACTCAATGCCGCCTCGCTCGAGGGCGCGCGCCGGGTTCGGGCGGAGCGCGACTGGCTGGATGCCGGTCAAGGCATGGGGCTGACGGTGCAGCTGTTCCGCCTGCCGGCCCTCTACGGCCCCGGCCGCTCGCCGCTGGACCGGTTACGCGACGGCACAGCGCGGATCGTGCGCAAGCCGGGTCAGGTGTTCAACCGTATCCATGTCGATGACGCCGTGGCCGGTCTGTTCGCCTCCATGGCGCGGCCCCGGCCCGGAGCCGCCTACATCCTGTGCGACGACGAGCCCGCCGCTGCCGATGTGGTCATGGCGGGGGCCGCACGCCGCCTCGGCCTGCCCCTGCCGTCCGAGGTCGATCTTGACGACCCCTCGGTCAGCGACGCGATGCGCCGCTTCTACCGGGACTCCAAACGCCTTTCGAACACCCGCGCCAAGGCGGAGCTCGGCTGGCGGCCGCGCTATCCGACGTGGCGCGAGGGGCTGGAGGCGCTGCTGGGTGATTAGTGATTGGTGGTTAGTGATTGCGCGGCATTGCCGTCGGCGGAAGGGCGGCGCGGACCGCGCCCTCGCACAGGCGTCGGCCAGCCACTAACCACCAACCACCAATCACTCCCTAGAACGGCAGCAGGTTCCGCTGCCGGCTGTAGGCCATGGTGCCGACATTGGCACCGGCGCGCAGGCCGACGCCGGTGCGGATCGGGGCCAGGATGATGCCGTCGGCGCGTTGGTAGTTCACGCCCAGACCGCCGATCAGATAGGCCGTGCCCTCCACGCCGGGGTAGCGCCGATACAGCATGTCGGGATGGTACAGGCCGTAGACCAGGGTGAAGACCCGGCTGGCATTGCCGCCGACGTCCCAGCCGATCGAAATCCCCTGCCAGAACACCTCCTGCGAGGCCGACAGGTCCTTCATGTGCAGGGCCCCGCGACCGTAGCGCAGGCCCACCCCGGCGGCGCCGGCGGCCTCCTCACCGGCGATATAGGCGGTCGGGCGGTCGCCCTGTTCGGCGAAGATGCGCTCGATGGCCGCGCCGATGGCCTCGGCGGCGATGCCCAGTTCACGCGACCCCGCGGCGACCAGCTCGTCGGCCGTATAGGCGGGGGCCTGCTGGTCCGAGGCGATCGGATAGGCGGGATCGACCGGCTGCTGGCCGGTGGTGGCGCAGGCGCTGAGGCCCGAGGCTCCGGCGGTGGCGGCGAGACCCGACAGGATCAGTTGGCGGCGATGCATGAGTTGGCTCCGAATAGGCGGGGACGGGCCGCCCGACTCGCGCGGGCGCTGGTCCATACCGTCACCGGCCTTTGCGTCAGCCTTGCGGCGGCAAGGTTAACGGGGCGTTGCCAGCGGCACGTCTTCAGTGTTTGTCGGTCTTGGAGGTCAGCCAGTCCATCAGGGCCAACAGCACGCCCGACACGACGAAGGTGAGGTGGATCAGTACGCCCCACATCGCTTCCTGGGTGTCGATGGGCGTTCCGTCCTTGCCGATGTTCATGAAGAATTTCAGCAACTGGATGCCCGAGATCGCCACGATCGAGGCGATCAGCTTCATCTTCAGGCCTGAGAAATCGACCGTGCCCATCCACGGCGGCCGATCCGTTTCGCCGTCGAGGTCCAGCTTGGAGACGAAATTCTCATAGCCGGAGAACATGACGATCAGCAGCAGATTGCCCGCCAGCGACAGATCGACCAGCGTCAGCACGGCGAGGATGGCGTCGTTTGAGCTCATGCCGTGTCCAGCCGAGAACGCCTGCGGCACATAGTAGGCCAGCTCGCGCAGGAAGACGACGAGCAGCATCAGCAGGGCCAGGGCCAGGCCGACGTAGAAGGGGGCCATCAGCCATCGCGAACGAAACAGCAGGCGCTCGAAGGCGGTTTCCAGTCTCGGCTTCAGGCCCATCCGGTCTTCCTTTTCAGCTTCTGAGTGTCGCGCCGAGCTTGCTGGCCGCCGCCACGATCCGGGCGGACACCGCCTCGATCTCGCCCTCGGTCAGCGTCGCCTCGCGCGGCTGGATGACGACTTCCAGCGCCACCGACTTCATGCCCTCGGGCACGCCCGCGCCGCGATAGACGTCGAACACCGAGACCCCGGCGATCAAGGCCTTGTCCGCCCCGGTGACGGCGCGGACCAGATCGCCCGCGGCCTTGCCGTCCTCGACCATGAAGGCGAAGTCGCGGGTCAGGGGCATCAGGTTGGCAAGGCCGGCGGACCCGCGCGTCTTGGACTTCTGGCCACGCGGCTCGGGCACGGCGTCCAGCACAATCTCGAAGGCCAGCATCGGACCGTCGGCGTCCAGCGCCTTGAGCACGCGCGGGTGCAGGGCCCCGAATTCGACCATCACATTCTTCGGACCCAGCTGCAGGCGCGCCGACCGGCCCGGATGCCACCAGTCGCGGTTCTGGCCCTGGACCAGTTGCAGCGAGGCGACAGGGGCACCGAGGGCTTCCAGAAGGGCCATCAGATCACCCTTGAGGCCGAACAGGGCATCTTCGGGGGCGGTGCCCCAATGGCGCGCGGCGCGCGGGGCGATCAGACCGGCGATGACGGTGCGCTGGCCGGTCGGGCTGTCATCCAGATAGATGGGGCCGATCTCGAACAGGGCGGCGTCAGCATGGCCCCGGGCAGCATTGCGCGCGGCGGCCTGGACCAGATTGGGCAGGGCCGAGGGCCGCATACAGTCCAGATCGGCCGCGATCGGGTTCTCGACGCGCAGGGCGTCGTCTCCACCGCCGAACAGGGTCGCCGTCGACTGTTTGGTGAAGGACCAGGTGACGGCCTCGGCATAGCCCATGGCCGCCAGGGCGCGACGCGCCAGCCGGACGCGCGCCTGACGCGGGTTCAGTACACCCTTCGACGGGGCACCGAGGTCGGGCAAGGGCGTCGACGGCAGGGCGTCGTAGCCCTCGATCCGGGCCACTTCCTCGACCAGATCGGCGGGGCCTTCGACGTCGCGGCGCCACGACGGCGGGGTGACGGTCCAGGGGTTTCCTCGCGCCACCTCGAAGCCGAGCCGGGTCAGGATGTCGGCGATCCGGTCGTCGTCCAGCGACAGGCCGGTCAGGGCGGCCACGCGGGCCGGGTCGAAGCCGAAGGCGGGCGGGTTGCCCGGGGCCGTGCCCGCGACCACGATCTCCGACGGCTCGCCGCCACACAGGTCGAGGATCAGCCGGGTGGCCAGTTCCAGGCCGGGCACCACAGAGGCCGGATCGACGCCGCGCGCGAACCGGTACTGGGCGTCGGAGTTCAGCGTCAGGGTCCGGCCGGTCTGGGCCGTGACCAGCGGATCGAACCAGGCGCATTCGACGAAGACGTCGGTGGTCTCGTCGGAACAGCCGGTGGACTCGCCGCCCATGACCCCGCCCAGGCCGATGGGCCGTTCACCGGCCGCGTCGGCGATGACGCTCATGCTCGGATCGACGGTATAGGTCTTGCCGTCCAGGGCGATCAGATGTTCGTGCTCGCCCCCCTCGTGATTGGGCGTATCCTTGGCGACCTGTCCGCCGCGCACCACGATCTCGCTGCCGACCAGCTTGGCCGCGTCATAGACGTGCAGGGGCCGACAGCGGTCGTAGGCAACCAGATTGGTGACATCGACCAGCCGGTTGATCGAGCGCAGGCCGATGGCGGTCAGCCGCTGCTGCAGCCAGACGGGCGAGGGTCCGTTCTTCACGCCGCGAATGAACCGGCCGCCGAACACCGGGCACATCTCCGGGCTTTCGATCCGCACGGTGATCGGCGAGGCGAAGGTGCCGGGGACCGGTTTGATGTCGGGCGTTTTCAGCCGCCCCAGACCCGCCGCCGCCAGGTCGCGCGCGATACCCGCCACGCCCAGCCAGTCAGGCCGGTTCGGGGTGACCTCGAAATCGATCACAGGCTCGGCGCTGAATACGGTCGCGGCCGGGGTTCCCACGGCCAGATCGCCAGCCAGTTCCAGGATGCCGTCAGCCTCGTCCGCCTGCTCAAGCTCCGCGGCCGAGCACAGCATGCCGTTGGAGACCACCCCCCGCACCGGCTTCTCGACCAGGGTCACGCCCAGCCCGGGCACATAAGCCCCTATGGGGGCATAGATGGTCGTCAGGCCCGCGCGCGCATTGGGGGCACCGCAGACGATCTCCTTCATCCCGTCGACGGTGTCGACCTGGCAGACCCGCAGGCGGTCGGCGTTGGGATGCTGTTCGGCCGAAACGATCCGCGCGACGGTGAAGGGCGCGAGGGCCGCGACCGGATCATGGACGTCCTCGACCTCGAGCCCCGCCATGGTCATGGCTTCGGCCACGGCCGCCACGTCGGCACCCGTGTCGAGGTGGTCCTTCAGCCAGGAGAGGGTGAATTTCACGCGGGCTTGTCCGCGCCTTTGGTTTCGGACATCGGGCGGATATCGGCCTGGAATTCGGCCAGCATCTCGGGCGAGCCTGTGAACCCGACCTGGGCGAAGCGGCAACGGATGAACTGGCAGTCGGCCACGCCGATGACCCCGGCCATCTTATCGCCGAGCGGCGCGTACAATAGCGTGCGGACGTCGGTGAAGACCCCCATCTGGCAGCCGTCGAAACTGGTGCCTTCCAACACCGCCATCACCGCCGGGCCCTCGATCAGGCAGTCGGTGAAGGTCTTGCCGGCGATGGTCATCTCGCCGGCGTTCCAGTGGTTCACGGCCAGAACCGGAAGCCAGACGGCCTCCTTCTCGAAACTGGTGCGGGCGACCATGGCGCGGCCGGCGGTCTCTTCAGCGGACATGGCCGGGCTCGGAGCGGGGGTCTGGTCTGTCATGCTTTCGGTCTTTCGATTCTGGTTCTGGTCATCAGCCGACGGGGACGTTTTCGATCAGCATCTTGAGCAGATCCTCATTGCCCGTAATCCCCAGCGTCTGGAACCGGCAGTTCGTAAAGGTGCAGTTGCGCACCGGAATCGCGCCGATCCCCATATTACCCATGGGCTTGAACAGCATGTTGCGCAGGTTTCCGCTGGTCGGACCGAAATTGGTGCTTTCGAAATGAACACCATCGAGCACCAGCATCAGCGCGGGCCCGTCGATGACGCAGTCCGTAAAGGTCCGGTTCTCGATCATCACCCCGCCGCCCGCCTGCACGCTGGCGCGATAGAGGTCGAACAGGGTGAAGGTCGCGCCGCTGAACGCTTTCGCGAGCGGGTCCAGGCTGCGCGAGGCCTCAGTGGGAGAGAAGGCTGGGTCAGTCATCAGGACAGTCCACTTGCAGGATTGGGGGCGGCGAAGGCGGAGAAGCCGTAATGGGCCAGCCATCGGGTGTCGGCGTCGAACATCGGACGCAGGTCGGGGATGCCGTACTTCAGCATGGCCAGACGATCCACGCCCATGCCGAAGGCAAAGCCCTGGAATTCGTCCGGGTCGATGCCGCAGTTCCGCAGCACATTGGGATGCACCATGCCGCAGCCCAGGATCTCCATCCAGCTGTCGCCCTGGTTCAGCTTCAGCTCGCCACCCGAACGGTCGCAGCGGATGTCCATCTCCGCCGAGGGTTCGGTGAACGGGAAATGGTGCGGCCGGAAGCGGGCGTCGACGCCGTCCAGTTCGAAGAAGCGCGCCACGAAGTTTTGAAGCGTCCACTTCAGATGGCCCATGTGGATGTCGCGGTCGATGACCAACCCCTCGACCTGATGGAACATTGGCGTGTGGGTGGCGTCCGAGTCCTTCCGGAAGGTCCGGCCCGGGGCGATGATCCGGATCGGCGGCTTCTGGGTCATCATCGTCCGCACCTGCACCGGGCTGGTGTGGGTGCGCAGCACCTTGCGCTCGCCCGTCTCGGGGTCCGGTCGCAGGAAGAAGGTGTCGTGCATCTCCCGCGCCGGATGTTTGGGCGGGAAATTCAGGGCGGTGAAATTGTGGAAATCGTCCTCGACGTCCGGGCCCTCGGCCACGGCGAAGCCCATCTCGGCGAACAGGGCGATCATCTCGTCCATCACCTGCATGGTCGGGTGCACCGACCCGGCGCGGCGCGGACGAGGGGGCAGGGTCAGATCGACGTGCTCGGCCTTGAGGCGGGTGTCGAGTTCGGCGGCTTCCAGATCAGCCTTGCGAGCCGCCAGCGCCGCCTGCACCCGGTCGCGCAGGCCGTTGATCATCGGTCCCTGTTCCCGGCGCTCGTCGGGGCTCATCGCCCCCATCCCCTTGAGCAGGCCCGAGATCGAGCCGGACTTGCCGAGCGCCGCGACGCGCAGATCTTCGACCGCCGCGGCGGTCTCCGCCGCGCCGATGGCGTTGATCAGGTCGAGTTCAAGTTGGGCGAGTTCAGTCATGGCAGGCTTCGTCTAGCGGCTAGGGCGCGGTTCGTCATCCCGTGCCGTGCTTAAGGATGTTCGGCAGGGATTTCTGAACCGCTTCCGCCCGATTCTGGACCGGCAGGGGAGAGTCGCATGCTGGGATACAGGGGACGGAGCAACCGACGGGAATTCATCGGCGCGGCGGCCTTGCTGACGGTCGGCCCGATTGCCTTCTCGATGGCGATGATCCCTGGGATTCCCGTGCTGATGGGCGACCTGCCGCGGGATGAAAGGATCCTTGTGGGTCTGATTCTGACCCTGGTGGTGCTTTTCGTACTGGGCGTCTGCCTGTGGGGATGGACCGCGCTGGTGACGCGCCGGGCGCGGGACATCGGCTGGCCCGCCTGGACGGGCGTGGCGGTCACGGCGGGCCTGTTCGTTCTGGCCAGTTTGACCTGGCATCCGGTCCTCTACGGCGGGATCGCCATCATGGCCGTGCTGCGCAGCGACCTGGCGCGGCGCGGGGCCCGGGCGTCCGCCGAAACCTTTGCCTGAAGGCCGGGCCGATCAGGCCTGGAGCGCCGCATAGGCCTCGGTGATCCATGTCGGCGGTTCGGGCTCCCAGCGGATCGGCCGGCCCTCGCTGAAGGTCCAGCGGTGCAGCCACGACACGCCATTGGCCCGCACCCAGTCGTCGGCATGGCCATAGACGGGGTCGTCCAGCGCCTCGTCCAGCGTCACGAACCGGTAGCCGCGCGCCAGATACAGGGCGTGGATCTGCGGATACCAGTCCTGGTTCAGGCTGTTCGCGTGCAGCAGCAGCACCTGGGCCGGCTCGCGCCCCCCGGCCAGTTCGGCGCTGTACGGCTCCCAGTGATCCAGCACGGTCGCCATGTGCGCCACATAGGCCTCGCCGATGCGCTGGGTGAGCGCCGCGTCGCCGGCGGCCTCGGCCCGGCGATAAAGGGCGGCGAACATCCAGTCGTTGTTGTCGATGGTCACCGGCGCGACCGTATAGCCCCGCGCCGCCAGGCCGGCCGCAATGGCGGCCTTCTTCTCCGGCGTTTCGCCGGTGAACAGATAGGGATGGCGAAAGAAGACCAGCGACCGGCCGCGCGCCTCCAGAACCGCGCGGGTCGCCGGCGCGCCCTGATCGACATCGGCCAGATACGCCTCGACCGTATTCCGGTGGATGTTGATGTGGCTGAAGGTGTGGTTGCCCATGTCCAGCCCGGCGTCGAGCCAGATGTTGAGCAGGGCGGGCAGAAGGTCCGCGCGCCGCGCCTCGCAGACCTTGCCCTCATTGACGAACACCGCCGCGCGGGTGTCCAGCGGCTTCAACATGTCGACGAAGGCTTCGGTCAGGGCCGTGGCCCGGGCCGGGTCGCACAGCTCGGCGTCCGGGGCCTGGTACGGCAGGTCGTCAAAGGTGACGGCGACGGCGCGCGACTGCGCCGAGGCCGGGGAGGCCAGAACCATGGCGGCGAGGGCGGCGAGGATCAGGCGCGTGGTCATGGCCGAAGCCTGGCCGTCCGCGGCGGAAACGAAAACGCCCGCCCCGGCGGAACCGGGGCGGGCGTGTTTCAATCGGTCCGGTGACCGCCTCAGGCGGCCTTCAGCGCGTCGCGGACCTTGTCGGCGATCGCCTTGAAGGCGGCTTCGTCGGCGGCCATCGCGGCAAGGACCTTGCGGTCCAGCTCGATGCCGGCCTCACCGAGGCCGTGAATGAACTGCGAATAGGTGAAGCCTTCCAGACGCGCGGCGGCGTTGATGCGCTGGATCCACAGGGCGCGGAACGAACGCTTCTTGTTGCGGCGATCACGGTAGGCGTATTGCCCCGCGCGGTCGACCGCGGCCTTGGCGGTGCGGATGGTGTTCTTGCGGCGGCCGTAGAAACCCTTGGCCTGCTTGAGAACCTTCTTGTGCTTGGCGTGGGACGTTACGCCCCGTTTGACGCGAGCCATGTCGCTATCCTTTCAAATTCAATGGGAAAATCAGGTCGTCGATGCGCGCGCCAATCAGGCGTACGGCATGTAGGACTTGATCTTCTTGGCGTCGGCGTCGGCCATGACCTTGGTGCCGCGGTTCTGACGGATGTATTTCGAGTTGTGGCTGATCAAGCGGTGCCGCTTGCCCGCCACGCCCGACTTGACCTTGCCAGTCGCCGTGAATTTGAAGCGCTTTTTGGCGCCAGACTTTGTCTTCAGTTTGGGCATTTTCACTCTCTTTTTGAGTGGGTTACCGGTTCTTCCGGCCTTTGGAGCCGTCCGATTGGAAACCCTGATGAGAACCGCCCAGGCATGCCTGTTAGCCCGGCGGTTCGGTACGCGAAGGCGCGGCTTCTAGGCCAGTCAGCGCCGGAAGGCAAGGCTGAGTCTCACCGGGGCGGGTTGTGCTGCTCCAGAAAGCGGACGGTTTCAGCCAGCATCCACTGCCGCGTGGCGGCACGGGACAGCCAGTGGTCTTCGTTCGGCAGTTCGACCAGCTCGTGGGGCTTGCCCGCCCTTTGCAGGGCCTCGGCGAAGACGCGGCTCTGTTCGAACGGCACCACCGTGTCGTCCCGACCGTGCAGCAACAGGATCGGCGCATCGGCGCGCTCGGCCTGGGCCGCGGGGGAGACGGTGTCGAGGTTGCGGTCGCCCAGCCGTTCGGCCCCCATGAAACGGTTCCAGTAACGCACCACCGGCGAGTCGCGCCCGCCCTGGCCGGCCTCCCACTGCACCATCAGCCGCAGGTCCGAGACGCCCGAGACGGAGACGGCGCATTTGTAGACGCCGGGATCCAGCGTCGGCCCGGCCATGGCCGCATAGCCTCCATAGCTGGCCCCGACGATGCAGACCCGGGCCGGATCAATAATCCCCTCGGAGGCCAGCCAACGCACACCGTCCGACAGGTCGGTCTGCATCTTGCGGCCCCATTCGCCGTATCCGGCCTCCAGATGGGCCGTGCCCAGCCCGTCCGATCCGCGGAAATTGGCCTGCAGCACCGCATAGCCGCGCGAGGCCATGGCCTGCGCCCACCAGTCGAAACCGAGGTAGTCGCGCGCGGCGGGGCCACCATGCGGGAAGACCACCAGGGGCAGTCCGCGGGGATCGGTGACGCCCGGCGGCAGGGTCAGATAGCCGGGTATCACCATGCCGTCGGCGGCTTCATAGCTGATCGGCCGCACCTCACCGACGCGGTCGCCGGTGATTTCGGGATAGGCCTCGCCGATGATCTCGGCGGAGCGGCGGTCCAGGTCGACCAGCTGATAGGTGCCAGCGTCGCCCGGCCCCTGGGTGAAGGCCACGATCTGACGCATGTCGGCCGACCAGGAGGTCAGGGTCACCTGTTTGCCGCGGAAGGCCGCCTGCACCGACCGCCAACTGCGTTCCGCGACGGGGTCGATGAACTGCCAGCGCACGCTGTCGTCATCGCCGAGGCTGCGGGCACCGACCAGCAGCTTGGTCGCCGGGTGGTGAATCAGACCGGTGGGCTGTCCCTCGAACGGCAGGTCGGAAACCGCTCCGGTTTCCAGATCGACCGCGTAATAACCTTCCGGCCGGCCGTCGATGGCACCGTGCAGGACTGCGCTGCCGGTCGTCGTTCCGAACCCGGCCAGGCTGGGCGTGTCGATGCGGGCGTCGGTCCGCCAGACCGTGCGCCAGAAGCCGCCGCGCAGACCCTGCAGCGCCCATTCATCGCCGTCATAGGTGATCCGGGCCACGGGCCGGCCGTTCATGTCCAGCAGGGAGGGGACGCCGCGTCGGTCGGGATCCGTGTGTTCGCGCCCGATCCCGTTTGACAGGTTGATCCGGTAGAGGGCTGCGCCCTCGCGACCCTGGCCGACCACGATCAGCGACGGCTCGCCGTCGATGGTTCGCACCAGGGGCGAGCCGAAGACCTTGCCGAAAACACCGGGCGTGTTGTTCAGCGCCAGGGACACCTGACGGGGTTCGATCTGATAGATCGAGGCGTCCGCCAGTTCCGACCGGCGCAGGCCGATCGAGGCCCCCACCTGGGTGGCGGTGCTGTAGACATAGACATGGCCCTCGCCGACCCAGCCGATGTCCCGCACCTTGACCGGCCCGACGCGAACGCCGCCGATCAGGCTCATGTCGTTCAGGTCGTTGATGACGAGGGCGCGCTCCTCGCCGACGACCGTGACATAGGCCAGCCGGTCCCCGCTGGGCGACACCTCGACCAGCTCATGCGCCGGCAGGGCACCGTAGGCGGCCAGGGGTGCGACGTCCTGGGCGCGGACAGCCGGCGCCCCGAGACTGATTGCAAATACGCCGGCCGCGGCCGCCAGCGACATGGTTCGAACGATCATCAAAGTCTCCCCCCGGAGTCCGGTTACTGAAGTGACCCTGGAGGCGTTGGATCGCGCCATCAAGGGTATTGGACAGACGCGGTCAGCGCGTCGGATTGTGTTGCTCGAGAAAGCGGACGGTTTCGGTCAGCATCTGCCGCCGGGTATCGGCGCGCGACAGCCAATGGTCCTCTCCTTCCAGCTCCACGAACTCCACCGGCTTGCCGGCGTTGCGCAAGGCCTCGGCCATCAGCCGGCTCTGTTCGATCGGCACCACGGTATCGTCGCGCCCGTGGATCAGCAGGACGGGCGCGTCGGCTTCCGCCGCCAACCGGGCGGGAGAGCGGGCGTCCAGCGAACGGTCGCCGGGTCCGTCGCCGCCCATGAAGCGGCTCCAGTAGCGCACGGATTCATTGTTGCGCCGGCGACCGTCCCGCGCCTCGGCCTCGACCATGCGGCGCAGGTCCGAAACCCCGGCGACCGACACCGCGCAGCGATAGACGCCGCGATCCAGTGTCGGGCCCGCCAGCGCCGCATAGCCGCCATAGCTGGCACCCACGATGCAGACCCTGGCCGGATCGATCAGGCCCTCGGCCGCCAGCCAGCGTACGCCGTCCGACAGGTCGGTCTGCATCTTGCGGCCCCATTCGCCGTAGCCGGCCTCGAGAAAGGCCTGGCCATATCCGGTCGAGCCGCGGAAATTGGCCTGCAGCACCGCATAGCCGCGCGACGCCAGCGCCTGCGCCCACCAATCGAAGCCGATCGAATCGCGCGCCGCTGGTCCGCCATGGGCCAGCACCACCAGTGGCAGGCCGCGCGGGTCCGTCACGCCGGGCGGCGTGGTCAGATAGCCGTGGATTTCCAGACCGTCTTCGGCGGCGAAGGTGATAGCCCGGACCGGTGCGACCTGGTCCGCGGCCACGGCTGGATAGGCCTGGCCGAGGGTATCCATCGTCCGGCGTTCCAGATTGACCACATGATAGGAGCCGGCGTCCGCCTGACCCCCCGTCTGGACCAGTACGGTCCTGAGGTCCGAGGACCAAGACACCAGACGTGGCCGACGGCCTGGAAAGGCGCTGGAGGCGTCGCTCCAGGCCTGTTCGGCGGCCGGATCGAAGAAGACATAGCCCGGCCCGGAATCGCGCTCGAAGACGCCGCCCAGCAGGGCCCTTGTCGCCGGATGGAAGATCAGCCGGCTCGGCCGCCGCTCGAAGGGCAGCGGGGTCCACACCCCGGCGGCATCGACCTCAAACAGGGTCGCCCCGGACTCATCCCCGCTGACGCCGCTGTTCTCGCGCCTGGCCGAGACGATCACCGACCGCCCGTCGCGACCAAGCCCCATCAGGGACGGGGGGTCGAGCAGCGCGACCGTGGACCAGACCTCGCGGGCCACGCGCCCGCGCAGGAAGCTCAGCCGCCAGGCGCCGCTGGTCTCCGTATAGGCGGCCTGGGCCAGCGGTGCCCCGGCGGCGTCCAGCACCACGGTCTCGACATCGCTGTCCAGCGCGGCGGCCTCGCGGCCCCGGCCGGTGTCGGAATTCAACCGGTACAGATTCAGGCCGCGGTCGCGAAAGCTGAACGCCCGGACAAAGGCCGCCGGCCCGTCGGGCGTGTCGCGAACGAAGGCCGGTCCGTACAGCATGGGCGCCACGCCGGGAGAATTGTTCAGAACCGAGGTCAGGCGCTGGCGTTCGACATCATAGATCTGGCCCAGGACCAGCTCGGTGCGCTCGAGGCCATAGCCGAAGAGCGACTGTGTCGTTGAGGTTGTGATCAGCAGGTCGCCGTCGCCGATCCACGTCAGGTCGCGGACCTTGGCCAGGCCGACCTCGATCCGGCCCAGAAGCCGGGAGGTCCGCAGGTCGATGATCACCAGCAACCGGTCCGCGCCGGCGACGGTCACCAGGGCGACCCGGTTCCCGTCCGGCGAGGGCTCGACCAATTCGAGCGCGGGCAGTGCGCCGTAGGCGTCCAGCGGAACAACCTGCGCGCGGGCGGGCAGGGCCGCGGCGAACAGAAGCGCGACCGCCAGGGCGGCCCCCTTGATACTGACTGACACGATCTTCCCCCGGGACGCGGCGCGGCGTCCCGCCAGTGCTAACCCTGAACCCCGGTGGGGGGCAAGGGACCCGGCGAAGTTGCAGCCGCCTGTCGCTTGCGGAAGGCCCGCCCGGCGTTGATCGCCATCACGGACGCCGGAACGGTCAGGGCTGCACCGATCAGGAAGGGCCAGTCGTGGCCGACATAGGAGAAGATGGCACCGGCCGCGAGCGGTCCGAAGATGCGGGCGCTGGAGCTGGCGGCCATGTTCAGCCCCAGCATGGCCCCCTGCCTGTCGGGGTCGACGGATCGCGAGATCAGGGCCGAGATGTTGGGCATGGTCATCGCCATGCCGAAAGCCCCCGCCGCCATGATCACCGGCACCAGATAGTCAGCGTTTGGAAGCAGGTGGCTGGCCACCACCTGACCCATCAGGCCGGTGCCGAAGATCAGGCAGCCGACCGCCAGAACACGGGCCTCGCCAAACCGTCGCGCCAGCCGTCCGGCCAGCAGTCCCTGGGTAATCACCGAGACCACGCCCACGGCCATGAAGCTGAGACCGACCTCGCGCACCCCCCAGCCGTAGCGCGCCTCGGTCCAGAAGCCGAAGGTCGACTCCATCCCCGAGAAGCCGGCCATATAGATCAGGGTGACCAGCAGCACGCGTGACACCACCGGGTTTCTCACCGCGTCATGGACCCCGCCGAGGAAGGGCGGGCGCGGGGCCGCCGGATCGGCCCGGCCCCGGCTCTCCTTCAGCAGCAGGGCGATGCCGGCCGCGGCCAGAAGGCACAGGCCCGCCGCTGTGAAGATCGGCAGCTGATAGCCGAGCGCGCCCATGTCTTCCCGGGTCAGCAGGCCGCCCAGTCCGGGGCCGACAATGAAGCCCAGACCGAAAGCGGCGCCGATCAGCCCCATGCGTCCCGCGCGCTGCTCGGGCGGCGTGACATCGGCCACATAGCCCTGGACGGTTGAAATATTGCCGGCCCCCAGACCGGTAAACAGGCGTACGGCCACGGCCAGCCAGATGTTCGGCACGAAGGCGAGGGCCAGATAGCCGACGGCATTGGCCAGTATGGTGATCATCAGCACCGGCTTGCGGCCGATCCGGTCCGACAACCGTCCCCAGAAGGGCTCGGCGACGAACTGCCCCAGCGAATAGGCCGAGAACATCAGCGCCACCTGCCACGGTGGGGCGTCCAGCGTCTGGCCATAGAAGGGCAGCAGCGGGATGACGATGCCGAACCCGACCAGGTTGATGAACACCACCCCGAACAGGACGAACAGCGCCGATCGCGACGGAGGCTGGGGCGGGGCGGCTGATGTCACGGGGAGGTTCTCGGGAGGAGGGCGGCCCTTGTGTCAGACAGATCGCGTGGGCGCGCAAGGCGAAGCTGACAAACGAAAACGCCCCGGCCGTGTCCGGTCGGGGCGTTGCGATGGCGGGTCGGTCCGGCGGCTATTTCGGCGCCAGGATCATGATCATCTGGCGGCCTTCCATACGCGGGGCGTATTCGACCTTGGCGATTTCCTCGAAATCGGCCTGGACCTTGTTGAGCAGTTTCATGCCCAGCTCCGGGTGGGCCATCTCGCGGCCGCGGAAGCGCAGGGTCACCTTGACCTTGTCGCCCTCGTCGAAGAAGCGGTGCATGGCCTTGGCCTTCACCTCATAGTCGTGGACGTCGATGTTCGGGCGGAGCTTGATTTCCTTGAGCTCGACGACCTTCTGGCGCTTGCGGGCCTCGGCCTTCTTCTTCTGCTCCTGGAAGCGGAACTTGCCGTAGTCGAGGATCTTGCAGACCGGCGGCTCGGACGTGGAGACGATCTGAACCAGATCCATGCCGGCCTCTTCGGCGGCTTCCAGCGCGGAAGACGTCGGCATGACGCCCTGTTTCTCGCCGTTCTGATCGATGAGCAGAACGCGCGGTGCGCGGATATCTTGGTTCATGGGCGGCCCGTCCTTGACGGGCGGCTGGTTCATAGGACGGCGAATGGGCGTCGTTTCCTTGTGTGGTCGAACAGGGCGGGTGTCTGACGAGACGAAGCGCGCGGTGGTGCGCGGCGTTCCGCTCAAGCGGCCCTATATGACCGCGAAAGCCCCCGTCTTCAAGGTTTGAGCGGTGTGCGGCCTTCGATGAAGGCATCGTGCAGGTCGAGCACGGCCTCAAAGACACGGTCAACCGTCAGGGCCTCGATGGGGGCGAACTCACCGCGCGTCTCATTGGAGGCCGCCATGCGGGTCCGGGGCCCCCAGGGACCGTACAGCCACCACTCCGTCGGACCGAACAAGCCCAGGGTGGGTCTGCCGAGCGCAGCGGAGACATGCATCAGGCCGGAATCATTGCCGACGAACAGGGCGGCGGCGTCGATGGCCGCGGCGGAGGCCAGGATGTCGCCCTTGCCGATGAAGTCGATGCCCCGTGGACCGGCGGCTTCCAGCGCCGGGGTTGCCGGAGGCCGGTCGCCGGGTCCGCCCACGGCCATGAAGCGCCAGCCGTCGAACCGGGGCTCGGCCTTCAGCTTCTCGACCAGCTGGCCCCAACGTTCGGCGGGCCAGCTCTTGCCGGGTTGGTGGGCGATGGGCGCCAGGGCGATGATCGGGCCGGGACCGCTGCCGCCCGCCAATTGTGGGGCCAGCACAGCCTGACGATCGGCGATGGCCTGGCCGTCGATAAAGATTTCCGGGTCCAGGGGAGCGGATGCCCCCATCATCTTCGAGACCATCTCGACCTTGCGCAGGCCGGTCTCCCAGCCGCGATTGTAAACGACCCGCCGCCTGGCCGGGACCAGATAGCTCAGGGCCGAGCCCCGGATGTCGATGACCATGTCCCAGCGCGTTCCGACGACCTGACGCCACAGGTCGAACCAGTGTCCGGCCAGCTTCTTCTTGTCGAGGATGATGACCCGTTCGACGTTCGGGGCCGAGCGGAAGAAGGGGGCGGGCGGGCGGCCGCAGGCGACGGTGATCCGGGCCCCCGGAATCTGGCGCGCGATCTCGCCGATCACGCCGGAGGATATGACGCAGTCGCCGATGCGGTTAGAAGTGACGAACAGGACCTTCCCGGCAGTCAATGTATCTGTCACGCGTTTTGGCCTTCGCTTCGCTTTCCCCGGTTCGCTATCAGTCCCCGACGACTTTCGCGAGAGGAGCCGCGAATGGATGACATCCAGCATCTGGCCTGCCGGGGCGGAGAGACCCTGGCCTATCGCCGTGTCGAGGGCGAAGGGCCGACCGTGGTCTGGATCGGCGGCTTCCGGTCCGACATGGAGGGCACCAAGGCCCTGGCCCTGGACGCCGCGGCCCGCGAGCGTGGCTGGGACTATGTCCGCTACGACCATTTCGCCCACGGCCGCTCGTCGGGCGACTGGCGCAAGGCCACCATCGGACGCTGGCGCGAGGATGCGATCTGCATGATCGACAGCCTCAAGGGGCCGGTGGTCGTGGTCGGCTCGTCCATGGGTGGCTGGGTGGCCCTGCTGCTGGCTCTGGCCCGGCCGGGACGGATGGCCGGGCTGGTGCTGATCAATCCGGCCCAGGACTTCACCGAACGGCTGATGTGGCCGGGCCTGGCGGATCATGAGCGGCAGACCATCCTGCGCGACGGCGAAATCGTGATCGTCGAGGAAGGCCTCGGCGAATATGTCCTGACCCTGTCGATGTTCGAGGAGGGGCGCGACTGGCTGCTGCTGGACGCCCCCATGCCGATCAATGCGCCGATCCACATTTTTCAGGGCCGCGCCGACGACGTCGTGCCCTGGCGGCACGCCACGGCCCTTGTCGAGCGGCTGACCGGCGGGGACGTGCGGCTGGACCTGATCGAGGGCGGGGATCACCGCCTTTCCACGGCCGATGATCTGGAACGTTTGGTCGAGGCAGTTGAACGAATGCGGCTTCAGGCGTTTACATAGAGTACCCCATCGCAAGGAGAACCTCGCCATGCGCCCCCTGATCTTTGCCGCCCCCGCCGCCCTTCTGCTCGCCCTCGCCGCCTGCGCCCCGACCATGGGGGGCGACCGCTATAATGACGAGCTGCGCGAACTGGCCGAAAGTTGTGAAGCCCGCGGCGGCATTCTGTCGCCCACGGGCCAGCAGACCGGCCGTCCGCAGAACGACAACGTCTGCCGGATCACCGGCGGTGCCTCCCGCCTGACCAACGGCAGCTGATTACAGCAGGGCGGTGATCGCCGCCCTCGCCGCTTCTCCCAGGTCCGGCCTCTTCAGGGCCAGGGCGACATTGGCCTTCAGCAGGCCGATCTTGTCGCCACAGTCGTGGGTTACGCCCTCGTATTCGACCGCCGTGAAGGTCTGGTCGGTCATCAGCCGCGCCATGCCGTCGGTCAGCTGGATCTCGCCGCCCGCACCGCGGGGCTGGTTCTCCAGAATGCCGAAAATCTCCGGCTGCAGGATGTAACGGCCCGAGATCGACAGATTTGACGGGGCCTCGCCACGCGGGGGCTTCTCGACCATCCCCTTCATCCGGATGCGGTTCCCGCTGCGGCCTTCCGGGTCGACGATGCCGTATTTGTGGGTTTCGCTCTCCGGCACGGATTCCACGCCGATGACGTTGCCGCCGACCTCGGCATAGACCTCGGCCAGCTGTTTCAGCGCGCCCGGCCGGGAGTCGACGATCACGTCAGGCAGGATGACCGCGAACGGCTCGTCGCCGATGATGTCGCGGGCGCACCAGACGGCGTGACCCAGTCCCTTGGGCTGCATCTGGCGCGTGAAGCTCATCTCCCCGGCGCGGGCCAGTTCGGCGTTCATCATGGCCAGGATGTCGGTCTTGCCCTTGGCCTCGAGCTGGGCCTCAAGTTCGATCTGGTGATCGAAATAGTCCTCGATCGCGCCTTTGGACCGGCCGGTGACGAAGACGATATGCTCGATCCCGGCCTCTCGGGCCTCCTCGACGATATAGCTCAGGATCGGCCGGTCGACGACGTTCAGCAGCTCCTTGGGCGTGGTCTTGGTGCCGGGCAACACCCGTGTTCCCAGGCCGGCGACGGGCAGGACGGCCTTGCGGAGGCGGCGGGTGTGAGCGGTCATGAGGGATCCTGAACGACGAGGTCGGGCAGCCTAACGCATCTGCGCCCGGAAGCGATCACTCGACGGTGACGGACTTGGCCAGATTGCGCGGCTGGTCGACGTCCGTGCCCTTCTGGACCGCGGTGTAATAGGCCAGCAGCTGCACCGGGATGGCATAGATCAGCGGCGAGATCAGCGAGTGGCACTCGGGCGCGTCGACCCGGCGGATGCCGGCGCCGTGCGGATCGGGGGCCGATTTCGGCGCGATCATGATCACCGGCCCGCCGCGCGCGGCGACCTCCTGCAGGTTGGAGGCGGTCTTTTCGAACACCTCGTCCAGCGGCGCGAGCGCGACAATCGGGGTCAATTCGTCAACGAGGGCGATCGGTCCGTGCTTCAGCTCGCCGGCGGCATAGCCCTCGGCGTGGATATAGCTGATCTCCTTCAGCTTCAGCGCCCCCTCCATGGCCAGCGGGAACATCGCTCCCCGGCCGAGGAACAGGACGTCGGTGGCCTTGGCGATGTCGTGGGCGACGGCCTTCAGATCATCCTCCATCCCCATCGCTTCGGCGATCAGGCGCGGAGCCTCGAACAGGGCCTTGACCAATTCGGCCTCGGTCGGGGCGTCGATACGCCCGCGCTGGACCCCGGCCGTGACGGCGAGGGCCAGCAGGGCCGCGACCTGGGCGGTGAAGGCCTTGGTCGAGGCAACGCCGATCTCGGGGCCGGCGTGCGTGGGCCACAAATGCCCGGCCTCACGCGCCATCGACGAGGAGTGGACATTGACCAGGGCCGCGGTCTTGAGGCCAGACGCCTTGCACCACGACAGGCTGGCCAGGGTGTCGGCCGTTTCGCCCGACTGGCTGACCGCGACGGCAAGGGTGCCCGGCGTGAGCGCGGGCTGACGATAGCGGAACTCCGAGGCGATCTCGACGTCGCATGGCAGGCCCGCCAGTCGTTCGAAGGCATAACGGCCGATCTGGCCGGCGTAGAAGGCGGTGCCGCAGGCGATGATCTGTACACGGTCGATGGCGGTGAAGTCGGCGGCGTCCGTCCTCGCCTTGGCGTTCACGAAGTCGAGGTAGTGGGACAGGGTGCGCTGGACGCTGTCCGGCTGCTCATGGATCTCCTTTTCCATGAAATGCCGGTATTCGCCCTTCTCGACCATGGCCGAGGAGGCCGAGACCTGCACGATCGGCCGCTCGACGGCGTTCCCGCCCACGTCGAACATCCGCGCGCCGCCGCGGTCGATGCCGACATAGTCGCCCTCTTCGAGATAGGAGATCTGCGTCGTGAAGGGGCCGACCGCCAGGGCGTCCGAGCCGAGATACATCTCGCCCTCGCCCCAGCCGACCACCAGCGGGCTGCCGCGCCGCGCGCCCAGGATCAGTCCGTCCTCGCCCTCGATCAGCACGGCCAGGGCATAGGCACCGGTCAGACGGTCCAGCACGCTCTTGAAGGCGACCAGCGGGTCGTTGGCGGATTCCAGCGCCCGGTCGATCATATGGGCCACAACCTCGGTGTCGGTCTGGCTTTCGAAGGTCCGTCCCTCGACAGCCAGTTCGGCCTTCAGTTCGGCGAAATTCTCGATGATCCCGTTGTGGACCAGCACGACCCGGCCCGCCTTGTGCGGGTGGGCGTTGGCCGTGGTCGGGGCACCATGGGTCGCCCAGCGGGTGTGGCCGATGCCGATCGTGGCCCCGAGCGGCTCGGCCAGCAACACCGCCTCCAGCTCGCGAATCTTGCCCTTGGCGCGGCGCCGTTCGATGCGTCCGTCGACCAGGGCGGCCACGCCCGCGGAGTCATAGCCCCGGTATTCCAGACGTTTGAGGCTGTCGATCAGGCGAGGAACCGCCGGACCAACGCCTGTCACACCGATGATGCCGCACATGGATAGGATCCTCGAAACTTGGGATTTCTGCGCTTTGCGCGCGGCAGTGGGACGGTCTAAGCCACCCCGTCGTCAGATGTCGTGTAGGCGACAGGCGGCTGGATTTGCATCTAAAAAGCGGTTTCGCAAGGTTTCTGCGACGCAGCACTCGAAGGAACAAGCGCTTGGGCGAGAGACGCTATTTCGGCACCGACGGCATCCGCGGTCGCGCCAACACCCATCCGATGACGCCCGAAGTGGCCCTGCGCGTGGGCCTTGCCGCCGGCCGTCTGTTCATGTCGTCCGACGACCGCCGCCACCTCGTCGTGATCGGCAAGGACACCCGTCTGTCCGGCTATATGATCGAGCCGGCCTTGGTGGCGGGCTTTTCCTCGGCGGGCATGGATGTGCGCACCTTCGGCCCCCTGCCGACGCCGGGCGTGGCCATGATGACCCGCTCGATGCGGGCCGATATCGGGGTGATGATCTCGGCCTCGCACAACGCCTTCCTCGACAACGGCATCAAGCTGTTCGGCCCCGACGGTTACAAGCTGTCCGACGAAGTCGAGCTGAAGATCGAGTCGATGATGGACGAGGACCTCGGTGCCGGCCTTGCTCCGGCCGACGGGCTGGGCCGGGTCAAACGCATCGACGACGCCCAGGCCCGCTACGTCGAGATCGCCAAGGCCAGCTTCCCCAAGGGCCTCAGCCTGCAGGGGCTGCGCGTCGCCGTCGATTGCGCCAACGGTGCCGGCTACAAGGTCGCGCCCACCACCCTGTATGAACTGGGTGCCGAGGTCTGTGCCGTGGGCGTCGAGCCCAATGGCCTGAACATCAACGCCGACTGCGGTTCGACCTATCCCCAGACCCTGGCCGCGGCGGTGAAACACTATCGCGCCGACATCGGTATCGCCCTGGACGGCGATGCCGACCGGGTCATCATCTGCGACGAGAAGGGGCAGGTCGTCGATGGCGACCAGATCATGGCCCTGGTGGCGCTCGACTGGGCGCGGCGGGGGATGCTTAGGGGCGGCGGCGTCGTCGCCACCGTCATGTCAAACCTCGGGCTCGAGCGCCGCCTGAATGCCGAAGGCCTGACGCTGGAGCGGACCAAGGTCGGCGACCGCTATGTCATGGAGCGGATGCGCGCGGGCGGTTTCAACCTGGGCGGCGAACAGTCGGGCCACATCATCCTGCACGACCACGCCACCACCGGCGACGGCCTGATGTCGGCCCTGCAGGTCCTCGCCGTCCTGATCGAAAGCGGCCGTCCGATGAGCGAACTGGCCAAACAGTTCGAGACCGTGCCGCAGAAGCTGGAAAACGTCCGCTACACCGCCGGCAAGCCGCTGCAGAACGCCGGGGTCAAGGCCGCCATCGCCGACGCCGAGGCGCGGCTTGAGGGGCAGGGGCGGTTGCTGGTGAGGCCGTCGGGGACCGAGAAGCTGATCCGTGTCATGGCCGAGGGCGACGACGCGAAGCTGGTCAAGTCGGTGGTCGCCGACGTGGTCGCGGCGGTGAAGGCGGCGGGGTCGTAATGGTGCGCCGCTTCCTGATCGCCCTGACAGCAGTGGCTATCCCGGCAGCGGCTGCCCCGGCATCAGCGCAGGATGACGACCCGTTCCGCACGGCGGCGCGTGAGACCAGGGTCGGTCCCTACGATCCGATGGCGGTCCTGTTCGTCTCCGGTGCCTTCGGTAGTCCGGCGGACAGTTTCACCTTCTACAGCTACTGGGTCCCGCCTTCGCCGGCCACGGCGCCAGGGCGTCACCGGGCGTATGCGGTGCGCAAGGCCAGCCGGACCGGGTCGACTGTCGTCTGGGCGACCTCAGCCGAATGTCCCGCCCTCAACCAGGTGCTTGTCGACCTGGAGGCGATTCCGTCGCCGCGCATCGACGTTCCCGGCATCGGCGAGGAGGCCGGCCTCGGCCTGGTCCTCGACGGCGTGAACTACGATCTGTGGACCCGCTGGCCGGCATGGCCGGGTGGGACCGGTTATTCGCTTCGCATGAGCGGTAATGTGAACACCCCGCTCAAGGTCTGGGCGGATACGCTGTACCGCGACCTCGAAACCTGCTGGAACGACAGGCCTCCGCTGTCCTGATAGCGTCGTGGGCTCCCGCGAAACTCAGCGATGGAACCCGCCGCCGGTCCGGCGCAGTCTCACCCGATGATTCCCGTCCGCCCCTCCGGCGTCCTGTCCCTGGTTCCCGGCCTGATCGCCTGCGCGGCGGTCGCGCTGGCGGCGGTGGCCGTGCAGGCGCTGGAGCTTCGCTGGTTCGGGCGGGCGTGGATCGAGCCTGTCGTTCTGGCCATCCTGATCGGGGCGGCGATCCGAAGCGTCTGGACACCGCCCGCTGAACTGAAGCCCGGCATCGATTTCACCGCCCGCACCCTGCTCGAGATCGCCGTGGTCCTGCTCGGGGCCTCGGTCAGCGCCGCGACGGTGATCGCCATCGGTCCCGGTCTGCTGGCCGGCACGGTGGTGGTCGTCATCCTGGCCATGGCCGTCAGCTACGGCATCGGCCGGATGCTGCGGCTGCCGCACCGGATGGCGGTGCTGATCGCCTGCGGCAACGCCATCTGCGGCAACTCCGCCATCGCCGCCGTCGCCCCGGTGATCGACGCCGATGCCGATGACGTGTCCGCCGCCATCGCCTTCACCGCCGTGCTCGGCGTGGCGGTGGTCCTGCTGCTGCCCCTGCTGGGGGCCGCCCTCGGCATGGCGGATGTCCGCTACGGCGTGCTGGCGGGTCTGACCGTCTATGCCGTACCCCAGGTCCTGGCCGCGACCATGCCGGTGGGGGCGATCGCCACCCAGTCCGGCACCCTGATCAAACTGGTCCGCGTGCTGATGCTGGGTCCGGTCTGTCTGGGTCTGGCGCTCATCACCGCCTTCCGCCGCCAGGACGATTCGGCGGCGACCACGCCCCGGCGAGGCCTCGCCCTGCGCCAGCTGGTGCCGTGGTTCATCGTCGGCTTTCTCTTGATGATGGGCGCGCGGTCGCTGGACCTGATCCCGGCCCCGGCCCTGCCGGTGATGAGCGAGACGGCCAGGGTCCTGACCGTCCTGTCCATGGCCGCTCTCGGCCTCAGCACCGACGCCCGGGCCGTGGCCCGGTCAGGTGTCCGCATCGCCGCCGTGGTCGTGCTCTCGCTTCTGGCCCTGATCGGCCTGGCGCTCGGCCTGATCTA
Organism: Caulobacteraceae bacterium; assembly: GCA_965284535.1. Taxonomy (GTDB): domain Bacteria; phylum Pseudomonadota; class Alphaproteobacteria; order Caulobacterales; family Caulobacteraceae; genus Brevundimonas. Next base: position 1,180,389 of record OZ260090.1, read on the forward strand.
TCTGCTTGCCCTGGCCTGAGGCCGGGGCTTCAGATTTCCTGATTATAGGCCCCGATCTCGGTGTATTTCGCCAGCCGCGGCTTCACCTCTTCGCGGAACAGGGCGCGCATGTCGTCTTCCGAACGCATGCTCTCGACCACCACCACCAGCTCCGGCTTGTTGGACGAGGCGCGCACCAGCACCCATGACCCGTCGTCCAGATGCACCCGCACCCCGTTGACGGTGATGGCCTCGACGATCTTCCGCCCCAGGATCGATCCACCGGCGTCGGTCAGGGCCTGATATTCGGCCACGATCCGCTCCAGCACCTCGTATTTCAGCTCGTCGTCGCAATGCGGCGACATGGTCATGGATGTCCAGGCGTCGGGCAGGGCGGCCTTCAACTGTGACAGGGTCTTGCCGGGATTGCGGTCCAGCATGGCCAGCACGGCACCGGCGGCGACGATGCCGTCGTCATAGCCCCGGCCCAGCGGCGCGTTGAAGAAGAAATGGCCCGACTTTTCGAACCCGGCGAGGGCCCCCAGTTCGGCGGTCTTGCGCTTGATATAGCTGTGGCCGGTCTTCCAGTAGACGACGTCCGCGCCGTTCGCCTTCAGCACCGCGTCGGTCTTGTACAGGCCGGTCGATTTCACATCGACGACGAAGGTGGCGTTCGGGTGCAGGGCCGACAGGTCCCGGCCCAGCATCAGGCCGATCTTGTCGGCATAGATTTCCTCGCCCGTGTCATCCACCACCCCGCAGCGGTCGCCGTCGCCGTCGAAGCCGAGGGCCAGCTCGGCCCCCGTCTCGCGCACCCGGGCCGCCATCTGCATCAGCATGGCGTGGTCTTCCGGGTTCGGATTGTATTTGGGGAAGGTCCAGTCCAGGTCGGTGTCCATCTCGATCACCTCGGCCCCCATCCGGCGCAGGGCCTCGGGCGCGAAGGCCCCGGCGGTGCCGTTGCCGCAGGCCGCGACAACCTTGATCGGCCGGCTCAGCTTCACCTTGGCCGTGATCTCTTCCAGATAGCGTTCACGGAAGTCCTCGACCCGGGTCAGGCTCCCGCCCGGACGGCCCACGCCCTCGCCGTTCAGCACGATGTCCTTCAGCCGGCCGATCTCGTCGGGGCCGAAGGTCAGCGGCGGCTGGGCCCCCATCTTGACCCCGGTCCAGCCGTTTTCATTGTGGCTGGCGGTGACCATGGCCACGCAGGGCGCATCAAGGGCGAACTGGGCGAAATAGGCGGTCGGCGACAGGGCCAGGCCGATGTCCAGCACCTCCATCCCCCCTTCCAGCAGACCCAGCATCAGGGCCTGTTTCACGCTCACCGAATAGGAGCGGAAGTCGTGGCCGACGACAATCCGCGGCCGCTGGCCGATCTCGTGCACATAGGTCGCCAGCCCCAGACCCAGGGCCTGGATGCCCAGCAGGTTGATCTCCTTCTCCAGGATCCAGCGCGCGTCATACTCCCGAAAGCCGGTTGGCTTGACCAGGGGTGTGGTCTCGTATTCGGCGGTGTTGGGGCGCAGATCGGAACGGGGCTTTTGCATCGGGAGCCTTGGGAGAGAACCGGAGGTCGGGTGGCTATAGGGCACCGCTGGCCGCCCGGACAACAACGTCCGGTCCGTAACAAGGCTGCGACGGTGATTGTCTTGACCCGCGCCGCCGCCGGTCCTACCCCGAGCGGGCTGCCCGGAGACCTGAATGCCCCGCCTGATCCTGTTGCGCCACGGCCAGAGCCAGTGGAACCTGGACAATCGTTTTACCGGCTGGGTCGATGTCGACCTGACCGCCGAGGGCGAGGCCCAGGCCCGCCGCGCGGGCGAACAGATCGCCGCCGCCGGCTTCAAGCCCGTGGTCATGTTTACCTCGGTGCTGAAGCGGGCCACCCGGACGGGGGCTCTGGCGCTTGATTCCGCGGGGCTCAGGGACGTGCCGGTGATCGGCGACTGGCGGCTGAATGAGCGCCACTACGGCGGTCTGACCGGTCTGAACAAGGCCGAGACGGCGGCGACCCATGGCGAGGACCAGGTGAAGATCTGGCGCCGCAGCTATGACATTCCGCCCCCGCCGCTGGCGCCGGGCGGCGAATGGGATTTCGCCGGGGATCCCCGCTATACCGGCCAGGCCATCCCCGACACCGAGAGCCTCAAGACCACCCTCGACCGCGTCCTGCCCTACTGGAACGAAGCCATCGCTCCGAGACTGAAGGCGGGCGAGGACGTTCTGATCGCCGCCCACGGCAACTCCCTGCGGGCCATAGTCAAACACCTGTTTTCCGTGCCGGATGACCAGATCGTCGAGGTCGAGATCCCGACCGGCAATCCGCTGGAGATCGACCTCGACGGCGGCCTGACCCCCGTGGCGGCCCGCTATCTGGATACCGGGCGCGCGGCGGACTTGCCGCCCCTGCCGGGAGCCGCCGCATGACCAGTGCGCAACAGGCTTCCGACGACATCCGCTTCATGGGGCGGGCCATTGCCCTGGCCAAGGACCGCATGGGCCAGACCTGGCCGAATCCGGCGGTGGCCTGCGTGATCGTCAATGACGGCGAGGTCGTCGCCGAGGCCGCCACCGCGCCCGGCGGTCGCCCCCATGCGGAGGAACAGGCCGCCCCCGCCGCCGGCGACCGCGCCCGCGGCGCCACCGCCTATGTGACCATGGAGCCCTGCGGCGCCCGATCCTCGGGCCGCACTTCCTGTTCCCATTTCCTGATGGACTCCGGCGTCACCCGCGTGGTCGTCGCGGCCGTCGACCCCTCGCCCTTCGCCTCCGGGCGCGGCGTCGAGCGACTGAAGAAGGCGGGGCTGCAGGTCGAGACCGGCCTGCTCGCGCCCGAGGCGGCGGTTCTTTACGAAGGCTATCTGCATCGGGTCGAGACGGGCCGTCCCATGGTCCGGATCAGCGCCGACGGCACCGGCTTCGACGCCCGGTTCGCCGCCTCGGCCAAGGCCGATCTGACCACAGAACTGAAACGCCTCGGCGAGGCCGGCTACACCCGCGTCTGGGTCAGTCCCGGCGAATTGGCCGACGCCTTGGCGGAGCAGGGTCTGCTGACCGCCTAGTGGCGAGTGATTGGTGGTTAGTGGTTAGTGATTGCCGCCTCGCTGGCGGCGGAAGGTCGGTGCGGGCCGCGCCTCGCCCTGACTGGCGGCCAGCCACTAACCACTAACCACCAATCACTCACGCGCCACAAACGCTTCCTTAAGCGGAGGCGTGCCATATCGGGACCATGTCGGGGAACACCGTCCAGATGGCTGCCAGAAGGCGCATTGATCAAACCGAGCTGGACGCCATCTGCGCCCGGCACGACCGCCTTTGGCAGGCCAGGCCCGGCGGCGCGCGGGCGGTACTGGCCTGGCTCGACCTCTCGGGTCTTTCGCTCAGGGGCCGCAATCTCGCCGACGCTGATTTTGCCGCTGCCTGCCTGATCGGCACGGACCTGTCGGGCACCAAGCTGGACAATGCCACCTTCTTCGGTGCGGACATGCAGGACTGCCTGCTGGTCGAGGCCAGCCTGCGCCGTACCGATCTGCGCGGAGCCTGTCTGCGGGGTGCCGACCTGTCCGGTGCCGACCTGTTCGAGGCCGACCTGCGTGAGGGTACGATCGCCTCCGCCGACGCCAAACTCGGCTTCAAGATCGTGGAGGCCAAGGCACGCCACGATACCGAGGCCAATGGAGCCTGTCTGGCTGGAGCCAATCTGGAACGCTCGAAACTGACCGGCATCGTGGCCGTGGCGGCGGACTTCACCGACGCCGTCATGAAGGACTGCAAGATGGTCCGGGCCAATCTGAAACAGGCCAGTTTCCGCGGCGCGGACCTGTCCGGTGCCGATCTGTCCGGGGCCGATCTGTCCGGCGCCGATCTGCGCGACGCGGTCCTGGTCGGGGCCAAGGTCGCCATGTGGCGGACCGACGGAGCCAATATGGCCGGGACCCTGACCGACGAACGCTCATCGGGCAGCCCGGTCGGCAAGATGCCCGCCGCCGAAATGCTGGCCGAACACGCCCAGTGGTGCGAGACGGGCGGTGCCGAGGGCCGTCCCTCGGTCTTCGACGGGGTCGATCTGCGGGCCCTGCGGTCCATCCACGGCTATAATCTGACGGCCCTCTCGGCCAAGGGGGCGGTCTTCTACGGTCTCGACATGGAGGGGGTGCAGCTCCAGGGTGCCCATCTCGAGGGTGCCGATCTGCGGTCCGTCAACCTCAAGGGCGCCGATCTGCGCGGAGCCCGTCTGGCCCGGGCACGGCTGAACGGTGCCGATCTGCGCGGTGCGCAGTTGGGGCCCCTCATGATCACCGCTGATCGGTTGTTGCCCGTCGACCTGACCGATGCCTGCCTGCGCGGCACCGACCTGTCGGGCGCTGATCTCAACCGCGCTGTGCTGTCCGGTGCCGACCTCAGCCGGGCCATATTGTTCGGTGCCAGCCTGCGCCAGGCCGACCTGACCAACGCGGTCACCGGCGGTGCGCGCGGGCTCGAAATCACGGACGCCGTCCAATGACCTTTGTCCGCCGATCCCTGTCCCAGGGAGACCTGGACCTGTTCGTCGCTGCACATGAGCGGCTGGTCGAAGGCCGTCCGGGTGGCCGGCGCCTGGCGCTGAAATTCGTCGATCTCAACGGGCTGAACCTGTCCGGGCGCAATCTGGAAGAGGCCGACTTCACCGGCTGCGCGCTTGAGAACGCCCGGCTGGTCGGGGCCCGTATGAACGGCGCCGTCCTGTTCTGCGCCGACCTGCGCGGCGCGGACCTCACCGGTGCCCAGATGGTGCGCGCCGACCTCCGCGGGGCCTGTTTGCGCGGGGCCAGTCTGATGAATGCGGACCTGACCCGCGCCGATTTCCGCGAGGGCGTTATCGCCGTGCCCCATGCCACCAAGGGGCTGGCGGCTATCAAACATGAAACCCGTCAGGGCATCGCCGACGGCGCGACCTTCGCCGGGGCGACCCTCGACGGCGGCCAGTTCGACGGGATCAACGCCTTCAAGGCGGACTTCTCGGACTGCTCAATGCGCGGGGCGACCCTGACCAAGGCCAATCTCAAGGACGCCAATCTGACCGGTGCCATGCTGGAAGGTGCCTCGGTGGACGGCGCCAATCTGGAGGGCGCGCGACTGATCGGGGCCATCCTGACCGGAGTGGCGTTCGAACGGGCCACGACCACGCGCACCGACATGACCGGCGTCCTCCACAGTCCCAGCCCCGATGCTGCATCCCGCGCCGAGGGCCTGGCGGAACGCGCGCTCGACGCCAACGCCTGGGCCGAGAGCGGCGGCGTATTCGGTGAACCCGCCATCTTCGATGGCGAGGACCTGCGTCCCCTTGGCGACCGGCTGAAGGGATTGAAACTGCCGGGCCTCAGTGCCCGACATGCCTGTCTGGCCGGGATGGATCTCAGGGGGGTCGGTCTTCAGGGCGCGGGGCTGGAAGGCTCGGACCTGCGCGGCTGCGATCTGCGCGGTGCGGACCTCAGGGGTGCGCGCCTGAATGGCGTCCTGCTCAACAAGGCCGATCTGCGCGGGGCCAATTTGGGCTCCCTGCCCATCGCCAAAGACCGTTCAATGGCGGTCATGCTGATCGAAGCCAATCTGCGCTTCGCCCGTCTCGAAGGGGCCCAGCTGGACGGGACCCGTCTGGACGGCGCTGACGTGTCCGGGGCCCGGATCGACGCCGGCGCGCTCTCCGACGTTCAGCGCCTCGCCATCGCCTCACCGGCGGCGGCCGCCGCCTGACGCCGTCCACGAAAAAGGGACGGCGCGAACGCCGTCCCTCAGCTCGGTAACCCGACGCACGCCTCGAGGAGGCGCGCGGCTCGAGGCAGGGTCTGTCAGTCCGGTCAGGCCGCCTTGGCCTTCTTGCCCTCGATCAGCGAGTGTTCCGTCGCCGGGACGCCGATCTCGATACGGCGCGGCTTCAGCGCCTCGGGCAGTTCGCGGGCCAGTTCGACCGACAGCAGGCCGTCGGCCAGGTCGGCGCTCTTGACCACCACATAGTCGGCCAGCTGGAACCGGCGCTCGAAATCGCGCTCGGCCAGGCCGCGATGCAGATAGGTCCGCTCGACCCCGGCGTCGTCATTGGCGGTCTTGCGGCCGGTGACGGTGAGCAGGTTTTCCTTGACCTCGAGGGTCAGTTCGTCGGGCTTGAAGCCCGCCACCGCGATCTCGATCCGATAGGCGTTCTCGCCCGTCGTCTCGATGTTGTAGGGCGGCCAGCCGTTTTCCTGACGGGTCGCGGCGGCGCTTTCCAGCAATCCGGCCAGACGGTCAAAGCCGACGGCGGAACGGTACAGCGGGGTGAAATCATAGGTACGCATGGGTCAATCTCCTGAAGATCAGCAAGCTTGAACCGGTCCCGCGGTTTGATGCCCGGACCGGCGGTGGGAGTTCAGTCCGGTCGGCCCGATGTTCGGCCCCGTCCGGTCTGGAGGCCCCGGGATCGGCGGCCTCAGACCCGATGTGGGAAGCGCTGCGGAGCCGTCAAGGGGTGGCGAAGCCGCGCCAATCTGTCGCCCTGCGGCTGTCATGGCTTGCCCCCCCGCCCAGACCCCTTAGGGTTCGCGTCAAATTCGCCCTGGAGAGACCCCATGCGCCTGCTCGCCCTCATCATGACGACCGCCATGGTCCTGCCCGCGGTGGCTGCCGCCCAAACCCTGCCCACCCTGCCGACGCTGGATGAAACCCCGGCCCAGCGCACGGTCCGCCGGGCCGCCATGACGCCGCCGGTCCTGCAGGAAGACGCGGCGCTCCAGGCCGCCATTGGTTCCTCCGCACGGCCCGCGGCCGATGTGGCGCGCGACGTCTATCGCCATCCGTTCGAGACCCTGACCTTCTGGGGCCTGACCCCCGGTTCGACCATTATCGAGATCGAGCCGGGCCGTGCCGGCTGGTGGAGCGCCATCCTGCAGCCCTACGCCGAGGCGACCGGCGGAACCTATGTCGCGGTCAACCGCCCGCTGGAGGGCATGGGTGTGCCTGACGGGACCGCTGACATGGTCGTGGTCGCCCGCGCCTTCCACAACTGGCACCGCTCGAACCCACAGCGCACCGGCCCCTATCTGGCGGCCTTCTTCAAGGCGCTGAAGCCGGGCGGGGTGCTGGCCATCGAACAGCACCGCAGCGCCGAGGGCCTGAACGCCGATGCGACGGCCCCCTTCGGCTATGTCTCCGAGAGCTATGTCATCCATGCCGCCCAGGCCGCCGGTTTCGTGCTCGACGGCCGCAGCGAGCTGAACGCCAATCCGAAGGACGATCACGACCACCCCTTTGGCGTCTGGACCCTGCCGCCGGTCCGCACCAGCGCGCCGCGCGACAACAATCCCAATGACCGGCCCACGCCCCTGACCGAGGCCGAGCGGGCCGCGTATGACGCGATCGGTGAAAGCGACCGGATGACGCTGCGTTTCCGCAAGCCGGACTGAGGTCGGGCCGTGCCGGGAACGGTTTTGACCGGACCCCGGAACACGGTTAAGCCCGGCGCAAGGGTGGCTGGTCTGAAATCTGCAGGACTGACGTCCAGAGGAACTGGATGAGTAATTTGAGACAGGATTGGCGATTGCCGCTGTCACGCCGGGGCCTGTTGTCCGGTGGCGCGGCCCTGACGCTGACGGGTCTCGTTTCCTGCGGCCCCAGGGAAAAGACCGCCGAGCCGCCGCCCACGCCGGACGGCCCCCCTCAAGGCTCGCTCGAGTGGGCCGTCGCCGGTCCCTGGCGTGCCCAGGACAAGATCCGCGACGCGGCCCGCCATCCGATGGAAACGCTGCGCTTCTTCGGACTTCAGCCGCGCATGACGGTGGTGGAGTTCTGGCCGGGCAGCGGCTGGTGGACCGAGATTCTCGCCCCCTATCTGGACGAAGGCGGCGGCAAATACGTCGCCGCGGGGTTCCAGACCGGCCCGGGTGCCGATCCGTCGCAGGTGGCGCTGATGGCCGCCTTCCAGCAGCGGTTCACCAGCGATCGCCGCCTGTACGGCCAGATCGAGCTCTCGGCCTTCGGGGCGACGTCAGGGCCCGTCACTGTCGCCGGTTCGGCCGACATGGTCCTGTTCATGCGAAACATCCACGCCTGGATGGCGGCGGGTATCGTCGAAAAGGCCTTCGCCGACGCCTACGCCGCCCTGCGCCCCGGCGGGGTCCTGGGTGTCGAACAGCATCGGCTGGGGCCGGAAGAGGATCAGGATCCGGCCGCGGCGAACGGATACGTCCAGGAGGCGTTCGTCAGGCAGTTGGCGGCGGAAGCGGGTTTTGCCTTCGTCGCCGCCTCGGAAATCAACGCGAATGAAAGGGATACCAAGGATCATCCGTTCGGCGTCGAGACCTTGCCACCCATGGCGCTGACGGCGCCGCGTGGTTCGCCGCCGGATCCGACCTTCGACCGGTCGAAATACGACGAGATCGGAGAGAGTGATCGCATGACCTTGAGATTCAGGAAGCCAGAGTGAGCCGAGCCGCCGCCTATGCCGCCAATGCGCCCCTGATGGGGGTCCCGGGTGCGTCCGCGCCTCCGGGAGGGGTCGGCGAATGGTTTCGCGGCGCCGGCGGCCTGCGCCTGCGCGCCGCCTTCTGGACGCCGTCGACCCTCGTGGCCAAAAAGCCGCGCGGCACCGTGATCGTCAGTCCGGGCCGCACCGAGCCGATCGAGAAATATTTCGAGGTCATCGGTAATTTCCTCGCCCGTGGCTGGTGCGTCCTGGCCCACGACTGGCGCGGCCAGGGCCTGTCGGCCCGCCTGCTGCCCGATCGCCTGAAGGGCCACGCCCGGGCGGTCGAGGAGTTTCTCGACGACTATGCCCGCCTGATCGACGCCTGGGAGACGCGCGCGCCCAAGCCCTGGATCATGGTCGGCCATTCCATGGGTGGCACGCTCAATCTGATGACGTTGCAGGGCGGCGAGGACCGGTTCGCGGGCGCCATCCTGTCCAGCCCCATGCTGCGCATCAAGACCGCCAAACGGTCGATGTGGTCGGTCAAGCTGGCGGTGCGCTGGAACCTGCGCCACGGCAAGGCCGGCGACTATGTCCTGGATGACGCCGACGATCCTTTCGACCACACCTTCGAGAAGGACGCCCTGACCTCGGACGAGAGCCGATACGAACAGTGGCGTCAGCAACTGTATGCCTGCCCCCATCTGGCGGTCGGCGGCCCGACCTGGGGCTGGCTGGCCTTCGCGCTGGACGCCGGCGAACGCGCGCTGAAGCCCAAGGCCCTGAAGGCCGTGCGCATCCCCGTCGCGGTCGTCCAGGCGGCCGAGGACGACCGCGTCTGGAAACAGACCAACAAATGGGCGGCCAAACGTCTCGGTCGCGGCCGCTATGTCGAAATTCCGGGGGCGAAGCACGAGATCATCATGGAGGCCGACGACATGCGCGCGGTCTTCCTGGAAGAGTTCGACGCCATGGGAGCCTATGTCTCGCCGGTCGAGGACCTGTCCCCGATGGCGGTTGCCGCGGCACCCGAGCCGGTGCCAGAGGCCGAATCCGGGTCCGAGCCGAACGAAGCGGCCTGAACCAGACAAGTCCGCTCATCCCGGCGAAAGCCGGGACCCAGTGCTGTCCAGCTTGACGTCGGCGTTTCAGCACGTGGCTTGTGTGGGCGACTTGAACCGCTGCAACACCCAGAGAACCGGGTCCCGGCTTTCGCCGGGATGAGCGGAATTTACAGGGCAGCTCTTCGCAAAGTCACCAGCGCCTGCTCCCGGATGGTGACGTCGCCGACGGCCAGGATCTGTCCGTTCCCGTCCGGCGTTTCGCCGCGCCAGTTGGTGACGTCGCCGCCCGCGGCCGCGATGACGGGGACCAGGGCCGACCAGTCCCAGACCTTGAGCCCGCTCTCGGCCACCAGATCGATCCGGCCCGCGGCCAGCATGGCATAGGCATAGGCGTCGCAGCCCAGCCGGGCCAGGCGCGCGGCGGCCCGCACCTGGGTCCAGGCCCCCAGTTCGGCCCCGGTGAACAGGTCGGGATCCGTGGTGGCGATGACCGCCTCGGTCAGGCGCGGGCAGGGCCGTACGGCCAGCGGCGTCTCTGTCCCACCCTTGAGCAGGCGAGCTCCGGAGGGGCCGCCGACGAAAATCTCATCCAGATACGGCTGGCCGATGACGCCGACGGTCGGTCGGCCTCCGGTCCTCAGCGCGATCAGATTGGTCCATAGCGGCAGGCCGGCGATGAAGGCGCGGGTGCCGTCGATGGGGTCGAGGATCCAGACGTGATCGGCGTCGGGCCGGTCCTCGCCATACTCCTCGCCAATGACGCCATGGTTGGGATAGCGGGCGGCGATCAGACCGCGGATGGCCGCTTCGGCCTCGCGGTCGGCCTGGGTGACCGGATCGAAGGCCCCGGGGCCGCCCTTGTCCGCCTCCTCACACGCGCCGCGAAAATACGGCAGGGAGACGCGGGCGGCCTCGCGGGCCAGTTCGACGGCGAACAGTTCGTACTCGGTCATGACAGGCGGGATACTCACGCCCCGCCCTCATGTCACTTTGTTAGTGGCCTGCCGCCTCGCCGCTACTTGAGACCGTTTGCCGTTCGCGCCGTGCAATGCGCGAAGCAGCCCTCAAGTAGCGCGAAGCGCGGTAGGGCAAGGATAGCCCTCAAGTAGCGCGAAGCGCGGTAGGGCAAGGATAGCCCTCAAGTAGCGCGAAGCGCGGTAGGGCAAGGACAGCCCTCAGGTAGCGCGAAGCGCGGTAGGGCAAACATCAGGCCGGGCCGCCCTCTGCGTGCAGCGACTTGGCGAGATCCAGAAGCCGACGGCGCGGCTTCTCGTCCAGCTGATAGTAGGCCTGGATCAGGTCGAGGGTTTCTTTGCGGGAAAACATCTCGCCGCCCTGGTTGGCCGCCTCCGTGCGTTCGATGGCCTCTTCGAGCCCGTCGTAGAAATAGCTGACCGGCGATTCCAGCGCCTCGGACAGCTGCCACAGCCGGGCGGCCGAGATGCGGTTGGCACCGCATTCGTATTTCTGGATCTGCTGGAAGCGAATCCCGACCTGGGTGGCCAGTTGTTGTTGCGTCAGGCCGAGAAGGCGCCGGCGACGGCGCAGGCGGCGGCCCAGGTGAAGGTCGATATCGGTGGCCATGGCCCCATTTCCCCTTGTTGGCGGGCTGTCCCGAAGCGGGACGGCTCGCCCTTCACGCGGCAAGCACCATGCCGCGCTCGCGTGACGGGGGATTGTCGGTGAGCGCCGTTTTGCAGGATGAGGCGCAACCGTTGCCGCAGCCAGGCATTACCGCCCTCAGACACGCTGTCTGAGGAAGGGATCACCAATGAGCATTATTTTCTGGATTATCGTCGGCATCATCGCCGGCTTCCTGGCCGAGAAGATCATGGGCCGAAGCCACGGCCTCCTGACGAATCTGGTCGTCGGCATCATCGGTGCCGTCATCGGCGGCTTCATCGCCAATTCGCTCGGCTTTGCCTGGGGCGGCTGGATCGGCTCGACGATCGTCGCCACCCTTGGCGCAATCCTGCTGCTGTTCCTGCTGGGCCTCGTCAAGCGCCGCTAGACCGAAACCGGTCTTGTTGGACGCAGTCCAGCATGACTCTGGAGCCTGTTTCACGGCATCGGCGGCATCGCGAAGCGATTACACCTCAGCCGATCAGGCTCTGGACGGCTCGCACGGCTGGAATGACGAAGGGCGGCTCCGGTTGGAGCCGCCCTTTTTCTTGTCAGTCTCGCCAGATCAGGTGTCCGGAACGGCCGGGTCGGGCGACTCGTCCGGTGCCGGATCGGACGGCTCGACAGGCGTCGGCAGGGTCGGCGGCGTCGGTGCCGGCGGCGTCGTCCCGGGCTGTTCGGTCATGGGTGCGGGCATGGGCGGAGCGGCGGGTTCGGCGACATTGGCCGCCGTGTCCGTGATCGCCGGCGCCGCCGAGAACTGGGCACTGGTCCAGCCGACCGCGACGCCGGTGCCGTCCTGACGCACCCCGCCGGATACGGGCACGCCGCGCAGCAGGCCGTCGGCTCCACGAACCGTCAGCTCCTGGCCGGCCTCGGTGTTGCGGGCCCCTTCCAGCTGACCCAGCACCGTGCCGTCGGAACCCTTGACGTCCGAGCCGGGCTGAAGGGTCAGGCTTTGCGGCTGTTCAGTCGCGGGCGGGGCGGCTTCGGTCGGGGCCGGAGTCGGGGGCGGGGTTTGCGGGGCCGTGCTGTCCTGGGCGAACGCGGGAGCGGTCATGAGGAACAGGCCGGCGGCACCCGTGAGGAGCGCGGTCTTTCGCATGATATCTGCCTTGTCTAAGCGAGCGGGGAGGCGCTCGCACCGACAGTCAAACACCGGCTGTGACGGATTGTTTCGCCCGCCCCGAAATGACCCCGAGTCCGCCCCGATTGGCCGATTCCGGCTCTCCGGACGCCGCGATCAGGCCAGTTCGGCCCTGCTATTCCTCGCGAACGCGCTTCTTGCGGAACGAGGGGTTCAGCACGGCCTTGCGCAGGCGGATCGACTTGGGCGTGACCTCGACCAGTTCGTCTTCCTCGATATAGGCGATGGCCTGTTCCAGCGACGGACGACGCGGCGGGGTCAGGCGAACGGCCTCATCCTTGCCGGCGGCGCGGATGTTGTTCAGCTGTTTGGCCTTCATCGGGTTGACGTCCAGGTCGTCCCAACGGGCGTTCTCGCCGATGATCATGCCCTGGTAGGTCTTCTCGCCGCCACCGACGAACATGATGCCGCGGTCCTCGAGGTTCCACAGGGCGAAGGCGGCGGTTTCGCCGTCGCCGTTCGAGACCAGCACGCCCTTCAGACGGCCCTCGATGGCGCCCTTGTGCGGCTCATAGTGGCTGAACACCCGGTTCAGCACGCCCGAACCGCGCGTGTCGGTCAGGAACTCGCCCTGGTAGCCGATCAGCGAACGCGACGGCGACTTCAGCGTCAGGCGCGTCTTGCCGGCGCCCGACGGGCCCATGTCCTTCAGCTCGGCCTTGCGGGCCGACAGCTTCTCGATGACCACGCCGGTGTATTCGTCGTCGACGTCGATGACGACGTCCTCGATCGGCTCCAGACGTTCGCCGTTCTCGCCGGTCTGATAGACCACCCGCGGACGCGAGATCGACAGTTCGAAGCCTTCGCGGCGCATGTTCTCGATCAGCACGCCCAGTTGCAGTTCGCCGCGGCCGGCGACCTCGAAGGCGTCCTTGCCACCGGTCTCGGTGACGCGGATGGCGACGTTGGCCTCGGCCTCTTTCAGCAGGCGGTCACGGATGACGCGCGACTGGACCTTGTCGCCTTCGCGGCCGGCCAGCGGGCTGTCGTTGACCGAAACGGTCATGGAGATGGTCGGCGGATCGATCGGCTGGGCCGGCAGGGCCTCGGTGACTTCCAGGGCGCACAGGGTGTCGGCCACGGTGGCCTTGGACATGCCGGCGATGGCGACGATGTCGCCGGCCTCGGCGTCGTCCACCGGCTGGCGCTTCAGGCCCCGGAAAGCGAGCACCTTGGTGATCCGGCCCTGTTCGATGATCTTGCCGTCGCGCGACAGGGCCTTGATGGCCATGCCGGGAACGGCCTTGCCGCTCTCGATGCGGCCGGTCAGCAGGCGACCCAGGAAGGGATCGCTCTCGATCAGCACGTTCAGGATCTGGAACGGCTTGTCCTTGTTCTCGACCACCTTCGGGGCCGGCACGTGGTCGACGATCAGGTCGAACAGCGGGGCCAGGTTGTCGTTGGGCTGGTTCAGATCCAGCGTCGCCCAGCCGGCGCGGCCCGAGGCGTAGATGTGCGGGAAGTCCAGCTGCTCATCCGTCGCGCCGATGGCGGCGAACAGATCGAAGGCGGCGTTGTGGACACGGTCCGGGTCGGCGTGGGCGCGGTCGACCTTGTTGATGCACAGGATCGGACGCAGGCCCATCTTCAGCGCCTTGGTCAGCACGAATTTGGTCTGCGGCATGACACCTTCCTCGGCGTCGACCAGCAGGACGCAGCCGTCCACCATGCCGAGGATGCGTTCGACCTCGCCGCCGAAGTCGGCGTGGCCCGGGGTGTCGATGATGTTGATCCGGGTTTCGCCGGCCTTGCCGTTCCACAGCACGCTCGTGCATTTGGCCAGAATCGTAATGCCGCGCTCGCGCTCCTGGTCGTTGGAGTCCATGGCGCGCTCGGTCGTCGCCTCATTGGCTCGGAACACGCCCGACTGGGCCAGAAGCTGGTCCACAAGCGTGGTCTTGCCGTGGTCGACGTGGGCGATGATGGCGACGTTGCGCAGGTTCATTTGACTATCAGACGTGCAAGGCGGCCGGCCCGGGCGAAAGTTTGGGGCGGCGGCTGGGTTCAGGCGACGGTGCGGGGAGCGCGCGCCTCTTACAGGGGCGCACGCGGAAACGCCAGTGCGTGACGAACACGCACCGGCGTAACGGCGGTCCTATCGCCGATGAAAGCGGCGACGAGAGGGCGGATCAGAACGTGTCGGCCGGTTGTGGTCGCGTTTTCAGGCTCCAGCCCAGCGGCACGATCATCCCGCCGCCGACCAGTACCATCATCGCTCCGCCGATGATCGGCAGGGCCGCGCTCGAGACCAGATCGCGGTAACCGGACGTGGCCAGCTCCGACCCGAACATCAGACAGACGCCGGTCGCCAACCAGATGAGACCGAGCGCCACGAGGCCGACCCCCGCGAGGGCGAGCAGTGCAAATGGCAGCACCACCAGCACCAGATGGCGCGCTGGCGGCATCGGCCCGGACCGGCCAAGCGCCCGGCTGTTCAACCAGAGGCGCCAGCCGATCAGTACTGAGAACGCCCCGGCGCCGGCGGCCATCATCAGCGAGTTTCCGCCCGGGGCACTGACGCCGGCGTTGAGAAGCCAGCCCGCGCAGAGCAGCAGGGCGAGGGGCAGGGCGATCCAGTAGAAGACCACGACCGCCCGTCTGAAAAACCCCAGCATCACATCCGCCCGGTCAAACCTTCGCTGCCCGGCCTCGCACCCAGCCGTAGAGCAACACGGTCAGTACCGCGAAGACCGCGATCCCTGACAGCATGGCCGGCCAGGCCGATTCCGCGGGCAGCATGGCGAACGGCGCCTCATTGTCCGTCGCCACGATCACCCCGGCCGTCATGACCAGGAACAGGCTCTCGCCGACGATCAGGCCGGACGCCAGCAAGATGCCCATCCGGCGGCCGACGTCCGCGAACCGGGTCGTCTTGATCGCCTTGTCATAGATCCAGCCGCAGATCGCCCCGACCACCAGCATCAGGGTCACGGCGGCCGGCAGGTAGAAGCCGATGCCGACGGCCAGAGGCGGCAGTTTCATCTTCCCCTTGGTCGCCCCGCTCAACACGGCGTCCATCACGATGATCACCACGCCGATCGCCGCGCCGAGGCCGATCAGGTCCCAGCGCAGGTCGCCGCCGATGACGCCGCGCGCCAGCGCCGAGATCAGGGTCGCCTGGGGCGCCGCCAGCGGCTCGTTGGCGATACCGGCCGGTCCGCCCTCGAAGCCGAAGGCCTTGTTCAACAGGTTCAGGATCAGCGGGATCATGATCGCGCCGGCGAAAACGCCGACGATCAGGGCCGTCTGCTGCCGCCAGGGCGTGGCCTGAACCAGCTGGCCCGTCTTCAGGTCCTGAAGGTTGTCATTGGCGATCACGGCCACGGCGAAGACCACCGCCGTCACGATCAGGGCGAAGGCGATCACCGACGGGTCGGCGGGCAGGCCGGCGATCGCCAGCACGCCCAGCATCAGCAGCGAGGCGATGACGATGGCCAGGATGCCGACGCCCGACACCGGACTGTTCGACGACCCGATCAGTCCGGCCATATATCCGCAGATCGCCGCCACCGCGAAGCCGATGAAGATCACATAGATCAGGCCGCCGCCGACCAGCAGGGCGGTCGAACTCGCCAGCGCCGGATTGCCCTGGGCGAACCAGGCCAGAAGCCCGGCGATGCCGACCAGGCAGGCCACTGACAGGCCGGCGACGATGTTGATCGGGATGTCCTGTTCGGTGCGGTCCAGCACCTCGCCGCCCTGGCGGCGCCGGTTGGCGGCCAGGGCCGAGACCAGGCCGCCGATCAGCGGCCCGGCCAGCTTGATCAGGGTCCAGATGGCGGCCACGCCGATGACGCCGGCCCCCATCAGCCGCACCTCGCGGCCCCAGACCGTCCCGGCCAGTTCCTCGGCCGGCGCGCCGGCTTCGATCGTGGAGGCGATCGACGGGATCCCGTTCGCCGTCATCCAGGCGACGGCGTCCGGCGAGGTCAGGATCGGCACCGCGATCCCCCAGGCCAGGATCAAGCCGAACAGCTGCGCCAGGCCGACGGCCAGACCGATCAGATGGCCGGCCCCCAGCAGGGCGAACTGCATGCTGAAACCCATGCCCGTGGCCCCGCCGCCCAGCGCCGCCGGGAGCTTGATGAACCGCGCCGCCTCTCCGGCGAACACACGCCCGGCGACCAGAAGGGCATAGCCCGCCGAGACCACCGCCCCGGTGATGACAACCCAAAGACCCGAGGCGTTTTCACGTACCGCGCTTTCGGTCTGTTCGGCACCCCGTGATCCGACGGTCAGCACCTCGGCCGCCGCCACGCCCTCGGGGTAGGGCAGCCCACCCTGGACCACCAGCGCGCGACGCAGGGGAATGGAGAAGGTCACACCCAGCACGCCGCCGAAGACGCAGATCAGCACCGACTCCCAGAAGGGAAAGCCGCTCCAGAAGCCCACCATCACCAGGGCGGGCAGCACGAAGATGATCGCGCTCATCGCCCCGCCGACCGAGGCCACGGTCTGGACGGTCATGTTCTCCCAGATGGTCGAGTCCTTGAACATCCGCAGGATGGCCATGGAGATGACCGCCGCCGGAATGGCCGAGGCGAAGGTCAGCCCGACCTTCAGGCCCAGATAGGTGTTCGCCGCGGTGAAGATCACCGCCAGGATGCAGCCCAGAACCAGGGCGCGCAGCGTCAGCTCGATACGCTTGACGCCGCTGGACGGCGCGCTCACGGGGGTGTCGGTCATCGGGGTTCCTCTCCCTTGTCGTCGTGGAGGTAAGCGGAGAAAGTGGTGAGTGGCTAGTGGTTAGTGGCCACAGCGGCTCTGCGTGCGGAAGGGCGGCGCGGGCTGAGCCACGACACCGGTGTTGGCCAGCCACTAGCCACTAGCCACTAGCCACTCCCCCCATCCCCTCCATTGACTCCGGCTCCACACCGTCAGAGCCTCCCCCCAAACTGGGAGAGACACGATGAAGCGGATCATTCCGGCGGCGGCGATCGGCCTGATCTGTCTCGGGGGCGCGGCCGGCGCCCAGACCACCCGCTCGCCCCTGGCCGATATCGTTGAGGCGCGTCAGGCGGGGATGATGCTCTCCGGCGTGGCCATGGCCTCGATCAAGGCGGGCATCGACGCCGAACGGCCCCTCGGAAGCCAACGTTTCGCCAGCCGCTCCCTGTCGCGTTGGGCCCATTCCGTGCCGGCCATGTTCCCGGCCGGCAGCGGCGCCGAAGCGGGGGTGGCGACCAATGCCAGGCCAGAAATCTGGAGCGACCGCGCGGGGTTCGAAGCCAGGGCCGCCGACTACGCCGCCGCCGCCGACCGCCTCGCCGAACTGGCCGCCGGCGACGACTCCGCCGCCTTCGCCGCCCAATGGACCGTGGTCCGCGCCAGCTGCCAGTCGTGCCACGACGGGTACAAGGAAGGCTGAGAAGTGATTAGTGGCCAGTGGTTAGTGGTTAGTGGTTAGTGATTGCCGCCTCTCTGTCGGCGGAAGGGCGGCGCGGACTTCGCGGCTCCGCAGGCGATGGCCAGCCACTAACCACTAACCACTAACCACTCCTCCACCCTCGCCCTCAACCACCGCGCCTGACCCCCATGCCCGAACTCCCCGAGGTCGAAACCGTCCGCCGAGGCCTTGAGCCGGTCCTGACCGGCGCGCGCCTGACCCGCGTGCGCCAGAACCGGCCCGACCTGCGCTTTCCCTTTCCCGACCGCTTCCCCGAACGGCTGGAGGGAGCGACCGTCGAACGCCTCGACCGCCGCGCCAAATACCTGCTCTTCCCCCTGTCGACCGGAGAGACCTGGGTCAGCCATCTGGGCATGACCGGCCGCTTCACCCTCGCGGGCGAACCGTTGGGCGCGTTCGAGGCGACCGCGCCGGTCATCGGCAAGCACGAACACCTCACCCTCAGCGCGACCCGCGACGACGTCACCACCCGGCTGGGCTTCGCCGACGCCCGCCGCTTCGGCTTCATGGGCCTGATTCCCACCGATCAGGTCGAGACCCATCCGTGGTTCGCGGGCATGGGCCCCGAACCCCTCGGCAACGGCTTTTCCGGCGCCCATCTGGCCGAGGCCTTCTCCGGGAAGACGCAGAACATCAAGGTGTCGCTACTGGACCAGCGCAACGTCGCCGGCCTCGGCAACATCTATGTCTGCGAGGCCCTGTACCGCGCCCGCATCTCGCCGCTGACCGCCGCCGGCAAGATCTCGAAGCCGCGCCTCGAAACCCTCGCCGCCGTCATCCGCGACGTCCTGGGCGAGGCCATCCTCGCCGGCGGCTCCACGCTGAAGGATTTCGCCAATGCCGACGGCGGCCAGGGCTATTTCCAGCACCGCTTCGACGCCTACGGCCGCGAAGGAAAGCCGTGCCTCGCCGACGGCTGCACGGGTGTGATCAAACGCACCGTCCAGGCCGGCCGGTCAACGTTTTGGTGCGCGAGTTGTCAGAAGCGGTGAAGGACGTGGCCAGTGGTTAGTGGCTAGTGGTTAGTGATTGCCGCTTCCCTGTCGGCGAAAGGGCGGCGCAGATCGTGCGCTCGCAAAGGTGGCGGCCAGCCACTAACCACCAGCCACTAACCACTTCCCATCCGCCGCTATCGAACCCGATCCTCCCCCGCCAGAGGCAGCCCCATGCCCCACCGCATCATCCTCTTCCGCGGCATGAACACCGGCGGTGTCCGCGCCCCGGTCGCCGAACAGCGCGCCATGGCCGCTGGAATGGGTCTGAAGAACCCCCGGACCCTCGCGGCCAGCGGCAATCTCGTTGTCGAGAGCGGCAAGGCGACAGCGGCGCTGGAAGCGGACATCGAGGCCGCCATGGAGAAGACCTTCGGCCTCAAGGTCGCCGCCATGGTCCGCACCCCGGAACAATGGGCCAACCTGATCGCCGCCAACCCCTTCGCCGACGAGGCCGCCGCCCACCCCTCCCGGATGGTCGCCATGGTCATGAAGGACGGGATCAAGGACGGCGCGCTCGATGGCTGCCGCGCCCTCGCCGCGGGCGGGGAGCGGGTCGAGGCCATCGACGGGGTCCTCTATTTCTGGTTCCCGAACGGTCAGGGCGAGTCCGCCATCTTCAAGAAGGCCACGCCCCGCCTGCTGGGCATGGGCACCGGCCGCAACTGGAACACCGTGCTGAAGCTGGCGGAGATGGTGCGGTGAGGCGAGTGATTAGTGGTTAGTGGTTAGTGATTAGTGGTTGTGCCGCAAATGCCGGTGCCCGAAAGCGCGGCCTGGGCGTGGACGCATCAGCCACTAATCACTAACCACTAATCACTCGCCACGCGCCGACCGGAGCCGCGCACCATGTCCGACACCTATTCCACCCTGCTCATCGAACGCCACGCCGACGGCTATGCGCTGGTGACCCTGAACCGGCCCGAGGCGTTGAACGCCCTCAACTCGGCCCTGTTCAAGGATCTGTCGGACTTCCTCGACGCGGTCGAGCATGACGACAGCGTCCGCTGCATCATCCTGACCGGCTCGGGCGACAAGGCCTTCGCCGCCGGTGCCGACATCAAGGAGATGCAGGACCAGACCTACGCCCAGATGTACACGGGCAATTTCTTCGCCCTCGGCCATGACCGCATCACCCGGTTCCGCAAGCCGATCATCGCCGCGGTCAACGGCTTCGCCCTGGGCGGCGGCTGCGAGCTGGCCATGCTGTGCGACTTCATCGTCGCCTCGGACAAGGCGAAGTTTGGCCAGCCCGAAATCAACCTCGGCGTCGCCCCCGGCATCGGCGGCTCCCAGCGCCTGACCCGTCTGGTCGGCAAGTCCAAGGCCATGGACATGGTCCTGACCGCCCGCATGATGGACGCCGCCGAGGCCGAACGCGCCGGCCTCGCCAGCCGCGTCGTCCCGCACGAGACCCTGCTGGACGAGGTCCGCAAGATCGCCGCCCGCATCGCCGCCCAGAGCCCGTTGGCCGTCATGGCCAACAAGGAAATGGTCAACGCCGCGCTGGAGACCACCCTGACCCAGGGCGTCCAGTTCGAACGCCGCCTGTTCCACAGCCTCTTCGCCTTCGAGGACCAGAAGGAGGGCATGGCGGCCTTCGTGGACAAGCGGAAGCCGGTGTTCAGGGGGAAGTAGGGGCCGGAGCGCCGTCCCGTCTCCTCCCTGTTCGCGAAGCGAATGGGGAGGGGGACCGCGCGAAGCGGGGTGGAGGGGCGTTTGCCGCAAGCACCGCCCCCCGCTTGCCACCACCACGCGAACCGGGCCAAGTGATTGGCGACGCTGGCGAGACCAACGCCGCAGGAGGGCTGCCTCGTAATGCCAACCATCGCTGACATCCCGAGCTACGATACGTTCATGTGGCCTATCATCGAACGGATGAAGGTTCATGGGCGCTCGATGACGAATGCCGAGATGGATGATGACGTGGCTAGCTATATGGAGCTGAGCGACGATCAGCGTGCGGTCGAGCATGGTTCGACCGGACGTTCGGAAGTCGAGTACCGAATGGCTTGGGCCAGGACCTATCTCAAGAAGATCGGAGCTCTCACCAACAGTGGACGGGCGGTTTGGTCGCTGACTCCGCAGGGCGCGGAGATGACTAAGGACGAGGTTGATGCTGGTCCCCGCGAAGTGCGCGGCCAGTATGCGGAACGTCGCGCGACCCGACCCAAATCAGCGCCGACCCCCACCACATCCGACCTTGTCGCGGCGGAGTTCGAGGAGGCTGAGGGCTGGAAAGATCAGCTTCTGGCGCAACTTCTCCAATTGGATCCGGCGGCTTTTGAACGGCTTTGCCAGCGACTTCTTAGAGAATCCGATTTCTCGAAGGTCGAGGTTACAGGACGTTCCGGCGACGGCGGCATCGACGGCACCGGCGTCCTGCGGGTCAACCTGCTGTCCTTCCACGTCCTGTTCCAGTGCAAACGCTACTCCGGCTCGGTCGGCGCGGGGGCGGTGCGCGATTTCCGGGGCGCCATGGTCGGGCGCACCGACAAGGGTTTGATCATCACCACCGGCACCTTCACCGCCGACGCGCGGCGTGAGGCCACCCGCGACGGCGCGCCCGCGATCGATCTGGTCGACGGCGACGCCCTGTGCGACCTGCTCAAGGATCGCGGGCTGGGCGTCACGGTGCGGATGGTGGAAGAGGTCACGGTCAATGAGGCGGCGTTCGCGGATTTCTGATCGGCAGCTCGCCCCCAAGACTCCGCCTTGCCTCCCCAAGCCCTTTCCGCTATAGCCGCGCGCTCTTCGAGATTTCCCCGCCGTGGACCGTGCTCCGCGGCGTTTCCGTTCGTAAGGTTTGACTGATGGCCAACAATGCCGGCGCCAAGAAAGCGATCCGCAAGATCGCTGCCCGCACCGAAGTGAACAAGGCGCGCCGCACGCGCGTCCGCACCTTCCTGCGCAAATTCCAGGAAGCCGTCACGGGCGGCGACGCCGGTGCGGCCAAGACCGCTTTTGTCGAGGCGCAATCCGAGCTGATGCGCGCCGTCTCCAAGGGCGTGGTTCACAAGAACACCGGTTCGCGGAAAGTGGGCCGCCTGGCCGCTCAATTGAAGAAGATGGCCGCCGCCTGATTTTTCGGAGCCCGGACGGCCTTTCACCGGGTCGTCATGGTAAATATCAGCGATTCCAACGGCGAGGGCGCGAAGGCTCCCTCGCCGTTTGCACGTGTGTCGATAACCGTTCTCAGCCCGATCGGCACTCGCTCCTGTGGCGAAAAGCGGTTTTTCGTTGACGGCGTTTGGCTTTAGCGGAGTCAACAATTTTAACTGCGAATTGAGTCGCGAATCAGCGTTGACGCACCCCGCCTCGTGAGTAGGTTTGGGGCGCTGACGCACTTCCATTCCCATACGGAATGAATGCGGCGCGGAACCGGTTTTCGTGTCGGCGTGAGACGCCTGTTCAAGAGTTCGACCCCACCCGTGCGGCACCAGCTTCGCGGGACAGGAGAAGTCGTCCCGGTCCAGGCGCTCTCGAAGGACGTCAGGGTGATGGTTTCGAACGGGTGGCTTTGGTGATGACGGGGAGCGCGCAAATGGCGGGGATGACGGATCCGGATCGCATCTGGACCGAGGCGGCCGGCCGCCTGCGCAGCGAGATCGGCGAGGGGCCCTTCAGCTCCTATATCGCCCCCTCGGCCGTGCGCGCCGACGGTGCCGGCCAGCTGATCCTCGTCACCCCGACCGCCTATGCCCGTGACTGGGTGCGCAAGAACGCCCTGCGCCGCATGAATGAGCTGTGGCTGGGCCTCGACGGCCTGTCGCGCCGTCTCGACGTGCGCTGCCGCGCCGAGATGGGCTCGACCCCGTCGGCCTCCCAGGTCGCCGCCGGCCGCGCCGAGGGGGCCGCCGCCATCCCCCTGCAGGCCTTCGCCATGCCCATGGCCACCGTGCCGCCGGTCGCCGACGGGGCCCGCGCCGTGCGCGCCGCCGGTCTGCAGGAACGGCTGACCTTCGACAGTTTTGTGGAAGGGCAGGGCAATGCCTTCGCCCTGGCCATCGCCAGACAGGCCGCCGCCTGGGCCGACGGCCATTTCAATCCGATCTTCTTCTGCGGCCCCTATGGCTACGGCAAGACCCACCTGCTCAACGCCATCGCCTGGGAGGCCCAGCGCCTGCGCCCCGACGCGCGGGTCGTCTATCTGACCGCCGAACGCTTCCTGTCGACCTTCGTGCGCGCCACCCAGGACCGCACCATGGCGGCCTTCAAGGACAGTCTGCGCAACGCCGACATGCTGCTGATCGACGACGTCCAGTTCGTCGGCGGCAAGGCCGGCACCCAGGAAGAACTGCTCTCGACGCTCACCGCCCTGATCGAGGACGGCAAGAAGATCATCCTCTCGGCCGACCGCCCGCCCATGGCCCTGACCGAGGTCGAGCCGCGCCTGCGCAGCCATCTGGCCTCGGGCCTGACCTGCCCGGTCGAGCCCGCCGACCGCGCCCTGAAACTGGCCGTGGCCCGCAGCCGGATCGAGGCCCTGGCCCGGCTCGGCGTCGTCTCCGGCGAGGCCCGCGCCGAGGTGCTGGAACATCTGGTCGACCGCACGCCCGGCTCGATGCGCGAGCTCGAGGGGGCCGTGAACACCCTGGCCGCCGTCGCCGGCGCCCGCCTGTCGGCGCTCAGCGTCGACGAGACCCAGGCCCTGCTCGGCTCGGCCCTGCGCGGCGGGCCCGAGCGCCGCATCACCGTCGACGAGATCCAGAAGACGGTCGCCGACCATTTCAGCCTCAAACAGGCCGACCTTCTCAGCGAGCGCCGCACCCGCGCCGTGGCCCGCCCGCGCCAGATCGCCATGTGGCTGTGCAAACAGCACACGACCCGCTCCTACCCCGACATCGGCCGCCGCTTCGGAGGCCGCGACCACACCACGGTCCTGCACGGCGTGCGCAAGATCGAGGAGCTGATGGCCCAGGACGACCAGATCGCCCGGGATGTCGAGACGCTGACGCGCAAGCTCAGGGGTTAGGCCATGCGGCTCTCCCTCCCCCTCCGGGGGAGGGTCGTCGGCGCGCAGCGACGACGGGGTGGGAAGGGCTCGGCGAAACAAGCGCTGGCGTCCTTGTTGCCGAACCGCCCCCACCCGGTCGCTTCGCGACCGCCCTCCCCCGGAGGGGGAGGGAGAACGGCTGTGAACAACCCCTACCCACTTCCTTGCCCCGCCCGGCCAATCCGCTAGTGTCCATAGCCCTATCTCTTTGCGGCGGCTGGTGAGTCGCTGCTGTCGGGCGAGACCACATGCAGCTGACCATCGAACGATCCGCGCTCCTCAAGGCCCTCGGCCACGTGCAGAGCGTCGTCGAGCGCAGGAACACCATCCCCATCCTGTCCAACGTCCTGCTCAGCGCCGGACGCGACAAGCTCAGCTTCGCCGCCACCGATCTCGACATGGAGATGGTCGACGAGGCCGAGGCCCAGGTGAACGTCGAGGGCCAGATCACCGCCCCGGCCCACACCCTCTATGAGATCGTCCGCAAACTCCCCGACGGCGCCGAGGTCTCGCTCAGCTACAACGGCGACGACCCCCGTCTGGTGGTCCAGGCCGGCCGTTCCAAATTCAACCTGCCGGTCCTGCCGGCCGGCGACTTCCCGGTCATGTCGACCGACACCTCGGGCACCCGCTTCACCCTGCCCAAGGAAGACCTCGCCCGGCTGATCGACAAGACCCGGTTCGCCGTCTCGACCGAAGAGACGCGCTACTATCTGAACGGCCTGTATCTCCACACCGTGGCCGAGGCCGGCATTCCGCTGCTGCGCGCCGTGGCCACCGACGGCCACCGCCTCGCCCTCGCCGAGACGCCCGCGCCGGAAGGTGCCGCCGGCGGCCCCGGCGTGATCGTGCCGCGCAAGACGGTGGATCAGGTCCGCCGCCTGCTCGACGACGGCTCCGGCCCGGTCGACGTCATGGTCAGCCCGCAGAAGATCCGCTTCGAGTTCGGCCAGGCCTCCCTGACCTCCAAGGTCATCGACGGTGCCTTCCCAGACTACATGCGCGTCATTCCAAAAGGTAATGACAAACAGGCCGACATCGACAACGCCGTCTTCGCCTCCGCCGTCGACCGCGTCGCCACCATCTCGGCCGAGAAGAGCCGCAGCGTGAAACTGGCCTTCGAGCTGGACCGCGTCACCCTGACGGTGCGCAACATGGAGGCCGGGCAGGGGGTCGAGGAGGTCGAGATCGGCTATTCCGAAGAGCCCTTCGAGATCGGCTTCAACGCCCGCTACCTGCTCGACGTCGCCGGCCAGATCACCGGCGAAACTGCCCACTTCAAATTCGCCGACCCGGCCAGCCCGACCCTGGTCCTCGATCCGGGCGATCCGGGCGTGCAATATGTGCTGATGCCGCTGAGAGTCTGAGTTTTTGAATTCCGCTCATCCCGGCGAAAGCCGGGACCCAGTGCTTTCGTTACGTACGGAGGTTCCGGTTGGCGTTCTTCACCTACATCATCGCCAGCCGTCGGAACGGGACCCTCTACACCGGCTCGACCGACAATCTGATCAAGCGGATCATCGAGCACCGCGAGAAGCGGCGGGACGGCTTTACCGCCAAATACGGCGTCGCCATCCTCGTCTGGTTCGAGGTCCACGAGAGCCGACACGCCGCCTTCGTCCGGGAACGCCAGATCAAGGAATGGAAGCGGGTCTGGAAGCTGGAAATGATCGAGCGAACCAATCCCGGCTGGACCGACCTGTTCGAAAAGCTCTTCT
Organism: Caulobacteraceae bacterium; assembly: GCA_965284535.1. Taxonomy (GTDB): domain Bacteria; phylum Pseudomonadota; class Alphaproteobacteria; order Caulobacterales; family Caulobacteraceae; genus Brevundimonas. The sequence continues at coordinate 1,205,737 of OZ260090.1, forward strand.
GAACCGCCTGCGTTCTTGCGAAAGAACTGGGTCCCGGCTTTCGCCGGGATGAGCGGAAAATCTTGATTACATCTCTCACCCTCACTGACTTCCGCTCCTATGCAGCGGCCACCCTGCCCATCGCGGCGGGCGCCGTCGTGCTCCATGGCCCCAACGGCGCGGGCAAGACCAATCTGCTCGAGGCGCTCAGCCTGTTCACCCCCGGCCGGGGCCTGCGCGGCGCCACCGCCCCCGAGATGGGCCGGCGCGAACCGGGCGAGGCGACCGGCCGGGCCTGGGCCGTCGCCGCCGTCCTCACCGACGGCGAGGACGAGATCAAACTGGGCACCGGCGTCCAGTCGCCCGGGGCCGCCCGCCGCATCGTCCGCATTGACGGGGAGACGTCCCAGCCCGGACGGCTGCTCGACCATCTGCGCCCGGTCTGGGCCACGCCGGAACAGGACCGGCTGTTCTCCGACGCCCGCGCCGCCCGGCTGAAATTCCTCGACCGGCTGGTCTTCGCCGCGGACCCCGCCCACGCCGCCTCGGTCTCGGCCTATGAAAAGGCCCTGCGCGAGCGCCTGCGGCTGCTGACCGAGGGCGCTGGGGGCCGCGCCGCCGACCCTCTCTGGCTCGACGCCCTGGAGCTGCGCCTCGGCGAGGCGGGCGCCGAGGCCGCCATCGCCCGCGCCGCCGCCCTGACCACCCTTCAGGCCGCCATCGACGCCCGCAACGACCGCCCCTTCCCCCAGGCCGACCTCGGCCTGACGGGCGAGGCCGAGGCCATGGCGACCGCCGGCGCCGGCCCCGAAGCCATCGCCGCCGCCATCCGCGACGGCCTGACCCGCAGCCGCGCTCGTGACGCCGCCGCCGGCCGCTCCCTGTTCGGCCCGCACCGCTCCGACCTGACCGCCCTGCATCGCGAGAAGAACCGCCCCGCGGCCGAGGGCTCGTCCGGTGAACAGAAGGCGCTGGTCCTCAATCTGATCCTCGCCCAGATCACCCGCCTCGCCGACCAGCCGGCCCCGCCCGTCCTGCTGCTCGACGAGGCCCCCGCCCACCTCGACACGGCCCGCCGCGCCGCCCTGTTCGACGAGATCGAGGCCCTCGGCCTGCAGGCCTTCATGACCGGCACCGAGGCCGAACTGTTCTCGCCGTTGCGGGGGAGGGCGCAGTTCGTCCGGGTCGAGGGCGGGGCGCTGACGGTGGAGTAGTGCCTTCTCCCTCCCCCGAAGTGGGGAGGGACGGCGAAGCGTAGCGAAGCCCGGGTGGGGAAGTGCGAAGCCGGGTGCCGGTCGTGCGAGACTGGCGTACCCCACCCGGATCGGCTGCGCCGATCGTCCCTCCCCATGAAGGGGAGGGAGAACCGTGCTGACAATCGGCCGATTGCCAGCATATTCCGCGCCGCCAACCCTCTGATTTCGCGCGCCTTCAAAAAATTATAGCGTCACGAACCCGCGATACCAGGGACCCGTGGGACACTCTCCCCGTCCCGTCGCATGGGAGGCTCGCTCGGCCGGCGATCCGAAGCGGCGGCGGGAGCGGATGGAGCGGGATCTCACTGCGCAAGCAGGGAGGCCGGACCGGATCCGGTGGCCTCCTAAGGGTCGGCCGGCCGGGGTGGAGGATCGGGGGGGATACCCAGATCGTTCCAGGGACTGCCTCGTCGGGCAGCCTGCCCGCCGGAGGCGCTGCGGTAAGGCCCGAACACGGCCACCCGACGCAAGCTTCCGGAAAACCAGCCGCGCGGAGCGTTCGTCTTTCGCCGAAACGGTATTCAAACTCTCTCATCCGGGCGAAGGCCCGGGCGCTCCGCCATGCCTCCCACAACCGCCCTGGAAACAGCGCGGCGAAGTCGGCTGTCCAGACCCTTTCCAGACCGCGCTTTTCCTCGCAATTCCGCCCGGAATCCCTATATGTTGCAGGCCTCGGCGCGACCCGGATTCGCGCCCTGAAAACCGTCCGTTCAAGGCGACCTCACCGTCGTCTTCAGAGGCCCTCCTGGAGGGCGTTTTACCGACCGAATATATGACCGATAACACCGAGACCGAGCGCAACGTCGACACCGCCGAGGAGGCCGCCTACGGCGCCGATTCCATCAAGGTCCTGAAAGGCCTCGACGCGGTCCGCAAACGCCCGGGCATGTATATCGGCGACACCGACGACGGCTCGGGTCTGCACCACATGGTCTATGAGGTGGTCGACAATGCCATCGACGAGGCCCTGGCGGGCCACGCCGACCTGGTCCAGGTCATCCTCAACGCCGACGGCTCGGTGACGGTCACCGACAACGGTCGCGGCATCCCAACCGACATCCACGGCGAGGAAGGCGTTTCGGCCGCCGAGGTCATCATGACCCAGCTGCACGCGGGCGGTAAGTTCGACCAGAATTCCTACAAGGTCTCGGGCGGCCTGCACGGCGTCGGCGTCTCGGTCGTCAACGCCCTGTCCGACTGGTTGAAGCTGGTCATCTACCGCAACGGCAAACGCCACGAGATGAAGTTCGCGCGCGGCGACACGGTCGAGAGCCTGCGGGTCACCGGCGACGCGCCAATGCGCGACAATGGCAAGGTCCTGTCGGGCACAGAGGTCACCTTCTATCCGTCGGTCACCACCTTCGCCCACATCGACTTCGACCTGAAGACGCTCGAGCATCGCCTGCGCGAACTGGCCTTCCTGAACTCGGGCGTGGTCATCAAGCTGCAGGACCATCGCGGGGCCGAGAAATTCGAGGAAATCCTGCACTATGAGGGCGGGGTCGAGGCCTTCGTGCGCCACCTCGACAAGTCCAAGACGCCCATCCTCAAGGACGTCATCGTCATTCGTGGCAAGAAGGAAGGGATCGAGATCGATCTCGCCCTGTGGTGGAACGACAGCTACCACGAGACCATGCTGTGCTTCACCAACAACATCCCCCAGCGGGATGGAGGCACCCACCTGTCGGCCTTCCGCGCCAGCCTGACCCGCGTCATGGGCGGCTATATCGACGCCGCCGGCGCGGCGAAGAAGGAGAAGGTCTCGGTCTCGGGCGAGGACGCCCGCGAGGGCCTGACCTGCGTCCTCTCGGTCAAGGTGCCGGATCCCAAATTCAGCTCCCAGACGAAGGACAAGCTGGTCTCGTCCGAAGTCCGCCCCGCCGTCGAGGGCCTGTGCTCCGAAGGCCTGTCGACCTGGTTCGAGGAACACCCCGTCGAGGCCAAGGCCGTGGTCGCCAAGATCATCGAGGCCGCCGCCGCCCGCGAGGCCGCGCGCAAGGCCCGCGACCTGACCCGGCGCAAGACGTCGATGGACATGGCCTCCCTGCCCGGGAAACTGGCCGACTGTCAGGAACGCGATCCCGCCAAGTCCGAGCTGTTCATCGTCGAGGGCGACTCCGCCGGCGGCTCGGCCAAACAGGCCCGCAACCGCGAGAACCAGGCCGTCCTGCCCCTGCGCGGCAAGATCCTCAACGTTGAGCGCGCCCGCTTCGACCGGATGCTGTCATCCGAACTGATCGGGACGCTGATCCTGGCGCTCGGCACCGGCATCGGCCGCGACGATTTCAACGCCGACAAGCTGCGCTATCACAAGATCATCCTGATGGCCGACGCCGACGTCGACGGCGCCCACATCCGGACCCTGCTGCTGACCTTCTTCTACCGCCAGATGCCCGAGCTGATCGAGCGCGGCCACGTCTACATAGCCCAGCCGCCGCTCTACAAGGTCTCCAAGGGCAAGCAGTCCCGCTACCTCAAGGACCAGGCCGAGATGGACGCCTACCTCATCGAGGAAGGCTCCACGGAGGCCGAGCTGGACCTGCCGACCGGCGAGCGCCGCACCGGCTTTGACCTGCAGTCCCTTGTGCGCGAGGCCAAGGCCTTCAAGGCCGGGGTCGATCGTCTGTCGCAGCGCGCGCCCGCCTTCGCCATCGAGCAATCCGCGCTCGCGGGCCTGTTCGACGAAGAGCCGGCCGATCCCTCAAGGGCCGCCGCCCGCCTCAACCTCTACGCCGAGGAGGGCGACGGCGACTGGTCCGGCGCGCCCGGCGCCCAGGGGGCCGTGGCCTTCGAACGCGTACGCCGCGCCGTGACCGAACGCATCGTGCTGGAAGAGGCGCTGATCCGTTCGCTCGACGCCCGCCGTCTGGCTGAACGTTCCGTGGCCTTCGAGGGCCTGTTCGACAAGCCGGCCGTCTTCCGTCGCAAGGACAAGGCGGTGACCATCCGGGGGCCGCTCGACCTGCTTGAGGCGGTGCTGGACGCCGGCAAGAAGGGCCTCGCCATCCAGCGCTACAAGGGTCTGGGCGAGATGAACCCCGAACAGCTGTGGGAGACCACCCTGGACGTCAACGCCCGCACCCTGCTGAAGGTGCAGGTCGAGCATCAGGAAGACGCCTCGGACCTGTTCGCCAAACTGATGGGCGACGTGGTCGAACCGCGCCGCGAGTTCATCCAGGCCAACGCCCTCGACGCCGCCGTGGACGCCTGACGCGTCTTCAGACCGACGGACGTCCGGCTTCGACAAAGGCCCGGATCGTGGGCCAGAAGGGTGGATTGGCCCGCACACCGTCGCAGGCGATCTCCTTCAGTATGCCCGGGACGGTGCCCGGGCGGGCGGGCGTCCAGTCGCCGTCATCCGGATAGCGGTCGACCTCCTCGCCTTCGGGGCCGTATTCGATCGACACCGGGCTGCGCCACTCCCGTGACTCGCAGCGGATTTCATAGGTGTCGGACGTGTGGCTGAAATCGCCGGGCTCGCCGCGCAAGGCAACGATCGCCAGCTGGATGCGCGTTATGTCACCCTCCACCACGATACTGTCCACGTCGGCCATATAGGCCGAGTTGGCGCTGCGCGAGAACGCATGCCAGCTCTCCGCCGACGCGGGCGTCGCCAGCCCCAGAACCGCCAGCCCCGCCAGCCCCGTCAGTATGGCTCTCATCATGACCTCCCCGGATCCCCCGGATACATGATGCCTCGCTGACCAGCTTTGGCAAGCTCCCCGTCAGGCTGCGCGCAGAAGCCCCGGCTGTGCCGCCAGCAGCGGCTCGAGCAGCCAATGCGCCAGATGGCGCACGACCGGCACGGCGACGCCGTCCCCGGTCAGATGGCAGGCGGCGCTGTAGGACTCCGGCAGGCGGTAGCTGTCCGGCAATCCCATGAGCCGCGCCGTTTCCCGCGCTGACATCAGGCGCGACCGGACCTGCCCGTCCTCGACGATCATCAGGATCTGGCGGCTCGATCCCCCGGCCGGCGTACGCAGGCAGCCCGCGATATCGAACCGCACCTCGGCGCGCTGGACCCTCAGGCCGGCCGCGTCGCGCCGCGTCCGCCGGAACAGCCCCCCGACGCAGCGCTTTCCTGTCCGGCGCGCCGCCTCGACCTTGGCCAGATTTGCGGGCGACATCAGTGACAGCAGCCGGGCCGTCTCGGCCGCCGAATGCCAGCGAACGTCCGAAGGCTCGCCCTCGACCAACGACGCCAGCGTCGCCGGCGGACCTTCGGGCTCGGGCAACCGCCACCAGACCATGGTTTCGCGCAGATCCACGGGCAGGCGCTCGACCGCCCGGCGCAGGGCCGGCGGATGGAACGGTCCCGTGGCTTCCGCCGTCGTCAGCCCCGGATCGATGGCCACATCCCGGTGAATCCCGACCACGAACAGTCGGGGCCGCGACTGGGGCAGAAACCGGTCGGCGTTGATCACCAGGGCCCCGCAGCGATAGCCGGCCTCGGCATAGGTCCGGCAGATCACCTCGAAATCCCCGCCTCCATGCGAGGTCAGGGCACCGCAGACGTTCTCGACGGCGACGATCCGGGGCGCGCGGCCTTCGTCGCCCAGCGATCGCGCCAGCCTCCAGAAGTCGTGGAACGTCCCCGAACGCTTGCCGCACAGACCCCCGCCGGCACCCGCCAGCGACAGGTCCTGGCAGGGAAACGAACCCCACATCAGCGCCGCGATCCCCGGAAGATCGGCGGCGGTCAACGCCGCGATATCGTCGACCCGCAGGCCGGCAGCGCCCCAATTGGCCCGGTAGGCCTGCGCCTTCGACGGATCGAAATCGTTCGCGAACAGGCAATGCCAAACTTCGCCCAAACCGGCGCGCACCATCCCGCCCCCGGCGAAAAACTCGTGGAAGCCCGCTGAAAACGGCTCTCTGACGGACGATTCGGCCATGTCGTGACGCTGACGCGGTGCTGGTCGGAAGTCCACAATTCCAGCGTGTCCGGAAAATTCTGCGTCGCTAAAGCTTGGGAAAGGGTCGCCGGGTCATGATCCGCTTCCATCACGGAAACGATATGTCCTCTGTAAAGTCTGTTCTGGTCGCGGCCCTGTTCATCGGGCTCGCGCTTTCCAGCGACGTCCGGGCCGCGACCCAGTCGCGCGAGAGCCGCGTCGAACTGGCCCAGCGCGTCGAGCAACGCGCCGCCGCGACCAGCTTTCCGGCTCTCGAGAAATTTGGCGAGGCCGCTCTGGAACAGCCTGGTCGCGAGGGGCTGAACCGGCTCTATCACGTCATGTGGATCACGCTGAACCAGGGCGACTATGCCCGCGCCGAGTTCTGGAACAACCGCCTTGCCGCGGCCGCGCTGGCCCGGCGGGACGAGCGATATCAGATGATCGCCCGGCTCAACGCCCTGATCATCCGCTATGACAGCGGACAAACCGAAGCCTCGGCCGGATTTGGGCAGATTGCGCGCACCACGACCGACTGGTTCGTCAGGGCCCATGCGACCCGGCTCGAGGCGCTGGTGCTGATGGATGAAGATCGTATCGGCGACGCCCTGCGCCTGCTGACTGTAGCGGATACGGCCATTCCCGAAAACGCGCCCTATGCCGACACCGCCCGGGCCGGCTTGTGGGAAGTGACCGGTATTGGCCTGATGAAGCTGAACGATATCGAAGGCGCGACCACGGCGTTTCGCCGCTTTGAGATCGACTATTCCAATCCTGCCTATCCCCGCCCGGATTTTGACGCCCTGTACAATCTGACCCGGCTGTCGGTGCAGGTCGGGGACCAGGATCTGGCCAACCAGCTCTATGCCGCGCACCATCGTCTGTCCCGGCGGTCGGAGCTCGAAAGCCTTCTGGTCTATGACGCCAACCTGTGTGCCATGGTGGCCGAGGGCGGCGGTGACTCGCGCGGGGTGCTCAACTGCCTTTCGTCTTACGGGGCCGATCTAGGCGCTGCGGATTTTCTGGCCCCGCAACTGCTGCCGTCGCGCGCACTCGCCTACGCCCGGACCGGCCAGCTGGGTCTCGCCCGCCGAGATCTGGCGGAAATTCGTCGCCGCGAGGCCGCCGGTTCGTTCCGCGAGGAAGGCTTTTCGGAGGTTCCCCGCGTCGAGGCCGCACTGCTGTTTGCTGAAGGCCGGGTGCGGGAGGCCTTCCTACGGCTCGACGCCTACCACAAGGCCCGGGAAGTTCAGGATGCCCGCCGTTTCAGCGCCGGGATCGGCCAGGTCACCGGTGACATGCAGGAGCAACTGGCTGAACGCCGTCGCCAACTGGATACCGAACGGACCAACGCCCGCCTGCAGGATGACGTTATCAGTTCGCAACGGTGGGTCGTCGGCATTGCCGTGGTCTTTTTCCTGACCGCGGCGGGTCTGCTGGTCTGGCAATGGCGTTCGGCGGGACATCTGCGTCTGGCGCGCCATGCCGCTGATGAGGCCAGCCGCTCCAAGAGCGATTTTCTGGCCAATATGAGCCACGAAATCCGCACGCCCCTGAACGGGGTTGTGGCCATGGCCGACGCCCTTGCCCGCAGCGATCTGGGCCCACGCGAACGCGAGATGGTCGACATTGTGCGATCCTCCAGCGGAACGCTTGAACGTTTGCTGTCGGATATTCTGGACACCGCCAAGATCGAGTCAGGCCAGATTGCCGTCGAGCCAGCTCCGTTCCAGCTGGCCGATGTCGTGCGCGAGACCGCCGCCCTTTGGCGGCCCAAGGCCGAGACCAAGGGTGTCCGGCTGGAAGTCGATATTCCGGCCGGAGCCGAGCGGCTGGTGTTTGGCGACGTGGTCCGCATCCGCCAGATCCTGACCAACCTGGTCAGCAATGCCCTGAAATTCACGGCCGATGGCGAGGTTCGCCTGAGCGTCGAAGACACTTCGGAAGGCCAGGTCCGTTTCACGGTTCAGGACACCGGCGTCGGCTTCGAGCCGGACCAGAAGGCGCGAATTTTCGGGCGCTTTCATCAGGCCGATGGATCGATCACGCGCCGTTTCGGGGGGACCGGTCTGGGTCTGGCGATCTCACGCGACCTGGCTGAACTGATGGGAGGCGGACTGGACTGCTACAGCGAGCCGGGCGTGGGCTCCCGCTTCTGGTTCGAGATGCCGTTGCCGCCGGCCGAAACGGTGGAGAGCGCCACGGCAGCGGTGACTGATGCCGGGGTCGAAGGTGTGCCGCTTCGGATTCTCCTGGCCGACGATCATCCGGCCAACCGCAAGGTCATCGAGGTTCTGCTGTCGGGAACCGGCGCTGAACTGGTTTGCGTGGCGGACGGACGCGAGGCTCTGGACGCCTTCCCGGACGGGGCCTTCGACCTGGTCCTGATGGATATGCAGATGCCGGTGATGGACGGTTTGACCGCCACCGCTGAAATCCGGGCGCTGGAGCTGCAGCAGGGCCGGAGCAGGACGCCGGTGCTGATGCTGACCGCCAATGCCATGGCCGAACACGTTGAGGCGGGCCGCAAGGCTGGTGCGGACGGTCATCTGGCCAAGCCAGTGACCCTGGCGACGCTGTTCGCCGGCATCGAGCAGGTTCTGGCCGGGTCCGAGCCGGAACGCGAAGCCGAGGCAGCCTGAACGGTCAGGCGCGCTCGATGTGAGCCCGGCAGGTCATCAAGGGCTGGATGCGCCGCCCAAAGTCCTCGATCCCCTGCTCGAAATCGTCGAAGGTAAGAAGTACGCCCGCCGTGTCCGGCACCGTCGCCACCTCGTCCAGCATACGCGCGATCGAGGCGTGGGAGCCGACCAGGGTGCCCATGTTCAGATTCACCGCCGCCTTTTCGGCCGCCAGCTGTTTGGTGTTGGTGTCTTCCGAGGTGTTGCCTGACGCCTGTCCGACCAGCCAGGCCACCGCCTCCTTGTCGACGCCGTCGCGGTAGCTTTCCCACTTGGCCATGGCCGCCTCGTCGGTTTCGTCGGCAATGACCATGAACAGGATGTAGGCGCTGACGTCCCGGCCGGTCTTCTCCTTCGACGCCCGCAGCCGCTCGTTGACGCCGATTCTGGTGATACAGACCTGTGAAGCGGAGGTCGGCGACGACGAGGACTTCCTCGCACCATTGCGCGGACGGGTCGCTCCGTGGTGGATTCCCGATGCGGTTATCCGGCTGGAGCAGATGCCCCTCGCCTCAACCGGCAAGATCGACAAGATGCGTTTGAGAGTTGACTATGGCGGTTACTAAACAGAAGCCCGAACTTCAGGCTCCCAAGGTCCGGGGCGCGGCGACCGATACCGCCAAGCCACGCCGGAGCCGGACCAAGGTCGAGCAGCGCGCCGACAAGATGGAACAGATTCTCGACGCGGCCGAGTATCTGTTCTCGGTGCACGGCTTGTACGGGGTGACGCTCAAGGATGTCGCCCAGCGGGTCGGCGTCCACCACACGCTGCTGAACTACTATTTCACCGACAAGAAGAAGCTGTTCGACGCCGTGATCGCGCGCCGCGCTGAAGTCACGAGCGGCCTGCGCATGAAGGCGCTGGACGAGTATGACGCAGCCACCCGGGGCAAGCCCACGGTCGAGGGAGCCCTCCGGGCCTTTCTGGACACCGACCTCGACCTCTACAGCCAGGGCGGAGAGAACTGGAAGAACTACGGGGCTCTCGGTGCCCAGGTCTCCAACACCACCTATGGCGGCGAGCTGATGGACCTGCATTTCGACCCGGTCGTCCTGCGGCTGATCGATCTTCTGAAGAAGGCCCTGCCGGACTGCGCCGAGGCCGATATCTTCTGGGGCTATCACTTCGTCACCGGCGCCCTGATGTTGACGCTGGCGCGCACGGGCCGGATCAACCGGCTGTCCGGAGGCATCTGCGACTCCGACGACTTCGACGCCGTGAAAGACCGAATGGCCACCTTCATGGCCGCGGGCTTCATGGGCATCTGCAAGCCCGTGCCCGCCACCGCGCGATAGGCCTGCCCCCACCCACGCACGAAATCGGAGACACGGAATGACGCTTGAGGGTCGTATTGCGATCGTGACGGGCGCGGGTGGCGGACTGGGCCGCCAGCACGCCCTCTACCTGGCTCGCCAGGGGGCCCATGTCGTGGCCAATGACCTGGCCGACGGCGCGGCGGAGACCGTGGCAGCCGAGATCGTCGCGGCGGGCGGTCAGGCCATCGCCGTCGCCGGCTCGGTGACCGACGAGGCCGCCGTCCAGGCGATGGTCGATCGGACCATGGCGACCTGGGGCCGGATCGACATTCTGGTCAACAACGCCGGCATCCTGCGCGACAAGAGCTTCGCCAAGATGTCCCTGGATGATTTCCGACTGGTGGTGGACATCCATCTGATGGGCGCGGCCGTCTGTTCCAAGGCGGTCTGGGAGATCATGCGAGAGCAGCGCTATGGCCGCATCGTGATGACGACCTCCTCCTCGGGCCTCTACGGCAATTTCGGTCAGGCCAACTACGGTGCCGCCAAGATGGCCCTGGTCGGCCTGATGCAGACGCTCGCCATTGAGGGCGAGAAGTACGACGTCCGCGTCAACTGTCTCGCGCCGACCGCGGCCACCGCGATGACGGCGGGGGTGCTGTCGGAGGCCAGCCTGACCCGGCTGGACCCCGCGCTGGTCAGTCCGGCGCTCCTTCCGCTGGTGGTCGAGGACGCGCCGACGCGGGCCATCGTCTGCGCCGGTGCCGGCCATTTCGCGCGCGCCTATGTCACCCTGACGGCCGGAGAATACATCGGCGGCGGGCCCGAGGCCGGCAACCGCCTTCGTCAGGCCTGGGATGCCGTCTCGGATCAGGGCGGCGCGATCGTTCCCGACTATGGCTTCACCCAGGCCGAGCGTGAGGTCGAGAGCGCGGGTGCGCACGCGGCCTCGGCGGCCTGAAGGCTGTCCGACCCGGTTCGGGTCGTTCGGACATGGGTGCCAGCCTGGGCCGGGGACCAGGTCGCCGTCGCCCTCGCGGGGGTTTGGGGGCAGGCCCGGCTGTGCAAATCTTCAGTACCGTCGGCCGGGCCATTTCCCGCCCCGCCACCATCGGGCCGGCGCTTCCTGAAATTTGAAGACATTCCGGAGGCGGGAGGCAGAGCGGATATCCGCCTTGCAGCTGGCCTCGCGACCGAAGGCCGGCGGCTGCCGCTCTAATCTCTATGAGAAAATGGCGCGCCCGGAACGATTCGAACGTCCGACCCTCAGATTCGTAGGCTTAAAATACTGAGGGTCGTACGGTGACAGTATCGGCCACCATCGCGCTTTAAGTAACCGAAAATATTGTAAAAAAGTAATAGCGGTTGCGTATTTGAGGACAGTAGCGGACAACGTCGGGCACCTCTTTCTGTTACCCTGGACGTTACCCCAGCTCATGGCTAGGCACCTAACCGATCTACAGATCAAAGCCCTGAAACCGCCGGCCAAGCGGGTGGAGTTGCCATTCGGCGAGGGCCTTTTTCTGCTGCACTCGCCCACGGGTGCGAAGTCCTGGGCGCTTCGATATCGCCGCTTTGACAAGCCGCAGAAGCTGACCCTTGGGCGGTACATGTCACCGGCCGATATGTTGCCTGAAGCAGCCGCCGCGGAACCGCGGGTGGGTGGGGTTTTGTCACTGACAGGGGCCCGACTGCTCGTCCAGAGGGCACGCCGGGCCCTGGAGCAGGGGGTTGATCCCGCGGCGCTGCTCCAGGGAACCAGCGCGAAATCCAAGCCACGCGAAGTGGAGGCCGCCTTTAGAGAGTTCGTTCGGCTCCACGTGGTGCCGCACAATCGGGCCAGCTCCGCGAAAGAGGCGGTCCGGCTATTCGACAAGAAGGTCAAACCTCACTGGAAGGGAAGATCGTTGGACTCGATCCGGCGGCGGGATGTTCTCGATTTGCTGGGTCACGTCCGGGATGACGGGGCGCCGGTTACGGCGAACCGGGTCCTGGCCCTAGTCCGAAAATTCTTCAACTGGTGCGTGGAGCAGGAATTTCTGGAAACCTCGCCCGCCAGCAACGTCCGACAGCCGACCGCAGAAACAAGTCGGGACAGGTTCTTGTCGGATGATGAGATCGCGTTGGTCTGGCGAGCCAGCGAGGGAATCCTGCCCCCGTTCCGCCAGCTTGTGCGGATGCTGATCTTGACCGGACAGCGAAGGGGCGAGGTGGCCTCTATGCTTTGGTCGGAGATCTCAGGAGACCAGCGTCTCTGGTCGCTTCCGAAGGCGAAAACCAAGAACGGTCGATCTCATATCGTGCCGCTGAGCGACGCTGCTAGACGTGAGATCGCTTCAATTCCTAAGCTTGCAGGCAGTCCCGACTACGTCTTCACCACGGGTGCCAAGGCGAGGACCGACGTGCTCAGCCCCGTCAGCGGCTTCTCCAAGGTCAAAGCCCGGTTGGACGAACTCGTGTTGGCGCAGATTCGACTCGATCTCAAAGCCAAAGGTCTTGATCCGGAGGACGCAAAGCCTTTGCCCCCTTGGCGCCTCCATGACCTCCGGCGAACCGTCGCGACCGGCATGCAAAAGATGAAGGTTGACCTTCGGGTGATCGAGAAGGTGATCAACCACATTAGCGGATCGTCGAGCGGTATCGTGGCGGTTTATCAGGTCTACGATTATGAAGAGGAGCGCCGGGACGCGCTTGATAAGTGGGCTGACCGCGTAATGGCACTCGTGGATGAGCCAGCTTGACGGGGATCTTAACCAGCACTGGCTGGCGGCCGAGGCTCGCCGGGGCCGTTAGACGATGATCGGCTCAGGGCGTATGCGAGATTTCCGCCGCTTCCAGATCCTAAATTGCTGGCCTTCCACTCTCCCGCTGGACCAAGATGACCTTGAGGGTACAGCGTTGGGGCTCCTCAACCTCATTACCCTGTATAACGGCAAGCCGGCTTCGAAGTGGCCTGTCGCGCCTCAAATTGTCAGAGGCGCAGCGGTTGAGTTGGCTGCAGCGCAGAGCGCTGCCGGGCAGCCACTGGGCGACCGAGTGATTGAGTTACTCACTTGGGCAGCTTCGCTCCCAGCCGCCTTCTTGGACAGTCCGACAGACTTTTTTGAAGGGAAGTCGACAGGTGGGAGGCCTGGCAACAGCCCCTATGCTTATGATCTGGCTCAGATGTGCGACTGGCATCAAAAGAGGCGAGGATTGCCAGCGTTCCCGCTTTCTCGGCTCGAAAAGACCCTGCGTGATGTCCTCGGCACAGCTCCCTCAAGGGCCACTCTTCGTGCTTGGCGCGGGGAAGCCAGCTACCAGAACTTGGTCAATGCTCAGCGAGATGCCGAGGACCTTGCGATCGAGCGCCTGATCTTCGGATCGGAAAAATCGGACTGACCAGAGGCCACACCGGGGCAGCGGCAGGTGTGCTGGAGTGCAGGCTGGCAGAACTAAACTCGGGTATTGCCAAGTGACTCCGTCGGCCACATGCGAATTATCGGCGACCTCACAGCACAATGAGGTCTCCAATGACGCCGACCAATCACCTGACCGCCGCCCAGCTCGCCGCCCGCTACAAAGTCTGCCGCCGCACCATCGGCCGCTGGGCCGCGCAGCCTGATCTGGGCTTCCCCCAGCCGCTCGTGATCAACCGCCGCCGCTACTGGCGCGAAGACGCGATCGAGGCGTGGGAACGCGTGCGGCAGCCCGCCTGACAGCCGCGAAAACAGGGAGAAAATTCTCTCCCTCGAATTCCCCGCTGGGCCCGCTGCCGCTGGCATTCCGCCGATGCGGCCTCCGCACCCACACAATTATAGTAATAGGCACCTCTTGTGGCAGCACGACCGAGAGGTCCGTACCGCCGAATCCCCAACGCCGTAATTCGCCCTGAACAAGGTCAAAAAATCAGAGCGGCCGCCGAAGCGGCCAAAAGCGTTGGTCGGCTATTGGACCGCCTGATCACCCTGAATTTCCACTTCACGGACTGCCCGGCCGAGGACATGCCGCGGGCGTTCGAGTACATCCGCGACATGGCAGTCCGATGGTATCGCTACGAAGGGCTCGTAGGACGCTTTTCCGATAGCGACGAATTTGCCTTCGTCTGGACGTTGGAACACGTCGGCGAGTTCTACCACGCCCATTGGCTGGTCCATTTGCCTGCCAAGAGCGAAAAGCGTTTTCTCCGCATGCTTGATCGATGGACCATGCGCGCCGCCGGAATCGCCAGACCGGGCTACCTAGACATAAGACCGTTTGATCACATGGGGCCGATCTATCTCACAAAGGGGATGGCGCCAGATCACTTCGTCGGACCCCGGACATGGCGCACCCGCCCCGGAGGGCAGGGCCGGTTCCACGCCAAACGTTGCGGCGTGAGCGCCAACCTAAGGACGGTCGCCGCGTCGTTATTTGGGTGAAAGGACCACGGGATGGAAATGCGCCAGGACATAGCGCCAGCCATCAAGGTCCTTTGGAAACACCAAACGATCTACGCGGCTCGGACTGCCGCCAGCGCCTGTCCGAGCTCGCGTATGGGCGCGGGCGCCCACGCACAGGCGCCCACACGCACAGGCACCCACACGCACAGGCACCCACGCACAGGCGCGCGCGTATCGCGAGTCGCGAGTGGGGGCTACTCAGGGAGCAGTCGGCGAGCGTACCCGCGTTTGTGGCCTAGCTGAGATATGTAGCCGAACGGTAGCCGCCGATCGGACCACATAGGTGATCACATGCATAGCGGTGACGAGCTGGAGAACAGAACGCCTTCTGCCCGCGAACATCGGCGCGTCGTCGATCGTGGCGAACCACCTGTGACGCTGCCTTGGGAGACCGGGAGTAAGTCATAGGTGACGCTCGGAGCGTCCGCACTCAAGTGTGTACTGAGCGTCCCGCGCGGGACGCGCAATGCCGCCACCTAGGCGAACGGCTTCGGTCCAGTCGAGATGCGCGGATATATGCGGGCACCCGCTAGGTGCGTCCGCTGTCGCGGGGAGATAAAGAATTCCCACTCCGGGACTGACATGATGTCAACTTCCTGTTACATAAACCCCAGTTAACGGAAAGGGATGTTTACATGCCGACGCCGCACCATGCTTCTTACGCGGTTCGCCGCAGTTTGAAAAAGCTCGGCCTCGACCTGCGCGAGGCCCGGCTCCGCCGCGCCCTGCCCGCGAGCGTGGTGGCGGCGCGGGCTTTCACCAGCCGACCGACGCTGCAACGGATAGAGGCCGGCGATCCGGGCGTCGGCATCGGCCTCTACGCTGCCGTCCTGCAGGCGCTTGGCCTGCTCGACGGCCTTACCGACTTGGCCGACGCCCGGGCCGACGAGACCGGTCTCAATCTGTCGGCCGGGGCCCTCCCCAAGCGCGCGCGCTTGCCGAGCACCCGACCCTCGCGCGTCCGTACGCCGCGCGCGCCTAGAGCGGCGACGTGACCGACGTCCTTCTGGCCAACATCGAGGTTCACGTCGATCTCGACGGAACAGCGCAGCGGGTCGGCACCCTGCGGCGGCGTCCCGGCAGGGGCCAAGAGACGGTCACCTTCGAATACCATGCCGACTGGCTGGAGGGCGCGGACCGATTCTCTCTGGAGCCGGCCCTCCAGTTGACAAAGGGTGCCTTCGCCCCGGCCAATGGTGCCCCTCTGTTCGGCTCGATCGGCGACTCGGCCCCGGACACTTGGGGCCGGCGCCTGATGCAGCGCGCCGAGCGCAAAGCGGCGGACCGCGAGAACCGTCGGGTCCGCACTCTGCAGGACGTCGATTATCTACTCGGCGTGTCCGACGTCTCGCGTCTGGGTGCCCTGCGCTTTCGACTTGAGGGCGGCGATGCCTTTTTAAGCGAGCGCGGCCAGGGTGTGCCGGGCACCATGGAGCTCGGTCGGCTGCTGTCGATCACCGAACGCATCGGCCGCGACGAGGAGACGGAAGAGGATCTGCTGATGATCTTTGCCCCCGGGTCGTCGCTGGGGGGGGCCCGCCCCAAGGCGTCGGTGATCGACCAGCACGGCCGGCTTTCGATTGCCAAGTTCCCGAAGGAGACCGACGACTACAGCCTCGAAACTTGGGAAGCGGTGGCGCTCGACCTCGCCCGCAGGGCTGGCATGCGCACCGCCGACCACGATCTGGTGACGGCGGGCGGTAAGCCGGTGATGCTGTCGCACCGGTTCGACCGCGATGGCGACAGACGTATCCCGTTCCTCTCGGCACTGTCGATGATGGGCTTGAAGGACGGCGACCAGGCCAGCTACCCCGAGTTAATGGGCGTGCTCTCCGAGGTGGGCGCCGAAGTCGGCGCCGACGCCGAGGAACTCTACCGCCGCATGGTGTTCAACGTTCTTATCTCCAACGTCGACGACCATCTGCGCAATCACGGCTTCCTGTGGTCGGGCAAGTCAGGCTGGAAGCTGTCTCCGGTCTATGACGTCAATCCGACGCCAACCGACCTTAAGCCCCGAATTCTGACCACGGGGATCGAGCCTGACGCCTATGCGTGCGATCTGGGCGTGGTCCTGGAGGTGGCACCGTATTTCAACCTGTCGCAGGAAAAGGCGAAGACCGTCGTGAAGGCCGTGGCAGAGGTGACCGCGGGCTGGCGCGAGACTGCCGTTGCCCGAGGTGCCCGAAAGGCAGAGATCGGGCGCATGCAGAGCGCCTTCGAACACGATGACCTCGTGGCCGCGCTCGGGCTGTAGTTGTCTGGCGCACCGACGTCCCCGGGGTGGCCTATCGTGCGACCAGCGAACCCTCCCGACGTCCCAAGGCCGACACCGGCCGGACAGTGTCCACGCCGGCAACTATGTGGGCGAAACGCCAAACCTGGGTGGGCGGGCAGCGTTCTCGCCGCCACGAAACGTCCGCTCCACTGGCCGCGAGGGCGTTTCCCTACGATGCCTCAGAGTGGCAATCAGGAGATTCTAACGACTGGAGTCGCCGGCCAGGCTGGAGGCGGAACAGCAAGTTAAATGTCGGGGTAACGGGCGGGGTAACGTTAGCTCGCGCAACGGCCTTGCAGTTGCTGTGCTTGAAGGCAATCAGGGGCACTGCCCCTGTTGACAGATATGCATCCTTTGCCCGGGTGTAGGCCGCCTCCAGCCGGTCCGGTCAAATCCCCGAATGTCGACCATCGCCGTGTCCCTTCGAGCTCTCGTGGCTAGGGATGCGGGGGCGGGTCGGTCGGTCTCGCGGCCGAGAACAGGCGCTCTTGCAACCAAGCCCTGAAGGCGCGGTCAGAACTATATAGGGCGTAAAGGTCAGTGTGGTCCGATAGACTCCCGAGAAGTTCGTCGTCCACCGCACGATCATGCTCGATGCGGGCATTCTGCCGGTCGCTGTTGCGAAGCGCGTTCCGAACGCGATCGTTGGCCCTGATCCGCTCGGGAAGTTCTTCGAACAGAAAGCGCTGAACCCGATCCTGATCCCGGAAATCAACGGCCCCGAAGCGGTCGTTGAACTCTCTGACCACATTGCTGAGCTGGTCAATTTCCGGGTCACCGCGCCCGCCCGCTGCGCCTGTCGGGACGGGGTCAATCTCTGCGTCGGCATCCGCGAGTGCGATTTCCATCGCAGCCTCGATCTCCACCCGATAGCTGTCCATGTCCACTGCGCCGACGACGTCCTCGGTCGGCTCATCGCTGGCCGGGGTGGGCAGCTTCAAAACCAGCATCTTCAAGAAGGTGGCCAGCTTCTCCCACTCCGGAACGGCGTAGGGCAGGATCGCGCTCAGGAAGGCGTAGGTCCGCACGAACGCCTTGGCCGAGCCCTTGAACTCGATCTGGGCCTCTTCTGAGAGCTCTTCGTATCTCGCTGACGCCGCGTCCAGGATGGGGTCGAGAGTGTCGCGAGGGGCCGCGTCCAGGAACAGTTGAACGACCTCATCCACCTCCGACTGGGTGTAGACTAGAGCGCCATCAAGGATGCGCTTGAGGTCATGCAGCATATTGGGATCGGTTTCCCCCGACAGGATCGTCGTGCGGTAGAAGTCAGAGAACGCGGCCTCAATCACGGCCGGGTCATTCCTGAAGTCCAGGACGATGGGTTCGCTCTTGCCGGGTCGCGCCCGGTTGAGCCGTGATAGGCCCTGGACCGCCTTCACGCCGGCCAACGCCTTGTCGACATACATGGCGAACAGCTTCGGCTGGTCGAACCCGGTCAGATACTTGTCGGCAACGACGAGGAACCGATACGGATCGGCGTCAAATCGATCCTCCAGTTCGCGGCTCGGGAAGCCGTTGAACCAGGCCTCGCTCCTCTGTTCGCCAGCTTCATCGACTGTGCCGGAGAAGGCGATGATGGCGCGATAGGGCGAGCCGCGTGTTTCCAGCGCAGCATTGATCGCGCGCCAATAGTCGAGGGCCCGAGCGATGCCGTCTGCCGCGACCATCGCCCGTGCTTCGCCGCTCACCTTGCGGCGCTCGATGACCTGATCGAGGAAATGATCAACGATGATCCCGGCCTTCGTCGCAACAGCATGGTCGTGCCCCTCGACATAGTGGCGCAGCGTTTTCAGCGTGCGGGACACATCGACCTGTGGATCGTCCGCCGCCGTCTTGGCGAGGCGATAGAAGCTGGAGACCGGGGTGTAGTGCTTGAGGACGTCGAGGATGAACCCCTCCTCAATTGCCTGCTTCATCGAATAAAGGTGGAACGGCCGGCACTTGGTCTCTCCGCCTTCCACATAGCGTTCACCGAACAGTTCGAGAGTCTTGTTCTTGGGGGTTGCCGTGAAGGCGAAGTAGCTGGCGTTGTCCAGCATGCGACGACCCTCGATGATGGCCAGGATGCGATCTTCGGTCGTTAGCTCGTCGTCCACTGCCGTCCCGCTCAAGGCGTTGTTCAGTGCACCGGCCGCGCGACCGCCCTGGCTCGAATGGGCCTCGTCGATCACGATCGCGAACCGGCGTCCACGATGGGTGCCACCGATGTCGTCCAGGATGAACGGGAATTTCTGGACGGTGGTCACGATGACCTTCTTGCCGCTTTCGATAAGCGTCCGAAGGTCTCCTGACCGTTCCGCGTGACCCATCAAACGGCCGGTCTGGGCGAAGCCGCCGATCGTGTCCTTAAGGTTCTTGTCCAGAACCTGCCGGTCAGTCACGACGACGACGGTGTCGAAAATCGGCGCTCCGGCCCGCTCTAGGCCGACTACCTTGTGAACCGTCCAGGCGATGGAGTTGGATTTCCCTGATCCCGCAGAATGCTGGATGAGATAGCGGTGCCCGGCTCCACGCGCGGCGGCGTCGGCGCAGAGCGAACGGACGGCATCGAGCTGATGATAACGCGGGAAGATCGGCGAGCGCGCCGTGACCCGTCCCCGCGCATCCTTCTCCTCAATGATGCCGGCAAAGTTCTCGATAATGTCGGCGAGGCTGCGCTTGGCGAGCACCTCGCGCCACAGGTAGTCCGTCTTGACCCCACCGGGGTTGGGCGGATTTCCCGCGCCGTCGTTCCAGCCAAGATTGAAGGGGAGAAACCAGCTTTTTTGACCAGCGAGGCGCGAGCACATCCGCACTTCGCGATCATCCATAGCGAAATGCACGGCGCAGCGGCCGTGCTTGAAAATCAGCTCTCTGGGGTCGCGGTCGGTCTTGTATTGCGCCTCGGCATGGGCGGCGGTCTGCCCCGTCAGCGTGTTCTTCAGTTCAAACGTGGCGAGCGGCAGTCCGTTGATGAAAAGACCGAGATCGAGGGCGCGACGAGTGGTGTCCGTCGAATAGCCAAGCTGACGCGTTACGGAAAACCTGTTGGCGTCGAAGCGTTCTGCGGCCTGGATGTTGCCGGGGGATGGCAGCGGATAATACAGCTTCACCTCATGCGGGCCGTGCCGGACGCCGGCCCGCAACACGTCGACGACGCCGCGCCGGGTGATCTCGTCCCGCACGCGGGCCAGGAAGCCGCGCCGCGTAGGGGTATCCACGTCGATCGACAGCGGCGCGACCAGGCTGGGCTGGGTCGCGCGCAGGAACGCCGCGAGCTGAACGGGGTCCAAAACATGCTCGCGGTCGAAATCGTCGCGATGACCCTCGACGTAGTCATCAGGCCGAGCGAACGGGGCTGGGTCCTCCGACATGCCGGTCGCTATCGCTGTTGTGGAGCCGGTGCCGGTGCAGGTCAGAGCGGCTACGATGAGCGCCTCGAGACCGCTCTCGCTGGTGTCAGTCGTCCGCATTGAGCACATCTTCCATGTCTTCGTCGTCGGTTGCGGCGTCGTCGATCAGGTCATCGCGTTCGAGGCGGGGGATCGCGGCCTCGCGCACGTCGAGCCTGCCGGTAACCACGGCGGCGATCAGGCTGTCGCGGTATTCAAGGATGAGGTCGATCTGGCCGCGCTCCTGTGCAATAGCTTCATCAAGGTCACCGGAAGCCGCAGCGAAGTGTTTGCATAGCCGTTCTTGCTGATCCAGGGGCGGGATGGCTACCGGTATCGCTGCAATCGCTTCCCATTCCGTTCTCGGCATCTTCGCTCCGACACTATGACTGGCGACATAGTCGATGAACGGCTTTGATCGAAGTAGCAGCTCGAGAAAGAGCGGCATGAAGACATCTGGTCTGGCACGAAGAACGAGAAATTCTGTTCCCGCGAGCCCCGCTTCCGTTGTCCTAGTAACTTTGGCCAGGTAGGGTCGGAGCTTGCCGAAGAGCACATCATCGGGCTGAAAGACTTTGCCCGCAAATGTTTCTCTATTGACAGTCGAGCCGCCAAGAACTTTCCCGGACCAACTCTCCACAAGGTCGAGTGTGATGATCGAGGCCATGGGCTCCGAAGTCATACTCATCGAAGTGATATTGCCTACAAATGGCTTGAGACGATTTACCCGCCAGCCGCTAGGCCGTTGATCGATCCACGGCAGGTCGCCCGATACGGTGGCTTCGTCATCCATACCATTGCGAAGCAAGCCGCTCAGGATTGCCTGCTTCCGCTCGTTCAACGCGGCAATGGTGCAGCGTTGTGCAGCGATTAAGCGTTGGACCTGGACGCCGTAGGCGTCGATGTAGTCGGCGATCCTCCGCTGCTCCTCAGGTGGGGGAAACGGAGCGAACAGGCTTCCAAAGCGCTCAGGATACAGACGAAGAAACCCCGCTGTTCCGGTTCCGAGCCCTTTCGATTCTGCGCGGAACGTGGCGCGCATCGCCTCGCTCTTGAACAATGCGACCAGATAGCGGGCGTCGGCTTCGTCGGTCAGCTCAAAGGAACGATAGTCCGGGCTGATAAGCCCCGGCGTATAGCAGATGGCGAACATCCCGTTGCCGGCCTGCATTGGGTTCATCACGATCTGGCCGGGTGACGCCAGCTTGTAATGACGAAGCCGTTCCGGCTCGGCGATCTTGTCGGAGAAGTCGGACAGCGGAACCAAGCCGCTGGAGCGACGCATCGTGAGAAGCGCGCCTTCACCGGTCCCCGAGCGTTTGTCCACTTCGCGCAGAAAGGTTTTGATCCGCCGCGAGCGCCAATGGGTTGGCAAGTCATCAATCCAGCGGACTGCCGAGGCTTGGTAGGCGTCGAAGCGCCTCAGCGCCACACTCACGCGTCGGCCTCGATCAGCACGGCGTCGAGCAGCACCTGAGTCTGGCGCTCTAGCGCGTCGATCTCGGCCTTGATCTCGGCTAGAGGGCGGGGTGGCTTCGGCTTGTAGAAGTGCCGGGCGAACGAGATTTCATAGCCGACCTTCGTCTTGTCACGGTCGATCCAAGCGTCGCCCGCATGGGGCAGCACCTCGCGTTCAAAGAACGCGTCGATCCCTCCTGGCTCATCGAAGACGACAATCTCGGTATCGGACAGGGCCTTGTCGGGTTCATAGGCGACCACTGCCGGTTTGCCCCTGATAACGGCTTCGAAGAGCCCGCCACGCGGATCGGCGGCCTTCTTGGAGACGGACTTGACGATGGGTTTTGCATCGGCTGCCCGCCAGCTCATCGCCCGCGCGATCAGCCGGGACTCGGCGGGTTTCAGCACGAGCTTCTCGGCCTTTATGGCCGCCGTCACCTTTGCCTCGAACACCAGGTAATCGTCATGCTCGGCGTCGCCAACTACAGCCACCAACCGCTCGGCGGCGCGGTGCAGGCGGCGGTCGCGAGCCCAAGTGCCGGGCTCGAGGAGCTTCTTCAGCGTCTTGCGCGGCAGTTTCGGGGTGGTGTCCCCGGCATCGGCAACGGCGTCCTCGCTTTCCGCGCTCTGTTCGCCCTCGCCTTCGGCTGCTTCTTCAACTTCAGCCTCGGGCGGGTCGAGATGGAGCTTCAGCCGCTCCGCGACGCTGGTGAAGTCATCGAACAAAGCATCCCCGAATTCGGCGTGAAGCGCCTCGCGCAAGGCCCGGTGTCCGCTTTGGAAGCGCAACGCCTCAACCGCCTCTCGTGTGAAACGGGAGCGCAGTTTGAGTGGCCGTTCGACGGTGATCTTCCAGTAGCCGAACGAACTGTTAGGGAGGACAACCGACGTGTCGTTCGTCTCCATCCGCTCATAGCTGTCGAGCGCTGACTGGATGTGCGCGGCAGTCATTTCGCAGTTTCGCTTGCCGAGATTTCGACGCAGCGGCTTGAACAGCTTGGTGGCATCGATCAACTGGACCTGCCCCCGGCGAGCCTCGGCTTTTCGGTTGCTCAGCACCCAGACGTAGGTCGCGATGCCGGTGTTGTAGAAAATGTTCAGCGGCAAGGCGATTATGGCTTCAAGCCAATCATTCTCGATGACCCAGCGCCGCACATTGCTTTCTCCGGAACCCGCCTCGCCCGTGAACAGGGCTGATCCGTTGTGAACGTCGGCTATTCGTGACCCCAGCGGGGTGTCCTTCATCTTGGACAGCTTGTTCACCAGGAACAGGAGCTGGCCGTCGGACACACGCGGAAAGAGGCGCAGGCGCTTGTCGTCGCTGTCGAGGCCAGGGTGTTCCACGACGAACCGGGGGTCGAGCGCTTCGGTCTTGCCGCCCATTGCGGCCAGGTCGACCTTCCATGTCTTTCCGAACGGCGGGTTGGCCATCATGAAGTCAAAGCGAAGACCGCTGCGGCCGTGAGCGTCTGCCGAAAGAGTGGAGCCCAGCGCGATGTTCATCGCCTCCGCGCCCTCGCCCTTAATCAGCAGATCGGCCTTGCAAATGGCGTAGGTCTCGGGATTGCTTTCTTGGCCATAGAGATGAATCTCGGCTGTCTTGCCTGCCTTGGCGGCTAGCGCGGCGAGCTTGGCCTCCCCGACGGTCAGCATGCCGCCGGTTCCGCAGGCGTCGTCGTAGAGAAGATAAGTGCTGTCCCCGATCTGCGGGGCGACGGGTCGGAAGACCAACTCGGCCATCAGTTCGACGATGTCACGGGGCGTGAAGTGTTCGCCCGCCTCCTCATTGTTCTCTTCGTTAAACTTTCTGAGAAGCTCCTCGAACAGCGTGCCCATCGCATGGTTGTCGAGCGCGTGAAGGCGCACTCGGCCATCACCGTCGCGCACCGGCGTGGGAGCCAGGTTGACGCGGTCATCGCAGAACTTCTCGATCAGGGCGTGCAGAATCCCCGCGGTCTCCAGCTTGTCGAGCTGCTTACGGAAGCCAAACTGATCGATGATGTCCCGGACGTTCGCCGAGAAGCCATCGAGATAGGCTTCGAAATCGGCTCGCTGAGTCGCCGGGTTCGGGCGCGAGAGCAACTGCTTCAGCGTGAAGGGTGAACGGTTGTGAAATGCCTGCCCGGCGGCCCGGTTGAGCGCCGGCTCCTGCGCGGCTTCCGGCAGGCCGAGCGCCTCCAGTTCAGCCCTTTTCGCCAAGACGGCCGCTTTCGTCGGCTCCAGCACCGTGTCCAGCCGACGGATGACGGTCATGGGCAGGATGATGTCCCGATACTTTCCGCGCACATAAACGCCACGCAGCACGTCGTCAGCGATGTTCCAGATGAATCCGCTGATGTTCATGCCCATCCCCCACGGGTGAAGGGCACCACGTTAGCTGAGGCCGCCAGCGGCGGCTCCGATGCGCTTTCGTCTGTCAGGCGCTGAAGCGGCCGAACCACATTCTCTTCCCACAAAGCGGCGATGACGTTTTCCAGCTTCTGCGTCAGGTCCGTGCGCTTCTCGAACCAGTCGGTGATGCGCGTCTCGACACGGTGCTTGAAGCCTGGACCAGCCCCCCATTGGCCGGCGCAGCCAGCCCACAGGACGACGTCGTCTTCCAGCGGTTTACGATAGACCTCGCCTGCGGCGGTGCGGACAGCTTCGGCGAATGTTCGGCGCCATCCATCCGCGCTGGTTTCGACCTGCTGGATCGTTTTTCGTGCGAGCGCCAAATCGGGGTCCTGCTTAAGGGTATCCAGCACGCCTTGGAGTTTTTCAAACCAAGCGGCCGATCGCAAAAGCGCATCCCTCGCCCCACCAGCGCCGACGTGATGGGCTACACTGAAGTTGTAAGACTCACCGTTGCGTCGGGTCATGGCCCAGATCGTCGATGCGTAACGGATGTTCGCCATGGCCTGGACTAGCTCATGCGACGGCTGGCGAACACGCGCCGGCACGCCTGAATGCGCCTCTAGAAAGTGGCCCAGGCGATCGGCGACCGCCTGCACCGCCGCCGTGAATGCTTGGGTCTCGTGGTTCTTCACGATCTCGTCGGCGGCAGCGCACTCGTCGAGGAGACGGTCCTCATACGTCTTGCGCAGAACTTGCACCTGTTCGAGAAGTTGAGCCCGAGCCTTCGCAGCCTCATCTCTTTTGGCGTTGAAAAACAGAATGGGGACGCCCGCCAGAGCGCCGTCTCCGCTTGCCAGTGTGCGCACGATCTGGTCGCGCTTCAGACTATAGCCATCTTCATCATCGATAGGCGGCTGACCGGTATCGTCTTTAACGGCCATAGCTTCGTCGTCTCGTGGCAGGGCTAAGACCGAAACTTTCCCGGCATCCACATTCATGCCGTGGGCATTCCGGAGGTGGTCCAGAAGAAGCTGAACGGAGGTGCTGGGGGCTTGGTTGAAGGTCGAACAGAGCACCACGTGCGTTCGTGTGTCCTTCAGACGCGCATCCAGATCGGCACGGACCGCGACTTCGTCGAGGCCCTTGGTATCGACGACCGAGATCGACAGACCGGCGAGTTCCGAACCGAACTCAGGGATCAGCAGGTCGATGCTGGCCGGCATGGGGACGTCGGGCAGACGTCCATTGTTGATGTCGCGGAATACCTTCCGCATCATCGTCATCGCCCCTTTACTGCCGTCGTCGATCCAGATTTCTCGCCTGACACGAAGGTCCAGCGCCATCCGCTCAATGACCCTGGTGCGAAACTCTTCTTCGCTCTCGCACTGGCCAGCGAGTTCCATGGCCTGGTCTCGATAGACATTTTTGCCAGCGGCATCGCGTTCACGCTTCACCGTCAACCCGGACATGTTGCGGAGGGCGCGCTGGACCTCTTCGCTCACATTGACGACTTCGTTTTTCTCGGCGCTGGTACCGGGCCGGCGCTGCCATGTCGCCGCGCAGAAATCGGCTACGAGATTACGCATCTCTTCTTCCGACTGGGGCTGAACGACTATTCCGAATCCTGGACCGCGACGGATATTGACCTCGCACAGCGTCGTGTGCCCGCCACCGGTTTCCAGAACGACCCGCTCGCGGAGTTCGCCGCCGACAGTCGACGGATCGAGGAGCCCGTAGAGGAACGAGATGGCTGTCGATTTCCCGACGCCGACTTCGCCGATGAAGGCGATCTGGTGGGACATTTTCGCCAAGTAGGCGGCTGACGCACCGATGGCGGCTCGTTGCCGCTCAAGCTGTCGCTTTAGGGGCCATGGACGCTCTTCCTCCTGGATGAACGCCTCAACCTGATTGAGCGCCTCTTCTGCGAATTCCAGGACCGCGCGCTGAGGATTTGCAAAGTCAGGGCGCTCGACGTGCCGCCACTCGCCTGCGAGGTAGTCGGCATACGCCCGAGCCTCATCGGACCCAAGCTCACTCAGTGCAGCAATGACCTTCGTGATCTCTTGCGGGTTCGAGGCTTCGCCTTTCTCGATCCGGGACACTCGGCTTTGATCGAGCTTGGCGCTCGTCGCTACCTGACTCTGCGTCACGCCCAAGCTATTTCTCAGACGGGCGATTTCCGATCCCACATTGGTGGGCAGGGGCGCAGCTTCCATCGTTACGGTCTCCAGTTGTGACGCCTATGTAGCGAGCTCCATGCATATATGCAATAGGCAAATTCATACCGCGGCGATGGGTTGTCTGCCAGCAGTTAGTGGCGGCCCATTCAGGGGCAGCTTCGGACGACAAACTACAATTAGACAACGGCCGCCGTTAAGCCGAAGCCGGGTCATGTGCTGATCTGAAAGGTCCGATGCAGACGGGTCGGCACGGGCTCGGTCAGTCGCCAGTTCACAGCGATAGGATTGTTGCCTTCCCAGGACTCGAACTGAGCTTCTCCGCAGTAGACAAATGGCGACGCCTTGAGGCCGCGCTTCTTCTCCATGCGGATGAACAGGTGAAGGCTAAAGCCTGGAGCCTCACCGCTGATGATCCGCCCATGGGTGGAGTCCTTCTTGGTCCGGTTCTGGCTCTTCCAGTGGAACCGATCGGCGTCGACGAAGCGATCTTCGTAGCGATGCGCCTCCTGCAGATCATCCTTCTTGAGCGTGACCAACAGGAACACCTGCTTGCCTTGGACGACGAAGCCCTGGTTCCAGGATCCGGTGCTGAATGTCAGGCCATAGAGCGGAGCTATCTCCTCACGCATATACTCGCGCCACAGGCTGGCACCCCGTGGTGCCAGTGGTGGAGCGTCTATAAAGGGAGCTGCGTCTCCCTCAGCAACGTTGACAGCGGCTTCGGCGCGATCCCTGCCGAGATAGTCGGCCAGCCGCCAATCGACGATTTCCTCGACAAGGTCGTTGAGGTTTTGGCGCTGTAAGCCCGTGGCGTCAAAGGTCGTCGCAAAAATCCCATCCTGGTAGGCAAAGTGGCGGGATCCGTTTGTTCCCCGGCCTTCGACCCAAGCATCGATCGGGCCTTTCTCGATCATGCGTCTTAGCTCGGTCTTGTTTGCAAGATCAGCGCTGATGTCCCGGCGAAGGCTGGGGTTACGCGAGGCCAGTTGAGCTATGCGCTCGGCGAGTTGATTGACCTCAATGGCACCAGGGAACACGCCTTCGCGCTGCATCGCCTGAACCAGAAGCATCTTGTAGCACCGGCTCATCTGCGTGGTGGCCAGGTTCTCTAGGAGCCCGCGGTGCCGCTGGAGGACCTGATGCTCGGCCGGCGATAGGTCGCCCTGGTGAAAGACAAAATCTAGCCAGCCGCCGTGGCCGGTCGTGCGGGGATTGAAGCCCGCGTGGTAGATATCCAGCGCCTTGGGCCGCTCGCCGGTTCGTTCTCGGAAGTCCAGATAATAGGCTTCGAGCGCGTCGCCTCGACCTGAGCTCCGTAGCAGACCTGCCAATAGGTCGAGAGCCTCTAGGTCGTAGGTTACCTCACAGCCCTCGGGCCACTTGATCTCGCCACGGCGCATCTGCTCCAACTTTAGGGCCAGGGCGCGATCGCCATCCGAACAGTGCAACAAGGCGCGTGCCTTGGTCAGGAACACACGGTGGTTACCGATGTAGTCAATGACATTGAGCCGCTCCTTGCCTTCGCAACGACGAAGCCCGCGGCCAAATTGCTGTAGCCAGATGACAGTGGACTCGGTTGGCCGCAACATCAGGACGGTGTCGATGTTGGGTACGTCGACACCCTCGTTGAACATGTCGACGGAAAAGACCGCATCGAGCTCCCCAGCTTCAAGCCGCTCCAGCGAACTGGAGCGCGGCGCTGAGCTTGGCCCGGCGTGGACGGAGACAGCCCGCAGCCCACATTGCTGAAAGTAGTCGGCCATGAAGTCGGCGTGTCGCTGCGAACAGCAAAAGCCCAGGGTCCGCTTACCCCCGTGCAGTTGGTGCTGCTCCAGGGCGTTCTGCGCCCGGGCCTGGGTCGCCAGCGCTTGGGTCAGCGCGCCCTCGTCAAAGCCAGAGCCACGCCAGGGAATCTGAGCGTAGTTCACGTCATCGGGGACGCCCATATAGCGGAAGCCCGACAGCAGCTTGTGCTCGATCCCGTCGAGAAAGTCGCAGCGATAGACGAGGTTTTCCTGGCACAGCCCAAGCAAGTCACCGCCGTCCATTCGGTCGGGCGTGGCTGTAAGACCGAGCAGAAATTTGGGCGTAAAATGCTCGATCAGGCCGCGGTAGGTCCTGGCCGCCGCATGATGGAACTCATCGACCACGATGTAGTCAAAAGCGTCGGGCGAAAACTGGCGTAGGTGCACGGCCTTGCCCAGCGTCTGAACCGACGCGAACAGGACGTCGGCATCGAGATCCTTTTGCGCTCCCGAATAGCGCCCAAACCGCGCCATGGGTCGGCAGCGCCGGTAGGTCTCCATGGCTTGCGACAGGATCTCTTCTCTGTGCGCCACGAACAGCACGCGCTTGAACTGCGGGCGGTTGGTGTCGAAGGCGCTCAGCCAAGTTTTGCCCAGGCCTGTCGCCAAGACCACCAGGCCGGCAGTGAACCCTTTGAACCGTGTCTCCTCAAGCGCTTCGAGAGCCCCGATCTGGATGGCATGGGGCGTCGGAAGTGGTGCCTCCGGCTCGGGTGCCAAGTCGATATGCAGGGTAGTTGGCGGCGGAGTCTTGGCGCGGCGCTTTTCGTAGCGATCGATCCAGTCGTGATCCAGGGGTCGGATCTCGGGGCGTTGGATTAGGGTCTCAAACCCATCAAGCACATCCTGCCAGCCTTGACCTGAGTCCGGCGAGCAGACTCGGTAGTTCCACTCCACACCGGTGCGTAGGGCAGTTGCCGACAGGTTCGAGCTGCCGACGATTGCGATCCCCGACTCATCTTCGAGATGGAAGACCCAGGACTTGGGGTGAAAGCCGACCTTCTCGGCCTCAAACACCAGCAGCTCGGCGTTGCCCTCCAGGTCCAACAATCGGCGCAAGGCCGTTGGATCGGAGACGTCCAGATAGTCGCTGGTCACCAAGCGGAGCCGACCTGACCGGTTGAGGAATTCCTGTAGGTGCGGCTGCAGCAGCCGTGCGCCGCTTTCGAGCACAAAGGAGACCGCCAGAT
The DNA here is from genome assembly GCA_965284535.1 of Caulobacteraceae bacterium. Taxonomy (GTDB): domain Bacteria; phylum Pseudomonadota; class Alphaproteobacteria; order Caulobacterales; family Caulobacteraceae; genus Brevundimonas. The sequence continues at coordinate 1,234,839 of OZ260090.1, forward strand.
CGACGGCGCGCGCCTGGTCTATGTGGGGCAGTAGATGCCGGATGAGCGCGTCCTCACCGCCGGCGATCAGCCGGCGGTCATGAGGCGTGCCCATCACGAGCGGAGAGGCTGTAGACGGGCTCTGCGCTGCGTCCGCGAGATAGTTGCCCTTGTGCGGAATGACGTGTCGGACGCCCCCGCGAGGGTCTTCCATGTCGCCGGCACGGCGCGGGATCACATGGATGTGGAAATGCGGGATCGTTTGACCGGCGGCAGTGCCCTCGTTGAACCCAACATTGAAGCCATCGGGAGAGAACCGCTCGGTGATTAGGGCTTGAGCGCGGCCGACGCCGTCCAGCATCGCCGCCTGCTCGGAAGGCTGTAGATCGCCCCAACTAGGGACGTGGCGATGGGGCACGATAAGGAGGTGGCCCTCGGTCACCGGAAAGGCATCCCAAACGCCCTTGGTCAGCGCTGTGACGAATGCCACGCGATCCTCAACGGGAAGGCAGAATGGGCAGTTCCCAGCCTCGCTCACCAACCGACCATCTTTGAAAGTGTCCTTCTGTTCCCTTGATAGTAGAATGGCCGTGGTGCGGGTCGAACGCCAGGAGCTTGTTGGTTGCGGAGACACCTCCGCAGCGGCTGCTTGCGGATGATCGCTGCAACGAAAGCGATCGCACAAGCCGGGTCGGTTCGGGTTTAGCCGGGCTCTATCGCCGCCGAAGCCCGGCTGCTCAGGGCAAGCTCCGCATAGTATTTTCCGGCGGCCCAGGTCTTGGCGATCTGCCAGTCCTCGGCGAGGAAATACTCACCGCCGAGAGACCTGGCATCGATCTCTATGAGCCGAGCCTTCATCGCGTCCTCTCCAGCGATAGCAATGGCGGCGTCAGGCCAGGGGGGTGGTTCCGAGGTCTCAATCGGATGCAGCAGCTCCCACTCATAGGTGCCCCTGGGATAGGCGGACTGGATCTGGTCGCGTCTCGCCAGTGGGCTTTTCGAAAAGCCAACTTTGATGATCGAGAGGCCAGCGACCGTGGACGTTGGGCACCCGAGCCAAACCGCCACATCGCCTTTGAGCCTCAATATATACAGATATTTGGGACCATCGGTTTCGCCAACCGTGTAGCCGCCCGTTCCCGGCGGCACCGCGCGGCTCGGCCCGATGGCCCCGGCGAGTGGTTGGATGGAGCTGTCGAACTCCCGCATCTGGCCATAGACCGGGACCTCATAGACATCGAGGTCTAGCAGCCGACGCGTTTCCTCCGACGAGATCGGGACACCGTTCGATCCGATGTGCTCTCCAAGGGCATTCGAGTAGGTGTTCGGAAACATCTCGCCCACCAGCGCCTGTTGCTCAGGCGCAATCCGCCAGGCCCGAGTCACCTGCACAGCGTGCAGCCATTTTCCCCGAGACTTCGGATCCTGTTCCTTTTCGGCCCAGCGATCGCCGGAGATGAATCGTTCTGCATGGCCCGCGACATCAGAGACCTCCAGTATGCCCACGACCCGGCCGCGCAGCTCACGAGGGCCTAGAGCCTTGGTCACATAGATGGCGACCAACGTTCCGGCCGGCGCACCCGCCAAGAAGCGTCGGCGCTTCGCCTCGGTCGAGAATCCGATACATCCCCACTGATCCGGCGCAAATCCCCAGAAGGAAGTCAGCCATAACCGCCGCCCGTCCGGCAGACTCGCCGACGGCGGACGCAGATCAGAGACTGTCGTCCAATCGTAGTCGAACACCGCCTGCTGGACCTCCGCGAGGCCTCGGTCGCCAATCACGGCCCGGATCGCGGATAGACCTTCACCTGAGGGTGCCACCGTACCCCTTTTGACAACGATGCTCGTGAGCGGCGGAATATCGCGCTCATGCATCTCATGAAGGATGACCGCCAGGTGAGGGCCCAGTCCTCGGCCGGTAGGATGCGACCATCCGACCGCTTCGCCGACCTCCTGGTAAGTTGTGCGTCGCCCGAGGGCGGCTTGCCGAGCCACGAAGCGGGCGATCTCTAGCTGAAACGCGTCCATCAGGGCCTCGGCGGTTGGAAACAGGGCGGCACCCGGACGGCCATGTCGCGCAGCGCAAAGGCCGCTTTGGCTCGACTAGCTGCCATTCGGGGTCAGACTTTGCTACGCAGATCGGCCATGGCCGAAGCGTCTGCGAGAACGCCGCGGAGGAGGGCCGCGCGCCATCCATTTAAGCCGGCGGATAGCCGGGTGCGGGCGAGCTCTTTCTTGACCTCTGCGCGCACAACGGCGGCGGATGGGTTGGGGCCTGCTTCAACCCTAATGACGCCGGGCAAAAGCGCCCACTGAGTCGCGCAGTACAGCTCGAATTCCTCCCCCAGCGTCTTGCCGAGGTGGAACGAGATTCGCTGTGTCCGGGCAGTCCCAAAGTGCGGCAGCGGACCAGGTTTGAATGTTGGGGCAGCATAGGGTGGCAGCACCGTGACTCGCCAGAGGGAATGGTCAGCCGCCTTGTCGAAATAGGGGTGGAAGAAGCGCTCAACGGGGTTCGTACCTTGATAGGTGACGCCCTTTGCGCCGGAGTTGCAATGCATGCAGGCCGGTACAAGGTTGCTCGGCAGGATCGCGAACTCCGGGTAGATGGCCTTTGGCAGATAGTGGTCCAGCGTGCCGTTGTGGTGGGACCCACACATCGCGCAGCACGGCAGCATTGCTGTGCGCCGGATGCGAGCTAGAGGCCCACCGCCGGCTCGGTTGTCATAGAGCTTCGTCAACGCAGCGTTCAGGGCGGTGAAAGTTGGGTCCGGCTTTATCGTCCAAGGGTTGCCGCGAAAGAGCCGGTACTTGACGTAGGCCTTAAGCCATTGGGGCAAGTAGGGCTTCCACTTTGGGATATTCCCAAGCGTCCGGAGAGTTTTGTTTTCCTCTTTGACCGTCCGGGGTGGTTGGAGCGCTAACATGATCAGGTCTCCGAACGGTCACGGATCAGGCGCGCAATGAACGACAAGGTTTCGGTATTGAGGTCCCTTCCGTGGCGCCTGAGAACTCGCCCGATCGTGAGGCCGGATCCCTGACCCTTCACCCACGCCCTCAGTGCACGCTGATAGCGCGGCGAGATCAGACCGTCTCCGAACACGAAACGAGAGATGTCGTCGACGTTCGACCCGAAGGTCTGCAGGCGAGGGCGCACTACGTCGATGAACCGGGGACCAGTGTCTTCCGCCTGATCGTGACTATCGTCATCATCGTCGTCATGCTGCTCAGAGAGGCGATGCTGGAGGATGTTTACGCGCTGCTTTGGAACCTCGCGCACGATGTAGGCTGAATGGGTAGCGATCACGGCGACCGAGCGGGTGCGCATCAGCAAATCTTGCAAGACGTCCATAAAGTCGGTGACGTAGTTCGGATGGAGGTGCGTTTCGGGTTCATCGAATAACAGGAGGCTACCGTTCTCGATGGCAGCCACGGCTCTCGCCACAAAGGTGGCCATAGCCAGCTCGCCGCTGCTCAGCCGACGCGCCTGCCCCAGCCTATTCAGCACGATTGCCGGGCGCTCCCAATCGCGGACGTGGAAGAGAAGGTTTAGTCGCAGCTCGTTGAACCCGCCCGACAGCCGTACATAGGGCTGGTCGTTTACGTAGATTGGGGTGAACTGCTCCAGGCGGTCTTCGCGAACCGGCATGTGTAGCGCATCCCAAAGTCCGAGCTGTCCGAGGAGTGCTTCCAGCAGTTTGAGGCGCCCACTCCTCCTACCAGCTTCGCCAAATTCACTGCCGTCGTCCCGCATGCAATCGAGCACCGCCGTCTGGAAGTCCGAGCCCAGCGGGGCATCGTCAGCGATCAACGCCAGGTATTCATAATCGACGCCCGACCAGGGCGGGATCGATCGCGGATAGGGATCGGAGGGGACCGACGAAAAGACCAGAAGGCGGCGGAGCACTGGAGGCGGCTGTAAGCGCGGCCGGCCGCGGTCGTCGTCTACCTCATCTTCCTTAGCCACCGTCACCACGCCGTCGAGGATCGAGCGGAGCATCTGCGTCTTGCCGACGCCATTTCGACCGATGAGGACGCAGCATCGGTCGTCAAAGATGGGGTCAGGTTCAAAATCGAGATCGATGATGATCTCGGATTCCGAGAACGGAACCTCGGCCCGCACCTGAAAGCTCTTGGCGGCGTCCGCGACGACAGGTGCCGGCGTACGTCGCAGGTGCTGGCCGCCTCGTCGGAATGCGACGTAATTGGGGGCATTCCGGATCATGCCGATATGGAAGGCATCTGTGTCGGCCAATGATAGGATGCGTTCGTCACCCTCCAGTTGGCCGAGCACGACATCCTGCAGCGCACGCAATCCATGGATGGCTGCGTCGAAGCCCAGGCGCTCGACCAATACACCATAGGCCGAAGTGGCTTTTTGTAGCGAGATGAAGGGCTTTCCGATCAATGAGGCCTCGATCAGGTCGCCTTGGGTCCGGTGCTGTTCGACCAGATAATCATAGGTACTCTGCTCGCCCTCGAACCCTATGGCGATCGGGACCTGGGTCCAGTCGTCGCCATAACGGACGAGAAGTTGGGCATAGAGCTTATGGCTGTAGTCGTTCCAGCTATTTGCCTGAGGCATGACAACTAGCGCGGGGGCTTCGAGACTTTTAGCTGCGGCACTCGTCCGAGCGAAATAGACCCGGATGTCTGCTGGCATCGCGGGGGCCTCAGGCATCAGCGCAGTCGTCCCACAAGAGAAGCGCTCCAGGCACGAGCATGCAGATCGCCGGGAGAAGACCGCGCGAATACGAGATGGTGGGCTGTTTCATGTGGTGCCCCTCCCGGCGCAACTTCTGCGTTCAGAATCCCATAGCGGGGGCGACGTCGCAATGGTCCAGAAACTGGAAGGAAGCGGTGGCTCGTAGTGCATTGGCGGTTTCCCACTCCCTCCTGGAGCCAAGTCAGCAGGCCAAAATTCGGCTTCTGGCGCAAATTAGGCTTCAAAGCATTTGAATCTGAGCTCCGCCAATAACCGTTGCTGATCTTCGCGCATCGTCCCCAGGATAGCCCGCAGATTGATGATCTGCAGTCCCGAGCTATTGGGTCAATGGGGCGCGGGCCCATCCGACGACGGGGTAACACTGAGGGTAACGGAAGCGATTCACGACGGTGCGGCTGCCGGTGCAGTCTCTTCGGAATCCGAGCCGTGACAGCCTACAGCGGTGCTGAGAAAACTCTGTTTACCTAACCTTGAGTTCTCGTTAGCGTTTCCCGCTGGGACTGTGGGGCGATGATGGCGCGGGGCAAGGCGAGAAGTCGGTATCTGCCGGCGGGGACAACCCTGCATGGCGCGAGCGGCAAGTCTTACCGGATCGAGCCGGCGGACGCCTGGAAGGGCGTGCGCCTCGCCACGCCCGCCTGGGTCATCGGCGCCGGTGGGTTTGGCATCACCTACCGCGTGATAGCCGAGCCCGGCGGTGAGGTTATGGCCCTCAAGGAATACTTTCCTGAGGACTTCGCCGACCGTGCCTCCGACGGCTCCGTCGCCGCCCGCGCTGACGAGGCTGGCAACACCGGCAAACTGTTCGCCGAGGGTCTGCGCAAGTTCAGCAACGAGGCCCAGTACCTCCAGGAGCTCCAACACCCGAACATCTGCCGGGTTACCGACGCCTTCATGGCCAACGGCACCGCCTACTACGCCTCGGAGCTGATCGAGGGTCGGGCGGTCATTGACGAGCAGGACGGGCGCATCCACCGTCGCGTGACCCTGCATGACTATCTGGTTGAGCTGGAGGGCGCTCCCGATCCGCTGGCCCTCGAAAACGTTCGGCCACTCGTCGATCAGTTACTGGACGCGGTCCAGTACGTGCACACCGAAGGACCGGCACTTGTGTTGCGCGTGCTGGGGTTCGAGACTCGCACCCTTCTTCATCGAGACATCAAGCCTTCCAACATCCTCGTGCGGCCGACGCCGGACAAGCTAGACGCCGGGGCCGCGGAGGTGCTCTCGGACCCGCAGACGATGGTGCAGTTAATCGACTTTGGCTCAGCCCGCGGCATGGCCATCGACGAGGGTGAGGGCAACACGAAATCCGTCGCCTTCATCACCGACAGCTATGCCCCGCCGGAGCTCAAGGACAATCGCATTTCCGAGCAGGGGCCACAGTCCGACATTTACAGTCTGGCAGCCACCTTCTGGCGGATACTGGTCGGCAAGCAGCCGGCCATGACCGACCTGATCGCCGGAGCCCGTGCGGTGAACATGGGAGCGGGCCGGGCCCCGCCGGCTTTCCTGGCAGGTATGGACAACGCCCTTCAAATGGATCCCCGCGCCCGGCCCCAGTCGGTCGCCGACTGGCGCGCCCTACTGTTCCGCGCCGAGCCGAAGGCCTCTCCTGCTTGGGTGAAGCCGCTGACACGCCCTGTCGTTTGGCTTGGCGCGGCCGCCGGTCTGGTCGGCTTTTTGGTCATCGTTGGCCTGCTGAACATGGGCGGCCCCACCGACGATCTCTACCGGGGCGCCGACGACGTCTATCAGCAAGGACTCCGCGAGCAGGCCGCCGCGAGGAGCGCGGAAGTCTCCGCACAGCAAAACATCGACACCAGCGACGCGGCCGCGGAGGAAGGCGCCGAGGCCGCCGCCGACGCCCGTTCGAACCTCGCGTCCAAGGCTGAAGCAGAGCGGCCCCGACGCATCGCGAACACCCTCCTTCGAGTTTCCGGTGAACTCTTGTGGTGCAAGCCGGATATCAACGGCGATATTGAACAGGTTTCCACCGGCCGAACGTTCTATTGCTCAAGGTACTACGGCTACACGAGCGAGATCGGCGGCGGAACCTACACAGGACCCACCTCGCCGTGGAAGATTCAGGTCGGGGCGAGTGATTTTGAAGGGCATGTGGTCGACGGCTTGCCCGACCGGGCGGGTGAGCTCAGGCTGGACGACAGCTATCTGACGCTGCGCATCGAGAGTGCGGACAGCAGTGGCGCTAGTGGATCCGGCAGAGGTCTTGTCCGGCTGGGCGACGGCAACCGCTACATTTCGGGCAAGGCATCGATTTCAATAGCCGAAGACGGACTGACCGCGCGAAGCGTTGATGGCTCGGTCGGACGCTGGCCGGGCGAAGGCTATACCTTGATCGGTCAGTGGAACCCGGAATACTCGATCGGCGCCTTCAAGAGGGGCGACGCCCTTGTCGAACTGGGTCGTCGTCTCGCCTCCGGGGCGTTCTGGGGTCAGATAAGACTTGAACAAGGGCGCACGTTCGTGGGCAGCCGACCGGCCGGAGACGGCTTCTGGTGGGGTGCGTTGCTGCGGGGCGGCGTGCCCTACTATCTGGGGCAGGTCCGGGACGGCAATCCCGAAGGCTGCGGCGTGCGTATTGGCGAAGATGGCAAGCGTCGCGGTGTCTACCTGGTCAACGGTCTGGAGGATCCCGATACCTTCCGTTCCGAGTGTAGGAACGTCTCTGCCCCGAGCGTCCCACAGTGATCGCCTTGGCCGTCACCGCTGTCCTGCTGGCGCAGGACCTGCAGACCCCAGTTCCCGCGCTGGAGCCAGCGGTCGCCTCGTCGCCGGCTTCAACCCCAGCCGGACCGGAAGGCGCGCCGGATCCTGTTGACGCCGCCCCGCCCTCGCCGCCCTCGGCTCCTGCATCCGCCCGCCGCCCGCCGTCGCTCGTCGCCCGGCCCTCGCCCTGCCTCAGCCGAAGCTACGCCGACGCCAACCCCGACGACTGCGTCGGCCCGCCCGCCACGGCACCGGAGCCGGAACCTGGGACCGCGCCCTCTGGCGGACAAGTGGTCGCGCCTGAACCAGCGCCGCCCCTCCAGCCTCCTGCCGGAAAATCCGCCGGGCCGGTGGTCGTCGACGCTCCGGAAACCCCCGGCGACCGTCCCTCCATCCTCGTCCTGATCGCCATCGCTCTGGGCGTTGCTGGGACGCTGACCGCTACCGCCGCCGCAATGCTGCGCAGGCGCGCTGGCGGGCCGTTGGCCGGCCTTCGCGAGGTCGAGCTCACGGGGGCCGTGACCCTGATGCTTTCGCCCGCCGATCTCGCGCGCCGCGCGCGGGGGCCCGGTAAGTCCCGTTGGTCTGTGCGCGACGGACGACTGATACTGACAGGCCCCGGCGGAAGCCTTCTGAACGGCGTGCCGCTGGACCGGGGAGGCGACATTGTCAGCACCGGCGACACAGTTCGCCTTGGTGGAGCCGAATATCGTGTCCGCATCATTTGAGAGGGAGCGCGCCATGCGCAGACTAGTCTTAACCGGCGCGGCAATCGCGGCCTTGAGCGGCTCCGCAGTAGCTGCCACCCGCCCGCCCGCAGCCCCGACGCCAGCTCCTGCTGCTCCTTCCGCTAGTTCCGCTCGCACAAGCAGCTTCGACATGGAGCGGCTGGTCCCCAGCGTCCTGCGGGTGGTGGTCTTCAACGGCGATCAGTTGGTCTCTTTGGGTACTGGCGTAATTGTCGGCCAGGGCGACGGCGGGGTCTACGTCGCTACCAACTACCACGTGATCGCCAATGGCAGCGCCAACGGCATTCGTGTGCTCGCCCCGGCTCGTCGCAGCGCCGGCGGTGAAGAGGACGAGGGCCGACCGCAGGTCATCGAGCGAGAAGCTGAGTACCGCCGCAGCGATACGGGCCGCAGCAAGGACATCGCGATCTTATTCGTCCCGGGCCTCAGCCGTCCGTCGGTGACGCTACTCGACGGCGCGCTCAATCCTGACGCCGAGGTGCGAGCACTTGGCTATCCCTACACCGATCTTGCCCTTTGGCGTCGGATCCAGCCGCGCCCATGGATCACTGATGGGCGCGTCAGTGCGCTTGAGCGCGAAAGCATCAAAGCTGGCGGCTCCGCCGTCGATCAGATCGTCCACACCGCCGACCTCAACGAAGGAATGAGCGGCGGCCCATTGGTCGATCATTGCGGAAGACTGGTGGGTCTCAACGCTGCGTTCCTGAACGGCGCAAACGGAGCGAACATTGCCATTGGTGTCGCCGACATCCGCAGGCTCGCCCGTGAGTTGGGAGCCCAAGTCGAGACCGACGCCGGTGCCTGCGGAACAGAGCCTGCCGTCCAGGCGACAGGATCTCTCGCGCCTCAAGCGGAAAAGGAAAACCAGCCAACTTCCGGACTTCCGGGTTGGATCATGCCGGTCGGCTTGGGCGCTGGGTTCCTGCTGGCTGGCACCGCCGGAGTTCTCGTATTCCTGCGCAGGCGCGGTCAGGCTGCCGGGGTCTCGGCTCCGTGCCCATCCGGCCTGCTTTTTGTTGGGGTAGGCGACACCGTCCGCGATCAGCAGCGTGCAGTCGGACGCACCGACTTGGAAACCGGTGCCGAGCTGGGCCGCCAGCCTGGCTTTGGCGATGATTCAACTTCGCGCCGCCACATCATCGTTAAGTGGACCGGTCAGAGCTTCGTCATCCGCGACGTTGGCTCTCTCAACGGAACCCTCATCAACGGACGTGACATCCGCGGGCTGGGCGACCAGCCCTTGGTGCCTGGCGACTTCGTCACGCTTGGCGAACGTTCCGCGTCCTTCCGCATCCAGGCCCTCTGAGGAGATTGCTGCCATGGCCAAACCCGATGAGAAAACCCTGCCTGTCGGCACCATCACAATCACCCCCTTCGATGACGAGAAGACTCGTGTCGCGGGCGCGGCGGCGAACAAGGCCAAGCCCGTTGGGCCGGAAAAAACCCAGGCCGTTCTGCCCAACGGAATGGTCCAGTCGCCGTCATCAACATCCAGCCGCTCGTCAAACTCTGTAGAGGTATTCCGCGACGCCGAAGGCATCCATGTTGTCTATCCCGCCGATCCCATGTCCGCACCCGTCTGCGGAATGCTTCTCATCATCGCGGGTCCGGGCCGGGGCATGGCCGTGCCGATCAGCTATGGACGCAACAGCGTCGGCGCCGGCGATCAGTCGCGTGTGCGTCTGGACCTGGGTGATCCGCAAATGTCATCGGTCCACTGCATCGTGTCCTACGATCATGAGGAGCGCGCTTTCGACGTTCGCGAGGCAGACGGGGCGACCAACTTCACCCGCGTCAACGGTGCACGGATTGGGGCGTCGCAACTCCTCCAGACCGGAGATGTGTTGAAGTTGGGCGGCACCGAACTTCGCTTCGTCGAGATCTGTGGCCGCGCATGGGACTGGGGCGACACTGCTCCCGCTAAAGCCCCGTGAGTGCCGTCGGTGTCGCACAGGCTTTAGGACGCCGCGAGCGGCAGGAGGATGCCGCCGACGTACTCATCGACGCCTCTGGCCGTCCGCATCTTCTTGTGCTCGCGGATGGTATGGGTGGGGCCGCAGCGGGCGACTTGGCCGCGCGCCTGATCGTCCAGACGGTCCGCGATGTGTTTCAATCGGCCCAGACCGCAGAAACGGGTCCGCGCTTGCGCCAAGCCTGCGATGCCGCCAACGCTGCCCTCGCGGACGCCGTGGAACGGACCCCTTCCCAGGCGGGCATGGGTGGGACGCTTGTAGCCTTGGCGCCTGTCGAAAGGGGCGTACAGTTCCTGTCCATTGGCGACTCCCTCCTGCTGCGCTGGCGCAAGGGACGGCTGGACCGGGTCAACGCCGACCACTCCATTGGCGGGGCGCTGGACGCCGCCGTTCGCAAGGGCCTAATGCCTGCCGAAGAAGCCGCCTCCGCCGCCGGGCGCAACCGCATCACCTCGGCCCTTACCGGTGCCCCATTGGACCAGATGCGCATTGACGAAACGGTTGGCCCTGTAGCGTGCCGCTCTGGCGACAGATGGGTTTTGGCCTCTGACGGCTTGGACACCCTTTCGATTCCCGAGATCGCAGAGGTCTTGGCGACCTCGCAGACTGCTCAAACAGCCGCTGATCAGCTCGTGGCCGCTGTTGAAGCGCAAGACCGTTCTGGTCAGGATAACACCACCATAGTGGTCTGGTATCCGTGAGTGTCGAGGCAGCGGCCGAGCAAGGCTCAATCCCCGTATCGAGCGTCATGCTCGGACACTTTGCCGACAGCCGGCGAGCTCAGTGCAGGTCACAGGCCCCAAAGACCAGCGTGCAAAACTCGGCGTTGGGGTCGCGCAGAACAGTCGAGCTAGCCGGTGCCTTCCTCAGCTCATCTGGCCGGTGGCGCTAACCAGACCGGAAGCAAGAACGGCCTTATGCAGGTTTCTCCGGTTTGGCACCTCACCCATCACGGCCTCATAGCTGGCCTGGAAGGCGCTGAGTGGGAACTTGGCGGGCAGCAACCGAAAAAAATGGCAAGCGCCTCACCGCGCGATCTGATGGCCCATTGACGATGTCGGCGTGATTGGACGCGAGCGGTTGAAGGCCATCGGTCCCAAACGCCTTGCCGATCCAGTCCTGGCCCCGCATGGTTAGCCGAGCGCACGCAGGAGGCGGCAATGATTGCAGCGATGGGCTTGGCTGCGGTGCTGGCGCTGACACCGGCGGGGGCGTCGCCGAAGCAAGAGGCCGCGCAGGCCGTCAAGCAGGAAGATGCTGCGATCAGCAGCTCCGATGCAGGCATTCAGGCCTATGAACGGGGTGACTACGCTGAGGCCGCTCGTTGGTTCCTGCTCGCGGCCGATCAGGGCGACGCGCTTGCTCAGTTCAATCTGGCCGTTATGTACCGCACCGGTCTGGGCGTCCCGCAGAACACGGCCGAAGCCGCCCGCTTGTTCAAGCTGGCCGCCGATCAGGGCCATGCGGAGGCCCAGTCCCCTCTAGGTGACATGTACAACAACGGCGAAGGGGTTCCACTGGACTATGCGGAAGCCGTCCGCTGGTACCGGCTCGCGGCCTCTCAGGGCAGCTCGATGGCTCAGTACAAACTCGGCCTCATGCACGCCCTCGGCCGGGGCGTTCTGCAGAGCGATTCTGAAGCCGTCCGCTGGTACCGTCTCGCCGGAGAACAGGGTCATCGATCGGCCCAAAAAATTCTGGGTGGCAGTTACGAGAATGGCGAAGGCGTTCCTCAGGATTACGCTGAGGCCGTCCGGTGGTACCGGCTTGCTGCTGACCAAGGCGATTTTGATGCACAGTCAGCGCTGGGGCGGATGTACCGCAGCGGCCGAGGCGTCCCGCAAAATCATAGCGAGGCGATCCGCTGGTATAGGCTTGCCGCTGATCAAGGCGATCCGCAGGGCCAATCAGCGTTGGGCATCATGTACCTGATAGGTGAAGGCGTGCCACAGGACCACTCGGAGGCCGTCCGCTGGTTCCGGCTTGCGGCTGATCAGGGTGTCGCGTGGGCGCAGTTCCATCTCGCCTTCTTGTACGAGAATGGCCAAGGCGTCCCCCAGAGCTATATCGAGGCCTATAGGTGGTTTAACCTCGCAGCGTCAGACAACCGGGCGCTAGACCCACTTTTGTTCGCAAGGGCAGTCTCGAAACGTGACGAATTGCTGAGCAAGATGACACCTGCCCAGATTGCAGAGGGCCAGCGGCTCGCGGCGGAATGGCGGCCGCGCTAACGGTCCGGACCTTAGGCGTTCAGCCGATATTTGCTGAATAGAGGCGCGCTGGTCTGTGTCGCCCACGGGCTGTTTCCTGCGTTTCCTTGATCAAGCCGGAAGCCAAAACCGCCTTGTGCAGGTTTCGCCTGTCAGCGGGCTCGCCCATCACGGCCTCATACGCGGCCTGGAAGGCGCTGAGTGTGAACCTGGCGGGCAGGAGCCCAAAAAGTATCTGGAAGGCCTCACAGCGCGATCTGAGGGCTTTCTGGGCCCCTTCGACGATGTCGGCGTGATCGAAGGCGAGCGGCGGTAGGTCATCGAGGTGGGCCCACTGGACGGCTGCGGCATCGGAGTCCGCTCGCGGTGACAATCTGTTGAACGGCATCAGCGCCAGATAGGCCGCCGAGATGACCCGCTCTCGTGGATCGCGGGCCGGTTCGCTGTAGTTCGCGAACGGAAACAGGACCGAGGCCTCGACCCCGGTTTCTTCCAGCAGCTCCCGGCGGGCGCACGCATCCAGCGTCTCGTCCATCCTCAGGAAACCCCCGGGCAGGGCCCACGCACCTGCGTAGGGCTCCTCGGCGCGTTCGATCAGCAGCAGGCACAGCCGCCCCTCTCGCAGCGTGAAAACCGCGATGTCGGTGGTGAGCGCGGGATGGGGGTAGGGGTAGCTGTAGATCAAGATGTGTCAGTTTCACACAAAGTCGGATATTGTCTCGCTCAAGCTAGCCACGCGAGGGACGCGCACACAATGACGAGGACCAGTGTTACCCACCCGTTGCAGATCGCGGACATCGCCACCGGTCTCGGTCAGGGCCGGATCGGCGTGACCTTCTGCCCAGGCAAGAAGCAGCCAAATGCCGCGACCGGTGCCTGGGATCGCGACCTTGGGCTCGACATCCAGAGGATCGCCGACTGGGGTGCAGCGGCGGTTCTGACCCTGATCGAGGACCACGAAATCCGCACCCTCAAGGTTGAGGGTCTCGGCGAGGCCGTGCGGGCCGGGCACATGGACTGGCTGCACCTGCCCATCACCGACGTCTCGACCCCCGACGACCGGTTTGAGGTGGCATGGCAAAGCGTCGGCGAGAACCTACGCGACCGGCTGCGCAGCGGCTTCGACGTGCTGGTGCACTGCAAGGGCGGTCTGGGGCGAGCAGGCCTGACCGCTGCCCGCCTGCTGGTCGAGTTGGGCGTCCCCGCCGACGAGGCGATCTCGCGCGTTCGGCAGGCAAGGCCGGGTGCGATCGAAACAGCGGCCCAGGAGGCCTTCGTGCGGGCGCTGCGTCCTGTACCTGAGCGCCAGCCTGATACCTCGATCGAAGCCATGGAGGACCGGGCGGTGGGTGCGCTCTGGGGGCTGGCGCTCGGCGACGCCGTCGGCACCACGTTGGAGTTCGCTGCCCGCGATACCAAGCCGCTTCTGACGGACATGGTCGGGGGTGGACCGTTTCACCTCAAGCCGGGTGAATGGACCGACGACACCGCCATGGCGTTGGCGCTGGCCGACAGCCTGGTGGCCTGCAGAGATCTCGACGAGCAGGACGTGCTGAGGCGTTTCAGCGATTGGTGGCGGACCGGAATCTGCTCCTGCACCGGACACTGTTTCGATATCGGCATCACCACCGCCCAGGCCATTGCCAAGTGGGAAAAGACCAAGGCCGATCACTGCGGTTCGACAGACCCCCATGCGGCCGGAAATGGCTCTCTGATGCGCCTGGCCCCGGTCCCCATCCGCTACTGGGGTGACCGGCCCAAGCTGCGGGACGCCGCCGCCCGGCAGAGCAAGACCACCCACGCCGCGCCAGAGGCCGTCGATGCCTGTGTCGTCTATGCGGAGATGATCGCCGATGCGATCGAGGGCAAACCCCGGTCGGACGTTCTGGCCGCGCGCCGGGGCGACTGGGCGGGTGCCATCGCAGCGATCAACGCCGGGTCATGGCGCGGCAAGGCGAGGCGGGAAATCAACGCATCCGGCTATGTCGCCCACGCGCTGGAGGCCTCGTTGTGGTCTGTGGCGCGTGCGCCCGGTTTCGAGCGGGCGGTGCTGCTGGCCGCGAACCTGGGCGAGGACGCCGACACCACCGCCGCAATCACGGGGCAGTTGGCGGGTGCGCTGGCGGGTACGGGTGGACTGCCTGACCGCTGGCTGGACAAGCTGGCCTTGCGGCCTCGCATCCACTGTATGGCCAGCGGCCTGTTCAAGGCCGCGCTGGCCTAGTCACTGACAGCAGCATCCTGCAACTCGCGCACCGACCACGACAGGCCAATGCGCGTGCTGTTTGCTCGCTTAGGCGAGAGGACGAAATGGGGTCTATGTGACCTTCTTGAATGAAAAGGACTACGACTATGCCAGTGGTGCCGTGGAACGGCCCCCATCCGTTCGAGAAGCCGCTCGTGGTCTTCGGGGTGAAGCGTCCGCGATCATCCGTCATCGCAACTGGGCCGTGCCCGACGGACGCCTCGGCACTCGATCCTGAGCCGCCGAATGCCTCGCCGAACCCGCCTGAAATCACGCACAGCCCGTCCTGGCTGGACGGCCCTTATGGACCGGCCGCGGAAGCGCGGCAGGAGGCCTTCGCGGCAAAGGTTCGATCGGGGGAGATATCGCTGAGGTCTATCGAAAAAATGATCGAGGCAAGAAACGAAAAGCCTAAGGCCGATAAGCCATCTTAGGTGCTGCGAACGGGCAGAGCGCCGTCAGGCCGTCGAGTGCGGGGAAGGCATGGCAACCGCTGGCGGGGGCTGGGGCGCTGCCTAAACACTGGTTGGATAAGTTGGCCCTGCGGCCCCGTATCCACTGCATGGCCAGCGGTCTGTTCAAGGACGGAATGTCCTGATGAGAACTCGTTGATGAGGCCTCCCGGCGGCTCGGTCCCGACCGACGCGCCCAAACAGCTCTCAACTTCCCGAATCGAACCGGTGACTGGCCGGTTCCACCGTTTGGCCGAACGTTACCCCAGCCGTTACCCTGGAGGCCTCAGGGCTGACGCGGAAATAACTAAGTCATTGAAAAAATGGCGCGCCCGGAACGATTCGAACGTCCGACCCTCAGATTCGTAGTCTGATGCTCTATCCAGCTGAGCTACGGGCGCGCATGGCCGCGAACGGCGAGGCGGCTATCTAGCGGACGACAGGGCGGGGGGCAAGGGCCGTTGGGGCGGTTTTCAGCGATCCGTTCGCGCGCCGCGCGCGCCGTGCACACGGACGGGGGCTTTTGTTCGCGTGGACGGCGGGCCAAGGTGCCGGGGCTTCCCGAAATCGTCCGAATGAGTCCGTCATGATCGCTTTCCCGCCCCGGCCCCTGCGCGCGGTCACGGCTGCCGTTGTCGCCGCGACCCTGGCCCTGGCGGGGTGCGCCGGCGGCAACTCGATCCCGTGGTTCGGTTCGGAGCCCGCAACACCGCTGTCGGCCGCTCCGGTTCAGGTGCCGATGGCGCGCGGCCCGTTCGTGTCCGCGGCCAATACGCTGGCGGTCGAGGCCGGGCTGAAGGTGCTGCGCGCGGGCGGTTCGGCGGTCGATGCGGCCGTCGCCGTCCAGGCTGTGCTGGGTCTGGTCGAGCCGCAGTCCTCGGGCCTCGGCGGCGGGGCCTTCATGATGGTGTTCGACGCCCGCACCGGCGAGGTCACCAGCTATGACGGGCGCGAGACGGCCCCGGCGGCGGCGACCCCCGAACTGTTCTTCGAGAACGGACGGCCGCTGGGCTTCGGCGACGCGGTTCTGAGCGGGCGGTCGACGGGCGTGCCGGGGGCGGTGGCCATGCTGGCCATGGCCCAGCAAGCGCACGGGCGGCTGCCGTGGAACGCCCTGTTCGGCGACGCCGAACGGCTGGCGCGCGACGGCTTCGTGGTCAGCCCCCGGCTGGCCGGGTTCATCGCCGCGACGCGGGGGCAGGCACGGACGCGCTGGGCCGACGACTGGTTCACCAGGGTGGACGGCCAGCGCTATGTCGCCGGCGATATTCTCCGCAACCCGGCCTATGCCGAGACCGTGGCCGAACTGGCGTCCGGCGGGGCCGAGGCCTTCTACAACGGCCGGATCGCGCGCGAGATCGCCGCGACGGTGGCGCAGGAACCCCGGCCGGGTGCCCTGACGGTTCAGGACATCGCCGCCTATGAACCGATCGAGCGCGGGGCCCTTTGCCGGCCCTACCGGATCTATGTGGTCTGTGTCCCGCCGCCGCCGTCCAGCGGGGTGGCGGTGCTGCAACTGCTGGCCATGGCCGAACAGACGCCTGACATCGCCCTCGGTCCCGACAGCGTCGAGGCCTGGACCGCCCTGGCCCAGCTTCAGCGGCTGATGTACGCCGACCGGGACCGCTATGTCGGTGACCCCGGCTACGTTCGGGTGCCGGTGCAGGGCTTGCTGGACCCCGGCTATACGGCCTCGAGAGCGGCGCTGGCCCCCGGCCTGACCGGAGCCGCCGTCGCCGGGACCCCTCCGGGTGGAGTCATGGCCGGGCCGGATGCGACTCATGAACCGTCCGGGACCTCGCATTTCGTCATCGTCGACGCCGAGGGCAATGCCGTCAGCATGACCACCACGGTCGAGAGCGTCTTCGGTTCGGGCCGGATGGCGGCGGGCTTCTTCCTCAACAACCAGCTGACCGACTTCTCCTTCTCGCCGACCCGGGCCGATGGAGAGCCCGCGGCAAACGCCGTGGCGGCGGGCAAGCGGCCGCGCTCATCGATGTCCCCGATCCTGATCCTCGATCAGGAGGGCCGGCTGGTCGGGGCCCTGGGCTCGCCGGGCGGCACCTCCATCCTGGCCTACAACGCCCGGGCCCTGATCGCCGTGCTGGACTGGGACCTGCCCATGCAGACCGCCTTCGACCTGCCCAATCTGGTGGCCCGGGGGAATGCGTTCGGGGCCGACACAGAACGCTTCTCCGAGACCTTGCGGACGGGGCTGGCGGCGCGCGGCATCACCCTGCGCCCCAACGACAGCGAGACCTCGGGCCTGCACGGCGGCATCTGGCGGCAGGGGGCCGACGGCTGGGGCTGGGACGGCGGCGCCGACGATCGGCGCGAGGGCGTGGCGCGGACGGGAACCGGGGATTAGGGACCAGGGGAAGCCCCTGCCGTCCGCCATCCGGCACCAATCCCGGCCCCTACTCAGGCTTGATCGACAGCTGAAACGCGATCATGCCCTCGGAGACGTCGGTGTCGACGCCCTGGCCCAGACGGACACCCTCGACACCGATCTCGCGATAGATCAGGCCGATCGAGCTTTGCACCGGCCCGCGGCGCATCGCGACGCCCAGCGAGGCGTCGCCCATGAAGGCCCCTGAATCGTGGCTGACGCCCGAACGGTTGAATTCGCCGTCGCGGTTGCGGGCCCAGTTGTAGCCCACCGCCCGGCCCGAGCCGGCGGCATACAGATACCAGCGCGGCCGTTCGCCGAAGGCGTCCTCGCCCTCGGGCACCAGACGGTCGAGGTCGGGGCCGATGCGCAGGGTTGCCCCGGCCTCGGTGGAGCCGCCGCGCGACCCGACCCCGACCCCGACGTGTGGCGTCAGGGTGACGTCGAGGCCGGACGCTGTCTGGCCCAGGATTCCGGTCCAGCCGCGCATATAGGTCAGGTCGTAGTGTTCGGCCTCGTAGGCGGCGGGATCCAGCGGTCCCGGTGGCAGGGGCGAACCATCGGCCCGGCGCAGGGGGCCCTCGGTGCGCAACCGCAGCCGGTCGTCGAAACTGTTGTTCTCGAACCAGACATCGCGGCTTGAGGCGACCCAGGGCGAGGCGCGGTCGCGGAAAGCGGGCGCATAGCCGGTCAAGCCGTCTTCCGGACCGAAGTCCTTGCGGTCCGCGTCCGCGAAGCGGGCCTCGCGGTCGAGCCGGGTCAGCAGGTCGGAAACGGTGGCGGGACGTTCGCGCGCGACGACCCAGGGATCGGACAGGGCGACCTGGGTCTCGGGCAGCGATTCGACAGCGAGCGCCGGGGCCGTACAGGCCACAGTCGCCAACACTCCGAACGCAAAAACCGTCATACGCATCAACGGTCCTCCCGATCCGTTAACGGATGCGACCCTGCACGATGCAGGCGGCCTCGCCAACAGACTTCTTTCCGGCGGGACGAACGTCAGCCCCGCGGCGAGGTTCCGGAGCCACAGGGACGGTGCCCCCGATTGCACTGCCTACTGACAGGCGAGGCACTCGTCATAGTCGGTGCGGGCTGCGCTGAAGAGGTCGGGCTGGTTCGGGTCGATCTCGGCCTCGACCTTGTCTTCCGCGCCCGCGAAGGCGGCGCGCTGCACCGATTTGGAGCGCAGATAGTAGAGCGACTTCACGCCACGCTCCCACGCCGACCAGTGCAGCATGTGCAGGTCCCATTTGTTAACATCGCCCGGAATGAACAGGTTGATCGACTGGGCCTGGCAGATTTCCGGGGCGCGGTCGGCCGACAGTTCGACGATCCAGCGCTGGTCCAGCTCGAAGGCGGTTTTGAAGATCGACTTCTCGTCGTCGCTCAGCCCTTCAAGGTGCTGGACCGAACCCTCATGCTCGAGGATGGACGACCACACCGCCTCGGTGTCGATGCCCTTCTCGCCGAGAATCTTCTCCAGATAGGGATTCTTGACCGCGAACGAGCCCGACAGGGTCTTGTGGGTATAGATGTTGGCCGGGATCGGCTCGATGCCGGCCGAGGTGCCGCCGCAGATGATCGAGATCGACGCGGTCGGGGCGATGGCCAGCTTGTGCGAGAACCGCTCCATGACGCCGCGCTCGGCCGCGTCCTCGCAGGCACCCTTTTCCTCGGCCAGAAGACGGCTGGCCTTGTCGGCCTCGCGGCGCAGATGTTTGAACAGCCGCATGTTCCACGACTTGGCCATGGCGGATTCAAAGGCCACGCCCTGCGCCTGCAGGAAGCTGTGGAAGCCCATCAGGCCCAGACCCACCGAACGCTCGCGCTTGGCGGAATAGACGGCCGCGGCCATGGCAGGTGGGGCGCGGCGGATGAAGTCTTCCAGCACATTGTCGAGGAAACGCATCACGTCCTCGATGAAGCGAGGCTCCTCGCGCCACTCCAGGAAGCTCTCGGCATTGACCGAGGACAGGCAGCAGACCGCGGTGCGGTCGACACCCAGATGGTCGCGGCCGGTGTGCAGGGTGATTTCCGAACACAGGTTCGACTGTTTCACCGACAGGCCCAGGTCGCGCTGATGCTGCGGCATCTGCCGGTTCACGGTGTCGGAGTAGATCAGATAGGGCTCGCCGGTCTGCAGGCGGATCTCGAGGATCTTCTGCCACAGGGCACGGGCGTCGACGGTCTTCACCACCTCTTGGTTCTTGGGCGACAGCAGGTCGAAGGTCCTGCCGTCGCGGACCGCCTCCATGAAGGCGTCCGAGATGTTGATGCCGTGGTGCAGGTTCAGGGACTTGCGGTTGAAGTCGCCCGACGGTTTGCGAATCTCGAGGAACTCCTCGATTTCGGGGTGGTGGACGTCGAGGTATACGGCGGCCGAACCGCGGCGCAGCGAGCCCTGGCTGATCGCCAGCGTCAGCGAATCCATCACGCGGATGAAGGGGATGATGCCCGAGGTCTGGCCCGCGCCCTTGACCTTCTCGCCGATCGACCGGACGCCACCCCAGTAGGTGCCGATACCGCCGCCGTTGGAGGCGAGGGCGACGTTCTCGTTCCAGACCGACTGGATGCCGTCGAGGCTGTCGGCCACGGCGTTGAGGAAGCAGCTGATCGGCAGGCCGCGGTCCGCGCCACCGTTCGACAGCACCGGCGTCGAGGGCATGAACCACAGCTTCGACATATAGTCATAGACGCGCTGGGCGTGATCGTGATCGTCGGCATAGGCCGTGGCGACCCGCGCGAACATGTCCTGATAGCTCTCGCCGGGCAGCAGATAGCGGTCTTCCAGCGTCTTCTTGCCGAAATCGGTCAGCAGGTCGTCGCGCGACCGGTCGAGCTGAAGCGACCGGACCACCGACAACTGCGGTCGGGGTGTTGTCGCATCGGATGCGACCGGCTGGAATTCCACTGTCTTCAACGCTTCGCCGCCGGCCATATTGCTGTCGCCCTGAACTGAATCGATGCGGAGCCCCACATCCCTGAACCACATCATCTTGTGGTCGGGGACGTTCCCCACGCCCAGATATGGGGCGCAGATGGCTAACCAACCGTCAACGGGGTTGACGATCACTTTCTGTCCGAATCGGCATCAAGGCGGGGGATGAGCCTGTGGACAGGCCGCGACGCGGGTATGACAGGAAGACTTTGGGCATCATCACGAACGCGTGAACGGAACGTCCCACAAGCGGGACCGTTGGGGATCGATGACACGCTTGCAAACCGTGACCTTCCTGCGCCGGATGCTCCGCATCGCACGGACCGAAATCGCGGCGCTGTCGGCTCTCTTCATCGTCGCCCTGGGGATCCTGACCTTCGTCGAGGTGGCCGACGACATGACCGAGGCCGACGGCCAGGCGTTCGACCAGGCCGTACTGGCGTGGATGCAGCCAGTCGCCGGCGACCCTCGCGGGCCGTGGTGGCTTGAAGTGGCGGCGGCGGACCTGACGTCCTTGGGTGGCATATCGGTCCTGGGCCTGTTCGCGGTGATCGCCGTCGCCTTCCTGCTGATCCAGCGAAAACGGTTGTCCGCATCATTGCTGGTGCTGGGCCTCGCCGGCGGGGTCGCCCTCAGCGAAGGCCTGAAAGAGCTGTTCGAGCGCGAACGTCCACCGGCGGCCTTCCAGGCGGTCGAAACCCTGAACGCCAGCTTCCCCTCTGGCCACACCCTGTTGGCGACGGTCTTCTACCTGTCGATTGGCGTCATGCTGACCCGGGCGTTTCCGCGCGCCCATCTGAAGGCCTTCGTACTGGGCGCGGCCATGACCTTGGCCCTGCTGATCGGTCTGACGCGAGCCTACCTCGGTGCCCACTGGGCGTCTGACGTCTTCGCCGGCTGGTGCGTCGGCGCGGCCTGGGCCATGGCCCTGTGGCTGATCGCCTATGCGGTCCAGCGCCGACAGGCGGCGCATCGGTCGGGGCCGCACGATGAGACCTCGCCCGACGAGGTCGCCGACGTCGAAACGCCGATAATGGACCGGTAGCCGTCCGCGCCCGGTCAGTGGTTCCGCAGCGACCGGCATAGGGGTTCTGCTGGCGCGCTGATACAAGCCTGTCCCTTCCTCCCGGCCGAGAGTTCCGATTGATGACGTCCCTGATGCGCCTGACCGCGGTGTTGCTCCTGACCGTCACAATCGGTGCCATGGTCGGCCCGTTCCAGGGTGTCGAAGCCGCCAGCCAGGTCTGGGACAAGGCCGCCCATTTCGTGGCCTTCGGTCTCATCCTTTGGAGCATCGGTGTTCTGTTCCGCCGCCTCCCGCGAACCTTCGCGGCGCTCTCCGCCCTGGCGCTGGGCGGGGCGGTAGAGATCATCCAGGGCATGGTGGGCCGCGATTCCAGCTGGGGCGATCTTTTGGCTGACGGTCTCGGCATTCTCACGGCCCTTTTGCTCTGGGCCGTCTGGCGGCGGTTCCGGCCGCGAACGGCATTCCAGTCCGCCAACAGCGAACAGGGACGATTCCCTGATTAATCGATCGACCGGGCCGGCTATGGGCAGAGCCCGCAATGGCACCCGATTTGTTTACGCCTTCCCTGTAACGCTGCCGACATTGGATTTGGCCGGAGGGGCCCCGGTTGCACGGTCATTGGCGTTTGTTCAGGCACGAAGCAGGCCGCGTCGCGGGTCCGCCGGCCTGGCTCTATGTGCTGCTGTTCGCCGCGTCGCAGCTGATCGGCCACTGGAGCGTGGCGACCTTTGGTGCCGTCGCGGTCTGGCTGTCCAACGGCATCCTGGTCGCGGCCTTGCTGCAACTGCATCGTCGGCCAGCCGTCGCCGTTCTCACCGCCTGTTTCACCATCAATCTTTTCAGCAACGTCATCCGCGGCGATGTCGGCATCCTGCTGTGGCTCAACGCCCTGATGAACCTGGGCGAGGCGACATTGTGCGCCTTCATCGCCCGGCGGGTCTGCGGCGCGGCCCTGGACATGCGACGCCCCAAACGCCTGCTGACCTTCGCCCTGTTTGCCGCCGCGCCCGCCGTGGCCGTGACCGCCGTCGCCGGCTTCAGCGTGGTGCTGTTGATCCGCGGAACCGGACTGACCACCGCCACCGTGTTCAGCTTCTATTCGTTGTGCATCGTCGAACTTCTGGGTCTGTTGCTGGTTACGCCGATCCTGCTGCTGATCGCCCGGGCCCATCGGTTCCAGGGCATGACCAGGGCCAAGGCACCCGAAGCCGTTGGCCTGTTCGCCCTGATGCTTGTCGCGACAACGGTCGCCTTCTGGCAGGATGATCTGTCGGTCGCCTTCCTGACCTTCCCGCCAATGTTGCTGATCAGTCTGCGGCTGTCCCCGACAAAGTCGGCGGCCGCCCTCATGCTGCTGGCAGCCATAACCGGCGTCGCGACCCTGACCGGACACGGCCCGGTCAATCTGACCCGGCTGGCCGACGTCCCGGGCCTGGAGGCGGTGCCGCCCATGCTGCGCCGGCTGGGAATCTACAATCTCTATTTGCTGGTCATGGTCGCAACCATACTGCCGATCTCGACGGTGATGACCGAACGTCGCCGGCTGGAGGCCCGTCTGCGGGCCCGCACCCTGGCCGCCCAGGAAGCACGGCGGACGGCCGAGGACGCCGCCGCGGCCCGCTCCCGCTTCCTGGCCATGATGAGCCACGAAATGCGGACGCCCCTGAATGGCGTGGCCGGGTTCGCCGACGTCCTCGCCGGACGTCCGGGTCTGGATGCCGAGGCCGTGCGCCAGGCCCGCCAGATCCGTGAATCCAGTGACGGCCTGCTGATGCTGGTCGAGGACATCCTCGATTTCGCGCGCGGCGACGACACCCTGACCAACGAACCGCTCGACCTGGCCGCCGTGGCGCGCGAAACGGCGACGCCCAGTCTGGCCGCCGCCCAGGCGCGCGGCCTCAGGCTGAGCATCGATGACCGCCTTCCGGCTAACGCCCGTTTCACGGCGGACCGCCGCGCCCTTCGTCAGGCCCTGCACCCGCTGATCGCCAATGCTGTCAAATTCACCGACCGGGGAGAGGTCGTGGTTCGTCTGGACCGCGCCGGAGATGGTGTCTGTATCCGGGTCTCCGACACGGGCTGTGGCATCGAACCGTCGGTTCTTCCGGACCTGTTCGAAGCCTTCGCCCAGGGTGACGCCTCGATCCGCCGGAACCATTCCGGAGTCGGCCTTGGCCTGGCGTTGGCCGCCCGGCATGTACGGCGGATGGGCGGGCGTATCGACGTCGACAGCCGCGTCGGCGAAGGGTCGACCTTTATCCTGCACCTGCCGCTCGTCAGGGCCGCCGACGCGGTCGAGCTCGATCAGCGACCGGACGATCTCACTGGCCCCGTTGAGGACGCCGACCGCATTCCCTCCGTGCTCGTCGTTGATGACCATCCGGTCAATCGTGAGGTCGCCCGCATCATGCTGGAAGCCTTTGGCTGCGAAGTGGTCGAGGTCTGCGACGGTCAGCAGGCTCTCGACGCCGTCGCCGGCCAGGCATTTGATCTCGTGCTGATGGATGTGCGCATGCCGGTCATGGACGGGCTCGAGGCCACGCGTCGCATACGCGCCATGGCGCACACCGGCGAGCCCCTGTCCATCGTCGCCATGACCGCCGACGCCATGCCCGAGGATGTTACCCGTTGCCTCGACGCGGGCATGAACGCCCACATGGCCAAGCCGATCAACCAGGCGGGCCTGCTGTCGATGGTCAACCGGGCGCTGACGGGCGACCTGCCCCCGGCCCGGGTGACGATCGAGGCCGTCGCGGCCTAGCTGCCGTAGCGCCCGACCAGCGGAAACCGCCGGGCCCAGAAGGCCGTGAGCTCGGGCAGGGTATCGACCCGCCGCATCACCTCACCCATGCGCGGAGCCACCTGATGGAACCGCTCGCGGTGCGGTGTCCATCGGCTGGCCGTGGCGACGTACAGATCCAGCACCGTCAGTTCATCGCCCAGCAGGAACCGCCCCGGCGTGATCTGGTCTTCCATCTTCGCCCAGCAGTCGGCGATGCGTTCGGCGGTGCGGACCTTGATCGTCTCGTGCGCTACCAGATCGTCGCCGCCCAGCCGTGAGGGCTCGTCCCGGACCCAGAACATCGAATAGATGGCGGCAGGGATGAAGGTCATCCAGCGCAGGAACTGCGCCCGGCGCGGGTCGTCCTTCTCAGGCCCGAGGGCGGCCTCGGGATGCTGTTCGGCCAGCCAGATCAGGATGGCGGCGCTCTCGGTCAGGGTCTCGCCGTCTGACGTGACCAACGCAGGAATCTGCCGCATCGGATTGACCGGCGCGACCTTGTCCCGCTCGGCGTCTCCCTCCCAGGTGACCGCCTCGATCACCTCATAGGGCGCGCCGATCAGGGTCAGGGCGGCCTCGACCGGGACCGAGCCCGAACCGGCGGCACCATAGACGGTGTAGGTCATACGAGCGTCCTCTTCCGCCCCGAGGCTAGCCCGAGCTGGGCGCGTTCGCGCCCAAAACCTGCATCGCCAGCCATAGAGATCGCTTGGGCTTGTCCCCAGCCGCGTCCCCAGCTCAGTACCGCTCGGCTACCATATCTAGCGGTCGCGGAAAAAGTGATCGCAATATAGCCGCATTTCGGCTTGGCACCGGGGCCATCCGCCCGCATGGTGAATCCTCATTCCCGGATTCGCCGCCAGAGCTTCTGTACCGATGAACGCGCACGTCTCGATCAAATCCACCTCGCCCGGCCTTCTGACCCCCTCGGCGGCCTACAAGCCGTTCCGCTACCCGTGGGCGTTCGACATGTGGAAGAAGCAGCAGCAGGTCCACTGGATGCCCGAAGAGGTGCCGTTGGGCGAGGACATGAAGGACTGGGCGGTCAATCTGACGCCGTCAGAGCGCAACCTGCTGACCCAGATTTTCCGCTTCTTCACCCAGGCCGACATCGAGGTCCAGGACAACTACATGGAAAAATACGGTCGGGTGTTCAAACCGACCGAGGTCAAGATGATGCTGGCGTCCTTCGCCAACATGGAGACCATCCACATCGCGGCCTATGCCCTGCTGCTCGAGACGATCGGCATGCCCGAGAGCGAGTTCGGCGCCTTCATGGAATACGAGGCCATGCGCGACAAGCATGACTTCATGGGCCGGTTCGGGGTCGAGACCAACGCGGACATCGCCCGGACCCTGGCCATGTTCGGCGGCTTCTCCGAAGGGCTGCAGCTGTTCGCCAGCTTCGCCATGCTGATGAATTTCCCGCGCCAGAACAAGATGAAGGGCATGGGCCAGATCGTGTCGTGGTCGGTCCGCGACGAGAGCCTGCACTGCGAGGGCATCATCAAGCTCTACCACGCCTTCAACAAGGAGACCGGGGCCGTCACGCCCGAGGTCGCCGCCGACATCGTCGAATGCTGCAAGACCGTCGTCGAGATGGAGGACCGCTTCATCGACCTGGCTTTCGAGATGGGCCCGGTGAACGGCATGACGCCGGACGACATCAAACAATACATCCGCTTCATCGCTGACTGGCGCCTGCGCCAGCTGCAACTGCCCGAGGTCTACGGGATCAAGGAAAACCCGCTGCCCTGGCTGCAGTCCCTGCTGTCGGGCGTGGAACACGCCAACTTCTTTGAGGCCCGCGCAACCGAATACTCCAAGGCCGCCACCACCGGTGCCTGGCACGGGGCCGAGGGCGTCTGGGGCAGTTTCGACGCCATGATGCAGAAGCGGAAGGAAGGCGCGGAGGTCTAGGTTTCGACCAAGACATTCGGACCGAGACATCCGCGACAATCCGAGCACGACAAGCGCGATAACCTCGACAACAGCGACATAGCCCTTCGCGACGACCGGCGTCCGCCCGCCGGGAACCGCTGAGACTCAGGGCCGCTCCGCCAGCGTTTGCAGAAGCCGGAAGGCGGTCGCCTCCGGGCTGCCTTCTCCGGTCAACACGACGGCGACATAGGCCTGATCGCTCACCGACCAGGCCGTGATCGCCTTGATCCCGGGCGCGCCGCCGCTGTGGCCGATCCACAGCCGGTCGCCCGGCAGGACGTACAGCATCAGACCCAGCCCATAGTATTGCGGCTGTCCGAACATCGGATAGGGCCGGGCCAGCTGCGTCGCCACGGTCTCGGGCGTCAACAGTCGCCCGGTGAGCAGAGCCCGCTGGAAGTCGATCATCCCGCGCGGCGTCGCCGCCATCGGGCCGGCCGCGCCGATCCAGTTGGGATGGGCCTCGACCTCGCCGGCCGCCGCCCGCGCCTCTCCCGGCGGAACCAGATCGGCCATCGCATCGTCGGGCGTCAGGAAACGCACATCCTGAAGCCCGGCGCGGCGCACGATCCGCTCGGTCAAGGCGACGGCGAGGGGTTGGCCGTCGATCGCCTCGATGATCCCGCCCAGGAGCCAGTAGTTGGTGTTGGAGTAGCGCCAGCCCTGTCCGGGGCAGAAGAGCGAGCCTTCCTGTGCCGCCACCGCCACCAGTTCGTCGAGCGAGCGATAGCGGGGCGCGGCCCGCACCGACGCGGCCTCATTGGCGCTGTACAGGCCGCTGGTGTGGTCCAGCAGCATGCGGATGGTGATCCGGTCGCCGCCCGGCGCCCCGGTGATCCAGTTCGACACCGGGTCTGACAGGGACAGGTGCCCTTCCTCGATCATCTGCAGGATCGCCACGGCGGTCGCCATCTTCCCCGCGCTGGCCCACCAGTGCAGTCTCTGGTCGGGCGTGCCGAGTCGGCCCTCCCACGACCCGTCAGCCGTCCTGACCGCCGCCGCCAGCGAAAGCGGATGCATCCGCTCAAACGCCTGGGCGAGCGATCCGTCCAGATCGAGGGTCGCGCTCGCGGTCGTCCCGAAGTCGCCCGAGGGAAGCAGGCTGGGGTCGAGCGCCGCATGTGGCGGTGCCCCCTCATATCCGCCGTCGCCCTCACACTGGAGCGGCGCGGTCTGCGCCGCGACCGGACCGCCGGCCAGGCCGAGCACCAGCGCGGCTGCGATCCCGATCGATGCTAGATGCCCGCGTACCACTCGTAGCCCCGATCTTCCCAATAGCCGCCCTTGCCGCCGCCGATATGGGCGAAGCTCTCAACGGCCTCGATCCGACGGATGTATTTGGCGTGTTTGTAGCCCAGCTGTCGTTCGACCCTCAGCCGCAGCGGTGCCCCATGAGGCACGGGCAGGGTCTCGCCGTTCATGGCCCAGGCGAGGATGGTCTGGGGGTGACGCGCATCGACCAGGTCGATGCTTTCATAATAGCGATCGCCGTCTTCGGTCTGGGTCAGGGCGTCGAAGCAATGGAAGACCAGATAGCGGGCTTCGGGCTTCAGCCCGGCCTCGTCGATCAGGGTCTCCAGCCGCACGCCGGTCCATTCGCCGATCGAGGTCCAGCCCTCGACGCAGTCGTGTTTGGTGATCTGGCTCTGGGCCGGGCGGGTGCGCAACTCAGTCAGACTCAACGACAGGGGCCTTTCGACGAGCCCGTCGATGATCAGCCGGTAGTCCGCGAAATCATTGGCCCTGAGCGCCCGATAGTCCGCCGCCGCCGGGCTGATCGAGCCGTTGGCCTTGAAGTCGGGTGATATCTCGGCCCGGCTGTAGGTCGGGGCGAGGGCGTCGCGCGGGATCAGCAGCCGTTGGGTCCGGCGGGTCAGACCCTCGCCCATACGCCTTGCCTGATCCGCCAGACTCGTACCGGCCTGACCACAGGCGGCGAGCAGCGCGGTCGCTGCGGTGGCGAAGGTGCCGGTCAGCCAGCGGCGACGGTTCATGGCGTCTCTCCCTCATCGCCCCGGGGTTTGTGACCCAGCTTCGGTCCCGCCGTGGAGCCGGGAGGCTCGATCACGAACCAGCCGGTGATCATGGACCGCATATTGTTGAACAGGCCGGTCCAGATCACCAGACCGACATGGATGACGATGAAGCCCACGATCAGGCCGGCCGAGATGAAATGAAGAGTGCGCGCCGACTGCCGCCCGCCCATGATGTCCAGCAGCACCCCGCCGATGGCATTGAAGCCCGGAGACATGGACAGGCCGGTGATCAGCATCATCGGCAGGACGATCAGGATCATGGCCAGATAGGTCAGCTTCTGGATCACATTATAGGTGCGGGCATGATCGTCCGTCGGGAAGTGGAAGCGGGCGTGCTCCACGATCGAAGGGCCGATCCCTTTCAGGTCGGTCCCCGTCGGCAGCAGGCGCCGGCCGATGCGACGGGTAACCAGACCCAGGGCCAGATAGGCCAGTCCGTTCAGGACGAAGATCCAGGCGAACAGGAAATGCCAGTTCCTCGCCTCCGCCAGATTCCGGCCCTGCGGAATGAGCATCCAGTTCGGCGGGGTCGGGGTACTGATCCACGGATCGGCGAAGGTCGAGCGGACGCCCCAGTAAAGATGAGGGTGGGCCAGCAGGATGTTGAGCCCGCTCATGATCAGCACAATGACGGCGGCGACGTTCAGCCAGTGCGCGACCCGCACCCATGCGGGATGCCGCCAGATGTCCGTGCGGCCGCCGGGCAGTGGCCGGTCGGCGTGCTTGTCAGGCTCTGGAGGGTCGGCGGCGATTTCGGTCATGGTCGTCCCCGGGGGTCTGCTCCGCCCGGTTGGACGGTCTCATGACCGCTGACCTGGCGCAACGCCGTCGCCAGCCTCTACGCCCGGCCGGGCGCGAAGGTTACAACGGCCGGGTGCCTCAGTATTGCGGAGCCGGGGTGACACAGGTTCGCGGCGAGCGTTGGCAGGCGGCGACCTCGGCCGCCCAGGCGGCGCGGTCGCGCTCGTAGCGAAGGCGGGCGGCCTCCGCTGCGGCGGCGTCGGCTTCCCACTGGACGCGTTGGGTTTCCAGCCGGGCGGTCTCGGCGCGCCAGCGGGCATCCTCGGCCTGCCAGGCGGCGGTTCCTTCGATCTCGCGGCGTTCGGCGGCGTTGTTGCGGGCAGCGATTTCCGAATTCAGGCGGATGGTCTCGGCGACCTCAACCGGGTCCTGCTCGGCTTCGGGGGCGGCGCTGTAGCTCTCTCCGCGCAGTCGCAGCCATTCGTCCGATCCAGGTGTCGGGGCGACGGTGGATGCCGTGGGCGCGATGACCTTTCCGGTGGCCTGGGGCCGGGCCTGGGGCGTTGTCGTCTGGGCAATGACCGGGCTTGCGGCCAGCAGCAGGGCGGTCGCGGCGGCGATTGTGAAACGGGTCATGAGGGGCCTCGTGAGCAGAAAACCATACGGTGAAACTGGGCGGCTTCGCCCATCTCCGCCAGCGATAACGCTGATCGGGCGATTTGGAGCCGGTTCAGGCAGCAGGCCGCATCAATGCGGCAGGCGGAGGGCAAAGGTCGTGCCGGTCGGACCCGTCTCGACCAGGGTCAGGATACCGCCGTGGTTCGCCGCGAGCTCGCGTGAGATGGCCAGGCCGAGGCCGGCCCCTTCGGACGCCCGGCCGCTGACGAACGGTTCGAACAGGCTTTCCGACAGGCGCGGTGGAATGCCGGGGCCGTCGTCGGCGATCTGGATGATGCAGCCGTCCGGTTCGGTCGAGGCGGTGACGCGCACCACCCCTTTGGGACCCATGGGCCGGGTCGGATCGCTCTCGATCGCCTGACGGGCGTTGCGCATCAGGTTGACCAGAACCCGGTGCAACTGATCGGAATCGGCGAAAATACTCAGGCGGGCCGGGATGGATCTGGTCAGGCGCACGCCCTCGGCCGTCAGGCCCGCGTCTTCCGCGGCGGCCTCCACCGCCGGTGTCAGGGGTATGCGGATCCGATGCGGCGGCGGCTCCTCGCTCTTGCCATACTCCAGCACATTGCGTGACAGGGCGGCGGCCCGACCCAGGGCACGTTCCAGTCTGGGCAGGACGCGGGCCACCTCGGGATCGGGCGAATCGGCCAAGCGCTCAGAGGCCATCTGGGCCGAGGTCAGCATATTGCGGAGGTCGTGATTGATCTTGGCCACTGCCTCGCCCAGCGCCACCAGGCGGGCGCGGGAACGCAGGGAAACCCGGACCTCTTCCTGCATGCGGGCCAGTTCGCGCTCGACCCGGCCGATCTCGTCGTGGCGGTCGCTGGGCGGATCGGCCTCGGCCTCCGGATCGAGGGCGAAATGCTCGATCGAGCGGGTCACCCGCCGGAGCGGCTGCAGCACCAGAAGGGCCAGACCACCATACAGCAGTCCACCGGCCACCAGTGAAATCAGCAGCGACATCAGCAGGCTGTTGAGCAGGAAAGCCCGCAACTCCAGCTTCAGCGGCTCGGCGGGGGCCAGAATTTCGATGAAATCGCCCGAACGGTAACGCGGCCGGGCCTGAACCCGGATTGACCGGTCGGGGTGGCCGAACAAGGTGCGCCATGGATCGGAGATCCGGGTCACCGGCCGGCTCTTGCGCAGATCGATCAGGTCAGGCGTCCGGGGCAGGTTCGGGGCCTGCAGCAGCAGCCGGCGCACACCCTGATCACCGACGACCACGGCCTGCACCCCGCCGATGGCCAGCAGTTGTTCAGCGGCGTCGTCCTCGACCGCCGAATAGGGCAGGGCCTCGACCCCGACGGACGCCAGTTCGGCCGACTGCAATCGGTCCAGCAGCCAGCGTTCGTGGAAGCTCGCCGCGCTCGGCACGACAATCAGGATCTCGACCGCCATGGTAAAAAGGAAGGTCAGCAGCAGCAGACGCCAGGCCAGGGCGTCGGGGGCATGGATTCTCACCCGCTCGCGCCAGTCGGCTGGCACGCGCAGGCCTTCGCGAACAGTGCCGAGAAGGGGCTGAAGCCGGTTCATCCCGGACTTAACGCAAGGCTTGGGCCAAAAGCTGCGCCGTTCATGCCGACGCCTTCTGGCCAAGGGCGGCCTGAAGCCATTTGAGGCCGAACGGCAGCACCACCGCCAGAACAAAAACTCCCGCCATCGGGGCCCAGAACTGGCCGAACAGCGCCTGGAAATCCGGATCGGGATTGGTCTTCAGCAGTTCGTTCAGCCCCGCGCCGATCCAGCAGTAGATGATATGCGCCGGCAGCAGGCCGATAACCGTCGCGACGGTGTAGGGCACCAGCCGCACCGACATGATACCCGCCGCGACATTGATCATGTGGAACGGCACCACCACGGCCAGACGCGAGGCCAGAACATACCAGAACGTGTCCTTGTCGATGGCGACGCAGACCTTCTGCATCAGTCCCTGGTCGCGCTCGGCCTTCCTTCTGAGGGCGTCGCCGAGGGCGGACCGGGCCACCGCATAGACGATCAGGGCCCCCATGGTGGCGGCGATCGAGGTCGATATCCCGCCGACCCAGGGGCCGAACAGATAGCCGGCTGTTATGGTGACGAAGAAGACTCCCGGCACCACGCTGGCCGTCAGGACGGTGAACACCGCCATCAGGATCAGCAGGCACAGCAGGTAGTTGGCATCCTTGAAGGCGTGAAATTCCGCCCCCCGCTCCCGGATGGTGTCGAGCGACAGCAGCTCATTCCAGCCCATGCCGAAAATGAGAGCGATGACGCCGGCCAGAAGAATCAGGGGCAGAAGGCGTTTGATCCGGTCCATTGTCTCTCCGCCGAAGCGCCGTTGGCGTTGACACCGCGGGCCCTGCCGCTTATACGCCCGCCCTTCCCGCGACGGACGCTTTCCGCCGCCTTTTTGTTTTCAGTTCCAGGAGCCGACCGTGAAGCGGACCTATCAGCCGTCGCGACTCGTGCGCAAGCGCCGTCACGGCTTCCGTTCGCGGATGGCCACCAAGAACGGACAGAAGATCGTTGCGCGTCGTCGCGCCAAGGGCCGCAAGCGCCTGACGGCCTAAGTCGTCCGGCGCCTGTGCTCGGGCGCATGGCCGAACTCTTCAAAATCGAACGCCTGACCTCGCGGCCCCAGTTTCTGGCGGCCGCGAAGGGCGTTTCAGAGGCGCGCGGCGCGGTGGTCGTTCAACGGCTGGACCGCAGGGACGGCGTCGAAACGGTGCGGCTGGGCTTTACGGCCACGCGCAAGGTCGGCAACGCCGTCATCCGCAATCGCGCCAAACGCCGTCTGAGAGAGGCCGCCCGGGCCATGGCTCCCCTGTTGGCGGTCCCGGGCAGTGACTATGTGCTCATCGCCCGGATGGGCACGGCGAACCGTCCGTGGGACCGTTTGCTTGACGATGTGAAATCGGCGCTTACAAGGCTGGCGACCCCAAGCCCCGCAGGTCGGGGACCGGCGCCCAAGACCGCGCCCACGACACCCGCAAACGCCGGCCAGGATTCCTGATCTCCATGCCTCCTCAAGACAATAGCCGAAACACGATCGCCTTCGTCGTGATCGCGGCCATCATGCTGATGGCCTACAGCTTCTTCGTGATGGAGCCCCAGGCGGCCAAGCGGAAGGCCGCCCAGCAGGCCGCGGCCGAGCAGACCGCGGCCGGTCCGGCTGCGGCGGGCACGGCGGCGGCGGCTTCGCCCGGCACCCTTGTCTTCACCGACGACCGCACCGTTGCTCTCGCGGCCGCCGGTGCGCGCGTGCCGATCCAGACACCGACCCTGACCGGCTCGCTTTCGCTGCGGGGCGGTCGCATCGACGACCTGTTCCTGACCCACTACCGGGAAACGCTCGAGGAAGACTCACCGCCCGTCGAGATGTTCCGCCCAGAGGGCATGCGTCACGCCTACTTCGCCCAATTTGGCTGGAGTGGCCCCAATGTGACGGGCGGCGTTCCTGGAGGCGACACGCCCTGGCGCCTGACCGAAGGTTCCACGCTGACGCCGACGACACCCGTGACCCTGACCTGGGACAATGGCGCCGGGCTGCGCTTCACGCGCCGTATCAGCGTAGACTCACAATATCTGTTCACCGTCTCGGACACGGTCGCCAACTACAGCGCCCAGCCCGTGACCATCGCGCCGGGCTCCAGGGTTGAGCGGCAGGGCGTGCCGGATGCTCTCGGCCGCAACCAGATCCTGCACGAGGGCGGGATCGGCACCTTCGGCACCGACGGCTCCTACTCGACCGAGCAGCTAAAATACTCGGCCTGGGCCAAGAAGCCGGTGCAGGAGCATACCTCGACCGGCGGCTGGATGGGCATCACAGACAAATACTGGTTGGCGGCCCTGATCCCCGATCAGGACGGGCAGATCGAGGCGGCTTTCCGGGTCACCGACGCCGCCCATGGAGACATCCATTCGGCCGCCCTGATCGGCCAGGCTCGCACCATCGCGCAGGGGCGTCAGATTACCGCGACCCAGCATCTGTTCGCCGGAGCCAAGCGCAACGAGATCCTCGCCGGCTACGAGAAAAGCCTGGGCGTTCCCCGTTTCATCTACGCGATCGACTGGGGCTTCCTGTTCTTCCTGACCCGGCCGATCTTCATCGTGGTGGAGTTTTTCTACGGTTGGCTCGGCAATTTCGGTCTGGCCATCCTGGGTCTGACCCTGACCGTTCGTCTGTTCATGTTCCCGCTGGCCAACAAGAGCTACGAGAGCATGTCCAAGATGCGGACCCTCCAGCCCAAGATGGAGGAACTGAAGAAGAAACACCCCGACGATCCGGCGAAACAGCAGCAGGAGCTGATGGCGCTGTATCAGAAGGAGAAGATCAATCCGCTGGCGGGCTGTCTGCCCCTGTTGCTGCAGATTCCGGTCTTCTACGCCGTCTACAAGATGCTGTCGGTGACCATCGAGATGCGCCACCAGCCCTTCTTCGGCTGGCTGCAGGATCTTTCGGCGCCCGACCCCACCAATATCTGGAACCTGTTCGGCCTGATACCGTGGGACCCGGCCTCGGCTCCCCTGATCGGTGGCTTCCTCGCCGGTGGCGCGGGCGGCTTCACCCTCGGGCTCAGCGTCCTGGCCATTGTCTACGGCCTGACCATGTGGCTGCAGATGGCGATGAGCCCGCCGGCGCCCGATCCCATGCAGCGCCGCATCTTCCAGTTCATGCCGGTGGTCTTCACCTTCATTATGGCCGGCTTCCCCGCGGGTCTGCTGATCTACTGGGGCTGGTCCAACATCCTGACCATCATCCAGCAGTATGTGATCATGCACCGGCTCAAGGCCGAGAACCCGATCGACACCTTCATCGAGCGGATGAAGAAGGCGAAGGCCTGACCCTTTCGAATCCGCTCATCCCGGCGAAAGCCGGGACCCAGTGTTTTGGGTGAGCGGTGGTCGTGGCCGATCTCGGGCGGTAGTCCTGAGAAGCCGGCGTCAAGCTGGACAGGACTGGGTCCCGGCATTCGCCGGGATGAGCGGAAGATAGGGTGATGGACGACTTCACGTCAGAGGAACTGGAGCAGGGGCGTGTCCTGTTCGCGCGCCCCGCGACCTTCGTCATGGGGTGCGCCAAGATCGAGCAACTGCCTGACCCGGACCTGCCCGAGGTCGCCTTCGCGGGCCGGTCGAACGTGGGCAAGTCCAGCCTGATCAATGGTCTGGTCGGCATGCACAAATTGGCCCGGGCCTCGAATGAGCCGGGCCGGACTCGCGAGGTCAATTTCTTCGACCTCGACGGCAAGCTGCGGCTGGTCGACCTGCCCGGCTATGGCTGGGCCAAGGCGTCCAGGACGACGGTGAAGAAATTCCAGGACCTGGGCCGCGACTATCTGCGCGGCCGTGTGACGCTGAAGCGGGTCTATCTTCTGATCGATTCCCGCCACGGGCTGAAGAAGGTCGATGACGAGGCGCTGGACGCGCTCGACCTCGCCGCCGTCAGCTACCAGATCATCCTGACCAAGGCCGACAAGCTGAAGAAGGGCGAGGCCGGGAAGGTTCAGGCCGCCACCCTCAAGGCCATCGCCAAACGCCCGGCCGCCTTCCCGGCGGTCATCGTCACCTCGGCTGAAAAGGGTGACGGCATGCCGGAACTGAGGGCCGAGATCATGCGCACGACCGGCGTCGAGCTCTAGACGGGCTTGTGGTCGAGCCGCGGCAGTGGTCCGGTAGGTTCATGCAGACCCGCCACATCGACACCGACGGCCTTCGCCAGCAAATCCTTGAGGCAGGCACCGGTCCGCTGGTCCTGCTGATCCATGGCTTCCCGGAACTCGGCATCAGCTGGCGGGCGCAGGTGCAGGCCTTGGCCGACGCCGGCTATCATGCCGTCGCTCCCGATATGCGCGGCTATGGCGGGACCGAAAAGCCGGCGGATCGCGAGGCCCATTCCATCCTGCATCTCGTCGGCGACATGGTCGATCTGGTTCGGGCGCTCGGCGAGACATCGTGCGTCGTCGTCGGCCACGACTGGGGGGCGCCGGTCGCCTGGCACTGCGCCCTGACGCGGCCGGACCTGTTCCGCGCCGTCTTCGGCCTGTCGGTGCCGTTCCAGCCGCGCCGGCCCAAAGGTCCGCCGACCGCGGCCATGGCCGCCATCTCGAAACGGCTCGGCCTCGGCGACCTCTATATCCTCCGCTTCCAGGCCGACGACGCTCACGCGGTCTTCGATGCCGATCCGGCGACCGCCCTGCGCAAGGCCTTCTACTGCTACGACGGCGCGACCCCGGATGGCCTCCAGTCGAACGGCTTCATCCCCGACGGCGAGACCTTCATCTCGACCGTGCCCGAGGACGCACCGTTGCCGCCATGGATGAGCGAGGCGCATTTCGCCGAATACGTCGCCGCCTTCGCCGCGGGGGGCTTCAAGGGGCCGCTCGACTGGTACCGCAACCTCGACCGCAACTGGTCTTTGACGAGTCATCTGCAGGATGCCCGCATCACCGTGCCCGCCGCCTTCATGGTCGGCGAACGCGATCCGGTGCGGCACTATTCCGGCCAGCACGAGGCCGGGCTTAAGGACTGGGCACCGGATCTGCGGATGCAGCAGGTCGTCCCCGGTGCCGGCCACTGGATCCAGCAGGAACGGGCCGACGAGGTGAACGGGCGGCTGCTCGAGTTCCTGCGTCTGCCGGGCGTCGGCTAGAGAGTCTTGATCGCTTCCGCCGTGATCTCCAGGCTGCGGATACGGTCGTTGATATCGAAGACCATGCCTGTGACCATGACCTCGTCCACGCCGGTCCGGGCCGCGAAGGCTGCCAGCTTCTCCCGAACCGTCTCGCGCCCGCCGATGGCCGCATAGGTCAGCCGGCTCTCGACTGCCGCCAGCTGGCGCGCATCGAGAACAGTGGTGATGTCATCCACCGGCGGCTTCACCCGCCCCGGCCTACCTGACACGACGGCGGCGAAGGCCTGCTGCATGGAGGTCGACAGCCGCTCGGCCGCCGCGTCGGTCTCGGCCGCGAAGACGTTGATCGCCGCCATCGCATGGGGCTCGGCCAGCGCCTTGGACGGCCGGAAACCCGCGCGATAGGTCTGCAGAGCCTGCATCAGCAGTTCCGGCGCGAAATGGCTGGCGAAGGCGAAGGGCAGGCCCAGATGCGCCGCCAGTTCGGCGCTGAACAGGCTGGATCCCAGCAACCACAACGGCACCCTGGAGCCCGCGCCGGGCCAGGCCGTGACACGCTGCCCCTCGACCGGATCGTCGAGGAAGGCCTGAAGTTCCATCACATCGCGCGGGAACTGGTCGGCCGCCTCGAAATATCGGCGCAGGGATCGCGCCGTCTCGCCGTCGGTGCCGGGTGCCCGGCCGAGCCCCAGATCGATCCGGCCCGGAT
Organism: Caulobacteraceae bacterium; assembly: GCA_965284535.1. Taxonomy (GTDB): domain Bacteria; phylum Pseudomonadota; class Alphaproteobacteria; order Caulobacterales; family Caulobacteraceae; genus Brevundimonas. The sequence goes on from OZ260090.1 coordinate 1,271,757, forward strand.
ACAATGCCTCCAGCGTCCCGAACTGTTCAGCGATCACCAGCGGTGCGTGATTGGGCAGCATGACGCCGCCCGAGCCGACCCGGATGCGCTCCGTCGCACCGGCGATCTGGCCGATCACCACCGCTGTGGCGGCGCTGGCGATGCCCGGCATGTTGTGGTGCTCGGCGACCCAGAAGCGGTTGAAACCCAACCGGTCGGCGGCCTGGGCGAAACGCGTGGTTTCGAGCAGGGCGCGGCGGGCGTCTCCGCCCTCGACGATGGGCGACAGGTCGAGCACGGAGAAGGCGGTCATGCCCAGCTAGATCGGATCAGGGCGTTGCGTTTCAAGACCCGCTGATCAGACCGGATGCGTCGGCTCCGGCTTCGTCGGTGTCGGCTCGGGCGTCGAGGGGACGTCGGGCAGGGGGATGAACTCGACATCGTCCTCGCTGGGCAGGGCCATGCGGCCGGCCTTCCAGTCGGCCTTGGCCTGATCGATCCGTTCCTGTTTCGAATGGACGAAATTCCACCAGATGATGCGCGGACCGACCGGCTCGCCGCCCATCACCATAACGGTCGAGGGTTTCAGCGCCTTGATGGTCGGCTCGGCCATGGGCTCCAGAATGACCATCTGGCCCTCATGGAACGTCCGGTCGCCGACCTCGATCTCGCCCTTGGCGATATAGAGGGCCCGTTCAGAGTAGCCGCCGGATCCCTTGCCGGGCGGTGGCGCGGTGCGCACCCCTTCGGCCAGTTCCCAATGCACATAGAAGAGGGGCGAGGAGATCGGCACGGCGGCCCTGGCTCCGTAGGCCTCGCCCGCCACCAGCCGCGCGAACAGTCCGCCATTCTCATAGGCGGGCTGGTCGGCCTCGCCGTGGTGATGGAAACGGGGATCGGTCTCTTCGGCCTCTTCCGGCAGGGCGATCCAGGCCTGCATGCCATGCATGGGGCCGCCGGATGATCTCTTCAGCGGATCGGTGCGTTCGGAATGGACGATGCCCTTGCCCGCCGTCATCCAGTTGACCTCGCCGGGACGGATCGCCTGGGTCGCGCCGGTATTGTCCCGGTGCATGATCTCGCCCTCGAACAGATAGGTCAGGGTCGACAGGCCGATGTGCGGGTGCGGGCGAACGTTGATGGCCTCTGAGCCTGGTGCGAACTCGGCCGGTCCCATCTGGTCGAGGAAGATGAAGGGCCCGACCATCCGTCGGGCATGGAACGGCAGGACCCGGCCCACCTCGAACCCGCCCAGATCCTTGCGGCGGGCGTCGATCACCATCTCGATCATGTCAGGCTCCGTTCAGTCCAGCGGCAGCCGGGCGATGATCGCCGGCGCGGGCGCGGATGTCGTCTGCGCGCCCTCGCCGTCGAAGTCGCTCCACTGCGAACGGGAAACGAACACCAGTTCGCCGTTCCGGACCAGCCCTGTCGTGGGCTCGTCGATCAGCGGCAGGTTGGCCGCCACCACCTCGACGGCCTCGATCGCGGTCCAGCCGGCGTCCGGGACCAGCTTCAGCACCCGCTGCGGAGCGATCCCGTTCTGGAAGCCGTAGAGGACCCGGCCGTCGGTGGTCAGGCCATCGATCCCGATCAGGCTGGCGTAGGCGGATGTCGACAGGCGTTGGGTTGCCCCGCTGGCCCGCTCGATGCGCCAAAGGCCTGACGAATAGTCAGCGACGATCAGGGCCGTTCCGTCGGGCGTCAGCACCATCCCCTGCGGTGACCCCAGGGTCCCGGCCGAAAGCAGCGTCTCCAGCGCCGCCGCGCCGGGCTTCAGCTGGAAGATGTCGCCCCCGCTGGAGTCGGCGACATAGATTGTCCCATCGGCGGCGAGCGCGACGTCCCCGAACGAGCGCTCGCCCGTCGGAGCCGGGTAGCGCGCCAGTTCCCGGCCGCTGGCGACGTCGATCTTCAACAGGGCACCCGCCGGTACGGCCCCGGTACCCAGTCCGTGGATCGCCGGCGGCACGGGTGCCGTTGCCGCCCAGAGCACGCCCGCGGATTCGTCTAGTGCCAGCCCCAACACGCCCGCGACCGGTGCCTGTGGCTGCAGGAAGGGTGAGACGACACCCGCGTCGTCCACCGCCACGATGGTTCGGCCTCGCACCAGCGACACCAGCCAGCGCCCCTGATCCCGCACGGCGCTTTCTACCAGCATCGCGCCGGGCAGTTCCGCCACCGCTGTGATCCGGTCGGCCCCGATGGGCGCGCGATTAGCCTCGATGACGGCGGCCATGGCGTCGAACTCCGGATGGGTGGCCAGGCCGGACAGGATCCGGTCGTTCGCCAGATTCGCCGCCAGCCCGAGGCCCGCATAGCGGTTCAGCTGCATCATTGCCTCGTCAGGCTGCCCGGACGCCATGGCCAGCCGCGCCCGCAGCAGGATCAGTCCGGGGTGGTTGGGAACGCGGCCGTCGGCCTCGGCCAGCAGCCGGGCGGCACCGGCGGTGTCATCGGCGTTGGCCGCCGCCACCCCCTCGGCCCGCAGGCGACGGAAGGCGGCGACATCCGATTCTGCCGGGCTCTGGGCCCAGGCCGGCGCACCGACGAGCAGAAGGCCGGTGACGGCGATGGCTGACGTGATGCGCATGACGATCCTCCCCAAGAGTCGCCGCGACTATCCGCCGGGCGGCGAGACCCGCCAACTCAAGGATTGGTAATGCGGCTCAGTTCACGTGCGGGGTAATGATCCCCAGCGGCAGGGTGGTCACATTCTTCACCCCGCGGGTGACGATATGGCTCTCGCAGTCCGAGACGATGCCGAGGCTGAGCAGCTTGTGGCGCAGGAACTGGTCGAAGGCGTGCATGTCGGAGGTGATGATCCGCAACACATAGTCCTCGCGTCCGGTGATGGTGGCGCACTGCACCACCTCCGGCCACTGCGCCACGGCAGCCTCGAAGGTATCGAGGTTCTCGGTCGAGGGCAGGCTCAGCTTGACGATGGCATAGACCTCGAAGTCCAGCCCCAGCTTGGTCGCGTCCAGCAGGGTCACCCGCTTGCGGATGAAGCCGGTATCCTCCAGTCTCTTGATCCGGCGCCAGCAGGGCGAGGCCGAAAGGCCGACCCGATCCGCCACCTCGGCCACCGACAATCCGGCGTCCTGCTGCAGGATGTCCAGAATTCGGGCGTCGACGGGATCCAGATCGTCAGCCAAGGCGTTTCTCCTGATCTTGTTATGGCGCAATAAAATACCTCCGATCAGCACAGTGCAAGGTCAAATTCAGGCGAGCCTTGCCTGAAGCGTCGTGCTAAATCGCTATGAGGAAACGCGGTCGGATCAACCGGACGGGACGGAATGAAGAAGAACAGCCAACCCCTGTCGCTGCGGGTACCCGAGCCCTCGGGCCGTCCCGGCGATCCGACGGATTTCAGCCATCTGAAGCTGGACCCCGCCGGCGTGGTCGAACGACCCGCCGTCTCGACCACGCCGTTCGAGATGCGCGACCATGCCTTCCGTCTGGTCCGGGTTCTGGACGACGACGGCAAGGCCGTGGGTCCGTGGAATCCGAAACTGGACGCCGACACCCTGCGCAAGGGTCTCAAGGCCATGATCCTGACCCGCGCCTTCGACGACCGGATGCATCGCGCCCACCGTCAGGGCAAGACCAGCTTCTATATGAAATGCACCGGCGAGGAGGCCATCGCGGTCGCCCAGGGCATGATCCTGTCCCGCGAGGACATGGGCTTCCCCACCTACCGCCAGCAGGGCCTTCTGATCGCGCGCGGATATCCGCTGGCGACCATGATGAACCAGATCTATTCGAACGCTTCCGACCCCATCAAGGGCCGCCAGCTGCCGATCATGTATTCGGCCAAGGACTTCGGCTTCTTCACCATCTCGGGGAACCTCGGCACCCAGGTGCCCCAGGCGGTCGGCTGGGCCATGGCCAGCGCTTACAAGGGCGATGACAAGATCGCCATCACCTGGATCGGCGACGGTGCCACGGCCGAGGGCGACTTCCACAACGCCCTGACCTTCGCCAGCGTTTACCGCGCCCCTGTGATCCTCAACATCGTCAACAACCAGTGGGCCATCTCGTCCTTCCAGGGCATCGCCGGCGGGCTGGAGACCACCTTCGCCTCCAAGGCCATCGGCTACGGACTTCCGGCCCTGCGCGTCGACGGCAATGACTTCCTCGCCGTCTGGGCCGCGACCCAGTGGGCCGAGGAGCGGGCCCGCTCCAACCAGGGCGCGACCGTCATCGAGCTGTTCACCTACCGCGGAGCCCCCCACTCGACCTCTGACGATCCGAGCCGCTACCGCCCGGCGGACGAGCACGACAAATGGCCGCTTGGCGACCCGGTCATGCGTCTGAAACAACACCTGATCGCCCTGGGCGAATGGTCCGACGAGCAGCAGACCGCCGCCGAGGCCGAGGCCGTCGAACAGGTCCGCGCCGCCGGCAAGGAGTCCGAGGCCATCGGCACCCTCGGCCAGTCGCGCCCGTCCGTGAAGACCATGTTCGAGGAGGTCTATGCCACCGAGGACTGGCGCATCACCGAACAGCGCCGCGAGGTCGGAGTCTGACCATGACCACGACCCCCATGAACATGATCCAGGCCCTCAACTCGGCCCTCGACACCAAGATGTCGGAAGACCCCAATGTTCTCAGCTTCGGCGAGGACGCGGGCTATTTCGGCGGCGTCTTCCGCGTTACAGACAAGCTGCAGGAAAAGCACGGCCTGACCCGCAGCTTCGATGCTCCGATCAGCGAGTGCGGCATCGTCGCCGCCGCCATCGGCATGGGGGCCTATGGCCTGCGCCCCGTCGTCGAAATCCAGTTCGCCGACTACATCTATCCGGCCTACGACCAGATCGTCTCGGAAGCGGCCAAGCTGCGCTACCGCTCGGGCGGCCAGTTCACCAGCCCGATCACCGTGCGTTCGCCCTACGGCGGCGGCATCTTCGGCGGCCAGACCCACAGCCAGTCGCCTGAAAGCCTGTTCACCCATATCGCGGGCCTCAAGGTCGTCATCCCGTCCAACCCCTATGACGCCAAGGGCCTGCTGACGGCGGCGATCGAAGACGACGACCCGGTCATCTTCTTCGAGCCCAAACGCCTCTACAACGGACCCTTCGACGGCTGGCACCAGAAGCCGGTCTCGCCCTGGAAGGCCCAGGACCTCGCCCAGGTCCCGACCGGCAAATATGTCGAGCCGATCGGCAAGGCGCGGATCATGAAGGAAGGCGCCGACGTCACCATCCTCTGCTACGGCACCATGGTCTGGGTCAGCCTCGCAGGCGCCGAACACGCCGGCGTCGACGCCGAGGTCATCGACTTGCGCACCCTCGTGCCGCTGGACATCGAGACCATCGAAGCCTCGGTGAAAAAGACCGGCCGCTGCGTCATCGTCCATGAGGCACCGAAGACGTCGGGCTTTGGTGGCGAACTCTCGGCCCTCGTGCAGGAGCGCTGCTTCTATCATCTGGAGGCGCCGATCGCGCGGGTGACCGGCTGGGACACCCCCTATCCCCACGCCTTCGAGTGGGAATACTTCCCCGGCCCGGAACGGGTCGCCACGGCCTTGAAGTCCGTCATGTCGGGAGGCCGCTGAGATGGGTCGCTACGTCTTCAAACTGCCCGACGTGGGTGAAGGCACCGCCGAGGCCGAACTGGTCGCCTGGCATGTGAAGGTCGGCGACACCGTCGCCGAGGACCAGATCATCGCCGACATCATGACCGACAAGGCCACGGTTGAGCTGACCAGCCCGGTGGCCGGCAAGGTCACGGCTGCGCATGGCTCCGTGGGTGAGCAACTGGCCGTCGGCTCGCCCCTGGTGGAGTTCGAGGTCGAGGGCGCGGGGAATGCGTCCGCCGAGGCCACTCCGACGCCTGCCAAAGCGGAACCGGCTCCGGCTCCGAAGGTTGAAGCGCCCAAGGCCGAGGCCGAGGCCGCGCCCGCCGCCGCCCCGGCCGCCGCCGGCGGCAACTACGTCTTCAAACTCCCCGACGTGGGCGAAGGCACCGCCGAGGCCGAACTGGTCGGCTGGCATGTGAAGGTCGGGGACACGGTCGCCGAGGATCAGATCGTCGCCGACATCATGACCGACAAGGCCACGGTCGAACTGACGTCTCCGGTCGCGGGAACCGTCGTCGCCCTGCACGGCGAAGCGGGCCAGCAACTCGCCGTCGGCGGCCCGCTGGTCAGCTTCCAGGTCGAGGGCAAGGGCAATCAGGCGGCGGCTCCTGCTCCCGCGGCTCCGGCCCCCGCGCCGAAGGCCGAAGCGAAGCCAGCTCCCGTCGCCAAGGCCGCCGCGCCTGCGCCCGCCAAGGCTCCGGCCAGGGTTGTCGCTGAAGCCTTCACCACCCGCGCCGCCGGCCAGCGCCCGCTGGCCTCGCCCGCCGTGCGCAACCGCGCCCGCGATCTCGGTATCGAGCTCCAGTTCGTCCCCGGCTCCGGCCCCGCCGGCCGCATCGAACACGGCGACCTCGACGCCTATGTCTCCGGCGGCGGTCGCGGATCGTCCGTCTCCGGAACGTCGACCTCTTCGACCTACGCCCGCGCCGAAGGCTCCACCGAAACCCGCATCATCGGCGTCCGCCGCAAGATCGCGGAGAAGATGGCCGAGAGCGTCCGCCGCATCCCCCATATCACCTATGTGGAGGAGATCGACGTCACCGCCCTCGAGGAGCTCCGCGCCCACCTCAATGCGAAGAAGCGCAAGGACCAGCCCAAGCTCAACGTCCTGCCCTTCATCGCCCGCGCCATGGTCGTGGCCCTGCGCGACCAGCCGACCATCAACTCGCACTACGACGACGAGGCCGGCGTCCTGACCACCCACGCTGCCGTCCACATCGGCATCGCCGCCCAGACGCCCAACGGCCTGATGGTCCCGGTGGTCCGCCACGCCGAATCCCTCGACCCCTGGGCCACGGCGCTGGAGATCGCCCGCGTCTCGGGCGCGGCCAAGGACGGCTCGGCCAAGCGCGACGAGCTGACCGGCTCGACCATCACCATCACCTCGCTGGGCACGCTCGGGGGCATCACCCACACCCCCATCATCAACCACCCCGAGGTCGCCATCGTCGGCCCCAACAAGATCGCCGAACGCGTGGTGGTCAAGGACGGCCAGATGGTCGTGCGGAAGATGATGAACCTGTCCTCCAGCTTCGATCACCGCATCGTCGACGGCCACGACGCGGCGGTCTTCGTGCAGCGCATCAAGGGCCTGCTGGAGCATCCCGCGACGCTGTGGATGGGGTGATCGATGGCTGAGATCGAGCGCGCCGCGCTGGAAGTTGAGGTGGTGGCGCGTCTCGCTCGATTGCTGAGAGACACCCGAGGCGATCCCTACGGGACCACTGGAGCGCTATCTCATTTTACAACCATGCTCGCTTGGGTCGCCCATCGGGTTCACAAACCCGATGACGCAAACGGTATGCGCCTGCAAAAGCGCTGGAAAGAGCTGGGCGCTGGAGACCAGCCTTGGTGTTTGCCTGAGCCACTGGTTGGCTTGAATCTGCACGATGCGGTCATCAGCCTTCGAGATGCCGTTGCCCACGCAGGCCTTCGCTCAGTCGAGCCCGTCAACAAGAACGAATGCCTGATCGGCTTCCAGCTAGGGACGCGACCCAACCCCACGGTCCTCTCCGAAGACGAACTGCGCCGGATCGGCGCACTGATTTCATCCGACTTTGTCGAACATATGCGGCAGGCTTGACCCAATGACCCAGACCCTCACCACCAAAGTCCTCATCATCGGCGCCGGCACGGGCGGCTATGTCGCCGGCATCCGCTGCGGCCAGCTGGGGCTGGACACCATCCTCGTCGACGGCGGCGACGGACTCGGCGGCACCTGCCTGAACGTCGGCTGCATCCCGTCCAAGGCCATCATTCACGCGGCCTCGAAATTCGAGACGGTGTCCAAGGCCGCCGGCGGCGGCACGCTCGGCATCACGGCCAGCAAGCCCGCCATCGACCTGGCCCAGACCACGGCGTGGAAGGACGGCATCGTCAAGAAGCTGAACGCCGGCGTCGCGGCCCTGCTGAAGAAGTCCAAGGTCAAGGTCATCAAGGGCTGGGCGCACTTCACCGACGCCAAGACCTGCACGGTGAAGACCGCCGACGGCGACATCACCGTCACCGCCGAGCACGTCATCCTCGCCACAGGCTCCGACCCGGTCGAACTGCCGTTCCTGAAGTTCGGCGGCGACGTCATCTCCTCGACCGAGGCCCTGTCGCTGGACAAGGTGCCAGGCAAGCTGGTCGTCGTCGGCGGCGGCTATATCGGGCTCGAGCTCGGCATCGCCTTCCGCAAGCTGGGGGCCGAGGTCGCCATCGTCGAAATGGCCGACCGCCTGCTGCCGCTCTACGACAAGGCCCTGACCGACCCGGTCCAGAAATGGCTGGAGAAGCACGGCGTCGAACTGCACCTCGGCGCGAAAGCGGGGTCGTTCGAGAAGGGCCAGCTGAACATCACCACGAAGGACGGCACCGCCCTCAAGCTCAAGGCCGACAAGGTCCTCGTCACCGTTGGCCGCCGCCCGCGCACCCAGGGCTGGGGTCTGGAGAATATGGGCATCGCCATGGCCGGGCCGTTCGTGAAGATCGACGACCGCTGCGCGACCTCGATGAAGAACGTCTGGGCCGTCGGCGACCTGACCGGCGAACCCATGCTGGCCCACAAGGGCTCGGCCCAGGGCGAGGTGGTCGCCGAGATCATCGCCGGCCATGATCGCCGCTTCGACCCGGTCACCATCGCCGCCGTCTGTTTCACCGAGCCGGAGATCGTCTCCGCCGGCCTCGGTCCGCTGGATGTCGAAGGCCGCGACGACGTCATCACCGCCGTCTTCCCGCTCGCCGCCATCGGCCGTGCCCTTGCCATTGAGGCCGGCGAGGACGGCGGCTTCGTGCGCGTACTGGCGTCGAAGGCCGACCACCGCCTCCTGGGCGTCCAGGCCGTCGGCCAGCACGTCGCCGAAATGTCCAACAGCTTCGCCCAGATGCTGGAAATGGGGGCGGTGCTGGAGGACGTCGCGGGCGTCATCCACGTCCACCCGACCCTCGGCGAGGCCTTCCACGAAGCCTCGCTGCGCGCGCTCGGACACGCCATCCACATCTGACGCGACCATTTTTGACGTAGCGAAGCCATGGAGTCTCCGCGACGACGGAGCAGGCGGGGCGGTGCGGAGATGAATTGCAGGCGCACCAAGCGGACTCTTCGCACTGTGTTTTTCGGTTTTCGTCCGGGTAAAATCTGTCCGAACCGGAGTTTTCGACCGCACTGGCCGACCGACCCCGCCGTCGCGGAACCGTCACATCAGCGTCAGCCCCTCCGTCACAAACCTGTGGTCCAAGCGGCTCAAACTGGCTTCATCCGGAGACTGACAATGACCCGCACCCTGCTCGCCGCCGCTTCGGCCGTCGCCCTGCTCGCCCTCGGGGCCTGCGGCGACCAGTCCGCGAGCAACCAGACCGCCCGCGCCGGCGTCTGGGCCGCCGGCTCCTCGACCGTCTTCCCCTTCGCCACCCGCGTGGCCGAGAACTATGCCCGCACCTCGGGCGGCGCCGCGCCGCGCGTCGAATCCCTGGGCACCGGCGGCGGCATTCAGGCCTTCTGCCAGGGCGTCGGCCCCAACACCCCGGACATCGCCAACGCCTCGCGCCGGATGAAGGCCTCCGAGTTCGAACTGTGCCGGGCCAACGGCGTCACCGACATCGTCGAGATCAAGATCGGCTTCGATGGCCTGGTCATCGCCACGGCGCGCAACGCCCCTGACTACGGTTTCTCGGGCGATGACCTCTATCTGGCCCTGGCCAAGGAAATCCCCGGACCGAACGGGACCTTCGTCGCCAACCCCAACACCACCTGGAACCAGGTGAACCCCGGCCTGCCGGCGTCCCGCATCCAGGTCTATGGCCCGCCGCCGACCTCGGGCACGCGCGACTCCTGGCTGGAACTGGCCATGGCCCCCTCGGCCGAAGCCATCCCGTCGCTCGCCGCCCTGGCCGAAAGCGACGGCGACCGGTTCGAAGTCCTGGCCCACACCCTGCGCGAGGACGGTGCCTGGATCGACTCGGGCGAGAACGACAACGCCATCGTCCAGACCCTGACCCGCACCCCTGGCTCGACTGGTGTGTTCGGCTATTCCTTCCTCGAGCAGAACAGCGACACGGTGAAGGCCCACAGCGTCAATGGCGTCATGCCGACGCTGGAGACCATCGCCTCGGGCGAATATCCGATCTCCCGCTCCATGTTCATCTACGTCAAGAAGCAGCACGTCGGCGTGACGCCGGGGCTGGAGCAGTTCGTGATGGAGTTCATGTCCGAGGCGGCCGCCGGTCGCGGCGGCTACCTCCAGGACCGCGGCCTTGTGCCGCTGCCCGCCGCCGACCTGACCGCCCAGCGCGCCATCGCCTCGGCCATGACGGTGATGACGGCTCCGGAGTAGTCCGCGTCATCCTGCTTTCGTCATACCGGGGCGCGAAGCGACCCCGGGACCCAGCGGCGCGCGATAGCGCGAACCTGTCGGGAGCGCGGCTGCTTCGTTCGCCTCCGCTGCCCTGCGGTGCCGCTGGGTCCCGGCCTTCGCCGGGATGATGAAAGCCGTGAACGGCTAGGCCGCCGCCTTCCTTCTCAACCGGGCGATGCGGCGGAGCCGACGCCAGAAGCGGCCGCGCTCCGGCTCGGGATAGGGCTGCAGGTTCTCGACGAACTGTTCCGCCGAGGCCCGCCAGCTGAATTTCTCGGCATAGGCTCTCACGGCGGCCCGGTCGCACTCCAGTGCCTTCAGACAAGCGGTGCGAAGGTCCTCGTCAATGGCACCGGCGTTCGAACCAGGGATGATGTCGATCGGCCCATGGGCCGGATAGGCGGCGACCGGCGTGCCCGTGCCCATGGCCTCCAGGATCACCAGTCCGAAGGTGTCGGTCCAGCTGGGGAAGACGAATACGTCCGCGTCCCGGAAACAGCGCGCCAGTTCCTCGCCGAACCGGGCCCCGAGGAATTTGGCGTCCGGGTATTTCAACTCCAGCTCGGCCCGCGCCGGGCCGTCGCCGACCACGATCTTGGTGCCCGGCAGGTCGGTCTCGAGGAAGGCCTCGATATTCTTCTCGACCGCCACCCGCCCGACATTGAGCCAGAACGGCCGCGGCCAGTCCTTGCCCCCCAACTCGTGATAGATGCGCGGCAGGTCGGGGTTGAACTGTTCGGTGTCCACGCCGCGCGACCACGGCGAGACATTGCGGAAACCGCGCTCGAGCAGCTCATCGCGCAGGGTCGGCGTGGCGACCATCAACCGGCCTGACGGTTTGTGGAACCACTTCATATAGGCGTAGCCGACCTGCACCGGGATCGGGAACCGGGCCGAGACATATTCGGGGAATTTGGTGTGGTAGCTGGTCGTGAACGGCAGTTTCCACTCCACGCAGATGCGCCGCGTGGCGATGCCGATCGGTCCCTCGGTGGCGATATGCACCGCTTCCGGCTCAAGCGCCCGCAGCCGCTCGCGAATTTCTTCCTCGGCCCCCAGCGCCAGCCGGATTTCCGGATAGGTCGGGGCGGCGATGGTCTTGAACTGGCTCGGCTCGATGACCTCGACCTCATGACCCATGGCGCGGCATTCCGCGATGGTCCGGGTCAGGGTGCGGACAACGCCGTTGACCTGGGGCTCCCAGGCGTCAGTGGCCAGTACGATGCGCATGAGGGCCGGAAGGCTCCGCCGTTGATCGGGGAAACGGTCTAGCGGTTTGCGATGGCGTTGGCGAGACGCCGCACCCTCTCCCGTTCCCGCAAAAAAACGTCTAGGAGGCGGCCATGCACGCACACGTCTCCCCGCCGGTTCCGCTTTCCCAGGACTGGGACGCCCTGGACCATGGAAAGTTCGCCGATGAGGGCGAGACTGTTCGCGGTCTGCTGGTCAAGAACCCCCTGACGCCGGCCGAGCGCGAGGCCGTTGTGGCCCAGGCCATCGAACTGGTCGAACTGGCCCGCAAGACCCAGAAGACCGAGGGCGTGGTCGAGAGCTTCCTGCAGGAGTTCTCGCTCGGCACCCGCGAGGGTCTGGCCCTGATGTGTCTGGCCGAGGCCCTGCTGCGCATCCCCGACGAGGACACCCGCGACAAGCTGATCGCCGAGAAGATCGGCTCATCCGACTGGGCCAGCCACCTCGGCCAATCCGAGAACCTGTTCGTCAATGCCTCGACCTGGGGGCTGATGCTGACCGGCAAGCTGGTGGATGTCGACGAGGACGCCCGCCGCGACCTGCCTGGTTTCCTGCGCCGCGTCGCCGGCCGTCTGGGCGAGCCGGTGATCCGTCAGGCCGTGGCCGCCGCCGTGCGCATGATGGGCGAGCAGTTCGTGGTCGGCCGCACCATCCAGGGCGCTCTGAAACGGGCCAACCGGGAGCGCTGGCTGTGCAGCTTCGACATGCTGGGCGAGGGGGCTCGCACCGTCTCCGACGCCGAGCGCTATGAGCTGGTCTATGCCAAGGCCATCCACGGCGTCGGCAGGGCCATTCCCGAGCGCAAGGAGATGCAGGGGCCGATGACCGGCCACGGCGTCTCGGTCAAGCTGTCGGCCCTGTCGCCCCGGTATGAGGCGACCCAGGAAGCCCGCGTCTGGGAAGAACTGTACCCGCGCGTCAAACGGCTGGCCCTGATCGCCGCCAGCTACGACATTAATTTCTGCATGGACGCCGAGGAGGCGGACAGGCTGGCCCTGTCGCTCAAACTGCTCGACGCCCTGTCCCACGACCCGGATCTGGGTGAGTGGAAGGGCCTCGGCCTCGCGGTTCAGGCCTATCAGAAGCGGGCGCCCGAGGTTATCGCCCGCGTCGCCGAGCTGGCTCGTGTCTCTGGCCGCCGCCTCATGGTTCGACTGGTTAAGGGTGCCTATTGGGACACCGAGATCAAGCGCGCCCAGATCATGGGGCGGCCCGACTATCCGGTGTTCACCACCAAGGCTGCGACCGACCTGAACTATCTGGTCTGCGCCCGCGCCATTCTCGATGCCGATCCGCATCTCTACGGCCAGTTCGCCACCCACAACGCCGTATCGCTCGCCGCCGTCCAGCATATGGCCCGCGCCTCCAAGGTCCGGGTCGAGTTCCAGCGCCTGCACGGCATGGGCGAGGCGCTGTACGAGGCCGCCGAGGAGATGTGGGCCGAGGACCGTTTCGTCGTGCGTGGCTATGCCCCGGTCGGCGGCCACGAGGAACTGCTGCCCTATCTGGTGCGGCGTCTGCTTGAAAACGGTGCCAACTCCTCCTTCGTTCATGCGTTGCTGGACGAACGCGTGCCCGCGGCGACGGTCGCCGCCGATCCCATCCTTCAGGTCGAGGCCCAGCCCGACCGTCACCCCCGAATTCCGGTACCCAGGAACATGTACAGCGACAGGCACAATTCCCTCGGCCGCGACTACAGCCAGCTTGAGGACCGCGACCGCCACGCCCAGGCGCTGGAACTGGTCGACCGCGAAAAACTGACCGCCGGCCCGATCATCGGCGGCATGCTGCGCGCCGGGACCCATCCGCAGGATGTGACCAACCCCTTCGATCAGAACCAGGTGCTCGGCCACGTCTCGGAGGCCACCGAGGCCGAGATCGACACCGCCGCCGCCGCCGCCGCCAAGGCCCAGATCGCCTGGGATCGGCAGGGCGGGGTCAAGCGCGCCCTGATCCTCAACAATGTCGCGGACGCGCTGGAGGCTGATCTTGATCGCCTGGTCGCCCTGCTGGCGCGCGAGGCCGGCAAGACGCTGAACGACGGTGTCGCCGAGGTGCGTGAGGCCGCCGACTTCTGCCGCTACTACGCCATGCTGGCCGAACGTGACTTCGGCGGTGCGATGGACCTGCAGGGGCCGGTGGGTGAAACCAACCATCTGGTGCTGCATGGCCGTGGCGTATTCGCCTGCATCAGCCCGTGGAACTTCCCGCTCGCCATCTTCACCGGCCAGGTCGCCGCCGCCCTCGCCGCAGGCAACGCCGTGCTCGCCAAGCCGGCCGAACAGACCCCGCTCGTCGCCGCCGAGGCCGTGCGCCTGTTCCACAGGGCGGGCCTCAACCCCGACCTGCTCGCGCTCGTGCCGGGCCGGGGCGAGACCGTAGGGGCAGCCCTGGTCAACCACCCCGATATCGACGGCGTGGCCTTCACCGGCGGCACCGACACCGCCAATGCCATCAACCGCTCGCTCGCCGCGCGACCGGGAGCCATCATCCCCTTCATCGCCGAGACTGGCGGCCTGAACGGGATGTTCGTCGACACCACCGCCCTGCGCGAACAGGTCATCGACGACGTCATCAACTCGGCCTTCGGCTCGGCCGGCCAGCGTTGCTCGGCCCTGCGGATGCTTTATGTGCCGACGGATTCCGCCGACCAGCTGATCGAGGGCCTCAAGGGGGCACTGGCGGCACAGGTCGTCGGTGATCCCACCGATCCGGGCACCGACATCGGACCCGTCATCGACCTCGATTCCCGCCAGATGCTGGAAGCCCACGTCAAGAAGCTGGCCAAGGAGGGCAAGATCATCGCCCGCGCCTCCCTGCCCGCCGGTTCGGAACGCGGCGAGCTGTTCGCACCGACCATCGCCGAGGTGAAGACACCCGACTATCTGGAGAAGGAGGTCTTCGGCCCGATCCTGCACATCTACCGCTACGATCCGGCGAAGCTGAAGGAGACGGCGGGCAAGCTGGCCGCGCGCGGTTTCGGCCTGACCCTGGGCATCCACAGCCGCATCGAGGCCTTCGCCAGCGAGGTCATCCGTCTGGTCCCGGCCGGCAACGTCTACATCAACCGCTCGATCACCGGCGCGGTCGTGGGCGTCCAGCCGTTCGGTGGCGAGGGTCTCAGCGGCACCGGCCCGAAGGCCGGCGGCCCCTACAGCCTGATCCGGTTCGCGTCCGAGAAGGCCATCAGCAACAACATCGCCGCCCAGGGCGGCGACCCGGCCCTGCTCAACCTCTGAACGACGAAAGCCGGCCCCGCATCGCTGCGGAACCGGCTCCCGTCATCCCTTCACGCACACCACCTGACGCAGGGTGTGCACGACCTCGATCAGGTCGGTCTGGGCCAAGATGACCGCGTCGATGTCCTTGTAGGCCATCGGCGTTTCGTCGATCACCTCGGCGTCCTTGCGGCACTCGACGCCTTCGGTGGCGCGGATGTGATCCTCCACCGTGAAGCGCCGCTTAGCCTCGGTCCGGCTCATCGCCCGACCGGCGCCGTGCGAGCAGGTGCAGAACGAGTCCGCATTGCCCTTGCCACGCACGATGAAGGATTTCGCCCCCATCGAGCCGGGGATGATGCCCAGCTCATCCAGCTTGGCCGACACCGCGCCCTTCCGGGTCAGGAACACGTCCTTGCCGAAGTGGCGCTCCTTCGAGACGTAGTTGTGGTGGCAGTTCACCGCCTCCTGCGTCGTCTCCAGATCCGGCCAGAACGCGCGCAGCACGTCCAGCACGCTGTCCATCATCGTCTCGCGGTTGGCGCGCGCATATTTCTGCGCCCACGACACCGCGCGGATGTAGTCGATGAAGCCCTCCGACCCTTCCGGGAAGTACGCCAGGTCCTGATCCGGCAGGTTCAGGAACCAGCGCCGCGCCTCATGCTTGGCCCGCTCGATGAAGTAGGAACCGAAACGGTTGCCCACCCCGCGGGAGCCCGAGTGCAGCATCACCCACACATCGCCCGCCTCATCGAGGCAAAGCTCGATGAAGTGGTTGCCCGTGCCCAGCGTGCCCAGGTGACCGAAGCCACGCGGGTGCGCCGCCTTGGGGTGCTTCTCCACCACGGCGTCATAGCCGGCCTTCAGGTCGGCCCAGCGCGTCACGGCCGAAGCCGGCGGCTCGCCGGCCCAGGCGCCCTTGTCGTTGCGCCCGCCGTTGTCGGTGCGGCCGTGCGGGACGGCCGCCTCGATGGCGGAGCGGATCGCCGACAGGTCATCGGGCAGGTGTTCGGCGCGGATCGAGGTCCGCACCGCCATCATGCCGCAGCCGATGTCCACGCCGACGGCGGCCGGGATAATCGCTCCGACCGCCGGGATCACCGAGCCCACGGTCGCGCCCTTGCCCCAGTGCACATCGGGCATCACCGCCACGTGCTTATGGATGAACGGCAGCGAAGCCACGTTCTTCAGCTGCGTCAGCGCCGCATCCTCAATGGGCACGCCCCGGGTCCACGCCTTGATAGGCGCTCCCGGGCTTTCGATTACGTCATAGCCAGACATGGCCGACGTCTCCTTCTCTGTCTGATCCTCCCGGACCGGTCAGAGGGATATCCTGCGGATACAAGAAACCCCTCCGGCCGAAGCGGGAGGGGTTTCTGGAAATCCGAAGCCGAAGCGATCTGATATTCCCTACACACCCTCCGCACGCGCGCTCTTGCCCTCGACCGGCTGGCGGTCGAGCTGCATGGGCAGGCTTGCGTTGGAGCGATAGGTGAACATGGTCGTCTCGTTTTCGGGAGGGCGCTGATATGCGAAATCCCACCGCAGGACCAGCCCCTTATTTCGGCCACCCGCCCGCGCGGCTGAGCGCGCTCGGAGCCGGGCGGCCGATCTTCTCGCCAATCCAGCGGGCGGTTTCGATCAGGGCGTCGAGGTCGTAGCCGGTGCTGAACCCGGCGCGCTCGAGCATATAGACCAGGTCCTCGGTGGCGATATTTCCCGTGGCACCGGGCGCGAACGGACAGCCGCCGATGCCGCCGACCGAGGCGTCGAGCACATCGACCCCCGCCTCCACGCCAGCATGGGCATTTGCCAGGCCGGTGTTGCGCGTGTCGTGGAAATGCAGGCGCAAGGTCGCATTCGGCGCGGCCTTGCGGGCGGCTTCGACCTTGCGGGTGACGGCCCAGGGGTCGCCCGCGCCAATGGTGTCGGCCAGGGCGATCTCCTCGACGCCCAGTTCCGCGATCCGGCCGACCAGATCGGCGACCTGATCCGTCGAGACCTCGCCGTCGAACGGGCAGCCCCAGACGCAGGACAGGGTCGCCGACAGGGACGGCGTCGCTCCGGGTGCGCCTTCCGCATTGGCCCGGCCGGCGACGATATCGGCCAGCATTTGCACCTGCTGATCGACCGACAGGCCCTGGTTCTTCAGGCCGAACCCGTCGGTCGCCGACATGGCGACATTGACCTCGTCTACCGCCGTGCCGAGCGCCCGGTCATAGCCCTTGCCGTTCAGCACCAGACCAATGCGGCTGCGCCCCGCTTCATGCGGAAGCGCCGCCATGACTTCTTCCGCCCCGGCCATCTGGGGCACGTATTTCGGATGAACGAAGCTGACCGCCTCGATGCGACGCGCGCCGGCGGCCTCCAGCCGGCGCACCAGATCGGCGCGGGCGACCGGTTCGAGAATGGCCTTCTCGTTCTGCAGGCCGTCGCGTGGACCGACCTCGACGATGGTAATGCGCCGGCTCAAGGCTGCGGCCCGGTGAGAGGGCCACCTGTCGGGGCATAGACCGTCAGGCTGACGTCATCGCCCTTGGAGTAGTTGTGGCCGTTGACCACGCCGACGGAGCGTCCTGTGACGCCCAATTGCGCGGCGGCCTCGCGGAAGGCATCGGCGTCGCGGGCCTCGATAACGACCGGTCGGCCTTCGGCCAGGGCTCGCGCGGCTCCGGCTGCATCGGTCAGTTCGGTATCGCGACCAGTCAGGAAGACCAGGCTGGGCTCATGGAAGCCGGTGACGGCGATCGGTCCGGCGCGCCCCTGACGCGGGTGCAGGTCGGCGGCCATCAGGACCTTCTCAATCTGGGGCGCGATCGACAGGGGACGAAGCTGCCGCAATGTGCCCGCCAGGGCCCCATGGGCGGCGACGCCCAGGATGATTGAGGCGATCACCCCCGTCATTGCCGCCCGGTGCAACATCAGGAAGGCCCCGATCAGCCCCGCCAGGATGGCGAATACGATGGTCATGGTGGCCCAGGTCTGGGCTGTGGAGCGGCCATATTCGGTCAGCAGCCAGACCGACCCGACGGCCAGAAGGGCTCCGGCCGCGATCGTTATGCCTGCCCCGGCCCAACGCGATGCCTTGCCGATCGGGCGGGTGAGGGCGGCAGCCGAGAGCAGGGCGAGGGCTCCGAAGGTCGGCAGGACATAGTGGGGCAGTTTGGTCGGGGTAAGCTCGAAAACAAGCCAGGCCGGGACCAGCCAACAGATGAGGAAGCGGATCGCCGGCTCGGCGCGCCGGCTCCAGGCTGTCGAAAGCGCTGCAGGCAGCAACAGGGCGGCCGGGAAGAACAGGATCGGGGCGATCAATAGATACAGGCCGGGCGCGACGCCGTGGCCTTCATCGCCGCCCGCGACCTTGGGAGCCAGGTCGCCGGTGATGGCTTCGGTCCAGAAGCCGCCGTCGGTGGCGATAGTGATGGCGATGGCCCAGGGTCCGACGATCAATGCGACCAGCGGCAGGCCCCAGCCCCAGCCGAGCCGTTTGAGCCAGCTCACATCGCGGTCCCAGACCGACAGGGCGATCATGGCGGGTGCTACCACGATCAGGCCGATTGGACCCTTGATCAGGATCGATAGCCCCAGACCGAGCCAGAACATCAGCTTGTGCGGTCGTATCGGAACCCCGCCGGCTCGTGTCGTCAGATAGATTCGAGCCAGTCCGGCCATGGCCAGGGTCACCGCCCCACATAGCATGGCGTCGGTCTTGGCGATCCCGGCTTCGGTGGACAGCAGGAAGCTGGCACCGAGTATCGCCCCCGCCAGAAAACCGGCCCGTTGGCCAAACATGGCGGCCCCGGCCCAGGCGCAGACGGCAGCGGCCAACATGGCTCCCAGGATCGACGGGATGCGGTAGGGGGCGATGTCGCGATCTTCGACGCTGGAGGTGACCGCAACCGCGACGGCCTGCATCCAGTAGATTCCGACCGGCTTCTTCCAGCGCGGATCGTCCTGGAATCGGATATCGACGAAATCGCCGGTCTCCAGCATCTGCGAGGTGGCCTGTGCGTAGCGGCTTTCGTCCCGATCCAGGGGCGGCAACAGCATCAATGCGGGCAGGCCAGCCAGCAAGGCCACCAGGGCCGCGAGCAGAGGCCCGCGCCAGCCGGCGATGTATCGGTCGAGATCGGGGCGCATCATGTTCATGTTCCTAACACGCCGATTCGCGGCGCGTCATCGTTTGCGCGTCACGGCCTGCGGCTTGAGCGCGGCAGCATCTCCCGTCCGGCGCGGAAACCCGCTAGACAGCCGGGATGAACGAAACGATCCCCGATATCTCTGTCGTCGTCCCGGTCCACAACGAGCAAGGTGCCGCTGGCCCGCTGGCGCGTGAGATCGCCGCCGCGTTCGCCGGCCGGTCCTATGAGATGGTGTTCGTCGACGACGCGTCCCGCGACGACACCCTGACCGAGTTGCGAGGCCTGATGGCCGAACTGCCGGCTCTGCGGGTGCTGGGCCACGGCTCGAACGCCGGCCAGAGCCGGGCAGTGCGCACCGGAGTGCTGGCCGCGCGCGGCGCGATCGTGGTGACCCTGGATGGAGACGGCCAGAATCCGCCGGCGGACGCTCCGAAACTGGCCGATCTGCTGGCCTCCTCGCCTTCTTCAGTGGCTCTGGTCGGCGGGCGTCGCGCCAAACGGCAGGATTCCGAGGCCAAACGGCAGGCTTCGCTGTGGGCCAACCGCATCCGCCGCAAGCTGCTGGGCGATGATGCAGACGACACCGGCTGCGGGCTGAAGGCCTTCCGGCGGGACATCTTCCTGCGTCTGCCCTATTTCGATCATCTGCACCGCTATTTGCCGGCCTTGATGATCCGGGAGGGCTATCGGAACCTCTATCTTGATGTGGACCATCGTCATCGTGAGACGGGTCAGTCAAAATATACCAACTGGGGGCGGTTGATGGCGTCGCTCTCGGACCTGCTCGGCGTCATGTGGCTGAAATCGCGGTCCCGCAAGCCCGGGGCGATCAGCGAATTCTGACTTTCCCCTGTCGCGCGAGCGGGCGTAGCCGTATGGAGCGAACCGGGGTAAGCATCGTTAACAAGCGCGGCTGTTGAACGTGCCGCCCGACGATGGAGCCCTGCCATGCTGATCGCCATACCGCTTCTGGTCATACCGGTGTTGGTCTATCTGGTTGTCGTGATCACCGGTGGACTTGTGAACGCGGAGGGTATCGCGGTCGCAGAGGCGGCGCTGAGAGACCCGATTTTCTCGATTCCCATGGTGTCAGGCAGCGCATGGAACGTCGGCACCGGCGACCTGATCCTGTTCCTGTCGCTGATCCTTCTGTTCTTTGAACTGCTGAAATCGACCTCCAGCCAGAAGGTCGCGATCATCAATCACGCCCTGTCGATGATCCTGTTCGTCGCCTGTCTGGTAGCCTTTTTGCTGGTCAAGGGGTTCGCCACCTCGACCTTCTTCCTGATCCTGACCATGGTCATGCTGGACGTGCTGGCGGGCTTCATCGTCACCATCATCTCGGCCCGCAAGGACCTCGAGTTCGGCGCCGGCTGATTCAGCCCTACGAGAAGGCCACGAAAATCAGCGCCACGACCGTGATGTCGATGGTGCGAGCAAGAATGGTCAGCATGGCAGTGGTCCCGAACGAGGCTTGAGAGCCTGTCGCTCAGCAAGGACCGTGCCGTGGTGTCAGACGTCGGTGTCTTTCGCCTTGCCCGGTTGTGGGCGCCGTTCGGCGGTGCCGGAATGTTCGGCTCCGAGATAGGCGGAGCGGGCCGCGCCAAGCACTGGCGGACCCCCCTTCAGTCCACGCCGCTGACCGGTCTGCCCCATCATCTGGGCGGCGAAGACCGCCGCGCCGGGGTCCGCCGGAGGCATCGGGGCAGGTCTTGCCGGGGGCTCGGCAGGCTCGGTCGGGAAATCCACGGGAACGAGGGCCCGCGAGGCCGATCCGGCCCGGCGTTCGTCCGCGCGCCGATCAGAGGCGCGGCGGTCGGCGCGACGTTGGACCGGACCGACGGGGCGAACCTCGTCGGTCATGTCAGCCGCCCTTCGAAAGCTTGTCGAGTTGGCCGCGCATCTCGTCCATCTGGCGGCGCATCTCGGCCAAGGGGTCGACGGCCGCGGGTGTTGCCTTGGGATCGGCGGCGGTGCCCGGGCCTGTACCGCCCGGCGTGAGCGCGCCGAAGCCGGGCCACATCTTCATCGCATCGGTGAACATGGCCATGTTGCGCTTGACGGCCTCATCGAGGATTCCGGCGCCCGGTGCCGCGCCGAACGCCTTCGAAAACTGGCCGCGCATCTGTTCCTGCTGGCGGCTGAAGTTGTCGAGTGACATCTCCAGATAGCTGGGCAGGACACCCTGCATCTGGCCGCCGTAGAAGCCGATCAGCTGACGCAGGAATTGAACCGGCAGCAGGGCCTCGCCACGGCTTTCCTCTTCAAAGATGATCTGGGTCAGGATCTGGCGCGTCAGATCGTCATTGGTCTTGGCGTCGAAGACCACGAATTCGGTGCCTTCGCGGACCATCCTGGCCAGGTCCTCGAGCGTCACATAGGCGCTGGTGGCGGTGTTGTAGAGCCGCCGGTTGGCGTATTTCTTGATGACGACGGTCTCGCCCGCTCCGGCCTTCTTGTCCGCCACGCCAAACCCCCGAACTATTGCGATGCCGCACTATCCCGCAGCGCGAAGCCGCATGCAAATCAGCCGAGGTGGACGGTGCCGAAGAGCCCCCGGAACCCGTTCCAAAGACCTCGCCTGGCCCTACCCTCCCTCAGGAGCGTCCATGAGGGAGACGGTTGTGGCCCGGACTTTCCATTCGCCGTCGACGCGAACGAGGAAGTCGGTGCTGGCGTAGCGGACGACGCGGGGAGCGCCGTCAGGTTCCTCGAGGGTTTCCACCGCGTTGAAGCGAACCAGAGCCGTATCGCCGACAATCGCGATGTCGGCGAAGTCTGCCTGATAGGAGACGACCTTGGCACCGCTGGCGATGTAGTCGCGCACATCCGCCATGTGAGGTGCCTTGGCGCGGGCGGCCGGCTGGCCGGGAAACCAGACCGTCCAGTCTTCGTGGAAGTCGCTTTCCCAAGCTTCGAAATCAGTTTCGATCCCCATCGGGCCGTCATCGAGCAGAGCGATGATCTCCAGCTGCCCTGGCGTCCACTGGGAGGTCGGTGCGGTTTGCGCGCTCACCGGGCCGGCCGCGGCCAGGCCCAACAGAAGCGATGCGATGACGATCGTCCGTTTCATCCGATATCCTTGGGGGTAATATCCACGCACTGGTCTGTAGGACGCCCGGCAGGCCGGGCGCGCGGATTTCTGCCCCGGTCCCGACGGCCGCGCAATCCCGCAGCGCGAAGCTGCACGTAAATCAGCCGACGGCGGCGGGCGCCAGAACCACCCCCACCAGCACCGCGGCCCAGTGGACGGTGGCGCCGGTGACGACGAACCCATGCCAGATCGCCCGGCGGAATTTCACCTGCGGACTGATGAAGACGAAGACCCCGGCGGTGTAGATCAGCCCTCCCAGGACCAGCAGGCCCAGGGCGACCGGGTGGACGGTGTCCATCAGGGGTTTCAGGGCGATCACGGCCAGCCAGCCGAACAGGGCATAGACCGCGCTCCAGAAGGCATCCGAAATGCGCGGGGCCACCAGTTTGGCCGCCACGCCGGCCAGGGCCACGGCCCAGACCAGCAGGGTGAAGCCGATCGCCCAGGCGCCTTCGAACCGCTGGGTGGTGAAGGGGGTGTAGCTGCCGGCGATCATCAGGAAGATGGCGGCCTCATCCATGCGGCGCAGGATGGGGCGGGCGGCGCAGGGGCGGGTCTGGTTGTAGACGGTCGAGACGGCCAGCATGGCGACCAGGCAGAGGGCGTAGGCGGCCGTGGCCATCACCGCGCCGATGCCGACATAGATGGCCGCCAGAACGGCCAGGACGATGCCGCCCACCGCGGCCAGGGTCAGGCCGACCACATGCACGATCAGATCGGCGGTCTGCTCCGCCGGGGTGCGATAGTGTTCGGCCATGTCCAGCTCGTCGGGGACACAGACCTTTGCGAAGACGTTCTTCAAACTCTTGAGCATGGCACCATCAGGCCTTTCTCGCTCTTTTTGTTCCATCCAGAATGGCCGTGGCGGGTGACCATTCGCTGAACGGGGCTGTCAGGCGTGACGAAGTCCGCGGGATGCGGCAGAAACGGCACGACTTGTTTCGCGAGGCCTAATGTCCGCCCTGGGCGTAGAGGTTTCGTTTTCCATGACCCGGGCCTCCCCGCCCGAGGCCGTCTCCAGAGGTCCGATCATGTCCATCGATGTCGTCATCGTCTCCGCCGCCCGTACGCCGGTGGGTTCCTTCCTCGGCGGGCTGTCCAGCCTGCCGGCGTCCAGGCTGGGTGAGGTCGCGATCCGGGCGGCGCTGGAGCGGGCGGGGGTCGGGCCGGAAGAGGTCGATGAGGTGATCCTGGGCCATGTGCTGCAGGCGGCGGCGGGGCAGGGGCCGGCGCGGCAGGCGGCGATGGGGGCGGGCATCCGCAAGGAGGCGGCGGCCTGGAGCCTGAACCAGATCTGCGGCTCGGGCCTGCGCGCCGTGGCCATCGCGGCCCAGCAGATCCAGCTGGGCGACGCCCGGATCGTGGTGGCCGGCGGGCAGGAGAGCATGAGCCAGGCCCCGCACGCCCAGGCCCTGCGCACCGGCCAGAAGATGGGCGACATCAAACTGGTCGACACCATGATCAGCGACGGCCTGTGGGACGCCTTCAACGGCTATCACATGGGCCAGACGGCCGAGAACGTGGCGGACAAATTCAGCATCAGCCGGGGCGATCAGGATGCCTTCGCCGTGGCCAGCCAGAACAAGGCCGAGGCGGCCCAGACCGCGGGGCGGTTCGACGCCGAGATCGCGCCGGTCACGATCAAGGGCCGCAAGGGCGACATCGTCGTCGACAAGGACGAGTTCATCCGCCACGGAGCCACGCTGGAGGCCATGCAGGGGCTGAAGCCGGCCTTTACGAAGGAGGGCTCGGTCACCGCCGCCAACGCCTCGGGGCTCAATGACGGGGCGGCGGCGCTGGTGCTGATGAGCGCGGACGACGCGAAGGCCCGGGGGCTGGAGCCGCTGGCGCGGATCGTGTCCTCGGCGACGGCGGGGGTCGATCCGTCCATCATGGGCACCGGGCCGATCCCGGCGTCGAAAAAGGCGCTTGAGAAGGCCGGCTGGACCGTGGCCGACCTCGATCTGGTCGAATCCAACGAGGCCTTCGCGGCCCAGAGCCTGTGCGTGCTGCGCGAGCTGGGCCTCGACCCTGACAAGGTCAACGTCAACGGCGGCGCCATCGCCATCGGCCACCCGATCGGTGCCTCGGGCGCCCGCATCCTGACGACGCTTCTGCACGAGATGAAGCGGCGCGGGGCGAAGAAGGGCCTGGCCACCCTGTGCATCGGCGGCGGCATGGGCGTGGCCATGTGCGTCGAGCGGGACTGACCGCGCCGGGGGCCGGTTGGTTCATCACAACGGACACGACGAAGGGCGCAACGAACACGACGGGCGCGAGTCTGGGACTGCTTTTCGCGGGCGCTTGCCCGCAATCGATCAGTTGCGCCTCCCTGACGGCAGCCGCGGGTTCGCCGGCCCCGTCGTGTCCGTTGTGACTCCGTTGTGGTCGTTGTGATGAACCCACGGCGGCGTCCCCTATATGAGGAGGCCCCAAGGAGACGCCCCATGCCCAAGACCCTGCACATCGATTTCGTCTCGGACGTCGTCTGTCCCTGGTGCGTGGTGGGGCTGGGCGGGCTGCAAACAGCCCTCAATACGCTGAAGGCCGAGGGGATAGAGGCCGAGGTGCATTTCCAGCCGTTCGAGCTGAACCCGCAGATGGCGCCCGAGGGCGAGAACATCGTCGAACACATCGGCCGCAAATACGGCTCGACCCCCGAACAGTCGGCGGCCAACCGGGCCATGATCACCGAACGGGCGGCCGAGGCGTGGGACGGTTTCGAGATGCGGATGGGGCCGGACAGCCGCATCTGGAACACCTTCGACGCCCACCGGCTGCTGCACTGGGCGGGGACGGTCGGAGCGGCGGAACAGAGGGCGCTGAAAGAGGCGCTGTTCCGGACGCATTTCACCGAGGGCAAGGCCCTGCCCGACGCCGATGTGCTGGCCGACGCGGCGGAGGCGGCGGGGCTGGACCGGGCGAAGGCGATCGAGGTGCTGGCCGACGACCTCTATGCCGCCGAGGTGCGGGCGGCCGAGGCGCTGTGGGTCTCGCGCGGGATCAACGGCGTGCCCGCCGTGGTGGTGGAGGGGAAATGGCTGATCTCGGGCGGGCAGCCGGCCGGGGTGTTTGAAGAGGCGTTGAGGGGGATGGCGGGGGAATGACCCGTCTCCTCCCTGTCGCGTAGCGATGGGGAGGTGGCGCGGCGCGAATACGCACCGTGACGGAGGGGGCGCTTTCCGCCGCACGAGTCCGGTGAGGTTTCGCCCCTCCACCGCTTCGCGGTCCCCCTCCCCATCGCTACGCGACAGGGAGGAGACGGTCGTCGTCGGCCGCGGCGCCGGGACCGCCCTTGACCCGGCCCGCCCGCCCGCCGAACGTCGGTCGTCACGCGAGGGGCCGCCGATGTCATTGTTCGAATTCACCTTCGGTCTGTCCGCCGTCATCCTGGGACTGGCGCTGGCGCATATGGCGTCGACGGTCAGTCGGCTGGCCCTGGCCGGGCGGCGGGTGCGCTGGGCGCCCGAGCCGTTGCTGCTGGCCGCGATCATCGTGCTGGTCATCGTCTCGGTGTGGCTGGGCCAGTGGCGCGCGCGGGACCAGACCGAGACGACGGTCGGGATGATGCTGTTGCAGGTCGGCAAGCTGCTCCTGCCCTTCATGGCCGCGACCTTCGTCCTGCCCGACCCTGTCCCGGACGAGGGGCCGGTCGACCTGTATGCCCACTATGACCGCACCCGCGCCCTGACCTTCGGCAGCCTGATCCTCGGCCTGATGGCCTTCTGGGCCGTCGGCATGATCCAGTGGGCCAGCGGGCAGTTCCCGGACGCGCGCGCGATGACCGTGGGATCGGTGCTGGCCAGCCTGCCCTGGGAGTTCTGCCTCGGCTACGGCCTGCTGATCGTGGTGCGCCGGCGCTGGTTCAACATCGCCCTGCTGGCGGCGGGGCTGGTGTTCTATGGCTGGCAGGTGGTGCCGGACCGGCTGACGGGGTGACAGTGAAGAGCCCTCCCCCTCGAGGGGGGAGGGTTGGGAGGGGGTGCAGGCAGGCTGTTCGGTGCGTCCCGCCGAAGGGCGCCGACGCCTCCCACGCCCTCTCCTGATTCAATGTGCCCTCACCCCATCCCCCGACCCCTTCCCCGTCGAGGGGAAGGGGAGCAGACGCGCGGGATCAACGGGGAGCCTGCGGTGGTGGTCGAGGGGAAGTGGCTGATCTCGGGCGGGCAGCCGGCGGGGGTGTTCGAGGAGGCGTTGCGGGGGATGGCGGCCGAAAAGTAGCCCTTTCCCTCCTGGGCTAAGGGCTGATTGGAATAGGGACCTTGGCGTGTCCGCTCGCATGGTGCGAGCGTCGAAGCTTCTAGCTGTGTTCAATCCAGAAGCTTGACTTTAGGCAGCGCTAGGTTTCGCTTAGATTGAACATCATGGCGAGGGTATCATGTCGCGCGAACTGCTGAAGGAGGTCGCCTCCTGGCCCATCGAGGCGAAGGATGACGACGTTATCCGCTACTTCTACGAAATAGACGAAATTGTACCCCTTCTAAGAGGCGAGCGAAATTTCGTAATTGGGAGGAAGGGAACCGGCAAGACGGCTATCGCAGAACACATTGCCAATACGGTCGACTACAATGTGTTTGCGCATAAGATGAGCTTCAAGAGTTTTCCATTTAACTCGCTATATCGCTTAAGCGATAAAAACTTTACCGCACCAAACCAGTACATATCTGCGTGGAAGCTGAGTATATTATCGGCAGCACTTAAGTTGTACTCTAGCAGAGTTGACTGTGACCCAAAAGTAAAAGATGTTTGCGCCGCTGTGCTTCCCAACAGCATAGATTCGGAAATCCGAGGCGGATTCGCGAAATTGCTCGAGCGCGGCGCCAACTTGAGCGTTGCCGGGTACGGAGTTGGTGTCGGCGGAAGGTCTACCTCGTCCGAAAACCTGCTAACAAATCTTGTGCCGAGACTTGAAGAATTTGTTCTTGAGCACGTAAAAGACGGGACCTACTATATATTATTCGATGAGCTTGATGAAGACTATAAAGATATACTTGTCAAGCCAGACGCTGGTGAGGAGTACTTTCAGCTACTAACAAGTCTATTCAAAGCTGCGCAGGATATTCGGTACGCGTTCTCCAAATCGGGCGCGCGGATAGTGCCTGTTATATTTCTTAGGAGCGACATATACGAACTCTTGAGAGACCCCGACAAGAACAAATGGCGGGATAGGCTTGTGGATCTGAACTGGAATCCGAGCATGCTTCGGCGCCTATTCGCGTATAGAACGTCGAAAGCGATAGACGCCGACGGCGATTCTATGAATTTCGACAAAGCATGGAGCGCGCTGTTCTCTGTTGATGTAACTCGTTACGGCAATAAGCAAAAATTGAGAAAAGAAACTTTTAATTATATTCTCGACAATACTTATCTCAGGCCGCGAGATTTGGTTAGCTATGTCAGGGAGTGCGCGAGAATCGCTCTTGACTGGGACTATGAAAGGATATCGAACGATGTTATCAGGGAGGCCGATAACAATCACTCGGATTATAGTAGGGCTGAGCTAACAGACGAGATACAATCCGTCTTAACAGACATTGAAGACATATTCGACGCCTTTGTTGATCTACGGAAACCAGCGTTCCCGTATGCAGAAGGCGTCGAGTGCATAGAAAAATATATATTAACGCGCTCACCGACAGCGCCAAATTTAACGGCAGAGAAAATCATAGAACTACTGTTCTACTTTGGGGTAGTTGGAAACATAAACAAAAGCGGGCGGAAGGCCTTCTCTTATTACGGGCCAAAAATTAGACTGAACAGGAACGATGCGTTGATAATACACCGATCGTTGTTAAAAAGTCTTCAGCTATACTAAATTCCCTCGCGCGGGATTGATCCTCACACCTTCACCTCCACCACCCCGCCCCCCTGCCCTGAACTTCGCGCTCATCTCCGCCATCCCGGCCTCAGCCAGCGAACGGCCCGCGTCGTTCTGCGCCTGGGCGTCCCGGCGGATGTCCTAGCTGATCTTCATCGCGCTGCCCTCGGGTCGAGCCTGAGGGTGACGGGGCCGTGTGGGCGATCGGACGGACGGTCCGGTCAGTGACCCCACGGAAGATACAGCGCCGGCTGGTCGTCGCGGACCCCTTGGGCGCAGCCGGGGTCCCACGGGAAGCGGCCGTCGCGGTCGGGCCAGACGACCTGAAAGGCCGTGAGCGGCTGGTCGCCCCGGAACCACAGGGCCGAGTTGAAATGCTCGCGGATCACCTGGGTCGGATGGACCCGACGGAGCATGCAGTCGTAGCCCTCGATCAGATCGGACCAGCGCTGGCCGTCCTCCGGCGCCCTGCCCGCCTTGAGGGCGCGGAAGACGTCCCACAGGATGCCGTGCAGGGTCTTGAGGGGCAGGCCGAACATGATGAACTCGGGAAGGTCGAGCGTCCGGGTGAAGCCGACGGTGTAGGCGAAATCAGGGGCGGCCCCGTCGGGATCGAAGACGGCCGTGCAGAACCAGCCGTGCTCATCGACCGCGTCGAGAATCTCCTGTTCGTATTCGGTCTTTGCCTTCGGCATGGGCGGCTCCCGGCGCGTCAGACCTTGACCTCGATTGCTCCGCCCCCGGCCCGGAATTTCGCGCTCATCTCCGCCATCCCGGCCTCCGCCTCCGCCAGCGAACCTCCCGCATCATTCTGCGCCTGCGCATCCCGCCGGATGTCCTGGCTGATCTTCATCGAGCAGAATTTCGGGCCGCACATGCTGCAGAAATGGGCGGTCTTGTGGGCCTCTTTCGGCAGGGTGGCGTCGTGGTATTTGCGGGCCGTCTCGGGGTCGAGGCCGAGGTTGAACTGGTCTTCCCAGCGGAACTCGAACCGGGCGCGGCTCAGGGCGTCGTCGTGCATCCGGGCGGCCGGGTGACCCTTGGCGAGGTCGGCGGCGTGGGCAGCGATCTTGTAGGTGATGACGCCGTCCTTGACGTCCTGACGGTCGGGCAGGCCGAGGTGCTCCTTGGGCGTGACGTAGCAGAGCATGGCCGTGCCGAACCAGCCGATCATGGCCGCGCCGATGGCGGATGTGATGTGGTCGTAGCCGGGGGCGATGTCGGTGGTCAGCGGCCCGAGGGTGTAGAAGGGCGCCTCGTGGCAGTGTTTCAGCTGCTCATCCATATTGGCCTTGATCTTGTGCATCGGCACATGGCCGGGGCCCTCGATCATGACCTGGCAGCCCTTGGCCCAGGCGATTTTGGTCAGCTCGCCGAGGGTGCGCAGCTCGGCGAACTGGGCCTCGTCATTGGCGTCGGCGATGGAGCCGGGGCGCAGGCCGTCGCCGAGGCTGAACGACACATCATAGGCCCGCATGATGTCGCAGATGTCCTCGAAATGCTCGTAGAGGAAGGACTCGCGGTGATGCGACAGGCACCATTTGGCCATGATGGAGCCGCCGCGTGAGACGATGCCGGTGACGCGTTTCGCCGTCATCGGCACGAAGGGCAGGCGGACGCCGGCGTGGATGGTGAAATAGTCGACGCCCTGTTCGGCCTGTTCGATCAGGGTGTCGCGATAGACCTCCCAGGTCAGGTCCTCGGCGACGCCGTTGACCTTCTCCAGCGCCTGGTAGATCGGCACGGTGCCGATGGGGACGCTGGAGTTGCGGATGATCCAGTCGCGGATGTTGTGGATGTTGCGGCCGGTCGACAGGTCCATGACGTTGTCGGCGCCCCAGCGGGTGGCCCAGACCAGCTTGTCGACCTCGTCGTCGACGGAGGACAGGACGGCCGAGTTGCCGATGTTCGCATTGATTTTGACGAGGAAATTCCGGCCGATGATCATCGGCTCGACTTCCGGGTGGTTGATGTTGTGCGGGATGATGGCCCGGCCGCGGGCGATCTCCTGACGCACGAACTCCGGCGTGACGAAGTCGGGGATGGCGGCGCCGAAATCCTCGCCGTCGCGGATGCAGGGGGCGTTCTGTTCACGGCGCAGGTTCTCGCGGATGGCGACGTATTCCATCTCGGGCGTGATGATGCCGGCCCTGGCGTATTCGTACTGCGTGACCGGCCGGCCCTCGACGCCCTTGAAGACGCGGTGGTGCGACGTGTCGAAACGGGGGGCGAGGTTCTTGCCGCTGGCGTGGCCGTTGTCCTCGGGCTTGACCTCGCGCGGGTTGGCGACGGGGGCGATGTCGCCGCGGTCGAGCTGCCAGCTCGACTTCACCAGCGGCAGGCCGCGCTTGATGTCGATGGTCACGGCCGGGTCGGTATAGGGGCCGGAGGAGTCATAGATGGTCAGCGGCGGCTCATTGGCGCTCGGGTGGACGGCGACCTCGCGGAAGGGCACGCGGATGTCGGGGTAGAGCTCGCCCGAGGCATAGACCTTGCGGCTGCCGGCGCGCTCGCCGGTGGGAATGGTGCCGGTCTCCTTCATCACCTGTTCGCGGGCGTCTTTCAGAGCCAGATCGACATTGGGTTCTTCGGGCAGGGCGGGGGGCGTGACGGCGATGTTCATGGCGGCCTCTACGTTTGAGGTCTGCCTGCGTCGGGCGTCCCCGCTTTCGCGGGGATGACAAGGGGCCCTGGTGTGCGGGCGCCAGCGTACTCATCCCTTCGCCGGCATGACCCGGATCAGGTTCGACGGGTCAGAGGAACACCTCAATCTCAGCCGCTCGGATGCGACCCCCCGGAGAACGGGTGGACCCTAGGCCGATGGCCGGCCCAGTTCAACGCCTCCGGTCAGTCCCGCCGGCGACCCTGGTCGGTGGGCATGCGCAGGGAATTGAAGATGTCGTCGGCGGTGGCGGGGGGCGGCGCTCCGGCCGGCCGCCCGGTTCCTTCGTTGTAGCCCCCGAACGGCAGGGCCAGGGCCTTGATCGTAAACCCGAGCGCGGTCAGCAGGGCGAGAACGCCAATCCCCAGGGCCAGCTTGCCGGAGTCCTGCGCCATGAGCCACACCCCCGCGGCGACCGCCAGGGCGATCCCGGCGACCACCAGGTCCTGCAGCACCGCCATCGTCAGCCGGTGTTTCATGGCCGGGGTCAGCGCCTTGCACTTCGGGCAGGGAACGATGAGGCCCTGTTCGAAGATACGATCCAGCTTCGCCTCGGCCCTGGCGCGCTGCTGGCCCCCGGCCAGATCATTGCCGGTGAGCGTGTACCGTTCGGCCTCGGCCTGGGCGACGTGGTCGTAGTCGTACTGGAGGCCGCAGCGCCCGCAACTGACGTGCTGAACCGCGCTCTCGTTCAAGGTGATCTTGTCGCTCATGCCCTGTTTCCCCGCGTGATCAGGCCTGAACACTGCCAAGACCGGCTCCGTCTGGCAAACCGGTGCTCGCCGTGAAGCCTGCCGACGCCTAGTCCGGGAAGGCGGCCAGCAGGGCGTCGAGGGCGGTCTCGATGCGGGTCCAGCCGGCCTCGTCGAGGGCGACGCCGCCGGAGCCGGGGCGGGTCTCGCCGGTCAGGGCGAGGTGCTGGACCGCCGCCAGCAGGACGGCATTGATGGCCACGGCGTCGCCGGACGGGGGCAGGCGCAGGCGGGGGCGGCGCTCGCGCATCCAGGCCTGGAGCACGGCCGAACGCTCCGACTCGATGCGGTTGAGCAGGGGCGAGGCCTCGACCAGGGCCCACGCCATCAACCGCAGGGTCAGGGGGCTGGCGCGCAGGGCCGCCAGCCAGGCCGACAGGCTCTCGCGGGCGAAGGCGCGCAGGGACTCGGATCCGGCGGCGGGGGTGGCGTCGAGCGCGCGGACCAGATCGGCATGGGCGCGGGCGGCGATCCGCTCGACCACCCCGTCGGCCCCGTCGAAATAGCGATAGACCAGCTTGCGGTCGCAGCCCGCCTCGGCGGCCAGGGTCTGGACATTGAGGCCCGGAAAGCCGTCGCGCAGCAGGATCCGCTCCCCGGCCTCGACGATGAGGGCCTCGGTGGCGGGGCGACTGCGCAAACGTGTCGGCGATTCGGCCATGCCCCAGCATCGGGCCGGGCGACCTGAGTCGGCAAGTCGGGAGGCTGAAGAGGGGGGAGGTGCGGCCCGGTCTGCGTCGGGGGGGCGTTGGCAGGGTCCGGGCCGCGTAGACTCTGTCGAGCGCGCATCGCCGCAAGGTCTGATCGGTAAACTGCGTTCGACGGGTTCGGTTCCGGGCCATATCCGGATTTTTAGGAGGACGACGCGCGGGGCGGCCGTCGGCCCGGAATGACCTACAGTCTGCTGCTCGGGCTGAGCGGCGTGTAGATCGGCTCAAGGCCCCTTTGATCGACAAAATCCTCCAGCTCGTGGCTGTGCGAGCCCGGGTTGCAGCTCCGGCCCAGCAGGGGGGCTCGTGCGTCGCCCGTGCGGATCATGCCGATGGGGGCGGTCTCGGTTCCATCCGACATCAAAAGACTGACAAGCCATGTGCCCTCACGGCACAGGGCGAGGTCAAACTGGCCCCGATAGCGGGTCCCGGCGCGCGGTACGCCCTGATTGGCGAGCCCCCTCCGGGCTTCCTGACGCAGCATCCGAAGGCCGAACTCATCGCGGTCGAAGAAGTGAAAGGCGCGATAGATCACTGTCATGGGCCGCTGTGTCTGGTCGGCGCGGGTGATGATCTCGATATTGTTGCCGGCGTTGACGATGCAGGGGCCCGTACTGAACGCGGTCGACCAGGTCACCGGCAGCTGATCGCGGAAGGACCGGCAGGCGCGCTGGGAGGCTCCGGCGGCGCGGGCGGCTTCCTGGTCAGGCGTCGGCATAGCCGCCGGGCCGGGACTGATCGGCAGGGCCGGCACATCGCGCGTTTCCCGCCGTGGCTCCGGCTGGCCGCGATAGGTGTAGGTGTTGTTGCGGGTCCCCTCGAACGGCTGGGTGCCGCCGCCCCCGGTCGGCGCGAGGTTGCAGTTGGACATCACCCCCTCGAACCGGTTCTCGGCGGCGTTGAAGGTCACCCGGTAGCGCCCATAGACCCGGGTCGGTCGGCTGACCCGGACACCGTGGGGCTGGGCACAGGGACGAAAGGCGATGCCGCGTGGCGCGCGACCACCATAGAAGAACCAGCGGCCTTCCCAGACCAGGTTCCGGTAGTCGCCGACAAAGCTGATGGAGTTGGAGGCGTTGATGTCGACAGTGGTCGCGATCCACGGTGGCGTGCGGCCCTCGAAACCGGATCGATTATCAAGCTCCAGCCGCGCCTCACCAAAGGGCGTCGCCCACTGACCATTGACCTGGGCCAGGGCCGGCGGGGCCAGGGTCAGTCCAAACAACGCCACGGCTATCGCGAGTCGTCGCATCCCGGCACCTCCAGAAGGTCCGCTGTCCATAACCGTCAGTCTATGCCCGCCCCACGTGTCGCGCGACTCATATTTCGACGTTCGCTAGCCCGCCGCCAGGTGCTGGAGCCGCAGCCCACGACATCCCCGGATCGTGAAAGCGATTCCACCGCAATCCATCAGGCCGTAGGGTGGGCGAAAGGAGCCGCCCCATGCATCTCGCCCGCTTCCCCCGCATCCGCCTGGCCCACCTGCCGACGCCGTTGGAGCCCTTGCCGCGGCTGTCGGAGGCGCTGGGGGTGGAGATCTGGATCAAGCGGGACGACTGCACCGGACTGGCCGGGGGCGGCAACAAGACCCGCAAGCTGGAATTCCTGCTCGGCGACGCGATGGAGCGGGGGGCCGACACGCTGGTGACGCAGGGGGCGGTGCAGTCCAACCATGTGCGACAGACCGCCGCCGCGGCCGCCGCGCACGGGCTGAAATGCGAAGTCATTCTGGAAGAGCGGACCGGATCGAAGGCCATCGACTACACCCGCAACGGCAATGTCCTGCTCAACCGGCTGTTCGCGGCGGGCATCCGCACCGTGCCGGGCGGCACCGATATGAACGCGGAACTGGAGAAGACGGCGGCCGAGGTGACGGCCCGCGGCGGCAAACCCTACATCATCGTCGGTGGCGGCTCGAACGCAGTGGGCGCGCTGGGCTATGTCGACTGCGCCCGCGAGATCGTGGTCCAGGCCGATGAACTGGACATGCAGATCGACCGCATCGTCACCGCCACGGGCAGCGCCGGCACCCACGCCGGTCTGGTCGCCGGGCTGGCGGTGATGGGGGCGGACATCCCGGTGCTGGGCATCGGGGTCCGGGCCCCCAGGGCGAAGCAGGAGGAGAACGTCCTCAAACTGGCGCGCGAGACGGCCATGCTACTGGGCCGCCCCGACGCGGTGACGGCGGAGATGGTGGTCGCCGACTGCGACTATGTCGGAGAAGGATACGGGCTGGTCGACGACGCCGTCATCGAGGCCCTGAAACTGGCGGCGCGGACGGACGCCATCCTGCTGGACCCGGTCTATACGGGCAAGGCGATGAAGGGGCTGATCGCCCTGGCGAAGGCCGGCCGGTTCGAGAATGAGACGGTGGTGTTTCTGCACACCGGCGGGGCGCAGGGGCTGTTCGGCTACCAGGGCGAGATCGAGGGCGCGCTCCAGGCCTAGAGCCTGATCGGCTGAGGTGGAATCGCTTCGCGATTCCGCCGATGCCGTGAATCAGGCTCCAGAGTCATGCTGGACCGAAATCTGAGCCTTGCTGGACTGCGTCCAACAAGACCGATTTCGGTCTAGGCCAGGGCGGCCAACCGCTCGAGGTTGGCCATGGCGGGCCGCATCGCGGCGCGCAGGCGGCCGAGCACGGCGAGCTTGTCGGTCTCCTCCGGCGTCACTCCCTCGACGACCTTGCCGAAGCCGTCGAGCCGACTGTCGCGGATCCAGCGCCGCAGGGCCGGCTCGGTCGCCCAAGCCGCCTGGATGCGCAGATTGGCCAGTTCGGCCTGCGGATAGTCGCGGGCGTCATTGGGGAAGACGAGCGGCGTGCACAGAGCGTTCTGGAGCGCCTCGTCGTAGATATGGGCCTCGACCCAGGCGGTGAGGGCGGCGCTGAAGGTGGGGGCGGGCGCTCGCACCACCTGCAGGGTGATGCGGTTCGGCCCGAAGACCGGGACCGACGGCCGCCGGGTGATCCCCGAGGCGGTGCAGTCGACATACAGGGTGCCCGCCTCGACCGGAACGAAGGCGTCGTCGAAGCGAAGTCCGCCGGCCTCGACGGCGCGCACCCGGCCATGCCGGACCACGTCGGTGATGGTGCGCAGGGCTTCGACCTCGCCGGTCGAGATGGTGGCGTAGTGGAACATCCGCGGGGGGACCGAGCGGTCTATCCGCAGCATATTGCCGGCGGCCTCCAGTTGGTCGAACAGGGCCTCGACGTCCGGCGCGGCAGCGAAGGTCTCGAGTCCGCGGGCATAGGCACCGATGGAGTCGTGGAAGAATTCGGCGCCGGGCTGGGTGATCTGGCGATTGATCAGCCAGGAGTCGCGCGGCATGACCCACCGGATGCGGTCGGCCGGGACCCCGGCCACCAGCAGCCAGAGGGCGGCGTCCATGGCCGTCTTGCCGGCACCGAGAATGACATAGCCGGTCGGAACCGGGCCGCCGTCCCGCGCCAGATGCGGCAGGGCGTTGGGCGTGACCAGACGCACGTCGTCCGCGACCGCATAGGCCGGTGCCGTCGTGGAGGGGACCGAGGTGGCGCTGTACGTCGCGTCGACCGTCTTGCGCCGGACCGTCACCTGCGCCTCGTCGCCGGTCAGCAGCGAGACCAGCCGTCCGTCGCCGCGAAAGTCCGTCATCGGAAGATAGTCGACCCGGCCGCTGGCGAGCAGCTTCTGACGCATCACGGCGCTGAAATAGCCGCACACCTCCGGGCCCGTCGCCAGTTCGTACAGGCCGGCGTTGACCCCGTGCGCGTCCTTGGCCCCTGATCCCAGGGGCGTTGAGTTGACGCCGTAATAGGCGGACGGCTGGTGCAGGGCGACGAAGCTGTAGGCGTCGTTCCAGTGGCCGCCCGGCTGTCCGTGGCGGTCGACGATGGTGATGCGAGCGTCGCTCTCGGCCACCAGCGTATCGGCGAAGGCCAGGCCCATGGCACCGGCACCCACGACCAGATAGTCGGTCTCGATCTCGGTGGATCTTGTCATCCGGTCTTGTTCCCCCCGCATCCGCGGCGCATCACGCCTAGAGACCGGCGTTGTCTTTAGCAACGTGCTCGCCGGAAGGGATCAGGGAGGGACGTGTGATGCAGGACCGGGATTTTGTGATCGACCGGACGGACCTGTCTCGCACGGAGGTTCGCCCCCTACCGGCGCCGGACTCGGTGGTTCTGGAGGAAGGCGAGGTCCTGCTGGAGATCGAACGGTTCGCCCTGACGGCCAACAACATCACCTATGGCGTCTATGGCGACCGCCTCGGCTATTGGCGGTTCTTCCCGGCGGAGGACAACTGGGGCCGGATCCCGGTGTGGGGCTTCGCCATCGTCGGCCGGTCGACAGTGGAGACCATTCCGGTCGGCACCCGCCTGTTCGGTTATCTGCCGATGGCGAGCCACCTCGTGACCCGGCTGGAGCGGCGACCCTGGGGCGTAGTCGATGTGTCGCCGCATCGAGCGGAACTGCCGGCGGCCTACAACAGCCTGGTCGAGGCCGCGCCCGGTCCCCTGGACGACCAGATCGCCCTGTTGCGGCCCCTGTTCCTGACCGCCTTCCTGCTGGACGACTATTTCGCCGAGAATGCGGATTTCGGGGCGGCGACCTTCATCCTGTCCAGCGCCTCGAGCAAGACCGCCCTGGGATTGGGCTGGCTGCTGGCCCGGCGCGGCGTGCAGGTGATCGGCCTGACCTCGCCCCGCAACACCGGCTTTGTCGCGGGCGTCGGCTGCTATGCCGAAACCCGGACCTATGAGGCCTTCGCCGATACCCCGGTCGAGGGGCGGGCGGTCTTCGTCGACTTCGCCGGCGACCCCGGGGTCGTGGCCGCCGTCCACAACAGCCTGGGTGACCAGCTGATGCACAGCGCCGTGGTCGGCAGCACCCACCAGACCAACGGACCCGTCGGGCCGGGCCGCCTGCCCGGGCCGCGCCCGACCTTCTTCTTCGCGCCGGAGCGGCTGCGACAACGGTCGAAGGACTGGGGCGGCGAGGCGCTGAACAGCCGCATTCAGACGGCGCTGGAGGCCTTCATCGCCGACAACGACTGGCTGGAAGTGACGACCCACACGGGCCCCGGGGCGCTCGCGGCGATCTATCAGACGGTGCTCGCCGGCACGGCGCGCCCCGAGGAAGGCCATATGGTCAGGCCGGGCTGACGGAACGACAGGGCGGGCAAAGCCGGCAGCGCGGCCCTTGCAGGGGCCCTTGAGGCCTACCCCGCCCCTGCCGCGACCTGCATCATCACCAGGCCGGTGAACCAGGCGGCCGCGGTGCCGACGATATAGCCGACGACGGCCAGCAGGACGCCGACCGGGGCCAGGGACGGATGGAAGGCCGCCGCCGCGACGGGGGCCGAGGCCGCGCCGCCGATGTTGGCCATGGAGCCGACGCCGAGGAAGAAGCTGGGCGAGCGGATCAGGAAGGCCATGCCGAACATCAGGATGACGTGGACCAGCATCCAGACGCCGCCGATCAGGAAGTAGACGGGGCTGTCGAGGATGGCACCGATGTTCATGTTCAGGCCGACGGTGGCGACCAGCACATAGACGAAGACCGAGCCGACCTTGGCCGCGCCGGGCCCCTGCAGCTTGCGGGCACCGGTGAAGGACAGGACGACGCCGATGATCGTGGCGGTCAGGACCAGCCAGAAGAAGCTGGAATCGAACGACAGTCGCTGGGCCCAATCGAAGGTCGCGCCGAACCAGGCCGAGAGCGGGTCGGCGATGGCGTGGGACAGGCCCACCGCGCCGAAGCCGACGGCGAGGATGAACATCAGGTCCTTGAGCGACGGGATGCGGGCGTGTTCGGCCTCATAGGCCTCGGCCTTGTCGCGGACGCGATCGACGGCGGATGCGTCGGCGCGGAACAGTTTGTCGAAGCTGCGCTGGTTGGCGGCGATGAACAGGACCACGGCCATCCAGATATTGGCGACCACGACGTCGACGGCGATCCAGATCGAGAAGGTGTCGGGACCGGCACCGTAGATTTCATACAGGGCGGTCTGGTTGGCCGAGCCGCCGATCCAGCTGCCAGCCACGGTGGCCATGCCGCGCCAGATGGCCTCGGGGCCCGCGCCCATCAGTTCGGGGGCGAGCCAGCTGGTCAGCAGCAGGGCCACGGGGCCCCCGATCATCACTCCAACCGTCCCGGTGAAGAACATGATCAGGGCCTTGGGACCCAGGCCAAAGACCGCCGGGAGGTCCGCCGAGACTGTCAGCAGCACCAGGGCGGCGGGCAGGAGGAAGCGTGAGGCGATGAAATAGAGCCGCGACTGCTCGGGGTCGACGACGCCGAAGGTCGTCAGCAGCGACGGCAGGAAATAGCAGAGCAGCAGGGCGGGGATGACGGTGAAGAACCGCTTGATCCACGGGTGCGACAGGTTGGAGGCCCAGAAGACGGCCCCCAGGATAATGGCCAGCAGGCCGAGAACGACGGCGTCGTTGGTGATGAGGGCCGTCGCGGCCTCGGCTTCGGTCGGCATTAGGTGTCTCTCCCCGTTTGCGGGCATAAGACCGGTCGCAGCCGCTTTCGGCAAGGCGAGGAGAGGACGCAGGCGAGATGGGCAAGGTTCTGGGCGTTCTGGGCGGTATGGGGCCGGCGGCGACGGTGGCCTTTCTGGCGCGGGTGCAGGCCCTGACTCCGGCCGAGGGCGATCAGGACCACATCCGAATCATCGCCGACATCAATCCGCAGGTGCCGGACCGCAACCGTGCGCCCGACGCCGCCGAAAAAACACTGGGGATGATGGCGCTGCGGCTGCGTGATGCCGGGGCCCAGATTCTGGCCATGCCGTGCAACACCGCCCACGCCCAGACGGCGGGCGTCAAGAAGGCCGGCCTGCCCTTTATCGACATGATCGCCGAGACCACCGAGGTCGCCACGTCGAACGATGCGAAGAAGGTCGGGGTGCTGGCCACCCCTGGGGGCGAGGCCCTCTACACCCGGGCCCTGCAGGGCAAGGGGGCCAGGATCGTGCGGCTGAACGGATCGGCGCGCGAAGGCTTCATGGCCTGCGTCCATGCGGTGAAGCGTGGCGATGTCGGCGAGGCTCCGCGCGCCGAGATGCGCCGTCTGGCCGCCTTGCTGGTCGCGGGCGGGGCCGAGGTGGTGATCGCCGGCTGCACCGAGGTGCCGCTGCTGATCGGGGCGGATGATGTGTCCGTGCCGTTTGTCGATTCGGCCGAGGTGCTGGCGGCGGTTTGTGTGAAGCGGTGCAAGTGACAGGGTGATTGGTGATTGGTGATTGCGGCGTCCCTGACGGCGGATGAAGGGCGCAGTCCGGGCCCTGCCCCAACCAGCCACCACCCACCAACCACCAATCACGCTGCGAATGGTTGCCTAACCCCACGACCCGCTCCAAACCTGACCCCGTGACCCGGCAAGCCCTCATCATCGACTGCGACCCCGGCGTGGACGACGCCGTGGCCCTGATGCTCGCCTTCGGGTCGGCGGCGTTCGACCTGCTGGCGGTCACCGCCGTGGGCGGAAATGTGCCGGTGGCGAAGACGGCGCGGAACGCGCGGATCCTGCGACAGATCGCCGGGCGCGAAGACGTGCCCGTGTTCATGGGGGCGGACCGGCCGTTGCGGCGCGAGCCTGCGGGAGCGGGGGAGTTTCACGGGGCCGAGGGGCTGGGCGATCTGGCGCCGTTCGAGCCGGATGCGCCGTGCGCGGACGGGCATGCGGTGGATGCGATCATCGGGCTGGTCATGGAGCGGCCACCGAAGTCGGTGGCGCTGGCGGTGCTGGGACCGCTGACCAATCTGGCGCTGGCGTTGCGCAAGGAGCCGGCGCTGGCGGATCGGCTGGGGCCGGTGGCGGTGATGGGTGGGGCGCGGTCCGAGGGGGGCAACATCACCGCCTCGGCCGAATTCAACATCTGGGCTGACCCGGAGGCGGCGGCCGAAGTGCTGGGCAGCGGCTG
Organism: Caulobacteraceae bacterium; assembly: GCA_965284535.1. GTDB lineage: Bacteria > Pseudomonadota > Alphaproteobacteria > Caulobacterales > Caulobacteraceae > Brevundimonas. Next base: position 1,311,716 of record OZ260090.1, read on the forward strand.
CGACGTGGTCCTGTTCGGCCTGGATGCGACGCACCAGGTCCGGGCGACGGACACGCGGATCGGGGCGCTGGAGGCGTTGGGCACGCTGATGGCCGATGCGGCGGCGTCGATGATGCGGTTCTCGCAGCGGGTCGAGCGCAGGATCGTCGGCTGGGATGCGCCGCCGGTGCACGATCCCTGTCCAGTGGCCTGGCTGCTGAAGCCAGACCTCTTTGAACTGAAATCCTGCCGCATCGCCGTGGAGACCGACAGCGAACTGACGCGGGGGCATACGGCGGTGGAGTTTCGCGAGGGGATGGCCGGGTCGCTGCCGCATCGTTGGGCCGTCTCGGCCGACGCGGACGGCGTCTTCGCCCTGATTGCTGAAGCCGTCCGCTGACGCCGGACAATCTGACGCAGGACGGTACGGCCACGATTTGCGCTCACGCAAGGCCGTCATCGGACGCCGGGACCAGGACATCCATGACGCTCGCATCGGCGGCATGTCGCCGCCGGACCGCGTCGTGGAAGACGATGATGAAACGGAACATGACGCTGGCGACCGCTGTGGCGGTGATGACGCTGGCGACCGGTGCCGCCAGCGGTGCCATGGCCCAGACCGCCAGCGACTGGCAGGTGGCACGCAAGGGTGACTGGATCGTCACGGGCCGGCTTACGGACGTGTCGAGCGGTGCCGACGATTCCATCTTCACGGCCGGAGGCGTCGACACCGGCCTGAACGTCGATGTCGGCCATGACCTGATGCCGACCCTGAACTTTACCTATTTCCTGACTGACCATGTCTCGGTCGAGGCGGTCCTGGGCGTGACCCAGCATCAGATCCGGGCCCAGGGCGGCGCGACCGACGTGGCTGTGCACGAGACCTGGGTGGTTCCGCCGGTGGTGACCCTGCAATACCGGCCCATGCCCGAGGCCCGGGTCAGCCCCTATATCGGTGCCGGGCTGAACTACATGCTGTTCTTCGACGGCAAGGACCAGAACGGCTTCACCGTCGATCTGGAGGACGGCTTCGGCTACGCCCTTCAGGCCGGGGCGGATGTCGCCATCTCCGGTCCCTGGAGCCTCAACGTCGACGTCAAGAAGGTGTGGTTCGACACCACGGCGACGATCAACGGCGGGGCCCTGACCAGCGACGTCAACATCGATCCGTGGATCGTTTCGGTCGGCGTCGCCCGCAAATTCTAGGCGGGGACACCGCGCCGCCGGCGTGATCGCCGGCGGCGTTTGCGGTGGTGGCGACCCGCGTCGCGCGCGGGCTATAGAAGGGCGTCGGTCCGGCTGCGCCGGACGCGGGAGAGACGCCTTGAGGCTGACCGTCGTCGGTTCGATCAATCTGGATTTCGTGGCCACCGCGCCGCGTCTGCCGCGCGTCGGCGAGACCGTGACCGGCGCGACCCTGGCGCGGCATCCGGGCGGCAAGGGCGCCAACCAGGCACTGTCGGCGCAGCGGCTGGGGGCGGAGATCTGCATGATCGGCCGGGTCGGGCGCGACGGCATGGCCGAGGAGGCGATGGCCCTGCTGCTGGCCGAGGATGTCGACGTCGGCGCAGTGATCGCCGACGCCGAGGCCCCGACCGGCGTGGCCCTGATCGCGGTTGATCCCGAGGGCGAGAACCAGATCGTGGTCGCGGCGGGAGCCAACCATCACTGCATGCCCGAACAACTGCCGGCGCGGATCGAGACGCCGCTGATCCTGCAGCTGGAGCTGCCGATCGAGACGGTCGAGGCGGCGGTGGGGCGGGCGACCGAATTCGTCTGCGTCAACCTGGCCCCGGCCGCGCCGGTGTCGGATCAGTTATTGCGCCGGACCGATCTGCTGGTCGTCAATGAGACCGAGGCGGCCTTCTATGGCGACCTGCTGCATCACGGCGGGGGTCGGGTGGTGGTGACCCTGGGGGCCAGGGGCGCGGTCATGTACCAGCGCGGCGCCGAGATCGCCCGGGCCACCCCGCCCAGGGTCAAGGCCGTGGACGCGACCGGCGCCGGGGACTGTTTCGTCGGGGCGATTTGCGTTGCCCTGCTCGAAGGGATGGAGCCGGAAGCGGCCCTGACTTTTGCCTGCGCCGCGGGGGCCATCGCCGCGACCCGTGCCGGTGCCCAGCCATCGCTTCCGACCCGTGCCGAGGTCGAGGCGATCATGACGGCGACGTAACTTTCGCCGACGGAATCGGCTGGTAGGGTCGTTCCTCTGTTCAGACAAAGTCTTTGGGGGACCCCGACATGACACGCACCGCCGCGCTTCTGGGGGCGTCGCTGCTCGCCCTCTCCCCGATGACGTTCGGGCCTGCCCTGGCCCAGACCGCCGCGCCGGCACCGATCGTCGTGCCGCCGCTGGAGTTCACCCACCGCGAACTGGCCAACGGGCTGGACGTCTACGCCATGCCGGACGCCACGGCGGGCACGGTGACGGTGACCCTCTGGTACGATGTCGGCGGCAAGGACGATCCGCAGGGCCGCAGCGGCTTCGCCCACCTGTTCGAACATATCCTGAGCCGAAAGACGGTGAACCTGCCCTATGGCCAGATCTCGACCCTGGTCGAGAACGCGGGCGGGTCGCGCAACGCCTCCACCGGTCAGGACTTCACCAACTACTATGAGACGGTGCCGCCCCAGTATCTGGAGACGATGCTGTGGACCCACGCCGAGCGGATGGCGCGGCCGGTGGTCGATGAGGCTGTGTTCCAGGCCGAGCGTTCGATCGTCAAGGAAGAGCTGCGCCAGCGGGTTCTGGCCCCGCCCTTTGGCCGGTTCCAGCGCTTCGTGATGGGCGACAACAGTTTTGACGAGAGCATCTACCGCCGCAGCGTGATCGGCTCGATCGAGGAGTTGGACTCGGCGGTGATCGACGACGCCCGCGCCTTCCACGAAGCCTATTATCGTCCGGCCACGGCAACGATGATCGTCTCGGGCAATTTCGATCCGGCCCAGCTGGACCGCTGGGTCGACCAGTATTTCGCTGACATTCCGAACCCGGACCGTCCGGTGCCCGTGTTCGAGCGGCCGGTCGAGACGCCCCGCACAGAGCCCCGCCGGGTGGATTCCTATGCGCCGAACGTGCCTCTGCCCGCAGTGGGGATGATCTATCCGGGCGTGGCGGCGAACCATCCGGACAATGCGGCGCTGGACGTGTTGCAGGCGATCATGTCGCGGGGGGAGAGTTCGCGTCTGTACCAGGCGCTGGTCTATCGCTCGCAACTGGCCTCCGGCGCCGGGTTCGGGGCCAATGCAATGGAGGAGGACGGGGTCATCTCCGTCACCGCCACGGTCGCCCAGGGGAAGGCCATCGCCGATGTCGAGGCCGCGCTGGACGCCGAACTTGCGCGGGTGCGCGACGAGCCGGTGACGGCGGCGGAACTGGCCGAGGCCCAGACCGAGATCGTGGCCGCCGCCCTGCGCCAGCGGGAAACCGCCTCCGGCCGGGCCTTTATTCTCGGGCAGTCGATCGTTTCGGAGAATGATCCGCGTGCGGCGGATCGGGCTCTGGCCGCAGTCCAGGCCGTGACCGCCGCGGATGTGCAGCGGGTGGCCCGGACCTATCTGAACGATCAGACCCGGGTCTCGGTCCGCTATCAGGACGAGAGCGCGCGGCCGGAGGGCGTGCCGGAAGACAGCTGGCGCAACCCGGCCCCGGTCCCGACCTTTCTGACGGTTCCGCCGGCCGTGCTGGCCGCCAATGAACTGCTGCCCGAGGACCAGCGCATGGCCCCGCCCGCACCGGGCGAGCCGCGCGCGATGGCCGCACCCCAGGTGGCGGAGCGGACCCTGCCGAACGGACTGCGGGTGATCGTGGCTCGCTCGACCGAACTGCCGATCATGAACGCCCGGCTGATGATCGCCGGCGGCGCGGCGGCCGATCCGGCAGACAGCGCGGGTCTGGCCCAGCTGACGGCGGCCCTGGCCGGTCAGGGTGCCGGCGGCCGCAGTGCCCCGGAACAGGCCCGGTTGCTGGAGTCGCTGGGGGCCGATATCGGCGGCGGGGCCGGGGCGGATTCCACCACCCTGTTCGTCTCCACGCCGGTCGCCTCGGCGGATCAGGTCGGTGCCGTTCTGGCCGATGTGGTGCAGCGCCCGGACTTCGCCGCGGCGGAGCTGGAACGCACCCGGACGCGGTCGATCAACGGTCAGCGGGTGTCGCTGCGCCAGCCGGGGCCGTTGGCGTCCGCCGTGCTGAGCCGGATCGCCTATGGAGACGCTCCCTATGGCGCGGTCGGGGACGGCACGGTCGAGAGCCTGGCCGGAATCAGCCGGGAGCAGATCGTCGCCTATCACCACGACTGGTGGCGGCCGGACAACGCGGCCCTGATCATCACCGGCGGCATGACGGCCGAAGAAGGCTTTGCCTTCGCCGAACGGGCCCTGGGCGGATGGGAGCGTCCGACGAGCCCCCTCCGCGTCTTGCCGGACCGGGCCGGACCGGTGCGGTCCCCGCGCGTGGTGGTGGTGGACATGCCGGGCGCCGGACAGGCGGCGGTGACGGCGGCGGTTCGGGCTCCGCTGCGCGGGAGCGACGACTGGTATCCGCTACAGGTCGCCAATGCGGTGATGGGGAGCGGCCAGAACGGCTATCTGTTCCAGGAGGTGCGGGCCAAGCGTGGCCTGAGCTACGGGGCCTATTCCTCGGTCGGTGCGCGCGTCGGCGGCGGCCTTCTGGCGGCCTCGACCCAGACCAAGAACGAGAGCGCGGCCCAGGTCGTCGATCTGGTGCTGGCGCAGATGACCCGGCTGCGGACGGAGCCGGTCAGCGAGGCGGCGGTGACCGACCGCGAGACCTTCATCACCGGCGGCTTCTCCCGCTCGCTGGAGACCACGGGCGGTCTGGGTGCCGTCCTGGCCGATCTGGTGCAGTACGACCTGCCGCTTTCGGACATCGGGACCTATGCCGACCGTATCCGCGCCACCACCCCGGCCTCGCTGGCGGCCGCGGCGGCCCGGGTCGATCCTGAGCAGGCCTATGTGGTGGTGGTCGGGGATGCGGCGGAGTTCATCGACGCCCTGCGCGCCGCCCACCCCAATGTGGTGGTGATCCCGGCGGCGGGCCTGGATCTGAACAGTCCGACGCTGGGGCTTTAAGGACCTTGTCTCCTCCCCGTCGCATGGCGATGGGGAGGGGGACCGCGCGAAGCGGGGTGGAGGGGCGAATCGCCTTGAAGTGAGGTGGGGCTTTGCCCCTCCCCCACTTCGTGGTCCTCCTCCTCGCGAGCGGGGAGGAGACGGGCATGCCGCCTACCTCGCCCTGAACGTCGCGATGGCTTCCACCGTCTGGCGGACATTGGTCTCGATGCCGGCCCAGTCGCCGGCTTTCATGGCGGCGTCAGTGATCAGTTTGGAGCCCATGCCGGCGGCGACGATGCCGCTGCCGAACCATTTGGCGATGGAGGCCTCGTCCGGGTCGACGCCGCCGGTCGGCATGATCTTCGTCCACGGCATGGGGCCAAGCACCGCCTTGACGAAGTCGGGGCCGCCGACGGATGCGCCGGGGAAGAGTTTGACGATGTCGCAGCCCAGTTCGTGGGCCTGGCCGATCTCGGTGACCGAGCCGCAGCCGGGGAAGTATGCCGTCATGCGGCGGTTGCAGACGCGGGCGACGTCGGGGACGAGGCAGGGGCTGACCACGAACCGGGCTCCCCGGTTGAGGAACAGGGCCGCCGTCGGGGCATCGATCACCGAGCCGATGCCCATGATGATGTCCGGGTCGGTCTTCTGCAGCTCGCGGGCGATATCGCCGAACAGGTCGACGGCGAAGTCGCCGCGGTTGGTGAACTCGATGGCCTTCGCCCCGCCGCGGGCGCAGGCGCGGATGACGTTGAGGCAGATCTCAGCGTCGGAATGATAAAAGACCGGAGCCACGCCCTGGGATTCCAGGGCCGTCAGGACGGCGAGGCGGTCGTGGCGCATGGTCTGCATTCCTCAGCCGGTCGGTCCGGCGGCTCGCCCTGCTTATCGCACGGGCCGCCCGCCGGGAATGCGTCGGCGCGGGACGGCGCGGAACTTTGTGTTTCGAAACCCGGTGGACAGGGTCAGGGCGCTTTTCGGCGAGCCCCGCAAAGATCGCAGAATTCGCTCCCCGAGACACGGCGGTCGGGTCGCCAGCGATGACGGCGACAACGGATCCGGCGAATGAGCCGGCGGAGGATTCGAAGCATGGACACTCTATACGCGACTTAAGGCCTGACGTGAGGCCAGTAAGTGCAAACACACGTATTTGTCGCGGTGGTCAAGATGTGAATTCGGGGGGGTCGACTGATCCACGGCCGTGGCGATTGGATCAGGAATCGGGATGGACGAAGCCCGGACCGACCATCCCCCGCGCGATCTCGCGCAGGCGTTGGGCAAACCCGGGCGGGCGATCCTGAAGCTGTTCGGGCACCGTCACACCGACGAGGGCTCCATCCGCATCAACGTAGGCAATGACCAGATCCGAGAGGGTGAGCGCGAAACCATTGCAGGTATTGCCGGGGCTCCACCGGAGCCGCAGGTCGCTCTCGGAATGCGCCCCGCCATAGACGGAGGTGATCGGAACGAGGGTGAACTCGATCTGATCGCCGGTGAGCATCCGGCCTGCCCGTGCCTGGGCGATCAGGACCGTCGCCGACTGCGCGCGCCATCCGGCCTGTTCGCGACGGAGCCATTCCGCCGAGCCCGACTGATAGGTCTCGCCGGTGACCGGGTCGGTGGCGATCACGGGCGTGCAGGCTTTCGCCATCGGCGTGGCGGACACGAAGGTCGCCAGGACGGCAACGGCGAGCAGGACCGGTTTCATGGTGCCTCCTCCGCCAGTGACACCAGTCTTCGCACCATCGCGCTGTCCGGGTCGAACAGCGGGTCCAGCACGGTGAAATGGTTCAGGCCAGCCAGGGCATCGTAGCGGGTCTCGACGCCGTTCGCGCCCCAGTGGTCGGCCATCATGCTCGACTGGCGCAGGAATTCGGAACTCTCATCGCCGCCGACGATACAGTCCAGCACCGTGCCACCGGGGGTGGAGCCGTTGGGGATCGGCCAGTGGATCGGTGACAGGGCCGCGGCCTCGCGTTTGTCGAGGTCGAGCGCCGTGTTCAGCGAGGTGGGGATCAGGGGGGTGAGATCGAAGACGCCGCTGATGGCCACCGCGGCCGAGGCGCGGCCCTCGGACAGCATGCAGGCAGCCATATGCCCGCCGGCGGAATGGCCGAAGACGACGGGGCGGATGCCGGTGCGCTCGCGGATGGCTTCGACGGCGACGCGCACCTGGCCGAGGATGGTCCCGAGGCGGACGGCGGGACAAAGATCGTAGGAGGGTATGGCGAGGCTGACGCCATGGGCGAGGAGCGCCGGGGCGAGGCCGGAGAACCAGCCCTTGTCCAGCGCCTGCCAGTAGCCGCCGTGCAGGAAGACGGCGACGGGGGCGTCGGGGGCAGCCTCGAACAGGTCCAGAACCTCGCGCGGGCCGGGCCCATAGGCGATCTCGACGGGCGGATGGGCGGCGCGGGCGGCCTCGGCGGTCTCACGCCAGCGCTGCATCACGGCCGGGTGGTCAGGCACGAGGGCGCGGTTGTTGTACTCGGCCTCGAAGTCGATCTCGCCCTTACCCGTCACGCCATCATCCGCTAGATGGTCTCCGAACACCGGAGACACCGCCGCCATGATGACCGCCATCTTCGTCTTCATCAAATGCGAGCTGGGCCACGCCAACGACGTGGCGGCCGATGTGGTGGACAATGTCGAACATGTCTCGGAGGTCTATTCGACCTCGGGCCAGTACGACCTGCTGGCGAAATTCCAGCTGCCGAAGGACATGGACATCGGGACCTTCGTGACCAAGTCCGTGCAGACCCGGGCGAATATCCGCGACACCTTTACGGTCATCACCTTTTCGCCGTTCCTGCCGGGCGGGGGCTGACGCTACGTCACCGCGGAATCGCTGCTAACGTCCCGGCCTTCGCCGGGATGACGAGGAGTGAGCATGACCGACCTGGACACCTTCCGCGCGGAGACCCGCGCCTGGCTTGAGGCCAATTGTCCCGCGGAGTGCCGCGGGCCGGTGGAGAGCGACGAGGACCGGGTCTGGGGCGGGCGGAACGCCGTCTATCCGACGCCCGCGCACAAGCTCTGGCTGGATCGGATGGGGGCGAAGGGCTGGACCGCCCCGGAATGGCCGGCCGAATACGGCGGCGGGGGCCTGAGCCGCGAACAGGCCAAGGTGCTGCATTCCGAGTTGCGGCGCATCGATGCGCAGGCGCCATTGGCCAGTTTCGGGGTGTGGATGCTGGGGCCGGCCCTGCTGGCGTTCGGCACCGAGGCACAGAAGCAGCGCTTCCTGCCCGAGATCGTGCGCGGCGAGATCCGCTGGTGCCAGGGCTATTCCGAGCCGGGCGCCGGGTCCGATCTGGCGGCGATCCAGACGCGGGCGGAAGACCCAATTCCTGGAGGCGGGGGCGACCACTGGATCGTCAATGGCCAGAAGGTCTGGACCTCGTATGCCGACAAGGCCGACTGGATCTTCTGTCTGGTGCGGACCGACCCCGAGGCGAAGAAGCATCTGGGGATTTCCTTCGTCCTGTTCGACATGGCGACGAAGGGGGTGAGCACCCGGCCGATCACCCTGATCAGCGGCAAGAGCCCGTTCTGCGAGACCTTCTTCGACGATGTGCGGGTCGAGAAGGAAAATCTCGTCGGGACGCTGAACCGCGGCTGGGACGTGGCCAAACACCTGCTGGCGCACGAGCGGACCATGATCGGGGCCATGGGCGAGGTGGGCGGTGGCCGGCCGCTGGGTCAAGTGGCGACGGGTTCGATCGGCGTGGACGACGAGGGCCGGCTGGACGAGCCGATGCTCCGTGCACGGATCGCCGGACTGGAAGTCGACGCCGCCGCCTTCCGACTGGCGATGGAACGGGCGGGGGATCAGGTAAAGGCGGGGCAGGCCCATCCGGCCATCGCCTCGATGCTGAAATACTATGGGTCCGAACTGAACAAGCGGCGGCACGAGCTGCTGATGGCTGCGGGCGGGTCGGATGCCCTGGAATGGGAGAGCGAGCGATCGAAGGGCGGCAAGGCCGCGCGCGACTGGCTGCGCACCAAGGCCAATTCCATCGAGGGCGGGACCTCCGAGGTTCAGCTGAACATCATCGCCAAACACCTGCTTCAGCTGCCGGGAGCCTGAGCCCATGCCCCTGATTCTGACCGAAGAGCAGACCATGCTGAAGGAAGCCGCTGACGGCTTCCTGAACGAACACGCGCCCATCGCCCATCTGCGCAAGCTGCGCGACTCGAAGGACGCCGACGGGGTGTCGCGCGACCTGTGGCGGGCCTTTGGCGAGATGGGGTTTGCGGGCGTCATCATCCCCGAGGAACACGGCGGCTCAGGCCTCGGCGCGGTCGAGGCCGGGGTCATGGCAGAGGCTCTGGGGCGGACGCTGACGCCGTCGCCCTTCCTCGGGTCAGGCGTATTGTCGGCGACGGTGCTGAAGGGCGGATCGGGCGAGCAGCAGGCGGCCTGGCTGCCCCGGATCGCGGCGGGCGAGGCCATTGTTTCGCTGGCCGTGGACGAGGGGGCGAAGCATGCGCCGTCGCGGATCGCCACGGTGGCCGAGCGGTCGGGTAATGGCTTCAGGCTGAACGGGGCCAAGGGGTTTGTGCTGGACGGCCATGTCGCCGACGCCCTGATCGTGGCGGCCCTGACCGAGAACGGGCTGACGCTGTTCCTGGTCGATCCGAAGACGGCGGGGGTCGAGGTTGAGCGCACGGTCATGGTCGATGCGCATAATGCGGCGCGGGTGACGCTGACGGATGTGGAGGTCGATGCAGACGCCGTGATCGGCGCGGTGGATGGCGGGGAGGTGCTGTTGGAAGGGGCGTTGAACCTCGGCAGGGCCTGCGCGGCTGCGTCGCTGAACGGGGCGGGGGATCAGGCCTTCCAGACCACGATGGCTTACTTGCGGACGCGCCAGCAGTTCGGAAAACTGATCGGTGAGTTCCAGGCGCTGCAGCATCGGTCGGCGCATCTGTTCAGTGAGATCGAGATCGCGCGCGCGGCGGTGATGGGGGCGCTGAACGCGCTCGATGCGGGGCGTGAAGATGCCGGGCTGGCCGTGTCTGTGGCCAAGGCCAAGGCCGGGCGCGTGGCCGAACTGGCGGTGCAGGAGGCGGTGCAGATGCACGGCGGCGTCGGCATGACCGACGAGTTCAAAGTCGGCCTGTTCATGAAGCGGGTGCGGGTGCTGAACGAGCTGCTGGGGGATGCGGGCTTCCACCAAGAGCGGATGGCGCGGGCGCAGGGGTTCTGAACGAGGCCGCCTCCGGTTCACGCCGGAGTGGCAAACCGGTCCGGCCTGTCCTAGATCGGAGGGCAGGGAGACACGCACCATGACGACGCGATCCAACGCGCCTCAATACCTGAGCGGCTTCGGCAATCATTTCGCGACCGAGGCCGTGCCCGGTGCCCTGCCCGAGGGCCGCAACTCGCCGCAACGCGCGCCCATGGGGCTGTATGCGGAACAGCTGTCGGGGACGGCCTTCACGGCCCCGCGTTCCGAGAACCGGCGTTCGTGGCTGTACCGGCTGCGGCCGAGCGCCCAGCATCCGGCCTACAGGCCGTTCGCCCAGGGGCTGGTGCGGACCGGACCGTTCCATGACGCGCCGTCGAGCCCGAACCGGATGCGCTGGGATCCGCTGCCCATGCCGACCAGGCCGACCGACTGGGTCGAGGGGCTGACGACCTATGGCGGGACGGGCGACGCCGAGGCGCTGTCGGGCGTCGGCATTCACCTCTATGCGGCCAACCGGTCGATGGTCGACCGGGTCTTCTACTGCGCGGACGGCGAGCTGCTGATCGTGCCGCAGGCGGGTGAGCAGGTCTTCGTCACCGAGATGGGGCGGATCGAGGCCCGGCCGGGCGAGATCGTGGTCATTCCGCGCGGGGTGCGGTTCCGGGTCGAGTGTTCCGGACCGATCCGCGGCTATGTCTGCGAGAACTACGGGGCACTCTTCCGCCTGCCGGACCTCGGTCCGATCGGCTCGAACGGCCTGGCCAATCATCGCGATTTCCAGACGCCAGCGGCGGCCTTCGAGGACGTCGACCGGCCGACCGAGTGCGTGCAGAAATACGGCGGCCAGCTGTGGTCGACGACCTTCCCCCATTCGCCGCTGGATGTGGTCGGCTGGCATGGCAACTATGCGCCGTACAAATACGACACGGCCCGGTTCAACACGATCGGAACGGTCAGTTTCGACCATCCGGATCCTTCGATCTTTACGGTTCTGACCTCGCCGAGCGATACGCCGGGGACGGCCAACTGCGACTTCGTCATCTTCCCGCCGCGCTGGATGGTCGGCGAGGACACCTTCCGCCCGCCGTGGTTCCACCGGAATGTGATGAGCGAATTCATGGGGCTGGTGACCGGCGAATATGACGCCAAGGAGGGTGGGTTCGCGCCCGGCGGAGCCTCGCTGCACAACTGTATGAGCGGTCACGGCCCGGACCAGGCCAGCTATGAAAAGGCGGTCTCCGCCGACCTCAAGCCGGTGAAAATCGAGAACACCCTGGCCTTCATGTTCGAGACCCGGGCACCGATCCGGACCACGGAATGGGCGCAAACATCGCCGACGATGCAGCTCGACTACGACGACGTCTGGACCGGTTTCGAGAAGGGCCAAGTAAAATGAAGCGTATTCTGATTGCCGTCTCTGCGCTGCTGATGGCGGCCTGCCAGCCGATGCCGGCGAATGAAGACGGAACCGACCTCGCCCAGGTGACGCCGGCCGTCCAGTCGGTCGCGGGAACCGAGGATGCGGCGGCCTGCGCGGCGCGCGGAGGCAAGATGCTGCCGCAGGGGCGGATGCAGACGATGCGCTGCGTGATCACCTATGCCGACGCCGGTCGACGCTGCACGGACGGTGACGACTGCGCGGGCGACTGCCGGGTCGAGGACGTAGCCGATGCGCCCGTCGCCGGTGCCAATGCCGTGGGTCAATGCCAGGTCTCGAGCAGCCGGTTCGGCTGCTACACGACGGTCGAGAGCGGCAAGGCCGAGGCCACGATCTGCGTCGATTGATCCTTCTGCATCCGCGCCGCCACCCGGGACGTTTCTGAGCCATGAGCCTGACCGAGATCGCCGTCCTGCTGGGTCTGAACCTGGCCCTGATCGTCGCCGTGATGACGGGGCTCTGGACCCTGTCCCTGAAGTTGAAGGACGTCAGCTTCATTGATGCCGTCTGGCCGATGGCGATGCTGCTTCTGGCCCTGGCGACCTTTCCGCGCACCGACGGCGACCCGACACGAAAATGGCTGCTGCTGTGGCTCGTCGGGGTCTGGGCCCTGCGGCTGGGCTGGCATCTGTACCGCCGCTGGCGGGGGCATGGGGCGGACGGCCGCTATCTCGATCTGCTGGGGCGGCTGGAACGGGACCGCGGCCTTGGGTTCGGCAAGGCGGCGCTGCTGGCGGTGTTCCTGCCGCAGGCCGTGCTGGCCTGGCTGACCTCCCTGCCGGTGCAGCTTGGGCAGGTGGCGATCGAGCCGGCGGTGGGCTGGATCGGCTGGGCCGGGGCGGTGCTGGCGGTCATCGGCATCGGTTTCGAGAGCATCGGCGACGCCCAGCTGACGGCCTTCCGGAAGGACCCGGCCAACAAGGGAACGGTGCTCGACACCGGCCTGTGGAAATATACCCGGCATCCGAATTATTTCGGCGACGCCTGCGTCTGGTGGGGGCTGTATCTGATCGCGGCGGAGACCGGACCGGGGCTGTGGGCCATCCTCGGGCCACTGTTCCTGACCTTCACCCTGACCAAATGGTCCGGGATCGGCATCACCGAAAAGGCCATCCATGGCACGCGGCCGGGCTATGCCGACTATGTCCGTCGGACCAGCGCCTTTATTCCCTGGCCGCCGAAGAAGGCCTGACGGTCAGGGTCGGCCTAGCGCGCTTCGCGCTGCTTGAGGCCGGGCCGGACAAACGAAACCCCCGCCGCGAGCGCGACGGGGGCTGACCGTTCCGGGTCTTGCCGGGGTTCATGAGGCCCCGGGGCGTTCCGATCAGTTGGCCGGCGGCATGGTGCTCGGCGAGGTGTTCGGGGTGTTCTCGGTGGTCATGCCGCCGTCGGCGTTGCCGGCCTGTTGCTCGATGCGGTCGGCCTCGGCGTTGAGGGCCGTTTCAGCGGCCTCGGTCGGGGCGGCGGCGGCCTGTGCTTCGAGGGCGTCAGCCTGCACTTCAGCCTGTTTGTCGGCAGCGCTCTCACCGCAGGCGGCAAGGCCGGCAAAGGCGAAGGTGGCGGCGGCGGCGATGATGAGTTTACGCATGGGGTATCCTTCCAAAGTGGAGACCTCAAAACGCCGCCGCGACATTTCGGTTCACGGTCGCGTGAGAAAAAAGTGTTCTGCTTCAAGCTTCACGGGAGAAGGCAACGCGGGCGGCCCCCAGCAGGGCCGCGTGTTTGTGCAGGATCACCCGGGTCGGGATGGCCGCCATATAGTCCTGGAAACGACCCTTGCGCTCGAACCGTTCGCGGAAGGGGCTGGCCTTGAGGAAGGGCAGGATCCGGGGCGCGATCCCGCCGGCGATATAGACTCCGCCCCGCGCGCCGGTGGTCAGGGCGATGTCGCCGGCGACGGCACCGAGGATGGCGCAGAACCGGGCCAGGGTGGCACCGCAATGGCTGTTGGGGCTCTCGAGCGCCTCGGTGGTGATCTGGGCCGGGTCGTCGATGTGGCTCTCCCGCCCATCGATTTCGGCCAGGGCGCGGTGCATGTTGAGCAGGCCCGGTCCGCAGATCAGCCGTTCGATCGAGACCCGGTCGTAGCGGCGACGCAGGATGCGCAGGACCTCGTCCTCGACGGGGTCGCCAGGGGCGAAGCAGGCGTGGCCGCCTTCGGACGGCATGGCGACGGCATTGCCGCTGGCGTCCCTGGCGAGAGCCGAGACGCCGAAGCCTGTGCCAGGCCCGAGGACCGCGATGGCGGCGTGCGGATCGCCTTCCGGCGGACCGCCCAGCGAGGCCAGCTGGTCGTTCGGCACCACGGGCGCGCCCCAGGCCAGTGCTTCGAAATCGTTGATCAGCTGGACGGGGTTGAGGCCGAGAGTCTGGAGCTCGGCTTCAGACACACGCCAGGGCGAGTTGGTCAGGTCGATCTCGCCATCGGTGACCGGGCCCGCCACGGCGATCACGCCGCCGGTCGGCTTGATCGCGCAGCCGTCGATGAAGGCGGCGACACCCTTGAGGAAGGTGGGGTAGTCAGCGCCCTTGAAGCTCTCGTGATGCTCGAGCACGGGCTGATTGTCGACGAGACGTGTGATCGCGAACCGGGCGTTGGTACCGCCGACGTCGCCGACAAGGAGAGTTTGTTCCGACATCAGGCATCCACCGTGCGATCGACGAGATTTGAGTCCGGCGGCGCGTCGGCATGGCCGTTCGGGGCGGTCGGGGCGGCAAAGCAGATTGAGGCGCCGGTCTCTGCCGTGCCGACCATCTGGCGGAAGCCACCGAACAGCTCCCGGCCATAACCCCAGGCCGCGCCGGTGGCATGGGCGGGCGTGCGCAGAGCGGCGGGCCGCGCGGACAGGTCCGGGACTCCGACGGTGGTCAGCACCCCGGCCTCGGCGTCGAGGCGAATGATGTCGCCGTCCCGGACGTGGGCCAGAGGACCACCCGCGAGAGCCTCGGGCGATACATGGATGGCGGCCGGTGTCTTGCCCGAGGCGCCGGACATGCGGCCGTCGGTGACGAAGGCGACCTTGAAGCCCTTGTCCTGGAGCACCGACAGGGCGGGCGAGAGGCTGTGCAGTTCGGGCATGCCGTTGGCGCGGGGTCCCTGGAAGCGCAGGACGACGACCACGTCGCGGTCGAGTTTTCCGTCCTTGAAGGCCTGCAGGGCGTCTTCCTGGGTCTCGAACACGGCGGCCGGGGCCTCGACGACGCGGTTCTCGGGCTTGACCGCCGAGACCTTGATCACGGCCCGTCCGAGGTCGCCCTGGACGAGGCGGAGGCCCCCCTCGTGGTCGAAGGGATCGGAGGCCGGACGAAGAATGTCCGTATCCAGACTGTCGGTGACGCCGTCCTTCCAGACCAGGTCGCCGTCGATCAGCATCGGCTCCTGGAAATAGTGGTGGATGCCCTCGCCCATGACGGTGGTGACGTCGGAATGGATATGGCCGGCGTTAGCCAATTCACGGGCGACGAAGGCGACTCCGCCGGCGGCCTGGAAGGCGTTCACATCGGCCGAACCGTTGGGATAGACGCGGGCGAGCAGCGGGGTGGCCGAGGACAGCTGGTCCATGTCGGTCCAGTCGATCAGCACACCCGCCGAACGCGCCATGGCGACCAGATGGATGGCGTGGTTGGTCGAACCGCCGGTGGCCAGCAGGGCGACGATCATGTTGACGATCGACTTCTCCGAGATGACGTCGGCCATCCGGCCCTGACCGGTGCGAGCCAGTTCGACAGCGCGCTTCGCCGCCGCCGCCGTCAGGGCGTCGCGCAGGCCGGTCTCGGGGTGGACGAAGGCGGTCGAGGGCAGGTGCAGGCCGCCCAGCTCCATCATCATCTGGTTGGAATTGGCGGTGCCGTAGAAGGTGCAGGTGCCGGGCGAATGATAGGAGCCGATTTCGCTTTCCAGCAACTTGGCGCGGTCGACCTTGCCCTGGGCGTACTCCGCCCGAACCCGGGCCTTTTCGAAATTGGGGATGCCGGACGGCATGGGACCGGCGGGGGCGAAGACGACGGGCAGGTGGCCGAAGGCGAGCGAGCCCATGAAGAGTCCGGGCACGATCTTGTCGCAGACCCCGAGGCAGACCACGGTGTCGAAGGCGTCATGGGTGAGGCCGATGGCCGTGGACATGGCGATGACGTCGCGGCTGAACAGCGACAGGTCCATGCCGGGGCGGCCCTGGGTGACGCCGTCGCACATGGCGGGCGTGGCACCGGCGACCTGGGCGGTGGCGTTCACCTCGCGCACGGCGTCGCGGATGATCTGCGGGAAGCGTTCGAACGGCTGATGCGCCGACAGCATGTCGTTGTAGGCGGTGACCACGCCGACATTGGGCTGGGTCCCCGACATGGCGTTGAGCTTGTCCTTGACCGGGGCCCCGGCGAAGGCGTGGGCCCAGTTGGCGCAGCTGAGCTTGGCGCGGCCGACACCGGATGAGCCGGCGGCGTCCATGCGGCGCAGATAGTCGGCACGGGTCTCGCGCGAACGTTCAACGATGCGGGCGGTGACCTCGGCGACGACGGGGTTGAGCCTGGGCATCACGCTTTCTCCGTCCACATTACGTCGAGCGGGACCCCAGCCGCGATGAGGGCGGCAATGGGCTGTGTCCGAGGGTCGCCTGCGGCCTCGCGCTCGAACACGAAACGCCGCGCCGGGCCGGTGAAGGCGAGGACAACCCGACGCGCGGTCATCAGCCACGGCAGGTTGATCGTCAGTCGCTCGAGGCTCGGCGGGGCTCCGTCGCGGCCACGAGGCACGCCCAGCACCGTCGGCAAGACCATGGGCGACAGCAGCCTCTTCAATGCCGGACTTCCTGGGAACATGGAGCAGATATGGCCATCCTCCCCCATGCCCAGAAGGATCGCGTCCAATTTGTCGCCCTCGGCCGCCAGCGCATGGGCCGCGAGGGCGGCAGCGCGGTCGACGGTCACGGCAGGGTAGAAGAGCGGCACGAACCGGGCCGCGGCGGCCCGACCTGTCAGCAGGGTCCGCTTCAGCAGCGCTTCGTTCGAGTCGGGCGAGGTTTCGGGTACATTGCGTTCGTCGATGAGAGTGACGACGATCCTCGACCAATCAACCTCGGCCTCGGCCATTCGGCGATAGATGGGTGGTGGGGTCATGCCGCCAGAGGCGGCAAACACGGCCTTGCCGCGATCCATCAGGGCGCTGGACAGTGTGTCGGTCAGACGGACGGCGCAGGCATCCGCCCATGCCTCTCCGTTGGGAAAGACCTCAAATGTGGTCGTTTGATCACCCATGTCCGGTGTTCCATTCGCGACCGCCGCGCTCGAGCAGCAGGTCGGCATCCGCCGGACCCCAGGTTCCGGCGGCGTATTCCTTCGGCTTGAAGGCCGCGTCTCGCCAGGCATCGGAAACCTCGTCGACCCATTTCCACGCCTGCTCCGCCTCGTCCCGGCGCACGAACAGGGTGGAGTCCCCGGTCAGGGCATCGAGCAGCAGTCGCTCATAGGCGATGCGGCGACGCGGCGGCTCGGCACCCTTGTCGCCCTGGCCCCACGACAGGGACATCTGGATCGGCTGCAGCTTCATCTGCGGGTCCAGCCCCGGCTTCTTGTTCATCACCGACAGGGCGATGTCTTCCTCGGGCTGGAGTTCAATCACCAGACGATTGGCGGCGATCTCGCCGCGCGCCCCGTGGTCGAAGATCGAATGGGGCACCGGCTTGAACTGGATGACGATCTCGGTCCGCTTTTCCGCGAGCCTCTTGCCGGTGCGCAGGAAGAAGGGCGTTCCGGCCCAGCGCCAATTGTCGATGTCGACGCGCAGGGCGACGAAGGTCTCGGTGTCCGAGGCCTGGCCGCGCTCCTCGCTATAGGGCTTCGCCGGCTTGCCGTCGCAGATCCCCGCGACGTACTGGCCGCGCACGGTGACGCGTTCGGCCTCATGCGCCGTGATCGGGCGCAGGGAGCGGATGACCTTGACCTTCTCGTTGCGGACCGAGTCCGGATCGAGGTCGCTGGGCGGCTCCATGGCCACCAGGCAGAGCAGCTGGAGCATGTGGTTCTGGAGCATGTCGCGCAATGCTCCGTACTCGTCGTAATAGGGCCAGCGGTCGCCGACGCCGACGGTCTCGCCGACCGTGATCTGGACGTGGTCGATCGACAGGCTGTTCCACAGCGGTTCGAAAATGGTGTTGCCGAAGCGCAGGGCGATCAGGTTCTGGACCGTCTCCTTGCCGAGGTAGTGGTCGATGCGGAAGACCTGCTCCTCGGAGAAGGCGTGAGCCACGGCGTCGTCGATCTGGAGGAAGGATTCGAGGTCGCGGCCGACGGGCTTCTCCAGCACCACGCGATCGGTCGCCTCGGCCAGGCCGGCGGCCTTCAGGGCGGTGACGATGCGGCCGTAGAGCGAGGGCGAGACGGCCAGGAAGCTGGTCACACCCCCCGCGGCGCCCATGTCGCCGACCCGGTCCTTGAGCGGCTTCAGGCTGGCGGGATCGGTGGCGTCGACGGGCAGATAGTCGAGCCGGGCATCGAGCCGGGCCCAGGAGGCGTCCGACCAGGCGTCGTCAGCGTGGGCCTTGCCCTCGACCGCGGCGCGGACCTTGGCGACGTATTCGTCGCGGCTCTCGTCCGAGCGGGCCGCGCCGATGATCTTCAGCCCGTCCGGCAGCAGGCCGTCGTGCTCGAGGAAATAGAGCGAGGGCAACAGCATCCGCATCGCCAGATCGCCACCGCCGCCGAACAGCACCAGGGCCGCCATACGCTCTCCTTCGCTCAGGGCCCGGCTGGACCGGGCTTGTGTCTGGCCGCTTCGGCCCGCTGCGCCAAGACGTCGAGGACGTCCTGAAACACGATGTTACGGGCACGAAGCAGCACCATCAGGTGATAGACCAAATCCGCGGTTTCCGATGCGAGTTCCGAATCCGGGCCCGCGACCCCCGCCAGCGCGGTCTCGACGCCTTCCTCTCCGACCTTCTGGGCGACGCGTTTGACACCCTCGGCCAGCAGGCGGGCGGTCCAGCTTTCCGACGGATCGGCGGCGGCGCGTTCGGCGATGGTCGCTTCCAGCCGCGCGAGGCGGCCGAGGCCCGGGGCGTCCTCGTCGCCGAAACAACTGGTGCGGTTCAGGTGGCAGGCGTTTCCGACCGGGCGGACCTTGAGCACCAGGGCGTCGGAGTCGCAGTCGGGGGTTATGGAGGCGACATGCAGCCGGTCGCCGGAGGTCTCGCCCTTGCGCCAGCGCCCGCCGCGCGAGCGGGAGAAGAAGGTGGCCTCCCCGCAGGCGAGGGTCTCGTCGAGAGCGGCGCGGTCCATATAGGCGAGGGTGAGCACCTGCAGGGTGGCGGCGTCCTGGACGACGACGGGGATGAGGCCGCCGGCCTTGTCGAAATCGAGGGTGGAAGGATCGATCACAGTCTCATTTCCTGTCCGGCTTCCGCGAGGAACGCCTTGAGATCGGGAATCGCCAACGCCCCGGTGTGGAAGACGCTGGCGGCGAGGGCGCCGGAGACGTCGGCCTGCTCGAACACGTCCCGAAAATGGGCAGCGGCCCCGGCCCCGCCCGAGGCGACCAGCGGGATGGTCAGGCGGGCGCGGGCGGCGGCAAGCTGGGCGATGTCATAGCCGCGGCGGACGCCGTCCTCGTCCATGCAGTTGAGGACGATCTCGCCGGCACCGAGGGACTGCGCCTCGACGATCCAGTCCATGGTGCGGCGGCCCGCGGTGCGGCTGGCGGTCGGGTCGCCCGTGTACTGGTGCACGACCCAGTCGTCGCCGGACCGTTTCGAATCCACGCCGAGGACGACGCACTGGCTGCCGAAACGATCCGCCAGTTCACCAATCAGGTCGGGGCGTTCGAGGGCGGGGGAGTTGATCGACACCTTGTCCGCGCCGTGGTCGAGGCAGCGCGCGGCCTGATCGACCGAGCGGATGCCGCCGGCGACGCTGAACGGGATGTCCAGCAGGCGGGCGATGTCGCGGACCCAGCCGTAGTCGAGGGTGCGCCCCTCGGGGCTGGCGGTGATGTCGTAGAAGACCAGTTCGTCGGCACCCTGATCGCGGTAGCGGGCGGCGAGGTCGGCGGCGTCGCCCATGTCGGTATGACCCTGAAAGCGGACGCCCTTGACCACCCGGCCGTCCTTGACGTCGAGACAGGGGATGATGCGGCGGGCGGTCATGCAGCCAGGGCTTCTTCGAGGGTGAAGCGGTTCTCGTAGAGGGCGCGGCCGACGATGGCGCCGTCGCAGCCGAGGGCGGCGGCGGCGGTCAGGTCGGCGACGATGGCCACGCCGCCCGAGGCCTGAACCTTGAGGTCGGGCCGGCGGCGGATGATTTCGCCGAGCAGGTCGAGATTGGGGCCGGTCAGGGCACCGTCGCGGCCGACGTCGGTGACAAGCAGATGCCGGGCGAGGTTGGGCGGATAGCGGTCCAGCGCGGTCCAGAGATCGACCCCGGCCGCCTCGGTCCAGCCCTTCAGGGCCGGGACCCAGCGGTCGCCGTCGGCCTTGACGTCGATGGCCAGGGTGATGCGGTCCGGACCGAACCGGCGCAGCCAGTCGGCGACGGTTTCCGGTTGCGCCACCGCCAGGGAGCCGACCACCACGCGGGCGACGCCGGCATCGATCAGGGCGGCAACATCGTCGGCGGAGCGAACCCCGCCGCCCGACTGGATGCGGATGTCGATCGAGCGCGCGAGATCGCCGATCAGGGCGTGCTGAACCGCGCGACCGGCCTCGGCTCCGTCGAGGTCGACGATATGAGCCCAGGTCGCGCCGGAAGCTGCGAAGGCGGCGAGCCGGGCCGCGGGCTGGTCGTCGTAGCGGGTGACGGTATCAAACCGGCCGTGCATCAGCCGCACGCAGATCCCGTCTTTCAGGTCGATGGCGGGATAGACGATCACGCGGGAAGCTCCAGGAAGTTGCGCAGGATGCGGGCGCCGGTCGCGGCCGAACGCTCGGGGTGGAACTGGCAGCCCCAGCGCCGGCCGCTGCGGACCATCGCGGGCACCGGGCCGCCGTAGTCGGCGCGGGCGAGGGTGGCGGGTCCATCGGGGCAGACGAAGCCGTGGACGAAATAGGCGTAGGCGCCGTCCTCGACGCCTTCGAGTAGCGGGTCGGATCGGACGGCCGTCAGTCGCGACCAGCCCATGTGCGGCACGGTCAGGCCGGGGCCGGGTTCGAGCCGACGGACCGCCCCGGGGATGAGGCCCAGCAGGGGAACGGGCTCGCCCTCCTCGCTGGTCTCGAAGAGCAGTTGCTGGCCGAGGCAGACGCCGAGGAGGGGACGGGTGAAGGCGCGTATGGGCTCGATGAGACCGAGGGCTGAAAGCCGGGCCATGGCGTATGCGGCCGCGCCCACGCCGGGCAGGATCAGTCGCTCGGCCTCGGCGACCGCGGCGGGATCGTCGGTCAGACGCACGGTGGCGCCGAGCCGCTCCAGCGCGAACTGGACCGAGGCCGTGTTGCCGGCACCGTAGGCGAGAATGGAGACTTCGCTCACAGCACGCCCTTGGTGCTGGGCACGGCGTCGCCCTCGACGCGGATGGCCTGACGCAGGGCGCGCCCGAGGGCCTTGTAGACGGCTTCGGTCTTGTGGTGATCGTCGTCGCCGGTGACCGAGACGTGGATGGCCGCGCCGAGGTGCTCCGCGAGGGACCGGAAGACGTGGGCCGTCAGGTCGGTGCGGTAGTCGCCGATGAAGGGCGTGGAGAAGGTCCCCTCGAACACCGGGAACGGGCGGCCCGACAGGTCGATGGAGACTGAGGCGTTGGCCTCGTCCATGGGCAGGACAAAGCCGTAGCGGGCGATGCCGCGGCGTTCGCCGAGGGCCTGTTTCAGGGCCTGGCCGAGCGCGATGGCCGAGTCCTCGATGGTGTGGTGCGGGTCGGTGTGAAGGTCGCCCTCGCAGGCCAGCCGCAGGGAGAAGCCGCCGTGGGCAGCGACCTGTTCGAGCATGTGATCGAAGAAGCCAACGCCCGTGGAGATCGACACCGGTCCGGTCGCATCGAGGTCAACGGCGCAGACGATACGGGTCTCTTTGGTGTCGCGGATCGCTTCGCCGGTGCGGTGCGGGCGGGCCGTCGAGGCCCCAAGCCCCAGCGCGGCGAGCAACCGGTCATTGACCTCGGCCCTGGCCGAGACGGGCAGGCGCAGGCGGTCGCCGGCGTGATCGGCGGTGAGGCCGAAACGGGCGAGGGCGGTGAGGACGGCGTACGGGTCCGAGGGGCGGGCCATGATCACGGGACCGAAGCCCGGCTCGATCGCCATGTCGCGGGACAGGGCCTTGATAAGGCGGTCGCGCTCGGACCGGACGAGGGCGATGCGGGCCGTGGTCTCCATCATTCGGGAGGGGTCGAGCGTCTGCAGGGCGAGGCGGATCGAGACCTCGGGCAGGGCGTAGGGCTCCAGCACCGAGCCAAGGCGAGCCAGCGCTTCCGGTTGACCGAGGGCGGCACCGACGCGGGCACCGGCGAGGCCGTATGCGAGCGACAGGCTGCGCAGGACGATCAGGTTGGCGTGGTCGCCGATGGCGCTCACGGCAGAGGCGGCGTCCGCGAACTCGGCCATGCCCTCGTCGATGACCAGCAGGGCGGGGGCGACCCGTTCGGCCATCTCGGCCACGGCCTCGGGCGAACCGAGGGCGCGGAGGATGACGGCACCGGTGGGGGCTCCGGCTGCAGGCGCGACGTAGAGGTCCGCCAGCGCCCGGTAGGGCTCGGCGTCGGGGGCCTCGACGCGCAGGCCGTCGCGGGCGGCGAGGCGGTAGACGAGCTCCAGGGCGTGGGTCAGGCCGCGGACCGGCAGGACGCTGACGGCCGGGACGCCATAGATCGCGGCCATGCGAGCGGCGAGGGCGCGGGGCTCGGCCGGATAGCGGTCGAGGCCGTCGCCGCCGGTAACCAGAGGGGGGAAGGGGGCGGGGAGATTGTTCATTCGCCGGCCCTCAGATCGGCGGCCCGGGCGTGGGCCTCGAGGCCCTCGAGGCGGGCCAGCCGGGCGGCGATGGGGGCGAGGGCGGCGGCACCGGTTTCGCTCACGGACTGGACCGACATCGAGGTCATGAAGCTGGCGGTCGTGACGCCGCCCATGGTTCGGGCCGCGCCGTCGGTGGGCAGGACGTGGCTGGGGCCGGCGGCGTAGTCACCCAGGGTCTCGGCGGCGAAGGCCCCGATGAAGACGGCCCCTGCGGCGGTGATGCGCGCGACCAGCCGTTCGGGCTCCTCGGTTTGAAGGGCGAGGTGTTCAGGCGCGTAGAGGTTGGAGACTTCGCAGGCCTCGGCGATGTCCCGGACGCGGATGGCGCGGCCCTCGGCCAGCGAGGCGCGGGCGATACCGGCGCGGGGCAGGGTTTCCAGTTGCTGCTCCACCTCGGCGAGGATGGCGTCGATATTGGCGCGACTCTCGGAGACGAGGATGACCTGGGCGTCGGCGTCGTGCTCGGCCTGGCTGAGCAGGTCGGCGGCGGCGATCTCCGGGTCGGCGTCGCGGTCCGCGATGACCAGCAATTCGGACGGGCCGGCGGGCATGTCGACGGCGGGGCCGCCGGGCAGGTTCGACGCCTGCTTCTTGGCTTCCGCCACCCAGGCGTTGCCGGGACCGAACAGCTTGTCGCAAGGCGCGATGACGCCGTCGTCGAGTTCGGCGCCGAAGGTCAGGGCGGCGATGGCCTGGGCACCGCCGATCAGCCAGAGCTCATCGAGCCCGGCCTCGGCGGCGGCGAAGATCATGGCGGGATGAGGCTCGCCGGAGGCCGAGGGCGGGGTCACGGCGACGCGGCGGCCGATCCCGGCCACGGCGGCCGGAATGGCCAGCATCAGCAGGGAGGAGAACAGGGGGGCCGAACCGCCGGGGACATAGAGTCCCGCCGACCGCAGCGGCCGCCAGACCAGGCGCGAGCGAACGCCGGGAACCATTTCGACCTCGGGCGTGTCCTCGGGCCGGGTGGCTTCGTGGAAGATACGGATGTTCTCGGCGGCCATGCGGATGGACCGGGTGTCGGCGGGTCGCAGGGCGTCGCGGGCGGCGGCGACGACGGCGGGTGTCAGGTCGAGGCGGCGCGGGGCCGCGCCGTCCAGTTTGAGGCTCCAGTCGGTGACGGCCGCACCGCCTCGAACCCGAACGTCCTCCATGATCTCGCGCACCGTATCGGACACGCGCGCCTCGGTGCGGCGCCGGGGACGGGCGAGGGCCTCGATGCGGCCGGCGGCGTCGAGTGTGCTCCAGTCGAGGCGCTTCATCACATCATCTTCTCGATGGGGAGGACGAGGATGGCCGAGGCACCGGCGGCCTTGAGCCTTTCCAGGGTTTCCCAGAAGACCGCCTCCTGACAGACGGCGTGGACGGCGACGGCGTCGTCGCGGCCGGCCAGCGGCATGACGGTCGGGGCGCCGGCACCGGGCAGGATGGCGGTGATCCGGTCGAGCGCCGAGCGGGGGGCGTTGAGCATGACGTATTTGGCCCCCTGGGAGGAGACCACGCCGGCCATCCGCTCGATGATGCTGTCCAGCAGGTGCTGAAGGCCGGGCTCGGGCGCGACCGGCGACCGGATCAGCACGGCCTGGCTGTCCAGGACCGTCTCCCTGGCCGCCAGTCCGTTGGCCTCCAGCGTCGCGCCGGTCGAGACCAGGTCGCAGATGGCTGAGGCCAGCTTGAGCCGGGGCGCGACCTCGACCGCGCCGCGCATGGTGACGATGTCGGCCGACACGCCCTCGGCGTCGAGGAACCGGCGCAGGATCTTCGGATAGGAGGTGGCGATACGCAGGCCGTCCAGCGATGCGGGTCCGGCGTAGTCCAGCGTCGGCGGCACGGCGATCTTGAGCGTGCAGCGGCCGAAGCCGAGCGGCATCAGCACCTCGGCGACCGGACCGCCGTTGCGGACCTCCTCCAGCACATTCTCGCCGACGATGCCGAGGTCGCAGACGCCATCCGCCACGAAGGTCGGGATGTCGTCGTCGCGGACCCGCAACAGGTCGATGGGATAGTTTTCGACCCGGTAGAGCAGGTCGTTGTTGCCCTTGACCACGCGCAGACCGGCATCCCGGACGAGGTCGAGGCTGCGGTCTGACAGGCGACCGGATTTCTGGACGGCTATGCGAAGCCGCCCCTGGACAGTGCTCATGACGGGGAACTCAGGCTTTCAGCTTCAGACGGTCCAGCACCAGGCGATAGCCTTGATGCGGCATTTCCCGGAGGAAACGGGCGACGCGGACGACGGTGGTCGGGCTGGCTCCGGCCTCGACCGCGATCTCGCGATAGGAATGCTGTTGCTGGTCCAGCAGGCGGGCCACGGCCCACCGCTCTGCGAAGGCGCGGAGCTCCGACGGGGTGCAGAGGTCGGCGAGAAAGGCGTCCAGTTCCTCTGGCGTCTTCAGGCACAGAAGCGCGTCATACAGGGCGAGCCGGTCGACGGCGGCCTTTTGCGCGGCCTTGCGGGGCAGGGTTTCGATCATGACCGTTCCACTATGCTGTAACAGTGGAACGGTCAAGGGGTGTCGCCGGGACGTCTTGTCCGGGCAGTCGGCCCGGGTTCGCCTTCGGCTGAACCCGGGCCCGTTCGTGCTATTCTACTTCGGTGATCACCAGGGTGGCGGGATTGGTGCCGCCCCCATAGGTGCCGACCCAGATGTCGTAGACGCCCGAGGCCGGCTTGGCGAAACGCACAAGGGCGTTGGTGCCGCTGCTGGAGTCGTCGTCGCAGTACCAGCTTCCGTCCGGGCCGTTGACCACGAGGGTCGTGTCCGTGGCGGCTTCGGTGCGGACAGTGAGTGGCAATGATCCGGCGTTGTAGGTGATCTGATAGTCGGGAGCCTCAGCAATCGAGCCGCTGCAGGATGAGGACACGCCCGAGGCCGCGATATTGCCGCCTGCGGTCAAGGAGATGCGGCGCGGATCCGGCTGGAAGCCGGCCGACAGCACGATTTCACCGTAGGTGGCGGCAAGACCCGCGTTCGGAACGGCGGGAACCGGATTGTCCATATGGGCCATGTTGCGGGCCTCGCCGTCGGTCAGTTCGGTAAAGCTGAGGGTCGCCGGCGCCGTGCCGCCACCAAAGGTGCCGACCCAGACGTCATAGACGCCGGAGCGCGGGCTGTTCCAGGTCACCTGAGGGTTGATGCCGCCGTTGGAATCATCGTCGCAGTACCACCGGCCATCGGGTCCGTTGACGACCAGGGTCGTGTCGGTGCTGGAATTGACGATGATGTAGAGCGGCAAGGTCCCCGCGGTGAAGGTCAGCTGAACGTCTGGCGCGCGCGAGACCGAGCCCGTGCAGGGCGACCCGAGGTGCGAGGCGTCGATTGAACCCCCTGCGGTCAGGGTGACCTGGTAGGGGTCGGGCTGGAAGCCCGTCGAAAGGGTGTAGTCGCCGTAAGTGGCGTTGAGTGACGCCTCCTGGGCGTGGGCACCCGAGGCGAACGCCGCGAGGGCGGCGGTTGCGGCGCAGAAGAAGGTTTTGATTTTCATGATCCCCGATCCCGATCAGTAAGAAGAACGATGTTCGCATGAGGAGGCGGTGTCCGGCAATGGAAACGCGCCATCAGGCTGCATGAAGTCTTGGCGAATGACGCGGCTTCGCACTACTTCCCGAACATGACCAAGGTTCTGATCATCGGTGCGGGCCATGCGGGCGGAACGGTAGCGGCCCTGCTGCGCCAGTATGGCCACGAGGGACCGATCGTTCTGGCGGGCGAGGAAATGGCACCGCCGTACCAGCGGCCGCCCCTGTCCAAGGCCTGGCTGAAGGGCGAGGCCGATCTGGAGGCGCTGCTGTTGCGGCCCGAAATCTTTTATGCCGACCATGGGATCGACCTGCGGAAGGGTGTCACGGCGACCGCGATAGACGCGGCGGCGCGGACGGTGACCTTCGCGGACGGGACGACCGAGGGGTATGACGCCCTGATCCTGGCCACGGGATCGACGGCGCGGAGGCTGGCGATTCCGGGCGTGGACCGCCCTGACCTGCTGGAACTGCGGACGCTGGAGGATGCCGAGCGGTTGAAGGCCACGCTGGGGCCGGGGCGGCGACTGGCGGTCGTCGGCGGCGGCTATGTCGGGCTGGAGGCGGCGGCCTCGGCGCGGGCGCTGGGGGCGGAGGCCGTGATCATCGAGCGGATGGACCGGGTGCTGGCGCGCGTGGCGTCCGAGACCCTGTCGACCTTTTTCACCGCGCATCATCAGGCGCACGGCGTCGAGGTGCTGACGTCGGCGGAGGTGACCGGCTTCGAAGACGCGGGCGTGCGACTCGGCGACGGGCGGCTGATCGCGGCGGACGTGGTGCTGGTCGGCGTCGGGGCCCTGGCGAGCGACGGTCTGGCGCGGGCGGCGGGTCTGGACTGCGAGAATGGCGTGGTGGTCGACGAGACGGCGCGGACCTCGGACCCGGCCATCTGGGCCATCGGCGACATGACCTTTCGGCCGATCCCGGTTCACGGCGGACGGCGTCATCGGCTGGAGAGCGTCCCCAATGCGCTGGAACAGGCGAAACAGGCGGCGGCGGCGATCACGGGACGCGCGGCACCGACGCCGGAAGTGCCCTGGTTCTGGTCCGACCAGTATGAGGTCAAGCTGCAGATCGCCGGCCTGCCGGACGGGGCGGACCTTCAGGTGGTGCGCGGCGATGTCGAGGGTGGAGCCTTTGCCGTCTTCCATCTGGCCGGGGACCGGATCGTTTGCGTCGAGGCGGTCAATGCGCCGGCGGAGTTCATGGCGGGGCGGCTGATGATCTCGCGCGGACAGGCCGTCGATGCGGTGAAACTGGCCGACCGTTCCATATCGATGAAGGAAGTCGCGGCGGCTCAGGCCTGACGCGCGAGGTCGAGGTCCGCGGCGGGCTTTGCCAGTTGTTCGGTGAGCACGGCCAATGCCACGGGCCGGCCGATCAGATAGCCCTGGGCCAGGTCGCAGCCCATGCCGCGCAGCAGCGCCAGGGCCGTGGCCGTCTCGACCCCTTCGGCGGTAACCTTCATGCCAAGGCTGTGCGCCAGGTCGATGGTCGATTTTACCAGCAGGGCGTCGCGCGACGACTGGTCGAGGCTGAGGATAAAGCTCTTGTCGATCTTGAGCTCGTCGGCGCGAATTTGCTTGAGGTAGGTCAGGGACGACAGGCCGGCACCGTAGTCGTCCAGCGAGACGGCGATCCCGGCTTCGGCGAAGCGCGCGATGATGCGCAGGGCCAGTTCGGGATTGTCCATCACCGCCGTTTCGGTGATCTCGAAACAGAGGTCGGCTTCCGAGGCGGCGACCTCGGCGAGGGCGAACTCGGCGAAGCTCTCGTCCGACAGCAGGCGGCCGGAGATGTTGACCGAGACGGTCAGGACATGACCGGCCTCGGCCATGGTCTTCTGGTCGGCGATGGCGCGACGGATGGCCCATTCCGTAAGCGGACGGATGTGGCCGGTTTCTTCGGCCATGCCGATGAACAGGTCCGGCGAGACGAAACCCCGGCGCGGGTGTGACCAGCGCATCAGGGCCTCGACACCCGTGATCCGCTGGGCGCGGAAGTCGAATTTGGGCTGATAGGCGAGGCTGACGTCGCCGTCGCGCAACGCGGTCATCAGCTCGGAAATCAGGGACAGGTTGTCACCCGGATCGCCATAGGCGGCCTCGTCGAAGGCGGCGACCATGCGGCGGGCGGCCCGGGCCTGGTCCACGGCGATGGCGGCGCGGTCGACGGGCGAGGCGAGGTCAGAACCCGCCGCCCCGCGTCCGGCCACGCCGGCCGTCAGGGCGATATCCACCGGCGCGCCGTTGACTGTCAACGGCGCCTGGGCCGCCTCGACCAGACGGGTGGCGGAGGCCACGGCCTCGACCTCGTCAGCGGCGGCGATAACCAGACCCAGGGCTCCCGCGCCGACGCGGGCCATCGGGGCACCATCCGCCAGGGCGGAGAGTCGAGCGCCGAGCGCGGCCAGGAGCCGGCCCATGGAATCATAACCGATGGCGTTGCGCACGACCTCGAAACGGTCGACCCCGAACAACACCACCCAGACGTCGGCCCCGGCCCCGGCCCCGGCCTGACGCTCGAGCGAGAGGCGATTGGGCAGGCCGGTCTCCTGATCGTGCAAGGCCATATGGGTGAGTTTGGCCTCGCGGTCCTTCAGGTCGCCGACCATGGCGTTGAAGCTGGCCGCGAGACGGCCGATCTCGTCGTTGGAGGTCACGGGTGCCTCGACGTAGTCACCCTGTTGCAGGCGATGCACGGCCTCGTCGAGGGCTCTGATCGGTTTGGTCAGGCCGCGCGAGAGTATCCATGTGCCGCTCGTCAACAGGGCGAGACCGGCGGCACCGATGGCGGCCAGCCACCAGAACAGGGCTTCGTAGGGCCGCATGGCGCGCTTGAGCGGATAAGTCAGGACCAGTTCGGCGGGTGCACCGGTGTCAAAACTGGGCAGAGGCCGGTCCAGCCGCATCGAGGGGCCGTCGGCGGTCTGAACGGTGACCGGTCCATCGCGGGTCTGGCCGGACAGCCGGTTCACCCCCACGCTGGCGGAAAGGGGGATGGCGGACAGTTTCTCCAGATTGCGCATCTGGGCCGCGTCCAGCCGTTCGGCGAACACCACCCAGCCGATCAGGACCGGGGCGTTCACCGGGGCGGCCACGACCTGGAAGGGCTGGCCGTCGATGTTGAGGACGCCGGACTCGATCCGGCCGGAGTCCAGTCCGTTGAACAGCCGGTCCAGGTCGGCATCGTCCAGCGCCAGGCCGGTGGAGGTGGCATAGCCGTCGACGCCCAGAATCAGGGCTCCATCGACGCCTTGGCGGGAGCGCAGATTGTCGAGCGCCGACCGGACCGTGGCCTCGTCATTGGTGGCGACAGCCTCGCGGAATCCGTAGTCCTGGGCCAGGACGCCTGCCCCCTGCTGCAGCTGGCTCGAGCGCGCGGTCCAGAGCTGGCTGTAGACGGCGCCCGCGGCGGTCATTTCATCGCGCACCACCTGCCGGGCGCTGTTGGTCACGGCGGTGACGACGGCGATGGCGGCGAGCAGAAGCGCCAGACCGAACAGGCCCATATAGACCACGGTCAGCCGGGTCCGGAGGTTTCGGAAGCTGAACAGGTTCAGCAGGCGCGCCGTTTTCATCGGACGGCCGCCCGCGCGCTGAAATCGCCGCTGACACTGGTTCGGCCGGCGGCGGTGGTGATGGTCAGGGGGCGGGAAACCTCGTTGCCGCGACCGGCAAGCCGGGGGTGCCAGACGCGCAGGGTGGCCGCCCCGGCCGGGATGGCCCGCAGAACCACGTCGCCACCGGCGGGCGTCTTGGCTGCCCAAGGCGTGTCGACCACCTTGATATAGGCCAGCATCTGGTCGTGGATATTGCAGCCCAGGGCCGCCACGCCCGCGGCGGCAAAGGTATGGGTGCGGGTCTCGTCACGGCCGTAGAGCTGAAGTTCGAACCGGTTGCCCCGCGAGAATGAATAGACCTGGTGGCGGACCCGATCGAGATTGGGGAAGGCGACCGTCCCGCCCACCGGCACGACCAGAACGTAGGGCTGGAACTGGATATCCTGCTGCGACATCCGCAGCGGCCAGGCGAAGCGGATGGGGCCACCCGGCACACCGGAGGCCGGGTGCACGGTCACGACCGCGTCCTGTACGGGCCGACCGGCGGCGTCGCGAACGCTGATGGTCAGGTCGCCGGCCATCGCCGGGGAACCCAAAATCAGCGTGGCAATGAAGGCGAACAGAACGCGCATTGGTCGCCTTGTACAAGGGCAAGATGAAATCGAGGTAAACCTGAACGCCCGGCATGATTACTTAAGAAGAAGGCGCAACCGGAGGTGTAAGGGCTCGGCCCGGCTAGAGTTCACTTCGGTTTAACCGTGTTTCCGTAGGCAGTTTGCGAGACGAATTGGGGTAACGATGATCTGTCGCGCCTGGACGCTTGCGTTCCTGCTCGCCGCGGCCGCGGGCAGTGCCCAGGCCCAGTCGCCTTTTCCGGACTCGCGCAGCGGCGGCAAGCTGCTGCTGACCGGCGGCGTTTCGACCATTGAGGGATCCGGCGGCGGCGGCCTGTCCACCTGGGCGACCATCACCGGCTATGGCGAGGAGGACGGGATCGGCGGCAATGCCCATGTCACCTTCGTCAGCCTGCCAGACT
Organism: Caulobacteraceae bacterium; assembly: GCA_965284535.1. Lineage (GTDB taxonomy): Bacteria > Pseudomonadota > Alphaproteobacteria > Caulobacterales > Caulobacteraceae > Brevundimonas. Next base: position 1,342,444 of record OZ260090.1, read on the forward strand.
ATCAGTTTCGCACTGCGGGCGTGGCGGTGGGGCTGTGGGACCGGGTCGAACTGTCGGCGGCGCGGCAGGAGTTCGACACCGGCGACACCGGGGCGCTTCTCGGGCTGGGGCAAGGGTTCACCTTCACTCAGGACGTGATCGGGTTGAAGTTCCGCCTTGCCGGCGATGCGATCTACGATCAGGACACCTGGGTCCCGCAGATTGCGATCGGCTTCCAGCACAAGATTAACGACCAGGGCGCGATCATCAGCGCTGTGGGCGGCGAGGACGACGAAGGCACCGACTTCTATATCGCAGCGTCGAAACTGTTCCTGGCGGAGAGTGTGCTGGTCAGCGGCGCGGTGCGCTGGACCAATGCCAACCAGACGGGGCTGTTGGGCTTCGGGGGCGATGCCAACAGCGATCGCGAAGCCCAGTTCGAAGGCTCGGTCGGTCTGTTGCTGAGCCGGAATCTGGTGGTCGGGGCCGAATACCGGACCAAGCCGGATAACCTGTCCTTCGCCGGCGAGGACGACTGGTTCGACGTCTATGCGGCCTATGCGATCAACAAACATCTGTCAGTGACCGCGGCCTGGACGGATCTCGGCTCAATCGCGACGTTCGACGATCAGCGCGGCTTCTATCTCTCACTCCAGGCGGGCTTCTGACATGATCGGCAAATCAGCGCTGGCCGCGATCTTCGCCGCCCTGGCCCTTCCCGCCCTGGCCGAGGACCCCGCGCACGGGCCGGGCGAAGAGGCGGTTGATCCCTATACGGTATCGGACGCCAATGCCGGCGCCGCCCCCTTCGCGGGCACGGAGATGATCGAGGCCTTTCACGGCGTGGAAGGCGTGAACCGGATCGTGGATGGCATGCTGGACCGGTCGGTCGCTGATCCGCGCATCGCGGTCATCTTCGCCGCGACCGACATGGTTCGTCTACGCCGAACGTTGAAGGAACAGTTCTGCTACATCCTCAACGGCGGCTGCGCCTACACAGGCCGGTCAATGCAGGACGCCCACGACGATATTGGCCTGCAGCCGGCCGACATGGGGGCGCTGGTTGAGCACCTTCAACTGGCCATGGATGCCGAGGGCGTGCCGTTCCGGACCCAGAACCGCTTTCTGGCGAAGCTGGCTCCCATGCGCCGGGACGTCGTCACCCGCTGATCCACGACCGGGAGGTCAAGGCGAACAAAGATTCTTGAGAATGTGTCGCAAAAACAATTGCGGCCGCCGGTGAAGATGCTAATGCGAACTGCTCGCATCTCTTCTCTCGCCGGATATTCCCATGACCTGTCGCGCCGACGCCCTTCGTACCCTGCTGTTCGCTTCGAGCGCCGCGGGAATGCTGATGGGTGGTCCCGCTCTGGCCGAGCCGGGCCCGGACGGCGAGCCCCAGGACGTCAAGACGCTGGAGACGATCACCGTCGATGGTCAGGCCGTGCGCCGCGAGCCCCGGTCGCCCGAGTTCACCGCCTCGCTGGTCGACACACCCCGGTCGGTCACCATCATCCCGCAACAGATCATCGAACAGACCGCCGCGACCTCGCTGCAGGACATCCTGCGCACCTCACCGGGCATCACCTTTGGCGCTGGTGAGGGCGGGCAACCGCTGGCCGACCGGCCCTTCATCCGCGGCCAATCCTCGGGCAACAACGTCTTCGTCGACGGCATCCGCGATTCCGGCGGGCAGCAGCGCGAGGTGTTCAACCTCGAGCAGGTCGAGGTCATCAAGGGCCCCGATGCCGTCTATTCGGGCCGGGGCTCCGGCGGTGGCAGCATCAATCTGGGCTCCAAGGCCCCCCGTCTGACCGACTTCAGCCGTTTCGGCCTCGGTGTCGGAACGGATGGCTATCTGCGCGGCACGATCGACCAGAACTGGATGCTGGGCGCGACCTCGGGCCTTCGCCTGAACCTGATGGCGGCCGGGGGCGATGTCCCGGGGCGCGAGTCCGTCGACTACGACAAATGGGGCCTGGGCCTGTCGGCGGCGATTGGCCTCGGTACGCGCTCGACCGGGACGTTCAGCTACTATCACCTGACGTCCAACCAGATGCCGGACTACGGCATCCCGCTCTTCACCAAGATCGGCGTGCGCACGACCGACAGCGGCGTCCTCGACGTGCCCTATGACAGCTTCTACGGCCTGGAGGCGCGGGACTATCTGAACAATACGGTCGATACCTTCACCGCCGATTTCGAACACCGGATCAGCGGCGACCTGACCCTGCGAAACGTCAGCCGCTGGTCCGAGACGTTGAACGACTATGTGGTGACCAATCCCGGTGACGGCGGACGGATCGACACCGGCGGGGTGGCCCTGATCGGCGGCGAATACTGGATGAAGCGGGCGACCAAGTCGCGCTGGAACCCGACCGAGACCCTCGCCAACGTCACTGACCTGAGCGGCACGGGGCGCTGGGGTGGTCTGGAACACAGCTTCAATCTTGGACTGGAGCTCAGCCGCGAAGAAAACCGGAGCGCCTCGTATGATGTCGTCACGACGGGCGGCACGGCCTGCCCGGCCCCGCTGACCAGCTTTGATTGCACGCGAGTCTATGACCCCGATCCGCGCGATCCCTGGACAGGGACGATCACGCGCAACACCGTGGTGGGAAACACAACGGATACGGCGGCAATCTATGCCTTTGATACGATCGCTTTGGGCGAGCGGTGGCGGCTGAGCCTCGGCCTGCGTCACGACCGCTACCAGGTCGAGGGAGAGGAACTGCCCCGAGGAGCGACCGTGCCGGTTCCCGCGCGAGCTGACTGGGCCTTCACCAACTATCAGATCGGTCTGGCATGGAAGCCAACCGCGTCTTCGAGCCTCTATGCTTCGATCGCAACGGCTGCCACGCCGCCGACCATTTCGGCCGGCGACCAGAACGGAGTCGGCGGCACCGGTTCGGGAAATCTGGAAGCCGTCCTGCTCGATCCGGAGGAGAGCCAGAGCTTCGAGATCGGGGCCAAGGCCAATCTGTTCGGCGACCGACTGGCGCTGTCCGCCGCGGCCTTCTTCCTGACGCGCGAAAACGCCCAGATCCAGATCTCGCCCGGTGTCTATGAGCAGGCCGGCGAAGCCGAGGTGCGCGGCCTCGAACTGGGCGTGTCCGGCAATATCACTCGCGCTTGGCAGGTGTTCGGTGGTTACACCTGGATGGACAGTGAGCTGGTCGCGGGCGCCTATAACAACGTCAACGTCGGTGATCCGCTGGCCAATACGCCCGAGCATTCGTTCAGCCTGTTCACGACCTGGCGCGTGATCCCGAGCGTCAGCCTCGGTGGTGGCATCTATCATGTGTCCGATAGCTTCGGCGGCAACCAGGGCGGGGCCGGCGGCGGCTCCAACCGGGTCTATGCGCCCGCCTGGACAAGGGTCGACCTGTTCGGCTCCTGGGACATCAGCGAGACGGCCAGCCTGCAGCTGAACGTCCAGAACGTGACCGATGAGGACTACATCCTGCGCACCAACGGCGTGCACCATGCCGACGTGGCGCCGGGCCGGCAGGCTATCCTGACGCTCAATCTGCGCTACTAGACCGGACCATGCTGCTCCACATCCCCGGCGTCTTCACCAAGGAGGAGGTCGCGACCCTGCGGTCGCGTCTGGACGCCGGGCCGTGGGCGGACGGCAATGTCACCTCGGGTCACCAGTCGGCGACCGCCAAGGTCAATCGCCAGCTGCCCGAGGACAGCGTGGAAGCACGCGAGGTCGGGGCGCTGGTGGTCCAGGCGTTGAACGCCAATCCGATGTTTGTCTCGGGGGCCCTGCCGCACACGATCTTTCCACCCCTGTTCAATGCCTATGAGGGTGGCGAGCGGTTCGACGTCCATGTCGACAACGCCATCCGGCAGAAGGGCGGCGTCCGCATCCGCAGCGACCTGTCGGCGACCCTGTTCCTGTCCGAGCCCGAGGACTACGACGGCGGCGAACTGGTCATCGAGGAAATGTACGGGCCACAGTCGGCCAAGCTGCCGGCGGGGGACCTGGTCCTGTATCCGTCGAAAAGCCTGCACCGGGTGACGCCGGTGACGCGCGGGTCGCGGGTATCCAGCTTCTTCTGGATCCAGAGTCTGGTGCGCGACGATGCGGACCGCGAGACCCTGTTCCGGCTCGATGTGGCGATCCAGAGGGTCAGTGCCGAGAAGGGGCCGAAGGACGTCGCGGTGCTGGAGCTGACGGCCGTCTATCACAACCTGATGCGCCGCTGGGCCGAGGTCTGAACCGTCAGTAGACGTCCCGGCGGTAGCGGCCGCCTTCGGTGAGCGAGAGCAGGGTGGCGGCTCCGAGCGCGGCCTCCAGCGCTTCATGCACGCCTTTGGACATGCCCTCCAGACTGCCGCAGACGAGGATGGCCGCGCCGCGATCGACCCAGCCGACCAGCTCGGCCGCATGTTCCGCGATCAGGGCCTGGACGTAGCGACCGTCTCCGGCGTCGCGCGAGAAGACCCGGTCAAGGCGGGTCAGGACGCCGGATGTCAGGGCGGTCTGGAGTTCGGCGTCGAGGAAGGCGTCATGGGCGCGGGTGCGCTCGCCGAACATCAGCCAGGTCGGCCCGTGGGCCTGTCCGGCGCGGGCTTTCCAGTGGGCGCGCAGGCCCGCCAGTCCGGTGCCGTTGCCGATCAGGATCAGCGGCGTCTCCGGCGTCGGGCCATGGAAGCTGCGGTTGGTGCGAATGCGCATGCCTGCCTCGGCTCCGGGAGCGAGGTCGCGCGTGAGCCAGCCTGAGGCCAGTCCGGGTGTCCCGTCGGGACGGTACATGAGGCGGACAATGAACTCGGCGCGGCCGTCGGCGGGCAGGGAGGCGACCGAATATTCGCGGCTGCCCGGCGCGGGCTGGCCGTCGACGGCTGGCAGGCCGATTTCGGCGATATCGCCGGCGGCCCAGACGGGCGCGTGGTCGACGGGCTCGAAGGCCATCAGCCAGGCTTCGCCGCCGGGGCTGCCGGGGTTCAGGTGGGTGCGCTCGACCAGACGCCAGCGGTCGAAGGCGGGCGGAGTCCAGTCCGGTTCGATTGTGGAGCCGGTCAGCAGACCCAGCTGATGCTGCCAGTGACGGACGGCACCCGTGTCGCCGTCATCGACCTCCACCCGGTCGAACAGGGGCTCGGCCCCCGAGCGCTGCAGCCAGCCATCCAGAGCCCGGCCGAAGCCACAGAAATCGGTATAGGTCCGGTCGCCCAGGGCCAGCAGGCCGTAGGACAGGCCGGACAGGTCGGCGGGGGCCTTCATGGAATGGCGCACGAACCAGGACATGGCGTCGGGCGCGTCACCCTCGCCGGTGGTGGAGGCCACGATCAGGACCCGTCCCGCGGCCTTCAGTTCCGCCGGTTCCAGATCGCCCAGCAGGGTGACCCGCGCCGGGGTGCCGGCGTCGGACAGGCTGCGCGCCGTCGTCCACGCCAGTTCCTCGGCGAGGCCGGTCTGGCTGGCGAAAGCGATCAGGACGGCGGGCGCGTCACCGGCCGGTGCCAGCGCGGCGGAGCGGGAGGCGTCGGCGCGTCGGGCCCGCGCCCGCGACCATCGCACCAGGACGATGACCATCAGCCACAGACCGACGGCGGCTGCAGTCCACAGCCAGCGGATCGGATCGGCGGTCACATGCCCTCGGACAACATGGCGGAGAAGGCCGGGGAGACGGTCTCGGTCAGGCCGTCCTCGGTCCGAACCACGAAGGCGGCGGCGATGTTCAGGGCTTCGGCATAGGCCGGGCCTTCCACGGGACCCATGACCGTCAAGGCCGTGGCCATGGCATCGGCATACATGGCCGTTTCGGCCAGGACGGTGACCGAGGCGACGCCGTTCTCGACCGGTCGGCCGGTGCGACCGTCGAGCGTGTGACTGTAGGTCTGGCCATAGACCTCGAAACTGCGGATCCAGTCGCCGGAGGTGGCGCAGGCGAGATCAAAAAGGCCGGCGACCGTGCGGGGCGCGGGCGCACCGGGAGCCTGTTGCAGCTCGGTCCACCAGGGCATGCCGTCGGGCTTGACCCCGGCACCGCGCAGCTCGCCCCCGATCTCGACGAGGTGATGGGTGGCTCCCATGGCCGTCAGACGTTCCGATACGCGATCAACGGCGTGTCCCTTGGCGATGCCGGACAGGTCCAGCTTGATCCCGCCGAGTTGCTGAACCGCACGGGCCTCCCGGTTCAGGCGGATGATCCCCCAACCCGACAGGGCGCGGGCGGCGGCGATCTCGTCCTCGAACGGGACCGTTGGGCCGGTCCCGAAGGCGTTGAGGGGGCGCGGACCGGGCGGGCCGAAGCCCCACAGATCGACCAGGGCTCCCAGCGCCGGATCAACCGCGCCATTGGTGTCGTCGGCGAGGTCCATCGCCTTGTTCAGCAGGTCCCAGAAGGGTTCGGACACGGCCCAGAAGCCGGGCGGGGCGGCGTTCAGACGCGACAGCTCCGACCGCGGCTCCCAGTGGCTGAAAAGGTTGATGATACGGTCCAGCTCGGCCTCGATGGCCGTCTGGAAGGCGGTGCGGTCGAATGTGGATGGCGCGACAAGCCGCACCGACCAGCTGGTGCCCATGGTCTCGCCGGCGAAGTCCTGGATGTGGGTTCCGGGCGGCCGGGCGGGCTTGCGGCCATGGGTCGGGATGAGGACGCGATTGTCCGGGCGCGGCACCGCGTTCCCGCCCACGATCAACGGGGGCGGGGCCGCGCGGGTCGATCCGGGCCTGTTGTGGGTCAGGGCAGGACTTCCACGACGCCGTTATACTGGGCGCTGTAGGCCAGCTGGTCGCCGGATGCGGCCCCGCGCACCGAGGCGTTCATCCAGTACATGCCGGGTTCCGGCCAGGTGACGGTGAAGGACCCGTCTGCGCCGGTGGTGACGGTGATCTCTTCGGGATTGTCCCGGTAGCGCGTGCCGCCCCGGGCGATGGTGACCTCGAGGTTGGCCGCGGGCCGACCGTCCCGCACCAGTTTGAAGGTCGCGGCCTCACCGGCCACCAGGTCGTTGGGGTGGCTGACCGGCACCAGTTCCATGCCTTCGCCGGTCAGGGCCAGGGCGGCGATCGAAGGCGCGCCGAGGGTGACGAAGGTCTCGATACGGCTGTTGCTGCGGGTGGCGACCACATCGGTGGCGTCGGCCGGAATGTTCGTGGCCATTTCCGCCTCGGTGCCACGCCAGCGCTTCTGTTCGCCGCCCTGTTTGTAGCTGACGATGACGCCGCTCATGACATTGGCCACGCGATAGGTGCCGGACTGGGTCAGGTGCAGGTCGAAGGTCGAGCGATAGCGGGCGCGGGCGAGATTCTCGGGGGCGACGGTCGAGCCGTCCGGGGCCGTAATGGTCAGGCCGGCGAGGTTCATGGCGGCATGGTCGGGGATGAAGACCCCATTGGACATGCCGGCGTCGAAGCCGACCCAGGCGTCGGTCCCGGACAGGACCGTCGCGGTCGGGGCCAGCCAGGCGCGATGGGCTTCCGCCGACATCGGCAGGGCCAGGGCGGCGAGGGCGGCGATCAGGGCGAGGGGCTTTTTCATGAGGGTCGATCCTTAGCGGGTGACGGTGACGCTGACAGCGCCCAGTTCTGTCTCGCCCGTGGCGCGGGCGGTATTGGCGGCTCCCCAGCGGAAGGGGACGCGCACGGCCTCGCGTCCGCCCAGTTCGCGGGCGGCCTCGACGACCATGACGTAGTCGCCGGCGGGAAGGTCGCGCAGGCGGGTGCCGGTGACGGTGACGGCATGACGGCCGGGGGCCTTGGTGGCGCTGGACACGCCGTCGGCGGGCAGGGTCAGGGCGCGACCGCCGCGACGCCACCAGGTTCGCATGTCCTTGAGCCAGTCCTTGCCGTCACCTTCCGAATTGGCCGTCTGCTGGTACCAGACGGCGAGCGTGCGGACGGCCGTGCTGTCCGGGCGCTCGATCCACACCGCGACATAGGGCCGATGATAGGAGGCACCGGTGAGGCGCGGTACCTCGACCGAAACAGTCAGGTCGGCCGCCAGGGCCGGGGTGGCGACGGTGCCGAGGGCGGCGGCGGAGAGGGCGAGGGAAAGCTTACGCATGGGACTCGTCAGTGGATGAAGAGGAGGGCGATGATGGCGGGGATCAGCAGGCCGAGACCCAACATGGGCCAGGTCGAGGGCCGCTGGCGGGCGTGCAGCCAGGTCAGGCCGAAGCCGGTGACCGCAAAGACGACACAGGCAGCGGCGAAGACGTCGATGAACCAGTACCAGACCGGGCCGGTATTGCGGCCCTTGTGCAGGTCGTTGAGCCAGGCGACCCAGCCGCGCGTGGTCCGTTCGCGCAGAGCCTCTCCGGTCGATCGGTCGATGGTCAGCCAGCCGTCGCCGCCCGGTTCGGTCAGGGCGACATAGATCTCTTCGGCCGTGGTCTCGGTCGGCCGGCCGGCGATCCGGACCTTGAAGGTGTCTGATGCCCAGCGGGCCACGGCGTCAGGGACGGGGTCGGTGGTCTCATCCGGGAAATCGGCGAGCCGGGCCTGCAGGGGCGCGGGCAGGGTGCCGGTGCTCTCGACCGTCACCGGTTCCGAGGGGATCTGGGCGGCGTGGTTCAGGGTGATGCCGGTGACCGCGAACATCAGCAGGCCGACCAGGCTGACGGCCGCGGAAATCCAGTGCCATTGATGCAGTTGCTTGAGCCAGAACGACCGTCTGGCGTTCAGGGCCGTCTTCGGCGCCTTTGAAGGCTTGGCTGCGGGAGGGGCGTCGGTCACGAACGGCTTGTGCCGAACTTGCGAACGATTTGCAATGGCTGGGATTGCGGGCCGGTCGCGATAGTCTGACGCGGAGGCTCAGGCGGCCCGGGTAGCGGGCGCTTGTGCGACCGCGGCGGCGCTGCCCATGATGAGCCGGATGGCGTTAAGCAAGGCATCCGGCTGGATCGGCTTCTGTGCGACGCCGTTCATTCCGGCCGCCAGATACTCCGCCTCGTCGCGGGGGTCGGCGTTGGCGGTCAGCGCCAGGATCGGGATGTCCGCGACCGGCCCGGACATGGCCCGTATCAGGCGGGTGGCCTGAACGCCGTCCATCACCGGCATCTTGATGTCCATCAGGACAAGATCAAAGGCGCCGAGGTGCACACGATCCACCGCCGCCCGCCCGTCCACGACCGCCTCGGACGTGCAGCCGAACAGCTCAAGCACCTTGCCGGCGACGAAGCGGTTGGTGGCGTTGTCGTCCACCACGAGGACATGAAGGGTGGCGTGGTCGGTCGGATCGGCCATCTGCGCGGCCGCCGCCCTCATCTCGCGGCTGGCACCGGGCAGGCTCAGGCCGAACCGGAAGCGCGCGCCGCCTTGGGGCGACCGCTCCACGGCGATGGAGCCGTTCATGAGCTCCACGATCTGGCGGCAGATGGCGAGACCCAGGCCCGCGCCGGCACCTTCCCGGCCGGCATGACCGGTGTTGAACGGATCAAATATGGTGCCGGCCGCGTTGGCCGGCACGCCGGGGCCACTGTCGTCGACGGTTGCGGTGATCACGATCGCCCCGTCGATCTCGGCGCTCGCGATATGAACCGCCACCTCGCCCGCCTGGGTGAACTTCAGGGCGTTGCCGATCAGGTTGTTGAACAGCTGTTTGAGACGCATTTCGTCGCCGGCCACCCAGTCGTGACAGGCCGTGTCGTGGGTGACCGTCAGAACCAGGTCTTTCTCCTGGGCGCGGGGACTCCACAGTGCCTTGAGGTCGGCGGCCACGGCGGCGAGATGGACCGGCGCGGTCTCGAAGGTCATCAGTCCCGCCTCGGCGCGTGACATGTCGAGCGCGTCCGTCAGCAGGCGCAACAGGCTCTGGCCGGAATCCAGGATGGTCCGGGCATAGGGTCGCATGGCCTCCTGGGTGAGTTCACGCTCCATCAGGGCGGCGACACCCAGAACGCCGTTCAGGGGTGTGCGGATCTCGTGACTCATGACCGCGAGGAATTCGGACTTGGCGCGGCTGGAGGCCCGCGCCTCTGCCTCGGCGCGTGAAAGGTCCCGCGCCAGGGCGCCCATGGCTTCTGCGCGGCGGCGATGGATGGCGTTGCCGGCCTGCAGCACGTGCACGCCGGCTCCGACGCCGAAGTAGAGGCCGGCGGAGGTCACGACGAAGCCGTCAAGCAGGCCGCCCAGATTTGCATCGTCAATCGACTGGAACAGGGTTTCGGCGTCCGCGTCGGCGTCGAGAATGCGCGGCGCTGTATCCATGAAGGTCGCGGCGGGGCGTTTGGCATACAGGGCGCGCCCGAACTCGGCGGCCATCTTGAGCGTGAAGGCGTTGCGCTCGATCAGACCGATGGGCCGCCGGTCGCTGTCGACCACGGCGATGATCAGGGTGTCCGGTTCGCGCTGAAAGCGGTCGAAGACATCGGCGCCCGGCGTGTCCGGCCCGATCGGCGTCGCCGCGCTCGCAAAATCCCCGATCCTGGCCATCCAAAACTCCCGTCAGGCCTCTGGGAATAGGCGGCGGGCCTTAACGGCAGCTTTTCCGGGCGTGAATGTTTTCTGATATTCTGTTGAATATCAATCTGTAAGCGGACGACTCAGCCGACCTCGGGTCTGTGTGATCCGGAGCCGGCGACTTCAGCGCCAAGGGCTGCGGCGGCGGCTCAAAATCCCTGCCCGAACCCTCGCCACGTCAACCAGCCGTAGGCGGCGAGGGTCGGCAGGACCGTAAGCGTCATGCCGAAAGAGCGGCCCATGGGGTGCAGCGCATAGCCGATCCAGAATGTCACCCGTCCGATCACGAACAGGACCGCCATGGCGGCGATCAGCGACAAGCGCTCGTGGGGGAGGGTCACCGACAGGGCCAGCCAGGCGATCCCGGCCAAGATCAGTTGCTCGACCGTGTTCTGATTGTAGCGCAGCGCGATTTCCAGATTGTGGTTCGCCGGCGTCCGGGTGCCCTCGATCGCATCGGCGAAGAAGCCCCGGCGAGCGGCGGCGAAGATGCCGGCCAACAAGGCCAAACCCGGCAGGATGAGCCAACGTACGGCGTAGGCCATGCGGCTCGCGGGGTCGTCGGCTGGAAGAGGGGCGGACGGGAGGTGCGTCTGGTTAGCCCAGACCAGCATCACCACCAGAAGCGCGCAGGCCGCGCCCAGGCCGCCAAGCAGTTGTTGCTTGCGGAGCATCGCTCGTCCCCCCGACCCGAAACGACCGTCACCTTACCATGTCGACAGGCTTCGTATGCACCCGCGCGGTCAGGATGATTTCAGGCGCTCGACCAATTCAGCCGCGAAGACCGAAAGGGTGTCGTCGCGGGCACCCATGACGATGATCCGGTCGCCGGGCCGGCCCAGTTCCACCAGTCGCTCGCCGCAGGCCTCGCGTGTCGGAAGGGCTTCGGCGTTGCGGCCGGCGGTGCGGATGCCTGAAGCGATATCCTCCGAGCCGACCGAACGGTCGGTGGTACCGCCGAAATAGACGGGCTCAGGCATCAGCAGGACGTCATCCTCACGCATCAGGCCCGCGAAGCCCTCGATGAATTCGGACTTCATCAGGCGTAGGGGCCCGAAGCCGTGCGGCTGGAACAGGATCAGCAGGCGGCCGTCAAAGGCGTGCAGGGTCTTCAGGGTGGCGGCGATCTTGTCCGGGTTGTGGGCGAAGTCGTCGATGACGGTGACGCCGTTCGCGGTCCCGACCACCTCCATGCGGCGGCGGATACCGGCGAAAGTCTCCAGCGCGGCGACGGCCTGGTCCAGCGGCACGCCGATGGCGCGGACGGCGCCGAGGGCCGCCAGGGCATTGGCGACATTGTGGGCGCCCGGAACGTTGAGGACGACCGTCTGCTTCGCGCCGCCGAGCTCGGTCAGGGTGAACCGCACGCCGGTCGGCATCGGCTCAAGGTCATGGGCGTTGAGGGTGGCCGATTCCTCGCCGAGGGCGAAGGTGATGACCTTGTCCGCCGGGAGGGACTGGGCCAGCGCCTGGGTCTCGACATTGTCGAGATTGAGCACCGCCTTCGCCGCTCTGCCAGTGAAGCCGCCGAACAGGTCGCGCAACTCCTCCATCGACTTGTGGTCCAGCGAGATGTTGGAGACGACGGCCACGGTGGGGTCATAGCGGGCGATGGAGCCGTCGGACTCATCGACCTCGGACACGAACAGGTCGGGGCCGCCGATCAGGGCGCTGGCGAAGGGATGATCGGCGTCGGCGAAATTCTTCATCACCGCGCCGTTCATGACCGTCGGCTGGCGGCCGGCCGTGTGCAGGATCCAGGCGATCATGCCGGTGATGGTCGACTTGCCGCTGGTGCCGGCGACGCCGATCGAGGCCGGTGCGGCATTGAACAATCGGCTGAGCAGTTCCGGCCGGGTGACGATGCGGGCCCCGGCGCGTCTGGCCGCTCCAATGTCGGGAACGGTGTCCTCGATGGCTCCGGTGGCGACGACCGTCTGGGTCGCGCTGGTGACGCCCGAGCCGTCCTGCGGGTGCAGGGTGACACCATGGGCTTCGAGCCAGGCGAATTTCTCCGGCGTGCGGCCCTGGTCGCGGGACCGGTCCGAGCCTTCGATGCGGCCGCCCTGCGCCTGAACGATCATGGCCAGCGGGAGCATTCCGGACCCGCCAATGCCGCAGAAGAAATAGTCGTCTTGATTCATGAGGGCGAAACCGGGGAATGTCGGGTGGCCTGACTAGCACGGGCGAGGCCGGAGGCCAGCGGCTCACCATGAAGATCGGCATCGTCAACGCCAGTTCGCGCTTCAACAAGGAGCGGGCCGAGGCGGTCCACGCCTGGTTCGAGGCCAATATCCCCGACGGCTCGGTCAAGGTGGTCTTCCACCCGGCCAGTTTCGGCAAGCACGGCCATTTCGGCGGCGACGATGCCAGTCGGGCCGCCGCCTTCGTCGAATACGCCAATGATCCCCGGCTGGACGCGGTGTGGTTCGCGCGAGGGGGTTATGGCTCGTGCCGGATCGCAGAGGCGGTCCTGCCGCGGCTGACGGCGGTCGCGCGCAAGAAGCGGTATCTGGGCTATTCGGACGCGGGCAGTATCCTGGCCCTTCTGTACAAGGCCGGCTTTCCGCACGTCGCCCACGGGCCGATGGCCTCGGACGCGGTGCGTCATGACGCGACGGCCTGGCGGGCGCTGAACTGGTTGAGTTCGGGCGATCCGACGTCGTGGGAGCCGTCGCTGGCGGCCGATCCACGCCCGGCCGTCGCTTTCAATCTCAGCATTCTGGACGCCCTGGTCGGGACGGCACTCGAGCCCGACCTGACAGACCATGTCCTGATGCTGGAGGATGTTTCGGAGCCGCTCTACCGGATCGACCGGATGATGTTCCACCTGACCGGCCAGGCCTCGATCCGGCGGGTGGCGGGTATCCGGATGGGACGGGTCTCGGCCATCGTCGAGAACGATCCGGACTTCGGCCTGACCGCCGAGGAAATCTGCCGCTACTGGTGCCAGCGGTCAGGAATCCCCTACCTCGGGGCCGCCGACATCGGCCATGACCGCCACAACAAGGTGGTTCCCTTCGGTCCGCGATAGGCGAGCGGCAGTCGCCTTCACGGAGAAGCTGATCGACGGCCGCCGCGCGCCGACGTCAGATGCGGTTCTACAGGGTCCAGTGGCTTGATGGCCCGGTCCCGCGAGCACCCTTGGGGGAGGGGACTCGCAGTGGCGGTCTGGCCGGCGACGGGGGTGCGCCGGCCGGACCGCGACCATCCGTCCAAAGACCGGACTGGCGCCCGTGACGGGCAAGCGCCATCTTCGAATGGCATGAACCGACGCTCGCTTCTGATCCGCGCCGCTGGGCTGGCCGCCGTTGTGGGCGGCGCGTGGTGGGCGCGCGAAACGCTGCTCTGGCCCAAGCCGACGCTGGCGTTCGACGCGACCGGCGCGACGCCGTGGCTGCCCCATGCGCGCAACGCCCTGGTGCCGACGGTGCGGGTCAGGCTCGGCGACCGCGAGGTGGTCGCCCTGATCGACAGCGGGGCCCAGTATTCGGTGATCGACCGGGCCCTGTTCGGGGCCCTTCCCACGGGGAGTCGGTCGTTGTTCGACATGCCATTGGTGGCCTACGGCGTCGGCGGCGGGGCGCAGGTGGGGCGGGGGACGACGCTGGCGATCGACCTGCCCGGCCTGACCATTCGCGGACTTCGCGCGGCGATCCTGGACCTTGGGCCGCTGGCATCGGAGGAGGGGCTGCGGACGCCCTTGATCCTGGGACAGGACGTGCTTGGCGAGGCTGTTCTGGCGCTGGATCCGGCGCGCCGGCATGTACGGCTGGTTCGGCGCGACGCGTTTCTGCTGCCGTCCGACCTGGGAGCCGTCCGGGTTCAGCGACGGGGCGGAGGCCTGACCACTGAGGTGACGGTCGAGGGGTCGATGATCGAGGCCGTGGTCGACACCGGGGCCTCGGCCTTGCTGGGGCTGAGCCGCGAGGCCGCGAACGGTGCCGGACTGCTGGACGGACGGCCGCAGGGCCGTGGAGTCAGTCTGGTGCTGGGCGGCGCCCTGCGGTCGGCCACGGTCGAGGCGCGGACGGTGACATTTGCGGACCACGTCTATCGCCGCGTTTCGGTCGGTGTGTTCGATCAGCCGCCGTTGCCGAACTTCCCCGGTGGACTGGTCGGGATGGAGGCCTTTACCGGCCGCCGCGCCGCCCTGGATCTGGGTGCGGCCACCCTGTTCGTGTCGCGACCGCTGGACCTGACTGTCAGCTGAACCTTACAGGGACTGGAAGGTGTCGCACGAGGCGGGATCACCGGTTTCATAGCCGCGCCGCAGCCATTCGACCCGCTGGGCCGAGGTGCCGTGGGTGAAGCCCTCGGGCTGGACCCGTCCGCCCTGACGCCGTTGCAGGGTGTCGTCGCCGATGGCCGAGGCTGTCTGCATGCCGGCCTCCAGATCACCGGCGTCAAGCGCCACTTCGCCGTTCGAGACCGCCGCGGCGTTGGCGGCCCAGACCCCGGCGTAGCAGTCGGCCTGGAGTTCAAGAGCGACCGAATAGCGGTTGGCCTCGGCCTGGCCCGAGGCGCGCTGCTGGGCCGTCTGCACCTGTTGCGAGACGCCGGTCAGGGTCTGGACGTGGTGGCCGTATTCGTGGGCGATGACATAGGCCCGGGCGAAGTCGGCGCTGGACGCGCCCAACTGGGTCTCCATCTGCGACCAGAAGGACAGGTCGAGATAAACGTGCCGGTCGGTCGGGCAGTAGAAGGGGCCCATGGCCGCCTGGCCGAAGCCGCAACCGGTCACCGTACCCTGCTCATAGAGGGTGACGGTCGGGGGCTGATAGCCCTGGATGCGTGAGGTCCAGACGTCGTCGATATTGGAGCCGACAACGTCCACGAAGGCCCCGGCCTGATCGGTCGGACTGCCGGCCTTGCCTTCGGAGACGCCGGCCCCGCCGAACTGACTGGCCACCTGGGTGGTTACCGCCGGGTCGATGTCGAAGAAAATCGCGCCGATCGCGGCCAGGATCAGGATGCCGATGCCGCCTCCGGCCAGGGTCCCGCCGCCAAGGCCGCGCCGGTCGTCGATATTGCCGCCACGCCGTCCGCCCTGCCACCGCATGATCGTTCTCCCTCAACCCTGATGCCCAAGCTAGGCCGGAACGCGGGGGGAGGGGAAGGGATGCAGCCTGACAGGCGAACTTCGTAGGTCAAGCCTAGTGGCGAGGTCGATCCAGCCAGCGGTCTATCTGGCTCGTCCCGTCGACCGTGGCGCGTCGACGCTCCTCTGCGGCCCGGCGCAGGGCCCGCTCCTCCTCGGGCGAGCGCAGGGCGCGCCAGGCCGGTGGCTGCACCGGTTCAGCCTGGCGCGCGGCCTCGAGCCGCTGGCGGGTGAGCCGGGCTTCAAGCTCCATCTGGCGGGCGGCGGCCTCCCGCTGATCGGCCTGGATGCGCAGCCGGTCCATTTCGAGCCGGTGCTGGTCGACCTGATAGCGGTGCGGATCGATCACGGGGTCACCGGGACGCGGCTGCCATGTCTGGGCCTGCGCCTGCGCTGCGAAGGGCGCGGACAGCAGGGTCAGGGCGATGAGGGCACGGTGGAGGATCATGGGATGAAATATGGAGCCTGCGTCGCCGACGGCCAAGCGTCGCCGTCAGCCGGCGCGCGACAGGGTCCAGACACGGGTGCGTTTGACGGCGTCGTCTTCCAGCTCGCGGGTGGTCGGGACGGCATACTCGGCCAGGAGGTCGAAGCCGAATTTGGGGAAATAGGTCCGCAAGGGGTCGCCGACGAGCACGCGGGTTCCCCGGTTGGCGGCGCGGGTCAGCCAGTCCAGCACCCGGCCGGACATCGGCTGTTCGTAGAAGACGTCGCCGGCGCAGATGACCGCGACGTCCGGCGGCGGACCCTCCAGCAGGTCGGCGTCGGTGAAGTCCAGCGCCACGCCATTGGCGGCCGCATTGAGCGCGACGGCCGCGCCGCAGAAGGGATCGATGTCGGCGCACAGGACCGAGGCGGCCCCGGCCTGCATGGCCGCTATGCCGACCAGACCCGATCCGGCGGCGAGGTCCAGCACCCGCTTTCCGGCGACCTCCGCTGGATTGTCCAGTAGCCAGCGCGCCAGCCCCTGACCGCCCGCCCAGGCGAAGGCCCAGAAGGGCGGCGGCAGGCCCATCTCGCCCAGTTCCTCCTCGGTTAGCCGCCAGATCGGCGTGACCTCATCGGCCAGCCACAACGAAATCTCCGGCGCATGCGGGACGGGCTGAAATCGGGTGTTGGCGAGGATAAAGGCCGCGGGGTCGGAGATCACGCCTTGGCCGACGCTTCCCGGAGGACCGCCAGATAGCCCCTCGCCACCTCCATCCGCTCGCCCTGCGGCCTCGCCCGCACCGCCTTGTGAAGCGCCTGGAGCTTCCAGCACGGGACGTGCATGAACAGATGGTGCTCGGCGTGGAAATTGACCCAGTAGGGGGCGATGAAGGCCCGCTCCCACCACGCGGCGCGGGTGGTGCGGGCGGCGCGGAAGGGGTCGGTGGATGATCCCTCGACACAGGCGTGTTCGGCAATGTTGCGCAGCCGGGTGACCATGGGGAACCAGGTCGCCAGTGGTAGCAGCCAGAGGGCGAAATACGCCCACCAGACGCCGGCCAGTGACGCCGCAACCAGCAGGGCGACGTTGACCAGCAGGAAGGGAGCGACCGAACGTCCTGTGACCACGGCGCCCTCGGTCAGATCTTCGTCTCGCCGCGAGGCGAAGGCGTTGAAGGCGAACAGGACGCGTTGTTTGAAAAAGGTCTGGCCGGTCAGGTCGCGTAGGATCTTGCGCCGCAGGCTGGCGCGGGTGACCGGGAAGGGGGCCGACAGGACCAGATCGGGGTCCTCGGCCTGCTGGGCGTATTTGTGATGGGCCAGATGATAGGGACGGTAGGCGGCCAGGGAGGCACCGACCGGGACCGCGCAGAGCCAGTGGCCCAGAAAGTCGTTCAGCCGCCCGTTCGGTGACAGGCCGCCGTGCGCCGCCTCGTGCATCAGGATGGCGAGACCCAGCTGGCGCGTGCCGATCACGGCGACGCTCAGCGGGATCAGGAGGGGCCAGAGGACGCCCGCTGCAACGGCGAGAGCGATGACCGCCCAGCAGTGCAGCACCAGCAGCGGGCCGACCCAGGGCGAGCGCGCCTGGAAGGGTGCCCAGTCCTCGGGCGTGAACAGGTCGGACGACCGGATGCGGGGCGCGGCGGGCATGGCTCACATTACGCCCGGACAGGCTGGATCGGAAGTGCGTGCTTCGGTCGACGGCGACAGCGGGCCAAATCGGTTCGTCGCGTAAACCCGACAAAAAGTCAGGTTGACATGACAAATCGCTGATGTAAGGTAGGCCTTACTTCAAGTCAGGAACGCCTTACCATGCTCGCTCTCGGAAAATCCACCTCATCGGCGCACAAGCGCTACGTCGTCCGGACCATGGCCTTCATGTCCGGCTATGTGGCGGTCAATGTCGCCGCCATCTTCGGCGCGTTCGACGACATCGCCTCGCCGGCCGCGGCCTGGGCCCTCGCCCTGACGGTTTCGGCGCCGGTCATTGGTCAGATCTGGGCCACCCTTTCGCTGATGCGCGAATCCGACGAATTCGTCCGCGCCGTCGTCGCCAAACAGTTCATTCTCGCCTCCGGCATGGCGATGGCCGTCGCCAGCGTCTGGGGGTTCGGTGAAAGCTATGCCGCCGCGCCGCATATTCCCGCCTGGATCATCTATCCCCTTTTCTGGGCCTGTTTCGGCGTGATCGCGCCCTTCGTGAAGTCGTCGAACTGATGAAGAACCGGCTCAAACTTCTGCGGGTCGAGCGCAACTGGACCCAGGAACAACTGGGCCAGGCGCTGGGGGTGTCGCGCCAGGCCGTCAATGCCCTGGAGACCGAGAAGCACGATCCCTCGCTGGACCTCGCCTATCGCATCGCCGTGCTGTTCAGCCGGCCGGTGGAAGAGATTTTCGACAATCCGCACGCCTGACGCCAGGTCGGGCCAACCTTACAAGGATATTGTTATGCTGCACCTCCGCCATTTCGTGGGGCGTTCGACCCTGCGCGCATTATTTCTGGCCTCTGCGTCATTTGCGGTCGCAGGAGGGCTGGTCATGGCGACCGAGGCCCACGCCCGCCCTGCGGTCCAGGCACCGGCACCGTTCTCGTCCGACCGGTTGTCGGTCGAGGTCATCGGATCTGGCCCCGATGTCATTCTGGTCCCGGGCTTCGCCTCGTCGCGGGAGGTCTGGCGGGCGGAGGCGGAGCGGCTGATGGCGACGCACCGGGTGCATATGGTGCAGCTGGCCGGGTTCGCCGGAGAGCCGTGGAGCCACGGTGACGGGACGTTTGTCCAGCCGGTGGCCGATGAGCTGGCGCGCTATATTCGCGAGGCGGGGCTGGAGCGGCCGGCGGTGATCGGCCATTCGATGGGCGGGATGACCGCTGTGCTGCTGGCGCAGCGGCATCCGGAGCTGGTCGGGCGGGTGATGAGCGTCGACAGCCTGCCCTTCTTCAGCGCCATGTTCGGCCCGCAGGTGACGGCGGAATCAGCACGGCCTTTCGCCGATCAGGCAGCGGCGGGATTCCTGACGGCGGACGCGGCCAGCTTCCGGGCGCAGCAGACGCAGACGGCGGTCGGGCTGGCGCGGGATCCGGCGACGCGGGCGGCCATGGTCGAATGGTCGATGGCCTCGGACCGGCAGGCCATGGCGTCGGCCATTCGCGAGGTCATGACCACCGACCTGAGGCCGGGTCTGGCGGCCATGACGACGCCCGTCTGGGCCGTCTATGCCTCGGACGCGGACGGCGGGGCACCGGCGGCTATGGCCGATGCCGTCTGGACCCGGGAGTATGCGTCGCTGCCGGCCGTGCGGATGCTCCGGGTCGACGACAGCCGGCATTTCATCATGGCCGACCAGCCGGAGCAGTTCGCGGCGATCGTCGATCAGTTTCTGGCGGACTGAGCCCGTTCGGCGAGGTCCGCATTGCCCGGCAATCGGCAGGCGGTGACGACGCGCTGGCGACGTCCGGCCTGACCGGTGTCGGGCGCGAGGTCCAGACAGTCGACCACCTGGATCGGATCGGAATCGGCGATGATGACGCCGCCCCCCTCGACACAGTCGATCTCGATCAGCGGCCCGCCGCCCCGGGTCCGGCCGACGATGGCGGCTTCGGCGACGTCGCAGACCAGGCCGGCGCGGGCCACGGCGGAGGTGGCCCGCGCCTCGACGTCCACGCCGCCGGACGGGTTGCGGCCCCGGTTCATCTCGGCGCGCGAGTCGGCGATGCGGCTGGGTGTTTCGGCCGTCACACCGAACTGGCTCGGGGAATAGATGCGCAGGCCCTCGGGCCCATCCACCTCCTGGGGTGCCATGGCCATGGCCGGGCCCGCGAGACAAGCGAGGATGAGGGCGGTCAGGGCGCGCATCAGGTGGCCGATCCCGCAGCAGGGGCCGCGACCGGGGTCACGTCACCCGACCTGGGCAACTGTCCGGCGAAGTCGTCCGCATAGGCCACGGCCAGCAGGGAACGGAAGCCGGTGACGGGAATGGCGATCTCATAGGCCCCCTCGACACCGGGTCCGACCGTATACGGATTGATCAGGAAGATCAGGCCGGCGGCCTTGCCCGGCACATCCCCGGGAGCGAGGACGAAGGCGGTGTCGACGGCGCGCGGGCAGGAGGCACCGGGCCGTCCGCCCAGGGTGATCGAGGTGCTGTCGGGTACACGGGCCCGTCTGGCGGTGTTGATGGCCGAGCAAAGGGCCTGATCGAGAAGGGTCAGGTCGGCGGTCTTTCGGAACAGGTCCGTGAAGCCCAACCGCCGGTTCAGTGCCCTGTCCCACAGAATGCCACTGGTCAGGGTGTTGGGATGGGCCCCGCCGGAATAGTCGTAATCCACCCGTTTGAGGCTGAACAACTTGCCCGCCTCTGCGGCGGCGGTGACGGTGACGGTCTTTTCGAACTTGGGCCGGTCGGTGTCGGCTCCGGCCTCGGTCAGTTCGCCCTGGGCCCCCTCGGCGAACTGGCGAAGCCCCCGCACTTCTTCGGCATAGAGGCGGGCGTGCAGGTCGGCGTGGGCCTTGATGGCCTCGGGCAGGGTCAGGCGAACGTCGGCATAGGGGGTCTTCAGATCGAAACCCATCGGGGCCGCGGCATCGGCCAGGGTGGCGGCCGGAGCCTCACCGGACACGGCCGAGGGATCCGTCGGCGCAGGCTCGCGGTCGCGGTTGCAGCCGGCCAGGCCGGCGGAGAGAACCGTGGTCAGCATCAGGGCACCCAGTGTGGCCTTGGTGGGAGCGGTCATGTGGGTCTCCTTCAGTACGGCCACGATACAGCGCCGAGAATGATGGCGAAAAGCAGAATGAAGCCTGCGTCGCGGTTGGAGCGGAAGAGTCGCAGGGCAAGGACGGGGTCGTCGGGACGGACGTCGCGGACCTGTCGGATCAGGTGGGCGGCGAAGGGCAACAGGGCGATGTAGAAGATCGGTCCGAGGCCGGCGGTCAGACCCGCCGCGACAGTCAGCGAGACGGCGAGGCCGTAGAAGACGCCGACCCCGACCTGCACATTCGCACCGAGGCGGCGTGCCGAGGATTTGACCCCGACCATTGCGTCGTCCTCGATGTCCTGCAGGGCGTAGATGGTGTCGTAGCCGAGCGTCCAGAAGACGAGGGCGAGGTAGAGGAGGAGGGCGGGGAGGCCCGTCAGTTCTCCGCAATCGAAAGCGCAGCGGCCGAGAACTCCCGCCAGTTCTGGCGGGATACTGGCCACCGAGGCGTCCTTGTATCCTTCGATTACCGCCCACGCCGCCGCCGCATAACCCATCAGCAGACCCCAGTTGAAGGTCAGGCCGAGCCAGGCCTGGGGCCACCAGGTGATGCGCTTCATGAAGGGGTACGCCGCGACGAGGGCCAGGGAGGCGACCCCGAGCAGGACGGCGACGACATTCAGGGTCAGCAGGATCAGCAGGCTGATCAGGCTGCAGCCGACCACGAAGACCCAGGCCTGCTTCACCGAGATGCGCCCCGACGGGATGGGCCGCATCGCCGTGCGGGCGACCTGCGCGTCGATGTCGCGGTCGACGATGTCATTGAAGGCGCAGCCGGCCGCCCGCATCAGACAGGCGCCGAGGGCGAAGGCGAGGAACAGCCAGGCGTCGTAGAGGTCCGGCGTCTTGCGGTACTGGGTCAGCGCCAGAGCGATGCCCTGCCAGCCGGGGATCAGCAGCAGCCAGATGCCGATGGGGCGGTCGAACCGGCCGAGTTTGAGCCACGGCTTGAGCCCCTCCGGCGCATGACGGTCCACCCAGTTGGTCGGGGCGTCGGGAAGCGGGGCGGAGGTCATGGGTCGGAGATAGCCTTTCGGGGGATGGGGGTGAAGGGTGGCGGCGAGCGGTTCTCCCTCCCCCGGCGGGGGAGGGTGGTCGCGAAGCGGCCGGGTGGGGGCGGTTCGGCGAGGGGAGCGCCGGTGAATGGGTCGCCGAGCCCCTCCCACCCTGTCGTCGCTGCGCGCCGACATCCCTCCCCCGGCGGGGGGGGGAGAAACGATGGCGCATGACTCTTCGCCGTCTGCTTCCAGACGGTCGGAGAGGGCGCGGGGCGGCCGGGCCTCGCCCGGTGCTGTTGTAGTTGTTACCGTTTCGACGAAGCAGACCGCCCCGCGTGGTTCGTTTTCCACACACCCCCCGGCTGGCGGCCCTCAATTTCGGGCCTTACCGGAACACCCGTCCGCTCCATTGCCGGAGCGACCGGCGGGACGGACTTGCCACAGGCATCAATCCGCTCCTTCGGCGCGCGGCGAGCAGGCGGATGCCATCCATCGACATCCTCAAGGCCCCCCGAACTATCGATCGCCCGGGCTTCATCGCTCGACCACAGCCCGCCGACATCGAGGCGCTGGATCCGACGCCCTCCCCACCGACGGGATGAGGTGGAGTCTGGCATGGGTCCCGGCCATGATGGCTGGTGACGCTGGAATTTTTCGAAGACGAGCGAAATCAGCGGTTTGGCGGCGCGGGATATGCTGACAATCGGCGGATTGTGAGCACAGCGACCGGCCCCAGACTGCTATCGTCATTCCGGCGAAGGCCGGAACCCAGCGGCGCCGAAGGCGAAATGTTGCAGGGAGCCGCGCTCCCGACAGGTTCGCGCTCGCGCGCGCCGCTGGGTTCCGGGTCTCGCGCCGCTCGCCCGGAATGACGATAGCAGGGGAGCTGAGGGTGGCCGGCTCCCTGCCCGTTACGAGTGAACCGTCTCGCCGTGCTGGGTGTAGTCGAGGCCTTCGATCTCTGCTTCCTTCACCACGCGCAGGCCGGTGGTGAACCTGCACACCATCAGGATGGCGAAGGTGCCGACGGCGCTCCAGGCAATGACGGCGACGAGGCCGATGGTCTGGTTGAGCAGGTTGGCACCGGCCGCGGCGGGGTTGATGGCGGCCGTGGCCAGCAGGCCGGTCAGCAGGGCCCCGACGATGCCGCCGACGCCGTGCACGCCGAAGGCGTCGAGGCTGTCGTCGTATTTCAGGGCGCGCTTGAGCCAGACGGCCCCGGCGTAGCAGGCCGGGCCGGAGATGATGCCGATGATGAAGGCCCCCTTGGGGTCGACCAGGCCGGCGGCGGGGGTGATGCCCACCAGGCCGGCGACGATGCCGGACAACAGGCCCAGCAGGGTGGGGCGTTTGTGGTCGAACCACTCGACGGCGGTCCAGCCGATGGCGGCGGCGCAGGCGGCGAGCATGGTGTTCAGGGCGGCGACGGCCGCGATCCCGTCGGCGGCCCAGGCCGAGCCGGCGTTGAAACCCAGCCAGCCAACAAACAAAAGGCCCGTGCCGATGGCGGTAAGGGCCAGGTTGTGCGGGGCCATATTGTCCCGCCCGAAGCCCTGACGCGGGCCCAGCACGAGGGCGCAGACCAGGCCGGCGATGCCCGCATTGACGTGGACCACGGCCCCGCCGGCGAAGTCGAGCACGCCCAGAGAACCCATCCAGCCGCCGCCCCAGACCTGATGGCAGATCGGCGCATAGACGATCAGGTGCCAGAGGAAGAAGAACAGGATCGAGGCCGAGAATTTGATCCGTTCGGCGAAGGCCCCGGCGATCAGGGCGGGAGTGATGATGGCGAAGGTCAGCTGATAGGCGATCCACAGGAACTCCGGCAGGCCGGGCGACAGGCTGTGGGCCGTGGTCGGGGTGACGCCGTTCAGAAAGGCCGCCTGGAATCCGCCGATGAAGCCGTTGGTCGCCTCGCCGCTGGAGCCGAACGACAGGCTGTAGCCGGCGATGAACCAGAGCACGGTGACGATGGCCATGGCCGCGGTGGAATGGGCGATGGTGGCCAGAACATTCTTGCGCCGCACCATGCCGCCGTAGAACAGGGCCAGGCCCGGCAGGGTCATCAGCAGGACCAGGGCCGTCGAGGTCAGGATCCAGGCGGTCGAGGCCTCGTTCAGATCCAGCGGTGCCTGATGCGCCAGCAGGGCGGGGGCGGCGGCGAGGGCGGGACCGGCGGCGAAGAGGCCGGGGAGGCTGACAAGGGCGGCGAGGGTGCGGGATTTCATGCGCGGCGTCCGGGGCTGGAGACGAAAAGGCTCGGCCCGAACCGCGTTCGGGGCCGCGGATAGGGATAGGACCCTATTGCACCGCAGCAGGCAAATCATTTCGTGTGCGGTGCAATAACGTGCTGTGACGCTGCGCCGTCGGCGCGCTGAAACGGCTGTGGCGCACGTTGTGACCGCGGACCTTCGCGGATGCGGTGAAGTGGGTTGGCTTGGGAGACAGCAGGTTCATCACAACGGGCACAACGAGGTCACAACGCACACGACGGGAGCGGGGATGGGTGAAGATCGGGCGTCTCTCCTCCATTTCCCGATTGCGGCTTCGCCGCCTTGATCCGATCAACGCCCGGCGGCGATCCGCCTTCCCCCTGTGCGCCAAGGAAGAATTCGGGTCCGTCATCCGCGCGGCCCCCGTTGTGTCCGTAGTGACGTTCCGTTGTGCCCGTTGTGATGAACCAACATCCGCTGGGGTACGGCGGGCGCGTCAGACCCCGTAGAAGTCCCGGTACCAGTCGACGAACCGTTTCACCCCGATGTCGATCGGGGTCGAGGGGGCATAGCCGAGGGCGGCGCGGGTCTCGGTGACATCGGCCTCGGTGCGCACCACGTCGCCGTCCTGCACCGGCATCATATTGAGCTCGGCCTTCATGCCCAGGGCGTCTTCCAGCACGGCGATATAGCGCATCAGCGGCTCGCGGCGGCCCGCACCGAGGTTGAGGATACGCCACGGCGCGACCCCGCTGGCCGAGGGGTTGGGAGCCTGGGCGTTCCAGTCGGGATCGGGCGCGGCCGGATTGTCGAGCGCGGCGATCACGCCGTCGACGATGTCATCGACATAGGTGAAGTCGCGCTCCATCTCACCGTGGCCATAGACGTCGATCGGGCGTCCCTCGAGAATGGCCTTGGTGAATTTGAACAGGGCCATGTCCGGCCGGCCCCACGGCCCATAGACGGTGAAGAAGCGCAGGCCCGTCGAGGGAAAGCCGAACAGGTGGGAGTAGGCGTGGGCCATCGCCTCATTGGCGATCTTGGTGGCGGCATAGACCGTCATCGGATGGGCCACGCCCTGTCTGACCGAGAACGGCAAGGCTCCGTTGGCCCCGAAGGCGGAGCTGGTCGAGGCGAAGACGAGGTTTTTCGCCTGCACCGCCCGGGCCCCTTCCAGAACCGTCAGGAAGCCGACGACGTTGGAATCGACGTAGCTCTCGGGGTGTTCGAGGCTGTAACGGACCCCGGCCTGGGCTCCGAGATGGACGATGCGGCGCGGCGCGTCGGCGGCGAACAGGGCGGCCATGCCCTCGCGGTCGGCAAGATCCAGGGTGTGGTGGCGATAGCCGGGCTCCGCCAGCAGCCGCTCGAGGCGGGCCTGCTTCAGGGCCGGGTCATAGTAGCTGTTCAGGTTATCGACACCGATCACCGTCTCGCCGCGCGCGAGCAGGCGAGAGGCGGTGTGGAAGCCGATGAAACCGGCCGAGCCGGTGACGAGGACGGGATCCCTGGAGGTCATGGTCTGCGATAGCGCCGCCGGCGCGGCTCCGCCACCTCATATCGAGACACTGACGGAGAAGCTGTGTCAGGGTGCGACGAAGATGCGGAGCGCAAGATGAAGGGAATGATGTGGCGGGCGACATGGCTGGCACTGCTGCTGGCCCTGGCGGGCGGGCCGGCGTGGGCCGAGGTCGTCCTGACCTTCTACGCCCACCCCGGTGCCCGGGTCAGGGACGGCTATCTGCTCTTTCCCCATGCCTTTGTGCACGCAACGGGCTCGCTGGATGACACCGGCGATCCTGTGGACTGGTCGGCCGGTTTCACGGCGCGAAGTCCGGGGCCGCAACTGCTGTTCGCGCGCGGTGTCGGGGTGGTTGCCAATCCGGACGCCCGCTATGTCGGCGAGGGCAAACCCTATCTGAGACTGGCGGTCAGCGACGCCGCCTATCGGGCGGTGCGGGCCCGGGCCGACTGGTGGGGCAGTCCGGAGGGGTCGGTCTATGATCTGCGCCGACGCAACTGCATATCCTTCATCGCGGACCTGGCACGGGTGGCCGGACTGCGGACGGCCGCCGAGCCGTCGATGAAGCCCGGGACCTTCCTGGAGGCGACGGCCGCCCTCAATCCGCTGGCGGCCTGGCGGGAGGATGCGCCGCCGCCGCCCGTCCCGCCGGCCGTCACGGAACCAGCGGCAGACCCGATGCCCGACGGGCGGTGATTTCGGCCTGGACGTCTTCCAGGGCCCGGGCCCGGGCCTCTGCCGAGGCGTGCCCCCACTGCGGATAGCGCACCCGCCAGTTGAAGGCTCCGAACCGGCGCCAGAAGGCCGGTGCCATCGCCGTATCGAAGCCGGCGCGCGCGGAGAGATAGAGGCCGGCCCGGTCGGCCTGCCGCTCGTTGCCACCGACCGCGTCGCCCATGGCCGGGACCGTCTGGGTCCGGCGGCCGCGGACCTCGGCCTCGTGCCAGTCATGGTGGCCGAGAACGTGGTGGGCCAGTTCGTGGCCGAGCACGAGCGCGAGCTCGTCATCGGTCGCCGTGAAGCCGGCCATGGCCGTGGTTATGAAGAGCCGTTTCCCGTCGGCGCGCGCATTGAGTTCGTCGGAGGGATCCAGTTGGACGTCATAGCCACAGGCTCGTTGTGGGGCGACCGACAGGGCGCGGTCGGCACCGCCGCGGCGGATGATGAGGGTCGCGGGACCGCCGGCCAGGGCAAGATCCAGTCGCAGAATATTGGCCTCCAGCCCCTCGAAGGCGGCGGCCTGCCGGTCGGGCCCGCGGGACAGGCGCGTGTCGTTGACGCTGAGGATCAGATCCCCCTGGCGCAGACCGGCGAGGGCGGCGGGGGAACCCTCGGGAACCGCCAGAAGCCCCGGCAGATCACCGTCCAGCCCGAACCGCGTCTCGGCGAAAGGCCGCAGTTCGAGGCTGTACTGGCTCGCGGCGTGCAACGCCCAGCCCGCCGAGTTGCGCACCACCGGGCAAAGCTCCGCATTGGCGGCTGACAGACGGTAGCCGACCCGCGCGACCCGCTGATCCATATCCGTCAGGGAGACCAGCCGCTGCTCCGCCGAAGGCGCGACTTCCAGACCGGGGTTGGCGACGGGGCCGTCGGAGCCGCAGCCGGTCAGGGTGGTCGCGGGCAACACCAGGACGACGCAGACGAGCGCCGGGAAAAGCCGAATTCGCATGGTCCGCACCATGCGTCGCGGTGCCCGGTCTGCCAAGTCGCCAGCCAACGGTCCATCCGGTCCGCGCGCGTCGGCGCTCAACGCGTGCCGGCTATCCGGCGGGCGCGCCTCGTCTCCCGTACCCGCAATCCGACTGATCCCGCTTCGCACAATCACGAGAGGTGGCGGCTGGCCGGCGTTGTTCGGCTTGTCGTTTCGGTGCGTGTCGTTACGGTGAGACGATAAGACCTTAAATCCTTTCATCGGTGGGTAGCCCCATGTTCGACGGCCTTTTCAGCATCCGATCCAGCAACAATTTCGGCGAACGCCCTGGCGCTTTCCTCGAGGCTTTTGAAGGTTTTACGGCCCCAGGACAGTCTGTCGTCCGCATGGCCGAGGTCGTCGAACCTGTCGAGACCGACTCCGCCTTCGGCGCGATCGCCAGCTATCAGGTCTGTGCCTGCTGCGCCCGCTTCCACGGGCCGACGTCGGCGGCGGACGGGGGCGAGGGGGCAAATTTCTTCCTGAACGCCGACGACCGGGGCGTGTTTGGCCCCAACGGCAAGCCGTCCCTGAGTTCGACGGATGCCGGCGCCCAGATCACCCGTTCGAACCAGAGCTGGGCCACCGGCCTCGGCACGGCGGCCACGGTCACCTACGCCTTCCGTGACTCGGTCATCAGTATGCCGACCGATACGGCCGGTTTCACCGCATTCACCGCAACCCAGATCGCCGCCGCGACCCTGGCGTTCGCCGCCTGGTCCGATGTGGCCAACATCACCTTCCAGCGCGTTCAGAACGCCGGCAGTGAATATTCGAACAACGCCACCATTCTGCTGGGCAACTACAGTTCCGGCCAGGACGGCGCGGCCGCCTTCGCCTACCTGCCTGGCGGCATGCCCGGCGCGACCGCCTTTTCGGCGGTCCAGGGCGATGTCTGGATCAACAGCTCCCTGTCCTACAACGCCGCGCCGGTCCAGCTCGGCTATGGCCAGCACACCCTGCTGCACGAGATCGGGCACGCCATCGGCCTGAGCCACCCGGCCGCCTACAACGCCAGCGCCGACGGCAACATCACCTACAGCGGCAGCGCGATCTACTATGAGGACTCACGCCAGTACTCGGTGATGAGCTACTTCAGCGAAACCAACACCGGCGGTAGTTTCCGCCTCGATGGCACCGGAACGCAACGCTATGCGTCGGCACCGATGATGGATGACATCTCGGCGGCCCAGCGTCTGTACGGGGCCAATATGTCCACCCGGACCGGCGACACCACCTATGGCTTCAACTCGAACGCCGGCCAACCCTGGTTCAGTGCCACCAACCAGGTCAGCCCGCTGGTCTTCTGCGTCTGGGACGCAGCCGGGACCGACACATTTGATTTCTCGGGCTATCTGAACAACGGCCAGGTCATCGATCTGCGCCAGGGCGCCTTCTCCAGCGTCGGCGGCATGGTCGGCAACGTCTCGATCGCCATCGGTGCGGTGATCGAGAACGCCATCGGCGGCAA
This sequence comes from Caulobacteraceae bacterium, assembly GCA_965284535.1. Classification (GTDB taxonomy): domain Bacteria; phylum Pseudomonadota; class Alphaproteobacteria; order Caulobacterales; family Caulobacteraceae; genus Brevundimonas. Next base: position 1,371,023 of record OZ260090.1, read on the forward strand.
CGGCTCCGACACCTTCCGCGGCAACTCGGGCAACAATAAATTCACGCCGAACAGCGGCACGGACGTCGTCGACGGTGGCCTGGGCATCGACACGGTCATCTTTGCGGGCGCGCGGTCTGCCTACACCGTCACCTGGAACGGCCAGGTCGGCACCATCACGGGCAACGGTCAGAATGTGACCGTGACCAATGTCGAATTCCTGCAGTTCACCGACCAGACGATCGCGGCGGCCCCGACCGGGGGTGTGGTCGTCGGCGGCGATATCACCAATGAAACCATCAACGGCACGGCCCTTGGCGACACCATCGGCGGGCTGGGCGGGACCGATACGATCAACGGCCTGGCCGGGACCGACCTGCTGGACGGGGGATCGGGCAATGACGCGCTGAACGGCGGCGACGGCGACGACGTCCTGATCGGCGGTCTGGGCAATGACGCACTGAACGGCGGGACGGGGATCGATACGGCCGACTATGCCGGCGCGGGCGCCGGCGTGACGGTCAATCTGGCGACCGGCTCGGCGACCGGCGGGGCGGGCACCGACACCCTCTCCCTGGTCGAGAACATCACCGGCTCGGCCTTCGCCGACACCCTGACGGGCGACGGCAATGCCAATGTCATCCGTGGCGGCGGCGGTATCGATACCCTCAACGGCGGCGGCGGGGCCGATGAGCTTCATGCCGGCGCACCCGGGCAGGGCGGCGGCGCGCCCGATATCGTCAAGGTACAGGGCACGACCAACGGCAGCATCGGCACGGCGGTTTCCCTGACCGGAGCCTTCGACATCCTGACCAATTCGGCCATCGCCGACTCGACCACGATTCCGCACGCCACCGTCGTGGCCACGACCCACGGAGGCGTGGAATACTATGCCATCACCGTCGTCGCTGGCGAGACGGTGACGTTCGACATCGACAATGCCTCCTTCGACAGCACCCTGCGATTGATGAACAGCGGCGGGCTGGAGCTGGCCAATAACGATGACGATGCCGGTGACGGCGGGCCGGCGACGGATTCAAGGCTGACCCACACCTTCGCCTCGGGCGGGACCTATTACATCCAGGTCGCCCAATGGATCAGCAACAGCGGTGGGACCTTCACCTCGGGCGCTCCGTCGGCGGGTGGCACCTACCAGCTGCATGTCTCGAGCCCCAGCCAGACGCCCGTGCCTGTGACCCTGATCGGCTCGACCCTGAACGGTGACGCGGGCAACGACGTCCTGAATGGTGGAACCGGCACAGACACGCTGAACGGCGGTGACGGTGACGACACCATCACGGGCGGCGGTGCCAATGACACGATCAACGGCGGCCTCGGGACGGATACCGCCGTCTATTCGGGCAATCGCTCGGCCTATACGATCAGCGTTTCGGGCGGAGTGACGACGGTTGCCGGTCCGGATGGTACCGACAGCCTGACCAATGTGGAGCGGCTGCAGTTCGCCGACCAGGTCACAGACGCCACCGGGGCTCCGCTGAACGGAGCGATCAATGGCTCCGCCGGTGCGGATATTCTGAACGGCGACGCAGGTGCCAACACCATCAACGGCCTGGCCGGAGATGACATTATCAATGGTGGTGCCGGCAATGACACGATCGACGGCGGTGACGGGACGGATACGGCGGTCTTCTCCGGCGTGCGATCGGGCTACACGGTCTCGACGTCGGGCAACACGACGACGGTGACGGGGCCGGACGGTACCGACACCCTGACCAATGTGGAGAGGCTGCAGTTTTCGGACCTGACCCTGATCGTGGGTGCGGGGGGCGGCCAGTATTTTGGCGGCACGGCCGGTGCCGACACCATCAACGGCACGGCCTTCGCCGATGAGATCCGGGGCGGAGACGGCGCGGACACGATCAACGGCCAGGGCGGCGACGATGTTCTGGTCGGTGGCGCGGGCGCGGACGCGATGGAGGGTGGAACCGGCATCGACACGGCGGACTATTCGAGCTCGGCCGGCCGGATCAGGATCACGCTTGCGGACGGCCGGGCCTTCGGCGGCGACGCCCAGGGCGACACCCTGTCCGGCATCGAGAATGTGATCGGCACCAACAGCGTCGCCACGGACTTCCTGACCGGGGATGGCAACGCCAACCGGCTGAGCGGCCTGGCGGGCGACGATGAACTGACCGGCCTGGGCGGCGACGACGTCCTGATCGGCGGAGCCGGCAACGACCTGATCGATGGCGGCACCGGGACAGACACGGCGGTCTATTCGGGTAACCGCTCGGCCTACACTGTCAGCGTTTCGGGCGGTGTGACGACGGTCACCGGACCGGATGGAACCGACACGGTAACCAATGTCGAACGGCTTCAGTTCGCCGACCAGATCACCGACGCGGCAGGCAACCCCCCGTCGGCCGGTCCCATCAACGGCACGGCCGGCGCGGACACCATCACGGGCACGACGTCGGGCGACACCATCAACGGCCTGGCCGGCGATGATGTGATCACGGGCCTGGCCGGCAATGATACGGTCGACGGCGGCGACGGGACGGATACGGCGGTCTTCTCCGGCGTGCGATCGGGCTACACGGTCTCGACGTCGGGCAACACGACGACGGTGACGGGGCCGGACGGTACCGACACCCTGACCAATGTGGAGAGGCTGCAGTTTTCGGACCTGACCCTGATCGTGGGTGCAGGGGGCGGCCAGTATTTTGGCGGCACGGCCGGTGCGGACACCATCAACGGCACGGCCTTCGCCGATGAGATCCGGAGCGGAGACGGCGCGGACACGATCAACGGCCAGGGCGGCGACGATGTTCTGGTCGGTGGCGCGGGCGCGGACGCGATGGAGGGTGGAACCGGCATCGACACGGCGGACTATTCGAGCTCGGCCGGCCGGATCAGGATCACGCTTGCGGACGGCCGGGCCTTCGGCGGCGACGCCCAGGGCGACACCCTGTCGGGCATCGAGAATGTGATCGGCACCAACAGCGTCGCCACGGACTGGCTGACCGGCGATGGCAACGCCAACCGGCTGAGCGGCCTGGCGGGCGACGATGAACTGACCGGCCTGGGCGGCGACGACGTCCTGATCGGCGGGGCCGGCAACGACCTGATCGATGGCGGCACCGGAACAGACACGGCGGTCTATTCGGGTAACCGCTCGGCCTACACTGTCAGCGTTTCGGGCGGTGTGACGACGGTCACCGGACCGGATGGAACCGACACGGTAACCAATGTCGAACGGCTTCAGTTCGCCGACCAGATCACCGACGCGGCAGGCAACCCCCCGTCGGCCGGTCCCATCAACGGCACGGCCGGCGCGGACACCATCACGGGCACGACGTCGGGCGACACCATCAACGGCCTGGCCGGCGATGATGTGATCACGGGCCTGGCCGGCAATGACACGATCGACGGCGGCGACGGGACGGATACGGCGGTCTTCTCCGGCGTGCGATCGGGCTACACGGTCTCGACGTCGGGCAACACGACGACGGTGACGGGGCCGGACGGTACCGACACCCTGACCAATGTGGAGAGGCTGCAGTTTTCGGACCTGACCCTGATCGTGGGCGCGGGCGGCGGCCAGTATTTTGGCGGCACGGCCGGTGCGGACACCATCAACGGCACGGCCTTCGCCGATGAGATCCGGAGCGGAGACGGCGCGGACACGATCAACGGCCAGGGCGGCGACGATGTTCTGGTCGGTGGCGCGGGCGCGGACGCGATGGAGGGTGGAACCGGCATCGACACGGCGGACTATTCGAGCTCGGCCGGCCGGATCAGGATCACGCTTGCGGACGGCCGGGCCTTCGGCGGCGACGCCCAGGGCGACACCCTGTCGGGCATCGAGAATGTGATCGGCACCAACAGCGTCGCCATGGACTGGCTGACCGGCGACGCCAACGCCAACCGTTTGAGCGGCCTGGCGGGCGATGATGAACTGACCGGCCTGGGCGGCGACGACGTCCTGATCGGCGGTGCCGGTGCCGATTTGCTTGTCGGAGGAGACGGCATCGATACGGCGGACTATTCGAGCTCGGTCGGCCGGATCAGGATCACGCTCACGGACGGCCGGGCCTTTGGCGGTGACGCCCAGGGCGACACCCTGTCCGGCATCGAGAATGTGATCGGCACCAACAGCGTCGCCACGGACTTCCTGACCGGGGACGGCAATGCCAACCGGCTGAGCGGCCTGGCGGGTGACGATGAACTGAGCGGTCTGGGCGGCGACGACGTCCTGATCGGCGGAGCCGGTGCGGATTTGCTTGTCGGAGGAGACGGCATCGACACGGCGGACTATTCGAGCTCGGCCGGCCGGATCAGGATCACGCTCACGGACGGCCGGGCCTTTGGCGGCGACGCCCAGGGCGACACCCTGTCGGGCATCGAGAATGTGATCGGCACCAACAGCGTCGCCACGGACTGGCTGACCGGCGATGGCAACGCCAACCGGCTGAGCGGCCTGGCGGGCGACGATGAACTGACTGGTCTGGGCGGCGACGACGTCCTGATCGGCGGAGCCGGCGACGACCTGATCGACGGTGGCGCGGGGATCGATATCGCCGAGTTCAGTGGCTTGAGTGGCGAGTACACGATAACCGCGGTCGCCGGCGGCTACCAGGTGACGGACTTGGTGGCCGGTCGCGACGGATCGGACTTGCTAAGCGGGGTAGAGACATTGCGCTTTGGGGACGGCTCGACCGTGGCCCTGCCCCTGGCCGCGCCGGCCGCTGAACAGGTCCTGCCCACCCTGCCGGGTGACAAGGCCGTTTCGGGGCCAGAGGTCCTGCCTCCTTCGCCTGCGGAAATGGCCAAGGACGCCGGCCCCCAGACGTTGCCGGGTGTGATCGCTGACCCCTTCATATTCGCACGGGACCAGGTGACGGCGGGGGAATTCCCTGCACATGACGGCGACATCGCGGCGACCTTGTCCATGTTCGACAATGTCTCCGTCGATGACGGCAATCAGTTCCTCCCGGCCGGGGATGGGGCCCTGCCGGAGGTCATGCCCGTCCTTGACGACGATTTCGTGCTGACGGCCAAGTTCGAAGGCCCGCCCGTCATGCCGTCCCTGGGAGACGATTTCGACGGTGCCGGACTGGTGAAGGACGTGGCTTTCGCCCGGGGCCTGCTGTTCTCGATGGCACACGACAATACCCTGTCCAGCAACCTCTCCGCCGACGGTCTGACCGTGTTCGACGAACTGGGGGCCCTGGGTTCACCAGGCCGGCACGACGTCTGGGGATAGGGACCTCCCGCGGCTTTCAGAACGGTCCGGACTATGCGGCCTGCGCGGTCCGGACCCTTCCGTCATGTCCCGGGCGGGCCTGTCCGCCAGGGGTCCAGGCTTTGCTTTGTGCAAGAGATTGTTGGTAGACGGCGCGGTCGTTGCCGCGACGGGGCTAAAAGGCTCCGATTGTCCGTGGGGCCCGGCCCGGTCAGACATCGGAAAGGGATCCGAACATGCCGATCTATCCGGTAATCCTTTGCGGTGGCGCAGGCACCCGCCTCTGGCCCGCATCCCGGCCGGACCGACCCAAACAGTTCATTGAACTCGTCAGCGACCTGTCGCTGTTTCAGGAAACCGTGCGCCGGGTTGCGCCGCTCGCGGCCGACGGCCGCCTGATCGTTGTCGCGGGTGTTGACCATCGACCCCATATCGAGGCGCAGCTCGAGGCCCTGGGCGTCGAAGCCGACCTGATCCTGGAGCCGACGGGACGGGACTCGGCACCGGCGATGGCCGCGGCCGCCCTCTGGATCGAGCGGATGGACCCCGGGGCGACCGCGGTCTTTGTGGCGTCGGATCACCATGTGCCGGACCCCGGGGCCTTCCGGCGCGTGATCGTCGAGGCCGTGGCGGCGGCCGCGCCCGGGCGGATCGTGACGCTGGGCATTGCCCCGGCCGGCCCGTCATCAGCCTATGGCTATATCCAGCCGCAGCAGCCGGGCCTTTCACCGGTGGCGCGGTTTGTCGAGAAACCGGAAAGGGCGGAGGCCGAACGCTATCTGGCCGCCGGCTATTACTGGAACAGCGGCAATTTCGTTGCGCCCGTCCGGACCTTGCTGGCGGAGCTCCGGCGGTTCGTGCCGGAGGTGGTGACCGCTGTCGAGGGGGGCCTGCCGGAAGGGGAGGGCGGCCGCGTCCATACACTGGGTGAAGCGTTCGGAACGGCGACCAGGATCTCCATCGACTATGCGGTCATGGAAAGGAGCGACAAGGTCTGGGTCCTGCCGGCGACATTCGACTGGTCGGATCTCGGGGCCTGGGACGCGGTGGCGGCGACCGGCACCGCCACCCGGGGACTCTGGGTCGCCGAGGCGAGCGACGGCTGTCTGGTCCGGGCCGCTCCGGGGATGGCTGTCGTGACGTCGGGGGTCTCGAACCTGGCCATCATCGCCGAACCGGATGCGGTTCTGGTCTGTGACCTCGGCAGCGCCCAGTCGGTCAAGGGGCTGGTCGAGGAACTGGGCCGGCGCGGCTGGAGCGGTCGCGATCGGGGCCCGGCAGGCGCGGAGTCCCTGGAAGACCTGTCCCGCGACTTCCTCCGCTGGCTGAAGATGAGCGCCCTGCCGCTGTGGGGAACGCTGGGCGTCGACACCGACGGCGGGTTCATCGAGGCGCTGGACGATGACGGCAACGCGGTCGGTGACTTCCGCCGGGCCCGGGTGCAGGGGCGGCAGGCCTATGTTTTCAGCCTCGGATACGAATGGGGCTGGGGCCCGGCCTATGCCGGTCTGGCCGAGCGCGGGCTGGCGCGGTTCGAGGCGACCAACCGTCGACCGGACGGGCTCTACCGGACCCGGGTAAGCGCCGGCGGGGAGACGCTCGACGACGCCGCTTCGCTCTACGACCAGGCCTTTGTCCTGCTGGCGACGGCCACGGCCGTGGCCGCCGGCATTGATGTCGACCGGTCATGGCGGACGGCGGCCGGGGTTCAGGCGTCTCTTGAGGCGCTCAGCCTGCCGCAGGGCGGGTGGCGGGAACCCGCCGGACCGGCCTATCAGGCCAATGCCCATATGCATCTGCTCGAGGCCGCGCTGGCGTGGGAGATCCTCGACCCGGCGGGGCCGTGGTCCGGGATGTCGGACGCCATTGTCGATCTGGCGCGCCGGTTCTTCATCGATGACGAGGGTGGATTTCTGCGGGAATTCTTCGGGTCGGACTGGCAGCCCGCGCCCGGCGAGGCGGGGCGGCTGGTGGAACCCGGACACCAGTTCGAATGGGCGTGGTTGCTGACCCGCTGGGGCCGGTCGCGCGGGGATCCATGGGCCCTTGTGGCCGCGGGTCGGCTGTTCGCGTCCGGTGAACGGGGGCTTGACCGCGCGCGCGGCGTGGCCATCGACGAACTGGACGACACACTACGGCCCCGGTCAGCCCGCGCCCGGCTCTGGCCGCAGACGGAATGGCTGAAGGCGGCGCTGATCCTGTCGGAGACGGCGAAGGGCGATGAGCGGGCGCGGCTGGTCAACAGTGCCGTTCGGGCCCTGGCCGGGCTCAGCCTCTATCTGAAGCCCGATGGTCGCTGGCACGACAAGCAGGGGATCGACGGCCTGTATGAGGAGGAACCGGCTCCGGCGAGCTCTCTCTATCATATCGTGGCGGCGGCCCGGCAACTCAGGGAGACGCTTGCGGCCTTGTCGCGCGACGAAGCCGGGGGGGCATCCGTCCCCGGGGCATGACCCCTCAGTCGGCCGGGATGGTCCTGCGTACCGGCTTTCTGGAGGCCTCGGCGGCCCGGGCGGAAGACGGCATCGGAAGGGGCGGGAGTTCGCCATAGAGGCCCGCCGGTCTCGACATACCGGAGGTCCCGTTACTGCCCGGCATGGGGTTGCGTGTCTGGATATCCATTGAACGTCCCTCCCCTCCAGGACGGTGATATTTACACTCTGGTAACCTTATCGCAACCGGGAATGCCAAATAGCTCTTTGAAGTCAAAGTCGGTGCCCATCCGGAGCCTCTGGTCCCGTGGAGAGTTCAGCCTCCTGGTTGGCGTCAAACAACCTGTAATCGCGCTTCGGAAGTCACGCCTCCGTTGCTATAAAGGTCGGCCGGATTCCGGAAGGCGTCCGTCGGAGGATCCGTTGCGTATCAAGGAATCATGATTTCGAAGCTTTTTAGATCCCGAGCCAAGGTCACAGCACCGAACGCGCCCGCCGTGCCTTCGGGCACCGTGGTCTGGGCGGTGGGTGACATTCACGGTCGTCGGGACCTGCTGGTGCCCCTGGTGGAGGCGATGGCGGCGGATCTCCGCGAGAGCCAGGCGGCACGTAAGATGGTGATCTTCCTGGGAGACTATATCGACCGGGGGCCTGACTCCCGGGGCGTAGTCCGGTTGCTGTCCGCGCTTCCCTCATCGTGGGGTGTTGAATGGCGGTTCCTCAAGGGCAATCACGAGCAGGCCATGCTCGATTTTCTGGAGGACCCGGCCGAGGGTTCCCGCTGGTGCGAATACGGCGGCGACAGCGCCCTGCGGTCATGGGGATTGCGGGTTCCGGATCTGGCGCACAGGACCGAGGCCTGGGCACGGGTCGCCGCGGACCTGCGCCACAGGCTGACACCGGAAGAGACGGCCTTTCTCGAAGGCCTCGAACTCAGTGTGACGGTCGGCGACTATTTCTTCTCCCATGCCGGTGCCCGTCCGGGACTGGCGCTGGACCGGCAGTCCCCGCACGACCTCATGCGAATTCGTCAGCCGTTTCTGGACAGTCGTGAGGCGTTCGAACGGGTCGTGGTGCATGGCCATACGCCGGCCCCCGATGTGCACGCCGACGGGCGGCGGATCGGGATCGACACCAAGGCCTACGACACCGGGGTGCTGACCGCCCTGAGACTTGAAGGGCGCACGAGGGGTGTCATGCAGGCGGTGGGCTCAAAACCCGCCAAGGGGTGGCGCGACGCCGGCGACGAGGCCCCGAGACACGGCGGTGGGGATGTCCTCGTTCGGACCCGATCGATCGCTTCGATGGATCTTGAAACCGGAGCCGCCGGCTAGTTTTCGGTCAGCCCTCCGTTCACGCGGCTGGTGTGGCCGGGCGGGACGACGTCGGCATCCTCAAACGGAGGCGCTCCGGGAATCGGGGCGTCGGACCAGCTCCAGAAGGCCGCAACAGACGGCGAAGACAACCGCCAGCGCCGTTGTGCGCAGCGGGTAGTCTCCGATGGAGTGCAGGATCAGAACTCCGATGCCTATGCTGGCGGCCCGGAGCAGGTCGCCTTCCCTCGACGGCGGTGCCTTCCATGCGCTCCAGCAGCGTCGGGCGTACCAGACGAAAAAGGCCAGAACCACGCCGATGCCGAGCCAGCCGGCCTCGAGCCAGGTCTCCAGGTACTCATTATGGGCCTGGTTGAAGAAGGTCCGGTCCAGCTCTTCCACCGGTTCGACCGACCGATAGACAGAATCGAAACTGCCGATCCCGGATCCGAGCGGCAGATAGGTCTGGGCTGTTTCCGCGATCATCGGCCAACGTTCGAAACGGGCTTCCGGGGTCTCCTGGTCAAACCGCGCAAGGATGGGGGGAAGGGCCAGCACCGCGACAGCCGTAAGCGCCGCGCCGACCGCGCCGACCATGACCAGCAGTCCCGGGCCCGGCCGACGTCTGCCTGCAGCGGTCCATGCGGCGAGCAGGCTGACCATCAAGGTCGGAGCGAACAGGACGATTCCTGCGCGGGACCGGATCGCCGCCAAGGCTACGACCACGAGACCGGCGAACAGCGCGCCGAACCAGAGGGGCGAAGTATGGCGGTCACGCCTTCTGAGGCTCGCCGCTCCGAGCGTGAGCGCGAACGGCAAGGTGACCAGGAGGAGCGATGCGAAATGGTTCCGGTTCGCGAAAAAGCCGGTTACGGAGCCCGCCGGGGTCCAGGCCCACGGATAAAGATCCTTCCCGTCGCTGGCCAGTTGGGCCGCGCCGAGGACAATTCCGGCGATCGCGGCCGCAAGGCAGACATGAACCATGCGCTCCGCCTGGGTCTTCGACAGGGTCAGCATCGCCAGCAGGACAGCGGCCGGCGGCGCCAGCGCCAGCGCCGACGCCCAGGTCCGGTCCGGGTTCACGCTCAACGGAGCCCAGGCCGGTTCCAGGCCGGCAAGTTGCAGGGCCAGAACCATCTGATCCCTGCCCGCAAGGGTCGTCCAGATCCCCGGAGGCAGCGGAACTAGTTGAATGAGGGGGATGGAGGTGACCGCGGCCAGAAGACCAAGGGCAAACCTGTGCTCACGCCAGGCACCGGTCAGAATCAGCCGCCTCGATGCAAACAGCAGGAGGGGCAGGGAAGCCAGTTCAACCAGGGCGAGTCGCAGGGCATGGCCCTGGCTGGCCCCGCCGAAAGCAAAAGAAAAGGCCAGTAGAACGACAGCCGCAATTGCGACGGTGTCCCACTGGCCCTTCCAGGAACTTATTGTCACGCGCTACGCCAACAACCGGCTAACGTAACGGTGAACGGCTCAGATCAGGCGCTGGCCGGATCGTCTTCGCTGGCGACAACGATGGTGCCGATGATGACGGCAGTGCCGATCAGCAGAATGGGAAGCGGAATTCCAGCAAACTCGGAGCTGTCCGAACCCATGCGGGCTCCGACGCGATCACCCACGCGGGTGACAGCAGAGTTATTGGCGGCGGCGGCCTGGCCAGCCACCAGCAACAGGCCAACGGTAACAGCGGCGATGGTCTTACGCATTAAAAATCCCCTTATATCAGGTCATGGTACGGGGCTGACCCGCGACTTATCGAGAATGGTTCTAGCCGTGGAAGGTTTCAAAATCAATACGCATTCACGGAAGGAGCGTTGTCATTGTGTGACAGTCCCGGCTGGGCCGACATTCAACTGTCAGGGGAAATTGAGATGCGGTCGAACCAGACCAGCGTCTGCGCCTGGCGATCGTCGCCCCGGGTGACCAGTCTCAGCCACTGGGCGGGACAATTTTGCGGAACATTGAAACGGCCCGAAAAAGCTTTCCACGCGCCCGGGACCGTTCCTGGCGAGGACGCCGGCAGGGTCGCAACGACATTGCCCGCCGACACGCAGCTGACCGTCCAGGCGAGTCGGGTGGCCGGATCGCCTGTTTCGATCCTCGCCTCGGCGGAGAACCTGTAGTTGCCCGGAGCCATGGTTGTGAGTTGTTCGACGACCATACCGCTTGCGTAGCCGTCGTAATCGACGCGCAAGGCGGAATCCCCGGGGCGGAGATCGTCATTCGCGATCTCCGAAACGATTCCCGCCTTCTGGAAAAGCTGCCACTGAAACGGTTCAGGCGCTTCCGGTTCGGCGAAGTCTCCATTTGTCACAACAGAGCCGGGAGGCGGACGGTTCAGCCGGCCCCGAACCGTACCGAGGGCCTGCAACTCCCGTTTGCCGAGCAGGATCCGGTAAAGCCGTTGCAGCTCGTCATTGGTGAACGGTGCCCGACTGCGCTCCAGCAGGATGGCCAGGTTCGCGGCCATCTGGAGGTCCTGCGGCGTCTCATGGAGGCTGTTCAGATACACTGTGCGCCAGGGCGGCCGGGCAGCTAGAAGGTTGGCGATCACCGGCAGTGAGCCCTGAGGGTCCTCGGTCCCCGCCACGGTGAAGATCCGGAACATTTGAGGCTGGATGTCTTCCCTGCGTCGCACCAGCGTATCGGCATGGGCGAAGGCCGAGACATAATCGCCGGTGCGCAACCGGTAGTCCATCAACCAGGCATGGGAGGGGCCGTCACGCAGGCTCCAGTTTCCTGCCAGGGTCAGGATCTGGTCCGCGGCGTCCTCCCGACCGGCGCGGGCCTCGGTCAGGCCGATAACCCTGAGCGCCCGCACATCGAAAGGAGAACGACTGAAGGCGTCGCGCGCCAGGGCCGCGGCGTTGTCCTCCCGGCCGGCCACCAGTTCGGCCTCAGCCGCCCGTCGAAGCACCAGGGGCGAGGCCGGGGCGAGTCGGATGGCCGCCTCCACCGGCGCGCGCTGCATGAGGGGCTGAATGGCCATCTGCCATCCCAGTACGATCGTACCGGCGATCAAGGCGTAGGAGGCGATATCGCCGCCACCGAGGCGCAGGCCGGAGGCGGCAGACCTGGTCGCCTTGTCCCTCAACCGCGCTTGCCCTTCTTGCCTTCGCTTTCCGGCTGCTCAGCTCCGTAGTGATAGTCATAGGCGTAGTCATAACCACCGTAGGAGGTCGACTTGGTGCTGAATTTCGTCAGCACGGCGCCCAGCAGGTGGGCGCGGCCCACCTGGATGCGCTTGAGCGCGCCCCGCGCCTGGCCCCGGCGCGTGCCCTTGGATTCGAGCACGAAAATGACGCCCTGGACCGCGGCCGCCAACATCGGCGCATCGGCGAAGCCCAGCACGGGCGGTCCATCGAACACGACGTGATCAAAATTGTTGCGGGCCTCGGCGATAAACTGGCGCAGTCGATCACCGCCCCAGAGTTCCGCCGGATTGGGTGGCAGGGGGCCGCAAGGAATAAAGAACAGGTTTTCCAGGGACGTGCGCTGCACCACGGACGCCAGATCAGCCGATCCGGACAGCAGGTTGCTCATGCCGCGTTCGTTCTCGACCCCGACCACCCTGTGCATGGACGGGTTGCGGAGGTCGCCGTCCACCAGCAGGACGCGCCGTCCGACCCGCGCGAGGTTGAGCGCGACGGCATAGGCGGTGGTTGACTTCCCTTCGGCCGGCCGGGCGCTCGAAACCAGCAGGCTGCTCGGGGCACCGTCAGGGGTCGAGAACTGCAAGGCCGTCCGGAGCGAATAATAGGCCTCGGAAAATCCGGATCGAATGTCGGCGAGGGCTTCAGAGGTCGTCTGCCCCTTGTTGAGCAACGGCACGACGCCCAGCACGGAAACCCCCAACTTGGATTCCACGTCATCGGGCGTCGCGAGAGTTTCATCCAGGGCCTCGAGAACAAACGCCGCCAACACGCCAAAACCCAGCCCCAGGAAGGCCGCGAGCGCGATATTCAGGAAGAGTTTGGGTTTGGAAGGGTCTTCCGGCGGAGTCGCGAGGTCGACGATCGAAATGTTGTTTGCCATTACGCCGCCAGTGACCCCGACCTCCTTGTAGCGCTGCAGCAGGCCTTCATAGAGCGTCCGGGTCGTATCCAGTTCCCGCTGAAGGATATTGTACTGGATCGACCGGTCCCGCAGGTCGAGAACGTCGCCGGTCAGGCCCGTAACCTGGGCCTGCAGTGCGCGCTCCTGCCTGGCCGCGATTTCGTACTGACTCTGGATTGAGGTGCGAATGTTGCCCGCGATCGTCTGGATCTGGCTGTCCGCCTCCTCGATCTGGGCCTTCAGTCTGACCATCTCCGGGTAATCCGGCTGATAGACGCTGAGTTTTTGCTGATACTCCGCGTCGAGAACCGCGCGCTGTTCCGTGAGGCGCTGGATCGAAGGGTTTTGCAGGACCTCGGGCAAGGCCATCAGGTTCGCGCTGCGGGCCGAGCGCCAGCGCTCTTCGGCAGCAATCCGCTCGGCGCGGGCCGTAGCCAGTGCGCTGTTCAGCGCGACGAGGTTGCTGGAGGTCAGCGACCGGGTCGACCCGCCATCGCTTCCTGCCTCGCCGGGCTCGCTGACATTGATGATCTGCTGATTGGCGGCATAGGCCACCAGTTGCCGTTCAGCGGACTCAAGCCGTTCCTTGGTCTGTGCGATCCGTTCCTCAAGAAACTCGCGCGCGTAGGAGGAGCTCTGGAATTTCCGGTCAAGGTTGGACTGAATGAAGTTTTCGGCGAAGGCGTTGGCGATGCGGGCGGCGACGATCGGGTCCGGGTTGTCATACCCGACCGCCACGAGGCGGGACCCACGAACGGGAGAGACACTCAGATTTTCCTGAAGTCCTTCAAGCGCCGCGGCCCGACGCGCCGCCGCCTGACTGGCCGCGGTTCCGCCCGCGTCCGGCGCGTCGATCCCGATGGATATCAACGCCTCGTTTGAACTTGCGAGACCCTGGCTCTCAATGACGCGTTCCGCCAGCGAGCGGCTCCGAAGAAGGCCGTACTGGGTCTGGAAGAATTCCTCGCCCTGCATCATGTTTTCAGCTGGCGTGCCTTCTTCGGCATTGAACACGCGTGCAGCCTCACGATCGATCTGGAGCGTCGCCTGGGCCCTGTAGATCGGCGTCATCAGGAGCGTAGCCGTGGCACCGATGATCAAGGCCGCGACAAAGCAGCCTGCGATCAGGAAGCGGTGTTTCAATACCAGTCGCCAGTAGGCCGCCAGGTCGACAGCGGGTCGCTCTTCACCCGGCTGAGCCCAGTCCTGCTGTCCGCCTGCGAATGTGGCCTCGTCGGACCCGAAGGACGGGTCCCGGGGGCGTCGGCCGCGTTCTTCAGCGAATTGATTGTCGCCCAGCATCATTGCTATCCGTCACTTGTTCGCGGTCGCGGCCGCTTGAAATACTTCGGGGCTGATATCCCATAGCCCGTTGTCCCGTACACGAAATTCGAGAAAGTGTGCGTCTCACCAAAGGGAACGAGGCGAACCGGCGCCACCGGGGCCGCCGACCGCAGCAAATCAGAACTTGCGTCAGAAGGGCCGGAAGATGGCGAGCGCTGGAACCGCCGTGAGGATTTCCCGCAGAGCCGCGTTCAGGCGCGAAATATCGACCACGACCACATCATCGCCCAACACCTGGGGATCTTCCGCCCGCCCCTGCCGGATTGCACCGAGATCGAACAGGGCGACCGAACGCCGGCCGTCAATGGTCCTGAATACTGCGACCCTGCTCAGGTCCGCCAGTCGGGTTGGGCCCTCGGCCATGGCCACCGCCTGAAGCAGGGAGGTCGCGCCGCGCATCTCGTAAACGCCCGGCTTGGTGACCGCGCCGTCGACGGTGATTTTCTGGCTGGCCGCCTCCGTCACGGTGACGGTAACCTGGGGGTTGCGAAGGTACTGGGCCGAGAGACGCTCGGCGATGTCCGCCGACATTTCGCCTGGCGTCCTGCCCGAACCGCGGACCGCGCCGATCAGCGGCATCTGCACATTGCCCGACGTGTCGATCACGAGGTCCTCGAAGGACAGATCCGGGACCTGAAACACGCGGACGTTGATCTTGTCGCCGACCCCGATGCGGTACTCACCCGCCGGGTGTCCGGCCGGGCCGGGGTCGAGCTGCTGCATCTCAGCCGGCTGCGCGGCGGTCATTTCCGTGAGGTCCATCCGGGGACCGCCACACCCGGTGAGGAACAAGGCCGCGAGTACCGACAGGAGCGAAAGGGTGCGCATCATGAACAAAGGAACCTCGGCAACATTGAATTACGACGGCCGGACACCGTCTCAGCGGACGCGGCACCCCAGGAAATTAGAATGGGGAATTCTGCACCGAGCAAATTCTCCCGTCTTGTCTATCATGACGAGGAGGCGGTCAACCCGAACCAAGACTCCTTTCCTATCAAACAACAAAGGTCGTCCCGGGGGAATTTGATCCGCCTCATTTCGGCGAGGCGGTGTGGAAATGGGGGCTCCTCGCCCGGGTCAGGGTGATGGGCCGGCGGGGGCGGCGGCTGTGGCAGGCGCGACCTGCTCGAGCAGGGTAAGCATCGACTGCGCAAGGTGTTTGCGGTCGTATCTGGTCGCTGCCGAAATGCCGGCACTGGAAATTGTCGTGCGAAGGGAAGGGTTGTTGCGCAGGGTTTGGGCGGCCCGGAGCAAAGCGCGCGGGTTTTCCGGCTCAAAGAGCAGGCCCGCTCCTTCGGATTCAACGATGTCCGCAATCTCACCCTCGACGCCAAGCAAAATTGGTATTCCCATCGCCATAACCTCAAAGCTTTTTGACGGAATCACGGTTTTGAACAGAGGGATTCGCTTGAGATGAATTATTGATGCATCGAGTATGGAATAGTATGCTAGGATGTTCTCTTTCGATACTGTATCCACGAATGTAACATTGGTGAGATTGTGACTCTCGGAGATCGCGGTCAGTTTTGCCTTCTCCGAGCCGTTCCCGACGAAAAGGAAATGCAGGTCGCGATTTTCCGCACCGGCCTGAGCCAGTTCGGCGGCTTCGAGCAGCGTTTCGAGCCCATGCGCCGCTCCATGGGTGCCGATGTATCCCAGTACGAATTTGCCCTGCAAACCGAGGCGTTCGACCAGTGACGCGTCCTTTGGGCGGGGCGAGAAGGCCGCGAGTTCAACGCCATTGGTGACGACATGGATTTTCGCGCTGTCGATGCCGCGATCAATCAGGTTCGCCTTGAACGCCTTCGTCACCGGGACCACCGCCGAGGACTTGCGGTAGAGAAAGAGCTCGAGCTTTTCGAACATATCCAGCGCCCATGAATCCTTCATGGCACCCAGTGCCCGGATTGATTCAGGCCAGATATCCCGCAACTCGAAGATCCAGGGCACGCGTTTCAGGGTCGCAACGCAATAGGCTGAACAGGTGGAAAAAAAGTTCGGAGAGGTGCCGACGATAACGTCGACCTTTCTGACGAACAGCCCGGCGAGGAAGGCCGGGAAGAAGTAGCTTAGCTGATCGAGCAGGCGTTTGAAGAAGCCTGCATTGGGTGAAACGAACGTCCACACGCGCACGACCTCGATCCCCTTAACCTCCTCACGCTGCCACAAGCGGTTGCGGTAGCCGGGGAAGACCTCTCCCTTCGGAAAGTTCGGCACGCTGGTAACAACCGTGACCTTGTGGCCGGCTCTTACCCACTCGCGGCAGTGCTCGAAGGTCCGACTGGCCGGTGCGTTCACCTCGGGCGGGAAAAAGTCGGTGAAGAACAAGATGTGCATGGGGCGGGAATCCTGATGGTTCATACGGATGCGCGTCACCACTCCAGGGTGAGCATCGTGTCCGTTTGACCAAGACCGGCAAGGACCAGTGATTTCGAAGGCCTCAAGACGCCAAACGATGGGGCATAGTGGAACTCTTCAAGGCGTGCGGTACCGGCTGAACTTCGCCAGGTCAGGACCTCTCCGCTTTTCAACTCCAATCGGCCGCTCGATCCGTCCGGGTCGACGGTCGCGGTCACATCCGGGTGGAGATGATAGCGAACAATCGCCTCGTGACCCGCGCGGTTGACGTGATCTGAAACCTGCATCTTTTGACCCGGGCCGAGCAGGATCGTCCGGCGATGAATGGGCTGGCCTGGTAGATGGCGATAGCCGTCGTGCGTGGCCGAAACCGAGACCGTATCTCCATCCTCAATGATCTTCAGGTTCCGGACCCGCGCCCGACGGCCGACCCGGAAGCCGGCCCAGGTTTCAGAACTGTTCTGGCCATCCAGGGTGAGGGTGGAATGCGCCGCTGTGCTGCGCTCGTATTCTCGGCGCGGCGACAGTCCATACTCGGAAGTGCCGACGTTCACGAACACCCGCTGGCCGTAGAAGGAGGCTTCGAGCGAGAGGGTATCGGCATGAGCATGCCCGGGCAGGTAGGTCGGCCCGACCGCGGCCGCGTCGAAGAACACCAGGGCCTGATGGTGTGCAAGGCGAACGAGCCCGCTCGCACCGGTCGTGACCGCGGCATCTCCGGGTTCGATCACCTGCCCGGTGAGCGCCTCTACACAGTCAATGAGCGTCTGCGGCGTCCTGGCGATACCAATGGCCCCGTCATTGAAAAACGAGATCTCGCCGTCCGGGTGGATGGCCCCGCGCAGCCACCGGGCCATCGACCGGACAGAGGTCTCCAGCTGCGGGGCCCGGGCGCGCAGGACCTCGGGGCAATCGGCATTTTTCGCCAGCCGCAAAACGTCGACCACCAGTTCGATCATGATCGAATGGTACATGGGCGAAAGCTCGAAATGCGCCCCGTCATCGAGAACCTGTTCGCGCAACTGGGTGTCCAGGATCCGGACACCCTTTTCGAGCCACCTGTCAGCGACATCTCCGGAGAAGTAGAGGCCGCCGAACACCAGTGCCTTGGCATTCTCGAGCAGGTGATTGCCGAGGAGGTGGTACTCAAGGGTTCTTTCAAGAAACCCGATCTGTTGCCACAGGCTCGCACGCACGAGGTCCGGCAGTGGCTCCGTCTCCCATGCCCATTTGACCCAGTTCACGATACGCAGTGAAAGCGGGTATGGCTCCCAGCCTGTTCCATGCGGCCCCGGGTTGTCCGATATCCAGCGGTGGATCAGATCCCGCCTGACATCTCGCGGGGTGCTCTCATGTGCCAAGCCGTCGAAGTAGTGGAGATTGTACCGCCACAGCACCGGCTGGTCTGAATCGTTCCAGCCGGCCGGGAAGTCCAGATCGGCCGTCCGGTTCAGAAACCGGAACCGGGTCGCGGAGAGAATCGACGCTTGAGGTTGCGGAATGAATCCCGTTTGCCGGAACGCCCGGGTTGGCGGCGCTTCGGGTTTGTCGGGCAGAGCAGGAACCACCAACCGGCGATGAAGCCGGTTGATGATCTGGACAGGTTTGAGATGACGCAGCGTGCGCCAATACAGACCGATGCGTTTTGCCGATCGCGCCAGGGTCACGCAGGCTCGCCGGAGACCAGCTGGTCCATGGCCATGACGCTGACGCGCGAAACCTCAAGGATTTCATCGAGAGGAATCGGAGCCGGCCCACCCGCGACGATGCTGTTGACGAAAGATTTGGCACAGGCTTCGATGCCCTTGTCCTGCCGAAGGGCCCGCGTGTTCTTGAGCCCGCTCATCCCGTGACCGCGAAGCTTCACGAAATTGTCCAGCACGGCGATGCCGCCTGACTGGAAGACCTCGATGCGTTCCTTGGGATAGGATTTATGACCGTTCGCGAAATAGTGGACGGTCGCGATGGATCCGTTCTCGAAGGTCAGGGCGATTGAGACCGTATCATAGGTCTGCGCCTGGCCTTCCGCCGCCTTGATCGAGGTGACCTTGGTGGTGGCGATCCGGGACCCCGTCAAAAACCGGGCAATGTCGATGAAATGGCAGGCTTCGCCGATGATGCGGCCCCCGCCCTTTTTGGGGTCATGTATCCAGCTGTCAGCCGGGATGAACCCCGCGTTGCAGGTGTAGACGATTGCCATTGGCTCGACGGTGTTGAGCGCAGCCTTGAGCGCCTGCATAAGCGGCGCGAAGCGGCGATTGAACCCGACCATCAGCGCCGGCGCGCTGCCCTTTTCGGCCGATGAGCGGCAGGCGTCCTCGATCGCGTCGATTTCCGGGGCGGTGAGCGCCAGCGGCTTTTCGACGAAGACGTTCTTTCCGGCTTCCACCGCTTGCAGGACAAACCTGGCATGGCTGTCGTGCTGGGTCGCGATGACCAGGGTGTTCGTCTCCGGATCCGCGTACAGCTCGGCGGTATCCGTGGTGTTCTTTTCGAAACCGAACTTCTTCCCGTAGTGGGTGCCCGTCATCCCTTGCGAGGAGGCGATGTACTTCAGTCGGGCACCGGCTGCCTTGAAAGCCGGCAGCAGGGTGCGCCCCGCGTGGTTGCCTGCGCCGATGGCACCGAGCACCACTTTCTCGGCGGGTGCTCCGGTCCGCACGGGTGCCGTCGCCAGTGATACCGTTCTGCTGGCCTCGGTCTTTTCAACATCGTATTCCAGCAGGATTCCGAGCTCGGACTTGCTGTCGATCAGTTTTTGATAGGCCTGACCGGCGTCCGAGAAGTCGAAGCGGCTGGTGCGCAGCGCATCCAGCTTGATCGCCCCGGTCGAAATCATGTCGAGGACGGCCTCGAAATTACGCTTCTCGGTCCAGCGCACATATCCGATCGGATAGTCGTTGCCGTTGTCTTCGTATTCCGGGTCGTAGCGCCCGGGGCCGTAGGAGCAGGACACCCTGAAGCTGATCTCCTTTTCGTAGAGATCCGAACGCTTCAGATTCAGACCGACGACGCCGACCAGTACGATCCGCCCCTGCGGCCGGCACATGGTGGCTGCCTGGTGCATCGGTTCGTCGCTGTTGGTCGCCGCCGTGATGATGACGCCGTCGACACCGCGCCCGCGCGAAAACTTGTTGGCAACGAGAAGGGGGTCATCGCCTTCGCCAAGCGTAACCGTTTCAGCTCCGTATTCCCGAGCCAGTTTCGTTTTCTTCGGGTCAAAATCGAGCCCGAGCACGCGGCACCCGTTGGCGACCAGAATCTGAACGGTCAGGAGGCCGATCAGTCCGAGCCCGGTGACGACGATGGCTTCACCGATCGTCGGCGCGGTCAAACGGATACCCTGGAGGGCGATCGAACCCACGACACCGAACACGGCATCCTCGTCCGATACGTTGTCGGGGATACGCGAGCAGAGGTTCTTCGGTACGTTCACGATCTCGGAATGGCGACCGTTGGAAAGCACCCGGTCTCCGATCTTGAACTCGTGAACCCCGTCTCCGACGCCGATCACCACGCCGGCATTCGAATATCCCATGGCCAGCGGTTGATCGAGTTTCGACCTCACCGCATCGATGGTCTGCAACAGGCCGTCCGTCTTGACCTTGTCGAGGACCATCTGGACTTTTTCGGGCTGCTTGCGGGCCTTGTCGAGGTAGCTCGACTTGCCGAAATCAACGAGCATTCTCTCGGTTCCGGCCGAGATGAGCGTGAAGGCGGAGCGGACCAGAACGTGCCCCGGCTTGCAGCTCGGGCACGGCACGTCTTCGACTGTGGTTTCGCCGCTGCTTACATTTTGAAAGACCTGTTTCAACGGTCGTATCCCTTAGTTTGTACTTGATTTTGAATGGTTTTCATCTTGGCGCGCGCGCCAGAAAACGAAAAGTCGCTGGTGGTTTCGCCCAACCGCACCATGTCGGTAATATGCAGCATCAGCATTGTGGAACAGAGCACTTCATCCCACGGGCGGGCATATTTCGGGCGGGCGTCGAACATTTGAACGACCGATGCCCTGTGTCCGACGTCCTTGGGTCGGTAGCGGTGCATCCGGTAGCTGTCGTGGTTCCACACCTTCATCGTGCGGAAGTCGTCGATCTTGGCCATCAGGGGCCCGTGCTGGATGTTTATTGTCTCGTTCACGCCATCGAACGGCTCGCCCCGGGTGGTGAAGACCATGGTGACGAGGTCGCCCTGGTCCGAGGTCATCGACAGGGCGAAATTCTCCTCGCGGAGTTCAGGGTCGCTGTATGAGATGTCGATCTTCAGCCTGTCGGGGAGGCTTCGCTGCGACAGCAGGTGCACTGACAAATCGATCCAGTGTCCGACATTTCCGCAAATCCGCGTGCCCTCGGCGGGGTCGTAGTACCAGTGGGTCGGGTCAATCGCATGACCTGCCACGAAGCAGTCGATCGTAAACGGTCCGTCGCCGGCGGGCAGTTGCTCGCGGAGCTGGACAAGCGCCTTCGCGAAGGGCCGGTTGTAGCCGACGAAAAACTTGTCCTGGCGCGTGCTGACCACCTGCTCAAGCGCGGCAAGCTGTTCCCACGTGACCGATATCGGCTTTTCGACATGGACGGTGAGTCCGCGTTCGAGCGCCGCGATCGCCTGGCCTGTATGGGACGCGTGGTTGGACGCGATCAGCACATAGTTCGCGCCCGGCAGATCGAGCATGTCCGTGTAGTCGGAACTGACGAGGTCATAGCCATAGGCCTTTTTGACCCGCTCGGCGTTCGCCTCGACGATGTCGTAGCAGGAGAGCAGCCGGTTCCCCTCGACCTTGGAGATGAAAAACGAGGCCGTGCTCGCGCCGAACTGTCCGCACCCCACCAGCAGGGTGTCCTTCTTGCGTGCCCGCAGATTGAGGACCGGCCGGATCGGCGATGAAATGCGGTTCGAGGCCTTGGCCAGGGTTCTGTGGATGCCCCACATGCTGACGGACCGCTGCAGTCGCTTCAGCTTGAGCCGCAGGCCGCCCAGTTTCGAATAGGCTTCAGTTGACATCAATCCGGCTTTCTTCTCGTACTCGAATGTCTTTCATCGATCCTCCCGGGAGAGTGGATCGACACGCTGCATGTACCGATTTCCGAACGGTCTGGGACCGACGTCGACGGCGGGCGGGCTTACCGGACGATCTTGTCCCGGAACACCGACTGCATCTTCTGATGAGCGGTCTCCCACCTGTAGAATTTCTCGTAGAGATCCCGCGAAGCGACCGAGGCGGCCGCGTACTTCTCGCGATCCCGGGCCAGGGCAACGATTTCGCCCGCGACTTCGCCCACCCGGTCAAACGGCCGCGAGAAGATCGCGGGAGACGGTCCGAACATCTCGATGATTTTCATCTCGTCGTTCAGAATGAGGGGCCGCCCGATAGCGAGTGCCTCAGCCAGCTTGTTCGATGCCGCATAGCGATTGATCATCGTCGAGGGCCGATAGAATGCCGGCACGAAATGGCAGTCCCGCGTTTCCCTGAGGCTCTCCTGATATTTCAGGAAGCCAAGATATTTCAGGCGTTTCTGGCTCTTCAGATAGTCCACGATATCGGGAGCGCCTTCACCGGCGACCCGCAGTT
Organism: Caulobacteraceae bacterium; assembly: GCA_965284535.1. Lineage (GTDB taxonomy): Bacteria > Pseudomonadota > Alphaproteobacteria > Caulobacterales > Caulobacteraceae > Brevundimonas. The sequence goes on from OZ260090.1 coordinate 1,393,280, forward strand.
CAAACTCAGGGTTCTCATTCGCCAGATCGACCATTTCCTTCAGGCCGCGTCCCCAGTCGAGCCATCCGCCGTAGAACAGGCGGATCTTGCCGCCGCGACCGATCACCGGCGGCGCGTATTCAACGTTCTTGGGCGTATTCCGAACGACCTCGATCTTTCGGTGAGACCATTTCGGCAGCGCATCCCGGCGGAAGCTCTCGGGGACGAGGGCTACGTCGGAAAACAGGACCAGCATCCCCTCGAACGTATTCAGCAGCGCCTGGAAGGCCGCGGGGAGATTGTACCGCTGAGAAAGATTGTCGTGCACATTGTATATCAGTCGAATGCGTTTGAGTTTCGCATAAATAATGCACGCCAGCATCGTTTCCATGTCGGAGGCATGAATAAGACGTGGCTTGGTCCGGAACAGAAAGCGAAGCAGGGCAAACTGAAAAAGCGCGACAGAACTGACGTACAGGAAGAGTCGCTTGCCGTTCAGAAGAGGAAAAACGGGACCGATTCTCACCAGCGGAAAGCCTGACCATTCCCCGCTGCGTTCAAGATTGTCTTCGCGCATGGCTCCGCAGAATATCGGCTCGAAGCCAAGTTCCTGGGCGACAATCATTCCGCGTTGAACGCGCGGCACAGGCCTGCTGGCCATGCGAACAAAGACGGCGGTGTTTGGCTCAGTCATGAAGCTTCGAGGCATTCTGGATGTTGTTCAAAGTGTTTCCATCAAATGCCCGATGTGCAGGGCGAGACGGAAAGCGTCTTCGAGTTTGCGCGTCCTGCGATCTTCTTGATCGCAAGAGACTCACAACGATCACGAGGATTACGGAGGCGGCACCTCCGTAAAGGAGGAAGCCGAAAGGAGAATAAATATACAGAAGTGCAATCGCCAGCACTATCTTGGTTCCGAAAAATATCGGTGACCGAACGCGGGTCAGGACGTTGTCGAAGAATCCGAGGCAGACTCCGTAGATACAGGGAATGATGCAAAGGCCTGGCCAGCCCCATGCCATCCAGACATCGGCCGGCAGCCCTAGCGGCGAGTTGCCCTGGATGGAGCCGCCATTGATGTTGTGCAGGATGTTCGACAGGCCCGTGCCGGAGACCCGTGAGCCAGGCAGGGCCGATTTGAGGTCGTCAAGCCACAGGGACCCGTTGGTGGGGCCGAGTGGACTCCAGAAATTGAAGCTTTGCGCGTTCTCACGCGGCACGGTGAACACGATCCGCTCGAACAGACTCATGAGGGAGTCGAACAGGCTTGAGAAAAGCGATCCGTTGCTGGCGGTTCGCCCCAGCAGGTTCGAGAGGAGGAAATAGAGCAGGAAGGCGATCAGCAGAAGGGCCTTCGATCTATGGCGTTGCCACCAGCTCAGTATTACGGGTCTGTGATGCTGCTTGATGCGCGCCGAATACAGGCCACCAATATACAGCGCGAGGAAGAGGCTGATGATGTTCGACCTGATGCCGGCGACCAGCATCGAAAACAGGACAATGCCGATGATCCCGAACACGTAAATGCGGCTTGAGGGCCGGGCATTGGGTTTGCTCGCGATAACGCCAAGGGCGATAAGGAATATCGGTGCCAGGATGTCGCGGAATTGCTTGACGAAACCTGGAGCGAAATAGCCCTCGGTCCCGGCGGTCAGGGTCTTTCTCAGGCGAGACGCTGATGACGACTCGTCGAACAGCGAAGAAAGCGACAATAGTTCGGAAATGGCCGAGGTCCTGAGTGTCATGACGACGAACAGAATGCAGACGGCTGCGGAGAAGATGAGCCCAAACCGTATCAAGGCCTTTTCCGATGGGTCGGAATTCTCTTTCACAAGAATTTGGTGAAAGTAATCTGTGGGATTACGTTTCGATAACGTCATCGCCGCCGCTGTGACCCCGATCAAGCCCGATCCGAGAGCAAGAAGGGCCATTTCGACAAGCGGTTGTGCATAGACAATACCTTCTAAATACACAGCGTTGATCGCGCCGATGGCGTACAGGGCGATCCCCGCAATATAGAAGTCCGGCAAATATAGGCCGACGCGCCGCCGGCGGGGGCTGGCCATGACGTAGAGAGAGGCCAGAAGTATATCGATTACGGCCATAAGGAAGATGGTCATGTGTTGATCCAATCTCTTCCGAACGAACTCTTTATCCCTGACGGTCTTGATATCGTCGATGCGAGACCAGATCCGGCCTTGGCACCAGGCAGGCTTCGATCACGCCGAGGGGTATGGCAAGGCGTCTTGTGACCAAGATCGCTCGTTGCGTCAATCAAGCGGGTCGCACCCTGAACCGGGTGACAGTCGGGGCGGACGGGACCGCGGGGCCGGTGTTTGAGGCTCATCCGACAGCCCCGGGCCTGCGTCGAAGGAACACCAGCGTCGCGACCGCCAGGAGCTCGACGACGGCCATGCCCGCGGCCCCCAGCATCAACAGGACCGGGATCGACGTGCCGGGTTGCAACTGGAACGTCAGAAAGATTGCGCCCAGGCCGCCCGCATAGACCGCGCTTTCGGCCCATGGAAGGCGCGTGGGCTTGAACAGGTTGGCGAGCGTCATGGCGAAGAAGAAGATGGCGCAGGTAATCAAGGTCCATAGCGTCATATCCAGTCGGGACGGATCCGTTATGCCGTATACCAACGCCATTGCCGGGCGGCCGGCGACCCAGACGGTCCCGAGGATCAGTACAAGAGTGGCCGTTATCTCGCCGGCGAACATCAGGGCGTTGTCGAGCCGCAGCTGGTTCTGGCCGAAGCGCGGCAACCAGCGCAGCCAGACCGCGAAATAGGTCATGCCGATCAGGGTCGCCACGGACAGCGACGCCGCGGCGGCCCCCGCGAGCTCGCGGTCCGTGATTGAAGACAGGGCAATGCGGGGCGCGCTGGTCAGCAGGGCACAAAGAATCTGCGCGATCGCGAAGGCGACGGAGTTTCGCAGCAGGCGCAGCAGCTGCGCGGCGCGGCCCGCCTTGAACAGGGCGTCACGGCTCTCTCGCCGCTTCATGAACAGCCACCACGAATAGGCCGCGTGAAGGGCGCTGGCCAGGGCGAAGGCGACGAAGGGCGTCAGCAGCCCCGTGACCTCGCTGGTGAGCAGAAGAACAAGGAGAAGCACCAGTTTGACGACGGCGCCATTTATATAGCCGTACATATGCGTCCGCTCGTCGCGCCGAACCTGATCCAGCGCCATAACGAGATCGAGGGCCGCATCGCCGGACCGCATCAGCGCCACCGCCAGGGTCAGCATCAGCGGAGCGTGAAAGAGCGGCCCCATCAGCATGATCACGGGCACCATGATGCCCGCCGCGACGATCCGCATGGCGTAATAGTCGCCTTCGGCGAAGACGCGAAAGCGGTCGAGAACCAGACGCGAGCGAAGCCCGAGGACTCCAAGCGTGAAAACCACCGCCGAGACGCCGATCAGCATCGCGTAGTCGGCCACCGCAGCCAGCCCCACGGCATGCGCCAGGTAGACCGACATGATAATAACCGGAGCAGCCCCCAGGACCTGGGCGCTCAGCCCAAGAAACTGTGACCGGCCGGCGCGAACCGCCGCAAATGTTATGTGTTTGATCAACTAGGGAACTCTCGCTTTGGAGTCCGGATCGAACGGCGCGGGTCCGGGTCGGTAAATTCGAAGCAGGTCGTTGCCGAGCTTTCGACCCCGGTTCCAAAAACCATGCGCAAGCCTTTGGCGTTCTCACAGTGGCCGTAGACTTCCGAAAACTCGAAATCGAAGATCTCAAGCCTCTCGATATCTTTTGACTGCACGACCACGCTGCATACGAAGGCACCGGACCGGTCGCTGACGCGAGCCCGGCTTTCTCCGTCGACGATGCGCAGGTTGTAGCCCGGCGCGAAATGCCAGCGTAGCTCGGACTTTCCTGGAGCGCGCCACTGCCAGGCATCCTCGACGACCAGCCTGCCGGCCTCGACAAGAACCTTGCGTTCGCATTCCCGGAAGGCGGTGTCTGCCGGGTTGGTGGTGTCCAGTGTCGCCGAGATTGCCAGGTGATCGGCAGCGTTGTTGATCTCCCAGCGCTCCGCTGTCGGGGCCCCGACGACGGTTTTGACGATGGAGCCCTGGCGGGGGGTGAAACGATCCGCGTCGAGAGGCTGCACCAGGTTGTGCGCGCGCGAGCCGATGTAACGCGCGCGGACGGTGCGATCGAGCGTGTAGGAGGGACAACCTTCCTCGACCACCAGGTCTTCACCCCGATACGATATCCATACCGACAGGGCGTCGTCGTGGTCGTGCGACGCGCGGCCCTTGAGCCCCTGTTCACCCACCCGCATGATGCAGTCGATCGTGCCGTCGTGGATGGCGATGAAACCGGATGCCTCGGCAACGCCAGGGCGGTCTGCCCCGGAAGCCTTCGCGTCGAGGCCTTGCCGACGGGCGATGGCCTGATGCCACAGAAGTTGACGTCCTTCCCCATCCGTCAGCGGGTCGCCGGCTTCGGACGGGAACAGGAAGCGGCGGGTCCATCGCCAGTCGCGCGCGTGCCCCCCGAACCAAAGGATATGCCCGCTGTCGCAGTCACCCAGAACGGGGAGTTTGCCCGAGCGGCTGGATACGGCGGCGCAGAACGCCAGCGCGCGCTCAAGGATGGCAATACCGGATGCCGACACATCCGATGACCGCGCCTCGAAGGCACCGACCATCGTCACCATGTCCATACACAGACGGTGGTAGACCGGGGCTCGTTCGAAATGCCCGCCCTCGGGTTCGAACTGACGCTCCGCCTCGGCGTAGAAGTCGGCGAAAGCCCGGGTCGCTTGCGGTGAACTGCTGCCGGACAGGCAGGGGACCAGGACCGCGAGGCCCATCAGGTTCGACAGATAGTGGTTCCCCGGAACGTCGCTGAATTCCGGGAACCGCTCGATATGCAGCCGGTGCTCATCGAGCGTTTTCACGATCAGGGTTCGATGGTCCCCGGAAAGGTCCCTCCAGAAGACGGCAGAGGCGAGCAGCAGGTTGACCGCCCGGATGGCCACCTCCATCGGCACGATCCAGTTGACCCCGAAGCCGGCCGGGTTTGCGGACAGCCAGCTCTCCAGCAGTTCGATGAATTTCCGCCGATAGTCTTCGGCATTGCCGGCATCGAGAACAAAGCCTTCGGCCAGCCAGACGAGATACTGGAAGCGGCTTACCTCCCAGGGCACCTTGATGTCGCAATGCGAGCCGATCGCGACGAAGTCGATCTGGTCAAAATAGTCGGCGGCCCAGTCGAACCCGTGCAGTGAATCGCTGTTCCATGCCGTGTGCTCCCCGATCTCGACCTCGCCATAGCCAAGACATTGAAACCGGCCGGCGAGGACCGATCCCGCCCGGTCGAGGCAGGCTTCCCGTGTGCCCGTCGCCTCGGCCTGACCGGACGCGATGGCTTGGCGAATATCATCGCCGAGACCCTCGAGATACCGGGCGCAGTTGTCGACCGTCACCGCCGCAGGCATCCGCGGCCAGACGGTGTTTCGCCAGTAGACGACCCTGTAGGATTTCTTCTTCAGGACCTCCCCGATCTTCCGGAGGGTGATCGAGAGCGGCGCCTGAAAAACCCGGCGGGTATAGTATCGGATCTTTTCCAGCATCGCGGATGTGACCTGCGGCCTCGGCTATATCAGGACCAGATCCCGCGGGTATCCACGATGGCCCCCTCGGGTCTGGGCCCGGCCTTGAAGGCCATGTGATCGACCAGCAGAACATGGACGTCGGCCGACCTTGCGTCGTTCGCGCTGACGAGCGCGGCACCGGCAAGCGCATCGGGAAGCGCATCGACGTGCGGTTCAACCACGAGGGTGCGGCCAGGGTGGGTTCCGGCGATCCGGGCGGCGATCCTCAGTGCCGGACTTTCACGGAGATCGTCGATGTCGGGTTTGAAGGCGAGGCCGTAACAGGCGATGGTGAGGTCGTTGCGGGAGCGTTCCGGGTTTTCGCCCAGCAGGGAATCCATCGCCTCCTGAATCTGGCGGAGAACCCAGTCGGGCTTGCCGTCATTCACTTCGCGCGCGGTCCGGATCAGTCGTGCATCCTGAGGCGCGGAAGCGACGATGAACCAGGGATCCACCGCGATACAATGGCCTCCGACACCGGGGCCGGGCTGAAGAATATTGACCCGCGGATGCCGGTTGGCCAGTTCCACCAATTCCCAGACATTGATGTTCAGCCGGCTGCAGATGATTGAAAGCTCATTCGCGAAGGCGATGTTCACATCACGGAAGCTGTTCTCCGTAAGCTTGGCCATCTCCGCCACGCGCGGGTCGCTGGCGACGACGCATTCTCCGGCGACGAATGTCTTGTAGAGTTCGACCGCTCGCGCCGAACAGGCCGGAGTCATTCCGCCAATCACGCGATCATTGGTGATGAGTTCCTGCATCACCTTGCCGGGCAGGACCCGTTCCGGGCAATGCGCCACGCGGATGTCGGAAGCGTCGCCGGCGTCCTGGGGAAAACTGAGGTCGGGCCGGGACTCGGAGAGCCAGCCAGACATCGCTTCGGTAGCGCCGACGGGTGAGGTGCTCTCGAGGATCACCAGGTTGCCCGGAGCGAGCACAGGTCCAATGGCTCTGGCCGCGGCCTCGATATAGGACAGGTCCGGCTCGTGATTGTCTCCGCGGAACGGCGTCGGCACCGCGATCAGAAATGCCTCGGCAGGTTCGGGAGATGTGGTGGCACGCAGGTAGCCGGCCTTGACGGCCGTTTGGACCACCAGATCCAGACCGGGTTCGACGATGTGTATTTCGCCGTTGTTGATGATGTCCACCGCACGCTTGTTTACATCGACGCCGACGACTTCGATTTTTTGTGCAGCGAACATGGCGGCCGTGGGCAGGCCGATATAGCCGAGGCCGATGACAGAAATTCGCTTGAATGGCTGGTCGGACATTATTCTTGATGCTCGTCGGAATGAAGGAATGCCAGGATGGCGTCGCGGATGCGCTGCGAGGCAAGGCCGTCGCCGTAGGGGTTATGAGCCCGCGCCATGACTTCAAAGGCGGAGGGATCGTCCAGGAGAGCGTTCGCCTCGCGAACGATCAAATCCGTATCGGTGCCTACAAGTTTGACCGTTCCTGCGTCGATGGCTTCGGGTCGCTCGCTTGTGTCGCGCATCACGAGGACCGGCTTGCCCAGCGAGGGTGCCTCTTCCTGTACGCCGCCGGAGTCGGTCAGGATGATGTCGGCCCGCCGCATCAGGTGGACGAAGGGCAGGTAGTCCTGTGGTGCGATCAAATGCACGCGCTCGAGCGCCCCGAGGCTGGCCTCGACCGGTCCCTTCACGTTGGGGTTCAGGTGCACGGGGTAGATGATCTGAACATCCTCGCGCTCGGCCAGTATGGCGAGGGCGTCGCAAATCCGTTCAAAACCGCCCCCGAAGCTTTCGCGCCGGTGCCCGGTGACAAGGATCATGCGTTTCGACGCGTCGAGCCCGAATTCCGCATCCAGGGCCACGCTCTGCGCCGGGTCTGCCTCCAGTCTCGCGACCACCTCGAGCAAGGCGTCGATGACCGTGTTTCCGGTTGTCAAAATGGAAGCCGGGTCCACCGCTTCGGCGAGCAGGTTCTCCGCGGCCCTTTTGGTGGGCGCGAAATGCAGTCGGGCAATCGCGCCCGTGACCTTGCGATTGATCTCTTCAGGCCATGGCGAATAGATATTGCCTGTGCGCAGGCCAGCCTCGACGTGACCAACCGCGACCTGCTGGTAGTAGGCCGCAAGCGACGCCGAGAGCGTGGTGGTCGTGTCACCGTGGACCAACATCAGGTCCGGTGAAAACGCTTCGAGAATGGGCTTGAGGCCAGAGAGGACCGCCGTGGTGATCTCGGTAAGCCCCTGGCCGGATTTCATCACGTTCAGATCATAGTCGGGAACTATTCCGAACAACCGCAGCACTTGATCCAGCATTTCCCGGTGCTGAGCCGTAACGGCAACCCGGACATCGATGTCAGGTGTATCTTTGAGAGCTTGATATACTGGCGCCATTTTGATGGCTTCGGGTCTCGTTCCGAACACCAATAGTATTTTTTTCATTGAAGCCTCAGAGATCTGAATTTGGGAGCTCTTTAGTGACAGGGAGTTATCAGGCAAAGCCGTATCGATTGATGTTTCCGCCTGCCAACTCTTCGCCAGGATGTATAGCGGGGCTCGTCATAGCGCCCATTCACGAAGGCCCGAGAATGGTCTTTTCGTTGAAATCCGACTGAAGCATTTCGATCTCCTCCCGGAGAGCTTCGTACTCTTCCATCTTTCGCGAGAGGAATGCCTTTGTAAGCAAAGCTTTTCGCGCAAAGCCCTTCGGAGTCAGGATGTAGGCATATCGGCGCCTGTCTTCCGCGGCGGTGAAATTCCCCAGCTTCACCAGCCCTTTTTCTATCAATGCGTTCAGTACGTAGTGTATTCCCCCGACACTTACGCCAACGGCTTCGGCCAGTTCGCGCTGAGACACTTCGGGGTTGGCTTGAAGGAGGCGAAGAACGCGAAAATGCGTGTCTTCCTGAAGCTTGTCACGTCTGTTGGTCATGGAGGAATTCGTATTCTTCAGCCTGACGCACAAGCGTGACCCACCGGGCCCCCTGGGTCGCCGAACTTCAGTGATCAAAATTGGTCGATATCGTTCAGTTCCGAGCAGTAACACACGGCTTCGCTCACGACCAAGCGCCAAATCAGGGCTTGGACCGGGGGCGGGCTACCGGGAACGGGCTGCGCGGCGGGCCTTCTGCCGGACCCTGTTCGGGCGAGAAGGTGCGGAGACCTGACTCTCTTCTGCGAAGGGGACCCGGCGTTTCAGAGTTCGTCGCAACCGCCATCCTGTGGCCATGTCGCAAGGCGTTCCGAGGCTAGTGCGAAATGTTCCTGGCAGCGACGACCTTTCCGATCGTCATCAGGACTATCCTGCCGTCCAGTATAAGTGAGCGACGCGCGAGATAGTCCGCGTCCAGGGCGACCTTTTCCGGAATTGGAAGTTCGTCCCGTCCGTTGACCTGGGCCCACCCGGTAACGCCCGGGCGCAGATGGTGCACCCCAAGAGCGGTTCGCAAGGCAACCAGGTCGTCCTGGTTGAACAGGGCCGGGCGCGGTCCGACGATACTCATGTCTCCGGCAAGCACGCTCCACAACTGCGGCAATTCATCGAGACTGCTCCTCCGCAGGAAGCCGCCGATCGGGGTTAGCCAGTTGTCCGTGTTGGTCAGCAGATGGGTCGCCACAGGTGGGGTGCCGGTCCGCATGGAGCGGAATTTGGGCATGCGAAACACCCTGTTCTCGCGCCCGATACGGTCGGACCAGTAGATGACTGGTCCCTTTGAAGTCAGCGCTACCGCAAGCGCGACCACTAGCATGGGGGCGGCGAACACCAACATGCCGACAATGGCCGAGGCTATGTCCAAAGCGCGCTTCATTTGCCCGAACACCTGGTTTTGCCCTCAGTGAGGGTCTCGCTGGCGACTGCGAAACAGGCGCGGGGAACTCGAGGCCAGATTGCTGCACCGCGGCAGCGCCTCGCAAAACACCATAGCTTTTTGTTGTAAGAGCTAACAAGACGTTGATTTGGTGTGATAGTCGACATCACATTGGGCGTCCGGCCGTGAGACCACCGAACGCCCGGGGGGCGCGCGGCGAACAGTGCGCGAGCGTTTCGAACGAGGATGGTTTTGGGAAGCACGTACTTACTCCCCGCTGCAAAGTTTTCGGCGAGAACGCTTGTTCGCGTCGTCGCGGTGTTTGGAGCCTATTTCCTGGCCCTCCAGTACAGGTTCACCCCGGAGGCCCTGGGCCTTATCGTGAACTACACTTGGCTATACGCCCTGACCTTTGCCGCGGTCGGCGCGGTCGTCGACTTGGTCGCCCGCACAAATCGTACGCTGTGGCGGTACATTTCGGTCCCTGACGCCGTCCGGATTCTTCGCGCGTCCGCGATTTCCGTCGGAATCTTTCTGGTCATCGTCTTCATTTTCGAGCGTGCGCTTACCCTGCCGCGGTCGGCCCTCATAATAGTCTTCATCCTCGACGCCGGTCTGGCGCTCGGCATGGCCCTTGTCCGACGGACCTTTCACGACTCCGAGGCGCGACGGGAATTGTTCCCCTTCTTCAACGGGCAGGAGGATGGCACCGCCGTGATCCTGGTCGGCGGGGTGGACCGGGCTGGCGCCTTCCTTCGGGGCCTGGCGCGCGAATCCAGCGATATGCAGCCCGTCGGCATCGTCAGCAGCGATTTCGCCTCCGATCGCCGGGAGATGCGCGGTGTCCGCCTGATGCCGAATCTCGCCATGGCCGCCGACTTGTTGGACGACTACATCGATCTTCATCGTCGGGTCGCGGTGGTGTTCCTGGACGATTCCATGGCCCCTAGCGATTTCGGAACCGACAGGCTGGGTGCCCTTCGGGCTCACGGCCTGAAACTCTGGCGTACGCCCAGCCTTACCGAAATCGGCGAGGGCGACAGCGCGGTGCTGCGCGAGTTCGAGATTGAGGAACTGCTCGACCGCCCACCGGTCAACCTGGACCGCAAAGCACTCAGATCGCTGGTTTCGGGGCAGCGTGTGCTGGTGACCGGGGCCGGCGGCTCGATCGGATCAGAAATCGCTCGCCAGGTAGCCAGTCTCGGTTGTTCCCACCTGGTTCTGATAGACAGTTCCGAGTTCAATCTTTTCACGATTGACCAGGAAATCTGTGACCGCTGGCCGTCGTTGTCGCGCAGTGAATATCTGCACAATGTTCGTAACCACATGCTGATCACGGAGGTATTCCGGAACGAGAAGCCTGACATCGTGTTTCATGCCGCCGCGCTCAAGCACGTGCCGCTTATGGAACGGCACCCGTGTGAGGGCGTGCTGACGAACATCCTCGGCACCTGGAATGTTGCCGCGGCCGCGAACGACGCGGGTGTCAAACACATGGTGTTCATTTCGACAGACAAGGCCGTTAACCCGCCGAATGTCATGGGAGCCACCAAGCGCCTCGCGGAATCCATTGTCCGAGGGCAGCAAAAGGCCAAGGGCAAGACACGGTTCAGCGTTGTGCGTTTTGGAAACGTGCTTGGATCGGCGGGGTCCGTGGTGCCGACCTTCCGTGCCCAGATCGAGCGCGGCGGACCTCTCACCCTGACCCACCCCGACATCGAACGCTACTTCATGACCATACCCGAGGCGGTCCAGTTGGTGCTGCACGCCACGGCCCATTCGGCCGCCCAGGCGGAGGGACCTCTGGGAGTCATGCTTCTGGATATGGGCAAGCCGGTGAAGATCATCGACCTGGCTCACCAACTGATCCGCCTGGCGGGCAAGATTCCCGACCAGGATATCAAGGTGGAGGTTACCGGCTTGAGGCCGGGCGAAAAGCTGTCCGAAGACCTTGTGGATTCCGGAGAAGAGTCCGAGGTCTGTGGCGAAAGCCTGTTGCGGGTTACGGACCGGGTCGAGGGCAAGATGGTCACGGCCCAGACGGTTTCGGCGTTTGAACGTCTCGCGCGTGCGGGCGACGATGCCGCCGTGCGCAAGCTTCTGTTCAAGACGCTGGATTCGGTTCGGGGCGAGGCCGGTCCACGCCGGTCCTGACCTGCGACGGACACTGGCCCGCGAGCGGGATTTTCATTTGTTGACGGGTGGGCCGGGGAGAAGCGATCAGGTCCCCTGGCTTGCGATGATGGCCTCAACCACCCCCGGGTCGGCCAGCGTCGACGTATCCCCCAGCGCCTCCACTTCCCCCTCCGCGATCTTCCTCAGGATCCGCCGCATGATCTTCCCCGACCGGGTCTTCGGCAGGCCCGGCGCCCAGTGGATCACATCGGGCGCGGCGATCGGGCCTATCTCCTTGCGGACGTGGGCGACCAGCGCCCGTTTGAGATCGTCGTGCGGTTCGACGTCGGCGTTCAGGGTGACATAGGCGTAGATGCCCTGACCCTTGATATCGTGGGGGTAGCCGACGACCGCAGCTTCGGCGACATGATCGTGCGAGACCAGCGCGCTCTCGACCTCGGCCGTGCCCATGCGATGGCCCGAGACGTTGATGACGTCGTCGACCCGGCCGGTGATCCAGTAATAGCCGTCCGCATCGCGGCGGCAGCCGTCGCCGGTGAAATATTTGCCTGCATAGGCGCTGAAATAGGTGTCGAAGAAGCGCTGGTGGTCGCCCCAGACGGTGCGCATCTGGCCGGGCCAGCTGTCGGTGATGACGAGGTTGCCGGACGCCGCGCCTTCCAGCACCGCGCCCTCGGCGTCGACCAGCTGCAGCTCCACCCCGGGCAGGGGCTTGGTCGCCGAGCCGGGCTTCAGGTCGGTCGCGCCGGGCAGGGGTGAGACGAGGATGCCGCCGGTCTCTGTCTGCCACCAGGTGTCGACGATGGGGCAGCGGCCGTCGCCGACAACCTCGTGATACCAGCGCCAGGCTTCCGGGTTGATCGGCTCGCCGACCGAGCCCAGCAGACGCAGCGACGACCGGCTGGTCGCCTTCACCGGCCCGTCGCCCTCGCGCATCAGGGCCCTCAGGGCCGTGGGGGCCGTGTAGAAGATCTCGACCTGGTGTTTGTCGACCACCTGCCAGAAGCGGCTGTGGTCAGGATAGTTGGGCACGCCCTCGAACATCAGGGTGGTGGCACCATTGGCCAGGGGGCCATAGACGCAATAGCTGTGGCCGGTGACCCAGCCGACGTCGGCGGTGCACCAGAACACCTCGCCGGGGCGGTAGTCGAAAACCAGTTCATGGGTCCATGCCGCCCAGAACAGATAGCCGCCGGTGGTGTGCAGGACGCCCTTGGGCTTTCCGGTGGAGCCCGAGGTGTAGAGGATGAACAGCGGGTCCTCGGCATTCATCGGCTCGCACGGGCAGTCGGCGCTCACCCCCTGTTTGGCCTCGCCGTAACGGACGTCGCGGCCCGCGACGATCGGGATGTCGGCATTGGTATGGGAGACGATCAGCACCGTCCCGACGATGTCGGCACCCGGCCGTTCGAGCGCGGCGTCGACATTGGCCTTGAGCGGCACGCGCTTGCCGCCGCGCAGGCCCTCGTCGGCGGTGATGACGACCTTCGAGCCGCAGTCCTCGATGCGGCCGGCCAGACTGTCGGGCGAGAAGCCGCCGAAGACGACGGAGTGGACGGCGCCGATGCGGGCGCAGGCCAGCATGGCCACGGCGGCGGCCGGGATCATCGGCATATAGAGGGTGACGCGGTCGCCCTTCACCACGCCGAGGTCCTTGAGGACATTGGCCATGCGGCAGACTTCTGCGTGGAGCTCGCGGTAGGTCAGGCCACCGGACTGCGTGGGTTCGTCGCCCTCCCAGAGGATCGCGGTTTCCTCGCCCCGGTCGGCCAGATGCCGGTCGAGGCAGTTCCAGGCGACGTTTAGCACCCCGTCGCCGAACCAGCGGATGCGGAAGTCGGCCTTGTCGAACGAGACATCCTTGATTTCGGTCGGCGGATTCATCCAGTCCAGTCGCCGCGCCTGTTCGGCCCAGAAGGCGTCCGGGGTTTCGCGCGCGGCGGTGCGGGCACCTTCGTACGAAGCCCTGTTCATGCGCGCCCGCTGGGCCCATTCGGACGGGACGGGATAGAGCTCGGAGTCTGTCATCGTTTCACCCTAGACCGCAACCAGGACGCACAGGAAGGCGTGGCCCATCAGCCAGAGTACGGCGAGAAAATTGATCGTGAACACCTGACCCCGCAAGGCGACGTTGTCACCGCTGCACTGGACAAGGGTGTGGGCCAGCCGGCCGATCAGGAAGACCCAGGCCGCCGCGACGTCCCAGGGCGTCACGCTGGAGGTCAGGAGCAGCAGAAACGCGGCGATCCACGCGAAGACGGGCGCTTCGAACTGATTGGCCAGGTTCCGCTGCAGGCGGGCGGACAGGGGCGGGTCGCCGTCGGCGCGCGCGAAATCGTTCTTGTCCGCCTGCCCCCGGCGGACCACGACCAGCCGGGCCCAGGTGAGCGCCGCATAGAGCAGGACGACCAGCCCGAAATGCAGGAACAGCGGCAGCAGCAAGACCGTGGGGGATGCCGTGACGAGGGCGCTCAGCTCAGGCATGCAGGTCCACGTCCTTGCGATCGCGGATGAACAGGAAGCCGACCACCACCGTGACCAGGGCGACCACCACCGGATACCACAGGCCGTAATAGATATTGCCCGTGGCGGCGACCATGGCGAAGGCCGTCGTGGGCAGGAAGCCGCCGAACCAGCCGTTGCCGATATGATAGGGCAGGGACATGGAGGTGTAGCGGATATTGGTCGGGAACATCTCGACCAGCGCCGCCGCGATCGGGCCGTAGACCATGGTCACATACATCACGAGCAGGAAGAGAATGGCGACGACCAGCGGCTTGTTGACCAGGGCGCTGTCCGCCTTGGCGGGGTAGCCGGCGGTGGCGAGAGCCGCACCCAGCTCCGTCTCGAAAGCGGCCTTGCGCGCGGTGAACTCCGACCGCGGAATGGCACCGCTCGGCATCGTTCCGAAGACGTCCTCCATAATGATGCTGTGGAAGCTCTCGACGGTTGTGTCGCCGATGCGAACCTCAGCCACGGCACCCGTCGGGGCGGCGACGTTGGTGTAGGTCACGCCGGCCCTGGCCAGCCAGGACTTGGCCAGATCACATGAGCTGTCGAACACGGTCTTGCCGACCGGATCGAACTGGACAGCGCAGTCCGCCGGGTCGGCGATGACTGTCACCGGCGAGGCGGCAGTCGCCGCCGCCAGTTGCGGATTGGCCGCGCCGGTCAGGGCGTGGAACAGCGGGAAATAGGTCAGGGCGGCCAGCAGGCAGCCGATGAGGATGATCGGCTTGCGGCCCACCTTGTCGGACAGCCAGCCCCAGAAGATGAAGAAGGGAGTGGCCAGCAGCAGGGAGATGGCGATCAGGATGTTGGCCAGCGGGCCGTCGACCTTCAGCGTCTTCTCGAGGAAGAACAGGGCGTAGAACTGTCCCGTGTACCAGACCACGGCCTGACCGGCGGTCAGACCGACGAGCGCCAGCAGCACCAGTTTCAGATTGGGCCAGCGGGCGAAGCTGTCCTTCAGCGGCGTCTTCGATCCCTTGCCCTCGGCCTTCATGCGGGCGAAGGCCGGACTCTCGGCCAGTTTCAGCCGGATCCACAGGGATACGCCCAGCAGCAGGATCGAGACGAGGAAGGGGATGCGCCAGCCCCAGTCCTTGAAGGCTTCCTCGCCGACGGCGGTGCGGACGCCGAGGATGACCAGCAGGCTGAGCATCAGGCCCGCGGTCGCGGTGATCTGGATAAAGGAGGTGTAGAAGCCGCGCTTTCCGGGCGGAGCATGTTCGGCGACATAGGTGGCGGCACCGCCATACTCACCGCCCAGGGCCAGACCCTGCACAAGCCGCATGGCGATCAGCACCGCGGGGGCGGCAATGCCGATGGCGGCGTAGGATGGCAGGAGCCCGACCACGAAGGTCGACAGCCCCATCAACAGCATGGTCACCAGGAAGGTGTTCTTGCGACCCCACAGGTCGCCCAGCCGACCGAAGACAAGCGCACCGAACGGACGGACCGCGAAGCCGGCGGCGAAGGCCATGAGGGCAAAGATATAGCCCGTGGTCTCATTGACCCCCGAGAAGAACTGTACGGTGATGATCGCCGCCAGCGAGCCATACAGATAGAAGTCGTACCACTCGATCACCGTCCCCACGGACGAGGCGAGGATGACCAGGCGGTCGCTGCGATCGACGGTGTGTTCCTCGGCGGCAGTGTCGGTCATTCGGTCCCTCTCCGGACTTGTCCGGGATGAGCCTAGACCGGGACGACGCAAAGCGCACCGGCCTGTTGATCGGCATTCGGGATCGGAAGCGTCGCCGTTGACTCGCCGGTCCATCTGGTCCCCGCTGCGGGCTTGGGAGAAAGGCGGGGACGGGATGACGGATTACGATCAGTACCGGCGCCAGGTTGTCGAGCGTCTCGAGAACGAGAAGCGGGCGGCCCAGGACGACATCGCCCGGGCGCAGGCCGATGAGGCGAGGGCGCGCGCCAAAGTGGCCGAGAAGGATGCCGCCATCGGCCGGGTATTCGCGGAACGGCCGCCGCAGTCGGACGAGTGCAAACGGTGTCGCTTCGAGTTCGGACGGACTTCCGTCCTGCGGCCCATGCCGTCGAAGTCGAGGGTGACCCGGTTCCAGTGCGCGCTGTGCGGGGACGAGGAAGAGCGCGGCTAGCGGATCGCCGCCGCGCCCCGGCCACCGGCCAGCGCCCTGACCTCGGCGAGGGAGGCCATGGCGTTGTCACCCGGCGTGGTCATGGCGAGCGCCCCGTGTGCCGCGCCGAAGTCGACGGCGGTCTGCGGGCCGAGATCGTTCAGGAAGGCCCAGGCCATGCCGGAGACGAAGCCGTCTCCGCCACCGACGCGATCAAGCACGGCGATCTCGCGGATGGGCGTCGCATACCGCTTTCCGCCCGCCCACAGGACCGCGCCCCAGCGGTTGACCGAGGCCGAGACGGGGTCGCGCAGGGTGGCGGCGAAGACCTTGACGTTGGGCAGATCGGCGGCGGCGCGGGCGACGAGGGCATCAAACGGTGCGGCGTCGGTCTGGTCCGAGCGGGCCGCGTGTCCGCCCATGCCGAGGCAGGACTCATAGGCGTATTCATCGCCGACCAGCACATCGACCAGACCGGCGATCTCGCGGTTGACGCGTCGCGCGGCATCGGGATCGGGATGGCTGGACCACAGGCTGGCGCGGTAGTTGAGGTCGTAGCTGACCACGACTCCGTGGCATTTGGCGGCCCGGATGGCGGCGAGAGTGGTCGCCGCCGTGCTTTCGGACAGGGCGGCGAAGATGCCGCCGGTGTGCAGCCAGCGCACGCCCTCGGTGCCGAACAGGGCGTCCCAGTCGATCTCGTCCGGCCGCATCTGCGAGGCGGCGGAATTGGCCCGGTCGGAGGCGCCCAGGGCACCGCGCACGCCGAAGCCGCGCTCGGTGAAATTCAGACCCATCCGGGTATTGCGGCCGATCCCGTCGGCCTCGCGCCAGAGGATGTGGGAGGTATCGACGCCGCCCTGCAGGATCAGGTCCTCCGCCAGGGCCCCGATCTCGTTGCGGGGCAGGGCGGTGACGACGGAGGTGCGCAGGCCGAAGGTGCGGCGCAGACCTCGTGCGACATTGTATTCGCCGCCGCCTTCCCAGACCTGGAAGCTGCGGGCCGTGCGGATACGGCCCTCGCCCGGATCGAGACGAAGCATGACTTCGCCCAGGGCGACGCAATCCCAGCGGCAGTCTTCGGCCGGTCGAACGGCCAGCAGGTCGGTCATTTCATCAGCGAAGGCAGCCACAGCGAAAGCGCCGGGATGAAGGTGACCAGCATCAGCACGCCGGCGCAAGTCAGCCAGAACGGCCAGATGGTTTTCAGCGACCGGGTCATGGGAATGCCGGCGATGGCGCTGCCGACGAACAGAACGGATCCGACCGGCGGAGTGATCAGGCCGATGCCGCAGTTCAGCAGAAGGATCACCCCGAACTGCACCGGGTCGACGCCATAGGCCTTGGCCACGGGCAGGAAGATCGGGGTGCAGATGATGATCAGCGGCGCCATGTCCATGAAGGTGCCCAGCACCAGCAGGATGACGTTGATCAGCAGCAGGATCAGGATCGGGTTGTCGGTCAGGGTCTGCAGCAGGTCGACCATCATGGTCGGCACCTGCATATAGGCCATCAGCCAGCCGAAGGCGCCGGCGCAACCGATGATGAACAGCACGGCACCGGACGTGCGCGCCGCACCCAGGCAGGCCGCCTTGAACGCGGTCCAGCTCATGTGGCGATAGACAATGCCGGTCACCACGGTGGCATAGACCACGGCAATGGAGGCGCTTTCGACCGCGGTGAAGATGCCGGCGCGGATACCGCCGAAGATGATGCCGACCAGCAGCAGGCCGGGAATGGCGGCGACCAGCCGGGTGGCCACCGCACCGAAGCCGGGGAAGGCCTCGGCTGCATACCCGCGCCGCCGCGCCACGACATAGGCCGTGGTCATCAGGGTCGCGGCCAGCAGCAGGGCCGGCAGGATACCCGCCGCGAACAGGTCGGAGATCGAAACCCCGCCGCCGGTCGAGGCTGAATACAGGATCATGTTGTGCGAGGGCGGGACCAGCAGGGCGACAAGGGCCGCCGAGATGGTGACGTTGACGGCGTAGTCGGCCTCGTAGCCGCGCTTCTGCATCTGCGGAATCATGGTGCCGCCGATGGCCGAGACATCGGCGATGGCGCTGCCCGAGACGCCGCCGAACAGGGTGGAGCCGACGACGGTGACCTGACCCAGGCCGCCGCGGATGTGGCCGACCATGGACGAGGCGAGGGCGATCATCCGGTCGGACAGTCCGCCCTTCATCATCAGTTCGCCGGTGAAGATGAACAGGGGAATGGCCAGCAAGGCGACCGAGGTGATGTCGGACCCCATCTGCTGGAACACCACGATCGGTGGCAGGGCCAGATAGAGGACCGTGGCCAGGGTCGCGGCCAGCAGGGAGAAGGCGACCGGCACGCCGATGGCCAGAAGAATGGCCAGAAGGCCGAAGAGGATGATGTATTCCATGCTCAGTCCTCCGCCTTCGCCGCGACATCGGGCGCGCGGTAGTCGCCGGTCAGCAGGCGCTCGATCGAGAACAGAAGGATCAGGGCGCCGCCGATGCACAGGCCGGCGAACTTCAGGCCCGAGGGCAGGGGCGCGCCGGCCATGGCCACGGGCCATTCGTCGATCACCAGGGTCCCACCCAGCACCATCAGCCCGGCACCGGACGCGGCGGCGATCAGGCGGGCGATCGCCTTCATCAGCGAGTTGAGCGGACCGGGCGCGGCGTCGCGGAACGACTGGAAGGCGAAATGGGTCTCGCGCCGGACAGCGACGGCCGCGCCGAACATGACGGCGAAGCTCATCAGCAACAGGGCAAGGGGCTCGGTCCAGCCGGGGCTGTCGTTCAGCACATAGCGGGCGAAGACCTGCCAGGCCTGGATCAGGGCCATGATGACCAGGGCCACGCCGGCGAGACCCATGGCCAGGGTCGCGAGGCCATCAAGCGCGCGGGCGGAGCCGCGTCGAGGTTCAGACATCTTCGGGCCCTCCCTGAGCGCCGATGTTTTGCGCGGCCGTTCAGGCGACCGCTGCGATCCGTTCGTGGAGCGCGCGCAGGCGCGGCTCGGCAAGATATTTGTCCAGCACCGGGCGGACGGTGGCGGCGAAGGCGGCCTTGTCGACCTCGGCCACCTGAACGCCGGCGGCGATGACAAATTCGCGGGCCTGCGCCTCGCGCTGGTCCCACTCGACGCGCATCCGGGGAACCGAGCGGCGGGCCACGTCGCGGACCAGATCCTGATCGGCGCGGCTCAGGCGATCGAGGCTGGCCTTCGACATCAGCAGGGCGTCGGGCGAGAAGAAATGCTCTGTCTGGCTCCAGTAGCGCGCCACCTCGTACTGGCGGCTGGACTGGTAGCTTGGCCAGTTGTTCTCGGCCCCGTCGATCAGATGGGTCTGTAATGACGAGAAGACCGCGCCAAAGGTCAGCGGGGTGGGATTGGCACCCATGGCCCGGATCGAGTCCAGGAAGATGTCTGACTGCGGCGCGCGCATCTTGAGCCCGCGCAGCTGGCCCGGCTCGGTGACCGGATGTCGGACGTTGTAGAAGCAGCGCGGCGCGGCATCGTAATAGGCCAGCCCGACCAGGCCCCGACCCTCGAAGACATTGAGCAGCTCGGTACCGATCGGGCCGTCGACCACCGCCCGGACATGCGCCACGTCGCGATAGACATAGGGCAGGGCCAGAAGGCGGGTCTCGGGGAAGGCATTGTTCAGGGCCGCCACGGCGACGCGGCATATATCCACGGCCTGGAAGCGGGTCAGGCCGATCGAGTCATCCTCATTGCCCAGCTGGCCGGAGGGGAACTGGCGCACGCCGAGGCGTCCATCGGTCAGGCGGCCCAGCTCCTCGCCCATCCATTTGACGGCGGTGACGGTCGGATAGTCGGCGGGGTGAACGTCGACGGCGTTGAAAATGGTCTGGCCGTTGGTGGCCGGGCGCGGCGCGCAGGACGCGAGGCCCAGACCGGACAGTCCGGCGAGACCGAGGGTGCGGCGGGTCAGGCTCATGCGATGGCTCCTGTCGCCGGGACCGCGAGGCAGTCGATGCGGCCGTCAGGTCCGAAGTCGGCGACGGCGGACTGGCCGATCCGGATATCGTGGACCCCGGTCGCGGCCCCTGTCGAGATCAACTGCCCGGCTTCCAGCTGTCGACCCCGCAGGTTCAGCAGGTTGAGCAGGAAGGCGAGGGAATCGAGCGGCCCGCCTGGAATGGCGGTCGCTCCGCCGCGACCGACAACGGTGTCATTGACGGTCATGGTGCAGGTCAGACCGGACAGACGGTCGCGCCAGCCGGCGATCTCGCCGCCGAGGATCAGGCCGGCGTTATTGCCGAAATCCGAGGCCGTGACCGCCGGGCCGTGGTCGTTGATACCGGCGAACGGGCTGCCCGCGATTTCCACGCCGACGAAGACGCGGGACACGAGCGGCGCGACGGTCTCGACGGTCCAGCCGGCACGATCGGGAACGGTCTCGCCGATTTCCAGCACATATTCGGCCTCGACCGCCGCGAAGCCGCCCTCGATCACGCTGAAGCGCGTCGGGGTCTGACCCGCGGTCCAGACGTTGCGCGAAAAGATCGGTCCCGTCAGGCGCCCCGCACCGAAGCGGGCATCAAGTGGAGGCGGGATCCGGCCCAGCTTCCAGCCGGCGATCCGGTCCGGCCAGTCGGCGATAGCCTCGTCCTGGATGAGGTAGGCGGCCTCGAGTGACTCGGGTTGAATGCCCGGATAGCCGTCGAGCGCACGGCCGCTGCGGCGCGCGCCGACAAAGGCCCGCGCGATCGGCGAAGTCGCTGAATTGTCGTGTGCGTGGCTCACGCCGCCTCCCTGTTACGACAGACATTGCGCAGGAAGGAAACCGGTGTCAATTTGAATCCGGTGAAGCCCTTCCCGGCGTCACCCCAGCTCAAGGTCGCGATGACAGCCGACCATGCGATAGGATGGAACCATGACCCTGCTCCGCCTCGCCGCCCTGGCGGCCGCGCTCGTCCTTCCCGCCGGCCTTTGGTCGCCGGTCGCCGCCCAGAGCCCCGCGCCAATCGCCGCCGAGGCTCCGCTGACTGCATTTCCGGGAGCCCTTGGCTGGGCCGCCCGGACCCCAGGCGGGCGAGGTGGCCGGATCATCCGGGTGACCAATCTGGACGCCTCCGGACCCGGCTCCCTGCGCGAGGCCATCGAGGCCGACGGTCCACGCATCGTGGTGTTCGAGGTCGGCGGGGTCATCGATCTGGGTCGCCAGACGCTTCGCCTGCGCAACCCCTTCATCACCATTGCCGGCCAGACGGCCCCGTCGCCGGGCATCACGCTGATCCGGGGCGGCATGGATGTCAGCGCCCATGACGTCGTGATCCAGCACCTCCGCATCCGCCCCGGCTCGGCCGAGCAGACGTGGATGAGCGGCTGGGACGAGGACGGCATCTCCACCGTCGGGGCGTACAATGTCATCATCGACCACTGCAGCCTGACCTGGGCGACCGACGAAAACCTGTCGGCGTCCGGCCCTCGTTTCACCGGCTCGACGCCTGAGGAATGGCGCCGTGGCACCAGCCACAACATCACCTTCTCGAACAATCTGAACGGCGAGAGCCTGGCCTATTCGACCCATTCCAAGGGCGAGCATTCCAAGGGCTCGCTGATCCACGACAACGTCACCGGCCTGCTGATCGTCGGCAATCTGTACGCCCACAACTATGAGCGCAGCCCGTTGTTCAAGGGCGGAGTCCACGGGGTGATCGTCAACAACCTGATCTATGATCCGGGCCCGCGCGCCATCCACTACAACCTGGCGCCCGAGGAGTGGGGGACCGTCCCGTTCGAGGTCGGCAAGATGACGGTGATCGGCAATGTCCTGCGCGCCGGACCGTCGACGCCGACAGAGCATCTGGCCTTCATGATGATCGGCGGGGCCGGTGACGTGGAATACTATGGCCGCGACAACATCGCCGTCGATCAGGTCGGCGAGCCGATCCGCATGTTCGGCCGTTACACCACCTCGCCCGCCCGGATCATCCAGACGCGCCGTCCGCCGGTATGGTGGGAGGGCCTGACGCCCATGCCCGCCGAAGACGTCCAGCGGGCGGTGCTGTCGCAGGTCGGGGCCCGGCCCTGGGATCGCGACATGCGCGATGTCCTGCTGATCGCCGAGGTTGCCGAAGGCCGCGGCGAAATCATCGACCACGAACGCGAGGTCGGAGGCTATCCCGCCGTGGTCGAAGCGACGCGCAGGCCTTTCAACCCCGACGACTGGGACCTGCGTTTCATGACGCCGCTGCGTGACGAGGTGCTGGATCGTCCGGCGACCCGGCGCGGGACGTGACCGCCGGCGGCGCGGGCGGCATATCCAGAGCCTGACGCCGGCGCAAAATCTGGGCCCGAACGAATCGCGTCCAGACAGATTTCGCCCTAAGGACAGCGTTCGGCCAGAGAGAATCCCTCAGTGAACGAGACCAGACGGACCGGCGGAAAGCCCGCCACCATCAACGATATCGCCCGGCTGGCCGAGGTGTCGAAGAAGACCGTCTCGCGGGTGATCAACAACTCGCCGTTCGTCAAGGAGGAGACCCGCAAAAGGGTCGAGGCGGTGATCGCCGAACACGGCTTCACCCCGGATCCGCAGGCGCGCGGCCTGGCTTTTCGGCGGTCCTTCCTGGTCGGGATGATCTACGACAACCCCAGCCCGAACTATGTCGTCAACATGCAGCAGGGCGTGCTGGATGCGGTGCGCGGCTCGGGGCTGGAGCTTGTCGTCCACCCCTGCAACCGCGCCTCCGAAACCTTCCTCGCCGACGTGAAGGGATTCATTGTCCGCCAGAAGCTGTTCGGCGTGGTCATGCCGCCGTCGGTTTCCGAAGACGACCGCGTGGTCGAAATCCTCAAGGACGCTGACTGCCCCTATGTCCGGATTGCCTCGGTGTCTCTGGACGAGCCGGCCTGTATGGTGGTCACCCACGACAGCCGCGGTGCCGCCCGCGCGGCCCGTCATCTGGCCGAACTGGGCCATCGCCGGGTCGCCTTCATCTCCGGCCCGGACAGCTTTCGCTCCTCGCACGAGCGGGGGCAGGGCTTCCGCGACGGTCTGGCCGAGCACGGCGTGACGCTGGACGACGCCCATGTCCGGCAGGGAGCCTACACGTTCGAGTCCGGGGTCGAGGCCGCGCGCGACCTGTTGGCCTTGCCGAACCCGCCAACCGCCATCTTCGCGGGCAATGACGAAATGGCCATCGGCGTCATGAAGGCCGCGCGCGATCTGGGCCTGGACGTGCCGCGTGACCTGTCGATCGTCGGCTTCGACGACCTGCCCATGGCCTCGCGGGTCTGGCCCAACCTGACCACTGTCCGTCTGCCGATCCGTGACATGGGCCGGATGGCGGCCGAGAAGCTGACGGCCGGGCTGCGGGGATTGGACCCGGCGACGCTGGTCCAGCCGGAGGTCGATCCGTTCCTCGTGGTGAGGGACTCGACGGCGGCGCCGAAGGCTTGGTGACGTTGGCGGTCAGCCGCCGATCAGGTCCCGCAAACAGGCGCTGATCGCCTCGTCCTTCGCGTTGGCGAAGAAATACTCCTGGAAGCGCTCGCCGGCGACGGCGGCCTTCAGCAGGTCCTGATCGACGGTCTTCAGGACGGTCAGCATGTCATGGCAGGTGACGGCCTTGAGGTCCTTCAGGATGCCGCGGTTCCTGGCCATGATCGCGGCCCGCTCCTTGGGGTAGCCCAGGCCGCGCTCGCCCTCGAACAGCTTGCGATAGACGTCCTGCAGGTTCAGCTCGGCCGCCCAGCCGAAGCCCTTGGCATAGGGCATGGCGATGGCGTTGCCGTCATTGATCTGGCCGAACAGGAAGGCGTCGGTCGGGTCGATGATCAGGCCGCAGAAAACGCCCGGCATGGCGTTGGCGGCCAGCATGGAGCCCGTGCCCGTGCCGCAGCCGGTGACCACGAAGTCAGCCGCGCCGGAGTTCAGCAGGATCCCCGTCAGCAGGCCGTTCATCACATAGGTCAGCGAGGCTTTGTCCTCGGGCGTATACATGCCGTAGTGGAAGACCTGATGGCCCAGGGGCTCGGCGACCGCGGTCAGGGCGGCATGGACCGTCTCGCTCTTGGCGGCCTGGCTGTTCTCGATGATGAGGGCGATTTTCATGGATTTTTCTCGAGGCTGGGAGTTGGGCCGGGCTGCCGGTCGCCGTTTGCATAAGCTTATGACACCGGTTACCTATCGGCACAATCCGCATCGAACCCAGGCGACCCAGGGCAGGCTGAAATGAGCGTCTCATTTGATCTCACGGGCAAGACCGCCCTCGTCACCGGTGCCAACACCGGGCTGGGCCAGGCCATTGCCGTCGGATTGGCGCAGGCCGGGGCCGACATCGTCGCCGTGGGGCGGTCCGCGCCGACCGAGACGGCGGAGATGGTCACGGCGGCCGGACGTGCCCTGCACGCCATCCCGGCCGATCTTTCCTCCATCGCCCCCATCGCCGGGGTGGTCGAACAGGCCGTCGCGGCGGTCGGCGAGATCGACATCCTGGTCAACAATGCCGGCATCATCCGCCGCGCCGACTCCATCGACTTCACCGAGGCGGACTGGGATGCGGTGATGGACACCAATCTGAAGACGGTCTTCTTCCTGACCCAGGCGCTGGCGAAGCGCTGGATCGCGGCGGGGCGGGGCGGCAAGGTGATCAACGTCTGTTCGATGCTCAGCTTCCAGGGCGGAATCCGGGTGCCGTCCTATACGGCGTCCAAGAGCGGCCTCGCCGGCCTGACCCGGCTGCTGGCCTGCGAATGGGCGGCCAGGGGGATCAATGTGAACGGGATCGCGCCTGGCTATTTCTCGACCAACAACACCGAGGCCCTGCGCGCTGACGAGACCCGCAACCGCGATATCCTCGCGCGTATCCCCGCAGGAAAATGGGGCGACCCGTCTGAACTGGCCGGCGCTGCGGTGTTCCTGGCGTCGGATGCGGCGGCCTATGTCCACGGCACGGTTCTGGCGGTGGACGGCGGCTGGCTGGCGCGCTGATCAGAGCCCGTTCAGCCAGTCTTCCAGCTGGGTGAAGCCATCGCCGTCGCGATCCGTCGCGCCATCGGTCGCATTGGCCGGATCGAGGCCATGGGCTGTTTCCCAGTCGTCGGGCATGCCGTCGCTGTCGCCGTCGATCCAGGGTGATCCGGCCTCGAGCTCAGGCCAGCCGCCGACCTGGGACTGGCTGTCGATGATGGGGCCAGCACGGGTGCGGACGCCTTCGAGAATGCGGGTATCCACCGCGTCCCGGATCCGGCCCGCACCGACGTGGGCCAGCACCCGTTCCTGTGCCTCGCCCGCTGTTTCCCCCGCCGCCTCCGCCCAGTCGGGTCGAGCGGTGAGGCGGTAGCCGGGCCGGTCGGAATCCCTGACCAGACTCCAGGGGTCGGCGGGCGTTGCGCCGTCCATGGCATTGTTCTCGAACCAGGCCCGGGCCAGCGGATTGGATTCCTCGAACGCCCAGAGCCCCCTCGAGTCCGGGCCCGGGATGTAGGCATTGCCGATGAAGGCATAGGTTGAGAGGCTTTCGGTATCGGCGTTGTAGCCGGCATGGCTGCCACCCCAGTCGTAGAAGACGTTGGAGCGGAACTCGAACCGTGGACCCATGGGGTCGATCGACGGCGGATTGTAGTTGCCGGGCCGGGGCATACGCGCCCGGTGCGAGGCCCACAGATTGTGATGGAAGGTGATGCGCGCGCCATGGCCGCCGCGTACCAGCGATCCGTAGCCGTGATCGCCCTTCGCATGACCTGAGGCGTTCAGCGATTCCGCGATCAGCGACCACTGCACCGTCACGTCGTAGATGCCCCGTTCGGGCGGATCGTATCGGCTGCCGACGGAGAGGGTCTCGTCGACAGACCAGGAGGCGGAGATGTGGTCCAGGATGATCCGGCGGCCACGCTCGATCGAGACGGCATCGGCCTCGACCCCGCTTTCGTCGCCGAGGCGCGAGCGGATATGGCGGATCACCACGTCGTCGGCGGCGACGACCAGCGGGTGGTCGCGCAGGGTGATTCCGCCACCGGGCGCGGTCTGGCCGGCGATGGTGATACGGCCGCGCCGCACGGTCAGGGGGGAGGCCAGCCGGATCACCCCGCCGATGTCGAAGATCACGGTGCGCGGCCCTTCGGCCTCGACCGCCGCGCGCAGACTGCCGGGTCCCGCGTCGCCCAACTGTGTCACATGGAACACCCGTCCGCCGCGGCCGCCGAGAGCGAGCCGGCCCGCCCCTTCCGCGCCAGGAAAGGCGAGCATTTCCGCGGAGCTCTGTGCCGATGCGGGGTGTGCTCCCGATGACACGCAGATCAGGGTTACGGCAGTGCTTGTGACGAGGAGACGAAAAAGCGGGGTTGCGAAAACACGGATCATTGGGTTAGGCTCGTGATTGCTACCGGTGTCAGAAACTATTTCACGCGAATATGACACCGGTGTCAAACGATTGGGCCAGAGGCGCCGGGTCGCAAAAACACATAGACCGGGGCCACCTCGGCGTTCTGTATGCCCATGGGAGGGAGCATATGTTGCAAGCCATTCAGCCGGGGATGACCCGCACTCTTCGTCGTAGCCTGTTCGCCGGAGCGTCCGGCCTTGCCGTAGCCCTGTCGCTGGGAGTCGGGGCCGCCATGGCCCAGACCCCGCAGGATCAGGAAGCCACCGAGATCGACGAAGTGGTCGTCACCGGCTTCCGCGCCAGTCTGACCGCGGGCCTCGACGCCAAGCGCCGCAATGCCAACGTCGTCGACGTCATCGTTGCCGAGGACATCGCCGACTTCCCCGACCTCAACCTGGCCGAGTCGATCCAGCGCGTCCCGGGCGTCGCCATCGACCGTGACGCCGGCGAGGGCCGCTCGATCACCGTGCGCGGCCTTGGCTCGGACTTCACCCGCACCCGCATCAACGGCATGGAGGCCCAGGCCACCGCCGGCGGCACCGACTCTTCGGGCGGCGCCAACCGTGGTCGCGGTTTCGACTTCAACGTCTTCGCCTCCGAGCTGTTCAACAGCATCACTGTGCGCAAGACCGCCGCGGCGGAAACCGAAGAAGGCTCGCTGGGGGCCACGGTCGATCTGCAGGCGACCCGTCCGTTCGACAACCGCGGCTTCACCATGGCCGCCTCGGTCCAGGGCGGGTACAACGACCTGTCTGAGAACTGGAACCCGCGTGGTGCCTTCCTGATCAGCGACACCTTTGGTGAGAACGACCAGTTCGGCGCGCTCGTCTCGCTCGCCTACAGCGAACGCAACATTCTTGAAGAAGGCTTCAGCTCGGTTCGCTGGGCTCCCGCGTTCGGAACCGGCAGCTCGGGCGGCTTCTGCTCCCCCGTCGGCGTGGCACCCCAGAACCCCGGCAACAGCGGTTCCAACGGCTCCAGTGCCGCCAACTGCTCGACCGGCAATCCGCGTCCGGCCAACACGCCCGGCAACATCGCCGCCTACAATACGGCCAACCAGAACAACGTTTTCATCCCGCGCCTGCCGCGTTACGGCCGGTTGACCCATGAGCAGGAGCGCCTCGGCGTCACCGGTGCCTTCCAGTGGCGCCCGGCCGAGACCACCCTTTTCTCGGTGGACATGCTCTATTCCCGGCTCGATGCCACGCGCGCCGAGGACTTCCTGGAATCCCTGTCGTTCAGCCGCAACGCCGCGGCCGGCGGTCAAACCCAGATCATCGTCCGCGACGCCGTCGTCGAAAACGGCAACCTGGTCTACGGCCTGTTCGACAATGTCGATGTCCGGTCGGAAGCCCGCTACGACGAACTGACGACCGAGTTCTTCCAGTACAGCCTGACCGCCGAGCACGACTTCAGTGACCGGCTGCGGGGCCGCTTCTACTATGGCCGCGCGGAGTCCGATTTCGACAACGCGGTCCAGACGACGGTCACCCTCGACCGGCGCGACACGGACGGCTTCTCGTTCGACTTCCGGGGCAATCCGAACGCGCCTGTCATCGACTACGGTTTCGATGTCACCAGCCCGGCCGCGTGGTCGTGGAGCCCGACCGGCTCTCCGGTGCCCCGTTCCGAGATCCGCATTCGCCCGAACGGCGTCGATACCGTGTTCGAGTCGGCCCAGGCCGATGTGATCTTTGACGCGAACGACTGGCTGACGATCAAGGCCGGCGTCAACTGGAAGACCTACGGGTCCCGTTCGTTCCAGTTCCGGCGTACCGACGAGACCGTCGTTCCGGCCCTGCCGGTCGGCACCACGGTCGCGGACATCACCAATGTCCTGACCGGCTACGGCAACGGCCTGGTCCCGACGGGTACGGCGACCAGCTGGCTTCGCCCCGACCTGCGTGCGATCGCCGATCTGTTCAACATCTACTGCAACTGTGACACCGGCCTTCCCGGCGGCAACTTCACCCTGGGCAGCATCACGGTCGGAAACGCGCGTGGCGGCAACCGCTACGTCAGCGAGGAAGATCTGGCCTTCTACCTCCAGGCTGACTTCAACACCGAGCTGTTCGGCATGCCGTTCCGCGGCAACGTCGGGGTGCGCCAAGTCAATACCGAACTCTACGCCGAGGGCTACAGCTCGACCGGTGGCGGTACCCTCGTGTTTGGCACGCATGAATACGACGACACCCTGCCGTCGCTGAACCTGGTGCTGGAACCGGCCGAGAACCTGCTGGTCCGCTTCGGCGTGGCCAAGGTCATGGCCCGGCCGCAGATCAACAACTCGCTGTCCGGTGCCAACTATCTGGTGCCGACGACCTCGCTGAACGCCACAGGCCCGAACTTCACCGCCACCATCGGCAATGTGAACCTGGATCCCTTCCGGGCCACCACCTACGACCTCAGCGTCGAATGGTATTTCGCCCCGGAAAGCCTGCTGTCCTTCGCCTATTTCTACAAGGACATCGACACCTACATCCAGGTGCTCAGGCAGGACCTGCCCTATACGGACCTGACCGCGCTAAACCCGTCGGCCTTCGATCCGGCCTTCTGCTCCGGTGCCTGTTCGCCCGGAACCATCTTCGCCCTGACCACGGCCGTGAACACCGAGGGTGGCCCGCTGAAGGGCTTCGAGATCAGTTATCAGCAGCCGTTCCGCTTCCTGCCGGGCCTGTTCTCGAACACGGGCGTGCAGTTGAACTACACCCACGTCGAATCCGAGATCGACTACTGCAACGGTGTTACCTGCGCGACCTTCGTCACGGCCGACCTGATCAGCCTGTCGCCCCAGTCGTGGAACGCCACGCTCTATTATGAGGACGACAAGTTCTCGGCCCGGATCTCGGGGTCGTCCCGCGAGGGCTATATCCAGAACGTCCCGGGCCGGAACGGCAACAACATTGAAGGCAAGATGGATACCTTCAACGTCGATGCCGCCGCCTCCTACCAGCTGACGGAACAGCTGCAACTGACCTTCGAGGCCATCAACCTGACCGACGAGTTCAACCACCAGTTCGTCGGCGACGGGGCCGATCGTCAGAGCACCTCCGTCTATCACCACACCGGCCGGCAGTACTTCGTCGGTGCCCGCTACCGCTTCTGATCTTCTCCTGATCAAGGCGACTTCAGCGCCGCCGGTTCTCGGGAACCGGCGGCGTTTTCTTTTGCCCCGGGCCCGGCGTCCGCCAGATCGTTCAGGTCGGCCCAGACGCTTTCCGTCGTCGGTATCCGTCCGGCACCCCGACCGCGCGCGGCAAAGACCCGACCGTCTCCGGTGGTTACCCGCAGCGCGTTCCACTCATCCGCCAGATCGGCGAAGAGGGCGTCGCCGTCCACGGCCCGCAGGGTGACGCCGACCTCGCCGGTGCGCACATCCAGCCGCGCCAGCTGACGCACCCGCCCGGACGGACGCTGGCCGGCTTCCAGGGGCACGCGGGTGACGCCGTCGACCAGCATCCGATCCTGCAGGGCCTCGTGGCCGAGAATGGCCAGTTTGGCGGCCGCATCCAGGCCCGTCAGATCAGCCGAGGGGTCGGCCTCGGCGAACCCGGCCTCACGCGCGGAGGTCAGGGCGGCCTCGAACGGATGCCCCTCGGCGAGGCGGTTGAGGATGAAGTTGCAGGTGCCGTTCAGCACCGCTTCGATCCGAACGACCGCCCCGTGCGTCCGCGCCCGCCGCACGGTCTCGATCATGGGGGCACCGCCGCCGACACTGGCGGAATAGAGCAGGCGCGCGCCGCTCGCCGCCGCCAGCCCGGTCAGGCCCGGCAGGTCGGCACCGACCGCCTGTTTGTTGGCGCTGACCACGTCCACACCCCGTGACAGGGCTGCCCGGATCAGGGCCAGGCCGGTGGAGGCGTCCGAAATCGCCTCGACGAGAATGTCCGGCGCGCGCGCCAGCAAGGCGGCCGGGTCCGAGATTGTCAGGCCGTCCGGGATCAGGGTGTCGCGCGGCTTGTGCGGGTCGCGTACCAGCACACCGACGACCTCGAACCGGGAGTCGGCCAGCAGGCGCGACAGGACGCCGCCGCCGACCACACCGCAACCCGCGAGGGCCACGCGGCGAACCGGTCTGGACGCCGCCTGGGGCCGGGGATGCGCGGTCGCCGGACCCGCGACGATGGCGACGCCGTCCAGCAGGGCTTCGCCGGGCGCGGGGCGGGTAGCGCGGACCCCGATGGTGTCCAAGGCCTCGGCCAGCCGCGCGGAAGCATCGGCCCTGCCGCAGGCGACCGCGACCACACGGCGGCCTTGCCGGACCTGACGGTACACGGCGGAAGCGGCCTCGGCGGGGTCGGCGAGATCGAGCTGCAGCAGGGCCACCGGCTCGTCGACGACGGGGGAGGAGGCGTCGTCAGCGGCCGGGATCCGGTTCAGGGAAAGGGCGGTCATTTCAGGTCCTCACGCGGCCTGGACAGCGAGGGGAGGGGCGAGCGGGAGCGCCACGGACCGGAGCGCCGCCGACAGGTCGGCCAACAGATCCTCCGGATGTTCCAGACCGATGGACAGCCGCAACAGGCCGTCAGTGATGCCCGCCGTCGTGCGCGCCTCGGGCGTCATGGCGGCGTGGGTCATCAGGGCCGGGTGGGCGATCAGGCTTTCGACCCCGCCCAGCGATTCCGCCAGGGTGAAGACCTCCAGCTGGTCGACGAAGGCGCGGACGGCGGCGATGTCGTGCAGTTCGAAACTGAGCATGGCCCCGAAGCCCGCCTGCTGCCGCGCCGCGACCGCATGGCCCGGATGACTCTTCAGTCCGGGATAGTGGACGGCCCGCACCGCCGGCTGCGCCGCCAGCCATTCGGCCACGCGACCCGCCGTCGCCTGTTGCCGCTCGATGCGGGCGAACAGGGTGCGCACGCCGCGCAGGGTCAGGTACGCGTCGAAGGGCGAGCCGGTGACGCCGAGACAGTTGGCCCACCAGGTCAGCTGTTGAAGATCGGCAGGGTCCTTCGCCACCACACAGCCGCCGACCACGTCGGAATGGCCGTTGATGTATTTGGTGGTCGAATGGATGACCAGGTCGGCCCCGAGGGCCAGCGGCTGCTGCAGGGCGGGAGACAGGAAGGTGTTGTCCACCGCGGCCTTGCAACCGACCGCATGGGCACGGGCGCAGATGTCGGTGACATCCACCACCCGCATCAGCGGATTGGACGGGGTCTCGATCAGGATCAGTTTGGGCTTGAGGGAGAAGGCGGTGTCGAGCGCGGCGCGGTCATTCTGGTCGACGAACCGCACGTCGAAATGGCCCCGTTTCGCCCGCGCGCAGAGCAGCCGATGGGTGCCGCCGTACAGGTCGTGCGGGGCGATCAGCAGGTCGCCGGGCTCGAGCGAGAACAGGGCCAGGTCGACGGCCGCCATGCCCGTCGCCGTGACCACCGCGCCGCACCCGCCCTCGAGCTTCGCCAGCGTCTCACCCAACACATCGCGGGTCGGATTGCCCGACCGCGTATAGTCATAGCGCCGCTTTCCATCGAGACCGTCGAAACTGTAGTTCGAGGACAGATAGAGGGGCGGCATCACCGCGCCGTGCGCCGGGTCGCTGTTCACGCCATGGCGCGCGGCGGTCGTACAGGGATGGGCCTGGGTCGGGGCGGTCATGCGGCAATCTCGCGGCTCTGGAAGCTGTGAAGGGGAGACAGGGTGTCGTGCAGGGCGCGGGCGACCAGTTCGCGTTCCTTCAGGAAGGCGTCGTGGCCGAAGATCGAGGGAGCCTCGATGAAGCGGCGCAGGTTCGGGGCGCGATCGGCCAGGTCGCGGCTGTCATCGATCGGAACCAGCCGGTCCGAGGTGAAGCCGATGACGGTCAGGGGGCAGCGGATCGCCTCCGGGGCTATGACGTGCCGGTCCAGCGAATCCGACAGGGCGATCCAGCGCGCGGCGTCGGTCACGCCCTCATAGGCCTGGCCGCGGTCGATCAGATATTCGCAGACGGGATAGGGATTGCCCGCCTCGGCCGGGGCGGTGGAGGCGAACCGCAGGCCGAATTCCTCGGCGGTCCGATAGCCGGTCATGGCCAGCTCGCGGGCCAGGGCGATCCCTTCGGTCTCGCGGCCGCAGTCGCGGGCGAAGGCCAGAAGCCGCCGCTGAACCCCGCGCACGGCGGTGGCCGCGGGATGGGCGCGGTGGGCGGCGGAGATGACGGCCAGCTCTCCGATCCGCCCGGGAAAGGCCGCCGCGAACGCCAACCCCACGCAGCCGCCGTATGAGGCCCCGATGAAGGCATCGATCCGGGTCTCGCCGAGCGCGTCGAGCAGCACGGCCAGCAGCCGTGCCTGATCTCCGGTGGTGATGGTGACGGCGCATTCGCCCGCGCCTGGCAGAAAATCGACGGCCAGAACCCGAACCCGGTTGAGGTCGACCGGGCCACCCGCCTTGACGACCCAGGGCCACCAGCGCGCGGCGAAGCGCCCGCTTGAGATGCCGCCGGCGACGACCACCAGAGGGCCGTGATCCGGACCGTGCAGGCGGCCGTGGACCTCGGTCGCGGTCAGCCGCTGGCCGGACGCGAGCTGGAAGCCGGCCGGGATACAGGCCCGGATATCCCGTCCGGGCGCTTCGTTGACGGGCCAGTCCCGGCCGGCAGGGTTAGAGGACGCCACGGTCCGCTCCGATCTCGCTCAGCGAAACCGAAGGGGCAGACCAATTCATGCGTGACAGACCCGTGAAGTCAGCCGGTCCCCGGACGTGAGGGGACCGTCGCTTCACTCATCTCTCGCGGCTTCCGAAGAGGCCTCGCAGGAGTTGGCACCATCTCCGGGACTGGGAAGTCCCGGAAGGTTGCCCCGGCATCAAAGGGCCTATCCCTCCGCCGGTCTTGATGAGTGCCCTTACGGTGGCGGACACTTCCGGCGGCGTCAATCCCCCTTGTTGTGCACTGCGAAACGAGGGCGATCAGCCCTCGTTCCAGCCTCCCGCCAGCGCCTTGAACAGGGCGATCTGGTAGGTGGTGACAAGGGCGTCCGAGGCGGCGAGCTGGTCGTCCGCGGCCGCCAGGGTGCGTTCGGAATCCAGCACCGTCAGGAAGCTGTCGGCCCCGGCGTCGAAGCGCAGGCGGGACAGGCGTGCGGCGGTGGCGGCCTGATCGCGTGCGGCCTGAAGCGCCGAGCGACGCTCCAGTTCGTTGGCATAGGCCGTCAGGGCCGTTTCGGTCTCCTGCAAGGCGACCAGCACCGTCTGGTCGAAGATCGCCAGCGCGGCCTCGGTCAGGGCGTCGGCTCGTTCGACGCGGGCCCGGCTGACGCCCGGATTTGTGAACGACCAGGTGATCAACGGGCCGAGACTGAAGCGGGCATTCTCGCTGTCGCCGAGGTCGCCGATGTCCATGGCTGTGGCCCCGAAGGAGCCGCCGAGGGTGATGGTCGGATAGAGGTTGGCCACGGCGACATTGACCCGCGCCGCCGCCGCCGCAACCCGGCGTTCGGCCTGACGCACATCGGGTCGCCGGGCCAGCAGGGTGGCGCCGTCGCCTACGGGAATTGGTTGGGACAATTGGGGCGGGCGGATGCAGGTTCTGGCCGCCTCCGAGGCCTCGGCCGGGGTGCGGCCGGTCAGGGTCGCCAACCGGAACAGGGCGCCGTCGCGCTGGGCCCGAAGCGGCGGCAGGGTGGCGCGGCTCGACTCCAGCGCCGACCGGGCGCGGGCGGTGTCCAGGCCGTTCCCGGATCCGGCTTCGAGCAGGCGGCGGGTCAGGTCGACGGTGTTGGACTGGAGCTCGATGGTCCGTTCCGCGACCGCGATCCGGGCATTGGCCGAACAGGCGTCGGCATAGGCCCGCGCCGTCTCGGCCGCGACCGAGACGCGGAGGATGTCGACCGCCGCCTGTGTCGCGTCGGCATCGGCGCGGGCGGCGCGAATGGCGGCTGAGACCCGGCCCCAGAGGTCGATCTCATAGCTGACGTCGAGACCGGTATCGTACGTCTCGACCTCGTCCTGCGGACCGGTCAGGGCGGGGCCACCGGGCGGAATCGACCCCGCCGACTGACGGCTGTAAATGGCCGAGCCCGAGGCGCTGAGCCGGGGCAGACGGGCACCGCGCGTCTCGTTCAGGGTGGCGCGCACGGCCCGCAGATTGGCCGCCGCCGCCTCCAGTTCGTTGTTCTCGGCCAGGGCCTGCCGGATCAGGCCGTCCAGCGTCGGATCGTCATACAGCCGCCACCAGTCATCGCGCGCCGGGGCGGCGGTCATGGCGGGGCCGGCGCTGATGAAGGCACCCGACGCGGAGGGGGGAAGGGTCGCATCGGGTGCCTTCGGCCCGACCGCGCACGACGCCAGCGCGAGGCTGGCGAAGGCGGTTGCGGTCAGGAGGCGGAGAGGCGGTCGAACAGTCATCAGGCGTCTCCCGGGCGCGGCGTATTGGACGGGGCCTCGAGCGCGGGCTGGTCATGGGGGGGGAAGCCGTCGGTGGTCGGGACCGGCGGGTCCTTCTTCGGCGGCTGCGGAATCTTCGACGCCACCCAGCGGCTGACGACATAGAAGACCGGGGTGAAGATCAGGCCGAAGAAGGTCACGCCCAGCATGCCGGAAAAGACGGCGGTGCCCAGCGACTGACGCATTTCGGCCCCGGGCCCCGTGGCCAGCATCAGCGGCACCACACCGAAGATGAAGGCGAACGAGGTCATCAGGATCGGGCGCAGACGAATCCGCGCTGCCTTGATGGCCGCATCCCATCGGTTCAGGCCCTCGTCCTCCTCGGCCTGTTTGGCGAACTCCACGATCAGGATGGCGTTCTTGGCCGCGAGCGCGATCAGCACCACCAGCCCGATCTGGACCAGGATGTTGTTGTCGAGACCGCGCAGCCCGACCCCGATCATGGCCGCCAGCACGCACATTGGCACGATCAGGACGACGGCCATGGGCAGGGTGAAGGCCTCATACTGGGCCGCCAGCACCAGAAAGACGAACACCACGGCCATCAGGAAGACCAGGGTGGTCCCGCCCGAAGAGGCTTTTTCCTGCAGCGCCAGCCCGGTCCATTCATAGGAGAAGCCGGGTGGCAGGGCCTCGGCGGCCAGTCTCTCCATCGCGGCCAGCGCCTGGCCGGACGAGACGCCGGGCGCGGCCTGCCCCTGAAGCTCGGCGGCCGGGAACAGGTTGTAGCGGACCACCCGCGATGGACCGGAATCGTCTCTCAGGGTCGCCACCGACCCGATCGGCACCATGGCACCGGAGGCCGAGCGGGTCTGCAGGTTGGCGATGTCGGCGACGTCGTCGCGATAGGCCGGTTCCGCCTGCGCCGTGACCCGGAAGGTGCGGCCCAGGAAGTTGAAGTCGTTGATGTAGGCGGAACCCAGATAGATGCCGAGCGTGTCGAACACATCCTGGGGCTGGACCCCCATCATCAGGGCCCGGTCGCGGTCGATATCCGCCGCGATGCGGGGCGAGCCGGTGTTGTAGGTCGAGAACACCTGCTGCACCTGGTCCGGGGCCTGGGAGGCCGCGCCCATCATGGCGAAGGTCGCCCCCTCCAGCCCGCGATAGCCCGCGCCACCGCGATCCTGAATCATCATCTGGAAGCCGTTGCCGCTGCCCAGACCCTGGACCGCGGGCGGGGCGATGACGAAGATGTTGGCGTCCTCGATGCCGAAGGTGGCGCCGGTGATGGCACCCGCCAGGGCGACGGCGGATTGCTCGGCGTTGCGGTGATGGAAATCGTCCAGCCGGACAAAGATGGTCGCGGCGTTGGAGCCGAACGAGAAACTGGTTCCGTCCAGACCGGCGAAGGCCACGGTTCCGTCCACGCCGTCGGTGGTCTCGATGATGTCGCGGGCGCGGCTCATGACCGCCTCCGTGCGCTCCAGTGAGGAACCGGGGGGCAGTTGGATGACGCCGATCAGATAGCCCTGGTCCTGCTCCGGAATGAAGCCGGTCGGGGTTTCGACGACCCGCCAGGCGGTCATGGCCAGAAGGGCGACATAGATGACCAGAACCAGACCGACGGTCCGCACCAGACGGGCGGTCAGGCGGCCGTATTTCTCGGACAGCCAGTCGAAGCCGTCGTTGAACCGCCGTCCGGCCCAGCCGCCGTAGTAGACGACACCGCCCAGAAGGCCGGGCTTGCGCACCGGATCGCCATGCAGGTCGTGCGGCTTCAGCAGCACCGCCGCCATGGCCGGCGACAGGGTCAGGGAGACCAGCAGGGAAATCACCGAGGCCGAGGCGATGGTCACCGCGAACTGCTGGTAGAAGATGCCGGGGATGCCGGGCACGAAGGCGGTCGGCACGAAGACCGCGACCAGCACCAGGCCGATGGCGATCAGGGCCCCCGAGACCTCCTTCATTGAACGATAGGCGGCCTCCTTCGGTGTCAGTCCCATGCGGATGTAGCGTTCGACGTTCTCGACCACGACGATGGCGTCGTCGACCACGATCCCGATGGCCAGCACCAGGCCGAACAGAGACAGGGAGTTGATCGAATATCCCAGCCCGAGCAGCACCGCGAAGGTGCCGATCAGCGAGACCGGAATGGCCACGATGGGAATGATCGCCGCCCGCCATGTCTGCAGGAAGACGATGACCACCAGCACCACCAGCAGCATGGCCTCGAACACGGTGTGCTGCACCGCCTTGACCGACTCGGCGACGAACTCGGTGGGATTGTAGGGCACGGAGATGGCCATGCCCGTCGGCAGTTCGGCCCGGGCGGCCGCGATCTCGGCCTGGACCCGTTCGGCGGTTTCCAGGGCGTTGGCCCCCGGCTGCTGCTGGATCGCCAGGGCGACGCCCGGCTGGCCGTCGAAATAGCCCCGGATGCCGTAGTCCTGCGACCCCAGTTCGACGCGGGCCACGTCGCGCACGCGGGTCGCGCGGCCGTCGGCATCGGTCTTGATGACGATGTTGCCGAACTGCTCCGGATCGCTGAGGCGTGACTGCACCTGAACCGGCAGCTGGAAGGCGGCGGCATTGGTCGGGAAGGGCGGTTGGCCGATGGCCCCGGCGGCGGCCGAACTGTTCTGGGCGCGCAGGGCTCCGACGATTTCCTGGGCGGTGAGATTGCGCGCGGCGGCCTTGTTGGGGTCGATCCAGACCCGCATCGAATAATTGCCGCCCCCGAACACCTGCACAGCGCCGACGCCGTCCAGTCGCAGCATCCGGTCGCGGATCACCGAGTTGGCGTAGTTGCCGATATAGTCGTTGGCCAGGCTGCTGTTGGGCGAGGTCAGGCCGATGATCAGCAGGAAGTCCTGCTGCTGCTTGTTCACCGTCACGCCGATCTGGCGGACGGGTTCGGGCAGGCGCGGCTCGGCCAGGGCGACGCGATTCTGGACCAGCACCTGGGCGGCATCCAGATCGGTGCCGGGCTCGAAGGTGACGGTGATGGTGGCCACCCCGTCCGAGGTCGAGGACGACGACAGATAGAGCATGCGCTCGACGCCGTTGACCTCCTGCTCGATCGGCGCGGCGACGGTCTCGGCCATGGTCTCGGCCGAGGCCCCCGGATAGACGGCCGTGACCGCGATGGTCGGCGGGGCGATCTCCGGATACTGCGACAGGGGCAGCAACGGATAGGCGAACACGCCCAGGAGCGTGATGAAGACCGCGATCACGGCCGCGAAGATCGGCCGGTCGATGAAGAAGCGTGAGATGTTCATGACCGGATCAGTCGCCCGAAGACAGGCTGTTGACGAAGGTGGCGCTGGATGCCGGCGCGGACCGGGTCACGGGCGCCTCGGCCTCGCGGGCGACCGGGCGGATCTGGCCCGTCGAGGCCGTCACCTTCATGCCCGGCTGCTGGATGCGCTGAACCCCGTTGATGATGACGCGGTCCGTGCGCTGCAGGCCTGAGCGGATGACGCGCAGGCCGTCGACCAACGGCCCAAGCCGCACCGGACGGGGCGAGACCGAACCGTCGGCGGCCACGACATAGACGATACGCCGGGCCTGATCGGTGGCCACCGCCGCGTCGGGCACCAGCATGGCGTCATAACTGCCCGCTCCGGCCAGCCGCGCCTGTCCGAACATGCCGGGCTTGAGGAAACCGTCCGGGTTCGGAATCACCGCCCGCAGCCGGATCACGCCCGAGGCGGTGTCCACGGCGTTGTCGGTGAAATCGAGTGTGCCCGAGCGGGTGAAGCCCGTCTCGTCCTGCAGCCGCACCTGGATCGGCGCCGCGCCCCGGCGAGCCTGCCGCTGGTATTTCAGCAGCAGGGCTTCGGAGCCGTCGAAGACGAAGTGGATCGGCGCGCTGGAGACCACCGTGGTCAGCACGTCCGCCGCCGACGATCCGCCGGCGACGAGATTGCCGGCGTCGACCCGGCGATCCGAGACCCGGCCCGAGATGGGGGCGGTGACGCGGGTGAATTCGAGATCCAGCTGACGGGCGCGGACATTGGCGTTGGCGGCGGCGATGGCCGCCTCGGCGGTCTGCAGGGCACCGCGCCGGGTATCGACCTCGGCCTGGGAGACGGCCTGGGAGGCCAGCAGGGTCTCGGACCGGGTCAGTTCGCTTTGCGCCAAGGTTAGCTGGGCCCGGGCCTGGGCAAGCTGGGCGCGCGCGGAGGCGAGGGCGGCCTGTGCCGGGCGGGCATCGAGCGAGAACAGCAGCTGGCCGCGCCGCACATAGTCGCCGTCGCGGAAGTGGACACCGGAGATGTAGCCGCCGACGCGCGCGCGCACCTCGACCGACTGGGTGGCCTCGAAACGGCCGGTGAACTCATCCCAGTCCTGCACGGCCTGGACGAGGGGAACGGCCACCGTCACGGACGGTGCGGGCGGGGCCTGGGCCTCGCTCGGCTGGGAGCAACCATAGAGCGCGGCCGTCATCAGAACGGAGGCGGCCACGATCTTCGCGGTGCGCATGAATCAACAAGTCCCTGTCTTTGTCGACTACGGCGAACGGGGGGGAGGCCGGTAGTCAACGCTCGGTGACTTAATGGTGATGCGGTTCCCGCTTGTCAACGGGCGATGACAAAGCCATATGGAGGGTGGGGCTATTCGGAGAAGCAACCCGTTGTTTTGTCATGTCGCGCCGCGACCCAGAAACGCAGAGGCGACCCGCGCCGCCATACTGAACGCCGCCCGCGAACGCTTTACGCGGGAGAGCTATGACGACGTCGGCATGCGCGACATCGCGGGGGACGTCGGCGTCGACGCTGCGCTGGTGTCGCGTTATTTCGGATCCAAGGAAGACCTGTTCCTGATGGTCCTCGACAGCTGCGCGAACGGCCGCGACCTGATGGAGGGGGGGCGGGCCGGCTTCGGCCAACGGGTCGCCCGGGACATCATTTTCGAGGGCGGCAACGAGGGCAAGCTCAAGAAGCTCCTGATCATGCTGCGCTCCATCGGGTCAGCAAAGGCCATGGAGCTGGTGCAGCGCACCGGCAGCGAGAGCTTCTTCGATCCGTTCGCGGCCTGGATAGGTGGCGAGGACGCGGCGGTGCGGGCGCGCCTCGCCGCGGCGATCATCATGGGCATGGCGGTCAGCCGCGAGATAACCGCCGGATACGGCCTGACCCCCGCCGAATGCGAAAGGCTGGCGGACCGGATGGCCTTGATCCTTCAAAGCATTATCGACGACTGACACCGGTTTCGATCCGGCGGGTCAGCCGCGCGGGCGGAATTTCCGGATCACGCCTGAATACGTCATCAGGACCCGGTCGCCGGCATTGATCTGCCCGCGCACGAAGATCAGGCTCTTGCCGGCCCGGACCACCTCTCCCGTCGCCTCGACCAGCTCGCCGACATAGGCCCCGTCGATGAAGGTGGAATCCAGCGACACGGTCACGCCCGAGGCCCCCTCCATCTCCTGATAGGCGGTCTGGAACAGGGCGATGTCGGCGAAGGTCATCAGGCAGCCGCCATGCATCCGGTGGCCGGCGTTCATGTGTTTGGGTTCGGCGCGGAAGGCACAGCGCATCCCGCCGTCGGGGTCCGGCCGGAAGTAGAACGGCCCGACCACCTGGTCGAAGGTGCCGTGCAGGTCGTACATCTGCCAGCCGGCGAACTCGCCCTCCGTTACCGTGACTTTCGCGACCATAAGAAACTCCGCCTTCTTCTTGCTCCCGCAATGCACCATACAGGCAGAATGAGCGACCCCATCGAATCCGCCATCTTTGAAAAACTGGCGAAGGCCGACCCCAAGGGCGTCGGCGGCAAGAGCATTGAACCGGCCGACGTGGCCAAGGACCTGCAGCCCGAACAGTGGCAGCGGATGCTGCCCAAGGTGCGGCACTGCGCGCTCGCCCTGATGCGTCAGGGCAGGCTGACCATCACCAAGAAGGGCAAGCCGGTGGACCCCAGCGCCTTCAAGGGCGTGATCCGCCTGCGCCTGCCGACCGAGGCCGAGACCGCCGCGGCCCTGGCGGCCCTGCCGCCGGTCGTTGAGGACGATGACGACTTCGCCTGATCCATCGCGCGTGGCAGGCTGAGGCCATGATGCGTCTCCTGGCAGCCCTGTTCGCGGTTCTGGCTCTCGCCGCCTGCGCCACGCCCGCCATCCAGCCGCCCCTGACGCCGCCGCCCGGCTTCGCCGGACCTGCGCTGGAAGCCCGTTCCCTGCTGATGGACGACGGGGCCCGCCTGCCGCTGGCGCGTTGGGAGCCGGACAGCGGTGAGCCCTGGGCCGTCATCATCGGCCTGCACGGCATGAACGATTCCCGGGCCTCCTTCCGGCTGGCCGGTCCCTGGTGGGCCGAGCGCGGCATCGAGACCTGGGCCATCGATCAGCGCGGCTTCGGCGAGGCCCCGGGGCGGGGCATCTGGGCCGGAGAGGCGCGGATGACCGGGGATGTGCGCACCGCCGTCGCCCTCGCCCGCGCCCGCCACCCCAATGCCGTCATCGCCGTCGCGGGCGAGAGTATGGGCGGGGCGGTCACCGTCGCCGCATTCGCATCGGACCGCCCGCCAGAGGCCGATCGGGTCATCCTGCTGGCCCCCGCCGTCTGGGGCTGGACCGCGCAGGGGCCGGTCAACTCATCCGGCCTTTGGCTCGCCGCCCGCGCCATGGGCGAGCGGCCCGTCGATGCGCCGGAGTGGGCGGTCAAGGTCCGTCCAGCCTCGGACAACCGCCTGGAGCTGTTCCGCAACGGCCGCGATCCCAACAGCATCTTCTCGACCCGGATCGACGCCCTCTATGGCCTGGTCGGTCTGATGGAGACCGCCTCAATGCGGCTGGGTGACATCCGCGTTCCGACCCTGCTGCTCTATGGAGCCAACGACAATGTGATCCAGCGCGATCCCATGCGTCAGGCGCTCGAGCGGGCCGGCGACCGGCCCGGCTTTCGCACCGCCTTCTATCCGGACGGCTGGCACATACTGAACCGCGACCTTCAGGCCGAGACTGTGTACCGCGACGTCGAGGCCTGGCTGCGCGACGCCGCCGCGCCGCTGCCGTCCGGGGTGGGGCCGGTGCTGCCCGGCTTGCAGGGCCGCTGACCCGGCGAGCCGCGAAACCGCCATGCTTGCGGTGTTAACCGCCGCAGCGTATCAGCCGCCGCAATAAAAAATACCCCGGGAGACGCCCAAGTGAGCACGACGCTGTTTGATTCCCCGTCCTTCGCGAACCACGAAGGCGTGCATGCGGTTTTTGATGAAAAGACCGGCCTCCGCGCCATTATCGCTGTTCACTCAACCGCGCGCGGTCCGGCCGTCGGCGGCACCCGGATGTGGAACTATGCATCGAGCTCCGAGGCGCTTGAGGACGTTCTGCGCCTATCACGCGGCATGAGCTACAAGAACGCCGTCGCGGATCTGGAGATGGGCGGTGGCAAGTCGGTCATCATCGGCGACAGCCGGACCCAGAAGACGCCCGAACTGTTCCGCGCCTTCGGCCGTGCGGTCGATACGCTGGGCGGCATCTACTATGCGGCGGAAGACGTCGGTGTGTCGGTCTCGGACATCGCCGAAGCCCGCAAGGTCACCCCCTATGTGCTGGGCCTGAACGACGGCCCTGAGGCCTCGGGCGACCCGTCGCCTGTCACCGCCGAAGGTGTATTCCGCTCGACCCTCACGGTCGCCCGCCGCCTGTGGAAGCAGGACGACCTGACCGGCCTGACCGTGGCGGTCCAGGGGATTGGCCATGTCGGCGGCTATCTGGCCGACAAGCTGTACGCCGCCGGCGCGAAACTGATCATGACCGACGTCAACACCGACCTGCTGGCCGAGGTCGCCGCCCGCACCAATGCCGAGATCGTGGCTCCCGACGTCATCTATGACGTCAAGGCCGACATCTATGCGCCGTGCGCCCTCGGTGCGACGCTGAACCCGCAGACGCTGGACCGGTTGACGGTCAAGGCTGTGGTCGGTGCCGCCAACAACCAGCTCGCGACGCCCGACATCGGCCAGACCCTGTTCGAGCGCGGTGTGCTGTATGCGCCCGACTATGTCGTCAACGGCGGCGGCATCATCAATGTGGCGTCCGAACTGCGCGCCCGTCAGACCGGCGGGGCCTATGACGCGGCCTGGGTCGAGACCAAGCTGTCGCGGTTGATGGACACGCTGGACGAGGTTCTGGAGCGTGCGGAAGCCGAGAAGCGGCCGACGCACGAGATCGCCGACGCCATCGCCGAGGCCCGCATCAACGCCGCCCGCGACGCCAGGGCCGAGCAGCGCAAGGCCGCCTGACGCGCAGATTCGCGCACCAGGCGCATACGGAACACTATGGCGCATGCTTCCCGTGCTGATTCGGGCTGAGGCGCTATGACCGCAACCGCCGTGACCTCTTCCAAGGGCCGTCCCTTCGACCCGCTGCTGATCGTGATGGCGGTCGGGTTCGTGATCGCGGTCGGGGCCCTGGCCTATCCGGCGTTCCGCGCCGATCCGACGAGCGCGCCGGGTCTGGTG
Source organism: Caulobacteraceae bacterium (assembly GCA_965284535.1). Classification (GTDB taxonomy): domain Bacteria; phylum Pseudomonadota; class Alphaproteobacteria; order Caulobacterales; family Caulobacteraceae; genus Brevundimonas. The sequence continues at coordinate 1,436,501 of OZ260090.1, forward strand.
CTGATCTTCACCGTCGGGGCCGTGGCCCTGATCGGCCTGTTCGCCTTCGCCCGCGGCGAGACCCGCAAGCCCATAGGCGACGCCACGGTCGATCTTCTCGACGCCATGGCCGAACCTGCCGCCCTGGTCTGGTCCACCGGTCAGGTGCTGGCCTTCAATGGGGCCTGGGCAGAGGCCAACGGCGCCACCGTCGCCCTGCCGAAAGGCAAGTCCGCCTCCGCCCTCTACATGGCCTTCGCCCAGGCCCGCGCCGGCGAACAGGGCCGGGCCATCGTGGTCATCGGGGAACGCGAGCAAGAGGTATTGATAGGACAGGCCGGGGAGGGGCGTTTCCTGGTCCGTGCCGCGCCCGAGGCCGTGCTGCCCGTCGGTGCCGCCCTGTCACCCCGCCACGCCGCCACCTCCAATGCGGTCGAGAGCCGCGCAATGGCCGCCGGTGCCCCGTTCGGCTCGGCCGTGATCGCCGCCGATGACCTGTTCTCCGGCAAGGTGGAGGAGCCCAACGCCGCCCTGTCCGTCCTGACCGGTCCCGCCGCCGCGCGCGACGCCGCCTTCGGCCATCTGTTCGACCCGGCGGGCGTTGCCGAGGCGCGGCTGAAGCTCGACGCCGGATCGTCGGGGCCGATCGAATTGGTCGCCCGTGCCCATCCCGACCGGATGCTGCACCTCTATGTCGCCCCCGAGGGCGACCGCCGGCGCATCTGGCTGTTCGACGTTTCGGCCCAGAAGTCGATGGAGCTGCAGCTGTCGCAGGCCCAGAAGATGCAGGCCGTGGGCCAGCTCGCCGGCGGCGTGGCCCATGATTTCAACAATCTGCTGACCGCCATCCAGCTGCAGCTGTCGGGCCTGCTGGAGCGCCATCCGGTCGGCGACCCCTCCTACGAGGGGCTCAACGAGATTCGCCAGACCGCCATTCGCGCCGCCGACCTGGTGCGCAAACTGCTGGCCTTCTCGCGCAAGTCGACGGTCCGGCGCGAGCGCCTGGACCTCGGCGAACTGGTCGGGGAGTTCGCTGTCCTGCTGCGCCGCCTGCTGCGCGAGGATGTGCGACTGGAAACCGACTACGGTCGCGACCTGCCGGTGGTGCTGGCCGACAAGAGCCAGTTGGAAACGGCGGTGATGAACCTGGCCGTCAACGCCCGCGACGCCATGCGCGGCGTGGTCGAACCGGGGGCCGGTGTGGTCACTATCCGCACCGCCCGTCTGATCGCCGAGGAGGCCCGGCTGCTGGGCTGGAGCAACCCCTCGACCGATGCCGTCGCCCTGATCGAGGTGGCTGACAGTGGGCCGGGTGTCCCTCCCGAACTGCTCGACAAGATCTTCGAACCCTTCTTCACGACCAAGGCGGTGAATGAGGGCACCGGCATGGGACTGGCCACCGTCTACGGCATCGTCGAACAGGCGGGTGGCCATATCAATGTGTCGAACGCCCCCGAAGGCGGTGCCGTCTTCCGGATATTCCTGCCCGAGGCGGCCGAGGCCGAACTGGCCGCGGTCCCGGTGGTCGAGAAGGTCGCCAAGGCCCCGCGCGATCTGTCGGGGGCGGGACGTATCCTGTTCGTCGAGGACGAGGCCGCCGTGCGCGGCATCGCCGCCCGCCTGCTGCGCCAGCGCGGCTATGAGGTGATCGAGGCCGAGGACGGCGAACAGGCCCTCGAACTGGCCGAGGAACACGCCGGGACCATCGACATGATGATCTCGGATGTCATCATGCCCGGCCTCGACGGCCCCGCCCTGTTGAAGAAGGCCCGGCCCTACCTCGGCGACGCTCCGGTCCTGTTCATTTCGGGCTATGCCGAAAGCGATTTCTCGGACCTGTTACAGGACGAGGTCGGCGTCTCCTTCCTGCCCAAGCCACTGGACATCAAGACGCTGGCGGAGCGGGTGAAGCAGGAACTGCACGCAGACTGAAACATCGGTAACTTGCCAAAGGTCTCGCCTCGCGCAACCGTCCGCGCCGAATTCGGAATGGATACGGACTACGGCATGCGACGGACGGTTTTGGGGCTGTGTTCAGCGGCGCTTCTTGCGGCGGCCGGCCCGGTTTGGGCCCAGCAGGCGGCCGACCAGACGGTCCGGTATGAGCTGAGCTTCGACAACGCCGTCCATCATGAGGCCCGCATCACGGTCACCTACGGAGCCCTCGGCCCTGACCCGGTTCGCTTCGAGATGTCGCGGTCCTCGCCGGGCCGCTACGCCGTCCATGAGTTTGCCAAGAACGTCTATTCCGTTTCCGCCGTGGACGGTGCCGGCCGCCCGCTGACGATCGACCGGTCGGATCCCTATGGCTGGACCGTGGGTGACCATGACGGGACGGTCCGTCTGACCTACACCCTCTACGGTGATCGCGCCGACGGCACCTATTCCCAGATCGACGCCAGCCATGCCCACCTGAACATGCCCGCGACCCTGATGTGGGCCCGGGGCTTCGACGACCGGCCGGTGACGGTCCGTTTTCGTGTCTCAGATCCGGCCTGGACCGTCGCGACCCAGCTGCGCCCGACCGCTGACGCCGACACCTTCGCCGCGCCGAACCTGCAGTATCTGATGGACAGCCCGACCGAGCTCAGTGACCACATGATCCGCGAATGGCAGGTCGACGACGCCGGTGTGCCGCGCACCATCCGTCTGGCCATCCACCATCAGGGCACGGAGGCGGAGGCTGATGAGTTCGCCGGGCGGGCGCGGCGGGTCGTCGCCCAGCAAATCGCGATCTTTGGCGATGTGCCCGACTTCGACTTCGGCAGCTACACCTTCCTGGCGGACTATCTGCCATGGGTCAGCGGCGACGGCATGGAGCACCGCAACTCGACGGTGATCAGCGACACCCGGTCGCTGGTCGACGCCGACTACGATCAACTCGGCACCCTGAGCCACGAGTTCTTCCATGCCTGGAATGTCGAACGGCTGCGGCCCGCTGAACTCGAGCCCTTCGACTTCACCCGCGCCAATCCGACGCCGTCGCTGTGGTTCGCAGAGGGGTTCACAAGCTACTACGGGCCGCTGGCGATCCGCCGCGCCGGCGAGGCCACGGTGGACGATTTCCTCGCCGAAATGGGGGGTCAGCTCAACTTCATCCAGAACTCACCAGCGCGCCGGTACGGCTCGCCGCAGGAGATGAGCCTTCGGGCACCGTTCGTAGACGCCGCCACCTCTATCGATCCGACCAATCCCAACATCTTCGCCTCCTACTATCCCTATGGCGCGGTCATCGCCCTGGCGCTGGACCTGACCCTGCGCGAGCGGTTCGAGGGTGTGACCCTGGATCACTACATGCGGCACATGTGGCGGACGCACGGCATCGGCGAGAGAGCCTACACACCGGATGACCTGCGCGCGGGACTGGCGGCGGTGACGGGAGACACGCGGTTCGCGGATGAGTTCTTCGCCGCCTCGGTCAACCGAAGCGAACTGCCCGATTTCGCGCCGCTGTTCGCCCGGGCGGGTGTCATCGTGCGGCAGAAGGATCCGGCCAAGGCGTTCGCGGGGGTATCCCGCCTTCAGATCGCCGGCACCGTCGCCCGGATCGGTGCCTCCCCGGCACCGGGCACGCCAGTCCATGTCGCGGGCCTGGATCGTGGGGATGAAATCGTCAGCGTCGCGGGTGTCGACATCGACAGCCAGGCAGACTGGGATCGGGTGCTGGCCGGCGCAAAGGCCGGCGATACGGTGGAAATCCGCTTCCTTCAGCGCGGTGCCGAACGCCGCGCGACGCTCCGTTTCGCGAGCGATCCGGAGATCGAACTGGTTCGCGCCGAAGCGGCCGGCGGCGAGGTTTCGCCGGAACAGATGACCTTCCGCCGGGCCTGGCTGGGCGCGGCGACATGATCCCGGCTACCTTCCTCATCAACAGGCCTGGAAAAGCCGACTGAACCACCAGCGACTTGCCAATCATCGTCCGGTGCCCTCCTTTGGCGCCGCGCACCTAGGGAACCTGAGTCATGATCGATCGCCGCCGCCTGATGTTCACCGCCGCCGCCGGAGCCGGCCTCGCCGCCTGCGGCCAGGCCCTGGCGCAGACCCCCGATGCTGCGGCCTCGGCCTCCGCCGCCCTGAAGGGGCTGATGGACCGGATCGTCCAGACCTTCCTGCTCGAGTCGCCCGAGACCCTGACCTCATTGGGTATGGACAAGGGACCGATGGCGGCGATGAAGTCGCGCCTCGACGACCGGTCCCAGGCCAAGATCGAGGCCGACCGGGCCGTGTTCCGGGGCTTGATGGATGAGTTCAAGGCCGTCGACCGCAATGCCCTGCCCGCGACCGAGGGCGTTTATTTCGACACCCTGTCCTTCTTCGGCGAGACCCAGATGATGGAGTCGCGCTTCCCGTATGGCGGCGGAGGCTTCGGCCCCGCGCCCTATATCATCTCCCAGCTGACCGGCTCCTATCAGGGCTTGCCGGACTTCCTCGACACCCAGCACGCGATCGAGACCACCGAAGACGCCGAGGCCTATCTGTCGCGCGTCTCTGCCTTCTCCACCGCCCTGGATCAGGAAACGGCGCGGATGCAGGCCGATTTCGCCGCCGGGGCCGTGCCGCCGGACTTCATCATCGACAAGACCCTGCTCCAGCTGGCCAACCTCTATGACACGCCGGCGGACCAGTCGGTCCTGACCACTTCGGTGGTCCGCCGCGCGGGTGAGAAGAACCTCGCGGGTGACTGGGGCGCGCGCGCTCAACGGATCGTGGAGGGTGAGGTCTATCCCGCCCTGCGCCGCCAGGCCGAGGCCATGCGCGCGCGCCGCGCAGGTGCCACCCACGACGCCGGCGTTTGGCGGTTGCCGGACGGCGAGGCCTACTATGACTGGGGTATCCGCAGCTACACCACCTCGACCCTGTCGGGGGCCGAGATCCATGAGCTTGGGCTGCAACAGGTGGCCGAACTTTCGGCCCGCGCCGATGTCCTGCTCAAGGCCCAGGGCCTGACCCAGGGCTCGGTCGGCGAGCGCATCGCCGCTCTCGGGGCCGACCCGTCCCAGCTGTACCCCAACACCGATGCGGGCAAGGAACAGCTGCTGGCTGATCTCAATGCCCAGATGGCCGAGATGGCCACGCGCCTGCCGGAATATTTCGGCCGCATCCCGGCCGCTCCGGTCGAGATCCGCCGCGTGCCGACCTTTATCGAGGCGGGCGCGCCGGGCGGCTATTATAACTCGCCGGCGCTGGATGGTTCACGTCCGGGTGCCTACTACATCAACCTGCGTGACACGGCCGAATGGCCGCGCATGCAGCTGCCGACCCTGACCTATCACGAAGCCTCGCCGGGCCATCACCACCAGATCGCCCTGCAGCAGGAACAGGCCGACCGGCCCCTGCTGATGAAGGTGCTGGGCTTCTCGGCCTATTCCGAGGGCTGGGCCCTGTATTCGGAACAGCTGGCTGACGAGATGGGCGTCTATGCCGACAATCCGATCGGCCAGATCGGCTATCTGCAGTCCCTGCTGTTCCGCGCGACCCGGCTGGTGGCGGACTCAGGTCTGCACCACAAGCGGTGGAGCCGCGAACAGACCATTCGCTACATGGTCGAGACCCTCGGTGACTCCGAAACCGCCGTCACCACCGAGGTCGAGCGCTATTGCGTCTGGCCGGGCCAGGCCTCCAGCTACAAGGTCGGTCACAACAAATGGGTCGAGCTGCGCACCCGGGCCCAGGCCGCGCTGGGTAGCCGGTTCGACATCAAGGCCTTCCACGACGCGGGCATGAATGTGGGCGGCGTCCCGCTGACGGTGCTGGACAAGGTCATGACCGACTGGATTTCGGCGCAGCGGGGCTGAGCCCGAGACCCGTCGATCCGGTTGCCTGATCGGGCCCGGATCGACGGCCCTTCAGCCAAAGGATGAAGCCATGATCGACCGCCGCCGTCTGATGCTGTCTTCCGCCGGTCTCGGCCTGATGGTGGCCTTGCCCGCCACCGCCCAGACGCCGGCGATGTCGCCCGCGGACGCCCGTCTCGATGCCATGCTGACCCGCTGGTTCGAGGAGAATGTCGATCAGTCGCCGGAATATGCCACCAACCTGGGTCTGGACCGGGACGGTCGCGCCGCCCTGTCGGGCCGGTTGCGGCAGGTCGGCCTGGCCGACGCCGAGGCCGACCGCGTCCGCGCCCGCGCACGCTGGGCCGAGATCCAGACCCTCGCGGCGGAGGGTCTGTCGGATCAGGCGAAGGTCTCCCTGGCCGTCTATCGGTTTACCGCCGAGGGCGCGGCCCGCGCGGCCGACATCCCCTACGGCGGCGGCATCGGCCCCTATGTGGTGACCCAGCGGTCCGGGGCCTATTTCTCGGTGCCTGACTTCATGGCCAACCAGCACAGGGTCGAGACTCTCGCTGACGCCGAGGCCTTCCTTTCGCGTCTGTCGGCCTTCGCCACGACGCTGGATCAGGAGAACGAGCGGATCACCGCCGATGCGGGGCTCGGTGTCATGCTGCCGTCGTTCCTGATGGACAAGACGCTGACCCAGTTGCGCACCCTGCGCGATACCGCCCCCGCCGACATGTCCATGGTCCAGGCTCTGGTCCGCAAGACCGGCGAGAAGGCAATCCCCGGCGATTGGGGCGCTCGCGCGGCCGCCATCGTGGAGACCGAAATCAAACCGGCGCTGGGTCGCCAGATTGCCGTGTTCGAGGGTCAGCGTCCGCGCGCCACCGATGAGGCGGGGGCCTGGAAATTGCCGCAGGGCGACAAACTCTACGCCCTTGCCCTGCGCAACTTCACCACCACCGACTACGATGCCCAGACCATCCACGACATTGGCCTGGTACAGGTGGCGGCGATCCAGGCCGAGATCGACACCATCCTCAAGGGCATGGGCATGGCCGACGGTTCTGTCGGCGAGCGGATCAAGACGCTCAGCGAGGACCCGCAGCATCTGTGGCCGAACACTGACGCGGCCAAGATCGATCTGATCGAATCCCTGAACCACCAGATGGCGGAGCTGGAGCCGATGTTGCCGCGGGTGTTCAACACCCTGCCGGGCGCACGGGTCGAAATCCGCCGGGTGCCGCCGGCCATCGAACTGGGCGCGCCGGGGGGTTACTATCAGGCTGCCTCGCTGGATGGGGCGCGGCCGGGCGCCTACTATATCAACCTGTCCAACACGGCGAACTGGCCCAAATGGGGTCTGGCGACCCTGACCTATCACGAGGCCTCGCCGGGCCACCATTTCCAGATCACCGTCGCGCGGGAGGCCGGCAGCCTGCCGATCTATCGTCGCATCGCCGGCAACTCGGCCTTCAACGAAGGCTGGGCCCTGTATGCCGAACGGGTCGCCGCCGATGATCTGGACGTCTATGCAGGCAATCCGCTGGGCCGGATCGGCTATCTGCAATCCTATCTGTTCCGCGCCGTGCGGTTGGTGGTCGACACCGGCCTGCACCACAAGCGCTGGAGCCGCGATCAGGCGATCCGCTACATGATCGAAGAATGCGGCGAGCCGCCGGAGTCTGCCGAGAAGGAGATCGACCGCTATTGCGTCTCGGTCGGGCAGGCCTGCTCCTACAAACTGGGCCAGACCGTCATCGCCCAGCTACGGGCCGAGGCTGAGGCGCGTCCGGGCTTCGACCTGAAGACCTTCCACGACAAGGTGCTGCTGAACGGCTCGGTGCCGCTGGCGGTGCTGGAAGGTCTCATGCGGGCTTGACGGTACGCGCCGCGACGACCGCCGGGTCGGCGTCGGCCTGGGCCATCAGCCAGTCGCGGAAGCGGGCGATCTTGGGTGAGCGTCGGCGACCCTCAGGCCAGACCAGATAGTAGTTTGCCCGGAACGAGACGGTCTGCTCGAAGGGGCGAACCAGAAGGCCGTTGCGGATCTCGCGGGCGAAGAGGACGGGAGAGGCCAGGGCCACGCCCTGGTCGCTCAGGGCGGCGGCCACCTCCAGCACCTGATAGTCGGCATTCAGCCGCGTCGCGGCGCGTACCGGGCTGGTGACGCCGGCGGCCTCGAACCAGGCGGCCCATTCCTTTTCCAGACCGATCCGGGGCGCATCGAGCAGGTCGGCCGGTTCGCGCAGCTTCAGGCTTTCAGCCACGGCCGGACTGCACAGCGGTGTGAACACGCTCGGCATGAACAGCTGGCACTCCAGCCCGGGCCACTCGCCCTGTCCGGACCGGAGGCCAAGATCGAAACCCTCCCGCGCCAGGTCGAGTGACACAGGATTGGTGTCCAGCCGCACCGCCAGCCCCGGATTGGCGATCTGGAACGCCCCCAGTCGCGGGGCCAGCCACTGCGCCGCCAGGGTTGCCAGGGTGGTGATCGACAGGATGTGCTCGTCCGCCTCGGTCAGATCGCTGACGGCGCGACGCAGCAAGGTCATGGCCTCGGTCGCCGCGCGTGATAGCCGCTCGCCGCTCTCTGTCGGCTGGACCTCGCGCGGCAGGCGGCGGAACAGGCTTTGCCCCAGCCGACCCTCCAGCGCCTTGATCTGCCAACTGACCGCCGCCTGGGTCATGCCCAGTTCCTCGGCGGCGCGAGTGAAGCTCTTCAGACGGGCGGCGGCCTCGAACACCCGGATGGAGGCGAGGGGGATACCGGCGAGGGGATCAGCCATAAGCAAACCTTATGTGAGTTGTCCGCAATCTGGTTTGTCCGTTGCCGTTGTCAAGTCCATATCGGTCTTATCAGCAATGGAAGGCCAGAGGAGGCCCGCAATGGAAGAAGTTCACCACAATCATAAGGAAACCGCGTGGGACTGGCTGGGAGCCCTGATGGACGCCGCGCCCCGGATCAAGCAGCGCACGCGTCCCGCCGCGCGGCAGTTCACGGTCACGCCGTGGAGCAGCCGTTCGCCCTCGGGCTGGTCGGCCTGACAGTTCAACACCGTGGGTCCCAGGAGGGCGAGATGAAGGACGCACAACCCTCTTCCGGGACAGCGGCATCCGCCTGGCCGGCGATCCTTGAAGGGTGGCGTGGCAGTCGCGCGCGCCGTCGCCTTCGGACGCAGGCCTCTGTCGCCACACCTCACGAGCCGCCGACGGCCCACTGAAATCCGGTCCACCGCAGGAGACCACCCTTCCCCCGCATGCGACCGTCGGCCCGAAAGGGTCGGGGCCCGGATCCCGGAGTCTCCTGCTCCCGGGATCCGGGCCGAGCGGTGTCCAGGCCCCTGGCCCGGCGTCAGGACAGGGGTCCCGGCCGAACGGCATTGCCCCAACCTGTGGGGATTCCGGTGAAGTCCGGTCCCGCCCTTTGCGCCCGTCGGCGCGCCCCGCTATACCGCCCGCCTCACTCCCCATTCCCAGTCAGAGGCAAACACCCGCATGGCCAAGATCAAGGTCGCCAATCCCATCGTGGACATCGACGGCGACGAGATGACCCGCATCATCTGGCAGATGATCAAGGACAAGCTGGTCTTCCCCTTCCTCGACCTCGAGCTCGACTACTACGACCTCGGCATGGAGCACCGCGACGCGACCGACGATCAGGTGACGATCGACGCGGCTCACGCGATCCAGAAGCATGGCGTGGGCGTGAAATGCGCCACCATCACCCCCGACGAGGCCCGCGTTGCGGAGTTCGGCCTCAAGAAGATGTGGAAGTCGCCGAACGGCACCATCCGCAACATCCTCGGCGGCGTCGTCTTCCGCGAGCCGATCATCTGCTCCAACGTGCCGCGTCTGGTGCCGGGCTGGACCCAGCCCATCGTCGTCGGCCGTCACGCCTTCGGCGACCAGTACAAGGCCACGGACTTCCTCGTGCCCGGCCCCGGCAAGCTGATGATGACCTTCACAGGCGACGACGGGAAAGTCATCGAGCATGAAGTGTTCCAGTTCCCGTCGGCCGGTGTGGCCATGGGGATGTACAACCTCGATGACTCGATCACCGAGTTCGCCCGCGCCAGCTTCGCCTTCGGTCTGGGCCGGAACTTCCCGGTCTATCTGTCGACCAAGAACACCATCCTGAAAGCCTATGACGGCCGCTTCAAGGACATCTTCCAGGACGTCTTCGACAAGGAATACGCCGACAGGTTCAAGGCGGCGGGCCTGACCTATGAGCACCGTCTGATCGACGACATGGTGGCCGCGGCCATCAAATGGTCCGGCGGTTTCGTCTGGGCCTGCAAGAACTACGACGGCGACGTGCAGTCCGACGTGGTGGCGCAAGGCTTCGGCTCGCTGGGACTGATGACCTCGGTCCTTATGACGCCGGACGGCAAGGTGCTGGAATCGGAGGCTGCCCACGGCACCGTCACCCGCCATTTCCGCCAGCACCAGAAGGGCGAGGCGACCTCGACCAACTCCATCGCCTCGATCTACGCCTGGACGCGCGGCTTCTCGCACCGTGCCAAGCTGGACGGCAACGCGGAGCTGGCGACCTTCGCCGAGACGCTGGAGCGCGTCGTGGTCGAGACCGTCGAGGCCGGCTTCATGACCAAGGACCTGGCTTTGCTGGTCGGCGACCAGCAGGGCTGGCTGACCACCGAGGGTTTCCTCGACAAGGTCGCCGAGAACCTGACTGTGGCGATGAAGGCCTCCTAGGAGGGGGCCAGCGCTCTCGACGCGGCCGCTCGCTGCTTGAGGGCGGGGCGAGCGCGAAGCGCCAGGCTGCGTCGGGTCGACAAGGCGAGGCCTTGTGACCGCGGTCCAAAACAAAGAGGCCCGCCGGATTCGCCTCCGGCGGGCCTTTCGTTTGAGCCGGTGCCGGGTTTGTGCATGATGACGGGTCATCCGGGAGGACGGTCTTGAACGAACCCACCGCCGAACATCATCAGCCGGTCTGGGCCCGGAGCGGAAAGCGCCGCCGCGGAGGCGGAGGCGGAGGCATTCTCGGCAAGCTGTTCCTGCTTGTCGTGCTGCTGGCCGGCATTGCCTTCCTCGTGGCTCCGGCGGTCGCCTTCTTCGGCATCCGCTCGGCCGCCGAGACCAGCGACGTCGCCGGCCTGGCGCGACTGATTGATTATCCCGCCGTACGCCAGTCGCTGCGCCCGCAGCTGAGCGGCAATCCGGCCGCCGTCGCGCCGGCGCCGACCTTCATGGAAGACCCCATCGGCGCGGTGCGCCGCCAGTTCGAACAGGCGACGGCGGCCCCGGCACCGGATGTCGACGCCTATCTGACCCCCGCCGCGGTCGCTGCCCTGACCCGGGGCGAGGGCCGCTATGCCTCCCAGCGCTCGCGGGCAGCCCTGCCGGCGCCTGACAACGCCAGTACCGGTGGTCCCATGCCCCGACCGGTCTATTGGGGCATGAACAGGGTCCGGATGAGCGTCGCCGACGAGGGCGGTTCCGAGACCATCTTCACCTTTGAACGCAAGGGCCTGATCGAGTGGCAACTGGTCCATGTCGGCCTGCCGGAGGGTGTGTCGCCGGCCGCCTCGCCGCAGGACGTACCCATGGTCGGGCAAAGCGGTCGCAAGGGCGGCTGACGGCCCAACCCCTTGGCGGCCCATCGCGACTCGGGCAACCGTAGCGGTGGGGAGGCGTTACGACGCCAGAGGGTCAAATGAAGAAATTACTGAGTATCGGCGTCGCCGGGGCCGTGGTCCTGTTCGGGATCGCCTGGGCCGCCGCGCCCGTGCTGGCGGCGCAGGCGTTGATCCGCGCGGCCAAGGCCGGGGATGAACAAAAGATCGAGGCCCTGGTCGACTTTCCGTCGCTCAGGGAGAGCCTGAAGGCCGAGCTGAACACCGAGCTGATGGAGCGCATGAGCCGCGACCCGCGGGTTTCCGAGAGTGGCCTGGGCGGGCTGGGCATGATGCTGGCGCCGATGATCCTGTCCGGTGCCGTCGATGCGGTGGTCACGCCACAGGTGGTCGCTCAGATGGTGCGCACGGCCGAGGCCCCGGACCCGACCCGCCGGACCCCAGCTGAGCCGACCGAAGACAAGGTCGAGGCCGACGACATCCATCAGGCCTGGGGCTACCGCGGCCTCAACGAATTCGCCGTCACCCTGACGCCCCGAGATCAGCCGGACGACCACCTGGCCCTGATCCTCGAGCGGCGCGGCCTGTTCGACTGGAAGCTGGCGGCCGTGGACCTGCAGAGCGCCCCGCCCGCGTCCTAGCCCGCCAGCGACGCCCTGACCGCCGCGAGACCGTCCTCGGCCTTCGACCCGTCCGGCGCGCCACCCTGGGCGAAGTCCGGCTTGCCGCCGGCACCCTGGCCGCCCATGGCGATGACGGCGGCCCGGGCGAGGTCCGCGGCATTGGCCCGGCCGGTCATGTCCGAGGTCACGGCGACGGTGATGGCGGCCTTGCCCTCGGTGACGCCGATCAGGGCGACGACGCCGGAACCGACCTGGGTGCGGAACTCCTCGGCCACGCCGCGCAGTCCCTTGCCGTCGACGCCGTCCAGAACCCGGGCGATCAGTTTGATCCCATTGATCTCTTCGGGCGCGGCATTGGCTGAACCGCCGCCGCCGAGCGCGAGCTGCTTCTTCAGGTCGGCGACCTGCTTTTCCAGCGCCTTGCGGTCGGCGGTCAGGGCCTCGACCCGGGCAGGGACGTCGGCGGGCTGGACCTTGAAGCTCTGGGCCAGCGTTTTGGCCACACCCGCCTGGGCCAGCAGGAACTGACGCGCGGCCTCGCCGGTCAGGGCCTCGATGCGGCGGACGCCGGCGGCGATGCCGGTCTCGGAGACGATCTTGAACAGGGCGATGTCGCCGGTGCGGGCCACATGGGTGCCGCCGCACAATTCGACCGAATAGGGGGTGTCGTCGATCAGGCTGTGACCGAGCGTCAGGACCCGGACCTCGTCGCCGTATTTCTCGCCGAACAGGGCGACGGCACCAGCGGCGATGGCCTCCTGCGGGGCCATCATCCTCGTCTCGGCGGGCAGGTTCTGGCGGATGACGGCGTTCACCTCATCCTCCATCCGGGCCAGTTCGTCCTCGGTGACGGGGGCGTTGTGGCTGAAGTCGAAACGCAGGCGTTCGGCGTCGACCATCTGGCCCTTCTGGGCCACGTGGCCGCCCAGCACATTGGCCAGGGCCTTGTGCAGCAGGTGTGCCGCCGAGTGGTTGGCGCGGGTGGTCAGTCGGGCGTCGGCATTCGAGCGCAGTTGCGCGCGCGTACCGATGGCCAGGGTGCCCGAGGTGATCTCGATGCGGTGGGCGAACAGGTCGCCGGCGTGTTTCTGCACATCCAGCACTGTGGCCGTACCCTGCTGGCCCGTGGCATCGGTCCACTCGATCTCGCCCCGGTCCCCGGCCTGGCCGCCGCCCTCGCCGTAGAAGGGGGTTTGGTCGAACACCACCTCGGCGGTCTGGCCGGCCGACAGTTCGTCCACGGACGATCCGTCGCGCACGATGGCCAGGACCTCGCCCGAGCCCTCCACGGCATCATAGCCGGTGAAGACGGTCGGCCCGAGGCGGTCGCGCAGGGCCAGCCATTCGCCGGTCGAGGCGGTCTGGCCGGAGCCCGTCCAGTGTTCGCGGCTGCGTGCCTTCTGCTCGCTCATGGCGGCGTCGAAGGCGTCGGTGTCGACGGTGAAGCCGCGACGCCGCGCCTCGTCCTGGGTCAGGTCGAGCGGGAAGCCGTAGGTGTCATACAGGGTGAAGGCGGTCTGGCCCGACAGGACACCGCCCTCACCGAGGTCCTTCGACGCGTCCTCCAGCAGGCCCATGCCGCGACCGAGGGTGGTGCGGAAGCGGATCTCCTCCTGCTTCAGGGTGTCGGTGATGAAGGCCTCGGCGCGTTTCAGCTCCGGATAGGCCTCGCCCATCTCGGCGACGATGGTCGGCACCAGCCGGTGCATCAGCGGGTCGGCGGCGCCCAGCAGGTGGGCATGGCGCATGGCGCGGCGCATGATCCGGCGCAGCACATAGCCGCGGCCCTCGTTCGAGGGCGTGACGCCATCGGCGATCAGGAAGGATGAGCTGCGCAGGTGGTCGGCGATGACGCGATGCGACGGCGCGCGGTCGCCCTCGGCCGAGGTATTGGTCTCGTGTTCCGAGGCCGCGATCAGGGTGCGGAACAGGTCGGTCTCATAGTTGGAATGCACGCCCTGCAACACCGCGGCGACGCGCTCCAGACCCATGCCGGTGTCGATCGAAGGCTTGGGCAGCAGCGAGCGCGATCCATCCGCCTGCTGGTCGAACTGCATGAAGACGAGGTTCCAGATTTCGACCCATCGGTCGCCGTCCTCGTCCGGCGTTCCGGGCGGGCCGCCCCAGATGTGATCGCCGTGGTCGTAGAAGATTTCCGTACACGGACCGCACGGGCCGGTATCGCCCATCGACCAGAAATTGTCCGAGCCGGCGATGCGGGTGATGCGGCTCTCGGGCAGGCCGGCGATCTTCTTCCACAGCTCGACCGCCTCATCGTCGTCGATGTAGGTGGTGACCATCAGCCGGTCCTTCGGGATGCCGAAATCCCTGGTGATCAGGTTCCACGCCATCTCGATGGCGTGTTCCTTGAAATAGTCTCCGAAGGAGAAATTCCCCATCATTTCAAAGAAGGTGTGGTGCCGGGCCGTATAGCCGACGTTGTCCAGATCATTGTGCTTGCCGCCGGCGCGCACGCATTTCTGGGCCGATGTGGCGCGGCTGTAGGGGCGGCGTTCCTGGCCAGTGAAGACGTTCTTGAACGGCACCATGCCCGCGTTGACGAACAGCAGGGTCGGGTCGTTCTGGGGTACCAGGGGGGCGGACTGGACCTTCTCGTGACCGTCGGCCGCGAAATAGTCGAGGAAGGTGGAGCGAATTTGTTTCAGGCTGGACATGAGGCGCGCGTTCGGTCGGGGAGAAACGGGGAACGGGCGTCATATAGGGGTTTGGGCCCCAATGCATCACCCGGGCGTCAGGCGGCGGGCGCGACCAGCAGGCGGCGGGCGACCCAGGCCATGGGCAGGCCGACGAACAGGATGTGGATGGCAAGGCCCTTGAGGGCGGCCATCAGGTCGGGGGCGGGCAGGGTGGCGGCCGAGAGGGGCACGACGGCGAAGGTCATGACCACCCAGACGGCGATCCCCCAGGCCAGTCCGGCGGCGGGCCAGATACGGTTCAGGCCGGGCGCGCGGGCGGCCAGGGCGACGTAGATCACGGCCATGACCAGCATGATGGCGAAGTGGGAGGCCAGACCGAGCCAGGCCGTCGGCCAGCCCCCGCGATAGGCTTCGCCGCCCATCCAGCCGCTGGCCACGGACTGCAGCACGACCCGGGCCGGGACCTGAAGATTGGTCAGGATGGCGGCGGCGATGTCCAGCGCCCCGGCCAGCAGGCCGGCATAGAGGGCTGTGCGGGCGAGAGTCACGGTGGTCGGCAGGGTCATGGGTGGCGTCCTCCGGGCCGGAGCGTCTGACGGCGTGGCCGTTCGGGCAAGAAAAAAGGCCGCCCGATCCGGGTGGGGATCGAGCGGCCTGCTCCGTCCGGCCCGGCCCCTCGGGGTCGGAGGCGGGTCGGGGGACCCGGCCGGAGAAGGTGGGTGTCAAAAAAGCAGGTCCAAAGAGTCTAAAGGGTCCAAAGCGGGGCCGCCGAAAACCGGGTCTAAAGAGTCCAAAGAGTCCAAAGCCGGCACCCCTCCACCATCCTTCGGATGCTTCCCCTCACCCGCGGGGGGGGGGAGGAGCACTCCGGCCCTAGCCTTCCAGGTCCTGTCCCTCGTCGGGTTCGGGCGCGCCCAGAAGCTCTTCGGCGATCTTGGTGGTCGAGGCGCGTACGGCCTTCTCGATCGAGTCGGCGATGTCGGGATTGGCCTTGAGGAAGGCGCGCACGTTCTCGCGGCCCTGGCCGATGCGCTGGCTGTCGTAGCTGAACCAGCTGCCCGACTTCTCGACGATGCCGGCTTTCACCCCCAGGTCGATGATCTCGCCCAGTTTGGAGATGCCCTCGCCGTACATGATGTCGAAGATCACCTCGCGGAACGGCGGCGCGACCTTGTTCTTGACCACCTTGACCCGGGTGGTGTTGCCGACGACCTCGTCGCGGTCCTTGATCGCGCCGGTGCGGCGGATGTCGAGACGGACCGAGGCGTAGAATTTCAGCGCGTTTCCGCCCGTCGTCGTCTCGGGCGAACCGTACATGACGCCGATCTTGTGGCGGATCTGGTTGATGAACAGGACGATGCAGTTCGACTTGGAGATCGAGCCGGTCAGCTTGCGCAGGGCCTGGCTCATCAGACGCGCCTGCAGGCCGGGCAGGCTGTCGCCCATCTCGCCCTCGATCTCGGCGCGCGGCGTCAGGGCGGCGACGGAGTCGACCACCACGATGTCCACGGCACCCGACCGCACCAGGGTATCCACGATCTCCAGCGCCTGTTCGCCCGTGTCAGGCTGCGACACCAGCAGGTCGTCCAGGTTGACGCCCAGCTTCTGGGCATAGCCGGGATCGAGTGCATGTTCGGCGTCGACGAAGGCGGCCGTGCCGCCGGCCTTCTGGATCTCGGCCACGGTGTGCAGGGCCAGGGTGGTCTTGCCCGAGCTCTCCGGCCCGAACACCTCGATCACCCGTCCGCGCGGCAGGCCGCCGATGCCCAGGGCCATGTCGAGACCCAGCGAGCCGGTCGAGACAGAGGGGATCACATCGGCGACCCCCCCCTTGCCCAGCTTCATCACCGAGCCCTTGCCGAAGGCCCGGTCGATCTGCGCGATCGCCGCCTCCAGCGCGCGCTGCTTGTCGCCGTCGTCCTTGCCCACCAATTTCAGATTCGCCTGAGCTGCCACCTTGCCACTCTCCCTTGCCATGATTCCCATCTGGTTCCGGGAGAGACCCGCCTGGACCCGCTCCCTGTTGAAGGGCAGTTAGTACACGGTTTGTTCCGGTTGCCAATATGTTCTTTTCAGGAGGGCGGATGGGTATGTCCGTTTTTGACGTAGGGGTGCCGGAGGCTAGATCTCTCCGGGCCCCCGGCGGCTACCAGCGCAACGCGAACCGGCCGGCCACAGCACCAATGAGGCCCGCGCCTGCGACACCCAGGGTGTACCAGGTCGTCACAAAGGCGACGGTCGATTCCGGACAATGCAGCATGCCATAGGCCGTCGCCGCGATTCCGCCCGTGGCCACACCCAGGGCGAACCCTGAGAAGGCCGGACGGGTTGGGGCCAGTCTTCGGGCTGACAAGAACGTCGGAACTGCCGCCACCGCCGAGACCAGCAGGATGTTTCGGCCGCAGATCGTCCATGTCCGGCCGAGCCAGTCCGGGAGGCGCTCGCTTCCGGGGGTCATCATGAGCGCGAACACACCCCAAAGTACGGCCAGACCGACGATCGCCGCCAACGCAGCAAGGGGAAGGCGCGCATCGGCACCCGGTCGGCCCGCCCGGGTACTGAGCCACAAGGCGGTGCCGCTGAGACCGGCCGTATAGAGTCCCTTCATCCACGTGGTCGGGGATGAAAGCGTTTCGGCCAAGGCCGGCCGGAGGCCGAGCAGGATCGCCACGGCCGCCACGGACGCCGCCGCTGCGCACGCGAGTAGCAGGGTGTCCAGCCGCGCGGGTCGCGTCGGCTGCAGGCCGGCCGCCAAGGCGTCGATCAGATCATCAGTCTTCATGGGACACTACGCTGGCCGACAGCGCCTTCATCGAGCGGTGGACGCTGACCTTGGCGGCGCCCTCGGTGCAGCCGTTGCGGGCCGCAGCCTCGGCCAGACTGAAGCCCCCGATCCGCACATCCTCGATCAGGCGGCGCTGTCGCATCGGCAGAATCGACAGGACCCTGGCCAGATCCCGCCGCATGGCACCGTCCTCGACGGAATGTTCGGCGGTCAGAACGGCCGCGTCCTCAAGCGGCACATCAGCCCGGCGGCCCTGTCGACGGAAATGATCGATGAGTTTGTAACGGGCGATCGCATAGGCCCAGGCGGTGAAGGCCATCGAGCGGTCATAGGTCGCCCGCTTGGCGTGAATGGCGATCAAACAGTCCTGCACCAGGTCCTCGGCATCCGCTTCCAGTCCGCTCAGGCGACGCCTGAAATAGGGGGTCAGGGCTCCCCGAAGCTGGGTGAGCAGCACGCGCCACGCCACGGGGTCTCCCTCGAGACCTCGCAGCATCAGGCCCTTGAGCTCGGCTTCCCTGTCCACCACGCCACTCCATTCGCGCGGAACCTGCCCGAGGTTACATCGCGCGCGGTGGGCCCTGTCGAAACAATTTTCCGGGCGCCCCCGTAACCTTGGCTATGACGCCGTCGAACCCTCTGCTGCAAGGCCGTTCCGTTCCGGGTCGGCCGCATGAGGAGACGACCCCATGAACACCCAAACCAAGATCATCGTCGGTGCCGGCGCCCTGCTCGCTCTCGGGGCGACCGCCGCCTCGGCCCAGAACCGGCCCAATGCGGCGCAGGAAAACGAGATGGAAAAGTGCTACGGCGTCGCCCGCGCCGGTCAGAACGACTGTGCCGCCGGTCCAGGCACCAGCTGCGCCGGCACCTCGACCCGCGACTACCAGGGCAACGCCTGGAAGCTGGTCGCCAAGGGGACCTGCACCACCATCCGCACGCCCCGGGGCAACGGCTCTTTGAGCCCGATCGCCAACCGCTGATGACCGTCTTTCCGACCGCCGGGCTGGGCCTCAAGCCGCAGCACTATGTTGAAGCCGAGGCCTGCCCGGCGGCCGGACACCAGCGCGGCCTGTGGTTCGAGGTTCACCCCGAGAACTACATGGTCGCGGGCGGTCCCCGGCTCACCTGGCTGGAGCGCATTCGCGCCGTTCATCCCTTGTCCCTGCACGGGGTCGGCCTGTCCCTGGCAGGCGACGAGCGGCCTGACCGGGCCCATCTGGCCCGGTTTCGCGAGCTGATCGACCGCTTCGCGCCGTTTGAGGTGTCCGAGCATCTGGCCTGGTCGCGGCGGGGCAATGTCTATCATCCCGATCTCCTGCCGGTCCCGCGCAGCCGGGAGATGCTGACCCTGATCTGCGAGCACATCGACGAGGCGCAGCGCGCCCTCGGGCGTCGCCTGCTGATCGAGAACCCCGCCGCCTACCTCCCGCTGTCGGGCCATGACTGGGAGGAGGTCGACTTTCTGGCCGAGATCACCCGCCGCACCGGCTGCGGACTACTGGTGGACGTCAACAATGTGTTCGTCAGCGCCTCCAACATGGGTCTGTCGGCCGAGGACTGGCTGGATCGCGTTCCGGCCTCCGCCGTCGGCGAAATCCATCTGGCCGGCCATCGCCCGGATCCGGTCTGGGGCGAGGCCTTGCTGATCGACAGTCACGACGCTCCGGTCAGTGAGGCTGTCTGGAGCCTCTATCGGCGGCTTCTGGACCGGATCGGCCCCCGACCCACCCTGATTGAGCGCGACGGCCGGGTTCCGGCCTTTGGCGAATTGCTCAGCGAACAGGCCCGCGCCTGCCGCGCCCTGACCACCATGGGGGCCGTGGCATGACCCGGTTTCATCACGCCTTTTCCGTCGCCCTGGAGGGCGGCTTCGAAGCCCTGTGGCCGCATCTGAATCCGGACGACCGGACCCTGGGCGCCATCGCCGTCTATCGCAACACCTCGATCAAGGGACGCGTGGACGCGCTGGAGGCCAACTACCCGACTGTGTCCCAACTGGTCGGCACGGAGTGGTTCCGTGCCGCCGGCCGCGAGTTCGTTGAGGCGCAACCCGGCGACGACCCCGTCCTGGCGGCGTTCGGCGCAGCCTTTCCCGACTGGCTTGCCACCTTCGAACCGGCGCGGGACATGCCCTACCTTGCAGCGGTCGCTCGCCTCGACCGCGCCTGGACCGAGGCGCATCTGGCCGCCGATGCCGTCCCGCTCACCGCGCCGCAAGCCGCCGCAGCCGGACTGGCGCTGACGACGATGCCCGCGCGCCTGCACCCGTCTGCCCGCCTGTTCTGGTTCGACTGGACCGTGCCTTCGCTATGGCTGGCGCACCGATACCCGTCCGAGCAGGCGGATCCCTGCTGGAGTTTCGAGCCCGAGGGCCTGCTGATCCATCGCCCGGGCGCTGAGGTGCGGGCACGACGCCTGTCGCGGGCCGAATGGGTCTTTCTCGACGCCTGCCGCAAGGGGCGCCCGTTCGGGGTGGCGTCCCTGTCCGCCCGATCGGTCCGCCCCAAGGCGGACGTCTCCATCCTTTTCGCTGATCTCATCGCCCTCGGAGTCTTCGATTCCGCCGGCTTCCAGAGCCTTCGCCCATGATCGCCCTCGCCCGTATCCACGACCGCATCTCTGACGCCATTCCAGACTGGCCGCTGGCCCTCTTGCTGCGCCTCGGCGTCGCCGCCCCCTTCTTCCTATCCGGCCGGACCAAGGTGGAGGGACTGCTCACCATTACGCCGTCCACCCGATATCTGTTCGCCGAGGAATATCGGGTTCCCCTTCTTTCACCCGAACTGGCGGCCGCTCTGGCCACCTATGCCGAGCACGCCCTGCCGGTTCTGCTGGTCCTCGGCCTGTTCACCCGGTCCGCCGCCCTCGGCTTGCTGGGGATGACGCTGGTCATCCAGCTGTTCGTGGTCCCCGGCGGCTGGCCGACCCACCTGCTCTGGGCCGCTCCGCTGATCTATCTGATCGCGCGCGGGCCGGGCGCGGCGAGTCTGGACCGCAGGCTTGGACTCGACTGATCGCGCCGGACGCTGCCGGAAGGCCCGTGCCGACATCCGTGAGGAATCGGCACCGGGGGGTTGATCTCCAAGCTTCGCCCTGCGTTCAGACGGTATGACATGAACCTCAAAGCCCGCCGTCCTCTCCATCCGCAACGCCCGCCTGTCCGATGTGAAGGCGATCACGGCGCTGGTCGCCAAGGTCTACAAGGACATGACGGCCTATACGCCCGGCATGCTGCGCGGGCAGATCGCGGCCTTCCCCGATGGCCAGTTCGTGGTCGAGTATGAGGGGGAGATCGTCGGCTATGCCGCCGGCTTCCGCATCGACGAGAAGACGGCCATGGCGCCGCACACCTGGACCCAGATCACCGGCGGCGGCTATGCGGCGCGGCACGATCCGGTGGGGGACTGGCTGTATGGCATGGAGGTCTGCGTCGACCCGGACCGCCGCCGCCTGCGCATCGGCCAGAGGCTGTATGACGCGCGGCGCGACCTGTGTGAGGCCGAGAACCTGCGTGGCATCGTCTTTGGCGGGCGGATGCCAGGGCTGGCGCGGCGCAAGGCGGCCTATCCGACGGCGACCGACTATCTGGACGCGGTGACGGCGCGCAAGCTGAACGACCCGGTGATCGCCTTCCACCTGCGCTCGGGCTTCGAGCCGATCGGGGTGCTGGAGAACTATCTCAAGTCCGACACCGCCTCGATGGGCCATGCGGCGCATATGGTCTGGCGCAATCCCTATTATGCGGAGACGCACGGCAAGGGGGCCGCCTTCGCGACCAAGGAGACCGTCCGGGTGGCGACGGTCCAGCTTCAGGCCCGCAAGGTGGCCAGCTTCGAGGAATTCATTTCCAACCTCGAATATTTTGTCGATGTGACCTCGGACTACCGGTCCGACTTCGTCGTGTTCCCCGAGCTGTTCACCCTGCAACTGCTGTCGCTGGAGCCGAAGAAGCTGACTCCGGTGGAGTCGATCGAGGCCCTGACCCGCTACACGCCGCGCTTCGTCGAGGCGATGCAGAAGATGGCGGTCGAGTACAATATCAACATCATCGGCGGCTCGCACCCGACCCGGGCCGAGGACGGCGACATCCAGAACGTGGCCTATGTCTTCCTGCGCGACGGCTCGGTCCATGCCCAGGAGAAGATCCATCCGACGCCGAACGAGCGCCACTGGTGGAACATCAAGGGCGGCGATGTGGTGCACGCCATACCGACTGACTGCGGGTCGATCGGGGTGCTGATCTGCTATGATTCCGAGTTCCCGGAACTGGCGCGGCGTCTGGTCGATGAGGGCGCGCGGATGCTGTTCGTGCCCTTCTGCACCGACACCCGGCAGGGCTATCTGCGGGTGCGCTATTGCTCGCAGGCCCGGGCCATCGAGAACCAGTGCTACGTCGTCCTGTCGGGCAATGTCGGCAATCTGCCCAACGTCGAGAACATGGACATCCAGTATGCCCAGTCCTGCATCCTGACGCCGTGCGACTTCCCGTTCGCGCGGGACGGGGTGGCGGCCGAGGCGTCCGAGAACGTGGAGATCGTGACGGTGGCCGACCTGGACCTGTCCGACCTGGCCTGGGCCAAGTCGCAGGGGACGGTGCGCAACCTGCGCGACCGGCGATTCGACCTGTACAAAACGGTGTGGACGGACGGGGGCTGACCAGAGCCGTCGTCCGGCCGTGCTGGTTCATCACAACGGGCACAACGAGTTCACAACGGACACGACGGGACCTGAGCGGCGGATGGAGGCGGGGTCGCCCTGAAGGCATCAGGAATTGCGGCGTAGGCCGCGATCGGATGACGCCCGGGGAGCTCTGACGTGGACACGGCTTCGGTCCCGTCGTGTCCGTTGTGCCTTCCGTCGTGTTCGTTGTGATGAATCGTCCAGAGGCCGCTAGGCCCGGACCGGCCTGCGCCAGGCGACGATGCGGACGGTCGAGACCTGTACCGCCTCGCCGTGCTGGTTGCGGGTCTCGCTGCGGGTGCGGATCATGCCGCGGTCGGCGCGGGAGCGTGAGGGGAGGATCTCCAGCACCTCGACGTGGACGGTGAGGGTGTCACCGGGCCGGGTTGGGCGGGGCCAGGTCGTTTCGCCCCCCGCGCCGACAAGGCCGCCCGCCAGGGGGAAGCCGCCGACCAGCAACTTCATGGTCAGGGCCGCCGTATGCCAGCCACTGGCGGCCAGCCCGCCGAACAGGCTGTTCTGCGCGGCCTCCTCGTCGAGGTGGAAGGGCTGGGGGTCGAACTCGCGGGCGAAGGCCTTGATCTGGTCGGTGGTGACCGTGACGGACTCGCTGACGAAGGTCTGACCGATGTGGAGGTCTTCCAGATAGAGCGGCCCGGTCATGGGTCGGTTCAGGTCCGGGCCGCGTCGGCGGGGGGCATGGGCACAATCACCTGTGCCGCCACCGACATTCCGGCCCCGAGGACCAGGACCGCCGCCGCCGCGATCAGGAGCGGCCGCGCCAGTCCCTGTTCCGGACCGAGCGGCCGCATCAGCATCAGGATCAGCAGCCCCATGAGGGCGAGGGCGCCGGGCAGGTCCATGCCGATACCGAGGAAGACACCGTGGGACAGTCCCATCAGCCACGCCCCTCCGAGCACGGCGCCGACCGCGACCGGACCCAGGGCCGGGGCGCGGGTCAGGCCTGGATCGAGGAAGGCGGCCATTGCGGCGACGAGTGCGGCCAGAAGGCCGGTCCAGACAAACAGGAAGGCGGCCTCCGGCGCGGCTGTCTGGGCGGCCGTGGCGACGACGAGAACCAGCCCGATCAGGCCCGTCCATCCGCCCCAGGTCGAACGGGCGGTGAGGCCGGGAAACAGCGACAGGCCGGCCGCGACGACTGCCGCCGCGACGACAATGACGTTCATCCCGCCGAGCAGAAGGGCGCCGACGGCCGCGACGACGATCGCGCCGGCGACGATGCGGCGGTCGACACGGGTTCGCCCGCCCAGCAGGGCCAGGGCGACTGCCAGCACGGTCAGGGCCGCGCCGGCCTCCATCCACGGCAACCGGCCCAGCAGGGTGTAATAGGCGTCGGCGCTGGCGGCCCGGGCCGAGGCGGGCCCGGCCAGCAGCCGCACCAGCTGGGTCAGGACCAGTCCGGTCGACAGGAACCACAGGCCGTCGATGGCCCCTCGTCCAGCGTCGGCGAGGGTCAGGCCGGCGCGGGCACCCGCGCGCCAGACGGCCAGTGCCAGTGCGGCGAAGGCCAGCCCCAGCAATACCCAGCCCATGACCGGCGGATGGCCGATGATGACCCGGCCGAACACGTCGGCATAGACGAGGTTGGTCGTGGCGGCAGGCAGGACGGGCGCGCGCAACAGGGCGTCGGCGGTCTCCAGCGCCTGGGAGCCGAGGTGCTGGACGCTGCCCCGGTCGAGGGCGTCGGGGGTCGAGGCGGCCGCGTGATACTGGTCAGGCCGACCGATGAAGGCCAGGTTGATCCCCTGCAGGCCCCGGTCCCTGGGGACGGTGAAATCGGTGCCGTTGGGCATCAGCTCATAGACGAAGACGGCCAGGGAATTGGACGAGACGCCGCCCGTCGCCCGCACGCCCGCGCGGGCGAACAGGCCGATGGTTTCGGCATTGCCGCGACCCGTCTCGAACATCATGGCCCGTCCGCCGCCGCCACGCGCCTCCAGATTGACGACGGCGCCGATGCGGTCGCGCAGGGGATGGTCGCCCCAGAAGGCGCGGGCACCGTCCAGATTCAGTTCCTCGCCGTCGGTCAGCAACACGACCAGCGTCCGGTCCGTCGGGCCGCGGGCGCGTATGGCGCGAACGGTCTCCAGGATCGCCGCCACACCCGCGCTGTCGTCGGCGGCACCGGCGGATTTCGGCACGGTGTCATAGTGGGCCATCAGGGCGACGGCGGGCAGGCCGGGGTCGCGCCCGGGCAGGACGCCGATCAGATTGGTCAGCTCGATGCCGGCCGCGGACTCGCCGCCGCGCTCGAACCGCCGCACGGCCGCGGGCGAAAGGGCCCCCGCCTGGGTCGAGGTCTCCAGACCCAGCGCCGCCATCCGCTGCAACAGATGGGTGGCCACCCGCGCATGATCCGCCGATCCGACGGGGTGGGGCCGTTGCGCGATCTCGCGAACATCGGCCATGGCCCGCCCGGCGGAGAAGGCCGTCGCCGCGCCGTCGGTCCCGACCGGCGAAGGGCTTTGCAGGGTCAGCACCGCGATCAGCAGTGCCAGCGCCAATGATCCGGTCAACCAGAGCAACCGCATGATTCACCCTCCCCGATGAAGGTGCAGGCTAGCGGGCTATGGAAGGTTCGTCATCCTTGGTGAGTCCTGTCGGGGAGTGGGTGGCGATCCGGAACGCCCTCGGCCGTCTCGCTCTTCGGGGCCGAGCTGGATGGTCATGGCACCGGTAACCAAACATTGTCTGGTTCAGGCTTAGCGGTGGCGGATGGCTCACCCACAAACGCGCCCTGTCCTGGACCGTGATCCGATCGACCGTCTGATCGTTATGGCTGCCGCCCTTCTGGACGCGCCGGTAGCGGCGATCGCCATGAAAGTCGGCGGCTCCCATGTGCTGCGGTCGGTTCGCGACGGCCTGGTCACGGATCGTGATCAACAGGAGTGCGGCGAAGCTCCGCTGGAGATGGGTCCGGACGGAACACTCGTGATCCTCGACCTCAGAAGTCATCCTCAGACCGCCGACAACATGTTCGTGAAGGGGCCGGCCAATTGCCGCTTCTATGCCGGTGCGTCCATCAAGGACGGTGCCGGGCAACGCATCGGCTCTCTGTGTGTGCTTGACACCGTGGAGCGCGATCAGCCCTCACCAGGTGTAATGCGCCTGCTGCGGATGCTGGCCGACCAGGCCGCGAGCGCGGTCGATCAGCTCAACCTCATGCAGGCCCAGGAGGAGAAGGCCGAGCTGCTGCATCTCGCCGAGAGCCTCCTCGGTCTGGGGCACTGGCGCTTCGATTTTATCACGGAGCAGATCACCTGGTCTGACGAGGTCTATCGCATCCACGGTCTGGATCGCGCCACCTTCGACCCGGTGGTTCACGACGCGTTGGCCGCCTACCATCCCGACGACCGCCCGTTGATCACCGCCCATGTCGAACGCGCTCGCGCGACCGGACAGGGATATGATTGCCAGCTCAGGCTTGTGCGCCCCGACGGCAGCGAGCGTCTGACGCAATCGACCGGTCGATGCCTGGTCGGCGAGGACGGAGTCCCCATCGCCCTGTTCGGCGTATTCCGGGACATCACCGACAATCACGCCGCCGAGCGACGCCTGAGAGAAAGCGAGGAACGCTTCCGCCTCCTTGCCGCCAATGCGTCGGACATCGTGACCGAGTGCGGTCTGGATGGACGCTTTCGCTATGTCTCGCCGGCGGTAACGGCAGTCACCGGCTACACCGAGGATGAAGTCGTCGGAATGCTCGCGCTGGATTTCGTTCACCCGGACGATCGGGACCGCGTCGAGCAGGAGATAGGCCAGGCCCTGCGTAACCCCGGCATCACCCAGATCGAACATCGACATGTCCGGAAGGATGGAACGGTCATCTGGATCCAGTCCCGCCCCCGACTGGCCCACGACCCGGTCACCGGAAAGCCGAACGCCGTAACCGACGTGATGCGGGACGTGACGGCGCAGAAGGCCATGGAAGCGGACCTTATCGCGGCGCGCGCGGCGGCCGATGAAGCCTCGCAGATCAAGTCCAATTTCCTCGCGAACATGAGCCACGAAATCAGGACACCGCTGACCGCGATCCTCGGCTTCTCCTCGTTGCTGGCCCATCGCGACGATATTCCGGAGGACGCGCAGATTCATCTCGGACGGATCGCGGGGGCCGGCCAATCCCTCCTGTCCATCGTCAACGATGTCCTCGACTTCTCGAAGCTGGAGGCTGGACAGTATGAGCTTCGGGCGGAGGCCTGCGATCCCCTCGAGGTCTGCCACGAAGCATTGCTCATGTTCGCTCCCCTCGCCCAGGAGAAGGGCCTGACGCTCGATTTCGAGCAGACCGGAGACCTTCCCGGGCAGGTGGAGCTGGATCCCCACCGCCTGCGGCAAATTCTGCTCAACCTTGTGGGCAACGCCATCAAGTTCACCGATGCGGGCTCTGTCGGCATGACCGTCGCCCACGACGCCGCGACCGGTGCCCTCGCTGTTTCGATCCGCGACACCGGCACCGGAATGGATGAAACGCAGTGCGGCCGCCTGTTCCAACGATTCTCGCAGGTGGACGCGTCCCCGACCCGCAAACACGGGGGCACGGGGCTCGGACTGGCGATCTCCAAGGGACTCTCCGAGGCGATGGGCGGGGCGATCTCGGTCACGTCGCGGGCAGGCTTCGGTTCGACATTCTCATTCCATGTATCGGCACCGGTGGTGGTGCACGCGCCCGTGCAGGCCCCCGACGCCGCAGAGCCCGGCCTCGACGTTGACGGCGTCAGACTGCTGGTGGTGGACGACAATCCCGCCAATCGGGAGATCGTCTCAAATCTCACGGGCCGGCTGGGTATAGAGGTGTTCGAGGCGGCGAGCGGGCCCGAAGCCCTCTCCATCGCAAGTCAGTTGCCGTTTGACATTATCCTGATGGACATCCGGATGCCGGGAATGAACGGCCGCGAAGCCGCGCGGACGATCAGGAGCCGACCCGGGCCCAACCAATCCATACCGATTCTGGGTTTCTCGGCGGACGCGCAGGTCGGGATCGACGACCAATCTGATTTCGACAGGATGGTCTCCAAGCCGATCGTACTGGCCGACCTGATCCGGGCGATCGTGTCTTCCCTTTCCGACCACACGGTTCCGTCCGCCCACCCGGTTTCAGGAGCCGCGTAGTGGCGAAATCACGCGTCCTCGTGGTCGACGACGACCCCATGATCCTGGAACTGCTGGTGACCCGCCTGGAGCTCGCGGGATATCAGGTTCACACGGCCAGGGATGGGCACCAGGCGCTCACGCGCATCCTGGAGGTCCAGCCGCAGGCGATGATCCTGGATGTGAACATGCCCCGGCTTGACGGTTTCGGCGTCCTCCAGCACCTCAAGTCGACAGGCCGGATCATGACGCTGCCTGTGATGGTCCTGACAGCCCGCTATCAGGCAAGTGATGTGCAGGAGGCCATCAAACTCGGTGCCAGGGACTTTCTCGCCAAGCCCTTCAAGGACAATCAGCTGTTTCTCAGGGTCGGGCGGCTGCTCCGGTCGGCCGCCCCGCCAGCGGGCACCGTCGCTTTCATTTGAGACCGTACTTCACTTGAAGCGGCGCGCGCCCTAAGCCGCCCGCCGCAGCGCCGCCGGCGACTTCACGAACAGGCCCTTGCGGCCGGCGACGGCGCGGAAGGCGATGCTGTCGCTGTCCGGCTGCTCGTCGGGGCCGAGGAAGAGGCAGCCGTCGTCGACCAGTCGCCGTTCAAGATTGTCGAACATCTCGCCGCGTCGGGCCGGATCGGCGTCGGCGAGAACGTGGCGGCAGAAGATAATGTCGAACTGGTGGGCGTCGGTCGGGGCGTCGGCCAGGTTGGCGCGGGCGAAATGAACCATGGCGCGCAGGTCGGCCCTGGCGATCCAGGCCTCCTCGGTCTGATCGAAATGACGCAGCATGGTCTCGGCCTTGAGACCGCGCTGGATTTCAAAGCCGGTATAGGCACCGGAGCGGGCCTTTTCGAGCGCGCGCTGCGACAGGTCGGTGGCGATGATCTCGACCGCGACGCCGGCCTCCTGGGCGGCGATGGCCAGCGACCAGGCCTCCTGACCGGTCGAACATCCGGCGGACCAGATCTTGACCGGCTGACCGCCACGGGCGGCCGACAGGGCGGGCAGGAGTTCCTTGCCGAAGGTGTCGAAACTGGCCCGGTCGCGCCGGAACCATGTCTCGGGGTTGAGCAGGGATTCGATCACCGCCCAGCCCAGGCCGGCGACCGGCTTGGCCCAGAGCGAGGCCAGCATGGCCTCGACGGTCTCGAACCCTTCGCGCCGGGCGACAGGCCCCAGCCGGTGCTCGGCCAGCTTCATCCGGTCGCGCGTCAGCCGAAAGCCCGCGCGCGAGACCATCAGGGATTGCAGCCGGTCGAAGTCTTCGGGGCTCATCGGATCAGACCGCCCCCACTTCCGCGAATTTCGAGGTCAGGATTTCACCGTCGAACGGCTTCATCACATAGTCGTCTGCACCGGCCGACAGGGCTTCGGCGATGCGTTCGGCGCGGGTTTCGATGGTGCAGAACAGGACCTTGGGGGCCAGGCCGCCGGGCAGGGCGCGCAGGCGCCTCAGGAAGGTCATGCCGTCCATCACCGGCATCGACCAGTCCAGCAGGATGACCTCGGGAATGACCCCGCCGCAGAAGGCCAGGGCCTCCGAGCCGTCGGCGGCCTCGTCGACCTCGAAGCCCAGGCCCTCGACGATACGGCGCGCAACCTTCCGGATGATCCGGCTGTCGTCGACGATCAGACAGGTTCTGGGGGTCAAGGTTCGGGTTCCGGATCAAGGGCGCACAACGCCCGCGTGTGCATCAGCCCTATAGTCGCCCTGCGCCGGTTAACGACTCCTTGGGAAACCGCCTTAAGCACCCGTTATCCATCCTTGGAGCGGCCAGAAAACCGTGCGGGACATGAACCCTTTGTCATGCGTCGGTGTGTTGTGGCGGACCGGCGGCTGGGTCATGGTCGATGAAACAAGATGGAGACTGAACAGATGCGTATTCGTGTGTTGTTGGCCGGCGTGGCGGCGGCGGGCTTGATGGCCTTTCCGGCCATGGCCCAGGACGGCCAGTATGGCCCCCAGCTGACCCGCATCGTGTCGGAAGCCGCCGGCGGGACCTGTCTGGCTGATCTGATGGCCCAATCCCTGCTCGACGCCTGCAACGGCCAGATCGCGGGCATGGGTCCGGCGCTCAACGCCCTGGGGGCGATCGAGAGCCAGACCTTCGTCAGCGCCGAGGACACGCCCGGCGGACGCGTCGAGACCTGGGCCGTTACCTTCGCCGGTGGGCGGACCCTGAACTGGGTTATCGGTCAGGAACATGAGGGCAAGTTCAGCGTCGTTGGTGTCTCGGGCTAGACCGGGCCGTCAGTCCGGCATGCGGGCCGTCAGCACGACCCGCCCTTCCTCGGCCTGAACCTCCAGCGAACCGCCCACGTCATGGGCGGTGAGCCAAAGCCAGTAGGGCTGGATCCATTGGCCGGGCAGGCCCTCGGTGAGGGGCTGTCCGGCGAGTCCGGCCACGGCTTCGCCCTTCAGCCGGGCGCGGTTGCCCTCGGCCAGGCCTTCGATCGCCAGAACGCCGCCTTCGGATCGCGTCGCGATGGTCGCCACGCCGCCGGACGGCAGGGCGGCCATGGTCAGATATGCCAAATTCACCAGCGCCCGCGACCGGGCCTTGGAATAGCTTGTGTCCTCCACCTTCCACTCCAGCGTGGCCCGCCCGCCCTCGGTCAGGCCGGAAACCAGTTCGCCCAGTTCGACCCCGGAGAACCGCTCTGCCGAGGTGGCGGCCCCGAAGGCCACGCGGGCGAAATTGACCAGGGCCACCATCTTCTTCGCGCTGGCCTCGATCAGCCCCATGGCGTCATCGCGCATGTCCTGGGCCGTCGGGTCCTTGAGCAGGTCGAGTCCCGAAGTTATCGCGCCCGCCGGACTGATGAAGTCGTGGCACAGCTTGCCGGCGACCAGGGCCGCGAGCGCCTGGCCGTCGGGGAGGGGGGAGGCGGGAACGGTGTCGGTCATCGGGCCTTGCGCGCAACAGTCGGGGACGGGACGGACGCTGACCTGATTTGCCGGTTCGCGAAACCGGTCCGATGCTCTAATCCGGCGCACATGAGTAAACGACTGACCGCCGACCTCGCGTCCGGCGCACTGACCGAGGCCCTCGCCGACCTCGCTGAGGACGCCGCTCGCGTGATCCTGCCCTACTGGCGCAATGGCGTGGTCGCCGAGACCAAGGCCGACGACAGCCCGGTGACGAAGGCCGATCAGGAGGCCGAGGCCCTGATCCTGACCCGGTTGGCGGCCCTGTATCCCGGCATCCAGACCGTGGCGGAAGAGGCCGTTGCTGCCGATGGCGTTCCGGCCTCGGCGAATGACTGGTTTTGGCTGATCGATCCGCTGGACGGCACGCGCGGCTTCGTCGAGGGCCGCGAGAGTTTCACCGTCAACATCGCCCTGATCCACAAGGGCGCGCCGGTGGCCGGCGTGGTCACCGCGCCCGCGACCGCCACGACCTGGCGCAGCGGGGCACCCGGCGGCGGGGCCTTCCGTCGTCGCTTCGGCGAGGGCTGGACAGCGATCAAGGTTCGGGACCGGCCGGCCTCGCCGGCGGCTGTGATGAGTCACTCCATGACCGACGCAGAGGCCGAGCGCCTGGCCTCACGCCATGGCTGCGTCCAGTGGCAGGGCACGGATTCGTCGCTGAAATTCTGCCTGATCGCCGAAGGGCGGTTCGACGCCTATCCGCGGACCGGTCCGACCTCGGAGTGGGACACGGCGGCCGGCCAGGCGGTGCTGGAAGCCGCCGGTGGCCGGGTCATGGCCGAGGATGGCCAGTCCCTGCGCTATGGCAAGCCGGGCTTCCGCAACGGCGGGTTCGTGGCGCTGGGCGGCTAGAGCCTGATCGGCTGAGGTGGAATCGCCTCGCGATTCCGCCGATGCCGTGAGTCAGGCTCCAGAGTCATGCTGGACCGAAATCCGGGCCTTGCCGGACTGTGTCCAACAAGACCGATTTCGGTCTAGGCTTTCGCCGCCTGCAACTGCAACAGGGCCGCGCGCTGGACCAGGGCCGGGGCGCCCCATTCGCGGGCGGTCTCGATGGCTTCGGCCAGCATCATGCCGACGGCACGGGGTTCGGTCGCCGTCAGTCGTGCCTTGGCCAGCGCCAGATGAGCCATGCCGATCTGGTCGGCGACCCACTCCAGCGGCTGGGCTCCGGCGGCCTCGGCCAGTCCGCGCCGCACGATGGCCTCGAGCCCGGTAAGGCCCTCGACATCGCCCATGGCCTCGGCCAGCGTCACCTCGGTCGCCAGTCGCCTTTCACGGGCCAGGGCCCCGAGGATAAGGCCGGGTTCGCGGGTCAGGGTCTCGGCCTCGATCAGCCGCGACAGGGGGGTGTCGGTGTCGGCGGGAGCCAACTGTACCGCCACCCAGTCCAGCGGGCTGTGATCAGAGGTAAACTGGTCGGCCGCCGCCGCGAACAGGGCCTGTCCCTGGGCTGTGGCCGCCTCGTCCTTCGCCAGCCGGGCCAGCGCCATCAGGCCGGCCCCGGCCAGGGCCAGTGCCCGTGCGCGGGTGAGCGGCCGGTAGTCCGGCGAGGCGGACTCGACCAGCACCCGCAGGTCGCGTCCGGCCTGATCCAGCAACCGACCGTCACGGCGGGCCACCCCGGCTTCCAGCCCCAGAGCCGCCCGGTCCAGTCTCAGATCATCGCCGACGGTCGGAGGCAGGGCCTTTGATCCATGCAGGGCCGCATCCAGAAGGGCCGCCGCGTCCAGCATGGCCGCCGATTCTCCGGACAGTCGCGCCCGCCGGGCCGTCAGCCGGGC
This sequence comes from Caulobacteraceae bacterium, assembly GCA_965284535.1. Lineage (GTDB taxonomy): Bacteria > Pseudomonadota > Alphaproteobacteria > Caulobacterales > Caulobacteraceae > Brevundimonas. The sequence goes on from OZ260090.1 coordinate 1,468,426, forward strand.
GTGCAGGGCCGCCGCCGCCGAGCGCGTCGCGGGCCGGTCGGCCGTCAGGGCCTGCACATCCGCCACGGCCGCCGTCAGCTTCTCTGGCCCGCCAAACAGATCGAAGCGCAGCAGTTGAATCTCTCCGGATTCAATGGCCGCGGCCGCGGTCTGGTCCGGCGTGGTCGTGTGCCGGGCGGCATCCGAGGCTGACCCCGCCGCCCGGTCCAGGCTGATCCGCATCCCTGTCCGGCGCGCGTGTTCGCGCCACAGGGCCGATGCGCGCATCGCGGTGTCAAAGGGGTTCGGGCACGATACCCGACCCGACTCGACACAGAGGGCCTGGGCCTCGGTCGCGACCAGATCCGCTCCGATCAATTCCAGCCAGCCGAGGTCGTCGCTCTCGCGCGCCTTCTCGAACAGCTTTCTCAGGTCTCGGCCGAATTCAAACATGGGGCCAGGCGCTCCGGTCGTCCCGCTTCGGGACCGATACGCGTCCCTCGGGCCTCAACTAGCAAACGCGACGCCGCGCCGGAGGTTCGACCCTGCCTGTGGGTGACTCAGCCCAGTTCGGGCGTGTGGGTCCGGCAGGTCTGCAGCTCGGCCCGGGCCACGGCGTCGCGGGCGGTCAGCTCGCGCACGGCGCGGATGCGGGCGCGGGTCTGTTCGGCCTCGGCGGCGGCCGGCGGCCGGGCGGTTGACTGGGCCAGCTGGGCGGCGGTCAGAGACCAGTAGAGGGCCGCGTCATACAGGTTGCGTCCCTCGCCGCTCTCGCCGCCCTCAAGCTCGGACGCGGCCTGGGTCAGGCCGGCGCAGCGCACCGCCTCGTCATAGGACGGCGGCTGTTGCGCCGCCGTCTGGGCGACGCTGAGGGAGAAAACGGCCGTCAGGGCCATCGCGAACATCGGAACCTCCACGACGCGCCCCCGCGCCGCTGTGTCAGCCAATACAGAACCACGGGCTTGTGACGGTGGGAAGATGGTCTAGCGAGGTCGTGATGGGCCTGTGCGCAAAGCCGGCCGAGGAAGCGTCGCGCCGTCGTCTTCCTCGGAGGAGCGGGACTCGATTTTGCGGCGAAGGACCTGCCGACCGGTGCGGCACTGGGTACGCGTGGCTATTCAACAAACTAAAAACATAGCCACTGCCCAGCTTCCATATTATACGAATCGAATAATATGGAACGAGTGACGCGAAGCTATGAGTATTTCCGAAAATAGCGGCTTGCGGGGGCGCAGCCAGCGAGCCGGGAGGTATGTTCGACAGACACGGGGCTATAGCGCCTTCATTCCGGAAACACTTCCTCCATCCGACCTTGATCTGAAGGGCCCGGTCACAGCGTCGCTCAGCCGAGCCGATCTTGCTCTTGGCCGCCTTGACGGTGCGGTGGAGACCCTGCCGCATCCCGAACTGTTCACCGCTATGTATATCCGCCGGGAAGCTGTGCTTTCCAGCCAGATCGAAGGGACACAGGCATCGCTCGATGACCTCGTCGCCGCCGAAGCCAGATTGCGTGGCGACAAGCCCCTGGGGGACGTAAACGAGGTCATCAACTACACAGCGGCGCTCAATTTCGGTATCGCCCGATTGGCCGAACTGCCGCTATCGGGCCGACTGTTGAGGGAAATCCACGAAATCCTGATGACGGGTGTTCGGGGCGGTCACGCGACGCCCGGGGCGTTTCGGACCACCCAGAATTGGATAGGCGCGGCGGGCGCGACATTGTCCGATGCTGTGTTTGTGCCGCCTCCGCCCGAGACGGTGCCCGACCAGATAGGCGCTCTGGAAAATTTCCTGCACCAGCCCACGGAGTTGCCCCTGCTGGTTCAGGTCGGGCTCGCCCATGCTCAGTTCGAAACCATCCACCCTTTCGTCGATGGCAATGGTCGGCTGGGACGGTTGCTGATCACCTTCCTGCTTTGCGAGCGGTCGGTCCTGAGCAAACCGGTTCTCTATGTGTCGTTGACACTGAAGAAGCGCCGCCAGGAGTACTATCAGCGTCTTCAGGCCGTCCGTGATCACGGTGCCTGGGAAGAGTGGCTGGTCTTCTTCCTGGACTGCGTAGCAGAGGCGGCGCTGGACGCGGCCCGCCTCGCGAAAAGCATTCTCACTCTTCGGGAAGCACACCGCGACGCCATCGTGAACGAAATGGGCGCGCGGGCGGGAAAGGCGATCCGGCTTCTCGAGCGACTTTATCGCGACCCCTATATCGAGGTGAATGAGGCCGTGAGGATGCTCGGCGTCAGCTACGCGAACGCCAACACCATTGTCTGGGACATGGAACGGCTCGGAATTCTGAGGGAGGCGACCGGCCAGCAGCGCAATCGCATCTTCGTGTACGAAGACTACATCGCCCTGTTCCGCGAACTCTGACTACCCCCGCTCCTTCGTCTTCGTGAAGGCAACCGACGGGAACCGCTCCATCACATACCCCGTCTCCCAGCTCGACTTGGCGAGGAAGACCGGGTCGTCGTCGATGTCGCGGGCCATCTGGCCGCGGTATTTGCTCATGAAGTCCTCGAGGTCGGCCTTGCTGCCGCCGATCCAGCGGGCCTCGGCCCAGGGGCTGGGTTCGAAGATGACCTCCAGGCCGTATTCCTCGCCCAGACGGTCGGCCATGACCTCGAACTGCAGCTGGCCGACGGCGCCGACGATGAAGTCGCTGCCCATTTCGGGGCGGAACAGCTGGGTCACCCCCTCCTCGGCCAGGCCGTCCAGCGCCTTCTTCAGGTGTTTGGCCTTGAGCGGATCCTTGACCCGGACGCGCTGCAGGATTTCGGGCGCGAAATTCGGCAGGCCGGCGAAGCGGATCAGACCGCTTTCCGACAGGCTGTCGCCGACGCGCAGGACGCCGTGGTTGGGGATGCCGATGACGTCCCCGGCAAAGGCGTCCTCGGCCAGTTCGCGGTCGCTGGCGAAGAACATGATGGGGGCGTTCACCGACAGCTGTTTGCCGGTGTTCTGGACCTTCAGCTTCATGCCGCGCTGGAACTTGCCGGAGGCCATGCGGAACATGGCGATGCGGTCGCGGTGGTTGGGGTCCATGTTCGCCTGGACCTTGAAGACGAAGCCGGTGACCTCGGCGGAGCCCGGCTCGACCGTGACAGCGACCGGTTCGGCGGCGTTGCGGGTTCCGGCGGGGGCGGCCTTGTGCGCCTTCATGGTCTTGGGCGGCGGGGCCCATTCGCCGATGGCGGCCAGCAGTTCGTCGATGCCGAAATGGCGCAGGGCCGAGCCCCAAAGCACCGGCGTCATATGGCCCTCGAGGAAGGACTGTCGGTCAAAGGCGGGATAGCCGGCCTCGACGAGTTCGGCGGCGTCCAGCATCTCCTGATGCTCGCCTTCCTCGAAATAGTGCCCGGCCTCGGCCAGCGGCAGGGCCTCGGGGTGGGGGACGTCATCCTTCGAGCCCGCGGGCTTCTTCGCATAGGGCTGGAACCGGCCGGTGCCCATCTCGACCATGCCACGCAGACGGTTGCCGCTCTGGGCCGGCCACCAGATCGGCGCGGGGTCCAGCTGCAGCCGGCTGGCGATCTCGTCCAGCAGGGCCATGGGGTCCTGGGCCTCGCGGTCCAGCTTGTTGATGAAGGTGATGATCGGGATGTCGCGCAGGCGGCAGACCTCGAACAGCTTCAGCGTCTGCGGCTCGATGCCCTTGGCGGCGTCGAGCACCATGATGGCGCAGTCGGCGGCGGTCAGGGTGCGATAGGTGTCTTCCGAAAAGTCCTCGTGGCCCGGCGTGTCGAGCAGGTTGAACATCCGCGCCATGCCGTCGGCGGGCGTGTGTTCAAACGTCATGACCGAGGCGCTGACCGAAATGCCGCGCTCCTTCTCGATCTTCATCCAGTCGGACTGGGTGCGCCGGTTCTCGCCGCGCGCCCGCACCGCTCCGGCCGCGCGGATGGCTCCGCCGGCCAGCAGGATGTGCTCGGTCAGGGTGGTCTTGCCGGCGTCCGGGTGGGCGATGATGGCGAAGGTCCTGCGGCGCAGGGCCTCCTGTTCGAGGGTGAGTTTCGACATGTTCGTTCCGTTGGGCCGCGCGAGGTAGCGCGGACCGGGCCGAAAGTCACCCGCCCGCAGGTCAGTCGGCGTCTTCGGGTTCGTCTTCGGGTGGCGGAGCTTCGTACGTCTCCACCGCCTGCCCCATGGCGGTTCTCGCGGTCGCGATCATCTCGCGGGCCCGGCGGGTATAGGCACTGCGGTGGGGGCTGTTGGCGACCGGCCCCATGACCAGCACGGCCTCGGCATTCAGGCCGCGGGCCATATAGGCCTCGCCCTGTCGAAGGCGGGTGTCGAACGACTGCGGGGCCAGGGCCGCGGCCGTCTCAAGGGTCGAGAGGTCGTTGTCGTTCGGATAGGTCGGCTGGGTGCGGCGGATGTCGTTCAGGCCGAGATAGGTGCGGAAATCCAGCGGGTCCGCGTCCATCGATCGCGCCAGATAGCCGCTGGCGCGCCGGCGCAGGGCCAGGGCCGCGGCCGGTTCCGTGTCCTCGCCGATCTGGTCGAGCAGGGCGTGGGCCGCCAGCCGAAGGGCGTCGGCATCGGTCGAACCGGCACCCAGCAGGGGGTCCAGGGTCGACAGGGCCGCCGCCGGATCGCGGGTCAGGCGATAGGCCTTGGCACTCGCCAGCAAGGCCGCGCGTTCGCCGGGGAAGCGGGCCGACACCTCGAAGGCGTCACGGATCAGATCGGCGCGATATTCCGCCCGTTCCCGGGCCTCACGCGCCTTCTGGGCTTCGGATCGCCGGGTCCGGCCGTCGTCATCGAACGGCTCTTCCACCACCTTTTCGCCGTCGAGGCGCAGGTTCAGCCAGGCCAGGGCGCTTTCAGCGGCGGTCAGGGTGGTGATGGTCACCTCGGGTTCGCTGATCTCGATCTGGGGGGTCCACATGGTGATGGCGCCCGACAGATACATGCGGACATCGTCCTGCAACTGGGACGGTGTGCGACCCGTGGCGGCCTGCATGGCCTCGACCGAACCCTGACCTCCGACCACGGCCGACAGATACTGGCCCAGCATCCGGGTGCGCTCTGGCGTGCTCATGAAATAGTGGGTCATGCCCCAGGCCTGGGCATAGTAGAGATAGCCCGGATAGCGGCCCGAGGGGCTGAAATGCCAGGTCAGGACGTCTTCCATCCGGGCCCAGCTGTTGGGCCCCAGGCTCAGGGCGTTCATCCGCCCGGGATGGTGACGGCCGAACTGGATGCGATCGGGTCTGACGTCGGCCGTGGCGTAGTATTCCGCGAACCCTTCCACGAACCACGAGGGATAGGCGTTGGACCGCATCTGGAACATGAAATGGTGGCCGTATTCGTGGAACAGGACCACGTCGCCCGAGATCGCCTGGGTGTTGACGACCGCGTAGATCCGGCCGTTGTTGGAGGAATAGAAGCCGGCGACATTGCCGCCGATTCCCGGATAGGCCCGCTCCATCCCCCGTTGGCCCTCGGCCAGGAAGATATCGAGCTTGGGAATCTCGTTCTGCGTCTCGATCGGATAGTAGGCGCGCAACAGGCCGTCGAACCGCTCCAGCCTCTGGGCATAGTTGCGGATCGTGCTTTCGGACACCTCGCCATAGACGATGAAATGCGCGGTCTCGGCCCGGCGCCAGTCCGCCTGTGCCGGTGCGGCCGCGAAGACCGTCAGCGCCGCCATGGCCAGCAAGACCGTTTTCACAAGCGTGATGATACGCATCGCCCTCGTCCCCCAACCCAGAGGTGAGAGCCTATCCGCGATCGGCGCGGTTGTTCAAGCAAGGCCGTCAGGCCGCCATGCGCATCCAGACGGCTCGGTCGGCGGTCAGTGCGTTCAACTGGCCCTTGGAGGCGCGGGTCTTCAACTGGCCCATGATGACGTCGGGCAGGGCGCAGAACTGCGGCTCGACCAGGGTCGGGTCACAGCCGACGGCCGGAGCCGCGAACAGGGCGGCGTTGACCTCGGGCGACCGGTCGTGGATCAGCCAGGCCAGACGGCGCGCGCGCTGCGGGTCATTGATGTGCAGCAGCGGATCCTCGGCAAACAGTTCGCAACCGAGTTCCAGTACATAGTCCAGATCGATGTTCTCGAACCGGCGCGCGTCGCCGGGCGTGACCGGGCAGGCCTCGTCCAGATCGAACACGACGTCGTTGAGAAGAAACAGCATCGACAACACCCACCATCGTTTCGGGCTCATGTCGGCCCGTTGAAGACGACCATAGGGCGACGCGCTTGAGGTTCCGTGTGCGAACGCAGTTAAGGATTTCGCACCGGGAGGAGTGGCCAGTGATTAGTGGTTAGTGGTTGGCCGCCAGTCGGGGCGAGGGACGAGTTGCGCCGCCCGTCCGCCGTCAGCGATGCAGTCAACCCCTAAGCACTAAGCACTAATCACTCACCGCCCCCGGCGACGCGCTCTGTAATGAAATGCCGTCCCTCGCGGTCCTCGATCTCGACCACCCACAGGTCCGGGTCGTAGCCGGTCTGGCGCTGGATGTAGGCGTCGAGCTCGCTTTCGAACTCGCTCTCGACGGGCTGCATCCACAGCCGCTCACCGTCGGGTCCGAAGGCCTCACTATAGAGTCTGGCGCGACGGCTGGAGGTGTCGAAGGCCTTGACGATGACCGTGCCCGCGCGCGTGTCGCCCTTGCGCGCGACCGTGGCGAAGGCACCGGCCAGCTCGGCGCGGCGGATCAGGGCGGAGACCCACAGGTCGCTGGACAGAAGCAATTCGCTAACCCTGCTCGGAAACCGGACCGGAACGCGTGATGCGTAGTGTGCGGTCTCATGACGATAGGCCAGACCGCCTCGAAGACCAAAGCCGCCCTGGTGGCCGCCGCCGTGCTGGCCTTGCCCGGCATGGCCCGGGCCGAGGCCGCCGACACCTATTATGAGCGCGCCTTCGTGGTCGCCGCCGACGCCCGCTGCAACCTTTTCGCCGCCCCGATCCACGCCGCCCTGGGCGCGGCCACGGCCCAGGCCCGGGGCGCGGCCCTCCGCTCGGGAGCGGCCGAGGCTGACCTCGTCGCCGCCGCGTCCCGCGCCCGTGCCCGGGCCGGAACCGTATCCTGCGACGATCCGCAGCTGGCCACGGTGCGGGCTCGTGTCGACGGGGCCTTTTCCGGCTGGCTGCGCACGCCACGCATGGAATTCCCCGGTTCCCGCCGTCCCTGGACCGCCAATCGGGTCGGTTCGACCAACGCCAACTGGCGACTGCAACAGATGTCCGTGGTCGGTGCCTCGCCGGTGGCCTTCGGCTATGCCGGCAAGGGGGACGCGGCCGGCCTGACCGCGGTGGTCAGCTTTGTCGGACGATCCCGCCCCGTGTCCGCCCGCCTCGTTCTGCGTGATCCCACCCGGGTCTCGCGCCCCTGGCTGGCCGGGGATGGCCTCGTTCCAGCCTCGGCCCGCGCCAGCATCTGGGCCACCGACGTCAGCGCCGCCGAACCGACCCTTCTGGCCGAGGGCCGACGGGCCGGCGAGGCCTGGCGCTTCCCGGCCTCGGCCGCCGCCGCGCTTGAGCGTCTGGACCCGCGCGAGACCTTCGCCATCGAATTCCATTTCCGCGACGGCAGCGTCGCCACGGCGAAGTTCGAGGCCGGGGATTTCGCGGCTGGCCGGGCCTTCCTGGCCATGGGAATGCTGTAGGCCGCGTAGCGGCTCTTCTTCAGCCCCCGCCCTTCAGCGGCATCTGGATGATTTCGGCCCCGCCTTCCGGTGCCGGTGCCCGGGCGACCAGCGCCACCGGCAGGCGGACGGTGACCGCGGTGCCCTCGCCGAGGGTCGAGTCGATGCTCATCCGGCCACCGTGCAGTTCGGCGAAGGCGCGGACCAGTGACAGGCCCAGACCGGTGCCCTGTCGGCGCTGTTCCATCTCGCCGGCCTGTTCGAAAGGTCGACCCAGACGGCGCACGTCCTCGGGGGCGATGCCAACGCCGGTGTCGGCGACGACAACCTCCAGATAGGGGCCGATGGCCTCGACCGTGACAGTGATCGATCCGCCAATGGGCGTGAATTTCACCGCATTGGACAACAGGTTCAAGGCGATCTGCTTCAGCGCCCGCCGATCGGCCGAGACCTCGACCGGATCGCCGGGCAGGATGCTGGACAGGCTTACGCCCTTGTCGTCGGCATTGACGCGGACCAGGGCCATGGCGGCCGACACCACCTCGCGGGCGTCGAACCGCTCCAGCGTCAGGGCATAGCGTTCGGCCTCGATCTTGGTGACGTCCAGCACATCATTGATCAGGTCCAGCAGGTGGCCGCCGGCCTGATGGATGTTCTCGGCATATTCGCCGTATCGCTCGGGCAGGGGACCGAAGATGCGCTGGCGCATGATGTCCGAGAAGCCCAGCACGGCGTTCAGCGGGGTGCGCAGTTCGTGGCTCATATTGGCCAGGAAGCGGGTCTTGCCCGCCTCGCGGCTCTCGGCCTCGTGACGGGCGGCTTCCAGACCCAGTTCACGCGCGTACTGGGCCGTGGCGTCGAAGACCTGGGCGATCAGGCGCGGCCCCGTCGGATCGTCCAGCCGGCGGACGATCATCTGGACCCGGCGGTCCAGTGCGGCCCGGGGCGCGAACAGGGCGGCGCCGTCATGGCCCTTCATGGCGCGTTCGATGGCGTCCAGAATTCGCGGCCGGTCCGGCGCGTGTACCGCCGCCACAAGCCCGCTCTCGAACAGGGGGTCGACCGGCAGCGACACCGGCGGGGCCCCGTAGGCTGCCAGCACCCGTCCCGAGGGCTCCAGCACCAGTGTCAGTCCGGGCTGGGCCGCCAGCAGGGTCTCGACGCGCGCGCTCTCAGCCTCTGCCGCCGTCAGCCGGGCCTCGCGCTGCCGCCACGACAGCCGCACCGCCAGGGCCGCGGCCGCGGCCGTCAGCAGGGCGGAGATGGCGGCCAGAGCGGGCAGATGGAGCCCGGGCCCGAAGAACAGGGCCGAGAGCAGTCCGGCCAGGGCCGCCAGACCGACGGCCATGGCCCCGACCTGCACCGGTCGGGGGCCGCCGAGTGCGATCCCGGCCGCCAGGGGAAGAAAGACGAAGCCGGTCAGCGGCCCGGTCAGGCCGCCTGAAAGCGCCGCCGTCAGCATGGCGGCCAGCCCCCAGATGGCCAGCAAGGCCATTCGCGCGTCGGCACCGTCGCGCCGCAACAGGCTCAGGCCACTCAGGCCGGGCACGACCATGGCGAGGACGCCGTAGAAGACCGGGCCGTCGACGCCGCCGATCCAGCGTCCGCCCAGCGCCAGCAATGCCGCCGCCACTGCCCAGCCCGCGTGCCAGGCAGCCAGCGACGGCCGATCGCTGGCGGGAGCGTCGGGCAGGGGCTTCGGGTCGGGGCGGGCGGACTGGATCAAGGGCGGATTTGGACGGGCCGGAGAGGACGCCGCCGGCCGCACCAGCCTAGCCGCGCGGCTGAGTCGTCCAAAGCCCGCACGCGTTCCAGGCGACTGGCGCCAATGGCTCGCGGACTGATTTCCGGGGAAAGGAAGGGCGGTTGTCGTTAACGCCGGTCCGGCCTATCTGCCGCCCATGACCGACACCCCTTCGATCGATGACGTCCTGGCCGAACTGGTCGAGGAGTTCGACCTGCTCGGCGACTGGGAAGGCCGGATCGAATACGTCATCGATCTGGGCAAGGACCTGGCCCCCCTGCCCGACGCCGATCGCACCGAGGCGAACAAGGTGCCCGGCTGCGCCGCCCAGGTCTGGCTGGCGGTGCGCCCGGCGGGAGATCGGCTGGCCTTTGCCGCCGACAGCGACAGCGCCCTGTCCAAGGGCAATATCGCCCTGCTGCTGAGGCTGTATTCAGATCGGACGCCGGCCGAGATCCTGGCCTTTGACGCCCGCGCGGCCCTGGATCGACTGGGTCTGCCGTCGGCCCTGACGCGTCAACGCGCCAACGGCCTGAACAGTATGGTGGGTCGGATCAGGGACGCGGCCGCATCGGCGGCCTGATCCCGGAGCCTCAGTAATAGGTACCGCGAACCGTCATGGTCGGACGCTCGCCGGCCTCTTCCGACACCTCGACCGCGAGACCGTATTCGTCGGGGTGGGCGCTGCGGCGATCCCAGCGACGGTCGTTGTCGGAAGGCGAGGTCCAGCGCGTGCGGTCACTGAAGGCGCGGCGGCCGAGGTCCGCCAGTTCCCGCGCGCTGGCCCGGCTGGATGAGATGGTGCAGCGGGCCTCATAGGCCTCGCGTTCGTCGCGCAGGGCGCTGCCTTCCTCGATCTTGACCTTCCAGACGCCGTCCCGGGAGACCAGGGTCACCTCGGAGGCCCATTCGTCGAGCGGGGCCGTGTCGTTGACGGGGCGGCGGAATTCCAGATCGCGGGCGGCGCGGATGACCCGCTCGAAGCTGCGCGCGCGGTTGGCATAGGGCAGGCAGACCTCGGTCAGCAGGCCGATGGGAACGGACTCCTGGGCCACGACCGGAGGCGCAACAAACAACAGACCCGCGATCAGGCTGCAAACTACAACTGACTTCACCGTCATCCCCGAACTCGACGGCTGTTGAAAGCCCGTCATCTCAACGCGATAGCGCGCCCCGAGGGGAGCGCGCTGTCACCTTCACCCTACGGCTGAATCCCGGCGAGAAAAAGTTACGAGCCTGTAACGTGGGCCGCTGGAGTGTCCGTCGCTCGACCGCGAATTCAACCAATACGGTAGTAGGCCGCCAGGGCCGTGAGGCCTGACTGCAACAGGCGTTTGCCTTCGCGTCGACGCAGGCCCAGATCGCGCTCCGCGGCCTGCAGGGCCGAGGCCCGGATGCAGATCGCCACGACCATGGACCGGGCGGCTCCGCAGGCGGCCAGCGCCGCCTCGATCCGCCGGGCGGCGGCGAGGGCCGGATCCCCCGGCTCGGCCCGGACAGCGGTGCCGCCGCCGGCGCGGGGCAGGGCGTCCCAGCGCAGGGTAATCGAGGGCCCCCGCGCCGCCGTCTCCGCCTCAAGCGACAGGCGATCGGCGGCGGCGACCTGGGCGGGGGTCAGAAGGGGCCGCCCGTCCGCGTCCCGTCGCCGCGCCAGCCAGGCCACGGCTGTCTGCCCCAGATTGGCGCGGCGCATGACCGGCCGACCCTCGTCCTCCATCACGGTCCGGGTCCCCTCGATCAGGCCGGGCCGTCCGGGCTCCGGCACGTCCGCGCGATCCGGCCGGGTGGTGCGGGCGACCCAGCCGCCGCCCGGCCGCCGCTTCAGGCCCGGTGTCTCGACCAGCTGGCGAAACCCCGCCTCGTCCAGAACCAGGCCGACCCGGCTGCGACGATCGCCACCGGGCCGCACCCCGTACCCGTCCGCAAGGGCCTCGACCCAGCCGCCCGGCCGGGCCAGCAGCCGTCGCGCCCGCGCCACCTTCCCGCCCTGCGTCATGCGGGCAGGTCGCAGGCCGGAGCCTCAAGAAGCTGGGTCACACACAGCTCCAGCCGGTCCAGAAGGGCGTCGACGGCCGGGCGGTCGCGCCCGTCCTCGGCCCAGCGACAGGCCGCCGCCGCCGTGGTCCGGTTCAGGCCGAAGGCGTGCGCCACCCGTTCGATCGGCCAGCCGAAGGTGACATAGGCCGTATAGAGCGCCAGCCATCGCGCCCGGCAGACCCGCCCCTTCAGCCGAACGGACGCCGTCATCCGCTCGACCGTCACCCCGGTGGCCGCCGCTACCAGCTGAAGCGCCAGCCCCGCCCGGATACGGTCCCCGTCGGTCACCGGCACGCGCCATGTCTCGTCCATCTGCAGCTCCCGTCATCCCGTGGAGCGCCGGTCGTTGAGACCTGCCGGCGCCATGGCCGGAATATAATCCTATCTATGCGTCGAAATCGGACGCAGCCGCGACCCCGCGCCACGGTTTGAAAAAATCTCGCTCGCTTGACTCGGGACTCTCGACGCCGATTCGCAAATCAGCCTACGATTCGTCGCAATGGAGTGGTGTTAACCTTTCTTAAGTTTTTCATCGGTTAACTCCCGAACAAGGTTACCCGGCAATTGATGTCCGGAATTACTGTCAAGCTTTGCCTGGAGGGGCATGAATGCGCGTCCTGCTTATCGAAGATGATCATGCGACCGCGCAGAGCATCGAACTCATGCTCAAGTCCGAAGGGTTCAATGTCTACACGACGGACCTCGGCGAGGAGGGCATCGATCTCGGCAAGATCTATGACTACGACATGATCATGCTGGACCTGAACCTGCCGGACATGAACGGCCTGGAAGTCCTGCGCCAGCTGCGCGTCGGCAAGATCAACACGCCGGTGATGATCCTGTCCGGTTCCTCGGAAATCGAGACCAAGGTCAAGACCTTCGGCGGCGGTGCCGACGACTATATGACCAAGCCCTTCCACAAGGACGAGCTGATCGCGCGCACCCACGCCGTGGTCCGCCGCTCCAAGGGTCACGCCCAGGCCATCATCCACACCGGCGAGATCGCCGTGAACCTGGACGGCAAGACGGTCGAGGTGAACGGTCACCGCGTCCATCTGACGGGCAAGGAATACCAGATGCTGGAGCTGCTCTCGCTCCGCAAGGGCACCACCCTGACGAAGGAAATGTTCCTCAACCACCTGTACGGCGGCATGGACGAGCCCGAGCTGAAGATCATCGACGTCTTCATCTGCAAGCTGCGCAAGAAGCTGGCCACGGCCGCTGGCGGCAAACACTATATCGAGACCGTCTGGGGCCGCGGCTATGTGCTGCGCGACCCGTCGGAAAGCTCGGCCCCGGCCCCGGTCAGCGCCGCCGCCTGATCGGTCTGACTATCGAGACATTGAAGCGCCCGCCGGAGCGATCCGGCGGGCGTTTTCGCATGGGTGCGCCCGGAACGGCGAGGCACGATATCCATAGGGGGTTGGAAACGGACCCTATCTGGACGGCCGCCTGAATCCCCCGACCGCACCGGAGATCCCGGCGAGTCCCAGTGCCCAGGGGAAGATCTGGGGGGCCGAGATTGGAAGCCCTGCGACAGCGAATCCCAGTGCAACCAGAATGAATCCAACCGTCAGGCCCGCCAATCCAAAAAGAAGAAAACGTACAAATGAGAAAGGCAAACCCAGGCTCCCGGATATCGAAAAGTCTTCTCCTGATTAGCTGAAGAAGACTGATCGGCAAAATTTCAGTCTTTTACTGATTGCTGGCGAGGGGCCCAGGGCCGCGAGGACCGCATTGCCCGGACTCCGCCACTTCCGGGCCGTCCTTGCAGCGATCAACCGGAGATACCCGGCACGCCGGCAAGTCTGTCCCCGAGTTAACTCGACACGATCAGGGGGTGCCGACTACCAAATACTAGGTATTGCCATATATCTGGTCATGGAGAACCCATAGTGAATTCCCCTCGCAGAATGATCCCCCTCATCGGCAGTGCCATCCTGATGGCGGCCACCCTCGCGGATCAGGCCGCGGCCGATCCGATCGCGGATCTGTCCGACGATGCCTGGGTCGGCCGCTTTTCGGGCGTTCTGGCGACCGCGGAGCGCGGAACCGTCCGCCTCGTCGACGCGCGCGGCTCCGCCGTGGCCGACGGACGTATCGGCAATGGACTGGAGGTGGCCTACCCGCTGGCCTCGGTGACCAAGGTGCTGACCGCCACGGCGATCATGCGTCTGGTCGAGGACGGCCGCATCGATCTGGCGGCCCCGGTCCGGACCTATCTCCCGGAATACGCGGTCCGGCCGTTCGCCGACGTCACCGTTGCCCAGCTTCTCAGCCACACTGGTGGCGTGCCCAGCCTGCTCAAGGACGACCAGGGCCTGGGCGACGGGCCGCCGGACTTCGACGCCCTGTCACGGCCGACCCTGTCCGGTGACCTGATCGATCAGTTCTCGGTCGCGCCCCTGCTGTTCGAACCCGGCACCCGCTACGGCTATTCGAACTCGGGCTATATCCTGTTGGGACGGATCATCGAGGTCGTGACCGGCCGTACCTACTACGCCGCGCTGGACGATCTGGTGCTGGCCCCGGCCGGGGTTTCCGACGCGTTCTGCCTGTGCCGTGACCTGCCGGGCCACCCGGACGCCACGGCGTTTGAACGGCATGGCGACAGCTTTGTTGCCGCCCCCGTCATAGACCCGTCCCAGATGTTCAGCGCCGGGGGTATCCGGGCCACGCCCGACGGTCTGATGGCATGGAGCGATGCCCTGATGTCCGGCCGCATCCTCAGGGCGGAGACCCTGGAGCGGATGTGGACCCCCGTGGCCGAGACCCGCAAGCCGGGTGAGTCCTTCGCGCTCGGCTGGCTGGTCAGGGAGGTCGACGGTGTACGTCAGGTCGCTCATGACGGTGCCCTGCCCGGCGCGATCAGTTATCTGGTCCTGACCCCCGCAGGCCATCGCGCGACCTTCGGGCAGCTCAACCGCACTCACGACCTGGACAACCTCTCGGACAGCGAAACCTATCTGCGACGGGTGGTCTCCTCTGTCGTTGCGGGCCAGGCACCCGCGACCGTTCCAGCCCTCGCCTCGCTTGGGGGTGCCCAGGCTCTGGCCGGCACCTACCGCCTGCCGGAAGACCGCAGCTTCACGCTCCAGACCGACGCAGACGGCCAACTCTGGCTTGAAACCGACGGAAGCTGGTCGGCCCTGCAACTGCCCAAATTGGTTCAGGCCGAGGGCCCACTCGCAGCAGAGGCCCAGACGGCCATTGCCGGCTGGGCGACGAACGGCCAGCCCGGACTCGCGCCGTACTTCAGTGCGGACATGGTCGCCAATCTGCCGGCCGGCGCGCTGGATGGGGCCTGGAGCCAGTTCATCGAACAGTTTGGCCCCTACCGAAGCCACCACGTCTATGCCGTCACCCCTGACTTCGCCGAGGTTCGCATCGACTTTGCACGCGGCTCAATGGACATTGGCATTGTTTACGATGCCGAGGGTCGTATCAACGGCCTGCAGCCCGTGGGACAGGAGACCGATATGCCGGCAACGCGCATGCGCGCCTGGATGACCACCGACGGTGGCCTCTGGATCGACGGCTACGCCCATGTCGGCCCGGACGTGGCCGCCACGGTCGACAGCGACGGGACCCTGAACTTCGCTTCGGGCCAGCGTGCCGTGCGCCAGTCCCCCCGGTAGTCCGCCCATGGAGTTCGATCTTGGCAACTGGGAATCCCAGGTCCGCAAGGGTCTGCTGGAGCTGATCCTTCTGACCTTGCTGCAGCGGGGGGAGCGGTACGGCTATGAGCTGGTCCGCGCCACCCGGGACGCCCTCGGCTCCGCCATTATCGAGGGCACGGTCTATCCCATCCTGACGCGGCTGGCCCGTGACGGCCTGATCACCCACCGATGGTCGACAGACGATACGGCCCAGCCGCGCAAATACTATCGGCTGACCACCGACGGAACGGCGGCGCTGAAGGAGATGTCGGACCGATGGCGGAAACAGGACGAGTCCATTCGCCGCCTGCTGACGGAGAGCGCCCGATGAGTGACGTCAACCCACCCGCCCTGGCCACGTATATCTCGCAACTGGATCGAGTCCTGTTCCCGCTGGGAGAGACCGAGCGGCAGGAGATCCTGCACGAAATCCGCGCCCATCTGGCTGACAGCGCCGCGGCGGAGACCGGCGATGAGGGCCAACGAGCGGCCGCCGCCATCCGCAAGCTCGGCTCGGCCCGGGTGGTGGGGCAGGCCTATCTCAGCGAGTCCCTGCTGGAACGCGCCAGTCACGGGCTGCGGCCCGGTCTGACCGTACTGGGACTGGCCACCGCCCTCGGCGGGGGATTGGGCATGACCGTGCTGGGGCTGGTGTTCGCCTTCGGCTATCTGGCGCTGACCATCATTGCCGTCTCGACGGTCGGCAAGCTGATCGTCCCGGCGTCCGGCCTGTGGCTGCATGACACCGGGGCCTGGTCACTGTCCTTCGCGCCGATGCCCGGCGCCCGCGAGGTGCTGGGCTGGTGGATCGTGCCGATCGGCGTCTGCCTGGTGATCGGCGGCTGGCTCGCCCTCAATCGTCTGCTCCGGGTCATGCTGAGGTTCGCCCTGCCGCGACCCAAGGCCTGAACCGGCACCGGATACGATGACGCCCGCCGGATCACTCCGGCGGGCGTCATGCATTTCAGCGAGCTACAGGATCAGCCCTGGGCTGCATACCCCTTGCCGCCGTTGGACGGCTTCCGGCGGCGGGGGCGGCGCTTGATCTCGCCGTCCGGCTTGGCCGAGGCCGTGGCCGGGGCGCTGCTGTGGCGCGGATCGTTGTTGCTGTTGCGCGGACGCTCGCGCGCCAGCGGGTCGAAGGCGCGCTCGGGGATCGGACGGGCGTCGCGGCCCGGGCCGGCCTTGCGGACGCGGTGCGGCTGCCCGCCGCCCTCCAGCTTGACGCCGTCGCGGCGCGGATTGCGCGGGCCGCGCTGCTGCTGGCGGTCGCCGCGGTCGCCGCGGCCGTCGTCGGGCATGGAGGCCTTGGACTTGACGCCCGAGGCCATGATCGACTGGTCGAGCAGGGCCAGGGACTTGTCGTTGCGGCGGTCGGTGGACGGGATCTTCTGGCGCGTGACCTTTTCGATGTCGCGCAGCAGCTTCATCTCGTCGCCGGCCACGAAGCTGATGGCCGTGCCGTCGGCGCCGGCGCGCGCCGTACGGCCGATGCGGTGCACATAGGCTTCCGGCACATAGGGCAGTTCGAAGTTCAGGACGTGCGAGACGCCGTCGACGTCGATGCCGCGGGCGGCGATGTCGGTGGCGACCAGAACGCGCAGCTTGCCGGCCTTGAAGGCGGCCAGGGTGCGTTCACGCTGGGGCTGGCTCTTGTTGCCGTGGATGGCACCGGCCTCGACGCCGCCGGCCTCAAGATAGGCCGCGACCTTGTCGGCGCCGTGCTTGGTCTTGGTGAAGACCAGGCAGCGCGTGTAGTGCGGATCGGCGAACATCTCGGTCAGCAGGGCGCGCTTGCGGCCCTGTTCGATGTGGATGATCGACTGGCTGATGCGCTGGACGGTGGTGGCCTGGGGCGTCACCGACACCTTGACCGGGTCCTTGAGCAGTTCGCCGGCCAGCTTGCCGATCTCGGACGGCATGGTGGCCGAGAAGAACAGGTTCTGGCGCATGGCCGGGATACGGCTGACGATCTGGCGGATCGGCTTGACGAAGCCGAGGTCCAGCATCTGGTCGGCCTCGTCGAGGACGAAGATTTCGGTGCAGGACAGGTCCAGCGTTTTCTGCTGCATATGGTCCAGCAGGCGGCCGGGGGTGGCGACCAGCACGTCGAGTCCGGCCTGGATGGCGCGTTCCTGCGGGCCGTATTTCACGCCGCCGAAGACGACCGCGACCTTGAAGCCGAGGTGACGGCCATAGGTCTTGAAGCTCTCGGCGATCTGGCTGGCCAGTTCGCGGGTCGGCGACAGGATGAGGACGCGCGTGGTGCGCGGCTTGGGCGCGACGCGGTTGGCGGCCAGGCGGTGCAGGATCGGCAGGGCGAAGGCGGCGGTCTTGCCGGTGCCGGTCTGGGCGATGCCCAGCAGGTCCTTGCCGGCCATGACGTCCGGGATGGCCTGGGCCTGGATCGGGGTGGGGGTGGTGTAGCCTTCGGAGGCCAGCGCCTGCAGCAGGGCCGGGTTCAGGCCGAAGGTGTCGAATGTCTTGCTCATGGAGCGGATGTCTTTCGCGTATGCGGCGACGCGCAACAGCCATGGCTCAACGCCGAAAAAGGCCGCGCACCGCCAGTCCCGATAAGGTCTCAGAGTGAAACCGTCGGGGTGGATCGGGCGCCGCCCCGCGTGTCCGGGCAGCGAATGAATCTTGAGGGCCGGCCGCTGCTACAGTCAGGTCTTCGGAAGTCGGAAGACCCACACGCGCTGGAGCGCACCGGGGCATCGCAATTGTGCGACGCAGCGCAAATGGGCGCTCAATGCGGCCAAGTCAAGGCGGAGGGGTTAACGGCGGCGGGCTGTCAGGGATCGTCAGCATCTGGACGAGGCCGAACGGCCTAGCCTGAGCCGCAGTCCGCGAATGCGGCATTCAGGAGGAGGGCGTGATGCGTACACTCATGATTCTGGCGGCGACGGGCACCATGGCAGTGGCCATGCCCGCCGCGGCCCAGCAAGGACAGGTCATTCAGCTCGGGGACTCGGGCATGACCTGTCCGCAGATCGTCGACGGAGCCTCGCAACTCGCGCAGGTCCTTGGCGGCGCTCCCGAGGGTGGTGTCTTCAGCAGCGAACAGGCGATCAGCGCGGCGACCAGCGTCGCCATGCAGGGCGCGATCATGTCCGGAGCCGGGCGCGCCATCCCCGGCATGGGGCTTCTGGGCAACGCGATGGGCGCGATGGCCCGCCGCGACCGGGAGCGCCGCGAGGCCGAGCGGCTGGTCGCCCAGCAGCGCTGGTACTATCTGAACGGCCTGTACACCGGCCGGAACTGCGATCAGGTGCTGGCCCAGGCCGCGGCTGGGCCGGCGGCACAATCGGCCGCGCCGGATCAGGCGGATCAGCAGGCCGCGCCTGAGGCGGAAGCGCCGAAGGATTGATCCCCCACCGGCTTCCTTCCCCCGAAATGGGGGAGGGGTCGCAGGCCGAGTCGGTGTTGCAGTGCGAAATATCCTCGACTTCCGTCGGGTCATCACGGAATGTTACAGGTCCGTCCTGAGGAGATTTCCATGCCGATGACGCCGCGCGCCGGTTTGCAGGTCGCTGACGACCTCGTCGCCTTTCTCGAAACCGAAGCCCTGCCGGGCCTCGCGCTTGAGACGGAGACCTTCTGGTCGGGTGTCGCCGCGATCCTTGCCCGGTTCGCGCCGGAGAACCGGCGGCTGCTGGCGGTCCGCGACGACCTTCAGGCCCGCCTCGACGCCTGGCATACCGAACGGCGTGGTTTGGCGCATGACGCCGCCGCCACCGAGACCTTCCTGCGCGAGATCGGATATCTGGTCGAAGAGCCGGCCCCCTTCGCCATCGGCACGCGCGATGTCGATGCCGAGGTGGCGACCCTCGCCGGGCCGCAGCTGGTCGTGCCCAGCCTGAACGCCCGCTTCGTGCTCAACGCCGCCAATGCCCGCTGGGGCAGCCTGTATGACGCCCTCTACGGCACCGACGCGCTCGGCGACCTGCCGCCGGCGGGACCGTTCGACGCCGCGCGGGGAGCCCGGGTGGTGGCGCGGGCCAAGGCCTTCCTTGATGAGGCGGTGCCGTTGGCCGAGGGCCTGTGGGCCGATCTGGGTGATCCGCACGGCGGCATCGCGATCCGCGATCCGGGCCAGTACGTTGGACAGAGTGCGCGCGGCCGGCTGTTCCGCCACAATGGCCTGCATATCGAGGTGGTGTTCGACCGCGACCATCCGATCGGCAGGACCGACCCGAGCGGGATCGCCGATGTGGTGCTGGAATCGGCGCTGTCGACCATCGTCGATCTTGAGGACTCGGTCGCGGCGGTCGATGCCGCCGACAAGGTCGCGGCCTATCGCAACTGGCTGGGGCTGATGAAGGGCGACCTGGTTGAGACCTTCGACAAGGGCGGTCGGTCGATGACCCGCGCGCTGGCCGCTGACCGCGATATCACCGCCGCCGACGGAGCGACCGTGACCCTGCCGGGGCGGTCGTTGCTGTTCGTGCGCAACGTCGGCCATCTGATGACCACCCCGGCGGTGCGGCTGGCGGACGGGTCGGACGCCCCCGAGGGCATTCTGGACGCCATCGTCACCAGCCTGATCGGGCTGCATGACCTCCGGGGCCTGGGCTCCGTCCGCAACAGCCGGGCCGGTTCGATCTATATCGTGAAGCCCAAGATGCACGGGCCGGAGGAGTGCGCCTTCACCAATGATCTGTTCGACGCAGTGGAGGATCTACTGGGGCTGGACCGGCATACCATCAAGGTGGGCGTCATGGACGAGGAGCGGCGCACCTCGGCCAATCTGGCGGCCTGTATCCATGCGGTGAAGGACCGGATCGTCTTCATCAACACCGGCTTCCTCGACCGCACCGGCGACGAGATTCACACGGCGATGCAGGCGGGGCCGATGGTCCGCAAGGGCGATATCAAATCATCGGCGTGGATTGCGGCCTATGAGGCGCGCAATGTCGCCATCGGGCTCCGGGCTGGTCTCTCGGGCAAGGCGCAGATCGGCAAGGGGATGTGGGCCGCGCCTGACCGCATGGCCGACATGCTGGCGCAGAAGGCGGCGCACCCGAAGACCGGGGCCAACACCGCCTGGACGCCCAGTCCGACGGCGGCCACCCTGCATGCGCTGCACTATCACCAGACCGATGTCTTCGCCCTCAGGGACGCGATCGCGGCACAACCGGTTCCGCCGCTCGACGACCTGCTGACCCCGCCTCTGGCGCGCGGCGCGAACTGGTCGGAGGCGGAGATCGCCGAGGAGCTGGACAACAATGCCCAGGGGTTGCTGGGCTATGTCGTCCGCTGGATCGACCAGGGTATCGGCTGTTCCAAGGTGCCCGACATCCACGACGTGGGCCTGATGGAGGATCGCGCCACCCTGCGCATCTCGTCCCAGCATATGGCCAACTGGCTGCTGCATGGCGTCTGCACCGCAGAACAGGTCGAGGCGGCGCTGGCGCGGATGGCGGCGAAAGTCGATGCCCAGAACGCCGCCGATCCGCTCTACCGGCCGATGGCACCCGACCCGTCCGCCAGTCTCGCCTTTCAGGCCGCCCGCGCCCTTGTGTTCGACGGCGTCGCCCAGCCCAACGGCTATACCGAGCCGCTGCTGCATGCGTTTCGGTTGAAGGCGAAGAGAGGGAGCGGGAACCAGGAACCAGGAACTGGCGAAGCCGGAGCCTGATCGGCGACGGATCGCGCGCGCATCTTCCCTACCCTGCGCCTACTGGCTGCTGCCCGAACGCCACAGATTGTTGGTCAGCGGTTCGATGAGATAGGCGAGGGCGGTCCGCTTGCGCAGCAGGACCACGACCTCGACCGGCGCGCCCGGACGCAGGGTTTCGGCACCACGGCCCATCTTGGCCAGTTCACTGGCGGGCACGACGATCTCCGCGCGGAAATAGCTGGCCCCGGATTCCTCGATGGTAAAGCTGTCGGCGGAAATGCGGGTGACGCGACCGTGGATGACCGGCGGATTGCGTTCGCGCAGCCCGGGGAATTTGACTTCGGTGTCCAATCCGACGCGCAGGTTGTCCACATCGGTCGGGTTGATCTGGGCGATGATCACCTGGGAGGCGTCGCGGGGGACGATTTCCATCAACGTCTGGCCGGGCGAGATCACGCCGCCCTGGGTGAAGATGGTCAGGCCGACAACCTCGCCGGAGGCCGGTGCCCGCACCTCGGTGCGCGCTATCTGGGCCCGCAGTTCGACCATGCGCGGGCGCAACTCGTTGAGCTGGACATCGATCAGACGAAGCTGATCGGCCACATCCTCGTTCATCTTGGTTGAGACGCCCGACACCTGCAGGCGGGTCTCGCCGACGGCCTCCCGCGACCGGGCGATCTGGGCGCGCAGCGAGCCCAACTCTCCGTCCAGCTGAGCCGCCGTCCGTTCGAGCGCCCGCACCCGGGTCAGCGGAGCAAAGCCCTGCTCGGCCAGGCTGCGCATGCCGGCCAGCTCATCCTGGATCAGCCGCTGCTGTTCGATATTGGCCGCGATCTGCCCTTGATAGCCGGCGATCTGTTCGTTCAACTGGGCGACGCGCTGGCCCAGTACGCCGGTCTCCGTCGAACGGCCGGTGCGTCGCGCGTTGAACTGCAGTTGCTGGATGCGAAGGGATTCCCGCGCCAGCGCGAGGTTCTCCGGTGCCAGTTCGGCGAACTCGGGCGGTGTCGGGATCGTTCGCAGGCGGTCCCGTTCGGCGATCAGCCGGGCTCGCTGCGCAATCAGGGCATAGACCTGACTGGAGACGCCGCGTTCGGTGGCCTTGAGCTCGCCGCTGGAGAGCTGAAGCAGGACCTGGCCGCGCTGCACGGTGTCGCCTTCGGCCACCAGCAGGGCGCTGACCACGCCGCCTTCGCGGTGTTGCACCGCCTGGCGGTTGCCGGATACGGCGATCTGGCCCTGTGCATAGGCACCGGCGTCCAGCGGCGCGAGGGCGGCCCAGCCGAGGAAGATGACGAAGAAGACCACGATGATCCCGCCACCGATCATCAGCTCACGGCGGGGATTGTCGAGGGCGACGGGCGGTTCGCCGGGCGCGGGGGGCGTTGGGGCTTCGGACGGAGCGCCTGGAGCGCCCGGCGGAATGGTGACGTCGGTCATTGGGTGCGCCGCGGACGGTTCTGGGCCGGCTGGGCAGGAGACGGCTGAGGCTGGATCTGCTGTTGTTGCGGCTGGGGCTGCTGCGGACGAGCCACGGCCTGTCCCGGACCCGACTGCGGCTGGCCCTGTGGACGGGCCTGTGTTTGTGCTTGCGGATGTTGCGGCGCGGGTTGGCTGGCGGGAGCGCCGGGGCGTCCGGCGGTGGCGCGCATCTTCTCGAGGACTTCCTCGCGCGGCCCTTCCAGCTGGACCACGCCGTCGCGCATCATCAGAAGGCGATCGACCCGCGCCAGCACACCGGCCCGGTGAGCGATAATGACCACGGCCGCGCCGCGGGCGGCGGAACCGAGGATGGCCTGCATCAAGGCCGCCTCTCCCTCCTGGTCGAGGTTGGAATTGGGCTCGTCGAGAACCAGCAGGACCGGATCGTTGTACAGGGCTCGCGCCAGGGCGACGCGCTGTGCCTGGCCGGCCGAGAGACCCTGACCATAGGGGCCCAGGACGGTGTCATAGCCATGGGGCAGCCGCAGGATCAGCTCATGCGCCCCGGCGGCCATGGCGGCCTTCACCGCGTTCCGGTCGGCGACCTCCTGATCCACGCCGATCGAGGTCGAGAAGCGGGAGATGTTGTCCTTGATCGATCCTGCGAACAGGCTGGGGACCTGCGGCAGATAGCCGATCCAGCGCGCCAGCTCGTCGCCTTCACGGGCCTCGAACTCCGCGCCGTCCAGCCGCACGGCTCCGGCCTGGGGCTTCAGCGCGCCGGCGATGACCCGGGCGAGCGTGGTCTTGCCCGAACCGCTCGACCCGACAATGCCAAGGGTCTGGCCCGGGTTCAGAGCGAAGGTCACGCCGCGCAGTTGCGGGTTTTCCGTGTCGGGAAACTTGACGGAGACGCCCTCGACCTGAAGCCGCCCCCTGGGGTCGGGCAGGGTGGTGCGCTCGCGTTCCACCGAGGCGGTGCCGGCAAACAGGTCGGTCAGGGTCTTCCAGCTGGCGACGGCCTGGACCAGGCTGGGCCAGACGCCGACCAGCAGTTCGATCGGGGCCACGGCGCGGCTGAGAAGAACCGATGCGGCGATGATCGACCCGGGCGAGATCTCGCTCTTTACCGCCAGATAGGCCGCGAGGCCGAGGGCGGCCGACTGCATCACCAGACGCAGGAATTTGATCGCGCCGGAATAGTGACCGCCGGCCAGTTGGGCGTCGGCCTGGGCGGCGGTGGCCAGCTGACGTTGTTCGACCTGACGTGCGATCGAGGACTGGCGCATGCCGAGGGCGCGAACCACCTCGGCCTGGCTGGCGACGCCTTCCTGGGCGGCATAGGCGTGGTTCTGCGACTGGATGGCCTTGTTCAGCCGTGGGCGGGTATCGCGCTCGTTCAGCCAGGCGAGGCTGAAAAGAATGATACCGCCGACCAGGGTCAGCATCCCGATCATCGGGTGCAGCAGGAAGCAACACAGCAGATAGATGGGGGTCCAGGGTGCGTCGAACAGCGCCAGCATGCCCTGACCGCCGATGGCACCGCGGACGTTGTCGAACTCGCGCAGCGCCTGGGTGCTGGGCGATTTGGCCTGCAGGTCGACGACGCGCGCCAGAACCTTGGCCGACAACAGCCGGTCCAGCCTGAGCCCGGCGCGCAGCATCAACCGTCCGCGCAACCAGTCGAGACCCGCCAGAGATCCCAGGGCGAAGATGGCGACCGCCGTGATCAGCACCAGGGTCGTCAAACCGCCCGTCGGCACGACCCGGTCATAGACCTGCATCATGTAGAGGGTGGGGGTCAGATACAGCAGATTGACCAGGGCCGAGAACATGAAGGCCCATACGAAATGGGTCTTGCACGCCTTCAGGGCCTCGGCGAGGGGCTCGGTACCCGGCTTGCTGGGGAGCAGGTTCTTTAACACGGTGCCGATGGGTTCCTGCGGGGGCGGGCCGCCAGTCTAACGGTTTGATGAGGCTACAGATAGGCGGTGCCATCCTGACCGCAAATACAAGAGGTTGGATGGGGTCGAAGCACCCGGTTCCGGCCCGTGCAAACTTCGCGCCGCGAGGGCCGTATCCGCAATCTGTCAGAACCGTAACTTGCGTGACGGCGTCCGGGGTGACAAGGCTCCTTTACTTCACGGAGGATGCTCATGCTGACGATCGAAAACCTGACCCACGTTTACGGTAACGGGACGCGGGCGCTGGACGATGTCAGTCTGACGATCCCCAAGGGCATGTTCGGCCTGCTGGGGCCGAACGGAGCCGGCAAATCGACGCTGATGCGGTCGATCGCCACCCTGCAAACCCCGACCTCGGGTTCGATCCGGTTCGGCGACATCGACGTGGTCAAGAACCCGGACCAACTGCGCCGCGTGCTGGGCTATCTGCCCCAGGATTTTGGCGTCTATCCGCGCGTCTCGGCCTACGACATGCTGGACCACATGGCGGTGCTGAAGGGCATAGCCAACGGCAAGGACCGCAAGGCGACGGTTGAGGCCCTGCTGAACCAGGTCAATCTGTGGCCCGTTCGAGGCAAGGCCCTGGCGGGCTTTTCGGGCGGCATGCGTCAGCGCTTCGGCATCGCCCAGGCGCTGATCGGGAATCCCGAACTGATCATCGTCGATGAGCCGACGGCCGGTCTCGACCCCGAAGAACGCAACCGCTTCCTCAACCTGCTGGCCGAAGTCGGCGAGAACGTCGTGGTCATCCTGTCGACCCATATCGTCGAGGACGTCACCGACCTGTGCCCCCGTATGGCGGTGCTGGCGGGCGGCAAGATCCAGCTGGAAGGCGCGCCGGTCGAACTGACCCACGCCCTGGAAGGCAAGGTCTGGCGCAAGACCATCGACAAGGCCGATCTGGCCGCCCAGCAGGCCAGCCGCAATGTCATCTCGACCCGCCTGTTCGCGGGCCGCACCGTGATCCACGTCCTGTCAGACACCAACCCCGGCGACGGCTTCGAGCGCGCGCCGGGCGGGCTGGAGGATGTCTATCTGGCCACCGTCAACGCCTCGCGCCGCGCGGCCTGAGGACGGGATCATGTTCGCCAAGATCGCCAGTTTCGAATTCCGCTACCAGCTGCGCCAGCCGGCGTTCTGGGTCATCGCCATCGTCTTCGGCCTGCTCGCATTCGGCGCTGTGGCCAGTCCCAACGTCTCGCTGGGGTCGGGCGGCAACGTTCTCAAGAACGCGCCTTTTTCCCTGGCGATCGCCCATATCATCTTCAACGTCTTCTTCATGCTGGCGACCACCGCCATCGTGGCCAATGTGGTGGCGCGCGATACCCAGACGGGCTTCGGGCCGATGATCCAGTCGACCCGGATCACCAAGGGGGCCTATCTGTATGGCCGGTTCTTCGGGGCCTTCGCGGCGGTAGCGCTCTGTTATCTCAGTATCGCCCTGGGCACCCTCCTGGGCACCTTCATGCCCTGGGTCGATCCCGAGACGGTGGGGCCGCTGCGGCTCGGAGACTATGCCTACGCCTACGGTGTTTTCGGTCTGACGGGCCTGTTTCTGACGTCGGCCCTGTTCTTCACGCTGGCGACCGTTACCCGGTCGATGATGGCGACCTACATCGGCGTGGTCGGGGTGCTGATCCTCTATCTCGCCGCAGACGGGGTGCTGGGCAGCAAGCCTGAGTTTGAAACAGCCATGGCCTGGGCCGAGCCCTTCGGAGCGGGCGCCTACGGCCTGATCACCAAATACTGGACGGCGGCCGAGCGGAACACGCTGAACGCCCCGTTGGAGGGGGTGCTGCTCTGGAACCGGGTGATCTGGACCGGTGTCGGTGCCCTGCTGCTGGCGTCCGCCTATCTGCTGTACCGACCCTCCCCGCGAGGGGCCAAGCTGAAGAAGCAGGAACGGCTGAAGGCAATGGTCGACAAGGACGTCGTCGTGACGCCGGTCGGAGCCCTGCCCCGGCCCAGCTACGGCTTCGCCAGCGGGCTGACACAGCTATGGTCCCGCGCGGTGTTCGAGATGGTTCTTGTCTTCAAGAGCCCCGCCTATGTGATCCTCATTCTGCTGGCCCTGGCGCTCGCAGTCGTGACGCTGCTCTTCACCGGAGAGATCTACGGCGCACCGATCGTGCTGGTCACGCGAGTGGTGATATCGGCTCTGACCGGCGCCTTCGGTCTGATTTCGATGGTTATCGCGATCTACTATGCCGGCGAACTGGTCTGGCGCGATCGCGACCGCAAGGTCCACGAAATCGTGGACGCCTCGTCCACGCCCGACTGGACGTTCCTGATTCCCAAGACCCTGGCGCTCGCCCTGGTGTTGATCTCGACGCTGTTGATTGGCGTTCTGGCCGGTGTCGTGACCCAGACGATCAAGGGCCATACGGACTTCGAGTTCGGGAAATACCTGCTCTGGTACATCGTCCCGCAAGGCTTGAGCTTCACCCTGATGGCCGTGCTGGCCATCTTCGTTCAGGCGCTGTCCCCCAACAAATTCGTCGGCTGGGCCATCACCGTGGTCTATCTGATCTCGACCATCGTGCTCGGCAATCTGGGCTTTGATCACCCGCTCTACAGCTATCGGTCCGGTCTGTTCGGTCCGTTGTCGGATATGAACGGGCAGGGAGATTTCGGAACCTTCGCACTTTGGTGGGGAAGCTACTGGAGCGCCTTCGGGGTCATCCTGATGGTGGTCGCCTATGCCCTGTGGCGGCGCGGGACCGAGACGCGACTGTGGCCGCGGCTGAAGCGGATGCCGCATCGTCTGATGGGGCCCGCGGGCGTGATCGGCGGGGCGGCGCTGGCGGTCTTCGCCGGGCTGGGCGTCTTCATCTACATGAACACCAACGTCTGGAACGAATACCAGACGCAGGCGGCCCAGGAGGCCGAGCAGGCCGCCTATGAGAAGGCTCTGCTGCGCTACGAGATCACGCCCCAGCCGTCGGTGGAAGATGTGCGGCTGGTCATGGATCTCCGCCCGCACGAGCCGAAGCTGACCACGCGCGGCACCTATGTTCTGGTCAACAACACCGGAGCCCCGCTGCCCGAGGTCCACCTGCGTTGGCAGGGTGATCTGGAGATGGAAAGCCTGACCGTCGAAGGCGCGAGCGTCGCTCGCGAGTGGGAGGATTTCCAGTACCGCATCTACCGCTTCGCCACGCCCATGCAGCCAGGAGAGCACCGCACCGTAACCTTCGAAACGGTGCTGGAACAGCGCGGTTTCAAGGCGCGCGGCAACACCACCCGCCTGGTCGACAATGGCAGCTTCGTGAACAACATGGAGTTCGCGCCGATGGTCGGCATGACCCGGCAGGGCCTGCTGTCCGACCGGGCCAAGCGGCGCAAACTGGGTCTGCCGGCCGAGTTGCGGCGTGCGAAGCTGGAGGACGAAAGCGCGCGCCGTCACAACTATATCCGGGCCGACTGGGTGACGGCCGACATCACCGTCAGCACCGACGCCGACCAGACGGTGGTCGCGCCCGGGCGGATGGTCTCGGATGTCGTCAACGGCGACCGCCGCACCAGCCGGTTCCTGACCGAGTCCCCGGTGCTGAACTTCTTCTCGATCCAGTCGGCCCGCTACGAGCGGACGGCGCGGATGCACAATGGTGTCGAGATGGTGGTCTTCCACGATCCGGCCCACGACCGGAACGTCCCACGCATGCTGGATGCCCTGTCGGACTCGCTGGACTATTTCCAGGCCAATTTCAGCGCCTATCAGTTCCAGCAGGCGCGGATCGTGGAGTTCCCGGACTATGCCGGTTTCGCCCAGTCCTATCCCAACACCTTCGCCTGGTCTGAAGGGCTCGGCTTCATCGCCGACCTGAGCGATCCGGCCAAGGTCGACTATGTCACCTATGTTGGAGCCCACGAGTTCGGCCACCAGTGGTGGGCGCACCAGATCGTCAGCGCCGATTCCCAGGGGGCGGAATCCCTGACCGAGACCCTGGCGCAATATTCGGCCCTGATGGTGATGGAGAAGCGGTATGGCCGCGACCAGATCCGCCGTTTCCTGAAGCAGGAACTGGACCGCTATCTGCGCTCACGCGGTACCGAGCGGCTGGAAGAACTGCCGCTCATGCGGGTCGAGAACCAGGGCTATATCCACTACCAAAAGGGCGGCCTGGTGATGTACCTGCTGCGCGACCAGATCGGCGAGGAAGCGGTGAACCGTGCCCTGCGCAGCCTGTTGACGCAGTTCGCCTTCAAGTCCGCGCCCTATCCGACCTCGCTGGATCTGGTTGCCGCCATCCGCGCCGAGGCTCCGGCCGACAAACAGGCCCTGATCACCGACCTGTTCGAGAAGATCACCCTGTATGACGTCAAGACGACCGGGGTCACGGCCACGCGCCGGGCGGACGGCCGCTGGGACGTCGCGGTCACCGTCGATGCCCGCAAACTCTATGCGGACGGCGAGGGCGTCGAGACGGAATCGCCGCTGAACGAGACCTTTGACGTCGGTCTGTTCGCCGCCGAGCCGGGCAAGGCCGGTTTCGACGAGGACGATGTGGTCCTGCTGGAAAGACGCGCGATCCGGTCGGGCGTGCAGACCCTGCGCTTCATCACCACGCGCGAACCGACGTTCGGCGGGGTCGATCCCTACAATAAATGGATCGACCGCAACTCGGACGACAATGTGCGGGCGGTGGGGTAGCGCCCGTGCCGGGCGCAGTGGCTTGTGGCTAGTGGTTAGTGGTTAGTGGTTAGTGGTTAGTGATCAGGGCGGTGAGTGGAGACGCACACCAGCCACTGGCCGCTAGCCACTAGCCACTCGTTTACCGCGTTCCGAACAACCGGTCGCCCGCATCGCCCAGGCCCGGCACGATGTAGCCGTGGTCGTTGAGGCGGTCGTCGACAGCGGCGGTCCAGATCGGCACGTCGGGGTGCCAGCCGCGCAGGCGTTCGAGACCCTCGGGCGAGGCAACCAGACAGACGAAGCGGAGGTTGGTGACGCCGCGCTCCTTGAGCCGTTCGATGGCGGCGACGGCGGTGTTGCCGGTGGCCAGCATGGGGTCGATGACCACGCACAGCCGCTCGTCAACGTCGTCCGGTGCGCGGAAATAGTATTCGACGGCGTCCAGGGTCTCGGGCTCGCGATACAGGCCGATGTGGCCGACGCGGGCCGAGGGGACCAGTTCCAGCATGCCCTCGACCAGACCGAGCCCGGCGCGCAGGATAGGGACGAAGACCAGCTTCTTGCCGGCGATGCGCTGGCCGGTGGTCGGGCCGACCGGGGTCTCGACCGGATAGTCCTCGAGCGGCAGGTCGCGGGTGACCTCGTAACAGAGCAGGGTCGAGATCTCGCGCAGCAGCTGGCGGAAGCGGGCGGTCGAGGTGTCTTTCGCCCGCATGATGCTGAGCTTGTGGGCGACCAGCGGGTGGGCGACGACGGTGACGCCGTCCATCTGGAAGGGCTTGCTCGGCATCAGAATACGGTCCCGTCGGAGATGATGGTCAGGGGCGGTCCACCACCGGGCCTGCGTTCGGCGGCGGCGCGTCGCCCGGCGGCCCAGGTGCCGCCTTCGAGCACGCTGGCCAGGGGCATGGCCTCGGCGGTGACGCCCAGTTCGGCGCGGACCATCGGCGCGATCCGGTCGAGCAGGGCGACGGTCATGGCACGCCAGCCGACCACCAGCGGGTCGGACACCGGCCAGGATTTGGCGGCGTCGGCGGGGTCCTTCAACGTCAGGACGCCGAGGTCCATGAAAAGGCCGCCGTTGCGGTATTCCGCCAGTCCGGTCAGGCCATCGAGATCGGTGACCTCCACGCCGGCCGTCTGCAGCGGTTCGACGAGCGAATAGCTGAGCCATTGCGACAGCTTGTGGATCGGGACCAGCCCGTCCGTGGCGTCGTCGCGCTGCATCGCGGGGTGTTTCCAGCAGTCGCCGAGATCGACGCCGCCGAGGTTGAGCCGGTCGCGCCAGACGGGGCCGAGCGCTTCCAGCAGGACCTGGAGAATGACCGGGGCGGGCAGCCGGTCCCTGTCGTCGGCGCGGTCGACCATGGCGTCGAACAGGCCGCCGGGCCGCGGCTCGTCCTCAAGGGCGAACAGGTCGGGTTCGGCGAGACAGGCCTGACCGAGACGGCGCAGCAGGGCGGCGCGGCCCTCGAGACCGACCAGCGGGTTCTTGTCCGAGACCTGGAAACCTCTGGCCAGATCGTCAGCGGTCAGGAAGGTCAGGGCCACGGCATCGACGCGCCAGGGATCATCCTCGGTGACCGAGAAGGCCCCGGCCTCGAACATCCGCAGGGAGGCGATGGCCAGACCTTCGGAGCGAGTCAGGGTGCGGCCCGTGCGCTTGTCCGTGTAGGACCAGCCGGGGCCGGTACCGGCATCGAGCAAGACCGAGACGATGGCGAGGTCGAACTCGGTGCGGGCGCGGGAGGCCGGATCGAGCCAGGCGCGGGCCTCGGCGACCGGACCCCACAGGTCGACACCGTCCACGGCGAAATGCCGCCAGCGGGCGTGGAAGGGTACGGCCAGGGTCGGATACTGGTCGCGGATAACGGCGGCGACGTAGCGGGCCGTTTCCGGCAACCGGTCGAGGTCGACCGTCCAGTGGTCCAGACCGCCGGCGACACCGATCTCCAGCATCTCATGCGCCCGTTCGCGGACGGCGGCGGCGTTGAGCAGGCCATGCGCCTGCTGCGTTTCAGAACTGCTCAAGGTCGCGGCCCACCACGCGGGTCAGGTCTTCGGCCGACGGCGGCGCGTCGGGGGTGAAATAGCCGGCCGCCTTCTTGGCCTCCATCTCCACCGAGGCGTCGGGCGGCACCAGATAGTCGGGGATGGGCACGCGCTCGCCGATCTCGATGCCGGACTCCGTCAGCGCGTCGTGCTTCATGTTCGACATGGAGACAAAGCGGTCGATCTTCGTGATCCCCAGCCAGTGGATGATGTCGGGCATCAGCTGCTGGAAGCGGGCGTCCTGCACCCCCGCCACACACTCCGTGCGCTCGAAATAGGTGGCCGCCTGATCGCCGCCGACCTGCCGCTTGCGGGCATTGTAGACGAGGAACTTTGTGACTTCCCCGAGGGCCCGGCCCTCCTTGCGGTTATAGGCGATCAGGCCCGCGCCGCCGTCCTGGGCCTCGCGGATACATTCCTCGATGCCGTGGGTCAGATAGGGGCGGCAGGTGCAGATGTCCGAGCCGAAGACGTCCGAGCCGTTGCACTCGTCATGGACACGGCAGGTCAGGCGGCGTTTCGGGTCGGTCATCGCGGCCGGATCGCCGAAGATGTAGAGGGTGATGCCCCCGATCGGCGGCAGGAAGACCTTGATGTCCGGCCGGGTGACGAGGTCGGCGTACATGCCGCCGGTCTGTTCGAACAGGGTGCGGCGCAGGGCGGTCTCCGTGACCCCGAAGCGTTCGGCGATACCGGGCAGATACCAGACCGGATCGATGGCGGCCTTGGTCACGGCGACGTCGCCGGTGTCGAACACGATCTTGCCGTCGGCCTTGAGCCGGCCCGCGGCGATGGCCTCGCCGATCTCGCCGAGCTGCAGCCGGGCGCGGGTGACCGCGATGGTCGGGCGGATGTCGACGCCCTCGGCGATCTGGTCAGCGAAGTCCTCGGCGACTCGCGCGCCCCAGGGATCGAGCGAGGCAATCTTCGTCGGGTCGCTCCACTGCGGGAACGGTCCCATCGGCGTGGTCGGTGCGGTGTTGGTCAGGTCGGGACGGTTGTTGGCACTCATCGCGCCCGACGACACGGCGAGCGCGCGATAGACCGAATAGGCTCCGCCATGGGCGCCGATGGCATTGCGGTCGGAGCCGGAGTTGACGGTGCCTATGACGGGTCCGCGTTCCTTCGCGGTCGGGGCCCCCCACTCGATCGGAAATCGGCTGACGGTTCCCGCGCCTGGGTGGGAGTTGAGCCTGATGTGGCTCGGACGATTGGACATGGTTCCTCACTCGAACCGGCTTGTTGTTTTTCTTGCGCCGGACTCGTCAGGACACACCCGGTCGCGACCTGTGTCCAGCCTTGTTTGCCGGTCCAGCGCGCCCTGCGACCCGAGGCCCGCTTGACCAGAGGCGGGCGGTTGCCGCTCATCGCCTCATGACAGACTCCCCCAAACCCTCCGCCGTGGTGATCGGTGCCTCGGGCGGCATTGGTGCCGCCCTCAGTCAGGCGTTGGGGGAGTCCGGGCGCTATGCCGTCGTTCACGCCCTGTCGCGCTCGGGCACCGGGTTCGATCTGGAGGATGAGGCGACGATTGCCGGGGCTGCCGCACGCGTCGCGGGAGGACCGGCTCCCGCGCTGGTCTTTGTCGCCACGGGCATTCTGCACAATGGGTACGAGCCCGAGCGGAGCTGGCGCGCGCTTGATGCCGACCATCTGGTGCGCGACTTCCGGATCAATGCCGTCGGACCGGCGCTGGTGGCCAAGCATTTCCTGCCCTTGCTGCCCCGCGGCCGGAGGGCCGTGTTCACCGCCTTGTCGGCGCGTGTCGGATCGATCGAAGACAACCGCCTGGGGGGCTGGCACAGCTATCGCGCCTCCAAGGCGGCGCTGAACATGCTGCTGCGCAACCTGGCGATCGAGGCGGCGCGGACCCATCCGCAGGCGGTGGTCGCCGGCCTGCATCCGGGCACGGTCGACACGGCGCTCAGCGCACCGTTTCAACGGGGCGTGGTGCCCGACCGCCTGTTTACCGCCGGGCACTCGGCGGCGCGGATGATCACAGTGATCGACACGCTCATGCCCGCGGACAGCGGCGGGGTCTTCGACTGGGACGGGCGGCGTCTGCCGGCCTGACTCAAGCCGGGTCTTCGTCCGGATCCCCGGTGATGTCCTCGGACGGGGCGAGCAGTTCGTCGGCGGCGTCGTTGGTCGTTCGGGTCGAAGCCGGCCGGGCCTTCGGCTCGACCGGATCGGGACCGGCGGCGCGTTGCAGACCGAGGGCCTGCAACGCCTCGTCGCCCTCGCGGCCGAAGATGCTGCGCAGGCGCAGGTCGGTCTGGGGGAAGGGAATCTCGATTCCGGCTTCGTCCAGCGCGTCGGCGATCAGCCAGGTGTAGGCCGCGTGCATGCTGGCGGGACGTTTGACCGCGGCCAGGGTCGGCCAGACAACGAGTTCGAAATCCAGCCCGCTTTCGCCGAAGCCGACCAGCCAGACCTGGCTCTTGCGCGCCTCGGTCTCGGGCAGGGTGAAGGGGCTGGCGCGGGCGGCGGCGAGGACCGCGTCGCGCACTTCGGACCGGTCGGCACCATAGGCCACCGAGAAGGGGACGTGGATGCGGCGCGTATCGCCCTTCAGTGTCCAGTTGGTGACCCGGTCCTCGATCAGACGGGAGTTGGGGACGATGATGTTGACGTTGTCGTTGGTGCGGATGCGGCTGGCGCGCGGTCCGATCTCGACGATGGCCCCGCGGACCCCATCACCCAGCTCGATATAGTCGCCGACCGAGACCATCCGGTCGAAGATCAGGAACAGGCCAGAGACGAACTCCTTGACCACCCCCTGCAGGCCGAGACCGATGCCGATACCGATGGCGCCGGCGAACAGGGCCAGGGACGACAGGTTCAGGCCGGCGGCCGAGAGACCCATGACCACGCCGACGATGACGAAGCCGTAGCCGGCCAGCTTCTCCAGCAGATAGAGGGCCCCCGCCGTCCGGGGTGAGGCCTGTTCGCGTACGCGTCTCACGCCGTGGCTGACGAACCGCGCCAGAAGCAGGGCGAGCAGGAAGACCACTACACCGGTGACCACGCCGCCGAGGGTCACTGTGATATTGCCGACGTCCACGAGAGTGATGTCGGCGAAACGGTCAAGCTTGGTCATGCGGTTATAGCGTCCGGTATCGTGTCCGGTTCCACTTGACCCTGTCACACAGTATGTCGCATACACTGTATGTCACACACTATGTGAGATGCAGGGAAGCGGGATGAGCCTCGATCCGGACCTTTATGAATCGATGCGGCTGGAGCTGCGGCGCGGGTCGCTGGTGCTGGCGGTGCTCGCCTGTCTGAGGACCGAGCGGTACGGCTACACCCTGCGTCAGGCCCTGGCCGCCGACGGGCTGGAGATGGAGGAATCAACCCTCTATCCGCTGCTGCGCCGGCTGGAGAGCCAGGGCCTGCTGAACAGCGAATGGCGCGAGGAGGAGAAGCGGAAGAAGCGCTTCTACGTCCTGTCGCCCGGGGGCGTCGCCATGCTGGCCGCCCTGACCGACGAATGGCGGGGGATCAACGCCTCGCTCGACAAGATTCTATGAATTCCGGCTGAAGGGGAAAAGCCATGGATATGATTGACCGCTATCTGAACGCCGTCGCCGCGCAGCTGCCACAAGACGAGCGGGCCGACATCGTCGCCGAACTGCGCGACCTGATCCTGAGCCGGTTCGAGGCGAAGGAAGAGGAACTGGGCCGCGCCCTGACCGAGGACGAGCAGGAAGTGATCCTGCGCGAGATCGGCCATCCGCTGGTCGTGGCCGCCCGTTACCGCAAGGGGCCGGACGCGCTGGTCGGGCCGGAGCTGTTTCCCTACTGGCTGTTCGGGGTGAAGGCCGGTTTGCTGGTGCTGGGAGCCGTCCACGTCCTGCTTCTGGTGTTGCGGGTGGTTGGCGGACCGGAGGACTTCGGTCAGGCCATCGCCCAGGCCTTTCACAGCTTCTTCGGTGCCGGCCTGACCCTGATCGGGGCGGCGACCCTGGCGGCCGCCATCTTCGAGCATCAGGGGATACGGCCGTCCTTCCTGACCAAATGGCGGGTGAAGGACCTCGGT
Organism: Caulobacteraceae bacterium; assembly: GCA_965284535.1. GTDB lineage: Bacteria > Pseudomonadota > Alphaproteobacteria > Caulobacterales > Caulobacteraceae > Brevundimonas. The sequence continues at coordinate 1,503,181 of OZ260090.1, forward strand.
GCTTTCGGTCTGTCCGACCCCGCGGCCTGGGGCGCGTCCATGGCGGGCACGGAGACGGCGAAGACGACCTGGATGCCGAAGCGCCGGTCGAGCGGCTGGCCGGGCGGGGAATATCTGTTCTCCTTCCTCGCGGCGGGGATGTTCGTGCTGTGGTGGGTCGGGGTCCTGCATTTCCCGCCATTCAGCTCGATCGAGATGCGCGGCCAGGATGCGATTGTCAGCGCCGCCCCGATCTGGGCCACCCTGTTCGCGCCGATCCTCGTCTATGCCCTCCTTCAGATGTCGGTCGATCTGAACAGCGTGTTCCGGCCCTACGCCGTGCGGTTGCGGGCTCTGGCCCGGATTCCGATCGCTTTCGTCGGGTTGTGGCTGACCTGGCGGATCAGCGAGGCCGGCCACTGGTTCACCCTGACGCGGGGCGAGGATACGGCGCGGATCGCGGGCGACTGGACCATGCTGGATCTGGACACCCTGAGGAATCTCGGCGACGGCGCGGGGAATCTGGTGGGCGTGGCCTCGACCCTGTCAGTCGTGATGGTCTGGGCGCTGGCCATTTCCGCGATCAGCCTGGTCTGCAGCATCGTCCTGAACCTGTGGCGGCTGACCCGCGCCTGATTGAAGCGCTGCAGCGATTCCCCCGGACGGGCGTTAGGCCTCGGCGGTGATCCGGCCGCCGGGGCTGAGGACCACGCGTGACACTGCCACAGGGGCTGGCTTTCGGGTTGGTGGGACTGACCATCGCGGCCTTCGTCTGGGGCCGGTTCCGCTATGATCTGATCGCGCTCGGGGCGCTGGTGGTCGGGCTGGCGGTCGGGGTGATCCCGGCCGAGGCGGCCTTCGACGGGTTCCGCAACGATATCACCATCATCATCGCCGCGGCCCTGGTGGTCTCGGCGGCCTTTTCGCGGTCGGGAATCGTCGAGCTTTTGCTGCGGCGGCTGCTGCCGCAGCTCAAGACCGAGAAAAGCCAGGCCCCGGTGCTGACCGTGGCGGTCACCCTGCTGTCGATGGTGACCAAGAATGTCGGGGCGCTGGCCATCATGCTGCCGGTGGCGCTGTCGGTCAGCCGCAAGACCGGCACGCCGCCGTCGCGCCTGCTGATGCCCATGGCCTTCGGGGCCATGGCGGGCGGAATGGTGACCCTGGTCGGGACCTCGCCGAACATCATCGTCGCGGGGGTGCGCGAGGAGATGCTGGGCCGCCCCTTCGCCATGTTCGACTATGCGCCCGTGGGCCTGGCCCTGAGCGCCATCGCCCTGGTGTTTCTGGCCTTCGGCTACCGACTGCTGCCCAGGGACCGGCAGGCGGCCGCCAATCTGTCGGACTCACTGGCGGCCAATGCCTACACCACCGACCTGCGGGTTCCGGATGACTGGGGGCCCGGTTCCATGACGGTCAAGGGTCTGGGCGATGCCGGGGGAGGGGCGGTGCGCATCCTGGCGGTCATCCGCGACGGTCGGCGCATCTCCAGACCGCGCGGAAATGTCGTGGTCCGCGCCAGCGATCTGGTCGTGCTGGAGGGCGAGGCGAGCGCGCTGGATGAGTTCATCGAACGGACCCAGCTGAAGCTCGCCGGTGAGCACAGAGCCATCGCGCGAACCGAGCCGACCGACGATGTGCGGGTGATCGAGGCGGTGGTCGGGGCGAACTCGCCGCTGCTGAACCAGACGCTGGCGGCGTCGGACCTGCACGGCCAGTACGGGGTCAATATGATCGGCGTCTCGCGCAGCGGCTACCCCGTGACCCAGCGGCTGCGGAACGCGCGCTTGCGGCAGGGGGACATCATCCTGTTGCAGGGCAGCGAGGCCAGTTTGCCCGCCGCGCTGGGACAGCTCGACCTGTTGCCGCTGGCCGAACGGAGTGTCGGGCTGGGCGGGGTGCGCAAGCGGTTCATGCCGGCGGCCGTTCTGGCGGTCGCCATGCTGCTGGTCGGCTTCCAGGTCGTGCCCGTGGCACCCGCCTTCTTCGGCGCGGCGGTGGCGATCCTGCTGCTGGGCGGGCTGCAGATGAAGGAGGCCTATCAGGCGCTGGACGGCCCCCTTCTGGTGCTGATCGCGGCCATGATCCCGGTGTCCGCCGCCATCCAGACCACGGGCGGTGCGGATCTGATCGCCAACGCCCTGGGCCAGGTGTTCGAGGGCATCCCCGGAATCGCGGCGGTCGCGGCGCTGATGTTCGCGGCCATGGCGGTGACGCCGTTCCTGAACAATGCGGCGACGGTCCTGATCCTGGCGCCGATCGGGGCGACGCTGGCGACGCGGCTGGGCTTTGTGCCGGACGCCTTTCTGATGGCGGTGGCGGTCGGGGCGGCCTGCGATTTCCTGACCCCGGTCGGGCATCAGTGCAATACGCTGGTGATGCGGCCGGGCGGTTACCGCTTCGGCGACTATGCACGGTTGGGGACACCGCTCAGCCTGCTGGTATTGTTGGCCGGGCCACCGTTGATCCTGCTGTTCTGGCCGTTGCACTGAGGCGGGGCCCCGCCACGGCCATGTCCGAAAACCGCGAGACATCCGGCGGCGACGGGCCCATTCTGCGACCATGGAAAACGCGACGGAACTCGATCAGGAGGCCTGCTACCGCGCCGTGCTGACGCGCGACGCGCGGTTCGACGGGCGGTTCTTCGGCTGCGTGAAGACGACGGGCATCTACTGCCGCCCCGTCTGTCCGGCGCGGACGCCGAAGCGTGAGAATATGTTCTTCGTGGTCTCGGCCGCGGCGGCCGAGGAGGCGGGCTTCCGCGCCTGTCTGCGTTGCCGGCCCGAGACGGCGCCGGACATGGGGGCCTGGCGCGGCACCTCCAACACCGTCAGCCGGGCCCTGGCCCTGATCGAGGCAGGGGCGCTGGACGAGGGCGATGTGGACGGGCTGGCCGGGCGGCTGGGCGTCGGCGAGCGGCACCTGCGCAGGCTGTTTCGTCAGCATCTGGGCGCGGCGCCGGTCAGTGTGGCGCAGACGCGACGCGTGCTGCTGGCCAAGGCGCTGATTCACCAGACCGACTTGAGCATGGCCCAGGTGGCGCTGGGCTCGGGCTTTGGCAGCGTGCGGCGGTTCAACGAGACATTTCAGGCCCTGTACGGCCGTCCGCCTTCGGCCCTGCGGAGGCGCGGCGAGCGGGCCCATGAGGGCGGTGTGCGGCTGAGCCTTTCCTACCGCCCGCCGTATGATTGGGAGGCGATGTTCGCGGCCCTGACGGCGCGCGGCGACGCGGTCGAGGGGCGGCGGTGGTCGCGGGCGCTGGTTCGCGATGTCGACGGAACCGAAGGATCGGTCACCGTCGAACCGGCGGAGGCCGGGCGGGTCTCGGTCTGCGTTGAGGCGGACGACCTCAAGGCCCTGCCGGGTGTGCTGGCACGGGTGCGGCGGGTGTTCGATCTGTCCGCGGACCCTGAGGCGATCGGGCGCGACCTGTCCGCCGATCCCGTGCTGAAGCCGCTGGTCGCGGCGAGGCCGGGACTGCGGCTGGCCGGCGACTGGATCGATGACGGGGCGGAGGCCCCCAATGACCGATTGAACGATGAAACGCTCGCCGACCGCGCCGAAGCCTGGCGTCCGTGGCGGGCCTATGGAGCGCTGCATCTGGCCCTGGCCGGAATCAGCGGCGCCCGGTTGATGGAGAGAGACGATGCGAAACGCGCAGCCTGAGACCCTGACCCTGGACCGGATCGCCACGCCGGTGGGCGAGGTGCTGCTGGTCACCGACGCGGACGGCACCGTGCGGGCGCTGGACTTCGCGGACTATGAGGACCGGCTGACGCGGTTGCTGGCCCGCCATGCGCCGGGTGCGGTGATGACGGAGGGCCGGGCCGCGGAAGCGGTGCGGCGCGCGGTCGAGGCCTGGTTCGGCGGCGACCTGACGGCGCTCGACGGTTTGAAGATCAAAACCGGAGGCACGGATTTCCAGCGCACCGTATGGAAGGCCCTGCGGGCCATACCTGTCGGCGAGACGCGAAGCTATAGCCAGCTGGCCGCCGCGATCGGCTCGCCGCGGGCGGTGCGGGCGGCCGGAACGGCCAACGGCCAGAACCCGATCGCGGTGATCGTGCCCTGCCACCGGGTGATCGGGGCGAACGGAACGCTGACCGGCTATGCGGGGGGCCTGGAACGCAAGCGCTGGCTGCTCGATCACGAGCGCGGCGCCTGAACCCTCAGAATTTGTAGTTCAGGCCCACCTGGATGATCGGGAACAGGCCGTAGCCCTCGACCTCGTCGGTGATGCCCTGGCTCTCGTCGCGAAGGCGGGCCTGGAAGCTCGGGTCATTGGACAGGCTGCCGCCGGTCGAGCTGAGGGCGACTTCGGGTGCGTCGCTCCAGGCCACGCCGGCGACGGCGCGGAACCCCCAGCGGCCGCTGCGGTAAAAGGTGTCGTCCCAGCCGATGCCGAGGAAGGGCGCGACGCCGCTGAGCTTGACCGCGCCGTTCAGCGTGCCGACCTGGCCCGGCGTGTAGGTCTGGCCGCCGATGTCCACGGGCCCTGTGGGGGTGGCGGCAAGGGCGATATCGCGATCGCCGACATAGGCGCCGCCCGAGACCAGAAAGCCATTGGCCAGGGGGTGCATGTCGATGAAACCGCCGACGGTGTCGAAGGTCAGATCGCCGCTGTAGTCGATGCCGTCATAGCTCTCGTCGGCGCTGTGGGTCAGCCGGTCGAGCGACCCGCGCAGGGTGAAGATGGGGCCCAGCTTGACCTGGACGTCGAGGCCGAGACCCGAGGTTCCCGCCGTGGCCCCCACGGCGACGCCGGGCTCCGACGACTGGGCCATCGCCGATCCGGCGGACAGGAGCAGGGCGGCCGCCGCGGCGGGTATCAGGCGCATGGGGTGTCTCCGGAACTTGAAAGTCCGTTGCAGCCTGTTCCGGTTAAGATCGTGTTTCCCATGTCGGCCGCGCGCGCGGGGGGGGCTTGACCGCATCGGCCCGGCTGTCGTCATCTGGCGTCGGGATGCTGGGGAGCAAGACCATGAGACTGACGCTGATCGCGGCGCTTTGCGCGCTCACCTGCGCGGGGCCGACCGCGGCCATGGCCCAGGACGAGGATGACTGGGAATTCCAGCACGAGGCGAGCCTGAACCAGACGGTCGCCGCCGTCCGCTATGACGCGGGCGTGGCCATCGTCGTCCAGTGCCGCGACAACGCCTTGTCCCTCGCCCTGGTCGGTATGCCGGACGGCGTCGGCGGTTTCGAGGTCGAGGCGAGGCGGGCCGACGGGCGGACCGACATCCAGACATGGGCACCGGGCCCGGCACCGGGCATTGTCCTCAGTACCGTGCCCGCGCGCGACATTCGCTTCATGCGCGGCGGCGGCATGTACGCGATCCACACCCCGGAAGGGGCACGCCGGGCCCTGCGCACCAATTTCGACCTGCCGACCCAATCGGCCAACCTGGACCGGGTGCTGACCGCCTGCGGCTGGGGGCTGACCGATGATCGGGACCAACTCGCGCGCGCGGGCAACCAGGTCAGTTTCCGGGACCCTGACGCACCACCTCCACGACCGAGGGCCAGTCGAGGTGCCCGGGCGGGCCGGCCGGCCGTGACGCCGCCGTCGCCGTCTGCCCCGCTCGCACTGTCGCCGGCAGAAGGTCAGATCAGTTGTGTCCTGCGTGACATGCAACTGACCGCGTGCCGGCTCGATCACCCGGCCACCGCCGCCGGGCCCGAAAGTGTTCGCACACTGCGCCGCCTCGAGGGTACGCGGATGTACGCCAGGGATGGAGCCGATGTGGAAGGCAAGGTGGTCTTCACCGGCGGCTCGCGCACCGTGACGGTCGTCGACTACGTCGCCACCATCCCGGCCGGATAGCCACCACGCCGGGGCTTGCATTCCTCCGCCATGCGCCTAGATTGTACCTGCTTATGCTGAAAGTGAGCATAAGTCGGCGGCGGTCAGATGGATCGGTCGCCGTTCTTCAGGCCTCTGATTTGCTCAATTCGAGCATAAGGGATGCGAGATGGCAGACGGCGCGTTCGGATTGTCGAAGGAACTGGAGCGGGAAACCGCGCCGGTCTGGGCCAGGGTCAAGGACCATGTCACGCCGATGGAGTGGCCGGCCCAGGCCGCGCTGATCAGCGAGATCAATGCGCTGAAGAAGACGCGTGACGCCGTCATCCTGGCCCACAACTATATGACGCCCGAGATCTTCCACGGGGTCGGCGACTATGTCGGCGACAGCCTGGGCCTGGCCAAGGAGGCCGCGCGGTCGAAGGCGAAGGTGATCGTCCAGGCCGGGGTGCATTTCATGGCCGAGACCTCGAAGATCCTGAGCCCCGAAAAGACGGTGCTGATCCCGGACCTGCGGGCCGGCTGTTCGCTGGCGGCCTCGATCACGGGGGCCGATGTGCGGCTGATCAAGCAGCGGTATCCGGGCCTGCCGGTGGTGACCTACGTCAACACCACCGCGGACGTGAAGGCCGAGACCGACATCTGCTGCACCAGCGCCAATGCCGTGCAGGTGGTGGAATGGGCGGCGAAGGAATGGGGCGTCGATCGCGTCATTCTGATCCCGGATGAGTTCCTCGCCCGCAATGTCGCGGCCCAGACCGGCGTCGGCATCATCGCCTGGAAGGGCCGTTGCGAGGTGCATGAGCGGTTCACGGCGGCTGATATCGCCGAGATGCGCGCGGCGTATCCGGGAGCCGAAATCCTGGCCCATCCGGAGTGCCCGGAAGAGGTCCTGGAGGCGTCCGACTTCGCCGGATCGACCGCGGCCCTGATCGACCATGTCACCGCACGGCGGCCGAAACAGGTGGTGCTGCTGACCGAATGTTCGATGGCCGCCAATGTCGCCGGCGAGGTCGAAGGGGTCCAGTTCATCGGCCCCTGCAACCTGTGCCCGCACATGAAACGGATCACTCTGGAAAATATCCGCGACTGCCTGCTGAACATGCAGTTCGAGGTGACCGTGCCCGACGACATCGCCGAACGCGCGCGGCTGGCGGTGCAGCGGATGGTGGACCTGCCGCCGCCGGCGGTCCCGGCGCGCTACGACATGGTCAAGGCGCGGCACCATGTGGCGGTGGAGCTGATCTGATGCATTACGTCCCGCCAGTCCGCCTCGTCGCGACGGTCGATCCAAAGTCCCTGCGGCTTCTCGCCCTGCTGGCCTTGTGGCTGCGCCCGGAAAAGGCCACGTCGGTCAGATGACCGACAGCAATACACCGCGCCGACCGGGGCCCTGGGACATCAAGCCGGGGCAGCCCGCGCCCGCGGCCCCGCCGCCCTCCACGTCGAACAATCCACGGGCGGCGCAGGAGCGGCTGGACGGGGGACAGCATCCGCTGTGGGCCGCGATCTCGACCCTGCTGCTGGGTGGTCTCATCTGGTACTTCACCGGCAGCTGGATCGCCGTCGTCGCCATCCTGTTCGGCCTGCTGGTGCACGAGTACGGCCATGTGCTGGCGATGAACGCCTATGGCATGGGGCCGGCGCGAATTTATATCGTGCCCTTCCTGGGCGGCATGGCCAAGGCGCAGCGCCGGGCCGAGAGTGAATGGCACGGTGTGCTGGTTTCGCTGGCGGGGCCGGCGTTCGGTCTGCTGGCGGCGATCCCGTTCTTCGGCCTGTTCCTGGCCACGGGCCAGGGGATGTGGCTGGAGGGCGTCTTCTACGTCGCCATACTGAACCTGTTGAATCTGGCTCCCGCGCCGCCGCTGGACGGGTCAAAGGCGCTGGGACCGGTGCTGGCCCTGATCCATCCGACGCTGGAGAAGGCGGCGATGATCGCGGTCGGGGCCATCGTCGTCCTGTGGGGCCTCAGCAACGGCAGCTATATCTTCGCGGCGTTTCTGGGCTTCTCGCTCTACAGCCACCTGCGACGTGGAAACTGGCGACCCGAAGGCCGGCGGCTGACGCGAATGGAGGCCGGCCGGAGCGTCGGTCTGTTCGTCCTGACCGCGGTCGCCTGTTTCGCCGTGGCGCTGGCCGGTCTGCTGCCGCTTGCCGGGTCGTTCGATCAGTCCTTGGCCATCGGCTCCAGCTATTTCCAGTTCGGCCGTTGAGCCGCATCGTCCATCATGACGGGCCGCTGATCGTCGGCGGCGGGCTGGCGGGACTGTCGGCCGCGCTCGAGGCCGCGCCGCGCAAGGTGCTGGTGGTCACGCCCGCGCCGCTGCTGGAGGCCTGTTCTTCGGCATGGGCCCAAGGCGGCGTCGCGGCGGCCCTCTCGCCTGGGGACGCGCCGGCCCTGCATGCGGCCGATACGGCGGCGGCAGGGGCCGGTCTGGTCGAGACAGAGGCGACGGAGGTCCTGACCGGAGACGGACGGGCCACGGTTGAATGGCTGGCCTCGCTGGGCGCGCCGTTTGATCGGGACGCGGCGGGCGGTTTCGCCGTCAGCCTGGAAGCCGCCCATTCCCACGCCCGGGTGGCGCGGGTCGGCGGTGACGGGGCGGGGCGGGCGATCCTGTCGGCCCTGATCGCGGCGGTCCGGGCCGCGCCCCATATCGAGGTCTGGGAAGATGGACGGCTGCTAGGACTGATCCGGGATGCGAGCGGCCGCGTGCGCGGGGCCTTGATCGAACGCGACGCTTCCGGGTCCGGGCGGCCGGTCGAGGTGCGGGCACCGGCGGTGGTGCTGGCCACGGGCGGAACGGGTGGGCTGTATGCCCACACCACCACCCCCGCCACCCTGCTGGGCGAGGGTATGGCGCTGGCGTATCGCGCGGGTGCCGAAATCCTCGATCCCGAGTTCGTGCAATTCCATCCGACCGCCATCGACGTCGGCCTGGACCCCATGCCGCTGGCGACCGAGGCGTTGCGGGGTGAGGGTGCGCGGCTGGTCGACAGGGACGGCCGGTTCCTGCTGGGTGAGGCGGCGGATGCCGACCTGCAGCCGCGCGATGTTGTGGCGCGGGCGGTGCACGCGGCGCGGGCCGCCGGGCGCGGTGCCTATCTGGATTGCCGGAACGTGGTCAGCGCGGATCTTGCCGAGGAATTTCCTGTGGTATTCGCCGCCTGCATGCGGGCCGGTCTGGACCCGCGCGAAACGCCGATCCCCGTTGCGGCGGCGGCCCACTATCATATGGGCGGGATCGCGGCGGGACCGGACGGCCACACCAGCTTGCCGGGACTGTTCGCGGTCGGGGAATGTGCCGCCACCGGCGTGCATGGCGCCAACCGGCTGGCTTCCAACTCCCTGCTCGAGGCCGCGGCCTTCGGACGCCGCACCGGCCGGGCGGCGGCGGTCGAACAGGCGGGAAGCGGAGAGGTCCTGCCCACGACGGCGTCTCCGGACCTGTCCGCTGAAGGTCTGCAGTCACTGCGCGAGGCCATGAGCGACGGGGCCGGCGTGGTCCGTGACGCCGCGGGCCTGAACCGGACGCTGGCGATGATCGACCGGCTGGAGAAGACCGCGCCGGGAGCCCTGCCTCTGGCCGCCGCCCGCCTGATTGCCGAGGCGGCGCTGGCGCGGCGCGAGAGCCGGGGCGGGCATTTCCGCTCGGACTATCCGCAGACCGCAGCGGTCGCCGACCATACCCATTTGCATACAAAAGCGGCCCTGGTGGCTGCGGCCTGAACGAGCGCCCCATGATCCGTGCCCTGCCCGACCTTCTGATCGAACCCATTGTACATGCCGCGCTGGCCGAGGATCTCGGCCGGGCGGGCGATGTCACCAGCCGGGCCTGCATCCCCGAGGGCGCGCGGATGCGGGCGGTGTTTGCCGCGCGCAAGCCCGGCGTTCTGGCGGGGATCGACTGTGTGCGGCTGGCCGTGCTGGCGATGGATCCGGCAGCCTCGATCAATCTGAAACGGCGCGACGGCGACGCCTTTGAAGCCGGGGCCGTGCTGGCCGAGGTCGAGGCCGATGCGCGCGCCTTCCTCGCGGCCGAACGGACGGCCCTGAACCTGCTGGGCCGGATGTGCGGCATCGCGACCCTGACGCGGGCCTATGTCGAGGCGGTTTCAGGCACGAAGGCGCGTATCGCCGACACCCGCAAGACCACCCCCGGCCTGCGGGCGCTGGAGAAACACGCGGTGCTGTGCGGTGGCGGGGTCAATCACCGGTTCGGGCTGGATGATGCCATCCTGATCAAGGACAACCATGTCGCCGTCTGTGGCGGAGTCGGTCAGGCGGTCCGCCGGGCGCGGGCCTCTGTCGGCCATCTGATGAAGGTCGAGGTCGAGGTCGACGGGCTGGAACAGCTGGACGAGGCCCTGGCCGCCGGGCCGGACGTGATCATGCTGGACAATTTCACCCTGTTCATGCTGCGCGAGGCCGTGGCGCGTACAGCAGGCCGGATCACGCTGGAGGCGTCAGGCGGCGTCAATCTGGAGACCGTTGGTGGTATCGCGGAGACGGGCGTGGACGTGATCTCGGTCGGGGCCCTGACCCATTCAGCGCCGTCTCTGGATGTGGGTCTGGACGCCGTAACCGTCTGAAGACCGGGATCAGGCGGTCGGGGCGCGGGTCTCTGCGGCGGGTGCGGCGGCGGCCGGGGCGGCGATGGCCGGAGTGGCGGCCGGCGCGGCGGGAACGGCCGGGACCGGCGCAGGACGGCCCGCGGGTACAGGCGCGGCCGGTGCGATGCGAGCCGGGGGGGTGGCCTGGGCCTCGGGCTGGGCACCGCGTTCCTGGGCGATCAGCAGATTGTAGGCGACGGCACCGGCTTCGCGGACCGGTCCGGTCGGGTCGAGGCTGGCCTGGATCAGGTGCGGTGCCTCAAGTTCGGTGGAGGGCCGACCGGCATAGGTGAAGGCCTCGCGGGAGCCTGAGCGGCCACCGAAGCGATAGAACAGGTGGCTGCCGACCTGGCTGACCCGGACCAGCGAATGACGCCAGCGGGGCGAGACGCCGGTGGTGTGGAAATGGGTTGCGTTGCCGACATTGCTGTAGACGGCACCCGACAGGGCGCTGGAGGCGACTTCGCGGGCCCGGTTCCAGGCGGCCTGATTGACCCGGCCGCGCATCGAACCGTCACAGGTGAAGCTGAACTGGCAACCCGTGCGGCGACCCGCGCCCTGGAAAACCACGCTGCAGACGCTTCTGGGGAAGGCGGGGTGGCGCACGCGGTTCAGCACCACCTGGGTGACCGCGCGCATACCGTCGCGGCCTTCGCCACGGGCTTCGTAATAGGCGGCCTGGGTCAGGCAATCGAGGTCGCGCGACGCGTCCAGGGTACTGCCGAGACGGAAGGGCAGGGCCGCGACGGGACCGGTCAGATTGGCCCGGCGCAGGCCGGGGTTGGCGGGCTGGCCACGCAGTTGCTCAAGACGGGCGGTCAGAAGCTCGGCCTGACGGTCGCGTTGGGCACCGCCCGCGACGGTATAGGGATCATGCCGGCGCGCGACGGCCAGGGCACTTTCGTCCAGACCGCCGGCTGCGGCCGCGAGGGCTTCCTCGGTGAAGCCTGCCGCCGTTGCGCCTTCGATGCGTTCCGCCTGTGCGCGAACGGTCGTGGCCTTGGCCGCCGTCCCGCCCAGATAGGCGCAGCCGATCGCCAGTCCCACCAGTGCGCCGAACGCCGCCGCCGCTGATCCGGGCCGAATACGGGCCGCACGATCAACAGGAGGGTTCACACGCGTCTGCGGGGCTTTCGGCAAAGGCTCAGTCCTGTACGACAGGGCGCGATGCCGCCCCCGGATAGTCTCGCAACCGGATGACCCGCTCCATTCCCCTGGAGGTCGGTGTCGCGGTCCGTTTGCGGTAGATCGACGGTCGGCGAGAGGGCCGACAATCGAGGACGCGCCTTAAGCCAGCCGTTTGTGGCGCCAATGTGGTTGATTCGCAAGATTGTTGTGCGGCGCAACATCGCACGGGAGAGTGTGGGTATACAGTAGTTAACCGTTCGTTTGCCACGGATAGATCGGGTGAGTGAAACGCTGTGTTGCTGTAAATCTTTTCAGTCCGACAACACGGACTCGATGTCACGAACCGTGCGGCGGATTGAACGGCAACCCCACTATTGTCTTCAGGGCTCTTCCGGCGGGCGCCTTGACTTGCCGCGGCGTACCGGAACCGGGCGAGGACAGTGACGTTAAAGCTCAGCCTCTGGAAGGATTTAGCCATGAAACGCACAGTCACTACCTTCGCCCTTGTCGCCGCCGCCCTGGCCGTAGCCGGCTGCGGCCAGACGATCGAACAACGCGCCGCGACCGGTGCCGTCGCCGGGGCCGTCGTGGCGGGACCGGTGGGTGCCGCCGTGGGCGGAGCCGCGGGTGCCGCGGTCGGCCAGGCCGAGAAGCCGAACTGACACACTCCGCCGTCGAGTGACCGGGGCGGCCTGCATCACCGCCTCGCGATCTTGATTTTCGCTCCCATATAGGGTTAGCGACGCCCCGGGCTGCGTTTCCAACCGCCCGGCCGCGTTCCAGCGCCTCAATAACCGATCAAGGACATCGACGCCCTCCGCATGAGAGATCTGAAACAGACCGGCTTCACCGACCGCCTTTCCGCTCAGCAGGAAGCCAAGAAGGCCTTGCTGGCCCGGTTCAAGCCCAAGGCCGCCGCCCCCGACCCCGAATTCGAAAAGCTGGCCGCCAAGCGCGCCGCCGAGAAGGAGGCGCTTCGGCAGCAGCATGAGCTGGCCAAGGCCGAGACGCGCCGTGAGAAGGCCGACAAGGAAGCCGCCCGTCTCGCGGCCGAGGCCGAGGCCCAGGAAGCGGTCGACGCCGAGAAGCGCGCGGCCCGCAAGGAGCGCAAGGCCCTGACCAAGGAAGAGCAGAAGGCCGCCCGCGACGCACGCTATGCGGCTCGCAAGGCGCGCTCGCGCTGATCCGCCGACCGGTCGGCCGAAAGGCCGGCCGACTTCGCCCCGGAAAGATGCCCTAGAGCCTGATCGGCTGAGGTGGAATCGCTTCGCGATTCCGCCGATGCCGTGAATCAGGCTCCAGAGTCATGCTGGACCGAAATCTGAGCCTTGCTGGACTGCGTCCAACAAGACCGATTTCGGTCTAGCCGAGCTCCCCGAGGATCAGCGCCAGCTGTTCTCCTGAATAGGGCTTGCGCAGGAACGGCCAGGGCGCGTCCGCGAGGGCCGCGTCCACATCGTCGCCGGCATATCCCGAGGTCAGCACCACCCGCATCTCGGGGTAGTCACGACCGCACTGGCGCGCCAGTTCGATCCCGGTCATGCCACCCGGCATCACAACATCGCTGAGCATCATGTCGAACCGCTCGCGCTTCAGCAGGTCCAGCGCCTGGGGCGCGGTTTCGACGGTGCGAACCTCAAGCCCCAGACCTTCGAGCAGTTCCAGCGCCACGGCCGCGACGCTGATGTCGTCCTCGACCAGCAGGAGGCGGCGACCGGTGGCCATTGGCGTAGCCGCCCTGGGGTTGGCTCCCGCCGCGACGGCGTCCCCGGCCTGTGGCGGCAGATAGAGCCGGACCTCCGTTCCGCGGCCGACCGTCGAGGAAATCCGTGCCGCACCGCCGCTCTGGCGCGCAAAGCCATAGACCTGACTCAGACCCAGTCCCGTACCCTTGCCGACGGCCTTTGTGGTGAAGAAGGGTTCGAACACCCGGGCGATGATCTCGGGTGACATCCCGGCCCCGTTGTCCGCGACGGTGACACAGACGTAGTCGCCGGCAGGCAGGTCCGAGACCTCGTCGGGCCCCACGACGCAGGACTGGGTCTGGACGGTGATCCGGCCCTTGTCGTTCACGGCGTCGCGGGCATTGACGACCAGGTTCAACAGGGCCGCCTCGAACTGCGAGGGATCAACGCTGACCCGCGCACCGCCCCGGCGAAGCTTCAGCTTGAACTCGACGGCCTCGCCGACGGCGCGGCGAAGCAGCGGCTCGCTCTCGCGGATCTGCACGTTGAGATCGATCGCCTCGGGTCGCAGGGCCTGACGGCGGGAAAAGGCCAACAGTTGGTGAGTCAGGCCCTCGCCGCGCCGCGCCGCGGCCAGGGCGGCCTCGCCCAGTTTCTGGCGTTTGGCGGCGTCGTCGGGCGAGCGCAGGATGATATCCAGCGCGCCGATGACCACGGTCAGCAGGTTGTTGAAATCGTGCGCCACCCCGCCGGTGAGCCGGCCCACGGCCTCCATCCGCTGGGCGTGCATCAGATCCGCTTCGGCCCTGGCCTTCTCCGCCAGGGCTTCTCCGACGCGCTCCTCCAGCAACTCATTGATCCGCTTCAGGTCTTCCTCGGCCCGTTTGGCGTCCGTGACGTCCAGATTGGCCCCGACATAGCCCTGGAAAACGCCCGCGGTGTCGAAGCGCGGAATGCCTTCACACCGTAGCCAGCGGGTCCCCAGCCGCGGATGCTGCACCAGTATGGTCCGCTGATGCCGATCCCGCGCCTCCACGGCGCGGACAAAGGCCTGATGATCCTCTTCCAGGTTCAGGGTCGCGACGGTGGCCAGTCCGCTCAAGGCCAGGTTCTGGTCGCCGACATCGAAGAAGGTCTTGTAGCTGTGGTTGGCGAAGGCGAGCTCGCCCTGATCGTCCGTCATCCAGATCTGCACGGGCGCGCTGTTGGCGATTGTGCGGAAGCGGGTCTCGGATTCCGCCAGCCGGTTTTCCGCCTCGACCCGGGCGGTCTCGTCGCGCAACGTCAGCGCCGCCCCCATGCGACTGCCGTCCGGGTTGAGCACCGGTCGGGCATTGCCGACCGCGAGGACCTCGGATCCATCGGGGCGTCGAATGCGCCAGCGGGCGCTTACGATCGTTTCGCCGTTGATGACCGCGCGCGCCAGCGGCAGTTCGTGGGACGGGTAGGGCTGACCGTCCTCGGTGAACAGATGATAGGTCCCGGCATAGTCGTCGGGGCCTACGTCCAGACGGTCGACGCCGTGCAGCCGGACCGCCGCCTCATTGACGAAGGTGATCTGGCCGTCGGGATCGGTGACGATGACCCCCTCGGCGAGCTGGCCGAGGATGGCCTCGCGTTCAGCGGCGGAGGCGACAAGGTCGGCGGCTGTCTCGCGGATGTCGGTCACGTCGAAGGCCACGCCGACGAAGCCGATAACCTCCCCGTCGCCCATCCGGGGCCGCGAGAAGGATTTCAGCCACCGGTATTCTCCGTCGTGCCGGCGATAGCGGGCCTCCATAGAGAAGGGCTGGCCCGAGGCCTCTCCGGCCAGTGACTCGTTGAGGACGCGCTCCTGGTCGTCCGGATGAATGACGGCGCGCCAGTCGGCCAGCCGCGCCTCTTCATAGGTTCCGCCGTTGTAGGCGACATAGGCCTGGTTGACGAAAGCGCGGGTGCGGTCCTGCTGAGTCACCCAGATCAGCACGGGGGCGGTGTCGGCGATAGCGCGGAATCGCTCCTCGCTCTCGCGGACCTCAACCTCGGCGCGGGTGCGTTCGATCTCGGTCCAGGTCCGGACGGCGACCGACTGCAACAGGGCGGTTTCGGCCTCGGTCCATTCGCGAACGGACGAATGGTGGGCATAGAGGAAGGCGCGCAGGCGGCCGGCCCGAATCACGGGCGCGCGCATGAGGGCGCGTGTTTCGAGGCGGCGGAAGACGTCGAGGGCGTCCCGGGTTCGGGGATCCTCGCGCACGTCAGCGATCCGGATCAGGCGACCCTCGGCCAGGTCAGCGATCAGGTCCGCGCCGAGGTCGGCGAGGCTGAACTCTCCCTGGGCGCTGACGACGCCGGCGGTCCAGTCGCGGGTCATGGAGACCAGGCCGCGCTCCTGGTCGACCTCACCGTAGCCGACCCGCCCGGCACCGAGCTCGACGCCCAGGGCCCGCTCGACCTCGAGGATGACCTCCTCCGGCGATGTCAGGTCGCGCAGCCGGTCTGTCAGAGCCAGAAGGAAGGTCTGCCGCCGCTCCTGGCGTTCCAGCGCGCCGACCATGTCCCGCAGCGCCGAGGCCACGACGGTAATGAACAGGCCGACGATGATGAAATTGACGGTGGCGGGGGTCCAGAACCGCTCCGGCAGGCCGACTCCGCCGGCGTTGAAGCCCATCACCGCCCAGCCCCCGAACAGGCAGACGGTGGTCGCGGTCACGCCGGCCATCCGTCCCGCCGCCAGCGAGGCGATAATGACGGCCGGCAACAGGATCATAAAGCCGACGACGTTCGGGTAGAAGCCGCTCAGCACGCCGCGGAGGAGCAGGGCCCCAAAGGCGCAGCCCAGCCCGATCAGGACCGAAACCCACCAGGGGCGGGACTTCACGCGCGCGAGCCGTGTCACGACCGCGCCGACGCTGAAGTACCGTAAGAAAAAACTCCCGAACGCGCTCATGGACCCCCGCTCGCGCGTACGCGATTTCAACGAACGTATTGGCAGGGTTTGCGTTCCGACGAGAGCCGTGATCGGACGCGTTCGAATTGGCGGACCCTGTTCCGGAGACAGTTGCATCAGGCGCGGGCTTGTCCGCGGTTCAACGCCCCGAAAGTGTTCTGGCTTGACCGAACCCCGCTTTTCCGCCTGAAAAGCGCCCTGCTTGGCGTGTAGTCTGCATGATCGTCGGGCAAGGGTCCCGGACCGGGAATGGATATTTGCCCAGGATCGACTGGACCGCGAAACTGAAGGGGATGCGCCGGCTGCTGGCCGCCGCGCCCGTGGTTCTGGCCGCCTTCGGCGTGGCCATGGCCGCCAGTTCCACGCCGCGTCCCGAGATCGACCGCCGCGCCGAGGCCATCCGGGCCTTGACCAATGGCGATCTGGGGGCCGCCGGCCTGGCCGCCATCACCGATCGTATGGACCCGTCGCAACTGGCCGTCGCCCTGCGCCATGACCCGTCCGAGCGCCGCGCCGCCCTTTACGGGCTGACCCCGGGTTGGGAAAGCCTGACCCTCGCGGGCCGCCCGACGCTGGATTTCGGCGCGACGGGTCTGGACGCGATGAAGCTGAATGCCGCGACTCCGAACGCCTCGGGCTTTCTGCGCGCCGCCCAGCCCTTTGTCTTCACGCCCGCCACGGCCGAGGACCGCCGCCGGGCCGTGCGTTGCCTGACCCAGGGCATCTATTACGAAGCCGCGCTTGAACCCACCGAGGGGCAGGAAGCGGTCGCCCAGGTGATCCTGAACCGGGTGCGCGACCCCAACTACGCCAACAGCGTCTGCGGCGTGGTGTTCGAGGGCGCCGAGCGCACCACCGGCTGCCAGTTCAGCTTCACCTGCGACGGGGCGTTGTCGCAGGCACCCGTCGCCTGGGCCTGGAACCGGGCGAAGCTGGTGGCGGAACGCGCGCTGGCCGGTGGCGTCTCGGCCCGCGTGGGCACGGCGACCCATTATCACGCCGATTATGTCCACCCGTGGTGGGCGCCGACGCTCAACAAGCTGACCCAGATCGGCGCGCACATCTTCTATCGATGGAAGGGCGTCTACGGCGAGCCGGCGGCCTTCCGCCAGCCCTATGCCGGTCGGGAACCCCTCATCGACGAGGCCCGTTTCTCCAAACCCCGTATCAAGATCGACAACGGCCCCGACGCCGAATTGCTCATGGCCGCGACCGCGGAGTCAGCCGGGCGTGAGGTCCGTACCGTCGAGATCGACGGCCAGACCCGCGTGGTGGGTGTCGCCTCCCTGGGTGGCCGCCGACAGGCCACGGCCGCCGACATTGCCGCCATCAACCAGCGGCTGGCGGCCTTCGAGGCACCGGCACATCCCGCGCCGGACGAACCGATCCGCCCGGCACCGCCCGGCGTGACGGTCATGGTCGTCGAGGAAGTCGGCCGCCCGGCCTCCTGACGCGTCGGGCCGCCGTCGCGCATTGCAACGTCTGGGAGCCTTGAGCATTACGAACGGCGGCGAGCGTGTGCTCACCACAACAGACACGGACGCCTGATGACCTCGACCTCGTGGGGCGAAGCGGATCGCCTCGCGGCGCTGCACGCCTATGACATTCTGGATACCGCGCGAGAGCCGGCGTTCGACGACATCACCGCCCTCGTCGCCCGCATCTGCGAGGTGCCGATCGCGGTGGTGAACCTGATCGACGCGGACCGGCAATGGTTCAAGTCGGAGGTGGGTCTGGGGGTCCGCGAGACGCCGCTGGAGACCTCATTCTGCCGCCACGCCTTGCTGGAGCGGGACCAGCTGATCGTGCCGGATGCGTCGCGAGATGCGCGGTTTGAATGCAATCCATTGGTCACGGCCGCGGGCGGGTTGAGATTCTACGCCGGGGTCTTGCTCAAGGACAACACCGGCCTGCCACTGGGCACCCTTTGCGTGCTGGATACCCGGCCCCGGCCCGAGGGACTGAGCGTCGTTCAGGCCGAGGCGCTGGACGTGCTGGCGCGGCAGGTGATGAACCTGCTGAACCTGCGTCGAGCCCTGGCCGCGGGTCGGCGGGCCGACCAGGACCTGGTGGTCGCCGCTGCCGCCCTCGCCGAGAGTGAGGCCAGGTTTCGCGCCATCGCCGAGTCGATGCCGCAAATGGTGTGGTCGACCCTGCCCGACGGCTTCCACGACTACTACAATGCGCGCTGGTACGAATTCACCGGCGTGCCGCAGGGTTCGACCGACGGTGAGGCCTGGAACGGGATGTTCCATCCCCAGGACCAGGAGGCGGCCCGGACTCGCTGGCGGCACTCACTGACGACGGGCGAGCCCTAAGAAATTGAATACCGTCTGCGTCGCGCCGACGGGGTCTATCGCTGGACGCTGGGGCGGGCCGTGCCGATCCGCAACGAGGCAGGCGAGATTACCCGCTGGTTCGGCACCTGTACCGACATCGAGGACCTGAAGCGGGCCGAGCAGGCCAAGGACCTGCTCAGTCAGGAGCTCAGCCACCGGATCAAGAATATTTTCGCGGTGATCTCGGCCCTGATCGCCCTGTCGGCGCGCCAGTTCCCGGAAGCGAAGGAATTCGCCGCCGCCGTGCGGACCCGGATCAACGCCCTGGCCCGGGCGCATGAGTTCGTCCGGCCGCACAGCGACAGCTCCCGCTCCCTGGTCGGCACCCTGACCCTGCATGGCTTCCTCAAGGAGCTGTTCCAGCCCTATGCCGACGCCCATGGCCGGCCGCGGGTCGTGGTCGAGGGGGACGACGCGGATTTCGACGATCAGGCGGCGACCTCCGTCGCCCTGCTGTTCCACGAACTGGCCACCAATGCCGCCAAATACGGGGCACTCTCGCTCGAGGGCGGCGGCGTCAGGCTGGACACCCGGACGCGGGACGGCCGTTTCATGCTGATCTGGGTCGAACATGGCGGCCCCCCGCTGGCCGGGCCGCCGGAGCATGCCGGCTTCGGCTCGTCACTGGCCACGGTCTCGGTCGAAGCCCAGCTGGGCGGGCGTCTGGAGAGACAGTGGCTGCCCGACGGCCTGCGAGTCACGGTCGATCTGCCGGCCACGGCCCTGTCGCGGCGACGCGCGGCTGAAATTGTCGCATGAGGCCGATCGTCGGCAACCGGACAGACCTGGCAACGTTGTTTTTAGAGACCCGGCCGTACCCTGCGGCAGCAATCCTGTTCCGATCGACCCCTTTTCCGTCATGACCGCTCGCATCCTGATCATTGAAGACGAAGCCCTCGTGGCGATGGAACTCGGCTTCGTGCTGGAGGACCTCGGCTATGAGGTGGCCGGAATCGCGGCCGATGCGAAGTCGGCGCGTGATATCGTGCAGGAGACAGACGTCGATCTGGCCCTGGTCGACATTCACCTGTCCGACGGACCGACCGGCATCGAGCTGGGTCGCGACCTGGGACAGAAGATGGGTGTCACCGTCCTGTTCATGACCGCCAACCCGGGCATGGTGCGCAGCGGCGTGGCCGGCACGATCGGCGTCCTGTCCAAGCCGACCGATGAACGGGCTGTGCAGACGGCTGTCGAATACGCGCTGGGCCGCCGGTCCGGGCGGCCGATTGAGTATGCGCCGCCGGAACTGCGCCTGTTCGGCTGAGCCGGGTGGCTGACTTCACCAGGTTCCGATCTTTTCCGCTTCCTTGTGCGAGATCGGATCGCCGGCCCGCGCGTGGTCCTGCTCGGCCAGGAAGCGGACCGCCTCAAGCGCCGCCATACAGCCCATGCCCGCCGCGGTGACAGCCTGACGGTAGATGTCGTCGGTGACGTCCCCGGCGGCCCAGACGCCCTCGATGGCCGTGGCCGCCGTGCCGGGTTTGACCACCAGATAGCCTCCGGTCTTGGTTTCCAGCTGGCCGGCGAACAGCTCCGATGACGGGGCATGGCCGATGGCGATGAAGACGCCGTCGGCGGTCAGGTCCCGGGTCTCGCCGGTTTGGACGTTCTTCAAGCGCGCTCCTGTGACGTTGACGCCGCCGAAATCGTTGGTTTCGCCCAGGATCTCGTCGATCTGGTGATCCCAGACGACCTCGACCTTCGGATTGGCGAACAGCCGGTCCTGCAGGATCCGCTCCGCGCGGAACTCGTTCTTGCGATGGACCACGGTGACCCTGGACGCGAAATTGGTCAGGAACAGCGCCTCTTCCACGGCGGTATTGCCGCCGCCGACCACGATCACGTCCTTGCCGCGATAGAAGAAGCCGTCGCAGGTGGCGCAGGCCGAGACGCCGAAGCCCTGGTATTTGGCCTCGCTCTCAAGGCCCAGCCATTTGGCCTGGGCCCCGGTCGAGATGATCACGGTCTCGGCGAGGAGTTCGGTCCCCGAGTCCAGCGTCAATCGGAACGGCCGCTGCGACAGGTCGGCCTTGACCACGATGTCTTCGATGACTTCCGTGCCGACGTGTTCGGCCTGGGCGCGCATCTGATCCATCAGCCAGGGCCCCTGGATGACGTCGGCGAAGCCCGGATAGTTCTCGACATCGGTGGTGATGGTCAGCTGACCACCCGGCTGCAGGCCGGCGATGACGACAGGGCTCAACATGGCCCGCGCGGCATAGATGGCGGCGGTCCAGCCGGCGGGGCCGGAACCGATGATGGCGACGCGGAGGGTTCGGGGAGTGCTCATGATTCCTATTTAGGCGTTGATTCCGTCCGGCGCGATGGCAGGTTCACCGGGATTCACAGGTCTGTCGGGAGGATGACGTGCAGGGACAAAGCTATATCGGCGTGGGTCTGGCGTTGGGCATCGCCATCGGCACGGCAATCGGGATCGCTATGGGCAATCTGGCCATCGGCATCGGCACCGGGGTGGCGATCGGCGCGGGGCTCGGATTCACCATCGACGCGGCCCGACGCAAGGGCCGGGACGGGACCTCCCGGTCGGACGGTGGCGGCGGGGTCTATCCCTATGACGGCGGCGGGCGCGACAAGAGTCCGGACAATGGGTCGGACAGCGGGTCGGACAGCGGCGGCGGTGGAGATGGCGGCGGCGGCGGCGACTAGCCCCGCGTCATCCGGTCCAGCACCGCTCGCGCGGCCCGGTCCGTCTCGGCCAGCGGCGCACAGGTCCAGGCGTCAAGCGTCCCGTCGAACGGCCGCGCCGCGCTGCGTTCGCGCAGGTCGGCGTGCAGGCGGGCGAATTTGTCGGCCGGTTTCAGCGGGATCATTGGCAGGATGTGCACGGGCCGGCCGGTCGAGGCCGCCTCGGCGGCCATGTTGGCGCTGTCCTCGGTGACCAGGATGTGGTCGGCGACGTGCAGGAAGGCGAAATAGGGGTTGGCCCCCTCGCCATCCCAGATGAGGCCGGGCAGGTGTTTGAGCCGGTCGGTCATGACCGCCTTGGCCGCCTCGGGGGTCCGGCGCGAGAAGGTCAGCATCAGCGAACCTCCGGCGGCCTCGACGGCCCCGGCGATACGCCCGGCCAGTTCGGCGGCGTGGGCTTCCGGCAGGTCGAACGCCCGTGACCGGCCGCCTATGAGGGCGGCGACGCGAGGGGCGGGCAGGGGGCCAAGCCGGTCCGCGAAGGCGGCGGCCCCTTCGGCCAGCCGTTCGGCCGTCACCCGATGCGGCGAGCCGGTGATCGACACGACATTGGCACCCGCTACGCCGTCGTGCGCGGGGGCGACGATCAGGTCATAGGCGGCGTTGCGCCAGCGGGGGTCCTGGGTCTGGACCACGAAGGTCCTGCCGCCTGATCGCTGACGAACCCGCGCCGACATGGGCAGGGTGGCGCGGCCGGTGGCGATCCACAGGTCAGGCCAGGCTTCACCGGCCGCCGGTTCGGTGGGGTCGGAGGACAGGTCCAGCATCCACGACGCCTTCAGGGCCGACGGAAGCTTGTCGAAGGCGGCGCGCCAGCGGATGCGTTTGATGGTGATGCGGGACGGAAAAAGGCGCTGGACGGCTTCCGCCAATCCCAGCGCCTGATTTTCCATGCCGGTCCGGCCGTCGGAGACGACCCAGATCGAAAGCGGGGTCTGGTCGGACCCTATTTCCACTCGACCTTGAGGATTTCGTAGGCCTTGACGCCGCCGGGGGTGTTGACCTCGACCACGTCGCCGACCTCCTTGGAGATCATGGCGCGGGCGATCGGCGAGGCGACGGAAATCTTGCCCGCCTTCACATCGGCCTCGTGCTCGCCGACGATCTGGTAGCGGCCCTCCTCCTCGGTGTCCTCGTCGACCACGGTGACCGTGGCGCCGAATTTCACCTGGTCGCCGTTCAGCTTGGACACATCGATGACCTGGGCGCGGCTGATCTTGTCCTCGATGTCCGCGATCTGGCCTTCGATCCAGCCCTGACGCTCTTTCGCGGCATGATATTCAGCGTTTTCAGACAGATCGCCATGCTCTCGCGCTTCCGAGATGGCCGAGATCACGCTCGGCCGCTCCACGGACTTCAATTGCTTCAGCTGATCGTCGAGGACACGGTAGCCCTCGGCCGTCATCGGCACTTTTTCCATATGTCGTGAGTTTCTTGCTTCGCCCGACTGAAGATTTGGTGACACGCCAGAGGTCGCTGGGCGCTTGCGACCGGCCAAAGAGACTAGGGCGCCAAGCCTTAAGGTTCAAGAGGCATGGCGCAACGGTGTTACCCGGCCTTCTGGGCGATGCGGTTTCGACGGGCTTCCGGCACCTGCCGGATCAGGCTCCAGGCCATCCAGCCGATCGCGGCCAGGCCCAGGGCCATGAACAGGCTGGAGACAATGAATATCCCGGCGGCAATGAACGCCAGCACAAAGGCGACGGCGGCGGACAGGGCGGCGACAATCTGGATCGTTCTCAGGCGCATGAAACCGTTAACGCCGGATCCGCAAGCGGGTTGCGAGGCCCCATCTGACGCTTCCTTACTGTGGCGCCGATGCCGGCCTTGCGCCCGATGGGCTCAGGCGTAGCTGTAGGGTCCGCCCCGTTCCAGCGCCCTCTGATAGGCGGCGCGGGCGTGGATTTTTTGCAGAAAGGCCTTCAGCTTCGGCTTGTCGGCACCGTAGCCGACCCGGCTGCCCGCGGCCTCGATCGGAAAGCTCATCATGATGTCGGCCGCCGAGAAGGCGTCACCGGCCAGCCATTCGGACTTGCCGAGTTCGGCCTCCCACCAGGCCGTGTGCGCCGTGACCTGGGGGTCGATCATGTTGGCGTTCATGGCGCGGCTGATGCCCTTGGCCACGCCGCGCGCCAGGAAGGGCACGCGCTTGGGCAGGACGGTGAAGATCAGTTTCAGCAGCAGGGGCGTCATCGCCGACCCCTCGGCATAGTGCAGCCAGTAGGTCATGCGCCGCGCCGCGGCTGAACCGGCGGCGGGTCGCAGGCCGGCGGACGGATAGGTGTCCAGCAGATATTCGATGATGGCTCCGGTCTCGGCCATGCGGACATCACCGTCGTCCAGCACCGGCGACTTGCCCAGCGGATGAATGGCCTTCAGCGCGGGCGGGGCGAGGTTGGTCTTCGCATCGCGCTGATACCGCTTCACCTCATAGGGCAGGCCCATCTCCTCCAGCAGCCAGAGGACCCGCTGCGAGCGGGAATCGTTCAGGTGATGGACGGTGATCATGGCGCGGCTCCCCTTTGGAGGCAGTTAGCGGGGTTTACGTTGGGGCGGTCCAGCGATTTCAGGCGAAACGGCTCACCCCTTCGGCATCAGCGCCTGCGCCGCCACGACCATGGCCTCGACGCCGGTGGTCACCGAGGGCCGGGGGTCGATGCGAAACAGGGGAGAGTGGTGGCCCGGGGCGGTGGCGACGTCGGCCGCGGGGGTGCCGCCGACGCTGAAATAGACACCCTTCACCCCCGTGTCCGGCGTGACGAACCAGGCGAAATCCTCGGCGCCCATGCCGGTCCGGGCCACATCGACCAGGCGTTCCGTGCCCATGGCGGCGCCGATTGCGCTGCGGACACGGGCGGCGGTGGCGGCGTCGTTTATGGTCGCCGGCGTGGTCTCGGTCGGCGAGCGGACGACGGTGGGCAGGCGATCCTCGGCGACGCCCAGTGCCAGGGCCGTGCCACGCACCACCCGGTCGATGCCGTCCAGCAGGGCCAGCCGGGTCTCGGGGTTGTCGGCCCGGACGGTCAGCTGCAGGTCGACGCGGTCGGAGATGATGTTGTGCTTGATGCCGCCGTGGAAGGATCCGACGGTCACCACCGCCCCCTCCAGCGGGTTGATGCTGCGGCTGGGCAGGGTCTGCAGGTTCATGACGATGGCCGAGGCGACCACGATCGGATCGACGCCGAGGTGGGGGTAGGCCCCGTGCGTGCCGACGCCGTGCACCTGGATGTCGACGCTGTCGGAACTGGACGAGGTAATGCCCAGCGGCAGGTCGATCAGGCCGGTGGCGAGGTCCGCCGAGACGTGGAAGGCCAGGGCGATGTCGGGCTTGGGAAAGCGGGTGTAGAGGCCGTCCTGCACCATGGCCCGGGCCCCGAAGATGCGCTCTTCCGCGGGCTGGGCGATCAGCACCAGGGTGCCGGACCAGTCCTGCCGCCGCGCCATCAACTGGCGGGCTGTGCCGATCAGGGCGGTGATGTGCACATCATGGCCGCAGGCGTGCATCACGGGCTTTTCCACGCCATCGGCGTCGACCTGCCGTGCGGTCGAGGCGTTTGACAGGCCCGACTGCTCATTGAGCGGCAGGCCGTCCATGTCGGCGCGGATCATGACGGTCGGGCCGTCGCCGTTGCGCAGAACGGCGACCACGCCGGTACCGCCGACGCCGGTGGTCACGTCATAGCCGAGCGCCGTCAGCTGCGCCGCCATGATGCCGGCGGTGCGCACCTCCATGCCCGACAGTTCGGGATTGCGGTGGAAGTCGTCGAACAGGGCCCCGAGGTTGGCGTCATAGTCCCGGGCGACGGCCTGGCGCAGCTCGACGTCGGTCGAGCCGGTCTGGGCCTGGACCGCTCCGGCCGTGAGCAGGGCCAGGGCTGTCGTCGTCGCAAGAAGAAGTCGCATGGTTCCGCCCCCGGGGTGTTGAGGCCGGAACTGTGGTCCGCATGGTTGAGTTCGGCAAGCGTTTGGCCCTAAGCCGGTGGCATGACCACGCCCGAACCGCGCCTGACCTCGCTCGCCCACGGCGGCGGCTGCGGCTGCAAACTGGCCCCGGCGGTGTTGCGCGATATCCTGAAAGGGATGCCGGTCGCGGCACCCTTCGCCGATCTGATGGTGGGGACCGAGACCAGCGACGACGCGGCGGTCTGGCGGCTGAATGACCGGCAGGCGCTGGTGGCGACCACGGACTTCTTCATGCCGGTGGTCGACGACCCGTTCGACTTCGGCCGCATCGCCGCGACCAATGCCCTGTCCGACGTCTATGCCATGGGGGGGACACCGATCTTCGCCCTGGCCCTGGTCGGCATGCCGGTCAATGTGCTGTCGACGGAGACGATCGGCCGGATACTCGCCGGCGGGGCCTCGGTCTGCGCGACGGCCGGGATACCGGTCGCGGGCGGGCATTCGATCGACAGCGTCGAGCCGATCTACGGCCTTGTCGCGCTGGGGCTGGTGCATCCGGATCAGGTGCTGACCAATCGCGGCGCGCGGGCCGGGGACCTGTTGATCCTGACCAAGGCGCTGGGCGTCGGCGTGCTGAGCGCCGCCTTCAAGCAGGAGCGGCTGGATGCGGCGGGCTATGCGGCACTGATCGCCTCGACGACGAAGCTGAACACGGTCGGGGCGAGGCTGGCGGGGATGGCGGGGGTCCATGCCGTCACCGACGTGACCGGGTTTGGGCTGCTGGGCCATGCGCTGGAGATGGCGCGGGGATCGGGGCTAACGGTCGAGCTGACCGATCAGCCGCCCCTGCTGGAGGGCGTCGAGGCCCTGGCCGTCGGCGGGGTGCGCACCGGTGCCTCGGGACGCAACTGGGCCAGCTATGGCGACGGCATCGACTTGCCGCCGGGTATCGAGGACTGGCGGCGCGACCTGCTGACCGACCCCCAGACCTCGGGCGGTTTGCTGATTTCTGTCGCCGCCGATCAGGCCGAGGGATTGCAGGCGCTGGCGCGGGACGAAGGGTTCGCGCGGGCCGCCGTGGTCGGGCGCGTGGTCGAGGGGCCGCCCCGGGTGCGCGTGGTCGGATGATCGGGGCATGATCCGCGGCACGGTCGATCTGTCACCCGCCGCCCGCGACGGCTTCGACGCGATCATCGACGTGCGCAGCCCGGCCGAGTTCGCGCTGGACCACATCCCCGGGGCCATCAACCTGCCGGTGCTGGACGACGACCAGCGGGCGACGGTCGGGACCGAATATGTGCAGGGCTCCAAATTCCGTGCCCGGCGAGACGGCGCGGCCATGGTGGCCCGCAATATCGCCGCGCACCTGGAAGGGGCGCTGGCGGATCGCGGCGGAGGTTTCAAACCGCTGGTCCATTGCTGGCGCGGCGGCCAGCGCTCCGGGGCCATGGCCACGGTGATGGACCAGATCGGCTGGCCGGTGACGGTGCTGGACGGCGGCTACCAGACCTGGCGACGGCAGGTGGCGGCGGCCCTCTATGATCAGCCACTGGCGCACCGGCTGGTCCTGCTGGACGGGCCGACCGGGACCGGCAAGACGGCGCTTCTGACCGTGCTGGCCGGGCAGGGCGTGCAGACCCTCGACCTTGAGGACATGGCCGCGCACCGGGGTTCGCTGTTCGGAGCCATGCCCGGCGGCCAGCCGTCGCAGAAGGCGTTCGAGAGCCGGCTGCATGACGCCCTGTCACGGTTCGACCCGTCCCGGCCGGTCGTCGTCGAGGCCGAGAGCAGCAAGATCGGCGCGCGGGTCATACCGCCGGCGCTGTGGGCCGCCATGGCCGCCTCGCCCGTGATCCGCGTCGATTCACCGGTGGCGGTGCGGGCGGCGCGGACGGTGCGGGACTATGCCGACTTCACGGCCGACCCGGTGGCGCTGGACACCGCCCTGACCCGGTTGCCCCGGCATCACAGCAAGGAGACGATCACCGGCTGGCGCGCCCTGGCGGCGGCGGGTGAAATGGCGCGCCTCGCCGAGGCGTTGATCGTCGCCCACTACGATCCGGCCTATCGCCGCGCCGGCGGGGCCACGGACGCGGCACCGGCGGACGTGCGGATCGACGCCCTCGACGACGCCGCCCTGGCGGCGGCGGCCGACGCCATCGCCGCACGGCTTGAGCGGCTCAGCGCGGGATGATCATGTCGAGGCCGACCACGGCCGAGACGGAGACGGAGGCCACAACCCAGGTCAGGGCCAGCGTCTTCCACGACACCCGCAACCGGTGGCTTCCGATCGCCAGCAGGACGAACAGCGCCCCGGTCACGATCACCGGCAGGGTCCATGGCCCCCAGCCCAGCCAGTCGCTGATCCGCGCCTCGTCATTGGGATTGAACAGGCTGATGACGGTGGCCATGAACCGCATGAAGGCGGCCTGGAACAGAAACACCCAGGCCGCTGCGCTGGCTCGCGTCTGCACCAGCCAAAGGGCAAGGAGCGCCTGAACCGCCGTCACCGCCGGCCCGGCCGCTGAAATGATCGCATGGTCGGCGGCGCTGACCGCGTCCCGCGCGCCGGCGCTGTTCAGTCCGAAATACGCCTCATGCCCCAGCAGCAGCGCCGCCAGCCAGTGCCCGCCCTCGTGCAGGGCGAAGGTGATGAAGCCGGCGATGAAGACCAGCCCGTAGAAGCCGGCGCCCGTGCGCATCCGTTGCATCCGCCCCTCCCGTGACAGTCCACGGCCCAGCTTGCAGGGCGGCGGTGGCGGGGTCGAGTTAACGATCGTTCACCGCGCCGCACGCGACGGATGGCCAAACGGCCCGACGGTGCCTAGCTTCGCCGCATGACCCGAACCCGCACCGCTGCCCTGTTCTCCTCGCTCAGCCTCTGGGTCCTGCTGGCCCTCGCGGCCGGCCTGCTCGCCGGCGCGGCGGCGCAGACGTATGGCATTCCCGGCGGGACCGGCACGGTGGCCCTCGTCGACGGGCTGGGCCAGCTGTGGCTCAACGCCCTGCGCATGACGATCATTCCGCTGGTCTTCAGCCTGCTGGTCACCGGCATCGCCTCCATCGCCGATGCAGCCGCGACCGGCCGGCTGGCATTGAAGGCGATCGTGGTCTTCGGCCTGCTGCTGGTCGGGGCAACGGTCTATGGGGTGCTGGCTTCGATGGGCCTGCATGCGATCTGGCCGATCGATCCGGCCGGGGCCCAGATGCTCCTTGCCGGAGCGACCACGGACGAGGCGGTGCGCGGCAGCGTCAGCGGCGGCGGCTTCACCGCCTTCCTGACCAGCCTGGCACCGTCCAATCCGATCCGCGCGGCGGCCGATGACGCCATCCTCGGCATCGTGGTCTTCGCCATCGTCTTCGGCTTCGCGACCACCCGGCTGAGCGCCCGTCTGCGCCAGCCGCTGACCGTCTTCTTCGAGGCGGTGTCGGAGACGATGATCGTCATCGTCCACTGGGTGCTGCGCGCCGCGCCGTTCGGGGTCTTCGCCCTGTCGCTGGGTGTGGGGCTCAGGGCCGGTCTCGGCGCCGCCGGGGTGCTGGGTCACTACATCGCCATCGTGGTGCTGGCCCTCGTTGGCCTGATCCTGCTGACCTATGTGGTCGCCGTCGCCTTCGGCCGGATCACGCTCGGCCGCTTCGCCCGCGCCGCCGCCCCGGCCCAGGTGGTGGCCTTCTCGACCCAGTCGTCGCTGGCCTGTCTGCCGGTGATGGTCGAGCGGTCGATCGACCGTCTTGGCGTCTCGCCGGCCACCGCGGGCCTGGTCCTGCCGCTCGCGGTGGCGGTGTTCCGCATCACCTCGACGGTCGCCAACCTGGCCGTCTGCATCTACGTCGCCCACCTGTACGGCATCGCCCTGACCCCCGGCGTGCTGCTGGCCGGCGGCGTCACCGCCCTGGCCATCAGCGTCGGCACCGTCGGCCTGCCCGGTCAGGTGTCCTTCTTCGCCTCGATCGCCCCCATCGCCCTGGTCATGGGCCTGCCGCTCGAGGTCCTGCCCCTGCTGCTGGCGGTCGAGGTGGTGCCCGACATCTTCCGCACCATCGGCAACGTCACCGCCGACATGGCCGCTGCGCGGATCGTCGAGGGTCGCGACGCGACGGCCGACCCGGAGGCGGCGTCGGGAATCTAGCTGAGCAGCAGACGCTGCGAGCTTCTGGAACCCTCCGCCTCCTCCCACCACCCATTCCACCACCGTCATCCTCGGGCTTGACCCGAGGATCAGACCGTCCGGTGCTCCGTCAGAGCACGGCGGACTCGCAGCTGGGGCCGCCCTCCAGGCACAGTCCGCTCCAACCTCTGATCCTCGGGTCAAGCCCGAGGATGACGAAGGCAAGGGCGAGGGGCGGCGGCGCGCCTACTCTTCATCCGTTCCCCCGGCCTCCAGTCGCGCCAGGAGGGCCGCGATGCCGCAGTCATCCTCCAGCGGCAGCCGCGGGTCGGACTGCTCGCCCTTGAGAAAGGGATAGAGGTCGCGCCACTCCGGATTCCTCGCCTCGATCAGCTGCATCTTCCACGGACGGTTCCAGCGCTTCAGCGCCTTCTCGCGGCGGATGGCGGAAGTCACCCGCTCAAACGGCTGGTACCAGACGAGAATGTTGCACCCGTGGCGCTTCGTGAACCCGCTCCCCGCGCCGTCGCGGTGTTCGCGCCCGCGACGGTAGAGGTTGTTTGTCATACCGATGTAGAGGACGCCGAAAGGTCGGCTGGCCTCGATGTAGGTGGCGATGAGCGGGCGCCTGTCGTCCATGCCGCCAATGGCGCCTCCCGTTCCGGCAACGTCAAGCTTGCTCAACCTCCGATTACCTCGCCACCGTCATCCTCGGGCTTGACCCGAGGATCAGATCGTCCGGTGCTCCGTCGAGGCGCTCGGCCCAACCTCCCGGGGCCGACCCAGTCGCACAGCCCGCCTCTCGCCTCTGATCCTCGGGTCAAGCCCGAGGATGACGGAGGGGGGTGGCCCCTTCACTCAGTCCCGGCACGTCTTCCCCATCCTCAATCGGACGGGCCAGGAGGGGCCTTGTGCGGTCAGCCTGGGATAAAAATTGTACCGCTTGTTCAGTGCGCGTAATCCTGGATCGGCCGCACATCCAGGTCGCCGGCCTTGATGGCCCCGATGGCATGGGCGGCGGCCAGGGCACCCGCCGTGGTCGTGTAATAGGGGATCTTCATCATCAGGGCGGTGCGGCGCAGGCTGAAGCTGTCCTGCAGCGACTGTTTGCCCTCGGTGGTGTTGATGACCAGCTGAACCTCGCCGTTCTTCATGGCGTCGACGATGTGGGGCCGGCCTTCCAGCACCTTCTTGACGAAGGCGACGTCCAGTCCCTGTTCGTTCAGATAGGTGTGGGTTCCGCCCGTGGCCATGACGGTGAAGCCCTCGGCCAGCAGGGTCTTCACCGCCTCGACGATGAAGGGCTTGTCGTCGTCCTTGACGCTGACGAAGGCGCAGCCGGAGGTGGGCAGGGTGGTGCCGCCGCCGATCTGGGACTTGGCGAAGGCGCGGGCGAAGGCGGGGGCCATGTCGGCCTCACCCTCGCGCTTCCAGTCCAGCCCCATGACCTCGCCGGTCGAACGCATCTCGGGCCCCAGCACGGTGTCGACGCCGGCGAAACGGGCGAAGGGGAAGACGGCCTCTTTCACCGCGATATGGTCGTAGGGCTTGTCGGTCAGGCCGAAGGATTTCAGCGGCACCCCGGCCATGACCTTGGCGGCGATGGCGGCGACGGGCAGGCCGATGGTCTTGGCCACGAAGGGGGCCGTGCGGCTGGCGCGCGGATTGACCTCCAGCACGAAGATGCGCGGTTCGGCGCTGTGCGGCTCCTCGATGGCGAACTGGACGTTCATGAGGCCGCGCACCTTCAGGGCCCGGGCCATGGCCTCGGTCTGGCGTTTCAGCTCGGCCACTGTTTCCGCCGACAGCGAATAGGGCGGCATCGAACAGGCGCTGTCGCCCGAGTGGACCCCGGCTTCCTCGATGTGTTCCAGAACACCTGCGACGAACACCGTCTCGTCGTCGCAAAGGGCGTCGACGTCCACCTCGGTGGCGCGGTTCAGATAGTGGTCGATCAGGACGGGATCATCGCCCGAGACCCGCATCGCCTCGCCAACATAGCGGTCCAGCTGTTCGCGGTCGTGGACGATGACCATGCCGCGTCCGCCCAGCACGTATGAGGGGCGCAGGACGACGGGATAGCCGACCTCGTCCGCCTTGTCGGCAGCTTCCTGGGCCGAGCGCGCCAGACCATTGGGCGGCTGCATCAGGCCGATGTCGTGCAGCATGACCTGGAACCGCTCGCGGTCCTCGGCCAGATCGATGGAGTCCAGCGACGTGCCCAGGATCGGCACCCCGTCCTCATGCAGGGCATGGGCCAGCTTCAGCGGCGTCTGGCCGCCGAACTGGACGACCACGCCGATCAGGTTTCCGGTCGAGCGCTCGACCTCGATCAGCTCCAGCACGTCCTCGGCCGTCAGCGGCTCGAAATACAGGCGGTCGGAGGTGTCGTAGTCGGTCGAGACGGTCTCGGGGTTGCAGTTGACCATGATCGACTCGACGCCGATGTCGGCGAAGGCGAAGGCCGCGTGGCAGCAGCAGTAATCGAACTCGATCCCTTGCCCGATGCGGTTGGGCCCGCCGCCGAGAATGATGGCCTTCTTCCTGTCCGTCGGGTTGGACTCGCACTGCGGGACCTGGCCCAGGGCGCCGGTCTCATAGGTCGAATACATATAGGCGGTGGCCGAGGCGAACTCGGCGGCGCAGGTGTCGATGCGCTTGAACACCGGACGGACGTTGAGGCCGCGGCGGGCACCGCGGACGGCCTTCTCGGTCTGGCCGGTCAGCTGGGCGAGTCGGGCGTCGGAGAAGCCCTTGCTCTTCAGCTTGCGGAAGTCGGTCGGGTCGGTCGGCAGTCCGGTGACCCGGATGTGGCCTTCGGTCCGCACGATGTCGGCGATCTGGCGCAGGAACCAGGGCTCGTAGGAACAGGCGGCATTGACCTCCTCCACCGACAGGCCGTGGCGGAAGGCCTGGGCGATGACGAGGATGCGGTCGGGCGTCGGCTGGCCGAGCGCGCGAATGACGGCGGCGCGGGCACTGGCCTCGTCCTCGACGTCGACGACGCCGTCGATCTCGATCTCGTTGAAGCCGGTCAGGCCGGTCTCGAGGCCGCGCAGGGCCTTCTGCATCGATTCCTGGAAGGTCCGGCCGATGGCCATGACCTCGCCGACCGACTTCATCGAGGTCGACAGGGTCGCCTCGGCGCCGGGGTATTTCTCGAAGGCGAAGCGCGGGATCTTGGTGACGACATAGTCGATGCTCGGCTCGAACGAGGCGGGCGTGACCTGGGTGATGTCGTTGGTCAGTTCGTCCAAAGTGTAGCCGACGGCCAGACGGGCGGCGACCTTGGCGATCGGGAAGCCGGTGGCCTTGGAGGCGAGGGCGGAGGACCGCGACACGCGCGGGTTCATCTCGATCACCACCATCCGCCCGTCGGCCGGATTGATGGCCCACTGGACGTTCGAGCCGCCGGTCTCGACCCCGATCTCGCGCAGGACATTGATCGAGCCCGTGCGCATCCGCTGGTATTCTTTATCGGTCAGCGTCAGGGCGGGGGCGACGGTGATGGAGTCGCCGGTGTGCACGCCCATCGGGTCGATATTCTCGATGGAGCAGATGATGATGCAGTTGTCCGCCTTGTCGCGGACGACCTCCATCTCATACTCCTTCCAGCCCAGCACGCTCTCCTCGACCAGCACCTCGGTGGTCGGGGACAGGTCGAGGCCGCGCTCGACGATCTCGCGGTATTCCTCGACATTGTAGGCGATGCCGCCGCCGGTGCCGGCGAGAGTGAAGGACGGGCGGACGATGGCGGGCAGGCCGACGAAGGCCAGGGCGTCCTCGGCCTCGTCGATGTGGTGGATGGCCTTGGAGCGGGGGCTTTCCAGACCCAGCTTGTCCATGGCGTCGCGGAATTTCTGGCGGTCCTCGGCCTTGTCGATGACGTCGGCTTTCGCACCGATCATCTCGACGCCCCATTTCTTCAGGGCACCCGAGGCGTCCAGCGCCAGGGCG
Source organism: Caulobacteraceae bacterium (assembly GCA_965284535.1). Classification (GTDB taxonomy): domain Bacteria; phylum Pseudomonadota; class Alphaproteobacteria; order Caulobacterales; family Caulobacteraceae; genus Brevundimonas. The sequence continues at coordinate 1,536,342 of OZ260090.1, forward strand.
GTGTTCAGCGCCGTCTGGCCGCCCATGGTCGGCAGCAGGGCGTCCGGCCGTTCCCTGGCGATGATCCGCTCGACGAACTCCGGCGTGATCGGCTCGATATAGGTGGCGTCGGCCACCTCCGGGTCGGTCATGATCGTGGCCGGATTGGAATTGACCAGAATGACCCGGTAGCCCTCGGCCTTCAGCGCCTTGCACGCCTGCACGCCCGAATAGTCGAACTCGCACGCCTGTCCGATCACGATCGGCCCCGCGCCGATGATCAGGATGGACTGGATGTCTGTGCGTTTGGGCATTGTGGTTCAGATCTCAGTTCGTCACGACCGCGCATTCCCAGCCATCGTAGTCGAGCTGGAAGGCCGCGGCCCAGGATTGCATCATGGAAGAGACCGGGGTGAAGGAGGCCTCGTCCACGGACATGGTCGTCTCAAGGATGGTGCAGTCGTCCTGACCCCGGGTCAGGAAGCCGGCCCGACGCGCGACCTCATTCAGGTCGTCGTGATCGCCCTCGCCATAGAAATAGAACAGCGTGTGCCGCGGGGTGACTCCGGAATCGCCGTGCTCGGCCAGCGTCGCCCGAATCATGGCGTCGCGGTCCTCATGCGGGATCTCGTCGTCTGACACGGGGGCGGGCTCCTTGCGCGCGCGGACCCGCAGCCGACGGATCGTCGGCGCGGTTCGTTCGGGTTGTCGGCTAAGCGGCCCGTCTAAAGACGGGTGGCCCGGGGGGCAAGCGGTTATCCGTCCGCCCGCGCCGCAATCCACATCGGCAAGTCGGCGATGCTGTCCAGCGCGCCGAACCGGTCATGGTTCTCGGGCGCGTCGGCCAGTTCGTGGGCCCAGGTGATGGCGTAGGGGATGTGGACCGCGAAGGCCCCGGCTTCGAGCGCCGGAAGGACGTCGGACTTCATGGAGTTGCCGGCCATTACCGCCTCCCTTGTGCCGGTGCCGTGGCGGGCGAAGATGCGGTCATAGGTGCCGCGATCCTTCTCCGAGACAATCTCGACGGCCGCGAACAGGTCGCCCAGGCCCGAGGCGGCCAGCTTGCGTTCCTGATCCAGCAGATCGCCCTTGGTGATCAGCACCAGCCGATAGCGATCCGACAGGGTGGCCAGCGCCTCGTCCACCCCGGGCAGGGTCTCGACCGGATGGGCCAGCATCTCACGGCCCGCGGCGAGGATCTCGCGCAGGGCCCTGGGCGGCGGATTGCCGTCACACAGCTCCATCGCCGTCTCGATCATCGACAGGGTGAAACCCTTCACCCCGTAGCCGTAGAGTCGCAGATTGCGGCGTTCGACCTCGGCCAGACGCGCGGCGATGGCGTCATTGTCGTGATCGGTCAGCAGGTCGAGGAACCGCGCCTGTGTCAGCCGGAAGATGGTCTCGTTGTGCCAGAGGGTATCGTCGGCATCGAGGCCGACCGTGGTGATGCTCATGCCGCCTCCTGGCCCATTCGGCCAGGAGGGCGCAAGCGTCATTCGGCGGCGAGGGCATCCTTCAGGAAGGCCAGTACCCTGGGCCAGCCGTCGGCGCGGGCGGCGACCAGGCCGTCGATGGTGCCACCGAGCGACAGGGCACGCTCCAGCCCCGGCATATCGGCTCTAACCGGCGGGCCGAAGACCGCATGCCCGGCGTCGGGATAGGCCAGATGGGTCACGGCATGGGTGAAACCATGGGCTCGCAGCCGCTGCTCGACCCGGTTGGCCATTTCCGTCGAGGGCCACAGGCCATCGGCCTGGCCTGAGACGAGCAGGACCGGTCCCGCGATCCGTTCGACGGGAATCTCGGTGTCGGCCGTGACGGAGCCGAGGCTTCCGGCATAGAGGGCGTGGATGCTGGTGAAGCCGTTGCTCAGGTCATAGGGCACATAGGGCAGGGGCGCGCCGTCGACCGTCCATGACGAACCGGTGGCACCGCCGGCCATGTCGATCCCCTGCCAGACGACATGGGTCGGGACGGCGGCGACCACGGCCTGGATCGCCGGGTCGCGACTGGCTGTCAGCAGGGCCAGCTCGGCCCCCTTGGACACGCCGAGCACGGCGATGGCCTCGCCGGGACCGGGCCGCGCCTCCAGCCATTCGCGGGCGCGGGCGACGGGCTCAATCGGCACCTGATCCAGCTTGGCCGACTGGCCGGGCTCGCCGAAGTAGGAGACGGCAATGGCGTCGAAGCCGGCGGCGGACAGACGCCGCGCCAGGTTTCTCGATCCCCTGAGGCCACCTTCCGACCCGCCGAGAACGATCACCGCGCCGGCAGAGGCCGTGGCCGGATCGGCGGCGTAGTAGTCCGCTATCAGTCCAGGTTCGCGGAGCTCCAGTGCAGGCGCAACCGGGGCCGAAGCTGCCGCCGGAGGGGGCGTCTGGGCGGGAGCGGGCGCGGCCCAGACCAGCACCGGGCAGACGAGGAGGGCGATGGTCAGTGAGCGGGACGGAAGCATGATGTAATCTCCAGTTACGAAGTACTTTACATCACAAAGTGAAGAGGTCTGTCAAGGCTCCGGGGCCAATCCGGATCGTTCATGGTCAACCGTATTTGACCACGTTCGTCAGCAAAATGTTTTCCACTCGGGGCGCGAACTACACAACGGGGGCTTGTGAGACCGGTCTACAGGAGGCGGTCATGAGTAACCTTCCGGGCGATGCCCACCCGATGCGGCGCTCCGCCGACGCCGACGTGCCACACGGTCCGCGTGCGCCCCTGGGCGAGCGCCGGTCCTATGCCGCGCCCTACGAGAGCCTCACCTTTTCCCTGGTGACCCGCGCCCGTCGCGAACTGACGCTGGCGGCGCAGCCGGTATTCGACCTGGCCCTGTCGGCCCCGGTCAGCCGCCGCATCCGCCGGATCGTTCGCCACACCGGAGGCGAGAGCGCCCTGGCGGCATTTGGCCGGCGTACGCTGGAACCGATGGACCTGAAGCGGATCGATCTGCAGACCCTCAACCACGGTCTCGATCTGCTGCATCTGGGTTCGGACGACAGCGGGGTCCTGCCCGCCTTCTGGCGGACGGTGGCGTCGAGCGGTGGTCGCTTCGCCCTGCTTTGCGCCGAGCTGCAGCACGCGGCCGCGCCCGGGACCCTGCTGGTCGAGGTCATGGGAGGGCTGGAGCAGACACCGCCCGAGGCCGTCGAGGAAGCCATCGCCCATTTCGAAACGGCTTCTCTCGGCGTCATCCTCCATATCGCGCCTGACGCGGGGGCCATCCGGCGGATGGTCGGCGTGCGCGCGACATGTCTGGCGATCGATTTCGCCGGTGTCGCCCACGAGACCTCGCGTGACTGGGAGGATGCGGCGCATTTGGTTGGTGTGGCCCGGGAAGTCTGCCCGCAAGTCATGCTGCTGAACCTGCGCCCCGACCGGGGCCTTGTGGCGCAGACCGCCGGAGCCTCTCATGCCGTCTTCGCGGGTATGAACGAGATCAAGGTCTGAGACCGGTTGACGGCGCGCGCGCGCCGGGGCCTTCATCGCCGCCATGCAGGCCACGCTTCCCGCCCGACTCTACGGCTGTCCCGACGCCTGGGCTCGGGAGCGGTCCGCCGTATTCCGCAAGGCCTGGCTGTTCCTCGGCCATGAGGCGGAGGCCCCCGCCGTCGGCGACTGGATCGCCACCGACATCGCCGGACATCGACTGCTGGCGATCCGGGGCAAGGACGGGGTCCTGCGCGCCTTTCACAATGTCTGCCGCCATCGGGCCGGGCCATTGGTCACTGGCGCAAGCGGACATTGCGAGGGTGAACTGGTCTGCGCCTATCATGGCTGGCGTTATGCGCTGGACGGGCGGCTGAGAGCGGCGACGGGGTTCGGCGCGGCCGACGGGTTCGATCCCCGGGCGTTCGGACTGCTGGCCCTGCGGCTGGAGACCTGGCGCGGACTGGTCTTTTCGACGATGGACCCTGAAGCCGTTCCGTTGGTCGATCATGTCGCGCCGCTGGAGGCCTTGCTGGCCGAGCGGGGACTGGACTTCGCCGCCCCGGCTTTGCGCCGCTCGCACGATCTGGCCTGCGACTGGAAGACCTATGCCGAGAACTATCTCGAGGGCTACCACATCGGCTCGGTGCACCCGGTCCTGGCCGATGAGCTGGGCGCGGCGGAATACCGGGTAAGGGTCGAGGGCGATCTGGTCCTGCAGGAGGCGGTCGGGGTGAATGACGGGCCGCAGGCCGGGGTCTGGGGCTGGCTGTGGCCCAATCTCGGGGTCAACGTCTATCGCGACGGGGCCATGATCGAGCGGATGACGCCGGTCGGGCCGGGCCGGACCCGGCTGGACTATCTGTTCCTGAACGAGGGTGGGGAAGGGGCGCTGGGCGAGGCGCTGGTGGCATCGGACCGGCTGACCGCCGAGGACGCCGCGATCTGCGAGGCCGTACAGCGCAATCTGTCGGCGGGCGCGTATGACAGGGGTGTACTGAGTCCCACCCATGAAATCGCCGTGGCCTGGTTCCAGTCGCGGATCGCGGAGGTTCATCCATGACCGATCACACGCCCCGGATGCCGCTGGCCGAAGAGCCTCTTTCGGAACGGCACAAGCTGGGCTGGATGCTGGCCGCCCTGGTCGTGGCCGGAAACATGATTGGCTCGGGGGTCTATCTGCTGCCGGTCAGCCTGGCCTCGGTCGGAAGTTCCAGCCTGATCGGCTGGCTGGTCGCGGGAGCCGGGGCTGTGACGCTGGCGCTGGTGTTTGGCGCGCTGGGACGGCTTCAACCGGACGCCGACGGGCTGCCGGGCTTCGCGGAGGCCGGGCTGGGCCGATTCTTCGGCTACCAGACCGCCCTCGCGTTCTGGACCGCCTGCCTGGTCGGCAATGTCGCCATCGCCGTCGCCGCCACGGGCTATCTGGGCTTCTTCTGGCCCACGTTGAGAGACCCGGTCGCCGCGACCTTCTGCAACCTCGGCATCATCTGGTTGGCCACAATCGCCTACATCGTCGGGGCCCGGACCGCGTCCAGGCTCGCGGCGGTGGCGCTGGTGATCGGGCTGGCACCCATCGTCATCGCGGTCGCGGCCGGCATCATGGCCTTCGACCCCCAGACCTTCGCCGCCTCGTGGAGTCCGTCGGGCGAACCGCTGCTGGAAAGCGTGCCGGCGTCACTGGCCATCATTTTCTGGGCCTTCCTCGGGGTGGAAAGCGCGGCCGCCCTGTCGCTTCGGGTCAAACATCCGGCGCGCGATGTCGGACGGGCCTCGATCGCCGGCGTGCTTCTGGCCACGGTCATCTATGTCGCCGCCACTGTGGCGGTGTTCGGCGTCATTCCGGCCGATGTTCTGGCGCAATCGAGCAGCCCCTATGCCGATCTGGCGGCGCGGGTGTTCGGAGCATCGATCGCGGGCTTCGTGGCCGTGTGCGCCATCGTCAAGACGGTCGGCACGGTGGGTGGCTGGGTCATGCTGGGTGGAGAAACCGCGCGGGCCGCGGCCCGCCAGGGCTTCTTGCCGTCCGGCTTCGGCATGGGCGAGCGAACGCCCGTCGCCAATCCGCTGCTGGGCGGTGCGATCATGAGTGTGGTGGCCGTGATTTCGGGTCAGCCCACGCTGGGTGGGCAGTTCAGCATGCTGGTCGGTGTGACGGCGGTGCTCAGCCTGGTCGTCTACGCCATCTGCTCGGCGGCGCTGTTCCGGATGGCGCGGTGGTCGCAGGCCCGGATCGTGGCGATCGTCGGTTTTCTGTTCGCCTGCGCGGCGGTGGGCGCGGCCGCGCCGGGATACATCCTGCCGACGGCCGGGTTCTTCGTTGTGACCAGCCTCGCCTGGCTGGCGTTTCTGAGAAAGTCAGCGACCCGCGTTGACCCGGCGGCGGGCGACGCCTAACCACGCCGCCGTTTGCCCGCCGGGATTCGGTGGTAAGGAGCGCGCCATGACCATTCAGCTTCTCCCCGGCGTCACCGGCGTGCTCGCGCTCGCGGACGGCACCATCCTGCAAGGCATCGGCTGCGGCGCGACCGGTTCGGCGCTGGGAGAGGTGGTCTTCAACACCGCCATGACCGGCTATCAGGAGATCCTGACCGACCCGTCCTACATGAGCCAGATCCTGGCCTTCACCTTTCCGCACGTCGGCAATACCGGGACCAATGTCGAAGACATCGAACAGATCGGTGGCGGCTCGGACACCTCGGCGCGCGGCGCGATCTTCCGCGAAGCCCCGACCGACCCGGCCAACTGGCGCAGCGACGCCTCGTTTGATGACTGGATGAAGCGGCGCGGTGTGGTCGGACTGGCCGGCGTGGACACCCGCGCCCTGACCGCCCTGATCCGCGACGGCGGCGCGCCGCATGCGGTCATCGCCCACGACCCCGACGGCAAGTTCGACATCGAGGCCCTGGTCGCCCAGGCCAGGGCCTGGACCGGACTGGTTGGGCTCGACCTCGCCAAACCCGCCTCGACCCTTCAGTCATTCGACTGGGACGAGGGATTGTGGGACTGGCCCGAGGGGCATCCGCGCGTGGACGCGGCGGACAAGTCGGTGGTCGTCATCGACTATGGCGTGAAGCGCAACATCCTGCGGGCCCTGGCCTCGACCGGAGCGAAGATCACCGTGGTTCCGGCCGATACGACGGCCGAGGCGGTTCTGGCGCGCAAGCCCGACGGCGTGGTCCTGTCCAACGGCCCGGGCGATCCGGCGGCGACGGGCGTCTATGCGGTGCCCGAGATCAGGAAGCTGGTTGACAGCGGCACCCCCCTGTTCGGCATCTGCCTCGGCCATCAGATGCTGGCGCTGGCCCTGGGCGCGAAGACCATCAAGATGGATCAGGGCCACCACGGGGCCAACCATCCGGTCAAGGATTTGACCACCGGCAAGGTCGAGATCGTGTCGATGAACCACGGCTTCACCGTCGACCGCGACAGCCTGCCCGAGGCCGTGACCGAGACCCACGTCAGCCTGTTCGACGGTACCAACTGCGGCATCGCCCTGAAGGACCGGCCGGTGTTCAGCGTCCAGCACCATCCCGAGGCGTCGCCCGGGCCGACGGACAGCCTGTATCTGTTCCAGCGGTTCGCGGACTCGATGCGCGGCTAATTTTGACCGAGGTCACCGCATTCGGGCGGTGGTTCCGGCTTCTCAGGAAACAGGGCCATCGTCGCGACGGGTGGCCGGGCTACCTCTGACGGCTGACCACGTTCGAGGGCGGCGAGCCTTCGGTCTGGTCGATGACCAGCAGTCTGACGGGTGCCTCTCCAACCGCGAAGCCCTCGTGCCACTGGCCGATCGGCTCAACGATGAAGGCACCTTCGGCGAACTCGGCCGTGACGCCCGTTTCGAGGTTGTGGATCCTGAGCCGCCCCGACAGAACTTAGACGTAGCGCTGCTCGGGATGGAAATGCTCCGCCACGACGCCGCCCGTCGGGATCTCCACCAGCGTGGCCCGTGTGACGATGAAGTCGGTCGGCAGCTGGATGGGCTGGTCGGAGATGGTGCGGTTGAACTGGCCGAGAGGCGCGCTGACCGGGCTGGGCGGTGTCGGGTCCTGCGCCGCGAGGGCGAAGGCGAGGGCGAGAATGATCATGGCGGGGCCTCCGGGCGACAGCGCACCTTGCCGGTTCCCCGCCCTGTTCCGCAAGCCGGGGGCGTCCGGCCGTCAGGCGGTGTCAGGGCAGGGGCGCGAAGCTCTTGTGCTCGCGGATGGCGCAGGCCTTTCGCACAGCGACCGGGGCGGCATGCAGCCAATAGTCGGCGTCGTCGACCCGGTTGCTGCGCAGCCGCTCAAGCCCGCGCTGGCGGCGCAGGGCGGCGTTGTCCAGCAGCCGGGCGTGAAGGGCGCGGGGCGTGAGTTCCTGAATGGCGGGCGCGCCGGGCACGGCGACAGTGTCAGGGCCCTGGGGCTCGACGGCGGGGCGGGTGATGGCGACGAACATGGGGGTCTCGCAGAGGGTGTAGGGCGGCGCTTCTGCACCTGCGGGATTGGTATGGTTAACCACAGGGTCTGTGGATAGTTCCAGTTCGAGCCAGAATGATGTTTTAATCCAGACGTTTCGTTTGAACGCCTCGCCTTATTGGTTAACGAAACCCTAACGCGGGATCAGGGCAGGAAGCTGCGGCAGAAGGCGCGGTGCGCTTCGAAACTGGCGGGTTTGCCGGTCTGCATCTGGGTGAAGAAGGCGTGGGCCTTTTCCACGTCTTCATGGTCAACCTGCGCGACGGTCCGCCCGGCCCGGGGGCCAAAGTCGGCCATGACCAGGCCCCAGGTCAGAATTTCCTCGTCCATGGCGCGGGTTTCGGGCGGCGGCTGCTCGCCCCGATCGACCACGGCCGAAGCGGCGCAGCCGACGGCCTGGTGATAGAGGGTCTGGGGTTCGGGCTCCTGGAACGCCATGGCGGCGGCGAGGGCAAGAATGAGCATGGCCGGTCTCCTGATGGACAAGTCAGTATACCGGGGTTCTCCGATCCGTGACCTGATGATCGCTGACGGGCAGAAGGCCTGACGACGGCGAGAGATTCGGGGCTATAGAGGGCCGTGCGCTTCGACGACCGCTTCCTTGAAGAACTGAAGGCCCGCCTTCGGCCGTCCGACATCATCGGGCGGACGGTGAAGCTCAAGCGTCAGGGACGCGAATATGTCGGCCTGTCGCCCTTCACCAAGGAGAAGTCGCCGTCCTTCTTCGTCAATGACGACAAGGGCTTCTTCCACGACTTCTCGTCGGGCAAGCACGGCGACGTCATCTCCTTCCTGCAGGAGACAGAGCGGCTGTCCTTCGTCGAGGCGGTGCAGCGGCTGGCCGGGGAGGCGGGCATGGCCCTGCCGGCCGAGGACCCGCAGGCGGCCGAGCGCGAGGCGAAGAAACAGGGCCTGACCGACTGGATGGACCTGGCCCAGAAATGGTTCGCGGCCAATCTGCGTCGCTCGCCCGGCAAGGCCACCCGCGAATATCTGGAAAAGCGCGGCCTGCCCGAGGACCAGTGGGAACGGTTCGGCCTCGGCTATGCCCCCAACGACCGCGAGGGGTTGAAGGCCGCCCTGATCCAGCGCGGGGCCAGGCCGGGCGATCTGGTCGAGGCGGGTATGCTGATCGCGCCCGAGGGCGGCGGCCAGCCCTATGACCGGTTCCGCGACCGGCTGATGTTCCCCATCCTCGACGCGCGCGGGCGGATCGTCAGCTTCGGTGGCCGGGCCATGAACCCGGACGACCGGGCCAAATATCTGAACGGCCCCGAGAGCCCGCTCTTCCACAAGGGCGCGACCCTCTACGGCCTGCCCGAGGCGCGGCGCATCCTCGGTGCCGAGAGCAAGAGCGATCAGGCTATCGTGGTGGTCGAGGGCTATATGGACGTCATCGCCTGTCATCGGGCGGGCATCCCGGCTGTCGCGCCCATGGGCACCGCCCTGACCGAGGAGCAGATGGAGCGGCTGTGGCGGGTCTCGCACGAGCCGGTGCTTTGTTTTGACGGTGACCCGGCGGGGCGGCGGGCGGCGTATCGCGCGATTGACCGTGCCCTGCCGCAGTTGAAGTCCGGTCGCTCCTTCCGTTTCGCCTTGCTGGAAGGCGGTCAGGACCCCGACGACATCCTGCGCGACAAGGGGGCTCCGGCCCTGCGTCAGGCCATGGCCACGACGCGCCCGTTCGCCGAGGTTCTGTTCGGCAAGGAGGCCGAGGTCGAGCCGCTGGATACACCCGAGCGCCGCGCCGGGCTGAAGGGCCGTCTGCGTCAGGCGGCGTCGGCCATCCAGGACAAGGATCTGGCGGAACAGTATCGCCGCGAACTATTCGACCGTTTCGACGCCCTGTTCCCGGCCCGCCATGCGGCGCAACAGGGGCGGGCGGCGACGGGACCGGGCGGGCGCTGGCGTCCGGGTCCGCCGCCCAAGCTGGGCCAGACGGCGGAGGGGGCGCAGGCGATGCAGTCACTGAGCCGTTCGATCGAGCCGGTCGCCGCCGCCCTGGCCCACGGTGCCATCGATGACCCGGAACGGATGGATGACCATCTCGAGGCTGTCTCGGCGCACGGGTTCGGTGATCCTGCGCTCGACGGGCTGGCGCAGGAGATGGTCCGGCTGCGCTTCTCGGGCCAAGACCTTGACTCAGCGGCGCTGCGTCGCCATCTGGCGCAATCGGGTCACGATGCTTTGGTGCGCGAGGTAGAGAAGGCGGCGGCAAAGTCCGGCGCGCCTTTCCTGGCCGCAAATGCGCCCCTCGCCGAAGCAAGGGTCCGGTGGTCGCAGGCGTTCGACGCGCTAACTCGCGTGGCGGCGCTGGAGGATGCACTGAGCTCGGCGGCAGGAATGCCGGGCCAGGACGAGGCGTTCCGCAGGCTGAAAGCCGAGCGGGATGCTTTGCGTCGCGCGATCAAAACCGGAGAGATCTGGGAAGACAGCACGGGTTCGTAACCAACGAACCCGCCACACGTTGTATTTGGCGGACGGCCTGATCAGCCGCTCCACCCGGAGAGAAGACTGTATGAGCGCCCAGACCGAGACGCAGGAAACCGAAGCCCAGAGCGACGGTCCGCTGCTCGACCTCACCGATGCCGGTGTGAAGAAATTCATCAAACAGGCCAAGGCGCGCGGCTATGTGACGATGGAGGACCTGAACAAGGTCCTGCCGTCAGAAGAGGTGACGCCCGACGCCATCGAGGACACGCTGGCGATGCTGTCCGAAATGGGCGTCAACGTCGTCGAGGCCGAGGAAGACGCAGAGCCGAAGGAAGGCGAGGGCGGCGAGGTCGCCGCGACCGCGGAAACCGCTGTCGCCGAGACCCCGGCCAAGGCCGCCTATGACCGCACCGATGATCCGGTCCGGATGTATCTGCGCGAGATGGGCTCGGTCGAACTGCTGAGCCGCGAGGGCGAGATCGCCATCGCCAAGCGGATCGAGGCCGGTCGCGACGCGATGATCTCGGGCCTCTGCGAGAGCGCCCTGACGTTCGAGGCCATCATGGTCTGGCGCGACGAACTGGCCAACAACCGCATCCTGCTGCGCGAGGTCATCGATCTGGACGCCACCTATGGCGTGCTGAATCCCTCGTCCCTTCCCCATAACCAGCCACCCGCGGGCGCGGTTCCGGCCCCGGCCGCAGAGCCGGAAGAGGGTGCCGAGGCCAAGCCGGAAACGGACGACGAGGAGGACGAGGACTTCGATGATGGCGGCGGGATGTCGATCTCGGCGCTGGAAGCCGAACTTCGCGACGGCGTCATGGAAGTTCTGGATGCGGTCGCCGGCGACTTCGGTGCCTTCCGCAAGCTCCAGGATCGGCTGGTCGAAAGTCGTCTGAAGGGCGAGGTCCTCTCGCCCAAGGACAAGAAGGCCTATGACGCCCTGACCGGTGCCATCTCGGGCCGGCTGAAGACGATGAAGCTGAACAACCACCGCATCGAGGCGCTGGTCGAGCAGCTGTACGCGATCAACAAGCGGCTGATGGGCCTTGAAGGCCGGCTGCTGCGCCTGGCCGACAGCTACGGCATCTCGCGTCCCGAATTCCTGAAATCCTATTTCGGTGCCGAGCTGGACCCGACCTGGGCCGACCGGGTCAAGGACATGGGCGTCCGCTGGACCAAATTCAGTGACAATGAATCGGCCCAGATCGCCCAGATCCGCGGCGACGTCGCCGCCGTGGCCACAGAGGCCGGCCTGCCGATCGACGACTACCGCCGCATCGTCCAGACCGTCCAGAAGGGCGAGCGCGAGGCGCGTCAGGCCAAGAAGGAAATGGTCGAGGCCAACCTGCGCCTCGTGATCTCCATCGCCAAGAAATACACCAACCGTGGTCTGCAGTTCCTGGATCTCATTCAGGAAGGCAACATCGGTCTGATGAAGGCGGTCGACAAGTTCGAGTACCGCCGCGGCTATAAATTCTCGACCTATGCGACCTGGTGGATCCGTCAGGCCATCACCCGCTCGATCGCCGACCAGGCGCGCACCATCCGCATCCCGGTGCATATGATCGAGACGATCAACAAGATCGTCCGCACCAGCCGCCAGATGCTGCACGAGATCGGCCGCGAGCCAACCCCGGAAGAACTGGCGGAAAAGCTGGCCATGCCGCTGGAGAAGGTCCGCAAGGTCCTGAAGATCGCCAAGGAGCCCATCTCCCTCGAAACGCCCATCGGCGACGAGGAAGACAGCCACCTGGGCGACTTCATCGAGGACAAGAACGCCATCCTGCCGATCGACGCGGCCATCCAGTCCAACCTGCGCGAGACCACCACCCGCGTGCTGGCGTCCCTGACGCCGCGCGAGGAGCGGGTGCTGCGCATGCGCTTCGGCATCGGCATGAACACCGACCACACCCTGGAAGAGGTCGGCCAGCAGTTCTCGGTCACCCGCGAACGCATCCGCCAGATCGAGGCCAAGGCGCTGCGCAAGCTGAAACACCCGAGCCGCAGTCGGAAGTTGCGGAGCTTCCTGGACAGCTGAGAATGAAGAAAGGGCGGTCCGAACGGGCCGCCCTTTTCGTTGGACCAACGCCCTCCGCTCATCCGGGCTTTCGACGGCATGAGCGGAATGGGGTGCCGGTGCTCGCGGGGCCGGTTATCGAACGGCGCAAATCACCCTAGTCTGCGGGGAATGCGCCCCTTCCTCCGCCTCATCGCGAACGCCGCCTCTGTGGCTGTGCTCGCCCTGGCGGGTTGCAGCCCCATGCTGCCGACTGCTCCGTCGCGTCCGTCACCTTCGCCGTCATGGCCGCCGCCGACCCGGAGCGAGGCACCCTTGGTGGGCGCGCTGATCGACCTGCCGGTCGGCAACGGCACGCGGGCGGCGGTAATCCGCGAGAGCGCGGACCTGCAGCAATGCATGGCCCAGCTGACGGCGGCGCGGGTCAGATTCCGGCCCATGCCCGACCGGGTCAATTCGGCGACATGCGGTGTGGCGGCCGGCGGCACACTGGGGCCCGACATGGGCACGGTGGCGCGCATGACTCCCGGTGACGTCGAGATGACCTGCCGGACCGCGCTCGCCCTGAGCATCTGGCGGCGCCAGTCGCTGGAGCCGGCGGCGCGCGAAATCCTGGGGTCAGACGTGGTCCAGATCGACCATTTCGGGGCCTATGCCTGTCGGGCCGTCAACAACGGCGCGGGCAGCACCCGCGTCAGCGCCCATTCGCGGGCCGAGGCGCTGGACATATCCGGCGTCCGTCTGAGGGACGGGCGGCGCATCGCCGTGGCGCGGGACTGGACCGGGGATACGGAGGAGGCGCGCTTCCTGCGCCGCATCCACGACGACGCCTGCCGCATCTTCGGCACGGTGCTGGGCCCCGACTACAACGCCGTCCACCACGACCACCTGCATCTGGAGGCGACCGACACCCGGTTCTGCCGGTGATGCGGCGCGTCAGTCGTCTGCAATGACCTCGAATCCCGCATAGATCATTCGCTTGCCGTCGAAGGGCATTTCCGAGGAGGACAGGCGCGAGTCCGTCATCAGCTTTTCCCAGGCGGTGTCGCGTGTGGCCTTGTCGGGCCAGGTGATCCAGCCCACGGCGACGGTCTCGCCGTGCTCGAGCTGGACGGCCTTCTTGAAATCGGTGGCCTTGCCGTCAGGGACATCCTCGCCCCAGGTTTCGGTGACCCGGGTCGCGCCATAGTCCTTGAACACGATCGTGGAGTTCCGGGAGTGCTCCAGATAGGCCGCCTTGTTGGCCGTCGGCACGGGGATGACGGTGATGTCGAGGAAGGGCATGGGCGGGCTCCTTTTCAGGGCGCTTGACGCTTGCCTCGCGGAGGCTCGCGGCTTGAGCGCGGGGGAGAGAAGAGGGCTCCGTCGGCGCGTGGGACGCAAGAGCAAATTGGTGGTGGCGGGGTAGACGGCGACCGATGTTCCGCCAATGGACTTCCGGCCCGGCGCGCGGCATCCTCGGTCGTCGTCGCGAGGAGGCCGCCGTGTTCAATCTCGCCTATCTGAAACGCCGTCTCGGTCAGTACGCGGCCGTCTGGGTCGGGGGCTTCCTGCTGAGCGGGGCGGCGATCCTGATCGGGCTGTTCTTCGCGGATCTGATGACGGCGGTGGATTGGGTGCTGCCGGTGCTCATGGCGGCGGTGGCCCTGGCGCTCGGGGCCGGCCTGGTCTTGAGCCTGCTGTCCGCCGAAACCGTGGGGACGAAGCTGGCCGTTCTGCTGCTGGGCGTCCTGCTGGTGTTGCCCCTTCTGTGGGGGCCCGTGTCGGCGGCTGTGGCCATCGCCTTCTTCGCGGACCGGTCGATCGAATATTCCGAAAGCTATGCGGCCTTCCAGATCGGTGTGTCGCGAGTGCTGTTCCCGATCGGCCAGTGGCTGGGCGACGGCGACCTGTTCGGCTGGGTCTGGTCGGCGTTCCAGTGGGTGTCGACGGTGGTCGGCTTCCTTTCGGCCTGGGCCAAGGCCTGGCCCGTCATCCGGCGACTGCTGGGACCCGAGCCGGTCGCCGAAGGCTGAGACCGCGTCTCAGGCCACGATGTCGAGCAGGCTGGCGTACATCTCGTCGGCCGTCTTCAGAACCGCGACATTGGCCTTGAGCGCGGCCTTGGCTGACATTCGTTCGACGGTCTCGCCCGCCAGATCGGCCAGCGGGTCACGCGCGGTGCGGGCCGCGCTGGCGGCGAACCGGTCGGTGGCGGCGGCGATGCCGGAGGCGGCGATGGCGAAGGCCTGCATGGGGAAGCTCCGGGCGTTGCCCCTGAACCCTGCATCGGTCGCGCTTACCGGATCGCTGACGGGAATGGTGAACGCGACCGCTTGACCGCGACGCGGGGCAGGGAGAGGCTGCCGGAATGACCAGCCAGCCCGCACCCGGCGAACGCTATCCGTCGTTCAGCGCCTTCTATCCCTACTACATCCACGAACACTCCAACCGGACGTGCCGGCGCATCCATATTGTCGGGACGGCGCTGGTGATCGGTTTGATGATCACGGCGCTGGTGACGCGGAACGCATGGTGGCTGCTGGCCATGCCGGTGGTCGGCTATGGCTTCGCCTGGGTCGGGCATTTCTTCTTCGAGAAGAACCGGCCGGCGACGTTCCAATACCCGCTGTGGAGCCTGATGGGCGACTGGCGGATGTTCTTTGAGACGGTGTCGGGCAGGCGGCGGTTCTGAAGAAGTGGCTAGTGGCTAGTGGTTAGTGGCTGGCCAACTGCGGTGCGGCCGCACGGCCCGCGCCGCCCTTCCGCTGACAGTGAAGCGGCATTCACTCGCCACTCGCCACTAATCACTCGCGTCAGCGCGAACCCGCGCTGGAGGGGAGCGACGCCATCTGCACGGACTGGCTGGGCAGGCTGTCCCACGACGGGGGGCATCCGTCGAAACGGCCGGCGTTGACCAGGGTCAGACGGCGCTGGTTGAAGCGCATGGCCGGGGACATCGAGCCGCGACCGTGGCCGGTATAGAGGTCGATCTTCTGGCCCTTGATCGCGCCGCCGGTGTCGGAGGCGTACCAGTAGCCGTCATGGATCGAGCCGTCGGACATCCGCATACCGACCGTCTCGGGGATGAACAGGCGGGTGCGGCGCGGGATGTAGCGCGGGTCTACGGCCATGGTTCGCATGGCGATCGGCCGGCAACCCAGGCTGTCGTTGCCCGTCGCTCCGCCTCCGCCCGCATGATAGAGGTTGACCCGGGCGGTCCAGTCCGCGTCCGCGCCCATCAGGGCCTGCTGTTCGGGGCTGAGCATGCTCATGCCGCTGTCGGAACCTTCATCGCCGGCGTCGGTTGATACGGCGGCCTGGTCGGCGGCGACAGCCGCTTCATAGGACACCGGATCCCCGGCGGCGGGGAAGGCCAACGCCCAAACGAGGGCGAGCGCAGCGGCAGTGCCGAGCATGAATTCACTCACGGAATCACCGGCCCCTGACGCGTCCGGCGGCGGGCTTTTCCCTCCTGAATGTGGCGAAAGACAGTCAACCGAGGCGCGGTGCGACGCTGTGTCCGCCTTTCCCGTGGATAAGCGGGCCTTGTGATGGTTGACGCGAATCTCGGTTGGTCAAATCGCCGGAATCTGTAAGCTGTATTCGCAGATCAGAAACAATTTGCTGAGGCGAGATGCTTACTGTCTATGGCGATATTCGTTCCGGCAACTGTTTGAAGGTCAAGTGGTTGCTCGACTGGCTCGGGCGTGATTATCGGTGGGTCGAAATCGATGTCATGTCCGGCGCGACGCGGACCGCGGAATTCCTGGCCCGGAATCCCGCCGGTCAGGTGCCCGCCGTGGTGCTGGAGGACGGCCGGGTACTGGCCCAGTCCAACGCTATCATTGGCTATTTCGGCGAGGGGACGGCCTTCATTCCCGCTGACCTCTATGATCGCGCCCGCATGTACGAATGGCTGTTCTGGGAACAGTACAGTCATGAGCCCTGTATCGCCGTGGTGCGATTCCAGCGGCTGCTGGCGGGCAGGCGGGCGGATGAGATCGAGCCGGGGCTGATCGCGCGGGGCCATGCCGCCCTGGCGCGGATGGAAGCGGTGCTGACGGAAGCGGACTGGCTGGTCGGCGCGGGTCCGACCCTCGCCGACCTGGCCCTGGTGGCCTACACCCGGGTCGCGCACGAAGGGGATTTCGACCTCGCCGCCTATCCTGCTGTGCGGCGCTGGATCGGGCGGGTGGAGACGGCCTTCGCGATAAGCTAGACGGGGGCGAATCCGACTGGAGCCCCCATGCGCGACCACCCCTGCCAGCCCCTGACCGGCTATGTCCGCGTGGACGACGCGGACGGCGTGACCCGCGCCACCGCCTTTCGCAACCTGATGACCGCCCGGCGGACGGTGCGTGAGTTCTCGGACCGGCCGGTGCCCCGCGCCATTGTCGAGCAGGCCATCCTGACCGCGGGATCGGCACCGTCGGGGGCCAACCATCAGCCGTGGTTCTTCTCGGTCATCGAGAGCGCCGACGCCCGCGCCCGCATCCGCGCCGCCGCCGAGGCCGAGGAGCAGGAGTTCTATGCGACCAAGGCCCCGCAGGAGTGGCTGGACGCGCTCGCGCCGCTGGGCACTGATCCGGACAAGGGGTTCCTTGAGGTTGCGCCGGTGTTGATCGCCATCTTCGGCCAGAAGCGCGGTGGGCCGAACCCGGGCGATGACAAGAAGAACTACTATGTGCCCGAGAGTGTCGGCATCGCCACCGGTCTGCTGATCGCGGCCCTGCATTCGGCCGGTCTGGCGACCCTGACCCATACGCCGGCCCCGATGAGTTTTCTGGCCGACATCTGCGGACGCCCAGCCGGTGAGAAGCCCTTCCTGCTGCTGGTCGCCGGCCATCCGGCGGCGGATGCGACCGTGCCGACAGCGGCGCTGAACAAGAAGCCGCTGGACGCCATCGCGGCGTGGATTTAACCCCGTCGCATCCCCCGCACCGGATGCTCCAGATGAAGCGTATCGCCGTCGCCCTCGCCGCCCTGACCCTCGGGCTCGTTGTCGTGTCAGCCCCCGCCGTTGTGTCGGCCTGGGGCAATACCGGTCACCGGCTGGTCGGCGTCGCCGCCGTGCGCGCCCTGCCCGACGAGATGCCCGCCTTCCTGCGCACGCCGGGTGCCTCGGCCGAGGTCGGCGAACTGTCGCGCGAGCCGGACCGCACCAAGGGCGGCGGCCAGCCGCATGACCGCGAGCGCGACACGGCCCATTTCGTCGACATGATCGATGACGGCCGGATCATGAACGAGCAGGGGATGTCGATCGACGCCCTGCCGCGGCTGAAGTCCGAATATGACGCGGCCCTGCTGGCGGCGGGTATCGAGGTCGATGACGCCGGCTACCTGCCTTACGCCATCATGGACGGTTACCAGCAGCTGGTGCGCGACTTCGCCACCTGGCGGGTGCTGAACGCCGCCGAGGCGCGTGAGACGGATCCCGGCAAACGGGCCTGGTATCGCGAGGACCGTCTGCGCCGCGAGGCCCTGATCCTGCGCGACATGGGCTATCTCGGTCACTATGTCGGCGACGGATCGCAGCCGCACCACACGACGATCCACTACAACGGCTGGAACCGCGATACGCCGAACCCCGAGGGTTTCACCACCTCACGCCAGACCCACAGCGTATTTGAGAACGCCTTTACCGGACGGGTCGCCCGGCTGGACGCGGTCGAGGCGGCGATGACGCCGCCGTCGTTGGACGGTTTCGACCTGCGCCTGCGTGTGCCGGCCTATCTGAAGACGACCCTGACGCAGGTGACGCCCTTCTATGTGCTGGAAAAAGCCGGCGGCTTCCGGGACAGCGACGCGCGCGGCGGTGCCTTCGTCACGGCCCGGCTGGCGGCCGGGGCGTCGGAACTGCGCGACCTGTTCATCCTCGCCTGGCGGGACTCGGCGGACGACTCCATCGGCTGGCCGACGGTCAAGGTGGCCGAGGTCGAGGCCGGGACCGCCGACCCGTGGCTGGCCATGTACGGCGAGGACTGATTGGCCGAGCCCGCCGAAGCCTTGATGGCCCTGGCCTCGCGGCTGCGCGCGGCGGGGCGGGCGGACGAGGCGGCCCAGGCCTATCGCCAGCTGCTGGCGATCCGCCCGGACCTGCCCGACAGCTGGTTCAACCTGGCCCTGATGGAGCGCCAGTGCGGCCGGTTCGAGGCGGCGCTGAAGGCCTATGACGAGGCGTTGAAGCGGGGTGTGTCGGGTCCGGAAGAGGCCTGGCTGAACCGCGGCGTGATCCACGCCGACGATCTGGGGCGGCCCGATCTGGCGCAGAAGGATCTGGAGGCGGCGCTGGCGGTCGCGCCCGACTGGCTGCCGGCGCTGCTGAATCTGGGAAACCTGCACGAGGACATGGGACGGCGCGAGGCGGCGGCGGAAGCCTATGCCCGAGCGCTGGCCGTGGCACCGGGGCATCCGGTGGCGCTGGCGCGATCGGCCGGGCTGGCACGGCTGACCGGGCCGGACGATCCGGTGATCGCCGGGCTGCGGGCGGCGGTGGCCCAGCCGGGTCTGCACGTCAGCGACCGTGCGGAGCTGGGCTTTGCGCTCGGTCGCGCACTGGATCAGGTCGGGGCGTATGATGACGCCTTCGCCGCCTACGGGGCCGCCAACGCCGACAGCCGCGCCACGGACCCCGGGGGTGCCCGATATGACCGGGCCTCGCATGAACGCTACATCGACAGCCTGATCGCGGCCTTCCCCGCGCCCGCCGCGCCGGTCGCGGACGCCGGGACGGGACCGATCTTCATCTGCGGCCTGTTCCGGTCGGGGTCGACGCTGGTCGAGCAGATCCTGGCGGGGCACAGCCGGGTGACGGGCGGGGGGGAGCTAGGGCTGGTCCCCGGACTGGCGCGGGCGATCGCGGGCTATCCGCAGGCCATGGCGACCGCCGGTGCGGACTCCATCGCGCAGCTGCGGGGCCTCTATCTGAGTGGGCTGAAGACAGCGCGACCGGACGCGGATGTGGTCACCGACAAACGGCCCGACAATTTCCTGCACATCGGCCTGATCAAGGCGATGTTCCCGGGTGCCCGCATCGTCCACACGGTGCGCGAGCCGCTGGATGTGATCCTGTCCAACTGGTTCCTGCATCTGGACCGGTCGATGGGTCATGCGCTGGATCTTGAGGACCTTGCTCACTGGCACGGCCAGTATGTGCGACTGATGCGGCACTGGAAGGCGCTTTATCCCGACATCCTCGATCTCGACTATGACGCCCTTGTCGCTGACCCGCGCCCGGCGGTGGAGCGGCTGCTGGGGTATTGCGGGCTCGACTGGGAGGAGGCGGTGCTCGACTTCCACAAGGCCGCGGCCCCGGTTCGGACCGCCAGCGTCTGGCAGGTGCGGGAACCGCTGTACCAGCGGTCGTCGGGGCGCTGGCGGAACTATGAGCGGCATCTGGGGGCGGTGCGCGCGCTGCTGGCTCCCGAATAGGCCTTTTCTTTTCCGCTCATCCCGGCGAAAGCCGGGACCCAGTACCTTGGGTGAACAGTCGTTGGACAACCGCTGTAACGGTCGTCCGGAAATACAGGCGTCAAGCTGGACAGAACTGGGTCCCGGCTTTCGCCGGGATGAGCGGAATTGAGTGAACCTTCCCCGCCGGTCGTGATTTTGGACAAGTCCCAGATGGCCGAGAACATCGGCGCTGTGGCGCGGGTGATGGCCAATTTCGGCCTGTCGGAACTGCGCCTCGTCGCCCCGCGCGACGGCTGGCCGCAGGAGCGGGCCTGGGCCACGGCCTCGGGGGCCGACTGGGTGCTGGAGGGGATCCGGGTGTTCGACAGCGTGGCCGGGGCCATCGCCGATCTGAACACCGTCTTCGCCACCACGGCCCGCCCGCGCGAGACCCGCCAGCCGGTGCGCACCCCGCGAGAGGCGGCGCGGGTCCTGTATGATGACCGGGCCTCGGGTCTGGGCGTCGGCCTGTTGTTCGGCGGGGAGCGCTCCGGGCTGGAAACCACCGACATCGCCCTGTGCCAGGGCATTGTCACCATCCCCATCGATCCGCGCCACCAGTCGCTGAACCTGGCCCAGGCCGTGGCGCTGAACGCCTATGAATGGCGCACCCTGATCCTCGACGCCCCGCCGCCGAATTTCCGCGAGGGCGAGCCGCCGGCGACGGGCGATCTCGAACTGGGCATGTATGAGCATCTGGAGCGCGAGCTGGACGCCGCCGGCTTCTTTCATCCACCCGAGAAATTCCGCTCCATGAGCCAGAACCTGCGGGTCATGCTGGGGCGGGCGGCCTTCACGGCGCAGGAGGTGGCGACGTTCCGGGGGGTCATCACGGCCCTGTCGAAGGGGCGCGGCCGCGTGCTCGAGAAGCTGGCCAACAAGGCGGCACGAACGCCCTGAGGGCCGGTCAGTCGGCTGGGACGGGTGCCGGCCGCCCGCTGAGGAACAGGCCGATCAGCTCCAGCGCCATCTTGCCGAAGCAGAGCAGAAGCACGGCGGAGGCGGGCGCATTGAACTCCGCCATCATCCAGGCCCCGCCCAGCACGGTCAGGTGCAGCACGAAAATGCGGCCATAGGGGCGGAACATCTCCATCGTCGGGCTGGCGGTGCGCCAGGCGGCGGCCAGCCACCAGTCGCGCACATGCAGGATCAGGTGCAGGACGGCGATGGCCAGCACGGTCCACCAGAAGGCGGACTGACCCAGGGTTCCCTCCCAGACTCCAGTCTCCCCGCCTGTCCGGGCCGCCCGCGCCATCTTTCCCGCCAGGACGGCGGCGAAGATGCCGTGGCCGATGCAGAAAATTCCGTAGTGGACCATGAAGAAGCAGCCGAGGCCGACGGGACCGCTTGACCTGCCGCTCGTTGCCCGGCTGGCGTCGATCATCGAGGACCCCCGCGCGGACATGATGCGGGGCACGGTCAGGACCCCCACGATGATGTTCTCGAACCAGTAGAGGATCAGGATCTGGGCCCCGTCCCACCCCAGGAACATCACGCCGAGCACCGGCATCAGATTGCCCAGCACGACAGCGGCGGCGGTGAAGCGCGGTCCGGCGAGGATTTGCGGAAGGTGGAAGCGACCCATGCGCTTTTGTTGACCGAACCGGCCGTCGCGGAAAGCGCTCGTCAGACACCGTCAGGATCGGACAGGCGCGGTGGCGCGGGCCGGCAGGCATTGTGCCACCATGAAAAAGCTCGCCCTCGTGATGGTCGTCTTGGCCCTGTCGACCCCGGCCTCGGCCCAGTCGATGAGCGTGCCCGCCATCGTCGAAGACGTGATGGGCCAGATCTGCGTGCCCTTTGCCCGCGACGGCGATATCGCCCGGGCCGTCAAGGCCGCCGAGGCTCTCAGATACGACGTCGTCGAGGAACGGACCGCCCTGCTGCTGGACCGCGATCCGCCCGTGGGGTCGGCCGAATTGTATCGGCGGCATCACGGCACCGTATGGCTCGACCTTTCGGACGGGCAGGGCCAGTGCGGGGTGGGCATTCATGAAGGCGGGCCTTCGAACATGGGCCCGGCGGCCGAGCCGTTCATGCGAGCCCTCGGACTGGAGCCAGTCGTGGACGTGCGCGAGGGGCGTACGATGACCGACGTTCTGATCTGGCGCGGTGGGACGACCCAGCTGGTCATCTCGCGCAGCGCGCGGTTTTCGCCCGGTTCGGAACTGACGCTGAGCTTCGTCGTCCCGGGGCGCCAGGGGTCAGGCCAGCGCTGAGAGGAATTCCGGAACGATCCGGGTGGCCGGTCCGTGCCGGACCTCGTCGAACAGGCCGGTGATATGTGACGGCTCGAGATTCAGCTCAACCGTCCGGGCCCCCGCCTTCCGGGCCTGCTGCACGAATCCCGCCGCCGGCCAGACCGCGCCCGAGGTGCCGATGGCTATGAACAGGTCGCACCGCGCCAGCGCCGCCTCGATCCGGTCCATGTCCAGCGGCATCTCGCCGAACCAGACGATATGCGGCCTTAGCCGGCCCCGCGGATGGTGCGGCGAAGGCTCCTCGACCGCCAGATCGCCGGGCCAGTCGCAGACCTGCCCTGTGGCGGTGCAAGAGGCCTTGAGCAGTTCGCCGTGCATGTGGATCAGTTCGAAGCCGGGGGCGGGCGGCGTCTCCGCATGGGCGCGGTCGTGCAGGTCGTCGACGTTCTGGGTGACCAGCAGGCAGTCGCCCTCCCAACGGGCGGCGAGTTCGGCGATGGCGTGGTGGGCGGCATTGGGATGGACGGACGGCAGCTGGCGGCGGCGCCTGTTGTAGAAGTCCTGCACCAGCGCCGGGTCGCGGGCGAAGGCCTCCGGCGTGGCGACGTCCTCGACCCTATGGCCCATCCACAGACCGTCGTCGGCGCGGAAGGTGGGGACGCCGGACTCGGCGGAGACGCCGGCGCCGGTGAGGATGACGAGGTTGCGGTGGGTCAATGCGCTGTCATCAGCCGGTCCGGCGACGTCTTCCGGTGCGTCCCGCTTTTCGCTTGCGTTGCGCCGCGCCCGTGACGCTTTCGCTGCGGGCATACTCGGGCAGCAGCTGGAATCTGTCGTATTGATCGAATTTCCGGTCCCCCCGGATCGACATTGCTCTGATTAGCCGCATCGCCCGCCACAGCACGAATCCTGTCCAGCCTGTGCTGAGCAACAGGAGGGAGAGCCAGATCGCGAGCGATAGCCCGCCCTCGACAAGTCGGAATCCAAAGGCGATGGCGATTGTCACAATCCCGCTGAGGGTCAGGGACGGCGCCCGATACCGGTTGGCGATGTCATGGTCGATCCAGCGTCGCACGCCGAGGTAGGTTTTATCCTTTGTGAAGCGGCGCATGGTGGAGAGTTGGTCGATCCAGACCGTGCTGGCAATGGTCCAAGGCGGTTTCAGCCGAGGCTCCGTCCGGCTAGATACTCGACTGACTCATGAAAGGAGCCCCCATGAAAACCCGCGCCGCCGTCGCCTTCGAGGCCAAACGTCCGCTGGAGATCGTCGAGGTCGATCTGGAGGGGCCGCGCGCCGGGGAGGTGCTTGTCGAGATCAAGGCGACGGGCATCTGCCACACCGACGCCTATACGCTGGACGGTCTGGATTCGGAGGGCATTTTCCCCTCGATCCTCGGTCATGAGGGCGCGGGGGTGGTGGTCGAGATCGGCCCCGGCGTGACCTCGGTCGCGGTCGGGGACCATGTCATCCCGCTGTACACGCCGGAATGCCGCCAATGTAAAAGCTGCCTCAGCCGCAAGACCAATCTGTGCACGGCGATCCGGGCGACACAGGGCAAGGGCATCATGCCCGACGGGACCTCGCGGTTCAGCTACAAGGGACAGGCCATCGCCCACTATATGGGCTGTTCGACCTTCTCGAATTTCACCGTCCTGCCCGAGATCGCCCTGGCGAAGATCCGCAAGGACGCGCCGTTCGCCAGCGCCTGTTACGTCGGCTGCGGCGTGACCACGGGCGTGGGCGCGGTCGTGAATACGGCGAAGGTGGAGCCGGGGGCGAACTGCGTCGTCTTCGGCCTGGGCGGCATCGGCCTGAACGTCATCCAGGGGCTGAAGATGGTCGGGGCCGACATGATCGTCGGCGTCGACATCAACGACACCAAGGAAGAATGGGGCCGCCGCTTCGGCATGACCCATTTCGTCAATCCCAAGAGCGTGGCGGACGTGGTCGCACATCTGGTTGAGATGACCGGCGGCGGCGCCGACTACACCTTCGACTGCACCGGCAACACCGTGGTCATGCGTCAGGCGCTGGAGGCCTGCCACCGTGGCTGGGGCGAGAGCATCGTCATCGGTGTGGCCGAGGCCGGCAAGGAGATCGCCACCCGGCCGTTCCAGCTGGTCACCGGCCGGGTGTGGCGCGGCTCGGCCTTCGGCGGCGCGCGCGGGCGGACGGACACGCCGAAGATCGTCGACTGGTACATGGACGGCAAGATCGAGATCGACCCGATGATCACGCATACGCTGCCGCTGGAGCGGATCAACGAGGCGTTTGATCTGATGCATGCGGGGGAGAGCATTCGGTCCGTGGTGGTGTTCTAGAGGCTTGCATCGCCGGGATAGTTGTTTAAAAAAACTGTCTGGGCTGCAGGAGGGAACCATGTTTACCCACATCACCGTCGGCGCGAACGACGTCGAGGCGTCGCGGAAATTCTATGACGCAGCGCTGGGCGCGCTCGGGCACGAGCCGGGGCAGGGGCCGGACGCCAAGGGTCGCTACTGGTGGCGCAACCGCATGGGGGCTTTCGCGGTCGGCAAGCCGATCGATGGCGAGCCCGCCTGCCACGCCAACGGTGGTACGATCGGTTTCGGGGCGAAGTCGGCCGAGATGGTCCAGGCATTCTACGATGCGGGCGTCGCCGCCGGCGGCAAGGCCATCGAGGACCCGCCCGGCGAGCGCAACGGCCCGTTCGGCACCTTGAACCTGGCCTATCTGCGCGATCCGTCGGGCAACAAGGTGTGCGCCCTTTACCGGGTCGGATAGCCGCGCCGCGCCGCGAGGTGTTATGCGGGCGGCATGGAAACCCTGAAGACCCATGCCGTCCACGGCGGCACGCTGCGCTATCTGCGGCACGACAGCGCCACCACCGGCACGCCCATGACCCTGTCGGTCTTCGTCCCGCCGGGGGAGGGACCGTTCCCGGTGCTGATCTGGCTGTCCGGCCTGACCTGCACCGAGGATAATTTCACCACCAAGGCCGGGGCCTATGCGGCGGCGGCGGCGCACGGGGTGATCATCGTGGCACCCGACACCTCGCCACGCGGCGAGGGCGTGGCCGACGATCCGGCCTATGATCTGGGGCAGGGGGCGGGCTTCTATGTCGACGCGACCGAGGCTCCGTGGAAGCCGCATTTCCGCATGGAGAGTTATGTGGTCGGGGAGTTGATCGCCCTGGTCGACGCCGAATTCCCGACCACGAAGACCCGCTCGGTCAGTGGCCATTCCATGGGCGGGCATGGGGCCCTGACCCTGGCCCTGCGACACCCGCACCTGTTCCGCAGTGTCTCGGCCTTTGCCCCCATCGCCTCGCCCACGCGGTGCCCGTGGGGAGAGAAGGCCTTTACGGCCTATCTGGGCGACGCGCGGGAGTCGTGGGACGCACACGATGCGGCCCGGCTGATCGAGAGCGGAACGGGTGAGGGCTGTTTCGACGACATCCTGATCGATCAGGGCGACGCGGACCCGTTCCTGACGGACCAGCTGAAGCCCGAACTGCTGTCCGAGGCGGCCCAGGCGTCGGGGCAGACGATTACCCTGCGGATGCAGCCCGGCTATGACCATTCCTATTTCTTCATGGCCAGTTTCATCGCCGACCATGTGGCGTTTCATGCGCGGCGGCTGAAGGCCTGACGACGACGTGCTAGCCTTGGATCAAACCGGAGCGACCCTGATGAAATGGCCTGTCCTCATCCTCGCCGCCCTCGTCGTGTCCGCACCCGCCTTGGCGCAGGAGCAGATGGGCGACATGTCTTTCCGTCCCGTGGTGGTGAGGCCCGCCTATGCAGCCGAGGGGCCGCTGATCCGGCTGGATGCCGCCCATGGAAGCGTGCAGACGATCGACGGCCGCTACGCGGGGTTCGCGGCCCTGATGCGGGCCGACGGCTACCGCATCGAGGCGGGTGAC
This sequence comes from Caulobacteraceae bacterium, assembly GCA_965284535.1. Lineage (GTDB taxonomy): Bacteria > Pseudomonadota > Alphaproteobacteria > Caulobacterales > Caulobacteraceae > Brevundimonas. The sequence continues at coordinate 1,562,197 of OZ260090.1, forward strand.
CGGAAGCTGGACGCGCCGGAAGCCCTGGCCGGCGCGGATGTCCTGGTGATTTCCAATGCGGTGTCGCCGCAGGGCGCGCCGGGCACTTCGGCCTTCACTGACAGTGAGATCGCCGCGCTGGATGCCTGGGTGCGGGCGGGCGGCTCGCTGCTGCTGGCCGTCGACCATGCGCCGTACGGTACGGCCAACGCAGCGCTCGGCCGGGCGTTGGGCGTTGATATGGGCAAGGGATACGCCTTCCGCTTTGTCGACGGACGGATCACCACCCAGATGATGTTCACGGCGGCGGAGGGGACGCTGGGCGACCATGCCATCCTGCGCGGCCGGGACGGCCTGGAGGCGGTGAGCGTGGTGCGCAGCTTCACTGGCCAGTCGTTGTCCGGGCCGCCGGGCGCGACCGTGCTGATGGCGCTGAAGCCCGACGATCTCGAGGCGGCCGACACCCGCGTGCTGCAGCAGATCAACGACCGGATCCAGGGCGATCCGTCAGGCCGTGAGTCCGTGCTGGCCGAGCTGTCGCGTTCGGCGCTGCCGGCGCAGGGGCTGGCGTTCGAGCACGGGCAGGGACGGGTCGTGGTGCTGGGCGAGGCCGGGATGTTGACGGCGCAGCGGGTGCGGTTCCCCGAAGAGATGGGCCGCGAGGATCTGGTCTTCGGTCTGCAGACGCCCGGGCATGACGACCAGCAATTCGCCCTGAACATTCTGCACTGGCTCAGTGGACTACTCCCATGACCGAAACCCCCGCCGCCAAATACGCCGACATGTTCGCCGCCCTGTGCAGGGAGGTCGGCTTCTGCCTGCATCCCAAGGGCGAGAAGCGGGTGCTGGAGGCACTGCCCAATGGTCTGGATGCCGCGACCCGGGCGGTGTTCGACGCCGAGGGCGTGGATTTCACCTCCTCCACCGGCGACCTGCGCCGTGCCGTTCGCGACTGCCTGAAGGCCCATCTGCCGCAAGACTAGCCGGAACGAAATTGTCCGCTCCGGCTTGGGTTGGACGAACGGGCGCCTAGATAGGGGCGGTCCGAATTGATCGAAGGAGTCGCCCGATGGCCTTTACGCTTCCGCCCCTGCCCTATGCCCAAGACGCGCTGGAGCCTGCGATCGACAAGGCGACCATGGCCATCCATCACGGCAAGCACCACCAGACCTATGTCGACAATCTCAACAAGGTGGTGGAGGCCAACCCGAGCCTGCGCGGCCTGTCGATGGAAGAGATGTTCGCCACCGTGTCCACCCTGCCGGTCGGCGCGCGCAATCATGGTGGCGGGCACTGGAATCACAGCCTGTTCTGGAAGGTGCTGGCTCCCGCGAACAAGGCCGGGCGGCCGTCGCCGGAACTCGCCGCCGCCATCGACCGCGATCTGGGCGGGATGGAAGCCTTCAAGACCGCCTTCAACGCCGCCGGGACCGGACAGTTCGGCTCGGGCTGGGCCTGGCTGATCGTGCAGGACGGCAAGCTGAAGATCACCAACACGCTGAATCAGGACAATCCCCTGATGGATATTGCTGACGAGCGCGGCGCGCCGATCCTGACCGCCGACGTCTGGGAGCACGCCTATTATCTGAAATACCAGAACCGCCGGGCTGACTTCCTGAAAGCCTTCTGGTCGGTGGTGAACTGGAACAAGGTCAGCGACCTGTTCGCGACCGCCACGGCCTGATCCTGATGAACGCCCATGTCCGACTCGCCGCCGCCGGCCTGATCCTGGCCCTGTTCGGCACCGCCTGTTCGCCCGAGGCGGACAGGCCCGCCGATCCGGCCGCGACGCCCGCCGTCGCCGCCAGTCCCGACGTCCACCCCTTCCAGATCGGGGCCTTGCAGGCCGTGGCGCTGAGGGATGGTGAGTTGAGCCTGCCCAACACCGCCGGGGGAAGCCCATGGGCCGATACCGCCGCCATCGCGCGTCTGATGACCGCGTCGGGTGCGGCGGGCGACACCATTCATCTTTCGATCCAGCCGCTGCTGATCCACGACGGCGACCGGCTGGTCCTGATCGACACCGGCGCACGGGGCGGGATGGGAACTGAAGGCAGGCTGATGGCCTCGCTGCGCGCCGCGGGTGTCGAGCCGGGCCAGATCACCGACATCCTGATCTCGCACAGCCACGGCGACCATATTGGAGGCCTGGTCGGTGCGGACGGTGGCCTGGCCTTTCCGAATGCGACGATCCGGATGAGCACGGATGAGTGGGCGGACCTTCAGGCCCACCCCGGTGACGCCGGAGCCCTGATCCAGACCGTGGCCCCCAGGGTCCAGACGTTTGCGCCGGGCGCGGAGGTGGCACCGAACATCACCGCCGTCGCCCTGTCCGGCCATACGCCCGGTCATATGGGGTATGAGATCGCCTCGGGCAGCGACCGCCTGCTCTACATCGGCGACGCCATGCACAGTTCGCTGATCTCGGTTCAGCGACCCGAGTGGGTGAACGGGTGGGACAGCGACAGCGCCGCGGCCGTCGCCACCCGCGAGGGCCTTCTGGAGCGAGGAGCGTCCGGCTCCCTGCGGTTCTATGCGCCCCATTTCCCCTTCCCGGGACTGGGCCGGTTCCAGCGCCGGGACGACGGCTTCGTCTGGGTTCCGGAAACGCCCGCACAGCCTTGACGAACGGGTCCGACCCCGTCATAAGCGCGCCCTTCACGCCATCGGGCTTGCCCGGTTGCGCGAACCACTACGGACGATGCGTGGACCGCCGTTGAGATCGTCTCTCCAGTTGGGGAGGGACCGGGCCGCATCACGAAGAAGAGTGACACATGTCCAAGCGCCATAGCGCCAAGTACAAACTCGACCGGGTGATGGGTGAAAACCTGTGGGGTCGTGCCAAGTCTCCCGTCAACAAGCGCTCGTATGGCCCCGGCCAGCACGGCCAGCGCCGCAAGCAGAAGGTCTCTGACTTCGGCCTGCAGCTGAAGGCCAAGCAGAAGCTGAAGGGCTACTACGGCAACATCACCGAGAAGCAGTTCTTCGCGACCTACGAGGAAGCCTCGCGCCGGAAGGGCAACAGCTCGGAAAACCTGATCGGCCTGCTGGAGTCGCGTCTCGACGCCCTGGTCTATCGCGCCAAATTCGTGCCGACCGTCTGGTCCGCCCGTCAGTTCGTCAGCCACGGCCACGTTACCGTCAACGGCAAGAAGGTCGACATTCCTTCGTACCGTCTGAAGGTCGGCGACGTCGTCGAGGTCAAGGAAAAGTCCCGCAACATGGCGCTGGTGCTCGAAGCCCAGCAGTCGTCGGAGCGTGACATTCCCGACTATATCGAAATCGGCGACCGCGGCTTCTCGGTCCGCTTCGTCCGCGTGCCGGAACTGGCCGACGTGCCGTTCCCGGTGAAGATGGAGCCGAACCTGATCGTGGAATACTACTCGTCGTAAGGGCGCTATCGCTCGCGACGCGGTCGCTCACTGCTTGAGCGCCAGCTGCGATTTTTTCAGAGAGGCCCCGGAGAAATCCGGGGCCTTTTTGCTTTTCGGCTCCAAGGCTTCCCTTGCTCTCCGAACAGGCGCATTTTGGCCCTCGTTCAGGGTTCGGCGCGGGAGGCCGGGGTGAAACGGATCGTTCTGCTTGCCTGCGCCCTGACGCTGACCGTGATTCTGCCGGGTTGCAGCGCCGTTCAACAGTTGGCGGGACGTTTCCAGACGCCGCAGGAAGACCTGCCCGGCCAGGTCGAGCCCGTCCACGCCGCCGCGATCGCCCGCGATGAGGCAGTGTTCTGGGTGACCTCGAACGGCTGCACGGCCAAGGAAGACATCACCCCGGTGGTGCGGTCCTCGTTCGACGGCCCGATCATCACCCTGCGCCGTATCAAGGAAGACCGCTGTCGCGAGACCCTGCCCGAGGGCACCGAGGTGCGCTGGTCGTTCGAGGAGCTGGGGCTGGCTCCCGGATCACGCCTGTCCGTCGAAAACCCCTACCAGCTGCCGCCGACCTGAGCGGTCAGCGGCGCTCAAACGCCGGCAGCATATCCGCCGGAATCCGGTGCGGCCGCATGGTCGTCGCATCGACCAGGACCCATTCGGTCACGCCCTGGGCGCAGACCCGGCCCTCGCCGTCCTCGATCCTGACATAACGGTTGAAGCGCGGTCCCTGCGGGTCGCCGACCCAGGTCCGGGCCACGACGCCGACGGAGTCCGGCATCAGCGGTCGGAAATAGTCGATCTCGTGCCGGGTGCCGACCCAGGACCAGCGGGCGCGGGTCGCCTCGTCGAAACGGGCGTTCCAGTGGGCCGTGCCGGCGTCCTGCAGCCAACCGACATAGACGACGTTGTTGACGTGGCCGTTGTCGTCGATGTGCTCGGGCCGGACCGTCAGCGGGACGACGAAGATCTCGCGGTCAGCGCGGGGTTCGAGGGCCGCGCGCGCCATCAGGCCTCGGCTTGCTCACCGAGGGCCACGCCCTTTTCGGCCATCAGGGCCTGAAGCTCCCCGGCGTTGAACATCTCGCGCACGATGTCCGAACCGCCCACGAACTCGCCCTTCACATACAGCTGGGGGATGGTCGGCCAGTCGCTGAAAGTCTTGATGCCGTCGCGCAGGCCCTCGTCCTGAAGCACGTCCACGCCGACGAAATCCGCGCCGATATGGTCGAGAATCTGCACCGCCAGCGAGGAGAAGCCGCAGCGCGGCGCATCGGGCGAGCCCTTCATGAACAGGACGACGGCATGGTCCTTCAACGTGTCGGCGATGAAGGCGTGGATGGGGTCGGCTTCGGCGGCTTGATCGGTCACGGATACTGGCCTTTCGGTGAAGGGCGTCAGGTATGGACCGGAGGCGTTTGGGTCAAGGGCGGCGCGACGTCAGGCCGCCTTGGCGCCCGCGACCCGGGCCATTTCGATCTGGGCCGACAGGCCGGGTGGCATGTCGCGGTCCGGCACCATGGACAGTGTGTTGAGCCGCTCGATGTCGCTGGCCTCGATCATCACGCTGGAAATCGAGGGGTCCGTCAGCACATAGGCCAGGCAGATGGCCTCGGCCGACCAGTTGTTGGTGCGGTGCAGGAAGGCAAAGGTGCCGGCATGGGCCAGCGGGCTTTCCTTGGACCTGGGCGTCCCGCCGAAGCCGAAGAACCCCTTCTTCGGCTCATGCACGGTCGCCGCCTTCTTCGCCGTGTTGAGGCTGTCCGGGAAATAGCCATAGGCGAAGATGGCCATGTCTCCTTCCTGCGCGGCCCGCAGGCGCGAGCGGATCTGCCAGGGCGCATTGACATGGAAGGGGGTGGCAAGGACGTCGAAAGCCCCGGTGGAGACATAGGTGTCCATCACCGCGCTGTCGCCCGAGATGCCCAGCAGGCGGACGCGCTCGGTGGCGCGCAGGGCCTTGAGGGCGTTCAATGTCGACTGCGGCAGTTCGTGATCACCCGGCTCGTCCAGAATCGCCAGGTCGAACCAGCCGAGGCCCGAGGCATGCAGGGCCTTGTCGATCGCAGAGGTGATGCCCTCGGCGGAGAAGTCGCGGTCCGAGCCCCGGCGACCGTCTCCGGCGCCGAGGGTCAGCGACACCTGCACCAGCTTGCGGTCGACGTGCTTCAGGGCCTCCCCCAGAACCTCGGCCAGAACCGGGTCGGCGGTCTCGAGTCGGTAGGAGTTGATGCCGGCTTCAAGAGCGGAATAGATCAGTTCGCGGCCCGCCTCGGGGCCACCGGCGATGTCGCGGGCACCCAGGCTGAGGGTCAGGCTGGAAACGGCTTGTCCGGCGACGCCGAAGGGACGGTAGCGCATGGTGTCAGTCTCCCGCCGGGGCCGAGGTTTCGAGCGCCAGCGCGTGCAGTTCGCCGCCCATCTGGCCCTTCAGCGCCGCATAGACGAGCTGGTGCTGGCGCACGCGCGGCAGGCCGGCGAAGGCCGGGGATACGATACGCGCGCGATAGTGATCGCCGTCGCCTGCCAGATCGTCGATGACGATCTCGGCGTCGGGAAAGGCTTCGGTCAGATGGCCGCGAAGCGTTTCAACGGACATGGGCATGGAAGGCGCGGACTCCGGATTCGCCGGAATGATGGCGCGTAAACCTTAATGCAGCGTCTCCTCCGCGCGTTTGCGGGGAGGAGACGTGGGCTACCGGGCCAGCCGCTCGAGGAGGACCACCGTGCTGTCCTTGTAGGTGGTCTCGACATAGGGGGCATAGCCGGCCCGCGCCGCCAGCGCATGTGACGGGGCATTGTCCGGCGAGATCATGCAGACGGTGCGGGCGGCGTTCAGTGCGTCGTCGCACCAGGCGAGAGAGGCGGACAGGGCCTCGAAGGCGAAGCCCTGGCCCTGGAACCGGGGCGACAGGCCCCAGCCCAGTTCCGGCGCGTCGAAGGCCGGGCTCATCTCGCGCCTGTAGTGCAGCACGCCGAAGGTCCCGACCAGATCGCCCCCGTCGTTCAGCCGCGCCGCCCAGTTGCCGTAGCCCATGGCTTCCCAGTGGCCGATGTCGCGCAGGGTGCGGAACCAGACCTCTTCCGGGCCGAGGGAGCGGCCGAAGATGTGGCGGGTGAATTCGAGATCGCCGAACAGGGCGCACAGGTCCGGGAAGTCGGAGGCCTGGACCGGCGTCAGGGTCAGGCGTTCGGTGACGAGAATGGTCATGGGAACAGGGCTCCGGCGCGCTCGATCCGGGTCTGGCCCGACGCATCGGTAACGGCATAGGTGAAGCCGGGCTGGAGCGCGAACCCGCCGGCCCGGCCCTGTTTGTCCAGCGCCAGCAGGGCGACCTGCGAGCCCGCGACCCTGGTCCCGCGCAGATGGGCCAGCCGTTCGATCACGCTGCGGCAGGCGGCCGTGGGGTCCAGGCCGTGACGCATGGCCTCGACCACCGAATGGGCCCCCGAGACCCGCACGACATCCTCGCCGACGCCGGTGGCGGTCGCCCCGCCGACGGCGTCATCGACATACAGGCCGGCGCCGATCAAGGGGCTGTCGCCGACCCGGCCGCGCATCTTGAAGGCCATGCCGGAGGTGGTGCAGGCCCCGGCCATCCGCTGGTCCGCGCCGATAGCCAGCAGGCCGATGGTGTCGTGGTTGCCGGGGCCGCCGGGCTGGCCGCCCCAGTCGGCGTTCTCGCTGTTGGGGCGCGGGGCGTAGTCGGCGGTCTTCAGCCATTCGCGCCACGCCGCCTCGGCGCGGGGTGTCAGCAGGTTCCGGGTCTGGAAGCCCTGCTCGATCGCGAAGGTCCGCGCGCCCTCGCCGACCAGCATGGTGTGGGGCGTTCGCTCCATCACCCGCCGGGCCACCGAGACGGCGTGGACCACATCCTCCAGCGCGCAGACCGCGCCGATGTCCCCGGCCCAGGTCATCACGCAGGCATCCAGGGTGACGTGGCCGTCGCGGTCGGGCAGGCCGCCATAGCCGACCGAGCTGTTGGATTCGTCCGCCTCGGCGACGCGGCCCCCGGCCTCGACCATGTCCAGCGCCGAACCGCCGTTGGTCCGTGCCTCGATCCCGGCGGCGTTGGCGGCGGCGCCGAAGTCCCAGGTGGAGACCATGACGGCGGGGGCGGCGGGCTGGGCCGCAGCGGCGCCCGCGAGGGCCATGGCGGGAGCGGTGGTCAGGAGCGCGCGGCGCGTTGCGGTCATGGCCTGACTCTTCTCTTCCGCTTATCCCCGCGGATGCGGGGACCCGGTTCTGTCCAGCGGGACGCCGGTACTTCAGGACGAGGAATACCGCACCACTCCGGCTGTCGCATCACCCAAAGCACTGGGTCCCGGCCTTCGCCGGGATGAGCGGAAACAGAGGATATCTCACATCAACCCCAGCTGTTTGAAGCTGGCCACGCCGTCCCGCCCGACGATCAGGTGGTCATGGACGCTGAGGCCCAGTGCCCGCGCCGCCTCGATGACCTGGCGGGTCATGTCGATGTCGGGCCGCGACGGGGTCGGATCGCCGGACGGGTGGTTGTGGACGATGATCATCGACTTGGCCGACAGCTCCAGCGCCCGGCGCACCACCTCGCGCGGATAGACCGGAGCATGGTCGACCGTACCCCGGTTCTGGATTTCGTCGAGGATCAACTGGTTGCGGTTGTCGAGATACAGCACCCGGAACTGCTCGCGCGCCTCGTGCTGCAGCGACATCCGCACATAGGCGACGAGCGCCGTCCAGGACGAGATGACGGTGCGTTTGTTGGCCTCTTCCTTGATGATCCGGCGCGCCACCTCGTGCAGGGCGGCGAGGTCGAGGGCGGTCTCGGTGCCGACCCCCTTCGACCGACCTTTGGTGTCCTCGCAGCGGACCGTCATCAACTCCTCGACCGAGGCGGCCAGCACCGCCGCCAGCGAGCCGAACCGCGCCAGCAGGGCCTTGGCGATGGGTTTGACGTCACCCTGCGGCTGGCTGCGGAACAGGAACAGCTCCAGCAGCTCATAGTCGGGCAGGTGATGAAGGCCGGCACCGCGGGCGCGCTCGCGCAGCCGCTCGCGATGGCCGGTGTGGTGGGCTTTCGGCGCGCGTGGGGGCTTCAGGGCCGCATCGGACGCCCGGGACGGCGGTATCGGAAAGGGCAGCACGCTGGACATGACAGCCTCGGGTACAACCCCCGGATGATGTCAGAACAGAAGAAGAACGTCCAGCGGGATCAGGCCCCGACGCAGATCAGCCGAATTTCGGACGGAAGATGCCCGCCGGGCTGGCGCTGAACAGTTCCACCCCGGTCTCGGTCACGCCGCAGCTGTGCTCACACTGGGCCGACAGGGATTTGTCGCGGGTCACGGCGGTCCAGCCGTCGGACAGGACCTTCACGTGTGGCTTGCCCAGGTTCACCATCGGCTCGACGGTGAAGAACATGCCCTTCTTCAGCACCGCGCCCTCGCCGCGACGGCCGTAGTGAAGGACGTTGGGGCTGTCGTGAAACAGCCGGCCGATGCCGTGGCCGCAGAAGTCGCGGACCACCGACATGCGGTTGGCCTCGACCACCTGCTGGATGGCGTAGCCGATGTCACCGAAGGTATTGCCCGGCTTGATCATGGCCAGACCGGCCTCGAGCGAGTCATAGGTGACGTCGATCAGCTTGCGGGCCCGGGCGTTGATCTCGCCGACCGCATACATGCGGCTGGAGTCGCCGTGCCAGCCGTCGACGATGACGGTGTGATCGATGTTGATGATGTCAGCGTCCTTCAGCACCTTGTCGCCCGGAATGCCGTGGCAGACGACGTGGTTGATCGAGGTGCAGATGGTCTTCTCATAGCCCTTGTAGCCGAGGCAGGCGGGCAGGGCTCCGTGGTCCAGGGTGAACTCGCGGATGCGGTCGTCCAGCTCGCCCGTGGTCACGCCGGGGACCACGAACGGCGTGATCATATCCAGCGCCTGACCGACCAGACGACCGGCCGCGCGCATCCCCTCCCAGGCCTCCGCATCCTCGTGGACGCGGATTTCATGGGTGCGGACGAAGGCGTCGCTATCCAGTTCGGGTGTTTCGTACATTCGGGCGTCTTTCGCGCGGGGAGGCGCAGGCTGGTGTTCAGATGGCCATTATAGCACACAACCTCAAGGCCGCACGATGACCGGGTTGCGGTGACAGTCTAGCGTGCGGACATGACCGAATCCTCTCCCACCGCCGCTGTCCTGATCATCGGCGATGAGGTCCTGTCCGGCCGGACGCAGGACACCAATCTGAACACCATCGCCCGGTTCCTGGCCGCGCTGGGGATCGACCTGCTCGAGGCGCGGACCATCGGCGACCGCAAGGACCAGATCGTCGACAGTCTGAACGCCCTGCGGGCCGCCCACGACTATGTCTTCACCACCGGCGGCATCGGGCCGACGCACGATGACATCACCGCCGATGCGGTCGCGACGGCGTTCGGCGTGGCCCTGCCCGAACATCCCGAGGCGCTGGCCATTCTGGCGCGGCGCTATGGCGTCGACTTCAATGCGGCGCGGCGGCGGATGGCGCGGATCCCCGAGGGAGGAACCCTGATCGCCAATCCGGTGACCGACGCGCCCGGCTTCCAGATCGGCAATGTCTTCGTCATGGCGGGGGTGCCGAAGATCATGACCGCCATGCTGGAGGACGTGGCCCCTCGATTGCGGACCGGAGCCGTCGTTCACGCACGCACGATCCGGGTCACCGGCGTCGGCGAGGGCGATGTGGCGGAGATGCTGACGGCGGCCGCACGGGCCGAACGCGAGATCAGTTTCGGCAGCTATCCGTTCGGCCACGGCTCGGTGGGGGAGATGGGGACCCATCTGGTGGTACGCGGCCGGATCGCGGCGAAGGTTGAGGGGGCGGTAGAGGCCTTGCTGGTCAACCTGGCGGCAGCGGGGATCACGGCCGCCCTGATCTAACGCCCGAACGCCTCGGCCACCGCCGCAAACGCCGGATTGGCGCGGCCGTCGGCGTCGAGGAGGAGGGGGCTGTCGTCCTTCCAGCCCCGGTCGCGGACGAGCCAGCTGTCGGGGTCGCGCAGGCCCCAGGTGGTGAAGGCGAAACGCTGGCGGGCGGGCAGGGCCATGAAGGCCTCGGCCAGTTCGCCGACGCGGGCGACCTGTTGCGCGCGCTTCTGGCTCAGGGAGCGCAGGTCGACCGGGCCGTCGCCGCGCATGGAAAAGTCCAGCTCCGACACATGGATGGGCAGGCCCAGCGAGCCGGCGTCGCGGAAGAAGTCGCGGATCTGACCGGCCGGGATCTCGATGTCGAGGTGTGACTGGGTACCGATACCGCCGACAGGCGCGCCCTGCGCCAGCAGCCGTTCCACCAGCCGCAGGAAGGTCGCGCCCTTCCGCGGATTATTCTCCAGATTGTAGTCATTGAGGAACAGGACGGCGTCGGGGTCGGCGGCCCTAGCCTGTTCGAAGGCGCGGACGATATAGGCCTCAGGGCCCAGTTTGCGGCCATAGACGCAGTCGCGCAGGCCGTTCCCGTCCTCGGCCACCGCCTCATTGACCACGTCCCAGCCGACCATCCGGCCGCGATAGCGCCCGGCGACGGTCGAGACATAGCGGTCGAACTCGGCGGCGAACCGGGCGGTCGGCAGGGCGTCGGTGAAGACCTCCAGCCCCTGCGAATACCAGACCAGGCAATGGCCGAAGACGCGCAGCGCCTGTTCCTGGCTCCAGTCGACCATGCGGTCCGAGGCGGAGAAGTCGTAGCGGAAGCCGGACTGAAGGATGCGCTCGGGTTTCAGCTCCCATTCGGGGGTGATCTGGCTGACGTGGCGACGCATGGCCGCGACCCAGACCGGGTCGTCCAGCTGGCCCGTCATGCCGGTGGCGCCGACAGGGAAGGTCGCCAACGATTTCAGCGGTGGGACGAGCGGTGCCTCCGGTGTCCGGGCGGACGCGAAGCGGTCGCAGGCGGTCAGGGCAAGCGGCGCGGCGAGGAGGGCGCGGCGGTTCAGTCCGGGCGGATCAGCCCGCACGCCGCCTCAGGCCCAGTTCATCGAACGCGGCGGTCTCGCGCTTGCCGGCGGCGATCATGGCGTTGAGCCGGGTCGTCTCGGCGACGTGTTCGAACTTCTTCAGCTCCTCGAAGGCCCCGGTCAGGGCGTCGCGGGCCCCTTCCTCTTCGGCGTCGATGACCACGACATCGGCCTCGGCGGCCCCTTTGCGGACCTTCCAGCCGCTCAGATAGGCCTGCAGCATCATGGCCGCATCGGTGTCGTCGCGGGCGCGGTCCTGTTCGATCTCGGCCTCGGCCTCGAGCACGGCGATACGCATTTCGGCGGAGGCGCGGCGGGCGGTGATCTCGGCCAGACGTTTCTGCAGCGTCTCGACCTCGTAGTTCGAGATCCGGATCAGCGATTGGGCCCAGTTGCTCATGCGTACGCGCTCCACACAGTCAGGGTCACTGCACCATGCCCTGATTCAGAATTGCTTCCAGCCGGGTAAAGGAATCGGAAAGAGGCGTGTGATCGTCCTTGTCCTGACCCAGAAATCCTTCCAGCGCCGGGTTCAGGGCTATCGCCCGGTCGACCATGGGATCGGCCCCGGCGCGATAGGCCCCGATGCGGATCAGTTCTTCCATATTGCCATAGTCCGAGAGGCACTGGCGGGCCCGGCGGTTCAGTTCGCGCTCCGGCGGGGTCTGGCAGGCGGGCAGGGTGCGGCTGACGGATTTCAGCACGTCGATGGCCGGGAAACGGCCGCGCTCGGCGATCTTGCGGTCCATGACGATATGGCCGTCCAGAATGCCTCGGACGGCATCGGCGATCGGCTCGTCATGGTCGCCGCCGTCGACCAGAACGGTGAACATGGCTGTGATCGGGCCGGCGGTGGTGCCGTCCGGTCGCACCGGACCCGGCCCCGCGCGCTCCAGCAGCTTGGGCAGTTCGGTGAAGACGGTGGGGGTATAGCCCTTGGTCGTCGGCGGCTCGCCCGCGGCCAGACCGATCTCGCGCTGGGCCATGGCGAAGCGGGTGACCGAGTCCATCAGGCACAGGACCTCGAGATCCTGATCGCGCAGATATTCCGAGATCGCCATGGTCATGTATGCGGCCTGGCGACGCTTCAGGGCCGGTTCGTCACTGGTGGCGACCACGACGATGGCGCGGCGCAGGCCTTCCTCGCCGAGGGTTTCCTCGATGAATTCGCGGACCTCCCGGCCCCGTTCGCCGATCAGCCCGACCACCACCACGTCACAGGTCGCCTGACGCGCCAGCATCGACAGCAGCACCGACTTGCCGACGCCGGAGCCGGCGAAGATGCCCAGGCGCTGGCCGCGGCAGGTGGTGGTGAAGATGTCCATCGAGCGGACGCCGAGATCGAGCCGCTCGCCGACCCGGCCGCGCGAATGGGCCGGGGGCGGGGGCGCGCGCAGGGGATAGGCGGCGGGTCCGACCGGCAGCGGCCCCTTGCTGTCGATGGGCTGGCCGAAGGCGTCGATGATCCGGCCCAGCCAGGCGGTGGTCGGACGCACGCTGGCGGCGGACGAGACGATGCGGATGTCGGCCCCCGGCGCCACGCCCTCGACCGGGCCGAACGGCATCAGCAGGGCCTTGGCGTCGCGAAAGCCGACCACCTCGGCGGGCAGGGGCGACAGATGGCGGCGATCGATCTCGGCCCGGGCCCCGACCGACAGGCGTGACAGCCCGCCTTTCGATTCGATCAGCAGGCCGTTCACCCCCGCGACCTTGCCGGTCACGACCAGCGGGTCGATGGCTTCGACGGCGGCGGCGAGATTGCGCAAGCGGAGACCCCGGGAACAGAGGGTCAGGGATGGGCCATCGTGGTTAATGAGGGGTGAAGATCAGGTCGGCGGCGGGGCCGGTCCCCGCCGCCGTGTGGCTCAGAGCCTGGTCTTGAAGAACCGGATCATCTCGCGGTTCAGCTCCACATGAAAGGCTGCGCGGTCGAAGCCGGGGGTGGGCGCGCAAATCGCCGGAGCGGCGGCGGCCAGTTCGGGCGAGCAGGGCGGCAGGAGGTCGAAATGCCCCGCCCCGTCGATACGCCGGTACTCGGGGACTGTCGGCAAGCCGTCACGAACCGGCTCGGCATAGAAGGGCGAGGGCAGGATCTGGTCGCCCCCGGCCTGCCAAAGCTGGACCGGCTGGGTCACATCGGCCAGGCCTTCGCGGGTGAAGGTGTAACCCAGGGCGGGGGCGGCGACGACCAGGGCCCTGATGCGCGCATCATGCGGCAAACGAGGGGAGGCACCCTGGTCGCGGGCCTGCATCGCCTCCGGATGCTGGCTGATCAGGCGGCAGTCGTAGAAGCCGGGGTTGGCCCGGCAATGGTCGATGACTCTCGTCAGGTCAGGGTTGCCACCCGCTGCCGCAAGCACGGTGAATCCGCCGGCGGAGAAGCCGAATGCACCGACCTTGTTCGCGTCGATGCCGGTGCGTCCCTCCCATTGACCCAGCATATGGTCGATGAGCACAGAAAGCTGGCGGGTACGGTCGACGACGTCGGTGGCGCGGCTCTGATCGCGCCAGTTGTCGCCGGTGTGCGTCAGGGCGGCCACCACGAAGCCGGCCTGGGCCAAGGCCTGTGCGGTGTCGCGATGACTCCGGAAGTCGCCCCCGTTGCCATGGGAAATGACGATCATAGGCCGCAGGCTCGCGCTCGCCTCTGCCGGCCACCAGACGCCCGCTTCGATAGCGGGCTGATCGCCGTCTGCGATACTCATGCGGGAATAGGCTACGCCGTCGCGGATTGACGGGCCGGCAGATGTGGCACCCGGCGGGGGGGCTGGAACGGTCTGTGGCGCGCCGGGTGATCCGGGGGCGGCTGTAGCGGCGCAGGAGGTTAGAAGAAGGGCGGCGGCGGCGAGCATTGAGACCCGGGACATCAGCAGACACTTTCGGTGGAAGACGATGACGCCGTCTGAAGCCGCCAGTCCCGCCCCGCTACCGGATATGGGCGAACGGGCGAACGGGTTCGTGGTCGGGCGAACGGCTGGCGTCGCCCGCCCCGCTTGCTAGGGTCCCGTCATGGAATCGGGACGGGCAGACAGCAGGTGGCGGCATCCGGTGGTGACGGGCTTTGCCGTTGCGACCGCCGTCGGCCTGACACTGGGTACGATCGGGCCATTCGGCAGTTATCTGAACGGGTCGCTGCCGGTGCGACTGGGCTATTGGGTCGTCTGTCTTTGGGCTGGATGGCTGACGTTTGGGGTCAGCCTGCCGATCCTGACGCGGTCCGCCACGGCCCGGGGGCTTTCGATATGGCTATGGGGGCCGCCCGCGGTCGCGGTGCTGGCCGTCGTCCCGGCCGTTCTCAGCCGGCTGCTGGCGACGAAGATGTGGCCGGTGGTGGCCCAGGTCGGCTGGGTCGAATGGTATGGCCAGTGTCTGGTGATCAGCGGGCTCGCCACGATCGGCATCTTTTGGTTCGGTCGCTCCCGAAGTGGCCGGCCGCCCGGCACCGGCCCGAACCCGCATTCCGCCGATCCGCGCGACCGCCTGCCGGCGCGCCTGGGGCGGACTGTCCTGTGTCTGCAAATGGAGGATCACTACGTCCGGGTGCACACGCCGCTGGGCTCGACGCTTGTGCTGATGTCCCTGTCACAGGCGATGGCGGGGCTTAAGGGTGTCGAGGGTGTCCAGACCCATCGTTCCTGGTGGGTGGCACGCTCTGCGATAGCGGGGGTGGTCGAGGACGGGCGCAAGCTACGCCTGCGCCTGAGCGGCGGCCTTGAGGCACCGGTCTCGCGGGCACGCGTCGGAATTTTGCGTGAGCAGGGGTGGCTGGAGTCGTCAGACACGCCACAGGCAGGTGCCTCCGGCACCGGGTCGGGTGGGCTTCGGGGATCGTGAAGGCCGGCTGAAACGGTCGTCGCCCCTTGCCTCGCCCGGGAAGCACCTATGTATTCCCGATCCCCAGACCGGAGCCCCCCCCATGTCCGCCGCCCCCTATGACGCCTCGCGCCACCAGAAAGCCGGTCGCGGAAAGGTCTTTGCCTCCATCCTCGACACCATCGGGGATACGCCTCTGGTGGGGCTGCCGCGGCTGTCGGCCGAGATGAACCCCCAAATGGCTCCGGGGGCGACGGTGCTGGCCAAGCTGGAGTTCTTCAACCCCATGGCCTCGGTCAAGGACCGGATCGGGGTGGCCATGATCGAGGCGATGGAACAGGCCGGCCATATCAAGGCCGACACCGTCCTGATTGAGCCGACGTCCGGCAATACGGGCATCGCCCTGGCCTTTGTGGCGGCGGCCAAGGGGTACCGGCTGATCCTGGTCATGCCCGAGAGCATGTCGATGGAGCGGCGCAAGATGCTGGCCCTGCTGGGGGCCGAGCTGGTGCTGACCCCGGCCGAGAAGGGGATGAAGGGGGCCATCGCCATGGCCATGGAGTTGCGCGACCGCACCCCGGGCTCGGTCATCCCGGCCCAGTTCGACAACCCCGCCAACCCGGCCATCCACCGGGTCTCGACGGCGGAGGAAATCTGGAACGACACGGCGGGCGCGGTGGACATCGTCATCTCGGGCGTCGGCACCGGCGGCACCATCACCGGCGTCGGTCAGGTGCTGAAGGCGCGCAAGGCCTCGCTGCGGATGATCGCTGTCGAGCCGACGGCCTCGCCGGTGCTGTCGGGTGGCGAGCCTGGTCCGCACAAGATCCAGGGCATCGGGGCGGGCTTCATCCCCTCGATCGTCGACCGCTCGGTCATCGACGGGGTCGAACAGGTGTCGAACGAGGACGCCTTCGACATGGCCCGCAAGGCCGCGCGGGTGGAGGGGATTCCGGTCGGTATTTCTTCGGGTGCCGCCCTGGTCGCGGCCTTCCGTCAAGCGGCGCTGGCGGAGAACGCGGGCAAGACCATCGTGGCGATCATCCCCAGTTTTGCCGAACGCTATCTGTCGACGGCCTTGTTCGAGGGGTTGTAGCGACCGCTTGAACGGTCGTTCAAATTCTCATTGACTCCGGTTCTTGAATGAGCATTCAATAGGGCTCGGGAACGGGAGACGACGCATGGCTGACCCCCAGGCCGAAGCGGCCACCATGATCGCCAATCTGGAGGCCAGGACCGGCAGGTCGCTGGACGAATGGACTGCGCTGGCGCGGGGCAGCGGCCAGCCGAAGCACGGGGCCCTGGTCACCTGGCTGAAGGCCGAGCATGGACTGACCCACGGCTACGCCAATCTGGTGGCGCACAAGACCTTGGCCTCGGACGCCGGGTCCAGCGACGACGCCGCCCTGATGGAGGCCATGTTCGCGGGGCCGAAGGCGGCGATGCGGCCGGCCTATGACAAGGTCGCGGCCATCGTCTCGGGGCTGGAGGGCGCGCAGTTCGCACCCAAGAAGGGCTATGTCAGCTTCCGCCGCAGCAAGCAGTTCGGCCTGGCCCAGCCCTCGACGAAGGATCGGCTCGATCTCGGTCTCAACCTGAAGGGCATGGAGCCGTCGGGACGGCTGGAGGCCTCGGGATCGTGGAACGCCATGGTCACCCACCGGGTCCGCATCGCCTCGGCCGACGAGATCGACGCCGATGTCGAGGCCTGGATCAGACAGGCGTGGGCGGCGGCGTGAACGCCCCGCCCGATGTCCGCACCCGGATCGTGATGGCCGC
Source organism: Caulobacteraceae bacterium (assembly GCA_965284535.1). GTDB lineage: Bacteria > Pseudomonadota > Alphaproteobacteria > Caulobacterales > Caulobacteraceae > Brevundimonas. The sequence continues at coordinate 1,579,119 of OZ260090.1, forward strand.
CATGGAGCTGTTCTGGGCCAAGGGCTACAACTCCACCTCCATCGCCGACATCCTGAGCCGGACCCAGCTGAACGCCGGCAGCCTGTACCATGTGTTTCCGGGCAAGCAGGACGTGCTGATCGCCGTTCTGGAGGCCTATCGCGACGGCCTGTACGAGAACCTGGTCGACCCGGCCTGGGAGGGCGTGGACGACCCCGTGGAGCGGATCTTCGCCCTGCTGGCGCGGTACCGCTGGCTGATCCTGGAGACCGATTGCACCTATGGCTGCCCGATCGGCAGTCTGGCGCTGGAGCTGCATGAGGCGGACCCGGTGGTGCGCGATCTGCTGGCCGTCAACTTCACCGGCTGGGTCGGGGCGATCCTGCGGTGCCTCGACGACGCCGGCGACCGGCTGCCCGCCGATCTGGACCGGCAGGCCTTGGCCGAATTCGTGCTGACGACCATGGAGGGCGGGGTGATGCAGGCCCGGACCCACCGCGACGTCGGCTATTTCGACCGGGGCGTCAGCGCACTGCGGGACCATTTCGACATGCTGCTGGCGCGCGCCGCGCGTCGGGCCGAGACTGTCTGAGCGGAGGGTTCACGCCATGAGACACCGGCTGATCGCCGCCGTCGCCCTGTCGCTGCTGTTCGCGGCACCCGGCCTGTCCGCCGTCGCCCAGGTCGCAGACCTTCCGCTGCCGGGCATGGGGCGTGCAGCCTACGCTCCGTTCGAGCATCTGGTCGGCCGGACGTGGCGCGGCGTGGGCACGGGGCCCGAGGCCGTCGAGGATATCCAACGCTGGGACTGGGCCGTCGGCGGCCATGCGGTCCGCGTCGTCCATTCCGTCGGCGGCGGGGCCTATGCGGGCGAGACCCTGATCTTCCGGGACAGGATCAATGGCGGCTACATCTTCCACTACTTCACCTCTGGCGGTTTCCACACGACGGGCACGATGCGGCCGACCGGGCCTGGCGCCTTCGAAGCCGAGGAGACGGTGCATGGCCTGGACGGCTTTCCACCCCTCCGTTCCACCCTGGTGATGGGCCCCGACGGCGTCCATCGCGCGCGCAGCTTCCAGCAGGAGGACGGGGTCTGGGTCGAAAAGGGCGGCTTCGATTATCGCGAGGACGCTTCCGCGGTACCGGTCATGCCGGTGCTGGTCCCGTTTGCGCGCGAGTCCGCCGCCTCGGTCGGTCCGCTGGATCTGACCCGGCGGATCGTGGCCAGTTCGGGGACGGCGGGCGAGGATTCGGCCGGCTATCTGCGCATCCGCAACGGCTCACCGGTGGCGGATGAACTGGTGAGCGTCAGTTGCGCCTGCGCCGAGCGGGTCGAGTTCCACCGGGTGGTGCGCACGGAAACGGGCGGCAGCATGATCGACGACCCGCGCTGGACCATCCCCGCCAACGGCGCGCTGGACGTGCGGCCCGGAACGGCCCTGCACTTCATGTTGATCAATTTCGACCCGTCCGAGGCGCGAGACGGGACGGTGGTGCTGACCCTGACGTTCCGGGACGCGGGGGCGGTCGTGACGGACTTCGCCCTGACCGCGGACAGCCGGGCGGCCTGGGAGGCATTTGATTGACTGTCACAGCCGGTTAACCGACTCGGTCCTAGGATTCGCCGGATATGTCCGAGCCTGCGACCAGCCCTGAGGAAGCCGCCCCGGAAGGGAGTTTTCGCGCGCGCCATGCGTTGCTGAAACGCCTAGCCGACGTCGTGTCCCTGCCCGCCAGCCGGATCAATGCCTTTGAACGCGCCGTGACCGGTGATCTTCTGGTCGAGATGTTGCGTCTGGCCTCGCCGGAGGACCGGCGCCGGGTCGCCTCCCGGCTGGCTCCCCTGGCCGAACTGCCCAACGCCCTGGCGCGGATGCTGCTGCGCGACGATCCGGCGATCGCGGGATTGCTCATTGAACAATGCGCCTCGCTGTCGGATGCAGATCTGGTCGCCTGCGCCCGCGACGCGACGCCCGAGCATCGCTTCCTGATGGCCAGTCGGCGGAGCCTGTCCGAGGTCGTCACCGAGACCCTGTTGAGCTTTGGCGAGAGCCACGTCATCGAGGCGGTGCTGCGCAACGGCACGGCCCGGCTGAGCCAGACGGCGATCGAGGGCGTCGTCAGCCTGAGCCGACAGGAGCCACAGCTGTGCGGGCCGGTGCTGAAGCGTCCGGAACTGAGGCCGTCAGGGGCCTATGTCATGTTCTGGTGGTGCGGTCCCGAGGATCGCCGGACGATCCTGCAGCGGTTCGCCGTCTCGCGCGAAGTCATGCAGGAGGTGTCGGAAGACGTCTTCGCCATGGCCGCGGCCGAGAACTGGCAGGACCCGGTATCGCGCAAGGCCTTGCAGTTCATCGAGCGGCGCCAGAGGAACCGGGCGGCCATCGACAAGAGCCCCTATGGCGGGCTGGAAGAGGCCGTGGCCGCGGCGGCGACGGGCGGGCTGAACCGCGAGGTGGCGACCGAGATCGCCTATCTGTCGGGCGTGAAGCCGGTCACCGGGGCCAAGATCATGGGCGACCCGGGTGGGGAGCCCCTGGCGATCCTGTGCAAGGCGACGGGGATGGACAAGAGCGACCTGGCCAATCTGTGGCGCTCGATGCGCCGACCCGAGACCGCGCCGGACGGATCGGTCCATCCCGCCTGGGACCGGGTGCAGATCACCTATGACATGCTGGCGGTCGACCGGGCGCAGACGGTGCTGCGCTACTGGAACTGGTCGCTGTCCTCGGCCCTGACGCCGGCCTTGCTCAAGGCTATCCGCGACGGCGAGGAAGGCAGTCTTGACGACTATTCGGCCCCCGAACGCGCGGCCATGCTGGCGCTGGCGGATAATTTCGGACGTTAGTGGATCGCGGGTCTCCGATACCGCCGCCTATAGTGAAACCTGAAGCACTCCAGACCCGCCAATGCGAGCATGATGGGTAATGTTGCTTTCACCAAAGAACAAATCTATTGAACTCGCCAACGACTGATTCAGTCGAAAAACAAACGAACAAGGTGAGGCACGCCCATGGAAGACAACGGACAACTCCTCGAGATGACCGCGGACATCGTGTCGGCCTATGTCGGCAACAACATTGTTCAAGCGGCCGAAGTGCCGGGTCTGATCTCCAGCATCCATGCGGCCCTGACCCAGGTGTCGACCGGTACCGTTGAGCCCGAACCCGAGGTCAAGGACCCCGCCGTGCCGGTGCGCAAGTCGATCACGCCCGACTTCCTGATCTGCCTCGAAGACGGCCGCAAGTTCAAATCGCTGAAGCGCCACCTGCGCACCAAATACAATATGAGCCCCGAGGAATACCGGGCCAAATGGGGTCTGGCGAAAGACTATCCGATGGTCGCGCCGAACTATGCCAAGGCACGGTCTGAGCTGGCCAAGCAGATGGGTCTGGGCCAGGGCGGTCGCAAACCCGCCCGCGCCGCCGGTGGCCGCGCCAAGAAATAACCCGGACCAACATCCGGATTCAGCGCCCGCTTCCAGCAATGGAGGCGGGCGTTTTGATTTGGGGTGATCAGGCCGCCGCGGCCCCGCGGCGCATGCGCCAGAAGCGCAGGGTCCTGAGGGCGGCGTCGCGGCTCAGCTCGGCATACATGCGGGCATAGGCGTGGGCCTTGGTCATGGCGTCGCCGTCGTCATTGAGCAGCACCACCGCATAGGTCAGGAACAGCGCCCGATCGAGATCTGCGGACTTGCAGACCACGGCCAGGGCATCCAGTTCCCGGCGATCGACGATCTGGCGGGCGGTGTGGAAGTCGATGTCCGACAGCTGGGCCAGGGCGATCAGGAACGAGGTTGTCCCGCCAGACCGCAGGAACCGCGCGAGCATCTGGGGTGTCAGCTGGCCGGCGGCCTTCAGCTCTTCAACATAGGCCGAGCATTCGGCGTAGTCGGCGGGGAGGGCACCGTCGTCCGTCGCGATCCGCGCCCGACCGGCCGCAAGGGCGCTTTCCAGCAGGCTCGGATCCATCCGCGCGTTCTGTTCGAGGATGGTGGTGCGCAGCCGGGCCTCGACCACGAAATACATCTCGTTCAGCAGGTCTGCCGGCAGGCTGGCGCGGGAAACCGTGGCCTCGTGCAGCGCCGGATTGACCCGGGCGCGTTCGACGGCGACCTCGGATGACTTGCGCGACAGCCGCGCCCCGTCGTTGCGGAGCAGGGTGCCCAGGGTTTCGTCATCGCCGCGCTCGACAATGACCTCGGACACGGCCTCGGACACGGACGGGCGGGCCGAGACGGCGCGCAGATGGTCCTGACCGTGTTTGCGCACCACGCCCAGCAGGTCCTCGTCGGTCAGGACGGGAGAGGCGGTCAGGACAGCGCCGGCCACGGCGACCTCGTCATTGGCCAGTCGGCGGATCAGGGCATGGGGGGCGTCGGGCGCACTGGCGAACCGGGCCGACAGCTCGGCGCGGACGGCCGTTTCCATGTCCGCCGCCAGGCTGGCCAGGACGCTGCCGTAGAGCGTGTCCTCGGTCGCCGAGCGGGCCGTGGAGCCGAAGAAATGCTCGGTCAGTTCGCGCAGAAGGGCGCGGCGTTTTTCGCTCGACCCTTCTTCGGCCATGGCGATCAGCTCGGGCAGGCGGGACGGCGTCGACGCTTCAGTCACTGATGGTCCCCGTCGGAGGCGGCGGCGGCCGGGCGAACCCGTCCCTGGGCATCGCGGATCAGGGTCGGCCCCTGTTCCGGCACGGCCAGGTCCTGGGAGGCGATGGTTTCTGGAATGGTGACGGCGAGGGCGTCGATATAGGTCGGATCCGGTATCTCGACCGCGTCGGGCCGGCGACCGTTCTGGCGGTGAACCGAGTAGTAGCGGCCGCCCTGCCGGGGCGGGCGTTCACCGGTGTTGGAGACTTCGGCGATCCGGCGCGGTTGGGGCGGGAGGGCGGCGGCCTCCACCGGAGGCGCAACCGGAGACGAGGCCGGCTGGACGGCGGGGGCAACGGCCGGGGGCGCGTCCTGCTGCATCCGGAAGATCGGCGCGTCACGGCGTGGGGCCATGGGATCGGCCGGATCGCCCTGGACCGGAACCCTTGAAGGAACGGGAGCGGGAGGCTGGAGGATCGCGGCGGGTATGGGCTGACCGCGACCGCCGGGATCGGGCAGATAGTCCGGGGTCGCGCGAACGGCAGGCACCGCGGCCGCCGCTGCGGGCACGGCCGGAGGCGGCGGGGGCTCGGGCGGAGGCGCGACGCGGTTCATCCAGGCATTGGCGGGTGTCAGGGTCCGGCCGGAGCCGGGCGCGGGTGTCAGGCCGCGCCGCGCCGGGGCGGGGGCGGTGACGGCGAAGCCGCCGTGCGGAATGACCGTATTGGGGCGTCTGAGGTCCCGCCTGGCCGGAGCGGCCGGTGCGGCAGGGGAGGCGGGCGCGGCCTCACCACGGCTGGACCATGACAGGTAGCGCAGGCCGCGGGCCTCACTGGCCGGACCACCGGCGCTCTGGGCCGAGGCGGTTCCGGCGAACAGCACCACACCCGCGGCGGCGAGCAGGGCGGTCGTCAGGATCGGTGCGCGGCGCAAGGGAGCGTCTCCGGACGCGGGAAAGGAGTCCCACGCTAGTCATGTGTCGCTTAACCTGCTGCTAACGGCCGGGACCGGTTTTGGGGGATTTTCAGGAGAGGCGGCGTCGAACGGCCCGCTCCAGCAGACCGATACCGGCATTGAGCAGCAGGCCCATGGCCATCAGACAGGCCAGCGCCGCCAGCATGTCGGCGGTGCGCAGCCGGTTGCCGGCCTCCAGCAGCCGCCAGGCCAGCCCCTGGGTCGCGCCTGATCCGGACACGAATTCGGCTACCACAGCCCCGATCACGGCCAGCCCTGCGGCCACCCGCAATCCCTCGAGCGCGAACGGCAGGGCAGCGGGCAGGCGCAGGCGGCGCAGTCGCTGGACCGGCGAGGCACCGTAGAGGTCAAACAGCCGCTCCAGATCGGGATCGGCGGACTTCAGCCCGGTCAATATGCCCGAGAACACCGGGAAGAAGGCGACGGTCGCGGCCAGGGCGACGACGGCCCGGTCCGCGTGATCCAGTCCGGCCCAGATCGTCACCAGGGGCGCGATGGCGACCACCGGCGTGACCTGCAAGGCAACGGCGAGGGGCCGGACGGCCCGTTCGGCCGGCCGGCTGAGCGAGACGGCGAGTGCCAGTCCCCCGCCGATCAGGGTCGCGATCACCAACGCCTGCAGCGCCATCCAGAAGGTGGCGGCGGAGGCGGCCGCAAGGATGGGTGCGCGAGCCAGCAAGGCGGCGGCAACCGCGCTGGGCGGGGGCAGGAACCAGGGTGGGAGTTGCAGGGTGCGGCAGGCGATCTCCCAGCCCGCGAGCAGAAGGAGGGCGAGGAGCAGGGGCGGAAGGATGCGGCTCATGCGCCTGCTCCCGCCGGGACGGACGGCATGGCGCCCGACAGTCTGGCAGCCAGCGCCTCCACCGCCGCCCGATAGCCGGCGTCGGCGCGCCATCCCTCCGGTCGCGGCAGGGAGCCCGGCGAAGCGAGCGCGGCCGCGACGCCACCCGTCGCTGCGTCCAGCACCAGGGTCCGGCCGGCGAGATAGACTGCTTCCTCGACGTCATGGGTGACGAAGACGATAGCGGGGCGCGGGCTCCGACCGGCCCACAGGCGGTGCAGATCCTCGATCAGGCGGCGGCGGGTGACGCTGTCGAGGGCGGCGAAGGGTTCGTCGAGCAGAAGCAGGTCCGGTTCGGTGACGAGGGCCCTCGCGAGGGCGGCCCGCATGGCCATGCCGCCGGACAGCTGACGCGGGCGAGCCGTCAGGCGGTCGCCCAGGCCGACGGCGGTCAGGGCCTCGGCGGCGCGGGCACGGGCTTCGGGACGGGCCACGCCGGCCAACTCCAGCGGCAGGGCGACATTGGTCAGGGCGTCGGCCCAGGGCATCAGGGTCGCGGATTGGAAGACGAAGCCGGTGCGCCCCTCCGCCCGTCCGACCGTGCCTTCGGCCGGCGACTCCAGCCCCGCGAGCAGGCGCAGGACGGTGGACTTTCCCGCGCCCGATGCGCCGACGACAGCGACGATCTCTCCCTGGGCGACGGTCAGGCTGACGGGACCGAGCGGCGGCCGGCCGGGATAGTGGACGAGCACGCCGTCCAGGGACGCCGCGGCGTCCGTCGCGGCCTCAGCCACGGCCGGGCAGATATTGGGTGGTGAAGGCCTGACGCCAGTCGAGGTTGGGCGGATAGACGCCGGCCCCGGACGTCACCTCGAAGAAGGCCTGCCAGCGTTCCGCGGTCATGGCACCGAGACCGTAGAGGGCGGCGTCGCCGCCGTTGACGACTCCATTGGCTCTCAACTTCGCCCGGGCCTGATCAAGCACGTCCTGGGTCATGTCGGGATTGTCCCTGCGGATCAGGGCATCGGCCGCCTTGCCGTCGCCCTGGATATAGTCGCGCCAGCCCTCGACCGAGGCGGCAATGAAGCTGCGCAGGGCGGCGGCATTGTCGCGGGCAAAGGCATTGGGTGCCAGGACCATGGCGGCGTAGGAGGGATAGCCCTCGTCGGCCAGCAGGAAGACCTTGGGCGCGAAGCCGCCGACCTGTTCGATGGTGTAGGGCTCCGAGGTCAGATAGCCCTGCTGCACCGCCCGCTCGTCCGCGAGGAAGGGCGCGGGGTTGAAATTGTAGGTCCGCACCTGATCGTCGGTGAAGCCGTATCTGGCCTTGAGCCAGACCCAGAAGGCATCGCGCGAGGCCGTGGCCAGAAGGATGGGCCGACCGGCCAGGTCGGCGATGGTCTGAAGCGCCGGGTCGGGGTGGGCGATGAGGACCTGGGGGTCCTTCTGGAAGAAGGCGGCGACGGCCTTCACCGGGGCCCCTTCGGCGACGAGGTTCATCGGGATGAAGCTGTTGGAGCCCATGCCCAGTTCGACGGCACCGGAGGCCAGCAACTGGGGAACGTTCACGCCCGGCCCGCCCTGCAGAATCTGGACGTTCAGCCCGCGCCGGGCATAGGCCCCCGAGGCCAGGGCCTGATAGAAGCCGCCGTGCTCGGCCTGGGCGCGCCAGTCGGTGGCGAAGCGGAGACGGACGCGGCCTTCCTCGTCGACGGGCGCTTCCGCGCGCTGGCAGCCCGCCAGCGCCGTGGCAGCCGCGAGCGCGCCGGCGCCTGCGAGGAGGGCGCGGCGGTCAGGCGATGAGGGACGATTCCCGCGCGAGGTCATGGCCTTGGTGTACGGCTCAGGTGCGGGGAGGGGAAGGGGCAACCGGGCCTGCTTCGCCCCCTCCGTCACAGCGCGAAGCCGCGCCGCGCCACCTCCCCCGGGAGGGGGAGGGGACGGATCGTCCTCAAGCCGCGAGCGACCGCGCCGCGCTCCCCCGATCAAGTCGGGGGATGACGATGAATCGCCCTCAGGCCGCGAGCGACCGCGTCGCGCTCCCCCGATCAAGTCGGGGGATGACGATGAATCGCCCTCAGGCCGCGAGCGACCGCGTCGCGAGCATAGGGCCAACCAGAATTGAGCGAGGGGACGAAGATCCCCGGCGAACCGGTTTTCCTCGTCCCCTCGCCAAGTCCGGGTTGGACTTGGCCATTGAGGTTCAGAACCCTGGCTTCGGCATCAGCGAGGCGAACCCCGGTGATGGTCAGCTGTATCCTGTCGCGCTCCTGGTCTCCGGCGTTCCACGAGGTCGAGCCTCGCGCCGTCCATCGATCCCGATCCGGTTCCCTCCGGTCTTCTCCGGCCGAAGCCTTTGAAGGGTCCCTTGGGCCTTGATCCTGTCTCCCGTCCGTTAAGGTCGAAACCCCCCGGTGCGTTCGATCAGAGAGCCGGGCCGGTCCGCTTTGAGCCCCGGGTCTCCCCGGTTTTCCGCGCCGCCGTGTCCCTCGGCCTGATCAAGCTCGCTCCGATCCGCGGATGTGGCAAGCGGTCCGGAATGACCGGCTGTGGATGTGCTTGGGGATAAATCATGCAGGACGCGAAAGGGATTGTGATGATCTTCGAATTTTCTTCGATGGGTGAGGGGGTTGCGACTTCTGCACAGACTCGCGAAAAGGGCCCGGAATTCGTGGCGACCGGACCGTTCCTGAGCGTTTGAACGGGGTCAGACGGCGTCGAGGGCGGCCAGTCGGTGTTCGAGCCAGTCCCGGATTTCGGTCAGGCACCGGGTCGCAAGGGGGCCGCCGAAATGGATGAAGCCGTGTGGAGCCAGCGGCACCTCAAGCAGGTCTGCGTCGGCGGTCCAGGCCGCGGCCATCAGCCGACTGTCGTCACGCAGCGGATCGAGTTCGCCGGCGATGAACAGGGCGGGCGGCAGGTCGCGCAGGTCGGCGTAGAGGGGTGAGATGTCAGGGCTGCGGCGTCCGGTCTCGTCGCGGTCGGGGGTCAGGCGGCCCAGGTCCGAGGCGAGGGTCAGGCCATTGAGGATCAGGGTGTCGGGTCCGGCGGCGCGCGCTGAAGGGCTGCCCGACAGATCATAGACGCCATAGACCAGCACACAGCCGCGAAAGGCACCGAGACGGCCCTCGTCGCGCAGGGCCAGTCCGGTCAGGGTGGCGAGGTGGGCACCCGCTGACTGGCCCGCGAGGAACAGCCGGTCCGTGCCGAAGCGGGCGACAGCGTTTTCGGCCAGCCAGCGGCCGGCGGCCATGCAATCGGACAGGGCATGTTCCATCAGCACGCCCCGCGGCTCGCTGAGCAGGCGGTAGTCGACAGAGACCACCGCCAGCCCCGCCCCGGCGGCCAGATCGGCGTTGAGGTGGTCGTTCAGGCCCGCGCTGCCGACGACCCAGCCGCCGCCATGGATGTCGAGAATGACGCCACGCGCCGGGCCGGGTGGATTGAGGATGCGGATGGAAACGTCGCCGTCTTCCGACGGGATGCGCAGGGTCTCGACCCGCACGCCGCGGCGGGACAGCTGGGCGGCGGTGACCCGTTCGGCGACGCGGCCGAACCGGCTGCTGAGCCATTGCCCCGCCGTCAGTCGCCAGCCGTCGGCCTTGAGGCGCGGGATCAGGGCGAGTGCGGCGTTGGTCCGCTCGGCGGTGCGGCGCTCGGTGGGGGTCAGGTCCAGTCGGCGAACGCGAACGGTCATTGAGAGATGCTAGACCGGTGACCGGCGCGCGACCATGCGGCGATCAGGCGCTGCTCAGCGCTTCCCGCTTTGCCTCCAGCTCCAGCCATTCCTCCTCCGCCGCCGCCAGCAGGGCGCGGGCGCGGTCGGCGTTGGCGGAGGCCTTGTCGAAGGCCTTGCGGTCGCGGGTATAGAGGTCCGGGTCCGAGAGGGTCGCGTCGTGGCGGGCGATGTCGATGGGAAGGGTCTCGAGCAGGCCTTCCAGTTCCTTCAGGCGGTGGGCGTCCTTGAAGGTCAGCTTCTTCGGGGTCGAGGGCCGAGGGGCGAGGGGTGCCGCGGGAGCCCCGGTCGATGCCTTCTTCCACTCGTCCCGCGTCCCTCGTCCCTCGCCGCGGGTGAGGAATCCCGGGTTCTGGCGGATGAAATCGGTCCAGCCGCCGGGGGTTTCGACGATGTCGCCGCGGCCGTTCATGGCGATGGTCGAGGTGGCCAGACGGTCGACGAAGTCGCGGTCGTGGCTGACCAGAATGAGGGTGCCGTCATAGGTCTCGAGCAGCTCTTCCAATTTGTCGAGGGTGTCCATGTCGAGGTCGTTGGTCGGCTCGTCGAGAACCAGCATGTTCGCGGGCTTGGCCAGGGCGCGGGCCAGCAGAAGGCGGTTGCGCTCTCCGCCGGACAGGGTCGAGATCGGCTGGCGCAGCTGGCCCTCCTGGAACAGGAAGTCCTTGGCGTAGGCGGCCACGTGTTTGGAGACGCCACGCACCAGCACGCTGTCGCCGCCGCCGGGGGTCAGGGCGTCCCACAGGGTCATGTCGCTGCGCAGGCCCTCACGCGACTGGTCGAGGTAGACCGGCTCGAGGTTGGCTCCCAGCTTGACCGATCCGGCATCCGGGGCGAGTTCGCCGAGCAGGATCTTGACCAGGGTGGTCTTGCCCGCGCCATTGGGGCCGACGATGGCCAGCCGATCGCCGCGGATGACGCGGGTGGTGAAGGGTTTGATGACGGCGCGGTCGCCGAAGGTCTTGGAGATCCCCTTGAGGTCCGCGACCAGCTTGCCGGAGGTCGCCCCGGAGTCGACGCCGAGGTTCAGTTCGCGCGGGACGTCCTTGAGGCGTTCAGCCCGGTCGGCGCGCAGGGCGTCCAGCGAGCGGGCGCGGCCTTCGTTGCGGGTGCGGCGGGCGGTGATGGAGCGGTAGAAGGTCTCGGTCTCGCGCTCGATGGTCTTGCTCAGCCGCTGAAGGGACTGGGCTTCCTCCTCCTGAACCTTGGTGGACCATTCGTCGAAGGCGGCGAAGCCCTTGTTCAGGGTGCGGACGCGGCGGCCTTCGAGCCAGTGGCAGGACTGGGTGACGCGGTTCAGGAAGGCACGGTCGTGGCTGACCACCAGCACGGCGAACCGGGCCTGAAGCAGTTCGTCCTCGAGCAGTTCGATGGCCAGGATATCGAGGTGGTTGGTCGGCTCGTCGAGCAGGAGCAGGTCGGGCTCTTCGGCGAAGGCCTTGGCCAGGGCGGCGCGACGGATTTCACCGCCGGAAAGGTTGACGGCGGGCTTGGCCGCGTCGAGGCTGAAGGTGGTCAGCCAGGCCTCGGCGGTCCAGTGGTCGGCCCCGCCCGATTCCGCGTAGTCGAGCAGGGTCTCGCCGGTGATGACGGGCTCCTGTGGCACATAGGCGAAGCGGGTGCCGGCCTGGACGGACCGGTCGCCGGCGTCGGGCTCGATGAGGCCCATGACCATCTTCATAAGGGTCGATTTTCCGGCCCCGTTGCGGCCGACGAGGGCGGCGCGGGTGCGCGGCTCGACAGCGATGTCGACCCCGTCGAACAGCGGACGCTGGCCGTCCTGCAGGCGGACATTCTTCAGGGCGACGAGGGGAGGACGGGGGGCCATGGAAACCTTGTGGACGCCGCGCGCGGGGCTTTGGTTATCGGGGAGGCCGCGCGGTCGAAGGCGGCCATATAGTCGGTGCGCGGCGCTGTGACCACCGGCTGTGCCTGATACGGCCAAAGGGCGGCGACAGGCCGCGCCGATGCGGGTAAAGCCCGCCCATGGATCGGCCCTTCTGGCAAACAAAGCGTCTGGAGCAGATGACCCGCGAGGAGTGGGAGAGTCTGTGTGACGGCTGTGGGCTGTGCTGTCTGGTGCGGTTCGAGGATGAGAATACCGGCGAGGTGGTGCCGACGCGGGTGCACTGCAAACTGTTCGACAGCGCCCGCTGCACCTGCACCGACTACGCCAACCGCCGCGAGCAGGTGCCGGACTGCATCAAGCTGACACCATGGAATATCGAGCAGCTGGCGTGGATGCCGAAGTCGTGCGGCTATCGGCGGGTGCATGAGGGTCGGGGACTGGCCGACTGGCATCCGCTGATCTCGGGCGATCCGGAGAGTGTGCATGCGGCCGGGGTTTCGGTCCGGGGGCAGACGGTGTCGGAACTGGCGCTGGCGCAGGCTGAGGACGCGCTCGACTTCGAGGCACCGGAGTGGAACCTGGAGCGGGGTGGTTGATGGCACCGGGCCGGTAACCATTAATTCGTCAGACTGTGACCTTCTGCCACCGGAATCCAGGACGAGGCGGCAGCGTGAACAAACAAGATAGTTTGGGGCTCGAAACTCCGTTCGACCACCTGACCGCCCTGCTGTGCGGTCAGTTCGACGTTCCGTTCGGGCTGGTCTCGTTCGTTCATGGCGATCACGCGGTCTTTCGTTCGGAAGTGGGTCTGGGAGAGAGCGCCCTGCCTCGCGAGGTCAGCGTCAGCAACATCCTGGTCGGCATGGGATCGGGCGCGCATCTGGTGATCGAGGACGCCCAGGCTCACCCGGTGCTGAAGGACCACCCGATGGTCGCCGGAAAGCCATTCCTGCGGTTCTTTGCCGGCGCGACGGTCAGCAACGGCAAGGGCGAGCCCGTGGGCGCGGTCGGCATCATGGATTCGAGGCCGCGGCCGGCCCTTACGGCCTCTGAATTGGCGACGCTCGACCATATCGCCGCAATCGCCGGAAGCATGTTCGACCAGACGACGGCCCAGCGGCTCCAGGCCGAGCGTCTGGCCCTGTTGAAGCTGGCAGAACAGATGTCCGGCGTCGGCCACTGGCGGTTTGATGTGCTCTCGGGTGAAGTCACCTGGTCCGACGAGGTCTATCGAATTCACGGCTTTGAGCCGGGCGCGATCGTACCCGACTACGAGTTGGTCCTGGCCGGCTATCACCCGGATGATGCCGAGGTGCTTGCAAGCGCGGTGTCACAGGCGATCGCAACGGGCGCGGGCTACGAATTCCGGTTGAGAATCCAGCCACCCGGCCGCGAAGAACGTCTCGTCGAGACCAAGGCCACCACGGAACAGGACGAGACCGGGCGGACCGTGGCGCTGTTCGGCGTGTTCCAGGACGTAACCGAAGCCGTCCGATCACAGGAGCGTCTGGCGGAAAGCGAGAGCCTGTTCCGGCTGCTGAACGAAACGGCGACCGACATCGTCGCCCGCTTCGATACCAAGGGACGGTTCCTGTATGTGTCGCCGGCGGTGAAGGCGCTACTGGGACGCGACCCGGCAGACATGCTGGGCAAGGATTGTTCGGGGTTCATTCCGGAAGACGATCTGAAAGTCATCCGGGCGACTCTGCGGGCCTATGTCGAGGCCGGGCCCTGCGCGCCGCCCCCGCGGTACGAATACCGCGCCATCAGGACGGACGGCAGTGTCGTATGGCTCGAGGCCATGCCGAGGGCGGTTCGCGACGCCTCGGGCGCGGTCGTCGAGTTTCACGACCACGTTCGCGATATCACGGCCCGCAAGACCGCCGAGCGTGAGCAGGCCGAGCTCGTTGAGACTCTGAAACTGGCTGAGACGATTGCGGGCGTCGGGCATTGGCAGCTGGATGTGGCGACGGGGAAGGTCTGCTGGTCCGATGAGGTCTATCGGATCCACGGCGTCTCACCCGAAGCCTTTGACCCCCAATATGACGATGCGGTGGGCTTCTACCATCCCGAGGACCAGACCAAGGTCCGCGAATGGGTGGCGCGGGCGATCGAGGTGGGCGAGGCCAGCCAGTCCCGGCTTCGTCTGATCAGGACCGACGGCGAAGAGCGGATCGTCGTCTCCCACTGCAAGCCGGAGCGCGATCAGCGAGGCGCAACGGTCGGCCTGTTCGGCGTGTTCCAGGACGTCACCGAAAGCGTCCGCGCCCACGACCGGACTGCGGCCAGCGAGGCCCGCTACCGGCTGCTGGCCGACAATGCGACGGACATCATCGCCACCTATGGGTTGGACGGGGTGTTCGAATACGTCTCTCCGTCGATCGAGGGGGCGATGGGCTACCGGCCCGAGGAGTTGGTGGGCCGGTCCTTCTGGCAGTTCATGCATCCGGACGATGTGGAGGGCCTGAGGGCCGCATTTGCAGCCTACCTCAAGGCAGGACCGGGCGCGTCGTCGCCGCGCGTTCCCTATCGGGGCGTGCGCAAGGACGGTCAGGCGGTCTGGCTGGAAGCGCATCCGATGGTCATCCGGGACACCAGTGGGCGGCCGGTCGGGTTCCAGGATGTGGTCCGGGACGTGACGGAAACCAAGGCCCTGGAGGACCAGCTGATTGCCGCCCGCGACGTGGCTGAGGCGGGGGCGCAGGCGAAGTCGGAGTTCCTGGCCAATATGAGCCATGAGCTGAGGACGCCGCTGACCAGCGTGATCGGCTTCTCCGGCCTGCTGCAGGCGAGCCGCAATCTGCCCGAGGCCGAGCGCAAATATGCCGACCGGATCGCGACGGGGAGCGAGGCGCTGTTGAGCGTCATCAACGACATCCTCGACTATTCCAAGCTGGAGGCCGATGCGGTCGATCTGGACCCGCAGGCGTTTGACCCGCGCGCCATGGCAGGCGAGGCCGTCGGCATTATGGAAAGCCAATGCCAGGCCAAGGGGTTGGTGCTGGAGACCGTGATCGACCCCGGCCTGCCCGAAGCCCTCATGGGGGATGAGGGGCGGCTTCGGCAGGTCACGCTGAACTTCCTGTCCAATGCGGCGAAATTCACCACCACCGGGACCGTGCGTCTGGAACTGACCGTGGCCGGCGACCGGCTTCGACTCGCGGTGACCGACAGCGGCATCGGCATCGCGCCGGACAAGATAGAGGCCCTGTTCGACCGTTTCACCCAGGCCGACGCCTCGACCACGCGCGTCTATGGCGGCACCGGGCTAGGGCTGGCGATCTCGCGTCGCCTGATCGAGATGATGGGCGGCGAGATCGGGGCGGACAGCCGGCCCGGCGAGGGCTCGACCTTCTGGTTCGAGGTCCCGATGCGCGAGGCCGTCGAAGGCGTGGAGGCCGCGGGTGAGGGCGATCTTGCGGTGGACGCCGGTCTGAAGATCCTGATGGCTGACGACGCGGCTCCGAACCGGGAATTGGTGACGGCGATCCTGGGCGGACTGGGGCTGGAGCTCGACACGGTGTGCAACGGGGCCGAGGCGGTCGAAGCCGCGCGCACAGGCGCCTACGACCTGATCCTGATGGACGTGCATATGCCGGTCATGGACGGGCTGGACGCGACACGGGCGATCCGCGCCATGACGGGTGCGGTCGGGCGGACGCCGATCATCGCCCTGACGGCCAATGTCCAGCCGGAACAGGTCCTGCGATGCCGGGAAGCCGGGATGGACGCCCACGTCGGCAAGCCGATCCAGATCCCCGAACTGCTGGCGGCCCTGGCCATGGCCACGACGCCGACCGGTGCCGGGGACGAAGCGACCGTGGAACCGCTGCTTCACGCCGAGGGGTAGCCGCTGGCCCCTGCGGGCCGTGACGCTGTGCTGGCAATCGGTGAATCTATAGTCGGGTTCACGCGATAAGATCGCCTGAAATCAAAAGCTTGTACTTTTGTATCTGCGATTTGCCCTCCGAGGTACGCTGGTCGGCTACTCTTTGGGCATGACGGGAAATCAGGACAAGGCGGCGCGGGCGGCGGCCCGGCTCGAGCAGATCTATGACCGGCTCGACCCCATGCTGGACAGAGCAATGGTCGCGTTGGACGACAGTCCGCTCGAGTCCGGCGATACGCTCGCGGTGCAGCGATTTGTACGTGGCGTGGAACTGGTGGCGAGAGCCGCGCGAACCATCGCGACACTGATCAATCCGCCGGGTCGAGGCCCGGGTGCCGCGCAAACAGAGGACGATATGGACAACGATGACCGCGACGACAGCCCCGAGGCGCTGGACCGGCTTCGGGCCGAACTCGAGTCCCGTCTCGATGGCCTCCGGACCACGATCGAGGCAAAGCGCGTGGAAGGCTGGACTGTTGTCCGAGCAACTGCGCGAGGCGATCAAGAGCACGCCGAGGCTGCATAGCCATCAGGTAATTCCTGAAGTCGACTGGCGAACCTGGCTTGTGCTCGGGGGGCGCGGATCAGGAAAGACCCATGCGGGGGCCAACTGGGTCACAGAACTGGCGCGGGCCAGGGGCCTGAGGATAGCCCTGGTCGGGCCGACCCTGCACGATGTGCGCGAGGTCATGGTCGAGGGGCCTTCGGGCCTGAAGAATTTTGGCGAGACGGGCAACCGCCCACGCTGGGATGGTGGCCGCAAACGGCTGGTCTGGCCCAGCGGAACCGAGGCCCACGCCTTTTCCGCGGAGGATCCCGACAGTTTGCGCGGCCCCCAATTTCACCATGCATGGGCCGACGAGTTCTGTGCCTGGAGACGGCCCGAGGCCGTGCTGGAAAATCTGCGACTGGGACTGCGGCTGGGCGAGGACCCACGCCTCATGGTGACGACGACCCCTCGCCCCCTTCCAGCGCTGAGACGGCTGCTGACCCAGGACGGCACCTGTATCGACCGGGCCGGGACGCAGGCCAATGCGGCCAATCTGTCGCCCGGATTTCTGGGCCATCTGCGGACGCTTTACGCCGGGACGCGGCTGGAGGCGCAGGAGCTGGAGGGGCTGGTGGTCGAGGCCGAGGGGGCCCTGTTCCGGGCCGAGGATCTGGCGCGGGCGCGCGGCAACCGGCCGGCAACGCTGGAGAGGATCGTGGTGGCGGTGGATCCGCCGGCGAGCGCGGGCGGGGATGCCTGTGGGATCGTGGTCGTCGGGCGCAGGGACGACCGGGCCTATGTACTGGCGGACCAGTCAGCAGGCGGGCTGTCGCCCCAGGGCTGGGCGACGCGAGTGGCTGAGGTCGCGCGCGAGTTCGGGGCGCTGGAGATCGTGGCCGAGAAGAACCAGGGCGGGGAGATGGTGCGGACGGTGCTGGCGCATGGCGGCTGCGAGGTTCCGATCAGACTGGTGCACGCCAGCCGGGGCAAGGCGGCCCGGGCCGAGCCGGTGGCGGCGCTGTATGAACAGGGACGGGTCGTTCACTGTGGGGCGTTTCCGGCGCTGGAGGAGGAACTGATGGCGCTGGGAGCGGTCGATGTCGGCGGGCGCAGTCCCGACCGGGCGGATGCCCTGGTCTGGGCGGTGACGCATCTGCTGCCGGCGCCCAGGGCGGGGCCGAGCCTAAGGGTGTTGTGAAGCCGGGCGTATCCCTCCCCCGAAGTGGGGAGGGACGGCGGAGCGAAGCGGAGCCCGGGTGGGGAACGACAGTCCCGCACTGACGGCTGCCGGCTTCGGAATTCCCCACCCTGTCGTCGCTTCGCGCCGACATCCCTCCCCATGAAGGGGAGGGAGAATGATGGAGATTGGCATGATCAACTGGCGACGGCCCTTTGCGGGCCGGCGGCGCATTTCTGCGCCTGAAACCAAGGACAGCCGGGCGGGCCCGCTGATCGCCCTGACCAGTGGCGGGCGGGCGCGGTGGACACCGAGGGACTATGCGCATCTGGCCGAGGAGGGGTTCGCGAAGAACGCCGTGGCCTATCGCTGTGTGCGGATGATCGCCGAGGCGGCGGCGTCGACGCCGCTGGTGGTTTTCGCCAAGGGGGTTCGACGGGACGATCATCCGCTGGCGGCGCTGCTGGGGCGGCCGAACCCGGAGCAGTCCGGGGCGGAGTGGCTGGAGGCGCTGTACGGCGCGCTGCAGACGGCGGGGAACGCCTATGCGGAAGCGGTCGGGGAGGGCGCGCCCGAGGAACTTTGGACGCTGCGGCCGGACCGGGTGAAGGTGGTTCCCGGCCGCGACGGATGGCCCGAGGCCTGGGAGTATTCCGTCGACGGACGATCGGTCCGGATCGGGCGGGCGACGGACGGATGGTCTCCGGTGATGCAGCTGAAACTGTTTCATCCGACCGACGATCACTACGGCTTTTCGCCGCTGGAGGCGGCGGCGTTCGCGATTGATGTTCACAACGCCTCGGGAGCCTGGAACAAGGCGCTGCTGGACAATGCGGCGCGGCCGTCGGGGGCGCTGGTCTATGGGGCCAAGGATGGCGAACGGCTGACGGCCGAACAGTTCGAAGGCCTGCGGGCGCAGGTCGAGGACAGTCACGCCGGGACGATGAACGCCGGGCGGCCGATGATCCTGGAAGGCGGGCTGGACTGGAAGCCGATGAGCTGGACGCCCGCCGACATGGACTTCATCGCGGGCAAGCATGCGGCGGCGCGGGAGATCGCCTTGGCCTTCGGGGTGCCGCCGCAGCTGCTGGGGATTCCGGGGGACGCCACCTACGCCAACTATCGCGAGGCCAATGCCGCCTTCTGGCGCGGGACGGTGGTGCCACTGGTGCGCAAGACCGCGGCGGCGCTGACGGGGTGGCTGGGCGGGCGGTTCGCCGGGGTCAGGATCGAGGCGGACCTGGACGGGTTGCCCGCGTTGCAGCCCGAGCGCGATGCGCTTTGGGCGCGGCTGAACGCGGCGACCTTCCTGACCGATGATGAGCGACGGCGGATGGCGGGGGTGGGGGCGTGATGGAGACGATGCGGAGAATCCCCGTCGCGGTCATCGTGGCACTGGCGGTGCAAACCGTCGGCGGGCTGGTGTGGGCCGGTGGGGCGGCGGCGCGGATCGCCACGCTGGAGGAACGGGTCGGCGAGCAGCGGCTGGTCGCCGAGCGGCTGGCCCGCCTGGAGGAACAAAGCCTGGCGACGCGGGCGGCGGTGGAGCGGATGGAACGGCGGCTGGAGGGCGGAGAGTGAGGGGCGAGAGTCCCGGGGCGAGGGTCGAGGAAGGCGATAGCGGGGTTTCGACCCGCAACCCTCGACCCGCGACCCTCCGGATCCACGGCTACGCCTCGCTATGGGGTGTCGCGGACCTGAACGGGGATGTGGTGGCGAAGGGCGCGTTCGCGGCGAGTCTGGCGAGGACCGGGCCCGGGGGCGTGCGGATGCTGCATCAGCATGAGGGTCGGGCGGCGGTCGGGGTCTGGGACCGGATGGTCGAGGACGAGCGCGGACTGTTTGTCGAGGGCCGGGTCATGGACTGGTCAGCGGAGGCGCGGTTTGCCCAGGCGCTGTCGCGGGCGGGGGCGCTGGACGGGCTGTCGATCGGCTTCCGCAGCAGCCGGGCGCGGCGCGAGGGCCGGCTGAGGGTGCTGGTCGAGGTCGAGCTTTGGGAGGTGTCGCTGGTGACGTTTCCGATGCTGCCGGGGGCCAGGTTCCGGGTGGCCTGATGTTCGGCGGGGCTCGTCAGTCCACCGGAGGCAGGTAGTCCGCCGGCAGCGGTATGGCCGGGGTTTCGCCCTGCCAGTAGATGCTGAGGATCCACCAGCGGGTGCCGTCGTGAAACAGCTGGATGCTGTTGATACCGCGGGCGAAGGGCTCGGGGTCGGAGGCGGCACGGCGGCTGTCATAGGTCGAAAAGACATGGGCCATGTGGCCGAAACGTTCGAAGCGCCGTGCGATCTCGCGCTCGTGGAAGCCGCGCATCAGGAAGGGTTCGGCGCGAGCGATATATTCGTCGGGCGTGAGCGGCGTCAGGGTGGCCGGGTCACCGGGCCGACCTGCGACCGGCGTCAGGAGGGCGGCCGGATGGAACAGGCTGCGGAAGCGGTCCCAGTCGCGGGCCACGCCGGCGTCGCCGGATATGGACTCATAGAGCGCCGCGACAATGGCCTCGGGCGTGGCGACATCGGCGGGGGCGGCGACGAGGGCCGATGCCGCTGTCACCGGTGAGGGGACCGATTGGGCGAGGACCGGGGTCGCGAACGCGAGGATCGCGGCGGCGGCAAATACCAAAAAACGCATCGAGTTTCCTCTCCGTGTCGGCGGAGTATGACGGGCGGGGCGGGCAACCGCCAGTGCGTAGCGGTCGTGGATTTTGCGATCGCAAACCCGTGTCATGTGACCCTGTCCGGGTCGGCGGGTTTCGCGCAGGGGGCCGCATGGTATGATTCCCGGAAACCGAAATCTGGTGGAGTCGCTGAATGAAGCGCTGTCTTCTGATCGTCCTGGGCCTGATGGCCGGGCTGGCCGGGCCGGTCGCGGCGCAGACCCCGGTCGGCGTAAATGCCGAGGTCGAGAACAGCGTCCGGACGCGCAGCCTCGGCGAGGGTGACTGGCGGGCTTCGGTTGTCGACGGGATCGTTCGCCAAGCCGACGCCATCGTCACGGGCGATCAGGCCCGGCTGCTGATCCGGTTGAGGGATCAGTCTGAGCTGACCGTCGGGGCCAATGCGTCGCTGAACGTCGACCGGTTCCTGATCGACGCGGAGCCCGATCCGGCCGGTGTGCTGTTCTCGCTGGTGCGCGGTGCCTTCCGATTTGTGTCTGGAAGTCGGGGGGCGGAACGCGACCGGGTCGCCTTCCGCACGCCCACGGCGACAGTCGGGATCCGCGGAACGATCATCGAGGCCGCGGTCGGGGCCGATGCGGTGGAACTGCTGCGCGGCGAGACCGTGGATGTCGAGCCGGGGGATGATCCGGAGCAGGCAGCAGTAATCGTGCTGGTCGAAGGCGAGATCGAGATCGAGGTCGACGGAGTGCGACGCATCGTGCGGGAACCCGGACAGGCGGTGGCCGTGACGGGGCGGCGGGTGTCGCAGCCCTTCCGCCTGTCGCCGGAGGCCGGACGGCGTCTGGCGGACCGGCTGCCTCCGCGAGAACTGGGCGGACCGGGAGCGGTCACACAGGGGCAGGGGCCGAATCCCCAGGGTCAGGCTCCGCAAGCTCAGCCGCCGCAAGGTCAGCCGCTTCAGGGGCAAACTCCCCAGGGTCAGGGCAACCAGGCCGGACCATCAGGGCGCGCGCCTGGCGGGCCGAGCGGGCGGCCGCCCGGGGGCGGGGGCGGCCGACAGCCGGGATAGGCCAGCCGTCAGGTCCGGGCCGAACCCCGGCAGTCGATCCAGTTCAGGGCGGCGGTCATGCCGTTGAGCGAGAAATAGGCTTCGGCCGGTCCGTCGGTGGAGGGGTAGTTCCAGCGCGCGATGCGCTGGCGGCGCAGGCCCGAGACGAGGGAGCGGGTCAGGATCGGGTCACTGACGCGGAACTCGTTCGAACCCGGTGAGGTCGGCACCATCCATGGACCGGGATCAACGGTCTGACCGGGCGTGGTGAAACTCATGGGGCCGGTGACAGGCATGGGGTCGGCCGCGGCGAGCTCGACGAGGTGGTCGGCGCCGGGGCTGGGGCGGGCGACACGCAGTTGTTGACGCCAGGCGGCCTGACCCGTCGGATCGGGCAGGGCGACGACGGCGGAGCAATAGCCGTCCGGTCGGCAGGCGGCGAGGGTGTCGCCGAAATAGGCCCGGGTCTCGCCGAAACGCATGTGGGTTTCAGCCCCGCAGCGATCCGTGGCCTGGACGGCACCGGCGGACAGCAGGACGAAGGCGGTGGTCGCCGTGGCGAGCAGTCTGGACATCGGCGCAATCCCAAGCTTGACCATGGTTAACGCTGATCACGCCGTTCGGTGAGTGTCAATCATGCGCAACTTCAAGGACATCATCGCTGAGGCGGGCGATACTCGTACCTGCCCAGCCCGCGGGTCGCCCGTGTGAGGGCGGCGAGGATCTTCGGCTTGTGCAGCATCCGTCCAAGGAAGATGGCGAGGAAGACGGCGAAGAACAGCGAGAAGCGGAAGATCACCACGGCGAGGAATGAGACGACGGCGATGATGACCCAGAGGCCGATGATGACGGATGTCTGGTCTTCCTGGTCTGGCTCGCCCTCGACTTCTGTCTGTTCGGAGACGGGAGTGACCTTGCCGAACAGGACGTCGACCAGGGTCTGGGCCCCGGGGTCCTGGACCTTCTGAAGGGGGCCGACATTGGCCAGGCGCGGTTCGACCGGAAGGTCCGGCTCGTGATCGGTGTGCCGGTGGAGGTCCAGCAGGGGGCTGGGCTGCATCAGGGCGGCGGGGTCGAAGGCGATGGAGTCGCCGTGTTTGTCGATGGTGAAGACCTGATCGTAGGGGACCCGGGCGAAGTCGATGGCGCGGGTGTCCTGACCATAGGCGTCGCCGTGCAGGAACAGCAGCCGGCCCTGTCGAAGTTCGGCCTGGAAGGCGACCGGGTCCGGCAGATCACCGACCATGGCGTGGACCGTGCCGAAGCGGCCGGTCGGGCTGGTCAGGGGCGGCGGGCGGTCGCGGTCGACGATCAGTTCGGTCAACAGGCCGGAGCCGGTATTGCGGCGGGAGCCGGGCAGGGACTCCGCGAACTGGCCCGCGAGGTCCGGCGCGATGTCGCGCAGGTCCCAGGCGAGGGCGTCGAGGACGTCGGATTCGAGGGGGGTGAAGCGGGTGCTCACCCCTTGGCTCGCGGCGATAATTTTTCAAGGAGGCGGTTCACGCCTCGACCCTAACCGCGATCCGCGGTTCTTCAACCGGAGATACCATGAAAGAGACCAAAACCGTCTCGGGCACGCCCGAGGCGCGCGCCGCCATGCATGAAATGATGGCGGCGTTCGAGGCGTTCAAAGGGGCCAATGACGCCCGGCTGGACGAGATCGAGCGCAAGAGCTCGGTGGACGCGTTGCTGGAGGAGAAGGTGGCGCGGATCGATCAGGCGGTCGGGGCGGCGCAGGCGCGGCTGGACCGGGTGGTGAGCGAGGGCAGGCGGCCGGAACTGGCCCCCTCCGGCGGCTTCGCCGCCACCTCCCCCATGAAGGGGGAGGAGAAGTCGGCGTTCGACGGCTATCTGAAGACCGGCGCTTCGTTCGGGTTGGAGCTGAAGGCGGGGCTTTCGACGGCGTCGAACTCGGCCGGCTATGTGGTGCCGGAACAGACCGAGCGGGCCATCGAGAGACGCTTGATGGCGGGGTCGCCGATGCGCGAGATCGCCACGGTGCGGACGGTCGGCGCGGGGGTGTTCAGAAAGCCGGTGTCGACGGCGGGCGTGGCCTCGGGCTGGGTGGCCGAGACGGCGGCGCGGCCGGAGACGGATCCGGCGACCCTGGCCTTGCTGGAGTTTCCGTCGGCCGATCTCTACGCCAATCCGGCGGCGACCCAGTCGCTGCTGGACGACGCCCTGATCGATCTGGACGAATGGCTGGCGGCCGAGGTCGAGGACGCCTTCGCGGCGCAGGAGACCCAGGCCTTCGTCACCGGCGACGGGGTCAACAAGCCGAAGGGCTTCCTGGACTATGACATCGTCGCCGAGGCGGACCATGCGTGGGGCGAGATCGGCTATGTCGCCTCGGGCGCGGCAGGTGCGTTCGCCTCTACCAGCCCGACCGATCGGCTGATCGACCTGGTCTATGCGCCCAAGGCCCAGTACCGGCCGAACGGGCGGTTCGTGATGAACCGCAAGACGGTCTCGGCGGTGCGGAAGTTCAAGGACGCCGACGGCAACTACATCTGGCAGCCGGCGCAGCGGGCGGGCGAGACGGCCAGCCTGCTGGGCTATCGCGTGACCGAGATCGAGACCATGCCGGACATCGCCGCCGACAGCGCGGCCATCGCCTTCGGCGACTTCCAGCGCGGCTATCTGATCGTGGATCGCGCGGGGGTGCGGGTGTTGAGGGACCCGTATTCGGCCAAGCCCTATGTGCTGTTCTACACGACCAAGCGCGTGGGCGGCGGGGTGCAGAACTTTGATGCGATCAAGGTGATGAAGTTCAGCGCGACGTAGTCGCGCAGTGGCGAGTGGTTAGTGGCGAGTGGCGGGTAATGCCGCTCGCCGCTGACTTCGATGTGAAACGGCGACGGACGAAGACTGGCCCGGCGATCACTCGCCGCTCGCCACTCGTCACCCGCCACTACCGAGCATAGCGAGGTTCCCATGACCGCACCCGTCTCACTGGCGGAAGCGAAACTGTTCCTGCGCGTCGAGCATGACGTCGAGGACGGGCTGATCCAGACGTTGATCGATGCGGCCCGGGCGCGGGTCGAGGGGGAGGTGGGGCTGAGCCTGGCCTCGACCTCACCGGCCCCGTTGCGGCTGGCGATCCTGATGCTGGCCTTGCGGGCCTATGAGCGCGGCGATCCGGAGATGCCCGTGGTGCCGGTCGAGGCCTGGATCGCGCCCTATCGCGTGGTGCGGCTGTGAGCGGGATGAAGGCGCTCGCGGCGCTGTTCGAGGGAATCGAGACCGAGACACCCTACGGTGGTCGGGCGGTCAGCTGGGAGCCGCTGGGTTCGGCCTGGCTGAAGCTGGGCGCGCGGCGACGACGCGAGAGGCGGGAACCGGGCGGCGTGCGGTCGGTCGAGACGGTGACGGCGGAGACGCGATCGGACGTGCGGCTGACGGTTGGTCGAGTGCTGCGCTTTGGCGGCGGCGACTGGCGGATCGTTTCGGGCGAGACGGTCGGCGGGCGGGCCATCCTGAACCTGGAGCGGAGCCGATGAGCGCGCATGAGCTGGCCTTGCAGAAGGCGCTGATCGCGCATCTGAGGGCGGATGTGGCGTTGCAGGCGCTGCTGGGCGATCCGGCGCGGGTGTGGGATGCGGCACCGCCGGATCCGGTGTTTCCGCATCTGCTGACCGGTCGCTGCGAGAGCCGGTCGGTGGGTGCCGATGGAGGCGGGATTGAGCAGGCGCTGACCCTGACCGTCGTGTCGCGCTTTCGCGGAACCGAGGAGGCCAGGGCGGTGCTGGCGGCGGTTCGGTTGAGCCTGAATGACGCCGAGCTGGAGGCTGACGGGGTGCGGGCGGTGAGCCTGAGGGTCTCGTTCGCGGACGTGTTTCCGAGCGCCGACGGGGCGCGGACGTTTGCGGTGCTGCGGGTGCGCGCCGTGACGGAAGAGGGGTGATTGGTGGTTGGTAGTTGGTCGGGGCGTGTTCGGCGATCACCATCCACCAATCACCAGCCACCCATTTCCGACAAAACAGACAGAGGACAGGGTCATGGCAGCACAACGGGGCAAGGACATACTGCTGAAGATCGAGGGCGCGCCGGGCGTGTTCACGACGGTCGCGGGTCTCAGGGCGCGGACAATTTCGCTGAACGCCCGGACAGTCGATGCGACCGATGGCGACAGCGTCGGGCGGTGGCGCGAGCTGCTGGGCGGGGCGGGGGTGAAGTCCGCGGCGGTGGCCGGGCAGGGGATATTCCGCGACGCGGCATCCGACGCACTGATCCGTGAGGCCTTCTTCGATCAGGCGGCGCGGGTGTGGCGGTTGATCGTGCCGGACTTCGGGACACTGGAGGGGCCGTTCCTGGTCAGCGCGTTGGAGTATGCCGGCGAGCATGAGGGCGAGGCGACGTTCGCGATCAGCCTGGCGAGCGCGGGTGAAATCTCGTTCGAGGCACTGTGATGGCGCCCAATGGCGCGCGGGGCGAGGTGGTCGCCATGCTGGCGGGAGCCGAGCGGCGGCTGTGCCTGACGCTC
The DNA here is from genome assembly GCA_965284535.1 of Caulobacteraceae bacterium. Lineage (GTDB taxonomy): Bacteria > Pseudomonadota > Alphaproteobacteria > Caulobacterales > Caulobacteraceae > Brevundimonas. The sequence goes on from OZ260090.1 coordinate 1,604,734, forward strand.
GGAGCACTGGCGGAGATCGAGACGGGGCTGGGGCTGGAGGGATTGGCCGGGCTGGCGGAGCGGATGCGGGCGTTGTCGGCGCGGGATCTGACGGTGGTGCTGGCGGCCCTTCTTCGGGGCGGGGGCGAGCGGGGGCTGGCGGCTGAGCTGGCCACGGCGGCTGTCGATCCGCGCGAGGCGGCGGAGGCAATGGCCAGGGCGTTTGCGGCGGCGGCGGGGTGAGGGTGGAGATGGGGGATGCGCCCCTCCACCACACTTCGTGCGGTCCTCCTCCCCATTCCATGGGGAGGAGACTGGTTTGGGGCGAGATGCTGCGGACGGCGGCGAGGCTGGGCGTGGGGCCGGAGGGGTTCTGGCGGCTGTCGTTGCGGGAGTGGCGGATGCTGACGGAACGGCCGGACGGTGTGGCACCGTTGCGGCGATCTGAGTTTGAGCGGATGGCGGAGGCGTGGCCGGATGACTGACAGCTTTGAGCCGACCGGCCTGGACGGCGTGCCGCGCAAGGCGGCGGAGGCGGCGGCGGCGCTGGAAGCGCTGCGGGAGCCGGCGGAGCGGGCGGCGGCCTCGATCGAGGATGCATTCGGCAAGGCGGGCGAAGGGCTGGTCCGGTCGCTGGCGCGGGCGGCGGCGGACGGAGAAATCAGCCTGGCCGAGCTGGCGCGGGCGGTGCTGGCGGCGGTGAACGCGGCGTCAGGATCGGGCGGCGGCGGGCTGGGGAATGCGATCGCCCAGGCGGTGCAGACCGCCTTTTCAGGCTCGCGCGCGGACGGCGGGACGGTGCTGGGCGGTGGAACCTATCTGGTCGGGGAGCGAGGGCCGGAGGTGTTCCGGCCCGCCGGCGCGGGCGCGATCGAACCGGCAGGGGGTGGCGGCGTCACCGTCAATGTGCGGGTGGACGGCGGGGCGCAGGGACTGCTGCGCTCGGAAGCCCAGATCGCCCAGATGCTGGCGCGCGCCGTATCGCTGGGCGCGCGCCGGCTCTGAGCCGTGTCAGCTGAAGATTTCGGCGGTCGTTCGGCCGGATGAGCCGGGAACGGGGCCGTGGGTGTTGGGCCGCTCCTGGGACGGCAGGACACTGATGACCAGGGTGATCAGGGGGCCGAGGTATGGAATGGCGTTCAACAGAACCAGCCAGCCGGAGAGACCGACGTCGTGGAAGCGGCGGATCATGGCGCACAGGGCGGGCAGAATGGTGCCGAGATAGGCCAGGCCGCCGAGGATCATGAAGCCGAGGCCGACCGGAGAGGCATCGTCACCCGGCTCGGTCCAGACTCCGGAAATGACACCGCCGATCAGGATCGGGACGGCGACGATCAGGGCGCGGAACAGGACGAAGTACCAGTATTCGCGACGGCGCGCGCGACCATAGCCGTCGACGTATTTGCTCATGCAACGCCGGAAATATCCCCAGGGAGAGGTCTCGCCGGCGTCCGGGCGCGCCGAATCGCCGAGCGCATGGCCCGACGACGTGGTGCCGGACGAGAGAAGGACGATCTGGGTCGCGACGCCTTCGACCGGCTCGAAGCCGATGCGATCGCCGCGGTGCACGATGAAACCCCGAACGTCTCGGGTAGAAAAGGCGTAGCGGATGCCGTCGTCGCCGCTGACCAGGGCATCGCCGTCCCCGCTGACCTCAAGCACCTCACCCCGCATATCCCGCCCCTTCGTTGATCCCGACCCGAGCTGGCGGGTCGGCGGCGAAGCTTGGCCGAAGATGGGGAGCCGGACAACCGGAAGATGACGGACAGGGCCGGAACCGCCGTTCGCGGCCCTGTCGGATCAGCTGAAGGTGCTCGCGGGCGTCGGGTCCTTTGGATTTGAACCGAAGCGATTGGATCCCGCCTGTCCTTCGGAAAGGCCGATCCACAGCAGGAAGCCGAGATTGACCAGGGTCAACACGGCGAAGAGACCAATCGCAGGACCGATCAGGGCGAAGATGGCCGCCGGGTCTTCCTGCTCAAGGGCGGCAGCGTTTGCGAAGACCGACAGGCCGATCATGCTGACCGCGACGATGCCGCCTACGATGCTGACAACCCACGGGATGAGGACAAGCCAGCCGCTCTTGCCCATGTCGTGTAGCCGCTTCACCGAGATGGCCAGGTTGGGCCAGATCAGGGCCAGCGAGATAAAGCCGCCGAGAATGGGAATCCATCCGGCGACAACCCCCACGCCCAGACAGATCAGCCAGCCAATCCAGAAATGCGAGCGGCGGGTGCGCCCCTCGAACGAAAACAACAGCTTCTGCCAGTCGAATCCTTGAATCTGGTTTGAGGTCTCAACGCTCATCGTGCCCTCCGGTTGGCTGCGGGCCTGACGCCCGATGCGCGAGAATGGCGTAACGGCGCTCGCTCGACAAGCGAAAGCGGGGCCGTGGATGTACCGAACAGGAGAGCAGGGTGATGTCCTTTCACGAGGTGAGGCTGCCCGCGCGGCTGGCGTTCGGATCGACCGGCGGGGTCGAGCGGCGGACGGAGATCGTGACCTTGGGGTCGGGGTTCGAGCGGCGTTCGACGCCCTGGGCCGAGGGGCGACGGCGCTATCTGATCGGGGCCAATCTGCGGTCGCTGGACGATATGGCGGCGCTGACCGGATTCTTCGAGGCGCGTCGTGGGCGGTTGTACGGGTTCCGGTTCCGGGACTTCGCGGACTGGAAATCCTGTGCGCCCGGAGGGGCGGTCGGGCCGCTGGATCAGGGGTTGGGCGACGGTGACGGGGCACGGGCCGCCTTCCCGCTGTTGAAGCGATACGGCGAGGGCGAGGATGCGCTGGATCGCCGGATCACCAAGCCGGTCGCGGGCACAGTGCGGGTCGCCGTCGACGGTGAGGAACTGTCCACGGAGGCGTTCGCGGTTGATGCGGCGACCGGGCTGGTGACGCTGGTGGACCCGCCGGACGAGGCCACGGCGGTGACGGCAGGGTTCGAGTTCGACACGCCGGTGCGGTTCGACGCCGACCGGATCGAGGTCACGCTCGAGAGTTTTGACGCCGGACGGATGGCGGCCGTGCCGCTGATCGAGATCAGGGTCTGAGCCATGCGAGCGATACCGGAAGAAATGGTTGCCCGTATCGAGAGCGGGGCGGCGTCGCTGTGTCATGCCTGGGTGCTGCGGCGAGCGGACGGGGCCGAGTTGGGCTTTACGGACCATGACCGTGATCTGGTGGTCGAAGGCGTGATCTGCCGGGCGGCGAGCGGCTGGACCGCGGGGGCGACGGACGGCGCCGTGGGCCTGAGCGCCGGGTCGGCGGCGGTTGCGGGCGGGCTGGATGATGTCGCGATCACCGACGCGGACATTGAGGCGGGGTTGTATGACGCGGCATCGGTCGCGCTGTGGAGGGTGGCCTGGAGTGAGCCAGATCTGAGGGCGCGACTCTGGACGGCGACGCTGGCGCGTATCCGGCGTGAGGGCGCGGGCTTCGTCGCGGAGATGGAAGGGCCGCTGGCGAAGCTGGAGCGGGTGGTCGGGCGGACCTTTGGGCGGGACTGCGATGCGGTGTTGGGTGACGGGCGCTGTGGTGTCGACCTTGAGACGTTTCCGGGGGCGGTCTGCGACAAGCGCTGGTCCACCTGTGTCGGGACGTTCGCGAACGGCGGCAATTTCCAGGGCTTTCCGGACATCCCGGGCGACGATTTCCTGACCGCGGTGCCGGTCGAAGGCGGGCGCAACGACGGCGGGAGCCGGCGATGAGGGCCGCTGTGGTGGCGGCCGCGCGCGGCTGGCTTGGGACGCCCTATCGGCATCAGGCCAGTGTGAAGGGCGAGGGGGCGGATTGCCTGGGCCTGGTCAGGGGCGTGTGGCGTGAGCTGATCGGGGCCGAGCCGGAGCCGCCGCCGCCCTATCGGCCGGACTGGGCCGAGGCAGGGGGCGAGGAGACGCTGCTGGCGGCGGCGCGGCGCTGGCTGACGGAGGTACCGGTGACGGGTGCAACGGCCGGCGATGTGGTGCTGTTCCGCATGGCCCCGGGCTGTCCGGCCAAACACTGCGCCATCCTGAGCGACATGACCGGCACGGAGCCGAGAATGATCCACGCCTATTGGGGCCGGTCGGTCGTGGAGAGCTGGATGGGGTCGTGGTGGCGAACCCGGCTGGTGGCGGCGTTCCGCTGGCCCGGCAGTGAACAGGTCAGAGGAGGCTGAACATGGCGCAGATGATCCTGAGCAGCGTCGGCCAGGCGGTTGGCGGCCCGATCGGATCGGTGATCGGGGCGACGATCGGGCGGGCGATCGACCAGCGGGTAGTCTCCGGCCTGGAGCCGGCGCGGCAGAAGGGGCCGCGACTGGAAATGCTGAAGGTACAGGGGACGGCGGAGGGCGCGCCCATGGCCTGTGTGTTCGGGCGCGCCCGGGTGACGGGGCAGGTGATCTGGGCCGCGCGATTCCTCGAGGGGCGACACACATCGTCTGGCGGCAAGGGCGGGCCGAGGACGGTGGAATATGACTATTCGCTGAGCTTCGCCGTGGCCCTGTGCGAGGGCGAAATCGACGGTATCGGGCGGGTCTGGGCCGACGGGGGGTTGATGGACCTGTCCGGTGTGACGATGCGGGTGCATCGGGGCGGCGTCGAACAGATGCCCGATCCGCTGATCGAGGCGGTGGAGGGGTTGGCTCCGGCGTATCGGGGCACCGCCTATGTGGTGTTCGAGGACCTGCCGTTGGGGCCGTACGGCAACCGGCCGCCGCAACTGGGGTTCGAGGTCTTTCGACGGGCGCGCGGCGACGCGCCGCGACTGGAGGACCGGCTGGAGGGCGTCTGCCTGATCCCCGGTGCCGGGGAGTTCGTTCTGGCGACTGATGGCGTGATGCGGCGCGAGGGACTGACCCGGACGACGTCAGAGAATTTGCATGCGGCCGGCGGGCTCGCGGATCTGGTTGTGTCGCTGGACCAGCTGCAGGCGCAGTGTCCGAACCTGAAGCGGGTCAGTCTGGTGCTCGGCTGGTTCGGCGACGACCTGAGGGCGGGACATTGCACGATCCGGCCGGGCGTGGAGGCGGTGGACAAGGCGACGGAGCCATTGACCTGGTCGGTGGCCGGTCTGGAGCGGGGCGGGGCCCATCAGATCTCGCAGGTCCCCTCCGGTGGCCCCGCCTACGGCGGGACGCCGTCGGACGAGAGCGTGCGGCAGGCGGTGGCGGCCCTGAAGGCGCGGGGCCTGGAGGTGACGCTATATCCGTTCGTGCTGATGGATGTGCCGGCGGGGAACGCGTTGCCGGACCCCTATGGCGGCACAGAACAGGCCGCCTATCCCTGGCGTGGGCGGGTGAAGGGCGAGGACGGCGCGGGCGTGGCTGCGGAGGTCGCAGCGATGTTCGGGACGGCGGAGGGCTGGGGGCTGCGAAGGCTGGCGTTGCACTATGCAGCGTTGGCGGCGGAGACCGGGGCGGACGGGCTGTTGATCGGCTCGGAGATGCGCGGGCTGACGACGACGCGGGATGTCGGCGGAGGGTTTCCGGCGGTCGATGAGCTCAGGGCGCTGGCGAACGAGTGTCGGGCGGTGGTCGGGCCGGGGGTGGCGATCAGCTATGCGGCGGACTGGTCGGAATATGCGGGGGTGCGGGATGGGGACGAGGTGGCGTTTCACCTTGATCCGCTGTGGGCCGATGCGGCCATCGATTACGTCGGGATCGACTGGTATCCGCCGCTGGGTGACTGGCGGGCGGGCGACGGCGGCATGGACAGCGCGGAGTTTGCCGGGCCCGAGGATGCCGCCTATCTGGCGGCCCAGGTCGCGGGCGGGGAGGGGTTCGACTGGTTCTATGCCTCGGACGCCGACCGGGCAACGCAGGCGCGGACGCCGATCTCTGACACCGCCCACGGCGAGGACTGGGTGTTCCGGGTCAAGGACCTGATGGGGTGGTGGTCGAACGCACACCATGACCGGCCCGCCGGGGTGCGCAGCGCGACACCGACGGCCTGGGGCGCCAGGATGAAGCCGATCCGGCTGACGGAGTTCGGCTGCGCGGCGGTGGACCGGGGCGGCAATGCGCCGAACCTGTTTCAGGATCCAAAGAGTGCCGAGAGCGCACTGCCGCCGTTCTCGACCGGCGCGCGGGACGACCGTATCCAGCGGCGGGCGCTTGAGGCGGTACTGGAGCACTTCGCGACAGCGGAGAACAATGCGGTCTCGTCGGCATACGGCGGGCCGATGGTGGAGGGGGCCGACGTCTGGTGCTGGGACGCGCGGCCGTATCCGGCGTTTCCAGCGCGGGGCGATGTCTGGACGGATGCGGGTGGCTGGCGGACCGGACACTGGTTGAACGGACGGCTGGCCGGCGAGACGCGTGATCTGATCGCGGCGGTGCTGCGACGCGGCGGACTGGCGGAGGACGAGTTCGAAATCGGCAGCTTTGCGGGCGAGGTGCGGGGCTATGTGATCGATCGGCCCATGCGGACCCGGGATGCGCTGGAGCCCTTGCTGGCGGGTCCTGGTCTGATTGCGGCCGAGCGGAATGGCCGGGTGGCGGTGATCGGGGATGAAGCCGCGACGGCGACGCTGACGCATGAGTCGATGGCGCTGCCGGACGAGGGCGCGAGCCTTAAGGCGGAGCGGGTGCTGGAGCTGAGGCCCGGTACGGCGCGGGTCCGCTATATCGACGGGGAGGCCGGGTATCAGACCGGATCGGCGGTTGTCAGGTCGGCGGGCCTGGGCGGCGGGGTCGATCTGGACCTCCCGGCGGTCTGCTCCGGTGCCCTGGCGCGGGCGGCGGCCGAGCGGGTACTTGAGGCCGGCGGGGCCGATCGGCTGACGGTGATGCTGGGGCCGGTCGAGGCCCTGGCGCTGGAACCCGGAGACACGGTGACGATCGAGGGCCGGAACGGCGGCTGGCGGGTGATGCGGGTCGACATGGACGAGACGCCGTCGGCGGTGGTGGAGCCGGTCTCGATGGTCGTTATCGGCGAGGATGACGGTCGGCCCATGCCGGGTGAGCCATCGGACGTCTCCGGTGCCCCCTTCTTTCGCATGATGGAACTGCCACCGCTGATCGGCAGCGAGGACGACGCGCGACCGATCGCGATCGTGGCGACCGAGCCCTGGCGGCCCATGCGGGTGTTCGCCGGAGCCGACGTGGCGTCGTTGATGGCGCGGGGCGATGTAGCGCAGCCGGCGACGGTCGGGGTGCTGGTTGAGGCCCTGGAGCCGGGCGCGCGACATCGCTGGGACGAAGTGAACGCCATGCTGGTCCGGATCGAGGGACGGGCGCCGGAAAGCCGGTCCGGGGCAGCTGTGTTCGCAGGCGGCAACGCGGTGGCCGTCGACACCGGACAAGGCTGGGAGTTGGTGCAGTTCCGGTCGGCGACGCTGGTCGGCGACGGCGTGTGGCGGCTGACGGGTCTGTTGCGGGGGCAGCAAGGGACAGAGGCTGTCGGAGCGACAGGCGGGGCGGTGGTCGTGTTTCTGGATCAGGCCCCGGTTCGGGCGGAGTCGCCGCGCGCCGAGCGGGGGCTGCCGCTGATATGGCGGGCCGGGCCGGCGGGTGGACCGGCTGGGGGCGCGGGGGTGAGCGAGGTGGGCTTCACAACACATGGCGTCCACGAGCGCCCCTGGTCGCCGGCACATTTGAAGGCTGCCGCGCGGGCGGACGGCGGGTTCGACCTGTCCTGGATTCCGCGGCTGAGTATCGATGGCGACCGATGGGACAGGGAGGCGGCCGTCTCCGACGCATCGCGCTTCCGCGTGCGGTTGCTGGACGGCGCGGAAGAGGTGCGGGTGTTCGAGGTCGAGGTGGAGACGTCAATCTATGCAGCGGCGGATCTGGCGGATGATTTTCCCGTCGAGCTGGATGCGGACTCGCGCGTCGCCGTGGCGCAGTGGGGCGACGGATACGGCTGGGGCGTGGAGGCCGTGGCGGGACTGATCGGGTGATTTGTCACGCGTCCCTTTGCGCGGCGCGCGCGATGCCCTAACTGACGCTTTCGGCATTTGATGGAGCGGCATTCGACGTGGCGGGCGATCCCTACAAGGAACTGGGCGTTTCGAGGGGCGCGAGCGCGGACGAAATCAAGAAGGCGTTCCGCAAGCTCGCCAAGGAACTGCATCCCGACAAGAACCCCGGCAACACTGTCGCCGACGAGCGGTTCAAGCGGATCACCGCCGCCTTCGATCTGCTGGGTGACAAGGACAAGCGGGCCAGGTTCGACCGGGGCGAGATTGATGCCGATGGACGCGAACAGTTTCGCGGCTTCGGCGGAGGCGGTGGCGCGCGAGGCGGTCCGGGCGGGAATCCGTTCGGTCAGGGCGGAGCCCGCCAGCAAGGCTTCGAGAACATCGATCTGGACGAACTGTTCGGAGGGATGTTCGGCGGTGGCGCGCGACCGGGCGGTGCAAGGGCCGGCGGCTTCGCGGCCAAGGGACAGGACGTCAAGGCGACGCTGGAAATCACGCTCGAGGATTCGATTTCCGGGGCGACGCGACGCATCCAGTTTTCGGACGGGCGGATGCTGGACGTGGCCATCCCCAAGGGTGCCAGCGACGGCCAGACGATCCGGCTGAAGGGTCAGGGCGCGCCGGGGCGTGGCGGACCCGCAGGCGATGCCCTGATCGAGCTGAAGGTGGCGAAGCATCCGGTCTTCACCCGCGACGGGGCGGATTTGATGATGGATCAGCCGGTGGCGCTGTACGATGCGGTACTGGGCGGCAAGATTCCCGTGCGGACGCCTGAAGGCACCGTCAGCATGACCATTCCGGCCGGCTCCGGCTCGGGCAAGGTGCTGAGGCTCAAGGGCCGGGGGGCGTTCGCCGACGGCAGGCGCGGCGATCTGCTGGCCAAGCTGATGATCACCCTGCCCGACGACAGCGCCGAGCTGACGAAGCTGGCGCAAGCGGTGCGTGACAAGGGGCCGATGCGGCCGTTTCGCGATTGATGGCGAACCGACCGAACGTCAAACCGCAGCGACCGTGGTTTTCGTCCGGTCCGACGGCGAAGCGTCCGGGCTGGTCGTCGCAGGCCATTCCGCATGCACTGTTGGGACGCGGCATCCGCGCGCCCGAGGTGGTGGAGCGGTTTGCCCACGGTCTGCGGCTGACGCGGGACCTGCTGCAGGTCCCGGCGGACTGGGTGCTGGTCTATGTGCCGGGCTCCGACACCGGAGCCGTCGAGGCGGCCATGTGGTCGATGCTGGGCGAACGGCCGGTACAGGTGCTGGCGTTCGAGAATTTCGGCAAGGTCTGGGCGACCGATGCGGTCGGACATTTGAAGTTGGAGCCCGAGGTCATTGCGGCACCCTGGGGCTGCTGGCCGGATACGTCGAAGGTCGATCCGAAGAAGGATCTGGTGTTTCCCTGGAACGGGACGACCTCGGGCGTCCGGGCACCGAACGCCGACTTCATCGCGGATGATCGCGAGGGCATAGTGATCTGCGACGCGACCTCGGCCGCCTTCGCCATGCCATTGCCGTGGACGAAGCTGGATGTGGTGACCTTCAGTTTCCAGAAGGCGCTGGGCGGCGAGGCGGGTCTGGGCGTGGCGGCGCTGTCGCCGCGCGCGGTCGAGCGGCTGGATCGATATTCGCCGCCGAGGCCGGTTCCCAAGGTGCTGAGGCTGCGCGACGGCAAGGGCTTTGACCGGATGTTGGCCAGTGGGTCGATGCTGAATACGTTCTCGGTCTGGACGATCGAGGACTGGATCGACGGAGTCGAATGGGGGCTGGCGGTCGGGGGGCTGAACGCCCTGATCGCGCGGACGGATGCGAACGCCTCAGTGCTGGACGAATGGGTGCGACGGACCGACTGGATCGACTACCTGGCCGAGGACCCGGCGACGCGGTCGACGACCTCGGTCTGCCTGAAGATTGTTGATCCGCGCGTGACGACGATGGCCGATGCGGCGCGACAGGCGCTGGTCACGCGGATGAAGGCGCTGGTCGAGGCCGAGGGTGCGGCGTTCGATATCGAGAGCCACAGGAATGCGCCTGCGGGCCTGCGCATCTGGTGCGGCTGCACCGTCGAAACGGCGGATATCGAGGCGCTGACGCCCTGGCTGGACTGGGCGTTCGAGACGGCGTTGGCGGAATAATCGTCCGATCGCGGGACACCCGCCGATTCCCCGGCTATAGGCTGCGCCCGCATTCTGAAATCCCGGACAGCGGAGAAGAGTCTTGGCGAACGTCGCGGTGGTCGGCGCCCAGTGGGGCGACGAGGGCAAGGGCAAGATCGTCGACTGGCTGTCGAACCGGGCCGATATGGTCGTGCGGTTCCAGGGTGGTCACAATGCCGGCCACACGCTGGTGGTGGACGGCAAGGTCTACAAGCTGGCGCTGCTGCCGTCGGGCGTGGTGCAGGGCAAGCCTTCGATCATCGGCAATGGGGTGGTGGTCGATCCCTGGCATCTGGTCGGCGAGATCGGGAAGATCGAGGCGCAGGGGATCAGGATCAGTCCCGAAGTCCTGATCGTCGCCGACAACGCCTGTTTGATCCTGCCCATCCATCCGGCGCTGGACGTGGCGCGCGAGGCGGCGGCGAGTGCGCCGGGCGCGCGGATCGGTACGACGGGACGTGGCATAGGCCCGGCCTATGAGGACAAGGTCGGGCGGCGCGCGATCCGGGTCTGTGATCTGGCCAATGCCGAGGACCTGAAGGTCAAGATCGACCGGCTGCGTTCGCACCATGATCCGCTGCGGGCCGGGCTGGGGCTTGAGCCGATCGATCCGGAGGCGTTGCTGGCGCAGCTGCTGGAGATCGCGCCGAAGATCCTGCCCTATGTGCAGCCGGCCTGGCGGGTGTTGGATCAGGCGCGGCGGGACGGCAAGCGCGTGCTGTTCGAGGGCGCGCAGGGTGCTTTCCTGGACGTGGATCACGGCACCTATCCCTATGTGACCAGTTCGAACACCATCGCCGGACAGGCGGCGGCGGGCTCAGGTATCGGGCCGCGTGGCGTCGGCTATGTGCTGGGAATCGTGAAGGCCTACACCACGCGTGTGGGTGAGGGACCGTTCGCCTGCGAACTGGATGACGAGGTCGGCGAACATCTGGCGACCGTCGGCCGCGAGGTCGGGGTCAATACCGGGCGGGCCCGGCGTTGCGGCTGGTTCGACGCGGTTCTGGTGCGGCAGTCGGTGGCGATCAACGGCATCGACGGCATCGCCCTGACCAAGCTGGACGTGCTGGACGGGCTGAAGACGTTGAAGATCTGTACGGGCTACCGGATCGACGGGGAGATTCTGGACTATCTGCCGTCCAGCCTGAAGGCGCAGGCCGCGGCTGAGCCGGTCTTCGAGGAGATGGAAGGCTGGAGCGAGAGCACAGCCGGCGCGCGCAGCTTCCGCGACCTGAATGCAAATGCCGTCAAATACGTCCGCCGGATCGAGGAACTGATCGGCGCGCCGGTGGCCCTGCTTTCGACCAGTCCGGAGCGGGACGACACGATCATGATGCACGACCCGTTTCGAGGGTAGATCCGGTTTAGGCCGAGCGCTGAAAATCCAGCGTTCAAGGGGCCTTAACCGGTCCCGGTTAAACACGATCCTCGAGTTGGAGGTCCGAGCCTTGTTTGCAGTCGATCGTCGTGTGCTGGCGAAGCTGGAACCCGTGGTCAAACGGGTGCTTATCGTCGATCCGAATCCCCATGCCGGGCGCCTGCTTACCGACATCATGAAGGGGCTGGGCGCTCGCGATATCGTGGTCCAGACGGACGAGAAGCGAGCGTTGAAGGCTGCGGAAGAGCTGGAGCCGGGCATCGTCTTTACGGAACGCACGGGCACCGGACTGGATGGAGAGGCATTGGCGAGGGCGCTGCGGCGCTCGCACATGGCCTGCCGCCGGGCTCCGATCATTATGGTGACGGCCGATGCGACCGCGCGCACCATCCTCGGTGCCCGGGATTCCGGCATTCACGAATTCCTGCGCAAACCCTTCACCAGTGCCGACCTGTTCAGGCGGGTCGAGAACGTGGCTCTGAAGCCGCGCGACTGGGTGGAGGCGGTGGGTTATGTCGGACCTGATCGTCGACGGTTCAACTCGGGTGAATTTTCCGGACCCGGCAAGCGCCGGGCGGACCGCTCATCGACGGGGGCGGACGGTCACGCCGCGGCCAAGGATCAGGCCATGCGTATTCTCGGTTCGGCGCTGGACCAGTTCGACAGTGATCCGATGCAGGCGGTACGCGCCATCCGCGAGCAGGCGGTAAACCTGAAGGCCCTGGCCATGAAGGTGTCGGATTCGCGTCTCGCGGTCGCGGTCGGTGCCCTGGAGGTGTCGATGGCGGCAGGACCCCCGACCAAGGCGACGCTGGCGGCCCCGATCGGCACCCTGCTGGCCATGCACCAGGCCATGCCCGTCGCCAAGGCGGGCTGAGACCGTCAGCGTAACAGGCCGTCGAAGGCTTCCACGACCGCGGGCCAGACGGCAGACGTCGGGTCGATAAGCTCGAAATGTCCAGCGCCTTCAAGCACAACAGATCGAGCGTGGTCGCTGCTGGCGGAGGCTGCGTCGGCATAGTCCTGACCGAAACGGACCGGGACAATCGGGTCGAGCGATCCCGAAATCACCACCTGGCGATCCCCCAACGGCAGCAGGTGCGGCAAGGAGGTGTCGGCGAAGACGTCTCGACCGTCGGGCAGCTGGACCCCGACCAGACCGTCGATGGTTGAGGGTCCACCGCAGGCGTCGGGGCCCTCACGGCGGTAGGCCTCGAGGTCCGGGATACCGGCGAGGGAGACCACGCCCCGGATCGGCATGGGATCAGCGGACCGCAAGGCGCTTGTGGAGGGCAGACGGTCCCGCGCGGCTGCCCAGAGCGCCAGATGGCCGCCCGCGGAATGGCCCGAGACGGCGACCCGGCGCAGGTCGAGGCCGTACCGTGGTGCCAGTTGGCGCAGGTGATCGAGTCCGGCGGCGATGTCCTGGAACGTCCCCGGATAGCCGCCGCCGGGGTGGCCGATGCGGCGATATTCGATATTCCAGACGGCATAGCCGCGGTCACGCAGATCGGCGGCCATATAATCCATCAACTCGGTGCCGGGCAGGTCGGCCCGCCAGCAGCCGCCGTGGATCAGGACGATGACCGGATGGCTGCCTTGTCCGGATGGCAGCCAAAGCTCGCCAAATTGAAGCGCATCGGCGCCATAGGCGATGCGGTGGTCGGCGGTCGCACGCGGCCGGGCCAGAAGCTGGCTGAAGGTGATGGGTGCCCTGACCTCGACAGGCGCGAGGATCGGCGGCGGCATTGATGCACCGTTGTTCGGGGCGCAGGCCGTCAGTGCCAGCAGGCCGGCCAGGGTCGCGGTCACCAGACGCATCGGAGGGTCCTGTCGAAGTCGCCGTTTCACCGGCGCGGCGGCACACTGTAGAGAGCAGGGGCCGCCCGGCAACCGGAGCCCGATAGAATGACCACCCGACAGGACTGTCTCGACCGGGACGCCGCCGATCCGCTGGAAGCGGTTCGGGACAGGTTCAGCCTGCCGGACGGGGTGATCTATCTGGACGGCAATTCCCTGGGAGCCTTGCCGCGTGGTGCCGCGAATGCGGTGCGCGAGGCGGTTGAGCGGGAGTGGGGCGGCGATCTGATTTCCAGCTGGAACAAGCATGGCTGGATCGGGCTGCCGCAGAAGGTCGGGGGCAAGATCGCGCGCCTGATCGGGGCCGGAGCCGACGAGGTCGTGGCAACGGACTCGGTGTCCGTGAACCTGTTCAAGCTGGCGGCCGCGGCGGTGAATGCCCGGAAAGGTCGGCGGGTTGTGCTGACCGAGAGCGGCGATTTTCCGACAGACCTCTACATCCTGCAGGGGCTGGCCGGAATGATGCCGGACGTCGAATTGCGCGTCGTCGGGCCGGGCGAGATCGAGTCGGCACTGGACGAGCGTGTGGCGGCGGTTCTGTTGAGCCATGTCCACTATCGCAGCGGAGCGGTCCGGGACATGGCGGCCCTGAGTACCGCGATCCGGGCGGTGGGGGCCATGAGCCTGTGGGACCTGAGCCATAGCGCCGGAGTTCTGGACGTCGACCTGAACCGCGACGGTGCCGACCTCGCGGCAGGTTGCGGCTACAAATATCTGAATGGGGGGCCGGGAGCCCCGGCCTGGCTGTTTGTCGCCAGGCGGCATCAGGCCGGGTTGCGTAACCCGTTGTCGGGATGGATGGGGCACGCCCGGCCGTTTGACTTCGTCGATGACTATACGCCGGCACCCGGGATCGACCGCTGGCTCTGCGGGACACCGCCGATCCTGAGTCTGACCGCGTTGGATGCTGCGCTGGACGTTTTCGGCGGCGTGGACATGGCTGCGGTGCGCGCCAGGGCCGGGGCGCTCGGCGACCTGTTCATTGAGCAGGTCGAGGCGCGCTGTGCCGGCAAGGGGCTGGCGTTGGCCAGTCCGCGCGATGCGGCGTTGCGCGGCGGGCAGGTTTCATTCCGCCATCCGCAGGGCTGGGCGGTAATGCAGAACCTGATCGCGCGCGGGGTGGTCGGGGATTTCCGCAGTCCGGACGTGATCCGGTTCGGGTTCGCGCCCCTGTATGTGCGGCGGGTCGACGTCTGGGATGCTGTTGAGGTGCTGGGCGAGATTCTCGACAGCGAAAGCTGGCGGGACGCGCGCTACCAGACGATCGCGGCGGTGACCTGAAACCGGGCGACCCGGAAGGGCCGCCCGGCGTCCTGATCAGGCGTCGACGAGGTTCCGCTCTTCGGCGGCGGCGCGCATGGCTTTCTGAAGCTTCTCGAAGGCGCGGACCTCGATCTGGCGCACGCGTTCGCGCGACACGCCATACTGGCCGGCGAGTTCCTCGAGCGTGACCGGGTCATCCTTGAGCCGGCGTTCCGTCAGGATGTGTTTCTCGCGGTCGGTCAGCTCGTGCATCGCCTCTTCGAGCAGACCCCGGCGGATCGACTTTTCCTCGTCCTCAGCCAGCTGGGTTTCCTGCGAGACCGCGGTGTCATCGGCCAACCAGTCCTGCCACTCGCTTTCGCCATCGGCGCGCAGGGGCGCGTTCAGCGAGGCATCGCCGCCGAGGCGGCGGTTCATGTTGGTGACCTCTTCCTCGGACACGCCCAGCTTGGTGGCGATGGCGGCGAGGTGTTCAGGACGCAGATCGCCTTCCTCGAAAGCCGAGATCTGGCTCTTTGCCTTGCGCAGGTTGAAGAACAGCTTCTTCTGCGCGGCGGTGGTACCCATCTTCACGAGAGACCAGCTGCGCAGGATGTACTCCTGGATCGAGGCGCGAATCCACCACATGGCGTAGGTCGCCAGGCGGAAGCCCTTGTCCGGATCGAATTTCTTGACGGCCTGCATCAGGCCGACGTTGCCTTCGGAAATCACCTCACCGATCGGCAGGCCGTAGCCGCGATAGCCCATGGCGATCTTGGCCACGAGGCGCAGGTGAGATGTGACGAGGCGGTGGGCGCTTTCGGCGTCCTGGTGCTCGGTCCAGCGCTTGGCGAGCATGAATTCTTCGTCTTTCGCAAGCATCGGAAACTTGCGGATTTCAGTGAGATAACGCGACAGTCCCTGTTCAGGCGACATCACCGCGAGTGATCTGGCTACAGCCATAAGTCTGGTCCCTCCGACCGTATGAACGAGCGGGCTCTTCGGAGGCGGCCACCCAATGTGCACCGTCGCCTCACCCCTCAACCGATGAAATAGGGTCGGGTTTCGCCACTTGTCAGTGGCGGATGGTCACACGAAAGCGTGACCGTTGCCCCGGCGCCACGGCACCGACTGAGGAGTGTCTATCAGACAGTGCGTCCTTAATCAAGACGGACTGCTGCGGCCTGCCTGGTCGGCGGCAGGCAGGGCTCGGCTCCGGCCGATCGCTCGTCAGGTCTGAACAGCACCGACCAGGTCATTTGGCATCGTGTCGCGCTGCGAGTTCCCGGCGGCGTGCAACTCCATTCCGCCCGCAGATCGACAGATTCCCGACCAGCCTGCTCCAGCCGCCAGGTCCGCCGAGCCGGATTCCGGCTGATCAGCTCCTGGTAGTAGCGCTCTGACTCTGGCGGCGAATATGCGGGCGTGGGCACATTCTCCGTCAGGGTCGCGCGGACCCCGCGCTCGGCCAGTGCCACGATGACATCGGAGTCTCCGAGCCAGATGTCACTGACTGTGAGGGTCATCAGCCCCACTTGATCCGCGTCGCCACATACCGCGACATCGCCCGTACGGCCGTTCACGCTGAGCCAGCCAGTACGCTGATGCACCCCTTCCGGCAGGGGCCGCCGACGATAGGGTCGGGGCGGGTTAAGGTGCCAGGAGACGCCGCGCCCGACCCGTGTGCCGAAGGCGCTCCAGTTCAGAGACCAGTCGTTGGCGACATCGGGCATGGCGTTCGCCACCGCGCGGCCGATGGCCTGTTCGACGGTCTCGGGCGCTCCGCTGACCTGCGGCGCCGTGGCCGGCGCAACGTCGGCCAGGGTCAGCAGGGCAATGGCGAACAGACTTGCAGACATGATTTCCCCTTATGGGGCATTGATGCACGTCCGGGCGGAGCGCGTCCGCTGGCGAAACCTGACTCCAGTCCGTCACAGCGCCGCCAGCAGGGCCTCCAGCGACCGCATATCCGTGGGTGGAGGCGTTTCGAAGCGGAGGGCCTCGCCCGTGACCGGATGGACGAAGCCCAGCACTGTCGCGTGCAGCGCTTGCCGGGCGAGCCCCGACCCGGCGATGGCGGCGCGGACAGGGTTGGCCGGGCTGCCGGTGCCGTAGACCGGATCCCCCAGCAGGGGCGAGCCCTTCGAGGCCATGTGGACGCGGATCTGGTGAGTGCGGCCCGTGTGCAGCGTACAGATGACGCGGGCCGCCATGGGTGGGGCGGCGGGGCGGCTGCCTTTGCGGACGACGGCACCGAAGGTTTGTTCGACGGTATAGTCGGTGATGGCCTCGCGACCGCCGTGGCTGAGCACCGCCATCTTCTTGCGGTCGCCGGTCGAGCGGCCGAGGTTGGAGACGATGCGGCCCTTTTCCGGCTGGGGCGCTCCCCGGACCAGCGCGATGTAGGTGCGTTCGATGTCGTGGGTGGCGAACAGGACCGAGAGGCCGGCGTGGGCCGCGTCCGACTTGGCCGCCACCATGACGCCCGAGGTGTGCTTGTCCAGCCGGTGGACGATGCCAGGACGGGCGACGCCCCCGATGCCGGAGAGGGAGGCCGCGCAGTGATGGAGCAGGGCGTTGACCAGGGTCCCGGTCTCGCTGCCGGGCGCAGGATGCACCGCCATTCCGGCCGGCTTGTCGATCACGATCAGGTCGGCGTCCTCGAACAGGACTGTCAGGGGGATGTTTTCGGGTTGGGGGATGGCCGAGACGATGGCCGGCAGGGCCACGGCGTAGAGGCCGGGCAGGGCCCTGGCCGAAGCGGTCGACACGGGCTGGCCGTCGCGGGTGACGACACCGTCGGCCAGCAGGGCCTGAAGGCGGGCGCGGGACAGGGTCGGGAAGATGTCGGACAGCGCCTTGTCGAGACGGGCACCACCGGTGACCAGGCTGGCTTCCAGCACCGGGGAAGCGTCCTCGTCGGAGGCAAGATCTTCGGTCAGCGGTTCGTCGGGCAAGGTTTTGTCGGGCACGGGGCACTCCACCGCCCAGGTCAGGCGGCAGGGCGATCTAGCACGTCGCGCCGCCGGGCGGGCAAGGCGCGAATTTGGCCTTACGGCCAAGCTGGGGCATCATCCAGCCGGGCTGTGAGGGGAGATAAGGGGCCATGAGACTGTTGATTGTCGCTGCCGCCGCGGGCGGTGCCGTACTGGCTCTGGCCAGTTGCGCCACCATGAGCGCGGAACAGTGCATGGCCGGTGACTGGTCGGGGCAGGGTTATTCGGACGGCGCGTCGGGCATGAGCATGAGCCGGCTGGACGAACATGCCCAGGCCTGCGCCGAGCATGGCGTCACGCCGGACAGATCGGCCTACGCGGCCGGACGGGATCAGGGGCTGGTGCGCTATTGCACGCCGTCGAACGGATTTCGGGTAGGGCGTACCGGTTCCGGCTACGGCGGTGTCTGCCCGTCGTATCTCGCGGCGGACTTCATGCCAGCCTATCGCGACGGACAGGTCGTTCACGAGGTCGAACAGGCGCTGACCAATGCCCGCAGCAGTGTCAACAGCCTGGGCGCTCGGCTGGAAGAGCTGGATGACAAGATCGCGGGCAAGCAGCGCGAGCTACGTGCCGAAGGCCTGACCGATCCGCAGAAGGAGCAGATTCGCGGTCGCATCCAAGAGCTTCGCCGCGAACGCGCCGACACTGAACGCGACTGGCGGCGCGCCCAGAACGCCATCGACGATGCCGAGCGCGACGTTCGCAATGTGCAGCGGCGGTTCCGGGGCCAGTACGGCTCCTGGTGAATCAGGGCGGGCGGCCAGCAAGGGCCGCCCCTTCCCGCTGTATCAGGCCGCCTTTGAGGCCGAAGCGCCGAAATGCGGATCCAGTTCGCCCGAGGCGTAGCGTTTGGCCATCTGGGCGACCGCCAGCGGCTTGATCTTTGACGCCTGGCCTTCACAGCCGAACTGCAGGTACCGCTCCTGACACAGTTTGCGCATCGCCTCCTTGGCGGGCTTCAAATAGGCGCGCGGGTCGAACTCGCCGGGCTTTTCGGACAGGATTTTCCGGATCGCGCCGGTCATGGCCATGCGGTTGTCGGTGTCGATGTTGATCTTGCGCACGCCGTGTTTGATGCCGCGCTGGATCTCCTCGACCGGCACGCCCCAGGTCTGGGGCATCTTGCCGCCATAGGCGTTGATGATGTCCTGAAGATCCTGCGGCACCGACGATGAGCCATGCATGACCAGATGGGTATCGGGCAGGCGGCGGTGGATTTCCTCGATCACATTCATGGCGAGGACTTCGCCGTCCGGCTGGCGGCTGAATTTGTAGGCGCCGTGGCTGGTGCCCATGGCGATGGCCAGCGCATCCACCCTGGTCTCGCGCACGAAGTCGACGGCCTGGTCCGGGTCGGTCAGCAGGGCCGAGTGGTCCAGCTTGCCTTCGAAGCCGTGGCCATCCTCGGCCTCGCCCATGCCGGTTTCCAGCGAGCCCAGCACGCCCAGTTCGCCCTCGACCGAGACGCCGCAGGAGTGAGCCATCTGGACGACGCGACGGGTGACGTCGACGTTGTACTCGTAGCTGGCGGGGGTCTTGGCGTCCTCTTCCAGCGAACCGTCCATCATCACCGAGGTGAAGCCGTACTGGATGGCGGTGGCGCAGGTCGCGGGGCCGTTGCCGTGGTCCTGATGCATGCAGACCGGGATGTGCGGATAGAGTTCGGCGAGGGCGTCGATCAGCTTGGCCAGGACGACGTCATTGGCGTAGCTGCGCGCGCCGCGGCTGGCCTGGATGATGACGGGGGCGTTGACCGCCTCGGCCGCCTCCATGATCGCCAGCCCCTGCTCCATATTGTTGATGTTGTAGGCCGGCAGGCCGTAGTCGTTCTCTGCCGCGTGATCGAGCAGTTGTCGCAGCGTGATGCGCGCCATGGGGTGTCTCCTGAGACCATCGAATTTGCCATTGGTCTAGCGTCCCAGGCGGGTGAAGTCACGCAGTGTTACAGGCGGATGGCACCGGCGAGCGCGCCCGGCCGACAGGGGCACCGGGCGGCTATCGGCCCCCGGCCGATCGAAGGGCCTGCCGCGCGAGCACCGTGAACCGCCAGGCCAGACTGCCGTCCGGTTTGCGACCGATCATGTCCCTGACCCGCCAGCCGGTGGTGGTTTCGACCAGTTCATAGGTGATGTCCCTCGGTTCGCCGACATTGAGGAAACGCACCCGGACGGCGGCCCCGTCATAGTCGACGCGGGTCTCGTAACGGGCCTCGGTCACATAGATGTAATTGCTGCCCATGGAGGGATCGAAACCGACCCCGTGGCCTTCGGTTGCGGCGTCCAGCGCGATGACGACCCTTGCAAGATCGGGCGTCAGCCAGCGACGCAGGGCGGCGGGCGAGCCTCCCGTGGCCTCCCAGTTCTCATCCTCATGCAGGGCCCGGACGAAGGCCTCGGCGGCGGCGAGCCGGGCGGCTTCGCGCTTCTCGTTCTCGGCGGGCGTGGCGGCCGGCACCGTCACCGGAACGACAGGCTGCATGGCTTGTGCGGGGGAGACCGCTCCGGAGGGGGCGCGCCGGGTCGGGGTGTCGACCGGGGGGCTCCCTTG
Source organism: Caulobacteraceae bacterium (assembly GCA_965284535.1). Lineage (GTDB taxonomy): Bacteria > Pseudomonadota > Alphaproteobacteria > Caulobacterales > Caulobacteraceae > Brevundimonas. The sequence goes on from OZ260090.1 coordinate 1,624,790, forward strand.
ATCCCCGGATATCGATTCAGCTGTCGGCGCCCCGGGCTGATGGGTGCGGCCGAACAGGCTGGCGGTCGTTGAGGCCAGGACCTCGGTCGCCGGGGCGAGGGGGCCGCGGGTCAACAGGGTATCGGCACCGATCCCGTAGGCGACAAATGCCGCCAACCACAGGCTGAGCACGCTCTTGATCCCCGCCATCACCCAGCCGCTGCGCCCGGACCAGACATTGACACCGGCCACGACCGCCGCGCCCGTGAAAATAGCGAGCAATCCCCATTCGAGATCGCCGTTGCCGCCCTGCCTCAGGGTCTCGCTGAGAGCGAGGAACAGGGCACCAAGGATCAGCAAACCCGCGGCCCAGACGGCCAGCACCAGCCGGGGGTCGAACCGTGACGGTTGCACCGCGCTGATCGGCTGGTCCCGCCAGTCGTGCAGCAGACTTTCCAGCGACTCGTGCGCCGCCAGATGTTCCGCCTCGGTCGGGGCTTCGGATGCGTGGGCCAGATCCTCGCGCAGATTGTGCCGCGCCTGAGCGACGATCCGCTCCCGGTCTTCCGGGGTCCGCGCGGGGTGGGCCGCGATGGCGCGTGAGAGGGCTGCCGCGGGGCTGGCCCGCTGCGGTTTCACGGCCGGTGTCCCTCCGCCCCGAGCGCGATCCAGCTCCTGCTGGATGCGGAAGGCGGCCAGGGCCGCAAAGGCCCGCGCCCGATGGGCCTTCGGGTCCAGGCTGGCGAAAAAGTCGCTCCAGCCGTCCGTGGGGGAGTCGATGACACCACCCTCCTCGAGCAGGGTCTCGACGCCGTCCCGGGTCGCGTCGTCCAGGGTGATCCCGTGGCCGGCTGTCAGGCGGGTCTCGCCGGTCGAGGCAGACAGGGCCGAGACCAGGGCCGGGCTCACCCGACTGGGCACGGAGAACACCAGAGACTGCCCGTCCGCCAGGGCAATCCGAACGAAGGCGGCCTTGATGTCCTGGGTCGAGCGGGTGCCGAACGCCGTGTCCAGCGCCCATGAGGCCAGACCATGGATGACCGCCCGCCCGAACGCGCCCTTGCGCAGATCCTCGGCGGTCAGGGCCTCAACCGATACCGAGGTCACCTCGCCGAAGGGGATCGCGAAATCCATGATCCGGGCCAGGCCGTTCGGCGCATAGGCGTTGATGAACTGGCCGAGCAACAGGGCCCGGAAGGAGTCGAGATGCTCGGTATTGTGAAAATGCCGCATCAGCTGAAACCGGTCACGGCCGACGGCCAGCAGGTATTTGCCTTCCAGCTTGCCGGCGGCGGCGGGCCCGTTCAGCAATTGTCCGACGGGAATGGCGCGGCCGGTGAACCCCGGCAGTCGCATCTGCAGCTCGGACCGCAACTGGCGACGGGTGTTCCAGCGGAAGGCCCAGCCTGCCCCCCAGATCGCGAGACAGGCGCTGGCAAGGGTCAGGAACGCGCCGCGAACGACGGCACGATCATCCTCGCCGGTCATCAGATCGATGCCGTGGACCAGCGGGAATATCAGCAGGATCAGTCCAAGCCCGGTCGCGGCGGCGACGCCCAGTGCGACCAGACACCCGGGGGCGTTTGAAGGCGCTTCAGCTCCGTTGGATCCGCCTGCCCGGTCTTGATCGCTCATGCCCTCGCCCCCCGTATCCTGGGCTCAGGGTAACGGCAGGGGCGGGTGGAACAAGGGTTTGCGGGACTCAGCGGCTCCGGATCAGGCCTTCAGCGCCTCGACACCGGGCAGGGGTTTGCCCTCCATCCACTCCAGGAAGGCACCGCCGGCGGTGGAGACGAAGGTCATGTCGTCGGCCGCTCCGGCATGGTGCAGGGCCGCCACGGTGTCGCCGCCGCCACCAACCGCAACCAGCGCGCCGCTCCTGGCGAGCTGCCCCGCCGCCTGCGCCGCCTTGACGGTGGCCGCATCGAACGGCGGCACCTCGAACACGCCCAGCGGGCCGTTCCAGATCAGGGTGCGCGACAGGGCCATGGCCTTGACCAGCGCCTCGACGGTCAGGGGGCCGGCATCGAGAATCTTCTCGTCCTCGCCGATGTCTTCACGGGCCAGCACGGTACGGGTCTCGACCCCCAGCTTGACCTCGGTCGCCACCACGACGTCGCGCGGCAACAGGATTTCACAGCCCCTGGCCTCGGCCTCGGCGAGGATTTCGCGGGCAGTGTCGGCCATGTCCCGCTCGGCCAGAGAACCGCCGATGTCGACGCCCTGGGCAAACAGGAAGGTGTTGGCCATGCCGCCGCCGATGGCGAGGCGGTCCAGCTTGCCGACCAGGTTCTTCAGCAGGTCCAGCTTGGTCGAGACCTTGGCCCCGCCGACGATGCCCAGCACCGGCTTGACCGGATTGCCCAGGGCCGCGTCCAGCGCATCCAGCTCGCGCCGCATGGATTCGCCGGCATAGGCGGGCAGGAGCCGGGCGAGGCCCTCGGTCGAGGCATGGGCGCGGTGGGCGGCGGAGAAGGCGTCGTTGACGTAGATGTCACCCAGTTCGGCCAGCTGCGCGGCGAAGGCGGGATCGTTCTTTTCCTCACCGGCGTGGAAGCGGACGTTTTCAAGCAGGACCACGCCGCCGGCGTCGAGGTCGGCGATGACCGATTTTGCCTCATCCCCCACGCAGTCGTCCGCGAACCGTACTGGCGCGCCGAGCAGCCGTTCCAGATCATCCACGACCGGCTGCAGGCTCATGGAGAGCACGCGCTGGCCCTTGGGCCGGTCGAAATGGGCCAGCAGCGCCACCTTCGCGCCGGCGTCACGCAGCCTGTTGATTGTCGGCAGGGCGACGCGCAGCCGGGTGTCTTCGGTGACCTTGCCGTCCTCCATCGGAACGTTGAAGTCCACGCGGACGAGGGCGGTCTTGCCGGCGAGGTTCTTGACGTTGTCGAGGGTGCGGAAGGTCATCGGATTTCTCAAAGTTCGTCCGGCGGTGCCGGTGTCAGTCAGAAGGCATTGCAGACGGGATAGGCCATCAGCCAGTTCTGCCATGATAGCCAGACAGAGGCGGCGCCAATCAGCGACCCTGAGACCCAGGTGAAGGGCGACCGAGGTTCACGGCGCACGAACGACACGAAGGCCCAGATCCAGATCAGCATCAGCAGGGCGAAGACAACCGTCATCGCCATGTCGAACATACCCGTGCCCGGCATGTGTCCATGCAGCGCCGAGCGGGAGCCGGCCGGGGCCGAGGCGCCGAAATTGTGCGCATACTCCGTCGGCCAAAGGATCATGTTGCGGATCAGGCAGCCGAACGTGACTCCCATGCTCGCAACAAGGCCGGCCATCGCAAGAATGACGGCCTCGAGAACGCGTCGGCCATTCGGGCCGATGCGGACCATCAGATCAGCTTGCTCATCACCAGCGCCGTATCCGACATCCGCGTCGCGAAGCCCCATTCGTTGTCGTACCAGGTGAGGACACGGGCCAGCTTGCCGTCGACGACCTGGGTCTGGGGCAGGGCGGCGGTGGAGGAGGCGGCGATGTGGTTCAGGTCGGTCGAGACCAGCGGCTCGTTCGTCACGGCCAGCACGCCCTTCATCGGGCCGTCGGCGGCGGCCTGGATGGCGGCGTTGATCTCGTCGACCGTGACCTCGCGGCCGGCCACGACCTTGAGGTCGACGACCGAGACGTTGGGGGTGGGGACGCGGATCGAGGAGCCGTCCAGCTTGCCCTTCAGTTCCGGCAGGACCAGGCCGAGAGCCTTGGCGGCGCCGGTCGAGGTCGGGATCATCGACAGGGCGGCGGCGCGGCCCCGGTACGGATCCTTGTGCATCGTATCCAGCGTTGGCTGGTCGCCGGTGTAGGCGTGGATGGTGGTCATATAGCCACGCTCGATGCCGAACAGGTCGTGCAGGACCTTGGCGACGGGGGCGAGGGCATTGGTGGTGCAGGAGCCGTTGGAGACGATGATGTCCTCGGCGGTCAGGACGTCATGGTTGACCTTGTAGACGATGGTTTTGTCGGCGCCGTCGCAGGGGGCGGAGACCAGCACGCGTTTGGCGCCGGCGGTCAGGTGGGCCGAGGCCTTCTCTTTCGTCGTGAACAGGCCGGTGCATTCGAAGGCGATGTCGACGTTGAGCTCCTTGTGCGGGAGCCTGGACGGGTCGCGTTCGGCCGTGACCTTGATCTTGCCGAGGCCGACGTCGATCCAGTCCGCGCCGGTCTCGACCGTGCCCGGGAACCGGCCGTGGACCGAATCGTAGCGCAGCAGGTGGGCGTTGGTCTCGACCGGGCCGAGGTCGTTGATCGCCACCACCTCGATGTCGCGCCGGCCATGCTCGACGATCGAGCGCAGGACGAGGCGGCCAATGCGGCCGAAACCATTGATGGCGACGCGGACGGTCATGGGGCGGTCTCCGAAGAAGCGGTGTCAGGGTTGGCGCTTCAATGAAGCCGGCGGGCGCGGGGATCAACCCCGCGCCCGTAACAAGGCGTGATGAACTGTAACGCCTTCCCCCCAAGCGGAGCACCGGGGGAGGAATACTCAGTCCGTGCGGCGTGAACGCGGGCCGGGGCCGCCCAGGCCGAATGAATCCATGATTGTGACCCGGCCGGCCTCGTCGCGGCTGAACTGCACCCTCCGCGAGGGGTCGCCGACAACGGTGAACAGATCCGGTCCCAGCGCCGACAGCACCACGGGGGGACGACGACCGCGCATGATCTGCAACTGGTCCCCGGCCACCGAGACAACCTGCTCGCCATAGGTGCCGGCATAGGCCGACAGGTCGCCGGTGGAGGCGGTCGCGTTCAGGGCCTCCAGAGCCCAGGCAGCGTCGGTCCTGCCGGCGTCTCCGGCAACGATGGCTTCAAGCGCCAGGGTCCGGGCGCGGGTCAGGGCCTGATCCCATGGCACGGCCACGTCGGGGATGACGCCCGTCCCTTCCCAGTTGCGGCCGGTGTTGGGATTGCGCGGCGAGCCTTGCGAAATGAACACTGCAAAGCCGCCGCCGACCGGAACCATGCCGCCGGGGTTGGCGGCCCCGCCCGAGGCGTCGCCGACGATGGTCCCCCGCCCCGCGCCCTGAAGCGTGTAGGGGAAGGCCTCGGCGGCCGAGCCGGTGCGGGCGCTGATCAGGACGTAGACGGGCACGGTCAGCCGCGGGTTCGGATGAAACACCGCCGGGGCCTCGCTCTGCGTCCCCTGACGGCTGTGGAAGATATTGTAGATCGGGGCATCAGCGGGCGTGAAGGCGCTGGTCAGATAGCCGACCATGGACGGCGCGCCGCCGCCGTTGTCGCGCAGGTCGAAGATCACCGCGTCCGTCTCGGCGACGAATTCGAGGGCGGCGTCGGCGGCCCGGCGGGCCGGGTCGTCGGGATTGTCGAAATCGATATTCGAGAACTGGCGCAGGTCGATGTAGCCGATATTGCCCGGCAGGATCTCGACCTTGCGGAAGCCGAAATGGCCGCGGACCTCGATGGGGTTCACCAGTCTCGGGCCCTGACCGCCGCCCGGAGTCCCGGCGGGGGCGGGGCCTCGCACGACGCGAACCGGCGGCGGGCCGGCCGGTGCGTTTGGATCGAAGGCGACGTTGAAGTGGGCGTCCAGCGGTCGCAGACGACGGCTTAACGTCGCGGCCAGGTCGCGTCCGTCGGTGAGGCCGTCGAAGGCCCCCGCCGCACCTTCGGCTTCAAGATCCGTCGCGATGCGTGCGCCCATGGCTGGATCGAAATACAGGTCGCGAATGCGGGCGGCGACGGCGGACACGGTCTGGCGTGGTGTCGGCCTTTCGGAAATACGTCCGGCGGTTTCGGCCGACGGTGAGGTCTGGGCCAGGGCCGGCGTGGCCGCCAACAGGACGGTGGCGAGGATCAAGGCGCGCATCAGGGCGTCTCCGTCTTCGATGAAAGGGGCAGTTCGAGCCGGGCCAGAAGCCCGCCTTCGCTCCGGTTGGTCAGGATGACGTCACCGCCGAAGGCGCGGGCCGCCTGCCGTGCGACGGTCAGGCCGAGGCCCGCCCCGCCGGTCTCACGGCTGCGCGAGCGCTCGGCGCGATGGAAGGGTTCGAACACGGCCTCGAGCTCGTCTTCGGGGAGCCCCGGCCCATCGTCCTCGATCATCACTAACGCGCGACCGTCCCGGGCAAAGGCCTTCACCCGAGCCGCGCCGCTGTATTTGACGGCATTGGCGATCAGATTGCCAAGCGCCCGGCGCAGGGCAGCCGGATCCGCGTTGACCGTCAGTTCGCCGCCGCCGTCGAAGGTCACGGCCTCGCCCGTCTCGGAAAATCCGTGCGCGCAGTCGGAGGCCAGGGCGTCCAGATCGAGGATTTCGCGCCGGTCCGGGGTCGCCTCGCCGCGCACATAGGCCATGGCCTGGGCGATCAGGGCGTCCATCTCCTCGATGTCGGCGGCCATGCGATCGCGGACCGCCTCGGGGACCTGTTCGGCCCGGAAGCGAAGACGGGTCAGGGGGGTGCGCAGGTCGTGGGCGATGGCGGCGACCGTCTGGGTGCGCCGGCGTATGTGGTCGCGCAGGGACGCCTGCATGTCGTTGAAGGCGTGAATGGCCGTTCGCACCTCGCTGGGTCCGGATGGTGCCAAGGGCTCCGCCTCGGGGTTGGCCCCCAGCCGTTCCGCCGCCTCGGCGAAGACCCGGATGGGTCGTGTCAGTCGTCGCGCCATCCACCAGACCAGCGGTGCCAGCAGCAGCATGGAGATGCCCAGCGCCAGCAGCACCCGCTGTTGCCAGGGCGACAACAGTCCGTGCGGCGGTTCAACCGTGGCCCATCGTCCGTCCGGCTGGCGCACCGCGGCGGAAAAGGGCGCGAAGGTCAGCCTGTCAGCCCGAATGGTGAATCGTTGCGTCTCGTGATCGACAGCGAACGCCCCGCCTTCCGGGCTGCCCTGTTCGGGATGATGGATGTTCATTTCGGCCGTGACCTCGGTACCGTTCCGGATGACGACCGTCTCGCTGGATTGCCAGCGGACCCCCAGTTCCGGTGTCGGTTCACCGGGAGGATGGGGCGGAAGGGGAGGAGCGGGCGGCGGCGGCGGGCGCGGAATGGCTTGATCCGGCACCGCATCGGGCCGGACGAAGACGAAATCGACGCGCTCGCGAGGACCGGAGCCGTCGCCCGGTCCGGAGAGCTGGTGCCGGCGCGAGCCATGGTCGACCGTGACCCGGACGGTATCCATTTCGACCCCGAGCCTTTGGGCCAGCCCGGCGCGGATCGCCATGGCCATCGGGTCGATCTGGATGTCGGGCTCCGGCCCGGGCGGGCGGTCCACGATGCGACGGCGCAGGGCGCGGCCATCCGCCGTTTCCGCGGGTTCGCCCTTCAGGGCGGCGGCCGCGGTCTCGATACTGAAGCCCGCCGGCCCGGGTTCGGGAGCCAGGATCACGACGCCGAACGCCACCGCCTGGGACATGACCACCGCCAGCGCCGCGAGCGCCGCGACCTGGACCAGGACGGGAAAGGATGACGGCCGCCTCATGCCGCGCCCCGGGTCGCACCTTTGTGGCGCTCGACCCTGACGTCGAACATATAGCCCTCGCCACGCAGGGTCTGGATCATCTCCAGTCCCGATCCGTCGTCGAGCTTCTTTCTCAGGCGGCTGATCTGCACGTCCATGGCGCGGTCGAAGACGTCGGCGTCGGCACCCCGGGCCTGCTCCAGCAACTGGTCGCGAGTCAGGACACGGCCGGGCCGTTCGGCGAAGGCGCGCAACAGGGCGAACTCTCCGGCGGACAGGGCGACATCACGACCATCCGGCCGGGTCAGTTCGCGACGCAGCAGGTCCAGCCGCCATCCCGCGAACCCCAGGGCAGGTCCTTCGGCGATGGATTCCTCGCGCGGGCGGCGCAGGACGGCCCGGACGCGGGCCAGAAGTTCGCGGGGATTGCAGGGTTTGGCCAGATAGTCGTCGGCCCCCAGCTCCAGTCCGATGATCCGGTCTGTGTCCTCGCCCATCGCCGACAGCATGACGATCGGTGGCCCCTTGCCGGCCAGACGGCGGCACACCGACAGCCCGTCCTCGCCCGGCATCATCAGATCCAGCACGATCAGGTCCGGCGTGTGCTGAGCCACGGCGCGATCCATTTCTGCGGCGGAGGCGGCACCGACGGCTTCATAGCCATGCTGGACCAGATAGTCGCACAGCACCTCGCGAATGCCGGGGTCATCATCGACGACGAGAATACGGGGGGCGGCGTCGGCTGACATGGGGGCCATTGTGGCGAACCTCACGCTCGCCGTCATTTCAGCATTGAAACATTCGGCACCGGTGCTGAAATACTGTCGCAAGCGCGGCGTGGTCGAACAAGGTCCGCACAACAACGGGAGCCCACCGCTCATGCTGACCCTGATCGCCCTCTCCGCCGCCCTGATGCAACAGGCTCCGACGCCGCCCGTTCCGCCGACGCCACCCGCCCGGTTTATGTTTATGAGCGCCGAAGGCCCCGGGGGCCTGGACAAGGACGGCGACGGCCAGATCACGCGTGAAGAGTTTGCCGCGCCGATGAATGACCATTTCGCCCGCATGGACACGAACAGCGACGGCCGCCTGTCGACCGATGAGATGTCGGCCGGCCACGGCGCGATGGCCGGGGGCGACCATGATGTCCGGATCATTCGCCGTTCCGATGGTCCCGGTGGACCCGGTGTTCGGCATTTTGAACTGAGCCGGAACGGAGGGGGCGGCGAACACGAGGTGCGGGTCATCGCCGGACCCGGCGGTCACGGCGGGCCGGGTGTCCACCATTTCGAATTTCGTCGTGAAGGCAGCGAAACGGCCGGATCGGGTGAAGGCCGGACCATGGTCTTCATCGGTGGCGAACCCGGTGCCGGTGGCGAACGCGAGATCATCATTCATGGCGAGTCGGATGGTGCTCCTGTCGAATGGATGAGTGCCCGTGGCGAGGGCGGCCCCGCCGAGCGGATCGAGATCCGGCGCATCGGCGGTCCGGGCGGCGAGAATGATCTGGACACCGACAACGACGGCAAGATCAGCGAGGCCGAGTTCAGTGCCCCGTTGCGAGAGGCCTTCGCCCGGATGGATGCCGACCACTCCGGCTTCATCGAGCCCGGCGAGCATGGTGCCGGCCACGGTTCCGAGGTCTTCGTCCACCGTATCGAGACGCGGTCGGGTGACGCGGACTGATCTGTCCGCGACTTCGTGATTTGAAAGGCGGTCCCGGCGCCCTCTAATGGAGTCATGAGTTTCCGCCGTCTTCTGACGATCGTGACCGCTTCGACGGCGATGGGCCTTGCGCTCATCGCCGTTCCGGCGTTTGCGGCCGATCCCGCACTGGTGGACGTCGCACCGGCCGTGGCACCCGCCCCGCCCGGCCCCGAGAGGGCGCGGATGAACCAGCGGGTCTTCGACCGGGTCTGGAACGAGGTTCGCAGCCAATACTATGACCCGGGCCTGCATGGGGTGGACTGGAACGCCGCGCGCCGGACCTGGCGGCCCAGGGCGCTGAGCGCTCCGGACGACCGGACGCTTTACCGCGCCCTGGGCGAGATGCTCGACCTTCTGGACGACGACCACGCCGGGGCGGCACCACCCGCCGTCGCGCGCCGTCAGGATACGCTGCGCCAGCGCCGGCCCGCGATCGGCGTGTCGCTACGGCCCGAACCGTCCGGCGACGCCTGGCTGATCGAAAGGGTCAGGGCGGGATCGCCCGCCGCCGATGCCGGAGTGGCCGTGGGCTGGCGGCTCGTCACCAGCGAGGAAGCCCTCTGGACGCCGGAGCAGGATATTTCCGAGGGCCTGCCCGTGACCCTTTCTCTGGTTGATGGCGAAGGTATTTCCCGACCTCTGACCCTGACCCCGCGCATGATGGATCCGACCCCGGCCTTCGTCGCCGACCGCTCGCGACCGGGCGTGCTGGTGCTGACCGTCGACGGCTTCGAACCAGGGCTGGGCCGCTGGATGGGCGAGCAGCTGGAGAATCTGCCGTCCGAGATCGATGTCGTCATCGATCTACGGGGCAATTCCGGCGGGCGGCTGGCCGAGGCCGATGCGGTGCTCAGCTGTTTTTTGCCGCGCGACCGGCTGTGGGCGGCGCGTACCGGCCGGTCGGGTCGGCGCGTGGAACTCAGGACGGCCGGCGGCTGCGGCGATCTGGCCCGACCCGTCGACAATGAGGTCGCCGTCCTCGTCGACGCCAACAGCCGAAGCGCCGCCGAACTGACACCCGCGGCTCTCCAGGAGGCCCGCCGCGCGGTGGTGGTCGGGGGACCCACGGCGGGCTCGGTGCTGATCTCCCAGGAGACGAGTCTCCCAGACGGCGGCCGACTGAACCTCAGCCGGTCTGACTTCATCACCTCGGGCGGCGTGCGGCTCGAAAAGCGCGGCGTGACGCCGGACATCGTCGCCCCGCTGACACTGGAAGACCGGCGGGCCGGTCGCGATCCGGGGCTGGATGCCGCCCTGGCCGCCCTGGCGGGGCCGGCCGTGGAGCCGGCGATGGCGATTCAGGTCGCGCCGGCGCTCTAGCCGTCCTTCGCTTCAGCCGGGGACCACACGAACCTTCGACGCCGCCTCGCGGGCCCGCTCGCGCGCCTGATCCACGGTTTCGCCGCGTGCGGTGGCCACGCCCATGCGGCGGCTGACATAGCTCTCGGGCTTGCCGAACAGGCGCAGGTCGGCGGTGGGCACGGACAGGGCCTCGGCCACCCCTTCGAAGGCGACCCCGACGGCGTCCATGCCGCCGTAGATGACCGCGCTGGCACCGATGTCGCGCTGGCTGACATCGACCGGCAGGCCGAGGATGGCCCGGGCGTGCAGGGCGAACTCACTCATCGTCTGGGTGGCCAGGGTGACCAGCCCGGTGTCATGCGGGCGCGGCGAGACCTCCGAGAACCAGACCTGGTCGCCCTTCACGAACAGCTCGACCCCGAAGACGCCGAGACCGCCCAGCGCGTCAGTGACCTTTCGGGCGATATCCTGCGACGCGGCCAAGGCGGCGGCAGACATGGCCTGCGGCTGCCAGCTCTCGACATAGTCGCCCTTGACCTGACGGTGGCCGATGGGGGCGCAGAAGTCGGTGCGGACGGTGCCGTCCTGAATCGAGCGCACGGTCAGCAGGGTGATTTCGAAGTCGAAATCGATCCGGCCCTCGACGATCACCGTCGCAGTCTCGACCCGTCCCCCGGACTGGGCGTAGGCCCAGGCGTTCGCGGCGTCCTCGATGGCGTCGATCATCGACTGGCCCTTCCCGGACGAGGACATCACCGGCTTGATGAAGACCGGCAGGCCGATCCGATGCGCGGCCCCGGCCAGTTCGGCGGCCGATCTGGCGAAGGCATAGGGGCTGGTCGGCAGGCCCAGATCCTCGGCCGCCAGCCGGCGGATGCCCTCGCGGTTCATGGTCAGCTGGGTCGCCCGCGCGGTGGGGATGACCGTCGCCAGTCCGGCCGCCTCGATCTGCGCCAGCACATCGGTGGCGATGGCCTCGATCTCCGGCACGATGATGTGCGGGGCCTCGGCCATGATGACGCCGTTCAGCACCTGCGGATCGGTCATCGGGATGACGTGGCTGCGGTGCGCAACCTGCATGGCCGGGGCGTTGGGATAGCGGTCGACGGCGATGACCTCCGCGCCCAGTCGCTGCAGTTCGATGGCGACTTCCTTGCCCAGTTCGCCGGCGCCCAGAAGCATGACGCGGACAGCGGTGTCGGAGAGGGGAGTGCCGAGTTTCATGATTCTAGAGCCGCGCCTTTACCGCCGCGAGCACGGCTGCCGTGGTGATCCCGAATTTCTCGTACAGGACCTCGGCCGGGGCGCTCGCCCCGAAACCGGTCATGCCGACGAAGCCTCCGTCCTCGCCGATGAACCGTTCCCAGCCTTGCTGGATGGCGGCCTCGACGGCGACGCGGACCGTGCCCCGGCCGATGACCGAGGCCTGGTATTTCGCATCCTGCTGGAAGAAAAGTTCGAAACAGGGGACCGAGACGACGCGCGTCGGCGTGCCTTCGGCCTCCAGAGCGTCGGCGGCGGCCAGGGCCAGCGCCAGCTCGGTGCCGGTTCCGAACAGGGTGACTTTCGCTTCCCCCTTGGCGGCGCGGATTTCATAGGCGCCCCGGGCCGACAGGTTGGCGTCCGAGGCGACCGTGCGCACCGCCGGTGTCTTCTGGCGCGACAGGGCCAGGGCCGAGGGCGCCGTCTTGTGCTCCAGCGCCGCCTGCCAGCATTCCATCGCCTCGACCGTGTCGGCGGGGCGGAATACCAGCAGGTTCGGGATGGCGCGCAGGGCGGCCAGATGCTCGACCGGCTGGTGCGTCGGGCCGTCCTCGCCCAGACCGATGCTGTCGTGGGTCAGGACGTGGATCGCCCGCACGCCCATCAGGGCACCGAGACGGATGGCCGGACGGCTGTAGTCCGAGAACACCATGAAGGTGCCGCCGTAGGGGATGACCCCGCCGTGCAGGGCCATGCCGTTCATGGCCGCGGCCATGCCAAACTCGCGGATGCCCCAGTTGACGTAGCGACCCTCATAGGTCGGCGCGTCGAGGATCGGGGTTCCCTTGACGAAGGTGTTGTTCGACCCGGTCAGGTCCGCCGAGCCGCCGATCAGTTCGGGAACGGCGGCGAACAGTTCGTCCAGCGCCGCGCCCGACGACTGGCGCGTGGCCTGGGCGGGTCGGGTCTCGACCAGTTCGGCGATCTTCGCATTCAGCTTGTCGAAGGCCCCGGCGGGCAGATCGCCTTTCATGGCACGGGTGAAGTCCGCCGCCTGGGACGACGCGTTCAGCCGGGCTTCCCAGGCCTTGCGGTGTTTCGCGCCCTGTTTGCCGACCTTCTTCCACGCCTTGTCGACGGCCTCGGGCAGATCGAAGGGCTCGTGGGTCCAGGACAGGCCCAGACGGGTGGCGGCGATCTCGGCCGCGCCCAGCGCCGCGCCATGCGTCTTGTGGCTGCCTTCCATGGTGGCGGCACCGCGACCGATTCTGGTCTTGCAGGCGATCAGGGTCGGTTTGTCCTGACGCGTCGCCCACTGCAGAGCCGACTTGATGGCCTTCATGTCGTGACCGTCGATGGCCTTCACGGCCCAACCGGCGGCCTTGAAGCGCGCCTTCTGGTCGGTGGCGTCCGAAAGGGACACGGCCCCGTCGATGGTGATGCTGTTGTCGTCCCACAGCACCGTCAGCTTGTTCAGGCGGTAGCGGCCGGCGAGGGCGATGGCTTCCTGCGACACCCCCTCCATCAGACAGCCGTCCCCGGCGATGACCCAGGTGCGGTGGTCGACCAACTCGCTCCCGTACTTCGCCGCCAGATGGCGTTCGGCCATGGCGAAGCCGACGGAGTTGGCCAGACCCTGACCCAGAGGGCCGGTGGTGGTCTCGACGCCGGGCATGTGGCCGAACTCGGGGTGACCCGCGGTCTTCGAACCCCACTGACGGAAATTCGACAGTTCTTCCTTCGTCGCGGCCTTGTAGCCGGTCAGGTGCAACAGGCTGTAGATCAGCATCGATCCGTGGCCGGCCGACAGGATGAAGCGGTCGCGATCGGCCCAGTCCGGGCGGCTCGCATCGAACTTCAGGAATTTCGAGAACAACACCGTCGCCACGTCCGCCATACCCATCGGCATGCCCGGGTGGCCGCTCTTCGCCTTCTCTACACCGTCCATGGACAGTACCCTGATGGCGTCGGCCATCTGCCTGGGAGTGGCCTTTGCGGATACGGTTCGGGCGTCGGTCACGGGGGGACCTTTCGTCGGGAGGCGGAAAAAGGGAGGCGCGCCGCTTTACCCCGACGCGTCGGCGGGTTCTATACGGATTCTGGAGGAAGTGACCCGAATGGACGCTGCATCGGCCGCAAAGGACCGGGTTGACCGCGCGCTGGCGCTGCTGGAGCGCCGCCTGCTGGACATCAAGAGCCGCGCGGCCGGGACCAGCCGCGTACCGGACGACGACCTGTTCGCGCCGGAACCCTCGACCGAGACAGACCGCGCGCGCATCCATGAACTGGAAGCTGCCGGCCGTGACGCCGCCGAAGCCCTGTCCCACGCCGCCGATGCGATTCGCGACAGCCTGGCCGAACAGGAGGCCCGCTGATGGCGACGGTGACCGTCGAGATCAACGGCCGTCCGTATGCCGTCGGTTGCGCCGACGGCCAGGAAGAGCGCGTCCGCATCCTGGCCAAACAGTTCGATGGCCACGTCCGTCAGGTTGCGGGCGAGGTCGGCCACGTCGGTGACATCCGCCTGTTCCTCATGGCCGGCCTGATGCTGGCCGATGAACTGCATGAGGTCCGCCTGGGCAACCCTGTGCCGCCGTCGGCGGGTGCTGCCTCGACGGATGGCGTGGCCGAGGCGCTGAACGCGGTCGCCGCCCGCCTCGAGAAAATCGCCCAGGGACTGTGACCGCCCGCCGCAGGCGAGCCGGCTTGACCTGAGATCTTTTTGATCTGATATTTCTGTCATGACAGAAATAACGAAACTCCCTGTCGCCCTCGAACGCTTCGTCCTGCACTGGGGCGAGATGGGCGGCTTCTGGGGGGTCAACCGGTCCGTCGCCCAGATCCACGCCCTTCTGCTGACCGCCGAGACGCCGATGACGGCGGAGGAGATCGCCGGGTCGCTGGAGATGGCGCGCTCGAACGTGTCGAACTCGCTCAAGGAACTGCAGAACTGGACCTTGATCCGGCGCGTACCGATCCGGGGCGATCGCCGCGACCACTATGAGGCCGAGACCGATGTCTGGGAGGTCGCCTCGCGGATCGCCGCCGGCCGCAAGGCCAAGGAGATCGACCCGGCGCTGATCACCCTGCGCGCCTGTGTCGCCGAGGCGGAAGTGGATCCAACCGTCTCCCCCACGGCGCTGAAGCGGTTGAAGGAGATGCTGGAGTTCACCGAGACGATCGACCGCTGGTACGATCAGATTACGACAGTGGCGCGGCCCAAGCTGATGGTGTTGCTGAAACTGGGTGCCCGCATCGCGGCCCTCATTCCCGCCGGGAAATAGCGAAGGGAAGGCGCCATGGGTGCTGCGGCCGCGATCACGAGGCCCCCTGGACCGGCCCCCGCCCGACCGGTCCCCGCCGCCGATCTCGCCGACCTGCGTTTCCGGGCCCTGCTGACCCCCGGGGCCTGGGCGACCCTGCCGCCCGCCGTGCGCCGCCGGTTCTCGAAACGCCTGACCGGTGGAGCGACGGTGACCTATTGCGGCGAAGTGACGGCTGTGCGGGCCAATACCGCGGGCCGACTGCTGGCCTGGGCGGCGCGGCTGATCGGCGGTCCCCTGCCGCTGGTGTTCCAGCCCGGTGCGGCCGTCGTGACCGTCACCGAGGACCATGTCGGACAGGGCCAGGTCTGGACCCGTCTCTATGCCCGCCGCACCGGCTTTCCACAGGTCATCCATTCCGCCAAACGCTTCGCCGGCCCGACCGGACTGGAGGAATATGTCGGCGCGGGTTTCGGCATGGCCCTGACCGTGGCCGTCGAGGACGAGGCCCTGGTGTTTCGCAGTGCCTTCTATTTTCTCACCGTGCGGGGCCTTCGGCTGCGCCTGCCTTGCTGGGCCGAGCCGGGTCGGCTGACCATTGTTCACCGCGACCTCGGTGAGGGCACCTTCGCCTTCAGCCTGGCCCTCGATCATCCGTGGCTGGGCCGGCTGATGGGTCAGGACGCGATCTTCGGGGACGCCTGACAATGGGGCGATGAAGGCTTCCGCCGGGCCTCTGGCGCAAGCGCTCGCAAACGACTATCTTGCTCGGCGGCGGGTCCTGCTGCGGCTCTCGTCGAAGGCAACATTTCCTTGCGACCTTAATTCACTCAAAGGGATCTGTCCCTGTTTGGGCTCGAGGGCCCGGGCACACGGAGCCCACCTGGCTACCCAGGTCGAGAGGATTTAAACGCCCTTCACGGTTCTTGCGGCGCCGCCAACCTTTCTCCCTTTTGCGCTATCCGGCTAGTGGAGCCTCGCCGCCTGGGCGCGGGCGTCTCCTCCCCGCGTGTGGGGAGGGGGACCATCGGAAGGATGGTGGAGGGGCGAAACGGCGTGCTCGCTGCCCTTGTTTCAATAGGCTAGGTCTCTCCCATGACCGACAAGCATCAGCTTCGGGCCGCCATGCGGGCCACGCGCAAGCGTCTGGCAGGGCTGGACGCGAGCGCGGCCGAACGCGCGGCGGATCAGGCTGGTGCCCTGCCGCCGGGGCGAATCGTCGCCGTCTATCGCGCCATCGGTTCCGAACTGGATGCCGACGCCCTGTCGCTGGCGCTCAGCCGCGCCGACCGGGATTTGTGTCTGCCCGTGGTTGTCGAACGCGATGCGCCCATGATCTTCCGTCGCTGGTCGCCGGGCGAGCCCCTGGAACTCGACGAGGCCGGCGTCCCCGCGCCCTTTCCGCTCGCCGGGACGGTCGAGCCCGACCTGATCCTGACCCCGCTTCTGGCCTTCGACGCTCATGGCGGACGGCTGGGGCAGGGCGGCGGCTACTACGACCGGACCTTCGCGGCCCGGCCCGAGGTGACCCGGATCGGCTTCGCCTATGCGGGTCAGGAGGTCGATGACCTGCCGGTCGAGCCCCATGACATCCGCCTGCATGGCGTTCTGACCGAGACCGGCTATAGACCCTTCGCATGAGACTGGCTTTTTTCGGTGATGTCGTCGGCAAGTCCGGCCGGGACGGCCTGAGTGATCACCTGCCCGGCCTGAAGCGCGACCTGAAACTCGACTTCGTGGTGGTCAATGCCGAGAACGCCGCGGGCGGGTTCGGCATCACCGAGAACACCGCGCGCGAACTGTTCATGGCCGGCGCAGACTGTCTGACCCTGGGCAATCACAGCTGGGACCAGCGCGAGGCCCTGACCTACATCGTGCGCGAGCCGCGCCTGATCCGCCCCGCCAACTATCCGCGCCTGATGGACGCGCCGGGAGCGGGGGCCAATCTGTTCGAGACCCAGAGCGGCAAGACCGTCCTGGTCATGAATGTGCTGGGCCGCATCCACATGGACCCGATGGACTGCCCGTTCAGCGCGGTCGAGAAGGAACTGGCCGCCTGTCCGATGGGTGCCGTGGCCGACGCGATCATCGTCGACATGCATTGCGAAGCCACGTCCGAGAAAATGGCCATGGGCCATTTCTGTGATGGCCGCGCCTCTCTGGTCGTTGGCACCCACACCCACGTCCCCACCGCGGACTGCCAGATCCTGCCCGGCGGCACGGCCTATCAGACTGACGCCGGCGGCTGCTGCGACTATGACTCGGTCATCGGCAATGAGAAGGAAGAGCCGCTGCGACGGTTCACCACCCGTCTGTCCGGCGGCCGTTATGTACCGGCCCATGGCCCGGCGACCATCTGTGGCGTCTATGTCGAGACCGACGACAAGACCGGCCTCGCCACGCGGGTCGAGCCGATCCGGGTCGGCGGGCGGTTGAGCCAGGCGGTTCCTGTCCTGGCTTGATGAGCGGGATTGCGAGGGTCGCCGCCGGAAATTAATCGCATCCGGATGCATCTGAACGGACGGGGTCCGGCCTCTGCTCTCCAGACCCCGGAGCCTGACCCATGCTGAAGCTTCTCGTGGCCCTCATGGCCCTTGCCCTGCCGACGGCCGCCATGGCGCAGGCGCCGGACCCCGCGCCGATCGAGGTCATGGTGCTGGGGACCTATCACATGGGCAACCCGGGCCAGGACCTGCACAACGCCCAGATCGATCCCGTCACCACCCCCGGGAAACAGGCCGAGCTCGAGGCGGTCGCCGAGGCCCTCGCCCGCTTCCAGCCGACGGCGATTGCGGTCGAGCGGGTGGCGCGGAACCAGTCCGACATGCTGGACCACCGCTATCCGGCCTTCACGCCCGCCGACCTGCTGACCAGTCCCGACGAGCGGGTTCAGGTCGGCTATCGTCTCGCCCATCGCCTCGGCCTTGAGCGGGTCTACGCCATCGATGAGCAGGATCGCGACGGCCAGCTGTCCTACTTCCCGTTCGAGGACGTTCAGAGCTGGGCCGAGGCGAACGGCAGGATGGACTTCCTTGGAGCCATGCATGCGCAGGTCGGGGGGATGATCGCGGAAATGGAGGCTCGCCAGCGGACGGATACGGTGGGCGACATGCTGCGGTGGATGAATACGCCGGAGAGCGTGGCGTCGAGCCAGGCCTTCTACACGGGCCTGCTCTCGCTTGGCGCGGGCGACGCCCAGCCTGGCGCGATCCTCAACGGCCGCTGGTACACGCGCAACGCCCTGATCTTCGCCCGCCTGGTGCAGGCCGCGAGGCCGGGCGACCGGATCGTGGTGATCTATGGCGCGGGGCACAGCTACTGGCTCAGGGAATTCGCGCGGACGACGCCCGGGTTCCGGCTGGTCGAGGCCAACGACTACCTGCCGCAGTCCTGAGGTCAGGCCGGTACGACCCGAGCGTCGCCGCTGGCCACCGCGAATTTCGCCCGGGTGGTCAGCGTTCCGCCGCGTTCCGACACCTTGTCCAGCACCTTGAACTCGGTCTGCCACCGCTCGGGCGTCACGTCGCAGACGACATAGCCGCGCTGGGCGTTGTTGAACTTCAGGAACGGATTGTCGGCCAGATAGCGGCGGCCGTCGGCCCGCTGGTCCTGACCGTCGCCCGATGAACTGATCGAGGTCGTGACGAATTCCGACGCGATCGGTGCCCCGTCCGGATTGCGGCTGTCGCGATACAGCTCGCCCGCATAGTTCTGGTGCTCATCGCCGGTCAGAACGATGGTGTTGCCGATGCGGCGCTCCCGCAACCGGTCCAGCAGCCTTTGGCGCGGGATCGAATAGCCGGCCCAGCTGTCGAGGTTATAGCCGGGCTCCGGTCCCTCCTTGCGGTCCAGATCCATGACCATGATCTGCTGGGCCAGAACCTTCCAGTGCGCCCGCGACTGGTCGAGGTTGCGGTACAGCCAGGCCTCCTGCGCCTGCCCCAGAACTTCCGCTTCACGCGCCGAGACGCCGGCGCAGGTCGTGGCCCAGGCGTCGTTGCAAGGCTGGTCCGAGCGATACTGCCGGGTGTCGAGGAAGTTGAGGTCGAGCAGGTCGCCCCACGACGACTGGCGATACAGCTGCATCTCCGCTCCGCGCGGAAAGGCCGAGCGGCGCAGCGGCATATGCTCATAGAAGGCCTGCGCCGCCGCCTGCCGGCGCAGAAGGAAGGCTTCCGGTGGCACGCCGTCATCGATGTCGGCGACCCAGTTGTTGGCGATCTCATGATCGTCCCAGGTCACGAACCACGCCGCGGCGGCATGGCTGGCCTGCAGGTCGGTGTCCAGCTTGTACTGGGCATAGCGGCGTCGGTAGTCGTCGAGGCTGTAGATCTCGCCGCCGATGTGCTGGCGCGGGTTCTCGATCGTCCCCCCCGATCCGGTGTAGGTGCGGTTTCCCCGGCCTTCGTAGATGTAGTCCCCGTAGCAGTAGACGAAGTCGAGGTCCTCGCCGGCGATGCGGCGGTGCGCGGTGTAGAACCCCTGCTCATAGGCCTGGCAGCCGACGACCCCGAACCGCGCCCGGGCCACGGAAGCGCCGGCCGCCGGGGCCGTTTTCGCCCGGCCCGAAGGCGTGCGCTCGGTCCCGGCGATGAAGCGGTAGAAATAGTCGCGGCCCGGCTGCAGCCCCTCGACCTCGACGTGGACGGCATGCCCCAGTTCCGGCCGCGCGATGGCCTCGCCCCTCTGCGTCACATTGGAAAAGCCGCGATCCGTCGCAACCTCCCATTTCACCGGCATCGGGGCCATTGGCATGCCGTAGCCGATTTCGAGCGGGCGAGGGGCCAGTCGGGTCCAGATGACGAAACCGTCGGGGGCCGGATCGCCGGCGGCGATACCCAGCTGGAACGGGTATTCGGCGAACACCGGGTCAGCCAGGGCCCGGCGGCCGGAGCCCAGCACCACACCGCCGGCACCGAGAGCCAGCATCAGACCACGACGTGAGACGGAATCGAGCGAACGCATGCGGATCTCCGGTTTCGATCGCCCGACCTAGCCCGGAAATGTGACGCGCGTCACTGCGCCGGTTGGACGGCCGGGGTCCAGGCCCGCATTTCAGCGATCTCGACCGTCTGCGCGTCCTTCACGGCCTGGGCCATGCGGCGGATGTGCGGATCGCGGGAATGCTGCAGGGCCACATCGGCCATGGCGACGGCGCCGAGATGGTGCTCGATCATCTTGGCGATATAGGCCTCGTCCACCGTCACGCCGGAAGCCCTGGCCATGCCGGTGTGCATGGCGGCCTCGGAAGCGGCGAAGGCGCGGTCGCCGGGTGTCGCGCCGGCGGTTGCGGGGTGATGGGCCGGCGCGGAAATGGTGCCCTCCCGAACCGTTGCGGCGTGGTTCTTGGCCGAGGCATCGCGCAGGGCCTGATCGACAGGGTCGCCTCCGCCGTCACAGGCCGACAGCGTCAGGGCGATTGCGGTCAGGGCGATCGGTGCGAGGCGCATCAGGCGTTTCCTTCAATCCAGTTCGGCATCCAGGCCTCGTGCATCTCGCGCAGGTGATCCAGCGGCAGGCGGAACAGGTCACCCGAGGCGAAATCCTTGCCTTTGGCCCGGCCGACGACCGAGGCGCGCACCCCGGCGGCCTGGGCCGCGGCGATGATCTCCGTCGCCTCGGGCACGGCGACCAGATACCGGGCCTGATCCTCGCCGAAGAGGAAGATGTGGGCATGGGTCGCCGAGGTGGCATCGAGTTCAACGCCACAGTCCGATGCCAGGGCGATATCCGCCGCGGCACCGATCAGACCGCCGTCGGACAGGTCATGCACGCAGGTCAGTGCACCGGCCTCGATCTGCGCACGCACGAAATCGCCGGTCTTGCGCTCCAGCGCCAGATCGACCGGCGGTGGGGCACCGTCCTCGCGGCCCAGCACCTCGCGCAGATAGATCGATGAGCCCAACTCACCGACTGTCTCGCCGATCAGGACCAGCACATCGCCCTCGACCATGCCGCCGAAGCCGACGACCACGTCATAGTTGGGCAAGAGACCGACGGCTCCGACCGTCGGAGTCGGCGGAATGGCCGCGCCGTTTGTCTCGTTGTAGAGGCTGACGTTGCCGCTCACGACGGGGAAGTCCAGCGCCCGGCAGGCCTCGGCCATGCCGTCGATGGCGCGGACGATCTGGCCCATGATCTCGGGCCGCTGCGGATTGCCGAAATTGAGGTTGTCGGTGATGGCGATGGGCCGGCTGCCGACGGCGGTCAGGTTGCGCCAGGCCTCGGCAACACACTGTTTTCCGCCCTCATAGGGATCGGCCAGCACATAGCGTGGCGTACAGTCCGAGGTCATGGCCAGACCCTTGTCCGTGCCGTGCACCCGCACCACGCCGGCGTCGGCGGCGGTGGCGGAGTCGTGCAGGGTGTCCGCCATCACGTGGCGGTCGTACTGCTCCCAGATCCAGCGCTTGGACGCCATGTCCGGGCAGCACAGTACCTTCAGCACCGCATCGACCCAGCTGTCCGGGGCGGGCACGTCGGCGGGTGCCAGACGCGGCTGCAACTCGGGCTGGACCCACGGCCGGTCGTACAGCGGCGCGTCGTCGAACAGGGGCGCCAGCGGCACGTCGCAAACGGTCTCGCCGTTGTGCTTGAGCACCAGATGGCCGGTGTCGGTGGTCATGCCGATGACGGCGGCGTCCAGTCCCCATTTCTCGAAGATTCGGTGACCGTCGGCCTCGCGGCCCGGCTTCAGCACAGCCAGCATCCGCTCCTGGCTCTCCGACAGCATCATCTCATAGGCGGTCATGCCGGTTTCGCGCTGGGGGACCTTGTCCATGATCAGCTCGATGCCGACCCCGCCCTTGCCGGCCATCTCGACCGATGACGAGGTCAGTCCCGCCGCGCCCATGTCCTGGATCGCGGCGACGGCGCCCGAGGCCATCAGTTCCAGCGTCGCCTCGATCAGCAGTTTTTCGGCGAAGGGATCGCCGACCTGCACCGTCGGGCGCTTCTCGTCGGAATCCTCGTCGAACTCCGCCGAGGCCATGGTCGCGCCGTGGATGCCGTCGCGGCCCGTCTTGGATCCGAAATAGACCACCGACATGCCCGCGCCGGGTGCCGCCGAATAGAAGATGCTGTCGGCCTTCGCGATCCCCACACACATGGCGTTGACCAGGATGTTGCCGTTGTAGCCGGCGTGGAAATTGGTCTCGCCGGCCACGGTCGGCACGCCGACGCAGTTGCCATAGCCGCCGATGCCCGAGACCACGCCCTTGACGAGCCTTTTGGTCTTCTCGTGCGACGGGTCACCGAAACGCAGGGCGTTCAGCAGGGCCACGGGCCGCGCCCCCATGGTGAAGACGTCGCGCATGATCCCGCCCACGCCGGTCGCCGCGCCCTGATAGGGCTCGATGTAGGAGGGGTGGTTGTGGCTCTCCATCTTGAAGATACAGGCGTCACCGTCGTCGATGTCGATGACCCCGGCGTTCTCGCCCGGCCCGCAGATGACGCGCGGTCCCTTGGTCGGGAATTTGCCGAGGTGGACCTTCGACGACTTGTACGAACAATGCTCGGACCACATCACCGAGAACACGCCCAATTCGACGTGGTTGGGTTCCCGCCCCAGCCGGTCGAGGACGACCTGATATTCGTTCGGGGCCAGGCCGTAGTCGGCGGCCAGTTCGGCCATGGTCTTTTGCGGAGCGCTCATGGGCGCGCCTTCTAACCGCAGAAGGGAGTCGTGTCAGCCGTTAGCGGAACATCGCCGGCATGACAGCACATCCCGTTGACCCGACACCCGTCCTTCAGGCCGGCCGTTCGATCCCGGGACGCAGCCGGAATGTGAGGATTATGGCTCCCACAAGCACGGCCAGGGCGGCCGCGAGGGCGATATAGGACAGCACCGGATTTCGCGCCTGTTCGGCGACAAAGGCTCCCAGCAGCCCCCAGGAGATGGGCAGGGAATAGGCGAGGGTGCGCAGGCGCAGGGTGACACCGAGCGCGACGGCGGCGACGACAACGATGGCCAGGGCGGCCCAGGCCGTTGGTGACAGAATATCCGGCAGCGCTCCATTGCCCGTCACCACCGTGATCAGATTCAGGGGTGCCGCCACCGTCAACCAGCCGGCCAACAGGGCCAGAGGCCAGATCGTCATCCAGCGGTCGCGATCGCCGCGCGGCAGGGCTCGGATCGCGTCGGCATTCATCAGAAGGGGAACCAGCAGTGATGCCAGCGCGCCGAAGATCAGAACGATGGTCGCCGCCTCCTGGTCGAAGGCCGCCGCGACGACCCACCAGCCGATCCCCAGAAGCGCCAGAACCGACGGCCAGCCGAAGCGCCGGATCAGGTCGCTTTCGCCCGTCTGCGGCAGGACCTGTCTGACCGCATAGACCATCAGCCAGAGGTAGATCAGGCCCCAGATGGCGAAGGCATAGCCCGCGACCCGCAGCGTGGCGTCACTGTCGGCCGAGAACTCCGCCGGTGACTGGCCCCAGCCGAGCAGGACCTGGGTCTGGCCGACCACAACGGCGAAGATCGCCGAGGCCAGAACAATCAGGCGGCGGGTGACCTGGTTTGCGGTCGGTCGGGCGATGGACATGGCGACTCCGGAAGTGGTGGTTCTGACTACGCATCCGGACAGTGAAGGTTCATTTGGACCTGAATGACCACCCCTCAGGCGCCGGTCGACGCTTTCGTCTTGACGGACACGGCTCGCCCCTCTCCGATCAGCGGATGTCGAACACCGAACAGAGCCACCGCGACCGACTGGATGCGGCCGACCGCGCGCTGGCCGCCGATCCTCGCAACCTCGGGGCCCTTATCGCCAAGGGCGACGCCCTCGCGGGTCTGGGGGACAGCCGGGCGGCGGCCAGTTTCTACAGCTCGGCCCTGCGCACGGCGGGCAACGGCAAGGGGTTGGGCCCCGAGACGATCGCCGCACTGCGCCGGGCGCAGGCGGCGGTGCAGGCCCAGGCGCAGCGGTTCGAGGCCCATCTGACGACCAGCCTGGCGGGGGCCGGCTTCGACGCGGCGACTTCCAGCGACCGGTTCGCCCTGTCGCTGGACCTGATGGCCGGGCGCAAGCGTCTGTATCAGCAGGAGCCGCGCTTCTATCTGTTTCCCGGCCTGCCGCAGATCCAGTTCCAGCCGCGTGAGAGCCTGCCCTGGCTGGCGGCGGTCGAGGAGGCGGCTGGCGAGATTCGCGCCGAGCTGGACGGCCTGCTGGCCGAACCCGACCTGTTCCGCCCCTATGTCGAGCCGCGCGCCGACCGGCCCAACCGTGACGCGGCGGGGATGATGTCGAACGCGGACTGGAGCGCCCTGTTTCTGTGGAAGGACGGGGAGGAACAGCCGGACATCGCCCGACGCTGTCCGCGTACCATCCAGGCCCTGGCCGAGGTTCCCCTGTGTCGGGTCCCGGGCCGGACCCCCTCGATCCTGTTTTCGAAGCTGAAGGCCGGCGCGCGCATCCCGCCACACCACGGCCTGATCAATACCCGGCTGATCTGTCACCTTCCGCTCATCGCCCCGCCGGGCAACCGTTTCCGCGTCGGCAACGACACCCGCGAATGGCGCGAGGGGCAGGCCTGGGCCTTTGACGACACCATCGAACACGAGGCCGCCAACGACAGCGGTCTGGATCGCACCATCCTGATCTTCGATGTCTGGAAGCCGGAGCTGAGCGAAGAGGAGCGGGCGCTGGTCTCTGCCCTGTTCCAGGCCGTCGATGGCTATGGCGCGGGCGGTCAGGCCTGGGGGGTCTGATCGCTGAGCCGCGCCGGATTGCCCATGGCGGTGGCCCCCTCCGGCACATCGTGGGTGACGACCGATCCGGCCCCGATCACCGAGTCGTCTCCGATGGTGACGCCCGGCAGGATGATCGCCCCGCCGCCGATCCAGACATTCCGGCCGATGGTGACAGGCTTGCCGAACTCGATCCCTTCGGCCCTCTGGACCGGGTCGAGCGGGTGGTCGGCGGTCAGGATCTGCACACCGGGACCGATGACGGTCTGCTCCCCGATCTCGACCTCGCAGATGTCCAGGATGATGCAGTTGAAATTCAGGAATACCCCACGGCCCAGGCGGATGTTGTAGCCGTAGTCGCAGTGGAAAGGCGGGCGGATGATCGCGCCCTCGCCGACCTCCCCCATCTTCTGGCGCAGAAGGTCGCGGCGGTCGGCGGGGCTGGCCGCCATGGCGGCATTGTATCGCGCCATCCACTGTTTGGCGGCGGTCTGGTCGGCCTGAAGTTCCGGGTCGCCGGGATCGTACGGCAGGCCGGAGATCATCTTCTGGCGTTCGCTCATGAACATCGGCCGGCCCCTGTCTCTCCGTATGGAGATCGAACGACAGCGGGCGTCAGGTCAAGCCCGTGGACGCCTCAGGCGGCGGCGAAGACACTGCGGAACAGGGTGGCTCCGTCGGCGGAACCCAGCTCTTCCTCAAACGAGCGGTCGGGGTGGGGCATCAGACCCAGCACATTGCCGCGTGCGTTCTGGATGCCCGCGATGTCGGCGACCGAGCCGTTCGGGTTGTCGACATAGCGGAACACCACCTGTCCCTCGCCCTCGATCCGGGCCAGGGTCTCGGCGTCGGCGAAATAGTTTCCGTCGCCATTGCCCTGGGTCATGACGACCTCGCGCTGGCCCTGATAACCGGAGGTGAACCGGGTCTGGCCGTTGGCGACGGTCAGGGCGATGGGCTTGCAGACGTATTTCAGCCCCGCGTTGCGCAGCAGGGCCCCCGGCAGCATCCCGGCCTCGCACAGGATCTGGAAGCCGTTGCAGATGCCGACCACGGCCACGCCGTCGTCCGCGGCCTTCTTGACCGCCTGCATCACCGGCGACTGCGCCGCCATGGCTCCGCAGCGCAGATAGTCGCCATAGGAGAAGCCGCCCGGCAGGACGATCAGATCGAGGCCCGAAGGCAGCTCGGTCTCGCCATGCCAGACCATTTCGACGGTCTCGCCGGTGGATCGTTCGACGGCGACCTTGCAGTCGCGGTCGCAGTTGGAACCGGGGAAGACGATGACGGCTGCGCTCATGGCGCGGCCCTGTAGCAGCGTTTGCGGCTCATGTCAGGGTCTGGCGGCCGCGGGCGTCTCACGCCGCACATCGGCGAGGAATTCCGTCATCGTCGCGACCCGCTCCGGGGCCAGTTCCCGGGCCGCTCCGGTCTTCAGCCGCGGCGGGATGTCGACGGCGAATCGCTCGATTCGCGTCAGGGCCTGATCATAGTCCGGTCGCGTCCCCGTCGCGGCCAGCAACCGGGCCGCCCCGAGCGCGCCGAGAAAGTCGAGGGCATCGGCGTCATGGATTACGAGAGCCTCGGCCCCCTCCGGTTCCTTGTCGTACATATGCCCGAGGATGGCGGTCCGGACGGCCGGGAACTTCTCCATCGGGAAGCCGGCCTCGCTCAGGAAGGGTTCGGCCAGCTCAACCGAGCGGACGGCATGATCGACGCCGGGAGCCGCGAACGGTTCGATCCCACCCCAGTCGTGCAGAAAAGCGGCGGCGAACATCACATCGGCGTCGACCGTCAGGCCCTCGACCTCCGCTAGGGTCATGCCCAACACATAGTTCCGTTCGGAATGCCGCACGCCCCAGCTGGGATGTTTCAGGTGGGTGTGCGCCTGTTCGTACACGGCGCGCCGCCAGGCGCTGTCCAGCGGAATGCCGGCAGGCGTCGCCGTCGGTGCGGCCGCGACCGCCGGGGCGTCCTGCGCCGCCGACACGCCCGGCGCGATCAACAACAGCGCCCCCGTCGCGATGGCCAGAACCAGGGTTTTCATGCCGCCCCTCCCGATGAAGCCCGGCTCAGCCGTGGTTCTCGTAAACGCCCGTGATCGAGGCCTTGGCCAGGGTGTGGAAATGCAGGTTGAAGCCGAAGACGGCCCCCGAATTGTCCGGCGTCACCTCCAGCCGATCGGTGTCCACGGCGAAGACCGTGAAGATATAGCGGTGCGGGCCGTGGCCCTTGGGCGGCGCGGCGCCGCCAAAGCCGGGTTCGCCGAAATCCGTGCGGCCCTCGACCGCGCCCCTGGGCATGTTGTCGGAAGACGCGCCTTCCGCCAGTTCGGTAACATCGGCGGGGATGTTGGCCACGGTCCAGTGCCAGAAGCCCGAGCCGGTGGGGGCGTCGGGATCGTAGCAGGTGATCGCGAAGCTCTTCGTGCCCTCGGGCGCGCCGGACCAGCTCAGCTGCGGCGACCGGTTGCCCTTCGCCTGTACCTGCGCGTCCGGAAGGGTACCGCCGTCAGCGAAGCCCGTTGAGGTCAGGGTGAAGGCCATGGCGCGCTCCTGGTGTCGAGAATTCAGTGTCCGGCGTCGGAACCCTGTACGGGGGCCGGGGTGTGTGCCGCTTCCTTTGCCGCCGGGGTGAAGGCCCTGTCGTCGGCCAGGCCGCCGGCCAGGGCCGCCGCGAAGATCAGAACGCCGACCACCACGAAGGCCGTCACCGAAAACTTGATCAACCGGTTCATGCGACCTCGATGCGATAGCTTTCGATGACCGTGTTGGCCAGCAAGGTCTCGCACATCTTCTTCGCTTCGGCGGCCGCGTCGGCGACGCCGTCCAGATCGAACTCAATCAGCTTGCCGACGCGGGCGTCCGACACACCGGCCCAGCCCAGTCCGTGCAGGGCTCCTTCGACGGCCTTGCCCTGAACATCCAGCACGCCGGGCTTCAGGAACACGTGAACCTTGACCCTGGCCATCAGTGCAGTCCCCCCTGAATCACGGTCGGCATTTCCTTCATGATGCCGAGGCGGCGCGCGACCTCGGTATAGCTTTCGATGACATCGCCCAGATCGCGGCGGAAGCGGTCCTTGTCCAGCTTCTCGCCGGTGGCCGTATCCCACAGGCGGCAGGAGTCCGGGCTGATCTCGTCGGCCAGCAGGACGCGCGAGAAGTCGTTCTCCCACACCCGGCCGAACTCGATCTTGAAGTCCACCAGGGTGATGCCGACGGCACCGAACATGCCCGACAGATAGTCGTTCACCCGCACGGTCATGGCCAGCATGTCGTCCAGTTCCTGGGTTGTGGCCCAGTTGAAGGCGGTGATGTGCTCTTCGGTGACCATCGGGTCGTTGAGCTCATCCTTCTTCAGATAGAATTCGATGATCGAGCGGGGCAGGGGCGTGCCCTCGTCGATACCCAGGCGCTGGCTCATCGAGCCGGCGACGATGTTGCGGCAGACGACCTCCAGCGGAATGATCTCGACTTCGCGGATCAGCTGTTCGCGCAGGTTCAGACGCTTGATGAAATGGTTGGTCACGCCGATGCCGTTCAGGCGCGACATGATGAATTCGCTGATGCGGTTGTTGATGACGCCCTTGCCTTCCAGCTGGGCCTTTTTCTCGCCGTTGAAGGCGGTGGCGTCGTCCTTGAAATACTGGATCAGGGTGCCAGGCTCGGGTCCTTCGTAGAGGATCTTGGCCTTGCCCTCGTAAATCTTCTTGCGTTTGACGTTCATGGTGGCGGGTCCGGGCGGGGCTGCCGGAAACGAAAATCGCGCGGCCAGAGGGAGTTCTGGGCGGCGCAATCCGGAATCGGGCGGGCGGGAAAAAGTCGCGGGAACCCTTAGCGGATGCGGCACCGCGATACAAACGGACGGCGTGTCGGAAAAGGCCGGGTCGCCGCGGCCTGGCACCACAGTCAGTTCTGGTTGCGTTCGGCCATGGGGCGGCTATAGACCACCTCGACTGGGGCGGTGGCTTGAAGCCGCCCGAACGGAGCCTTGCGACGCGGATGACGACCTTTGACGATCGGGAACGGGGCTTTGAGTCCAAATTCGCCCTCGATCAGGAGCAGGAATTCAAGGCCATTGCCCGGCGCAACAAGCTGCTGGGCCTCTGGGCCGCCGAGAAGATGGGGCTGAACGCCGACCGCGCCGAGGAATACGGCCGCGCCATCGTCAAGGCTGATTTCGAACAGCCGGGCGAGGAAGACGTCTACCGCAAGATCGCCCAGGACTTCGTGGGCGCTGGCCTGACGGTCTCCGAGGGTGAAATCCGCCGCAAGATGGACGAACTGTCGTCGGTGGCGCGCGAGCAGATCCGCAACGACGAATAGGCGGACGGCACGGAGACGAAAAAGGGCCGCTCCAGCGATGGAGCGGCCCTTCTCGTTTCAGCGATGCCGCCGTGGTTACGGCATCAGAACCGTGTCGATGACATGGACCATGCCGTTCGACTGGGCGACGTCGGCCTGGGTGATGGTCGAGGTACCACCCTTGGCATCGGTGATGACCCAGGTGTTGTTCGGTCCGGCCGAGACCTTCAGGCTTTCACCCTGCACCGTGGTCAGAGTCGCGGTCCCGCCGTTGGCCTGGGCCTGGGACGCGATATCAGCCGCCGTCAAACGGCCGGCGACCACATGATAGGTCAGGATCTTGGTCAGATCATCCTTCATGGCGGGCGTCATGAGGGCCGAGCGGGTGTCCGCCGGAATCTTTTCAAAGGCGGCGTTGTCCGGTGCGAAGACAGTGAACGGGCCGGGGCCGGACAGGGTCTCGGCCAGACCGGCGGCCTGGACGGCGCTGACCAGGGTGGTCAGGGTCGAGGCCTTGGCGGCGTTGGCGACAATGGTGTCGTTCGGGCTCATCGGCGCGCCGCCGACCATCGGATCGGCCGGAACGGGTGCCATGGCCGAGGCGTCGGCCGGGGCGGCCTCTTCAGCGGCTGGATTGCAGGCGGCGAGCGCGAGGGCCGCGGTTGAGGCAAGGGCGAGGGCGGCGTAGCGGGTGAACTTCATAACGCGGTCTCCTGAACAGCCCGCTCTGTCGGCGGGTCGGGGAGAGGTACTGATCCGGGGCTGAAAGGATGCGTCGGCCGCCGCTTTTGGGGCGCGACACGTGACCGCACCCTCAGGTCAGAAGGAGGAGAGCACGACCGAAAGTTCCGCCCAGGCCTGCGCCTTCTCGGCCAGCGGGCGGGTGTAGGCGGGGCTGGACGAGGGCAGATCGATCAAGGCGAGATCCGGTCGCGACATCAGGGTCCGACGTCCAAGCCGCGCGGCGGTCCCGCCGTTGAAGGCGACGGCGCGGAGCATCGGCAGGCCGTCGATCAGCCGGTTCAGGTCCGCACCCTCGGCATTGCGAATGGCCGCGTCCAGACTGCCCGGCCGTTCGGCGCTGGCGATCACATCCCACAGCCCCACGCCGGCCGACTTCAGCGCCTCCAGCCGCTCCGGATAGGGCAGGGCGACGAGATCACGCCCGATCACGCCGCCGGTCAGCCGCCAGAAGCCGTTTTGAGGATGGCCATAATACTGGCCCGCCTTCAGCGAGGCATCACCGGGCAGGCTGCCGAGGATCAGAAGCCGCGTATTCGCGTCGACGACGGGGTCGAAGGCGCGTTTCAGGCTCACGCGGCCCCGAAAACCCGCGCGAACACCGTATCCACGTGTTTGGTGTGATAGCCGATGTCGAACAGGGCCTCGAGTTGGGCTTCCGGCAGGGTCACCCGGGCGTCGGCCTTCAGGAAGTCGAGGAACCGGCCTTCGCCGCGCCAGACCTTCATGGCGTTCTCCTGGACGGCGGCATAGGCGTCCTCGCGCGACACCCCCGCCTGGGTCAGGGCCAGCATGACCCGTTGCGAATGGACCAGCCCACCCAGCAGGTTCAGGTTCTTCTCCATATTGGCCGGATAGACGTTCAGCCGCTCGACCACGCCCGCCAGACGGTGCAGGGCAAAGTCCAGATGGATGGTGGCGTCCGGCCCGATGCCGCGCTCGACCGAGGAATGGCTGATGTCCCGCTCGTGCCAGAGGGCGACGTTCTCCATCGCCGGCACCACGGACGAGCGAACGAGACGGGCCAGGCCGGTCAGGTTCTCGGTCAGGATCGGGTTGCGCTTGTGCGGCATGGCCGACGAACCCTTCTGGCCCTTGTCGAAGAACTCCTCGGCCTCCAGGACTTCGGTCCGCTGCAGGTGGCGGATTTCCGTCGCCAGTCGCTCGATCGAGGAAGCAACGACGCCCAGGGCCGCGAAGAAGGCGGCGTGCCGGTCGCGCGGGATCACCTGGGTCGAGACCGGCTCGACCTGCAGGCCCATCTTTTCGGCCACATAGGCTTCGACCGCCGGATCGACGTTGGCGAAGGTGCCGACGGCCCCCGAGATGGCGCAGGTGGCAATCTCTTCCTTCGCGGTCAGCAAGCGCCGCCTGGCCCGCTGGAACTCGGCGTGATAGCCGGCCAGTTTCAGGCCGAAGGTCACGGGCTCGGCGTGAATGCCGTGGCTGCGGCCGACGCAGGGCGTCAGCTTGTGTTCCTTCGCCCGCGTCTCAAGCGCCGCCAGCACCCGGTCGACGCCCTCAATCAGCAAGTCCGACGCTCGCGCCAGCTGGACCGAGAAACAGGTGTCCAGCACGTCCGAGGACGTCATGCCCTGGTGCAGGAAGCGCGCTTCCTCACCGACAATCTCCGACACATGGGTCAGGAAGGCGATGACGTCGTGTTTGGTGGTGCGTTCGATCTCGTCGATGCGGTCGGCGTCGAACACCACATCCTTGCCCTTGGCCCATATCGCCTCGGCGGCGCTGACCGGGATGGTGCCCAGTTCGGCCATCCGCGTGGCGGCGTGCGCCTCGATCTCGAACCAGATCCGGTACTTGGTCTCTTGCGACCAGATGGCGACGGCGGCGGGGCGGGAATAGCGGATGATCATGGGCGCGGGGTGTCAGGCGAGGGGGACCGTGAGTCAAGCGCCGCTTGTCGATCGGCCGTCCAAACTCACTTGGCGCGGTGCCCGCAACGGCTCTAAGCCTTCGCCGACGCGCATCGGAGAAACGCCATGGAACTGATCATCGGACCCCGCCTGTATTCGACCTGGTCCCTGCGGCCCTGGCTGGTGCTGAAACGCTGTCAGGCCGACTTCACCGTCCGTGAGATCGACATCTACACCCCCGATGGTCAGGCCGAACTGGAGCAGATTTCCCCATCCCGGCTGGTGCCTCTGCTCAGGGTGGACGGCGAGACGATCTGGGATTCCATGGCCATCTCGGTCTGGTGCGCCGAGAATTTCCCGAATGCCCGTCTCTGGCCCGCCGATCCCCACGCCCGCTGGCTGGCGCGCTCGGCGGCCTGCGAGATGCATGGCGGCTTCATGGGCCTGCGGACCGAGTGCGGCATGGGGCCGGACCACACCATGGTCGGACCGGATCGCTCGGCACCGCCCACGGGCGAGGCTGTGGAGCGCGACATCCGCCGCATCGTCAGACTTTGGATGGAGATGCGCCGCCGGTTCGGTGCGGGCGGGCCGTATCTTTTCGGCGACTGGTCTGTGCCGGACGCCTTCTACACCCCGGTCGCGACGCGTTTCCGGCATTTCCAGATCGATCTGGCGGCCCATGGCGATGATGGAACCGCCGCGGCCTATCGCGACGCCCTGCTGGCCCAGCCTGACTTTCTCGAATGGTCGGCCCAGGCGCTGCCGGGTCATTAACCGCCCCGCGGAACGCGGTCTTAAGACAACGACGGTATGTCTGGACCTTCAGGAGCGCAGAAGCGTTCAGGGGTCCGTCATGTCAATGCCCGTCGAACAGCCCGGAGCACGCCGTCCCAGTCTGATGGTCTATGGCCTGATGATCGTGATCGCCTGCTGCCTGCCGGCCCTGCTGCTGGTCAGCATTACCTAGTTTGCGGTGACCGTCGGCGCCGAAGCCACCTCGACCGGCTGAACCGGTACGGGCGGGGGCGCAACATAGTCCAGTGACAGCGGAATCTGCGTCGCGCCCGAGGCCACCGCATCCAGGGTGTTCAGCGGCCGACCATTCATGCGCTGGTAAATCCAGTAGGCGGCCACGACTTTTTCGACATATTCGCGGGCCTGGGGCACGTCGATCGTCTCGATCAGCAGCAGCGGATCGGCGTCCTGGCCCAGTTTGCGGACCGCCATGACCATCGGGCCCGGGCCGGCGTTGTAGGAGGCCGCGGCGCGCAGCAGATCACCGTTGATCGCCGGCAGGGCCAGCATCCGGTTCACATAGGCCTGACCCAGTCGGGTGTTGACGTTGGGCTGGTACAGCCGGTCGGGCTCGCGGACGAAGCCGCGGTCGCCGGACAGTTCGGCGGCGGTGGTCGGCATGACCTGCATCAGGCCATAGGCCCCGGCACCGGACCGTGCACGGGCGTTGAAGCCTGTTTCCTTGCGGGCGATGGCATAGACCAGCGAGCGTTCGATCGTGAAGCCGCCGTCGGGCTCGATCACCGGCTGCGCATAGTGGTCGGCATTGATGCGCCGGACGTCGTCGCTCGAACCGGTTATCCGGGGCCCCAGCGCCCGGCCGAGGGCGGCCCACAGCTTCCGGCCCTGATCCGTCGCCGCGGCGCGAAGGCCGGTGCGAAGTTCCTCACGGGCATCGGACCGGCGTCCGATCTCGAAATAGGCCACGGTCCGGCGCGCGCGCGGCTCGTTGCGGATGAATTCGTCCAGCTCGTCGGCGGGGACCCCGATGGGCTCCTCGACCTGATAGGCGGCGCTTCCCGTGCCGGCCGCGGCATAGGGCGTCGGCCCCATGTTCTCGATCGGCGGCTCCTCGCCCAGCTGGCGCAGGGCGATCTGGCCATAAAAGGTCGCCGACCAGGTCCCCGCGCGACGCAGCAGCGGCTGCACCCGGTCCTGCTGACCCGACCGTGCGGCGGATCGCGCGGCCCAGAAGGCGGCCCCGGAACGAACCCAGCCATCCTCGGTCGGATCATCCAGAACACGCTCGAACGCGACCTTGGCGGCTCCGAAATCGCCAAGCCGGTACTGGGCCAGGCCGACGGTCCACCAGTCGCCGAGCTGATCGCCCAGGGTCACGGCAGCGGCCAGATCGTCGTGGTTCAGGGCGACACGGGCCGCCTTCATCGGATCGCCTTCGGTATTGCCTCCGGCCGCCGCGATACTGTTCCAGGTCCGGCCACCGCCCATGCGGGAGGGCCGCCGGGGTTCGGCCGCGCCGTCAGGGCGGCGGCGCTGGGCCAGGTTCCAGGCGCGTTCGGCGTTCGGCAGGTCGTAATACTGCTCCAGCCAGGCGGCCAGTTCCTCATAGGTGGCGGTGTAGTCGGCGTGGAAAAGCCGCTCGAACTCGACCTGTCCCAGAAGGACGCGGTCGTTGGCTTCGCGCGCCGAGGCCCGGGCGGCCTCCAGGTCGCCGCGGCGCAGGGCATCGAAAGCCGTAGTGTAGCTGAGGCGGTCCGCGGCGCTGAGCGTCGAGGGCGGACGGCGGTCTTCCTCTTCGGCGTGCACCGCACCGGCCAGGGCGCACAATGCCAGGGCCAATGTCGGCGCGACAATCGCGCTTCGGAAATCAAATCGCACTAAGGCGGCCCCCCTGAGAGCGGCAAAAGCCCCGTCTCGACCTGGGGCAGTTCGCGCTGTTCGTTCGGTCGTCAGGCCAGAAAGGCGCCACTGCCCCCGGCCCAAGTCAAGATTTCACCCCTTTTTGGGGCAGTTTTGAGTCTGAAGAGTGAACGAGCTTGGCCGTCAGCCTTCGATCCGAGCCGCAAGCGACAGCAGATCGGCCCAGACCTCGCGCTTGGCGATGGGCTGACGCAACAGAAAGGCCGGGTGCAGGGTGGGCAGGGCCGGGGCGGACACAGCCCCCTCTGCCAGCCGCCACTCGCGCCATTGTCCGCGCATCCGCATGATCCCCTCATCGGTCGCCAGAACCGCCTTGGCCGAGGCCGCGCCCAGCAGCAGCACCGCCCTGGGCTTCAGCAAGGCAAAGGTCCGTTCGACAAACGGCGCACAGACCGCCTGTTCCGCCGCGGTCGGCGTGCGGTTGCCCGGCGTGCGCCAGAAGACCGTATTGGTGATGAAAACCCGGCCCTCCAGTCCGGCCTCCGCCAGCATCCGGTCCAGCAACCGTCCGGCCTGGCCGATGAAGGGCTGGCCGCGCGCGTCCTCTTCCGCGCCGGGACCCTCGCCGATGATCAGCACCTCGGCCTCGGGGTTGCCGCGACAAAACACCGCCTGCCGGGCCCCCATGCCGCGCAGCGGACAGCCTTCGAAACCTGCGATGGCTTCGCCCAGCGCTTCCAGCGTATCCGCGGCCACCGCCAGACGCCGCGCCTCGGCCAGGGCGTCGCCGGGCGCGGTGATCGGCACGACGGACGCGGTGGCCTTGGCCACGGCCTTCACGGCGGGCGGTGGGGCGACATGGGTGCGGTCGACGGGGGCGTCCTCGAAACAGGCGTCGACGCCCGCGTCGCGCCAGAAGGCGAGCAGACTTTCGGCGCTGGCGGTGTCGAGGGACGAAGGGTTCATGGCGTTCGGCACAGGGATAGTCCTTGACCACCCCGGCGTCACCTCCCGATAACCGGGACCCAGATCCCACTGACTGCGAGGAAATCGGACCATGGCCGAAGAAGCCATCGAAGGCGGCGCACAGAACGCCTGGCAGGAAGCCGTGATCGACAAGCTGCCGCCCGCGGAGGCCCTGGCCGGGGTCGAGCGCGAGGTGATGGAATACGACGTCGTCATCGTCGGCGGCGGCCCCGCCGGCCTGTCCGCCGCCATCCGCCTGAAACAGCGGGCAGAGAAGGACGGCAAGGAAATCACCGTCGCGGTGCTGGAAAAATCCGCCGAGGTTGGCGGCCACATCCTGTCCGGTGCCGTCATCGATCCCAGGGCCCTGGGCGAACTCTTCCCCGACTGGAAGGACCGCGGCGCGCCGCTCGAGACCCCGGTCACCGAGGACCGGTTCATGATCCTGGGACCCGCAGGCCAGCTGTCCCTGCCCATGCCCCTGCTGCCGCCGGTCATGCACAACGACGGCTGCTACATCGCCTCGCTGGGCAATGTGACGCGCTGGCTGGGCGAACAGGCCGAGGCCCTGGGCGTCGAGGTCTATCCCGGCATGGCCGCCAGCCATGTGGTCTGGGACGAACCTTCGGGCCGGGTAAAGGGTGTCGTCGCCGGCGTCTTCGGCATCGACCGCCACGGCAAGCCGACCGGTGACTTCCAGCCCGGCATCGAACTGCACGGCAAATACGTCTTCATCGCCGAGGGCGTGCGGGGCTCGTTGGCCAAGACCATCATGGCCCGTCACAACCTGTGCGACGCCGCCGACCCGCAGAAATTCGGTATTGGTCTCAAGGAACTCTGGCAGGTGCCGGCGGAGCAGCACCGCCCCGGTCTGGCCCAGCACACCACCGGCTGGCCGCTGGACGAGTTCACCGGCGGCGGCAGCTTCATGTACCATTTCGGCGACCGCTACGTGGCCATCGGCTACGTCGTGCACCTGAACTACAAGAACCCCTTCCTGTCGCCGTTCGACGAGTTCCAGCGCTTCAAACACCACCCGGCGATAAGCGAGCATCTGGAGGGCGGGACCCGCATCTCCTACGGCGCGCGCGCCATCACCGAGGGCGGCTTCCAGTCCGTGCCGAAGCTGTCCTTCCCCGGCGGTGTCTTGATCGGCTGTTCCGCCGGCTTCGTGAACGTGCCGCGCATCAAGGGCAGCCACAACGCCATGAAAACCGGCATGCTGGCCGCTGACGCCGCCTATGAGGCGGTGCAGGCCGGGCGCTCGGGCGATCAGCTGGTCGAATACCAGACCGCCTATGAGAAGAGTTGGGTTCACAAGGAGCTGAAACAGGTCCGGAACGCCAAACCCTATCTGTCGAAATTCGGCACCACCCTGGGCGGGGCGCTGGGCCTGTTCGACATGTGGTTCTCGTCGATCTTCCGCGTAAACCTGCCGTGGACGCTGAAACACGGGAAGACCGATGCCGGTTCGACGGACAAGGCCTCCAAACACAAGCCGATCGCCTACCCCAGGCCAGACGGAAAGCTGTCGTTCGACAAGCTGTCGTCGGTCTTCATCTCCAACACCAACCATGCCGAGGAACAGCCGGCGCATCTGAAGCTGCTGGATCCGTCCATCCCGATCCGCGTGAACCTGCCGGAGTATGGCGAGCCGGCCCGGCTCTACTGCCCTGCCGGCGTGTACGAGGTGCTCTACGACGAGGACGGTACGTCCAATCCGCGCTTCCAGATCAACGCCCAGAACTGCGTCCACTGCAAAACCTGCGACATCAAGGACCCATCACAGAACATCGTCTGGACCACGCCCGAGGGCGGCGGCGGGCCCAACTATCCGAATATGTGACGGCGGCTGATTATCTGACACGGGACGGGCGAGAGGCCTTGTCGCCGCCGCATAATGCGGGAAGGGTTCGGCCATGCGCCTCTCTCGCCTCGCTCTCCTCCTCGCCGGTTGCGCCCTGACGGCACTCGCCGCCCCTGCATGGGCGCAGGAGGTGCCGGTCGCCGCCCCGCAAGCGGGTAATCCGCTGCCCGTACCCTCGGCCCCGGCGATTGTCGTCGAGAACGAGGTCATTGCGCCCCCTCCGCCCGCACCGGTCGTTCCGATCCCCGCCGTCTGGGCACCGATCCCGACCGATGACATGGGCCAGACCGCCTATGGCCTGTATCTGTCCGGGCGTCTGGCGACCTTCCGGGGCGACAATGTCACCGGTGCGGATCTGCTTGCCCGGAGTCAGGCCCTGACTCCCGAACAGCCGGTCGTGGGTGAGGAGGCATTCCGTTCCGGCCTGTTCGCCGGCGATGTGGAGACCCTGGCGGAACTGGCCCCCGCGGTTCGCGATACGCCTCTGCTGTCCGAGGCCGGACGGCTGGTCGTCATCGTCGACGGCCTGAACGGCGGCGACGCTGTGGCCAATCTCGCCCTGCTCCGGTCGCAGCCCTTCTCCGAGCCCTTCGAGACGATCAGCCGTTACATCCTGCCGTCCGTCGCCGCTTCAGCGGGCGACTGGGATCTCGCCCTGGCCTCCGTCGCGGCACCGATGACGGATCTCGACGGCATGGTGCTGCGCCATCAGCGGGTCCGGTTGCTGGAGGCGCGTCGCCGCCACGCCGAGGCCGAAGCGGAATACAGGGCACTGATTGCCTCGCCCCTGGGGGGGCAGTTGTTCACCGCCGACTATGGCCGTTTTCTGGAGCGCCGGGGACGGGGTGACGAGGCCAGGGCCCTGTATGAAGCGTCGCTCACCGGTCCTTCGCCCGACCCGGAAGCCCTGATCGGACTGAGCCGGGTGCTCGACCGCGCCGTCCCGCCTCCGGTCCCGACAATTCGCCAGAACGCTGCCTTCGCCATCAAGCTGGTGGCGATTCAGGCCGGCGAGCGTCGTGAAAAAGAGCTCTCGGCCATCTATCTGCGGCTCGCCGACAGCCTCGCCCATGATGACGAGGTTGTCCTGCGTCTGGGGCTCAGCCTCGTCGCCCTCGGCCGCGAGGAATCGGCCCGCGAGGCCTTCGGGCGGGTCACCACGGCCAATCCGATCCTCTACGCCGGTGCCCAGTTCGGCCTGGGGCTGAGCTTCCAGCGTGATGACCGCGGGATCGAGGCGCTGGAGGCGTTTCGTCTGGCCGACGCATCGGCACCCGGCCAGAGCGAGGTAATCGCCCGGATGGCGCATCAACTCACCGCGCTCGACCGGAACGAGGAGGCTCTGGCGGTGCTGAACCAGCCCTCGATCAATGTCGCCGGACAGTCGCCCGCCATCCGGTTCCAGCGCGGCATTGTGCTGGAAGCCCTTGGCAGGATCGATGAGGCCGAGAATGAGCTGTGGGCCGCCCTGTCGGCCGCGCCGAACGAACCGGCCATCCTCAACCATCTCGGCTATATGTGGGTCGACACGGGCCGGAGGGTCGATCAGGGGGCCGAGATGCTGGCGCGCGCGCACGCCGCCGATCCCGAGAATGGCAACATCCAGGACTCTCTCGGTTGGGCCCAGTTCCGACAGGGCCAGTACGACGTCGCGGTCGAAACGTTGGAGAGCGCGGTCAGTAAACAGCCAGGCAATGCCGAAATCGTCGATCATCTGGGCGACGCCTACTGGCAGGTCGGGCGTCGGCGCGAGGCCGAATGGCAATGGACCCGGGTCCTGACCCTCGATCCCGACGCTGAACGTCGGGCCGAGGTCGAGCAGAAGCTGGCCAACGGCCTGTCGGTCGAGCCGCCGGTGACCGCCGGCCAGTCCTGAGCCATGGCCGCCGCCCGGCTCGCGCCCGCCAAGGTCAATCTGTTCCTGCACGTCGGGCCGCCGGAGGCGGACGGCTACCACCCGCTGGCCAGCCTCGTCGCCTTCGCCGACGTCGGCGACCGGCTGGCGGTCGAGCCCGCGGGGCGCCTGTCGCTGATCGTCACCGGCCCGTTCGCCGGAGCGCTCGAGGGCGAGGGCGACAATCTGGTCCTTCGGGCGGTGCGGGCCCTCGCCGCCGCCGCCGGCATCGATGAGCCGGGCCTCCGGATCACGCTCGACAAGCAACTGCCCGTCGCGGCCGGTCTGGGTGGCGGTTCCTCGGACGCCGGTGCCGCCCTGGTGCTGGCGCGCGATGTGCTGGGCCTGCCGTTCGACGAGGAGGCGCTGGCGGGGATCGCCGCCGGTCTCGGCGCTGATGGTCCCATGTGCCTGTATGCCCGCGCCGCCTGGGCGGAAGGACGGGGCGACCGCCTGACCTTCGAGACGCGACTGCCGCCCCTGCCGGCCCTGCTGGTGAACCCGGGCGTCCCGTCCTCGACCGGAGCGGTCTATCGGGCCTTTGACGCCGGGTCCGTCGGGCAGGCGGACCGGCCCGCGTCACCGCCCGCCTGGAGCGCGCCGACCGTCATCGACTGGCTGGCAAACTGCCGGAACGACCTCCAGACGTCCGCCGTGG
This sequence comes from Caulobacteraceae bacterium, assembly GCA_965284535.1. Lineage (GTDB taxonomy): Bacteria > Pseudomonadota > Alphaproteobacteria > Caulobacterales > Caulobacteraceae > Brevundimonas. Next base: position 1,664,282 of record OZ260090.1, read on the forward strand.
CCCTCGCTCCGGCCATCGGCGAGGCCCTGTTGGCCACAGCGAGCCTGCCCGGCGTGCGCCTGACCCGAATGTCGGGATCGGGGGCCACGGTCTTCGCCCTGTTCGAGACCCGCGAGGCCGCGGAGGCCGCCGGACGGGTTCTGACCGCCCGGCATCCCGGCTGGTGGATACGGTCGGCCCTCCTGCGATAGAGGCTGGTCGGCCTTAACCGTCGGCAAACCGGTGTCTGGCAGACTGCCGGTATGGAAACGCTCTCTTTTGCCCAGATCGCCGCGTTCGAAGCCGTGCTGAACCGCGTTCTTGTCGACGATCGAGCTCGACTTCACGCCCTGAAGGACGCCGCCGCCGCTGCCGCCGCCGCCTCGGCCCCGCACTGGGACTTCGACCAGCCGGGTCATCGCGCGGAAGAGGCCCTGGCCTCGGCCTTCGGCTCTGCCCTGACCGACGACCATCGTCGCGCCCTCGTCGCCCTGTGGGCGCTGGAGATGCCGGCCCGGATCCCCGCCGCCGACCTGCCGGAGGCGTCGCTGGAGCTCTATCCCGAGTGGATCCAGCGTCTCGCCGACTTCCTGACCGCCGCCGCCGATCCGTATGACCGCGATTTCTGGGCCAAGGACGTGCGCATCTCGCTGGTCCTCAGCGTGCCCGGTGCCCGCACCCAGATGATCGACCTGTCCTCGCCCATGGGGCCGGGTCAGGTCCTGCGCCACGCCCGCGAGGGCTGGGGCTGGTCGGTGATCCCCGCCTACGCCGCCGCCCAGGCCTGGAAGCCGTGGCTGGAGGTTCATACCGAGAGCCGCGAACTGTCCGACTTCAACGAGGCCGGCTGGGACCGCGCCTGGGCGACAGCCGCCGAGATCTGCAAACGCCGCCCGGAGATGGCCGGCATGCTGGGCTCCAGCTGGTTCTATGACCCGCCGCTGGAGCAGATCAGCCCGCGCCTGGCCTATCTGCGCCTCAACCTGCTGAAGCACGGGGCCTTCATGGTGCATCAGGGGCCGGGCGAGATTCACACCCAGCGCGCCGCCACTTCCTCGCCGACCCGCGCCGCCCTGATCGAAAAGGGCGAGTACACGGCCCGTTCGTGGATCGTCGCCTTCCCCCGCGCCGCCCTGATCAGATGGGCGGACGGGCGCAAGGCCGCGATGTTGAGCGAAGCGGCGTAGCTCCCTTTTGCTATCGTCATTCCGGGCGGAGGCTCGCTCTGGCGAGCCGCAGACCCGGAACCCAGCGGCGCCGCGACGGCGGCGAAATACCCTCGTGTCAAAGGCTCACGCCGTCGGCGTCGGCGCTCCCAACAGCTTCGCGCTCTCGCGCGCCGCCGGGTTCCGGGTCTCCGCTACGCTTCGCCCGGAATGACGATAGCGGTTATTGGGTGACCCTGGCCCACGCCGTACCAACCGGCAGCACCTCCAGCCCCGCACCCTTCGCCGCGCTCAACACCCGATCCAGATCATCCGGCGTGCAGCCATAGTCCGTCGGTCGGTCGCTCACGTCGTGACCATAGGCCGTCAGCCAGCCCTTCGACGCAGCCGCCTCGGCCATCAGGCCTTCGAGGTCGTAGCCGGGCAGACGGCGGCTTTCGAGGCCGATGCTCTTGATCAGGGCCCGGTCCTCGCGCCCCGCATTGACCCCGTCGCGCACACCCCGGGCCATGGCGAACCGCTCGCGCACTACCCGCTTGCCGCCGACCGTCGCATCTCCGAACGGCCAGGCGAAGGTCGTCATCCGATAGCCGTCCAGCCGCTCGGCCACCCAGGCGGCGTTGGCGTCGAGGCTGAGCCGCAGGGCCTCCGCGTCCATCCGCAGGGCGCTGGTGTGGCCGAAGGTGTGGCAGCCGACCTCGTGACCGGCGGCGTGCAGGGCCTGCAGGTGCGCAACCTCGAACTGGTCGCGGTCCATGTTGCGCCCGCCCGCGAGGCCGCCGCAGACATAGTAGGTGGCCTTGACGCCATGCGCGGCGAGGATCGGTCCGGCCTCGGTCCAGGCGCTGGCCGGGATGTCGTCGAAGCTCAGCGAGAAGACCCCGCGCGGCGGCGCGATGTTCACCGCCTCGATGTCGAGATAGCGCGCGGCCCGCCGGCGCATCTGGTCGATCTGCTTCATGGGCGAGGTCATAGCCCGAGGGCGCTTAAGGAAGCGTATGGCGGGACTTCGCCTTGCCCGGCAAAGGTCGCCCGTCTAGGGTCCGCCGCCTTCTTCCCCGGACGAAACAGCCGACTGTGACCACCGAACCGCTCGCCTTCCAGGACCTGATCCTGACGCTTCACAAATACTGGGGCGATCAGGGCTGCGCCATCCTGCAGCCCTATGACATCGAGGTCGGGGCGGGGACCCTGCATCCGGCGACGGTGCTGCGCGCCCTCGGCCCACGCCCGTGGAAGGCCGCCTATGTGCAGCCGTCGCGTCGGCCGGGGGACGGCCGTTATGGCGAAAATCCCAATAGATTACAACACTATTACCAATATCAGGTAATCCTGAAGCCGAATCCCGACGACCTGCAGGCCCTTTATCTGGGCTCGCTGAAGGCCATCGGGATCGATCCGAAACTGCACGACATCCGCTTCGTCGAGGACGACTGGGAGAACCCCACCGTCGGCGCCTGGGGCCTCGGCTGGGAGGTCTGGTGCGACGGCATGGAGGTGACCCAGTTCACCTATTTTCAGGGCGTCGGCGGCATCGAGGTCGACGTCGTCTCGGGCGAGCTGACCTACGGGCTGGAGCGTCTGGCCATGTACGTCCAGGGCGTCGACAACGTCTATGATCTCAAATTCACCAGGGAAGGCCTGACCTATGGCGAGGTCTTCCTCGAGAACGAGCGCCAGCAGTCGGAGGCCAATTTCCACGGCTATGACGTCGACGGCCTGAAGCGCCGTTTCGAGGACATGGTCGGCGAGGTCGAACGCTTCCTGTCGATGAAGGGGCCGCAGGATCAGGCATTGGTGCTGCCGGCCTATGACCAGGTGCTGAAGGCCAGCCACCTGTTCAACCTGATGGACGCGCGAGGGGCCATCGCCGTCGCCGAACGCCAGAGCTACATCGGCCGCATCCGCGATCTCTGTAAGGCCTGCGCGACCGAATGGGTTGAGCAGGAAAGGGGGCGTGTCTGATGGCCCAGCTTCTTCTCGAACTGTTCTCCGAAGAAATCCCCGCCCGCATGCAGGGCGGAGCCGCGCGTGATCTGGAGCGGATGGCGACCGAACGGCTCAAGGCCGCCGGCCTGACCTTCGACGCCCTGACAACCTATGCCGGGCCGCGGCGGCTGACGCTGGTGGTCGAGGGGTTGCCGGCGGCGACGCCGGACCGCGAGGAAGAGCTCAAGGGCCCGCGAACCTCGGCCCCGGATCAGGCGCTGGACGGCTTCCTGCGCAAGACCGGCCTGTCGAAAGATCAGCTGACCGAACGCGACGGCGTCTGGATGGCTGTTCTCAGCAGCAAGGGCCAGCCGACCGCTGAGCTGATCCCGGCCATGGTCGACCAGATCGTGCGCGGCTTCCCCTGGCCCAAATCGATGCGCTGGGGCTCCGGCACCTTGCGCTGGGTGCGGCCGCTGAAACGGATCGTGGCCCTGTTCAACGGCCATGTGGTCCCGTTCGAGATCGACGGCATCGCGAGCGGCGACACCACCGAGGGCCACCGCTTCATGGGCTCGGGCCAGCCGTTCCCCGTCAAGGATTTCGCCGACTACCGCATCAGGCTTGAACAGAATTTCGTCCTGCTCGACGCCGCCGATCGTCGTCTGAAGATTCTCGAGGCCGCGCAGAAGGTCTGTTCCGAGAACGGCCTCGCCCTCGTCGATGACGACGGCCTGCTGGACGAAGTGGCGGGGCTGGCCGAATGGCCGACGCCGATCCTCGGCGACATGGACCCGGCCTTCCTCAGCCTGCCGCCCGAGGTGGTCCGGTTGTCGATGAAGGTGCACCAGAAATATTTCGCCGTGCGCGATCCGCAGACGCACGGGCTGGCGCCGCATTTCGTGGTCGTGGCCAATGTCGAGGCGACCGACGGCGGCAAGGCCCTGGCCGCCGGCAACAGCCGCGTGCTGTCGGCCCGTCTGGATGACGCCCGCTTCTTCTGGGACGAGGACCTGAAGACCGGGTTCGAGGTCTGGTCGAGGAAGCTGGAAGGCGTGACCTTCCACGCCAAACTGGGGACGCTGGCCGAACGGGTCGAACGGATCGCGGCGCTGGCCCGCGAGATCGCCCCGCTGGTCGGCGCCGACCCGGATCAGGCCGAGGCCGCCGCGCGGATCGCCAAGGCCGATCTGGCCTCGGGCATGGTCGGGGAGTTCCCGGAGCTGCAGGGGGTCATGGGCGGCTACTACGCCCGCGCCTTCGGCCATCCGGATGCCGTCGCCGACGCCGTACGGGATCATTACAAGCCGCAGGGGCCGGCGGACTCCGTGCCGACCGCGCCGCTGACTGTGGCGGTGGCGCTGGCGGACAAGCTGGACACGCTCGTCGGGTTCTTCGCGATCGATGAGAAGCCAACAGGGTCGAAGGACCCGTTTGCGCTTCGGCGCGCGGTTTACGGCATGGTGCGACTATTGTTGGCCGCGAATGTTCGCGCCAGCATTCGACACTTGGTGCGTCTTGCTATCGCTGCGTTTGTTGGTCTGCCGGGTGGCTTCAACCGCTACGAAAAGCTCTTGACCTTCTACGATCCAATGGATGGCGACAAAGACGCTGGATCGCCTTGGGCAGAGTTCCCAGTTCGTACTTGGCTCAACTACGACGGGTTCCTGAGCGACAACGAAGGCCTGATTCAAGAGGCGCGAGCAGGTTATCTTGGATTGGAGCCCGGTGAAGTCGAGGGCGACGACGTCCTCTATATGCAAGCCCAGGAAGCGCTGAGCGAACTGCAAGCGCGGCTGAAGGCGCTCGACTCCATTGAAGGGCTTGTGGCGTTTTACGACCCGACCGAGTTCGAGGTTGGCCTATTGGCTGAAATCGTTGAACGGCTCGGATCGACCACGCCCGGGGTCTTCTCGGCGGATGACGTGATCATCGCCTTCTTCGCCGACCGCCTGAAGGTTCTCCTCCGCGATCAGGGCAAGCGCCATGATCTCGTCGACGCCGTCTTCGCGCTCGGAGACGACGACCTCGTCCGCATCGTGCGGCGGGTGGAGGCGCTGGACGGCTTCCTCGCCACGGACGACGGAGCCAATCTGCTGGCCGGGTACAAGCGGGCCTCCAACATCCTCAAGGCCGAGGAGAAGAAGGGCGCCGTGCCGACCGGCATGGTCCGCACCGGCCTGCCGGGTCAGCCCGAGGCCGAGACTACCCTGGCCTTCGCCGCCGCCGCCGCCGAGACCGCCGTCGACGCCGCGCTGGAGACCGAGGATTTCGCCGCCGCCATGACCGCCCTGGCACGGCTGCGGGCCCCGGTGGACGCCTTCTTCACCGGCGTGATGGTCAACTCCGACGTGGCCGAGGAGCGCGACAACCGGCTGAAACTGCTGGGGCAGGTGCGCAGCGTCATGGGCCGGGTGGCGGACTTCGGGATGATCGCGGGGTAGGCACGCCCGACACCCCCACCCGCTATCGTCATTCCGGGCGGAGAGACGCGAAGCGGCTCGCAGACCCGGAACCCAGCGGCGCCGCGACGGCGGCGAAACACGGGCGGTCTCAAGCAAGACGACTCCAGAACACCGAGCTCCCGACAGGTTCGCGCTCGCGCGCGCCGCTGGGTTCCGGGTCTCCGCTGCGCTTCGCCCGGAATGACGATAGCGGGTGGGGGTGCGGGGGCGGCCTGGAGCTCCCCGAAAAATCGCAAAAAGCTGCCTTCTCGACCCTGCTCGGGGGTGGGTCAGGCGTGGCTGTCGTGTGGTTACACCGCGCCTGGGGCGGTCGCGGTGGAGTGGATTGTCAAAGACCGGCGGCGGTCCGGGGATCGCCGGGGTCTATTTTACGGGTGTGGGAACCTGCGCTGAGAAGAAAAATTTCGCGGAGGGGCGAGAAGGGCGCTTTGGGGGTCGGAAGGGGACGGAGGATCGGGGGCGGGAAGGCAGGCTTCAGCGCCCCAGGGCCGGCTGGTCCATGAAGGCCGCGTCCAGACCGTAGGTCGCGAAGCGCGCCAGCCGCTCCCGCAGCCGGCCGTGGGCCGCCAGATCGTCGCCCACCCGGTCCGCCTCGGGAAGGAAGGCGTTCTCGGCGCGGAAGGTCCAGGCGGCGACCTTGAGGTCGTTGGCGTGGGCGTCGGGGATCAGGGCGGTGGGGGAGCCGGGGGTCGGTTCGATCAGGGCCGTGTCGGCGCCGATCCAGTCGGCGTAGGTGCGGATTTCGGCCAGGCCTTCCGAGGTGATCATGGCGGCATAGCTCAGGTCCGGGCGGTCGATCGGGCCGCCGGATGCCGCGACCAGCTGCAGCAGGGGCGCGGCGATGCGGGCACGGAGGCGCTCCAGGGACCCGACCTCGAAACACTGGATCAGGAGGGGGGCGTCGCCGCCGGTGAGGCCGCGCCGCTCTACCGCCGCGACGAAGACGTCCTCCATCGGCAGGCCGAGGGCGGCGAAATACGTCGGGTGCTTCAGCTCGGGGACAACGCCGACGCCCGCAGCAGCGGCGATATCGAGGACCTCGTCGAAGGTCAGGATCGGCTCAAGGCCGTCGAAGGCGGTGTTGGTGGGGCGCAGGTCCGGCAGCCGTTCGCGGGCCCGCAGGGTCTTCAGCTCGGTGAGGGTGAAGTCCTCGGTGAACCAGCCGGTCACGGGGCGGCCGTCGATGGTCTTTGTGGTCCGGCGGGCGGCGAATTCGGGATGGGCGGCGACGTCGGTGGTGTCGCCGATCTCGTTCTCGTGGCGCACGATCAGGACGCCGTCGGCGGTCATGACCAGATCGGGCTCGATGAAGTCCGCGCCCTGATTGATCGCCAGATCATAGGCCGCGCGGGTGTGCTCCGGCCGCTCGCCGGAGGCACCGCGGTGGGCGATGATCAGGGGGTGGCGGGTCAGGGTAGGGGGTCCCTTTCTTGCTATCGTCATTCCGGGCGGAGAGGCGCAGCCTCGGAGACCCGGAACCCAGCGGCGCCGCGACGGCGGCGAAACTCTGGTGGCCGCAGGCAAGGCTACACTCGAACACCGCGCTCCCGACAGGTTCGAGCTTGCGCGCGCCGCCGGGTTCCGGGTCTCCGCTGCGCTTCGCCCGGAATGACGATAGCAGTGAGGGGTGGCCTACGCCCCGAGAATCCAGCCCTCTTCCTGTTCGACCTTCGCGATCAGGGCTTCGTCCGCGCCCTTGGGCGGGGCGAAGGCGGCGGAGAGGGCGCCGGTTTCGTCGAGTTTGGCGAAATGTTCGGCCGTGACGCGGACCTGGGCCTGATCCTTGAACTCGCCTTCGTTTGGTTTGGCGTCGAACATCGAAGGATAGACCTCGACCACCAGGGCCGAGAGCGGCTCGACATCGGCGGCGTCCAGCGCGCGCCAGCCGGTGCCGAAGGGCCAGACGGCACCCGAGGGGCCGAGCTTCTCGAGCAGGCGGCGGACGGCCGGGACGCCGACCAGGGTCTGGCCGCCGACGGCGCCGGCGCCGTGCATCTGCCACACCGACTTGGGCTGCAGCTTGCCCTTGCGCACGGCGTCCTGGGTGGCGCGGTACTCCGGGATGTCGGCACCCGAGCCGGCGGGGGGCTTGGTCGTGGTCAGCCAGCGCTGGGCCTGATTGGCCGGGGCGCCCCACATGGGCCAGGCGTTGTCGGTCATCAGCCGGTTGATCTTGGCCGCGACCTGATAGCGATTGTTGGTGTTGTCGGGCTTGTCGACCACGTTGGAGGCGAGGAATTTCCACATCGCCGACCACGGCGTTCCGGTGAGCTTGAGCCGTTCGGCCGTGCCGGCGGGGAAGCCGAAATTGAAGTCGAAACCGACCAGCACCCGGTCGCCGCGCTTGCGGTGTTCAGCCAGCAGGGAGGCCAGCATCGCCTCACCCTCGGCCCGGGTCGCGACATTGTGGGTCTCGGAATAGAGGCGGAAACGCACATCGCGTTTGGCCACGCCGATCCACACGGAGCTGTCGCCGAGTTTCTTGCCCTCGGCGGCGGTCCAGTCAGCGATGATATAGGCGTCGAACAGGCGGGCCACAGGGGGCTCCTCGGGTACTCGGGAACAGGGACGGGGCGTTCTAGCGGTCCGCGAGCGGGGGCGGAAGGGCCCCGATAGCGCTCAGCCCTTAAGCAGCGCTTCCAGATGCGACAGCCAGCGGCGGCCGAGGCGCAGGGCTTCGCCGGGGGAACTGGTCTGGACCGGCAGGGTGGCGTCCCACAGGGCCAGTTCGAACTCGGGGTGGCGGGCGTCGGCGAACATCAGCCGCAGCACCACCTGTTCGGCGTCGGGGGCCATAAGGTCCAGTGCCTTGCGCGCCTCGCCGCGGCGGACGCGGGCTACGACGTGGCCGTCGACGATGACTTCGCCGCCCTCGATCTCCTCAAAGGCATAGACCAGACCCGAACCGCCGCGATTCCAGAGCACGGCGACCTGGGCTCCATCGAAATCGAGGCCGGCGGCGCGGCCCTCGGCGGGAGACAGGGCCTCGGCCTCGGGTGTGACGCCGAGGGATTTCAGCAGGGCCCGGCGCATGCGGCGAACGGGCTCCATCCACCAGGCCAGGACCAGCGCCCCTGTGGTCAGGGCCGCCGCCGCGAGGGCCACCAGCAGTATGACCCGGAAGACCTCGGCCAAGGGTCAGTCCTCCAGCTCGACGACGACGGGGACGTGGTCGGAGGGCTTGTCCATGTCGCGGGCGTCGCGGTGGGTCTCGATGCCGACGAACCGGTCAGCGGCCTGGGGCGAGAGCAGGTGGAAGTCGATGCGGATGCCGTGATCGCGCTGCCAGGCCCCGGCCTGATAGTCCCAGAAGGTGAAGGTCCCCGGGGGCTGTTTGCCCAGCGCCCCGGCCTCGGACAGGCCGAGATTGTTCAGGGCGCGGAAGGCGGCGCGGCTCTCGGGCTGGAACAGGGCGTCACCGGCCCAGGCGGCCGGGTTCTTCGCGTCATCGGGCGTGGGTATGACGTTGTAGTCGCCACACAGGGTGAAGGCTTCCTCCTGCCGGAGCAGGTCGCGGGCGTGGGCCTGCAGCCGGTCCATCCAGGCGAGCTTGTAGGCGAATTTCTCCGTCCCGATCGGATTGCCGTTGGGCAGATAGAGGCAGCCGACCCGCACCGGGCGCGGGCATTCGATCAGGGCCTCGATATAGCGGGCCTGTTCGAACTCGGCCTCGAAACCCGAGGCGTCGACGCCGGGCAGGCCGCGGCGCACGTCGCTGAGCGGGTATTTCGAGAGCAGGGCGACGCCGTTGTAGGTCTTCTGGCCGTTGGTCTCGACGTTATAGCCGAGGGATTCAAAGGCCTCGCGCGGGAATTTCTCGTCGAGGCATTTGATCTCCTGGAAGCCGACCACGTCGGGCCGGGCAGCCTCGAGCCAGGCCAGCACCGTCGGCAGGCGGGCGTTGACGGAGTTGACGTTCCAGGTGGCGATACGCATCCGCCATGCTTACGGCGCATCGGGGCGGTCTGTGAAGCGGCGATCGCCCAAACGAAAAACGCCCCGGGGCGGACCCCGGGGCGTCGTCTTCGGCTATCGGTCGGCCGACTACTCGGCCGGCGTCTCTTCCAGGGCGGGGGCGGGCGTGAAGGTGCAGCCGCCGCCGATGCGCTGGGCCGTGGCGCAGGGATAGATCTGCTGGGTCACGCCCTCATTGTTGATGCGGGCGATATAGCCCTCGCCCTCGGCGGCGCATTTGGCTTCATAGAAGCGACCGTTGGCGTTGGAGCCCATCAGGCGGACCTGGGTGACGTCGCAACCGGCGGCGTCGGTGCCGGCCAGTTTGGCCTCGAAGCCGTCAGCCTGTTCCTGAGCCGTAGTGAACCGGCAGGTTCCGCCGGTCGAGGCGACCTGCAGGCAGTCCTTGAGGTCCCAGCCGGTTCCGACCTTTTCGAGCCAGTAGCCGTCCGCGCCGGCACAGCCGATCTCATAGACGATATTGTCCCGGTCGCTCTTGCCGATGGCGACGGCCTCATCGATCGTGCAGCTGACGCCGGCACCGCGAGCCCAGCCGCCGATGACGGCAAGGCCGTTGAGGTTGGCGGGCATGGCGCACTGCTGACCAACGTCGGCGGCGGGATCGCGCATACGGGCCGTCGCGGCCGTGCCGGCCAGTTCCAGGCAGTCGAAAGCCTGGGGCGGGGTCGCGGCGATCAGAATGTAGCCGGGCCCCTCGGAACAGGCGGCCTCATAGATCTTTTGCTGCTCGGTGTTGATGCCGGGCTGGGAGGCCTCGGTCACCTGGCAGGTGGTGCCGGTGGCGACAAGCAGGGCCTGGGCCTGGGCGGTGATTTCCTCGGGCGTGGCGGCAACCGGGGGCGGAGCCGGGCGGTTGCGGGTTGGCCGCGAGTCTTGCGGACGATCACGGCGACCGCCGCCGATCCGTCCGGGAAGGACGCCCTCACCGCGGATGCTGCCCGAGGCGCGGTCGGATTCCGAACGGCCACCGGGATCTGGATTCTCGGGAACGTCCTGGGCAAACGCGGGCTGGGTCGCGACCAGCGCCATGGCGAATACGCCGCCGGCGAATGCGAGCAACTTTTTGTGGAACAAGGGAATACTCCGGATAGGAAAACCGTAGGAGCAACCCTTGGCGGGCCGATGTGGCGGGGTCAAGGCGTCTGGCTGTGAGTGGCTGGACGTACAGGGTCGGTTGGGCGTATCAACCAGATCAGTTGCAATTGGAGACGGACTTGGCGGACGGTGCCCTTCCGGCGGAAACCGAACTGGCGGCGCGCGATTCGCGAGGCCTGACCTATCCGTATCCGGTCCCGCCCGGCTTCGGCGAGGCGGTCGAGGTCGCACCGGGCGTGCTGTGGATGCGGCTGTCGATGCCGATCGCCCTGAACCACATCAATGTCTACGCGGTCGAGGACGGCGATGGCTGGGTCCTGATCGACACCGGACTGAACATCCCGGATTCGCGCGACCGCTGGAAGGCGATGCTGACCGGACCACTGGGTGGCCGACCTGTGACGCGGGTCATCTGCACCCATATGCACCCCGACCACATCGGGCTGGCGGGCTGGCTGTGCGAGAGGACCGGCGCGCCACTGGTGATGACCCGGGTGGAATATGTCACCGCCCGGATGTTGCTGGCGGACACCGGCCAACCGGCCCCGGAGTCAGGAGCAGACTACTATCGCGCCGCCGGTTGGGATGAGGCGCAGGTGGAGACGTATCGCCGCGAGTTCGGGCAGTTCGGGCGGGCCGTTTCGCCCATGCCGACCGGCTATGTGCGGATGCGTGAGGGCGACCGGCTGAGCATCGGCGGTCAGGACTGGCTCGTGGTCGTCGGCGAGGGGCACAGCCCGGAACACGCCTGCCTGTGGCGCGAGGCGGACGGGGTGGTGCTGGGCGGAGATCAGATCCTGCCGCGCATTTCGTCGAATGTATCGGTCTGGCCGACCGAGCCGGATGCGGACCCCCTGGGCGACTGGCTTGAGTCGCTGGAGCGGATGAAGACTGTCTTTCCGGACGATGTGCTGGTGCTGCCTTCGCATGGGGAGCCGTTCCACGGCGTGCAGGCGCGGCTGGACGCCCTGATCCGGGGGCATCAGGTCTCGCTGAAGCGGCTGGGGAAGACGCTGAAGGCGCCCAAACGGGCCGTTGATGTGTTCGGAGCGCTGTTCGCCCGGGCCGTCGGGGACGGAGTGCGGGGTATGGCCACGGGCGAGGCAATCGCGCATCTGAACTATCTGCTGCACCGGGGCGACGTGAGCCGCGTGCGCGACGCCGACGGCGTCGACTGGTGGACGATGATCAAACGGGGAGAGGCGGCGTGACCGACCAAATTCAGACCGAACTGGCCGACGGCATCCTGACCGTCACCCTGGCGCGGCCGGAGAAGAAGAACGCCATTACCCAGGCCATGTACGCCGTCCTGGCCGAGGCGACCGTGCGGGCGCGGACGGATGACGCCGTGCGGGTGCTGGTCTTCAGGGGGCAGGGCGACAGTTTCTCGGCCGGCAACGACATCGCCGACTTCATCGCCCTCGGCTCGCAGGGCCAGCAGCCGACCCAGATGCCGGTGTTCGATTTCCTCAAGGCCCTGGCCGATCTGGACAAGCCGGCGGTCGCGGCGGTGCGGGGCCGGGCGGTCGGCATTGGCCTGACGATGCTGCTGCATTGCGACATGGTGGTGGTGGCCGAGGACGCCCTGCTGTCAGTGCCCTTCATCAACCTGGCGCTGGCACCCGAGGCGGCGTCCTCGCTGCTGTTGCCCGCGGTGCTGGGACATCAGCGAGCGTTTGAATTGTTCGCCCTCGGCGAGCCGATAGACGGACGCACGGCCCTGGCCTGGGGTCTGGCCAACCGGGCGGTTCCGGCGGATCAGGTCGAGGCCGTGGCGGCCGATCTGGCGGGCAAGCTGGCGGCCCGCGCACCCAACTCCATCCGCAAGACCAAGCGGCTGATGCGCGACGCCGAAAAAATGTGGGCCCTGATGCAGCGAGAGGGCGAAGCCTTTGGCAGCCAGATGACCAGCCCGGAAGCCATGGAGGCCTTCATGGCCTTCAGTCAGAAGCGGGTACCGGACTTTTCAAAAGCCGGTTGATTTGGGTGCGCGCGAGCCCTAGTTGCGCGCGCTCATGTTCGACGCTCCCGCCACGCCCGCGCCCCTGCGCATCGAGATCGAAGCCTCCGCCGATGCGGCGGCGGTCAACGCTCTCGTGCTGGCCGCCTTCGGTCCGGGCCGGTTCGCCAAGACAGCGGAGCGGCTGAGGGAGCGGTCACGCATCGCCGCCGGCTTCGTCGCCCGCGAGGACGGGCGAATCATCGGCTCGGTGCGGCTCTGGGCGATCACCGTTGGCGTGCAACCGGCGCTGTTTCTGGGCCCTATCGCGGTGTCGACCGACAATCGCCGGGCCGGGCTGGGCGCTGACCTGGTGCAGGCCTGCGTCGACCACGCCGGTGAGACCGGCATCCTGCTGGTGGGCGATCTTCCCTATTTTGGCCGGTTCGGCTTTCGAGTGGCATCGGATACGCAACTGGTCGGGCCTGTCGATCAGCGTCGGGTGCTGTGGCGGGGGCATGGCGAACCCGCCGGCCTGGTCCTGCCCGCCTGAGCCCGACGAGCCGCGCGGCTTTCCGAACCGGGAAACGCAGCCTAAGTCTTGGCCATGGCTGAACCCACGGACAGCAACACAGGACTGGCGGGCGTCGCCGCAGCTGCGAAACAGGCCCCGGGTCGGGGTCTGCCGCCGGTGCACCTGTGGCACCCGGCCCATTGCGGCGAGATCGATATCGTCATCCGCCGCGACGGGGTTTGGATGCACGAGGGCTCGCCGATCGGAAGGGCCGAGCTGGTACGGCTGTTCTCGACCGTGCTGCGCAAGGACGTGGACGGCTTTGTGCTGGTCACGCCGGGTGAAAAGCTGTCGATCACGGTCGAGGACTTGCCGTTCCGCGCCGTGAGCGTCGCGCGGCGGGGCGAGGCGTTGGTCTTCACCACCGACGTCGGCGACGAGACCGAAGCCGGGTCGGAGCATCCGCTTCGTGTGGATACCGATCCCCGGACCGGCGAGCCGTCGCCCTCCGTACATGTCCGCGCCGATCTGTGGGCGCGGATCGCACGGTCGGTCTTCTATGAACTGGTCGAAATGGCGGACGTCGAGGACGGGCGGCTGACCGTGCGGTCGGGAGGTGTCGCCTTCGCATTGGGTCCGGTCGGAGCGGGCGTCGAATGAGTTTGGCGACCCTGCGAGAGCGTTTGATCGCCAATCTGGAGTCGGTCGGGGACTGGCTGCCCGATCAGATGCCGGCGCGGTCCGATTTCGATCTCAACCCCGGCGCGGAACGCCCCGACCGGACCCTGCGGCCCGCAGCCGTCCTGATCCCGGTGATCGCCGGATCGGACGGCGCGACCGTACTGATGACGCGTCGTTCGGACAGCCTGGCCAGCCACACGGGTCAGATCGCTTTTCCCGGAGGACGGCTGGATCCCGGCGAGACGGCCGTTGAGGCCGCGTTGCGGGAGGCCTTTGAAGAAGTGGCGCTGAATCCGGCCGTGGTCGAAGTCCTCGGATTCGGCGATGCCTATGAAACCGGCACCGGCTTTCTGGTAACGCCGGTGATCGGCTGGTTGCAGGAAACACCAAAGACCGAGGCAGCGCTGGACGAGGTCGCAGAGGTGTTCGAGGTTCCGTGGGACTTCCTGATGGATGTCGCTAACCATCGCCGCGATTCCTATGACCAGGAGGGCCAGCCGCGCCGATGGTACTGGTCCATGACCCATGAGCAGCGATACATCTGGGGCGTGACGGCGGGGATCGTGCGGGCGCTGCGAGCGCGACTGTACGGCGAGGAAGCCGGCCCGGACCTTGTCGCGGAGGACGCGGCGTAATGCGGCTCGACGACCAGCCCTGGCTGAAGGCCCCGGCAACACGCGCAGTGATGGCGGCGCTGGAGGCGGCGGGCGGCCCCGGCTGTGCCCGCTTCGTCGGTGGATGCGTTCGCAATGCCCTGATCGGCGCACCGGTCGCCGATATTGATATCGCCACGACCCTGAAGCCGGAAGAGACCGATCGCGCGATCCGCGCCGCCGGTCTGAAGGCGGTGCCGACCGGGATTGCGCACGGCACGGTGACCGCCGTGTCCCAACGCCAGCCGTTTGAGATCACCACCCTGCGCCGCGATGTTTCGACCGATGGCCGCAACGCCACCGTGGCCTTCACCGACGACTGGGCCGAGGACGCCGGACGCCGTGATTTCCGGCTCAATGCTCTCTATGCCGATGGTGAGGGGCAGGTGTTCGACCCGACTGGCCAGGGCGTCGCCGACGCCGCGGCGGGACGGATCGTCTTCGTTGGCGATCCCGGGACACGCATCCGCGAGGACTATCTGCGCATCCTGCGCTTCTTCCGCTTCTTCGCCTGGTATGGCCGGGGTGAACCGGACGCGGCGGGGCTGGCGGCGTGCGGGGTCCTGGCGTCGGGCATGACACGGCTATCAGCGGAACGGGTGTCCAAGGAGCTGATGACCCTGTTGGCCGCCCCCGATCCAAGGCTCGCCATGGCGGCGATGGAGCAGGCAGGTGTGCTGGGACAGATCCTGCCGGAAGCCTCGGCCGTTCCGCGTTTCGAGGCGGCGGTCGGGCAGAGTTCCGATCCTGTGGTCCGGCTGATGACGTTGCTCCCTGCGCACGAAGGTCTGGTGAGGGAGGCGTCGACCCGTCTCCGGCTTCCCAACTCAACGCGCGACCGGTTGGCCGCTTCAGTCGTGGCCGCACCCGAGGTCAGTTTGGAAGTGAGCGATGCCGAGGCGCGCGCGGCGATCTATCGTCACGGCGCGCGCGCGGTCGCCGACGCCTTGCACCGGTATTGGGCGGAGGCTCCGACCAGGGCCGACGCTGCGCGCCGGCTGCTGGCGGTCGCCGAAGGCTGGAAGGCACCGCGGATGCCTGTCGGTGGCCGAGAACTGGCGCGGCTGGGGGTCGAGGCCGGTCCTGAGACGGGTCGGTTGCTGAAGGCCTTCGAGGCAGGCTGGATCGCCGACGATTTTCCGTCATCTGGCCATGCGGAACGGCTGGCCGCCCTCGTCAGTCCGCCGCGCGGGTGATCTCGGTCACCACCGGGCGATGGTCCGAACCGGTCGGTTTG
Source organism: Caulobacteraceae bacterium (assembly GCA_965284535.1). Lineage (GTDB taxonomy): Bacteria > Pseudomonadota > Alphaproteobacteria > Caulobacterales > Caulobacteraceae > Brevundimonas. The sequence continues at coordinate 1,679,915 of OZ260090.1, forward strand.
CCGAGGCGGCGGCTGATGAAAGCGAGATCGGTCGAGGCGTAAACCTGGTCGATGGTGATGCCGAGCACCGCCGGCAGGCCATCGGGCCAGGTACCGGGAAAGCCCGGTGCGGGGCGCAGGCCGATGTCGCGCCGGACCTGTTTCCCGATGCGTGCGCTGGAAACGCTGTTGAAATCTCCGGCGACGATGACCGGTCCGTGAAATCCCTCGACCACCGCGTCCAGAGCCATGGCCTGACTGATCTGGCCCCACGAGTGCTGGAACGGCCATGGCCGGGTCAGGTGGACCCCGACGACATTGACCGGTCCGATGGAAGTTCTAACCGTCGCCGCGACCGCGTGCAGACCATCCGGCGGATCATCGCGCACAATCAGGGGCCAGCGCGAGGCGACGACCGACCGTGACGGGCCGCGGGTCTGGTCCAGCCGCATCGAGGCTGCACGGTAGGGATAGCCGGCCAGCAGGACCTCGACATCCAGCGCCGGATCGTTGGCCAGTTCGATCAGGACCAGGATGTCGGCGTCGGCCGCCTCGATCGACCGGCGAATCCGGGCCGTGTCGGTGTTCTCATAAAAGAGGTTGGCCGAATACACCCGCACGATGGGCGCGTCGGAATCCGCGATTGACGCCTTGGGGAACCACTGCGGCCAGACCGCCAGGACAAGCAGCAGGCTGATCAGAGCGCCCAGACCCGCCGGAGCCTTCAACCGCAATAGACCGAGCCCAGCTGTCAGAAGCACCGTCGCCACAAGGACAGGTGCTGTGAACTGGGCGAGCAGGTCCACCGCCCGGTTGTCGAAGCCCGCCAGCACAAGGGCCGCAAAACCCAGGATCGGCACCAGACCCAGCAGGAGCGCCGCTTCCAGCCCTTGCCGCCGCATCCAGACAGGCAGACTGAAACGGAAGCCTTGCCTTTCATGGTGAACGGGGTTCGTCATGGCGCGTTAGGGTCTCGCTTCAGGAGGGCAGGCATGGCCAGACGGTCCGTCGCGGATATCGAGAAAATCTGGTCCAATGTCGAGGGCGTGAAGAAGCTGTCCGACCGGGCGGTGGGCATCGGTCCGTTCGGCATCGGGCTGGACGGCCTGCTGACCTGGATACCCGTCCTGGGTTCGGTCTATAGCGTCGGCGCGGCAGCGTGGCTGCTGTTCCAGGGCGTTCAGGCCCGGGCGACCCCCGGTACCCTGCTGCGGATGTTCACCTACCTCGGGCTGGACACGGCAACCACGGCGGTGGGCGAGGTGGTGCCGTTCGCGCCGGATGTGATCGACCTTCTGTTTCCTGGACACCTGATGGCGGCCAAGGCGCTGCAAAAGGATATCGAGAGCACCCACTGGGTTGAGGCCAATGAGCGGGAGGCCCGGTCTTCCGGGGCACACGAGACCCATGTCGCTGATATGCGCCGCAATCCAAGGCTGCGACGGATTGTCTATCTGCATGATTGAACGGCTTGACGAAGTCGTCTCGCCGCCGCCAACTCAATCCTCATCTTTGCCGGACCCCTGAATGAGCGCCATGTTGACCCGCGACGAACTGGCCCTGGCGCTTGGCCGCACGGGCGAAGGGGACCGCGCAGCCTTCCGCCGCGTCTATGAAGCGACCTCCGCGAAGCTATTGGGCGTGACCCTGCGTATCTTGGCTGACCGACAGCTCGCCGAGGACGTTTTGCAAGACACCTATCTGACAGTCTGGAGGAAGGCCGACAGCTTTGACGCCTCGCGCGCGAGCCCGATCACCTGGCTGGTGACGATCGCCCGCAACCGGGCGATCGACCGGCTTCGATCCGGCGCGGCGATGCGCAAGTCCACGCCCATCGATGAGGCGACGACCTTTATCGCCGACGACGCCCCGTCGCCGGCCCAGGCGGTCGAAACGGGTGACGATGTGCGGCGTCTGAATGACTGCATCGGTCAGTTGGACGACCGGACAGGCGGCGCGATCCGGACCGCCTTCATCGAAGGCGTGACCTATGATGCTCTGGCTGTTCGCGAGAATGTTCCGCTGGGCACGATGAAGAGCTGGATCCGGCGCGGATTGATGCGACTGAGGATGTGTCTCGAATCATGACCGACGATCCCAACGACGTTGGCGGAATGGACGAGGACCAGGCCCTGGCCGGGGAACTGGCACTGCGGGTTCTGTCGCCGGAGGATGAGGCCGGGGCCCGGGCCCGCGAAGCCCGTGACCCGACCTTTGCCGCCCATGTGGACGCCTGGAATGAACGTCTCGCCGGACTGGCTGACGAGATCGCGCCGGTCATGCCGTCCGCCTGGGTCTGGCCTCGTGTCGAGGCGGGACTGACTCCGCCGACGGCCGCCAACGACAACGGCCTTGTCTTCTGGCGCCGTTGGGCTGTGGGCTCGACGGGGTTGCTGGCGGCCAGCTTGGCGGCGGTGATTGTGCTGCTGGCCCAGCCGGCACCCTTGCCTGTCGCCACGCCGGCTCCGCCGCCAGCGGTGATCCGGGTTGCGACCCTGACGCTGGAGAGCGGGGCCGCAGCGATGACGCTGGCCTATGACGCGGGCACCGGCGAACTCTATCTGGCTCCCACAGCTGAAATGGCGGGCGATACCCGCGTGCCCCACCTTTGGCTGGTGATGCCGGAGGGCGGTGTGCAGCTGGTCGGTGCCGTGGACGGCTCGGCGACGTCCCGAAAGAACCTGGGGCAGGCTCTGTTTGGACCAGCGGGACAGGCCAATGCTGTCGCCGTCTCCATGGAAGCGCCAGGTCACACTCCGGCCCCGGACAAGCCGGACGGACCGGTTGTCGCCTCGGGTGAACTGCAGCGTCTCTGACCTGCATCCGCCCGGCTGCATGTTGCGTAGCTGAGCCGACGGGTTCGCGCCGGCCGCGCAAGCGTGCCGCCTGGTCCTGACAGCCCGCGGGCCCGTCTGCGGGGAGGTCGTCCAGCCCTTCCAACTACGGCCTCCCCGCTACCTTTTCTGCGATTGTCAGCATATTCCGAAGCGCAAAGCCGTTGATTTCATGACAGTTTTTGGTGCTGGTAGCGTCATCAGCCCGCCTGAGGAAGCCGCTTCGCCAGACTGATCTCCGACACGATTTCGGAGATTTTCATGAGCGACGATCACAGCGCACGGCTGGACCTGCCTTATCTGGCGGCCGGCCAGATGCAGAAGCACGTCACCCTCAACGAGGCCCTGACCCGGCTGGATGCTCTCGTCCAGACCGTCGTGGCCAGCCGGACGACCCTGGTCGAGCCGGAAGATACCGAAGACGGGGGGCTGTGGATCCTGCCGGTCGGGGCGACGGGTATGGACTGGAGCACGCGGACCGGGGGCGCGCTCATGCGGGCGGAAGGGGGCGGCTGGACCGAGGTCCCGGCGGGCGACGGTCTGGTCGCCCTTGTCCTCGACGATGATGCGGTTGTCGTGCGCCACGGTGGGGACTGGGTCGAGCTGGGCGCGCGTCTCGGTGTGGTTCAGGCGCTTACGCGGATCGGGCTGGGAACGACCGCGGATGCCGCCAATCCCTTCTCCGCCCGGCTCAACGCCGCGCTCTGGACCGCGCTGGAGGCCGGGGCCGGAGGTACGGGTGATCTGCGGCTGACCCTCAACAAGGAAACGTCGGGTGACGTGCTGTCACTGCTGTTCCAGAGCGGCTGGGGCGGTCGTGCGGAACTGGGTTTGGTCGGCGACGACGATCTGAGGCTCAAGGTCAGCGATGACGGTACCGGCTGGCATGACGCCTTCGCCGTTGATCGTGCGACCGGCCGGATGACATTTGCTCAGGGCGCGAGCCGCCGGGCCCTGACCGTCTTCAACACCAATGGCAGCTACACGGTGCCTGTCTGGGCGCGCAGCATCGAGGCTGTTGTGGTCGGGGGCGGCGGGGGCGGAGGTGCCGGGGCCTTCGGCGCGTCCGGCTCGCGCTTCGGCGGCGGCGGCGGCGGTGCCGCCGGGATCAGTCGTAGCGAATGGCCCACTGAGCTGCTCGGCGGAACCCTGAGCGTGACCGTGGGGACCGGAGGTGCCGGCGGAAGCGCGGCGGCCGGTTCGGACGGTGACGGCAGCGCTATCTACATTGGCGGTCTCGCTTTGCTCGTAGCGACCGGCGGAGCCGGCGGTGGTCTGGGTGGGAGCTCCGGTGGAGCAGGAGGATCGGGCGGCGTGGCCGTACCGAACTCAAATGCAGGTGGCGCGTCCAGCATCACGGCCGCCGGTGAGGCGGGTCGAAGCCTCGATCGACCCGATGCACCGGGCGGTGGCGGAGCCGGCGGCGGTCTGGACGGGGCGGGCGTCGCCTGGTCGGGCGGCGACGGCGGCGACGGCGGTCCGCTCGCGATCAAGGCTCCGGGCGGCGCCGGCGGATCCGGTGCCGCCGGCTCACCCGGCACGGTCGCGCCTCAACCGGCATTGTACTGGGCAGGTGGCGGTGGAGGCGGAGGCGGAGCCGCGACCTCCGGAGCGGGCCACGCGGGGGCTGTCGGCGGCTCGGCCGGCGGAGGCGGGGGTGGCGGAGGTGCCGGAGTCGCGGTGGGCGGCACGGGCGGAGCCGGGGGACCGGGGGTCGTCTGGCTGGTGGCGGTCGGATGAGCCGCGCCGTGAGAAAGTCTCCTGATCGCATCGACCCATGGCTGTTGGATCCGGAGGTCTGGGATAACCCCGGCCGCCTGACCGACGCCGATCTGTTCGCCCATGCCGGTCCCGACTGGCGTCGCGGCGACACCGCGCTCGATGACCCGGAGGATGACCGATGATGGATCCCTCGAAATCCGGCCCGGCTCCACTGGCCGAGGGCCGGTGGCTGTGGCGCAGGCTGTTCGTGTTCGCAACCAGTGGGGCCGCCTGGTTGCTGCTCGACCGGTTGATCGCGATCACGCCGCCCGCGGCCGCGCCCCGGCTGGCGCAGGCCCTGATGGTCCTGCTGGCGCTGATCCTCGTCCTCTATCTGGTCGCGCCGACGGCCCAGCAACTGATCACCACCCTCGCGGTGCTGCGGCCCCGGCTGGGCGGGGAGGGCCGGTCATGAGCTTTCGCCTGTCTGAACGGTCAATCAAACGGCTGGAGGGGGTGCATCCACGCCTCGTTGCCCTGGTCCGGGAAGCCGCGGCCCTGAGTCCGGTGGACTTCATGGTGACCGAGGGCCTGCGCACACCTGAACGGCAGGCCGACCTGGTGCGGGCCGGTGCCAGCCGGACGCTGCGTTCGCGCCACCTGACGGGTCACGCGATCGACGTCGCGGCCCTTGTCGACGGTCAGGTCCGCTGGGACTGGCCGCTGTATCCGCGCATCGCCGCGGCGTTCAAGGCGGCCGCTGCGCGTCAGGGCACGGCGGTGATCTGGGGCGGCGACTGGAAGAGCCTGAGGGACGGTCCCCATTTCGAGCTGGATAGGACGGTGTTCCCGTGAGGGTGATCGCGCTTTTCCGAGCCTTGACCCCGTGGGGCTGGCTATTGGTCGCGGGCGGTCTGGCCGCGACCCTGATCGGCCTGCACACGCTCGGGTTTCGCTGGGACCCGCTAGGTCTGACTGAGCGCCGTCTGCAGGCGGTCGAGGCCAGATCGTCCATCGCCGTCGCCGACTCCGCCGCACGTCGGCTCGAGGTCGAGGCTGTGGCGACCCAAGCCTTCCGCCTCGACGAGGTTCACCAACAGACCATGGCCGTCGCTCGGGCGACCGTCCGGACCACGGCCCAATCCAGGAGCACCCATGATGCCGACACCCCATTGGACCCGGATCGGGCTGCTCGCCTTGTCGGGCACGACCGCGAGCTGTGCCGTCTCGCTTCCGCCGTCTGTGGACCCGCCGCGCCTGATCCTGCCCCCGGCGGCCGAGGCTCCCTGCGTGCTGGCACGGTTGCCGGAGACACCGACCCAGGCGGATCTTGAGGTCGCCTACGTCGAGCGTGGCGCGCGACTGGTTGACTGCGAGAACGCGCGGGCAATGGCGGTCGAAACCCTGAAGGCCGAGCGTGATGTGCAAGATCGTTGGCGCCGCGAGATCGAGGCCCGGCACCGGCGGAACTTCCGGCTGTGGTGAAAGTCGAGGCGCGTTTCGGACCGGCATGAAATGCCTACCCTCCCGGCAGAACCTACCTTGGCTTGGCAGGTCCTGCCGGGATGAAAGGCGGCATAGCCGCAAAATAACTCAATAAAATCAACAAAAGTAGATCGCGCTCAGGACCCTGACCGATGGCCTCGTCCTTGCTCAATGGGGTCTGAGCAGAACGCTCCCGGCAGCCAAAATGGCGTCGGATTTGTCGAAGACAGAAGGACAGCCAAAATGGCTAACAGCATCAACACGAACGTCGGCGCTCTCGTTGCGCTTCAGAACCTGAACGCGACCAACCGCGAGCTGAGTGTTACGCAGACCCGCGTGAACACCGGCCTGAAAGTCGCTTCGGCCAAGGACAATGGCGCCATCTGGGCCATTTCCCAGAACCAGAAAGCCAACTCTGGTGTCCTCAACGCAACGCGCAACGCGCTGCAGCGGACGCAATCCATCAACGATGTCGGCCTTGCTGCTGGTGAAACCATCATGGACGCCCTGCGTCAGATGACGGAACTCGTCGCCGGACCGGTCAGCGCCGCCCGGGATGCGGATCTCGCCGCCCTGAGAAACGAAGTCGTCGCCGCCAAGGCCGCCGCGACATTTGATGGTGCAGCCGCCCTCAGCGGTCTGACCCTGACCATGGCCGCAGCTCCGACCGCCGGCGAAATCGCTGCCGACCTGGCGTCGGCAATCACCGCCCTGCAGGCGCTGGGTACCTCCGCCAAGTCCACGGAACGGTCGCTGACCTTCAACGACAAGCTGCAGGACGCACTGGAAGCCGGAATCGGCAACCTGATCGACGCCGACCTGGCCAAGGAAAGCGCTCGACTGACCGCCCTGCAGACCAAGCAGCAACTGGGTGTGCAAGCCCTGGGCATCGCCAACCAGGCGGGATCCATCCTGCTGGGCCTGTTCCGGAACTAGGGAACCGAGAAGTAGGCGGGGCCGTTCGCGGCTCCGCCTCTTCCCCCGGGAATCCGGCCCACAACTGCCCGGTAGAAAGAGCCCCCATCGCGGGGCTTTTCGTCGTTCCGGCCACGCCATTGGCGGCCGATGAGGGTGGCGGACCGGTCCGGGGAGGTCGTGCGTCGGCACTCGTGAGACCGGCACGACCTGCCGACCGCCCGGCAGATTCTGCCGGAGGCCCGGCACGTTCTGCCGGGTGAAGAACGTGATGAACAAGAACTAACGTAGCAAATTCAATGGTGGTCGAGTTGGCATAAGGTTCCTCGACTGGCCCCGTCCTTGCTCTTTCAGACTCCGAGCAGAACGCTCCCGACTGCCAAAACGGCGTCGGACATGTCGAAGACAGAAGGACAGCCAAAATGGCTAACAGCATCAACACGAACGTCGGCGCTCTCGTTGCGCTGCAGAACCTGAACGCAACCAGCCGCGAGCTGAATGTCGTTCAGAACCGTGTCAACACCGGCCTTAAAGTTGCGTCGGCCAAGGACAACGGTGCGATCTGGGCTACCGCCCAAAACCAGAAAGCCAACGCCCAGGTGCTCAATGCGACGCGCAATGCGTTGCAGCGTACCCAGTCGGTCAACGACGTCGGCCTGGCCGCCGGTGATACCATCATGGACGCCCTGCGTCAGATGAAGGAACTCGCCGCCGCTCCGGTCAGCACCGCCCGCGATGCCGACCTGAACGCCCTGAAAGCCGAAGTGGCCGCGGCCAAGGCGGCGGCGGTGTTCGACGGCACGGACGCCCTGTCCGCGCTGACCATCACCTTCGCTGCCACGCCCACGGCGCTCGAGGTCGATACGGCTCTGACCGCATCGATCACGGCCCTGCAAACCCTGGGTACCTCGTCCAAGTCGACGGAACGCTCGCTGGCGTTCAACGACAAGCTTCAGGACGCCCTGGAAGCCGGTGTCGGCAACCTGGTCGACGCCGACCTGGCCAAGGAAAGCGCTCGCCTGACGTCGCTGCAGACCAAGCAACAGCTGGGTGTGCAGGCGCTGTCGATCGCCAACCAGTCGAGTTCCATCCTGCTCGGCCTGTTCCGCTAAGGAACGGGGAAAGGAGGCGGGGTCGAAGACGGCCCCGCCTCTCTTTCAGGGCCATTGGTCCGCCATCTCTCATAGAAGCAGAGGCCCCTTCCGGGGCCTTTTTTGTTTCCGCAATTCACTCACGGCCTGGTTCTCAATCTCAAGGCGACAGCCAGCGCGGGGGCCAGTCCGGATCCGAAATCGGTGCGCCGGCGGTCCGGAGACCGGCACGACCTGCCTACCACCCGGCACATCTTGCCGATGGCCCGGCACAATCTACCGGGTGAACAACGTGATGAACAAGAACTAACGTAGCAAATTCAATGACCGGCGAGTTGGCATGAGGCTACTCGACTGGCCCCTTCCTTGCTCTTCCAGAGTCCGAGCAGAACGCTCCCGGCCGCCAAAACGGCGTCGGACATGTCGAAGACAAAAGGACAGCCAAAATGGCTAACAGCATCAACACGAACGTCGGCGCTCTCGTTGCGCTGCAGAACCTGAACGCAACCAGCCGCGAGCTGAATGTCGTTCAGAACCGTGTCAACACCGGCCTTAAAGTTGCGTCGGCCAAGGACAACGGTGCGATCTGGGCTACCGCCCAAAACCAGAAAGCCAACGCCCAGGTGCTCAATGCGACGCGCAATGCGTTGCAGCGTACCCAGTCGGTCAACGACGTCGGCCTGGCCGCCGGTGATACCATCATGGACGCCCTGCGTCAGATGAAGGAACTCGCCGCTGGTACGGGCACCGCGGCTGAACTTGCCGATCTCGCGGCTCTGCGGAATGAAGTGGTCGCTGCCAAGGCAGCCGCGACTTTCGACGGCACCGCTGCTCTGAGCGGTCTGACGCTGACCATCAGTGCCGCACCGACCGCCGGTGAGATCAACGCCGATCTGGCCTCGGCGATCTCCGCCCTGCAAACCCTGGGTACCTCGTCCAAGTCGACGGAACGCTCGCTGGCGTTCAACGACAAGCTTCAGGACGCCCTGGAAGCCGGTGTCGGCAACCTGGTCGACGCCGACCTGGCCAAGGAAAGCGCTCGCCTGACGTCGCTGCAGACCAAGCAACAGCTGGGTGTGCAGGCGCTGTCGATCGCCAACCAGTCGAGTTCCATCCTGCTCGGCCTGTTCCGCTAAGGAACGGGGAATGGGGGCGGAGCCGTTCGCGGCTCCGCCCCTGCTTCCGGGCGACCATGATCAGGAGACGCCGGCCTAGCCGCCGACGATCACGAGATGAATGCAGATTCAACCATAAGGGCGGTGCCGGTCGTTGCGGCCGATCCACCACCTCAGTCCGGAGCTGACGACGGAGCCAACTCCAGAGCCACCGCAGACGCAGATCGCCTGGCCCGCTACAGGCTGGTGATCGAGCAGGGCCCCCGCGCGGGGTCTTTCGTCTACAAGACTCTGGATCGGGAAACCGGGGAAATCGTCCGTCAGATGCCGAGCGAGGAAGTCCTCAAGATGAGGGAAAGTGCCGGCTACGGCGCAGGAACGGTGATCAACACCACCGTTTGACCGACCCTCCCGTCCTGACCGCCACCGGGCCGCGACCGCGCGCCCGGATACTTTGCGTTAACCATACACTCACGACTCGTTGAATAGTTTGCCCCTGTACCGAAGTACGATTTCAGGGGCGAGAGCCATGACGAACAGCGTCCATACCAATGCCTCCGCGCTGATCGCGCTGCAGAATCTGAACCAGATCAGCGACCGGCTGGCGGCGACACAGAACCGCATCAGCACCGGACTGAAGGTTCAGGGAGCCAAGGACAATTCGGCCGTCTGGGCGATCGCTCAGAACCAGCGGGCCGATCTCGGGGCCTTCGAGTCTGTGAAGACAAGTCTCGACCGGGCAACCTCGGTGGCGGACGTGACCCTGGCGGCCGGCGAATCGATCTCCGATCTGATCATCCAGATGCGCCAGAAGGCCGTGGCCGCGGCGGATCCGTCCCAGACCCTTGAGTCCCGAACCGCCTACAACGACGACTTCCAGAGCCTGGTGCGATCGGTGCAGCAGTTTGCTGATGGTGCCTCGTTCGACGGCGTGAACCTGCTGGACGCTTCCATGGCAGCCCCCTTGGCATTCCTCGCCAACGCAGACGCTGTCGACACCATCACGATCGACCCTCAGGACATGACCGGTGCGGGTCTTGGTCTGAGTACGCAGGATCTGCTTTCCGAGGCGAACGCGACGACTGCCCTGGGGATCATTGATACGGCTCTCGAGACCGTCAATTCGGGGTTGGCTACATTGGGGTCGCAGGCCAAGCAGATCGAGACCCACAACATCTTCGTCTCCAAGCTGATGGATGCGCTTGAGACCGGAATCGGCAAGCTGGTCGATGCCGATCTGGCCAAGGAAAGCGCGCGCCTTCAGGCATTGCAGGTCCAGCAACAACTCGGTGCCCAGTCCCTGGGCATCGCCAATCAGGCTCCGCAAATCATCCTGTCGCTGTTCCGGAGCTAGGCGGGGTTTCGAAACTAGGCGGGGCGGCGGAAGCCGGAGGGGCCGATCTGGATCGCGGCGGGACGACGCCGCAGACCGGGGCGCGACCCGAGTCCATATAGCGAAAGCAGAGATTTCAAGGCGTTGACGAAGGCGGTACCCACTGCGTCCTCCTCATCTGGCGCGCCGAAAACGAACGCGCGAGACCATTGTTCCCTGAGTCGGCTCCAAAGTCGCTCCGCAGTCGGACGTTAAGAGCCCGTTACGGTTGGGCCGCCATATTGGCTGGCTGGAGCCGTATGTGATCAACAACAGCTATCTACTCGGATTGTTCGGGACGGACGTGAGCGCGATCTCCGCGTTCAACACAGGCGCGTCCGGCACATCGCCGCTGAAGAAGCAGCCAACCGCGCCCTGGGCGACCGGTGCGAAGCCAACCGAGCCGAGTTCGCTGGTGCGGGCCGCGCTGGCGGGGCGACGGCTGATCAATGAAGGGGCTGAACGTCTCGACCTGCCCGGAGCATCGGCGGACTATCGCAAATTGTTCGCCCTCTACAAGGGGTTGGACGCGCTGACGGCCTTGGCGACACGGGCGGACCAGCGCGGCGTCGGGACCAGCGAGGCGGCCTTGATCCGCCAACGCTTCGCGGCCGGGCTCACCGAAGTCAGTGACTATCTCCAGGCATCGAAATTCGACGGAATCCGCATGGTGCAGGGGGTGTCGTCGACGACGGCGAAAACGACCGCGGCCGTGCCTCGGGACGTGACCCGCATCGTGACCAAACCGGTGCATGACGGCTCGCTGTACGATTCGGTCGCGGCCTTCGAGGGTGACGTCAAATTCGACATCACCATCGGCACGCTGAACGGCGACAAGACGGTGTCGATCGATCTTGCGGACATGGGAGTACAGACCCGGACGCTCGACGATGTCATCGCCCATATCAACGGCAAGCTGGCAGACGCCGAGGTCTCCACACGGTTCGGGCGCGAAAAGGTCGACGCCGAGCCCCGCACGCTCAAGGTCGGCAGCCGGACCATAACCCTGCCAGCCAGAGCGGATCAGTGGGCACTCGTGGTGCAGGCGACAAGCATCGAGTCGGTGCGTTTCGATGCCCCGCAGAAATCGGACGCCGTCTATGTTGTTCAGGCTTCCGGTTCGGGTGGCGGAAACGAGCTCCTCAAGTTCCAGAGCGACGGCGGCACCTCGCCCGATCCGGTGCAGCCCGGCGTAGAGACGGGCTGGGTCCCGGGTCGTGCCTCGCAGACCGCCTTGCCGGAAGGTGTCGAATCTGTTCGGGCCAGCGCGGTCGCCGCGGATGGATCGCTGTGGATGGTCGCTGATGTGGCATCAGCTCCGGGGGAGCAGCCGGTCAAGGGTGAACGCGACGTCGCCCTGATGAAGTTCGACTCATCCGGCCGTGTGGTCTCGACCCGGATGCTGGGTGCGGCCGATCAGGCCAGCGGCTATGCGATCGCGATCGCGGCCGACGGGCGTGTGGCCGTTGCCGGATCTGTCACGGGCGCTCTCGAACCGGGGGTCAAGGTCACCGACACTGAACTGGCCGACAGTTTCGTCACCGTCTTCAGTGCCGCCGGCGACGAAGTCTGGACGCAGCGGCGGGGTGCCAAGGCGGCGGACGAGGCCACGGCGGTGTCGTTCGGGGACGACGGGAAGGTCTATGTGGCCGGTCGTTCGAAGTCGGGCATGCCCGGAGCCTCCGGCCTCGGAGGCTGGGACGGATACCTGCAGGGTTTCACGACGACCCAGACCCACAGCCTCGCCCCCATAATCGCGGTCCCGATCTCGATCAGCCAGTTCGGAACGGCCGCCGATGACAGCGTCAAGGCGATGACCATCGAGGGGGCGTCCATCTACACCGCCGGTGTAGAGAGCGGCCGGGTGGTTGTTCGACACTACGACACCACCGGCGGAGCGCCGGTCCTGTCGGCAACGCGGGATCTGGGTGCTGCCAGCGGCGAGGTGACCGGGATCGCCGTGGCCGACGGCCGGGTTGTGCTGACCGGCACGACCCTAAATCCCGCGCTCGACATCGCGACCGTGAACACGGCCCATTCCGGCGGGGCCGATGCCTATGTCGCTGTGCTGGAAGCGGATCTGTCGGTGAACGCGGCCGACCGGCTGACCTATGTGGGCGGGGCCGGCGACGACAGCGCGTCGGACATGAAGGTGCATGACGGGAAGGTCTGGATCACGGGACTCGCCGACCGCCCGGCAGGCGCAGAGGATGACGATCCGAGAGAGGGCTATCTTACCCGGCTTGACCCCCTGACCGGGACGATTGAGTGGACCCGGACATGGCAGGGCGCGAACCAGCAGGCCTCGCCCCTCAGCCTTGCCGTGGCTACCGATGGTGCCAGTGTTCTGGATCGGTTGGGCCTGCCCCAGGGGCTGGTTTCGACAGGGGACTCCAAGCTCCTGACCAATGTTACCGCCTTGCGTCCGGGAGACCGGTTCACGGTATCGCCCGCTGACGGCAGCCGGGCCAGGACCGTCACCATCGACGCCAAGGACACCCTCCAGACCCTGGCGAAGAAGATCGAACAGGCTTCTCTCGGCCAGCTGACGGTGACCGTCGCTACCGACCCCTCCACCGGGAGCGTGGGCGAGGACATCTTCAGTGGCCGGCTTCAGAGGCTGTCGATCGTTCCGCGCAGCGGCAAGGAAGGTGCCTTCCTGAGCAGCGGCGAACCCGGACGCGATGCCCTGTCGGCTCTTGGCCTGTCCCCGGGTATTGTCGCCCCCAAGGCCGTCGTGGGCGACGTGAAGACCTTTGCAGTGGCCTTGCCCCGATCCTTGTCTCTCGCCGGCCCGGACAAGATCAAGGCCACCATCTCCCTGTTGCAGGACGCCATGACGACGGTCCGCAGCGCCTACCGCGGATTGGCGTCCGGGCCCATCAAACCGACCATAACCGGCACGGCCCCGGCGTATCTGACGGCGCAGATCGCCAACTACCAGGCCGCCTTGGCCCGGTTGGGCGGATAGGGCGTCCGGCGACGAAGATCGTTGACGGCGAAGGCCTTGGCGGGGTTATTGGAAGCTCCATCCGCGCGAGCTCTTCATGCCTCAGGACAATCGTCTTCTCATCGCCATCGGAGCCGGACTGGCTGTCGTCGCGGCTGTCGTGATCGCGCTGATCTTCGGTACAGGGCGCGAGCCGAATCCGGCTCCGCCCCCGGCGGCGCAGGGCGGGCTGACGGTTGATGTCGCCGATGCGCCAGAGTTGAACAACACGCGCGAACTGCGCTGTTTCGTTGATGGCCAGTTTGTCGGGATGGCGACCTTGACCGATTGTGCGCGGCGGAATGGTCTGGCCACGGACGCCCTGGATGTCGGGATCGACGAGACCGGTGCCCTGGCGGCCGCCCCGACCGCGGCCTTCGCGCCCCCTCCCAGCGCCCCGCCCGTCACACTGACCGAAGCGGAGCAACCAACCCTCGGGACCCAGCCCACGGTGGAGCCGTCCGCGCAGCCCGCGTCCGGCACCGCCTGCTTGCGGCATACGGGGTCGGACTGGCGCACCGTGTCCTCGAGCCTAAGCCTGAACGCCTGCGTGCAGGCGCTCTATGCCGGCACCTGCGTGCGGCCCGGTGAAGCCCTGTATGGCCGGTGGGGAGACATCACCCTGCGGCTGGTGCCGCGCCGTGTTGAACAATCATCCGACAACAGCCGATTCCGCACCCTGACCGAGCAGGATCGCAGTTGCCAATTCCCGGGGCTGCGCTGATGAAACTCATTGCGATCATCACTGTGGCCGTCGGTGCGCTTGCGCTCGTCGCCTGCGAGAAGGCCATCGAGGCACCCTTCGACGAAGGTGTCTGCTACGCGGTCGAGATCGGAGCGGAGGGCGAGGCACCGCGTTTCAACAAGGTGGCCGACAATCAGCCGCAGATCGAGTTCTGCGCGGCACGTCTGGAGGAGGTGCGCCTGCGGTTCCTGCGCATGGGTGGAAACCGCCAGGAGATCATCGGCGCCTACCAGGGTCAGTTCATCTTCATAAACCGCGGGGGCGTGTGGTTCTCGCAGACGCTGGACGGAAGCCGGTTCAATGCCATGGCCCGAACCGGAGACGGCCGTCTGGCCATGCCGGGGGCCATCCAGCGCGCGATCGACGGAACGCCGATCGCCGTTTCGGCCAATCCCGAACCGGATCCGACGGCACCATCGGCGCCCTAGACGGAATGGAACAAACGTGGAACAACGCGTTCCTGTGGATGGCGGCGACAAACCGGACCCACGGGGACCGAAAGCGCGCTAGGCCCGCACTACAGACAACAGGCCCCGAACAGCGCGAAGCGCGGCGGGACAGAACGAAGAAGGAGCTCGGCGATGGCGGGCAGCGTCAACAAGGTCATTCTGGTCGGCAACCTGGGCAAGGACCCGGAGATCCGCACGCTCAACTCGGGCGAACGCGTCGCCAACCTGTCTCTCGCGACTTCGGAGCAGTGGCGCGACAAGGCCACCGGTGAGCGCAAGGAAAAGACCGAGTGGCACCGGGTGGTCATCTTCAACGAGAATATCGTCAAGGTGGCCGAGAACTATCTGAAGAAGGGCTCGACCGTTTACATCGAGGGTTCGCTCCAGACCCGGAAATACGAACAGGCGGGCGTTGAGAAATACACCACCGAGATCGTGCTGCAGAAATTCCGCGGCGAGCTGACCATGCTGGGCGGACGGAACGACAGTGGCGGCGGGGCCTCGCGCGGTGACGACGACTATTCGTCGGGTTTCTCAACCGGCGGAGCCAACAAGCCCAGCGGTCCCAAGGAAAGCTACGACCTGAACGACGACATTCCGTTCTAGGCCGGCGGTACGCCACACTCCGAAATGCAAAGTGTCGGGCGGCGCGCTCGCGCGTCGCGGCGGCGCGCGTTAAGGCGAGGGCGTGACCACTCCCGACAAGCCGCACAGTCCGCTCTCTCCGGTCGAGATTCTCGCCATCGTCGCGGTGGTGGTGATCTGGGGCGTCAACAATGCGGCGGCCAAGTTCGGAACGGAGACCCTGCCGCCGCTGCTGATGGGCGCGCTGAGGTTTGCGCTCGCCGCGGCTTGCTTGATCCCGTTCGTGCGCCCGCCGTTTCCCAACTGGAAGAGCCTGCTGATCATCGTCGGCCTGGGCGGGCCGATACACTACGGTCTGATCTATCTGGCCTTCTGGCTGGCCAACGACGTCAGTCCGGTATCTGTCGCGGCGCAGCTGTGGATCCCGTTCACCGCCCTCTTCGCCTTCCTGCTGCTGGGTGAACGACTGTCGCGGGCTGCTCTCGCCGGCATGGGTGTGGCCTTCCTCGGCGTCGTCTGGATGACGATGGATCCGCACGCCCTCGCCGACTGGAAGGGTATTCTGGCGGGCATCGGCGCGGCCGGCGCCTGGGCCCTGACCACGGTCGTGGCGCGGCGGACGACCTCGATCCCACCGCTGAAGATGCAGGGCCTGCTGTCGCTGGTGGCCCTGCCGTCGTTGGCCTTCGCCTCGGCGCTGTTCGAACGGGGTCAATGGGAGGCGGTGCAGCAGGCCGATGCGCTTGTCTGGGCCTGCGTGATCTGGGCCGGGCTGGTCTCGTCAGTGATGGCGACGACCCTGGTGTTCTGGCTGGTGCAGAAGCGTGAGGCAGGGCGGGTGACGCCCTATCTGCTGGCCACACCCGTGGTCTCAATCCTGATTGGCTGGGGCCTTATGGGGGACGTGCTGACGCCCCAGATACTGACCGGTGCGGCCCTGACCATGGGCGGCGTCGCTATCGTGGCTCTGGCGGAACGTGGCCTGAGGGCCGGGGCGGCCAAGGCCTGAACCCGAAAGAAAAGGCCCGGACGCTTTCGCGGCCGGGCCCTTGTCGGAACATTGGAGCCGGACCTAGAGGCCCGGGAGCTTGAAGCCCGTGTCGCGCCGCGGCGTGATGATGATGCCATTGCGGCCCCCCGTGGTGGCCTGAACCCGCTCATATTCGCTGGCGGCGTCGATGGTGAGTGCACCTTCGGCGGTCTGGACGACGGTCGCTCCCTGGGTCGCGGGGTCATTCCGGCGCCAGAACATGATCCGGTTGGCCCAGCTCTCTTCCTTGTGAGCCAGGTCGCCGAACTCGTCGTCCATGACGTAGCGGGCCAGGGGATCGGCGCGGTCACCACCGGCCAGGGTCACGAGCTGTTGTTCGCCTTCCGACCGGGTCACGGCCTGACGTTGGCCCAGCAGGATCTGGCGGGCGGCGGATTCAGGAGCCAACTCCTGGGGGCGCGGTTGACCCGGAGCCGGCGGGCGCAGGCCGTATTCCGGCGGCACCGTCAGGGGAGCCGTCGACACGGTCAGGAATTCGTCCGGGGTGATCTTGCTCAGGCCGACGCTACCGCGAAGGTTTGAGCAGGCACCCAGGGCCAGCGTCGAAGCGGCGAGGGTCAGGATGGCAGCGGTACGAAGACGCATGTTTGATTTCTCGGTGCGAGGCGCTGGAACGGGCGCGCGCGTAAACCCTAGAGGAAGCGGCTGATTACGACTTTTCGGCGGCGAGGCCAACCTTGGCTTCCTGTTCGGCGCGTACGCTGTCGAGAATCAACAGGACGACGCCGATGCAGATGGCGCTGTCAGCCACGTTGAATATCCACGGGAAGTTGATCTTCATCGTGCCGAGAAAGAAGTGCGGGCCGGAAAAATCGAGGAAATCGACGACGAATCCGAAGCGGATGCGGTCGATCACATTGCCGAGTGCTCCGCCCATGATCAGGCCGATAGCGGTGATCAGCAGGCGTCGGTCGGCTTTCAGGGCCCACCAGCCGAGGATGCCGGCCACGGTGATCGAGAAGGCGCTGAGCGCCCAGCGCCCGGAGCCGTCGCCGAACAGGCCGAAGCTGACACCGCGGTTCTCGACCCAGGTCAGGTTGAAGAGCGGTGGCCACACCTCGATCCGGCCCATCTCGCGCAGATCGAGGCCGCCCATCACCCAAGCCTTGGTCCACTGGTCCAGAATGATGATGAGGAGGGCAAAGCCGAAGGCGGCGTAGGCGATACGGGGGATTTTCATTCGGCTCGCTGAACTGTGGAGGGCGTTCGGTTAGCAGTACGCGCGCCGCGCGCGAAGGGGCAATCGTGTCGCGGCGACCAATCCCCAATGCGAGAGGGGCCGGGTATCCGGCTCCCCTCGCGAAGGCATGGGACCTGTCAGAGGACCCCGATCATTGAGGCCACCAGCGGATGGCGGACGATATCCTGCTCGGCCAGACGCACGACCGCAATGTTCGGCACCGGCGCGAGCCGGTCCGCGACGTCCGTCAGACCGGAAATCCCCGGCAAGAGGTCGGATTGCTGCGGATCGCCGGTGACCACCATGGTCGAATGCCAGCCCAGACGCGTGAGAAGCATCTTGAGCTGCACATAGGTGCAGTTCTGGGCCTCATCGACGACGATGAAGGCGTTGTTCAGGGTGCGGCCGCGCATATAGCCGATGGGGGCGATCTCGATCAGCCCCTCGGCCATCAGCGCCTTGACCCGCTTCATCGAAAGCCTGTCGGACAAGGCATCGTAGAGCGGTCGGAGGTAGGGAGCGAGTTTGTCTTCCATGTCGCCGGGCAGGAAGCCGATGGACTCTCCGGCCTCGACGGCGGGGCGCGACAGGACGATCCGGCCGACCTTGCCTGCTTCCAGCGCCTCGACGGCCTTGGCGACGGCGAGATAGGTCTTGCCGGTGCCTGCCGGACCGAGGGCCAGTACCAGATTGTGGTGGTCGATCGCCGTCATCAGCTCGGCCTGGCCGTCGGACTTCGGCTTCAGCGTCTTCAGATAGGCCTGGTCACGGTCATCGTTGGACGGGTAGGGCGACCAGCCGGCGTGAGTCGGAAGTCGGCGAACCTTGGAGTCCTCCATGAACTGACGGGAATCGAGCA
This sequence comes from Caulobacteraceae bacterium, assembly GCA_965284535.1. GTDB lineage: Bacteria > Pseudomonadota > Alphaproteobacteria > Caulobacterales > Caulobacteraceae > Brevundimonas. The sequence goes on from OZ260090.1 coordinate 1,698,265, forward strand.
CGCCGTGTTCACGGGATGCATCGCGGGTCTGACGTTTGATGGCCGCACGCTTGGTCATGGACGCCTCCAGGGCATGGAAGACGGCAACGCAGAAACCACGTCGCCGCAGGGCAAGAAAAAAGGCGACGCCGTAACAGCATCGCCTCGAACGAACTTGGAGAGGAAGTGAGCAGGGGACGCGACGCATCCGCCCGGGTCGGAAGAAGGATCAACTTCCAGCGGAATAATCCGCCGAACCGAGCGCACCACGCACATACCCCGAGGTCTGACCGGACCGGGCTTGATCCGGCTTCCGATTTGGGGCCGAAAGGACGGCCTCGAATCGCATCTACACTATGATGCTAACGTGGTTTACGAGAGCTTAAAGCCCTCGATTTGTTGAGAAATGGCGGTGTTCGGATGAATGTTTACGGTCTGGGTGACAAGAAACCGCAGCTTCCGCCGGAGGGCGAATACTGGCTGGCACCGAACGCAACATTGGTAGGAGACGTGATTCTCAAGCCGGGCGCCAGTGTCTGGTTCGGAGCGGTGCTGCGCGGCGACAACGACCCCATAACCATCGGCCGGGACACCAATATCCAGGACGGCAGCGTGCTGCATTCCGATCCCGGTGAACCGCTGACCATCGGCGACGGAGTGACTGTCGGACACATGGTCATGCTGCATAGCTGCGAGATCGGCGACAACACCCTGATCGGAATCGGCGCGGTGGTTCTGGGGCGGGCGAAAATCGGGAAGAACTGCCTGATCGGTGCCAACACCCTGATCACCGAGGGCAAGGAGATCCCGGATGGGTCGCTTGTCATGGGCCAGCCCGGCAAGGTGGTGCGTCAGCTGGAGCCGGGCCAGATCGAGGCGCTGAAGGCGTCCGCCGCCCACTATGTGCAGAACTGGCGGCGATATGCCCGGGACCTGCAGGTCTGAGGCGGCGTCGTCAGGCGATCCGACGGCCACCGACGGCCGCCAGGGCCAGGGCCGGGCGGGCGGCCTCGCCGACCCCGATTGACACGCGGGCGGTCAGCAGGCGGGGTTCGTCGGTGGCGAAGCTGAGTGTAGCCGTGGGCGCGTAAAGGCCCAGGATACGGTCGACGGTACCGGTCGGGCCGCGCAATGGAACCAGGGTCACCTCGATCTGGGCAGACAGGACGCCGGCAAGGGCGGCGATGACAACGGGTCGGGCTTCGCGCACGGTCTGGGTCAGGGCCGCGGATACCAGCGGTCGGGAAGCGGTGCGCCAGACCGACAGCAGGGCGCGGTCTTTCAGCGGTTCGCCATGAAAGCCTTCGATCCAGCTCCCTGCCAGGCGAATGACGGCATCCTCGCCGATCCGTTCGGCGATGAAGGCGCGAGGCAGGCGCAGGCCCAGCGCATCTGGCTCAAGCGCGGCACGATCGGGAATCCCCGCGCGCACGGCCGATTGGCGGGACAGGCCCATCCAGTGGTCGATCAGGAACTGTGTATCAGGATGAAACATCGCTCTGGCCTCTCGCCAGAGCGACGCAAGGCCCGCGCCTGTGAACGGCCGGGCGGAGAGCAACGGAAATGAAAGGCTTTTGCGGTTCAGATGCAGGCTGGAGCGGACCGCGCGCGTCGCGGATCGCACGGACTTAACTGGAGGTCGGCCCATGCGGGTGCGGATCATGACGTGGCTGCCGGCGCTTGTGGGCTTCATCGCCGTGACGGCGTTTGCCGACAAGGCGGCGGCGCAATGCGGGCCGGTCTGCCCTCCGCCGCCCCCGCCGTGCTGCGAGCCGCCGCCTCCGCCGCCCCCACCTCCGCCTCCGCCGCCGCCCTGCTGCGAGAACCCGCCGCCGCCACCGTGCTGCGGGGGTGGCGGCAATCTGAACGTCAATGTCAATGTGAACGCCAACGGCAACGCCAATGCCAACTCGAACGCCAGCGCCGGTGCCCGGGCGGGAATCGGTGCCCGCGCCGGCAGCTTCTCCAGCGGTGGTCGGGGCGGCGGGTCAGCTTATGTGACGGTGGATCAGCCCTATCCGACCACGATCAACGGCCTGATGGTTGAGGGTGCCCGCGTCCGTCAGGTTATCCGCGTGCCCTATGAGGCGCGTCGTCGTTGGGAGAAGCGGGTCGTGATCCGCGCCTTCTGCATCGACGACCGCAATGTGCCGCATCCGGCCTCGCAGGTGCGCCCCGACCGCGATGTCGACGGCGACTATGAGGGCGAACTCTATCGTTGCCTGGCCGGCACCTGGCTGCAGATCACCTGGGCGGAATATTCGGGCGACGTCGACTTCGGTCACGGGGAGACGATGGATTGCCGCAAGGGCGAGGCCCTCTGGCATGGCCGCGGTGGCCGGATCGAATGCAAGCCCCAGCGGGCCGAGCGGGAGTGCAATGAGCGTTCGCTGCTGCGCCGCTACGGTGCCGGCGTGAAAGTTCTCACCTGGGTTCGCGAGGAAACCTACACTGAGTACCGCGAGGAAGTGGTCGAACAGGCCGGCTACGCCGTTTCAGGCGCGACGATCACCCTGGACGGAGGCGTCGGCGGCCGCGTTTTCTGACGGTGGCATGAACATCGGCGTTCAGCCGCGGGTCAGCCGCGGCGGGGCAGGGTGTGATCGTCGGCTCCGTCGACAATCCTGAGAAGCAAACTGGCCCCGGTCCCGAAAGGAACCGGGGCCATTTTTCATCTACTCCGCGGCCGGGGCGTTGACCGAGGTGACCGTGGCTCGCCAGGCCGTGTCGGAGCGCAGATACTGCTGCGCCAGGGACTGGATGTCGGCGGTGGTGACGGCCTCAAGGTCCGATATGTGGGTCAGGGTCTGCTCCATACTGGACGGGTTTTCAGCGACCTCGTTCAACTGGACAAGCCAGTAGGGATTGCCCGCCTGGCTCCGGCGCAGGGCCTCGATCACCGGCAGGCGGGCGCGGTTCAGTTCGTCCTCGCTCGGCGGAGCGTCGCGCAACGAGGCGGTGATGCCTTCAACCGCCGCATAGAAGGCGTCGAGCTTGTCCGCGGCGGTTTCCGCCGTGATCGAGATCGATCCGTAGTTCTCATAGACGTCCGAGGCGCTGGCGCTGGTCCCCGGGGAATAGGCCAGGGCCTGGCGCTCGCGGATTTCCTCGAGCACGCGAAGCTTGAGAACTTCGGCCAGAATGGCCACGCGCCGCGCCTCCGTCCGGTCGCCGACCTGATCGGTGGTCGGCCAGGCGATATAGGCCAGCGCTGATGCGGCGGGGCCGTTGTGGGTCAGTCGAACCGGGGTAGCGGTCGGAGCGGGGAAGCGCAGCTCGGTTGCGCCCGGTGCCGGGGCCGGATCAGGGCCGCGAGCTGGCAGGGCACCGAATGTCGGTGCCACCGCCGCGATGGCGTCCTCGACAGTGACGTCGCCGACCACGATGACGTCGATCGGGCCGCTTGCCAGGCCGCTGGTTACGCCCTCGCGCAGGTCCTCGATGGTCCAGGCAGAGACCTCGTCTGCGCTCGGGAAGGTCTCACGCTTGTCGCCGCTGGCCAGCAGGCCGGACGCCTGGACCTGGAAGGCACCGCCGGGGGTCGCCATCTGTTGGGCGATCAACTGCGGGAAGATGCCCTTGATCTGCTGGAACGGCGCGGGGCGCAGGGCCGGATCGGTCATATAGGCGGCCAGAACCTGCATTTGCAGGTTCAGGTCGGCCGGACGGGTCGAGCCGTTCAGCTGGTAGCTGTCGCCGCCGACGGAGAAGCTGGCGGAATAGGTGCGGCCGGTCAGGGTACGCTGCAGTTCGTCAAAGCTCAGGCGGCCGAGGCCGCCTTGGGTAAAGACGGCCGCGGCCAGTGCCTGGGGCGTCGAACGATCCGTGGGCAAGCCCCGCTCGCCAATGCCGCTGCGGGCGCTGACAAGGATCTGTTCGTCCTGGAAGGCGGTCGGCTTGACCGTAAGGCGCACGCCGTTGGCGAAGGTCACGACCGTGGCACCGACCTCGGCCAGTTCCTGACGGCTCTGGACCGTGCCCGGCGTACCGAACTGGGCATAGGGCCAATCCTGGGAGGCTTGGGCGGCAGGGGCAGCGACCGGCACGAGACGCGAAGCTTCCAGCGCGGCGGTGACAGCGGCTTCACCACCTTCGATCTCGACCGGGGTTACGACCAGTGCCAGCGGACCGCCACCGGTGAAGACGGTTTGCAGGGCCGCATTGACCTGAGCCGCTGTCAGGCCGCTGACCCCTGCGTTGAACAGGTCAAGGCTGGTCTGGGGCGACGAGAACACCGTGCCGCCGTTGACCGAATTCACCAGGATCGCGGCCAGAAGGGGTGTCGGACGTGTAGCCGCGCGCGCGACCCCGTTTTCCAGACTGGTGCGGCTTTCCGTGATCTCACGCTGCAGTTCGGCGTCGGAGATGCCGTACTGCACCAGTCGACGCTGCTCCTGCTCGATGGCCTCAAGCGCGGGTTTCCACTCGCCCGGATTGAAGTTGGCGGAGACCGAGGCGATGTCGAGGCTCTCCCACAGGGTCGATTGCCCGCCGCTGGCCGAGGTGAAGGGCGGGTTCTCGCCACGGGCAATCTCGCCGAGACGGCGGTTGAGAACGGCGACCCCCAGACCCCGGATCAGGTTGTCGCGGCGCTCGGCCACGGTGTCGGGATCGAGGTCCGGTGCCTTGGTCCAGTTCAGCTGGATCGAGGACTGGACACCCGGCTCGACGAGGATGCGGGTTTCGGGCTCGCGCGGGGCGACCGAGCCCAGATCAGGTTCGGGGCCGTCGGCAGCGCTGGGCTCCCACGACGCGAAGGCGTCGCGAATCTTCTGTTCCATGACGTCGACGTCGAAGTCTCCAACGGCGATGAAGGTCGCGCGCGAAGGGCGGTAGTAGGCGTCATAGAATTCCACGAAACGCTCGCGGGGCGCGGTGCGGATGATGTTCAGGTCGCCAATGGGGAGACGTTGCGAGATGCGCTGGCCGGGCGCGAGCAGGGCGAGCTGGGCCTTGATCGAACGCAGGCCGGGCGTGTTGCGAAGCCGCTCCTCGCCCTCGATCACGCCGCGCTCGGCATCCACGGCGTCGGCGGCCATCAGGGCCTCGGAGACCTGCTCGCGCATGACCCGCAGGGCGTCATCGACGATCACCTCATCGGCGCGCGGCAGCTCCAGCATATAGACGGTCTGGTCGAAGCCCGTGGAGGCATTGGTGTCGGCCCCGAAGGCCAGGCCGTGGCGCTCGAGAATGCGCAGCAGGTCGTTCTCGGGAATGTTGGTCGTACCGTTGAAGGCCATGTGCTCCATGAAGTGAGCCAGTCCCAGCTGGTCCTCGTTCTCCATCAGCGAGCCGGCGTCGATGCGCAGGCGGAAGCTGGCCTGTCCGGGAGGGGTGGCGTTGCGCATGACGGCGTACTGCATGCCGTTCGGCAGGGTGCCGAAGCGGACGCTGGCATCCACAGGGACATCGCTGGCCGACTGGGCCCATGGATCAGAAGGCTGGACCTGGGCGAGGGCCGGGGTAGCGGCGGTCAGGGCGGCGACAGAGGCCGCAGCAAGCAGGATCAGGCGGACGGAACGCATATTCGGTCTCTTTCCGAAAGGCGCGAGAACTCCCGGAAACGGGGCCGCGCCGGAGAACAGGAAGGACCGCAATACAGCTATCGCCGACGCCCCGCGCAACCCTTCGGTGACGGAACGGGCCGGCTCAAGTTACCGAAAGTTAATTTCCGGGCCGCGAGACGTAGAAGCTGGCGGCATTTCCGACCGCATTGGCACCCGTAATCACCGAGCGGTTTGAGCCCGCGACGACGGTGTTGGCGACGGCGGACACATCGCCCTGGTTGGTCTGGGTGTTACGGGCTTCCAGATAACCTTCGCAGGTCGAACAGGCATAGCCGGTGACGCTGTTGCCGACGGCGTCGGCTCCGACCGAGACGTCATAGCCGTTGGTGCCGGAGAAGGTGGCCACGACGTCCACGCCGCCTGTGTTGAACTGGGTGTTGTCGATCTCGACATAGATGTCGTTATTGCCGACCGACAGTTCGTTGGCCGCGCCGCGGGCATAGGCTTCGGCCCGGCCGTAGTCATAGGCGGTGGTCAGGGCCGAGGCGCGGACGAAGCTGGAGTTGCGCTGGTCCGAGGCGGTCACGACGGAGCCGCCCTCATTGTACAGCACGGCCTGGTTGGCGGTGGCGCGGGCGCGGGCGGCCAGATCCCAGGCGTTTCCGGCGTTGGCGCTGGCCTCAGCCTCGATGAAGCTGCCGAAAGATCGCTGGGTGATGCCGAGGTCCTGGCCCGAGGTGTTGTCGCTGTTGACGGCGACGGCGTTGGCGATGGCCTGGCTGTTCACGCTGGCCGCGTCCGGGATGTACTGGCTCTCGATCCGCGAGAAGGAGCGGACGATGGCGGACGAGGACTGGTCGATGCTTCCCTGGACGAAAGAGGTCTGGCCATAGAGGGCCACGGTGTTGGAAATGGCCGCTGCGCCGACGGAGGCGCCGGCGTGCAGGCGCGCGCTGCTGTCGCCGACCTCGGTGGTGGCGCTGATCAGGCCGTCATCGGTCGTCTGGGTCGCGCCCAGCGTCAGGGTCGCGTCATAGGCGCTGACCGCCAGATAGTTGCCGCCCGCCTGGGTCAGGACATTGACCGCACCCCAGGTGTCACCGCCCAGGGTGAGGTCGGTGGTGGCCACAGCGTCGCCCTGCATGGTCTGGTCGGATTGGACGGTGATCGAGCCATTCTGGACCGCGCCCGAGGCGGTGTTGCCCTGGGCCGAGGTCTCGACCGTCACCTGATCCTGCGAATCGACGACGTTCAGCGTCTGGCCGGCGAAGACGTCGCCCAGTTGCAGTTGCTGGTTCAGGACGATGGTGCCGTCCTGGGCCGCGGCCTCAGTAGCGGCTGCGGCGCACAGCGTCGTCGCGGCGATCATGCCAGCGAGACGGATCCGCGCGGGTTGCGCCATTGTTCGTGTCCGTATTGGGGTAAGCGGGATAGTAGCCACCGGTCGGTCCGACAGTGCCGCCGAGGGGGTCGGGACCGGCGTTCAGGCAGATTTCCGGGCCCGGCGCGCCGTACAGATTGGCCATGAATTCGACGGTCGCCCGTTCGATGAGGGCGCGAACCGCCAGCTGAACCGGCTCCAGCCCGCCTTCGCCGGCTGATATGTCGAAGACATTGCCGTTCAGGAAGTCGAACACCCCGGCCGAGACTTCGCGGCCGATGATCTGCTTCTGGTAGGAGACGACGTCGACGACCTCGAGCGTGGTCGTCTGGATCAGCCGCAGGTCGATGGCGATGTTCATCACATAGGCCTTGCCCGCGAAGGCCGTCGACAGGGGGGTCTGGGACGATGCCTGTCCCGCCGCCATGTCGAAACCGCCGGAGCGGATATTGTAGTTCACCTCGGTGATGCCGCCGATGATGTAGAAGTCTGTGCCGGGCACCGAACCGGCCAGGATGCGGCGATACTGGACATCGTCCGCGCCGCCCGGGCCGTCATCGCCGATCAGGCGGTTGTTGGCGTAGCGGAGTTCCATCTCCGACACCGAGGTGTCGTAGCGTTCGATCATCCGCGCGCCAGACTTGGCGAAGGCTGTCATGGCCATCAGGGAGGCACCGCCCGTGACCTGGCGCCCGCCGTCCGCCGAGACCGTGCCGGTATAGTCGGCGATCCGGCCCACCGCGATTCGCGGGGAGGGCAGGTCATAGCGTCGGGCGTAGTCGGCCATGCAGTAGAGGGCGGCGGAATAGGGGGTCGGATTGGCCGTCACCGGCGCATTGCCGATCGGCGTCGCATACAGGCCGCGGGGCCCGGCCGAGGCCGAGATACAGCCACTCAGCAGGGCCGCCGTGGCACAGGTCGCTACGACCGTCCTGACGCGTCGAGAGATGGACCCAGCGATCATGGAAGCCTCAGCGTGCCGTTCAGGCTGGTGCCGGCGGTGACGGTACCGTTGTTGACCTGGGTCGAGTTGACGATGACCGTATTGTGGTTGCCCTGAACCACCACGTTCAGGCTGTTGCCGATGGCGGTTGAACCGCCGATGGCCGTTCCACCCGAGCCGCCGGCGCCGGAAAAGCTGGAGGACACGCCGCCCGAGGCGCTGGAGTAGGCGCTGGCTCCGGCCTGGATGATTCCGTCGACGATCAGGCGGTTGCCGTTCGCATCCCGCGTCGAGCCGGTCTGGGTGCGGGCGGTGGAATAGCGCGAGCCGCCATAACCCGCCTGATAGGTCCCCATTCCCGATGATCCCGCCGATTGCGCCGCCGCCACCGTGGGCAGGAGCAGCATGGCCGCTGCAAGGGTCGCGAGGGCAGGCAGGGCCGTGATCCGGACAGTCATGGCGGGCAGGCTCCTCACAAACATGGTTTACGGGCCGACAAGGACCCTGCGTGCCAATCTGGGTCATGGTTATTAAGGATGACTTGCCATGTTGATCTTTGGTGCCGGACCCGGCACCCGCCGCCCGTCCCGGAGTCCGTCCTGACCCAGCCGCCAACCGAACGGATATTCAACGCACCGCCGGTGGCCGTGTTGGTCGCCGCGTCGATGCCCGTCCTCTATTTCATTCAGGAGCGGCTGCCCGATGAGGGACTGTCGCTGGCCTTTCGGCCCTCGTCCCTATGGGATGGTCAGTGGTGGCCGGGCCTGTTGACCTCGATGTTCGTGCATGACGGCTGGCTGCATGTGCTGATGAACGCCGTCGCGGCACTGGCCTTCGGCCCGCCGGTGGCCCGGCTGATGGGTGGCTACAGAAGAATCGCGGGCTTTCTGCTTTTCTATATAGCGTGCGGTCTGGTCGCCACGCTTGGCTACGGCCTGATCCATCCAGCCAGCTATGATTCGCTGGTCGGCGCATCCGGAGCGGTTTTCGGCCTGATGGGTGGAGCGATCCGGCTGCTCGGACGTCCTGACGGCCGTCTGCGGCCGCTGGGTGACCGTCGCTTCCTGACGACGGCGGGCGCGATCATGGGCGTGAACGCTGCGGTCGGCCTGGCCGGCCTCGCTCCGGGGATGGAGGGGGGCCGCGTCGCCTGGGAGGCTCACGCCTTCGGATTTGTTTGCGGTGCCCTGCTGATCGGACCGTGGGCGGTAGCCTTCCAGTCGCGGCGCGGCGCAATTGATTCCCCGCCCGATCTGAGCGACCCTGACACCTGAAGCGGGGCCCGCCGCGGTCGCGCTCTTATATAGAGAAGAGGAGCCGCGATGCTGGTCGCCGAAATTCTCAAGGACAAGGGCGATGCGGTCTACGCCATCACCCCCGCCCTGCCACTGGGCGAGGCCTGTGGCGAACTGGACCGGCGGCGTGT
>OZ260090.1:1712500-2915204 GCA_965284535.1 Caulobacteraceae bacterium
GAAGCCCAGGTAAACGGCGGCCGTAACTATAACGGTCCTAAGGTAGCGAAATTCCTTGTCGGGTAAGTTCCGACCTGCACGAATGGCGTAACGACTTCCCCACTGTCTCCAGCACAGGCTCAGTGAAATTGAATTCCCCGTGAAGATGCGGGGTTCCCGCGGTCAGACGGAAAGACCCTATGAACCTTTACTATAGCTTCGCCTTGGCGTTAGCGACCGTATGTGTAGGATAGGTGGGAGACTATGAAACCGGGGCGCCAGCTCTGGTGGAGTCATCCTTGAAATACCACCCTTACTGTCGTTGACGTCTAACCGAGGGCCGTTATCCGGTCCCGGGACATGGCGTGGTGGGTAGTTTGACTGGGGCGGTCGCCTCCTAAAGTGTAACGGAGGCGCGCGATGGTGGGCTCAGACCGGTCGGAAATCGGTCGTCGAGTGCAATGGCATAAGCCCGCCTGACTGCGAGACTGACAAGTCGAGCAGAGACGAAAGTCGGCCATAGTGATCCGGTGGTCCCGCGTGGAAGGGCCATCGCTCAACGGATAAAAGGTACTCTAGGGATAACAGGCTGATTTTGCCCAAGAGTCCATATCGACGGCAAAGTTTGGCACCTCGATGTCGGCTCATCACATCCTGGGGCTGGAGCAGGTCCCAAGGGTATGGCTGTTCGCCATTTAAAGTGGTACGTGAGCTGGGTTCAGAACGTCGTGAGACAGTTTGGTCCCTATCTGCCGTGGGTGTTCGAAGCTTGAGAGGATCTGTCCCTAGTACGAGAGGACCGGGATGGACATACCTCTGGTGGACCTGTCATGACGCCAGTTGTGCAGCAGGGTAGCTATGTATGGAATAGATAACCGCTGAAAGCATCTAAGCGGGAAACTAACCTCAAAACAAGGCTTCGCTGAGGATCGTGGAAGACTACCACGTTGATAGGCCAGGTGTGGAAGTGGGGCGACCCATGAAGCTTACTGGTACTAATAATCCGATCGGCTTGATCGTTTCTCAGCAAAACTCATTCGATTTTTTACTTGGCTCAACGCCAAGACTGACAATGTCTTCTCACAATCGTCTATCCGCCTGGTTGACCTGGTGGCTATGTCGGAGGTTCCCCACCCGATCCCATTCCGAACTCGGTCGTTAAGCCCTCCAGAGCCGATGGTACTCCGTCTCAAGGCGTGGGAGAGTAGGTCGCCGCCGGGTCTACCAGACGGATAGATGATTGTATTACGGGCTGTCGCCCGTCTCTCGAACTGCTCTTCCCTTACACTACCGTTTGCCGCGGGATGGAGCAGCCCGGTAGCTCGTCAGGCTCATAACCTGAAGGTCGCAGGTTCAAATCCTGCTCCCGCACCCAAGATCTGAAAGCCCCGCCCGGCATCGCCGGCGGGGCTTTTTGCTGTTCAGCGTCCGGTTTGCCGACCGACCGATTCACCAGCCCTTACCGCGAGTTCATTCCTCCGCCTCAATCCTGCCTCGTTCCGCTACAAACGTAGCGCGACAAATGTAGCGACAACCCGAGGAGCCGGTGTGATCGAATCCCTGCCGCGACGCGAACGCGAGGCCTTTGAGGTCCTGTGCCGTCTGGAGGAGGCCACCACGGGCTCCGTACGCGCGGCGATGAGCGGAGACCTCAGCGACTCTGCGGTCCGGACCTTGCTGGCCCGGCTGGAAGCCAAGGACCTGGTCGGGCGACGACTGGCCGAGGATGGATTCGTCTATCGTCCGAAGCAACGACCGCAGGCGCTGGCGGCCGGGGCATTGCGACGCACGGTAGATACCTTCTTCGCCGGTTCGGCGGTTTCCGCCGCGACCGCTCTTCTGGGCCTGACCCAGAAGCTGAAACCGGAAGAGCTGGAGGCTCTGGAACGGGCCATCGAACAGGCCCGGGAGCGGGGCTCATGAGCGCCGGCCTTTTCATCGAACTTCTGGTCAAATCCGGTGTGATCGCCGGCGTGGGCCTCGCTCTGGCGGCGGTGCTCCGTTTCCGGCCCGCGGCCGACCGGGTCGACATCCTGCGGGTCACGGTCTGTCTGCTGATTCTGCTGCCGCCGGTGATGTTGATCGCGCCGGGTCTGTCGCTCGCCCTGTTGCCTCCTGTCGAGATCACAACCGCCGCGCCGGCACCCGTGGCCTGGGCTGGAGCGGTCGAGCCGGTCGAGGGCGTGGCCGTCTACGGGTCCGTCCTCCGGCCTTCCGCCGGCGATCTGGCTCTGTGGGCCTGGGTCGTGGGGGTCATTCTGGTTCTCGGCCGGTTCGCCGCCGGCATCTGGACACTGCGGCGCTGGACTCGTCGCGGACGGATCGTGACGTCCGCCGCCTGGACCATGCCGCTTGATCGGCTGGCACCGGGGCGACGCCCCCGGCTGGTGGCGTCACCGGCTGTCGGTGGACCACTCAGCTGGGGGATCCCGCCGGGCGTGGTGCTCATCGGTGAGAGCCAGTTGGCCCGGCCCGAGACCGCCCGCGCCGTCCTCGCCCATGAACTGGCCCATCTGCAACGCGGCGACTGGATATTCCTGATCCTGTCGCGTGTCGCCCTCGGCCTGTTCTGGTTCAATCCGCTGGTCTGGCGGCTTCACGCCGCCCTGTCGGCCCACAGCGAGGAGGCCGCTGACGCGGCTGCCCTCGGCGAGGTCGACCGGGGCACCTACGCCCGCGCCCTCGTCGACCTTGCCTCAGACTTCAACCCACCCGCCGCCCTTGGGATGGCGGGGCCCGCCGAAACCCTCACCCGAAGGATCGCCTGTATCATGAAGACCTCCGCTCCACTTCGCCGCCGTCCCCTCGCCATGGCCCTTGCCGTCGGTACCCTGGTCGGGATCGCCACCCCGATTGCCGCCCTGGAGCTGACGCCCCGCGGGCAGACCGCGCCGCTTCCGACGGTGGCACCATCCCCAGCTTTGGTCGCCGCGGCCGCTCCCGCCAATGCGGTGATAGCCGTTGATGCCGTCGCTCCCGTCGTGGTGGAAGCCACCGCGGCGGATGTGGTCGCCCAGATCGCTCCGGTCTCGCCGGTGGCGTCTGATGACGGCTGGTTCCCGGGCCAGGAGGCCTACGCCCCGCCGCCTCCGCCGCCCGCCCCTCCCGCTCCGCCCGCTCCACCTGCCCCTCCGGCGCGCTATGCGGTCGCCCCTCCCGCGCCCCCGGTTCCTCCGATGCCTCCCCTGGCCCGGGTCCGGGCTCCGCGTGACGGCGTGGTCCAGTACAGCCGGCCGCTGACCGAACAGGAGCGTCAGGCCGTCACCGAGGCCCGCCAGGCCGCTGTCGAGGCGCGTATCGATGCCCGTGAGGCGCGCCGTGAAGCGGCGGCGGCGCGAGCCGCCGCGCGTCCTAGTGCCGCCGCTGCGCCGGCGGGTGCGAGCACAGGCGCGCGCGGCCCGCGCCGCCGCCGGTGTGGCCCGCGAACTTGCGGCCCGTGAAATGGCCAATGCCCGTGTGAACATGGCTCAGGGGGCTGACCAGATGGCCGCCGGTGCCGATCAGATGCGGCAGGAGGCGGTGCGCCTGCAGGACCCGGCCTATCGGGCGGCGCAGATCGAGCAGGCCCGGGAGCAGGGCCGGACGGTCACCGACGAGGAACTGCGGGCCCTGTCGCCGCGTCTGATGAACCGGGCAGAACGTCTCGCACAGCGCGCTGTCCTCCTGCGTGAACGCGCCGCCCGCCAACCCTCCTGATCTCGGGGCATATGCGCCCGCCGGTCGATTCCGACCGGCGGGCGATTGGTGCTTTCGATTGCCCGATACGCGTATCTCGTGCCAGCATCCCCTCGCAACTCAAGGGAGAAGGCACGATGCGGCGGACAGCATGGATGATGGTGGCGCTTCTGGGCGTCGCGGGCTGCGCCAGCGCACCCGAGAACGACATGTCCGACCTGATGAGCTTCATGGGGGCGGTGCCGCCTGCACAGTCGGACCGGGTCGCTGCAGGTCTGGCGGGCAAGCCGTTGGGCAGCGCCCAGAATCCGGTCCGCGCGAACATGCCGGCGGGCCAGCGGGCCTATCTGTCCCGGCTGCGCTGCGCCAACGGCCGCGTCCCCACCTTTCAGCGGATGGGCAGCTATGGTGCCGGGCCCTATGGCTCAATCATCGACGGCTACGAGGTGCTGTGCGCCGGCTCGTCGCCGGCCCGGTCCGAGATCTTTCTCGACATGTACCACGCGAGCCATGTCGAGGCTCAGCCCGTGGCGGGATTCACCATCGTCCCCTGACGGGGCGTTCAGCCTCGCCGGGCGTCCCACCAGCGCACGGCGTCCGCATCGCGGGCGCTGAGGTCGGGGTAGGCGGGGTCGGAACCGACATCGGGCACACGGCGCCAGGAACGGGCGCATCTGGGGCGGTCCGTGATGGGCTGGACGATGGCCGCGACATTGACCACTTCCGCTATCTGGAAGGCGCCAGACGGCGGTGATCCCTGAACGAGCTGAGCCTGGCTGACCCGGAAGATGTCAGCGATCTCCTGCTGGTCGAACCCACCGAAGGCGAATGCGATCTGCTCGTCGGTCACATGGACGGTGAGAGCGGCGTCCAAACCGGTGCCAATCCGCTTTTCACGGCGATCAATCTCAAGCGCGCCATTGGTCACCAGAAGGACGCGCTCGATCGCCTTCCACCGGGTCTTCTCACTGGAATCCTGCCACGCCGCCGGCGTATCCGGGATCACCCGCGCACAGTTCGAGCCTGCATCCGGATAGCGCGTGCCCCAGGCCTCTTCCATGGTGAAGGGGGTCAAGGGGGCCAGCCAGGCGGTCAGGCGCATGAAGACCTCATGCATGACCGTGCGGGCCGCGCGGCGGCGGATCGCGTCGGTGCGGTCGCAGTAGAGGCTGTCCTTGCGGATATCAAAATAGAGGGCCGAGAGGTCGTTCGAGCAGAACTCCAGAACCGGCCGCACAACGTCCTGGAAGCGGTATTCGGCGTAGGCCTTGCGGACGTCGCGATCGAGCTCCCACAGCCGGTGCAGGATGAATTTCTCCAACGGCGGCATCTGTTCAAGCGGCAGGCGTTCGGCCTCGTCGAAGCCGACCAGGGCACCGAGCAGGTAGCGGACGGTGTTGCGCAGCTTGCGATAGGCGTCGACCGTGGTTTGCAGGATCTGTTTGCCAATCCGCTGATCCTCGGCGTAGTCGACCAGCGAGACCCAGAGGCGCAGGATGTCGGCGCCGGATTCCTTGATGATGGTCGCGGGGTCGGTGGTGTTCCCCTTCGACTTGGACATCTTCTCCCCGTTCTCGTCCTGGGTGAAGCCGTGGGTGAGAACGGCGTCATAAGGGGCGCGGCCGCGGGTGCCGCAGCCTTCGAGCAGGTTGGACTGGAACCAGCCGCGGTGCTGGTCCGAGCCCTCGAGATAGAGGTCGGCGGGCCAGTGCGAGGGGCGGTCGCCGGCGTAGCCGTGGGCCGGGTCGCGCGTCTCGAGCGTGAAGGCGTGGGTGCAGCCGGAGTCGAACCAGACATCGAGGATGTCCTCGATCTTCTCGTAGCGCGCCGGGTCGTGAGCGCCGAGGAAGTCGGCGTCCGGACGCGTGTACCAGGCGTCGGCGCCGGCCTCAGCCACGGCCGCGATGATGCGGGCGTCGACTTCGGGGTCATGCAGCGGCTGGCCGGTCTGTTTGTCGACGAACATGGCCAGGGGCGTGCCCCAGGCGCGCTGGCGGCTGATCAGCCAGTCGGGGCGCCCCTCGACCATCGAGCGGATGCGGTTGCGGCCGGATTCCGGGTGGAATGCGGTCTTGTCGATGGCATCGAGGGCCCGTTCACGCAGGGTGCCGTCGCCCTTCAGCGGCGTGTCCATGCGGATGAACCACTGAGGCGTGTTGCGGAAGATGATGGGGGCCTTGGAGCGCCAGCTGTGCGGATAGGAATGCTCCATCCGGCCGCGCGCCAGCAGGTTTCCGGCCTCGATCAGACGGTCCATGACCGCGCCGTTGGCGGGGCCGAATTTGCCGGTCTTCTTGCCCTCGGTCTCCAGCACCTTGAGGCCGGCGAACAGGGGGACGTGGTCGTAGTAGGCCCCGTCGGGATCGACGGTGTCCGGCACCTCGTGATGGCCGTGGGCCTTCCAGACCTCGAAGTCGTCCGCGCCGTGGCCGGGCGCGGTGTGGACGAAGCCGGTGCCGGCGTCGTCGGTGACATGGTCGCCGGCCAGCAGGGGTACGGAGAAGCCATAGCCGGGCGACAGGGCGGCCAGCGGGTGGGCGCATTCCAGACCTGAAGGGTTCAGGGCGTCGATCCGGGTCCAGGCGGCGATCTTCGCGGCCTTGAAGACGTCTTCTGCCAGCTTGTCGGCGACGATCAGCCGGTCGCCCGGCCTGGCCCAGGGTTCGAACTCGAGGCCGGTTTCCATGGCCGTGACCTCATAGAGGCCGTAGGCGATCTCCGGGCCGTAGCTGATGGCGCGGTTGGCCGGAATGGTCCAGGGCGTGGTGGTCCAGATCACGACCGACGGATTGGCGTGGCGGAAGGCCAGCAGGTCGTCGGGGTGATCGTCGGTCGCGCCGGTGACGGGGAATTTCACCCAGACCGTCGGGCTGACGTGGTCGTGGTATTCGATTTCGGCATCGGCCAGCGCCGTGCGCTCGACCGGCGACCACATGACGGGCTTGGAGCCGCGATAGAGCTGGCCCGAATTCTTGAACCTGTGGAACTCGGCGACGATGGCCGCCTCGGTCGTGAAGTCCATGGTGGCGTAGCGGTGGTCCCAGTCGCCGAGGATGCCCAGACGTTTGAACTGGTCTCGCTGCACGTCGATCCAGCCGGTGGCGTACTCGCGGCAGGCCTGACGGAACTCGGCCTTGGAGACCTCGTCCTTGCGACGGCCCTTGGCGCGATACTGCTCCTCGATCTTCCATTCGATCGGCAGGCCGTGGCAGTCCCAGCCGGGGACGTAGTCCACGTCATTGCCGAGCAGGAAGCGAGAGCGGACGACGAAATCCTTCAGCGTCTTGTTCAGGGCATGGCCGATGTGGATGTCGCCGTTGGCGTAGGGCGGGCCGTCATGCAGGACGTAGAGGGGCGCGCCCTCGGCCTGGCGCTGTTTGCGCAGGGCCGAATAGAGGTCGCCCCAGGCCTCGATGATCGCCGGTTCCTTTTGCGGCAGGCCGCCACGCATGGGGAAGGGCGTCTCGGGGAGGAAGACGGTCTCGCGGTAGTCGCGGCCGGCAGGGGTGTCTTCACCGGTCTTGGGGGCGTCAGCCATGAAGTCTCGTTTCGTCGTGTTGATCGTTCGCGTGATTCAATTTTGCGCTGCCGGCCTTCGGCCTGCTTGAGCGCATAGTCCCGACGAGCGCGGGGCCTGGGCCCTGCAGCGCTACGCCGGGCGGCTAATCGAAATCGGGCGAAACACGCGGACGGTCATGGTGAAGCCGGTCTAGCAGACGTCGAGGGGCCGACGCCAGCCGGGATTGCCAGCCGGACGCGCCAGCGGGATAGTCGGGGGCAGACCGGAGGTTTCCATGCGCCTGTCCCTGATCGCCGTCGCCGTCTTCGCCGCGCTCGCCGCCTGTTCCCCGTCGCCCGATGAGGCGACCGAACCGGCCGAGGCACCCGCCGCCCTGCCGCCGGGGCGTCCGGCGATCTATGAGGCCGCGCGAGTCGGGCCGGAGGAATTCGTGCGGGCCCTGTATGCGGTCCAGGCCACGCCGGGCGGCATGGGCGAGCCGCTGGCGCCGGGGCGGGATCCGATCTACGACCGGATGCTGAACGCCATGATCGGCGCCGATTTCGCCCAGGCGGCGGATGAGGTTCCGACCCTGAACTACGATCCGATCTGCGACTGCGAGGACAGCGAGGGCTTCGCCCTGGAGTCGGTGACGGTCACCCAGTCCGGGCCGGCGGCGGCCGAGGCGGCGGTGGTGTTCGTCAATATGGGCTATACGCAGCGGCAGACACTGAAACTGGTGAAGGAGGGGCCGATGTGGAAGGTCTCCGACGTGCTGGTTCCGGGGCGGCCGGCGTTGACCGAACAGTTGCTGGCGGCCATTAGCTGAGCACGGCCCGCGCCGCGGCGGCGTCGGCATCGATCTGGCCCTTGAGGGCGTCGAGACTGTCGAAGGTCATTTCGCCGCGCAGCAGGGCGATCAGTTCGGTCTCGACGGTCTGGCCGTAGAGGTCGCCGTCGAAGTCGAACAGCCAGACTTCGAGCAGGGGCTCGGGCAGTTCGAACATGGGGCGGACGCCGAGGTTGGCGACGCCATTGATCACCCGGCCGTCCGGCAGGTGGGTGCGGGTGGCATAGACGCCGTAGGCGGGCCGCATATAGTCGCCGAGGCGGACATTGGCGGTCGGGACGCCGATGGTGCGGCCGCGCTTGTCGCCATGGACGACCTCGCCCTCGATGGCGAAGGGTCGACCGAGGATGGCGGCCGCGCGGGCCATGTCGCCCGCCTTGAGCGCCTCGCGAACGCCGGAGGAGGACAGTTTCAGCCCGTCGGGGTCGTCGATGCGGTCGATGACGGTGACGCCGAAGCCGAGCGCTTCGCCCTGTCGGCGCAGGCTCTCGGCCGAGCCGGTCCGGCCCTTGCCGTAGGTGAAGTCAAAGCCGACGGCGGCGTGGCGGATGGCGAGGCCGTTCGCCAGAACCTCGCCGACAAACGCTTCGTCGGACATCGCGGCCATGTCGGCGTCAAAGGGCAGGAGATAGAGGCGATGGACGCCGAGCGAGGCGAGGGCGCGGGCCATCTGACCGGTGGTCATCAGGCGGAAGGGGGCGGCCTCGGGCTGGAACCAGCGGCGCGGATGGGGATCGAAACTGACCACGGCCAGCGGCGCATTCAGGGCGTCGGCCGCCGAGCGGGCACCGGCGATGACCGCCTGATGGCCGCGATGCACGCCGTCGAAGGCGCCGATGGCGACGGCCGCGCGCCCCAGCCGGTCGGGCAGGTCGCGCCAGTCGGTGAGGATCTCGACCAAGTCAGTCCTTCGCGGGGCGCCGGCGACGCGGGACGCGGACCAGGGCGACGCCGTCCATGACCGGCTTGCCGTCGACGAAACCCTCGCAGTCCAGTTCGACGCGGGCGCTTTCCGCATCGACGGATTTGACGCTGACGCGGACCAGAACCTCTTCACCGATCCGCACCGGCTGGTGGAAGCCGAGCGTCTGGGACAGATAGATGGCCCCGGCGCCGGGCAGGATGGTGCCGACCACGGCCGAGCCGAACGAGGCCGTCAGCAGGCCATGGGCGATGCGGCCGCGATAGGCGGTTTTGGAGGCGAAGGCCTCGTCCATGTGGACGGGGTTGAAGTCGTCCGAGGCGTCCGCGAACTGCTGGATGCGCTGTTCGGTGACGAGGATGGTCTTCTCGGCGGTCATGCCGACGTGGAGTTCCTCGAGGATGTAGCCGCCGGAGGGGTGTTTTGTGACGAGTTCGGTCATGGCCCGGCCTTAGCGCGAATCGCCGCCGAGTGGGCCATTTTTTGGATTCAGGCCGAAGCGGCCTGATGCAAAAATGGCCGGAGTCACCACGTCAGATCGAGGGCGGCGTAGCGGGCCCAGGTGGTTTCCGCCTTCAGAAGTTCGCCGGCGCGGGCCGGATCGAGACGGCCGTCGGGGCCGCGGGCGGCGTCGCCATGGATGCCCTGGGCGATGAACAGGCAGTCGAGGGCCTGTTTGTTGGCCCCGAGAACGTCGGTGATGACGCCGTCGCCGATGCACAGCACGCGCGAGCGGTCGACGGGCCGGCCGAGCAGATCGGCGGCCTCTTTCAGGGCCAGGCCATAGATGGGGTCGAAGGGCTTGCCGGCCATGGTCACCCGGCCGCCGAGGCTTTCGTAGAGGTCGGCCAGCGAGCCGCCGCAATAGATCAGCCGATCGCCGCGCTGGACCACCCGGTCGGGGTTGGCGCAGATCAGTTCGAGGCCGCGGGCGACGCCGGCGGACAGGCGGTCGCGATAGTCCTCGGGCGTCTCGGTCTCGTCGTCGACCGGGCCGGTGACGGAGATGAAGGCGGCGTCGGCGGCGCCGTCGGCGATCTGCAGGCCGAGGCCGTCATAGAGGGGCCAGTCGCGGTCGGGGCCGATGATCCAGGCCGGGCCCGGGCCCCGTTTCGCCAGTTCGTGCCGGGTGGCGTCGCCCGAGGTGACCACGGCGCGCCAGCTGTCGCGCGGCACGTTCAGGGCGTCGAGCTGGACGACCACGCCGGGGGCAGGGCGCGGGGAGTTGGAGATGAGGACGACATGTCCGTGGTCGCGGTTGAAGCGGGCCAGGGCCTCGCAGGCATGGGGCCAGCTTTCGCGCCCGTTATGGATCACGCCCCAGACGTCGCAGAGCAGGATGTCATAGTCGCCGGCGATGTCGGACAGGCCGGAAAGGGCGTGGGGGAGGGTCATGGTGGGGAGATAGCCTGTTGGAGGGTTGGGGTGAAGGTGGAGTGGCCAGTGGCCAGTCAAGGCCACTCATGCGTCATCGCCGCCCGCGACGAGTCTCCTCCCCGTCATCGACGGGGAGGGGGACCGCGAAGCGGTGGAGGGGCGGAAGGGCGGACATGGTGTGTGGGGTTTCGCCCCTCCACCATGCTTCGCATGGTCCCCCTCCCCATTGCATGGGGAGGAGACGCTGTTCCGGCCTTGCCCCCCACCACCCTGCGGGTGATCCCCCTCCCCATTGCATGGGGAGGAGACGGGAGGCACAGCGGAACACCCTTCCCCCGCCTCGCGTTCGATTCCCGGGGCCAGAGGGAGAGACGAGATGCGTTCGATACTGACCATCACGGCGGCGGGGGCCTGCGGGCTGGTGCTGGCCGGCTGCGCCACGACGGGCGATCGCTATGCCTCGGCCTGCGAGCGCGACTATGAGCGGAACCGCCAGTATGCGACGGGGGCCGGCGCGGCCCTGGGCGCGGCGGTCGGGGCGGCGGTGGCCGGGCGCGACAACCGCGAGGAGGGTGCCGCCATCGGGGCCATCGCCGGGGCCCTGATCGGGCGGGAACTGTCCGAGGAAGAGGATCCCTGCGGCTATGGCTTCGGCGGGTACAACCGCGACTACCGCTATGGGCGGGAGCGGCTGTACTGGCGGGACGACGGGCGACGCTGGTAGACGCTCACACGAACCGGAGGCCGACCTCGTCTCCGGACTGCCAGGCCACGGCGCAGGTCCGATCGACGGAGGCGATGCGCAGGATCAGGGGACCCGTGATCCGGACCCCGGTGACCGAGGTCAGCCGGACCTTTGCGCCGCCGTCGGTCAGGTTGCGAACCACGACGTCGGCGCACTCGCGATGCATGCCGTGCAGGATCTGTCCGCTCACGGCCGTACGGGGGCGGGGGCGTCTTCGGGCGTCAGCGGGTGGGCCGTCCGGGGCGGTCATAACGTCGGGAGTTTAGCCCGGGCGAGTGGGTGAGGGGTTAAGAGGCTTGGGTTTGTCATCCCGGAAGCGCCGACGGCGCTATCCGGGACGAGGACGGTGTTCCAGCGTGAGGCTCCCGGACGGCCCGGAGGGCTGAGCCGGGAGACGGCCGGACACGGGCTGTGGGGCGCAAGCAGAAGGCCGGAGGGCCGCCTCGCCTGTCTCCCGGATAACCGCTGCGCGGCTTCCGGGAGGGGTGTGGCGGAGCGCGTGCCGTCCCGGCTCTCCCCCCGGCTTTCGCCGGGGTTCGGCCGGGATGACAAGGCACCAAGTCCGTTGTCGGATTCAGTGCGGGAATGGCCGCTATGGGGGGTGAGCGGACGCTGGCATGCCGGTCACTCGCCGGACGGCGCCCGAGATCGGTCGAAAGGTCAAAAGGCCGCGCACACTTCCGCGCCCCAGAAAACGCAGATATGCAAGTCGTGTTGTAAACGCTGCTATGGCCGACGGCGCAGGTCGAGGCCATCGCCGCCAGAGGAAGGTCTGAAAATGAAACAACAACCCGCGACCGTAGCAACTATGTTGTCGGCGAGTTTGTTCGCGCTGGCTATCAGCGGCGGTAGCACTCAGGTGACTAGGGCACACCTGTCTCCTGAAGGAGCCCGCTGCATCAACTATGACGGGGTCCAATACGACGGGACCACCGACTGGAACTTCGCGGTTTTTATTAACCGGTGCGATTTTCCGATTACCATCGATTACACAAGATTTGATCCCGTGGACCGCAGGACACTGACAAATTCGGTAACAGTTCCCGCTCGCGTGAACAACAGAACCACTAGCCGAGTGACAGTCAACCTCTTTAAGTCGACAAGTCTTCAGTGGGCGGAGCGTTTTGCTGATTGATCGCTGCTGTAAACAACGAGGCAGCGGCAGCCGCGATTGAGCTAGGCGCCTAGTCCGACGAAGGACCGCTTTGGGTCGGAAGCGGACCCCACCTCTAACCCATCCGCCGCCGGTGGTCCGCGCTGCGCAGGGTGGAGCGGATGAACTCGGCCGGGGGGTCGGTTTCGGCGAGGACGGCTTCCTTGATGGCGCGGGGTTCGCCGAAGAGGTGGCCCTGGCCCATGGAGACGTCGAGCTCGAGGATGTCGACGATCTGGCGCTCGCTCTCGCATTTCTCGGCGATCAGCTCGATGCCGTAGCGGCGGGTCAGGCCGGCGAAGTCGGCGGCGGAGATGTCGCGCAAGGACGGCAGGGCCGAGGCGCCGTCGAGGTCGAGCAACTGTTCGATCAGCAGGTCGGCCGCCACCTTCATGAACTTTACATCGGATCTTTGCAGGTCGGCGAAGTCGAGGTCCAGCGTCTGGACCTTGTCGATCGAGAAACGGAAGCCGAGGTCGGCCAGCTTGGCCATGTTGCGGGCCTCGACGGCGCCGCGGGCATCGAAGGTGGCCTGACCCAGTTCGAAGATCAGGGCCTGGTTGAGGTCGCGGTTCTCGGAGAGGAATTCGAGGAACTGCGGGAAGAAGGTCTCGTCGCCGAGCGAGGACAGGGCGACGTTGCAGAAGACGCCGACCTTGCGGTCCTGACGCGCAAGTCGGCGGACGATCTGGGCGCAGCGGAACAGCAGCAGGTTGTCGATGGCGGGGACCAGACCCTCGCCTTCGGCGACCGAGAGGTATTCGGCCGGCATCATCACGCGGTCGTCTGCGGCGCGCAGGCGGGTGAAGCTTTCGTAGAAGATGGTCCGGCGCTGGGGCAGGGAGACGACGGGCTGGAGGTAGAGGTCGACCCGGTTTTCGGCCAGGGCGTCATGGATGGTGGCCAGCAGGACGTTGGACTGTTCGCGGTGGCGGGCTTCGTAAGGATTGGACGGCGTGGGCTGGGCCGCGCGCTGTTCGAGCGTCTCGCTCATCTGCTGGATCAGGGTTTCCAGCATGCGGACCTCGCCCGAGAGGGCCTCGGTGGAGGTGACGGCACCGGATTCGATGGCCTGGGCCAGTTCGGTCAGGGCCCCCTGCGTCGACTCCATGGCGTCGGCGAGCAGACGGTGGGCCTCGCGGACCTGTTCGATCTCGTTGCGGAGGGCCGCCTTGTCGGCACGACCGGCGATGCCGGTGTGGACGGCGATCAACAGGCCCATGGTGGCGATGGCACCGGCCGCGCCGGCACCGGCCCCGAGGCCCGCGCGCCACACGAAGGCGCCGACCGTGAGGGCCAGGAACAGGTAGCCGAAGAACAGGAAGCCCTGGGTGAGTGCGCGCATTGGAAACGGATCGTCCGTGTTCCCGGATGGAATCGCCCGAGTATCGGGGTATCAGAGCAGAACGCCTAGTCTTCGTGCACGGATTCTCCCCACTTCTTCGAGGTTAACGATGGAATTGTTCGATCTGACCGGCAAGGTCGCTGTCATCACCGGCTCGTCGCGGGGCATCGGCAAGGCGATCGCCGAGCGGATGGCCGAACATGGCGCGCGGGTGGTGATCAGTTCGCGCAAGGCCGGACCCTGTGACGAGGTCGCCTCGGCGATCAATGCGAAACACGGCGAGGGCCGGGCCATCGCCATTCCCGCCAATATCGCCTCGCGCGAGGAACTGCAGCGGCTGGTCGACGAGACCAATGCCGCCTTCGGCCAGATCGACATTCTGGTCTGCAACGCCGCGACCAATCCCTATGCGGGGCCGATGGCGGGGATCAATGACGAGCAGTTCGGCAAGATCCTGCAGAACAACGTCATCTCCAACCACTGGCTGATCCAGATGGTCGCGCCGCAGATGCTGGAGCGCAAGGACGGGTCGGTGATCGTCGTCTCGTCGATCGGCGGCCTGAGGGGCAACGCCCTGATCGGCGCCTACAACATCTCCAAGGCGGCGGACATGCAGCTGGCGCGTAACCTGGCGGTGGAGTGGGGGCCGTCGAACGTGCGGGTCAACTGTATCGCGCCGGGCCTGGTGCAGACCGACTTCGCCAAATATCTGTGGGAGAACCCCGAGCTGCTGAAACAGGTCACCGACCCCGCGCCGCTGAAGCGGATCGGCCAGCCGGACGAGATCGCCGGGGCGGCCGTCTATCTGGCGGCACCGGCCTCGGCCTATATGACCGGCCAGACGCTGGTGGTGGACGGCGGGATCACCATTGCCTGGTGACGACCCCAAACGGGTGAGCTTCCGTCAGGACCTGCAGTGGCGGCTGGAGGCGGTGGCGTTCGCCGGCTTCATCGGCTTCATGCGGTTGCTGGGGGTCGAGCGGGCCTCGGCCCTGGGCGGCTGGCTGTTGCGGACCCTCGGGCCGAAGACGGGGACGCAGCGCACGGTGATGCGCAACCTGCGCATCGCCTTCCCGGACATGCCGCAGGCCGAGCGCGAGGCGCTGGCGCTGGCCCAGTGGGAGCAGACGGGGCGGGCCTTCGCCGAGACGGCGGTGATGGACATTCTGGTCAAGCAGAACCGGATCGAGGTGGTCGGGCTGGAGCGGCTTCACGCCATCCGGGATTCGGGCAGGCCGGTGGTGTTCGCCGGCGGGCATTTCGCCAATATCGAGACGCTGGCGGCGACGATCACGGGCTCGGGGGTGCCGTGCCAGATCACCTATCGCGCGGCCAACAACCCCTATGTCGACGCCCAGATCATCGCGGCGCGCGCGCGGTATGGGGTCAGGCTGTTCGCGCCCAAGGGCGGGGACGGGGCGCGTGAGCTGCTGGCCGGGATGGCGCGCGGCGAGTCCGTGGCCCTGATGAACGACCAGAAATTCTCGGAAGGGCCCGAGGTGAGCTTCTTCGGCCAGCCGGTGAACGCCGCGCCGGGACCCAGCCGGCTGGCGTTGCGGTTCGGGACGGTGCTGCAGCCGATGTCGGTGGTGCGGCTGCCGGGGGTGCGGTTCCGGCTGACCGTCTATGAGCCGATCGAGCTGGAACAGACCGGCGACCGGCAGGCCGATATCGCGCGCGGGGTGCAGGCGATCACGAGCTTCATCGAGGACCGGGTACGCGAGAGCCCGGTCGACTGGTTCTGGGTCCACAAGCGGTGGCCCGACCGGGTCTATGCCGCGCTGGAGCCGTTGTCGGCATCCTGATCCGATTTGCGACGCATCGGGCCCTTGTAGTTGGAGGCGGAGGTGCGGCGGCGGTCGGGACCGAAATAGTCCTCGGTCTTCACGAACGGGCGCGGGCGGAAGATCACCGACTGGATCCGGTCGAGGATGGCCTTGGCGGTGATCGGCTTGACCACGAACTCGGTCACCCCGGCGTCGCGCGCCTCATAGACCCGGGACTTCTCCGAATGGCCGGTCATCATGATGATCGGCAGATAGGGATTGGCGCTGTCCGGGCTGTTGCGGACCAGACGGGTGAACTCGACTCCGTCCAGCGGGAACATGTTGAAATCGACGATGGCCAGGTCGACCGCCTGATCGCGCAGGACCTCGAGCGCGGCACCACCGTCGGACGCCTCGCGTACCGTGCGGACACCGGCCGACTGCAGAACCGCCGAGGTGATGGCGCGCATATGCTGGTTGTCATCGACCAGCAGAACCTGGAGCGCCTGGAGGGAAGACATGAGTAGAGGCCGTGCCGGAAAGATCGGGAACGCACCAATTTAAGGGGGGATTCGTTATCCGTCCATGACCGATCACCGTTCAGTCAGGAGGGTAACCGGTTACGCACGTTCAGGTTTTCACAAGGAGTGAGGGATCGAGGTTGCGATCGCGCCACTTCATGCGCCAGCACAGGTGCGGTCCGGTGGCGCGTCCGGTCATGCCCACGCGGCCTATCGGGTCCCCGCGCGCCAGTTCCTGACCGGCCTCGACGTCCAGCCGGGACTGGTGGAGGTAAGCCGTAATCAACCCTTGGCCGTGGTCGATCAAAACGAGTCCGCCCTCGAAATGCATCCCGGTCCGGGCCAGGGTGACCCGTCCGGCGGCGGGCGCGCGGACCACGGTGCCCTGGGGCGCCGCCAGATCAATGCCGAAGTGGGGCCGGGCCGGGGTGCCGTTGAGCACGCGCTGGCTGCCCCAGCGGCTGGAGACGCGGAAGCCTTCCAGCGGCCAGTCGAAGCCGTCGCGGAAATGGTCGGTGTCGGCGCGGCTGGCGAAGCCCTCGGTCTTGAGCGCCACCTCTCGCCGGATGCGGGCCAGCAGTTCGGGATCGGACGGTTCGACCGTGGCGGGCGGCAGGCCGTTGATGCTGGTCGAGGGAAACTGGCCGCGAGCGATGTCGAGGGTGCGCCGGGCGGTGCGACCGTCGAGACGGGCCTCGATCTGGACGCTGGCGGGCGCGTCGCGGTCAAAGCCGACGATGAAGGCGCCTCCGGCCGAGGCGGCGGTCAGGGACTCGCCGTCGACGAAGATCAGGGCACGGGGCCAGGTGCGACCGATGGCATGGCCGCCCTGGACGAAACGGCCGGTGAGGGACAGACCGGCCTCATCCTGACCGTGCGCCGTCCCGGCGGCCAGAAGGGCACCGGAGCCGAGCACGACGCCGCGGCGGTTCAGGATCACGGAACCTGGCCCAGCCGCTGGAAGGCCTCGTCCGGACCGGCATAGGCCTCCTGAAGGCTGACCGACCAGTAGCGCAGGGTTTCAAGCGGGATGGATTTGCCGCTGACGGCGCAGACCACGACGCGACCGGGCTTGAGCACGGCGAACTCGCCGTCTCCGTAGTGGAGGGTCGCCTGGGCGGTCAGGTTGGTGGAGGTCGGGGTCTTGGCCATGGCTGCAGGCTAGCTTGGCCGTGGATGCAATGCCACGGGTTTCGAAGGTCAGAACAGGTCGCCCTGTCCCTGGGGAGGGGCCTTGGGCCGAGGCGGTGCGGGTTGTGGCTTCGGCCTGGCCGGAGCGGGCGGTGCGCCGGCGCCATCGATGAGGGCACCACGCGACCCGTCGGCGAAGATCAGCTGGACAGCCTGACCATCCCGCAGGGCGGCGGCGGCGGCGATCATGGCCCCGTCCTCGCTCTCGACGCGGGCGAAGCCGGGCTTGGGCGTCTTCGGGTTGAGGCCGGACAGGGCGCGGGACAGGGCGGCCAGCCGGGCCTCGTCGCGCTCGATCCGACGGGGCAGGGTCGGGGAGAAGCGGGCGGCGGCGGCCGAGAGCCGGTCGCGGCGGCGCTCCATGGCGCGGTCCAGGAGGGCGGGATTCAGCCGGCCCGCGACGGTGATCAGGCCGCGCTCATGGATCGCCAGATTGCGGGTCAGTCCCGAGGCCAGACGGCTGCCGGCGTGGTCGAGTCTCTGCTGTGGCAGGGCCAGCAGGTCCTCGGGGCGGGCGGGCAGGCCGCGGGCGGCGGCGCGCAGCCGGGTGCGGCGGTCCTCGAGGATGCGCCCCCCGGCGCGGGTCAGTCTGCGGTCGAGGTCGGCGACGGCATAGGCCAGGTCGGCCAGAACGGGGGTGGCGACCTCGGCCGCCCCGGTCGGCGTCGGGGCGCGGCGGTCGGAGACGAAGTCGATCAAGGTGGTGTCGGTCTCGTGCCCCACGGCCGAGATGATCGGGATGGAGGCGGCGGCGACGGCCCGGGCCAGGGCTTCGTCGTTGAAGGCCCAGAGGTCCTCGACCGAGCCGCCACCACGCGCGACGATCACCACGTCAGGGCGGGGGATGGGGCCGTCGTCCGTCATGGCGTCGAAACCACGGACGGCGGCGGCGACCTGGCCGGCGGCGGCATCGCCCTGGACCACGCAGGGCCAGACGATGACACGGCAGGGCCAGCGTTCGGCGATCCGGTGCAGGATGTCGCGGATCACCGCCCCGGTCGGGCTGGTGATGACCCCGATCACGGCGGGGAAGGCCGGGATCGGCGTCTTGCGGCCCGGTTCGAACAGGCCCTCGCTGGCCAGTTTGGCCTTCAGCCGCTCCAGTTGCGCCAGCAGGGCCCCGGCCCCGGCGGCCTCCATGGTCTCGATGACGATCTGGTAGGACGACCGCGCCGGATAGGAGGTGATCTTGCCGGTGACGATGACCTCGAGCCCGGCCTCGGGCCGCACCCCGAGGCCGCGCACCGACCCCTTCCAGATGACGCCGTCGATGGCCGCCTTGTCGTCCTTGAGCGTCAGATAGACGTGGCCCGAGGCGTGGTGATTGACCTTGGAGATCTCGCCGCGCAGCCGGACATGGCCGAACCGGTCCTCGAGCGTGCGCTTGAGGGCGAACGACAGTTCCGAGACCGTCTGGGGCGGATTGTTGTCCCGCGCGGGCGCCGGCGGTTCGTCCGCGGGGCCCTCGAAGACATAGGAGTCGTCACTCATGGAGGGAGGGTAGCGGGGGAGGGAGGCGGGGGGAATGGGTCGGGCAGGCCTGAGCCCGTCATTCGCCCTGACCCCGGATGGCGCCGGCCGTGTTCAGATCCTGTGAGGCCGACCCTTCCGGCCCGCTCGACGCCGTCCGACGGGCGAGCCGGGCACATAGCGCGGCATCATTGGCGGCAGCCCCCGTTCGGGCGACCGCTGCGGCGAGGGCGGGATCGGCACCCTCGGGTCGGCGAGGCCTGGACCAAGGGGCTGGTTCGGCGACGGGAGCGGCGCCGGAGGCAAGGGCCCAACCGGGGCGGGTGAGACCCGACCCGGGGCCGGCGTCGGACCCATGGTCGGGCCCGGCCCGGCATCGAGGTACGGCCAGCCTATTCGCCGATACTTCTGGCCGTTGACCGCCCAGTAGTCGCCGCTATCAACGGTCGAGTCGCCGCTACCAACGGTCGATATGAGGAAGAACTGTACGCCGACTATGGGTTGTGCAAGAGCGTCCCTGACCCAGCAGAAAGCCTGCAGGGGGTCCTTCGCTTCGCCACGCAACCGGGTTGTCAGCCAGGCTTCGTATTCTCTCCGGCTGATCACTCCGGTGGCTGTTCCCCCATAGAGCGAAAGGGCACCATTCGCCCACGCGTGCGCTTGGCTGATAGCCCGGAGATTCCAGTTCTGTGGATGCCTGGGGTTGACCCCATTCCCAAGGCCGCCGGAGCCATCCCTCGCAACCGGGATCGGACGGAAGTAGCGATCAATCAGCACGGCAGGATCGGTGATCCGCATATCGAAGCCGCCCCGGACCAGGGTCAGGTCGGGTGCCGTCGGCGGGCCCGACCGGTCCAGCGCCAGTGACCAGGCCGCGAGGAAGGTTTCGGCGAAACGTCCATACTGGATAACGCCGTCCAGTTCCCTGACATAGGCGGCCCAGAAGTCGCCGGGCTCATCGAAGACAATCCCTCGCGAGACGCCGCCGGTGTAGATGACTTCCGAATAGTCGATCGGTCCGCCATTGTAAGCGGTGGCGCAATGTTTGGTCCAAATGCTGACATTCTGCATACCGTTCGAGGACGGCGGCTGAGACGCGATTTCGGCGGCTCGGGCCCGTTCAGCGAACTGATGTCCCTCGCGCGTCACACGATCGACGAAGATCATCCCACCGACCTGGCGCTGCAGGAGACAGGCCTTTTCCTTGATCATGAAGGCTCTTAACGGCTGCTGGGCGGCGGCCAGTTCGTTTCGGGTGTTCGCAAGCGCCCTCGCGAGGGCCTTTGGATCGGCGCGATGGGGGTCGGGCCCGAGTTGCCGGGTGAGGCTCGCACGGACATCGAAGGCAGGAACGGGTGGCGGCGGTCCGTCGCAACCCTGCACTACCGGGACCTCCGTCTCGACGACCTCTTCCTCCTCGTCCGGACGAATCCTGAGTATGAACAGGCCCACGCTGCGCCGTCCGTCGGTTGTGCGGATTTCGACGACATAGTCGCGGTCCGCCTTCAGCTCGCCCCGCCGGAAATTGATCTGGATCCGCCTGTCGTCCCAGTCGACGATCCTTCCACGGGTCCGCTTGCCGCGACCGTCCTCGTAGATGAGGACCCTGCCTTTCTGCGACCCGAAGTCCTGGCCGAACAGCTCCACGCGTGGGGCGTCCGAGGGGAGGACCTGGATGATGTTCTGATCGCGGAGCTCCGGTTCACGGGACAGGCGGATCACCGGGACCATGGCGCACCAGTTGGCCGCGGCCTTCGAGCCGAAGGTCGGGGCGGGGTCGCGGGCCTCCGTCCGGCTTACATAGCCCTGGTCGATGTAGAAGGGATCGGCGGGATCGTCACTGTCGGCCTCACGAGGGCCGAGGCGGATGTGGGCGAGGGAGCGGACCGGCGTTCCGTCGGCCATCCGCCGGCGTGTCATGGTGCCGGAATAGGAGGGGTGGGTTCCCTGCCACGCCATGTCGGCGACGAACTGGCAGGTCTGTTGCCGCCGGTCCCACATCCAGTCGCGGTCGGACCGGCGCAGCCGATCCAGCATCTCCCGCGCGCCGTGGCCGCCCCAGTGGTCCGAATGCGCCCGTGAAAAGGCGCCGTAGAGGGTCTGGCGATCGACGCCGCCGATCGCGTTGTCCGGCAGGGCCGCCGGATCGAGCGGCTCGGCATAGATCGGCAGGCCGGCCTTGTCGCCGGTCTGTGCGTTCCACAGCGCGCCGATCCCGCCCTGGGCCAGGTCTGTTCCGTCAGGGTCCAGCAATGCCCGCCGCCACATCCGCCAGCCGAGCGCGGTCAGGTCCGAACCCCGGAAAGCGAGGTTCTCCAGGGACTCTCCGATCCCCCGCCGATTCAGGTCGGGCACCACGCGCAGTTCCGCGAGAGCCGACAGCGCCGCCCGCCCGGCCGCGCCCTCAAGGGTGAAGCCGATATAGACGGATCGGTTTGTCGCCCACATGTCCCAGCAGGTCTCGTCGGACAGGACCCGGAATTCCGGGGCGTCTGCCGCGAGTCGGGCCCCGACGGCACCGAACCCGCCACGGTCGCCGGGTCCGAGGGCCCGGATCACCTCCGCCCACCCGGCCTTGGAGCAGGCCAGCATCTCGCGCCGCTGACCTCTGACGTCCAGCGGCTGGTCCGGCCCCCCATAGCCCTTGCCGAATGCGCCGCGCCCCATGTCGGCGAGGCGCTCGTCGCCGACCGCCGGCACGGGGGGCAGGTCGGGGCGCGACACATGGCGGAATTCCATGGGAAAAGCCGCGTCGCGCCCGGGCAAGGGCGAGGACATCGGGTCCGCGGAGCCGGTGGCGGACTCGGAACCATGGATGAAGCCCGCCACGCCGCCGATCGCCAGGCTCATCAGCATCGAACGGTCGTCAATCTGGGTGCGGTCGGGCCCGTCCCACCGTTCCCACATGTGGCCGATCGCCCATCGGTCCTGCAGGAAATGCTGGGCATAGCCTTCATAGACGAGCGCCTGATGCTCGGCCTCCTTCAGGGCGTCTGCGTGGGCGAGCCGCTCTTCGGGGCTCATCCGCGCCCTCATGACGCGCGCGCGCTCCGCCAGATCGAGCGCAAGGGTGTGATACCGGGCGTACATCCGCGTCGCCTGGCTGCCGAAATGCACGGAGTTCAGACTGCCGAGCCAACCTTTGAAGTCATGGCAATACCGGGTGTAGCCGGGCGGCCCGCCGATCGGACAGGTCTGGTTCTTGTTCAGCCAGTCGGCCGGTCCGTAGCTGTAGTCGGGAAGCCCGGCGAAACGCGCCGGCTGCGGGATCAGCCGTTCCTCGACCCGGGTGCGCCAGTCGTCACCCTCGCGATCCATGGATGCGAGTTCGTCATAGCGGAAGTAGGACGCATTGAGGTCGACGACGGTGACGTCAGCCGAACCCTGGACACCGAACAGATCGACGACGCCGAGCTCGGTCAGGGCGAGGTCCGCCAGGGTCGAATGCTCGGGAATCGACGGGCTTCCTTCTCTGAAATAGGTCGAGCGCCAGATGTCGCCCTCGATGACACGCGTGTCCCATGCGGCCATCAAGGCGGCCAACGGGACCAGCAGGGCCAGCAGGATCAGACGCCAGTGCCTCATCGCGCGGCGCCCTCAACGGGACGGCAGACGGCACCGGGGGCCACGAAGACCGATTCAAAGGCATCCAGTTCGGCCTCGCGACCGTTGGCACCGGCAAGGGCCCGGTCGAGCGCGGTGACGCAGTCGGCACCACAGGCTGTGACCGTCGTACAGGTCCGGACCTCGCCTCCGGCCTCCACGCATTGCGTAACCGTATCGAGGCAGCCGGCCCAGGCCATGACCTTCGGGTCCGGATCGGGATCCACCTCGAGGATCTGTCCGGGAAGGCTTCGGTCGTTCAACGGCCGCTCGCTCTCGCCGCATCCACCGAGGGCGATGACGGCAAGCAGGACCAGCGCGGCGAACGATCGATGGTGACCCATGCCCGATTCCCTCTGACTTGCCGAAATACCTACGTTCGCCCAGTTGTATCGGTCAAGGGTGCCGGGGTCTGTGGTGGGGCGCTTCCTCCCCCGACTGCCCTTCCTGCGTCGCCCCATGCTAGGGAAGCCGGCCACAGCCGCTGAGTGACCCGCGACCCATGACCGACCTGACGGCGATCATCGCCGAGATCGCTGAAGAGATGCGGACGGCCCCTGACCGGGGACAGCCGGCGCGCTACATCCCGCCGCTGGCGCGGGTGGATGTCGGGCAGTTCGGCATGGCGGTGGTGACCGCGGACGGGGCGGTGTTCACCGGCGGTGACGCGGACACGTCGTTCTCGGTGCAGAGCGTGTCCAAGGTCTTCGCCCTGACCCTGGCGCTGGGACGGGTGGGGGACCAGCTGTGGGAGCGGGTGGGGCGGGAGCCGTCGGGCAGCGCCTTCAACTCGGTGGTCCAGCTGGAGTCCGAACACGGCATTCCGCGCAACCCCTTCATCAACGCCGGGGCCATCGTGGTCGCGGATGTGAACCTGGGGCGGGGCCGGCCGCGGGAATCGATCGGCGAACTGGTCCGTTTCGTCCGCTATCTGGCCGATGACGACAGCATTGCGGTGGATGTCGAGGTGGCGCGCAGCGAGTCGGAGACGGGGTTCCGCAATGTCGCCCTGGCCAACTACATGAAGTCGTTCGGCAATCTGCGCAGCCCGGTCGAGGATGTGCTGGCGCTGTATTTCGGCCAGTGCGCCATCGCCATGAGCTGCCGCCAGCTGGCCATGGCGGGGCGCTATCTGATGGCCGGGGGCGTCAATCCCGCGAGCGGCCACCGGGTGGTGTCGGCGGCGCGGGCGCGGCGGATCAACGCCCTGATGCTGACCTGCGGCCACTATGACGCCAGCGGTGACTTCGCCTTCCGCGTCGGCCTGCCCGGCAAGTCGGGGGTGGGTGGCGGGATTTTCGCCGTGGCGCCGGGGCGGGCCTCCATTGCGGTGTGGTCGCCGGGACTGAATGCGCAGGGGAATTCCCAGCTGGGGACCCTGGCCCTGGAACGGCTGGCGACACGCACCGGCTGGTCGGTGTTCGGCCAGGCCGAGGTCGGTCGCGCTTGATCCGGAGCCGCCGGGCTTGACCGGAGCCGGCGTGGCCTCCCTGACGTGATGCCCGTCTGGCCGTTTCGGCCATGAGTCGTTGGCCGTCCCCCTGTGTCGTGATAAGGCCCGCACCCCATGGCGGCGGACGTGCCGCCAGGACGGTCAAGCGTAGGAGATCTGCAGATGAGCAGGGTGTTGGTTATCGGTGCCGGCGGCGTCGGTTCGGTCGCGGTCCACAAGATGGCGATGAATGCGGACGTGTTTTCGCACATCACCCTGGCCAGCCGGACCCTGTCGAAATGCGACGCCGTCGCCGCCTCCGTGAAGGAGCGGACCGGGGTGACCATCGAGACGGCGCAGATCGACGCCGACGACGTGGCCGCGACCACGGCCCTGATCAAGGCGGTGAAGCCGGCGCTGGTGGTCAATCTGGCGCTGCCCTACCAGGACCTGAACATCATGGACGCCTGTCTGGCGGCCGGGGTCCACTATATGGACACCGCCAACTATGAGCCGCGGGATACGGCCAGGTTCGAATACAGCTGGCAGTGGGCCTATCAGGACCGCTTCCGCGAGGCCGGGCTGATGGCCCTGCTGGGCAGTGGTTTCGACCCCGGCGTGACCTCGGTGTTCACGACCTGGACGAAGAAGCATCTGCTGGACCGGATCGATACCCTGGACATCCTGGACTGCAACGGCGGCGACACGGGCCTGCCGTTCGCGACCAATTTCAATCCCGAGATCAACATCCGCGAAGTGACCGCCCCGTCGCGGCACTGGGAGAACGGCCAGTGGATCGAAGGCCCGGCCCTGTCGCACAAACAGGTGTTCGACTTCGATCAGGTCGGGCCGAAGAACATGTACCTCATGTACCATGAGGAGCTGGAATCGCTGGCCAAATTCTATCCCGAGATCCAGCGCATCCGCTTCTGGATGACGTTCGGCGACTCCTACCTGAAACACCTCGAGGTGCTGGAGAACGTCGGCATGACGGGGATCGAGCCGATCCAGTTCCAGGGACGGGAGATCATCCCGATCGAGTTCCTCAAGGCCCTGTTGCCGGAGCCGGCGTCGCTGGGTCCGATCACCAGGGGCAAGACCAATATCGGCACCATCGCCACGGGCGTGAAGGACGGTGAGGCGAAGACCGTCTATGTCAACAACATCTGTGACCACGAGGCCGCCTATGCCGAGACCGGCAACCAGGCGGTCAGCTACACCACGGGCGTGCCGGCCATGATCGGCGCGGCCATGATCCTGACCGGCAAATGGTCAGGGGCGGGGGTGTTCAACATGGAGCAGATGGACCCCGATCCGTTCATGGACATGCTGAACCAGCACGGCCTGCCCTGGCAGGTGCATGAGCTGGACGCCCCGCTGGCCTTCTGATCGGGCGGACACCATGCAAACCCAGGCCGCCGGACCCGGCGCATTCGCCCGCTTCGACCTGAACCGGGTTCCGTCGCCATGCTTCGTGGTCGATGAGGTGGCGGTGCGCCGCAACCTGTCCATCCTGCAGGACGTGGGCGCGCGGTCGGGAGCAAAGGTGCTGCTGGCGCTGAAAGCTTTCTCCATGTGGTCGCTGGCCGATCTGGTCGGCGAACATCTGGACGGCACCTGCGCCTCGGGCCTGTGGGAGGCGCGGCTGGCGCGCGAGCATTATCACGGCCACCTGACCACCTATTCGCCAGCCTACAAGCGGGAGGACCTGCCGGAAATCCTGCGGCTGTCGGACTCCGTGATCTTCAACGCACCTGACCAGATCGCACGGGTCGCCGACCTGATCGCCGCGGCGCGGGCGGCGGGCGAGGTGTTCGACATCGGCCTGCGTCTGAACCCCGAGCACAGCGAGGCCGAGGTCGCCAAATATGATCCGTGCCAGCTGGGATCGCGGCTCGGGTTTCCGGTGTCGCAACTGCGGCCCGAACATCTGGTCGAGGTCGACGGCCTGCATATCCACGCCCTCTGTGAACAGGGGTTCGAGCCGCTGCAACGGATCTGGGCGTCGCTGGAGCCGAAGCTGGCGGGGATGCTGGACGGTCTGTCGTGGCTGAATCTCGGAGGCGGCCACCACATCACCCGCGCCGACTATCGCCGCGACGACCTGGTCGCCTTCGTGCGCGGGATCGGCGAACGGCACGGGCTGCAGGTCTGGCTGGAGCCGGGCGAGGCCGTCGCCCTGGACGCCGGCATTCTGGTCGGGGAGATTCTGGACACCTTCGACAACGGCATGACGGTGGCCATCAGCGATCTGTCGGCGACCTGCCACATGCCCGATGTGATCGAGGCCCCGTACCGGCCGGCCCTGATGGGCGAAGCGGATACGGGCGTCACGGTGCGGATCGGCGGACCGTCGTGCCTGGCCGGAGACATCATCGGCGACTACGTCTTCGACAGCGTGCCGCAGCCGGGCCGGCGCATCGCCTTCCTCGACCAGGCCCACTATTCGATGGTCAAGACCAACACCTTCAACGGCGTGCCCCTGCCGGCCATCGCCCTGTGGAACAGCGACACCGATGCCCTGCAGCTGGTGAAGCAGTTCGACTATGCCGAGTTCCGCGACCGGCTGTCCTGAAGGCCTCGGGCGGCCGGATTTTCGGGCCAATACG
Source organism: Caulobacteraceae bacterium (assembly GCA_965284535.1). Taxonomy (GTDB): domain Bacteria; phylum Pseudomonadota; class Alphaproteobacteria; order Caulobacterales; family Caulobacteraceae; genus Brevundimonas. The sequence continues at coordinate 1,738,638 of OZ260090.1, forward strand.
ACGATGAGGGCCGCCGACGCTTGACCCGTCCGCCCGGGGCGGTCATTGCCCGCACATGAATATCCTGCTGGTGGGATCAGGCGGACGCGAGCACGCCCTGGCGTGGAAGATCGCCCAGTCGCCGTTGACGCGACGGCTGGTCATCGCGCCGGGCAATCCGGGCATGGAAAAGCTGGGCGAGCTGCGGCCGATGAAGGTCACCGACGCCGACGGGCTGGCGGCCCTGGCGCGGGAGATCAAGGCTGATCTGGTCGTCGTCGGTCCCGAGACCGCGCTGGAGGCCGGGCTGGCCGACCGGCTGGCCACGGCGGGCATCCCCTGTTTCGGGCCGACGAAGAAGGCGGCCCAGCTGGAAACCTCCAAGGCCTTCTCCAAGGCCTTCATGGAGCGGCACGAGATTCCGACGGCGGGGTTCGGTGTCTATGAGCGGCTGCACGAGGCACGGCAGGCGCTGACGGTGTTCAAGCCGCCCTATGTGATCAAGGCCGACGGTCTGGCGGCCGGCAAGGGCGTGGCCATCAGTCCGACCAAACGCGACGCCGAGGGCGAGATCGAGCGGATGCTGGGTGGCCGGTTCGGCACGGCCGGGGCGCGGGTGGTGATCGAGGAGTTCATGGCCGGCGAGGAGGGCTCGCTGTTCGCCGTCTGCGACGGCACGCGGGCCGTGCTGCTGGGCGGCGCACAGGACCACAAGCGGGCCTATGACGGCGACCTGGGGCCCAACACCGGCGGCATGGGCAGCTATTCGCCCGCGCCGGTGTTCACGCCGGAACTGGTCGAGGCGGCGGAGCGGCAGGTGGTCCAGCCGGTGGTCGCGGCCATGGCGGCCGAGGGCGCGCCCTATCGCGGCGTTCTGTACGTCGGGCTGATGGCGACCGAGGACGGGCCGAAGGTGGTGGAGTTCAATGCGCGGTTCGGCGACCCGGAATGCCAGGTCCTCATGATGCGGATGGAGGGGGATGTGGTCCCCCTGCTGCTGGCCTGCGCACGCGGGGACCTGACCAAGGCACCGGTGCCCGAGTTCAGCCCCGATACCGTCATCTGCGTGGTCATGGCGGCCTCCGGCTATCCCGATAGCCCGTTGGAGGGATCGATCATCCGCGGAGCCGAACAGGATTTCGGTCCGCATGTGCAGGTCTTCCACGCCGGGACGCGGCGGCGGTCGGATCGCCAGCTGGCGGCTGCGGGCGGGCGCGTGCTGAACATCTGCGCGCGGGGCAAGGACATCGCCGAGGCGCGGGCGCGGGCCTATGCGGTGGTGAAGCGGATCGACTGGCCGGGCGGGTTCCACCGGACGGACATCGGCTGGCGGGCGCTGGAGCGGGAGTAGGGGCGCGTCAGAGCCGGTGTCGCCGGACCCCAACCCATGCCATGTATGGCGACGCTTGCGCCCCTGGAGACCGACGCCCCGTGACCGACACCCTGCCGCCCGAACCGCCCAGCCACTATCGCGACGGCAAGGAGCGGCTGGCCGATCTGATCGTGCATCTGACCGGCCTGGGTCTGGCGCTGGTCGGCGGGGGGATGTTGCTGGGTCTGTCCATCGGGTTCGGCCATATCGGACGGCTGACGGCGGTATCCATCTATGCGGTCGGGCTGCTGACCATGCTGGGGTTGTCGACGGCCTATAATTTCGCCGCGCCGCGGTTCCAGCCGCTGCTGCGGCGGTTCGACCACGCGGGCATCTTCATCATGATCGCCGGCTCATACACGCCGTTCACGACCCAGCACCTGACGGGTGCCTGGGCCTGGGGGATGACGTCGGCGGTCTGGACCACGGCGATCTTTGCCGCCCTGGCCAAATTGTTCCTGCCGGGGCTCGGCAAGGGGTTCTGGATCGCGGTCTATCTGGCGCTGGGCTGGCTGATGGTCATCGCCATCCAGCCGATCATGCAGAGCCTCGGCCTGGCACCCCTGATCCTGATGGCGGTCGGGGGGCTGCTGTATTCCGTCGGGGTGATCTTCTACGCCAACAAGGCGATACGCTATCGCCGCGCCATCTGGCATGGCCATGTCGTAGTGGCGGCGGCGGTGCACTGGGTGGCGGTGCTGCTGGCCGTGCTGAAGTAGGGCGGCCTCAGGCCCAGGCGAACAGGAGCCGGCCTTCGCCCATGCGCTCGCGCAGGGCGGGCAGGTCGGCATGGCTGACCGAGAAGCAGCCGTAGGAGCGGCCCAGCTTGCCCTCGCGGGCGAGGAAGGCCGGGTCGGCGTAGTCGGCACCGTGGATGATGATGGCGCGGTCGCGGGCGAGGTTGTTGGAATATTCCAGCCCGTCGAGCAGGACGTTCGGACCCTGCTGGGCCCCGTGGCTGGCTCCGGCCGTGGCATAGGCACCGACCGACGACATGTGGCTGTCGCGATCGTTGCTGAAGGTGGTGGCGAAGCCGGTGTGCGCCGGGTCGGAGCCGCGGCCGTGACTGGTGCGCATCAGGGTGACGGCACCCCCATGCAGGTCGACCTCGTACAGCCGTTCCTCGCCCGAGAATTTCTTGAAATCGACCAGATACATGCGGTCGCGCAGGGAAATGCGGTGGTCATGGATGTCCAGCGCGGCCATGGCGCGGTCCATCAGCTCCTTGCGGACCTGGCCGCGGGGGTCGAGCGGACGGGTGGTGTTGAGCTGGGAGGTGATGACCTGGGCGGGACGGTCCGGGATCTGGGGCGCGAGCGTGGGGGCCGCGATCGGCTGGAAGCCGGCGGACGGTTGCGCGGCCGCGGTGGCGCAGCCCGACAGGACCGCCGCGCCGCCCAGAATAAAGCCTCGTCTCGCCAAGCGCATGCGACGCCCCTCGCACGGTTACAGATTACGTCACGGGTTGTTTCAGGTCGTGACAGGTGTTTCAACCTGAGCCTTGGCTCAGACGTCCGGACGGGTATGGTGCAAGCCCTGTTCCGGGAGGATTTCGTGAAGCTGATCACATCATTGCTGGCCGCCGCGGCCCTGTTGACCGCTGGAAGCGTTGCCGCGCAAACGCCCGCGCCCGCAACCGTTTCCCCTGCGGAGGGAACGACGTTCGTCCATGTGGGGCGGCTTCTGGCGGACCCGGCGACCGGTGTCGTGCAGCGCGATAAAACTCTCGTGATCGAGGGGAACCAGATCGTCGATGTCCGCGACGGCTTTGTCGGAGAGGGCCGGATCGTCGATCTGCGCACGTCCTTCGTCCTGCCGGGACTGATCGACAGCCACGTCCACCTGACCGGTCAGCAGAACCCCAACAGCCGTCTGGAAGGGGTGACCCAGTCCGACGTCGACCAGGCCTTTGTCGGTGCCCGCTACGCGCGGCGCACCCTGATGGCCGGGTTCACGACGGTCGCCGACCTCGGCGCCGCCAACGAGACCATCTTCGGCCTTAGGGACGCGGTGCGGCGCGGCGATGTGCCCGGCCCCCGGATCATCGCCTCGGGCGAGTCGGTCTCGGTCCATGGCGGCCATGGAGACATCAACGGCTATCGCGACGACATCATGCATATGTTCACGGGCGAGAGCATCTGCTCGGGCCCCGAGGACTGCATGCGGGCGGTGCGGCTACAGGTCCGGTCGGGCGCTGACATCATCAAGATCACGGCCACCGGCGGGGTGCTGTCGAATACGGCGGCCGGGCTGGGCCAGCAGTTCTCGGACGCGGAACTGGCGGCCATCATCGAGGTCGCGCACCGGATGGGCCGTCAGGTGACGGCGCACGCCCATGGCGTCGACGGGATCAACGCCTTTCTGCGCGCGGGCGGCGACTCGATCGAACACGGCACCTATCTGGACGATGAATCAATCCGCCTGTTCCGGCGCGAGGGGACCTATCTGGTGCCGACGCTGATGGCGGGGGATTTCGTCAGCCGGATCGCGGCGGGCCCGGACAATTTCTTCACCCCGGCCCAGACGGCCAAGGCCCTGGAGGCCGGGCCGAAGATGCTGGACATGGTCCGCCGCGCCCATGCCGGCGGGGTGCGGATCGCCTTCGGCACCGACTCGGGCGTTTCGGCGCACGGCGACAATGCCGGCGAGTTCGCCCTGCTGGTCCGCGCGGGGATGACTCCGCTGGAGACCATCCAGTCGGCCACGGTGAACGCGGCGGCGCATCTGCGCATCAGCGGCGAGGCGGGGCGGATCGCGACGGGAATGCCGGCGGACCTGATCGCCGTATCGGGCGATCCGCTGACGGACGTCACGGAGCTGGAGCGGGTCCGGTTCGTGATGCGGGGCGGGGTGGTCTATCGGGCTGAGTGAGCCCTGACCGCCGTCAGCAACAACCGCTGAAACGCCGCCTCGTCCTCGAAGGTCGCCTTGACCGGCCATGAGGTCACCCGCGCCCGCCATTCGGGCGGCAGGCGGAACCAGTCCTTCTCGGTGGTGACCAGCCGGGCGTGTTGGCGGGCGGCGTGGGCAGCGAGGAAGTTCAGGTCTTCCTCGCGGAAGGCGGCATGGTCGGGGAAGGGCGCGAAATCGACCAGTTCGGCCCCGGCGGCGTCCAGCGCCCGTTCGACCTTCCACGGCTTGGCGATGCCGGCGAAGGCGATGATCGGTCCTGGGGGCGGCGGACCGGCGGGCATCAGCCGGGCGACATGGACCGGCAGGTCGCCGAACGCTTCCATCAGTTCCGGATCGACGCCCGGGGCGTCGGCCGGCAGCAGGACGACCACCGCATCGGCGCGTGCGAGGCCGTGGCGGAGCTTCTCGCGCATCGGCCCGGACGGAAATACCGACCCGTCGCCGAAGGGCCATTCGTCGCCGCGCGTCTCGCCGTCGACGACGACGAGGCTCAGTGTCTTCTTCAGCGTCGGGTTCTGATGGGCATCGTCCAGGACCAGAACCGCGGCGCCGGCCGCCGCGGCGGCGCGGGCGCCGGCGACGCGGTCATGGGCGATCCAGGTCGGGCCGCCGAGGGCCAGCATCAGGGGCTCGTCGCCGACATCGGCGGCGGTGTGAATGGCGGCGTCGACCTGCGTCGGTTCGCGCAAGGACCCGCCATAGCCACGCGACAGGCCGTGGGCGTTGACCCCGGCCTCATGTAACAGGCGGATGGCCTCGCGGGTGACGGGAGTCTTGCCCGAGCCGCCGACGGTCAGATTGCCGACCGAGATGATCGGCACGCCGGGATCGACCGGGTCGGCGCGGGCGATGCGGCGCGCCGTGACGGCGGCCCAGATCCAGGACAGGGGTTTGAGCAGGATGCGGGCGACCGCGCCGTGACGGGCGTCGCGCGTGTACCACCAGCGGGGCGTGTTGAACTTCATCGCCGGCCCCGCTGGGGCGCGGGCGGCAGCAGGGGGGCGAGCGTATCCCACAGGCGGTCGAGACCCGAGCCGGCCTCGGCGGCGGCGCGGCGACCGCGTTCGCCCATGGCCTTGGCGGCGGCGTCGTCGGCGAGCAGGGGGACGATGATCGCGGGCAGGTCCCAGGGGGCCTCAACGACGGCCAGACCGCCGGCCTCGACCAGCGCGTCGGTGACGGCGGCCCAGTTGCTCATGTCGGGGCCGGTGACGGCGGGCTTGCCGAGGCGGGCCGGCTCCAGCGGATTGTGGCCGCCGACCGGGGGCTTTTCGAGCGCCGCCGAGAAGGAGCCGCCCATGACGACGACATCGGCGAGGCGCAGGAACAGCCCCATCTCGCCGAGGGTGTCGGCCAGATAGAGATCGGTGTCGCGGTCCGGCTCGCGGCCTTGCGAGCGCAGGGCGAAGCGGTAGCCATCGCGGGTCAGGGCGGTCGCGATCTCGGGGCTGCGGGCCGGGTGGCGCGGCACCAGGATCAGACACAGCCGGTCGGCCAGCTTGTCGAGGGCGCGAACGAGAGCGATCTCCTCGCCGTCATGGGTGCTGGCGGCGACGACCACGGGCCGGTCGCCGATGGCGGCGCTGAGGCGGGTGAAGGCGGCGGCGTCGTGGGGTGGGGCCTCGCCCGACAGCTTGAGATTTACATGGCCGTCGATGCGGGCCCCGAGGCTGCGCAGCCGGTCGGCGGAAGCCTCGTCCTGCGGCATGACGCGGTCGAAGGCCGAGAGGATTTCGCGCGCCGCGCCAGGGAAACGCCGCCAGCCGGCGACGGTCTTTTCCGTGATCCGGGCGCTGGCGAGGACCAGTTTCACACCGCGTTTGCGGGCCTCGAGGATCAGATTGGGCCAGAGTTCGCTCTCGACGAAGACGGCCAGCGAGGGCTTCCAGTGGTCGAGGAAGCCGGCGACCGCGCCGGGTGTGTCGACGGGCGAAAACTGGTGGATCACGCCGACGGGCAGTCGCTGGGCCAGCAGGGTCGCCGAGGTCAGGGTGCCGGAGGTGACGAGCACGGTCAGGTCCGGCCGCTGGCGATGAAGGCGCTCGACCACGGGTAGAAGGGACAGGGTCTCGCCGACGCTGACTCCGTGCAGCCAGACCAGTTCGCCCCCGGGCCGGGGGACTGTCGCGCGGCCGAGGCGTTCGTCGACGCGGACGGGGTCTTCCTTGCCCTGTTTGACGCGGGCGTCGAGCAGGCGTGGCGCGAGAGGCTCCAGCAGGCGGGTCAGCAGACGCCAGAGGATCAGGGCGGGGCTCACCTAGACCCGCTCCAGCCCGGTGAGGGTGTCGGCCTCGGCCTCCACCGCGTTCAGGCGTTCGGTCCAGGCGAGGGCGACATCGGTCAGTTCGCCGTCGGCGGGATAGTCGGCGACGTCCCAGACGATGGCCCCTTTGGCGAAGGGCAGGGGCAGGAGGGCGCGGTCCCAGCTGCTGAGACGGATTGCCGGATTGCACGACAGGCCGATGAAGAGCACGGGCGCCTTCGATAGCTTGGCCAGCAGGGGCAGGCCCTCGGCCATCTGGCGGGCCGGGCCGCGCGGGCCGTCGGGGGTGATGGCCAGGCCCCCGACCTTGAGCTGGCGCAGGCCATCGCGCAGGGCCTGCGACCCGCCCTTGGCCCGGTCCGCCTTGTCCTTGTTCGCGGATGAGCCGCGCACAGCCGGAATGCCCTGCAGCGCCACGGCCCGGGCGATGAACTGGCCATCGGGACTGAGGGAGATCAGGGCCTTGACCGGCTGGGCGCGGTTCAGCGGCCAGCAGGCGGGGCTGAGGGCGATACGCGAATGCCAGAAGGCGCAGACCACCCCGCCGCCCTGTTCCCAGACGGCCTCGGCCACGCCCTCGTTCTGGTGGGTCCAGCGGATGGTGGCGAAGCAGAACCGCATCCAGCCGGCCAGAAGCCAGGCGAGGACGCCCTGAATGACCGGGTTGCGGAGCGGCCTCATGACACCGCCGAGACGGTACTGGCCTTGTCTTCCAGCGACTGCTGCCGGGCCAGCCGGGCATAGAGGCCGCCCTGTTTGACGAGAGCGGTGTGGCTGCCGGTCTCGACCACGCGACCCGCCTCGATGACGTGGATGCGGTCGGCATTGCGGACGGTGGACAGGCGATGGGCGATCATCAGGGTGGCGCGGCCCTGCATCAGGCGTTCGAGGGCGGCCTGGACCACGGCCTCGCTCTCGGTGTCGAGGGCCGAGGTCGCTTCGTCGAGCAGCAGGATGGGGGCGTCCTTGAGGAAGGCGCGCGCAATGGCGATGCGCTGACGCTGGCCGCCGGACAGGCGCAGGCCGGCCTCGCCGGCCCGGGTCGCGTAGCCGTCGGGCAGGGCGGAGATGAAGTCGTGGGCGGCGGCGGCGCGGGCGGCTTCGACAATGTCCTCTGCGGTGGCACCCGGGCGGCCATAGGCGATATTGGCGGCGAGGGTGTCGTCGAACAGGAAGGGTTCCTGTGTCACCAGGGCAATGGAGGCGCGCAGGTCGTGCAGCTTCAGTTCGCGTATGTCGCGGCCGTTGACGGTCACGGCCCCGGCGGTGACGTCATAGAAGCGGGGCAGAAGGCTGAGGATCGTCGACTTGCCGCCGCCCGACGGGCCGACGAGGGCCACGGTCTCGCCCGGCGCGATGGTCAGGGAGACGTCGGACAGGGTCGGGGCACCGCCGTCCTGTGTCGGGGCATAGGCGAAGGAGACGCGGTCGAGGGCGACGGTGAGCGGGCCGGGCGCGAGGGGGGCCGCGTCATGGGCCTCGCGGATTTCCGGCTGGATATCGAGGGCGTTGAACAGGCGGCGGGCGGCGGTCAGGCCCTCGGACATCACGGTCTGGAGGTTGGTCACCTGCCGCAGCGACTGACCGGCGGCCATCAGCAGGCCGATGTAGGCGGCGAAGGCACCCACGCTCATGGCGCCGTCCTGCGCCCGCCAGCCGGCGTAGGCCATGACCGCGGCGACGACGAACATGGCGACGAGGTTGGAGATGGGGCCGGCGAAGGCGCGGGAATCGGCGCTCTTGATGACGTGGCGCTGGCGGCGGGCGACGACCTCGCCGACGCGTTCCTGTTCGGCCGCCTCGCGGTTCTCGATCTTGATCAGCCGGACGCCGTCGAGGTTCTCCATCAGGGCGGTGGAGAGGTTGGAGGTCTCGACCATGGCCCCGGTGGTGGCCTTGCGCATCCGCTTGCCGAAGCGGCGCATGACGAAGGCGATGACGGGCGCGCCGAGCAGGACGATCAGGGTCATGCGCCAGTCGATCCAGACCATGTAGCCGATGACGGCGACCAGGGTCAGGGCGTGCTGGGTGTAGTTGACCACCCCGTTGGTGAAGGCCTCGCGCACCAGATTGGCGTCGAACAGGACGCTGGAGACGAAGCCGCCGGAGTGCTGGCTGCGTAGCCGGGCGAGGTCGGCGCGGATCATGGCCCCGAACAGCCGGACCTGGATGTCCCCGACGATGCCGTGGCCCAGCCGGTTGACCAGGGCCGCCTGTCCGAGGGCGGCGGCGGTCCAGATCAGGCCCGCGCCGATGATGATCAGCGGGATGGCGGTCAGGGCCTGGCCGGCGGGAACGGTGAAGACCTTCCAGATGGTCACGGCCCGGCCGAGGAACAGGCCGTCGATGGCCGGCTCCAGCAGCTGAAGCACGGTCGCGGCCATGAGGCCGACGACGGCCGCGCAGCCGATCGACAGGAACAGCGGCGTCCGGTGGTGCGAGAGATAGTCGCGCCAGATCCGCCCCAGCAGCGGGCGAAGCGGCTCCTTCTCGTTGGCGGCGGGCGCGGGCGTCGTCATGGGTCGGAGGTCGGACGGGAACGGAGGGAAGTCAAGCGGGGAAGGGCGTCCGTGCCGCGGGCGCGCGCGTCCGTATCGTCAGGCTCGTTTCCTTTTCGCCGTGTTCAGCGTCACCGCCGCCCGGATCAGAGCCTTGAACGCCGCTTCGTCCGGGAACCGGCCTTCACTTATGTCGATGGCGCGGCGGGTGTTGCCTTCCAGGCTGGCGTTGAACAGGCCGGTGGGGTCGTCGAGCGCAGCCCCCCTGGCGAAGGTCAGTTTGACATAGCCCTTGTAGATCTCGCCGGTGGTCAGGATGCCGGCGTGTTCCCATACGGGGACGCCGCGCCATTTGACGGTCTCGACTACGTCCGGGTCCGCCTCGTGGATCAGGGCACGGACGCGGGCGAAGGTCTCGGCCCGCCAGTCGCCGAGGGCGGCGATCCTGGCGTCGATGGCCTCAGAGGCGGGGGTATCGGGGTCGGGTGCGGTGTGGTTCAGGTTCAAGTCTGTCGCTCCGTGTGCGCGGTCACATCTTCTCTCCGGGCCGTTTGCTGGCCTGTTTCATCCAGTCGGTCAGCCGGGCCTCGTCGAACGGGTCGTCCTCGTGGATGTGGAAATAGCGGACGTCCTTCTGTTTCGAGGCGACGGGCGGGACGGGGTTCAGCGACGCGCTGCGGAAGAAGGCGACCTTCAGATAGCGGTCGAAGGCGTGGAGGCTGGTGAACCAGAACCCGTCCTCGACGCCGTACAGGGGCGTGTTCCATTTGACGGCCTTCTTCACCCCGGGAACGGCGCTTTCGATGAGGGCGTCGAGACGGGCCGCGACCTCGCCCTTCCAGCCCGGCGCGGCGGCGATCCAGGCCTGGACGGGCGCGTCGCCATAGCCCTTGGCGATCTGGGGGTTGCCGCCGGAGAGGAGGGCCGGTTTATCGATCATGGAGCCACGCTCTTTCCGGCACCGTCCTGTCGGGTGAGGTAGGGCAGGGCGAACATGTACAGGCCGCTGAACATCAGCAGGAAGAGCGGCGGGAGTGGCAGGTAGTAGAGCCATTCCAACGGCTTGCCGACGCCGACGGCGACGAAATTAGCGATGACGGTCAGGGTGAAGGCGATCGAGGTCCAGCGGTGAAACTGCCGGATTCCCTTGCTCCAGTTCATGGCGCGCTCCTGTGAAAGCCGTTGGGGTTGGAGATCAGCCGGCGTCGGCCAGGACGGTTTCGAGCTTGTCGAACATCTGCGTCCAGCCGTGGCGGGCACCGCCGGTGGCCTGTTTCTGGTCGGGGCGGAAGCCGGCCTGCTCCATGCGGAGGTGCGTCCCCGTGTCCGTCGGCGTGAGGGTGAAGGTCACCACGCTTTTCAGGTTGTAGGCCGGGTCCTCGTGCTCGAAGTCCCATGTGTAGGCGAGCTCCCGCTCCGTCTCGACGGTCAGGACCTCGCAGTCCAGCACCCCGCCCCAGTCGCCGCGCAGATTGAAGCTGTGGCCGACGACGGGGCTGAAGTCGTTCTTCATCAGCCAGGCCTCGATCAGATGCGGCTGGGTCAGGGCGCGCCAGAGCTTTTCGGGCGAGGCGGCGAATTCGCGCTCGACGATGACGGAGCGGGTTTCAGTCGATGCGTCGGTCATTGGTCCATCCGTGTGAGCAGGTCTTCGAGGCCGTCGAACCGGCTCTCCCAGAAGCCGGTCATCTGTTGGGTCCAGTCCGTCAGGGGGGCGAGGGCAGCGAGCCGGGCGCTGTAGTGGGTCTGGCGTCCGTCCGGGCGGTCGCGCACCAACCCGGCCAGCTTGAGGACCCCCAGGTGTTTCGACACCGCCGGCTGCGAGACTCCGGCACGGGCCGTCAGGGCACCGACCGTCTGCTCCCCGTCGCGGCACAGCCGCTCGAAGATGGCTCTCCGGGTGGGATCGGCGAGCGTTCGGAAGAGCAGGTCGTAGGCTTCAACGGACATGATGTATAACTCGTCGGTTATTGACTGCATCCATAACCAGCGAGCTATGAGTGAGTCAAGCGCGACGCGGCGCCTCCACCGGGATGACGCACCGCCCTTGAACCGCTATCTGCCACCCATGCCTCGTTACGACCTCAGCACCCCCGGCGGCCGGTTCAAGGCGAAGTGGGACTATGTCTGGAAGGACCACGCCTTCCTGCGGCGCTGGTTCTCGAATGCCCACTGGCTGGGGCCGGATCTGGTGCGGACCAACCAGCCGTCGCCGCGTCAGCTGGCTGCGTGGAAGGCGCGGGGGATCAGGACGGTCATCAACCTGCGCGGGACGCGGGACGAGGCCTATTATGCGCTGGAGAAGGCCGCCTGCGAACGCCTGGGTCTGACCCTGATCGACGCGCCGCTCGACTCGCGTGATCCGCCGCAGAGGGACCGGGTGCATCGGGCGCGGGAGCTGTTCCGGACGATCGACTATCCGGTGCTGATCCACTGCAAGTCAGGGGCGGACCGGGCCGGGATGATGGCGGTCTTCTATCGCCATTTTCACCTTGGTGAGCCGATCTCGGTGGCTATCGAACAGCTGTCGAAGAAATACCTGCACCACCGCGAGGGTCTGACCGGCGTGCTGGACTATACGCTGGAGAAATACCTCAACGAGGTCGAGCCGACGGGGGTCAGTTTCATCGACTGGATCGACAGCGACGCCTATGACCCCAAGGCGATCCGGGCCGAGTTCAAGGCCGGATGGTGGGGCACGATCCTGACCGAGAAGCTGCTGAAGCGGGAATAGGGGTCAGCCCCAGGGACCGCGTGGTTCCCTGGGTTCGGACGGGCCGGCGTCACCGGTCTCCGCAGCGATCTCGGCGTCACGCCGCGCCTTGCGGTCGGCCTCCCACTGGCGGAACCAGCGGGTCCACTCCCGATCTCCCTGCAACCGCATGACCCAGAGCACCAGGACCAGGAGCAGCGAGACCAGGGAAGCGATCTGGACGCCGTCGAAAGTGTGTCCGAACAGGGTCAAGGGCGGGGTTCCTTAGAGGGGGGCGGCGATCGGGCCGGCTCGCCGGGCGTCATGGGGTCGTTCCAGGTGATATCGTCGTCCCCGGCTTCGGCTGTCGTGACGTCGGGCTTCTTCCGGACGAACCAGACCACGACGCCGACGCCGAGCGCCAGCAGGGCAAGGGCAATGAGGGTGGGGGCCATCGGGTGTCTCCGGTCTGCGCACAGTACTGTCTGAAAGCGCGCCAGTCCGAGGCCGGGTTCCGATCTCAGTGCCCGTGGTCGTCGCCGCGCGGATCGATCATCCGGTGCGCGTGCAGGATGAAGAAGCGCATGTGGGCGTTGTCGACCGTGGCCTGGGCCCGGGCCTTCCACGCCTTGCGGGCCTCTTCATAGTTCGGATAGGCCCCGACGAACTCGACCTTGGACAGGTCGCGGAACACCGGGGCGTCGAGGTGGCGCAGCTCGCCGCCGATCACGAGGTGGAGCAGCTGGGGGGCATCGGTTTCGGTGGTCATGAGGCTTCCGGAGCGAGCGAGCGGGGCGCCAGCGGAATAGGCGCTGTACGCCGCACGATCAACGGGTGAAGCGCCGGGGCGCTGCAGACCAGGCTGTTCTGACGCGGATCGGCCTGGTTGAATCGCCAGGCGTGGCCGTGGTGGTCGGTGACCTTGCCGCCGGCTTCCTCGACGATCAGGGCCCCGGCGCAGACGTCCCAGTCCCATTTGGGGGTCAGGTTGATGGCGGCGTCGAAGGCCCCGGCGGCGACCAGGGCCATGCGATAGGCGATGGCGTTGCGCTTTTCGAACCGCATGGCGGGCCAGGGCTCGAGCCAGTGGGGACCCTCGATCAATCGGGCATCGGCCAGCACCGAAGCGTCATCAAGGTCGGTGGTGTCCGAGGCGGTGATCGGTCGGCCCTGCAGCGATGCGCCGCCGCCCAGGGTGGCGGTGAAGGTCTCGCCCAGGGCCGGGGCGTGGATGACGGCGGCGACGGGGCGGCCATCCTCGACCACCGCGATGGGGATGCACCACCACGGCTTGCCCTTCATATAGGCGACGGTGCCGTCGATCGGATCGACCACGAAGATGCGGCGGTTCGACAGGCGGTCGGTGGTGTCGACGGTCTCTTCCGACAGCCAGCCGTGGTCGGGACGGGCCGACAGGAGGGTGTCCTTGAGCAGCTGGTCGACGGCCATGTCGGCCGAGGTGACGGGCGAACCGCCGGACTTGGACCAGACCTTCAGCCCGGCGTCGCGTTCGGCCAGCGCCAGCCGTCCCGCGGCCTCGGCGGCGTCGCGGATCAGGGAGAGGTCCGCTGCCAGATCGGTCATTTGCCGGCGATGGCGACGCCGTCGAACATCAGCGACGGACTGTTGAAACTTCCGCGGAACTCAAGGTCCGAGCCGCGCTCGAGCCGGGTCCAGAGCTCGGCCAGATTGCCCGCGACGGTGACGCCGCTGACGGGCCAGACGATCTGACCGTTCTCGAACCAGAAGCCCGAAACCCCGGCGGACCAGTCGCCGGTGTTGGCGTTCAGGGAGGGGCCGAACATGGAGGTGACCAGCAGCCCCTTGCCCGCCGCGGCCATCAGCCCGGCCAGATCGCGCTCGCCCGGTTCCAGATGCAGATTGTGAGTCGAGACGCCGGGCGGGCCCGCGAGGCCGCGCGAGGCATGGCCGGTCGAGGCAAGGCCCAGCTGGGCGGCGGCGGCACTGTTCAGCAGCCAGGTCGTCAGGACGCCGTCCTTGACGATCGACTGCCGGGTGACGGCCACCCCCTCGTCGTCGAAGGGGGTCGAGCCCAGACCCCGGACGCGGAACGGGTCGTCGATCAGATCGACCCCGACGGGCAGGATGCGCTGGCCGAGCCGGTCCTTGAGGAAGGAGGTGCCGCGCGCGATCGAGGGGCCGGAGATGGCACCGAGCAGGGGCGACAGAACCTGGGTGGCGACGCGGTTCTCGAAGATCACCGGGGCGGTGGTCGAATCGATCTTGCGCGGCCCCAGACGGGCCACGGCGCGGCGGCCGGCGAAGTCCCCGATGGCGGCGGCGGAGGGCAGGTCGGACAGGTGACGCACGGCGCGGTTCTCGCCGCCGCGCTCCATGGCCCCGTCCTTCTCGGCGATGACGCCGACGCCCAGCGAGAAGGCCGAGCCGTGATAGGCCCCGTCGAAGCCGTGCGACGTCACCAGACGCCAGCGGCTGGACGAGGCGGAGGCGTGGCCGCCCTCGGATTTGGAAACGCCGGGCACGGCCAGGGCGACGGCCTCGGTCCCGGCGGCGGCGGCCTCCAGTTCGGCGGCGCTGCGCTCGGTGGGGTCGTAGAGGTCGAGATCGGCGAAGGGACCCCGGGCCAGCCGGTCCTGGGGGGCGAGACCGGCGTAAGGGTCCTCGGGGGCGAGGCGGGCCATGGCCACGGCGCGCTCGACGAGGCGGGTGCGGGTGGTCTCGGACAGGTCGGAGGCCGACACGGTCGCCATCCGGCGGCCGATGAAGACGCGCAGGCCGAGGTCGCGGCTCTCCTCGCGCTCGACGTCCTCGAGCTTGCCGTTGCGGACTCCGACGGACAGGGCGGCGCGTTCGGCGGAGACGGCCTCGGCGGCGTCGGCGCCGGCTTTCAGCGCGGCGGCGACGAGGTCGGGCAGGAGGTCGGGGGAGGCGGCGGACGCGGTACGGTCAGACATGCCCCGATATGGCCGGGCGGACGTCAGGCCGCAACCGCCCTGTTCAAGTTCCGATGAAGGCGTGAACCACAAGCATCCCGCTGGCGGCGATCAGGGCGAGATAGGTCAGAACCATTCCCAGCAACCGGCCCGCCGTGGGCTTCTTGTCATTGAGCCCGGTGGCATGGGCCAGGCGCCCGGCGAACAGCATCCCGCCGACCACATGCACCGTCATGACCGGCATGCCCAGCATTGCCAGGACAGCCACGGCCCCGATGCCGACCGGGATGTATTCCGCCGCATTGCCGAACACCCGGCAGGCCACATTGACCTGGGACACGCCGCCGTCGCCGAGCAGGACCCGATGTTTGCGACGCGCGAGCACCACGCGGATCGACAGCACCACAAGCAGCAGGATCAGCAGGCCGCTCCACATGGCGGCGGCCTGGATCGAGGTCAGGGCAGTGGTCATCTCGGGCATGGATCAGTTCTCGCGCGCGACCGGATAGAGCCGGAAGTGGTCATCATAGAACGGGGTTCGCTCGTAGAACCACTGCAAACGCGCATTGCCGTTGGCGGCGAAGTCGGGCTCGGCGGCCAGTTTGGCCTCGAACGCTGCCTTGAGGGCCGGATCGGCCGCCATCATGGCCTCTGCGAGCGGGGCAATGGCGTAGGGCTCGATATATTCGACCCGGCTGAGCACCTCGGTCACCATGCCCCAGGCGAAGAAGCTCTCACTGGACTGGGGCTCCAGCAGCAGGACGACAATGTCGCCCAGCGGCTGGTCGGTCGGCACACGCACCGATCCGATGGGCCAGGTCTGGTCGCGGCGTTCGACGGTGACATCGGAGACGCTGGCCTGGACGTGGCCCTCGTTGGCGCGGGTTGCCAGCACGGGATTGACCAGCCGGAGCATGTCGACGGCCACGGTCCGCGGGGCCGTCAGGGTCTCCATCTCCACCCCTTGCAGCCGCAGGCGCTCGATCAGATCGGACCGGTATGAGGGGATCCAGTAGGCGGTCGGGCGTTGCAGGATCAGCGAGGGTTTCGAGCCGTAGAAGGGCAGGGACCACAGTTCCGGGTCGGGCTGGCCCAGCCAGCGCACGACCGGCCGGCCCAGCACCGGGCTGTCGTACATTTCGTAGGTGATGCCCTTGAAGGCGCGGGTCGCGGACGGCTCGCTTTCAGGCACGAAATTGGCCGGGATTTCGGCCGGGCGCAGGGCGAGGTCGGTCGTGATGGCGGTACGCAGGGCAGGACCGTGGGCGGCCAGCAGCCGCATCGATTCCTCGAGGAAGACATAGGTGCCCAGCACCCGCTGCTCATACGGCTTGAGGCTGTGGTTCTCGATCAGGATGGCGGGGACGTGGGCGGCCGAGCCCCAGCCGTTGGAGAACCGCTCGCCCAGACCGCCGTCGGACAGGCCGGCGCGGGGATTGGACTCGTCGACACCGAACACGAGTCCGCCGGGGATATGCCCTTCGGCTTCAAGCGCGGCGTTGATCCCCGGCTTGAAGGTGGCGTCCAGCCAGCCGGCGATGGCCGGGCTGCGCGACCAGATGCCGTCCTCGCCATTGTAGCCGTAGGTAATGTCGTACTGGTAATCCATGCCGTCGGTTACGTGGATGTCGACGTAGAGGTCGGGCCGGTACTTCAGCACCAGGCCGCGCACGGCGCGCATTTCGACCTGGTCCAGCTTGATATAGTCGCGGTTGAGGTTCTGGTTGGTCGCCGTGTTGCGCCATCCCTGGATGCGGGGCCCGCGCTGGTTGGGGCGGCTATAGGCACCGGCGCGCTCATGGCCGTCGACCGACAGAATGGGGATCAGGATCAGGTTGACCCGGTCCAGCAGGGCGTCCTTGCCGTAGAAGGCGATGTCGCGCAGCAGCATCATGCCCGCGTCCTTGCCGTCGATCTCGCCCGGATGGATGCCGGCCTGGGCCAGCAGAACGGGCTTGGACGGATCGAAGGTCGCGCCGTCCTTCGAGGCGATGACGGCATAGATCGGCCGCCCCTCGGGCGAGACGCCGAACTGTTCAATGCGGATCAGGTCCGAGGCGGCATCCAGCCGGTCGAACCAGGCGCGGGTGTCGGCATAGTCGGGACTGAAGTCATGCTCCGGATCGGTCTCGAAGGCCGTGACCCAGGGATCCGAGGCGTCGCGCAACAGGCTGCGGCTGGCCCCGTCCCATTCGGGCGCGGGCGGCAGGAAGGGCTGGTCCCAGGGGGCGGCGTTGGGGACGGACGGCGGCGCGGACTGGGACATGGCGGGACTCGCGGCAAACAAGATGAGCGCGACGGAAATGGCGAAATGACGCAAGGGGGCCTCCCGGAACGCTAGGACCGCGCGAACCTAGGAGGGGTTCGCCGGGATTGCCAGCGAAGGCTCGGTGGTCGCGGCCCCGGCCGGGGACTCTGCCCCGGCCGCCGGTTCGAGCAGGGCGT
The DNA here is from genome assembly GCA_965284535.1 of Caulobacteraceae bacterium. GTDB lineage: Bacteria > Pseudomonadota > Alphaproteobacteria > Caulobacterales > Caulobacteraceae > Brevundimonas. The sequence continues at coordinate 1,755,715 of OZ260090.1, forward strand.
CATTGACGTTCGGAAAGACCGCTGAAAGCGCGGCCAGAAGCAGGTAGATGGCAATGTGGATGCCCGTCAGGGTCGCGAAGAGAGTCTTCTTCCTCGCGAACGCGGCGGGGACCACCAGCACGATGTAGAGTCCGACGGTGATGGCATAGTTGGCCAGCAGGAAGGCTCCGCCCGCCTTTGACATGATGGTGGGGAGCATGGCGCCCACCGCGACCACATTGGCGACGGTGGTCAGAAGCAGGACCAGTTTCTTGTTGGCCCAGAAATGGTCATCCAGCGAAAGCCCGTCCTCGATCTCATGCGGAAAGACGAGTGAGGCGGCGACGAAATAGACGAGCGCGATGACGAGGCCCACGACCAGAAGGCCGTAGCTGAACGGAACATCGCGGAAAATCGTCCAGGCGAAGTCCCAGAAGCTGGCGATGTCCAGCCCGACGAACAGGGCGAGGAGCGGCGTCAGCCATCCGATCCGGATCTTCTTGCGGTGCTGGATGGCCGTGGCCAGGCCCGTGGCGATGACGGCGACCGACAGGCCGAGCAGCAGGCCGTAGAAACTGAAGAAGAATTCGAAGGCGCTCATACCGTCGGTCCCAGCAGAGACCAGCCGCCGGCGTCGACCAGGGCGAGCACCGATCGGCCGATGGTGAAGAGGTGATAGGCGACCAGCACGACCAGGGCCCCGATCACGACGCGGCGCCACGGGGCGAAGGCGGCCACGGCCGTCCCGCCGATGAACAGGGCCAGGCCGATCCAGAAAATCGGACCCAGCGGAATCACGCCGAGCTCGCCCGTGAAGGCAGTGAGCGAGAAGAAGACCGCGACGATGATCAGATTGGCGATCAGCACGCACAGGAAGACGGTGCGCCGGTGCCGCCAGAAGTGGTCATCCAGATCGATCGGCGCGTCGCCCTCGGGTCGGGGAAAGGTCACGCTGGCGGCGACGTAGAAGACGCCGGCCACCACCAGACCCATCACCAGCAGGGCCAGGTTGAAGGGCGCGAAGCGGAAGATGGTCCAGGCCTGGTTCCAGAAGGTGGCGATATCCACCGCCACGAACACGGCCAGCATCGGCGTCAGCCAGCCGAACCGGACCCGGGCCTTTTCATGCAGGATCCGCGCGAAACCCCCGACCAGTTCGGCGACCGAAAGCCCCAGCAACAGGCCGTAGAAGCTGAAGAAGAATTCGAAAGCGCTCATTGGGCCCCGGCACCGAAGTGGGCGGTTAGCCTATTTCCAGATCGGCGTTCCGTCACCCGGCAATCCGAGGGTGTTCCAGATTTCAGACACCCGTTCCACCACGGCCTCGTCCATGCGGATTTCCTCGCCCCATTCGCGCTTCGTCTCGGGCGGCCATTTGTCGGTGGCGTCGAGGCCGATCTTGGAGCCCAGGCCGCTCTCGGGGCTGGCGAAATCGAGATAGTCGATGGGGGTGTTCTCGATGACGGTGATGTCGCGGGCCGGGTCCATCTTGGTCGAGATGGCCCACATGACCTGTTTCCAGTCCCGGGCGTCGATGTCGTCGTCCACGACGATGACCCATTTGGTGTACATGAACTGGCGCAGATAGCTCCAGACGCCCAGCATCACCCGCTTGGCGTGGCCGGGGTAGGCCTTCTTCATCGACACCACGGCGATGCGGTAGGAACAGCCCTCGGGCGGCAGCCAGAAGTCCGTGATCTCGGGGAACTGGGCGCGCAGCAGGGGGATGAAGACCTCGTTCAGCGCCTCGCCCAGCACCGAGGGCTCGTCGGGCGGACGGCCGGTGAAGGTGGTCAGATAGATGGGGTCCTTCCGCATGGTGATGGCGGTGACGTGGAAGACCGGAAAGGTCTCGACCGAGTTGTAATAGCCGGTGTGGTCGCCGTAGGGGCCCTCGGGCGCGTGCTCGTCGAACAGGACGTGGCCCTCCAGCACGATCTCGGCGTTGGCGGGGACCATCAGAGGCACGGTCTTGCAGGGGACCAGCTCGGCCTTCTGGCCGCGCAGCAGGCCGGCGAACTGGTATTCCGACAGTGTGTCGGGCACCGGCGTCACGGCGGCGAGGATGGTGCCGGGGTCGGCGCCGAGCACGACGGCGCAGGGGAGGGGACCCTTCTTTCCGGCCTTCTTGTGCCGGGCGTAGTGCTGGGCTCCGCCGCGGTGGGCCAGCCAGCGCATGATGGCCTTGTCCTTGCCGAGCACCTGCATGCGGTAGATGCCGAGGTTGAAGTCGTCCTCGCGATCGTCGGACGGCCCCTTGGTGACCACCAGACCCCAGGTGATCAGCGGCGCGGGCTCGCCGGGCCAGCAGCCCTGGACGGGCAGGGACGTCAGGTCGATCTGGTCGCCCTTCAGCACCACCTGCTGCACCGGGGCGGTCTTCACCACCTTCGGCCGCATCGACATGACCGTCTGGGCCAGCGGCAGCATCTCCATGGCGTCAGTCAGGCCGCGGGGCGGGGTCGGGTTGCGCAGGAAGGCCAGCAGTTCACCGACCTCGCGCAGCTCGGCGGCGGTGGTGCGGGTCTTCTTCTCCATGGTCACGCCCATGGCCACGCGTTTCACCGTGCCGAACAGATTGGCGAGGCAGGGGATGGGGCTGATCGTGCCGTCGGGCATGACGGGCTTTTCGAACAGCACCGCCGGGCCGCCGTTGCGCAGCAGCCGGGTCTGGATCTCGGTCATCTCCAGATGGGTGGAGACGGGCTCGGAGACGCGAACCAGTTCGCCCTCGGCCTCGAGCATGGCCATGAAGTCGCGCAGGGATTTGTAGGCCAATGAAACGCTCCGTCAGAGCGTCATGGATTAGGCGGACGCGGGCGTCGTGTCACGCGATGGCGGTGCGGCCTTTTCAGTAGGCCCGCGTATCGGAGACCAGGGCCCACAGCGGCAGGTGCAGGGCGCTGGTGGCGGCGCCGATCTGGGCGGTGGTCAGATGGCCGCGACCGGCCTCGGCGCGGCGGGCCTCCTCGACCGGCATGTGAATCAGGGCCGCGACGTCCTCGATGGACAGGCCGCGATCCTCTCGCCACCGCTTCAGTCTCGCGCCGACCGCCGCGTCGAGCGGATCGACGCCGGGGAATCCCAGCACCGAGCCCATCTGGTCGCTCCCTGTCCGGGCGCCGTCTACAGGCGGCGCTTCAGGACCATTCTTCATCCCATTGGAAGGCCTTGTCGAGCCAGTCGCCCAGTCGGCCGTCGGGACGGGCCAGGGCGTGGACGCGATCCACCTCCTCTTCCGAGAGCTGGAAGTCGAAGATGTCGAAATTCTCCTCGGCCCGGCTGACCTTCGAGGTGCGGGGAATGGCGATGACATTCTGCTGGATCAGCCAGCGCAGGGTCACCTGGCCGGGCGTCTTGCCGTGGGCCTTGCCGATCTCGATCAGTGTGGCGTCGTCGGCGATCGCGCCCTGAGCCAGCGGGGACCAGGCGGTCAGGGAGGAGCCCAGGTCCTTCGCCGCGGCCTTGAGCTTCGAGAGCTTGAGGTAGGGGTGGTATTCGACCTGGTTGGTGACCAGCGTCGACTTCGAGATCCCCTGAGCCCGGCGGAATTCGGCGGAAGGGAAGTTGGACAGGCCGATGGTGCGGGTCAGACCCTGATCCTTCGCCTCGTTCAGGGCCCCCAGGGTCTCTTTCCATGCCGGCTCGGCCTTGGGCCAGTGGAGCAGCAGGAGGTCGGGGGTGAATCCGAGGCTGTCGGCGCTCTCCCGGGCCTGTTTCAGAAGGCCCTCACGATCGAAATGGGCGACCCAGATCTTGGTGGTCAGCCAGATGTCGTCACGCGCCACATGGCCGGCGGCGATGGCGTCACGGATGCCGTCTCCGACCGCCGCCTCGTTGTGATAGATCCAGGCCGTGTCGATGTGGCGATAGCCGATGCGCAGGGCCTCGGCGACCATGGTCCGGGCCACCTCGGGTGTCAGGTTCCAGGTGCCGAAACCGAGCAGGGGAATGGCGTGGCCGTCGACGGTGATGGCGGGCTGATCGGTCATGGCGGGCTCCGGGAGGTGTGCGCTTACCTATGCCCAACCGGCTGCCGATCAAGCGTCAGCGCCGCCGATAGGTGAAGTCATAGCCGGGGCTCGACCAGGTCGCGCCCGCGTCACGGGACGTCGCGCCCCACTGCCGGACCGAGCCGTCGGCTTGCGGGGCCACGGTCATGCGCTGGATGACGCCGGGTCCGCCCGGAGCGTCCAGCACCATGGCGGTGTCCTGAAGCCCGCCCTCGAAGACGGTCACCGACCCGCCGCTGTCGACATAGAACTGGCGCCACTTTCCGCCGTTTCTGGCATCGAAGACGCTGAAGCTGGCACCGCGGTAGGAGATGGCGGCGCCGCCCTGACCGACGGTCTGGTGGTAGTTCTCCTCGACAGCACATCCACCGGCGGCCGGCGAGATGGTGCTGCGGGCCACGATCGTGGTCGTGCCGGTCTGGCTGACATCCCAGTCTCCGAGCCAGAAGTTGAAGGCGCTGTGGTCGGCGTCGGTGCAGTCGACGGGCGGTGGTGGTGGTGGCGTCTGCGCCGGCGGGGCGGTCTGGAGCGCGAGGGCGAGCAGGGCGATGTGAATCATGATGGCCTCCCGCTCCCCACGAACGCCTGGCGCGCGGGCGGGTCAACTTAAAGCGCCGTAATCTCCGGTGCCGTGAGCCAGTCGAACATCTCGTCCCACAGGGGCTCCAGTCCCTTGCGGAAGGCCCCCTCGTGGCCGATGCGCGCGGCGCCGTAGTCGGCCGGGGCGCGGACCACGACCTCGCGCGGGGCGTTGGGATAGACCTGCAGCAGGATGGGGGAGGTCACCGGGGTGGCGATGGGGTCGTCGGTGAAGATCCATGACCGGATCGGGGCGGTGACGGCGTCGAAATGGTGCGGCTTCAGCCGGTCCTTCAGTTCGTCGAGAAAATAGGCCGGCTTCAGGCACCAGCGCCGCCAGGTCTTCCAGACGCCGGCCGGCAGGTCGGTCCCGGCCCACAGGCCCCCGCCCTTGATATAGCCGTGCCGCATCAGGCTGAGCGGGCCGAAGCCGAGCCAGAAGAACAGTTCCAGCGGGTTGTAGCTGCGGTGATGCCGACCCCAGTAGCCGCTGCCGACCGAGACGAAGGCGTGGCGGTCGATCCGGTGGTGATTGGGCATGAAGCCGAGGAAATGGCCGCCGACGCTGTGACCGACATGGACGACGGGCAGCCCCGGCGCGGCGTCGATCAGGGCATCGAGGGCCGCGGGCATGTCGAGCCGGCCCCAGTCGGGATAGTCCATCCGCATCGCCGCCAGATCGTCGGGCCGCGACCCGGCGATGCCGCGGAAATCATAGGTCAGGACCAGCGCGCCGCGCGATGCCAGATGCCGGGCGAACCGGTCGTAGAATCCTTTGGGGAAGCCGGTGCCCGAACTGACCAGCACGGCGACGGCCGGCGTCTCCGCCGAGATCAGCCGCATCGACAACGGATAGCCGTCGGAGGCTTCGGCGGTGAAATCCCGGATGATGGGGTCGCGCATCGGAGGTCCGTAGTTATTCGCAACGAACCTAGCCGATTGACGCCGCGTCAGGTCAAGCACTCTTGGAGCGGAGGCCGTCCTCGGCTAAAGCCCGCGCCTTCTCCTGTTTTCCGGGCCTTCTCGCCATGACCGATATTCCCGACCGCCTGTCCGTCGACCCCGACAGCCCGTTTCACGACGCCGACCTGCTGGCCAAGGGAATCGGCGTCCGCTTCAAGGGCGAGGAAAAGACCAATGTCGAGGAATACTGCATCTCGGAAAACTGGGTCCGTCTGGCCGTCGGCAACCGTGTCGATCGCCGCGGCAAGGCCCTGACCGTCAAGCTGCAGGGCCCGGTCGAGGCCTGGGTCAAGGGCGAGTAACGCCACGGGTGCTTGTGGCACCGTCGAAAAAACTCTGACGCGGCCCGCTTGTCGGTTCCGACCACAAGGTTCAGGTTCCGGCTCCATTCGAGTCCCGGAGCCGTCCATGCGCCTGTCCGTTCGCCTTCTCGCCGCCAGCGCCCTGGCCCTGAGCCTCGCGGCAGCGCCCGCCATGGCGCAGGACGCCGCCACCATCCAGCGGGCCGCGACCATCCGCGACGCGGCGATGGAGCAGAATATCGCCCTCGACTACCTGACCCGGCTGACCACCCGTTTCGGCGCGCGGCCGGCGGGGTCGAAGGCCGAGCAGGACGCCTCGGCCTGGGCCGCCGACTATATGCGCGAGCACGGCTTCCAGAATGTGCGGATCGAGGAGTTTCCGCTGGTCGGCTGGGAGCGGGGCGAGGAGAGCGCCTCGATCGTCGGTGATCATCCGCAAAGGCTGGTCATCGCGGCCCTGGGCCACTCGCCCGGCACCAACGGCGTCATTGAGGCCGAGGTGGTCCGGTTCGACAGTCTGGAGGCGTTGAACGCCGCGCCCGCCGGATCGCTGACCGGCAAGATCGCCTATGTCGACGCCGGCCAGATGGTGCGGATGCAGGACGGCTCGGGCTATGGCCCGCTGACGCGCATCCGGGGCGCGGGTCCCGCCGCCGCCGCGGCCAAGGGGGCCCTGGCCTTCGTCATGCGCTCGGTGGGGTCGGATGAGCACCGCATGCCCCACACCGGCACCACCCGCTATGTCGACGGCGTCGTGCCCCTGCCGGGCTTCGCCCTGGCGGCACCCGACGCCGACACGGTCTCGCGCCTGATCGCCATGGGCGAGACGGTGCGTATCCGCCTGTCGTCGACCGCCCACACCTATGAAACCGTCAGCCAGAACGTCATCGGCGACATCGTCGGCCGCTCGCGCCCGAACGAGATCATCGTGCTGGGCTCGCACATGGACAGCTGGGACCTCGGCACCGGGGCCATCGACGACGGAGCCGGCGGAGCCATCACCCTGGCCGCCGCCAGGGCCATTGCCGAAAGCGGACGGCGTCCGGCGCGGACGGTGCGGGTGGTCCTGTACGGTTCGGAGGAAGTCGACCAGCCGACCGATACCGGCAACGGCGGTGGTGCCTATCTGCGCGGCATCGGCGCGGCGGTGGAACAGCACATCATCGCCGGCGAGAGCGATTTCGGCGCCGACCGCATCTATGCCCTGGCCCTGCCACCAGGTGCACAGGGCAGCGCCTTCGCCCGGGCTGCGGCCGAAGTCCTGTATCCGATCGGCGTGTTGCCCAGCCGAACTGCGGAAACGCAGGGCGGGGCGGATATCGGTCCGTTGGCCGGTGTCGGTGTCCCGGTGTTCCGCCTGGCGCAGGACGGCACCCGCTATTTCGATCTGCACCACACGGCGGATGACACGCTCGACAAGGTCGACCCGGCGCAGATGAGCCAGAACGTGGCGGCATGGGCGGCGCTGGTCTGGCTGATCGCGGATTCGGACGTCGACTTCCGGGCGATGAGGCCGGCAGCCGAAGCGGCGCACTAGGTCTGTTTCAAGCTTGACCGCAGCCCCCGACGTGCGACGTTGACGCGAATCCGGATCGAACCCTTGGGGGAACTATGAGTGATCAGAACTATCAGGGCGGCCCCGCGGTTACGCCGAGCAACGGGCTCGGCGTGGCCTCACTGGTTCTCGGCATCCTGTCGATCATCTTCGGCATCATCCCGTTCGTCGGACTGATTTCGTGGATCCTCGCGCCGCTTGGCCTGATCCTTGGCTTTGTCGGCATGGGCAAGCCTTATGGGCGGGGCATCACCATCGGAGGCATCGTCACCTCCGGCGTCGGCCTGTTGATCTGCATCCTGTGGGTGGTCGGCTTCGGTGCCCTGCTGAGCACCTCGGGCGAGATCAACTACTGATCCTGACCGCATGGCCGAAGCCGCCGGGCGCTGCTAGATCACGCCGCAGCCCGCGAGCGTGGCGAAACTGGTAGACGCAAGGGACTTAAAATCCCTCGACTTCGGTCATGCGGGTTCGACCCCCGCCGCTCGCACCAAGCCTACCGCTTCTTGCCCAGTTCGGCGGCGATGTCCTTGACGTTGCGGCCGGCCTTGCGGTGGGCGGCGGTCAGCTGGTCGCGGGTGACGCCCCAGCGCTTCATCCAGTGTTCGACAGCCTGACGTTCGGACAGGTCCAGCCGGTCCTTGTCGATGAAGCCGCGCTTGTCCTTCAGGCCCGCCATAGTCCGCTCCGTTGCTGGTGATGACCTAGCGCGAAACGGGATGGTGCGCGACCGGCCGTCACGACGGAATCGGCGTAACTTCGTGTTTCGGGCAAAGAACCGCCCTTAACCCGGCGCGGTTTCGTGGGCACAAGGGGCAATCGCCCCTCCGACCGTATGGATATTCGATGAAAAGAGCCCGGCGCGCCCGGATCGTCGCGACATTGGGACCCGCCAGCCGGGCGCCCGGCATGGTGAAGGCCCTGGCCCAGGCCGGGGTGGATGTCTTTCGTCTGAATTTCAGCCACGGTTCGCATGAGGATCACGCGGCGGCGCTGAAGGCGGTGCGCGGCGCGGAGCTGGCGCTGAAGCGGCCGCTGGGCGTGCTGGCCGACCTGCAGGGCCCCAAGCTGAGGCTCGGCCGGTTCGCGGACGTCGAGATCGACATCAAACCGGGCCACAGGATGCGGTTCGACCTTGATCCGACACCTGGCGACGCGACGCGGGTGCAGATGCCGCACCCGGAGATCTTCAAGGCGCTGCGAACCGGAATGCTGCTGCTGCTCGACGACGGACGGGTGCGGCTGCGGGTCAACGCGCGTGATGACACATGGGCCGACGTGACGGTCGAAAGCGGCTCCAAACTGTCGGACCGCAAGGGGGTGGCCGTGCCCGAGGCGGTGGTGCCGGTCTCGGCCCTGACGCCCAAGGACCGCGAGGATCTGGCCTTCGCCCTGCGCATCGGCGTCGACTGGGTGGCGCTGAGCTTCGTCCAGAAGGCCGAGGACATGGCCGAGCTGAAGCAGATCGTGAAGGGGCGCGCCGCCTGCCTGGCCAAGATCGAGAAACCGCAGGCGCTGGCCCAGCTGGAGAGCATTCTCGACTATTGCGACGGGGTGATGGTGGCGCGCGGCGATCTGGGCGTCGAGCTGGAGCCCGAAGAAGTGCCGGTGGCCCAGAAGATGATCATCCGCGCCGCCCGACAGCGCGGCGTGCCGGTGATCGTGGCGACCCAGATGCTGGAATCCATGACATCGTCCCCGGCCCCGACCCGGGCCGAAGCGTCCGATGTGGCCAATGCCGCCTATGAGGGGGCCGACGCCCTGATGCTGTCGGCCGAGACGGCCTCGGGCGACTATCCGCTGGAATCGGTCGGGGTGATGAGCCGGATCATCGAGCGCGTCGAGCGCGACCCGATGTGGCCCAGCCTGATGGACGCCGAACACGCCGGCATGGACGATATCGACGCCGACGCCCTGGTGGCCGCGGCGCGCAAGGCGGCCGAGGCCCAGTCGACAGCCTGTATCGTGGTCTTCACGACCCTGGGCGGGACGGCGCGGCGGATGGCCCGCGAGCGGCCTCTGCAGCCGGTGCTGGCGTTGACCCCAAATCCCGACACGGCGCGGCGGCTGGCTCTGGTCTGGGGGCTGGAGACGCGGCTGGGCAAGGAGCCCGCTTCGCTGGAGGATGTGACCGAGGACGCGGTGTCCAGCGCCGTCGACTACGGCATGGCCGAGCCGGGCCAGCGCATCCTGATCCTGGCCGGAACGCCCTTCGGCGCGCCGGGGGCTGCGAATCTGCTGCGACTGGCCCATGCTCCGGCAAAGGCGAAGCGCTAGAGGGGACCCCCTCCACCGCTTCGCGGTCCCCCTCCCCCTGAGGGGGAGGAAAAGGTCGGCATGATCAAATATATCGGCTCGAAGCGCGCCTTGCTGACCCAGATCGCGACCGCGATCCGCGGGCAGCTGCCGGATGGCGGGACGGTGTGCGACCTGTTCTCCGGAAGCGCGCGGGTGGGTCATGCGCTGAAGGGGGCGGGTTTCCGGGTCTGGTCGAACGATCACAACGCCTACGCCCATGTGCTCGCCACCGCCTATGTGCAGGCCGACCGGGAGCGGTGGCTGGAGCGGGCCGGAGCGGTGCTGGCGGAGCTGCGGACGGTGACGCCGGAAGCCGGCTGGTTCACCAGGACCTTCTGCGAGGACGCCCGCTATTTCACGCCCGAGAACGGCGCGGTCATCGACGCCATGCGCGACCGGATCGCGGCCATGGCGCTGGAGCCGGAGCTGGAGGCCATCGCCCTGGTCAGCCTGATGGAGGCGGCCGACCGGGTGGATTCCACGGCCGGTCTGCAAATGGCCTATATGAAACAGTGGGCGGCGCGGGCGTTGAAGCCGCTGGAGCTGCGCATGCCCGATATCCTGCCCGGCGTGGCGGACGGGCCGTGCAAGGCGACGCGGGCCGACGCGGTCGAACTGGCCCCAACGGTCGAGGCCGATCTGGTCTATCTGGACCCGCCCTACAACCAGCATTCCTATCTGGGGAACTACCACTGCTGGGAGAGCCTGGTCCTGTGGGACAGGCCCGAGACCTACGGCATCGCCAACAAGCGGGTCGACGTGCGGACGCGGAAGTCGGCGTTCAACAGCAGGCCGGGCATCGCGCCGGCGCTGAAGGCCGTGATCGAGGGGCTGAAGGCACCGAACCTGATCGTTTCGTTCAACGACGAGGGCTATCTGGCGCGCGACCAGCTGGTCGAGATGCTCTCGGGGCGGGGCGAGGTTCAGGTGATCGAGATCGCCCGGCCGCGCTACGTCGGGGCCCGGATCGGTATCCATAATCCCAAGGGCGAAAAGGTCGGGGCCGTCGGCCGGCTGAGGAATGTCGAATATCTGTTCGTGGTCTCGGATCGGCGGCTGGGGCTGGCGGACGCGGCCTGAACCGGCGGTCCGGGAACGGACGGAGCCCCCCGGCCGTTTGGCGGGGATGGAATCGCTGTCAGTGACCCCCGCCCGCCGTCTGCAAGGTGCCCGCGCCTATGGCCGCGCCGCCGACGCCTTCGAGACCGTCGCCTGGCGCCCGCCGTCGGCCGCGCGGTTCGACACGCGGGTGGCGAATGACCCGGTGGCTCCGGAACCGACGCTGAAGGCGCTGATCGCCGATCTGCCCGGCTGGGTGACGGTGGTCGGCGGGGGCGTGCTCGCGGGGTTCATGGGTGCCATGCTGGGCGGAGCCCTGCACATCTAGGCGTCCAGCAAGGCCCGGATCGGTGCCCAGCTGCGGCGATGCGCCGGACAGGGGCCGAGGGTCCGCAGGGCTTCGGAATGGATCGGGGCGTTGTAGCCCTTGTGGCCGGCGAAACCGTAGCCGGGATATTGGGCGTCCAGCTCGACCATCAGCCGGTCCCGCGCCGTCTTGGCGAGGATGGAGGCTGCGGCGATCGACAGGGACAGGCTGTCGCCCTTGACCACGGTCTGGATCGGGCAGGGCAGTTTGAAGCCGTAGTTTCCGTCGACCAGGGCCGCGGCCGGCTGGATCGCCAGTGCCTCGATGGCGCGGCACATGGCCAGGCCGGTGGCGTGCAGGATGTTCAGCTCATCGATCTCCTCCACCGAGGCGAAGCCGACGCCCCAGGCGAGGGCGCGGGTCTTGATCTCGATCTCCAGCGCTTCGCGCCGGGCGTGGGTCAGGGCCTTGGAGTCGTTGATACCGGCGGGCAGGTCGTCGGGGTTCAGGATCACCGCCCCCGCCGACACCGGCCCGGCCCATGGACCGCGTCCCGCCTCGTCGACGCCGCAGACCGGGCCGCCGCTGGATTGGGTCAACACCCGTTCGAGCGCCAGCGTCGGGAAGGCGCGCGAAAGCTTTGCCTTTGCGGAGGTTTTTGCCGGACTCTTCACGTGTCGGCCATCGCCCGAACCGGACCGTGGCGGAAGCATTCAACGCCATGGTCGTTGACCATGCCAACGGCCTGCATGAAGGCATAGACGATCACCGGGCCGCAGAAGGTGAAGCCGCGCTTCTTGAGGGCTTTCGCCATGGCCTCGGACTCGGGCGTGGCGACCGGGCGGGCACCGTCTGTCCAATGGTTCTGGATCGGCGCGCCGCCGACGAACGACCACAGCCATTCGGTGAAGTCCTCGCCGTTGTCCCTCATCTCCAGCCAGATTCGGGCCCCCTTGATGGCCGCGTTGATCTTGGCCCGAGAGCGGATGATGCGGGCGTCGCCCAGCAGCCGTTCGATATCCGCCTCGCCATAGAGCGCGATCTTCTCCGGGTCGAAGCCGTCGAAGGCGTCGCGGATACCCTCGCGCTTCCTCAGGATGGTGATCCAGGCCAGACCCGCCTGCATGCCGTCCAGCACCAGCTTCTCCCACAGGGCGCGGGCGTCATACTCGGGCACGCCCCATTCCTCGTCGTGATAGGCGACGTACAGCGGGTCGGTGCCGCACCAGGCGCAGCGAGGAAGTGAGTCGGGCATGGGGGGAGGGTAGCGCCTATTCGACTTCGGCGAAGGCTCTGACGGGGAAGGTCCCGAACGCCTTCACCTTGGGCGGCGCTGCCGTGAAGCGGAAGCCGACGTCCGGCAGCAACTCCAGCCCGCGCATGTGTTCGCAGATCGGAATGCCGGCGCCGAGCAATACAGTGTGCGCCGGCCTCAGCCGGGTGCGGGTGTCGTCGATGTTGTGGGAGTCGATGCCGACGAGGGCGGCTCCGGCCTCGACGAGCCGGGCGGCGGCGGCCTCCGTCAGGAAGGGGTGGTCCTCGAAATAGGTGTCGGTACGCCAGTGGCGGGCCCAGCCGGTGTGGACCAGAACGGCCTTGCCGCGAACGTCGAGGCCCGCGAACCGGTCGACGTCGATGGCCTGGATGTCGGGGGCGCGGACCACAATTCCCGGCAGGGCGGCGACGCGGTCGAGGCCGACGTCGCTGAGGTCCTCGCCGTCGGCGTAGCGGTGAAAGGGGGTGTCCAGATAGGTGCCGGTATTGCCGACCATCTCGATCCGCCCGATCTGGAATTCGGTGTCGCCGTCGTAGCCGGCGCGCGAGGCCTCCCGGCTCATGTGGTCGCAGATCAGGGGCGCGGGCAGACCCTTGTAGGTGATCAGGCCGGCCTCAATGGTGTGGCTGAGGTCGATGAGGGGCATGGGCCGACCATGGCGGTTCGCGGCGGCGTCGTGAAGAGGGTCCGGGTCAGCGATTGATCAAGCTGCTGAACAGGCGGCGCAGGCGCCCCGCATAGGATTCGTCCTCCGACCGGTTGGGTGCCGGCGGATAGACCTGGTTCATCCAGGCGGCCGCGTCGCTGAAAGAGCCCTTGATGCGGGCCACCTCAACCACATCGCCGAAGCTGGCGTGCGAACAGTCTGACTGCCAGGCGGGTCCGTCCGGCCTGATCCGCCACCACCGTCCCGCCGCGTCGGGCGCGTCGGGCGCGGTCTGCGGTGCCAGGATACAGCGCCGCTCGGGTTGCAGGTTGAACCAGAGCGAGGCCTGGAGATTGCTCAGGCCTCCGGCGCTGTAGTCGTCGTGACCGAGACCGGAGCCGCCCACCAGGGAGGTGTCGATGGTCCGGACTCCGTCGAAGGTCAAAGGCCGGTCGCCGGCGTCGCCGATCCGTCTGTCGCCGGCGAACAGGTTGGCCGCCCACATCGCCTTGTCCTGGTTGGAGGCATAGAGGGTGGCGCGATCCACGATGTTCCGGGCATGGACCCAATGGTCGCGGAACAGGCGTTCCTCGATGTCAGCCGAGCCGAGAACCAGTTCGTCAAATTTCCGGACCGGGCGATCCGGCCGCAGGGCGATATCTTCGAGCGCCGACATCATCAGCCGGTTCCCCATCGAATGGGCGACCAGATAGACGGTCGTCGCCTCGGTCCCGCGCAGCGCCATGAGTGTGTCGGCCAGGGTCCGGTATTCGGCCGGATCCGCGACCGTTTCCCGGTCGCGACCGTAGCCGAGCAGCCGATCCTGCGACGCCCAGGAATAGAAAACGGTGGCCCCGTCTATGCCGAGGTCGGCATGCAGCTGGGCGGCGCGATACGAAGCCACCGTGAAGCCGTTGTTGTAGCCGTGGACATAGACCAGCACTTCACGGCGGCGGGAGCTGGCGACGTCGTCCTCGATGGCGCCCAGCCAGCCGGCCAGGTTCGCGAAGGATCTGAGTCCCGTCAGCATGAAATGCTTCTTCGCGGACAGCGGCTCAAGCTGGAGGACGAAGATCTGTTCGGGACGGGGAAGCTCCCCGCGGGGGCGCTCGCACGGCACATTCACCGCCGCCTGCCCGTAGTGGAGCCGGACGCGGTCGTTGGCGACGACCTCGCGCCTCGTGCCGAAATACAGTTCGCGGACCGTATTGGGCCGGGTCAACGGTTGGCGGCTGGTCGCGTAATAGACATCGACCGTCGCGCTCTGCGGGTTCTGTCCGGTGCTGGCCTGACAGGCCCGCTGGTAGGCGGTCTGCACTTCGGGCGTCTGGGCCCGCGCGATCTGCGCAAGGGTACGGTTCTCATCGATGATCGGCGGCGGTGGAGGCGGCGGCGGCGGTGGCGGCGGCGGCGGGGGAGGTGGTGGCGGTGGCGGCGGCGGGGGCTGAGGCGGCCGGTCGTCCTTGTCCTCCCCACGATCCCCGGCTGTTCGGGCGGCGTAGTCGGCGCGTTCGAGGGCGCGGTCGCGGTAGGCGATCAGCCGCGCGGCGGCGGGATGGCCGGGAAAGGCCGTCTCAACGAGGGCCGCCGCCTCGGCGTACTGGCCGGCCGCGATCCGGAAGGCATCCCGGGCCGCCTCATAGGCGCGAACCTGCCGACCGTGGACGCTCTCCATTTCGAACAGGCGGTAGGCCTGTGTTTCGGTTGAGGTCGCTTCGGACGCCCGGCCGAGCGCCCGGGCCAGGGGCGAGGCCGCAAAGGCTTCCTGCTGCCGATTGATCGCGGAGCGGCGCTCAACACAGGCTTCATCGCCGGCGCAATACGGAAGGAGGTCCCGCAGGCTCCTGTAGATTTCGCCGACCTCATACAGCGTCTGCCTGATGTCGCTGATATGGGCCGGGTTGTTCCGGTCCGGTCCGGGAAGGCCGGCGAGCCGGTACAGCAGGTAATCGCGCTCGAGGAAGGCCAGATACTCTGCCTGGAGGTCGTAGAGGTCGGCGGTGCGGACGGAGCGGGAGACGCCGTTTTCCGCGTCCCGACGCGCCTGCCCGGCGCGCCGGATGGCATCCAGAAAGGCCTCGCGGCGCAGGTTGCCGTCAAGAGTCTCGGCCTGGCCGATACTCCGCATGACCTCGGTGGTCTGGTCGGCCGCCTCGATGGCGGCGCGGAACGCCGGATCGGCGAGTACCAGCCGGACCCGGGCGGAGTCGCCGCCATCAACCGCCGCTGCCAGGGCGTCCAGTCCGCCAGTCGGGCCAGGCTGGGCCTGGGCGGCGGTGGCCAGGGCGACGGTCGCGCAGCCTGTCGCAAGCAATCGTGCAAAGGTTGTCCAGCGGCGGTCCATGACATCCATCCCTTCCCGATCCCGAGCCGGAATTGGAGAACGTTGTTCCGGGATGTCAAGCCTGAGGTTGTACGCCCGAAATGTCCGGGTCCGCCATCCAGCCCGGCCGGCGCACGGAAACCGGCCGGTCGTTCACCGTCAGCATACCGTCCAGGCGGTCCAGCCTGAGCAGGGCCATGGCTGCACCGTCGCGGCCGCTGAGCACCTCGCCGGCGCGGAGGTCGCCGTTCAGAACCTCGGCGCCGAAGGGCGGGGGTGGGCCGTCGAAAGCGAGGGGCAGCATGCGGCTCTTGATATTGCCGCGCCGCTTCATTCGGGAGGTGGTCTCCTGACCGATGAAACAGCCCTTCTGGAAGTCGATGCCGTTCAGCAGGTCAAAGCCTGCCTCCATGGGGTAGGTCTTGTCGGAGAGACAGTCGGCGGTGGGGTCGGGGACGCCGACGGCGAGGCGGTGGGCCTGCCAATCGGCCTCGGTGGCGTCGGGCGTGAGGTCGCCGCCAATGCGGCGTCCGCCGAGGCCGGGTGTGCGGGGGTCGGCGGAGAAGCCGTCGGCCGTCCCGGGCCATGACGCGAACACCGGCCGGTCGTCGGCCTCGACCGTGACCTGGGCCCGGAGTTTGTACATCGTCAGCCGTTGCAACAGCGCATCGCGGCGGTCGGCGGCGACGTCCAGCGTCACCCCGCCGTCCTCGCCCCACAGGAAGAGGTCGAACAGCAGCCGCCCGGGCGGTGAGAGCAGGGCCCCGAAGCGGAGCGCGCCGGGGGCCAGGGTCTCGACGTCCTGGGTCAGCAGGTTGTGCAGGAAGGGCCGGGCGTCCGGGCCCGAAACCCGGATCAGGGCGCGGCTGTTCAGGCGGGCGGAGAGGGTGGTCATCGTCCCTACATAGGGAGGGCCGCCGCCGTTCGACAGCCGTCGGCGGTGATCGATACCTCTAGAAAATGCCCACGGCACCGTCGGCCGCAATGACCAGGGCGGTGGCGGCGACCAGCAGGACCAGACCGATACGCAAGGCGGGGTTGCGCACCTTCCAGACCGCCAGTTCGATCAGGACACCGCCGCCGATCAGAAGCACGCCCGCGAAGAGGAAATCGCTCATGGTCCAGGCCACCTCCCGGCTGAACTGCATGGCCACCAGAGGTGCCAGCAGCACCGCCGCCACCGCGCCCCAGGCAACGATTCTCAGGCGGCCGAGGGGTCGCCCGCCGCTGTTCGTCCGGTTCGTCATGGTCATCCGTCAGCCCCTGGTCGTGAATCTGTCCAAAGGCAGTCTGCCCCGGCCCCGACCCGGAGTCGTGTGGATTTCCCGATGGGCTGATGTGCAGGTGGCGTGCAGGGCGGGGGCCGCTCGAGCCTTCAACCGCACCGGGCCGGGTTGTCCCGTCTGAAAAGCGGAGATGTCCTGCTTTGCCGGGCGAGAATCCGTATACGGTCCAATCCATGCCCGGACGGTTCCCCATCCTCTACATCGCCGAGGCGGACGCGAGCGACGCGATCCTGTCGTCGGGGGTGCTGGCGTATCTGGTCGAGGCCATGCCGCAGGCGAGTTTCACGGTGGTTGGATCCCCGAAGAGCGCGCCCCTGTTCGTCGATACGCCGCGGCTGGACCGGCTGATCGTGCTGGAGCGCGACAGCCGGCTGGACTGGCTGGGGCTGTGGAACAAGGTGCGCGAGACGAAATGGGGGCTGGTCGTCGACATGCGCGGCACCACCCTGTCGTCCAAGCTGAAACGGCAGAAGCGGGCGGTGCGCGGGGCCTGGGAGGCCGGGGTCCATGCGGTCGAACAGGCGGCGCGTGTGCTGCAGCTGGAGGATGTTCCGGCCCCGAAGCTGTTCGTGTCGGAGGCGACGCAGGCGAAGGCGGACGCCCTGATCCCGGCGGAGGATGTGCCGATCCTCGCCATCGGCCCGGGTGCCGACTGGATGGGCAAGATCTGGCCGTCCGAGCGCTATGCCAAGATCGCGGTGGCCCTGGTCGGGGACGGCGGGCCGCTGGAAGGTGGTCGGGTGATCGTGGTCGGGGACGAGAACGCGCGCGACGCGGCCCATGTGATCCGCCTGTCGCTGCCGCGCAACCGGGTGACCGAGCTACAGGGTCGGCTGGGACGGCTGGAGAGCGTCGCGGCCCTGGGGCGTGCGGCGCTCTATGTCGGGGCGGACACCATCTGGACCGATCTGGCGGTGGCGTCGGGTACGCCGGTGGTGGCGGTGTTCGGGCCTTCGGACGAGGTCGAGCACGGGCCGTGGGGCGGTGTCGCGGTGCGTGGCCCTCGCTCGGTCGACGAATTCCGCAAGATCGACAAGAATCTCAACCAGGCCATCCTGCATATGCACGACCTGCCCGCCGACCGGGTGCTGAAGGCGGCGGTGAAGCTGCTGGCTGAACGCCGGACGGCCTAGAACCTTGGGCCGCGCGGGGCTAAGGGACGGGGCATGACCCAGACATACGACCTGATCGTCCGCGGTGGCGAAGTGGCCAATCACGCGGGCAGGGGGATGGCCGACGTCGGCGTGACCGACGGCCGGATCGTCTTTGTCGGCGACCTGTCGCAGGCCAGCGCCGGCGAGACCCTGGATGCGACCGGCCTGACCGTCCTGCCGGGCGTGATCGACACCCAGGTCCATTTCCGCGAGCCGGGGCTGGAGTGGAAGGAAGATCTCGAGAGCGGCAGCCGCGCGGCGGCCCTGGGCGGGGTGACCTCGGTGTTTGAAATGCCGAATACGGAGCCCAACACCACCGACCCGGATACGCTGGCCGACAAGCTGGACCGGGCCCGTGACCGGATGTGGACCGACCACGCCTTCTACATCGGCGGCACCCACGACAATGCCAAATACCTCGCCGAGCTGGAGCGGCTGCCCGGCTGTTGCGGGGTCAAGGTGTTCATGGGGGCCTCGACCGGGACCCTGCTGGTCGCCGACGACGACGGCGTCCGCGAGGTGCTGCGCCATGTGAAGCGGCGGGCCACTTTCCATTCCGAGGATGAATACCGCCTGGTCGAGCGTCGTCCGCTGGCCCGGCATGGCGACTGGACCAGCCATCCGGAGGTCCGCGACCCCGAGAGCGCCATCATGTCGACGCGGCGGCTGGTGCGGCTGGCGCGGGAGACCGGCGCCCGCATCCATGTGTTGCACGTGACCACGGCCGAGGAGGTCGAGTTCCTGGCCACCCAGAAGGATGTGGCGACGATGGAGCTGACGCCGCAACACCTGACGCTGGACGGCGACGAGGCCTATGACCGGCTCAAGGGGCTGGCGCAGATGAACCCGCCGATCCGCAACAACTATCATATCGCCGGCCTGTGGCGGGGGATCGAGCAGGGCGTGGCGGACGTGCTGGGCTCGGATCACGCGCCGCATACGCTGGAAGAGAAGGCCCGGCCCTATCCGGCCTCGCCGTCGGGCATGCCGGGGGTGCAGACGCTGGTGCCGGTGATGCTGACCCATGTCGCCAACGGCCGGCTGAGCCTGGACCGGTTCATCGACCTGACCAGTCACGGGGCCAATCGGGTGTTCGGCATCGCCGGCAAGGGGCGGATGGCCGAGGGGTATGACGCCGACCTGACGATCGTGGACCTGAAGGCGAAACACGTCCTGAAGCATGAGGACATGGCGACCCGCTCGGGTTGGACCCCCTTTGACGGCATGGCGTGCACCGGCAAGGCCGTGGCCACGATTGTGCGCGGGCGGGTGGTGATGAAGGACGGCGAGCTGATCGGCAGCGCCCATGGGCGGCCGGTGCGGTTCCAGGAGACGCTGGCCTAGCGGGGCTTGAGGATGAAGCCCGCGACGTCATCAACGACGCCGGGGGCTAGCGGCAGGTTCGGGTCGCCGTAGGTGGCGATGTTGGCGGCGCGATCGGCGGGGGCGACCTTGAGGGGGTGGTTGACGCCTTCCCACAGGACGAGGTGGACGTCCGGCCGGGCGGCGGCCAGGGCCTGGGCGTCGACGACGGGGGTCTGGATGTCGGTGGTGCCGGTGCCGACCATGATCGGGCCGTCGTAGGCGGCGGTCAGGGCCGCGGGGTCGAGCGCCAGCCAGGAGATCAGATAGGGCTGGACCGAGGGGCGGAACAGGGCGGCCAGGGCCGGGGGCGTGTCGGCGACCGTGCGGCCGGCCTCGAGCTCGGCGAGGGCGTGGAAGGCCTGGGTCCGCATCGGTTCGGGCAGTTGCGGGCCGAGTTGTTCCTCGAGCACCAGTCGGGCGCGGCGGCCGGCGCCGGACAGCAGGACCAGACCGCAGACCTTGTCGTTGCCGCCCTCAACGGCGGCCAGCGCGATCAGGGCCCCCTCGCTGTGGCCGATAAGCCAGACGCAGGGCTGGCCGGTGCGTTCGGCGGTGGCGGCGGCCCAGCCGCGGGCGTCGTCGACCATGTGGCCGAAGCGCAGGTCCTCTTCGCGGGCGGTCGGGAAGACGCTCTCGCCGATGCCGCGCTTGTCATAGCGTAGGGTGGCGACGCCCTGTTCGGCCAGCCCTTCGGCCAGCAGGCGATAGGTCGCCGCGACGATGCCAGTGGCATTGTTGCCGTCGCGATCGGTGGGGCCGGAGCCCGGGATGATGACGGCGACGGCGCGGGTCGGGCCTTCCGGGGTCAGAAGGGTCCCGTGCAGGGCGGCCGGTTCGACCGGCAGGACGAGCGGCGTCGCGACCGGGTCGGACAGCAGGGCGGCGGCGAGGACGAGGCTGAGCATGACGGGTCTCCTTGCGGTCGGTTCAGAAAGGCTGGCGGTCGGGATCGGTGCGCCAGACGCGCCAGCTCTCGACCACCGACCAGACGGCGGCGACGCTGATGGCGGCGAGAATGGCGTAAAGGCCGAGCGGCTGGGGCGCGAACGGGGCGGTGAGCAGGCCGGTCAGGCCGATGATGAAGAAGAGACGGCCCGCCAGTCGGTTGGAGCGCTCCCAGGCCAGGCGGCTCTTGAAGGCCCAGGGCGTGCGGACGCCGACAAACGGATTGGCGCCGACCCGGCCGAGGAAGGCCCCGAGCAGCAGGAAGACGAGGCTCATCAGGGCGATGGGCAGGGCGCCGCGGATGTCGGTGGTTCCGGTCAGGCTGGCCGAGGCGACGAGGAGGCTGACGAGGGGGATGCTGAGGATGACGACCAGCTGGGCGTAGCGCAGGGCGCGGCGGCGCGCAGGGTCCTCCGCGCGGCCCGCCGCCAGGGCCATGCCGCCGCCGAGCAGCAGGCTCAGCAGGGCCAGGCCGACGAGAACGCCGCCGACCACCTCCCGCGTGCCCCAGTCGTCCGCCTGACCGGAGGCGTTGTAATGGATCGGCAACAATTCGGTCGGGCCGGCGAAGATGGTCCAGACGCCGAGGCCGCCCACCAGGAGGCTGAGGCCGACGGTGGCGATATTCAGCGCCGGGGCGGATTGCCGGGTTGCGGTCATGTCGTGTCTCCCGAGTCCTGCCGGCCGGCGCCGGTCATCTGAATGAGGAAGGCCAGGGCCTCCTCGACGGCGGAAATCTCGAGCCGGTAGCGGATCGAGGCCCCTTCGCGCTCGGGCGAGACCAGTCCAGCCTCCTTGAGCGCATTGAGGTGGCCGGTGATCGTGGGCCAGCTCATGTCGAAGGCGGCGGCGATGTCGCCGGACGCCATCGGCCCCTTGCGCAGCATCTCGATGATGCGGCGACGCACCGGATGCGACAGGGCCTTGAACAACAGGTTCATAGGAAAGAGGCTAATTAGGAAAAAGACTAATAGCAAGTCCTGTTTCTTCCCAGACGAAGCGCCCGGGGGGGAAGGGTGTTGCTAGATCGAGAAGCTGACGCCGCAGCCGCAGCTGGAGGCGGCGTTGGGATTGCGGACCACGAACTGTGCGCCGGAGAGGTCGTCGAGGAAGGCGATCTCGGATCCCTTGAGGAAGGGCAGGGAAACGGCGTCGACAATGGCGGCCTGGCCGTTGGCCTCGATGCGGATGTCGTCGGCCTCGGCGGCCTGGACCAGTTCGAACCGGTACTGGAAGCCCGAGCAGCCGCCGCCGTCGACGGCGACGCGCAGCAGGACCGGATGGCCCTCGTCCTTGCCAAGTTCGGCCAGCCGCCGGGCGGCGCTGTCGGACAGGGTCAGGCCGTGCCCGCCGGAGGCCGGTGATATCTGGAACAGGGATGTGGATTGGACGGTGCTCACAGAGGCCTATATGAGGCGCGAACGGGCGATCGGAAAGGCCCGGCCTCGAAAGAGCGGCAAACCTTGATCCCCGAACGCGCGCCCTATGCCGAATACCCCGAACACAGCCGCGGCCGGCTGACGCCCGAGCCGATCAGCCGGACGCGCAACGCCTATGCGCGCGACCGCGACCGGATCATCCACGCCACGGCCTTTCGCCGGCTGAAGGAGAAGACCCAGGTCTTCGTGGCGCATGAGGGCGATCACTACCGCACCCGGCTGACCCATTCGCTGGAGGTGGCGCAGATCGCGCGCTCGCTGGCGCATGCGCTGCGGCTGGACACCGACCTGGCCGAGACAGTGGCGCTGGCGCACGACCTGGGGCATCCGCCGTTCGGCCACGCCGGCGAGGACGAGCTGCAGGCGCAGATGGCGCCCTGGGGCGGGTTCGACCACAACGTCCAGACCTTCCGCGTGGTGACCAAGCTGGAGGAGCGCTATCCCGGCTTTGACGGGCTGAACCTGAGCTGGGAGACGGTCGAGGGGGTGGTCAAGCACAACGGCCCGGTGTCGCACCGGCTGGATGAGCCCGCCTGGAAGGCCATCGCCGACTATGCGCCGGGCTGGGATCTGCGGCTGGGGACCTTCGCCTCGCTGGAGGCCCAGGCGGCGGCGATCGCGGACGACATCGCCTACAACAATCACGATGTGGACGACGGGGTCCAGGCGGGCCTGTTCACGCTCGAGGACCTGGCCGAGGTGCCCCTGATCGGGCCGGTGCTGCACGGCGTGCGCAAGGACTGGCCCGATATCGACGAGCGGATGGTGCGGATCGAGGCCGTGCGGCGGATGATCGGGGTGATGGTCGAGGACGTGCTGGCCGAGACCGAGGCCCGGATCGCGGCGGCCGATGTGCGGTCGACCGAGGCGGTACGCACCGCCGACCGGATGCTGGTGGCCTTTTCACCGGCCATGCTGGCCGACCTGGGGGTGCTGCGGAAATTCCTGTTCGAGCGGATGTACCGCCACTATCGCGTCAACCGCACCCGCAGCCAGGCGCGGCGGCTGCTGGGCGAGATGTTCCAGCTGTTCATGGCCGAGCCGGCGACCCTGCCGCCCGAGTGGTCGGGTCGGGCCGATGTGGCCGATGAGGCGAAACGGGCGCGGGCGGTGTGCGACTATATCGCCGGCATGACCGACCGCTATGCCATCGAGGAGCATCGGAAGCTGTTCAGTCTGGATCTGGCGCTGGACCTGTAGGGCGATGCCGGTGGAGCGTTGATTCTCCCGGCCTGAAAAAGGACTCTGACCGGGCTACAGTGTGATTTCCGCGCGTCGATTCGCGCGGACCGACCAGGAATGCGGCCATGTCCAACGAAGATCCCTATCATTCGAACCAGGGCCGCGACCGCGGGGCCTATACGCCGCCGACCGACGATGACCTGCCGTTCAACCGCGGCGGCTACGACCCGCGCCGGGCCGGGGGCGGCGGCGGGACCAAGGCACCGCCGATGACCCTGATCATCTCGGGCGTGGTGCTGCTGCTGCTGATCGTCGCCGTGGTGGTCTATTACCGCGCCGGGCCGCGCTCCTCGAACGACGCGCCGCCCGCCGTCGGCACTCCTGTGATCGAGATGAAGGCCGATGCGCCGATCGATGCCCAGCCGGTCGATCCGGAAGCGGGCATCGACGTCTATGAAAATGCCGAGCTCCCGACCGTCGCCCCGACCTTCACGCCGCCGCCGGAAGCCGTGCAGCCCCGTCCCGCGCCGGCTCCGGTCGCGGCCGCCACCCCCGCAACCCCGCGTCCGGCCCCCACGAAGTCCGAGCCCCGGCCCGCCGTCGCGGTCGGCGGCTCGTCGGCTGTCCAGATCGGCGCCTTCTCGACGCCCGGCCTCGCGGACCGCGAGTTCGCCGCCGTCGTCGGCCGCTATCCGCAGTTCACCGCCGGCGCGGACAAGCGCGTGCAGGAGGTGACCGCCTCGAACGGCTCGACCGTCTATCGCACCACCGTCACCGGCCTGAGCCGCGATCAGGCAACCGGCCTGTGCAACGCCATCAAGGCGGGCGGTGGCGACTGTTTCGTGCGTTGATCGATCGGTGACCTCGGCGGCGATCTACGGCTGTAGCGGCCACCGGCTGACGGAGGCGGAACGCGCCTTCTTCGCCGAGGTGCGGCCGTGGGGCTTCATCCTGTTCCGCCGCAACATCGACAGTCCGGATCAGGTCCGCGCCCTGACCGCCGAGCTGCGCGACAGCATCGGCGACCCCGACGCCCCCATCCTGATCGATCAGGAGGGCGGCCGGGTGCAGCGGATGGGGCCGCCGCACTGGCCGAAATATCCGCCGGCGGAGGCCTATCTCAAGGCGACCAATGACCCGCTGACGGCGCGCGAACTGGTCCGGCTGGGCGCGCGGCTGATGGCGCACGATCTGAAGGCGGTGGGGATCAACGTCGACTGCGCGCCGGTGCTGGACGTGCCCGTGCCGGGTGCCCACGACATCATCGGCGACCGCGCCTGGGCACGCGATCCGGCGACCGTCACCCAGCTGGGCCGGGCGGCGGCGGAGGGGCTGCTGGCCGGAGGCGTCCTGCCGGTGATCAAGCATCTGCCCGGCCATGGCCGCGCGTTTGCCGACACCCACAAGGAACTGCCCACCGTCCATGCCGATCTGGAGACGCTGGACGCCTGGGATTTCGCGCCGTTCAAGGCCCTGTCCGACATGCCGATTGCGATGACGGCGCACATCGTGTTCACGGCCATCGACGGGAAACACCCGGCGACCCAGTCGAGGAAGGCGATCAAACTGATCCGCGAACGGCTCGGTTTCGGCGGCCTGTTGCTGTCCGACGACCTTGTGATGAACGCCCTGACCGGGACGCTGACCGAGCGGGCGCGGGCGTCGCTGAAGGCCGGCTGCGATCTGGTCATCCACTGGAACGGCGATCTGGCGGAGATGCGGCAGGTGGCCGAGGGCGTTGGAAAACTCAAGGGTGGGGCGGCGAAGCGGGCGCAGGCGGCGCTGGCTCGGATCGTGCGCGAGCCCGAACCGCTGGACCCGCACGAGGCCCATACGCGGTTCGACGCCATGCTGGGCGGACGGCTGGACGCGGCGCGCGGACCGGACGTGGGCGAGGCGCAGGCCTGATTCCATGACCGACGCCTTCCAGCCCAATCTGGACTTCACCGCCGCCGAACAGGTCGATGAGCGCGAGGCATTCGTGGTCGATCTGGAGGGGTATGAGGGGCCGCTGCATGTGCTGCTGGCGCTGGCGCGGACGCAGAAGGTCGATCTGCTGAAGCTGTCGATCACGCGGCTGGCGGAACAATATCTGGCCTTTGTGCACGAGGCGCGGCGGCGCAATTTCTCGCTGGCGGCGGACTATCTCGTGATGGCGTCCTGGCTGGCCTATCTGAAGTCGCGGCTGCTGTTGCCGCGCACTGAAAAGGGCAAGGACGACGAGGTTCCCGCCGAACAGATGGCCGCGGCCCTCGCTTTCCGGCTTCAGAAGCTGGAGGCGATGCGCAAGGCGGTGGAGGCGATCACGGCCCGCCCTCAGCTGAAGCGCGACGTCTTCACCCGCGGCGATCCCGAGGCACTGGTGATCGTGCCGTCGGACCGGATCGACGCCAGCCTGTACGAACTGATGGCCGCCTATGTGACCCAGCGCCGGCGCGAGGAGCAGCGTCACTACAATCCCGGCCAGCGGGTGGAGGCTTTCGCGCTGGAGGCCGCGCGCGACTGGCTGCGCGACGTCCTGCCCCGGCTGGAACACTGGACGCCGCTGGAACGGGTCGCGCCTGAACGGCAGGGTGACGAGGGACCGACCCAGGCCAGCTTTACCGCCTCGACACTGTCGGCCAGTCTGGAGCTGGTGAAAGAGGGGGCGATGGATGTGAAACAGGCCGAGGCCTTCGCCGACCTGTATCTGAAGCGACGTGGGCGCGGTCAGGTTCTGGAGCTGGTTCCGTGATCCAGTTCGCGCCGGACCATGGCGAGATCGAACGCCGCGTCGAGGCCCTGCTGTTCGCGGCGGCGGGCCCGCTGTCGGCGGCGGAGATCGCGCGGCGGCTGCCCGAGGGGGCGGATGTGGGCGGAGCCATTTCGGCCCTGCGCGAACGCTATCAGGGGCGGGGCGTCGAACTGGAGTGCGTCGCCGACCGCTGGCGGTTCCGCACAGCGGCGGATCTGTCCTTCATGATGACCGAGGAGCGCGAGGAGCCGCGCCGCCTGTCCAAGGCCGCGCTCGAGACCCTCGCCATCATCGCCTATCACCAGCCCTGCACCCGGGCCGAGGTCGAGAGCGTGCGCGGCGTTTCCCTGTCGCGAGGCACGCTGGACCTGCTGCTGGAGATGGGGTTCGTGAGGCTGCGCGGGCGCCGGCGGACGCCGGGGCGGCCGGTGACCTATGGCACCGCCGACCGGTTTCTGGAGCATTTCGGCCTGACCAACCTGTACGACCTGCCCGGCGTGCAGGAGATGAAGGCCGCCGGCCTGCTGGACCTGTCGATCCCGGTCGGCTTCGAGGTGCCGGACCCGTCACGCGCCGGAGATGATGATGAAACGCCCCTGTTGCCGGGCGAGGAAGACGGGCCGGAGTTCGCGCAGGATTTCGTCAGCGAGGACTGAGATCGTGCCCGGTGGGTCTACTGGTCCGGGAAGGCCCGCATGATCCCGGCGACCGCGCTGGCCTGATCCTGGACGACCTGGAAATCGGCGGGGCGGGTTCCGTCGCAGGCATAGGCCAGAATGACCTCCTCGGCCGGATAGTCGACGGGATTGGTTTCGAGGAGAGGCCCCGCGAAGCCCGCCAGCCAGACGCCTTCGGTGTCATAGGCGTCGTATTCGAGCGTCTCCCAGGCCCGACCGTCGCAGTCGATGTCGAGCCGGCCCCAGGTCCAGCGGATGTCGCCCTCGGCCACGTGCCGGAGCTGGGCACCGACGGTCAGCATCCAGACCTCCGCATGACCGTCCGCCCGCCGGATCGATTCCGGGTCGGCGAACATCCCCTCATTGAAGGTGGTCAGGCCGAGGAAGTGGATGGGGCCGGCCGGGCGGCGGGGCTCGGGCGCTTCAGCTCTGGAATAGCGGGGCGTAGCCCGCTCCGCCTGCTGGGCGGAGGCTGCGGTCGCGGAGCCGGTGGCAGCGGCGATCAGCAGCGCGACGGCCGCGATGCTTCGCAGGGTTCGCGTCGGCTTGCTCATGGCTGAGTTCTTTGCGGATGATCGGGGTTCAGGGTCGGCCAGGCGGTCCGGGCCCATTGCCGCGCTGCTGCGAGATCGCGCACGACGGTCTCGTGCGGCTCTTCCTCGGGATTGCAGACCCAGTTCATGACAGCCTCCTTGTCCTCGCCGATCGGGGGCCGCATGCGGAACTCAGGCGTGACTTCGTCGACCAGGGTCTCGTCCTGATAAACCGTATGATGAAGCGCGCTCATGGTTCCCGCCTCGCAGTCAATCCTTGCCCGGGTGATCCGTGTGTTCCAGCCGCGGCCGCGCCCCGGCCGCCGAGGTTCGTCAAAGAAGCTCCAGGTGTGAACCTCCACCGGGCCACCGGGCCGCGCGCGGTCCAGTGGGGCGTCTTCCATGAAGGTTATTCCGAAGGCGTCCGCAGATATCAGGCGCAGACCACGCGGTTGTTCCTGCGCCTCGCAGGCCCCGGTCGCGAGGGCGGCGGTGAGCAGGGCCATGCCCACGCACAGTCTTCCGGTGGTACCTGTCATGGCGATTTCCTCCTGTCGACCATACTAGGTCGCCCGGCCGGCGCGATGTCTGATCAAAGCTGACAGATCGGCGTTCTCGCAGGATGTCTCCGGCGTGAACGGGTCAGCGGGGCAGGAAATGGCCCGCGGCTTCGTCGGCGCCCGGTTCAGGCCGTCACTTTCGGTCGCCGGAAAGTCCGGGGGAGGTGTCCGGTGCCCGGGCGGGGTCGGCCGCTGGGCTCCGGGCGAAAAGGGACACCATCAGGGCCGCGACGAACCCGCGAGGGCTCCTGCGCGCGAAATCCCGGCCTGGGTCGGGCTTTGACGGCGCGCGATTGACCAAACCAGACGACGCCCTTTCCACCGCCGCCGCGACACGGCTATGACGTCGGCATGATCGCTCGTCTTCGCCCCGTCCCGTTCGACCTCGGCCCCGTCCATTTCGTGGGCATAGGCGGGATCGGCATGAGCGGGATCGCCGAGATCATGCTCAAGATCGGCTATCGGGTTCAGGGCTCGGACGCCAGGGCGAGCGCCAATACTGAACGGCTCGAGAAGCTGGGGGCCCGGGTCTTCATCGGTCACGATGCCGGCCATGTTGGGGACGGTGTCTCGGCGGTGGTCTATTCGACGGCGGTCAAGGCGACCAATCCCGAGATGGTGGCGGCCCGCGAACGCCGCATCCCGCTGGTGCGTCGGGCCGAGATGCTGGCCGAACTGATGCGACTGCAGTTCTCGATCGCGGTCGGGGGCACCCACGGCAAGACGACGACGACCTCCATGGTCGCGGCCATTCTGGACGCCGGCGGGCTGGACCCGACGGTGGTCAACGGCGGGATCATCAACGCCTATGGCACCAACGCCAAGGTCGGCGACGGCGACTGGATCGTGGTCGAGGCGGACGAGAGCGACGGCAGCTTCCTGCGTCTGAAGTCGACGGTGGCCATCGTCACCAACATCGATCCCGAGCATCTGGACCACTACGGCGACTTCGACGGGGTGCGGAAGGCGTTCGTGGACTTCGTCGAGAACATCCCCTTCTACGGTTTCGCCGCCGTTTGCCTCGACCACCCGGAGGTGCAGCGGCTGGTGGCCTCGATCGATAACCGGCGGCTGGTGACCTATGGGGTGAACCCGCAGGCGATGGTCCGGGCCGACAATGTCGAGATGAAGCCGGACGGCTGCCGGTTCGACGTGGTGATCCAGGGACGGGGTCTGGCCGCGCTGGATGAGCCAGCGCGGATCAGCGGCCTGCACCTGCCGATGGCCGGGTCGCACAATGTCGCCAATGCCCTGGCCGCCATCGCCGTGGCGCGTGAACTGGACGTGTCGGACGACGATATCCGCGTGGGTCTGGCCGGGTTCGGCGGCGTGCGGCGGCGCTTCACCACCACGGGCGTGGTCGGCGGGGTGCGGATCGTCGATGACTATGGCCACCATCCGGTCGAGATCGCCGCCGTGCTGAAGGCGGCGCGTCAGGTGGCGGAGGGCCGGGTCATCGCGGTGGTCCAGCCGCACCGCTTCACCCGGCTGGAATCGCTGATGGAGGACTTCTCCACCTGTTTCTCGGACGCCGACGCCGTGTTCGTGGCCGACGTCTATGCGGCGGGCGAGACCCCGATCGAGGGGGTGGACAAGGACGCGCTCGTCGAGGGCATCCGGCGGTTCGGGCACCGGTCGGTGCAGGGGCTGGAAAGCGTCGCCGCCCTGCCCGGCGTGATCGCGGCCGAGGCGAAGGACGGCGATCTGGTGGTGCTGCTGGGGGCGGGGGATATCACGCAGTGGGCCTATGCCCTGCCGGGGCAGCTGGAGGGGCTGGGTTGAGCGCGCCGTTCGCCACAGGCGGCTGCCAGTGCGGTGAGGTCCGCTACGCCCTGAAGGTCGAACCGTTCGGGGCTGACTTCTGCCACTGCCGCATGTGCCAGCGGGCGGTGGGCAATGTCTTCGCCGCCTATGCTGATCTGAAGGCCGCCGATGTGGAATGGACGAAGGGACAGCCGACAGTGTTCCGGTCGTCGTCGCTGGCGGAGCGCGGCTTCTGTGGTCGCTGCGGAACCCCCCTGACCTATGGACCCGTGGACGCGCCCTATCTGAGCGTGACCCTCGGCAGTCTCGATGACCCCGAGCTGGTGCCGATCAAGGTTCACTTCGGCGTTGAGGGCATGGTCTCCTGGCTCTGCCTGAACGACGGCCTGCCGCAGCGGCGTACAGGCGATACACCCGAAGCCGCGGAGAAGTACGGGGCCATGGTTTCGTACCAGTCGGATGCCGGGGCATGAGCTGGCGCGACGCGCTCCCCACCGTGCGCGGCAAGCTGCTGCGTGACGAGCCGATTGGGCCGTTCACATGGTTCCGGGTGGGTGGTGCCGCGGACGCCCTGTTCATTCCGGCGGACCCCGATGATCTGGCTGATTTCCTGAGGGCGCTGGACCCGGTTGTGCCGGTGACGGTGCTGGGCGTGGGCTCGAACGTGATCGTCCGCGATGGCGGCGTCGAGGGGGTCGTGGTCCGGCTGGCCGGGCGGCCGTTCGCCGGGATCACGACCGAGGGCGACACGATCACCGCCGGCGCGGGCGCGCTGGACTCCATGGTGGCGCGAGCCTCGGCCAAGGCCGGGCTGGGCGGGCTGGAGTTCTATGCGGGCATTCCGGGCACCATCGGCGGGGCCCTGACCATGAACGCCGGCTGCTATGGTGCCGAGACGAAGGACATTCTGGTCTCGGCCTGGGGGCTGACCCGGGCGGGCGAGCGGGTGGAGTATACGCTGGCCGACTTCGGCTACACCTATCGCCACTCCGAGGCACCGGCCGACATCATCTGGATCGAGGCGACCTATCGCGGCACGCCCGACGATCCCGAGGCCGTCGCGGCGAGGATCGCCGAGATCACCGCGCGCCGCGAGCTGACCCAGCCGATCCGGGAGAAGACCGGGGGTTCGACCTTCAAGAACCCGCCGGGGCATTCGTCGTGGAAGCTGGTCGATGAGGCGGGCTGGCGTGGCAAGCTGTTCACGGCGCCAAAGGGCAAGGGGGGCGGCGGGGCCATGTTCAGCGAGTTGCACTCCAACTTCATGATCAATCCCGGCGAGGCGACCGCCGCGGATATCGAGGGGCTGGGGGACGCCGTGCGGGCTGATGTTCTGGCCAAGACCGGGGTCCAGCTCGACTGGGAGATCAAGCGTATTGGCCGGCCCGGCTGAGATCGCCGTCTGCCCGGGCTGCGGCTCGCGCCTGCCGGCCGTCGAGGGGCCGGTCCATGCCTATATGACCTCATCGCCCGCCTGCTGGGCCGCGTTCAATGCGGTGATGGCGCGGG
Organism: Caulobacteraceae bacterium; assembly: GCA_965284535.1. Taxonomy (GTDB): domain Bacteria; phylum Pseudomonadota; class Alphaproteobacteria; order Caulobacterales; family Caulobacteraceae; genus Brevundimonas. Next base: position 1,786,163 of record OZ260090.1, read on the forward strand.
AGTATTCTGATCCCGGCCTGATGGTGGTGCACCGGCTCAGCGTCGACGCCTGGGCGGTACAGCATCCGGGTGACGGCTCGCGCCGGGCGATCCAGTCGGTCGGCCTGCATCTGGCGCGGCTGATGGTGCAGGTCGAACTGGGGCTGGAAGGGGATGCGGCCAATGCGGCCATGCTGGGCTTCACCGCGCGGAAGGCAGAGCTGCCGGAACTGCCTCCACGCGGCGACTACACCGTGACGGTGGCCGATGTCGTCGCGGCCGAAGCGCCCGATGCGCATACCGCCGCCGTGCGCCGCTGGGCGACCGCTGTCTGGGCCGACTGGTCGGATGAGCACGACTTTATCAGGGGCTGGGCGCAACAAGGTTGAGGCGTTGTTAAGGACATCTGCGGCAACTGATCGGTTGATCCGGAGTCCGTCATGAGCCGCCCCTTTTCCGACCTGCACGTCGCTGTCCTGATGGGCGGGCTGTCGTCCGAACGGGAGGTGTCGCTGTCGTCCGGCAAGGGCTGCGCCGATGCGCTGGAGGGGCAGGTCCGCAAGGTCAGCCGCGTCGACGCCGGGCGCGACCTGGCCCAGGTGCTGGCCGCGCTGAAGCCCGACGTCGTGTTCAACGCCCTGCACGGCGAATGGGGCGAGGACGGCTGCGTCCAGGGCGTGCTGGAGACGCTGGGCGTTCCCTATACCCATTCCGGGGTTCTGGCCTCGGCCCTGGCCATGGACAAGGACAAGTCCAAGGCGGTGCTGCGCGCGGCCGGGGTGGTGGTGCCCGGCGGAGGCCTGTTCGACCGGCATGCGGTGTCGCGCACCCACGTCATCCCGCCGCCCTATGTGATCAAGCCCAATGCCGAAGGGTCGTCGGTCGGCGTCTATCTGGTGCGCGAGGGCGAGCCGCCGTGCGCGGCGCCGGGCGAGGCCGGCTGGACCTGGGGCGAGCAGGTGATGGTCGAGCCCTTCATCGCCGGCAAGGAACTGGCCGTCACCGTTCTGGGAGAGAAGTCCGGGCCGCGCGCTCTGACCATCACCGACATCACCCCGACCAAGGGCTTCTATGACTATGAGGCCAAATACGCGCCGGGGGGCTCGCGACACGTGCTTCCGGCGGACCTGCCGCCCCATGTGTTCGAGGCCGCGCTGCGGGAATCCGAGCTGGCGCATACGGCCATGGGCTGTCGCGGGGTGACCCGATCCGACTTTCGTTATGACGATATTAAGGACGAACTGGTCCTTCTGGAGGTCAATACCCAGCCCGGCATGACCCCGACCTCGCTCAGTCCCGAGCAGGCCGCCCATGTGGGGATGGACTATAAAGCTTTGGTACGGTGGATGGTGGAGGACGCCTCATGCCCGCGGTAGTTCGCGGCGGTCGGCGACAGAGTTCGAACCAGCCTGCAAAACGCGGCGCGGCTCCCAAATCACAGGGACGCGGGCGTTCGCCCCGCAATGCTCCGGCCACGCCGGGCAAGATGGCGGCGCTGGGCCGGCTGGACCTGTCCCCCCGCGCAGTCGTTATCTCGATCGCCGCCGGCGTGCTGTTGCTGGCCGGCGTGCTGGCGACCGGAGCGCGGGCCGAGCGGATCAGCGCCTCGATCGGGCACGGCATGGACAGCGTCACCGCCGGCCTCGGTCTGAAGCTGGAGCGGGTCTTCATCGAGGGCGAGAGTCCCGAGGCTACCCGTGCCATCCAGCAGGCGGTGCAGCTGTCGGCCGACCAGCCCATGACATCCATCGATCTGGACGCCGTCCGCGAGCGGGTCGAGGCGATCGGCTGGGTCAGGTCCGCCCGGGTGGTGCGCCTGCTGCCCGATACCCTGATCGTCCACGTCATCGAGCATGACCGGCTGGCCGTCTGGCAGACCGGGGGGCTGAACCGGGTCATCGACAGCCATGGTCAGGTGATCGCCGGGGCCGATGCCGGCCGCTATCCGAACCTGCCGCTGGTTGTCGGCAAGGGTGCCGAACAGGCCGCCTCCGAGGTCCTGCCCCTGATTGCCCAGCGTCCGCGACTGGCGGGCCGGGTTGAGGCATTGGTCCGGGTCGACGAGCGGCGCTGGGACCTGCGGCTCAAGGACGGCAGCCTGATCCAGTTGCCCGCTTCCAACCAGGAAGCCGCCCTGATCCAGCTGGACGCGCTGGATCAGCGCGAGCGGCTGCTTGAACTCGGGTTCGCCCGGATTGACCTGAGAACGCCGGAGGAGGTCGCCGTCCGGCCCTCCGCCGGCGAAGCATAGAGCGGGGATGTAGGCATGGCCGGACGGTCTGTGGACAAGTCTGTGGATAGTGCGGCGCGCGCGGCGGGCCGGGCACCCGTGGTGGCGGCGCTCGACCTGGGGCAGTCCAAGGTCGCCTGTTTCATCATGAAGGCGGACGGCGTGCGCCACGCCGACCGGACCATCCGGGTGGCGGGGGCCGGTCACGTCCAGTCGCGCGGCGTGCGCGGCGGCGGCATCATCAATATGGACGAGGCGGCCCAGGCCATTGGCCATGCGGTCGAACGGGCCGAGCGGGCGGCCGGGTCGCCGGTTTCGGGCGTCGTCGTCACCACGGCCATCGGCCAGATGGCCAGCCATCGGGTCCAGGCCCGGGTCTCGCTGGGAGCCAATCCGGTCGGGGATGCCGATCTGGCGCGGGCGATCGGCATGGCCCTGGCCCAGATCCGCCTGCCCAACCGCCGGCCGATCCACGTCCTGCCGATCGCCTGGTCGGTCGACGGCGCGCGCGGCGTGCACGACCCGCGCTCGATGAAGGGGCATTCGCTGGGGCTGGACCTGCTGGTCGTCTCCATGGCCGAGAGCGCCTTCAACGGCCTCAGCCACTGTCTCGAGCTGGCGCATCTGGATCTGCAGGGCGTGGTGGCCGCGCCGGTGGTGTCGTCCCTGGCGGCGCTGGAAGACGACGAGATGGATCTGGGCTGCGTCTGTATCGATATGGGCGGCGGCTCGACCTCGGCCGCGGTCTGGGGCGGACGGTCCCTGCTGCACATCGAGTCGCTCAACGTCGGGGGCGACCACGTCACCGCCGACATCGCGCGCGGCCTGTCGACCTCGCGGGCCGGAGCCGAGCGTCTCAAGACCCTGCACGGCTCGGCCATGGCCAACGCCCATGAGGACCGGGAGATGCTGGAGGCCCCGCCGCGCGGCGAGGACGCCTCTGCCGGCCCGATCTTCGTCCAGCGCGCCATGCTCAAGACCGTCATCGCCCCCCGCGTCGAGGAAACGCTGGAGTTGCTGCGTGACCGGCTGCGTAACGCCGGCGTGGGGCTGGAGCCCGGCGCGGGTCTGGTCCTGACCGGCGGGGCCAGCCAGTTGAACGGCGTGCGGGAACTGGCGATCCGGGTGTTCGACCGGCCGGTGCGGCTGGGCAAGCCACAACGCGCGCCTCACCTGGCCGACGCCGCTTCCGGCCCGGCCTTCTGCTCGGCGGCGGGCGTCCTGCTGCGCGCCGCCTATGGCCCGCGCGAGGCCGTATCGGCCCGCAAGCTGATGTCCCGCCAGATCTCGGCGGCCGACGCCCCGCGTGTCCACGGTGGCGGGATTGTGGCCCGCGCCGCGGGATGGCTGCGCGAGAACCTCTGATCCCGGGGGATTTCGGTCCCTGCGACCGCCCCGGATTTCCCCGGCGTGGCGAGACTGTGTCCGGATTGTAACAACACAGGGCCGGATTGGTCGCCAAGCCGCCACAATCCCTTGCCGTTGCCCACTTTGCTGCTAGCGTGAGGGTCCGAAGCAGAGTCCGTCATCCGGCGGACGCTGCGTAATGCATCCACAACGGTTGGGGCCCAATCACCATGCTTCTCAAGCGCAAGTACCTCTTTGGCACGACGATCCTCGCGGGCGTCATGGCCGTCACGGCTCCGGCCTTCGCCCAGGACCAGCTCCCGGGCGTCAACGTTCAGGGTCAGTCTGACCAGGAAGCCACCGAGATCGACGAAGTCGTCGTTACCGGTTCGCGCATCCGTCGCGACCCGACCAACGCACCGACGCCGCTGATCCAGGTCAGCCGCGAAACCCTGCTGACCGCCGGTCAGACCACGATGATCGACTATCTGGCGACCCTGCCGGCTCTGGCGAACTCGGTGGTCCCGACGGACACCACGGGTTCCAACCTCAATGACGGCGGCCTGTCGTTCGCCAACCTCCGCTCGCTGGGTTCGGGCCGTACCCTCGTTCTGATCGACGGCATGCGTCAGGTCGGTTCGTCGCAGGGCAGCCTGGCTGTTGACGTCGACACCATCCCGCGCCTGCTGATCGAGAACGTCGAGATCATCACCGGTGGTGCCTCGTCGATCTACGGTGCCGACGCCGTGTCCGGCGTGCTGAACTTCGTGATGCGCAAGGACTACGAAGGTCTCGAGTTCGACGGCAACGTCGGCATGATCAACCAGAACGGCGAGCTGAGCCGCCGCGCCTCGCTGCTGGGCGGTATCAACCTGTTTGACGACCGTCTGAACCTGTACGGCTTCGCCGAATACGAGAACATCGACGAGATCAAGAGTCTCGACGTCGACTGGCTGGATGCCGGCAACCTGCTGGTCACCATCGACGCCGACCCTTCGGCTTCGCCGTCGGATGGCTTCGTCGACACGGCCTTGTTCTCGAACGTCCGCCGTCTGGATCGTCCGCGTTGGGGTTCGACCACGCTCGCCAACACCACGCCGGGCAGCCGTCTGAGCGATCCGGACAACAGCTACCGGACCTGTACCTCGCTCACGAGCGCGAACTGCTACGGCGTCCGCCCCGGCAAGACCTACTGGTATGAAGGCACGACCGCCCGTCTGGCCGACTTCGGTCAGCGCATCGGCGCGGCGCTGAACAGCACCGCGAACATCGGTGGCGACGGCGAGAACCCGAACAACTTCGGTCAGGAAACCCGTTCTCCCGAGTCGGAATCCTTCCGCAGCGAAGTCGGCGCCAACTTCCGCATCACGCCGGACGTTGACCTGAGCGTCTCCTACAAGATGATCGAGGAAGACACCTTCGACGTCTCGCAGCCGACCTTCTTCGACATCTACCTGAACGACGGCTCCTATGCGTCCAACTGGACCAACGTGATCCGGGCCGTGTCGCGGTTCGACCTGCGCTACTCGGACAACGCCTACCTGCCGGCCAATGTGAAGGCCGCCATCGCGGCCAACCTGGTCGACAACTACTCCGCGCCGACGCAGAACACGGACAGTGTCCTGGTTTCGCAGACCGCACGGGCCTGGGCTGACCACCGGATGTTCGGTCCGCAACGGACCCAGACCAACCACCGTGAGCTGGAGCGTTTCGCCATCAATCTGCATGGCGAGATGGACCAGCTGTTCTTCATCAAGAACTTTGACTGGAGCCTGGGCTACACCGCCGGTGAGGCCACCAACCAGAACATCGAACGGGGTGTGGACGTCCAACGCTTCGCCCTGGCCGCTGACGCGATCGTGGACACCGCCGGTGTCGTGAACGGCCGCCCCGGCGAGATCGTCTGCCGTGCCCGTCAGATCCAGGCACAGAATGTTCTGACCCCGGGCTTCGGCGACCTTGACGACTACGTCCGCGGTACCTTCGGTGGTAACGCCGCTCTGGCCAACGCGTCCTTCGCCGCCGCGGTCAACGAGTGCCAGCCGCTGAACGTGTTCGGTGAAGGCAACCAGAGCGACGCCGCCCTGGCCTATGTCGACGCTGCTATCACCGTGACGCACACCAACGAACAAGAGCAGTTCGTCGGCGTCATCTCCGGCCAGCTCTGGGACTTCTGGGGTGCCGGTGCCATCGGTATCGCCGTCGGTGGTGAACACCGTCGTGAGTACACCGAAGGTGTGGGCCGTAGCGCCACCACAGGCGACCGCCTGCTGTTCCTCAACACCGGTGCCGACTTCCCGGGTGCGGAATACGAGTCCGACGAAGCCTTCGCCGAAATCTCGATCCCGCTGTTCCGCGACAGCTTCCTGGGTGAATATGCCGAACTGAGCGGCTCCTATCGCTTCTCGGACTACACCACGGTCGGTGAGATCGAAGTCTACGGTGCCAACCTGGTCTATCGTCCGATCCGGGACATCACCTTCAAGACCAGCTTCAACACCTCGGTCCGCGTCCCGAACCTGGGCGAGAACTTCTCGCCCTACTCGCAGACGTTCGCCAACGGCTTCAATGACCCCTGCGCCACGGCCAACATCATCGCCCAGGGCGCTGAAGTCCGTGCCAACCGCGCCGCCAACTGCCAGACGCTTCTGGGCCAGTACAACGCGACCAACGGTACGGCCCTGGCGTTCGACTTCAACGGTGCTACCGCGACCAACGTCGATGACTATGTGCCGATCTACGGTTCGGGCGTCGCCGGTGTTAACGGCGGTAACCCGTTCCTGAAGCCGGAAGAATCGGAAAGCTTCACCTTCTCGACGGTGATCCAGCCGAGCTTCATCCCGAACCTGACGCTGGTCCTCGACTACTATGAAATCGAGATCACCGACGTTATCGCCTCGGTTTCGGCACAGACCGCCGCCAACAACTGCGTCAACGGCGCTTCGCTGAACGCCGCGGCCTGCTCCACCATCTTCCGCCGCGACCCGACCCCGGGCCGTGAGTTCTACATGGGTGCCCCGGCCGGAGATCCGATCGGTGGCTTCATCCAGGGCTCGATCAACTACGCCGCCATCACCACGCGCGGCCTGGACTTCACGGCCCGCTACAGCGTCGACCTGGAAGAACTGACCGGCCGTAACCTCGGTCGTCTGTCCTACTCGGTCGGTGGCCTGTGGCTGATCGAGCAGGAGCAGTTCTTCAACGCCGGTGACCCGGGTGACGGCACCGAACTGTCGAACAACGTGTTCTTCCCGCGTGTTCGCCTGACCTCGTCGCTGACCTACGCTCCGAACGACATCTGGAGCGTCAACTGGACCGCGGACTTCCAGACGTCGCAGAGCGTCATCGACGCTCGTGACTTCGCTCTGAACAACGACAGCCGCGATGCCAGCATGATCAACACGGGTAACTTCACCCGTCACGACTTCACCGTCCGGTGGAACGTGCGGGATGACCTGTCGCTCCGCGCTGGTGTGGTCAACGCCTTCGACGCCGAGCCCCCGGCATACCTCGGCTTCGCCGGTGGTAACTTCGACCCCTGGGGCACGCGCTTCTTCTTCGGCCTGAACTACCGCCCGTTCTAAGGCGACAGACCGATACGAAACGGGAAAGGGCGGCTCTCACGAGCCGCCCTTTTTCCGTTCCGGGCCGGGACATTTTCCGGTGAAGGTTAATGAATTCCGTGGCCCATCCGACGACTCAGCCTATCCGGTAACACTCCCTTAAGCAGATGGGGTGTTTCCTTAACGCGCTCATAACCAATGCGAATCGGCGGGGAATCGCATCGGGCTGCTGGGGCAGGGTCGGATAAGGTCGGAATTCAGAATGTCTCTCTCGCTGGTGCGGCCGCAGGCCACAGATTTGAAGCCCCGGATCGTCGTTTTCGGCGTCGGTGGCGCGGGCGGCAACGCCGTCAACAACATGATCGACGCCGGCCTTGAAGGGGTCGAGTTCGTCGTGGCCAACACGGATGCCCAGCATCTGTCGTTCGCCAAGACCGATCGCCGCGTCCAGCTGGGCGAGACGATCACGCAAGGGCTGGGCGCCGGCGCCCATCCCGAGGTCGGCATGAACGCCGCCGAGGAATCCGCCGAGGAAATTTACGGGCACCTGGAAGGCGCCCACATGGTCTTCATCACCGCCGGCATGGGTGGCGGCACCGGCACCGGCGCGGCCCCTGTCATCGCCAAATGCGCGCGTGACCGCGGTATCCTGACGGTCGGCGTCGTGACCAAACCCTTCACTTTTGAAGGCCGCCACCGCATGCGTCTGGCCGATGCGGGCATCGCCGAGCTGCAACGCTATGTCGACACCCTGATCGTCATTCCGAACCAGAACCTGTTCCGGGTCGCCAATGAGCGCACCACCTTCGCCGACGCCTTCGGCATGGCCGACCAGGTGCTGCACTCGGGCGTGCGCTCGATCACCGACCTGATGATCCTGCCGGGCCTGATCAACCTCGACTTCGCCGACGTCCGCGCCGTGATGTCCGAGATGGGCAAGGCGATGATGGGCACGGGCGAGGCCTCGGGCGACGACCGCGCCCTGATGGCGGCCCAGAATGCCATCGCCAACCCGCTGCTGGACGAGACGTCGCTGAAAGGTGCCAAGGCCGTGCTGGTGAACATCACCGGCGGCATGGACATGACCCTGCTGGAAGTCGACGAGGCCGCCAACGCCATCGCCGGCGAGGTCGACGCCGACGCCAACATCATCTTCGGTGCCGCTTTCGATCCGGCCCTGGACGGCAAGATCCGCGTCTCGGTGGTGGCCACCGGCATGGAAGACATGGCCGCAGTCCGGGCCACGCCAACCGCCGCATCGACGCTCGATACCCGCCGTACGACCTCGGTCCATGCCGCCTCGCGGGCCGAGCCCGTGCGTCCCGAGCCGGTCCGTGAACCGGTTCGAGCCGAGACCGTCCGCCAGCCCGAGTCCGCGCCTGTCGTACCGACCTTTCAGTCCAGCCAGCCGACCTATGGAGCCGCGGCCCGCGCTCCTGAACCCCGGTTCGAGCCGCGTCCGGAGCCGGTGATCCACGTCACCGAGGACCGGACCCTCGAGCCGATCGTCGATCCCTGGGTCGAGGAATATGAAGCCGCTCCGCGCAGCCGCACTGTCTCCGAGGCCGCCCAGCCTGCCGATCAGGGCGACCTGTATATGGACCGCGCCGCCGCCTCGAAGCCGCCGACCCGGCAGGACGAGCCGTCGGCCCATGAGGACCATGACGACCGTGACCACCGCAGGTCGGGCTGGAGCCTGTTCGGGCGCGGCAAGCGTCAACCGGCCCAGCCGGCCTATCCCTCCCCGTCGCGGACCACCGAGATGCGGTCGAGCAGTCAGGTTCAGCCGGCCCCGGAGCCGACCCTGGGCGAAGCCGAGGATGATCTGGAGATCCCGTCGTTCCTGCGGCGACTGGCCAACTAGGGATTAGGGAATAGGGATTAGGGAGGGCGGCTCGCAGGGGCCGCCCTTTTCGTTTGGTCGGGGAGGGGGGCTTCCGGCGCTCGAACCTGACTTTCCTAATGTCCCTGGGCCCTCGAACCTGATCCGCTGCCTGCGGTGCATCGAGACATGGTTCATCAAACAGAAACAATCCGAAACCCGACTTTCATTTCGCGCTTGCGGTGGGGCCGCTAGACGGTTTGTGGGGTGAAGTCCGCACGCAGAGGCGGACCGCAGAAGTCGCAGCGAGTTTGAGTTTGCCGGTCAGAAACGACCATCTCCAGAAGACGACCGTCGCACCCGCCATTATCGCGGGCGTGGGTGTGCACACCGGCGACCGGGTGCGTCTGGCCGTGCGACCGGCTCCCGTCGGCACCGGCATCGTCTTCGTGCGCACCGACATCAAGGATCGCGACAACCGTATTCCGGTCTCGGGCGATGCCGTTGTGGACGCCCGCCTGAACACCATGATCGAAAACGCCGCCGGCGTGCGGCTTTCGACCATCGAACATCTGATGGCGGCCTTCGCGGCGCTGGGCATCTCCAATGTCGTGGTCGAGGTGGACGGGCCCGAACTGCCGATCCTGGATGGTTCGGCGCTGCAGTTCGTCCAGCTGCTGGACCGCGCCGGCTTCCGCCGTCAGGAAGCCCCGGTCCGCTATATCGAAATCCTCGAGCCGATCCGGGTTCGGGACGGCGACAAGACCGCCGCCCTTCTGCCTTGCGACCGTTATGAAATGCGGTTCGAAATCGAGTTCGACACCCCCGTCATCGGCAATCAGGTGGTGGATTTCGTCGTCGACGAGGAAACCTTCCGCAGCGAGATCATGGCCGCCCGCACCTTTGGTTTCGCCCATGAGGTCGAGGCCCTGCGCCGCGCCGGTCTGGCCCGGGGCGGTTCGCTGGAGAATGCCGTGGTCATCGACGGCGACCAGATCCTGAACCCCGGCGGGCTTCGGATGGAGCGGGAGTTCGTCAAGCACAAGGCGCTGGACGCCATTGGCGACCTGTATGTGCTCGGCGCGCCCCTGCTGGGCCGCTACGAGGGCGTCAAGGCCGGCCACCACATCAACAACCTGCTGGTCCGCGAACTGTTGGCCAACCCGCAGGCGTGGCGCGAAGTGACGCGCGTGCCGGAACTGGCCATGGCGGGCTGAACAGCTCGCCCGGTCAGCCCAGGCTGATCGCGCTCATCAGCCGGCCGAAGTCCGGCTCTCCATTCAGATAGGCCCGACGGTTCGAATAGAACCTCGTCGCGTCCGTGCGCGTGTCGTCGCCCGTCCAGGCGGCGTCGGCGACCCCGGCCTGTTCCAGCCGCCACAGGACGAAGGCGGGGAGATCGAACAGGCGCTTGTCGGACGTTTCGCCGGACGCAAAGAAGCGCTCGCTAGCCGGATCATGGCGGGTGAACCGGTCCTCGAAGTCGGCACCGACCTCATAGGAGGCCCGGGCGATACAGGGGCCGACGACGGCGACCATGCGGCGGGGTTCGGCACCTTGGGCCTGCATGGCGGTGACGGTGGAGTGGACGATGCCATCCAGGGCGCCCTTCCAGCCGGCATGGGCCGCGCCGACGATGCCGGCTTGCGGGTCAGCCAGCAGGATCGGCGCACAGTCGGCGGTCAGGACGGCGCAGATCACGCCGGGCGCGGCGGTGACCGAGGCGTCGCCCTCGGGCCGGTCGCCTCGCCAGCCGGCCTCGGCGACGCGGGCGACGGCGGAGTGGATCTGGAAGCAGGCGGCGAAATCGTCGGGGACGCCGCCCAGATGCGCGGCGATGCGGCGGCGGTTCTCGGCCACGGCGGCGGGGTCGTCGTTGGAGCCGACTCCGGTGTTGAGGCCTTCGTAAAGGCCGGTCGAAACGCCGCCCTGCCGGGTGAAGAAGCCGTGGCGGAGGCCGGCGCGGTCCAGCAGGGGATGTGTGATCGGCGCCAGGGTCATCGTCAGTCCTCAAACCCCGGGACGACCAGCGAGCGCGGCGAGAAGATCGCGCAGGCCTTGAACAGGGTCCCCATCTGGTCGTCGGCGGTCAGCCGCGCCAGCTGGCGGTCGATGATGGGCGCGGCGTCGGGGCGGCCGGCCTTCAGCCGGTCGGCGCGGGCCTCGATGCCCAGCAGTTGGAGAAACTCGCCCTGGGCCATGGTCCCGGTGACATCGGCGCCGGCGTGGATCGCGGCCTCGAGCACAGAGGGGAAGTCGGCCCATTGGGTCAGGTCGACCTCGCCCGGGTTCTCCAGCGGATCGACCTTCTGGTGCCGGCGCAGGCCCTGGAGGGTATCGCCGGCCTCGCGCCGGGCCCGACCGTAGTCGATCAGCAGGGCGGCACCCGAGGTCGCCTTGATCAGGGCGGCGACATCGCGGCCGAAGGCGGCCTGCTGGTCCGATATCTCGACCGTCTGGCCGGGCTCGACCGCGAATTCCGGCCGTTTGAAGCCGCCGGTGATCTTGACCAGGCCGAACTGCAGGCCGCCGTCATCGGTGACGCCGACGCGACGCTCGGCCCAGCCGTCTTCGGTCTTCACGAACTGGCGGGCGGGCAGGCAGTCCAGCACCTCATTGGCGATCAGGATCACCGGGGCGTCCGTCTCGATCCGCTCCAGCGAGGCGACCCAGCGCGGGTGCAGGTCACTGTCGGCCAGCATCCGGGCCTGGGCTTCGCGCAGGGGCGGGCTGGGCTCGATCAGGATCAGGTCGACGGCGCGCAGGAATTCGGGGTCCAGCCGGGCGGCGCGCAGGGCGTCGGCCATCAGGGTGCCGTCGCCGGGCCCGACCTCGACCAGCCGCACCCGCTCAGGCGCGCCGAGCCGCCGCCACAGCTCGACCGCCCACAGGCCGATCAGTTCCCCGAACATCTGGCTGATCATCGGGGCGGTGACGAAATCCCCGGTCGCGCCGATCGCCGGGCGGGTGGCGTAGTATCCGCCCTCGGGGTCATGCAGGCAGCGCGTGACATAGTCCGCCACCGTCATCGGTCCGGTCAGGGCGATCTCGCGCGCCAGACGGTCTTGCAGGGACATGGCGTGTCAGGCGGCGACCGGCGGCCGGCTCCAGGCGCGCCAGATCAGCCAGGCCCCGACGATCATCATCGGGATCGACAGGATCATGCCCATGGTCAGGCCCAGCGGCAGATTCTCGAGGCCGGCGTCGGGCTGGCGGAAATTCTCGAGCGACGCCCTCGCCAGGCCGTATCCGAACAGGAACAGGCCGGTGACATAGCCGGGCTTGACCAGCAGTCTGGCCTTGTAGATCGCGAACCAGAGCAGGGCGAACAGGGCGATACCCTCCAGTCCGGCCTCATAGAGCTGGCTGGGATGACGCGCGACATCGCCGGCGGGACAGAAGCCGTAGGCCTTTTCGATGGTGCGGTTGCAAAACACCATGCCCCATGGGGCATCTGTGGGCCGGCCCCAGAGCTCGCCGTTGATGAAGTTGGCGACGCGACCAAAGAACAGGCCGATCGGCACCGCCGGTGCCACGAGGTCACCGAGGCTGAGCAGGCGAATCCTGTTTTTCGCGGCAAACCAGACGATGGCGAGCGACACGCCGATCAGTCCGCCATGGAAGGACATGCCGCCGTCCCACAACCGGAGCAGGGCCAGACGCTCTGTCCAGTCCGCGCCGGTGAACAACTGCCCGTACAGCGCGGGCTGGTAGAAGAGGGCGAAGCCGAGGCGGCCGCCGAGGATGATGCCGAGGGTGATCCAGAGGATCAGGTCGTCCAGTTGCAGGGTGGTGACCGGCGAGGTGCGGGGCTGCCAGAGTGCGTTGTTCTTCGCCAACCGGGCGGCATACCACCAGCCGAGGACGATGCCCGCCACATAGGCGAGGGCGTACCAGCGGATGTCCAGCGGACCGATGCTGAACCAGACGGGTTCGATGTCAGGGAATGGCACGGGCGCTCCACAAAGGCCGGTTCTCGCAGAGAGGTTTAGCAAGGGTCGCCGCCCCCGTCCCTGAAATTTCGGCAACACTGCAACCGTGCCCCAATCAGGCCATTGGTCACATCGACAGAAAGGTTTCGTTCACCATATCGGGTGACCCTTGATTAACGACGCCCGCCTGTTCGGGCCGGAGAGTTCCATGCAGACCCGCAATCCCTTCCTCGACGAGTTCGCCAAGCTGACGACCGGAGCCATGGGGCTGGCCCAGGCGGCGGGCGATGAGGCCAGGACCGCCTTCCGCTCACAGGCCGATCGCTTCGTCGCCGAGATGGATCTGGTCCGTCGCGACGAGTTCGACGCCCTGAAAGCCGAGATCGCCGCCCTTCGAGCCGAAATTTCAGCGCTGAAATCGCCTGAGAAGACGCCAAAGAAGCCTGCCAAGGGAACGTCCACAGCGTCGGTTCCCCCTCAGGACGCAGCCGGTTGAGCCGAATCTGCGAACCCGCCTACCGTCCCGTCATGGGACGTGAGTCGCGTGCCATGACTGTTTTGACCGGGAATTCCTGATGGACGTCGTTCGACCCGAAGAAGTCGATGTTCCCTACGATCCGCTGGATGTCGTGGAACACGTCCTGGTGGCCGAAAACCTGCCGTTCGACCGCACTGACGAAGGCGATCTGGCCTTTGCCCTGGCCGGGGACTGGAAGGACTACGAACTGTGGTTCGCCTGGCGGCCCGAGGGCGACTGCCTGCAACTGTGCTGCGCGCTCGACCTGCAGGCGTCCAAGGCGCGACGTGGGGCGGCCTATGAACTGGTCGGCCTGATCAACCAGCGGACCTGGATGGGCCATTTCGAGGTCTGGGCCGAGGACGGCGAGATCGTGTTCCGGCATTCTCTGGCCCTGCCTATGGGCGAACGCCCGACCCTGGCCCAGGCGGCGTCCATGATCGATGCGGCGGTCGAGGCGGCGGATCGCTACTATCCGGCCTTTGACTTCATGATCCGCGGCAACAAGAAGCCGCAGGAAGCGATCGACTCCTGCCTGTTCGAGACCGTCGGCACGGCCTGAGGCCCGCCAATCGCTGCGACGCGCCCTTTGACATGCTATCCGGTCCCCGACGCCCGTCGGTTGGGCGGATTTGTATGGGACAGGCGTGATGGCGAACGGAGATCAATCGGGCCCGGTCGTGCTCGTGGGCTGCGGCCGGCTGGGATCGTCCATTCTTGAGGGTTGGCTGAAGACAGGGGCCGTCGATGCGGGCGACCTGATCATCCTGACACCGTCCTCCAAGCCTGCCGCCGAGGCCGCGCGAGCCCAGGGCGCAAAGGTCAATCCCGACTCCTCTGCCCTATCCCGGGCCCGGGTCGTGGTGCTGGCTGTGAAGCCGGCCATGTGGCGCGACGCGGTCGCGGCCTTTCCCGAGGCACTGAACCCCGACGCGGTGGTGGTCTCGGTCATGGCCGGGGTCGCGGCGGCAGATATTCAGACGGCCTCAGGTCGGGCCGTCGCCCGGGTCATGCCGACGACGGCGGTGGCGCAGGGGCGCGGGGTCGCCGCCCTGTGGTCCGCCGATGCCGGCGTCAGGGAGACCGCGCGGGCGCTGTTCGCCGGCATGGCGGATGTCGTGGACCTTGAGGACGAGGCGCATATCGATCCGGCCACGGCGGTCGCCGGTTCGGCCCCGGCCTTCATCTATGCCTTTGCCGCCGCCCTGGCCCAGGCCGGCGAGAGTGAAGGTCTGTCAGCGGACGCGGCGACGCGGCTGGCGCGTGGGGCCCTGCGGTCCGCCGGAGCCGGCGTCGAGACCGGAGACAGTCTGGAGACGTTGATCGCGCGGATCGCCTCCCCTGGCGGCACCACGCGGGCGGGGCTGGACGCCATGGCGGCGAGTGGCGAGGCCGGGCGGGCCGCCGCGACCGCCGTCGGGGCCGCTGTCGCCCGGGCGCGTAGCTACTAGCGGCTGAAGTAGCGGCCGTCGGTGAGATTGACGGCCAGCCGGCGATAGGCCCGGTCGGCGTCCGACCATCTGTTGACACCCCACACGTCGGCCAGGCTGGAGGAATACCAGTCGTACCGGACCGGCAGCGTGCGCCCGTCGGCCGTGGTGATCTGTCCCTCGATGGTCGCGCCGCCGATGGAACGGCTGCGGTGGCCGTCCAGGCCGGGGCGGTCCGACAACTGCTGGAAGGTCGGGCGATTGGGCTTGAGATCGGTCAGGACCAGCTCGATCCGGGCTCCGTCGAGGTCGCCGTCGCGGGCGAGGGCGCGCCCGACGAGTTCGGCTAGCCGGTCAGCCTGTTCCTGAACCTCGCGCGGGCCCAGCTCGTCGGCCTTTTCCTGGAGATCGGGACCGAGGGCGACGCTGATCAGTGCGGGTTCGGCCATGGCCGGCGCGGCACTGAAGGCCATCACGGCGGCGAGGGGAGCGAAGAAGGCGAGCTTGCGCATGGTTTCCTCTGGAGGGTTGCTGGATTGAAGGTGTGTATTGCGGCCCCGCTTCGCAATCCTCCCCCGAGTAAAGCTCCGGGGAGGCCGTCCACCGCTTCGCTGTTCCCGCCGCGGGGGGAGGAGACGATCAGCCCGGCAGCCGGATCAGGGCTCGAAGGCCGCCGAGGTCGCTGCGTTCAAGGGTGATATCGCCGCCGTGGCCGCGCGCCACGTCGCGGGCGATGGCAAGGCCGAGACCGACGCCCTTGCTGTTCTGGTTGCGGGAGGCGTCCAGTCTCGAGAAGGGATGGAAGGCCTCTTCGTGCATGGCCTCGGGAATGCCGGGGCCGTCGTCCTCGACCATCACCTCAAGCCCGCCGGAGGGCAGGGGACGCGCGCTGAGGCGGACATGTTCGCCATGGGCGGCGGCGTTGCCGGCAAGGTTGGTCAGGGCGCGTTTGAAGGCCAGGGGACGCAGCGTCGCGACCAGATCAGCCGGGGTGACGATCTCGGCCCGGGCACCCGCGCGGCGGACGTCCTCGGCGGCGCCAGCGAGCAGATCGGGGATCGACACGGTCTGGGCGGCCTCGCCGGCCTCGCCACGGGCGAAGGCGAGGTATTCGTCGATCATATGCTCCATCTCGTCGAGATCGCCCTGCATGGCTTTGGAGCGTTTGAACGGCGGTGCCAGGGCCAGTTCAAGCCGCAGCCGGGTCAGGGGCGTACGCAGGTCGTGACTGACCGAGGCGAGCAGGGCGGTGCGCTGGTCGATGTGGCGCTGGATCCGTTCGCGCATGGCCAGAAAGGCATTGGCGGCGGCGCGGACCTCGCGCGCGCCATGCGGCTTGAACCGTTCGTCGGTCTCGCCCCGTCCGAAGGCCTCGGCGGCGTCGGCCAGCCGTTCGATGGCGCGAACCTGGTTGCGGATGAACAGGATGGCGACACTCATCAGCAGGACGGTGGCGATGGTCAGCCACAGGACGAAGATGTGGGCCTGGGTGGCCACGGCGCGTTCTCGTGGCGCGATGATGCGCAACACGCCCTCGGGCTGCTGCACCCGAATGTCGACATAGGCGGGATAGCGGGAGGTCGAGAACCAGAAGGGCTGGTCCAGCCGGGTGGCCAGCGCCTTTTCAAGCGTCCGGTCGACCACGCCGATGGGGCCGCGGTCCTGCTCGCGCGGCAGGACGTCGCCCTCCTTGAGGTCCACCGACAGAGACATCGACCTTTGGGCGCGTTCGGACAGGATGGCGAGGTTCTGCGGCGTCGGGTCGTCACGCCAGCTCTCGGCGGCCCAGGCGATGTCGCCGGCCAGGCCGTCGGACAGGCGGGCGGTCACCGTCTGCCAATGCATGTCGAAGAAGGCCCAGGTGACGGCCACCTGCATGACCAGCACCGGCAGGACGATGATCAGCAACGACCGGCCCCACAGCGAGGTCGGCATCCGCCGCTTCAGGAACCGCGGCCAGAGGCTTGCTGGAAGCAGCCTCATCTCCGGCTCAATCCGGAGCCAGCATATAGCCGACGCCACGGACCGTCTGGAGGTAGCGCGGGTTCTTGGGGTCCGCCTCCAGTTTGCGGCGCAGGCGGGTGACCTGCACATCGACGGCGCGACCGGTGATGTCGGCGGTGTCGGGCGACAGGCTCATCCGCTCGACGGCGGAATGGGCGTGGATGGCGAGGGTTTTCAGCAGCTGGGCCTCGGCCTCGGTCAGGCGTTGTGGCTGGCCGTCGCGCATCAGTTCCAGCCGTTCCATGTCGAACACCGCCGGCCCCAGCTTGATCTCGCGCGGGGTCAGGGGCTTGCCGCCGGTGCGGCGGAGGATGGCGTCGACGCGCAGGGCCAGTTCGCGCGGGTCGAACGGCTTGGACATATAGTCGTCGGCACCGCGCGACAGGCCCTCGATCCGGTCGTCGGGATCGCCGCGCGCGGTCAGCAGCAGGACCGGAGTCTTCGAAGTCTCGGCCTTGCCGCGCACCCAGGTGGTCAGGTCAAAGCCGCTCTCGCCCGGCATCATCACATCCAGCACCACCAGATCGAATTCTATCAGTTCCATCAGGCGTTTGGCGGCTGCGGCATGGGCCGCGCCGGTGACGCGATAGCCTTCGCGGGCAAGGAATTCCTTCAGCAGTTCGCGGATGCGGTCATCGTCATCGACGACCAGCAGGTGGCGGCCGGCGCCCGCGCCGGCGATGGGGCCGGATCGGCCGTGTGAGCGCGCGTCGCTCATGCCGGGGCGACCAAACGGCGTGTCCAGGCGTTGACCTGAGCGATTCCGGCGGCTCTAACCCGATGATCAGCGCGGGAGACGTTATTCAATGGCCTTCGTTCCTATCGACGATCGTGACGGCTGGATCTGGTTTGACGGCGAATTTGTGCCCTGGCGCGAAGCCCGCGTGCACGTTTTGACCCACGCCCTGCACTACGCGTCTTCGGTCTTCGAGGGCGAGCGGATGTACAATGGGCAGATCTTCAAATTGACGGAGCATACGAACCGCCTGTTCCGTTCAGCCGAGGTGCTCGACTTCAAGATTCCGTTCACGGTGGCGCAGATCAACGACGCCTGCAAGGAAGCGTGCGCACGAAACGGACTGACTGACGCCTATGTCCGTCCCCTCGCCTGGCGCGGCTCGGAACAGGTCAGTGTCTCGGCGCAGGAAACGCAGACCCATGTGGCCATCGCGGTATGGGACTGGCCCAGCTATTTCGACCCCGAAACCAAGGCCAAGGGCATCCGCCTTTGCTGGGCACCCTACAAGCGGCCGTCGCCGGAAACCGCCCCGACCGAGGCCAAGGCGGCGGGCCTGTACATGATCGGCACCATCAACCGCCACCACGCCGAGGCGCGCGGCTATGCCGACGCCATGCTGCTGGACTGGCGCGGTTTCGTCGCCGAGGCGACCGGCGCCAATGTCTTCTTCGTCAAGGACGGCAAGCTGATCACCCCGCCCGCCGACGGGGCGATCCTGAACGGCATCACCCGCCAGACGGTGCTGGAAATGCTGGCCGCGCGTGGGCTTGAGGTCGAAATCCGCCACATCCGGCCCGAGGAACTCGCCGACTTCAGCGAATGTTTCCTGTGCGGCACGGCGGCCGAGATCACCCCGGTGAGCGAGATCGGTGACGACCGCTTCACCCCGGGTGACCTCAGCCTCGGCCTGATGGACGAATACAGCCGGCTGGTGCGGGGTCAGCTCTAGGCTGCGGCGGGCTTCCGGCGTCGGATGCCCCACCAGACGGCACCGCCGATGACCACGATCGGCAGCAGGATCGAGCCGGCGGTGATCAGCACGGCCAGCATGCCCATCGACAGACCAAAGGCGTCGCCCAGCGCGCGGGCGACCGGGCGAGTCGGACTGTCGGCGGCCATGACGCCGCCCTGACGATATTCGAGCGTGAGCCGGGCCGACTGGACCCGGTCGTTGAGCGCGCGCAGCTCGATCTGCTGGGCGTCGTACTGGCGGCGCAGGTCGGCCAGATCGCGCTCGATCTCCAGCCGTTGGGCCATGGTTCCGCCGCGCCGGGCCTGAAGCTCCTCGATGCGTTGGGTCAGGGAGGCGGTGGTGCGTGCGCCGGTCGCGGCCACATCGATGCCGCGCGTGACGTCCTCGCCGTCGGTGACGGCTTCGTCCAGACGACCTCCGGCGTTTTGTGCATCGAGGGCGAGCCCGCTGCGGAAACGGTTGATCCACTCAGGCTGGCCCCGCAGTTCGAGACGTCCGCCGGGATCGCGCGCGGTCCAGTCCGCTTGGGCCGAGATCACCTGGCAGTAGCCGGGACCGGCGGAGGTGCAGGCGAGCTCATGCCGGCTCATCATCTCGGCACCCCGGTCGCGCGGCAGGGACAGGGCGTAGCTGTAGGCGTAGGCGACCTGTGCGATCGGGGCGAGCGGCGTGGGGCGGGCGACCACCGGTGAGGGCGCGGCGTCCGCCGGAGCCCCGGCCGTGGCCTCGGCGGCGGGGGCCGCCTGGTCGGAGTATTCTTCAGCCTTGTCGTTGGCCGCCGAACAGCCGGCCAGAACGATCAGGCCAGCCGAAGCCAGCATCAGAGCCTTGCGCATCGTCATTCTCCCTGTTCCGTGTTGATCACGGTTTCGTGATGACGCGCGCGGATCACGACGGATTCAGGGCTGGAAACGAGCGAAACAGCGGCTTGCCATAACAGTCGGCGTGGCGTTCAACGGGACGGGGCCGGCGGGGAGCCGGTGGGGAAACACATCCATGTTCAGTCTCCTGAACCTTCAGAGTCTGCTGGGGCTCGTGGTGATCGTGACGGCCTGCTGGGGCCTGTCGGAAAATCGCCGGGCCTTCCCGTGGCGGCTGACGCTGGGAGCGATCGCGGTACAGGCGGCGCTGGTGCTGGCCCTGTTCAATCCGGCTTCGCAGGTCCTTCTCGACGGGGTCAATAACGCGGTCGGGGGACTGACCGTGGCGGCCGCCCAGGGGGCGCAGTTCGTGTTCGGCTATCTGGCCGGCGGCGACCAACCGTATGCCGTCGAGAACCCTCCCGCCCTGTTCACGTTCGCCTTCAATGTTCTGCCGATGATTCTGGTGATTTCGGCCCTGTCGGCGCTGCTGTGGCACTGGAAGATCCTGAAATGGATCACCCACGGTTTCGGCATCCTGTTTCAGCGCACCATGGGGCTGGGCGGAGCCTCGGCGCTGGCGGTGGCGGCCAACATCTTCCTGGGCATGATCGAGAGCCCGATCGTCATCCGGGCCTATCTGGACAAGCTGACTCGGTCGGAACTGTTCCTGATGATGGTGGTCGGTCTGGCCACCGTGGCCGGCTCAACCATGGTGGCCTACGCGGCCATTCTGGCACCCGTGATGCAGAACGCGGCCGGCCATGTGCTGGTGGCCTCGATCGTCTCGGCTCCGGCGGGGGTGCTGCTGGCGCGTATCATCATACCCGAGACGGCGGGCGAGGGCGGCGTCGCGGCCGATTATGGTTCGGCGTTGAAGTACGACAGCGCCATCGACGCCATCGTCAAGGGTACGGCCGACGGTCTGATGGTGGTGCTGAACATCTCGGCGGTGCTGATCGTGTTCGTGGCCCTGGTGGCCCTGCTCAATGTCATGCTGGGCGGCTTCTGGCTGTTCGGGGATCATGTGACGGTCGAACGTCTGCTGGGCTGGCTGTTCATGCCCGTGGCCTGGTTGTCGGGCGTGGAGTGGTCCGAGGCGGGCAAGGCCGGATGGCTGCTGGGAGTCAAGCTGACCCAGACCGAGTTCAAGGCCTTCATCGAACTGGGCAACGTCCCGGCCGGGGCGATGAGCGAACGAACCCGGATGCTGATGACCTATGCCCTGTGCGGCTTCGCCAACATCGGCTCGGTCGGCATCACGGTGACCGGCCTGAGCGTTCTGATGCCGGAACGGCGCGAGGAGGTCCTCGGCCTGGTCTGGAAGGCGCTGTTCGCCGGCTTCCTCGCGACCGTCATGGCGGCGGCGGTGGTCGGGGCCTTGCCGGGACGCATCTTCGGCCTGTAGCGTTGCGATAAGCAACGGAGGCCCTGATGAAACTCTATACCTCTCACCGCGCACCCAATCCGCGCCGGGTCCGCTGGGTGATGGCCGAGAAGGGTATCGAGGATGTCGAACGGGTCGAGATCGACATCCTGACCGGCGAGCACAAGACACCGGAATACCGGTCGCGGGTGGGCGTGCCGCATGTGCCGGCGCTGGAACTGGACGATGGAACCACGATCTCGGAATCGGTGGCCATCTGCCGCTATCTGGAGGCCCTGTATCCCGAACCCAACCTGTTCGGCGTCGATGCGCGCGAGCAGGCGGTGATCGAGATGTGGACGCGCCGCTGTGAGTTCTATCTGGCCAATCCGATCATGCTGAGCGTGCGCCACTCACACCCGGCCCTGGCCGCGCTGGAAGCGACCCAGATGCCGCAACTGGCCGACTACAACCGGGTGGCGGCCGAGAAATTCATGAAGACGCTGGACCGCCGTCTGGCCGACCACGCCTTCATCGCTTCGGACCGGTTCACCATCGCCGACATCGTCGCGGTCGTCGGGCTGGATTTCGCGCGGCTGATCAAATATCGCCCGCCGGAGGAGTTCAGCCATCTGGCGCGGTGGCTCGAGACCTGCCGGGCGCGACCGGCGGCGGTCGCGGGGGCCTGACGGCGGCCGCCCCGGCTGTGACGGCCCAATTCCAATCGATGGTTGCGCGGCCCGCTTCCGGATGCTCCGGTCAGGACAGACGGAGGGGTTCATGACACACGGCTATGAAGGCAAACGAAGGTTCGATCTGGGCCGGGTGATCGAACGCACCTTCGGGGCGGTCGGGGCCAATGCCCTGCCGCTGATCCTGGTGGCGCTGGTCTTCGTCGGCCTGCCTCAGGCCGCCCTCCTCTGGGGACAGGGTCAGTGGGCGTCGGCGTCGGCGGGGGCCAGTCTCGAACGGGAAGCGGTCGGTGGCGTCGTCTGGTTGGCCGGCCTGATCGTTGGCATGGTCTCCAGCGTGATCCTGCAGGGTGTGGTGACCCACACCGTGGTTGCGGACCTTCAGGGCCGCAAGGCCTCCCTGGGCGAGAGCTTTGGGGTCGCTATGAAATCGTTCTGGGTCTTGCTCGGCGTCGGCATCGTCATCGGTCTGGCGATGATGCTGGGGCTGATCCTGCTGGTCGTGCCGGGGATCATCGTCTTTCTGATCTGGCTGTTGGCCGGGCCGGTGGTCGTGGCCGAGCGAGCGGGTATCGGCCGGGCCCTGCAGCGCAGCCGGGACCTGACCCGAAATCACCGCTGGTGGCTGTTGTTGCTGACCGTGGTCTATTTCGTGATCAGCTGGATCATCGGGGCCGCGATCGGCATTGCGGGCATGGCCGCGTCCGGATTCGAGGTCGGGCAGGGGGCGCCGGTCATGACCCTTGTCCTCGGTGCGGTGAGGCAGGCGATCTCAACGCTGTTGTGGGCCTCGATCGTCGCCGCGACCTATGTCGAACTGCGTGCGGTCAAGGAAGGTGGCGGCCAGAACGTCGCGTCAATCTTCGACTGAGCCTGACCGGTCAGGACAGGTCGAACTTGTCCTTGCGCCGGCGGCCCATCAGCAGGCGCGATTCCAGGCGGCCGCGGACGGCGTGATAGTAGGCGCGCAGGAATTCGAGATCGGTGACCTCGCCGCGGGTATAGCCGATCTTGCCGGCGATCCGGTCGGCCACGGCGCGGACGGTGGGCTTGTCCCGGGTCCGCAGGACCTGTTCCAGCACCTGCAGTTCCTTGATCCCGTAGGCGTCGAGCTGGCCCGGGGTGAAGGCGAGGTTGGGCTGGTGGGCCGCGCTGTCGTCAGCCATGTCGCGCAGAAGTTTCTGCTTGGGCGTCCGCAGCACCCAGGTGCCGGCGACCAGATCTCCGGCCCTCAGCTTGTCGGCGTTGAACAGCGGCAGGAAGACGAAAACCCCGCACCAGATCAGGAGCAGAAGATAGATCCAGCCATCGACATCCCGGGAGCCAGCCGACAGCAGCGCGCCAAAGAGGATCGAGAGGGGCAGGAAAAGCTCCAGCTCGCGCAGGACGTTGCGGGTGAAGATGGCCTCGAACCGCAGACGGCCACCATCGCGCGAGGCTACCCGTAAGCCCATCGCCCGCTTGCCCGGCGTCGCGGCCCGGGCCGACATCTCGAAGGCGAGGAAGTAGCCGTTCCGCAGCAGGAACAGGCCGAGCAGCCAGATGACCGCGATCATCTCGCCCGAGCTTCGTCCTGTCGACCCGAGGACGAAGCCGGCGGCGATGGAAAAGACGATGATCACCCCAAAGATGATCAGCATGTCTATGACCAGCGCGCCGAGACGCTGGCCGACGCTGGCAATCTCCAGCCGCAGGTCGATGCCTTCGGGGGTGATCAGGCCGCGCTGACGCTTGCGAGCCTCGGCGGTCATGTCGACGGCGGTCATGGAGTCACTCGCGTCGGGCGCGGGCCATAGAAATACAGGCCCCATATCAGGGCGGTGGTGGCGGCGATGGCGTAGCGGACCAGATCATTGCCGATCAACTGGCGGCCGAAACCTTCCAGCAGTCCCGCCAGCATCAGCATGATGACGACGCCCATCATGGCGGCACCCGCGCCGCGTCCCGCTCCCGACAGAGCCTCCAGCCGACCGCGATCACCCGGAAAGGCGACGGCCCAGCCGATGCGCAGACCAGCGGCACCGGCGAGAATGATGGCGAACAGTTCGGTTACGCCGTGGATCAGCAGCCAGCCGCTGAACTCGAAGCCTACGCCCTTCGAGAAGAAGACATGCAGCATGGCACCCAGCATGGCGCCGTTCATCAGCAACAGGATGATGGTCGGCACACCCAGGGCGAAGCCGAGCGCGAAACAGGTCAGGGCCACGCTGGCGTTGTGGGTGAACAGCATGGTGGAGAAAAAGGACAGGCCGTCAGACCCCTCCTGATGATAAAGCGTCGCCTTCAAGGCCGCGGCCGAGGCCGTCGGATCGCGCTCGCCGGCCAGGGCCGGATCGACGAAGGCGTAGAACCAGTCCGCGTCCGCCGCGATCAGCCCCCAGGCCACCCCCGCGCCAAGAGCCGTGATCAGGAAGGCGATCACGGTTTCGCGCCAGAGACCCCTGACACCTCTTGGCCAGTCGCGGGCGAAGAAGGCTGTCAGCTGCTCCAGCGGCGTCGAGCGCGCGCCATAGACGAAGAAATAGGCCCGGGCGGACAGGCTCTCCAGATAGCCAATCAGGGCCTGGTCCAGCGAGGTCGCGCGCGCCACCGACAGGGCCGACAGGGTCGAGCGATAGAGTACCGGCATGGCCAGGATTTCAATGTCGGTCAGGGCCCCGGCCGACCGTTTCTCGGCCTTGGTGACGAGCGCCTCGAGCCGCCGCCAGTCAGCCTCGCGCTCGCGGCGGAAACGCTGGCTCTTGAGTTGCAGCTCGCTCACAGCAGGTCCCGGCGTTTGAGGTCGAGATAGACATTCAGCACATCCGGTCCGACACGGTCAGCCGGCGTCTCGATGATATGGGCTCCCAACCGGCGCAGGCGGGCCAGGACGATGTCCCGCTCGCGCAGCAGGCTGGCGGCGACGACGGCCCGGGCGACGTCCTCGGGCGTGTCGGGTGGGGCCGTGACCAGGGCCTCGAGCTCATCGTCGCGCATCACCACGAACAGCACGAGGTGGCGTTTGATCAGCCGTCCGGTGGTCTCGATCATCAGTTCGGCGGCGGTCGAGTCAGCGAATTCGGTGAAGATCACCACAAGCGAACGGCGCTTCAGGCTGGCCGAGAGGGTGGTCAGGCCGAGGGCGTAGTTGGTCTCCTCGGTCCCGTAGTCGATGGCGGCCGCCTGCCGGACCAGCAGAGGGAAGCCGGCGACAGTGGACAGGGAGCCCGTCGACAGGCGCGGGCGGTCGTCGAAAGCGAAGAGGCCGGCGCGGTCACCGCTGCGCAGGCTGGCATAGGCGAGGATCAGGGCACCATGGATAGCGCGGTCGATGCGCGGTGCTCCGTTGATCGGCTCACACATCACCCGGCCGCAGTCCAGGGCCATGACGATCTGGTGGTTGCGCTCGGTGCGGAACTCCTTGGCCAGAAGGGTCTGGTGCCGGGCCGACTGTTTCCAGTCGACGGTGCGCCGGTCCATGCCGGAATGAAATTCGCTGAGGGCATGGAACTCGGCACCCTCGCCCAGATCCATCTGCACCTTGGCCCCATGCAGGGCGTCACGGCTGAACATCCGCACCGCCTCATCCTCGATGCGGCGGATGTCCGCGCCGATGGGAGCGGTGACGGCCAGCTTCTGACGTGCCTGACGCCAGACCAGCCCCAGCGGACCCTGCCACCGCGCGATGGCCCCGGAGAAGTCCGCCTGGCCTCTTCGCCCGGGCCGTAGATCGAAGACGAAGGTCCCGGGTTCCCGGGGCCGTCCCTTTATATTCAGAAGGCCGACGCGCGGGTCGGCTTCCAGCGCCGTCTCGAGTGCGCGGGGTGTCCGGCCGCGTCTTCCAAGCGCGACCTCAAGCCGTGCGGTCGCGGTCGCGGCGACGGCCAGATAGCCGGGAGCCTCAAACGTCATCCGGCATGATTTCGGCCATGGTGCCAGCAGGGCGTCCAAAAGCATCAGGGTCGCGACGGCCAGCAACCAGACGGGCGCGGCCAGCCACAGGCCGGGCTGGACCAGCCCGACCACCAGGGCGACCGGCGCCCCCGCCAGCGCCGCCAACACACACCGGCGCGTGGGATAGATCATCGCGGAGCGGCGACCTGATCGATCAGCGAGCGGATGACATCTTCGACCCGGCGGCCCTCGATCTCGGCCGCGGGCGACAGCACCACCTTGTGGCGCAGGGCCGGCAGGGCCAGGCCCTTGACGTCATCGGGGATGACATAGTCGCGGCCGTCCAGAACAGCGCGGGCACGGGCGGCGACGGCCAGCATGGCACCGGCGCGGGGCGATGCCCCGGTCTGCAGGTCCGCGCTTTCCCGCGTGGCCCGGATCAGGTCGACCACATAGGCGGTGATCTCGGGCGACAGGCGCACCCGGGCCACCATCTCGATTGCCGCGGCGACCGTCGCTGCGTCAGCGACGGCCTCTACGCCCAGGGCGACCGGATCCGGCATGCCGGCGTGGGCACCATGGGCCTGGACCACCTTCAACTCGTCATCGCGCGACAGATAGTCCAGCGTCTGCTTGAACAGGAACCGGTCCAGCTGGGCCTCGGGCAGGGGGTAGACACCCTGTTGTTCGATCGGGTTCTGGGTGGCGATGACGGTAAACCGGTCGCTCAGCACATGGGTGTCGCCGTCCACGGTCACCGACCGTTCCTGCATGGCCTCCAGCAGGGCCGCCTGGGTCTTGGGCGGGGTACGGTTGATCTCGTCAGCCAGCAGCAGGTCGCAGAACACCGGCCCCTTGGTGAGGGTGAAGGTCGAGGTCTGGAAGTTGAAGATGTTGGACCCGAGGATGTCGCCGGGCATCAGGTCCGGCGTGAACTGGATGCGGCCGAACTGGAGGCTCAGTGAGCGGGCGAAGGTCTGGGCCAGCAGCGTCTTGGCCGTTCCGGGAGGTCCCTCCAGCAGTATGTGTCCGCCACAGAACAGGGCGGTCAGCATCAGGTCGACCGTCTCGGTCTGGCCGACGACGGCCTTGGCCACTTCGGCGCGTATGCGGGCGGCGATGACCCCGACTTCAGTCACGTCCACGGGTCAACTCCAGCTTCCAGCGCATCAGGGATCGGGCGACACTCATCAGGTCGCCGGCGTTGCGGGCCTTGTCCGCTTCGGCGGACAGGGCTGCGAATGTGGTTTCGGCACCTTGCCGTTTGGCCAGCCGGTCGAGCAGGGCGATGCTCGCCTCCCGCGACAGGGACGGCGGGGCGGCGATGGCCCGGGCGGCCTGGGCCCGGACCAGTTCGGCATAGGGCGCGGCCATGGCGCGCTCGCGCCGGGCCAGCCGCACCAGGGCGGCGGTATTGTCGGCCAGGGCCTTCTTGCCGAGGGCCACGGCGCGACCACTGTGACGGTGTGGCTGAAAGCGGATCATGGCCTGCCAGCCGACCAGGGCGGCAGCGAACAGCAGGCAGAGGGTGAAACCCAGCAACGGCGGCTCCAGCAGCAGACGCAGGACACTGCGTGGCCGCGAAAAGCCATTCAGCGACAGATCAAAGGCAATGACCTGGTCCGACGGTCCCAGGTGGTCGAGCAGGGCGAGGGCGGCGCGGGCCTTGGCCGGCTGGTCCATGCCCTGGGTGTTGAGCAGGTCGGGGTCGGCCAGAACATACAGGCCGGTGTCGTCATGCGTCAGCACCAGCCCGCGTCCCGCACCGTCCGTGATGACCGGGATCCAGCCGGGCCCCGACAGGGTGCGCAGGGACTGAACCGGTCCGGCCGGCGCGAGCAGGCGTCCGCTCTCGCTGATCAGGCGCGGAGCCGACCCGGCTGGATCTTCTGACAGGACGAGGCCTTCGCGCACGTCTTCGGGCAGGACTGACAGGGCGTTGGCGGGCGACAGGGTTCCGCCCTCCCGAACCCAGCCCTGTCGTGTCATGTCGGGGATGACCTCCCATTTGGGCAGGACGACCAGGACAGATCCCGCCTCCCAGCGCAGTGTTTCGAGCGCGTTTTCCTCGCGTCCGAGCGGTGGCGTCAGGATCAAGAGGCCGTCCCGGGCCCCGCCACGAAGGGTGCCGCGGCTCAGCAGGACGGGGCGGTCGATTTCCTGAAGCAGTTTGACCAGTCCGCCATAGCCGATGGCCGAGCGTGACAGGGCGTGGCCGCGACCGTCGTCGCCATTGCTGATCTCGGGCGCATAGGCGCTGAGCGCCCCCAGGGCCGAGAGGGAGAAAACCGCCACCAGAACGAGGGCCAGCACCATGCCGGGCCGGAACGGATGCCGGGTCGCTCCGGTATCACCCGAAGGCACCTGGGCCGTGGGCGCGCTCGTGGGCGTCGCATCGGTCATGCGGTCCAGGCCTGCGGGAAGGCGAAGGCCTCATAGGCGGCCCGGCAGTCGACGAAGGCCGCGCGGTCAACTGTGCGCCCGCCAAACAGGCTGCTTTCAACCACCCGCGCGATCCGGTCGAAGGCCGGTCGGGCCGCGCCGGGCAGGCGGCTTAGCCCGGCGATGTCGCGGGCGGTCAGGGCGGGACGCACCGTATTGGGCAGGCGGCCGTCGATGTCGTTGATGCTTCGCAGCAGCAGGAGGTGGACCGCCTCGGCGAACCGGCCCTCGGCAGCCAGGGCATCGGCGTCGGAGAGCAGGGCGAGGGCCGCGGCGGGAGCCGGCCGCCAGCTGTCGTCCCGGATGTCCAGCTTGTCCGTCTTCTCCGGCAGGCGGATGCGGATGACCTCGCGGGCGACGAACCACAGTATAGCCAGGACGATGGCCGCCAGCCCGAGCCAGAAGATGATCTTGAACGCCGGGGCCAGAAACTCGACGAATTCGACCAGGGGTCGGAGCCAGCCGGGCGGCGGAGGCGGTGGTTCGATCCCCTTCATCGCGAACTGCAGAGACTTGTCGGCGACAAGCGCCTGATGCGCGGAATCGAAGGCCGCGCTGGACGCAGCCGCCTGATCCGCCTCCCCGGCGACTGGAATATTGGCTGCGACACGCCCCATGCCCCGCCACGATGCCGAACGCGCTATCAGAAGTCGAGGGCGGCGGAAGCAGCAAAGCGACGCAACCCACGGTTTTTCAACGGCGCGGCCACCGGGTCACAGCTGATGCTCGAACGGTCCCTCGGTCGCCGGTTCCAACCGCTCGCCCCGATACAGCCGCGCGACGCGGGCACCCAGCAGGTCGCCGGGCCCCTGGAGGAAGCGCGGCGCGCCGAACCGCTCCAGATTGTCCAACTGCCGGGCGAGCGCGTGGCGGTCCTGACGCACCACGGGTTCCAGAAACAGGCGGATCGCCGCCTCCTTCAGCCAGCCGGGGCCTCGCCCCCTGGGCGTGGTGAAACAGGCGAAGGGCATCAGGGTGGTCGCCGTGACAGGGGTGAAGAAGACGGTCACGCACAGGGTCAGCCCGTGTGGCCCCTCCCAACGGGCCTGAACCAGTGTGGGGGCATGGAGTCGGGTAATGCTGCGGTCCCGCGGCGGTTCCAGCAGGCGCGACATCCAGCCGAGGTCTGGTTGGGGCTGTTCGATGATCGACTCGATACAGTCCGGCCCCGCGCGCACCGACAGCCGGACGGGCATCCGCCGGGTGCTGCGGCGGATGATGCCGTCGTGGATAAAATTGGTGTGGAAGGGGTCGAGTACATTCTCCAGAGCGTCCAGTGTCCGACCGCGCCAGACACCCTGCGACCACCAGAATTGATCGTGATCCGGGGCGCCCCAGGGGCCAAGGTCGGGCAGGGGGGCACCGTCGCCGGCCAGCCGGACGAGCACGGCTCCGTTCGTCTCGACCACCTCGACCGGTGTGGCGGCGAGCCGTTGTTCGTCGCCCGTCGCCAGGGCGCAGCCGGGAACATCGAGACAGGCACCGTCCGACCCGAACCTCCAGCCGTGATAGGCACAGCGCAGGCCGCCGTCCTCGATCCGTCCGATGGACAGCGGATAGTTGCGGTGCGGGCAGCGGTCGACAAGGGCTCCGACGCCTGCTGCCGTGCGGAACAGGACCAGCGGCGTATCGACGACGGTACGGGCGAGGGGCCTGGTGCCCAGGTCTCGCGACAGGGCCGCCATCTGCCAACTTTGACGCAGGTTGTCGGGCAGGGGCGTCATGGCCGGCTCCAGTGGGCGGGGCCGAAGGGCTGGCCGTTCCATTCGATGTCGGCGGTCATGGCCTCGGTCAGGGGACGACCCGTCAGGAGCGCGCGCAGGCCGAACACGGCAGCGTCGGCAAGGGCTCCGAGGACGGGCAGCCCATCGCCGGCCGCGGCGACGGCATCGGTGCCCTGGCGGCACTGCGTGCGCCATTCGGTGAACCGTGCGTCGCGCAGGGCGGTCGGCAGGCCATGAAGCCAGAGGGCGGTCGAGATGTGGCGGTTGCCGGGAGCCGGGTCAGCTGTTCCGCGTCCGGTCAGGGCGTTGCCGAGAGCGGCTCCGCGACCGAAGAGATGGACGCCGCTGGTCGCGCGCGGATTGCATTCGATCAGCCAGGGCTGTCCGGCGGCGTCGACGATGGCATCGCAGGCGATCTGCCCGGTGCCGGCGAAGGCGGCGAGGGCGTCGGCCATCGGGCGCAGCTTCGTGGTGACCTCGTCTGATGCGGGAAGGAAGGCGTAGCTGGCACCGCCGGGCAGCCGCCATTCCGAGCGGTAGGCGCAGAAACCGACGACCCGACCATCCTGGCAGACGGCATAGAAGCTGACCTCGTCGCCGACGATCCGGCGCTGGACGATCCAGGGAGCGGCGGGCGTGGGGGCAACGGCGGCGAGGGCCGTGGGCGACGGCGCGATCAGGGTTCTCGCGCCGAAGCGGGACCAGACCGGCTTGATCACGATGTCGGGCGACCCCTCGGTCAAGGCCGTCAGGGTGGCTAGGTCGAAGGCCACGGCAGTGCCCGGCGCGGACAGGTGCAGGTCCTGGCACAGGGCGGCGAAGCGATCCTTGGCGTGGAGGGTGGCCAGCCGGTCCGGTGACGGGGAGAACAGCCGGTTCGCGAAGCCCTCGGCCTCCGCCAGGGCGGCGAGGTGAAACACCTCCTCGCAGGTCGGGATGATCCGCACGGGGTCGATACGGGCGATCAGGGCGCGGATGTCGCGCGCGAATTGCGCGGGCCGCGCCACCGGCGAGGCATGGTGATGCACCGGTCCGGCGGTGCTGGACGCGCGGGCGGTCAGGGCCGGGCTGCAGTCGGCCAGATGCGGCTCGAAACCGGCGGCGCGCAGGCCGCGGGCAATATCGAGCGCGGCGACGGCCCGGGCACCTGTAATCAGGACCCGCTCAGCCATCGGTCCAGCGCACCCGCCGCCGCTTGACGCCGTCCTGCACGGGTGGACCACCGGTCGTGACGGGCAGATCCACCTTCCGTGCGGCGAGAAGGGTTTCAAGTGCCGTCCGGGCGATCTCAACCTTGTTGCGGCCAGCCTCTACCGAGACACCGCGAGGCGTGGCGACGGCGCGCCAGTCGGGTTGAGGACCTATGGCGGTGCTGACGGCGGTTTCGACCTCGCGCGGACAGATCACGGCGCCGGGCCAACGCCACAGGTCTTCGAGCCTGCCCTCGACGGGATGAACGGCGGTCAACGGTGAGCCGCAGGGGCAGGGGACGGCCAGAAGCTCGAGCAGGTCGGGCAGGCGAACGCGGATCATGGGCTGGGTGGTGCGGCGCAGGTCGGTGACGATGGGCAGGAAGCGGTTGGTCCCCGGCACGGCCTCGCGCTCGATGATCAGGACGTCCTCATTCAGATGCAGGGTCCCAAGGCGACAGGCCGCGCCGAGGAAGCCCTCGGTAGCCTGATAGATGGGATCGGGCCGGGTGCCGAGGGCGGCGGCGATCCAGCCCCGCTCAGCCTCGCCCATGGGCTCGGCGCCATAGAACAGATGGCGCATCGGCCAGGGCCGGTCGGCGCGGCGGGCGAGGTCGGCGAGAACCTGTGACGGTGCGATCAGCACATCCGGGGCGAAGTCGCGCAGTCGCGCGAACCGCTCCGGTGCCGTTACGTCGAGGCCGACGAACAGGAAGCGGAACGGACCCGCCGCGCTGACCTCGCCGTAAAGCCGGTTGTCGGCGCGCAGGCACAGGGCGATACGCGTCGGTCGGGCCAGGGCGTCGGCGGGCAGCAGGCGGGCGAGGATATGGCCGACCCAGCCGGCGCGCTCGGTGCCGCTGGTCACGAACAGGCCGGGCCGTCCTGATGAGCCGGAGGAGAAGCCGGCGACGACGCCTGGACGGACTTCGCCCGAACCGCCGGACTCGCCGGCTATCGCGGCGGCTTCGGCCTCGGCCCGCGTCAGGCCGAGCGTGTTCCAGTCATCGAATCCTTCGCGCAGCCTCTCCGGCGGCATGACGGGAAAGTCCGCCAGCGGACGGCCTGCGAGGGCGCGGATCGCGGGGGTACGGGCGATGACCGGGGTCATGGCGCGCCACAGCCGCGCTTGCCGCGCCGCGATCTGCGCCCGCGTGCGCAGCCGCCACCCGCTCCACCGGGCGTCGACCCACGCGCGCAGAATGGCGACCCGGTCAGTCCGCACGGCCCGTCTCGATCTCGACCTCGCCGCAGTGGGAGGGGGTGACGATCAGTTCCGGATTGCGGGTCCAGAGCCGGTGCAGGGCGTTCAGGGTCTCGCGGTAGGGGCCGGTCCGGCCGAGCAGCGCGGTGGTCAGGCGCGGCGGCGGGACGTCGTCGCGGACAGCCCCGCTGGACCAGGCGGCATCCGCGATCATGAAGCGCGTCCGGTCATCGGTCTGTCGCACCAGCAGGCCCCAGTGGCCCGGGCAATGGCCCGGGAGCTGGACGGCCACCAGTGCCCCGTCGCCCAGGAGGTCCGCGCCGGACTCGAACGGGGCCAGGTCGGGTCCGAGGGCGACCGTGGGACGGTCCTCGAAGAAGGTCGCCCGGTCGGCGATGCCGGCCGGGGCCAGAGCGGCCAGCACGCCCTGCCGGACCCGGGCGAAGCGGCCCTTGCGCCGGACCTGATCCAGCCCCGCGCGGGCGCAGAAGATACGGGCGTCGGGAAAGCGCGTCAGGCCCGCGACATGGTCTCCGTGGAAATGGGAGATCACGATCGCGCGGATGTCCCCGGGCTTGAAACCGAACGCCGGCAACTGGTCTGCGACGGCGTGTCCGGCTTCCAGTGTGACGGGGGTGGCCCAGCGGTAGAGGCGCTCGGGAAAGGGTTCGGTGGCGGCGAAGAAGGCCGGATCATACCCCGTGTCGAACAGGATCGGACCCTCGTCCGGATGGACGATCAGGGCCGCCAGCGCCGGAAAGACGGCGGAGGTCAGGCCGGCGTCGCGGCGGGTCATCACAGCAGGGTGGGAACAGGCCCCGGCCCGCAGGATATGGACACGGCAGCGTTTCATCGCGCGTCCAGAGAGGGGGCAACGGCGAGCGCCGTCGCGACCGCGTCATGGGCGGGTTCATAGCCGAGCAGGTGGCGAGCGCGGGTCAGGTCGAAGGTCTGGGACCAGGCCAGGGTCGACAGGGTGTAGGGCGTCAGCACCGGCTCCGGGCGGCCGGGCAGGATACGGCACAGGGCATCGGCTCCGACGGACAGCGCCTGACCGAGCGAGAGTGGAATGGGGACGATCTGTACCTCGACCTTGAGGGTCTGCGCGAGCCTGGCAACCAGTTCGCGGATCGGCAGGGGGTTGCCGCCGGTGATGTTGATCGCCTGACCGCCCGCCGCTTCGCGATGGACATCGGCCAGCCGGAGCGCCCGCGCCGCATCGCGCGCATCGGTCATCTCGACCAGCGCCCGCCCGCCGCGGATCAGGGGAAAGCGTCCACGCCTCACCAGCCGCAGGATGCGGGGTAACAGGACGGTGTCATCGGGACCAATGATGGCCCGGGGGCGGATGGGGACGGTGCGGAATCCGGGCGTGTCGGCGGCGAGGACAAGCCGCTCGGCGTCGCCCTTGGTACGGGAATAGGCGTTCAGGGGACGGTCGGGCCAGGGGGTCTCTTCCGTCAATCCGGTCTGGTCGGCCCAGCGGGCATAGACGGAGGGTGAGGAGACGAAGACGAAGGAGCCCACGCCTGAACGCTGTGCCGCCGTGAGCAGGTCACGGGTCAGGTCGACATTGGCGCGCTGAAAATCCGCATCGGGTCCCCAGGGACTGGACAGGGCAGCGGCGTGGAAGACGACGTCGACATCCCGGCACATGGAGTCCGGGCCGAGGTCGAACAGATCACCCGCGACGGCCTCGGCCCCCATGTCACCCAGGCGACGGATCGCCGTCGCATTGCGGCCGGTCGCTCGCACCGCATAGCCGGCATCCAACAGGTTCTGCGTCAGGGCCAGGCCGAGGCCGCCCGTCGCCCCCGTGACCAGGGCACGCCGGCTCATGTCCGCAGCACCATGGCCGCCGCGCTGATGCCCGCCGCCGTGCCGAGCAGGAGCACGGTCTGGCCGGGGCCCAGCAGACCCCGTCCCCGGGCCTCTACCAGCGCGGTCGGCAGGGAGGCCGCGATCTGGTTGCCGTGGGTGGCGAAGATGTCGATGACCCGGTCCGGGTCTCCGCCCATCAGCCGCCGGATATGCTCAAGACCCGGCGCGCTGGCCTGATGGCCGACGACGAGGTCGACGGATTCACGGGTCAGTCCGGCCTCGCCCAGCACCCTGTCGATGAGGGCGGGCAGGGCGCGGGCGGCGGCCTTGAAGATACCGAAGGCGTCCATGTGAAAGCGTGCGCCTTCGCTCAGGGCGTCGAGGCCGTGCTCGATCCGGATACGGGTGCCGCCGCTCCGCAACGTGGCCAGGTCCTTGCCTTCACCATAGGTCTCGAAGCCGCGCGCCAGCAGGCCGGGGCCGTCCGGGTCGCTGCCTGCCTCGACGCAGACGGCCGCCGCGCCGTCGCCGAAGATGGCGGCCGCCGCCGGGATGGCCCAGTCCAGACCGGCGGAGGCGATGTCGCTGGAGACGATCAGGGCGCGGCGGAACCGGCCCGTCTCGAACCCCATGGCGGCGACATCGAGCGCGGTCGCGAACGACAGGCAGGTCTGGTTGACGTCAAAGGCCCAGATGCCGGACCTGCCGAGGCCAAGGGCCTGCTGGATCAGGACCGAGGTACCGGGGATGGGTTGCTCCATCACCGCGCAGGCACCGATCAGGACGTCGAACTCGCCGTCGGCCCAGCCGGCCGCAGCGAGGGCCCGGCGCGAGGCCTCGGCACCCATCATGGAGGTGGTTTCATCAGGGGCGGCCACGCCGCGGGCGGCGATACCGAACTGCGCCTCGGTCCAGCCGGGCGGCTGGCCGAAGACCAGGTCCAGCGCCTGCGACGATCGCTGTTCACGCGGGGCATAGGCCCCAAGGCCAGCCAGGATCATCGGCGTCATGGAGTGAGACTAGCCTCGCCGTAGAACCTCGTCCATGCGGCCGTGATCTCAATCCTGATGCTCGATCAAGTGTTTGCCGCGGACCATCCGGACGAAGGGCAGCGGGCGGTCCGGACGGGTCAGGCGCTCGCCGACCTCGGCCAGGACAAAGCGGGTGATGGCCGGCAGATCGAGCGATCGGGTGTCCGACAGCGGCAGCCAGGCGATCTCGTCCAGTTCGCCCGATCCGGCGGTCGGTTCCGGATGCAGCAGCGTCCGGGCGTCGGCCATGAAGAAGCGGGCGTCAAAGCGGCGTGTCCGACCGGGCGGGGTGATGGCGCGGGCCACATAGGACAGGGCGGCGAGGTCGGGCAGGGCACCGGCCGCGCGGAACTCGCGCCATGGTCCGGCGACCGACGCAGCGGGGGCGGGGGCGGCCAGCAGCAGGCCGGTTTCCTCGAAGGTTTCGCGAACGGCGGCGATGGCCAGGGCGCGGGCGCGCCGGGCCGGAACTTCACGGTTCAGCCGGGCCATATCGGACGAGGACAGGTCGTTGGCGGCGGCGGCGGTGAAATCGGCTCGATCAACCCGGCCGCCGGGAAAGACCCATTTGGAGGCCATGAAGACGTGGCCCCGCGCACGGCGGCCCATCAGGACTTCGGCCTCACCCTTGCGCGTGCGGGTCAGGATCAGGGTGGCGGCATCCTTCGGCCGCTGACGGCCACCCACACGCGGGGCGTCGGTCAGGTCGCGGGTCGAGTCGAAAGGTTCAGTCGTCGATGCGTTCACCGGTCAGGATTAGCACCGACAGGTCCCGGGTGGGCGTGTAATTACGCCGCCGGATCTCGAACCGGGTGGGACTGATCTTGCGGACGCCTTCGCCGCAGAAGCTGACCAGATTTTCCGGTGCTCCCTTGTCGACCACCAGGCGGAAATCGCCGATCGGCTCGGCCCAGTTGGCACCGGTCGTGAGGATGTAGTCGACCCAGGTCTCTCTCATGGACAGGGCGCGAGACCGCATACGCCGCGCGCCGGCGCGGAAGGCCTCGTCGGTACAGAAGCGGGCGTCCTCCTCGCTGACGGCCTCTCCCGGTTCCGGTTCCGGACCGCCGAATGCGCTGCCGGACGAGCCGCCGATGGCCGGAACATACTGGTGCCGGACATCCAGGTCCTGACCGGCCGGGAACACCTGGGTCCAGTAGTGGGTGGTCTTGAGCGTCCAGAGCGGCATGAGTTCCAGGTGACGGACGCCGGCGTCCGTCCACGACCGGTCCTCCACCAGCCCCAGTTCGATCAGCATGTCTATCTGCGGGCGGGGCAGGGCGAGCAGGGCCTCGAAGGTCGCGCCTTGCCGGGGAGACAAGGGCACGCCCAGGCCGCGCATCAGCGCCGAATGGTCGACCCCGTTGAGAACCGCCTTCTGCTCGACATTCGTCGACACCCGATGACCGTCCACCATCGTCGTGAAGGGTATCTGCAGCGGGTCCTCAACGGCGACGTCGCTCTCGATCCCGCCGGGAAGGTCCGGCATCGGGAAGGCCACGATAGTGGAGATATCGCGGTCCGTGCGGTTGTGGAAGCGGTAGCGGACCCGGATTTCCCGGGACGAAACGTACAGGTCCTCGGACCGCATCTCGATGCCGTCTGTCCTCTCCAGGACGAGCCCGCCCGCGCCCATCGAGGCGACGGTGTCGTTCGCGGTGGCCGGCGCGGCCAGCATGAGAACAGCGAGCACGGCGGCTGCCGTCCGGGTCAAACTGATCATGTGGTCCTCCCGCAGCGAGACTAGCGGATAGGATGCGGCGAAGTCATGACGGATTCTGCCGTCAGCGCCGCTTGCCCTTGCGCACGCCTTTCAGCCCGCCCGATGGTCGGCCGCCCTTGGGAGGCTTGGGGCCGCCGGGCCGGCTGGTGCCGCGCTTGGGGAACCCGCCACCGCCGGGGCCGCGGCCGCGCTGGCCCAGCCGGGGCGCGGGGGCATTGGGATCGCGTGGGGCCGGCTCGGAAAGCATCTCGAAGACCAGACCGCCGGTGATGGGCGTGGCCTCCTTCAGCCGCACCTCGACCGTGCGGCCCAGGGTCCAGCGCGACCCGGTGCGTTCGCCGACCAGGGCGTGGGACTTGTCGTCATGGGTGAAATACTCGGTTCCCAGCGTGGATACCGGGACCAGTCCATCCGCGCCGGTCTCGTCCAGCCGGATGAACAGGCCGAAACGGGTGACGCCGGTGATGCGGCCGGGGAAGGTCGCGCCGACGCGCTCCTGAAGGAAGGCGGCCATGTAGCGGTCCATGGCGGCACGCTCGGCGGCCATGGAGCGGCGCTCGGTCATCGTCACCTGTTCGGCGATGGCCGGAAGCTCGGCGACTTCACGGTCGGTCAGTCCGTCCTTGCCCAGGCCCAGAGCCCGGATCAGGCCGCGGTGGACGATGAGGTCGGAATAGCGCCGGATCGGCGAGGTGAAGTGGGCGTAGCGGTCGAGGTTCAGGCCGAAATGGCCGACGTTCTCGGCCGAATAGATGGCCTGCATCTGGCTGCGCAGGACGACCTCGTTGACGACCTCGGCGTGGTCGCCGCCGCGGGTCTCTTCCAGCAGCTTGTTGAACCGTTTGGTGGTGGCCGGCTCGCCCTTGGTCCACGGCTTGCCGATGGTCTGGAGGAAGTCGCCGAGGTTGAACAGCTTCTCCTGACTGGGCGCATCGTGGACGCGGTAGAGCAGTGGCGTCTTCTTCTGTTCCAGCGTCTCGGCGGCGCAGACATTGGCCTGGATCATCATCTCCTCGATCAGGCGATGGGCCTCGAGGCTGACGCGGGGCTCGATCGAGATGATCTGGCCCTGGTCGTTCATGCGGATGCGGCGTTCCGGGCTTTCGATGGCCAGCGGGCTGCGCTTCAGCCGACCCTTCAGCATGGTCCGGTAGGCGTTCCACAGTGGATCCAGAATGGCGGCCATGATCGGGCCGGTCGCATCGTCTGGCTGGCCATCGATGGCCGACTGGGCCTGTTCGTAGGAAAGCTTGGCGTGGGACCGCATCAGGCCGCGGACGAACTTGTGCCCGGTCTTTTTGCCATCCTTGTCGAAGACCATGCGCACAGCCATGCAGGCGCGGTTCTCGCCTTCCTTCAGGCTGCACAGACCGTTGGACAGGCGTTCCGGCAGCATCGGCTCGACGCGGTCGGGGAAGTAGGTGGAGTTGCCCTTGTCGCGCGCCTCGCGGTCGAGATTGGTGTTGGGGCGGACGTAGGCGGCGACGTCGGCGATGGCGACCCAGACGATCCAGCCGTCGGCGTTCTTCGGGTCCTCGTCGCGCATCGCATAGACGGCGTCGTCGTGGTCGCGCGCGTCGGCGGGGTCGATGGTGATCAGGGGCAGGTCGCGCAGGTCCTCGCGGCCCTTCAGGGACGGCAGTTCCTGATCTTCCGCTTCCTTTTCGACGGCTTCGGAGAAGCCCATCGGGACATTGTGGGCGGCGATGGCGATCAGGGAGGCGGCGCGGGCGTCGCCCTCGTGGCCGATCTTCTCGAGGATCTTGCCGCGTTTGGGTCCGTAGCGCTGGTCGCCCTTTTCGATGGCGGCCAGGACCAGATCGCCGTCGCGCAGGCCTTCGGCCTGGGCGTGGGGAACGATCAGCACGTCCTTCGACTTGCGGTCGACGGGTTCGACCCGGACCTCCTTGTTGGACTTGCGGATGACGCCCAGCACCTTGTTGGCGCCGGCGTCCAGCTTCTTGATCAGCCGGGCTTCCCAGCCGTCCTCGCCGCGGGCGAATTTCACCAGGACGCGGTCGCCCATGCCGGGCGCGGGCCCGATCTTGCCGCCATTGTCGGGGATCAGCAGGGCGCGCGGGGCGTCGGCCGAGGCCTCGACAAGACGAACGTAGAGCTCGCCGTCGTTGTCGCGTTCGACCACATCGGCGACGCCGACAGGCGGCATGGCACCGATCTCGGAGAAGCCCTTGCGACCGCGCTTGCCGAGCTTGCCCTCGGCTTCCAGCTCGCGGATCATTTCGCGCAGCATGCGCCGTTCATTGCCCTTGAGGCCGAAATGGCGGGCGATGTCGGCCTTCTCGGCCGAACCCGCGTCGCGCAGGAAGGCGATCAGCGTGTCTTTGTCGGGGAGACCGGCGGGGGGCCGGTTGGATGATTTTGTCATTTGGAATCCTTGATACCGCGCTTCGGCGCTCACGGAGAGGCGAAATCTTGCGCGGCTTGTGATGGGGAGAGGGCGCGCCTAGCTTCCGGCGCTGACCCTCAGGAGTGTTTGAATGTCTCTGGCCGCCACCCCCGTCCTGTCCGGCCCGACCGGCTCCCTGCTGGACTTGATCGGCAAGACGCCGATGGTGGAGGTAACGAAAATCGACACCGGCCCGTGCCGTCTGTTCCTGAAGCTGGAGGCGCAGAACCCGGGCGGTTCGATCAAGGACCGCATCGCCCTGTCGATGATCGCGGCGGCCGAGGCGGAGGGGTTTCTGAAACCGGGCGGGACCATCGTCGAGGCAACGGCCGGCAATACCGGTCTGGCGCTGACACTCGTGGGTCAGGCCAAGGGATATAAGGTGCTTCTGGTCATCCCGGACAAGATGTCCAAGGAAAAAATCCAGCATTTGAGGGCGATGGGGGCCGATGTTCGACTGACGCGGTCGGACGTGCCGCACGGACATCCTGAATATTACACCGACATGGCAGAGCGACTGGCTCAACAAATTCCGGGCGGATTCTACGTCAACCAGTTCGCCAATGACGCCAACTCCCTGGCACATTTCCAGACCACGGGCCCGGAAATCTGGGAGCAGATGGGTGGCGATATCGATGCCTTCGTGGCGGGTATCGGCTCGGGCGGAACGATTACCGGCATTGGCCAATATCTGAAAAGCGTCGGCTCGGACGCCAGGATCATCCTGGCCGACCCCGTGGGATCGACCCTGGCGGGGATCGTCAACGAAGGCGTCCCCGGCCCGGAGGGCAGTTACACCGTCGAGGGCATCGGCCAGAATTTCGTCCCCGATACTGCCAGGATGGACCTGATCGACACGGCCTATTCCATCCCCGACGCCGAGGCGATCGCGACGGTCCGGGAACTGCTGCTGAAGGAGGGCGTGCTGGCCGGGTCTTCGTCGGGCACCCTGATCGCGGCGGCCCTGCGGTGGTGCCGGGAGCAGACCGGGCCGAAGCGGGTCGTGACCTTCGTCTGCGATACCGGTGCCAAATACCTGTCCAAGGTCTACAACGATGCCTGGCTGGCCGATCAGGGGCTGGGCGACCAGCCTCTGCACGGCGACCTGTCTGACCTGATCTCTCGCAAATACCAGAATGGCGACGTCGTCGTGGCCGGACCGGACGACACCCTGGACACGGCCTTCAAGCGGATGCGCGGGGCCGACGTGTCGCAACTGCCCATCATTCAGGACGGTCAGTTGATCGGTATTCTGGACGAAAGTGACCTGGTCCACGTCATGAACACGGACGAAATCACCCGAACCGAAAGGTTCGCCCGCCCGGTCTCTTCGGCGATGACCCGGGACCTGGATACGGTGCAGGTCGGCGAGAGTCTGGACGCCCTGATCCCCCTGTTTGACCGCGATCGTGTGGCGATCGTGCTGGACGGCGCGCAATTTGTCGGCCTGATTACACGCACGGACCTCATCAATCACTTGAGCCTGAACCGATGAAACTGGAATTTCGCCATCGCCTCGCCGCCGGTGCCGCCGCCGCCCTGATGCTTGCCGCCGCCCCGAACGCCTTCGCCCAGGCCGCCGCACCGGCGGGTTGCCCTGACGATGTGCCGCAGCGGGCGACGCGGGGCCAGGCCGAATACACCAGCCGTGGCCAGACGGTTCGAGCCCTGCTCTACAAGCCCACCGGCCCCGCCAACGGTGCCGCGGTTGTATTGCTGCACAGTTCCGAAGGCATGAACGTTGAGGCCCATGTGTTCGATCCGCACGCCGTTCAGCTTGCGGCGCGCGGTTACCAGGTTCTCGTGCCCAACTATTTTGATGCCCGTGCGCGCCAGATGCCCTGGCGGGGCGGGGACATGCGTCGATGGGCGGAGGCCGGCCGTGACGCCGTCTCCTTTATGGCAACGCAGGAGGGCGTGGACCCGAACCGCATCGGCATATGGGGCTTTTCGCTGGGAGGCTTCGTGGCCACCGACGGCTCGGCCCATCCTGACTCCACGGCCCGGGTGGCCGTCGGCGTGGGTGCCGGTGACAACATCTTCGAGTCCGGTCGAACCCGCCGCGAACTGCCGATGCTTCTTATTGAGGGCTATCCGGTCCATCCCGTGACCTCTGTTGCCGATATGCGGGACCTGGCCGCCGATCTTGGTCGTCGTGGTGGAACGGTTGAGGTGCAGATTCTGGAGGGCCGTGAGCAGACCATGACGGGGCCGGTCTGGTGCGAAGTGTTCCAGCACACCCGGCGATTCCTCGACGCCAATCTGCTGCCGCCCGCCGCTCCCGACGCTGCCGAGTAGCGCGGCGGTGCGCCTGTATCGTCGCATCATCCTGGCCGGCCTGGCCATGGCGATCGTGGGCGGACCGGCTGTCGCCGCCCAGACGCGACCGCAGGTCGGCATCCCCGGGTGTGTGGATGATGTGGCTGTCCAGGCGTCGAGGGCACTGATTTCGTTCGAAAGCCGGGGAAACGCCATACGGGCCTATCTCTATACGCCCGGCGGCGAGTCCAACGGCTCAGGTGTCGTGATGCTGCACGGCGGGACCGGGTTCGAGATGAATTCCATCCTGTTCGACGCCCACGCCATCCAGCTGGCGTCGCGCGGCTACTGGGTCATCCTGCCCGCCTATTTCGACGCGGCCTCACCGGATCAGAGCCGGCGGCTTGTGAATGCCAGGGCCTGGCGACAGGTGGCTCTGGACGCGGCGGATCAGCTGGCCGGCAAGCCTGGCGTGGTCGAGGGGCAGGTGGCGCTCTGGGGCTATTCGCGAGGTGCCGGCGTTGCCGCGGGCGCGGCGACATCGGAGGCGGGGACTATCCGATCCGCGGTGCTGGCGGCCGGCGGGGGTGAGGTCGACACGGCCCCTTTGGGGCGCGACCTGTCGGTCCTGTTGCTTCATGCCCGGCGCGACGAGGCCGTTCCGGTGCGGTCGACCCTCCGGCTGGCAGATAGTCTGCGCGGGTCCGGGGCGACGGTCGAGGTCCGGGAACTGGACTTCGACGGTCATCAGTATGACCTGCCCACCTGGTGTGACGTCTTCGGCCGTACCCGGACCTTTCTCGAAACACGACGGATCCCGGCAAATGCTCCGGCGTAGCGTTCTGGCGGGTATGGCGGCGAGCCTCGGGGCACCTGCACTGGCGCAGGAGGCGGTTCTGCAGCCGACCTATGAAGGCGTAACCTTCGAGAGCCACGGCAAGGCGATCCGTGCCATCCACTACCGGCCGGCGGGCGAGGGGCGAGGCTCGGCGATCGTCATGATGCATGGTTCGGGCGGGCGGATCACCAGTCGGGGACCCTGGCACGAACTGGCCATGCGCTTTGCCAGCGACGGCTATCAGGTGCTGACCCCGCTCTATACCGACGCCTTCCCTGACGACGGCATTCGTCCCGAGCGGATGATGGAGGCGTGGCGCGACGTGGGGGAGCATGCGATCGACTG
This sequence comes from Caulobacteraceae bacterium, assembly GCA_965284535.1. Taxonomy (GTDB): domain Bacteria; phylum Pseudomonadota; class Alphaproteobacteria; order Caulobacterales; family Caulobacteraceae; genus Brevundimonas. The sequence continues at coordinate 1,828,474 of OZ260090.1, forward strand.
GTTCATCGACCGGGGCGTGGACCGGCGACGCACGGCGATGTTCGGCTATTCGCTGGGCTCCTATGTCGCGGTCGATGGCGCGCTGGGCAACAGTCGCGCGGCGGCGGCGATCGGCCTGGCCGGCGGCGTCGATGTCTATACGCCGCGTGTGCCTCGTCGCAGGTTGCCGGTCCTGGTCATCCGGGCCGAGAACGACACCCATGTCCTGCCGCGCAATACCGCGACCTGGGTAGAGTTCCTCCGGCAACATGAAGTCCCGGTACGGGTTGAAGTGATCGCCGGCGCGGGCCACCTGTTCAGGCCAAGGGAGTGGGTCGAGATATTCGACCTCGCCTCGGCCTTTTACGGCGGCAACATCGGCCGCCTCGACCAGGACATTTGATGACCAAGCTGAAGAACAGCCAGGGTTTCTCGACCCGCGCCATCCACGCCGGTCAACGGCCCGACCCGACGACGGGTGCGGTGATGACCCCGATCTACGCCACCTCGACCTATGCCCAGGAAAGCCCGGGCGTGAACAAGGGTTATGAATACGCCCGCGGCAAGAACCCGACGCGCGAGGCCTTCGAGGCCTGCCTGGCCGATCTGGAAGGCGGGACGCACGGCTTCGGCTTCGCCAGCGGCATGGCGGCGACCTCGACAGCGCTGGAACTGCTGGATGCCGGTTCGCACATCGTGACGGGCGACGACCTGTACGGCGGTTCGTGGCGGTTGTTCGAGCGGGTGCGGCGTCGCTCGATGGGTCTGGACTTTTCCTATGTCGACCTGAGCGATCTGGCCGCCGTGGAGGCGGCAATCACGCCGAAGACGAAGCTGATCTGGGCCGAGACGCCGACCAATCCCCTGATGAAGCTGGCCGACATCGAGGGCCTGTCGCGGATCGCGAAGAAGCACGGGCTGTTACTGGGTGTCGACAACACCTTCGCCACGCCGTGGAGCCAGCAGCCCCTGGCGCTGGGGGCCGACATCGTCATGCATTCGGCGACCAAATATCTGAACGGTCACTCCGACATCATCGGGGGCGCGCTGGTCACCGGAAATCCCGAGCTCGCGAAGGAGATCAAGTTTCTCCAGAACTCCGTCGGCGGCGTGATGGGGCCGTTCGACGCCTTCCTGGCCAATCGCGGCCTGAAGACGCTGGGTCTGCGCATGAAGGCGCACAATGAGAACGCCATGGCCGTGGCGCGTTGGCTGGAAGACCGCAAGTCCGGCGTCGCCAGGGTCATCTATCCCGGCCTGATCAGCCATCCGCAGCACGACCTGGCGTCCCGCCAGATGAACGGCCGGTACGGCGGCATGGTGACGGTCCTGATCGATGGTGATCTGGAACGGACGAAACGGGTGCTGGAGCGGGTGCAGGTCTTCACGCTCGCCGAGTCGCTGGGCGGGGTCGAAAGCCTGGTCAATCACCCGGCCATCATGACCCACGCCTCGGTCCCGAAAGAGGTGCGCGAGGCGGGCGGGGTGACCGACAACCTGATCCGGCTGTCGGTAGGGGTGGAAGAGATCGACGACCTGATCGCCGATCTGGATCAGGCGTTGGGAGCCTAGGCCGCCTTCGAGTCCGGCAGGGCGGTCTGGTGGCCGCTGGCGGGGACGACCTTCTTCTTGGCTGGGGCGCGGGGCTTCTTGACGACTGTGGCCGTCTTGTCCGCGGCGCGCCGGGCGAGTTCTTCGTCGATCAGCGGAATGACGTCGGTGGCGGAGGCGATCTGGGTCACCGAGGCGGTGGTCGAGGCGGAGAGGCGCAGGGCGTTGACGCGCAGGGCCTTCAGGTCGGCATCGCTCATCGTCGGGATCATGTCGGCCAGCGGGGTCATCAGCGTCTCCAGGAGTTTGAAAAACAGTCGGGCCGGCGCCTGTTCGGCGGCCGGCCCTTCCGTCAGCCGGGCATCAAGCCCGGCAGGGTCGCATGTCGGAAACTATTCGGCAGCCTTGAGGCGACCGGCCGATTCCTTGCCCGAACGCGCGTCGCGTTCGACTTCGTAGGAAATCTTCTGGTTTTCGTTGAGCGTGCCGAGGTCCGAGACCTCAACGGCCGAAGCGTGGACGAACACGTCCTTGCCGCCGTCGTCAGGGGCGATGAAGCCATAGCCCTTGGTGGAGTTGTACCATTTCACAGTGCCGGTAGCCATTTTGAGACCTCCGTTAGGCGTTGACCGCCGGAAGAGTTCCGGGTCGGCCTGTCGGGTCTGGATGGGATCGGCTTTGGACCTCGGTGCGCGATGCAAAGGGGCAGCAGCGTTTCGCAAGAGATCGACGGAGGCTCAATTGGGCGCTCTGGACATCAATAGCAAGGGCGCGGCTCCAGATAGCAAAACGGCGGCGCAGGCCTTCGCCTTCGCCGCCGTCGAAATCATGCGTCGGAAAAGACCGACGCGTGAACTCAGCCTTCGGTCTTCAGTTGACCAGCCGATTCCTTGCCCGAACGCTTGTCGCGCTCGATTTCGTAGGAAACCTTCTGGTTTTCATCCAGGCCGCGCAGGCCCGCTTGTTCGACGGCCGAGATGTGGACGAAAACGTCCTTGCCGCCGTCGTCAGGCTGGATGAAGCCGTAGCCCTTGGTGGAGTTGAACCATTTCACAGTGCCGGTAGCCATTTTCAGGACCTCCGCTAGCAGTTGGCCCCAGGGAAAAGCCCCTGTGGCCTGTCGGGTCTGAAGGGAGCGGCTAGACCTCAGTGCGAAAGCAGAGGGTGGCGTTTCGCAGAGAGCTCGACAAAAACGCTTTTGAACTGCCGTCGCGCCAAAATCAAGGCGAACCGCCAGGCCCGCCTATTCGGCGGATTGGCCCTCGGGACCGGCCGCGAAATGTTCCTGGCAGAGCTTGCGCAGGGCAGCGGTCAGGGTTGGACCGTACAAGGAGTCCTGGATCCGCTCGAATCCTTCGGACTGGAGCGCCTGTTTGATCTCTCCGACGGTGCGGCAGCCGCCGCCGCGCGCGAGTTCATAGGCGCGCTCGAGGGTGGTCGGACGAAGATTGCTCATAAGGCATAGATAGGGCGCGCGCGGGGAATTGCGAGCCCCCCGTCAGGTCAGAAGGCGATACTGATCCCGGCCACAACGGTGTCGGCATATTGTTCGCCGGGCACGTCGGCGTCGGTGGCGTAGTAGCGCAGCTCGCCCTGGAGCTGGTCCGTCAGGGCATAGGTGAAGCCGGCGTTCCAGCCCGTGTAGTCGAGGCTGTTGTCCTGCTCGCGGCGGCCGATGGCGGCGGAGCCGCGCAGTTTGTTGGTGAAGGCCCAGCCCACGCGGGCCTCGACCCAGGTCCAGGATTCGGTCGATCCGGTGCCGTCCGGCGAATACTGGACCCGCACTCGACCGCTGGCCGGGCCGATGGAGCGTTTCACGTCGGCGGTGAACTCCCAGGCCCCGTCGTCGTAGCCGGGCGCGGCGTCGACCTGGTATTTGTGGGTGACGTTCAGGTCCAGATCGAACCCGGCGACCTCCGGGCGAACACCGGCACCGACCGCCAGCTCAAGCTCCGAACCACTGGAGCTCTTGATGGTCTGGAACCCGGGTCCCGCATAGAACATGCCCGAGGCGGTTTCCCATTCGGCCTCACCCCAGACATAGGCGTCGCCATCGGACTTGGAGGCGGCCTTGGACCGGTTGTCGGTCGCCGCGCCGAGCGCGAAGGCCCAGCTGCCCGTGGGAGCCGCGTCCTGGGCCGCGGCCGGAACGGCGCAGGCGAGCAGGGCGGTGGCCGCGAGGGTCGCGGTTGTCGTCAGGGTACGGAGCATGGTGAGTCGCCTCGGTTGAACGAGGCGGGGTCTAGAGCCGCTTCTTGTCGAATTTGTTACAAGCCTGCGAATATTCGTCCGTCAACCGCGCGACAAGGGCGGCCGCAGGCAGGACATCCCTGACCCCTGCGGAACCCTGGCCGGCGGACCAGACGGTCTTCCAGGCCTTGGCTTCATCGGCCATGTCGAGCTTGTGTTCGGGCAGGGATTTCGGGTCGATTCCGTTGGCCAGCAGCGACGGCGTCAGGAAATTGGCCGGAATGCCCGAGACGGCGGGGGTGTAGGTGATGTCCGAGGCTCCGGACTCGACGATCATCTGCTTGTACTCGGCCTGGGCCATCGACTCCGTCGTCGAGATGAAGCGGGTGCCCATATAGGCGAAGTCGGCCCCCATCATCTGGGCCGCCGCGATGTCGGAGCCCGTCGAAAGGCAGCCTGACAGGATGATGGTTCCGTCGAAGAAGGACCGCACCTCCTCGACCAGGGCAAAGGGATTGACGACACCCGCGTGCCCGCCCGCGCCGTTGGCCACCAGGATCAGGCCGTCGACGCCGGCCTGGGCCGCCTTCTTCGCGTGGCGGACGTTGGCGATGTCGTGGAAGACAACGCCGCCGTAGCCGTGCACGGCGTCGACCACGTCACGCACCGCGCCCAGCGAGGTGATGATCAGCGGGACCTTCTCCTCGACCGACACCATCATGTCTGCCATCAGGCGCGGATTGGTCGGATGGACGATGTGGTTGACCCCGAAGGCGGCGGCGTCGGGGTTCAGGCGTGACTTGATGTCATGCAGCCATTCCCGATAGCCCTCGGTGGTGCGCTGGTTCAGCGACGGAAACGTGCCGATGATCCCGGCATTGCAGGTCTCGACCACCAGATCCGGCCCCGAGACCAGGAACATCGGCGCGGCGATCACCGGCAGCTTGAGACCTTTTTTCAGCGAAGCCGGAATGGCCATGGAATCCCCTCTGAACAGGCGCGTTGCCTTTGGCTACGGATAGCGGGCTGTCGCCGGGGAAGGCAAATTCGCACCTGGCGGAAAAAACAGCGTCTCAATAGTCTGAATAGTCTGAAATCCATCTGCCACCGAAGTCGCCCGACAGCCACCCTGGCAGATCGCCACGTCGAAATCGGTGATGGGGCTCACAGGTGACTGGCGAGGCGGTTGAAGGTACAGCGGGCGAATGACCACCGACACCTCAGGCCTGCACCAGCTCGGCCAGCACACCGTCCAGCCTACCAGCCCGGAAACGGCCGAGCTGGAGCGGGTGCCCAATCCCCATCCGGGGATGCTTTATCTGACCCGGTTCACCGCACCGGAGTTCACCAGCCTGTGCCCGGTGACGGGCCAGCCGGACTTCGCCCATATCGTCATCGACTATGCGCCGGGTGACTGGCTGGTCGAGTCCAAGTCGCTGAAGCTGTACCTGACCAGCTTCCGCAACCACGGAGCCTTTCACGAGGACTGCACCGTGGCCATCGGCAAGAAGCTCGCCGACCTGCTGCAACCGAAATGGCTGCGTATCGGCGGCTACTGGTACCCGCGCGGTGGCATCCCGATCGACGTCTTCTGGCAGACCGGACCGGCGCCTGAAGGACTCTGGCTGCCGGATCAGGGCGTGCCGACGTATCGCGGGCGGGGGTAGGGCCCCCAGGGATAGCGCCAGCGAAGCGGTTTGCTCGGGGGCACCGTGACGGTCAGCGCCCGGCTTTCGCTTTGTTTCGAGATCGGTCATCGTGCGGTGGACCAGGGAGGCTCCCATGACGCTTCGTCCGTTTCATCTCGCTTTTCCCGTTCATGACATCGACGAGGCCCGCCGCTTTTGGGGCGGGACCATGGGCTGCGCCGAAGGCCGCAGCGCGGACAACTGGATCGATTTCGACTTCTACGGCCATCAGATCGTGACGCATCTGATTTCGGGAATGGAAGCGCCCGACGCCGGCGGCAATCCGGTCGACGGCCACCGGGTTCCGGTGCCCCATTTCGGCGTGGTGCTGGAGATGGAGGACTGGCAGGCGCTGGCCGATCGTCTCGTCGCCGCGGGCACGAAGTTCGAGATCGAGCCCTATGTTCGTTTCAAGGGCGAGCCGGGCGAACAGGCCACGATGTTCTTTCGCGACCCGAGCGGCAACGCCATCGAGATGAAGGCCTTCGGGGACCTCGGCCAACTGTTCGCCAGATAGGGCCTGCCCCACGGCCATGGCGAGAACCTGATCTGATGACCGAGCCCCGCCGCCTTCCGCTCGAAACCTGGGGCCGCCATTGGCTCGGGCGGCTGCAGAGCTGGTCCGACCGGCGGGCGTGGAGCCGGTACGGGTTCGAGTTCCTGATGTTCGGCATCAAACAGGCCTGGGCCTGCCTGTTCGGCGGCGCGATGCTGGCCCTGTTGCTGGCGACGCATCTGTGGTGGCCGGAGGGGGTACCGGTCAGCCGGTATGACTTCCTCGTGGTCGCGGCGCTGGGCATCCAGGCCGCCATGCTGATCCTCAAGCTGGAGAGCTGGGAGGAGGCGAGGGTGATCTTCGTCTTCCATGTGGTCGGCACCATCATGGAGCTGTTCAAGACCTGGCACGGCTCGTGGATCTACCCGGAGGACAGCCTGCTTCGCATCGGCATGGTGCCGCTGTTTTCGGGCTTCATGTATGCGGCGGTCGGCAGTTACATCGCCCGTATCTGGCGCATCTTCGACATCAAATTCCGCCACTATCCGCCGTTGTGGACGACGTGGCTGTTGGCGGCGGCGATCTACGTCAACTTCTTCGCCCATCACTGGCTGCCGGACATCCGTCCTGGACTGTTCGCCCTGACGGCGCTGCTTTACGGGCGCGGCTGGTTCTACTTCACGCCGGACCGACAGCGGCGAGCCATGCCGTTCCTGCTGGGCTTCTTCCTCGTCGCCGTCTTCATCTGGCTGGCCGAAAACCTCGGCACCTACGCGAGGGCCTGGGCCTATCCGGGACAGGAGGACGGCTGGGAAATGGTCTCGTTGGCCAAGCTGGGCAGCTGGTTCCTGCTGATGATGATCAGCGTCGTGCTGGTCTCGCTGGTGCACCGGCCGGAAGCGGAGTCCGATCGCTAGGGCGCGGTCGCGTCCGCCAGCGGCAGGGCCAGTTCGAACACCGCGCCCTCGGCCGATGGAATCAGGTCCAGCGTCGCCTCATTGGCCGCGAGCAGGGCGCGGGCGATGGACAGGCCGAGGCCGGCACCGCCTTCTCCACGGCGGGTGGTGAAGAAGGGCTCGAATACCCGGCGGGTATCGGCCGGGGCCACGCCCGGACCGTTGTCCGTAACGGTCAGCATCAGGCTGTCGCCGACGCGTCGTGCCACGACGGCGACCGAGGTCGCGCCGGCCTGACGGCCGTTTTCCAGCAGGGTCGACACCACCAGTTCCATGGTCCCCGCGGGGACCGCGACAAATGGCAGGTCGGCGGGCAGGTCGGTACGGATGGCCAGACGGTCGGCCCAGGCGTCGACGGCCCGGGTCAGTGGCGGCCCCGGGTCTACGGACAGACCCGCCTCGGGCCGGGCCATGTCGGCGCGGGCGAGGTCCAGCAGGCGGGTGACGAGGGCCGAGAGCCGGTGTCCGTCGGCGGCGATATTGTCGAGGAACCGGCGGCGCTGATCCGGTGCCATGTCCTCATGGTCCTGCAGCAGTTCGACCGCGCCCCGGATGCCGGCCAGCGGGGTCTTGAACTCGTGGCTGACCGCCGCGGCGAAGTCGCGCAGATAGCGCGAGCGGCGGTCGACAGCCTCGGCCATCCGTCCGAAATCCTCATAGAGGTCACGAATCTCGACGGCGGCGATCTGCGGTGTCGGCGGCAGTGGGCCGCCACCGGTTGCGACATCGCGGGCGGCGCGGCTGAGCGCCTCGATGGGCCCGGCGATGCCCCGGGCCACCAGCAGAGCCAGAAAGGCGATCAATCCCAGGGTGCCGACAATCCCGAGGCCAATCTTGATCCGGTCCTGATAGATGCCGCGGAACAGGGCGCGCGGAGAGCGCGAGGTCAGGATCACGCCGCGCACCTGACCGTCGACGACGACAGGGCGGGCATGGTGGATGCGCAGGCCGGAGGCGCGACTGAGCCACTCCATCGAATAGCGCGGGTGATAGGCGTCGTTGCGGCGCAGGACGGTGCGGGCCTGACCGGCGAGGGCGGCGCGCACCTCGACCAGTTCGCCCCAGCCACCGCCCCGGCCATAGCCTCGGACCACGATGCCGTTGCGGTCGAGAAAGATGATCGAGGCCAGGGTGGTCCGGCTGGTTTCCTCCATCACCGGCGCCAGCCGGCCGGCGACGATCAGCGCCTCCGGATCCGGCGGACCGACCGGGGAGGTGGCCGGGGGGCGGGCCGGCAGGACGGGATCGGAGCCCAGGTCGATGGTCGCCGCCTCCGGGCGATAATAGCCGGGCGAGCGGCGCATGGCCGGATCGAAGGGGATGCGGACCACGCCGGGCCAGTCGGCCTCGGCCACGGCGGACAAAGCGGCGGCCTGGGCGATCAGCTCCGCCTCGGTCTGGCGCACCAGGGTGTTCTCATAGACGCGCAGGAAGATGGCGCTGAGCCCCGGCAGGATGGCGGCGAACATCAGCACCGACAGCAGGATGGTGCGCAGCCTGAGCGCGGGCCAGCGAGACCGGACGAAGGCGCGCAGGCGTGAGATCACCCGGTGCCGCCCATGCAGGGGCCGAGCTGGTAGCCGACGCCGGCGCGGGTCTCGATCACGTCGCCTCCGCCGACCGAGGCGAATTTGGCGCGCAGGTTGCGGACATGGCTGTCGATGGTCCGGTCGGTCATGGCGAAGCCCGGCCCGTGCACGCGATCAATGATGGCGTCGCGGGTGAAGACCCGGCGCGGCGCATCGGCCAGGACCCGGACGATGGTGAACTCCGTGACCGTCAACGGCACCTCGACGTCCCGCCAACGGGCCCGCCAGCCATCGGTATCGAGTGTCAGTCTTCCCATCGCGAACAGGCCCGACGTCGATGGCGGCGGCGTGCGGGCCAGACGGCGCAGGATGGCCGCGACGCGGGCGACCACCTCGCGCGGGCTGAAGGGCTTAACGACATAGTCGTCGGCACCGAGCTCCATGCCCAGAACCCGGTCGATCTCGTCGTCGCGCGACGACAGGAACAATACCGGCAGGTCGCCCTGGGCGCGAATGCGGCGGCAGACCTCGATCCCGTCCATACGCGGCATGTTGATGTCCAGCACCACAAGGTCCGGTGCCCGACGCGCGATCTCGGCCAGGGCGGCCTCTCCGTCCGCAGCCTCCCGCGTGGCCAGACCCGCCTTCTGCAGGGCGAAGGTCAGGAGGTCACGAATGTGCGGGTCGTCGTCGACCACCAGAACGGTACGCTGCATGATCGCCATGTTCAGCCTCCCGACGAAGAGGTCAACGGTGCCCGGGTCGCGGTGAACGATGAAGCGTCCATCGCGACGGGGGCCGGAACTGGCGGTAGTATTGGCGGAGGTGGAGGTTGAAGCCGGCCGTTCCAGGCGCGCGGGCCGGGCCGGGGGGCCGTCAGGGGCGTGTCCCGGGTCAGGGCCTCCACCCGCGCCAGCCGCCTCTGGTCGCGCCAGGTCCAGCCGCGCCACTCTCCCTGACCGTGGCGGACATCCGCCAGGATTTCGCGACGGACCGCCGCCACGCGGTCCCGCAGGTCGGCGTCATCGGTGGTCAGTTCCAGCTGGACCAGCGGCACGAGGGCCGGCGCGCCGAGGCCGTGCAGATAGCCGAGGTCCAGTTCGACACCCCGTCCGCCGACTTCACGGGCATGGCGCACATTCCATTCCGCGGCGACAGCGCCGAGGTCGACCAGGCTGATCCCGGCCAGCACCGTCAGGGTGGCGAGGACGTTGGCATTGATCAGCCAATGAGCCGAACGGTCGCGCAGCAGACGCCAGCAGATCAACAGCAGGCCGACCCCGACCAGGACCATCCAGATCATCGCCGCGATGCGGAACCGGGTGAGGGCATAGGCTTCGATATAGTCGGCGGTGCGCAACAGGCTGGAGGCGACCAGGACGATGTTCTGGCCCACCCAGATGACCACAAGCCGGCGCGCCAGGGGTTGCCGGGCCGTTTCGGATCCCGGCCGCAGGGCGAGCAGAACGAACAATCCGGCCAACAGCGCGGTCAGGATCAGCGGATAGGCGCCCCGATGGGCATAGTCGGCCAGACCCATGTCGCCGGGCAAGGGCGCGCCGCTCCACAGAAAGGCAATGTCGAGGCCGTTCTGCAGGGCGAAGACGGCGTTGAAGACGACCAGCGACCAGATCACGGAGGTTGTCAGGGCGGGTGAGGACGGGCCAGCGCCCCGGGCCGGGAGGGGGATCAGCTTGCGACGCCAGCGCGGGCGGAGGACGCCGAGAGTCATCACGCCCACCACAATCCAGACGACCACGTCGCCGGCGGAGAATGACAGCCGGGGCAGGCTGTCAAAGAAGTCCGAGATCAACGGGTTGGCCGCCGCGAACAGGGCGAGGAAGACGGCTCCGCCCACGACAGGCATGACGAGCAGAGCAAGCAGGGCGACCGCTGAACGGCCGGTGCGGCGGCGCTTCAGTTTCGACAGCCGAATCAGGTCCAGCAGGGGGCCGACGATGCCGACGACGCCCTGGACCACCAACCTCTGGGCCCAGGCCCAGGCCGGCTCACCCGCCCGGACCCGGGCCGACAGCGCCGCGACGGCCAGGGCAAGGCCGTAGAGGCTCCAGGCCAGAAGGCCGGGTCGGTCGACCATGACCAGGGCGAGGACGACGGCGGCGATCGCCGCGGTCCGGCCACGCCCTTCCCGCAGCAGGCCCGGTCGGGCCAGAGCCAACGCCACCAGCCAGCCGAGGCAGAACAGGCCCACGGTTGAGCCGGGCGCGTGCCAGACGAAAAGAAAATCGAAAAGGGCGACCAGGCCGATGGCAAGTCCGGCCTTGAGCCAGAAGGACGAGCGGGACAGAACCGGGGTGCGTGGCATGCGGGCCTCTCTTTCGTCCTCGCTTGTCGGCGCGCGCCGTCCACGCGCGGCACGGTGGGTAGAGGATTGTCGGCGCAGAGGCCGTGCAGAGGTGGTGCAGGGCCGGGCGGCGCTTGCCGGGACGGCGGGATAGCGGCAAGGGAGGGGGCTCGACCGGAGGCTTCATGACCACCACCCATTCCGACGTCGTCATCCTCGGCGGGGGCCATAACGGCCTCGTCTGCGCCTTCTATCTGGCGAAGGCCGGGCTGAAGGTGACGGTGCTGGAGCGGCGGCATGTGGTCGGCGGGGCAGCGGTGACGGAGGAGTTTCATCCGGGCTTCCGCAATTCGACCGCCAGCTACACGGTCAGCCTGCTGAACCCCACGGTCATCGCCGACATGGAACTGGCCCGGCACGGGCTGGCGGTGGTCGAGCGGAAGGTGTCCAACTTCTTGCCGTTCGATGACGGGCGCCATTTCCTCGCGGGCGAGGGGCGGACGCAGGGGGAATTGGCCAAATTCTCGGCCCGGGATGCGGAGCGGTTGCCCGAATATGAGCGCCGGCTCGAGGTCATCGCCGGGGTGCTGCGCGACTGGATCCTGAAGGCTCCCCCCAATGTCGTGGAGGGCGGCTGGTTGGCCATGCTGCCCGAACTGCTGAAAGGGGCGTCGCTGGGCAAACAGGCGGCGGGGCTGGATACGGAAGGCCGGCGCGACCTGCTGGACCTGTTCACCAAATCGGCGGGCGACTGGCTGGATGGCTGGTTCGAGAGCGATCCGATCAAGGCCCTGTTCGGCTTCGACAGCATCGTGGGGAACTACGGCAGTCCGTACACGCCGGGCTCGGCCTATGTGCTGCTGCATCACGTTTTCGGCGAGGTGAACGGGCGCAAGGGCGTCTGGGGGCACGCGCTCGGTGGCATGGGGGCGATCACCCAGGCGATGGCCAGCGCCTGCGCTGAACAGGGCGTCGAGGTGCGGCTTGAGACACCGGTCGCCGAGGTCCTGACCGAAAAGGGCCGGGCCGTCGGAGCGGTGACCGATGCGGGAGAGGTCGTGAGGGCGCGGGCGGTGGTGTCCAACCTGCATCCGCGCCTGCTGTTTGAACGGTTCGTGGATGACGCCGTGGTCCCGGCCGACTTCCGCGAGCGGATCGGAAACTACCAGTCGGGCTCGGGCACCTTCCGCATGAATGTCGCCCTGTCGGAACTACCGAATTTCACGTCCCTGCCGGGCACAGGCGACCACCTGACCGCCGGCATCATCATGGCTCCATCACTGGCCTATATGGACCGGGCGCACGCGGAGGCGCGGCTGAACGGCTGGTCGTCGAAGCCGATCGTCGAGATGCTGATTCCCTCGACCCTGGACGACAGCCTGGCCCCGGCCGGCCAGCATGTCGCCAGCCTGTTCTGCCAGCATGTCGATCCGTCCCTGGGTGACGAACATCGCGACACGGTGGCCGATCTGATGATCGAGACGGTCGACGCCCATGCGCCGGGGTTCAAGGCCTCGGTGGTCGGGCGACTGGCGCTGGGGCCGCGCGACCTGGAGCGGCGATTCGGACTGGTCGGCGGCGACATCTTCCACGGGCGGCTGACGCTGGACCAGCTGTTCAGCGCCCGGCCGGTACTGGGCCACGCCGATCACCGTATGCCGGTGCCGGGCCTCTATCTCTGCGGATCAGGGGCGCACCCGGGCGGCGGCGTGACGGGCGCGCCGGGTCACAATGCGGCGAAGGCCGTGCTGAAGGATTTGGGACGGTAGGGAAGAGGTGGCTGGTGGCTAGCGGTTAGTGGCTGGCCACCGGGTGTGCAGTGGCGCTGTCAGCGCCGCCCTTCCGCTGCAAGTGACGCGGCAATCACTAGCCACTAGCCACTAGCCACTCAGACCTGCTCCACTCCCATCGCCCGCATCAGCGCATCGCGGATGGCGGCTTCGGTGAAAGGCTTCTGGACCGTGGGATGGCCGCGCCAGGCGTCGGGAAGGCCGCCCTCGCCATAGCCCGTCGAGAAGACGAAGGGTACGCCGCGCGCCTTCAGCGCCTCGGCGATGGGGAAGACCTGATGGCCGGCGACATTGACGTCCAGCAGGGCGGCGTCGAGCGGCGCCGGGTCGGCGGCCATGGCCAGACCGTCCTCGATCGTGGCCGCCGGGCCGACGGGCAGGCAGCCCATGTCCTCGAGGATGGTTTCCAGCAGCATGGCCACCAGCGCCTCGTCTTCCACCAACAGGACGCGGCGGCCCGAGAGCGGTTGGCTCATCACAATATCTCCGGCCGGGCGAACCGAAAAATGGCCGTGCCCGGATCGGTGAATCCGTAGTCGACTTCGATCCGGTTCGCCAGTTTCTGATTTCAGGTGATGACCGGAATCCGATGCCCATCCGGCCAGGAGGCCGCGGCCTCCGCGTTGTAATTAAGGAAAACTCAGTCCCCGTAGTTCTCGTACCGTTGGCCCTGGGCCAGGTTGCCGAACTTGGTGGTGTTGGCGTCGAAGCTCAGCTTGATGATGCCGATGGGGCCGTGGCGCTGTTTGCCGATGACGACCTCGGCCTGATGCTCCAGCCGGTCCATATCCTCCTGCCATTGCAGGTGTTCGGGTGAGCCCTCGCGCGGTTCGGCGCGGCCCAGATAGTAGCTTTCGCGATAGACGAACATGACGCAGTCGGCGTCCTGCTCGATCGAGCCGGATTCACGCAGATCGGACAGTTGCGGCCGTTTGTCCTCGCGCTGCTCGACCTGACGCGACAGCTGCGACAGGGCGACGATCGGCACACTGAGTTCCTTGGCCAGGGCCTTGAGGGCACCGGTGATTTCCGAGACCTCCTGCACCCGGTTTTTCTGGTTGTTGCCCTCGCCGACGGTGATGAGCTGGAGGTAGTCGACGATGATCAGATCGAGGCCGTGCTCCTGCCGCTTCAGACGACGTGCGCGGGCAGCGAGTTTGGAGATCGACAGACCACCGGTGGCGTCGATGAAGAGCGGGCTCTCGCCGATCTCGACGGCGGCCTCGCGGATGCGGCCGAAGTCGGCGGCGTCGATCTCGCCCTTGCGCAGCTTGTCCGACGACACGCCCGAGGCGTCGGCCAGGATACGCATGGCCAGCTGTTCGGCGCTCATTTCCAGAGAATAGAAGGCGACCACACCGCCGCTGACGGTCTTGCGGCCCTCGGGCGTCGGCTCCCAGCGATAGTTGCGGGCGATGTTGAAGGCGATGTTGGTCGCCAGCGCCGTCTTGCCCATCGACGGCCGGCCGGCGAGAACCAGAAGGTCGGACGGGTGCAGGCCGCCCAGCTTGGAGTCCAGATCGTCCAGATGGGTGGCCAGACCGGCCAGTTTCCCGTCGCGCTGATAGGCCTCGGCCGCCATCTGCACCGCGCCGCTGAGAGCATTGGAAAAGCTGACGAAGCCCGACGACGGCTTGCCGGTTTCGGCCAGGGTGTAGAGCTGCTGTTCCGCCTGTTCGATCTGGTCGATGGCGGCGGTTTCGGGCTGGGGCGCTTCGCGGACGATCTCGCCGCCGATGCGGATCAGGTCGCGGCGCAGGGCCAGGTCATAGACCACCCGGGCATAGTCGGGGGCATTGGCCGCCGGGGGCGCGCGGTCGACCAGATCGGCGAGGTAGCGCAGGCCGCCAAACTCCTGGAAGGCCGGGTCCAGCTTGAACCGCTCCATCAGGATGGTCGGCTCGGCCAGCATACCCTGACGGATATGATCCTCGATCGCCTCGTACAGGCGCTGATGGAAGGGCTCGTAGAAATGCGAGCCGCGCAGCCGGTCCGAAAGCCGCTCGAACACGGCGTTGTCGAACATCAGCGAACCCAGAAGGGCCTGTTCGGCCTCCAGGTTGTGCGGCATCGACGGGATGGAACCGGAGTCCGTCGGCGAGGGGAATTGGACAGGGGCGAAGGCGTTCATGGGGGTCATGTCTTACCCATGCGCGCCGCCTGCGTCAGTGCCGGTCGCAGGCTTCATGGGGAGCGATTCCGGCCCGCTGTGGACGACAACGAATTCCGTAGCCGGAACAGTTAACGGCTCAGCTTCCGCAGGGATATCGTGAGGCCATCCAGCTGCGAATGCCGTCGGTGACGGTCATGCGCTGGCGGCGCGCCTGCGGGATACCGTTCAGAAACTCGAGCATCTGGCGGACGTTGAGATTGATCTGGGCGGGCGGGCAGGCGGGCGGGGTTCGGCCCGCGGCACGCGCCGTCTCGATCTCGCCGCCGACGGTGCGGAAGGCGCGCTCGGCCTCCCCTTTCAGCCGATGCGCATCGGGACGCAGCATGGCCGTCGGATTGAGCGGAATCCCGTTCGCGCGCGTGACGAACGACTCCAGCGTCATGGCCGTCTGGGCCGACGCCGCGCCGGCGAACAGAATAGCGGCGATGGCCGCGACGGCGAGTGCACGCATGAACAGTCTCTCCTGACGCCGGCGTTGTGCCAGTGCATTCGTGGCGCGGCAATAAAGTACGCCGGCCAAGAGAAAGGGCGCGCCCGGCTGGACGCGCCCCTTCGATGGTTCAGTCAACAGTGACGTCGGTTCAGGCTTCCGAACCGAGGCCGTCCTGTTGGCCGGCGCCGCCGGCGACCATGTCCTTGGCCTGTTCGAGGGCCAGTTCGCGGTCCTCGTCATAGGCGGACTTGATCACGTCCTCGCCCTTCGCCTGACGCTCGGCTTCTTCGGCCGAACGGGCGATGTTGATCTTGACGGTGGCCGAGACCTCGGCGTGCAGGCGAACCAGCACTTCGTGGACGCCCAGGGTCTTGATCGGGGTGTTGAGCACGATCTGGCTGCGCTCGACCTTGCCGCCTTCGGCCACAACGGCCTCGACGACGTCGCGGGCGGCGACCGAACCGTACAGCTGACCCGTCTCACCGGCTTGCCGGATCATGACATAGGTCTGGCCGTCGATCTTGGAGCCGATCGTGCCGGCGTCGGCCTTGTTCTTCTCGTTGCGGGCCTCGATGGCGGCGCGGTCGAGTTCGAACGCCTTCAGGTTCGCCGACGTGGCCCGACGGGCCTTGTCGCGCGGCAGAAGGTAGTTACGGGCGAAGCCGTCCTTGACGGACACGACGTCGCCGATGGCGCCGAGATTATCGACGCGCTCAAGCAGAACGACCTTCATCTTACTTCACCACATAAGGCAGGAGGGCCAGATAGCGGGCGCGCTTGATGGCCTTGGCCAGTTCGCGTTGCTTGATCTGGGAAACAGCGGTGATGCGCGACGGGACGATCTTGCCGCGCTCGCTGATGTAGCGTTGCAGCAGTTTGACGTCCTTGTAGTCGATCTTCGGCGCGCCTTCACCCGTGAACGGGCAAACCTTGCGGCGGCGATAGAAGGGGCGACGTCCGGCGGTGCCGGAGCCGGCCGGTGCGCCCGGCGACGGAGCGGTGGTGTCGGTCATGTTCCGGGTTCCTTAAGCGGTGGCTTCGGCGGCGGCGTCGTCGCGGGGCGTGCGCTCACGCTCGCGTTCGCGCTCGCGTTCGCGGCGGGCCAGCAGGGGCGACAGTTCCAGGTCGAGTTCCTCGACGCGGACGGTCAGCCAGCGAAGGACGTCCTCGTTGATCGACAGCTGACGCTCGACCTCGGCCATGGCGGCGGGCGGGCAGTCGACGGCGAGCAGCGAATAGTGCGCCTTGCGGTTCTTTTTGACCCGATAGGTCAGGTTGCGCAGACCCCAGTATTCGATCTTGGCGACGGTGCCGCCGCCGGCTTCGATCAAACCCTTGATGGTGTCGTTCAGCGCTTCGGCCTGTTGCGCGCTGATATCCTGGCGCGACATGACCGTGTGCTCGTAAAGAGCCATGCGGTAGTCTCCCTTGTAGGACGTCGGCGCGAGGGGACCGGGTAAGTCCTCTCCCACGATGGATCCCGATGCGGCGGCCGGGATGACTTCCCGAACCCTTTGGAATTCCGCGACCGGGACCGAAGTCCTGGAAAGGCGGCGCGTATAGGGGAAAAGGGTGGAGGGAGCAAGCGCGTCCGGGCGGGCCGGGGATCAGGCTGCGCGGGCTCCCTTCTTCGGCGGCAGCAGGGTGACGCTCTCAAACCGGTTCCGGCCGTTGTGCTTGGCCCGATACAGGGCACCGTCCGCTCCGATCAAGAGGCCATCTGGCATGGCGATGGTCTGGCCGACCGCACCCGTCGCGGTGGCGACGCCGAGACTGGAAGTCACGATGCCGCAGGCGCTGTCCGCATGGATGATGGACAGATCCAGGACAGCGCGGCGCAGCGCCTCGGCCACCTTCCCAGCACCCGGTGCCGGGGTCCGCGGCAGAATGACGGCGAGCTCCTCGCCGCCGTAGCGCGCCGCCAGGTCGCCGGGCCGGCGCACGACGCCCTGGATGGCACTGGCCAGGTTGCGAAGGCAGGCGTCGCCCGCAGGGTGTCCGTAGCGGTCGTTGAACAGCTTGAAATGATCGACGTCCAGCAGGATCAGCGACAGTTCAGTGTCGTTCCGGACCGCCCGTGCCCATTCCCGCACAAATGTTTCGTCAAAGGCCCGCCGGTTGGCCAGACCTGTCAGGCCGTCCGTGGTGGCGTCCAGCTCAAGCCTTTGTTGCAGCGCCTGACGCTCCGACACGTCGCGCATGACCAGAATGACCTCGATGAGAGCACCGGTCCCGGGATCGCGCAGGGCGCGGGAGCTGGTCTCGACCCAGGCCATGATTCCGTCCGGCTTGAGCGTCCGCAGGATCAGGGGCTTGACGTCCTCACCCTGGACCATCCGTTCCGCGGCGGCGGCGATGACGGGCCGGTCTTCTTCAAGGACAATGGAAGAGGGCCGTTGACCCATCATCTCCTGCGGTGAGCGGCCCAGAACCGCCGTGGCCGAGGGCGAGCAGTAGCGCACCACAAAATCCGGCCCCAATCGGCACAGGACATCTCGGCTGTTCTCGACCAGGAGCTTCAGATCGGTGTCCGGGACCGCATCCGGGCGCTTTCCGCGACCCGTCAGGCCATCCAGCAGGCGACGCAGGTATGACGGATCCATTTCCGCCTCCACACAACATCCCCGACGCCATGAGGCTGCGCCCGGCCTGTTAAGGCGCGACTTATAGCTATGGTGAATGGAGCAGGCTGGAACGGGGGGCTCGGCCGAGCGGGACCGGTCAGGGGAGGATCAGTCCGGCCGCACCACCATACAGGTGACCCGCCGCTCGGACAGGGCGGCGCAGGCGGCGCGGGCATTCTGTTCGGTCATGCCGGTGAAGCGGGAGCGATACCAGCCCTCGGCGTTCTGCACCGTCCGTTCGGCGACGGAGAACTGGCTGCGGAACCGGCGGTTGACCTCGGTTAGCCAGTTGCGGGCGATGGTTTCGTCGCGGAAGGCCCCGACCTGAACCGACCAGCGGCCCGCGGGCTCACGGACCGGTTCCCGGGCGGGCGGACGCGCCCGGGGGCGAGAGGGGGGCGGGGTCGCGACGGGCGAGCCGCCGTTCAGGATGGCTGTGACGTCGGCCGGGCGCTCGATCATGGCGGGGCTTTCCGACGGGGCCGGTGTCAGCCGGGTCAGTGGCGGTGGAGCGGCGGCCAGGGCGGCGTAGGCGACGGCGCCGGATGCGGGCGCGCTGGATCCGGCACCGGCTTCACCGTCTTCGTCATCCCCGACGGAGGCATATTCGACCGGACCGGAGTTGTCGGGGCCGATGCCGAAGCCGCGCTGTTCAAAGAAGGTCTGGGCCACCTGGATCGTCTCTCCGCGAGCGCGGGCGCGCTCGACATCGAAGCCTGTATCCATCAGCGCCGCGACATGGGCGTTGCGGCTGGCGGTCGATCGCCCTCCGAGAACGATGGTGATGATACGGCGGCCGTCGCGCACGGCCGAGGCCGCCAGATTGTAGCCGGAGGCGTTGGTGAAGCCGGTCTTCATGCCGTCGTAGCCGTCGCCACCACGCAGCAGGCCGTTGGTATTGCGATATTCGCGACCGTTGTAGGCCCAGTCGTGCAGGCCGAAATAGCGATAGTACTGCGGATAGTCGCGCATCACGGCCCGGGCCAGGATGGCCAGATCACGGGCGGAGGTCAGTTGCCGGGCATCGGGCAGGCCATTCGGATTCACATAGCGGGTCTGGGTCATGCCCAGTTCCCGCGCCTTGAGCGTCATCTGGGCCGCGAACCGGTCCTGGGAGCCACCGATATGCTCGGCCAGGGCCATCGCCATGTCATTGGCGCTGCGCACGGCGGTCGCGCGCATGGCGTCGTCAACGGTAATGGTCTGACCGGCAGCAAGCCCCAGCTTGGAAGGGGGCTGACTGGCGGCGCGGGGTGAAACGGTGATTACGTCGTCCAGCTTGATCCTGCCTTCGGCCAGCGCTTCGAAGGCCAGGTACAAGGTCATGACCTTGGTGATGGAGGCCGGGTAGCGGCGGCTGTCTGCGTGGCGGGCGAACAGAACCTCACCGGACTCGGCATCGACCACGATGGCGGCGTAGCGGGTGTTGTCGGACGACTGGGCCATCGGCGCGCGCGTCGGCGTCATCGTCAGGGCGACGGCCAGAAGCAACGACAGGAGTCCGCGACGGATCAGGGCGGGAAACGGCAAGAGCAGGCCTCACACAGAACATTAGCGCGACGGCGGCCCCACCACGCGACGCTGACCAAAGGCTAACATGGGCCATTCCGGTTTCGTGAAGGTAAACAACCCGTCAACGATTTTGTGAAGTTTTGTGCACTGCAACAAAACCCCTTGACGTCTCTTCGCACTTGCACCATATACCCGTTCATCGCGATGGACTGGTTCCGCGCGGAAGACATCACAGGCGGTCCCCCCGGCCGCGAAATCGTTCAGGAGACCATCATGGCCGACACCACCGCTGACACCGTCAAGAAGACCGTCGAAACCGCCACCGACACCGTCAAGAAGACTGTCGAAACCGCGACCGCAACCGTCAAGGCGACCGCCGAGAAGGCCCAGGCCACGTTCCAGGCCAATGCCGAGCAGGCCCAGGCCGCCGGTGCCAAGGCGTTCCGTGAAGTCGCTGACAAGTCGGCCGCCGGCCTCGCCGAGCTGAACGCCCAGGGCAAGCAGAACCTGGAAGCCGTCGTCGCCTCGGCCGCCGCCGCCCAGAAGGGCGCCGAGACCCTGTCGGCCCAATCGGCTGCCTTCACCAAGAAGTCCTGGGAAGACGGCGTTGCCGCCGCCCAGTCGATGTCGCAGGCCCGTTCGATCCAGGAACTGCTCGAGCTGCAGACGACCTGGGCCAAGTCGGCCACCGAAGCCTATCTGGCTGAAGTCACCAAGGCGACGGACGTCGTGACCGCCTCGGTCAAGAACAGCTTCAAGCCGATCAACGAGCGCGTCACCGCCTCGGTCGAAAAGTTCCAGGCCGCCCGCTAAGGCAACCTGAACTCCAGTAGAGTTCGCGTAGAGTCCGAAGGCCCCCGGGAGTGATCCCGGGGGCCTTTTTCTTTATTCGGCCGCCGCGTGATCGATGCTGAAGGCACGGGCCAGCCGCCAGTGCCCATCCTCAAGCCGCCACAGGACCGAGAAGCGCGCTCGCCCGACCAGATGTTCCGGCCCATCGCCCTGGCGCTCGTAGAACAGATGGCTGCCTTCCTCGACCGCCCCGACGCCGGGAATCGCATAGACCCGAAGGGTTCCGGGCACGAGTTCCCGGCGGGAGCGGAAGGCATCGGGGGCCTGTCTGGCGATACAGCCCCGCGCATAGTCATCGACAAAGGCCGCGCGGGTCTTCGTGAGCCCGCTGCGGTCATGGTAGAATTCAATATCCTCGGTGACGAGTTCGGCGAGGGCAGCCGGATCACAATGGTCGAACATCACGGCGAACAGGGCAGTGTCGCGCTCGGCGATGGCCGCGGTCAACTCCGGCGGTTCCGGGATCACCACCGGCTGCGATTGAAGCAGGGACGCGGCGGCCAGCAGGGGGGCAAGGAACATGGAAGTCTCCGCCGACAGGATTGCGGCGCACCCCGTCCTAGTCAGCCCCTGACGCAGAAACCCGTGAAAGTTCGGTCATGAAGCCTTTGTCACGCAAGCTGTGACTGGACGCCCCTACAAATCAGGCCATCATTACCTATCTGATCCATCGACTCCCCCAATACGGATTACGAATGCCGCCGTCCCGCAGGCCAGGTGAACAACAAGGTGGAGGCCTCGGCTCCGCTACGGTCACCGAGACCAAGCCGAAGCTTCAGAAGCCCTCGCTGTATCGGGTGCTGATTCTGAACGACGACTACACGCCGATGGAATTCGTCATCTATGTGCTGGAGCGGTTCTTCCAGAAGGACCGCGAGGCCGCGACTCGCATCATGCTGCATGTGCACCAGCATGGGGTCGGGGTCTGTGGCGTGTTCACCTACGAAGTGGCCGAAACCAAGGTCGCACAGGTGATCGAGACCGCGCGCCGCCACCAGCACCCCCTGCAATGCACGATGGAAAAAGACTGAGAGGATCTGTCCATGCCCTCGTTTTCTCGTCCTCTCGAAGAGACCCTGCACCGCGCGGTGCACTACGCCAATGAGCGCCGGCACGAGTACGCCACGCTGGAGCATCTGCTGCTGGCCCTGATCGACGACCCGGACGCGGCCAATGTGATGATCGCCTGCAACGTCGATCTGGCGAGTCTCAAGACGGCGCTGACACTCTATGTCGACACCGACCTGGCGGCCCTCGCCACCAGCGACGGTGAGGACGCCAAGCCGACCGCCGGCTTCCAGCGCGTGATCCAGCGCGCCGTGATCCACGTCCAGAGCTCAGGCCGCGAAGAGGTGACCGGAGCCAATGTGCTGGTCGCCATCTTCAGCGAGCGCGAGAGCCATGCCGCCTATTTCCTGCAGGAGCAGGACATGACCCGCTATGACGCGGTCAACTACATCGCCCACGGCATCGCCAAGAAGGCCGGGGGCTCGGGCGAGACCCGTCCGGCCAAGACGGGCGGCAGTCCAGAGGACGCCGAGGACGCCGCCGCCGCCAAGACAGGGGGCGAGGCGCTGGAGGCCTATTGCGTCGACCTCAACGAGAAGTCGCGCAACGGCAAGATTGACCCTCTGATCGGCCGTCACGCCGAGGTCGAGCGGGCGATCCAGATCCTGTGTCGCCGGACCAAGAACAACCCCCTGCTGGTCGGCGACCCGGGCGTCGGCAAGACCGCCATCGCCGAGGGTCTGGCCCGCAAGATCGTCAATCACGAAGTGCCGGAGGTGCTGGAAGGCGCCACCATCTACAGCCTTGACATGGGGGCGCTGCTGGCCGGCACCCGCTATCGCGGCGACTTCGAGGAGCGACTGAAGCAGGTCGTCAAGGAGCTGGAGACGCACGACAACGCCATCCTGTTCATCGACGAGATCCATACGGTGATCGGTGCCGGCGCGACCTCTGGCGGGGCCATGGACGCCTCCAACCTGCTGAAGCCGGCCCTGGCCTCGGGCAGCCTGCGCTGCATGGGGTCGACGACCTACAAGGAATACCGCCAGCATTTCGAGAAGGACCGGGCCCTGGCCCGCCGCTTCCAGAAGATCGACGTCAACGAGCCGACGGTCGAGGACACGATCAAGATCCTGAAGGGGCTGAAGACCTCCTACGAAGGCCACCACAAGCTGCGCTACACCGATGCGGCGCTGCGCACGGCGGTCGAACTGTCGGCGCGCTACATGACCGACCGCAAATTGCCGGACAAGGCGATCGACGTGATCGACGAGGCGGGGGCGTCGCAGATGCTGCTGCCGGAATCGAAGCGGAAGAAGGTCATCGGCCAGAAGGAGGTCGAGGTCGTCATCGCCCGCATGGCCCGCATCCCGGCCAAGTCGGTCAGCAAGTCCGACACCGAGGGCCTGCGTCAGCTCGATACCGACCTGAACCGGGTCGTCTTCGGCCAGTCGGCGGCCATCGAACAGGTTTCCGCGGCCATGAAGCTGGCCCGCGCGGGTCTGCGCGATCCGTCCAAGCCCATCGGTGCCTTCCTGTTCAGCGGCCCGACGGGCGTGGGCAAGACCGAGGTGGCCAAGCAGCTGGCCTCGACCCTGGGCATCGAGATGCTGCGCTTCGACATGTCGGAATATATGGAGCGGCACACCGTCAGCCGGCTGATCGGCGCGCCTCCGGGCTATGTCGGCCATGACCAGGGCGGCCTGCTGACCGACGCCGTCGACCAGCATCCGCACGCCGTGGTCCTGCTGGACGAGATCGAGAAGGCCCACCCGGACGTCTACAACATCCTCTTGCAGGTGATGGACAACGGCATGCTGACCGACGCGGTCGGCAAGAAGGTCGATTTCAGGAACACCATCCTGATCATGACCACCAACGCCGGGGCCGCCGACAACGCCCGCGCTTCCATCGGCTTCGGCCGGGGCAAGGTCGAGGGCGAGGACGACAAGGCCATCCAGCGTCTGTTCGCGCCGGAGTTCCGCAACCGTCTGGACGCCATCGTCGCCTTCAAGGCGCTGGATGCCGAGACGATCAAGTCGGTGGTGTCCAAGTTCATCATCCAGCTGGAAGCCCAGCTGGGCGACCGGAATATCACCATCGAACTGACCGACGAGGCGGCCGACTGGCTGGCCAAGAACGGCTTCGACGAACTGTATGGCGCGCGGCCTCTGGCCCGGGTCATTCAGGAACACATCAAGAAGCCGCTGGCCGACGACATCCTGTTCGGGCGTTTGACGCGCGGCGGCCATGTGAAGGTGACGCTGAAGGACGGCAAGATCGCCTTCGACGTCACCGGCCCCAACGCGGCCCAGAAGAAGGCGGTCGAGGCCCAGACGGCCGACTGACCGACCCGTTCGTCTGAAGACAGGGGCCCCGGCGCAATCGCCGGGGCCTTTTTCTTTGCCGCGGGCGCGGGCAAGGTCGCGCCCCAGCGGAGGGCGGCGACATGAAGACCGGGGCGGGCATGACCGAACGGCAGCAGAAGTGGTTCGCCTCCGTGGGGGCGAATTTCGAGAAGGCGACCGGGCGGCCGCTGGCGGTCTGGGTCGACATCCTGAAGGGCTGTCCCGAGACCCGACCCAGGGCGCAGGCGGCCTGGCTGAAGGCGACGCACGGGATCGGGGCCAATCACGCGGCCTTCATCCTCGACGCGGCCCGACCGGCGGCAGGGATGGGCTGGGACGATGCCGAGGCCCTGCGTGCCGCCCTGTGGGTCGAGCCCCGTTCGCTGGCGATACTCGAGGCGATTGAACGCGCCGCAGCCGACGTCGAGGGCGTCATCCCGGGCCAGCGCAAGGGCTATACGTCCTTCTCACGGACGGTGCAGTTCGCGGCGGTCCGGCCACTGAAGGGCGGTCGCGCCCTGCTGGGGCTGAAGCTGGACCCGGCGACCTCGCCCCGCCTGTCGGAGGCGGTGCGGCGCGAAAGCTGGTCAGAGCGGCTGTCGGCCGTGATCGAACTGGACGGACCCGGCGCGGTGGACGCCGAGATCGGCCGCCTGTTCGCCGCGGCGGCCGAAAACGGCTGAGAACCTAGCGGCGGCGGCCGAGGCTGCTGAGAAGCACGGCCAGACCGGCAACGATGCCGGTGGTCAACAGGGGCTTGCGGCGGGCGAAGTCGAGGCCCTGGCGGGCCTTGCCCTGGTATTCGGCCGGAGCCCTTTCGACCAGGCCGTCGAGGCCGTCGATGACCCGGCCATAGGCGTTCAGCGCCTGTCCCTTCACCTCATTGAGCCGGCCGTCGATCTGCAGCTTGGCGTCGCCGGTCAGGCGGCCGAGGCCGGACTGGGCCTTGCCTTCGATCTCGGTGGCGACGCCTTCGATACGCTGGTCGGTCATGGGGGAGTCCTTACTGTGGGGTGGGGGAGAGGGGCCTTCCGGTCTAGCGTTTGCCTGGCGACGGGGTTCCCGCCAGCTTCGAACAGTCGCAAAAGAGGTCGATGTGTCGCGGGCGCGGCAAGCTGGAGGGGACGGATACGATGCACGGTCAACTGACAGCCCTCGACGCGGCGGCGATCCTGATCGTGCTGTCGGCCCTGCTGGGCTGGATCAATCACCGCTTCCTGAAGCTGCCCTCGACCGTGGCCCTGACCATGATGGGGGCGCTGGCCTCGGTCGTGGTCATCGCCATCGACGCCGTCCTGCCGCAGAGCGACCTGGCCGGGCTGGTCGGTGGGTTCCTGGACGACATCGATTTCCACGAAACCCTGATGAGCGGCATGCTGTCGTTCCTGCTGTTCGCGGGGGCCCTGCACGTCGACCTCGATTATCTGAGGCGCGGGCGGTGGCAGATCGCCATCCTCAGCACCATCGGCGTGGTCGCCTCGACCCTGATCGTGGGCGGCGGTTTCTGGCTGCTGACCTCGGCGCTGGGCATCGCCGTGCCCTTCATCTGGTGTCTGGTCTTCGGTGCCCTGATCAGCCCCACGGACCCGGTCGCGGTCATGGGGGTGATGAAGACGGCCAAGGTCCCCCCGACCCTGCAGGCCACCATCGCCGGCGAGAGCCTGTTCAACGACGGCGTCGGGGTGGTGATCTTCTCCATCCTGCTGGCCACGGCGGTCAGCGGAGCGGACTTCTCGCTGATCCACGCGGGCGAGCTGTTCGCGGTCGAGGCCCTGGGCGGGGCCGCCCTGGGTCTGGTGGTCGGCCTGATCGGCTTCCACGCCATGAAGGCCATCGACGACTATGCGGTCGAGGTGCTGATCACCCTGGCGGTGGTCATGGGCGGCTATTCCCTGGCCTCGGCCCTGCACATCTCGGGCCCGGTGGCGATGGCGGTGGCCGGCCTGCTGATCGGCAACCACGGCGTCAGCTATGCGATGAGCGCCAACACCAAGGATTATCTGCTGAAATTCTGGGCCCTGATCGACGAGGTGCTGAATGCCGTCCTGTTCCTGCTGATCGGGCTGGAGGCGGTCGTCCTGGCCGACCGGTTCGGCCTGCTGGGGCTGGGATTGCTGACCATTCCGCTGGTGCTTGCGGCCCGGGTTCTGGCGGTCGGGGTACCCCTGACCGCATGGCGCTCGCTGCTCCCGTTCCGCCTGGCCTTCCCGGTGATGATCTGGGGCGGACTGCGCGGCGGCATCTCCATAGCCCTGGCCCTGTCGCTGCCGAACGGACCGATGAAGGACATCCTGGTGGCCGCGACCTATGTGGTGGTGCTGTTCTCGGTGCTGGTCCAGGGCGGCACCATCGGCGGCCTGATGCGCCGACTGACCCGGCCCGAGGCGGCGGCGGCCGATCTGGCGCCATAAAACGCCCGGGTAATATTGACGGCATGGTTTCGTCCGGGTAAATACCCTTCCTGTCGACCGTGCCTGCGAAAAAAACGCGGTCCAAAGAGTCCAAACCGTCCAAAGCGCACCCGCGATCGGCGGGTGCCGTGCCTCTCCGGTTGTCTTCCGACCGGGAGGATAGGGCATGCCTGCGTCAAAAGCGGACGTCCGTGCCGCGATCCTGGAGTCCGTCATGACCGTGCCCGCCGACCGCCCCCTGTTCGCCTTCGCCGGCCATCGCCTGCTGGCCCAGGGCCCCGCCGCCGAGGTCGTCGCCGCGGCCAGGATCGCGTCCGAACTGGGCGAGACGGTGCTGACCTTCGATGCCGGTGACGGCCGGGTGGTCGATCTGGATCTGCGCGGCGGCCTGGCCGAGGTTCTGGCCCGTTTGACCCCGGCCCCCGAGCCGGAAAAGCGCGGTCCCGGCCGCCCGAAACTGGGCGTCACGGCGCGGGAGGTGACCCTGCTGCCGCGCCACTGGGACTGGTTGGCGTCCCAGCCGGGCGGGGCGTCAGTGGCGCTGCGGAAGCTGGTCGAGGGCGCGCTGAAGGCGGCCGACGGTCCGGACCGGGCGCGGCGGGCGAAGGAGGCGGCCTACCGGTTCATGACCGCGATCGCGGGGGACTTGCCGGGATATGAGGAGGCGACGCGAATGCTGTTCGCCGGGGACTGGACGGCGTTCGACGCGGCGGTGGAAGGCTGGCCGGAGGGAGTGCGGGAGACGGCGCGGGAGATGGCCAAGGGAGCGTGGCGGAATGGGGCGGGGTGAGCCTGGCCCTCTCCTGAGCCGGGGGGACTCTCGACGTCGTCCGATTGATAAGGATACAATCCAGACGAGATTTGAACTGACAACCCAAGAATGAGGCGCAGCATGTGCCGGTTACCTGAGACCGCCCTCCGGAAGAGAGATGTATTTGCCACGCATAACGTTATGCGTTATGGTTCTTTACAGTGATCCGCAGCTTTCGCGACCGGGAAACGATGAAAATCTGGGACGGCGAACGTTCGCGTCGCCTGCCCGGTGACATTCAGGACGTGGCCTTGCGCAAGCTGCGGCAATTGAACCGGAGTGTGAGGCTCGAGGACTTGCGTATTCCGCCGGGCAACGGCCTCGAGGCCCTGACGAAGGACCGCAAGGGCCAGCACTCGATCCGGATCAATCAGCAGTGGCGGATTTGCTTCCGCTGGGTCGAAGGAGGATGCGAGGATGTCGAAATCTGCGATTACCACTGACCGGTACGCCGACGTCGGCCACCCCGACGACTGGCTGAAGAACCCGACTCCGGGCGATGTCCTGTTTGAGGACTTTCTCAAGCCTCTGGGCATGAGCCAGACGGCCCTGGCCAACGCCATCGGCGTTCCGCCACGCCGGATCAACGAGATCGTTCTGGGCAAGCGGGCGGTGACCGCCGACACCGACCTGCGCCTGACGCGCTATTGGGGGCTCAGCGCGGGGTTCTTTCTCGGTCTGCAGATCGACCATGACCTGCTGGAGCAGCGGCGGAAGATGGGGGCAGCGCTGGAGATGATCACGCCGAGGGCGGCGTGACTCCCTTCCATTTCGGCTTGTTTGGTCGAACTCCAAACACCCACTGGGAGACTACCAAGTTTCCGCTAGCGACATCTAACGCCTCATTTCGGACGACAGGCGACTGGTCAGCCCATTTTGCTACCAAAGCGTCGTGGGTCCGCTCGGCGGCGTATACCTCCTTGTAGCCGAAACGAGCGGTGTAGCGGTTCGCACGTCTTATGACTTGGGGGTTGGCACAGGAAAGGTGCCGGAAAGTCGTGTGGCTCCCCGGACCAGCCCAATCACTGTGGCCGACTACCAGAAGTTTAGGTGTTATGGGGAATAGCAGCTCAATTGGTGGGCCGTTCTCGATCGCATAGGGACGCAATAAGTCTTCAGGAGTGGTGGGGTCAAAATATGCAATCGGGTTGTCGCTCGTAATCAAACTGACCCCGGTCTTATTTTGGATTAGAGCAAAGCCGAGATATTGAAGCACCCGTGAAAAGCCCCCGAGCATATGGGGCATCGCATGAATAGATTGGTGAGGATCGATCGGAAGGATGAGGTTCTTCATCTTCAGGGCCTCTTCCAAGCCAGCGGGAGGTTGGGGGAAATCTCCCCGCCGTTCCATAATCTCCCCTGCGGCTCGTACTTGCTCTGCGTAGATGAGTTCAGCGGCGTCCCGGCTTACCGGCCCCCGAACGCGCAGGCCCCCAATGAACTGATAGAACTGCTCTATAAGTTCGCTTGATAGCTGCTGACCCTCGGCGAACGCAGAGAGGATCGCCGGCCAAGCATTCTCAGCGGGATGGAAAAGCTTCTCGAGCTCCCTATCAATGGAGCCATCGGGAGTCGGCTGAGCGTAGTAGTTGTTCTGGGCGCCAACCTCTCTCGGCAACTTCGGGTGAGGGTTTCTCGGATCGTCTTTTCGGTAGGCAATGAGGCGGCCAGTATCATTCGTAAATGAACGCAAATAAACTTGCGGCACATAGTGATGCAGCTTCGGTGGAGCGGGCACTCACCCCACCTTCACCCGCGTCGCCGCCTCGGGCAGGTCCTCGCCGAACGCCCGCTGGTAGAACTCGGCGATCGTCGGCCGTTCCAGCTCGTCGCATTTGTTCAGGAAGGTCAGCCGGAAGCTGAGGCCCACGTCGCCGTCGAAGATGATCGCGTTCTGGGCCCAGGTGATGACCGTGCGCGGGCTCATGACGGTGGAGATGTCGCCGTTCATAAAGGCGTTGCGGGTCATGTCGGCGACGCGGACCATGGCGGCGATGCGGCGTTTGCCCTCGGCGTCGTTCCACTCGGGCACCTTGGCGACCACGATCTCGCCCTCGACGTCGTGGTCGAGGTAGTTGAGCGTGGTGACGATGTTCCAGCGGTCCATCTGACCCTGATTGATCTGCTGGGTGCCGTGGTACAGGCCCGAGGTGTCGCCCAGGCCGATGGTGTTGGTGGTGCTGAACAGGCGGAAGAATTTGTTCGGCCGGATGACGCGGTTCTGGTCCAGCAGGGTCAGGCGGCCCTGGGCCTCGAGCACGCGCTGGATGACGAACATCACATCGGGGCGGCCGGCGTCGTATTCGTCGAACACCAGGGCGATGGGGCGCTGGATGGCCCAGGGCAGCATGCCCTCGCGGAATTCGGTGATCTGTTTGCCGTCCTTGAGGACGATGGCGTCCTTGCCGACCAGGTCGATGCGGCTGACGTGGCTGTCCAGGTTCACGCGCACCATGGGCCAGTTCAGGCGGGCGGCGACCTGTTCGATATGGGTCGACTTGCCGGTGCCGTGATAGCCCTGGACCATGACGCGGCGGTCGAAGCTGAAGCCGGCGCAGATGGCCAGGGTCGTCTGGGGATCGAAGCGATAGGCCTCGTCGATCTCGGGCACATGGCTGTCGCGCTGGTCGAAGACCGGCACGGTCATGTCCGAGTCGACGCCGAAGATCTCGCGCACGGTCGCCTTGCGGTGCGGTTCGAGGGTCAGAAGGGGGTCGGGGGAGGCGTCGAGCGGGGAGGTCATGCGCATCCCTTAGAATTCCCGCGCGGCGGGGTCCAGCGGGGGGCGTCGGCGACGGTGAAAGAACCGTGCTTTACAGCAAGGTTCGGCAAGAGTAATAACTGACCAGTCAGTTATTAGAGGCTCGCAATGCTGCCTCCGGGCGAACCCAAATTCCGCCGCCGCCCCGAGGCGCGGCCGGCAGAGATCCTCGCCGCGGCGCTGGAGGTGTTCGCCGCGCGCGGCTTCCAGGCGGCGCGGCTGGAGGAGGTGGCGAAGCGGGCCGGCGTGTCGAAGGGCGCGCTCTATCTGTATTTCGAGACCAAGGCGGACCTGTTCCGGGCCGTGGTGACCGACGCCATCTCGCCCAACATCGAGCGGGTCAAGGCCATGGCCGCGGCAGAAATCCCGTTCGAGACGGCCGTGCGGATGGGGATCGGCATGCTGGCGCGGACGGTGGTCACCGACCGACGCATCAGCGGCGTGGTCAAGCTGGTCATCGCGGAGAGCCGCAACCATCCGGAATTGGCCACCATCTGGCACGAGACGGTGGTCGAGCCGGGCCTGCAACTGATCGGCGGGCTGATCGCGGCGGCGCAGGCGCGGGGCGAGGTGAGGCCCGGCGATCCGCGGCTGTTCGCCTTCGGAATCATGGGGCCGATGCTCTTGTCGATGGTGTGGCGCGAGACATTCGAGCCGATCGGGGCCGCCCCGGTCGATGTGCCGGCGCTGGCCGACCAGCATCTGGATACGGTTCTGAAGGGGATGAGGCCATGAAACGCCTGCGGCCGGTTCTGATCATCGCGGCGATCGCCTTTCTGGGCCTGCTGGTCTGGCAGCTGTTCCTGCGCGGTGGGGAGGCGCGGACCCTGACCGGCTACATCGAGGGCGAGCGGGTCTATCTCGCCGCGCCCGTCTCCGGGGCGGTTTCGGCCCTCTATGTGCGCGAGGGCGAGCGGGTCGCCGCGGGCGGCCGCACCTTCCTGATCGATCCGCGGGTGCAG
Organism: Caulobacteraceae bacterium; assembly: GCA_965284535.1. GTDB lineage: Bacteria > Pseudomonadota > Alphaproteobacteria > Caulobacterales > Caulobacteraceae > Brevundimonas. The sequence goes on from OZ260090.1 coordinate 1,858,853, forward strand.
CGGGCCCAGGCTGAGGGCGCGGCGGCGGCGGTCGGTGCGGCCGAGGCGCGGGCGGCGGACCTGCGCAAGGGCCAGCGGGCCGAGGAGCTGTCGGTGTTCGACGCCGAACTGCAGGCGGCGCAGGCAGGCGAGCGGGCCGCCGAGGCGGACTATGCGCGGATAGAGCCTCTGGTGCGTCAGGGCATCTATGCTCCGGCGCGGCTGGATCAGGTGCGGGCGGCGCGGGACGCGGCGCGGGCGCAGACGGCGTCCGTGCGGAGACGCAGAGAGGTCGCGGCCCTGGGCGCGCGTCAGGACGCCATCGCCCAGGCCGATCAGCAGGCGGCGCAGGCGATGGGCGGGCTGGGCGAAGCCAATGCCCGGCTGGGCCAGCTGTCGCCCACGGCGCCGACGGCGGCGCGGGTTGAGGAGGTGTTCTACCGTCCCGGCGAATGGGCCCCGGCCAATACGCCGGTGCTGGCCCTGTTGCCCGACAGCGAGGTCAAGCTGGTCTTCTTCGTGCCCGGGGCGGAGATGGCGCGATACCGGCCCGGCCGGACCGTACGGTTCACCTGCGACGGCTGCACGGCGGCGGGCAGTGCCCGGGTCAGCTGGGTCAGCCCGCGGCCGGAGTTCACACCGCCGGTGCTCTACAGCAAGGGCAGCCGCGACCGGCTTGTCTATCGGGTCGAGGCCCTGCCGGCGAACGCCGCGACCCTGAACCCCGGCCTGCCGGTGGACGTGGTGCCGCTGGAGGCGGGGGAGTGAGCGACGCCGCACCGCGTCGGGTCGAGAAGGCGGAGCCTTCTGACCGCGGTGCCGACGAAAGGGTCATCGACGTGCGGGGGCTGAACAAGTCGTTCGGGTCGCTGCACGCGGTGAAGGATTTCGGCATCACGGTCGAGCGGGGACGCATCTGCGGATTCCTCGGACCGAACGGCGCGGGCAAGACCACGACCCTGCGGATGCTGTGCGGCCTGCTGACGCCTGACAGCGGCGAAGGGACGGTGCTGGGCCATGACGTCATGACCCAGTCGCAGGCGATCAAGCGCCGCGTCGGTTATATGACGCAGAAATTCTCGCTCTACGAAGACCTGTCGATCGAGCAGAACCTGACCTTCACGGCGCGGGTGCACGAACTGGATCGACGGCGCGAGCGGGTGCAGGCGGCGCTGGACCGCCTAGGATTGACCGGGCGGCGGGCCCAACTGGCGGGGACCCTGTCCGGCGGTTGGAAACAGCGGCTGGCGCTGGCGGCGGCGACCCTGCATGGGCCGGACCTGCTGCTGCTCGACGAGCCGACGGCGGGGGTGGACCCCGAGGCGCGGCGCACCTTCTGGGACGAGATCCACGCCCTGGCCGCCGACGGCATGACCGTGCTGGTCTCGACCCACTACATGGACGAGGCCGAGCGCTGTCACGAGATCGCCTATGTGATGGGCGGCCGGACCCTGGCGCGGGGCACGGCAGACGAGGTGATCGACGGCTCCGGACTGGTGACCTTCCACGCCGAAGGGCCCGGCGCCGACCGGCTGGGGCGCGAGCTGCGCGACCGCCCGGGTGTGGAGATGGCGGCGGCGTTCGGGACGGTGCTGCATGTGTCGGGCCGAGACCGCCCGGCGCTGGAGGCGGCCATAGCGCCCTTCCGCAAGCCGCCGCTGACCTGGTCCGAGACGCGGTCGACGCTGGAGGATGTCTTCATCCAGCTGATCCACGACACCGAGGCGGAAAAGGCGAGGGCGGCCTGATGCTGTCCCTGACCCGCACCTGGGCCGTGATGGCCAAGGAGTTCGTGCAGCTGACGCGCGACCGGCTGACCTATGCGATGATCCTGGCGCTGCCGGTGGTCCAGTTGCTGCTGTTCGGCTACGCCATCAACGACGACCCGCGGCACCTGCCGACGGCGGTGCTGGTGCAGGACAACGGCGGCTTCTCGCGCTCGATCCTGACCGCGATGAACAACAGCGGCTATTTCGACATCACCGTGCAGGCGCGGAGTCAGCGGGAGCTGGACCGGGCGCTGGAGCGGGGCGAGGTGCAGTTCGCGGTGATCATTCCGGCCGACTTCACCAGCCGGGTGGTGCGCGGCGACGCGGCCCAGATCCTGGTCGAGGCGGACGCAACAGATCCGTCGGCGACGTCGGGTGCCGTGGCGGCCCTGGCCAGCCTGCCGTCGCAGGCGCTGACCCGGGACCTGACCGGGCCGCTGGCGGCGCGGGCCCCGGGACGTGCGCCGTTCGAGGTGATCGTGCACCGCCGCTACAATCCCGAGGCCATCACCGCCTACAACATCGTGCCCGGGCTGCTGGGCATCATCCTGTCGATGACGCTGGTGATGATGACCTCCCAGGGCATGGCGCGCGAGCGAGAGCGCGGCACGATGGAGAGTCTGCTGTCGACGCCGGTGCGTCCGCTGGAGGTCATGGTCGGCAAGCTGTCGCCCTATGTGCTGGTCGGGCTGATCCAGGCCGGGGTGTTCCTGGTGATGGCGCGGTTGTTGTTCGACGTGCCGATGAGCGGCGGCTGGATCGCGCTGGCGGCGGGGCTGATCCTGTTCATCATCGGCTCGTTGTCGCTGGGCTTCCTGATCTCGACCCTGGCCAGGACGCAGTTGCAGGCGATGCAGATGAGCTTCTTCTACATGCTGCCGTCGATCCTGCTGTCGGGCTTCATGTTCCCGTTCCGGGGCATGCCGGACTGGGCCCAGGCGATCGGCCTGACCATCCCCGTCACCCATTTCCTGCGGGTGGTGCGGGGATCTCTGCTCAAGGGCGTGGGGCTGGAGAACGCCGGGCCAAGCCTGCTCGCCCTTGGCCTGTTCGTGGCGGTGGTCGGAACGCTGGCGATGATGCGCTACCGGACCACACTGGACTAGGGTCCGGCGCTCAGATTACGGCGACGACCTGGCCAGAGCGACGGAGCGCGCGCTCGCGCAGGACGGCACCGACATAGGCTCCGACCCCGGAGGCGACGCCGTGGATGTCCAACGCCTGCATGTCGCCGTCCCGTTCACGCGCGAACCACCGGGAAACACGGGCCTTGCGGTCGTTGCGTCTTTGAAACCTGCCGAACATGCGGATAGCGCTTCCAAGCGCTGCGTTATCAGCATAACCCAACCGTCGAGCATTGGTTGCAATTGCGCGAAATACAGATTTCGCGTGAACGTCAGGCCAGGCCCGCCTTCTTCAGCGTCTTGTAGGCCTTGATGACGCTCTGAAGCTTGACCTCCGCCCCCCGGTCGCCCTGGTTCAGGTCGGGGTGGAAGCGTTTCAGCATCTCGTGATAGCGCGCCTTGATCCCGGCCTTGTCGGTGCGGGCGTCGAGATCGAGCGTCGTCAGGGCGGCCCGCTCCAGCTTGCCGAGGCGCAGTGTGTCCTCGCCAGCGGGGCCGGCCTGTTCGCGGGTGCGGCGGCCGAACAGGCCGAAGCTGTCCTGCCAGCTGCCCGCGCCCTTGGTGTTGGCCGTACCCATCTTGGCGGCGAAGGCGGCGGCCTCGCGGCTGTTCTTGCCCGCCTTCATCTCCCAGGTCGGGCGGCCGCCGGTCATGGCCTCGTTCTCCTTGGCCGCGCGAACCTCGCCGTCGCTCATGCCGGCGTAGAAATTCCAGCCCTTGTTGTACTCACCCGCATGGCGCTGACAGAAGTCGTAGAACTGGTTCAGCTGCTCGCGCGACTTGGGCGCGCGGGCGGTGGCGACCGCGCTGCAGTCGGGCCAGTTGCACGGCTTCTCGCCGGGCTTGAGGTGCAGGACATCGGCCTCCGCCGCCTCCTCTTCGGGGCGCGGTGGCTTGATCCGCATGTCCTTGAAGCGGGGCTTGTATTCAAACTCGGATGACATCGGTGCAAGTGTAGGGTGGAATTGGTCACCAACAAGGACACACCCATGCCGGAAGGCCCGATTGCGACGATTATCCGGGAAAAACTGACGGCGGGGCTGTCACCGGACCGGCTGGAGATCGAGGACGACAGCGCGCGGCACGCCGGTCACCACCACGAAGGCGGCATGGACGGCCGTCCCGGCGGCGAGAGCCATTTCAATGTCACGGTGGTTTCGACGGCCTTCGAAGGGCAGGGCAGGGTTCAGCGCCAGCGCGCGGTCAACGCCCTGTTGCGTGATGAACTGGCCGGGCCGGTACATGCCCTGTCGATCCGGGCCCTGACTCCCGCAGAAGTCGTCCCGCCGACCATCTGACGTTCACCGAACGCCAATTGTAACGGGGCTGTCACGTTCACCTCGTCTTAGAAGGTTCGCCCTAGCGTCCCGGTCGGGGTATTTGAGGGGCTGGACGCATGGTTGAATCCGACGGCATCGGCAAGTCTGCGAACGGCGAGCCCGGAGCCGGCGAAGCCGCGCAGGCGCTGCGCGCGATTCTCCAGACCCAATACCTTCGCTACATGATCATCGGCACCTGGGCCCTGGGCCTGCTGGCGACCGTCGGCATGACCAGCGCCGCGCTCTGGTTCATCGGCACGATCGCGGCGGGCACCATCCGGGGTGCCGTGGAGAAGCGGATCAGCGAACGTGTCGGCACCGGCTGGGGTCTCGTCTTCCCCGCCGTGGCTACCGCGACCACCGCCGCCTGGGCCGCCGCGCCCCTGATCGCCTGGTATTCCGGCCACCCGTTCGGTCCCGCCCTCGCCGCCACCCTGCTGGTCTGCGGCTATGTGCTGGTGTTCTCCCAGCTGCGCAGTTCGCCGCGGCAGGCCCTCGTCATTTCGTCGCCCTATGGTGTGGTGGCCGCGATCATCCTGTTCAGCATGTGGGGCGGCCCCCTGTTCTGGCCGTTCCTGTCGATCCTGCCACTGTGTGCCTCGGGCCTCGTGGTTCTGGTCATGATGACCATGTTGCGGGAAGAACGTATCCGCGCCTTCCAGGAGCATCAGTCCCATCTGATCGAGGAGCTTGAGGCCGCGCGCGACAAGGCCAATGCGGCCAGCGACGCCAAGTCCAACTTCCTCGGCGTCATTTCGCATGAACTGCGCACGCCGATGAACGGGGTGCTGGGGGCCGCCCAGCTGCTGGGCGCGACCCGGCTGGAACCGACCCAGAGGGACTATCTGTCGATCATCCGCAACTCGGGCGACAATCTGCTGAGCCTGCTGAACGACATCCTCGACATGACCAAGATCGAGGCCGGCAAGATGACCTTCGAGATCGTCGATGTCTCGGTCGAGGATCTGCACAAGCGGGTGACCGGTCCGTTCCAGGCCCAGGCCGAGGCCAAGGGCCTGAACTTCTCCGCCCGGTTCGAGGGCGACATCCCGGCCGTGGTGCGCGGCGATCCGCTGCGCGTCTGCCAGGTGGTCCACAACCTGCTCTCCAATGCCGTCAAGTTCACGGACAATGGGGACGTGTCCTATCTGGTGCGCGGCGCGCGGCTGGAGGACGGCCGCGTCCGCTTCGATTTCGCCGTCACCGATTCCGGTGCCGGTATCTCACCCGCCGATCTGGAGCGGCTGTTCCAGCCCTTCACCCAGGTCGATGCCTCCTCGACGCGCCGCTTCGGCGGCACGGGTCTGGGACTGACCATCTCGCGGCGCATGGCCAACATCATGGGCGGCGACATCAGCGTCGTCTCGACCCTGGGCGAAGGTTCGACCTTCACCTTCTCGGTCGAGGCCGATGTTGTGGAGTGGTCGCGTCCGACCGCCGCCGAGCCGATCCTCGCCGAGATCAAGGACGGCCAGGCGCTGAGCGTGCTGGTGGTCGAGGACCATCCGGTCAACCGCATGATCCTCGAGGCCTGGATGGGCTCCGCGGGCCATACCTGCGCCACGGCCGAGAATGGCGAGATCGCGGTCGAGGCCGCGGGCGAACAGCGCTTTGACCTGATCATCATGGACGTGAACATGCCGGTCATGGACGGCCTGACCGCCACGCGCGCGATCCGGGCCGGCGATGGACCGAACAATGACACACCCGTTGTCGTCCTGTCGGCCTCGGCGCGCAGTGAGGATCATGCGGCCGGGCTGGACGCGGGCGCGGATGCCTATTTGAACAAGCCCATCGACTTCGGTGCCCTGGCCAAGGTGATGAACCGCGTCGGCGGGGGGCGAGCCGCTGTGCGGGCTCTCGTCGACACAGGCGAGACCGCCGCAGCAGCGGCCTGATCCGGGGAAACGCCAGGTTCAATGTGAACGGCAGGTGAGCAGGGCCGTTCAGGCAGGGCTCAACAGCCAGGTCCCAGAGTGCAGGCAAGTCGAATTCCTTCGGCCGCACCTGGAGACCTCTGATGAAGAAGATCCTCACCGCCGCCATCGCCGCGACGCTCGCCATGGGCTCGCTGGGCGTGGCCTCCGCCGCCGAAGCCCAGACGCGCGGCAACTACGAACAGCGCCACGACCGCCGGGACGACCGTCGCGATGATCGCCGTGACGACCGTGGCGATCGCCGCGAAGACCGTCGTGACGACCGCCGCGACAATCGCAATGACCGCCGTGAATGGCGTCAGGACAACCGCGACGATCGCCGCGAATTCCGTCAGGACCAGCGGGCCTATGCCCAATGGCAGCGGTCGCAGCGCCGCTACAACGCGGGTCGCTACCAGGCTCCGCGCGGCTACCAGCAGCGTGACTGGTCCTACGGCCAGCGGATGCCGTCCTACTACCGCTCGAACCAGTATGTCGTGAACGACTACAACCGTTACGGCCTGCGCGCCCCGCCCCGAGGCTACCACTATGTCCGCAGTGGCGATGATGTGGTTCTCGCCGCCATCGCCGGTGGCCTGATCACCGCCGTGATCGCCGGCCTGTTCAACTAGAGCCGCCGTCGGACCTGAAGCATGCCCCGCAGGGAAACCTGCGGGGCATTTTCGCGTCAGCCAGGCGCGGCAGCCCATGCGGGATCACTGTCGTCAGTCAGGCCGCACAGCTGCAGGAAGCCGACGACGGCGACCGCGCGGGCGGGCGAAGGCCGGGCCAGAAACATCCGGGCCGGTGCTTCAGCGCGCGCCATCAGCGGCAACACAATCCACCGGTCGGGAAAACGTCGCACGTCGATATGCGGATCGGCCTTGAGATGCGGACAGTAGCGGAGCGAACGGTCAGCACAGGCGCGGTGCAGCGGCGCGATGGCGCCGGCGTCGATCAGGACGCGGTCGGCCGGCAGGTCGGCCGGCAAGCGATCACCCCGGCCGCCGGCCCGCAGTCGACCGACCGTGACGGGATGGGCCACCTGGGTCCAGCGATCCCCGGCCTTCGTGGGCTTGCCGCACATCGGGCACAGCAGGTCGCGCACCGACAGCCTTTGGCGGACGGCATGGTTCTGGGAATACAACGGTTTGCCATGGCCGGGATTGTCGGCCTGAAGGATGGCCAAGGCACCGTTCATGGACGGGCAGGGGCCCACACCCAGCGTCGGTTCACCGGTCCAGGCGGTAACCCACGGGACATCGATTCCGACCTTGAGCGACGACAGCTTCATGGGATCCCCTCGACGTGATCCTGCGCGGACCAGCCGTCGCCGTCGAGCAGCGTTTGGAGGTCGATGGGGTTCCAAATCCAGGCAGAGGCGTTAGACCCGGCTTATGTCATCCCGCATTCCCCTGCTGAACGAGGCCTTCGCCGCCGGCGAAAAGGCCACGACCGTCGATGCCGCCATGATCGCCAAGTTGACGGACATGGCCGGTGATTTCGCCGTCAATCTGACGATCGCCCTGATTATCCTGGTCGCCACGGTCATCGTATCGCGATGGGCGGCAGGGATTACACGGCGGATGTTGTCGCGGGTTCGCGGCTTCCGCCACGATCAGACCGTGGTCAGCTTTGTCGTCCAGCTGGTCCGGGTGGTGATCTTCATCATCGGCCTGATCGCTGTTCTGCAACGGCTCGGGGTCCAGACCACATCGATCATCGCGGTGCTGGGGGCGGCCTCGCTGGCTGTCGGTCTCGCCTTGCAGGGAACCCTGTCGAATGTCGCGGCCGGCGTCCTGCTGCTGGTTCTGCGGCCTTACAAGGTCGGTGATGTGATCGACATCGGCGGCGTGGCGGGATCGGTGCAGCGGCTGGACCTGTTCACCACCCAGATGTCGAACGCCAACAACCACAAGATCGTGGTTCCGAACGCCAAGGTGCTGGGCGATGTGATCCTGAACCTGTCCGGCCAGAAGACCCGGCGGATCGAGATCAATTTCACCGTCGGCTACGGCGAGGATCTGACGGCTGCGCGGGCCGTGCTTGCAGGCGTCGCCGAGGGGCATGAAAAGGTTCTGGTCGACCCTCCCGCATGGACGGGGGTGACAGGCCTGCTGGACAGCGCGGTGCAGATCACTCTGCAGGCCTGGGTCAAGTCAGAGGACTGGTGGCAGACCCAGGCCGACCTGATGCAGGGCGGCAAGGAGGCGATCGACGCGGCGGGCATCGAGATTCCCTTCCCGCATCAGGTCGCCGTCCCCTATGGCGACGAGGACGTGATGCCGGTCGTTACGGTCCGGACCGCCGAAGCCAAGGCGAAGCCGAAGCGCCTCAGGGACGCCGGGGAAGACGGGGAGGGCTGAGGCATGCGCTACGACTTTGGATCCGACAACACCGCGGGCATGGCCCCGGCCGCCCTTGAGGCCATGGTCGCGGCCAACGACGGTTATGCCCGGGCCTATGGTGCCGATGACGTCACCGCCCGCGCCGCCGATCTGATCCGCGCGAGGCTGGACGCTGACGCGGAGATACGGTTCGTTTTTTCCGGCACGGCCGCCAATGCCATCGCCCTGTCGATGCTGGCCTGGCCGCATGAAGCCGTGCTGGCCCATCATGCTGCCCATGTCTGCACCGACGAGACCGGCGCTCCCGGCTTCTTCGGCTCGGGGGTCGGTCTGATCGGCCTGCCGGGCCTGTCGGGCAAGATCGAGCCCATCGCCCTTCAGGCGCTCCTCGGCGAGCCCGAAGTCGGCCACCGCCAACCCCCGGCGGCCCTCAGCCTGACCCAGTCCACCGAATACGGCACGGTCTATACCGAGGAAGAGCTGCGCCACCTGATCGAGCCGGTGAAGCTGAAGGGCCACGGCGTGCACATGGACGGCGCGCGGCTGGCCAATGCGGCGGCGGCGGGCTTCGACCTGACGCAGATCGCGCGCCTGGGCGTCGATGTGCTGGTGTTCGGCGGAGCCAAGGCCGGGGCCAATTGCGCCGAGGCCATCGTCATGTTCGACAAATCCCTGGCCCGGCGGATCGACAACCGGCTGAAACAGGCCGGCCAGACCGCGTCCAAGACCCGTTTCCTCGCCGCGCCCATCCTCGGCCTGCTGGAAAGCGGCGAGTGGGAGGCCGGTGCCGCACACGCCAATCTGATGGCGCAACGGCTGGAGGCGGGGATCGCCACGCGCTCGGGCTTCGTGCTCGCCCATCCGGTCGAGGCCAATGCGGTGTTCGTGCGCATGCCGCCCCGGGCCCATGAGCAGCTGAACGCGGCGGGCTGGGCCTGCTACCGGTTCGACGATGGATCGGTGCGGTTCGTCTGTTCCTGGGCCACGTCTGAAACCGCCGTGGACGAAGTTCTGGCAGCAATCGCAACGCTTTGAGCCTCCGTTCATTGAACGGTCGTGATGCTCGCCCTAGATAGAACAAAGCATGACCATTCTCGCTGCGGGGCGAGTGGTCGAGGGTCGGAGGAGTCGTCATGAACACACCGTCGCGAAAGCCGGTTGAGGCAGACACTGATCTGGCCGTCTATCGGATGGTGCGCGCGGCCATGCCGTCGCTGGCCGAGGGGCTGAGCCCGGAAGACCTGTCCGCCCAGTCCATGCCGGACTGCAGCCCGGGAAAATGGCATCTGGCGCATACGTCCTGGTTCTTTGAGGCGATGATCCTGGCTGACGAGTCCGGCTACCGCCCGGTCGATCCGCGTTTCCAGACCCTGTTCAACAGCTACTATGAGGCCCTGGGCTCCCGGGTGGGGCGGAGCGAACGCGGCCTGATGACCCGGCCGTCGCTGGATGAGGTGCTGGCCTATCGTCGCGAGATCGACCGACGAATGACGGCCTGGCTGGACGAGGGCCCGACCGATCCGCACCGGCTGTATCTGTTCACCCTCGGTCTGAATCACGACCAGCAACATCAGGAACTGTTCCTGATGGATCTGTTGAACCTGATGGCGCGATCACCGCTGGACCCGGCCGCCTGTGAGGCCGAGCCGCGAGCGCGTCCGGCCCAGAGGCCCGTGGGCGGGACGACCCGGTTCGACGGTGGCCTGGTCGAGATCGGCCATTGCGGCACGGACTTCGCCTATGACAACGAAGGGCCGGCCCACCGGGTCTGGCTGGAGCCCTACGCCCTGGCCCATGATCTGGTGACCAATGCGGACTGGATCGGCTTCATCGAGGACGACGGTTATGCGCGGCCCGATCTGTGGCTTTCCGACGGCTGGGCGACGGTTCAGAGCGAGGGCTGGACCGCACCCCTGTACTGGCGTCGCGCCGATGACGGCTGGACAACGATGGGCCTGACCGGCCGCGTGACGATCGATCCGGCCGCGCCCGTGCGCCATCTCAGCTTCTATGAGGCCGATGCCTACGCCCGTTGGGCGGGCAAGCGGCTGCCGACCGAGGCGGAGTGGGAGCATGCCATCCGATGCCGACCCGAAGCCTTTTCCAACGCCTTCGGTGAGAGCTGGCAATGGACCGCCAGTGCCTACGCCCCCTATCCGGGCTTCCGGCCGACCGACGGTACGGCGTCGGAGTACAACGGGAAATTCATGGCCAACCAGATGGTGCTTCGGGGCTCAAGCTTCGCCACGCCCGAAGGCCACGCGCGGGTCAGCTATCGCAACTTCTTCTATCCGCATCAGCGATGGGCCTTCACCGGCCTGCGGCTGGCGGAGGATGCGCCGGCTCCCCTGGTTCGCGCGACGGATGAGGGCGAGATCGCCCGTTTCCGTCGGGACCTGATCGCGGGTCTGTCCCGGTCACCCAAGGTCGCTTCGCCGAAATGGTTCTATGACGCCGAGGGATCCCATCTGTTCGAGGCCATCACCCGTCTGCCGGAATACTATCCGACACGGCAGGAGGCGGCCCTGTTGCGGCGCGTTGCTCCCGAATGGGCACCGCGTTTCGGCCCGAAGGCGGCCCTGGTCGAGTTCGGGTCCGGGGCCAGCGAGAAGACCCGAATCGTCCTCGACGCCGCCACGGACCTGGCGGCCTATGTCCCGATCGACATCAGCGCCGATGCCCTGGACGCGGCGGCGCGCCGGATCGACGCGGCCTATCCGAAACTGAAGGTCAGACCGTTGGTCGGCGACTTTCTGCATCTGGGCACCCTGCCGAACGGGATTGGACAGGGGCGCAGGATCGGCTTCTTCCCCGGCTCGACCATCGGCAATCTGGAGCGGGACGAGGCGGTCGCCTTCCTGAAGGCGGCGCGTGGCCTGCTGGGCGCGGACGCCCTGTTCATTCTCGGGGTCGATCTGGTCAAGGCACCGGAGACACTGGTCGCGGCCTATGACGATTCAGCGGGTGTGACCGCCGCCTTCAATCGCAATCTTCTGGTCCGCGCCAACCGGGAACTGGGTGCGGGCTTTGACGTCGACTCCTTCGCCCATCGCGCTGTCTGGAACGCCGCCGGGTCGCGGATGGAGATGCATCTGGAGGCGACCCGGGACATGACTGTCCTGCTGGACGGGCGGCGGATCACCTTCGCGCGGGGTGAGACCATCCATACGGAGAGTTCGCGGAAATATACCGAAGACTCCGTCCGCGAATTGGCCGAGGCGTCGGGTTGGACCGTCGCCGGGTTCGAGACCGGTCCCGATCCGGCGGTGGCTCTGGCTCTGCTGGAGGCCTGAACGAAAAAGGCGGCGACCGGGGACGGTCGCCGCCTTCCTGGCAGGACAGGCGGTCGCCCTATTCGGCGGCGGGCGGGGTGGTGCGGGACCTGGTGCCATGGGACGCCTCGCCACCCTTGCGGCCGGCCTGGGCGGCCAGGCTACGATCCTGCGAGAAGCTGCGCTTTTCACTGGGAACGCTGGCACCGCCCTTGCGCGCAATCTCGCGCTGACGTTCCGGGTCCATCGAGGCAAAGCCCCGTTTGGACACGCCGGAGGCTCGGGTGGGTTGACCTTGAGCCATGACAGGTTCCTTTCGTGGAGACGGTGGCGGTTCGTGAGATGAACCCCCGGCCTCCCGTCCGGTTCCGGTCGGCGGGTCACACAATTGCGAACGAATCACAGGGTTTGGACGCCGCACGGTCATCGGTCACCGTAGGGACGTGAGTCACCGTCGCCGCCGCCGCCGGGGTCCTGCTGCGGGACTTCGTCGGGAGTGCCGGACGGATCGATATCCGGGCCGGGGGTGTCGGGCGGCGTGATCTCGGGTTGGCCGCCGGGATTGTCAGGTTCGACAAAGGTCATGGTTCTCTCCTTCTGGAAGGGAGAACGCGGCGGCGGGGGCCGCCGTTCAATCACGATTGGCCGCGCAGGGCTGTCACCCAGGCGGCGTCAGGACGGGCCCGATGCCGGGCGCGGGAGCGGCGTGCCGCGCATGGCGGCGTCGGACACGAACGGATTGCTGCGACGCTCGGCCCCGAAGGTCGAGGTCGGTCCGTGCCCCGGCACGAAGGTGACGTCGTCGCCCAGCGGCCACAGCCGGGTGGTGATGGCGTTGAGCAGGCTGGCGTGATCGCTGCGTGGAAAGTCGGTGCGGCCGATCGATCCCTGGAACAGCACATCCCCGACCTGGGCGAACCGGGCCTCGCGATTGAAGAAGACGACATGGCCCGGCGTATGGCCGGGGCAGTGCACAACCTCCCAGATGGTCTCGCCGAGGGTCACGGTGTCGCCGCCGGCCAGCCAGCGGGTCGGGGTGAAGCTGCGCGCCTCGGGCAGGCCGTACATCTGGCCCTGGGCCGGAATGCCGTCGATCCAGAACTGGTCGTCCGGATGCGGACCGATGATGTCCAGCCCGGTCTTCTCCTGCATTTCGGCTGCGCCGCCGGCGTGGTCGAGGTGGCCGTGGGTGATCCAGATGGCGTCCAGCGTCAGCCCCTGCTTCGCCACGGCGCCCAGCAGGCCGTCGACGGAAGCGCCCGGATCGATGATCGCGGCCTTCAGGGTCTTGCGGCACCAGACGAGGGTGCAGTTCTGCTGCAGGGGCGTGACCGGGAAGACGGCGACGCCGATGGGGGAGGGGGAAGAACTCATGGCGTCCAGATAGCGCGCCGGGATGTTTCCCGAAACCATCCCGTTCCCGGCGTCTCACGTTGACCTTTCGGACGGTCCTCGACATAAGGGCGGGCTTCAAAGGTGCCGCCTCCAAAGGGCGGCCCTTGTTGCTTTACCCACACCGCGCAGCGCCTGCCTCAAAGGTGCCGCCACAGAGCGTCAGAATCCCGACCATGCAAGTCGTCGAAAAGTCCAATGAAGGCCTCAGCCGCGTCATCGCGGTGACCATTCCCGTCGCCGAGCTGAACCAGAAGCTGGACGCCAAGCTGAAGGAAGTCGCGCCGCAGATGAAGCTGAAGGGCTTCCGTCCCGGCAAGGTCCCGGCCTCGCACGTCAAGAAGACCTTCGGCCGCGACCTGATGGGCGAAATCATCAACGACTCGCTGAACAGCTCGAGCCAGAAGGCCCTGGACGACGCCAAGCTGCGTCCCGCTGCCCCGGCCGAGATGAAGCTGATCTCGGACATGGACAAGGTCATCGCCGGTCAGGAAGACCTGGCCTACGAAATGGCGCTGGAAGTCATGCCCGACTTCACCCCGACCGATATCAAGAAGCTGAAGCTGGACCGCCCGACCTATGAAGCGTCGGACGCGGATCTGGACGAGGCCCTCACCGAACTGGCCGGTCAGGCCAAGTCCTATGAGGACAAGAAGGGCAAGACCGTGAAGGCCGCCGACGGCGACGAGGTCACCATCGACTTCCTCGGCAAGCTGGACGGCGAACCCTTCGAGGGCGGTGCCGCCGAGGACACCCAGCTGGTGATCGGCTCGAACCGCTTCATCCCGGGCTTCGAGGAGCAGCTGAAGGGCGCCAAGGTCGGCGACGAGACGGTCCTGAACGTGACCTTCCCCGAGGACTACCAGGCCGCCCATCTGGCCGGCAAGGCCGTGACCTTCGACGTCAAGGTCAAGGCGATCAAGGCCGAAGCGCCCGCGAAGATCGACGAGGACTTCGCCAAGCGCATCGGCATCGAGTCGCTGGACAAGCTGAAGGAACTGCTGCGCGCCAATCTGAACCAGCAGTACACGGGCGCCGCCCGTTTCAAGCTGAAGCGCGCCCTGCTGGACGCCCTGGACAAGGCCCACGACTTCCCGCTGCCGCCCAAGATGGTCGAGGCCGAGTTCGACGGTATCTGGCAACAGGTCCAGGCCGACAAGGAAGCCGGCCGCCTGCCGCCCGAGGACGCCAAGAAGTCCGAGAAGAAGCTCAAGGACGAGTACCAGAAGATCGCCGAGCGCCGCGTGCGTCTGGGCCTGGTGCTGGCCGAGATCGGCCGCGCCAACAACGTCCAGGTTACTGACCAGGAGCTGAAGAACGCCATCATGGCCGAGGCCCGCAACTATCCGGGTCAGGAGCGTCAGGTGGTGGAGTTCTACAACCAGAACCCCAATGCCGCCGCCCAGATGCGCGCGCCGATCTATGAGGAGAAGGTCTGCGACCTGATCTTCGACACCGCCAAGGTGACCGACACCCCGATCAGCAAGGAAGAGCTGCTCAAGGAAGAAGACGAGCTCTAGGTCCGACGAGCCGTCCGACGATTTCAGCCCCGCCCCGGTTCCGCCGCGGCGGGGTTTTCGTATGTCGTCGCGGTGTCGCGGGCGTATCCTGTCGACGGGATCGCTGATAGCGTCCGGGTGTCGCCCATGCGAGACCCGCAGATGTTGTACGCCGTGTTCGCCGCCGCCCTGCTCGCCGCGCCGCAGTCAGCGCCCGCGCCGCAGGTTCCTCCGGCCGTGGAAAGGCCCGTGCGTCTGGAGGACGTGGTCGTCGATGCCCGGAGGCTTGACGAGACCACGGAGGACTATGTCGATCTGGTCGCGGCCCCCGCGCGCCGCCGCGGTCTGGCGCGATGGAAGGACGGGATGTGTGTCGGCGTGGCCAATCTGGAGCCCGAAGCGGCCCAGTATATCGCCGACCGGGTCTCTGACGTCGCGCGCGGCCTGGGCCTCCGGGCCCATGAACCGGAATGCCACCCCAGCGTCCTGATCATCGCCACCAGCGGCGGCCCGAGCTTCACCGAGGCCTTCGTGGCGCGTCGGCCGAGGCTGTTCCGGGTCGGGGGAGCGGGGATGGACCGGGGCGCGGCGCAGTTGCGCGCCTTCATCCATTCGGAGCGGGCGGTCCGCTGGTGGCATGTGAGCCTGCCGGTGGACAGTGAAACCGGAGAGACCGCGGTGCGGCTTCCGGGTTGGGTCTCCGGCTCCGGGGCCGCCAACGCCAACGCCAATGAAAGCACCGCCCAGGAATATGCGCCCAATACGGCCGTCGCTTCGGCATCAAGGCTGACCACCCAGTATGTCGACGTTCTGAAGCGGGTCTTCATCATCGTTGATGTCGATCAGTTGAACGGAGCCAGCCTGCAGCAACTGGGGGACTATGTAGCCATGGTGGCCATGGCGCAGGTCGACCCCGACGCCGATACAGACCGTTTCGACACCATCCTGAACCTGTTCGACGATCCGGCAACGGCTCCGACCGGACTGACGGGCTGGGACCGGGCCTATCTGGACGGTCTGTACAGCGAGGATTCGGAGAGCCATCGGATCAATCAGCGGGCCCAGGTCCAGGCCGTAGCCTCCGCGATCGCCAGCGCATATCGCGGCAGCGAGGCCGACCCGGACGATCTCGAAGAGCCCTGAGGGCACCTCAAGGTTGCACACGCCGATTGACCCGTCCGCACGGCCGGGTCACGGTGCCCACCTGATCTGTACGAGGTCTCCGATGTCTTCGCTGTCTGCAGTTCTCGCGATCGCTCTTGCGCTCACGGCGGGCGCATCCGCAGCGCAGGAGGCTCCGCAAGCGCCCGCGCCACAATCGCCGGGGACCCGGTCCTCCGCACAATTGGAGGATGTCGTCGTCGACGGCCGGCGGCTGGAAGCCCTGGTTCGCAGCTTTGTCCACGACGTGTCCCAGCCGGCGAACCGCCGGGGACTGGCCCGCTGGAACCGGCCGATCTGCGTCGGCGTCGTCAACCTGCGGAACCCTGTCGGCCAGTACGTGATCGACCGGATATCGGACCTCGCCCGTGAACTGGACGTCGAGGCGGGCGAGCCGGGCTGCCGGCCCAACATCCTGATCGTGGCCACCAGCGACGGCGCGGCCCTGGCCTCGGCGATCGTCGAGGACCGGCCCCGCAATTTCGACCTGCGCCACAACGGGACCGATGCGGGGAGCCGGGCGTTCCGGAATTTCCGGACCGGGGACCAGCCCGTGCGCTGGTGGCAGATCAGCATGCCGATCGATTCCGATACCGGCCTGCGCGCGGTGCGACTGCCGGGCGACATCGATCCCGCGACGGGCCAGCCCGTTGCGCCGTCGATCAACGTCTTTTCGGCCACGCGCCTGCGGACCCAGATCCGCGACGACATGATCCGGTCGATCATCATCGTCGACGTCGATCGGCTGGGAGGAGCCAATGTGGTCCAGCTGGGCGACTATCTGGCCCTGGTCGCCCTGGCCCAGGTCGACGGGGAGGCTGACACCTCGGCCTATCCGACCATTCTGAACCTGTTCACCGATCCGGCCGCGGCCCCGGCGGGGCTGACGGACTGGGACCGGTCCTATCTGACGGCGCTGTACGAGCACGACCAATTGCGGGTCAACCGCAACAGCCAGGTCCGCGCCGTGGCCGAGGCCGTCACGCGTGACCGGCGCGCGGCGGCGGAGGCCGAGCCGGAGTGATCCGACTTTCCTGAGGCCTTCCCGCCTTGCGTCAACGGTTCGGCAACGCGATATCCTGTCCAACAGGAGCGCGACCGGTGAGTCGCGCCCGGAAGCATCCCGAGAAGGCCCACATGCGCGATCCGATCGAACTGATGAACATGAACCTCGTCCCCATGGTGGTGGAGCAGTCCAGCCGGGGGGAACGGTCTTTCGACATCTTCTCGCGCCTGCTGCGCGAGCGGATCATCTTCCTCACCGGTCCCTTCGAGGACACCATGGCCTCGCTGATCTGCGCCCAGCTGCTGTTCCTGGAGTCGGAAAACCCGAAGAAGGAAATCAGCATGTATATCAACAGCCCCGGCGGGCAGGTTTCGTCGGCGTTGGCGATCTACGACACCATGCAATACATCCGCTCGCCGGTTTCGACCGTGTGCATGGGCATGGCCGCCTCGGCCGGCTCGCTGATCCTGACGGCCGGCGCCGCGGGCCAGCGGGTGGCCCTGCCCAACGCCCGCATCATGGTGCACCAGCCCTCGGGCGGCTTCCGCGGCCAGGCCTCGGACATCGAACTGCACGCCGCCGACATCCGCTACACCAAGCGCCGCCTCAACGAGATCTATGTCGAACACACCGGCCGGACCTATGAGGAGGTCGAGAAGACGCTGGATCGCGACCATTTCATGAGCGCCGAGGAAGCCAAGGCCTGGGGCATTGTCGACCACGTCTATGACCGCCGCGAACAGGCCGAGGGCGACGGGGTGAAGACGGTCTGATCCGACGCGAGAAGCCAATCGGTGAAGAGGCGCGCTGTGACCGGCGCGCCTTTTTCATTTGTGCTATCAGGCCGCCATGCAGACACGTGACACCAGCGGGACCGTCGAGGTCGACGGCGACATCTATCATTGGGAACTGCGGCGGCAGCCCCGTCCGACCACCGGCAACGAGTGGGAGGGCATCGCGGTGACGCTGAGGCTGCAGGATTTCAAGCGCGAGGCGATCGCGCAGTTCCCGCCGCCCTTGCGTCCGAACGGCCGTCCGGACACGGAAAAGCAGTTCGTGAACACCGACCATGTGCGCAATGCCGTGGCCGCCGTGATCGAGGCCGGGTGGAACCCCACTTCGCGCGGCAAGGCCGTGGCCTTCGACGTCGACGCCGAAGGCCACTGACGGCCGGGCTCAGCCCTTGAAGCGCCGGAAGCCGGCCTCGGCGGCGATAGCCAGCATATCGGTATCACCCGAAGTGTCCCCATAGGCCGCGGCCAGCGCCATATCCTCGCCGAAAGCCTTTCGCAGCCGCCTTACCTTCTCCTCGCCCCGGCAGTTGGACCCGGCGAAGGCACCCGTCACCCGGTCGTCGGCGTCGAATACCAGTTGCGTGCCCAGCAGGGCCTCGGCCCCCAGACGGCGGGCGAACGGGGCCACGGTGGTTTCCGGGCTGGCGGTGACGATCACGCGATAGGCACCCTGCGTGCCCCAGTCGTTCCAGCAGGCGAGGGCGTCGTAGCGCAGGAAGCCGGGCCAGACCTGGCCGGCGAAGGCCTCGGCGTCGGCTTCCAGCTGTGTGCGCGGCACCGCCTTGAGGAACTCCCGCACCGAGGCGGCCTTGAGCCTGCCCCGGTCCTGATGGCCGACATAGGCCGCCAGATCGGGGACCATCCGTGCCAGACCGCCGAACCAGCCACCCGCCCCGGCCCGCCAGCGCAGAAAGGCTGTGAAACTGTCGCGAACGGTGAGGGTGCCATCGAAATCAAAGGCGACGATGGCCTGATCCTTGCGCGGCGGCTGGCGAACCAGGGCGGGACTTCCCATGTCAGACATTCGCCGCGATCTCCATCAACAGTGAACCGTCCGCTTCGAGCTCCGGCCGCGCTTGGCCGGGGTTGTGGCGGGCGTCGGTATGAGTGATTGTCAATTTTTGAAGACCTTTGCGCCCACAGTCCGGGAATCAACGCGAAGGATGCGCGTTAGCCCCATATCGGGGTGAACCGCGGGAGTGAGAAGACTCGATGACCAAAGCCGCCGGCACCGACGCCAAAAGCACGCTCTACTGCTCCTTCTGCGGCAAGAGCCAGCATGAGGTGCGCAAGCTCATCGCCGGGCCGACCGTGTTCATCTGCGATGAGTGCGTCGAGCTCTGCATGGACATCATCCGTGAAGAGCACAAAATCTCGTTCTCCAAGGCCAAGGACGGCGTGCCGTCGCCCAAGGAGATTCGTGAGGTTCTTGACGACTATGTGATCGGGCAGAGCCACGCCAAGAAGGTGCTGAGCGTCGCCGTCCACAACCACTACAAGCGGCTGAACCACGCGACGAAGAACAACGATGTCGAACTGGCCAAGTCCAACATCATGCTGATCGGGCCGACGGGCTCGGGCAAGACGCTGCTGGCCCAGACCCTGGCGCGCATCATCGACGTGCCCTTCACCATGGCGGACGCCACGACCCTGACCGAAGCCGGTTATGTCGGTGAGGACGTCGAGAACATCATCCTGAAGCTGCTCCAGGCCTCGGACTACAATGTCGAGCGGGCCCAGCGCGGCATCGTCTACATCGATGAAATCGACAAGATTTCGCGCAAGTCGGACAATCCCTCGATCACCCGCGACGTCTCGGGCGAGGGCGTGCAGCAGGCCCTGCTGAAGATCATGGAGGGCACCGTCGCCTCCGTGCCCCCGCAGGGTGGCCGCAAACATCCGCAGCAGGAGTTCCTGCAGGTCGACACCGCCAACATCCTGTTCATCGTCGGTGGCGCCTTCGCCGGCCTCGAGAAGGTGATCGCGGCGCGCGGCGAGGGGGCCTCGATCGGCTTCGGCGCCAAGGTCAAGGAAATCGACGAGCGCCGCACCGGCGACATCCTCAAGGGCGTCGAACCCGACGATCTGATGCGTTTCGGCCTGATTCCGGAGTTCATCGGCCGTCTGCCCGTGCTGGCGACGCTGGAAGACCTGGACGAACCGGCCCTGGTCACCATCCTGACCGAGCCCAAGAACGCCCTGGTCAAACAGTACAAGCGGCTGTTCGAGATGGAGAATGTCGACCTGACGTTCACCGACGACGCCCTGATCGCCGTCGCCAAGAAGGCCATCACCCGCAAGACCGGCGCGCGCGGCCTGCGTTCGATTCTCGAAGGCATTCTGCTTGAGACGATGTTCGAACTGCCCACCTTCGAGGGCGTCGAGGAGGTCGTGGTCAATGCCGAGGTGATCGAGGGCAAGGCCCAGCCGCTGCTGATCTATTCCGAGACCAAGACCAAGAAGGCCGCGCCCGACAGCGCCGCCTGATCCCGCAAGGATCACAGGACATGGAAGGGGCGGGGCCGGCGACGGACCCGCCCCTTTTCCATGGTCTCCGCATTCCGTGGGCACAGGGATGATGCCGGACGGCAACAGGCGGCGGAGGCCAAAGGTCGGCGCCCAGGACCCCTTTCCCGCATGATCCATGCGCCGGAGTCGCCTGACCCCTCCGGATCATGCAGCTTCACTGCTTGTGGATGGAAGAAGCCGTTCGGTGCCCGTCACGCTTGAACCGCGTCGCCGGTAAACCACATACTCATCCGAAGGCCGCCGAATGGCGGGCCGAGTCGAAACGGTGGAGCGCAGGCGCTCCGCACGCCGCCGCGGCGGGTCCGAGATCAACGAGGACCCTGTGAGAGTAGGCATCATGTCCGAGACCAAAACCCTGCCCGTCCTGCCGCTGAGGGACATTGTCGTCTTTCCGCACATGGTCGTGCCGCTGTTCGTAGGCCGCGAGAAGTCGGTCAAGGCGCTCGACGAGATCATGAAGGGCGAAAAGCAGATTCTGCTGGCCACCCAGAGGAACAGCGTCGACGACGACCCCCAGGCTGATGCCATCTATCCGATCGGCGTGCTGGCGACCGTGCTCCAGCTGCTGAAACTGCCCGACGGCACCGTCAAGGTTCTGGTCGAGGGCAAGAGCCGCGCGCGCCTGACCCGGTTCACCGACCGCACCGAATATTTCGAGGCCGAGGCCGTCGAGATCGCCGATGACCCGGGTGAGCCGGCCCAGTCCGAAGCCCTGCTGCGCGCCGTGATCGAGCAGTTCGAAAACTATGTGAAGCTGAACAAGAAGGTGCCGCCCGAGGCGCTCAGCTCCATCCCCCAGATCACCGACCCGTCCAAGCTGGCTGACAGCGTGGCGGCCCATCTGTCGGTCAAGATCGGCGACAAACAGGGTCTGCTGGAGACCGTCGCCGTCCCCGAGCGTCTGGAGAAGGTCTATGGCCTGATGGAGGGCGAGATCTCCGTCCTGCAGGTCGAGAAGAAGATCCGCTCGCGCGTGAAGCGCCAGATGGAGAAGACCCAGCGCGAATATTATCTGAACGAGCAGATGAAGGCGATCCAGCGCGAGCTGGGTGAGACCGACGACAGCCGTGACGAGATCATGGAGCTGGAGAAGCGCATCCGTAAGACGCGCCTGTCCAAGGAAGCCCGCACCAAGGCCGAGGCCGAGGTGAAGAAGCTGCGCAACATGAGCCCGATGTCGGCGGAATCGACGGTGGTGCGCAACTACCTCGACTGGCTGCTGTCGATCCCGTGGGGCAAGGCCAAGACGAAGGCCATCGACCTGAACAAGGCCGAGGAAATCCTCGAGGAGGACCACTACGGCCTCGAGAAGGTCAAGGAACGGATCATCGAATATCTGGCGGTCCAGGCCCGCATCAACACGCTGAAAGGCCCGATCCTGTGCCTCGTCGGCCCTCCGGGCGTGGGCAAGACCTCGCTGGCCAAGTCGATCGCCAAGGCCACGGGCCGGGAATACATCCGCATGTCGCTGGGCGGTGTGCGCGATGAGGCCGAGATCCGCGGCCACCGCCGGACCTATATCGGCTCGATGCCGGGCAAGATCATCCAGTCGATGAAGAAGGTGAAGACGACCAACGCCTTCATCCTGCTGGACGAGATCGACAAGCTGGGTGCCGACTGGCGCGGCGACCCGACCTCGGCCCTGCTGGAGGTGCTGGATCCGGCCCAGAACAACGCCTTCGGGGATCACTATCTGGAGGTCGACTACGACCTGTCCAATGTGATGTTCGTGACCACGGCCAATACGCTGAACATGCCCCAGCCCCTGCTGGACCGGATGGAGATCATCCGGGTCAGTGGCTACACCGAGGACGAGAAGGTCGAGATCGCCCTGCGCCACGTCCTGCCCAAGGTGACGGAAGAGAACGGCCTAAAGCCTGCGGAATTCGTCGTGCCCGAGGACATGGTGCGCGACCTGATCCGCTACTACACCCGTGAAGCGGGCGTGCGTTCGCTGGAGCGGGCCCTGGGCGGTCTGGCCCGCAAGTCCGTGCGCGAGATGGCCCGCAACAAGACGCTGTCGATCACCATCGACGCCGAGAAGCTGGCCGAATACGCGGGCGTGCGGAAATACCGTTACGGCGAGACCGACGAGGAGGATCAGGTCGGCATCGTCACCGGCCTGGCCTGGACCGAGTTCGGCGGAGAAATCCTGACCATCGAGGCGATCAAGATGCCGGGCCGCGGTCGCATGACCGTGACTGGCAACCTCAAGGAGGTGATGAAGGAGTCCATCTCCGCCGCCGCCTCCTATGTGCGGGCCCGTTCGCTCAGCATCGGCGTCAAGCCGCCGGTGTTCGAGAAGACCGACATCCACGTCCACGTCCCCGATGGCGCGACGCCCAAGGACGGTCCCTCGGCCGGCGTGGCGATGACGGTCGCCATGGTCTCGGTCCTGACCGGGATTCCGATCCGCAAGGACATCGCCATGACCGGCGAGATCACCCTGCGCGGCCGGGTCACCGCCATCGGCGGCCTGAAGGAGAAGCTGCTGGCGGCCCTGCGTTCGGGCATCAAGACGGTGCTGATCCCCGAGGAGAACGAGAAGGACCTCGCCGATGTGCCCGACAATGTGAAGGGCGCGCTGGAGATCATCCCGATCAAGACCGCCGACGAGGCCCTGAAATGGGCGCTGACGGGTACGCTCACCGCCGTGGAATGGGACGAGACCGCCGACCCCTTGCCGGCCGCCCAGCCGGTGTCAGACCCGGGCACCGTCGTCGCGACGCACTGACGGCCTGAAGCAGACAGAAAGAACCCCGCCCGGAGCGATCCGGGCGGGGTTTTTCGTTCGGTGCAGGGGTTGGTCTAGAGGCTGTCGACCATCACCAGTTCCGCATCGGCCTTCGCCGTGATCGTGATCCCGGCCTCATCGACGATCGCCGCGCCGTCGCGGGCGTTCAGGGCCGTGCCATTGACCTCGACCGCACCCACCGCCGGCACCAGATAGGCGCGGCGGCCCTCAGCCAGCGAATAGGTCAGGCTCTCGCCGGCCTTCAGAGTCGCCCCCAGCACCCGGGCGTCGGCGTTGATGGTCAGGGCGTCGTCGGACGGATCGCCTGACGCCAGCACCTGGAATTTCCCGGTCCGGTCCGACTTAGGGAAGGGCTTCATGCCCCAGTCGGGCTTGGCGCCCGGCTTGTCGGTCTCGATCCAGATCTGGAACAGGGTGGTCATATCGTCCTCGAGATTGAACTCGGAGTGACGCACGCCGGTGCCGGCGCTCATCACCTGCACGTCGCCCGCGCCGGTCCGGCCCTTGTTGCCCATGGAATCCTCATGGGTGATGGCCCCGGTGCGGACATAGGTGATGATCTCCATGTCGGCGTGCGGATGGGGCGGAAAGCCGGATTTGGCGGCGATCTCGTCGTCGTTCCAGACGCGCAGCCGGCCCCAGCTCATGCGGGCGGGATCGTAGTAGTTGGCGAAGGAAAAATGGTGTTTGGCGTTCAGCCAGCCGTGGTTGGCACCGCCGAGGGAGGTGAAGGGTCTGACGTCGATCATGGGGATGCTCCCGGGACTCCGAGGGTTAGGAACCTCGCTGGCGCCTATATAGGTAACAGTGCCAGTGGCGAAAAGAGGTTATCCCACCTGACCCCTGTGCCTCAGCATCGCGTCGGCCAGCACACAGGCGGCCATGGCCTCGACCACCGGGACGCCGCGCAGGGCGACGCAGGGATCGTGGCGGCCCTTGGTGCGGACCTCGGTCTCGGTGCCGTCGCGGGTGATGGTCTGGCCCGGCGTCAGGATGGAGGAGGTCGGCTTGAACGCCACCCTCACCGTCAGCGGCTGGCCGGTGGAGATGCCGCCCAGCACGCCCCCGGCGTGGTTGGACAGGAAGACGGGCCGGCCGTCGTCGCCCAGCCGCATTTCGTCGGCGTTCTGTTCGCCGGTCAGTTCGGCCGCCCCGAAACCCGCGCCGATATCGACGCCCTTGACCGCATTGATCGACATCATCGCCGCCGCCAGTTCGGCGTCCAGCTTGCCATAGACCGGCGCGCCCCAGCCGGCGGGCAGGCCGGTAACCTCCAGCGCCACCACGGCACCGATCGACGAGCCCGCCTTGCGCACGCCGTCCAGATAGTCTTCCCACGCGGGGACCACCGCTGCCGAGGCCGCGAACAGGGCATTGCCATACACCGCGTCGAAATCCACGGCCTCGGGCGCGATACGGTGCGGGCCCAGCTGGATCACCCCGGCGCGGATGCGCACGCCGTCGCCCAGGACCTTGCGCGCCACGGCCCCGGCGGCGACCCGCATCGCCGTCTCGCGGGCCGAGGAGCGGCCACCGCCCCGGTGGTCGCGGACACCGTATTTGGCCTGGTAGGTGAAGTCGGCGTGGCCGGGGCGGAAGGCGCGGGCGATCTCGCCATAGTCCTTTGAGCGGGCGTCCTCATTCTCGATCTGGATGGCGACCGGCGCGCCGGTGGTCACGGGGCCGTTGCCGTCGTCGAACACGCCCGACAGGATCCGCGCGGTGTCGCTCTCCTGCCGTTGGGTGACGAAGCGGCTGCCGCCCGGCTTGCGCCGGTCCAGCCATGGCTGAAGGTCGGCCTCGGTCAGGGGGATCAGGGGCGGGCAGCCGTCGATGACGCAGCCGATCGCCGGCCCATGGCTCTCGCCCCAGGTCGTGACGCGAAACAGATGGCCGAAACTGTTGTGGGACATGGCGACGACCTAAGCCGCCAGCCGGTCCGGCGTCCAGACGCGTGTGAAACGGACCAGCAGGTCCTCGGCTGCGGAGGGGGCGTCTTCCGACGGCTCCAGGGTCACGAACAGATGCCCCTGATGTCGCGTCCCCCGGGCCGGAAGGCCCAGACCTCGGAGCCGCAGCCGCAGGGGTTGATGGCCTGCTACCAGCCAGGCCGAACGCGGCCCGGCATGGGTCTCGATCTCCAGCCGCCCGCCGTCCTCGAGCAGGCGAAGCGGTACGGGGCAGGTCATATAGAGGTCGTCGCCGATCGCGCTGAGGCCCTGCGCGCCCCGGACCAGCACCGGCAGATAGAGGTCGGCCCCGTCCCCGCCCGCCGCCTTCAGCCGCAGGTGCTCACCTGTGCGCAGACCGGCCGGAACATGGATGCGCAGGGTGCGCGAACCCAGCCGGAACGCGATCTCCCCACCGTTGAGCGCGTCGAGCGGGCTGATCGTCAGCACCGGTGCGGTCACTGGACGAGCCGCCGGTGCGGCCAGGGCGAGCGGTGCGGTCTGGCGCTGCAGCAGCCGCCAGGCCGCGATGGTCCTGCGGAATTTCGCCTCGCTGCCGCCGCTTGCCTCGGGCCGTGCCGCCTTGATGGCGACCCGGAAGGCGGCGGTCAGAGCTTCGCCGTCCACCGGGCCGGTCAGGCCGAGCAGGGCGAATGCCTCGCGGGTCGAGGCGACTTCAGGGTGCGATCGGGCGCGCATCCGCGCACTAAGACCCTCGACATGGTCAAGGCCCGGTTAACCGTGAAGCCTCTCCACAGAAGCGGCGGAAGCGCCTATCTGCAATCCATGACCGCACCCGTGATACCGCCCAGCCCGACCCGCGAGGAATACGCGGACCAATACGCCGCCGCGCTCGCCGCGAATGGCGATGAAACCATCTTCGATCGCCCGGAACCGATCGGCCTGTTCGTCGACTGGCTGGGCGATGCGAAGGGAACCGAGCCGAACGACGCCAATGCCATGGCCCTGTCCACCGTCGGCGCCGATGGCGCGCCGGACAGCCGGATGGTGCTGCTCAAGGATGTCGATGCGCGGGGCTTCACCTTCTATTCCAATCGCGAGAGCGCCAAGGGCCTCGATCTGGCGGCCCATCCCCGCGCGGCCCTGTTGTTCCACTGGAAGTCGCTGCGGCGGCAGGTGCGGGTGCGGGGCCGGATCGAGCCGGTGACCACCGCCGAGGCCGATGCCTATTTCGCCAGCCGGGCCCGTGAGAGCCGGGTCGGGGCCTGGGCCTCGGACCAGTCGCGGCCGCTGGACAGCCGGGCGGCGCTGGAGGCGGCCGTGGCGCGTGAGACGGCCCGGTTCGATGGTCAGGACGTTCCGCGTCCGGACCGCTGGACCGGCTGGCGGATCATCCCCGACAGTGTGGAGTTCTGGCGCGACCGGCCGTTCCGTCTGCATGACCGGCTGCGGTTCGACCGGGTCGGGGCGGACTGGACGAAGACGCGCCTGTGGCCGTGAACCGTCAGGCCCCGTAGCGGGCCAGGAAGGTGTTGACGGCGTCCTCGACGATCTCGGCGTTGGTCCGCCGGATACTGATGTCGTCGCCGATGACCATGGGCACGAAGCAGACCGGATGCTCGACCATTCCCATCAGCTGTCCGGCCGCCCAGGACGGACGGTCGATCGGTCGCAGGGCACCGGTCCGGGACAGGGTTGAAAGAATGCCGATCAGGGTGCTCCCGAAGACCGTCTGACCGCGTTCGAAGAAGCGCCGGGTTACGGTCAGGAAGCGGGGCCGTTCTGCCATCACCAGACGAAAGACCGCCCGGACCAGGGGGTCGCTCAGGAAATCTGCATAGGCCTGTGCGAACCGGACCAACTGCTGGCGGGCGTCGCCCTGGCCGGTCAGGAGCCCGGTTACCTGGTGGGCCAGATCGTCCGCAGCCTCGTCGATGACGGCCGAGAACAGCTCTGCCTTGCCGTCGAACAGGGCGTAGAGGGTTGCCGTGGAGACCCCGGCCTCGCGGGCGATCGGCTCGATCTTGGTCGCGGCAAAGCCGTCTCTGACGAAGGCCTTTCTGGCGAACCGGATGATTGACTGCCGTTTGGGATCGAGGGGGTCGGACAGGCCGACGGCGGGTCCATGCATGGAATTCATTGCTCGCTGAAGGGCACAAGGTGACGCTTCAGGGTGCGGCAGGTCAAGGGATGGCCGAACGATGTTCGGAGTTCTACCGGCCGATCAGCGGTGCCAGCAGCGGATGGGCCAGGACCGGGGCCGCCAGCCGGACCACCGCCTGGGTGTCCTCCAGACGGACGGCGGCGGTCGCGTCGGCGACGATGAAGTCCGCATTCACCCTGGACGGCTCGGTCAGTCGCTCGTGGCCCGGACGCACGGTGGCCAGATACTGGGCGATCACGGACTCCGGCGTCCGCCCGCGTTCGGTCTGGTCGCGCAGCAGGCGGCGGATGAAGCGGATGTCGGCCGGCGTATCGACAAAGACCCGGATGTCGAACAGGTCGACCAGGCCCGGCGTGCACAGGACATGGGTCCCCTCGACGACGACGACTTCGGCGGCCCGAACCGGTTCGCCGCCGGGGTCGCGTCCGTGATGGATGAAGGAATACAGGGGCGCGACCACATCCCGACCGGCCTTCAGCCCAGCGAGGTCACGGATCATCAGGTCGTGGTCGCGGGCCGTCACATCATCGAAGTCGAAGGTGGCCGGATCGAAGTCGGGCAGGCTGGCGGCGTCGCGATAGTAGGAGTCCTCGCGCAGCAGCACCGCCACCCCGGCGGGCAGGGCCGAGACCAGGGCTTCGGCGAGGGTGCTCTTGCCTGAGCCGGAGCCGCCGGTGATGGCAATGAGGATGGGCATGGGCCGCTTTTAGGGCCGGGGACGGCTTTTCGCCAAGCCGGGACCGGGCAGGGTGACCTGACGTCACGTTGCTTATCGCCGACCGCGCCGATAGCGTGACTTCCAAGTGCCTCGAAAAGCAGGCGCAGGCTTGAGGGATACTGATGCTCGGATTGATGCAGGACTGGCCACTGACGGTCGATAAGATCCTTGACCACGCGAAGAATTGGCATGGCCATCGCGAGGTGGTGACCCGGTCCGTCGAGGGACCGATCGTCCGCACCACCTATGCCGAGATCCATGCCCGGGCCAAACGTGTCTCCAGCGTGCTGAAGGGCTGGGACATCAAGGTCGGCGACCGGATCGCCACCCTGGCCTGGAACACCAGCCGCCATATGGAGGCCTGGTACGGCATCATGGGCATCGGCGCGGTGTGTCACACGCTGAATCCGCGGCTGTTCCCGGAACAGCTGATCTACATCATCAACCACGCCGAAGACCGCATCATCTTCGTCGACCTGACCTTCATCCCGCTGCTGGAGGCCGTGCTGCCGCATTGCCCGTGCGTCGAGCGGGTCATCGTCATGACCGACGAACTGACCATGCCGGCGACGAAGCTGCCGGGCGCGGAATGCTATGAGGCGCTGCTCGGATCGGCGTCGGAAGACGTGGAGTGGGGCGGGTTCGACGAACTGACGGCCTGCGGCCTCTGCTACACCTCGGGCACGACCGGCAATCCCAAGGGAGTGCTGTATTCGCACCGGTCGAACTTCATCCATACGCTGCTGGGCATGCAGGCCACCGTGCTCGGGCCGTCGCCGAGCGAGGTGATCCTGCCGGTGGTGCCCATGTTCCACGCCAATGCCTGGGGCATCGCCTTCGCCGGCCCGGCCTCGGGGGCCCGGCTGGTGATGCCGGGCGCGCGGATGGACGGCGAGGCCATCTATGAACTGATCGAGAGCGAGGGCGTGACCTTCTCCGCCGCCGTGCCGACGGTTTGGCAGGGCCTGCTGGCCCACCTGCGCGAGAACAATCTGAAAATCCCGACGGTCAAGAAGGTCCTGATCGGTGGATCGGCCGTGCCGGAGAGCCTGATCCGGGCCTTCCAGGAAGAGTTCGGGATCGAGGTGCTGCAGGGCTGGGGCATGACCGAGACCTCGCCTATCGGCACCCTGTCCAACCTGCCGCCCGAGCTCAGGACCCTGCCTTACGATGAGCAGATGAAGTGGCGCGTCAAACAGGGCACGCCGCCGCTGGGTGTCGAACTGAAGCTGAAGAACTACGCCGGTCAGGAGATGCCCCACGACGGGCACACCTACGGCCGCTTGATGATCAAGGGGCCGACCATTTCCGGTGCCTATTTCAAGGGCGAGGGCGGCGACATTCTCGACCACGAGGGCTTCTTCGACACCGGTGACGTCTCGACCATCGACGAACAGGGTTTCATGCAGATCACCGACCGCGCCAAGGACGTGATCAAGTCCGGCGGCGAGTGGATCAGCTCGATCGAGATCGAGAACATCGCCGTCGGCCACCCCAAGACCGAACTGGCGGCCGTCATCGGCGCGGCGCATCCGAAATGGGACGAGCGGCCGGTCCTGATCATCAAGCTCAAGCCCGGCGAGACCGAGAACAAACAGGAGCACCTCGACTTCCTGCAGGGCAAGATCGCCAAATGGTGGATGCCCGATGACGTGGTGTTCGTGGCCGATATCCCGCTGGGCGCGACCGGCAAGATCGACAAGAAGCTGGTTCGTGAGCGGTTGAAGGACTACCGCCTGCCGACGGCGGGGGGCTGAGGCGATGGCGGGCCGCACACCCGGAGCCGGGCGGGTCCAGGCGCTGGCCTTGCTGGCCGGTGCCGCTCCGCTGCTGGTGCTGGTCGCGGCCTTGGGCACCCGGGTCGG
Source organism: Caulobacteraceae bacterium (assembly GCA_965284535.1). Taxonomy (GTDB): domain Bacteria; phylum Pseudomonadota; class Alphaproteobacteria; order Caulobacterales; family Caulobacteraceae; genus Brevundimonas. The sequence continues at coordinate 1,888,373 of OZ260090.1, forward strand.
GGCCTGGCCGGTCGAGGTCGGCTATGATCTCCTGACCATGAAGGCGGGCTGGTTCCTCGCCTTCTTCGGCGCGGCGGCGGCCCTGGGGGCGCTGGTCCTGTCGTTCGGGAATTTCCGCAAACTGGGCAGTATGGCTCTCATGGCCGTGGTGGTGGCGGGCGCGACACTGGGCGGGTTCGTCTGGCAGAAGGCCCGTATCGGCGCCGGTCCGGTCGAGAACGTCAGCACGGATCTGGTCGAGGTCCCGGGCTTCGGTGATCTCGGCGACCAGCGGGGCGGGCCGGGGCCCGGCCCGGCGGTTGGCGTCGAGGCTTGCCCCGGTGCGTTGCCCGTCATGAGACAGATCGCGCCGACGACCGCCATCTACGCCCTGGAGCAGGCCGGCTTTACCCTGCGTGGCGCGGGCGTGGGGCGGGCGGACGGCAGCCGGGAGGGCTTCTGGTTCGGCTTCGATCATGACGCCGTCATCCGGATCCGTCCGGGCCGCACGGACATCCGCGTCGCCGCCCGCGACCACAGGCCTCACGGCGGCGAGGCCTGCCGGATGGCGACCGCCATCAGCGAGACGCTCCGCGCCGCCGGCTGAGGCTCAGATCGGGCTCCAGTCCGCGTCGATCGTCGGTCCGGGTGAGGCGCGGACCCGACCCGCCTGCTCCAGCGCGATCAGATGGGCCCAGACCGACAGGCTGGCCGCCGGCCACAGGCGCGAATCCACAGTGGCGTAGAGGGCGGGGACCATGTCGGCGATGCGCCGGTCGCCGTCCGCCAGCCGGGCCAGAATCTGGGCTTCGCGGTCCAGTCTGTGCGCCCTGTAGGCCGCCAGGAACCCTGCGGGCTCGATGATCGGGGAGCCGTGGGTCGGCCAGATTGTCGAGAAACCGCGCGCGATCACCGCGTCCAGACTGGCCATATAGGCGGCCATTTCGCCGTCTGGCGGTGCCACGACGGTGGTGGACCAGCCCATGACGTGATCCCCGCTGAACAGGGCGTTTTCCTCCCGGAGCACGAAAGCCATGTGGTTCGAGGCGTGGCCCGGCGTGGCGAGGGCCTCGATGGTCCAGCCGTCTCCCTGCAACACCTCGCCTCCGATGAGCGTGATGTCCGGCGAAAAGGTCTCGTCCTCGTCCTCGTCCAGTGTCGCGGACGCGTGAACCGTCCTGAGCGGAGCGGCCGCCGCCAGGACCGGCGCGCCGACCGCCCCGGCGAAGGGCCGGGCGAGGGGGGCGTGGTCGCGGTGGGTGTGGGTCACCAGCACATGGCTGACCGTCTGGCCTTCGACCGCCGCCAGCAGGGCCGCCAGATGGGCGTCGTCCAACGGGCCGGGATCGATGACGGCGACTCCGGCGCCGGCTCCGGCCCGGCCGACGATGTAGGTGCCCGTCCCGGTGAAGGTGAAGGGGCCGGGATTGTTGGCGATCACGCGCCGGATCAGCGGCGAGACCGGGTCGGTCCGTCCGTATTCGAACGCCGGTGCGGGCACGAACGGGATCATCGGGCGCGGCCCGCCCCTTGCGTTAGGACTTCGTAAACCTTCTGCGGAGTGTCCAAAGTGGCCGTTTCCATAGCCCTGGCTGTCTCAAATCGGCTCCAGCCCATAGCGGCGGCCTTCCTGTGTCTCATGGCGATGCAACTCGCCGTGGCATCCTGCACACCCGAACCTGCGCCCTATGCCACCCGCGTGGCCATCCAGCGCTAGATCTAAAGCGGCACACGGCCCAGGTCATAACCCGCGGAGGCCGCGGCTTCGCGCAGGTCATCGGCATCCCTGCCGCCCAGACGTTCCGCCATGGCCCAGACCGCGGCTGAACGCATGCCCGACCGGCAGAACAGCACCGTCGGCGTTCCATCGGCCAGCAGTTTCGCCACGGCCTCGACCTCGGCAGGGCCGGGCAGTCCGGAAACCGGAACCCAGGCGAAGGCCAGGCCGGCGTCATGGGCGGCGGCTTCCATGACGGCAGCCGAGGGCTGGCCGGGCTCCTCGCCGTCCGGGCGGTTGCTGATGATCCGGCTCACGCCCGAGGCCGCCAGCGCCGGCATGATATCGGGAGAGAACTGAGGCGATGCCCAGACGGTCGGTGACAACGGGCGCAAGGTCACCGCTACTGCCTCCGCACCCGGACCGCCCGGCTGCCGTCGACGGTCAACAGGTAGCTGCCGAGAGAGGCCTTTCGGACCCGGACGGCCTGACCGGGCCGGTTCGTGAACCGGACCCTCTCTGAATCGATCTGACGCCACACGCTCCCGTCCGCCAGACGGAAGACCCAGCGGCCTTCCCCGACCAGTGATGCGCTCTGCAGGGTGGTGTCGATTGAATCGATTTCCACCGCGCCCTCCGGGCCGAACAGGCGGGGCAGGGTCGGCATTTCAAAGCCGAACAGCTGGCGCCGGGTTTCCGCGACGCCGGCCCGGTCGATAACGACCACGTCCCCGGCCCGTTCGGCGGTCTCCAGCGCACCGGCGGCGGCATCGAAACAGGCCAGCCGCGCCACATTGTCTGCCACGGCGCGGCAGGCCATCAGCCGTTCCAGCGACTCCGGGCGGGCTTGCTCCGGCGCGGCCTGCCCCGACAGCAATGATGCGGCCGCCACGGCTGCGAGTCCTGAAATCAATGACATCGGTTCACCCTCGACCAAGCCCACCAGCAGGCACCCGTCTCAGTCGATCAAGACCTGCGCCGGGTCAACTCCGGGCCGCAACAGCGCCTGTGTCTGTATCGTGGCTTAAATACGACAGTCTTTCTTCGTCTGGGTTACAGGTCTGTAATTTGGGTGGCACATATAGGTGAGGGGAGCATAACCTTGACTCAACTGCGGTCGGGAATCTGTCCGCGGGGGGAAGGGAATATTCCATTCTTAAGGCCGCGGCGAACCAGACACTGGAGTCGCCGAACATCAGGAGAAGACCTTTGAGAACCCAAAAAATCCGTAACAGGTTGCTGACGACGACGATGATCGGCGGTTTCGCCGCTCTTGCCTTCGCCGCGCCCGCCATGGCCCAGAACGCCGGAGCGTCGCAGGACCTCGATGACGTCATCGTCACCGGTTCGCGCATTCCGCAAGCCAACCTGGTCACCACCAGCCCCGTCACGCAGGTTACGGGCGAGGACATCGACGTTGCGGGTGTGACCCGCGTCGAGGACCTGATCTCGCAACTGCCGCAAGCCTTCGCCGCCCAGAACTCGACCGTTTCGAACGGCGCGTCCGGCACGGCCACGGTTTCGCTGCGTAACCTCGGCTCGTCGCGCACCCTGGTGCTGATCGACGGTCGTCGTATGGGCTACGGCTCGCCGAACGACGACGCCGCCGACCTGAACCAGATTCCGGAACAACTGGTCGAGCGCGTTGAAGTCCTGACCGGCGGCGCTTCCGCCGTCTACGGTTCGGACGCCATCGCCGGCGTTGTCAACTTCATCATGAAGAAGGACTTCGAAGGCCTGCAGATCGACGCCCAGTACGGCTTCTATCAGCACAACAACGACTATGACGGCGTCGGCAATCTGCGCTCGGTGATCGCCGCCCGCGGCGCGACCAACCCGGCCCAGTTCCAACTGCCGGACGACAACGTCTCGGACGGCGAAAGCCGCTCGATCAACATCACCCTGGGCGTTTCCTCGCCCGACGGTCGCGGTAACGTGATGGCCTATGCCGGCTATCGCAACAACAACCCGATCCTGCAGGCCGACCGCGACTATTCGGCGTGCGCCATCGCCAACCCGACCGGCGGCGCTCCGAACAGCTTCACCTGCGGTGGTTCCAGCACCTCGTTCCCGGGTCGTTTCACCGACTTCGCCGGTGGCTTTGACTCGACGCTCGGTGCCGGTCGTACCTTCGTCCCGTTCAGTGCCGCTCTGAACCAGTACAACTATGGTCCGCTGAACTATTATCAGCGTCCTGACGAACGCTACACAATGGGTGCTTTCGGTCGTTACGAAGTCAACGACAAGATGGAAGTCTTCGCCCAGCTGATGTTCTCGGACTATGCCTCGAATGCGCAGATCGCGCCGTCGGGCAACTTCTTCAGCACCGGCGACATCAACTGCGACAACCCGCTGATGTCGGCGCAGCAGAGCAGCACCATCGGCTGTACCGCTGCCGATATCCTCGCCGGAAACCGCGTGCCGCTCTACATCGGCCGTCGTAACGTCGAGGGCGGTGGTCGTTCGGACAGCCTGAACTACACCTCGTACCGCGGCGTCGCCGGCGTCCGGGGCGAACTGGCCGATGGCTGGAACTACGACATCGCCGCGCAGTTCTCGCGCGTCCGTCTGGCCCGCGTCTACGAAAACGACTTCTCGGTCACCCGTCTGGGCCGCGCTCTCGACGTCATCGACGTCGGTGGTACCCCGACCTGCCGCTCGGTCGTCAACGGCACGGACCCGAACTGCCTCCCCTACGACATCTTCGTCGTCGGTGGCGTGACCCAGGCCCAGCTGGACTATCTGCAAATCCCGCTGACCCAGTCCGGTGAAACCACCCAGCAGGTCGTGACCGCCGCGATCACCGGTGATACCGGCTGGTCGATGCCGACCGCCGCGCGCACCGTTCAGGTCGCCTTCGGTGCCGAATACCGCCGTGACTTCCTCGGCTCCACCACGGACGTCGCCTTCGCCACCGGCGACGGTGCCGGCCAGGGCGGACCGACGATCGGGGTGACCGGTGACACGGACGTGGCTGAAGTCTTCGGCGAGATTCAGATCCCGCTGGCCGACGATCAGCCCTGGGCCTATTCGGCCTCGATCGACGCCGCCTACCGTCGTTCGGAGTACGAGAACATCGGTACCGACACCTACAAGATCGGTGCTGACTACGCTCCGGTCGAGGACATCCGCTTCCGCGCCAGCTATTCGCGCGCGGTTCGCGCCCCGAACGTGATCGAGCTGTTCGCCGCCCAGGGCTTCAACCTGTTTGACCTGGACGCCGACCCCTGCGGTGACGTCTCGGGCACTTCGGTTGTCCAGGCCTCGGCCGCCGCCTGTCTGGCGACCGGTGTCTCGGCTGCCCAGTACGGCACTGGCGCTCTGAACAGCCCCGCCGGCCAGTACAACTTCCTCGGCGGTGGTAACCCCAACCTGGCACCGGAAGAGTCGGACACCTACACCTACGGTGTGGTGTGGACGCCCGCCTTCGTTCCCGGCTTGAACCTGTCGATCGACTATTTCGACATCTCGGTTGACGGCCTGAGCTCGACGGTCGGTGCCCAGAACACGCTCGACCTGTGCTACTACAGCGCCAATGCCGCGGCTTGCGGACGTATCAACCGTCACGCCAACGGCCAGCTGTGGGTTGGTTCGGGCTTCGTCGAAGACCTGAACAACAACATCGGTGGTCTCGCGACCTCCGGCCTCGACTTCAACGCGAACTACCGCTTCGACCTCGAAGACATGGGCATGGCCAACATGGGCTCCATGCAACTGTCGTTCGTCGGCACCCTGCTGAACGAACTTGAGGTCGACACCGGCCTGGGCACCACCAACTCGGTCTATGACTGCGCTGGCTTCTTCGCCAACCAGTGCGGCACGCCGAACCCGGAATACCGTCACCGCGCTCGCGCGACCTGGCTCACCCCGTGGGACATGGACGTTTCGGCCACGTGGCGTCACTACAGCGAAACGGAAATCGGCGTTCTCGCCGCTGACGGCTCGCTGAACAACGGTGGTGCCCGTATCGATCGCTATTTCGACGCCGAGAACTACCTCGACCTGGCGGCGACCTGGCAGGTGATGGATACCGTCGTCCTGCGCGCCGGTATCAACAACATCCTGGACAATGACCCGCCGCTGAACACCAGCGTCGGTACGACCGGCAACGGTAACACCTATCCCCAGCTGTACGATTCGCTGGGCCGTTACTTCTTCTTCGGTGTCACGGCCAACTTCTAGGGCCTGATACCCAAGACCATCTGGGGCGGCGGATCTTCGGGTCCGCCGCCCTTTTTGTTGTCGGGCGCGGCGCCGCAGAAAAACCATCTGACTTGTTCAAGCCTTGCGGACGGTTGATCCGCGACCCGTCCATCCATCGATCCGTTTCAGGCGATTGTTCATGTTCCTCAGCCTTTTCACCGCTCTCGTGCTCGCCACCCAGACACCGCCGCCCCAGGAAGCCGAGGTCATATCCACGGCACCCGGTGTCGAGGCTGTTGAATCCGAACGCTTTCGCGAGGCCGTCGCCTATGCCAACCCGATGCCGCGGGGGGCACCCGAGGGCGACTATCCGCTGGTGGCCTGGTGCGAGGCCCTGGTGAACGGCCATGTCGCCCTTGGCGAAACCCTGACTGACCGGGACCCGCTGGATCAGGACATCATTCGTCTGGGCAGGCTGGAGGCCGCGGATTTCCGCTCCGCCCTGACCGCCGCCGAACCGCGCCAGACCGCGGCCAGCCGCGCCGCCGCCCGTGCCGCCGCCGCCGAGGCCACCGCCAAATGGACGCCGCTGGCCGATCAGGACGAAGCAGTGCGCAGCCAGGCCTTCGGCCTGTTCTTCGGCCTGCCGGGGCGCTGCGAACACGCCGCCCGCCGCATTCGCGAGAACATCACCACACCGCCGGCCACGCCCGCCGACGTGGGTCTGGAATAGGAGCGCGCTCCGCTGTCAGGCCTTTTGAAAGGACGTTCGCCAGCCGATCAGTTGCCCGCCGCCGTCCGCGAGGAGGCTGCGCCCGGTCAGGGTCAGTCCTGACCGTTCGGCGCGCTGGATGAAGCCATCGAGCGCCGCGTCATCAAGGGCTGCACGGGTCTGGCTCTGCTGGCGGTGCCGCCAGGCCGCATTGCCCGCCTCGAACACGTTCAGCCGGGCCAGGGCGCTGGTCGGCTCAAAGGTCGCCACGCCGCGCGCCAGATCGTCCAGGTAGCCGACCATATAGCGCACGGGCTCATAGGCCGGGGCCGGTTCCAGCAGACCGGCCGCCTTGGCCACCGCCTCGCGCAGGGCCGTTTCGGCAACGGTGGCAGGCGCGCCCTTCTGTTGGGCGGTGAAGGCGCGGCGGGCGTGGCGGATCGCGCCGGACTTGCCCAGCACCCGGTCATAGGCGGCGATCTGGTCCAGCGTCTGACGGGTTATGACGCTGTCCGCATGGTGGATCAGCATCAAGGCCTTGCCGCCGGGTTCAAGCACCCGTCCGAGTTCCTGCAGCGCCGCCCGGGTGTCCGCATATTCGATCCCGAACTGTGAGGAGGCTCCGTCAAAGGTGGCGGCAGGAAAGGGCAGGGCCTCCAGCGTCACCTCGCCCAACAGCCGGCAGCCCGGGGGCATCTGGGCCGCGGCTGCCTCGACATCGGCATAGTCGACACCGGTGATGTCAAAGCTCCGCCCGGTCGCGGCGGCGGCTGCACAGGCATAGCCGGCCACCTGACCATTGCCGGTGGCCAGGTCGAGCAGTCGCGCCCCGGTGGGGAAGGTCGCGAACCAGTCGGTCCAGATGGCCTCAGTGGCGAAGGCCATCGGCCCGGTCGCCGTCTGTACCGTCATCACGTCGGTACGGCCGCTGCGCCAGTAATCGCTCCAGTGCCAGCCGCGCCGCTTGTCGATGGACGAAGGGCTCATTCAGGCTCCAATCAGGCGGTCGAACGGGGCATCGCGCGAGCCGCGCCCGGCGTGCTGATTGTTAGATCAAGCCACCGGCCGGGCCAAGCGATCAGGCCGCCGCCACCCGCGAGGCCGGTGCCGGATCATAGTTGAGGATCGGAGACAGCCAGCGTTCGGCGGTTTCAATGTCCCAGCCCTTGCGCGTCGCATAGTCCGCCACCTGATCGCGGTCGATCTTGCCGACGCCGAAATAGTGGCTCTCCGGATGGCCGAAATACAGGCCCGAGACCGAGGCCGGCGGGGTCATAGCGAAGCTCTCCGTCAGCGCCATTCCCGCATTCGCTTCGGCCTGCAACAGCTTGAACAGCGTTGCTTTTTCCGTGTGGTCGGGCTGGGCTGGATAGCCGGGGGCGGGGCGGATGCCCTGATAGTTTTCGGCGATCAGCTCATCGACCGTCGTCTGCTCGTCCGCGGCGTGGCCCCACAGTTCGGTGCGCACCTTCTTGTGCAGGGCCTCGGCGAAGGCCTCGGCCAGACGGTCGGCCAGGGCCGTCGCCATGATGGCCGAATAGTCGTCGCCGGCGTCCTTGAACCGTTTGGCGATCTCGAGCTCGCCATGGCCGGCGGTGACGGCGAAGGCACCGATATAGTCCCGGCCGGCTTCGGCGAGGAAGTCCGACAGGGCCAGGTTGGGCTTGCCGTTCGACTTTTTGATCTGCTGGCGCAGGGTATGGAAGCGGGCGATCTCGGCCGTGCGCGTTTCGTCGGCATAGACGGCGATGTCGTCGCCGACGGCGTTGGCGGGCCAGAAGCCGACCACGCCGCGCGGGGTGAACCATTGCTCCTCGACGATCCGCTTCAGCATCGCCTGCGCATCCTTGAACAGGTCGCGCGCGGCCTCGCCGACGATCTCGTCCTCGAGGATCATCGGATAGCGGCCGATCAGCTCCCAGCTGGCGAAGAAGGGGGTCCAGTCGATGTGGTCGGCCAGATCGCCGAGGTCCCAGCTGTCGAAGGCGCGCACGCCCAGGAACGACGGCGCGCAGGGCAGGGGCGTCGCCGGATCGGGCCGGAAGCGGTTGTCGCGGGCTGCGGGCAGGGCGGCCCGCGCCTTAACCTCCTGACCGCGGGCGTACTGCTCGCGGATGCGGACGTATTCGTCGCGGGTGGCGGCCTCGTGCTTCGCACGCTCGGTCTTGGACAGCAGGCCGGAGACCACGCCCACCGCCCGGCTGGCGTCGACGACATAGGTGGTCGAGCCGGCGCGATAGCCGGGCTCGATCTTGACGGCCGTATGGGTCCGGCTGGTTGTCGCCCCGCCGATCAGCAGGGGGATGTCGAAGCCGCGCCGCTCCATCTCGCGCGCCACGAACACCATCTCGTCCAGTGACGGCGTGATCAGGCCGGACAGGCCGACGATGTCGACCTTGTGCTCGACGGCGGCGTCGAGGATGCGGTCCGCGGGGACCATGACGCCCAGGTCGATGACCTCGTAGTTGTTACACTGCAGCACGACGCCGACGATGTTCTTGCCGATGTCGTGGACGTCGCCCTTGACCGTGGCCATCAGGATGCGGCCGGCCTGTTCGCGCGGCTTGCCGGCCTTTTCGGCCTCCATGAAGGGCTCGAGGTGGGCGACCGCCTGTTTCATCACGCGGGCGGATTTGACCACCTGCGGCAGGAACATCTTGCCCGAGCCGAACAGGTCGCCGACCACATTCATCCCGTCCATCAGCGGACCTTCGATGACGTGCAGCGGGCGCTCCGAAGCGAGCCGTGCCTCCTCGGTGTCCTGGTCGATGTATTCGGTGATGCCGTTGACGAGGGCGTGCTCGATCCGCTTGCCGACGGGCTGGTCGCGCCATTTCAGATCGACGACCCGGGCCACCCCCTTGTCGCCCTTGTAGTTTGGGGCGATGTCGACGAGCCGCTCGGTATTGGACACATTCGTCCGCTGCGGCCGGTTCAGGATCACATCCTCGACGGCTTCCCTCAGCGTCGCCTCAATGTCGGTATAGACGGGCAGATCGCCGGCGTTGACGATGCCCATGTCCATGCCCGCCTGAATGGCGTGGTACAGGAAGACGCTGTGGATCGCCCGGCGCACCGGTTCATTGCCGCGGAAGCTGAACGAGACGTTCGACACCCCGCCCGACACCCGCGCATGGGGCAGCGTCGCCTTGATCGCCCGCGTCGCCTCGATGAAGTCGACGGCGTAGTTGTCGTGCTCCTCGATCCCCGTCGCCACGGCGAAGATGTTCGGATCGAAGATGATGTCCTCGGGCGGGAAGCCGACCTGGTCCACGAGGATGCGATAGGCGCGGGTGCAGATCTCGATCTTGCGCGCGGCGGTGTCGGCCTGACCCACCTCGTCAAAGGCCATGACCACCACGGCGGCCCCGTAGCGCAGGCATTTCACCGCCTGTTCCCGGAACTCCGCCTCGCCCGCCTTCATCGAGATGGAGTTTACGATCGGCTTGCCCTGGACGCATTTCAGCCCGGCCTCGATGACCTCCCATTTGGAGCTGTCGATCATCACCGGCACGCGGGCGATGTCGGGCTCGGCCGCGATCAGGTTGAGGAAGGTGACCATGGCCCGCTGCGAGTCGAGCAGGCCCTCGTCCATATTGATGTCGATGATCGAGGCCCCGGCCTCGACCTGCTGGCGCGCGACGGTCAGGGCGGCGGTGTAGTCGCCGTCGATGATCAGCTTCTTGAATTTGGCCGAGCCGGTGACGTTGGTCCGCTCGCCGACGTTTATGAAGGTGGGACGCATCAGAGGGCCGACGGGTGGCGGGACAGACCGGGCAGGCCGTCGATGGAGCGGGCGTTACTCTCAAAGCGCCGCTCCTGCCAGTCGGCGTCAGAGCGATGAGCCGTATGACGCCGAAGTTGGTCCCGCTCTTCCCTGAAGTCCATGAACGGGACGCCATAGCCACAGCTGTCAGCGATCCGATCAATGTGGACTGTGATCACCGAGCGCGCGCGGTCGAAGTCCGGGAACAGCGCCATCCTTGCGGCGAACCCCGGTTCATTGAAATTCACCGCCTCGCCACGACCATACAGGCGGAGGATATTGGCCGGCCCCTCAAAGGCGCAGAACATCAGGGTGATGCGACTGTTCTCGCGGATGTGGGCCAGGGTCTCGATCCCCGAGCCCCCGAGGTCCACATAGGCCACCGTGTGGGGATCAATCACCACCAGGCTGTCGTAACCCTTGGGCGAAACGTTGACTGAGCCCTCGACCGACAGGGGGGCGGTGGCGACAAAGAAGACCTTCTGGGCCTTGATGAAGGTGATCAGGCGACTATCCAGCGCCTCATAGGTCTTGCCCATTCACCCCTCCAGCTCGAACGGTTCCAGCCCCGACAGCCGCATGGCCACGGGTCGCTCCGGTATCTCCCGCGTCGGCAGTTTCGACACCGCCTCCGCCGTGTGCCGGATGTGCTCCGGCGTGGTGCCGCAGCAGCCGCCGACAATGTTGACCAGACCCGAGGCCGCCCATTCCTCGATGAAGTGGGCCGTCTCATGCGGCTGTTCGTCGTACTGGCCCATGGCGTTGGGCAGGCCGGCGTTGGGATAGGCCGCGACCAAGGTGTCGGCGACCCGGCTCAGCTCGGCGATGAACGGCCGCATCAGATCGGCCCCCAGCGCGCAGTTGAAGCCGACAGCGAAGGGCTTGGCGTGGCGCACGCTGTTCCAGAAGGCCTCGGCCGTCTGACCCGACAGGGTCCTGCCCGAGCGGTCGGTGATGGTGCCCGAAATCCAGATCGGCAGCGCCTCCATCCCCTCGTCCTCGAGGTCCTTGATCGCCTTGATCGCCGCCTTGCAGTTCAGCGTGTCGGTGATGGTTTCGATCAGATACAGGTCGACCCCACCCTCGTTCAGGGCCTTCACCTGATGGCGATAGGCGTCATAGACCTGGTCGAAGGTCACCAGCCGCGCGCCGGGGTCGTTCACGTCCGACGACATCGACAGCATCTTGTTCAGCGGCCCGATCGAACCGGCGGCAAAGCGCGGCTTGTGCGGCTCCTTCTCGGTCCAGCGATCGGCGGCGGCGCGGGCCAGTTTGGCGCCTTCCAGATTGATGTCCCACACCGATTGGGCGTCCAGTTTGTAGTCGTCCTGGGCGATGACGGTGGCGCTGAAGGTATTGGTTTCGCTGATGTCGGCCCCGGCTCCGAAATACTGGTCGTGAAGGCCGGCGACGATGTCGGGCCGGGTCAAACAGAGGATGTCGTTGTTGCCCTTCATCTGGCCGACGTGACCGGCGAACCGTTCGCCGCGGAAATCCTCTTCCGACAGATCGCTGCGCTGGATCATCACGCCCCAGGCGCCGTCGAGGACGAGGACGCGTTCCTTCGCGACGCGGTGCAGGGCATGGATACGCCCGGCCCGTGTCATGCCGCGGCCTGTTCCCGTACGCCCAGCACCCGACAGATCGCATAGACCAGGCTGGCGCGGTTCAGGGTGTAGAAATGGAAGTCCGCGAAGCCTTCTTCCTGCAGGCGGGCGCAGGTCTCGGCGGCGACCGACGCGGCGATCAGCTTGCGGGTTTCGGGGTCGTCGTCCAGCCCCTCGAAATGGGCCGCCAGCCAGTCCGGCACCGAAGCGCCGCATCCCGCCGCCATCCGCTTCAGCCCGGTGAAGTTGGATACCGGCATGATCCCGGGAATGATCGGCACGGTCACTCCCGCCGCCCGCACCCGGTCGCGGAAGCGCAGGAAGGCGTCGATGTCGAAGAAGAACTGGCTGATCGCCCGCGTCGCCCCGGCGTCGACCTTGGCCTTCAGAACCTCAATGTCATGGGCGATCGACGGGCTCTCGGGATGGCCCTCCGGATAGCAGCCGACGCTGATCTCGAAACCGCCCTGACGCGCCACGGCGGCGGTCAGTTCGGTGGCGTTGGCGTAGCCGTCCGGACGCGGAATATAGGTGCCGCCGAGGTTACCGCCTTCCGGCGGATCGCCGCGAAGGGCCACGATATGGCGTACACCCGCGGCCCTGTAGCCGTCGATCACCGCATCGGCCTCGGCCCGGCTGGCCTCGACGCAGGTCAGGTGGGCGGCGGGGGTCAGATCCGTCTCGGTGAGAATACGCTGCACCGTGCGATGGGTCCGCTCGCGGGTCGATCCACCGGCACCATAGGTCACCGAGACGAAGTCAGGCTTCAACGGTGCCAGCCGGGTGATGGCCGACCACAGCCGGGACTCGGCCTCGTCGCTACGGGGTGGAAAGAATTCGAACGACACCCGGGGGCGCGAAGCGTCGCGACCGGCCCGCGCCACGGGTCCCAGCGGCGACAGCAGGAGGGCTCTTGCTTCGTTGAGGCTGAGAGCGACCGCGGTCATGCCGCGTTCGCCCGGACCAATTCGGGGCGTTCCGCGGTCCATATGGCCACGGTCAGGCCGTCATTGTCGGGCGGCAGTGTGACCGGCGCGGCTGTCGTCAGCCCGGCCTCGGCCAGCCAGCGCCGCATCTCGCCGTCATCGAAGCCCAGCCGCCGATGCTGGTGTTCGTCACGCAGCTGTTCCAGCTGGTGCGGGGCGAAGTCGATGATCAGCAGCCGTCCGCCTGGCATGACCAGCCGCGCCGCCTCTGCCACGGCCGCGGCGGGGTCCGACAGGTAGTGCAGCACCTGATGCACCAGCACCAGATCCGCGCTCTCGGGCGGCAGGCGGGTGGCAAAGATGTCGCCGTGGCGCAGCTCGACCTTGTCCAGTCCGGCGCGGGTGACGTTGGCCCGGGCGATGTTGAGCATGTTGTGGCTGAGGTCGAGACCGACCGACATCCGGGCCTTGCCACCCAGCAGGGTCAGCATCCGGCCCGAGCCGGTGCCCAGGTCGACCACCCGTTCGAACGGTCCCGGTCCCGCCGCCGTCAGGATGGCCGCCTCGACGGCGGTCTCACAGACATAGAGGGAGCGGATCCGGTCCCACTGCGGCGCGACACGCTCAAAATAGGCGCTGGCGGCGACCTCGCGCGTGCGGCGTACATCTTCCAGACGACGGTCGTCGTCCGCGTTGACCGCCGTGTCCAGAAGGTCGAGCACCGTGTCGGTGAGACGCCGGGCCTGGGGTTCCGATGACAGCCGATAGAAGACCCGCGCCCCGTCCGGAAAGCGCTCGATCAGACCCGCGTCCGCCATCAGTTTCAGATGGCGCGACACGCGCGGCTGGCTCTGGTCGAGGATACCCGACAGCTCCATTACTGACAGCTCTTCCGAGGCCAACAGCGAAAGGATCCGCAGCCGGGTCGGCTCGCCGGCGGCGCGCAAGGCATCAATGGTTTGGTCGGCTGTGAATGACATATCTTTATATAAAGATTGCCTTATATGATTTGGCAAGGAAAATTGCTGGTCAGACGCCGGATCGCGGCCCAGTCTGCGTGCAAAGGTTTCCTGCCGTCGTGAGGCCGCCCATGACCCTTCGCCCCGTCTCCCTGATTGCCCCGCTCGTTCTGCTCATCGCCGCGGCCGGGACCGCTGTGGCCCAGACCCCGCCATCTGGTGGTCCGGCCGGCGGCCCCGGTGGTGGCATGCGCGCCGGCATGGGGCCCAACGGTATGATGGGCCTGCCCCGGACGGCGGATCGTGTGCCCCAGTGGTCGGACCGGATCTTCACCCGTATGGATGCCAATCAGGACGGCAGCATCACCGGCAATGAGCTGGCGATCCTGGCCAATCCGACGGTCGCCGCCATGGGCGGATCGCGCATGCGCGCCATGATCGTGCAGTCGGACGCCAATCGGGATTCCCGCATCAGCGCCGAGGAACTGGCCGCCGGTTCGCAGCGGATGTTCGCGCGTATGGATCGCAACGGCGACGGTGTGCTCAGCGACGAAGAACTTCCCCAACGTCCGGCAGCCCCTCCGGCCGTGCGGATACCGACAGCCGAGCCGGCCAACCCCTTCGCCGACATGGAAGGCGGCTGACCAGGCGTCGTCCTCTTCGGTCGGGCGGGCTCAGGCGGGATCGTCGGGAACAGGCGTGCTCAGCGGTTCGCCCGCGAAAGCCGCCCGCAGGTTCTGGATCAGCAGCATCAGCATGCCCTGAACGGCCTCGGTCGTCGCTCCGCCCGTGTGGGGTGTCAGGACCGTATTGGGCACGTCGGCCCAGCGGGCCGCATCGACCGGCTCCTCCTCGAACACGTCCAGCGCCGCCTGACCCAGCCGACCGTCCTTCAGCGCCGCGATCAGGGCGGTCTCATCGACCAGTTGCCCGCGCGCGACATTGACCAGAAGGCCCTGCGGCCCCAGGGCCTCGATCACCTCGCGCGAGATCAGGCCGATGTTGGCATCCTCGGCCTTGCAGGCCACCACCAGAATGTCGCTGTCGCGCGCCAGGTCGAGCAGCGTATCCGCGCGCGGCCAGGCGGCCTGCTTCTCGCGCGGCCCCCACCAGCGGACGGCCATCCGCATCGCCTCGGCCCGCCGTGCCACGGCCTCACCGATCGACCCCAGACCGACGACGCCGAGCCGCTGGCCCTTGAGCGACGGGGTGATCATCTTCGAGTCCGCCGTCCAGCCTCCGGCGCGCAGGGCCCGGTCACCGGCGGCGATCTGCCGGCGCGCGGCAAGGATCAGCCCGAGGGCATGATCGGCGACATCCTCGTGATTGACCCCCGGCGCATGGCTGACCGGCAGGCCCCGCGCCCGGCACCACGGAATGTCGATCCGATCATACCCGGAGGTGAAGCAGGCGATCAGGGACAGGGCGGGCAGGGTCTCGATCAGGGCCTTGTCCAGCGGAAACTCCCCCGCCACCACCATCGCCCGGATCTGGTCCCGCGCCTCCTGCGGCGGCCCTTCCCAGAAGCGATAGACGGTCCATTCACTCTCGAGAAAGGCCGTCAGCGGCGCCAGATGGCGCTGCATGATGAGAAGGGCGGGGCGGTCGGTCATGGCGGGACCTTAGTCCAGCCGCGCCGAATGAAAAACGGCCTCCCGACGGATCGGAAGGCCGCTTGACCAAGGCTTTGGATCAGCGCCCGAATTTCTGGAACTTGATCCGGTGCGGGATCAGGCTCTCCACGCCCAGCCGCCGCTTCTTGTCTTCCTCGTACGCTTCGAAGTTGCCCTCGAACCATTCGACATGGCTGTCGCCTTCGAACGCCAGGATGTGGGTCGCCAGGCGGTCGAGGAACCAGCGGTCGTGGGAGATGACCACGGCGCAACCGGCGAAGCCTTCCAGCGCCTCCTCGAGGTTCTGCAGCGTCTCGATGTCGAGGTCGTTGGTCGGTTCGTCGAGCAGCAGCAGATTGCCGCCGGTCGCGAGCGTCTTGGCCAGGTGCACCCGGTTGCGCTCACCACCGGACAGCTGGCCGACCTTCTTCTGCTGGTCGCCGCCCTTGAAGTTGAAGCTGCCGACATAGGCGCGGGTGTTGATCTCGCGCTTGCCGACCATCATCACATCGGTGCCGCCCGAGATGGCCTGCCAGATGGTTTCATCCGGCTTCAGATCGTCGCGGCTCTGGTCGACATAGGCCAGCTTCACCGTCTCGCCGACGCGGATGGTGCCGGCGTCGGGCTGTTCCTGGCCGGTGATCAGGCGGAACAGGGTCGACTTGCCGGCACCGTTGGGGCCGATGACGCCGACGATGCCATTGGGCGGAAGCTTGAAGGTCAGATTGTCGAACAGAAGCTTGTCGCCATAGGATTTGCGCAGACCCTCGGTCTCCAGCACCACATTGCCGAGGCGCGGGCCGGGGGGGATCTGAATCACGGCATGGGTCTGGGCGCCGCGCAGGCTCTCCTGCTCATCGACCATCCGCTCATAGGCGGCCAGACGGGCCTTGGACTTGGCCTGACGGGCCTTGGCGCCCGAACGGACCCATTCCAGTTCGCGGGTGAGGGCGCGCTGGCGGGCTTCGGACTCCGACTGCTCCTGCACCACCCGCTTCGTCTTGGCCTCCAGCCAGCTGGAGTAGTTGCCCTCGTGCGGGTGGCCCTTGCCGCGGTCCAGCTCCAGCGTCCACTTGGTCACCAGATCCAGGAAGTAGCGGTCGTGGGTCACCAGGATGACGCAGCCCGGGAAGGCCTCAAGGTGGTGCTGCAGCCAGGCTACGGACTCGGCGTCCAGGTGGTTGGTCGGTTCGTCGAGCAGCAGCATGTCGGGCTTCGAGAGCAGCAGCCGGGCCAGAGCCACGCGGCGCTTTTCACCGCCCGAGAGGTTGGTCGTCTCCCAGTCGTCCGGCGGGCAGCGCAGGGCGTCCATGGCCATTTCGATGCGGCTGTCGATGTCCCAGACGTCGCCGGCGTCGATCTTTTCCTGCAGGGCCGTCATCTCGGCCATCAGCTCGTCGGTGTATTCCTCGGCCATTTCCATGGCGATGGCGTTGAAGCGGGTGACCCACTGCTTCTCCTCGCACCAGGCCTCGACGTTCTCACGGACGTTCAGGCTGTCGTCGAGCTGGGGCTCCTGCTCCAGATAGCCGCGCTTGATGCCGTCGGCGGCGCGCGCCTCGCCGTTGAACTCGCTGTCCAGCCCGGCCATGATCTTCAGCAGGGTGGATTTACCCGAGCCGTTGACCCCGACCACGCCGATCTTGGCGTCGTTGTAGAAGCTCAGCCAGATGTTCTCGAAGATCTTCTTGCCGCCGGGAAAGGTCTTGGTCAGACCCTGCATCTGGAAAATATATTGCTGCGCCATGAGGTGCGGTGCGCCCTGTCGTTCGGGGTGTGGGGGAGGTTGGCGCGGGATGTAGCTGGCGCGCCGCCGTTGGGCAAATCCCTAGGGCCCGGGCAGGGCGGTTTGATGGCGGCGACCGACCCTCACGGCAGACGTCGCTGCTATTTCGCCGTCGGATGCATCCGTTCGGGACGGTCGCCGCCTCTACAGCGCAAAGTAGCGGAGCGTCCCCATGGCCGTCAGCGTCACGCTTGACTCCTCATCCCGCCACCGGGTCGTCCTGAGCCACTATGCGCCTGGCGAGGAGTGCCCACCGCATCGGCACCGGCAGGTCCAGCTCTCGCTTCTCCTCGCTGGCAGCTATGTAGAGGAGAGCGATCAGGGCCGCGCCCACTCTGATGGACCCGGCTTCAGTCACAAGCCCGGCGGGTTTGAGCACCAGAACCGCTTCGGCGACGCCGGAGCCCTGATTCTGTCGCTCAACCGCGATGAGACGCCGACGCCGGACCGGTACTTCGTCGCCCGGGGTCCGGAGAGGCTCTTCGGCCCGGCGTTGCGACGGATGGCGAACGACGAACGCGCCTTTGAGGCCCTCGCCGGCGGCGTGGCCGCCGGCCCACCGTCCGTCGCCGCACCGCCCAGCCCGTGGCTGACAGAGGCTCACAACCGGCTGCTGGCCGAGTCCAGCCTGTCCATCTGCGCCCTGGCGCGAACCTTCGGCCTGCACCGCGTCCACTTCGCCCGACTGTTCCGCGAGGCCTTCGCCCAGTCGCCGACGGCGGCCCGCCAGAACCGCCGCGTTGCGCGCGCGATCGACCGGATCCTCCGCAGCGAAACGCCCCTGGCCGGGATCGCGGGGGACGAGGGCTTCGCTGATCAGGCCCACCTCAGCCGCGTCATCAGCCAGGCTACCGGCTGGAGCCCTGGACGGCTGCGGCGGCGCTTTGCCGTCGGCTGACGCCGCGCCGTTCCATCCGTTCAAGACGCGCGGCGCAACGTCGTGGAATAGGGACGGTCTTCGCCGGAAAGAGACATTCATGATCCACCCGCTTCGCCTCGCCGCCCTTGCCCTGGTCGCCGTCATGCTGGCGGCAACCCCCGCCGTCGCGGCACCGGATGTCGTGCGCTTCCGGTCGGACACCGACGCCTTCATTCGCCGCGCCATGGACCGGATCGGCGTGGTTCCGGGTCTGGCCATCGCCGTCGTCGATGGCGAGGAGGCGGTCCTGGTCGCCGGCTATGGCGTGGCGGACGTGGCCACCGGTACGCCGGTCGATGCCGATACCCGCTTCTACATCGCCTCTTCAACCAAGTCGTTCACCGCCCTGGCCATTGCAGCAATGAGCGCACGCGGGGAGGTCGATCTCGCGTCGCCGCTCTCGACCTGGTCGAGGGCGCCCGGCCTGTCCGCGGACATCGCCGACCGCGTCAGCCTGGCCGATCTGCTCAGTCACCGGTCAGGTCTGGACAATTCGCCCATGACGTTTCGTGCCGCCTTCACGGGCGATCACACGCCCGAGGTTATGCAGCGCCTGATCGCCGAGACGGTGACCCGCGACGACGCGCCATTCGGGACGTTCCGCTACACGAATTTCGGCTACAACCTCGCCACCACCCTGTTCGAGGCGCGCGACGGCCGCGACTGGCGCGTTCTGGTACGGGATGAGGTGCTGACCCCGCTCGGCATGGCCGACACGACAGGGTGGCTGTCAGAAGCCCGCGCCGACGGCGCCGTCATCGCCGCCGGCCATCTCGGTCACCCTGCTGGCGGACCGGTCCGCAGCCCGCTGCAAAAGGTTGACGCCACCATGCAGTCGGCCGGAGGCTTGGTCTCCACGGCGGCGGATATGGCCCGCTGGCTGGAGATCCAGATCAACGACGGCGTCCTCGACGGCCGCCGGGTCTTTTCCGAGGGCCTCGTCGCCTCGACGCACCAGCCGCTGGCGACGAACGATGCGACCTTCGGTCCCTATACGCGCCAGTTCTACGGCCTCGGCTGGCAGATCGGCCGCTATGGCGACGACGTCCTGATCCATCATTTCGGGAATTTCTCCGGGTCCCGCGCCCACGTCTCCTTCATGCCCGCGCGGCGGATCGGTGTGGTCGTGATGGTCAATGAGGATGTGATCGCGGGCGGCCTGGCCGACGTGGTCGCCAACTATGTCTACGACTGGCGCGCCGGCCGTCCGGACCTCGAGGCCTTCTATGACGCGGCCGTAGCCGAACTCGTCGACCGCCGCGACAGGGGGCGCGTCGCGATTGCCGGGCAGCAGGCCGAACGGGCCGCCCGGCCGTCCATGCTGTCCCAACCACTGTCCGCCTATGTCGGAACCTATGAGAGCCCGCGACTGGGGACGATCCGGATCGTCGAACGGGACGGCGCCCTGATCGTCTCGATGGGCATCATGGAGGCGGTCGCGGAATCCTTCACCCAGCCCGAATCCGTCCGCGTCGAACTGGCGCCGATGCAGGGCCAGGTCATCCAGTTCGGCGGCGACGGCGAGGCGCCCGACCGGCTGGTGATAGTGGGCGAAACCTTCCTGCGGCGCTGATAGCGCCGCCGGGCCAAGGGACGCCGCAACCCGATCGTTCGTGGCGGTCGAAGGCGCTGGGTGATGCGCCGGATGTCTCGATTCCGTGCCGGCCACCACCGGCGGACAGGCCGCCCTGCCTCGCTACCAGCGAAACACCCAGCGGCCGATCGCGGCACCGACCATCACGGCCAGGCCCATGCCGAGACTGTACCAGACGGCCACGAAGGCCGCCGTGTGCTCGGGACAGTGCAGCCCGTAAAGGGTCGTCGCCAGCCCGGAGGTCAGCAGGCCCGCCGCCGCGCCGGCCAGACCGGGGCGGGTCGGGGCGAGGGCCCGGGCGGCCCCGAATACAAACGGGGCGGCGAGGGCGCTGAGCAGGGCGATGTTGGGTGCGCAGACCCGGGCTGAATCTCCCATGACGGCCGGCATCCGGTCTGACCCGGGCATGGTCAGAAGCTCAAGCGCGGCCAGTCCGACCACCACTCCCAGGGTGCAGGCCAGGAAGATCAGCGGCTCGCGCGCGCTGGCACCCGGCCGACCCAGCCGGTTCAGCAGCCAGAATCCGCCGACCCCGAGCGCGGCCGTATAGGCGGCCTTGGCCCAGAACACCGGGCCCAGCATCGCCGGGCCCAGATCGCTGCGGAATCCCAGCCACAGGCCGACGCCGGCCAGGACGATTCCCGTGGCGGGGATCAGCCACAGCAACATGCGGCGGTCCAGGTCCCGCGACGAAGCCGGGGGCAGGTCCGCGGACAGGGCATGGATCAGGTCGTCGGTTTTCACGGGCGGCTCTCCTCGTCGGACGCGGCGAGGGCGGGCGCGAACCGCGCCGTCAGGGTCTTCAGGCTCCGGTGCAGGCTGACCTTGGCGGCCGCCTCGGTATAGCCGTTGCGGGCGGCGGCCTCGGCCACGCTCAGCCCTGTCAGCCGCACGTCCTCGATCAGACGGCGCTGGCGAGGCGGCAGCAGGGACAGGCACCGGCCGAGGTCCCAGCGGGCGGCACCGTCCTCGACCGTGTGGGCGGCGAACAGGTCGCCGGCCTCGTCCAGGGCGGTCGTCGGTCTCCGTCCCTGACGCCGCAGGTGATCGATCAGCTTGTGACGAGCGATCGCATAGGCCCAGCCGGTGAACCCCTGGGCGGGGTTCCAGGTCGCGCGCTTGGCATGGATGGCGATCAGCGTTTCCTGCACCAGGTCCTCGGCTTCCGACACGTCCGCGAACAGACGGCGCGCCATGAACGGGCGCAGATGCGCGCCCAGATCGGTCAGCAGCACGCGCCAGGCCTCCGCGTCGCCCTCAAGGCCGCGCAGCATCAAGGCTCTGAAATGGGCTTCACGATCAACCACGCATAAGGCCCTTCGCCCTGCGGACGCGGCAGGTTACAAGTTGCCGCGATTATTTTCGCCCGGATTTCCGCGCCGGCCGTGATGGTCAGGCGTAGTTGAAGCTGATCGATATCCGCTCGGTCTTCGCCGCGTTCGGTGGCACCTCGTGGCGGAGCCAGCTTTCCCATATCAGAACCGTTCCGGCGGCCGGAGCCAGATAGACGAACGGCTTTTCGGCCTCGGGCGCGTCGGCGTGTACGCCCGGTCGGGCCATCATCAGGGGCAGGCGCGGGTCCTCCAGCTTCAGGGCCGAGGCCCCGTCGGGGACCTCGACATAGACGGTGCCGCTGAGGAAGGCGTGGGGATGGATGTGGCCTGAGTGGCCGCCGCCGGGCTTGAGGATGTTGACCCACAGACTGTCCAGACGCGGCTTGCGGGCGAGGTCGAAATTCAGCGCCCTGGCATAGGCGACGGCGTGCTTGTCCAGATGTCGCTTCAGCTCCGCGAACTCGGGCATCCGGTGCGGCAGGTCGGCCAGCGAGCCGTAGGAGGTGTAGCCGCGATAGCCGTGCTCACGGCACCAGGCGCGTCCGGCCTGGTCCTCGGCCGCCAGCATGCGGCAGGCGTCGGCCAGGCTGTCGTTGAAGGCCGCGAAGCCGGGGGAGGGGGCCAGCGAGGCCTCATAGACCTGGGTGACGAAGAGAGGGCGCAGGGACATGGGAAGCCGGGGGTGCAAGGAGTGATTAGTGGCTGGTGATTAGT
Source organism: Caulobacteraceae bacterium (assembly GCA_965284535.1). Taxonomy (GTDB): domain Bacteria; phylum Pseudomonadota; class Alphaproteobacteria; order Caulobacterales; family Caulobacteraceae; genus Brevundimonas. Next base: position 1,910,142 of record OZ260090.1, read on the forward strand.
GGTCGCTGCTTCACTTTCGGCGGAAGGGCGGGAGGCACCGCGCTTTCGCACCGGGGGCGGCCAGCCACTAATCACTAGCCACTAATCACTTCCGCAGCCACAGACCACCACTCACCACCCCAGTTCCGCCTCGCCGCGCAGGATCGCCTCGGCCTCCGCCGTATGCTTCGCCCCGCCACGCTCATGCAGGACCAGAGGCGGCAACAGTCTCAGCGGGGCCTTGCCGGTCTTGATGGCGCTGACCAACACCCGTTTCGCCGGTTCGTCGGCGTAGGGGTGGACGCCACGCACCGCGAACGAGCCGGCGGTTTCGCCGAGCAGGGCCAGAAGATCGGCCAGCCGGTCGGCGCGATGGATGACGACGATCCGTCCGCCCTCGCGCACGGATTTCAGCAGAAACGTCGTCCAGGCCTTGAGACCGTCGTCGGCTATCCACGCCCCGCGCTTGCCGGGGGAAGGGGGCCGGAGCGCGCCGGGATCGTCGAAGAAGGGCGGATTGCTGACCGCCCAATCGAACACCGGCAGGTCCAGAGCCCGGAAGCCGGCGGCGACATCGCCCTCGATGATCCGCGCGTCGGCCCCGTTCAGCGCCGCATTCTCCCGCGCCAGAGCCGCCATGGCCGGGTCGCGTTCCAGTCCGGCAAGGGTCGCGTCGGGCCGCCGAGCGGCGATCTGCGTCAGCACCGCCCCCGCGCCGCAGCCGGCCTCCAGCACCCGTTGTCCGGGCTCCGCCGCCACCGCCGCCGCCAGCAGCGCCGCGTCCATGCCCGCGCGGTATCCCTTCGCCGGCTGGCGCAGCCGGACGCGACCGCCCAGCAGGGCGTTTTCGACGGTATTGTCCGCCTGGGGCGGGAACGGTGCGACGGTCACGCGGCTTGACCCTTCATGGACCGATCACCATTGTGCGCCGCATCGTCGCCCGGCAAGGCGGCGACTGGATTTTCGGGCGCGATTCTCCGCTGCGCCGCCGTTTCGATGAGTTTCCCGTTGGACGCAGTTTCCGTCGCTGATCCCCGTTCCAAGGGTGATGTCGAGCCGCTGGTCCGGCTGGCGTCATCCGACATGGCGACCGTCGACGCCCTGATTATTGATCGGATGCAGTCGCAGGTGCCGGTCATCCCCCTGCTGGCCGAACATCTGGTTTCGGCGGGTGGCAAGCGTCTGCGCCCGTTGCTGACGCTTGCGGCGGCCCGGGCGTCGGGCGCGAGCGGCGACATTTCCGCCCCGGTGAAACTGGCGGCGGCGGTCGAGTTCATCCACACCGCCACCCTGTTGCACGATGACGTGGTCGACAGTTCCGATCTGCGGCGCGGCAAGGTCGCAGCCCATCTGATCTGGGGGGCACCGTCCAGCGTGCTGGTCGGCGACTTCCTGTTCGCCCGCGCCTTCGAACTGATGGTCGAGACCGGCCAGATGCGCGCGCTCGGCATCCTGGCCCGCGCCTCCAGCGTTATCGCCGAGGGCGAGGTGCTTCAACTGACCCGCGCCCACGACCTCAACCTCGATCAGGAAACCTATCTACGGATCATCTCGGCCAAGACCGCCGAACTGTTCGCCGCCGCCGCCGAGGCCGGGGCAGTAGGGGCGGGGGCCGATGAGAAGGCCGTCGAAGCCCTGCGCGCCTATGGTCTGAACCTCGGCCTGGCCTTCCAGCTGGCGGACGACGCGCTCGACTACGGCGGCACGTCCGAGGCCCTCGGCAAGAACGCCGGCGATGATTTCCGCGAAGGCAAGGTGACCCTGCCGCTCCTGCTGGCCGCCGCCCGCACGCGTGGCCGCGAGGACGCCTTCTGGGACCGCACGATCAACAAGGGTGAACGCACCGAAGACGACTTCCGCCGCGCCCGCGAACTGGTCTTCGGCACGGGCGCGGTCAGCGCCACCCTCGACACAGCCGGAGAATACGCCGACGCCGCCAAGGCGGCACTGGCCGTAGTCCCCGCCGGCGAGTGGCGAGACGCCCTGGTGCAGCTGGCCGATTTCGCGGTCAGCCGGGCGGCATGAACCCTATCGAAGTCCCGCGCAGAACCGCTGGATTCGCCGGCAGCCTTCCTCCAGCACAGTTTCCGATGTCGCATAGCTGATGCGGAAATAGGGGCTCAGGCCGAAGGCCGAACCCTGCACCACGGCCACGCCCTCGGCGTTCAGCAGGGCGGTGGCGAACGTATCATCGCTGTCGATCACGGTCCCGTCGCTGGACGTCTTGCCGATCAATCCCTCGATCGACGGGTAGACGTAGAAAGCCCCTTCCGGCGTGGCGCAGCGGATGCCGGTCGCCTGGTTGAGCATCGACACCACCAGGTCGCGCCGTGCTTCAAAGGCCTTGCCGCGCTCGGCGATGAAGTCCTGCGGTCCGTTCAACGCCTCGACCGCCGCCCACTGGCTGATCGATGAGGGGTTCGAGGTCGTCTGGCCCGCCACCTTGCGCATCAGGTCGATCAGGGGCTTTGGCCCGCCCGCATAGCCGATGCGCCAGCCCGTCATGGCATAGGCCTTGGACACGCCGTTGACGGTCAGGGTCCGGTCATAGAGGTCGGGGGCCACCTGGGCGATCGTGCGGTAGTCGAAGTCGCCGTAGATCAGGTGTTCGTACATGTCGTCGGTCATCACCCAGACCTGCGGGTGACGGCGCAGCACATCTGCCAGCGCCTCCAGCTCGGCGCCCGTATAGGCCGCGCCGGTGGGGTTGGAGGGGCTGTTCAGGATCAGCCATCTGGTCCGCGGCGTGATCGCGGCTTCCAGCGCGGCGGGCTTCAGCTTGAAACCGTCGGCCTCATGCCCGACCACCGTCACCGGCTCCCCGCCGGCCAGCAGCACCATGTCGGGATAGGAGACCCAATAGGGGGCCGGCACGATCACCTCGTCGCCCGGCGACAGGGTCGCAACCAGGGCGTTGTAGATCACCGTCTTGCCGCCCGGCGCGACGTGGATCTGGTCGGTCGCGTATTCCAGCCCGTTCTCGCGCGCGAATTTGGCCGCCACGGCGACCTTCAGCTCGGGCAGGCCGTCGACGTCGGTGTATTTGGTCTCGCCCCGGCGGATGGCCGCGATGGCGGCTTCCTTGATGTTCTCGGGCGTGTCGAAATCCGGCTCGCCGGCCCCCAGACCGATCACGTCACGGCCTTCGCGCTTGAGCTCGCGGGCGCGGGCGGTGACTGCCAGGGTCGCAGACGGTTTAACGCGGGCGAGGGCAGAGGACTGAAGGCTGGACATGGCGACTCCCGGGGCACGGCGGCGCAATCCTTACGCAGTTGCGAAACGGGGATCAAATGACGACGACGGCCATCCCGACCCTCAATCCACCGGGCGCAGCAGCTCCGCCTCGTCAAGGGCCTCGCGCAGCCCGGACAGGCGTGATCGGCTGACCGGAAGTGGTGCGCCGTCCAGCAGGTGCACCCGCCAGCGATCGCCGTCCCGTTGCAGACTTTGGACGTGTGCGAGGTTGGCGATCACCGAGCGATGGATACGCTGGAAACCGGTCGGCAGCTGGTCTTCGAGACGGTCGAGACGGGCGGTGTGCAACAGGCTCCGTCCGCCGACCAGCCGCAACTCGACATAGTCGTCAGCCCCGACCACGGCGAGGATGTCGGCGATCGGCACCAGTTCCACCCCTTGCGCCGAGGCCACGGTCAGACGGTTCGGCCGGTCGGCGGCGCGGGTCAGGGCGGCCTCGCGTCCGCGGTCCTCGCGACCGAGCCGGACCACTTCGGCCATCAGCAAGGGCAGGACGAGGCCGGCGGCGAGCAGGAAATAGGACAGGTCGACCAGCCATTCGGGGAACAGCAGCGCCAGCCCCATGAACAGCGTCAGCCAGACCAGGATCAGGCGCGCCCCCGACCGCCGCCGCCGCACCCCGACCGCGCACGCCACCAACGCCAGGGCGACGCCGGCGAGCAGCGCCCAGCCGGTCTTCTGGTCAAAGCCGGGCAAGAGGGCGGAGGCGGCGACCGCCACCACGGCCAGGCCGGTCATCCAGCGGCGCGCGCCCGGCATGAACCGGCCGGCGACATAGCTGACCAGCAGTACCGCAAACGCCGCCGCCAGCAGCCAGATCGCCCCCAGTCGCCAGATGTGAAGGGGGTAGAGGTAGCCGAACAGCGGCCGGACGCTTTCGGCCACCGCCTGCAGGGCGGCGACGCCGGCGATGGCGGCGAGGATCAGGCTCGAGCCGGTTTGGCGCATGGCGTGGATGACCCCGAAGCCGAAGGCGGCGGCGAACAGCGCCCCGGCGGCGATCAGGGTGATGGCCAGCTGTGGCGTGCGGTCGAACAGGGGCGAGGGGGCGACGAGCACGGCCCCCATCGGATAGTCGAGGCGGACGCCGCCGTGGAAGGACGACAGATGCACAACCAGCGCATTGGCCCCCGGCCGCCACGTGGTCTCCCCGATCGGCAGGGCGGCCTGGTAGCGGCCGGGTATTTCGCTTTCTGCCGTCGCGCCGGGCCGGCCATTGGCCCCGAGGGACCGGCCGTTCAGCCACGCCTCGGCCGAGGCGATGCCGAACAGATGCAGGGCCCGCGGGCGGGCGTCGTCCGGGGCAGGCACGGTCGTGCGCAGCCACAGTTCCCGCCCTTGCGGATCGATCACCCCGGTCAGCGGCCGGCAGTCGCTGAGCACCGGCCCCTCCGGCCCCGTCACGCCACGGCAGGTCTGCCATCCCGGCTCATCGGCCCGGGCGACGGAGGCGAGGCCCAGCAACAGGCCGGCGATGATCAGGATGCGCCACATGGTGCCACTCTAGGGCACCATTGACCGGGACGCGCGACCGTTCACCGGGCGAGGGCTGTCGTTGACCGATCCCTGGCGGACAACCGGCCCCGGCTCGGGTCGGATGGTCGTCATGACCTACGCATCCCTCAGCCGCCGCGCCGTTCTCGCCGCCGCCGGCCTCGCCACTCCGTCCGCCGCCTTCGCCCAGGCACAGGCCGGCCCCATCCGCTTCAAGGGCTGGCGCGATCAGGAGACCGACGCTGAACAGGGCTTCTTCGAGGTCCCCGAGGATCGCCGCGATCCCGGTTCGCGGCGGATCCGACTCAGCTATGTGCGCTTCCCCTCGACCTCGCCCCGCCCCGGCACGCCGATCGTCTATCTCGCCGGCGGCCCCGGCGGCACGGCGACCGGGACGGCGACCGGCCCGCGCTTCCCGATCTTCCAGGCCCTGCGTGAGGTCGCCGATGTCATCGCCTTCGATCAGCGCGGCACCGGCCTGTCCAACCACATCCCGCGGCGCCCGGCCTCGACCGCCCCCTTGCCGGTGCTGACGCGGGCCGGGGTCACCGCCCATCTCCGCGACGAATTCCAGAAGGCCTGGGTCGACTGGACCGCAGCCGGCGTGGCCATGCGCGGCTACAACACCGCCGAGAGCGCCGATGACATCGAAGACCTGCGCCGTCATCTGGGCGCGGAGACCATCGACCTCTGGGGCATCAGCTACGGCACCCATCTGGCCCTGTCCGTGCTCAGGCGGCACGGCGACAGGGTCGGCCGCGTCGCCCTGGCCAGTCTCGAGGGGCAGGACCAGACGGTGAAACGGCCCGCCCGGCTTGACGCCTATCTGCAGCGCGTCGACGCCCTGCTCGACGCCGATCCGGCGGCGCGCGCCGCCGTGCCCGATCTGTCGGTTCTGATGCGCCGCGTCCACGAGCGGCTCGAGGCCGAGCCCGCCCGCCTGACCGCGATGACCCCCGGCGGGCCGCTGGAACTGCAGATGGGCGGTTTCGGCATCCAGACCCTGGCCGGGGCGCTGGTTGCCAATCCCCCGACCCTGTCCATGCTGCCGGGCCTCTATCTCGCCCTCGACGCTGGCCAGACGGAGGTGCTCGCCCCATTCCTCGGCCGGATGGGTGGGATGGTCGAGATCTCGGGCATGCCCGAAGCCATGGACCTCGCCTCGGGTATTTCGGCTGAACGGTTGCGGCTGGTCGAACACGAGGCGCGCACCGCCGTCCTCGGCGACGCCCTCAACTTCCCCATGCCGCACCTGCTGGGGTCCGTGCCCGGTGTCGACCTTGGCGACGACTTCCGCGCGCCGTTGCGGATCGAGCACCCGGCGCTGTTGGTCGCCGGCACCCTCGACGGCCGCACCCCGCTCGAGGAACAGGCCGAGGTGGTCGATCAGTTCCACAACCGGACCCGGGTCACCGTCGAAAACGCCGGCCACAATGTCTTCGAATCCCACCCCGACGTTCAGGACCTGATCGTGCGCTTCTTCCGCGGCGAGGCGGTGGCGGATACCCGCCTGACCCTGCCACCCCCGACCTTCCGCGTGGCCTGACGGGGGACGGCTGGCGGGGCCGCACTCCAGTAGGCCCATACGGCGTCGGTCGACGCTCGCCGAAGTGGGTGACGGGTGCTAATCCGAATCCATGCGTCGCGTCCTCGACTTCATACTCAACATGGAAGGCCGCCGCTGGCGGGCCGCCGTGGCGACGGCGCTGATGCTCGGTGCCACGGTCGGCCTGCTGGCCCTCGGCAAGAGCCAGCTCGGGCTGGCGGCCGAGGAGAATCTCGAGGCCTGGCTGCAGGGTTATCGTGGCAGCCCCTGGGCCTTTGCAGCGACCATCGTTCTGTTCATCGCCGCCGCCTTCATCGGCGCGCCGCAGTTTATCCTGATCGCCGCCTGCGTCGTCGCCTTCGGGCCGTCGCTGGGCTTTTTCTACAGCTGGGCCGCGACCGTGATCTCGGCGGGGGCGACCTACTGGCTCGGGCGCGGCCCGACGGCGCGGCTGGTCGACCGGTTCGGCGGGCGGACCATGGGACGGCTCAAGGGGTTCGTCGGCAAGAACGCCTTCTACGCCAGCTTCATGATCCGCAATGTGCCTTCGGCTCCGTTCATCGTCGTCAACATGGCCTTCGGGGCCGCGCGGGCGTCGTTCTGGCGCTTCCTCACCGGCTGCGCCCTTGGTGTGCTGCCCAAGACCGCCCTCGTGGCCTTCTTCGGCGGAGCGGTGGTGGCCGCGGCCAGCGGCGACGGCGTCTGGACCTCCCTGATCCTCGCCGGTGTCGCCGCGATCTGGCTGGCGGCCATGCTGGGGGTGCGCGAACTGGTCAAGCGGCGCGAACGAGCCTCGGGAGCGGACTGAAACCCGTCCACGAACATCTGCCTGGGGGCGTTCCACGTCACGTTCCGGTGAGCCGGAGGGAAACGTACCGCTTGCGGGCCTCTTCCGTACCTCCTGCCGGGCGACAGGGGTTGTAATCGCCCGCGCACAAGGGCAAACGAACCCCAAGGTCGGTCAGGCGATAACGATCAGGAGGCGGCACGTGGGGATGCGTGCTGCCGGGGCGTCGCCGAAGCGGATCGAGACGACGCAAGCCCCCTTCAGGCCCGAACGAACGGTATCCCGGACCCATGTTCTCCAGCATTTTTGGCGCGATCTCCAATGACATCGCCATCGACCTCGGCACCGCCAACACCCTGATCTATATGAAGGGCAAGGGCATCGTCCTGAATGAGCCCTCCGTTGTGGCGCTCAGGAACGTCGGTGGGCGCAAGATCGTTCACGCCGTGGGCATCGAGGCCAAGCAGATGCTGGGCCGCACCCCGGGCCATATGGAAGCCATCCGTCCCATGCGCGACGGGGTCATCGCCGACTTCGAAGTCGCCGAGGAGATGATCAAACATTTCATCCGCAAGGTTCATAACCGCAAGGGCTTCGTGAACCCCAAGGTCATCGTCTGCGTGCCGTCGGGGGCTACCGCCGTCGAGCGCCGCGCCATCAACGATTCCTGCCTCAATGCTTCGGCCCGCCGCGTCGGCCTGATCGACGAGCCCATGGCCGCGGCGATCGGCGCCGGCCTGCCGATCCATGAACCCACCGGTTCCATGGTCGTCGACATCGGCGGCGGAACCACCGAGGTGGCCGTCCTGTCCCTGTCGGGCATCGTCTATTCGCGCTCGGTCCGCGTCGGCGGCGACAAGATGGACGAGGCGATCATCTCCTACATGCGCCGCAACCATAACCTCCTGATCGGCGAGACTACCGCCGAGCGGATCAAGAAGGACATCGGCACCGCCCGTATCCCGGCCGACGGCGAAGGCCTGTCGATCGACGTCAAGGGCCGCGACCTGATGCAGGGCGTGCCCCGCGAGGTTCGCATCTCGGAACGCCAGGCCGCCGAGGCCCTGGCCGAGCCGGTCTCGCAGATCGTGGAGGCCGTGAAGGTCGCCCTGGAAGCCACCCCGCCCGAACTGGCCGCCGACATCGCCGACAAGGGCATCATGCTCACCGGCGGCGGTGCCCTGCTGCGTGGTCTGGACGCTGAAATCCGTGACCACACGGGCCTGCCGGTCTCCGTGGCCGACGATCCGCTGTCCTGCGTGGCCATCGGCTGCGGCCGGGTGCTGGAGCATCCGCGCTGGATGAAGGGCGTCCTCGACTCGGCTCTTTAAGGCCAAGTCCCATTTCGCGCCTCAAATCCCTGTCATCATTGATGACATTGGGGTTGCAGCGGTTTCCAAACGGCCCGGATTTTGCAATAGGCTGGGCTGATCGGCGAGGGGCGTCCCGCTGATTCCCTTTTTCTGAGGAAGGCGCGCCGTGGCGTTTCGCGACGGACCGTTCGAAAATATCAAGGTGCCGCTGGTCTGGACCGCGGCCGTGACCGTCGTTGCCGCGGCGGTCGGCTGCGTCCTGCTGCTTATCAGCGACGCCCGCGCCCAGACATCGCCGTATCAGCCCGTTCGTTCGGGCGTGGAAGCGGTCGCTGGCCCGGTCGGCGGTATCTTCGCGGCCCCGGTGCGCTGGTTCGGCCATGCCTCCGACTATGTGGGGGGCTATTTCTTCGCTGTGTCGGAGAACCGCCGGCTCAAACGTGAACTGGCCGATCTTCAGCCCTGGCGCGACCAGGCGATCGCACTCAAGAATGTCAACGCCCGCTATGAGGCCATGCTGGGCATTCGCCCCGAACCGCCCGTCCACATGCAGACGGCGCGTTCGATCCTCGACGCGCGCGGTCCTTTTTCCAAGGCCCGGCTGATCGACGCCGGCTCGGCAAAAGGCGTCAAGGTCGGCAATCCCGTCATCAACGAACACGGTCTGGTCGGCCGCGTCGTCGGCACCTCGCCCGGCATCAGCCGTATGCTTCTGGTCACCGATGTGGCCAGCCAGATCCCCGTGCTGGTCGACCGCACCGACGCACGTGCCATCCTCAAGGGCGACGGCAGCGGCAACCCCCGGCTGGAGTTCATGCGGGGTGTGGGCTCGGTCCAGGTCGGCGACCGCATCCTGTCCTCCGGTGACGGTGGCGGCATGCCGCGCGGCGTCCCTATCGGGGTCGCGGCCCGGGGCATTGACGGCAGCTGGCGTGTCAAACTGTTCAGTGACCGGGGTGCCATCGACTATGTCCGCGTCATGCTGTTCGAGGATTTCGGCCAGTTGATCGGGGCTGACGACCTGTACGCTCCGCCGCTGGCCGCGCTCGGCACCCTGCCCGAGGCGACCCCTGAACAGGCCGGTGCCATCACCGACGCCGCCGCCCGCCGTGAAGCCGCCCGCGTCGTGGCCGATCAGCGGCGCACCGATACCGCCGCCGCGACGGCCGCCGAAGCCGCCCGGCGCCGAACCGCGGCGGCCTCGGCTCCCGCGCCGGTCGTCGCCTCGCCGCCGGCCCGAACGGCGCCTCCACCAGCGAACCGGACGTCCGGGACGGGTGCGTCCCCAGCAAACGGGGTGCCTCAGAACCGACGGGCGGTGCCCGCCTCGTCACCTGCCCGGCCGCCGGCCTCTCCAACGGTTGAGCCCGCCACATCTCCGTCCCCGCCTCCGGCCCAGACCCCTTCGCCCGGAGGGACCGAATGAGACGCCCGGTCGCGGTCCGCGTCGTCGGACCGGTGCAGTGGATCGTCATTCCGGCCCTGGTCACGCTCGCCGTCACCTTCATTCTGTTGACGCCGGTCGAACTGTTCGGCCTGGGCCTGCCCGAGCCCGTCATTCCGATGGTCCTGGCCTTCTCCTGGCCGCTGATCCGGCCCTCGGTGACCGCTCCATTGGTCTTGACCCTGCTGGGCCTGATGCTCGACATCCTGACCTATGGACCGTTGGGCCTTTGGGCCCTGGCCCTTCTGGCCATCTATGCGGTTGTGCTGGCCTCGCGCAGCTTTCTTATCGGCCAGGACACCGCCGTCCTGTTCGTCTGGTACGCCGCCTGCTGCTGCCTGGCCTTCCTTCTGGCCTATCTGATCGTTGTCCTGATCACCCGGAACCCGCCCAGCATTCTGGCCCTGATCGGCCAGGTCGTGCCGACCCTGCTGTTGTTCCCGTTCGCCGATCGTATGATCGAGCGGTTCGAGGACGGCGACGTGAGGTTCCGATGAGTTCGGAACCCTCCATCTTCTTTTCCGACGTCAACGAACGTCAGGGCTCCTTCCTGCGCCGCACCTTCGTGGTTGGCGGTCTGACCGCGATCGGCGGCGTGGCCCTGACCGGTCGACTGGCCCAGCTTCAGGTCATTCAGGCGGACCAGTACGCCACCATGGCGTCCAACAACCAGTTCAACTTCCGCCTCGTGCCGCCCCCCCGGGGGCGTATCCTCGACCGGGGCGGCGTCGTCATCGCCGGCAACCGTCCCAGCTTCCGCGTTCTGATCGTGCGCGACGAGACCCGGGACCTGGACCAGACCCTCGATCTGCTGGGGCGCCTGCTGCCCGATACGATGGATCGCCGCCGTTCTGTCATCCGCGATGTGAACGCCGCGCCGCGCTTCAGTCCGGTCCCGGTCAAGAGCGATCTGACCTGGGAAGAGTTCGCGCGCGTCAACCTGTACGCCAATGAGCTTCCGGGCGTCATGGCCGACATGAATGAGGCCCGCTACTACCCGTTTGGCGGAGCGTTTGCCCACGTCATCGGCTATGTCGCCAAACCCAATGACCGCGACATCCAGGCGATCAAGGATCGCGGCGAGAAGGTTCCTGAAATCCTCTACAATCCCGGCTTCCGCATTGGCCGCCAGGGGGTCGAGAAGTCTTTCGACACCGATCTGCGCGGCGAGGCCGGCGGAAACAGGGTTGAGGTCGACGCGCGGGGCCGGGTGGTTGCCGAGGACGTCGGCGGCTCCAAACCCGCCGAGCCGGGCAAGGATGTCGTCCTGACGCTGGATTCCGATGTCCAGAACCGCGCGCTCGAGGTCTATGGCGAGGAGTCCGGCGGCTGCGTGGTCATGGACATCCGCAACGGCGACATCCTGTGCATGGTGTCGGCCCCGTCTTTCGACCCCAACCTGTTCGTCGGCGGCGTGCCGTCCAACATCTACAACGCCTTGCGCGACTACGAGCGCAAGCCGCTTCTGGACAAGGCCATCTACGGCAGCTTCCCGCCGGGCTCGACCTTCAAGATGACCACGGCTCTGGCGTTGCTGGATGCGGGGGTCAATCCAGCCGAGCGGGTCGTCTGCACCGGCGGCTACCGCTACGGCAATCGCACCTTCCGTTGCTGGAAGCGCGGCGGGCACGGGGCGATGGACATGCACAATGCCATCAAGAACTCGTGCGACACCTATTTCTATCACCTGTGCAACCGGGCCGGCGTCGACCGCATTGCCCGCGTCGCCGAGGATCTCGGCTTCAATCAGGTCTATGAGATCGGCATCGCCGGCCAGAGCAGCGGCACCATGCCCAGTCGCGCCTGGAAGGCCGACTACGCCCGTCGCACGGGAGCGACCCATCCGGACGCCGGCACCTGGTATCCGGGCGAGACCCTGTCCGTCGCCATCGGCCAGGGCGCGGTTTCGACGACGGCGCTGCAACTGGCCGTCATGACCGCTCGTATCGCCAATGGCCGCAAGGCCATCACGCCCCGCCTGGTCCGTTCCGTAGGCGGGGTGAACAGGCCGTCCGGGGCGGCTGTCCCGAACCTGCCGTTCAGCCAGGAACACCTCAATATCGTGCGTGCCGGCATGGCGGCCGTGGCCAATGATGTCACCGGCACCGCCTATCGCGCGTCACAACTCGGTCTTGGCGACATCCAGATGGCGGGCAAGACCGGTACGGCCCAGTCGCGTGACTACGGCTCGGGCTCGCGAGGCCCGCGCGACGCCGTGTGGACCCGCCGCGACCACGCCCTGTTCGTCGCCTTTGCCCCCCATGATGCGCCGCGCTACGCCATCGCGCTGATTATCCAGCACGCCCCCTCGGGCGGTGCCGCGGACGCCGCGCCCAAGGCCCGCGAGATCATGAAGACCGTCCTGCTCAAGGATCCCGACATGCGGGCCCGGATCGAACGGCCGCTGCCACCCGAAGCCGTCGCGCCGGTCGGGGCGGATGAGGGCGAATTGGGCGCTGCACCGGGCGGCGAGGTCACGGAAACGGCCGCCGAGGTGCCGGCACCCGCTCCGCCGAGGCGACGCGCCCCGACCGCCACCTCAGGGCCGCGTCCCTATCTGTCGGAGCCGCCGCAATGACCGCCTCGGCCCTGACCCGTCCGGGAGAGCGCGACCGCCTCTCGACCAAGATCACCGAGCTGGACTGGCGCCTGATCGGCCTGTTGTGCGTTGTCGCCTGTCTCGGCGTGGCCATGCTTTATTCGATCGCGGGCGGCCAGTGGCAGCCCTGGGCGGTCAAACACGCCATCCGCTTCGGTGCCCTGCTGCTGGTCATGCTGGCCATGGCCATGGTGCATCCGAAATGGTGGTTCCGGTCGGCCTATCCGCTCTACGGCCTGTTGCTTCTGCTGGTCCTGATGATCGAGTTCACTCCGCTGGGCTATGTGGCGGGCGGCGCGAGGAACTGGCTGAACCTGGGTTTCATCCGCATCCAGCCCGCCGAGTTCATGAAGCTGGGCCTGGTTCTGGCTTTGGCGCGCTGGTACCACAGCCATACGGCGCAAGAGGCGCGCTGGTCGTGGAAACTGCTGATCCCGGCGGCCATGGTCGGCGTCCCCTTCCTGCTGGTCGCCAAACAGCCTGATCTCGGATCGGCCATGGTCATCGGCCTGACGGGGGCCGTGGTCATGTTCGTGGCGGGCCTGAGCTGGCGTGTGCTCGCCGCCGGAGGTTTGGCGGCGGCCGTGTTCGTCCCGTTCTTCGTTAAATTCGGCATGCACGACTACCAGCGCAATCGTGTGCTGACCTTCCTCAACCCCGAAGCTGATCCATCTGGCACGGGCTACAACATCATTCAGTCCAAGATCGCCCTCGGCTCGGGCGGGGTTCTCGGCAAGGGATATGGTCTTGGCAGCCAAAGCCAGCTGGAGTTCCTGCCGGAGCGGCACACCGACTTCATCTTCTCCACGGTTGCCGAGGAGTTCGGCTTTGTCGGCTCGTTCGCCGTTCTGGCCTGCTATGTCGCCATCATCCTGATCGCCCTGCGTATCGCCTCTTTGGCGCACAGCCATTTTGGCCGCCTCGCTGCGGCGGGGATGACGGCGTTCTTTGCTCTGTTCGTGCTCATCAACGGGGCGATGGTCATGGGCATGGCACCGGTAGTCGGCGTGCCGATGCCGCTGCTGTCCTATGGCGGTTCGTCGATGATGACCGTCATGTTCGGCTTCGGTCTGGTCCTGTCGACCCGCGTGCACCGCTATGCCGAACTGCCCAAGGGCCACGGACTGTTCTGACCCCGCGCTCGTGCGTTAGGGTCTGATGATGAGCAAACCAAAGCCCGACGCCGAACCCGCAACGCCACCCGTTTTTGTGCCCGACTGGGGGGACAAGCCATGTCCCCGACCGGTTCTGCCGGCTGCCACGTCAGAGCAGACCGCCGCCCTCATGGATGGCGTCCGGATGCGGGAGAACCCGGCTGAATGGGCCTTTGTGCGTCTGTCCAAGCTGATCGAGGATTTCGAGAAGGGGCTCGACAAGGACGATGAGATCGGTGCCCGGATCGTCGGCCTTCCGGGCGACGGCACCATGTCGATCGAGGACCTCGGCTTCTGGGGGCCGGACTTCATCATGTTTCTGGGCCGGAACTCGGACGGCAAGCCTGTTCGTCTTATCCAGCACTATGGCCAGATCAACGTCCTGCTGGCCGCACGGGCGCGGCCCGAGGAGCGCCCCGCCCGGCGTATCGGCTTCCAGCTGTCCGAAATGGTCCAGAAAACCAATCCGAAGTGAGGCCGAAGCCTCGCAAACCCCGTCGCGGGCTCTAGAGCCCCGCGGCCCAGTCCGTCGCCCGCACCAGGCTGTCGACGATGCCCGGCTCGCTGGAGGCGTGGCCGGCGTCGCCGATGATGTCCAGTTTCGCTTCGGGCCAGGCGCGATGCAGGGCCCACGCACTGGCGATCGGCGTCACCACGTCGAACCGGCCCTGGGCGATCCAGCAGGGGATGTGTTTGATCCGGCCGATGTTCTTCAGCAGCCAGCCTTCTTCCGGGAAGAAGCCGCCGTTGGTGAAATACCAGTTCTCGATCCGCGCGAAGGCAACGGCGAAATCGGGTTCCGCGAATTTGTCGGGGCGGGCGTCGGGCCCCACCACGCTGACGGTCTCGCCTTCCCAGCTTGACCAGGCGATGGCGCAGCGCTCCCGCTCAGCCCTGTCCTCGCCGATCAGCCGCTTGGAGTAGGCCCCCATGAGGTCGTGGCGTTCGTTCTCCGGAATCGGCGCGACGAACCTTTCCCAGGCGTCGGGGAAGATGTTCGACGCTCCGTCCTGATAGAACCAGTGCAGCTCGGCCTTCGTCAGCAGGAAGATGCCGCGCAGTAGCAGGGCCACGGACCGCTCGGGATGGGTGATGGCATAGGCCATCGACAGGGTGGAACCCCAGCTGCCGCCGAACACGACCCATTTGTCGATGCCCAGCAGCTCACGCAGCCGTTCGATGTCCTCGATCAGCGTCCAGGTGGTGTTGTCCTCAAGCGAGGCGTTCGGCTGGCTCCGGCCGCAACCGCGCTGGTCGAACAGAACGATCCGGTATTTCGCCGGATCGAAATAGCGCCGCATGCCGGGGTTGACGGCTCCGCCCGGGCCTCCGTGCAGGACGACCACCGGCAGCCCCTGCGGATTGCCGCATTCCTCATAGTAGATCTCGTGCATCCCGTCCGTCGGCATGAAGCCGGTGGCATAGGGCTCGATCTCGGGGAACAGCTCGCGGCGAGGGGAGTCGGGCACAGGGAAGGCCATACTTGTAATCGGTCTCTGTTCGCGCCGTCAGCCGGCCGTGGATTGCGTCCGCAGTGCGGAAATGAGCAACAGAAGCCAAGCCGCGACCATCAGCAGGCCGCCGATTGGTGCGATTGCACCCATTATGGTCACGCTTAGCAGACCCAAGGTTAACAAGGCGAGACAAAAGACCAATCCGCCGGTTGCCGCCAACCAGCCTGCCAATACGATCAGCCGGTCGCGCCCCGGCCAGACGGCGCAGACGAGGGCGAGCACGGCATGGACCATCTGGTAGTGGCCGCCGGTGGTCAGCAGGGTCTTGATCTGCGGCCCCGCCCCATGAGCCGCGAAGGCCCCGATCAGGACCGCGAGCGCTCCGTTCAGGGCCGCGAAGGCAGCCAGACTCCGATTCACTTCCATGGCCAGACGATAGCCGACAGAATCCCTGACGTCTGTTACTGGGCCGACCATGACCGCCGCTCCGCGCATGGCCCTGCAATATGTGTTGCTCTTCGGTGCCACCGGGGTGAGCCTTCCGTTTGCAGGTCTGTGGCTGAGCGCGCAGGGGTTGAACGGCGCGCAGATCGGCACCGTTCTGGCGGCTCCGATGCTCGCGCGAATCATCACCGGACCCCTGCTGGCGGTCTGGGCCGACGGGTTTCGGCTGAGGCGCACCCCGATCGCCCTGATGGGGCTGGTCATGGCCCTGGGCTACGGGCTCGCGGGTGTCGCCGACCGCTTTATCTTTCAGGCCGTCGGCTGGTTCATCGGGGCGACGGCGAT
This sequence comes from Caulobacteraceae bacterium, assembly GCA_965284535.1. Taxonomy (GTDB): domain Bacteria; phylum Pseudomonadota; class Alphaproteobacteria; order Caulobacterales; family Caulobacteraceae; genus Brevundimonas. The sequence continues at coordinate 1,925,956 of OZ260090.1, forward strand.
GGGCGTGCTGGTGCCTCTGACCGACGTCATGACGCTCCGGCTCTCGTCCCGGCTCAGCTTTACCTTCGCCCTGCCGCGCGGGATGGGCTCGGCCGCTTTTGTGGCCGCCAATATCGTGATGGGGATGCTGCTCCTGACGGGGCCCGTCGACAGCGTCATCCTGTGGATCGTGGTGGCCTCTGTCGGCGTCGCCCTGGCGGCCTTTCTGGCCCTGCCTCCGGAACCCGTGGCGGACGGAGCCCCCGTCCTCGGCCAGGAGCGGTTCAGGGGTTTGGGGCGGCTGATGGTCGATCCGGTCTTCCTGACGACCATCTTCGCGGTGGGCGCGGTCCAGGCCGCCCACGCCTTCCAGTACGGCTTTTCCGCCATCCTGTGGAAGACGCAAGGGATCAGCGAGGCCGTGACCGGCCAGTTGTGGGCGTTCGGCGTCGTGGTCGAGATCGCCCTGATGTGGGTCTTCGAACCCTGGCGCCGTCGGGTGGGGATCGGACCGTGGAGCCTGCTCATGGCCGGTTCGGCCGCCGCCGTCCTGCGATGGAGTGTGATGGCTCTGGCGCCACCTCTCTGGCTGCTCTGGCCGCTGCAGGCCCTGCACGCCCTGACCTTCGCCGCGACCTTCCTCGCCGGGCTGCAACTGGTCGAACGGCTGACGCCGCCCGACACCCACACCGCGGCGCAGATGCTCAGTTCGGTGCTGTCCGCCGGCGTGCTCATCGGGTTGGCGACCGCTGCCTCAGGCCCGCTGTACGACCGGTTCGGCGCGGGCGGCTACTGGGCCATGGCGGCGCTGGCCGGCATGGGCCTGCTCGCCGCCGTTCCGCTCCGGGGTCAGTTGGCGCGCGAACGGGGCAGGGGCGGCAGGTGACGGGCCATGGCCTGGGCGGCGGCCTTGACCGCCCGCTGCACCGCCGCGTCCGGCTCGTGCCCGGGCGCGCGCAACAGGCCGATGGCGGGGGTGTCCGCTCCGTCGGGCAGGCCTGAAAGCACGCGGTACAACAGATAGCTGCCGGCATCCTCCTCGCAGTCCGAGCTCGCGTCGGCTGTCAGGCCGGCTTCGGTCAGCGCGCGAACCATATCGGCGACCGGCGCGGTCGCGCGCGCCATCCCCGGACCCACGGAGTCCAGTCGCCCGCCGCCGTCCAGCGTCCGGTTCTCGGCCCGGGTCTGAAACCGGAAAGCGTCGCTCCGACGCGTTCGACCGACCAGCAGCAGGCCACGACAGGACCGATCCCCGAGATGGTTGGACAGGATCGTCGCCAGAAGTTCCGGGTCGGCCGCCGCCACCGGCAGGGTGCGGGCTCCGACCGGGCTCCAGGGTGTGCCCGACAGATCCTCGACAGGATCCCAGCCCGCTTCGTCGATGTCATAGGCGCATATGACGAGCGCAGGCCGGTAATCCGGGGTGGCTTCGTCCCTGGGCTCAAGCATGAAGGGCCTGCATGCGACGGTACTGTGACATCCGGCGGCACGGTGTCGCCACCCGGGTGCCGACGTCAAGGCGCAAAACCCCGGTGGACTTCAGGGTCGTCGAAAAATCCCGTCTCAGGCGAGATCGCCCACTGCGGCGTCCAGCAACATGAAGGCGCGTCCGCCGTCGGACGTCAGCCGTCCCAGAATGCCGGGTCCGTCACCGGCCCCGGCGCGGGTCGCCAGATCTCTCGAAAAGGCGCGAACATAGGCCTCGGCGTCGGCCCGCAGGTCCGGATCGGTCAGGACGCGGCGCGACACGCTGCGGACCGCCGCAGGCGCGACACGCCGCACGATCTGGCGGGCCCTGTCGGGATCGCGCTCGGCCACCGCCTGCGCGGCCTCCTCGACCCGGGACCGGGGCAGCAGGGCATTGGGATCGACCCCCATGCGCCGGATGGCGGCGGTGATCCGTTCTTCCAGCGCTTCGGCCGCCTCGACGGGCATGACCGGGGTATCGAGGTCCAGCGGCGCCTCGCCCGGCCCGTCATCGACCAGATCGCTCCAGCCCAGACGGTCTTCCGCCGGGGTGGACGGGGCTCCCGATCCCGGCATGGGCTCGAGCTTCAGCCGGCCACGCAGGCCAAAGCCCCGCGGTTCATCGGCCTTGGAGGCCCGGGACGGTCCGCCGTCGGCTTCTCCCTGTCGCGAGGTCGATGCCGGAACCGGCTCGCGGCGACGCAGGGCCGGCGCATCGCCCGACACCACGCCCATCAGCCGCACCGCCTCGGTCAGCATGTCGTAGTTGCGCCGCACCCGTTCCTGGAAGCCGGCGTCCAGCGCCTCGGTATCGGCGGCGGCCTTCTGGGAGGCCGCGGCCAGGGCGGCGAGGCCGTCCTCGACCGAGGCCCGGACAGCATCGACCCGTTTCTGGGCCTCTTCCGGAAGGCGCGAGGCGCGGTCGTCCAGGTCCCCGATGGTCTCGTCGATCTGTGCCAGGGCCGCCGTCATGCGCTCGACGGTCGATTCAAGGCGTTCCAGCGCCCGGTCCCCGGCTTCCTCAACCAGTCCGCCGGTCTCGATAACGATCTTGCGGGCGGTATCGACGCGGGCATCGGCGGCCTGATCGGCCTTCTGCGCGGCGTCGAAAAGGGCCTCGCCCAACCGGTCCGCGCGAACCCGGGCCTGTTCCGCCGCATCGGTCGCGGCCGCGCGGGATTCCTCGGCCGTGGCCTGGAGTGCGGACAGGGCGGACCGTGTTTCCTCGACCAGGGCGTCCCTGGCCTCGGCGGCGAGGGCCTCGAAACGGTCCAGGGCCAGTTTGGTCGCCGCGTCGAAGCCGTCCGCCTCGCGCTGGGACATCTCGACCAGGGCCCGGAACTGGTCGGTGGCTGCCTCGACGAGGTCCTTGATCGTTTCAGTCGTCCGGGTCGAGGTGTCGCCCAGCTCTCCGGCGGCGGTACGGGTCGCGGACAGCTGTTCGCTGAGCTGGGCGCGCTGGCTCTCGACCTGGGCCGAGAAGTCTTCCTGGTCGGTGCGCAGGGCATAGGCGGCGGTCACCAGGGCGGCGCGCTGCTGACCCAGGCCTTCCTCGACGGACTGGATCTGCTCGGCGACGCCCGAGCCTGCGTTCTCCAGCCGCAGGGTCTGGCGAGCCAGATCATCGGCGGCGACGCGGGCGGCATCCTGGGCCTCGCTGGCGGCGGCGGCCAGGTCGGCGGCGCGGGCGGCGAGGGCGGCTTCGGCTTCCCGAAGCTGGGTCTGGGCCAGGTCGGAGGCATCCACCACCATCCGGGACTGTCGCTCGACGGCCTCAAGCACTCCCGCGGCCTGGCTGTCCAGTTTTTCAGCCAGAACCAGCATCTGCTCGCGCTCGCCTCCCAGCTGCTCGGCGAGGCGGCGTGTTGTGCGGCCGGCCGTTTCGGCCGCCTCGTTCAGACGCGTGGTTTCCTGGGACAGCGCCTCCCGCAACAGGGCCATGTCGTTGCGGGCACGTTCAGCGGCCAGGGAGGCCTGATCAATGTCGTTGCGCAGCGAATGCAGCACCTCTCCGGTCTGCTGCGCCGCCAGGGCGGTCGGGGCGACCAGGGCCTCGGACAGTTCGCGAGCGCGACGGGTCTCGGCGGCGAGCCCGGCTCCCTGACGAACAGCGTGCGCAAGCATGATGGCCATGCCGGCGGGTGCCAGGGCGATCAGCGCATAGACCGCCATACGGAGCGGTTCCAGTTCGACCGCGCCCGAACCGACCTCGAAGGCCAACCATGCAGCCACGCCACCGACCCAGAGGGCCGAGGCGACGCCGGCGACCAGATAGGCATGACGTCCGGACGGGGCGGGACTTTCGCGGCGCTGCAAGGGTGCGGGCGTGGAAGGCGGCTCATAGGCGACCGGTGGCGCATCCGCGGACACGGCGAGCTCCGGCGTGGCGACTTCGGCGGCGCTGGCCCGCTCGGCCTCGGCCTGGGCTTTCTCCTCGGCGCGGCGCTGTTCCTCCGCCAGACGTCGCCTGCGTCGCTCCGACATCGGACGTTCGGGCGTGGCGGCCTGATCGGATTTCGGGATCGACAGGTCGGCGGTATCCAGAAACGGCTCGACAGCAGGAGCCGCCGGTGCCGGTTCGGTCGTGTTCATCGCGGGCCGTTGACGGGGTGATTTCATGAAGCGGCGATCTCGTCACGGGACGCGTCGACAGCTGACGCGCGATAGGACATTTCGACCCTAACGAGTCAATCGCGGCGCGCAAAGGCGAGGGCGGATGATTCCGGGGACAGTCGGCCGCGGAGGGATCAGCAGTCCTGCTTGCGCTCGGTGGACACGGCGAGCACGGTCTTGGACGGTCCGTCGCTGCAATCGCGAACCCGGTGGATTTCCCGCTGGGGAGTCTGGCGGGCGTCAAGATCCAGGCCGAACTGCGACAAGGCCGCGGCAGCCAGCATGGCAATAAAACCTGCGATGAACTCGATCAGCGCCTGCATCGCCGATCTCCCCCTGTCCGAATGACGGCGGTCCTTATGCCCTCAAAACCGCGTTCGGACAATCCTGATCCGCATGAACAAAGCGTCACCATTGACCCCGCACGTCTGGCTGTGGAACGGAAGTCGTCGGCAAGCGTCCTGTAGGGCTTGGGGCGCATTTCGCCGTCACGCGAATCGGCCAGACTTGCGCCATGAACGAACTGCGGCATGACCAGAGCCACAATCTGCTGACGCCGGGCCGCAACTGCTGGCGGGTCGAGCGTGCGGACCGGTTCGCCGTTCTGATGGAAAACGAGGCCTATTTCGACGCCCTGCGCTCGGCGTTGGCCAAGGCACGCCGGTCCGTCGTCGTTCTGGGCTGGCAGTTCGATCCCAGAACCCGGCTCGATCCGGAAAGTCCGCATCACGATCACCAGGCCCAGATCGGGCACCAGTTGCGGATGCTGGTGAAGGCCCGGCCTGACCTGGATGTCCGACTGCTGATCTGGAAGTCCCCGCTCCTCATCGCGGCGTCCCAGGGGTTCTATCCGCACCGGGCCCGGGGCTGGTTCCGCAAGAGGATGGTTGAGTTCCGGCTCGACCCGCCGCCTGCGATCGGGGCCTGTCACCACCAGAAGGTGATCATCATTGATGACGCCCTGGCCTTCTGCGGCGGAGGCGACATTTCGACGGATCGCTGGGATACCGAGGCGCATCTGGACGGTGACCCGCGCCGCTGCCAGCCGTCCGGGGTGATTCCGTCGCCGCGTCATGAAGTAATGGCTGTCATGGACGGTCCGGCCGCGCGCGCCGTGGGCGACCTCGCCAGGGAACGCTGGTTCAGATCGACGGGTGAGCGGACGATCGCCGATGAGACGGACAGCGATCCCTGGCCGGACGGTCTGGAACCGGATTTGCGCGGAACGCCCGTGGCGGTCGTGCGCACGGAACCTGCCGCGGGCGGGCGGGCCGAGGTTCGGGAGAACGAGGCGCTTCACCTCGACGCCATTCGCCGGGCCAGGCGGTTGATCTATTTCGAGAACCAGTATTTCACCTCGCCGGTCATCGCCGAGGCGCTGGCGGAACGGCTGGGGGAGGAAGACGGTCCCGAAATCGTCCTGGTCTCGACGGGAACCAGCCCCAGCTGGTTCGACCGGATCACGATGGACACCGCCCGGTCGGAGGTCCTGTACCGGCTGGAGCAGGCCGACCGCCACAACCGCTTTTTCGCCTTCACCCCCCATACGCGGATGGGCGAGCGGATCATCGTCCATGCCAAGGTCTCGATCTATGATGACGCAGTGCTGCGGATCGGGTCGACCAATCTGAACAACCGGTCGCTCGGTTTCGACACCGAATGCGACGTCGCCGCCGAACCGACGGACGAGGCCGGCAGGGAGGCCATCCGCCGCTTCCGCCAGCGGACCATTGGTCACTGGATCGGCGTCGACGCAGAGGCCTTCGGCGAGGTCGAGGCTGTCATCGGGAAGGTCGGCGAGGCGATCCAGAGGTTCGACACGGGACGGATGGTCGTGTTGGGTGCGGACCCTCCGTCGCGGATGGAACGCATCATCGCCGAGTTCCAGCTGGGCGACCCGACCTCGACCCGGGACGCGTTTCGGCCCTGGAGACGGCGGACGCGGTCCCACCGCACACTGCCGGACGCTACGGAGCCTTGATCTCGAAATCGATGATCAGCGGCAGGTGATCCGACGCCATCCGGGCCAGCGGCGAGAAGGGGGCCTTCACGCTGGTCACCAACAGTTCGGGGCTGGTGAAGCAATGGTCGATCCGGATCGCCGGGAAGCTGGAAGGGAAGGTCTTGACCGACGGTTTCAAACCCAGGCTGCGCTGACAATCTGCCAGGCCCCGCGTCAGGGTCTGGTAGGGGCGGGTCAGCGACGTCGCATTGAAGTCGCCGGTCAACAGGGTCGGGCCGGTACAGTCCGGATGGCCCAGCCAGTCCGGTCCGACCAGCGCCGCCGCCTGCAGCCGCTGTTCCCGTGGCACGAGGCCGAGATGGGTGTTGATGACATTCAGTCCGATGCCGTCGAAATCGATGACCGCCCACAGGGCTCCGCGTGGCTCGAGACCCGGAACACCGCGAATGGTGGGCAGGGCCCCGGCCTTCACCAGTCGCTCGGGGCGCGGGGTCAGGATGGCGTCGCCATACTGTTCAGCCTCGACCTGCATGGCGGCGTGGAAATGGAAGGTCATCGCCAGTCCGTCGGCGATCGACCGGGCCTGATCGACATGACCGGTACGGGCGCGGCCCACGTCCAGTTCCTGCAGGCAGACGATGTCCGGCTCGTGCTCGGCGATGACGCCCACGATCCGTGCGACATCGAGCTTGCGATCGACGCCGACGCAGCGATGGACGTTGTAGGTCAGCAGGCGGGGCATGACGTCCTGAAAACGGGCCGGGTGGCGGTCAGCCTACTACCACGGGGAATGCGACACCAAGGCGGCACCGGGCGGTCGAGGCCCGGTTCGGAGGTTCAGATCAGGACCAGCCTGTCCTCGATCTCGTTCGGATTGGTATCCCGGGGCGGGAAATGCTCGGCCAGAACGCCGCCGCACAGACCGATGGCGACCTCGAAGCCGGTGGCCGGGTCGCCGGCCCTCATGCCCTTGGCGAGCGCCCCGACGGCGTCGGCCCAGACAGCCTGATCGACGACGCTGTGAATCCCTTCATCCGCGACGACCTCGACCTGATGGTCTGACAGGGCGGCGAAGATCAGTACGCCCGTCCGCTCCCGGGTCATGTGCAGGCCGTGTGCGAGGAACTGTTCCATTGCGGCCCGGCGCACCCGGGCCCGGCGGACGCTCCTGGGGGTGACGAGGCGGCGAATGACCGGGATCGAGGTCAGCAGGAAGACAGACACGAAGACCGCAGACTGGATCAGGGCGTAGGCGGCAAGCGACTGGCCCACGACCACGTCGGTCGATGACAGATGGGCGGCCTGCCAGCCATCTCCGAGTCCGGGAATCCAGGCCGGATCAAATCCGAACGGGATCAGTCCGAGTGGCAGGAGCAGAGCCATCGCCGCCGCCCAGCCGAGCGAAATGTCGCGATAGGACGAGACCCGTCGCGCCAGCACGCAGAAAATTTCGCCAGAGGTCCGGGCCTCGGCGGCCGCGATGGCGTCGCCGATGCGGCTCTGAACCTGGAGAGTGAGTTTGACTACCATCCGCCGGATGCTCCCCCGCCGCCGAAACTGCCTCCGCCGCCGCCAAATCCGCCGCCGCCACCGCCGAAGCCACCGCCTCCACCCCGGCCGCTGTTCCGAAGCGCCTCCGCCGCGGCCCAGATCAGGATGGGACCCACGCCGCCGCCGGGCCGACGCCGGCCACGTCCGCCCGATCCGCCGATCATGGCCACGATCATCAGGAAGAAGATGATCGCGATAACCACGCCGACGCCGATGGGGGCTTTTGACCGCGGCCGTTCCGCCGCCGCCGCGCGCGCCTGGGCCTCGGCGGGGTCCAGCCTGAGTTGCTGGTCGATGGCGTCGACGCCGCGCTCGATACCGCGCTCGAAATAGCCTTCCCGGAAGGAGGGCAGGATTTCGTTCTGGATGATCAGGGCGGACAGGGCGTCGGTCAGGACGGGTTCGAGGCCATAGCCGACCTCGATCCGCACCTTGCGCTCGTTCGGCGCGACGATCAGCAGGACACCGTTGTTCTTGCCGGCCTGTCCGATGCCCCAGGCGCGGCCCAGCTGATAGCCGTATTCCTCGATCTCATAGCCCTGAAGGTCCGGTACGGTGACGACCACGACCTGATCGGTCGTGTCGCGCTCCAGCGCCTCCAGCCTGGCGGCGATGGCCAGTTCCTTGGCATCGGAGACCAGGTCGCCGTGGTCGATGACGCGGCCATTCAGGGCAGGGAAGGTCGGCCCGGCGGCCACGGCCGGAGCAACCGCCGCCAGCCAGACGGCGGCCAGCAGGGTCGCCAGCAGGACCGCGGTCCTGATCACGGGTGAACCCGGCAGGGTGCGGATCACTGGGCCGCCGGGGCCGCGGTCGGGGCCGAGCCGGGTACCACGGCCGGTGCCGCTCCGCCGGGCTGCAGGGCGTCGAAATTGACGCCTGGAGCCGACTGCGCGGCTTCGGTGGCCGAGAACAGTTGCATCGGCTCGGAGCCGCCGTGGATGGTGTTGGCCCAGATCACCGTCGGGAAGGTGCGCAGGCTGGTATTATAGTCGCGCACAGCCTCATTGTAGTCGCGGCGAGCCACCGCGATGCGGTTCTCGGTTCCCTCCAGTTGCGACTGCAGGGCGACGAAATTCTGGTTTGACCGGATTTCGGGATACCGCTCCACAACCAGAAGGAGCCGCGACAGCGCCTGCGACAGCTGTCCCTGCGCGGCCTGATAGCGTTGGAAGGCGGCGGGATCGTTCAGGGTCTCGGGGGTGACGGTGACCCCGGTCGCCTGCGCCCGGGCCTCGATCACCTGGGTCAGGGTGGTGCGTTCAGCGATGGCCGCGCCCTGCACGGTGGCGACCAGGTTGGGCACCAGATCCGCGCGGCGCTGATACTGCGACTGCACATCGGCCCATTTGGCCTTGGCCGCCTCTTCCTTGGTCGGAATGGCGTTGATCCCGCAGCCCGCCACGGCGGGGGTCAGGATGACGACGGCCGCAAGGGCCGAAACACGGGGCGAGAAGCGGATCATCGACGTCTCCTGAAAGCCAGACCCTGACTATCGGGGTTCAAAGGCCACGGTTCAAGCGTCGAGGGCTTCCGGCTCGACTCCAGCGGATCGACAGGCCGCCGTATAGGTGTTGGCAAGCAGGCAGGCGATGGTCATGGGGCCTACACCGCCCGGCACAGGCGTGATCCGTGCCGCAACCGCCGCGGCTTCGGCGAAGGCCACGTCGCCGACCAGCCGGGTCTTGCCCTCCGCCGCCTTGACCGGATCGCGCGACGGCACGCGATTGATGCCGACGTCAATCACGGCCGCGCCGGGCTTGATCCACTCGCCGCGCACCATCTCGGGACGGCCGACGGCGGCCACCAGAATGTCGGCGGTGCGGCACAGGGCGGGCAGGTCGCGGGTCCGGGAATGGGCCACGGTGACGGTGCAACTCTCGGCCAGCAGCAACTGCGCCATCGGCTTGCCGACGATGTTGGAACGACCGACGATGACGGCGTTCAGTCCGGACAGGCTGCCCAGTTCGGCCTTCAGCAGCATCAGGCAGCCCAGCGGCGTGCAGGGCACCAGGCCCGGCAGGCCGACGGCAAGACGGCCCGCGTTCACGACGTGGAAGCCGTCCACATCCTTGTCCGGATCGATGGCGTCCAGCACGGCCGAGCTGTCGATGTGACCGGGCAGAGGCAGCTGTACCAGAATTCCGTGGATGCCGGCATCGGCGTTCAGGGTCGCGATCAAGGCCAGCAGGTCCGCCTGCGAGGTCGTGTCGGCCAGACGGTGGGTGTCGGACCGCATGCCCGCGCGCTGCGTGGTCTCGCCCTTGTTGCGGACATAGACCTGGCTGGCCGGGTCCTCGCCGACGATGACGACCGCCAGTCCCGGTTTGATGCTGCGGGTCGCCTCCAGCCGCGCCGAGGCCGCGGCGACGCGCTCCACCAGCCCGGCCGCGAAGGCCTTGCCATCGATCAGGGTCGCGTGTGCGGGGTCGGCCGTCATGGATTTCGGCTCCGGTCGTCAGGAATCGTGCGGTTGCCGCGATTTACAGACGGGGCGGTTCGGCGTCTATGATCGGTGTTGCATTCAAGGGGGTCTCCATGCGCCGTAAGTTTATCCTTGCCGCCGTCAGTCTGCTGGCGTTGTCGGTTGCGGCACCGGCTCTGGCCCAGTCCGCCGGGACGCTTTCTCCCGGTCGTACCGTTCAGGGCCAGATCGCCGACGGGGACGCCACGGCGGCGGACGACGCCTATCGCTATGACGACTATCTGGTCCGCGTCCGCGCCGGTCAGCGGCTGGAAGCGGTCATGCGCGCCGCCGATTTCGACGCCTATCTCGAGGTTTTCCGTCAGGGCGAGAGCGAGAGTCTGGCCAGCGACGATGATGGTCTGGGCGAGGGCACGGATTCGCGGCTTCGTTTCAGCGCGGACAGCGCCGGGACCTATGTGCTTCGCGCCCGCACCCTTTCGGGTGTGGAGGGCGGAGCCTACAGCCTGAGTCTGGCCCAGCGCCCGGCTGCGCCGCGTCCGCCGCGTCCGACCGCCATTCGCGTCGGCCAGTCCCTGCGGGGCACCCTGACCGACCGCGACCCGGTGAGCGACAGCGATGTCGCCTATGACGCCTTCACCTTCCGTGCCCGCGCGGGCGACCGGTTCGCCATCGACCTGAGCTCGGATGATTTCGACCCGGTGGTCCGGGTCGGGCGGATGGACGGTGGCAGATTCAACGAACTGGCGATGAACGACGACGGCCCGGGAATCGGCCTGAACTCGCGGCTGATCTTCACCGCCGAGGACGGCGGCGACTACATCATCCGGGCAACTCCGCTGAGCGCGGGTGGCGAGGGGGCCTATACCCTGGCGCTGGCGGAGGGACCCGAAATGGCCGCCGCCGAGGTGATCGAGATCGGTGGCTCGGTCGACGGCTCGCTGTCCGAGGATGACGACCGCGGGCAGGACGGCGCGAGGGCCGATGCCTACCAGTTCAGCGGGCAGGAGGGCCAGCGCATCCGGATCGACATGAGTTCGGGCGAGTTCGACACCTATGTCGAACTGTTTGACGCCAATCACGTCAGTCTGGCGGAGGATGATGACAGCGGACCGGAAGGAACCGATTCCCGCCTGACCTTCACCCTGCCGGGCACCGGCACCTATTTCATCGAGGCGCGGGCCTTCAGCGAGTCGACCGGCCGGTATTCGCTGTCGGTGTCCGGGATCGAGCCGGAAAAGGCCCCCGAGGTCCTGCCCTTCGGCACCTCGATCCAGGGCGAGATCAGCGACGAGGACTCGACGGACGGCGAGGATCGCGGCTTTGACGCCTTCTCCTTCTCAGGCGCGGAGGGCCAGCGTGTGCAGGCGGTCATGCGCTCGGGCGATTTCGATACCTATCTTCAGATAGGCCGGGCGGGCGCGGAGTTCTCGGCCCTGGCGTCGGACGACGACGGCCTGGGTGAGGGCACTGATTCCCGGCTCAGCTTCACCCTGCCGGAGGACGGCGACTATGTGCTGCGGGCCCTGCCGCTGACCTCTGACGGCAAGGGGCTCTATGCGCTGGAGCTCAACGATCGCGGGCCGCAGCCGCAGCCGGGCAGTGTTCTGGTCGGTGCCACGGCGCGCGGCGTGCTGACCGAGTCCGACGCCACCGCCGAGGACAACAGCTTTTTTGACGCCTATCGGGTGAACCTGAAGGAAGACGAGAAACTGGTGATCACCATGGTCTCCAACGAGGTCGACAGCTTCCTCATCGTCGGGCGACAGCAGGACGGTGGCGAGTTCGAGGTGCTGGGTTCGGACGACGACAGTTTGTCGGACACCCATGCCAAGCTGGAATGGACCGTGCCGGCGGACGGTGTCTATGAGGTGCGCGCGGGCACCTTCCAGCAGGGGCAGACCGGGGCCTATGCGCTGAACATCGAGAAGCAGCCCTGAGAGATCGGCCCGGGACGTCCGGGCCGCGCCACTGATGACCTGCCCGCGACAGTTTCGTACTCACGCGCGCCGCCGGGTCCCGGGGTTCGCTCGCGTCCCCGGGATGACGAAGGGGAGTGCTACGCCGAGGGCAGCAGGTCTCCGGCGAACGCCCGGTAGCGGCCCTCGCGTACACCGTCGGTAGCCCGCGCGATATCCGGCGCGAAATAGTGGTCCGAACCGTAGGCGGCGGCGGCTTCGCGGACGATGGCGAAGATATTCTCCAGATCGGGCGACGAGGTCAGGGGCCGGTGGAATTCGAGACCCTGGGCGGCGGCGAGCAGTTCGATCCCGACGACGGCGGCGGTGTTTTCGGCCATGTCCAGCAGGCGGCGCGCGCCATGGGTGGCCATGGAGACGTGGTCCTCCTGATTGGCGGAGGTGGGCACGGTGTCGATGACGCAGGGGTGGGCGACCATCCGGTTCTCGGCCACGAGGGCGGCCGCGGTGACCTGGGCGATCATGAAGCCGGAGTTCAGCCCGCTTTCCTTGACGAGGAAGGCCGGTAGTTCGCTCATCTTGGGATCGACCAGGATGGAGGTGCGGCGCTCGGAGATGTTTCCGATTTCGCACAGGCACATGGCGATTTGGTCAGCGGCGTAGGCGACCGGTTCGGCGTGGAAATTGCCGCCCGAGATGACGTCGCCCTCCTCGATGAAGACCAGCGGATTGTCGGTCACGGCGTTGGCCTCGCGCTCCAGCGTGGCGGCGGCGTTGCGCATCACGTCGAGGGTCGCGCCCATGACCTGCGGCTGGCAGCGCAGGGAGTAGGGATCCTGGACCTTGTGGCAGCCCTCGCGGTGGCTGTCCCGAATGTCCGAGCCGGCCATCAGCGCCCGCAGTCGGGCGGCGACGTCGATCTGGCCCGGCTGGCCGCGCAGGGCGTGGATACGGGCGTCGAACGGGGCGTCGGAGCCTTTCAGGGCATCGACCGACAGGGCCCCGGCGGCGATGGCGGCGGCGAAGGCGGCCTCGGCGGCGAACAGGCCGGCCAGGGCGAGGGCCGTTGAGCACTGGGTGCCGTTCAGGAGGGCGAGGCCTTCCTTGGGACCCAGCACCAGCGGCTTGAGCCCGACGCGTGCGAGGGCGTCTTCCGCCGACAGCGTCTCGCCGTTGTGGCGGGCCTCGCCGACACCGATCAGGACGCAGGACATGTGGGCCAGAGGTGCCAGATCGCCCGAGGCACCGACCGATCCCTTTGACGGAATACAGGGCAGGACATCGGCATTGACCATGGCGATCAGGGTTTCGAGGGTGGCGCGGCGGATGCCCGAAGCCCCCTTCGACAGGCTGGCGATCTTAAGCACCATCAGCAGACGGGTGACGGCGTCGGGCAGCAGGGCGCCGACGCCGCAGGCGTGGCTGAGGACGAGGTTCTTCTGCAGCGTCTCCAGGTCGTCCGTGGCGATGGAGGTGTTGGCCAGCAGGCCGAAGCCGGTGTTGATCCCGTAGACGGTGCGACCCTCGGCGACGATGGCGGCGACCACGGCCGCGCCGCGCTCGACGGCGGTCCAGGCGGACGGCGCGAGGGCGACGGTGGTCGGGGCCTCCAGCACCGCGCGGAGCTGGCTGAGTGTGAGCGGAGATTGGCCGATGGTGAGGGTGGTCATGATCAGGCCTTCAGGCTCGGCAGGTTGAGGCCATGCTCGCGGGCGGCGTCTTTCGCGATCTCATACCCCGCATCGGCATGACGCATGACGCCGGTGGCCGGGTCATTCCAGAGGACGCGCTCGAGACGTTTCGCGGCTTCCGGCGTGCCGTCGGCGACGATGACCACGCCGGAGTGCTGGGAGTAGCCCATGCCCACCCCGCCGCCGTGGTGCAGCGACACCCAGCTGGCCCCTGAGGCGGTGTTCAGCAGGGCGTTCAGCAGCGGCCAGTCGGACACGGCGTCCGACCCATCAATCATTGATTCCGTCTCGCGGTTCGGGCTGGCGACCGAGCCGGAGTCGAGATGGTCGCGACCGATGACGATCGGGCCGCTGAGCTCACCCGAGGCGACCATGTCATTGAACATCAGGCCGGCGCGGTGGCGGTCGCCGAGGCCGATCCAGCAGATGCGGGCGGGCAGGCCCTGGAAGGCGATGCGCTCGCCGGCCATGTCGAGCCAGCGGTGCAGACCCGCGTTGTCCGGGAACAGCTTTTTCATCGCCGCGTCGGTCTTGCGAATATCGTCCGGATCGCCGGTAAGGGCGGCCCAGCGGAAGGGGCCGACGCCGCGGCAGAACAGCGGGCGGATGTAGGCGGGGACGAAGCCGGGGAAGTCGAAGGCGTCAGCCACGCCCTCGTCGAAGGCGACCTGGCGGATGTTGTTGCCGTAGTCGGTGGTCGGGATGCCCATGGCCTGGAAGGCCAGCATGGCCTTGACGTGAACGGCGCAGGAGGCGGCGGCCGCGGCCTTCACGGCCTCCGGATCGGAGACGCGTTTGTCCTCCCATTCGGCGACGGTCCAGCCCTGCGGGAGATAGCCGTTGACGAGGTCGTGGGCGCTGGTCTGGTCGGTGACCAGATCGGGCCGGACGCCGCGGCGGACCAGTTCAGGCAGGACATCAGCAGCATTGCCCAATAGGCCGACTGATATGGCTTTTCCGTCCACCTTCGCCTGCTCAAGCAGGGCGAGCGCCTCGTCCAGCGTCTCGGCCATGACGTCGAGGTAGCGGGTCTTCAACCGCATCTCGATCCGGCTGCGTTGGCATTCGACGGCGAGGCAGGAGGCACCGGCCATGGTCGCGGCCAGGGGCTGGGCCCCGCCCATGCCGCCGAGGCCGGCGGTCAGGATCCAGCGGCCCGACCAGTCGCCGCCATAGTGCTGGCGTCCGGCCTCCATGAAGGTCTCGTATGTGCCCTGAACGATGCCCTGGGTGCCGATGTAGATCCACGAGCCGGCCGTCATCTGGCCGTACATCATCAGGCCCTTGCGATCGAGCTCGTTGAAATGCTCCCAGGTCGCCCATTTGGGCACCAGGTTGGAGTTGGCGATGAGGACGCGCGGCGCGTCCTCATGGGTACGGAACACACCGACGGGTTTGCCCGACTGGACCATCAGGGTCTGGTCGGCCTCGAGATTGCGCAACTCGGCCACGATGCGGTCGAAGGAGGCCCAGTCACGCGCGGCCTTGCCGATGCCGCCATAGACGACGAGGTCCTCGGGCCGTTCGGCCACCTCGGGATCAAGGTTGTTCATCAGCATGCGCAGGGCCGCCTCTGCGGCCCAGGTCTTGGCCGTCATCTCAAGGCCGCGGGGGCTGCGAACGATGCGGGTGTTCGGGGTCTGTTGAGTCGTCATGGCGGCTTCCTATCCCTTCTATTCTTGCGGGAGAAGGCCACGGGCCCTTGTCATCCCGGAATCGCCAACGGCGATATCCGGGACCGGTCGTGATCCCTGCCTGGCGCTCCCGGAAGTCGCGGAGCGGCTGTCCGGGAGAAAGGGTGGGTCCGGGTCCGGCCGCCTCCCGGCTCAGCCCTGACGGGCTGTCCGGGAGGGAGCAGTGGGGTCTGTCCCGTCCCCGATCTCCGCTTCGCTCCGTCGGGGATGACAAGGGGCCGGCGCTTCTCCCGCAAGGGGAGAAGGGGTTATGTGGGTGGATGAGCGAATCCGAAGCCCTCTCCTGGAAATCCCTTGCCGACCTGATCGGTGATCACCCGGACGCCCCCGTCGCCCTGATCGGTGCGGGGCTGAACGAGCGGTCGCTGACTCCGGGGCGTTGCGATCTCGGGCCGAAGGCGTTCCGGGCCGTGCTGCCGCGCTTCTCGACCTATGATGTCGAGACGGGCCGGACGCTGGACGTCGCTGTCCACGACGTTGGGGATGTGCCGCTGAAGGGCGTCTCGCCGGCCGATGGTTTTGGTCCGGTCCGCGATGCGACGGCCGCCCAGGCACACCGTGCCCTGACCGTCCTGATCGGCGGCAACAATGCGATCACGCGCCCCGGCGTTCATGCCCTGGGTCTCGGCACGGTCGGCCTGCTGACCCTCGACGCCCATTTCGACCTCAGGGACACCGATCAGGGTCTGACCAACGGCAATCCGGTGCAGGCGTTGCTGGAGGACGGGTTGTCCGGCGAACAGATCAGCCAGATCGGCCTGGCACCCTTCGCCAATACGAAACGGGCGCATGACAAGGCGAAGGCGGCGGGAATATCCGTGCGGACGGCGCGCGCCTGTCGCGAACTGGGCATGGCGGTGGTCGTGGCCGCGGAACTCGAGCGACTTTCGGGGCTGTGTGAGGCCATCTACGTCGACTTCGACATCGATGTGATCGACCGCGGACAGTGGCCAGCCTCGCCGGGCGCGCGGCCGGGCGGGGTGTCGGTGCAGGACTTCTTCGACGCCACCCGGGTCATCGGGGCTCATCCGAAGGTGAAGGCGGTCGACCTGACGGAATACGATCCCTCGCTGGAGATCGGGGACCTCGGCTCCCTGACGGCGGGGCGGTGGTTCTGCGAGCTGTTGGCGGGGTTTGAACAGAGATGAGGGGCGCGTTCTTGAATCCCTCTCCCGGCGGGAGAGGGTCATGAGATTGATCACCGACTGCCGTCTCGCCACCATGGCCGAGGGCGGGGCGGCCTACGGTGCAATCGATGACGGAGCGATCCTGATCCGTGACGGACGCATCGTCTGGGCCGGTCCGCGCGCCGACCTTCCATCGCACCAGGCCACCGAAACCGATCGCCTCGACGGTCGCTGGGTGACCCCCGGCCTGATCGACTGCCACACCCATCTGGTGTTCGGCGGCGACCGGTCGGGCGAGTTTGAGCAGCGGCTGGGCGGGGCGACCTATGAAGAGATCGCGCGGGCCGGGGGCGGCATCGTCTCCAGTGTGTCGGCGACCCGGGCGGCGTCGGAGGACGAGCTCTACGCCTCGGCGGTGAGCCGGTTGGCGGGGCTGATGGCGACCGGCGTCACCACGGTTGAGATCAAGTCGGGCTATGGCCTCGACCATGACAGTGAGCTGAAGATGTTGCGCGTCGCCCGCCGTATCGGGCGAGAGGCCGGAGTGCGGGTGCGCACCAGCTATCTGGGTCTGCACGCCGTTCCGCCCGAGTGGAAGGCGGATCGCGGTCGCTACGTCGACCTGGCCGTGGACGGGATCCTGCCGGTGGCCCACGCCGAGGGGCTGGTCGATATGGTCGATGCCTATTGCGAGCCGATCGCCTTCTCGACTGATGAGGTCGGACGGTTGTTTGACAAGGCCCGGGCGCTCGGCCTTCCGGTCAAGCTGCACGCCGACCAGCTGTCGGACGGCGGCGGGGCGGCGCTGGCGGCGAAATACGGCGCGCTTTCAGCCGACCATATCGAGCACACGGGCGAGGCCGGCGTGCGGGCGATGGCGCGGGCGGGCGTTGTCGCCGTGCTGCTGCCCGGGGCCTATCTGATGCTGCGCGAGACCACGCCACCGCCCATCGACCTGTTGCGCACGCACGGTGTCGCCATGGCCGTCGCGACCGACTGCAATCCGGGCACCTCGCCGTTGGCCTCGATGACGGCGGCGATCAATCTCGCCTGCGTCCAGTTCCGCCTGACGCCCGAAGAGGCACTTGCGGGCGCGACCCGGATCGCGGCCCGGGCCCTGGGGCTGGAGAAGGAGATCGGTACGCTGGAGGCGGGCAAGGCCGCTGATCTGGCGGTCTGGGACATCGAACGTCCGGCGGAATTGGCCTACTGGCTGGGCAGGCCGCTGCTGGCCCGGCGAATGATCGGCGGCGTCTGGGACGCCTGACGGGGTCGAATCGCGGCAGCATGCCCGCCATGCGCAGCCGCCCCGACCGCATTGAAAACCTGCTGACCGTCCTTCTGGTGTTGGTCACCGCCCTGATGGCGCTGGCCACGGTCGCCGGTCTGGGCCTGATCCAGCTCTGAGCCTCAGTCGCGCCAGGTCGTCAGCGCCGCCACATCCGGCCGCGGCCGCTCCAGAGGCGCTTCCGCCAGGGTCCCGATGTGGATGAAGCCCGCCACCTGTTCGCCCGCACCGACGCCATAGAGCGCGAGGGCCTCGGGGTCGTAGCTGTACCAGTCGGTGATCCAGCTGGCCGAATAGCCCAGCGCATTGGCGGCGTGTTCGAGGTTCATACAGACCACGCCGGCGGACAACTGCTGCTCCCATTCCGGCACCTTGTGGCCGGGGATGGGGACCGAGAGTACCAGGACAGTCACGGGCGGGGCGACCAGTTTGGACAGGACCTTGGCGGCCTTGCCGGGATCGGGCTGGCGTTCGGCCAAGGGGGTGAGGGCGCGGGCCAGATCGGCGCGAATCCGGGGCCCCATGACCACGAACCGCCACGGGAACAGCTTGCCGTGATCCGGTGACCGGGCACCGAGGCTGAGGATGCGTTCGATCTCGCTACGCGACGGGCCGGGCGTGGTCAGGGACTGGGCGGGGGCGGAGCGACGGCGGGCGAGGCGGTCCTGCATCTCCGCGGACGGGACGGGCAGGGGGAGGGCGGTTCCCAGATCGGAATCGGTCATCCCCCTAGCTAGGCGCGCCGTACGGTCTGCGCCATACCCGCCCCATGAGCGACTCCCACAAGACCTTCGACGCCGATCGTCCCCTGCCCGGCTGGGATGACGGAACGGACCGTCCACCGCCGTGGCGCGATGCCGGCTCGACCGTGACGTTCGAGAACCCCTGGCTACGGATGACCCGCCACGACGCGACCGCGCCGACTGGGGTGAAGGCTGACTATGTGGTGATGCGGCCGCGCAATCTGTCGGTCGGGGTGCTGCCGGTGCATGAGGACGGGACGGTGACCCTGGTCGGGCAGCAGCGCTTCGCCCTGATGAACTGGTCGTGGGAGATGCCCGAGGGCGGGGCACCGTTCGACGAGGATCCCATCGAGGGCGCGCGGCGTGAACTGGCCGAGGAGGCCGGGCTGGCGGCGGCCCACTGGCGGCCGGCCTACAAGGCCGAGATGAGCAACTCCGTCACCGACGAGCGGGCCATGGCATGGATCGCCTGGGACCTGACGCCCGTGCCCGTCGCGCCGGACCCGACCGAGATCATCCGGGTCGTCCGCGTGCCGTTCGCCGGTCTGCTGCGCGAGATCGGGACCGGGGCGGTGCGGGACATGTTCACCCTGGCGACCGCGCTGCGCGCCTACCATATGGCGCGGGAAGGCGAACTGCCGCCGGAACTGGCGAAGGCCATGCTGGCGGGCGTATGATGGCCGCGATGGAGACACCGATGCCCAAGCTGGAAGTCGTCGCGGGTCGAAGCGGTACCTGGCAGCAGCTGCGCGCGGCGGCCGAGGCGGCGGTGCGCGAGGAACCGCATCTCGCCTCGCAAATGAGCGCCGTCATCCTGTCACATGATGACCTCGCCGGCGCGCTGAGCTTCCAGATCGGGCGCAAGCTCGGCGACAGCGAACTGGGCCCGATGTCGGTGCGCGAGGTCTGCCGCGACGCCTTCGCGGCCGACCGGTCCATCGTGGCCGCCGCCGAGGCCGACCTGCAGGCCGTGATCGAGCGCGATCCGGCGATCAAGACGCTCCTGCAGCCCTTCCTCTATTTCAAGGGATTCCAGGCGCTGCAGGCGTGGCGGGTGGCGCACTGGCTGTGGGGGCAGGGTCGCGAGACCCTGGCCTTCCATTTCCAGAGCCGGATATCGGAACTGTTCCAGGTCGATATTCACCCGGCCGCGCGGTTGGGCTCAGGGCTCTTCCTCGACCATGGCACCGGCATCGTCATCGGCGAGACGGCGGTGGTCGGCGACGAGGTGTCGATGCTGCACGCCGTCACCCTGGGCGGCACGGGCGCGGATCGCGGCGACCGCCATCCCAAGATCGGCAAGGGCGTCCTGCTCGGCGCCGGGGCCAAGGTCCTGGGCAACATCACCGTCGGCGATTACGCCAAGGTGGCCTCCGGCTCGGTGGTGCTCAAAGCCGTGCCGGCGGGATGCACCGTCGCGGGCGTACCGGCGCGGCTGGTCAACTGCCCGACCGAGGCGACCCCGGCGCGAACCATGGACCATACGCTGGCCGACATCGTCTATGACTTCGTCATCTGACCTTCCCCTCGCGCAGGCCTTTCTCTAGGGTCCGCGCCTTCACGACTGACACCGAGGCCTGACCATGAACACCGCCGACATGAAGCGCGTCGAGACGCACCTGAAGCGCACCTTCAACACCGGCGGCATCATCCTGAAGCCGCGCGGCAAGCCCAATGACTCGTGCGAGGTCTATGTCGGTGACGAGTTCATCGGCGTGGTCTTCGAGGACGAGGACGAGGCCGGCAGCTTCATGTTCGAGATGGCCATCCTGGCGGAAGACCTGCCGCAGGACTGAACCCCGCCGCGAACCGCGCACGAAAAAGCGCCGGAGGAGCGATCCTCCGGCGCTTTGTCGTTTCAGGCCGTGAAGCCTAGTTCTTGCCGAAGATGATCCGGCCGAGTGTCGCGAAGAAGCCCGTGTCCTTGGCGGCGGGCTTGGGCGCGGCGGGAGCGGGAGCCGGAGCCGGAGCGGCGACGGCAGGCTTGGGCGCGGCGACCGGTGTGGCAGCGGCGGGCTTCGGAGCGGCAGCCGGTTTGGCGGCTGGCTTCCTGACCGCGGGCTTCTTGACCGCCGGCTTCGCGGCGGCCTTCGGAGCCGGCTTCGCAGCAGGCTTGGCGGCGACCTTCGGCGCGGCCTTCGCGGCTGGCTTGGTTGCCGGTTTGGCAACGGGCTTTTTCGCGGCCGGCTTCGGCGCGGCCTTCACGGCCGGCTTGGCGGCGGCCTTCGGGGCAGCCGGCTTGGCCGCAGGTTTTGCGGCGGCCTTCGGCGCGGCGCTCGACTTTGCCGCCGGTTTCGGCTTGGAAGCGGCAGGTGCCGCCTTCGGTTTGGCAGCCGCCTTAGGCTTGGATGGTGCTTTAGCCATGAATTCCCCGACCCCTCGGTTCGATTGGTTGATGCTGGCGCAGGAGAGCACGCCAGCGCGTGTCTCGATTCGTAATGATAGCGGTGTTTGAGAAATGTCCCATAGCGCAAAGCAGATAATAGCACGAGGCCCGCGCGCGATCGCCGAGGCCGCCGCCGCCTCGCTCGATTCCGACCCGCTGCTGGAAGGCGCGACCTATTCAATCCTCGAGGAGGATGAGGACAAGGGCATCTGGCGTATCGACGCCTTTCCCAATGACGCCGACGACGCGCGCGGTATCGAGGCGCGGCTGAAGGCGCACGACGGGCTGAACGTGGTGGTGGAGAAACTGGCCGACGCCGACTGGCTGGCCATGTCGCTCTCGGGTTTGCCGCCGGTTCGGGCCGGGCGGTTCTTCGTCTATGGCGCTCACGACGAAGGCGTCGTTCCAAACAACACCGTCAATCTGAAGATCGATGCCGGCGCCGCCTTCGGCACCGGCCACCACGGCACCACGGTCGGCTGTCTGGTTGCCTTCGACGAACTGCTGAAGCGCGAGCGGTTCGAGCGGGTGCTCGATGTCGGTTGCGGCACCGGCGTCCTGGCCATCGCGGCGGCGAAGACGGGATCGAAGGTGGCGGTCGGCACCGACATCGACCAGCCCTCGGTGCGTATCGCCAACGAGAACGCCAGGCTGAACATGGCCGATGCCCGCTTCGTCCACGCCTTCGGCCTGAACGACCGCAAGGTCCGCCAGCACGGTCCCTATGATCTGGTGTTCGCCAACATCCTCGCTCCGCCGCTGGTCTCGCTGTCGCAGGACATCAAGAACGCACTCAGCCTCGGTGGCGTGGCCATCCTCTCCGGCCTGCTGCGGACGCAGGAACGGCGCGTGTCGGCGGCCTATCTGTCGCGCGGTTTCGTGCTCGAAAGGCGCATCCATCGCGACGCCTGGAGCGCGCTGGTGCTGAGGCGGGTGGGTTAACGGCGGAACAGGCCCCCTCCACGACCGTTGCGGTGGTTCAGTGGAGGAAGCCCCGTGACCCAGTACGATCCCAATACCGATCCGGCCCGCGTCCCGCCGGTCTATACCGAGACCACCGAGACCGTGGTGGTTCGCGAGTCCAACACCGGCTGGTGGATCGCCGGCATCCTCGGCGGTGTGGTGTTGATCGCCGTCTTCTGGATCCTGTTCGCGCGCGGTCCGGATACCCGGAGCGATGAAGCCCTGCTGGAGGCTCAGCTCGACGCCGCCGCCGCCCAGGCCCAGGCCGATGCGGCCCTGATCCAGGGTCAGGTCGCCGGGGCCCAGGCCAGCGTCGACATCGCCCGCGCCGACGCCGCCCGTTCACAGGCCGATGCCGTCCGTGCCGCCAGTGACGCCCGCGCTGCCGAGGCACGGGCTGCGACGCCGGTGGTCATTGAGCGGGAGGTTCCGGTGCCCGCGCCGAGCGGTGTGGCTGTCGTGACGCCGACCGCGCCGCAGGGGTAGCCGACACCGGGTTACGCACAATTCACGGGCCTTGCGCAGCCGTCTCGTCCTAACCTGACCGCCTCCGGCAACGGGCCGGTCAGCCATGGAGCGGACGATGCAAGGGGATCGTGACCTTGTCGAATTGGATCGGCGTCTGCGCCGGGTGACCCTTCAGTCGCGCGTACAGTTCGGACTGTTGGTCGCCCTGATGGTCGGGGGCGTCGCCGCCTTCGTGTCTGGAGAGCCCGGCTCCCTGCGCGTTTCCGAACTCGTGGTGGTGGATCCGGACGGCGTGGAACGGGTCCGGATCAGCGGCGATCTGCCCGATGCCGTGGTCGACGGTCGCCGGCTGGTGCGAGGTGAAAAGGCCGCCGGCGTCATCCTGTATGACGGTGCCGGACGTGAGCGCAGCGGCTATGCGACCTTCGAGCCGTCAGGCAATGTCCTGCTGACGCTCGACAACCGGCAGAGCGAACAGAACGCCCTGTTCGTCGCCGGGCCCGACAATGCCGCGGCCTTGCGGCTGTGGCAGGGCCGGGACGCGATCGACCTGCGCACGGACGAGGCCGGGACCCGGATGACCATCGTCGAGGGCGGGCTGGTCCGGCACCAGACGCCCGTGACGTCCATCCCGCCGGAGGTCTGCGAAGCCTATACGGGTGCCGTCGCCTCCCTCGGTCGGGACAGGGTGCTGAGAGAGTGCAACGGGCGGTTCACAGCCGAGAACTGCACAAGCTGCCTGACGCCCTCCCCATAAGGGGAGTGAGAATGCTATGCGTCGGTCATGCGCCAGTCCTTTGATGAAACCACCGATCCGTCCTTCGGGGCCAGACACCTTCCCCGCGTCCGCGCGAAGATGGCCGAGCAGGGGCTCGACGGCCTGCTGGTCCCGCATGAGGACGAGCATCAGAACGAATACCTGCCCGCCGCCAATGACCGGCTGGCCTGGGTGAGCGGTTTTACCGGCTCGGCGGGTGCCGGGGTGGTGATGAAGGACAGGGCCGCCGTCTTCGCGGACGGCCGTTACACGGTCCAGATCCGGGCCCAGGTCGATGCGGACCAGTTTGAAATTCTCGATCTGGAAGGCGGCGTCGCCAGCTACCTCGAGCGCGCGCCCAGGGGTTCGGTGATCGGCTATGATCCGCGGCTGCACAGCCCGGACGCGCTGGCGACGCTGAAGCGCGCGGCGAAGAAGGCCGGAGCCGAGCTCAAGCCGGTCGAGCCCAATCCACTCGATCTGGCATGGGCCGAAGATCGCCCCGAACAGCCGACCGCGCCGGTGGTGCCCCATGAGGATCGCTACAGCGGCGAGAGCAGTGCCTCGAAACGCGCCCGCATCGGCGAGGCGGTGGCGAAGGCCGGGGCGGATGCCGCGGTGCTGACCGCGCCGTCATCGCTGGCCTGGTTGTTCAATATCCGGGGCGGGGATGTGATCCGTACGCCCCTGCCCCTGGGACAGGCGGTGGTGAGGGCCGACGGCACGGCACAGCTGTTCCTCGATCCGCGCAAGGTGACCAATGAACTGCCCGGCTGGCTGGGTGACGCCGTGACGCTGGAGGCACCCACAGCGCTGGAGGCCGCGCTGGACGGGTTGGCCGGGCAGAAGGTGATGGTTGATCCGGGCCAGTCCCCGGCCTGGTATTTCGACCGTCTGGCGGCGACCGGAGCGACCGTGGTCCGCGGCATGGACCCCTGCACCCTGCCGCGCGCGCTCAAGAACGCGGCCGAGATCGAGGGCAGTCGGCAGGCGCATATCCGCGATGGCGCGGCCCTGACCCGCTTCCTGCACTGGGTCGACACCGTGGGTCAGGCGACCCTGCCGGACGAGCGCCAGATCGCCGAGGCCCTGGAAGGATTCCGCGAGGCGACGGGCGCTCTCAAGGACCTGTCGTTCGACACCATCGCGGGCTGCGGGCCGAACGGCGCCCTGCCGCACTACAAGCCGGTCACCCGCACCATCCGGCGGATGGAGAAGGGCAGCCTGCTGCTGGTCGACGGCGGCGGCCAGTATCTGGACGGCACCACCGATGTGACCCGGACGATGGCCGTGGGCGAGCCGACCGCTGACCAGCGGCGGATGTTCACCCTGGTGCTCAAGGGCCATATCGCCATGGCGGTAGTGCGCTTTCCGGAGGGCACGACCGGATCGCAGCTGGACGCCATGGCCCGCCTGCCGCTGTGGATGGCCGGCCTCGACTATGACCACGGAACCGGCCACGGCGTCGGCTCCTATCTGGGCGTGCACGAGGGGCCCCAGCGGATTTCGAAGGCTCCGAACGCCCAGCCGCTGATGACCGGCATGATCCTGTCCAACGAGCCCGGCTACTACCGCGAGGGCCATTGGGGCATCCGTATCGAGACGCTGCAGGTGGTGACGCCGCCGACGGCCATCCCCGGCGGTGAGCGGCCGATGCACGGTTTCGAACAGCTGACCCTCGCCCCGCTGGACCGCAAGCTGATCGACGTCGCTCTACTGACGGCGGACGAGCGGGCCTATGTCGACGCCTATCACGCCGAGGTTCTGGCCAAGGTCGGGCCGTTGCTCGAGGGGGACGTGCTGGACTGGTTGAAGGCGCAGGCCGCGCCCTTGAAATAAGGCGAAACGGTGCCCATCTCCTTTGAGCCGGCGAAGGCTTCGCCGGCCCCCCACATTCCAAGGAGAGCGGTCATGAAGACGCGCAAACTCGGCCGCGGCGGCCCCGAAGTTTCGGCCATCGGCCTGGGCTGCATGGGCATGGCGGCCTTTTATGGTCAGGCGTCGGATGAGGCGCAGGCGACGGCGGTGATCCACCGCGCGCTCGACCTCGGCGTCACCTTCTTCGACACCGCCGAAATGTACGGCCCGCACACCAATGAGATCCAGGTTGGCAAGGCGCTGGCCGACCGGCGCGACCGGGCCTTCGTGGCCACCAAATTCGGCATCGGCTACAACGCCGAGCGTACCGCCCTGACCGTCGACGGCTCACCCGCCAATGTGCGCCGCGCCATCGAGGGCAGCCTCAAGCGGCTGGGGATGGACCACGTCGACCTCTATTATCTCCACCGCGTCGACGCCAACACGCCGATCGAGGAGACCGTCGGGGCGATGGGCGAGCTGGTGACCGAGGGCAAGGTGCGCTTTCTCGGCCTGTCGGAGGCCTCGCCCGAGACACTGCGTCGGGGTCATGCCGAACACCCGATCACCGCCCTGCAGACCGAATACTCCCTGTGGAGCCGCGAGCCGGAGGATGAACTGCTGGCGACCTGTGACGAATTGGGCATCGGCTTCGTGCCGTACAGCCCGCTGGGCCGGGGCTTCCTGTCGGGCGAGATCAAGTCGGTCGACGACCTCGCCGAGAATGACTTCCGCCGCTCCAATCCGCGTTTCCAGGGTGAGAATTTCCAGAAGAACATCGACCTTGTCCACGCCGTCGCGGCCATCGCCGCCGACAAGGGTGTGACGGCCGCGCAGCTGGCCCTGGCCTGGGTTCTGGCGCAGGGCGAGACGCTGGTGCCGATCCCCGGGACCCGGCGCATCCGGACGCTGGAAGAAAACGCCGCGGCCGCTGATCTGACCCTCACCGCCGACGATCTGGCGCGGATCGAGGCGGTGTTCCCCAAGGGGGCGGCGTCAGGCCACCGCTATGCCGAGGCGGCACGGGCGGCGCTGAACCGGTAGAAGTAAGTTTCCTTCCCCCATTTCGGGGGAAGGTGGGCGGCGGAGCCGCTCGGATGGGGGCTCTTTCCGTTTCACGACGGGCAAGGGAATGCGTCCGGGGCCGCCAGCCCCCATCCGTCAGGCTTCGCCTGCCACCTTCCCCCGTGAAGGGGGAAGGGTCACGATATCAGCGCCAGCCACTCATCCTCGGTCAGGACCGTGACACCGTGTTTGAGCGCGTCGGCCATCTTCGACCCCGCGCCTGGCCCCGCGACCAGATAGTCGGTCTTTTTCGACACCGAGCCGGACACCTTGGCGCCGAGGGATTCCGCTCGGGCCTTGGCCTCGTCGCGGGTGAAGCGTTCGAGGGCACCTGTAAAAACCACCGTCTTGCCCGCGACGGCAGTGTCTGACTTTGGCTTCTCGGCGTCCTCGATCCGCTCCATCTCGGTGACCAGCGCGTCGACCATGGCGCGGTTGTGGGTCTCGCGGAAGAACAGGGCCAGGGCCCGGGCCGCGACCGGACCGACGCCCGAGACGCCGGCGATCTGGCCGAGGCCCTCTGAGGGGCCTTCGTGGCGGGCGATGGCGGCCAGACGAACCAGACCGGCCCAGTCGTCGGCGAGGGTCGCCAGCCCGCGACGGGCGGGGGCGGCGAGGCCGGGGAAAGCGAGGGCGACCTTCTGGTCGATCGGGGCCTCGGGCCAGGGGTCCACGGCGGGCGGCGAGGCCTCGGCGAGGGTCGCCACGACACGCGGC
The DNA here is from genome assembly GCA_965284535.1 of Caulobacteraceae bacterium. Taxonomy (GTDB): domain Bacteria; phylum Pseudomonadota; class Alphaproteobacteria; order Caulobacterales; family Caulobacteraceae; genus Brevundimonas. The sequence goes on from OZ260090.1 coordinate 1,952,629, forward strand.
GAGACGGCGTGAGCCTCGTTGAGGCGGACCCAGTCCTCGCTCGGAATGCCGTCGGCGGCGGCGATACAAGCGGCCTCGAAGGCGGGCCAGGTTTCGAAGGCGCGGGCCAGGACGATGGAGGTCTGCTCGCCGATGTCGCGCACGCCGAGGCCGTAGATGAAGCGGTCGAGCGTGATGGTGCGACGGGCGTCGATGCCGGCGACGAGATTGCGGACGCTGGTCTCGCCGTAGCCGTCCTCGGCGCGGAGGGCGTCGAGCTTTTCGACGTCGCGGGCGAGGCGGAAGATGTCGGCGGGCTGGCTGATCCAGCCGCGTTCGTGGAAGGCGATCAGCTGCTTCTCGCCGAGGCCCTCGATGTCGAAGGCGCGCCGGCTGCAGAAATGTTTGAGGTGTTCGATGCGCTGGAAGGGGCAGGCCAGTTCACCGGTGCAGCGGCGCACGACGGACTCGACACCCGAGGCATTTGTTTCCTTCACCAGGGCGGTCTTGAGCGGGCAGATGCAGAGGTGCGGGAACGGCCAGGGCTCGCCGCGCCCGGACCGGTCCGGATCGACCACGCCGAGGATCTGGGGGATGACGTCTCCGGCGCGCTGCAGGGTGACGGTGTCGCCGATCCGCACATCCAGCCGTTCGATCTCATCGGCGTTGTGCAGGGTGGCGTTGCGTACGACGACGCCGCCGACGGTGACGGGATGCAGCCGCGCGACCGGGGTGTGCGACCCCGTCCGACCCACCTGGATGTCGATCCCTTCCAGCACCGTCGTCGCCTGCTGCGCCGGGAATTTGTGGGCGATGGCCCAGCGGGGGGTGCGGGCGACGAAGCCGAGGCGGGACTGCCAGTCCAGCCGATCGACCTTGTAGACCACCCCGTCGATATCATAACCGAGCCCCGCCCGGTCGCGCTCGAGCTCGGCGTAGAGGGCCTGAAGCCCGGCGGCGTCCTCGACCCGGCGCGAGCGGGCGTTGACGAAAAAGCCCCATTTTTCCAGCACCTTCAGGGCGTCAGCTTGCGTCCCGGCGAAAGATGATGAGGTCTCGCCCCAGGCATAGGCGAAGAAGCGCAGGGGCCGTCTGGCCGTGATGGCCGGGTCCTTCTGGCGCAGGGAGCCTGCCGCGAAATTGCGGGGGTTGGCATAGGTACGGGTCCCGACCGCTTCGGCCGCGGCGTTGAAGGCGTCGAAGGCGTCGTTGGGGGCGTAGACCTCCCCGCGCACCTCGATGACGTCGGGCCAGCCCGATCCCGAAAGCGTGTGCGGGATGTCGTCGAGGGTGCGCAGGTTGGCGGTGACGTCCTCGCCGGTTCGGCCGTCGCCGCGCGTCGCGCCGGTGACCAGCACGCCCTTTTCATAGCGAAGACTGGCGGACAGGCCGTCGATCTTGGGCTCGCCAACGAAGGCGACCGCTTCATCGACCGGCAGTTTCAGAAAGCGGCGGATGCGGGCGACGAAGTCGGTCACCTCCTCAGGCGAGAAGGCGTTGTCCAGCGACAGCATCGGTACGCCGTGGCGGACGGGGGCGAACTGGCTGGAGGCGGCGGCACCGACCACCTGGGACGGGGAGGCGGGGCTGGTCAGGTCGGGGAAGAGATCCTCGATCTCCAGCGCCCGGCGCTTGAGCGCGTCATAGTCGGCGTCTGAAATCTCGGGCGCGTCCTGGCCGTGATAGAGGCTGTCGTGGCGCGCCAGTTCGGCGGCCAGCCGGTCGAGTTCCGCCCGTGCGGCGGCCTCAGTCAGCTGATCGACGGGAATGTCGGACATGAAGCGCTCGCCAAAGGGAATCTGCGGCCTGTTCTAGCATCGCCCGCCCGGGTTTCGAGGCCCGTCGCCGGATTGCCGCCATAGAATCCCGCATGACAGGGAGTTAAACTGACACTGTCGTCGCGCTCCGCTAGCGTCCGGCGGTCCCAAGGAGCCTTCATGCGTCACGCCCGTCTTTTCGCCCTGTCCACCGCCCTCGGCGGTGCCCTGATGCTTGCCGGCTGTGGCAGCCTGTTTGGATCCGCGGAGACACCGCCCGCCGTGGCCCCCCCCGCGCCGTCCGCCATGCACGCCCAACTGCTGGAGGATGTGCGCGTCCTGGCGGCCGACGACATGCAGGGCCGTGACACGGGCGCGCCCGGTGGCGAGATGGCCCGCAACTACATCGTCGGCCGGATGGAGGCGCTCGGCATCGCGCCGTCGTCCATGGGCCGGCTGCAGCCTTGGGAGATGCAGGGCCGCACGCGGGCAGGCCCCAGGACGTTCAACGGCGTAAACATCATCGGCCTGATCCCGGGCACGCGCCGGACCGACCGCTATATCGTCGTCACCGCCCACTATGACCACGTCGGCGTCAATGCCGAGGGCCAGGTGTTCAACGGCGCGGACGACAATGCCTCGGGCGTCGCCACCATGCTGGCCCTCGCCGCCGACCTGAAGCGTCAGGCTCCGGAACACAGCGTGCTGATCGTGGCTCTCGACGGCGAGGAACACGGGTTGCTGGGTGCCCGGCATTTCGTCGAGGCCCCGCCGGTGCCGCTCGAATCCATCGCCATGAACCTGAATTTCGACATGACCGCGCGGGCCGAAACGGATGGCAAGCTGTGGGTCACGGGCACCTACCAGAACCCGACCCTGCGCCCCATCCTCGAAGGGATCGCGGCCAATGGTGCGGTGGCGCTCGCCTTCGGCAAGGACACACCGCAGGACACGGGCAACGACAACTGGGTCGAGTCGTCCGACCACGCCGCCTTTCACCGCGCCCAGGTGCCCTTCCTGTATCTGGGTGTGAACTACCATCCCGACTATCACCGTCCGTCGGACGACTTCGACCGGATCACCCCCTCGGTCTTCATCAGCGCCACGGAACTGTCGATCGTCTCGTTCCGGGCGTTGGACGCCGCGCTGGACCGATAGTCGCGAGCGTTGTCGGTACCGTAAAGATACGGACTTGATTTGGTCGCGCCCGTGGCGTCTGTTCCGATGATCGGAGGGATCTCATGACCGCAACCCATCGGCCGGCCATCGACCTTTCCACGGTCCAGAGAATCCGCAAGGTCGCCGTGCTGGCAGCCCTGGTGGGTCTGATCGGGCTCGCGGTGGTCACCCAGTCCGCCGGCGGGGTCGACGGCGAATGGCATGAGCGGGTCGAGTCCGCCGGGTTTGTCGCCATGATCCTGTCGATCGTCGGCCGGGCCTGGTGTTCGCTCTATATCGGCGGGCGCAAGAAGGCGGAGATCGTCACGCGTGGCCCCTATTCGATCACGCGCAATCCGCTCTACGTCTTCAGCTACATCGGGGCCTTCGGCATCGGTGCCCAGAGCGGCAGCGTGACCATCGGCCTCGGCTTTGTTCTGGCGGCGATGGCGGTCTTCTATCTGACGGTCCGGCGCGAGGAGGCCTTCCTGGAACGGGAGTTCGGAGCGGTCTATGCCGCCTACAAGGCCCGGACGCCGCGCTTCTGGCCGCGCTTCTCTCTGTGGCGGGACGAGGCTGAGCTGACCATCCGGCCGGCCCTGTTCGTCCTGACGATCCGGGATGGTCTGGTGTTCCTTCTTGCCATTCCGGTGTTCGAATTGATCGACGCCGGGCAGACCGCCCACTGGCTTCGAGTCGTCTTCCACCTTCCCTGATGGTGGACAGACCGGGCCCTTCGTGGTCCGGTCTCGCCGAGCGCGCAGGGAGGCTTTGCATGCGAAATCTGATCGGTCTGGCGGCCTGTGTGCTGGTTCTTGCGTCCTGTGACCGGCCGTCCGCCCCGGACGCGCCACCACCGGCCACCGCCACCCCCGCGTTCAGCCATGGCATGGAAGCGGACCTGTCGGGCTATTACCTGCCGGCCAGTGAGGTCCGGATCGGAAACTGGTCGTTCGACCATGTCTTCGTCGGGCAGGCGGCCGATTTCGAAGCATGGGAGACGGGTGACCGAAGCGCGACCTTCGCCCCGATCATGCTCCAGTTCGACGATGTCACCAGTCCGATGGTCCGGACCGAGATCGGAGAGGCGCGAAGCGTCACGGCGCGGGTCCTGCCGACCACCTATTCCGTGACGGACACTCGCGTGCGCTTTTCGGGTCATTCTCCCGAACTGGGAGCGGTCCAGTTCATCGGCGTTCTGGATCCCGGCGCCCTGGCGACCTCGCGGCGCAACCTCGGAGAAGAGGGCGTCGTGGTCATCGGGACGTTGAAGGTCGGCGACGCGCCGGCACAAGGCGTCCGCCTGCGCTGGTGGGCCGGGGACTGACGATCGGTCAGTCGCCCGAGCGGATATCCAGTTTCAATCCCATGGCCTCGGCCAGCGCCTTGCCGCGACGGCGCGTCTGTTCGCCCAGCAGGACACCGGCATAGCCGTCGGAGGCCGTCAGCACGAGCGCCCCGTCCCTGACCCCGGCGCGGGCATTGACCAGCAACTGGGGTGAGCGGCCGGACAGGTCGCAGGCCAGCCGGATCGCCAGGCCAAGCACCCGGGCTCCCTGACGCTGTTCCTCGTTCAACAGCCGGGTCACGGTCTCCGGCTCGGGCGTCGCGGCCGGACCGCCGTAGCGGGCGTTGACGGCCACGGCCAGAAAGACGCGTTCGGCATGGCTCTGGCCCGGCACGGGCGCGCGCAGGACCTGATCGAAGGCCAGTTCGACGCGGTGATCGGGGTGCAGTCGGGCTCCCAGATCGGCCAGACGGCAGGCCGCGTCCGCGAGCACACTGTCCCGGTCCCGGTCGAACACGGGCGGCAGGGCGGCCAGCAGCGGCGCGATCCAGCCGTTCAGGGCACCGGGCAGGGTCGGGGAAATACCTTGACGCGCGCCGAGGGCGGAGCAGCCCGCCAGCAGGGGATCGTCAGCGGCGATCTCGGGTTCCAGCGCCTCGAACAACAGGCCTTCCCGCACCCCCCAGGCCGACAGGACGATGCGTTTCAGCCCCAGCTTCTCGATCAGTCCCTCCAGCACGAGGGCGGCGTGGGGCAGGGTCTCGGCGCGCTTCTTTGACAGACCCGGCCATTTCTCGAGCGCGGTCTTTGACGCCCGCGCGATGAGACGGACCGTGTCCATCACCTCAACGGCGTCCATTTCAAACTGATGCACGATGCGCAGCGGATAGCCGCTGACGGCCATATGCACCTGGGCCAGGGTGCGCCAGGCACCGCCGACGGCATAGAGGGTGTCGGCCTGGTAGGCTTCGGCGGCCTTCAGACGGTCGGTGATCCTCTTGCGCCGCCGGTCGGCATCGAAGCCGCGCGCGTCGGCAAGGGCGAAGGGGCCGAGGGGGAGGGTGGCACCGCGCCCCACCTCGCCGTTCTTCAGACGCACCAATTCAAGACTGGAGCCGCCCAGATCGCCGACCACGCCGTCGGCGCGCGGAATGCCGGCCAGGACGCCGAGGGCGGCATAGTGGGCCTCTTCCTCGCCGGACAGGACCCGGATCTTCAGCCCGGTTTCGGCGGCGACCCGGTCGCAGAAATCCCCGCCGTCTTCAGCCTCGCGCACGGCGGCGGTCGCGGCGACGAAGATGTGGGCCGGCTGGACCCCGTCGATCACGGCGGCGAACCGTTTGAGGGCCGTCAGGGCCTGCGCCGCCCCCTCGACCGACAACCGTCCCGTCGCCGCAAGATCGCGACCGAGCCCGGCGAGGACCTTTTCGTTGAACACCGTCCAGATGGCGCGGCCTTCAAGCCGGTAAAGCACGAGGCGGACCGAGTTGGAGCCGATGTCGATGGCGGCGACGTCGCGGGGCGTGCCGATCGCCGAAAGGAGGGTCGCCGGCATCAACGCTTCTTCCGCGACGGCTCGTAACTCAGCTGGCCCGGAAGGGTCTTCACCTTGCGCCCCCGACCCGAAAGGCTGGGGTTGGTCATGAAATACTTGTGCGCCGAGAAGGGTCTCTCGGGGTCCGCGGGGCTGACCCGATGGTAGGCCCCGTCGGCGGCCAGCACCCAGCTCTGGGCGTCGTCCTTCAGATTGGCGACCATGATCTGGTCCAGCACCTGATCATGCACGGTGGCGTTCAGCACCGGCGTCATAAGCTCGACCCGGCGGTCGAGGTTGCGGTTCATCCAGTCCGCTGACGAAATGAAGACCTTGGCCTTGTCGTGCGGCAGATCGCGACCGTTGGCGAAGGCGACAATGCGGCTGTGTTCGAGGAACCGGCCGACGATCGACTTGACCCGGATGTTCTCCGACAGGCCCTCGACCCCGGGACGGAGGCAGCAGATGCCGCGCACGACCAGTTCGATGCGGACGCCCCACTGACTGGCGCGGTACAGGGCATCGATGATCTCGGGATGCACCAGCGAGTTCATCTTGGCCCAGATCGCCGCGGGCTTGCCCTGGGCCGCCGCCGTCATCTCCTCGCCGATGAGCTTGATCAGTGTGGTCTTCATATTGAGCGGGGAGACGACCAGCGCCTCCAGCTCATCGGGCTGGGCATAGCCGGTGATGTAGTTGAACACCCGCGAGGCGTCGCGGGCCAGCACGGGTTCGCAGCTGAACAGGCTGAGGTCGGTATAAATGCGCGCGGTGACGGGATGGTAGTTGCCGGTGCCGAAATGGCAGTAGGTCTTCAGTCCGTCGCTCTCCCGCCGGACGACGATGCTGAGCTTGGCGTGGGTCTTGTACTCCACGAAGCCGAAGACAACGTGGACCCCGGCCCGCTCCATGGCCCGGGCCCAGCGCAGATTGGCTTCCTCGTCGAACCGGGCCTTGATCTCGACCAGGGCGGTGACGTTCTTGCCGTTCTCGGCCGCCTCGATCAGGGCGGCGACGATCGGGCTGTCCTTTGAGGTCCGATAGAGGGTCTGTTTGATCGCTATGACGTGCGGATCGCGCGCCGCCTGACGCAGGAACTGAACCACCACGTCGAAACTCTCGAACGGGTGGTGGATCAGCATGTCCTTCTCGCGGACCGCCGCGAAGATGTCGCCGCCGTTGTCACGGACCCGTTCGGGGTAGCGGGGCTCATAGCCCTTGAACTTCAGGTCCGGATGGCCGGCCGGGATGAGGTCGGCGACCTGGGCCAGTCCCAGCATGCCTCCGACCATGACGACGTCCCGGGGCGCGGCGTCCAGCTGGTCGATGATGAAGTTGCGCAGGTCGTCGGGCATCGAGGATTCGATCTTGATGCGCACGACCGAGCCCATGCGGCGCTGCTTCAACGCCTCCTCGAACTCCATGACCAGGTCTTCGGCCTCCTCCTCGATCTCGATGTCGCTGTCGCGGATCAGACGGAAGACGCCGCTCTCCAGAACCTCACAGCCCGGGAACAGGTGGTCGAGGAACAGGGTCAGCAGGTTCTCGAGGGTCAGAAAGCGCCTGTGGCCGGGGGTCGAGCGGCCGTCGGTCGCCAGGGGCCAGAACCGCTTCACCTGGGTCGGGACCGGCACCAGGGCATAGAGGGTGCGGTTGTCCGAGCGACGCCTCAGCTTCAGAGCCAGCGAAAAGCCGAGGTTGGGCAGGAAGGGAAAGGGATGCGCCGGATCGATCGCCATCGGCGTCAGCACGGCGAACAGCTGGTTCAGGAACTCGGGCTCCAGCCGCTCCCGCTCGGTCTTGGTGATCCGGCTGGGGTCGACGACCTCGATGCCGACGCCCTTCAGTTCCTTGCGCAGCTTGCGCCAGCGGCGCTGCTGTTCCGCCATCAGCGTACCGGCCGCGACATTGACCCTGTCCAGCTGCTCGGCCGGGGTCAGGCCGTCCGCCGAGAGGACCCGCACCCGCTCGCGCACCTGACCCTTCAGACCGGCGACCCGGGTCATGAAGAACTCGTCGAGATTGTTGGCCGAGATCGACAGAAACCGCAGCCGCTCCAGCAGGGGATGGGCCGGGTTGGCGGCCTCTTCCAGAACCCGGCCATTGAAGGCCAGCCAGGAGATTTCGCGGTTGAAGAAACGGGTCGGCGAGGCCATCAGGGCCTCGGACAGCTCCAGCTGCGGGGCGCGGGAGGAGGGGACCTCCTCGCCGGTGGTCGTATCGCTGATCGCCGCATCGCTCATGGCACCGGTTCTGGCCCGGCGCGACGCGGGCCGCAACCTTGCTCTGACAGACGAAAGCGCCGCCCGATCCCGCGATCGGACGGCGTTTCCTCCGTACCCTGACGGCTTACCAGCTCCAGGCGTCGTAGACGACGTCGATGATGTAGCCGTCGTACTGGTCGATCAGATAGATGTGGTTGTCGACCAGCACCCAGCGCGTGCCCTCGGGCGGATAGCCGAGGCCATAGGTGCGCCAGTCGTTCAGCTGATAGCGCCAGAAGATCGACGGCAGATAGTCGCCGACATGGTAGCGCTGGCCCCAATAGTTGCGCGGCACGCTGTAGTAGCCGTAGCCGGGCGCGAAATAGAAGCCGATCCTCAGGCCGCTGTAACCACGGAAGCGGTGGTCATTGCGCCACCAGTCACTGCGGTGGCTGCGATTCCAGTTCTGCCGCCACTGGCTGCTGTTGAAGCGGTTGCGGAACTCACGGTATTCGCGACGGTCCTGACGCCGTTCGGAACGGTCCTCACGGCGGTCGCGACGGTCATCGCGACGGTCATCGCGACGGTCGTTGCGGCGATCCCAGCGGTCGTCGCGACGGTCATCCCGGCGATCCCAGCGATCATCACGCCGATCATCCCGGCCACCGCGAGGATCCTGCGGCCTGTCAGGCCTGTCAGGTCTGTCAGGACGGTCGGGCCTGTCGGGGCGATCCGGACGGCCACCGCCGCCACCGCCACCACCCGGGTTGGGTCGGTTGGGACGATCAGGCCTGTCAGGGCGATCGGGTCTGTCGGGGCGATCCGGACGGCCGCCACCGCCACCGCCACCGCCCGGGTTGGGCCGATCGGGACGATTCCGGCCACCGCCGTTGCTGTCAGGGCGACCGGGCCGGTTCGGCCGCGTTTGTTCGGGACGGATAAGAGGCGGGTTGTCCGTCCGGTTGGGTCTCTCGGGGCGATTGCCGCCACCGTTTCCACCGCCGTTGTTGTCCGGCCGGTTCGGGCGTTCCCGCCGGCTTTCACCGCCGTCGTTGCTTTCCGAACGGTTCGGGCGGTCGGGTCGCGCCTGGCGCGGCTCATCGCCGTTCTGACGGGCGGCACCACGACGGCCACCTCCGCGTTCGCCGTCCTGGGCGATGGCGGTCAGGGGTGCCGCGGCCGGCACGGCGAAGGCCGCGATCGCGACGGCCACCATAAATGAGCGTTTCATTCTCGTCTTTTCCCCGCACGCCCCTGTCAGACGGCTTGTTGTGAAGGTCGCGCTTTCATCATGAACCGTGACTGAACAGATTGTTCGGTTCGATGAAGCGCCGGGCATGAAAACGCCCCGCCAAGCGAAGTCGGCGGGGCGCGATCAAGGGTGGGCCGGGCCTAGTAGACGCCCGACAGGACGCTGGCGATCAGGCCGGTCGCGATGGCGATCAGCACGATGTCATTGCCGGCGTGGACATAGCGATAGCCGCGCGGGGCCGGACGCAGATTGTAGGCATAGGGGTCCCGCACATAGTAGCTGCGATAGGCCGAGGGCAGGTAGTGGCCCCGCTGCCAGCGCTGGCCATAGTAGCGCGGCTCAACGCGGTAGTAGCCATAGCTGGGCGCATACCAATAGCCGTTGCGGGCACCGCGATAGTCGCGGAAGTCATTGCGTCCACGCCACCAGTCGCGATTGTTCCGATCCCAGCGCTGATCCCGGCGGAAATCGCGGCGATCATCGCGTCGATCCTGGCGGAAGTCACGGCGGTCGTCGCGTCGGTCCTGACGGTATTCCCGCCGATTGTCATTCCGGTTGTCACGCCGTTCGGCGCGGTCATTGCGGCGTTCCTGGCGGAAGTCGCGGCGATCATCACGACGATCATCGCGGCGGTCCTGACGGTGCTCCTGCCGGTTTTCGCGACGGTCACCCCGGTTCTGGGCCTCGGCGGCCATTGGGGCGGCCGTGGCCAGCACCAGTCCGAGCACGGCGGCTCTGGTCAAGCGGTTCATCATGAACTCTCCTACTGATGGCCGGCGACGGAAGCCCGGGTTCGGCCCGTTAATCATGCGCCAGCCTCGCGCCGGGTGGATGAACTCCCCCTGAACGCGAATGTCAGGAACGAGTGGCTAGTGGCTAGTGGCTGGTGATTGGCTGGCGCTTGGGCGATGGTGCTGACCGCGCCGCCCTTCCAAGGCCGAAACCGCAATCCTACCTACTGGCCACTAGCCACTAGCCACTACCAGCCATCCGACACCGCCAGGACGCCCGCATGACCCAACCCATCGAGCTCTGGTACTGGCCGACCCCCAACGGCTGGAAGATTTCCATCGCCCTGGAGGAGATGGGCCTGCCCTATGAGATGAAGCCGGTGAACATCGGGGCCGGCGAACAGTTCGGCGCGGCCTTCCAGGCGATCAGCCCCAACGGCCGCATGCCGGCCATCGTCGATCCGGACGGACCGGACGGGCAGCCGCTGTCGATCTTCGAGTCCGGGGCCATCCTGCAATATCTCGGCGTGAAGTCCGGCCGGTTCTATCCGCAGGATCCGCGCGGCAAGGCCGAGGTCGACCAGTGGCTGTTCTGGCAGGTCGGCGGGCTGGGGCCCATGGCGGGCCAGACCCACCATTTCCGGCAATACGCCCCGGCCATCGTCAAGGACCAGCGCCAGATCGCCTATGGCGTCCGCCGCTATACCGACGAGACCCATCGTCTCTACGGCGTCATGGACCGCAGGTTGGCGGATCGCGAATACCTGGCCGGCGACTATTCCATCGCCGACATGTCGGCCTGGCCCTGGGTCCTGCCGGAGCTGCAGGGTCAGGACCTCGCGGAGTTCCCCAACCTCAGGGCCTGGATGGAGCGGGTGGGCGCGCGGCCCGCGGTGAAGGCCGGCCGCGCCCTGGGAGACGAGATGCGCCGCAGCCTCGCGTCGTCGGGCAAGGCGGCCGAGGCGGCGCGCAAGGTCCTGTTCGGACAGCGGGCGCGGTAACCCTTCGTAAGCCTTCCGGTCATGCCCTGTTAGCAGGTGTGAATCAGGGATTTCCGAACTATTTCAGAGGTCTGAACAGCGACGTAGTATTCGGCCGACCTGTACTGAAAAGGCCCCAAACGGCCCGCGCTGTTAACTTTACCTTCAAACCGCGGGTATTTGATCGCGTCTCAGAGGACGGGGCCAGAATGGCGCCGGTTCGGGAGATACGGTGATGAATGCGCAAGAAACAGCGCCCACGGTGAACGAAGAGCAGGGCATGCCCCTGCCGACCGCCGACATGAACGGCGACGACCTGTTCCGGCTGGGCATGATGTATTCCAGTGGCCAGGGCGGATGCCCCATGGACCGCGTTTCGGCCCATATGATCTTCAACCTGGCCGCCATGAAGGGCTCCATTGAGGCGCGCGTCTATCGCCGCGAGATGAGCCAGGAAATGGAACAGGACGAGATCGCCGAAGCCCAGAAAGCTGCCCGCCGCTGGATCGACGCCGGCGTGGTGTCGCTGGCCGCCTGAAGCCGGTCGTCAGAGGTCGCGCTCAGCGGTCCTGACGGGTGACCCGCACCGCCACTTCGTTGCGACGCAGCGGCGGCAGGGTCCATGGCGGGTCATAGAACCACACGACCGGATCGCCCGCACTGGTCCAGCCACTGCCGATCAGGGCGGCGTCCAGTTCGGCCTCCTTTTCGGCGACGGCCCGGGCGGAGCCCAGACCGGAAAAGCGCAGTACCGCATAGGTCTCGGCCGGAACCACGGCGAGGACGACCGCCGGGTCGCGCGGCACGGGCAGGGTCGCCATCGTATATTCCGACGGCATGAAGAACTGGATCGTCCAGCGGTCCTGACCCACCGCCCCCTGGGCCACGGGTGTCGTCATGGCGATGCTCTGCGAGCGCCCCTCGTCGGCCTGGGCTACCGGCGCCGTCATGGCGATGCTGGTCCGGGCGTTGTTCCCCCCGAAAATATAGCCGGCCAGGCGCTGGAAGCCGCGATTGCGCGCCGCCTCGCTGGAGCCCGTGACCACGGTCTGGGCCGCGATCCGCTCGCCATAGGTGCGAATCTCGACGGTGCCGACGCGCCCAACTTCCGTGAAGGCCGGCTCCTCGGTGCCGGAACGGATGCCGACGGTCGAACAGGCTGAGGTCAGCAGGGCCGCGGCAATGGCGGCTAGTTTCGATTTCATGAGCGTGCGGTCCAGGTGTTCAGGGCAATGCCTACATGGGCACGGCAACGACCCTTCGCCCCCGCCCATCTTGTCGCAGACCGGGGTTCAGCCAGTGCCGATGCCGGCATGGGGCGACAGCGGCGCGAAACCGGCGGGCGTCCGCGTCATCCGGGCCTGGATGGCGGCCAGAACGTCCGCTGTGTTCCAGATCGAGCCCTGCATCACCGCCGCCCATTCCAGCCCTTCGGCCACCGTGTGGTCGCGGGCGTAGCTGACCGCGGCCTTGGAGCCGGAGATCGCCAGCGGCGCCTTGGCGGCGATGGCGTGGGCCATCTCCAGCGCGGCGGCCGCCAGGGCCTCGGGGTCCGGCAGGACGGCATTGACGAAGCCCAGACGCTCGGCCCGGTCCGCCGTCAGCGACGTGCCCAGATAGGCCAGTTCGCGGACCACCGCCTCGGGCAGGACGTGCGGCAGGCGCTGGAGGCTGCCGACATCGGCCATCATGCCGATATTGATCTCCTCGATGCGGAAATACGCGCCTTCGGCCGCCAGCCGGAGATCGCAGGCCGAGACAAGGTCCAGCCCCGCGCCAACGCAGGCACCCTGGACGGCGGCGATCACAGGGAAGCGCACCTTTTCGACCCAGCTCAGCGTGTCCTGCAGTTCGCGCGCGGCCTGATGGAAGGCCTGTCGCTGGGCCGGGGTGTCGGTCTGCAGAATGGCACCGCCCGAGAAGACCGAAATGTCCATGCCGGCGCAGAAATTGCGGCCTTCGCCCGAGAGAACCAGGGCGCGGACCTCGCCCGTCGCATCCAGCGCCTTCAGCGCGGGACCAAAGTCGCGCCAGAAGGACAGGTCCAGCGCATTGGACGCCTCGGGCCGTGACAGACGCAGATGGGCGACGGCACCGTCGCGGGTGATCTCGAAGGCCGACATGGGTCTTTCGCTCCTGTGCGGAATCTGCGTCTGTGGCGTCTCAAGCGTTTTCTATTGAAACCAACCGGGAGCCAAGCCTCATGTCACTTCAGGGCAAGACGCTGTTCATAACGGGCGCCAGCCGCGGCATCGGGCTGGCCATCGGCCTGAGGGCGGCACGGGACGGGGCCAATGTGGTCATCGCCGCCAAGACGGCCGAGGCGCACAAACACCTTCCGGGCACCATCTATTCAGCGGCGGAAGAGATCGAGGCGGCGGGCGGACAGGCCTTGCCGCTGATCGTTGATGTGCGCGACGAGGCCTCGGTCATGACGGCGGTCGAGGCCGCGGTCGCGCGGTTCGGCGGCATCGACATCTGTGTCAACAACGCCTCGGCCATCCAGCTGACCGGCACCCTGGCCACCGACATGAAACGCTATGATCTGATGCATCAGGTCAACGCCCGCGGCACCTTCCTGGTCTCGAAAGCCTGTATTCCGCACCTGAAGCGGGCGGCGAACCCGCACATCCTCGCCCTGTCGCCGCCGCTCGACCTGTCGCCGAAATGGTTCGGGCCGCACGTGGCCTACACCATGGCCAAATACAGCATGAGCCTGGCCATGTTGGGCATGGCCGAGGAGTTCCGCGCTGACGGGATTGCCTGTAACGCCCTGTGGCCGCGCACCGGCATCGCCACCGCCGCCATCGAATTCGCCCTGACGGGCAAGGACGGGCTGGCCTATTGCCGCACGCCCGAGATCATGGCCGACGCCGCCCATGCCATCTTCACCAGTCCCTCGCGCGAGTTGACCGGCCAGTTCCTGATCGACGACAGCTTCCTGTACGCGCGGGGCGAGCGCGATTTCGACAAATACAGCGTCGAGCCCGGCAAGCCCCTGATGCCGGACTTCTTCGTCCCGGCGGACAGCGCGCCGCCGCCGGGGGTGGTGGTGGGGTGAGCGGACGGCGAGGGTCCCCGGAGTGGCTAGTGGCTAGTGGCTAGTGGCTAGTGATCAGTCAGGTCAGGGTCCCTTGCGCCGACGGAGAGAACCGGCCAGCCCCGCCAACATTCGACTGATCTCGTCGGAGGCGAGGAGAAGAGGAATGCCGTCTTTTCCTGTTGCGTAGCCAAGCCGTTGAGCCAGCAGCAGTTGAGTCTCGGCTTCGGCTAACGATCCCTGTGCAATTCCCACGAACTGCAGGAACTCGCCGGTTGTTCGGCGCGCCGCGCACTCGGCGATGTTGGAAGCGACGGAGACGGCGGAGCGTCTGACCTGACTGATCAGCCCGAAGCGTTCATCGCGAGGCCAGGCAGCCGTTGCAACATAGATTGCCTCCGTCCAGTCCAGCGCCTTCTGCCAGACCTTGAGGTCCCGATAGTGGTTGGCGATCTGTTCGATAGCTTAGCCCCTAAAGGTTGTGACTATGCAACCTTTAGCCACTAGCCACTAGCCACTCAGAACTGCTGATACTGCCCGCCGATCACATAGCTGAACCCGATCGGCAGGGCGTTGCGGAACTGGGTGACGAAATTGGCGACCTCTCCCAGGGTCGAGCGGGGGACGAAGATGATGTCGCCGCGCCGAAGGGCTATGACCTCACCGCGCCGGGGCCGCAGGTCCGCCGCCCGCATCATCCGGATGCCGCGCGGGCCGCGACGGATCAGGGCTACCTCGCCCTGTTTGGCCGTCGGCAGGAAGTCGCCGGCCTGAATGATGGCCTGATAGGCGTCCAGGTCCCCGTTCATCTCGATCATACCGGGCGTGCGCACCTCGCCGCCGACCCACACGCGGATCGGTCCGGCCGTCTTCAACGTCACCTCGACCACGGGCCGACGCAGCTGGCTGGCGAAGGCCGTCGAGGCGTCGGCCTCGACCTCGGCGATGGTGCGGTCCGCGGCCATGATCTGGCCGACCAATGGCAGGGAGATGCGGCCGTCAGGGCCGATTCTCTGGGTGCGCGTGTTTTCCGGCGCGGTCGGCGTGGCCACCTCGATCTCGTCACCGGGATAGAGGACGTATTCCGGCTCCGTCTCGCTCCAGTCGGCGAAGCCAATCTCGGGGAAGGAGGTCCGGCCGGCGTTGTGGACGCGTCCGGTACTCCCGCCCGCGCTTTGCGGCAGGGGCATGCGCGAGCCGTAATCGTCGCCACCCAGCCCCGGCACACTGAGTCGTGGCACGCCGCCGCAACCACTGACCATCGCACCCGCGCCGACGAGGCCCAGCAGCAACAGACGACGGTCGATGGACATGGGGACTCACTCAGCAAAATCAGCGTTGAGGGCAGGGTCGGTGCTTATGGGTAACCAGTGGTTAACGCCGGTGGCCCAAGGCTGATCCCTCCAGTCCAGTACGATGGAATCAGTCCGCCCCTCATGCGCACGTCGGCCTACACGACAGTCCGCCCGCGCTACGGCTTCTCCGACGTCGTCGGCCTGCTCCTGCGCGAAACCCTGCTGATGGTCGTGATCTTTCTGGTCGTGTTCGCGATCGGCACGGCGGCGGTGCTGACGCTGAAGAAGTCCTACACCGCCACGGCCAGCGTCTATGCCGGGGCCGGGCAGGAATATGTCTATCAGTCCCGCGTCGGAGCCATCGACCCGAGCCAGCCGCTGGAGGCCGATGCGGTGGCGGGGACCGAGGCCCGGATCCTGGGTAGTCTTGCCGTCAAGCGCCGCGCCATCCGCGCGGTCGGGGCCGATGTCGTACTGGGGCCCGACGCGAAGGGCACTCCGGCGGAAAAGGAGGCCGCGGCCCTCAAGATGCTGGACGCCGGTCTCGGCGTCGGTGTCACCGCCGGCAGCGCGATCATCTCGGTCTCATATCAGGGCGATGACCCGGTGCGGGCGGCCCAGGTCCTGAACGCGGTCATCGACCAGTATCTGGTCCAGCGCCGTCAGGTCTTCCAGGGGTCAACCACCCCGGCCTATGCGGCCCAGCGCGAGGCGTTCGAGGCCGACCTGACCGCCGCGGACGAGGCCTACAACGCCTTCCTCGAGACCAACAATATCGGCGATTTCGTCACCGCCAAGGCGTCGCTCTCCGCCAACTATCAGACCACCCAGGCCGAGGTTCTGTCGCTGCGGGCGCAGCTCAACCAGGCCAGCCAGAGACTGTCGACACTGGAGGCCCAGCTGGCGCAACAGCCGGCCGAGGTGGTGCTGCAGCAGGACCTGAACATCTCGGCCCAGGACCAGATCCTGCAGCTGCGCACCCAGCGCGAGGCCCTGCTGTCGCGCTACACGCCCGAAGCCCAGCCGGTTCGGGATATCGACCAGCAGATCGCCGATCTGCAGGCCTATGTCGCCACCGGTACCACGGTCGGACCCAAGGAGGTCCGCACCGGGCCCAGCACCATCTTCACCGAGATCGAGACTGCCCGCATCACCGCCGCCGCCGACCGCGATGGCCTGGCCGCTCGTCTGGCCGTCGCCGAAGGCCAGTTGAACCAGCTTCGCTCGCGCCTCGCCGAACTGACCCGGCTGGAATCCACCAACGCCAATCTGTCGGGCAACCGCGAGGTCCTGACCACCATGGTGCGGGACTTCCAGCAGCGCGAGAGCGCCGCCCGCGCCGACAATGCCCTGGTCGCCGCCGGGGCGGACAACGTCAATGTCATCGAGCGCGCCGAGGCTCCGACGAAGGGCACCAGCCTCAAGGCCCCCCTGCTGGCGCTGGTCTTCCTGTTCGCCGGCTTCACGGCCCTGTGTGTCGGCCTGCTGCGGGTGTTCACGCGCCGGGGCTACACCACGCCCGCCTCGACCGGGCGCACGCTTGAGATGCCTGTTCTGGCCGTCGCTCCGATGAAGGCCCGATGACCCCGCCCGTGTTAGCGTAGGAGCCTGTAACCGGGCGCGTAGCGATTCGATGGTCGATCTGACATCAGAAATGGCGGCTCTCTGGGCGGCGCTGGGTCCAGCGCCGGGCCATCGCGGCCGCGTGGTCCAGATCGCCGCCGCGACCTCGGGCGAGGGGGTGTCGACGGTGGCCCGCGAGTACGCCCGGCTGGCGGCCGTGCGCGCCCGCCGGCCCGTATGGTTGATCGACGCCGACCTGGCCCAGCAGGGTCAGATGGAGTCCGTCGCCGCTGAACCCGATCGCTTCGGCGTCCTCGGCAAGGCCGCCATCGCCACGCCGGACGGTTCCATCTTCTTCGCCGTCACGCCGCGGATCATGGACCGGGCCGGCAAGCCCGTGCATCCGGCCCGGCTGATGACGGCGCGTCCCTGCCTCGGCGGTCGGCTCTGGGTCACCCGGTTCGCGGCCGAGCATCTGCGCTCCGGCCAGCGTGCCGAGGCGGTCAGCGACGCCCGCTACTGGGACGCCCTGCGCAAACACGCCGATACGGTGGTGATCGACGCCCCCGCCGCCGACCGCAATGACATGGCCATCACCCTGGCCCCCTATGTCGACGCCACCGTCCTTGTGGTGGCCGCCGAGAGCGGCGCGGCCAATGAGCCGCTGATGCTGCGCGACGAGATCGAGGCGGTGGGTGGCAGGATCGCCGGCGTCGTGGTCAACCGCTCGACCTACAATCCGCCGGCATTTCTGCGGCGGTTGACCGGCTGAGCCATACGGTTGCGGATGCGGGCAACCTTGACGCGTTCAACCGTCCGCCGCATCGTCGGTGTGTGCCGATCACACCGGTCGGAGCCAGAAGGACAAATCTCATGCGTTTGATCCCGTTGTGCCTCATCGTCCTTTCCGTTGCGTCGGTGGCGGCCTGCGCCCCCATGGTTACTTCCCATGGCGACCCGTCTGATCGCATCCTGTCGGATGGCCCGATGCAGGCCGGTCGAGCGGCGGCCGCCCGTCAACAGGAGTCCGCCCGCCGCAGCCGCAACTGAGTCCGGAACCGGCGTTCAGTCGGCGGTGACGGCTTCCAGTCGGGCCAGTTCGCGCGCCCCGTAGAAGTGGGGCTCGAACCCCTTCATCCACAACAGCTTTCCGACCCCGCGCGCGGTGCGGTCATAGGTCTCCGCCCGCCTCGGGCTGGCCATGACGGTGAGCACCGCGGAGGCCGCGCCCCAGACGGCTGCCTGGGCCGCCCCGATGACCATCCACCGTGCCACGCCGGGCCAGTTCCTCGCTGCCGCGGCGGTCTGGCTCGGTCCCTGGCCATAGGCGAAGGCCCGGGCGAGGGCATAGTTCAACGTCGCCCGGTGAGGGGGCGCAAACTCCTCAACCCGCGCGTCGGCGGCCCAGCCGAAACGGCCACCCCGCGCGAGCAGGGCAGCGAACAGGGCGTCGTCCTCGCCTCCGGCCTGATCCGCGTTCGGGTCAAACGGAGCCGTGCCGGGCAGGGCGGTGGCCCGGACCATCAGGGAGTTGCCGCAGCCGAACGGGGATTCGATCAGGCCGGTCCGCTCGGGACCGTCACGGCCGAAGAACCGCTCGAGGTAGGGCTTCAGCCATGCGGCAGCGTCGGGGGCCCGGCCGGTGATGGGACCGAAGACCGCATCGGCCCCGGTATCGGCCTGGGCCCTGAGCAGGGCCGCCAGCCAGCCGGCATCGGCCGCCTCGTCATCGTCCAGAAAAGCGATCAGCGGGGAAGGGGTGGCGGCCAGGCCGGCGTTGCGTGCTGTCGCCACGCCGGGCCGGGGCGCATGGACATAGGTCAGCGGCCAGGGCGAGGCGGCGTGTAGACCTTCAACAGTCTCCGCCGCCGATCCGACGGGATCGTTGTCGACCACGACGATGCTGGAAACCCGGTCCGCCACACCGGTCTGGGCGAACAGGGAGCGCAGGGCCCGTTCCAGACTCTCCGGCCGCCTCAGGGTCGGGACGATGACGGCGACGTCGGTCATCACACCGCGTCCGCATAAAGGGCCGCGCGGTACAGGCGCAGCGAGAAGGCCCGCGCCCCGACCGGCAGCCAGGCCGCGTCCGCGCCGCGCCGCATCATCCGTCGCAGCCCGGGCAGTCCGGGCAGCCACTTCAACAGCCGGGCGGCCTTGTAGCTGGGATAGGCGGCCACGATCGCGGGATGACGCTCGGCCATGCGGGCGAAATTCGGGGCCGACTGTTCGTATTTTCCGGCCAGGGCCGCGACCGTATCCAGCCCCATATGGGTGGCGGCATTGTCGAGGTGGACGACGCGGAACCGGCGCGACACACGCATGGCCCACTCCACATCCTCCCAGCCCCAGCCGGTGAAGCCCGGATCGAAGGCCTCGGCCTCGAACACGTCGCGACGGACCAGCAGGTTGGAGGTGTAGACGTATTTCTCGGGCTGCCTTGCGCGCTCCGTATAGGGGACGCATTCCGATTTCGCGGCCATGGCGCGGTGGACCGCGAAACGGGCGTCCGTCGGGGCCTGTAGCAGGGAGAAGCCGCCAAAAGCCACGGCGGGATCCTCGTTGGCCGCCAGATCGGCCCAGTCGCGCAAGAACCGCCGGTGGTCAGGACGCATGTCACTGTCGAGGAACAGCAGACTGCCGCCGCGCGCCGTGGAAGCCAGTCGGTTGCGGCCGATCGACCGCCCTTCGTTGGCGGGCAGGGTGATCAGACGGATCGGCAGGGCCATGGCCTTGATCTGGCCGGTCAGGCGCGCCGTCAGGGCCGGGTCCCTGGTGCCGTCGTCCAGCAGGACTATCTCGATCGCCCCGCCGACCGAGGCGGCCTCCTCGTCCAGCAGGTTCAGCAGCTCGGCCGGATCATCCCGAAGGAAGGGGATCAGCACCGAAACCGCCGGCTTCGCGGCCTTCCAGGCCGGGCTGTCCGTGAATCTGGCCCGCGCCGTCATGCCGAGGCTCCCTGCATTCCGCGTTGGGCCAAAAAGCGCCGGACCAGATCGCGCACACCCGCCGCATTCAAGGTCAGGGCCGCGGCGGCATAGACAATCCCTCCGACGCCCGCATCCAGCACGAGTTCGCCGAGACCCCCGATCGCGGGCAGGCGGGACACGACCAGCGCCATGATCCCTGTCGCGACACCGCAGCGCGCCAGACTTTCCCAGGGAATCGGCAGGGCAACGACACGGCGACCAATCAACAGGGTCGCGACCATGCCGATGGCGAAACTGGCCGCCGTGGCCCAGGCGGCTCCCATAAGTCCGAAACGCGGCACGAGGATCAGGTTCAGGATGACGTTCAGCCCGGCCGGAACGGCCATGGCGATCAGCAGCCGTCGGGTCTTCTTGCCCAGCGTAAAGGCCTGGCCGAAATAGTAGGCGGTAAGGCCGAACAGCAAGGCCGACAGGGCGATCCAGGGCGTCACCCCGGCCGCCGCCGTGCGAAGCTCTTCACCGATCAGCACCTCGGCCAGCGGGCGCGCCACCAGGGCCACCCCCGCCGCCGCCGGCAGGCCGACCAGCAGGAAGGTCGAGAGCTGTTCGCGCGCCGCGACCTTGAGCCGGTCCATCCCGCCCCGCTCCAGGGCCATGACCAGCGCCGGCTGCCCGGCCGTTCCCAGCCACAGGAACAGGACATCCAGGGTCCGGTTGGCGATGGAATAGCTGGCGTGATAGGCGCCCACCGCCGCCTCGCCCAGCCAGGCATCCAGCACAAAGCGGTCGGTCGAGGACAGCACGACCGTCAGGGCCAGCGAGGCCGCGATCGGATAGCCGTATTGGGCGTATTCACGCACCCGGCCGGCCTCGAAGGCCCCGCCACGGGCCTGTCTCAGCTCACCCGGCAAGACGAAGGGCAGGGCGGCAAGCGGGGCCAGCCCCAGGCCCAGCAGCGGTGCTGCGCCACCCGCGCCGGCGAGGGCGAAGCCGATACCGATGGCCAGCCCCCCCGCGGTCACGGCCATGTCGAGGCGCGCGGACCTGCCCACCTCGCCCTCGGCGCGGAACCGCTCCTGCGCCAGTTTGACGAGGCAACGCGCCGGCGCCCCGGCGAGGCCCGCCGCGAGGGCCAGTTTGAACAGGGGATCGGTGGGCAGGAGCCAGACCGTCAAGCCGGCCACGATCACGAAGCCGGCGCTGAGTGCGAAGGCGGTCCGGTACAGGCTGGCGAAATGGCCGTGGGCCGCGCCCGGCGTCTGGGCGGCCCAGAACCGCGCCATGGCCGCCTCCAGCCAGCTGAACACCGCCACATGGGCCAGGGTCATCACCGAAAAGGCGAGGGCATAGCGACCGAATTCGTCGGGGCTGAGCAGGCGGGTGAACAGGATGATGGCAAGAAAGCCGACCACGCCCTGCACGATATTGGCCGGCAGATAGCCCCAGACGCCGCGCCAGAACATCAGCGTATCGCCGCGCGATCACCCAGGAGCACCGGCACGGTGACCGCCATGATCCACAGATCCATCCACAGGGACTGGCGCTCGACATAGTCGATGTCGAGCTGGACCCGACGGCGCACATCCTGGGCGGTGTGCAGCGGTCCGCGTGAACCGTTGACCGCGGCCCAGCCGGTCATGCCGGGCTTGATCCGATGACGGTGGGCATAGTCGGCGACCAGGCGGGCGCTCTCGACGTGGCCCGTCTTCATGCCGATGGCATGGGGCCGGGGGCCGACCAGCGACATCTCGCCGGCGATCACGTTCAGCAGTTGCGGCAGTTCGTCGAGGCTGGTCTTGCGGATGAAGCGGCCGATGCGGGTGACCCGGTCGTCGTCGGCCGTTACCTGCCGGCTGGCCGTGGCGTCGGCGGTCTCCTGCCGCATCGAGCGGAATTTCCACACCACGATTTCCTCGTGGTTGAAGCCGTGCCGGCGCTGACGGAAGAAGACCGGACCCGGGCTGTCCAGCCGGATCGCGATTGCGATGAGCGCCATGACGGGGGCCAGAAGAACCAGGGCGATCAGGCCCAGGACCATGTCCTGCAGCCGCTTGTTGAAGGCCCGGCGGTCGTCATCGACCGGCCCCTGCACATCGGCCAGCGGAGCCGCCGCCAGACGGTCCAGCGCCGTCCGGGTCTCATCGGCGTCATTGGGTTCGACCAGCAGCGTGACTTCATGCGGCAGGGTGCGCAGGCTGGCGTTCAGTTCGCGCACCCGCGCCTCGGCCCGGGGGGCGATGGCCAGGACGATGCGGTCGACATAGGGCGTCATCTTGTGGGTCAGCAGATCGGCCGCCGTACCCAGGACCGGCACGCCCTCGATGGCCCGCGGACTACGCGCCAGCCGGTCGTCGAAAATGCCCAGCACATTCAGGTCACGCCGTTTCAGCGCTTCGCGGATCAGGCTCTCGGCATGCCGGGTGGCGCCGACCAGAACGATATTGGGCGTCAGCGCGCCCGAGGTCCGCCAGCGACCGACCATGTCGCTCCAGCCGATATGCAGGGCGTTGAGGCTGATCAGCACCAGTCCGGCCCAGACCAGATAGGCCGATGCCTGGGCGGCGGCGCCGCGCAGGGCCCAGCCGCTTGCCAGCGTCACGACCGTGGCGACGGCGACAATCGCCGAGACCGAGGCGAGGTGCCGCGCCGTCTTCTGGCCGCGTGCGAACCGGTAGCGTCCCAGCGACCGCATCAGGCCCAGCACCGTGGCCGCGCCGAGGGCAAAGGGCAGGACCCGCGACACCTCGGTATGGATCAGGGCACCCGGTGCGGCCG
The DNA here is from genome assembly GCA_965284535.1 of Caulobacteraceae bacterium. Lineage (GTDB taxonomy): Bacteria > Pseudomonadota > Alphaproteobacteria > Caulobacterales > Caulobacteraceae > Brevundimonas. Next base: position 1,975,115 of record OZ260090.1, read on the forward strand.
CCCAGGCGCACAACAGGCTGATTCCGATCACCGCCAGGGTGTCAAAAGTACGGAAATAGTGGGCCGCGAGCCGCGAGGCATGACGCTGGCGCGCGTTCAGCCAGACCTCCGGGCGGAAGGGCCCCCGGCGGGCCGCGCCCTCCGCGGCCTTGTCCTCCGGCGCGCGCACCGCCGCGGCGGCCAGGGCCTGAAGGCCCGACGCGTCCATGAGACCTGCCCCGGTGGTGGCGGCGTCGTAAGAATGGCGGCGGACAGCTTCGGTCATCGGGCTCGCGACGGGAGGAGTGCCCGTCCACCTTGCATACCCGCCCTCACTGTCCCGTTAACGCAGTGTCCCTTCGCGCGCACTTCATGCAGTGACCCGTTGCGCCGGCCCGCGCGCTCGGCTAATCACGCCGCCTGCTGGAGACGTGGCCGAGTGGCTTAAGGCAACGGTTTGCTAAATCGTCGTACCCTGTAAGGGGTACCCAGGGTTCGAATCCCTGCGTCTCCGCCAGCTGTTCCCCTGAATCGAAGTGATGTCGGCAAGCCTGGGGTCATGACGGCCCTGCGTCGCCATTTGCATCGTTCATGTGTTGGAATTTTAAAAAGAATTGATCGCGCCGAGGTCTGTGAGGCGTGTTATCGGCCGGTCCCCGGGGACCCGCTCATGTTTGCCTTTTTCAGACAGCTTTTCTGCCATCACCAGTGGGACTTCAGCCGTAGCAAGCCAGGAGGCCACGTGTGCCGCAAATGCGGCAAGCGGTCGACACCGTCCGGTACCTGACAGCCGCATCCGGCCGCGCCCGCGGACCCTTTCTGCCCGTCCTGTGCGTGGCCGACGGAACGGCAGGCCGGGGGTCAGCGATCGATCCGCACAATGGCCCCCTGCGCCGGGTCGGACACGCCGTCCGCCAGGTCACGGACGACTCCGGCCGCCGCGGCAAGACCGTGATGTTCGACGATGGTGATCCACGGCGACGCCGGATCGACGACCCGTTCAAGGAAGCGGCGCTGGTCCGACAGGAACCGGTCGTAGAAGGCATGCAGCGTGCCCTGGGCCCGGTGCTGGTCCAGACAGGTGGCCGCGAAGAAGAACACCGGCCCGGGGCCGGTCAGATCAGGGTCATCGGCCGTGAACCCGTCGCTCTGTGTCGAGCCGACCAGACAGTCATAGGTCAGGTCACCGCCGAAATGCGCATGGACCCGCCGGCGCAGGGCGGCGTCGCCGGTCAGGTCGAGATAGAGGGTGGGCACACCCGCCCGCAGGGTCTCGACCGCCTCATACCCCTGGACGGCGTCATAGGCATCCAGCCCCTCGACGAAGGCGCGGTTGCGGGCACCGGTAAGGGCGATGAGCTCGACGTCGTCGTCCGCCAGGCACCAGGCGGCCCCATAGGCGGTCTTGCTGGAGGCGCTGGACACCACGATCCGGCGTGCGCCGAAGAAGGCGTTCTCCCTCAGGAAATCGACCGCCGTATAGGAGGTGATGAACAGGGGACGGAACAGGGCCTCGCTGTTCTCGAGCTCGACCGCATAGTTGCGATCCGCCGCGCACAGGACATAGCGATTGTAGATGTCGGGCACGGCCTTTCGCCACGGCGAACCGTCCGCGAAGCCGCCCCGGCTGATCTTCTCCGCCTTGACGACCAGGGTATCGGCCATCGGGAAATAGCCGAAAACCCGCGCGCCGACGTCGATGCCCGGAGCCCGCGACGCCGCCACATCGGCGAAGCCCCAGACGGGCATCATCCCGAAATCGTCCTCGCCCGTCGGAAAGACCCGCCAGTAGCCGATCGCATCTCCATAGGCGGCATAGGTGATGTTGTTGGTGGTCAGGGAAAAGCGGTCGAGGGCCAGCCTGACCTCGCCTTCCAGAAGTCCGCCGTCGGCCGGGAGTTCGGCGATGCGGGTGTCGCCCGGATCGGCCTTTCGCGTCATCAGCCGATGCCGGACGTCGGTCATGGTCGGTCTCCTGAAGGTCTGACCGGGCGGAGCCTAGCGGGTATTTCGCTTGACGTAGGAGAAGGATCGCCGCGCCGCGCTACAGCCCCAATGGCCCGATCATCCAGGTCAGCCAGATGCCGACGGCCAGACACGGCCCGAAGGGCAGTCGGTCATCGCCCGAGACCTTGCCGCCGACCAGCAGCCGCGCTGTCACCACGCTGAGGCCCGCGGCGGCCGCCCAGAGCAGCACGCTGGGCAGGCCGATCCAGCCGACCCAGGCCCCGCCGGCGGCCAGCAGGATGGGATCGCCGTCCCCGAGGCCTTCGCGGCCGCGCAGGCGGCGATAGGCGAAGGCCAGGAGCCACAGGCCTCCGAACCCCAGACCCGCCCCGATGACGGCATCGAGCGGTGCGGTGTGATCCAGCAGGAGGGCGGCCAGCCCACCGGTCGCGAGCAGGGGCAGGGTCAGCAGGTCCGGCAGGCGGAAATGCTCGGCGTCGATCACCGCGATCAGAAGCAGCTGCCAGCCCAGCAGGGCGGTCACGGCGGCATCGAGGGGTGTGGGCTGGGCCAGGGCGGCCCAGGCTCCGGACGCCGCAGCGGCCAGAACCATGAGCCCGTAGCGGCGAAGGCCCGGGGCCTGCCTCAAACCGTGATCAGGCAGGTCCAGGCTCATCCGGGCGAGCAGGCCGCCGACCATGAGGCCTGTCCCGCCCAACAGCAGTGTGAGGATCGCTGGCGTCACCGTCCGGCCTTTCGGGGAAGGTGTCGCGCCCCTGCGGCCCTTCGTCCGCGTCCGTGTAGCCCGGAAGGGGCGATTGGGCTACGAATGTCAGGGGGCCGTCGGGTCCGGCTTGGGGAAGCCACAGTGATCGGCGCAGTGCGTAGTTTCAGCTTGGAGGCGCGTCGGATTCTGACGGGCCGGCCGGACCGGGTGCGGACGGCCGTCGAGGTCGCGCTGGCGCTGGTGCTGGTGCTTCAACTGGGACGGCTGGTCTGGATCGTGGCGGAACCCGGTGCGCCCGCACCGGCGGCAGCGACGGCGGGGGCCGTGGCCGGGCCGGTCGACTATTCGGTCTTCCAGCGTTTCGACGCCTTCTTCCGCACCGGCGGGCAGAGCAGCCTTGCCGAGGCAAGCGCGGCGGGCAGCGGACAGATGCGGCTCTACGGCCTGCGTTCGGACGGCGCGGGCGGCGGTTCGGCGATCATCGGACTGGCGGATGGACGGCAGGTGTCGGTCGGAGTCGGCGAGGAGGTCGAGCCGGGGCTGGTATTGCGCGGCGTGGGTCCGGATCATGTGACGCTGGCGCGCGGCACCTCGCTGAGCCGGCTGATCTTCACCGATGTCCCGTTGGGAGCCGCGCCGGTTCCGCCGCCGCCGCCGGGTCCGCAGATGGTCACGCCCGTGCCCGCGGTGGCTTCTGCCCCGGCCGACCTGCTGGCCCGGGCGGGCTTGCGGCCGCGGATGCGGGGATTGCGGATGGACGGGTTTACGGTGTCGGGCGATGCGTCGGCGCTGCGCGCGGCGGGGCTGCGGCCCGGGGATGTGATCCTGGCGGTCAACGGTCAGTCGCTGGACAGTCCGGAGCGGATCGCCGCCCTGCGCGACCAGCTTTCCAACAGTGACAGCGCCGAGCTCCGGTTCGAGCGGGACGGTGTGGTGCGGACTTCGACCCTGGAGACAGGGCGTTGAGCAGGAATGGGCCGATGAATCGATCGAAGCTGATCGGAGCCGTGATGGCGGCGGTCCTTGCGACCCAGGGTCCGCTCGCGGCCGTGCCGGCCCTGGCCCAGTCCCAGACCCTGAATGTTCAGGGTGCGGACATTCGGGCCTTCATTCAGGACGTGGCGCGTTCGACGGGGCGCACCTTCATCGTTGATCCGGGGGTGACCGGCACGGTGACGGTGTCGAGCGAGCGGCCATTGAGCCGGACCCAGCTGTTCGAGGTCTTCCTGTCGACGCTGAGGGCCAATGGTCTGGTGGTGACGCCGACGGCCTCGGGGGCCTACCGGATCAGCCCGGCGCAAGGGGCGGCGCAGGGGCCGGCGACGGTGGGGTCGGAGCGGTTCGCCACCGAGGTGTTCCAGCTGAGGAACATCGACGCGGCCTCGGCGGCCGAGACCATCCGGCCCCTGGTCGGGGCCCAGGGGCAGGTGCTGGCCAACCCCGGCGCCAACAGTGTGGTGGTGGCCGACTTCGCCGACAACCTGGCGCGGATCCGGGCCCTGATCGGGCGGATCGACGTGGACCGCACCGGGTTCGAGGTCATCACACTGGAGAACTCCTCGGCCCGCGAGATCGCCGCGGTGCTGCAGACGGTCCTGGCACCGCCCGGCGGCCAGCCCGGCTCGGGCATGGTCAGCGTCACCCCGGTCGAGAGCTCCAACTCCATCGTCCTGCGCGGCGATCCGTCGGCCATGGCGCGGATCCGGCCTCTGGTCGAGGACCTCGACCGCCGGGCCGAGTCCGCTGACGACGTCAAGGTCGTCTTCCTGCAGCACGCCAGCGCCGAGGCCCTGCTGCCGGTGCTGCAGCAGGTGGTGGGCCAGCCGGTGACGGCGTCGGGCGCCAACGCTCCGGCCTCGGGTCGCCAAGGCGCGGTGGACACCGCCGCCGCAGCGGTTACGCCCGCCGGCGTCCCGGCGGCCCCGGTCCCGGGTCAGCGGGCCACCATCGCCCGCTTCCCCGGCGCCAATGCCCTGGTGATCTCGGCCTCGGCCGAGACCCAGCGGATGCTGGCCGAGGTGATCCGCCAGCTGGACCAGCGCCGCCAGCAGGTGCTGATCGAGGCCATCGTGGTCGAACTGTCCGACAACGCCGTGCGCGAACTGGGGGTGCAGTGGCTGCTGGCGGGCGAGGACGGCAATCCGGTCGGCCTGACCAACTACTCCGACCGCGCCGGGGCTCTGGTTCCGCTGGCGGGGGGTGCGGCGGCGTCGCAACTGGACCCGGCCGATCCCCTGCGCGACCAGTTGCAGACGCTGGCGGTCAACAGCCTGCTGGGGGCCAATGGCTTCATCGGCGGCGGCGGCGGGCGGATCGGCGACGGCCTGTTCGGCTTCATCATCAATGCGGCCAAGACCGACGACGGCTCCAACCTGCTGCAGACCCCGTCCCTGATGACGCTGGACAATGAGGAGGCGACCATCCTGGTCGGGCAGGAGGTGCCGGTCACCACGGGCGAGACCCTGCTGGACGGCAACTCCAACCCCTTCCGCACGACCCAGCGTCAGGACATCGGCGTCAAGCTGATCGTCCGGCCCCAGATCAACGCCGGCGGCTCGATCACCCTGTTCCTGCGTCAGGAGGTGTCCAGCATCAACGGCGTCCTGACCAACTCGGCCAGCGATCTGGTGCTGAACAAGCGTGAGCTGGAGACGACGCTGGTGGTCGATGACGGCGACATCGCCGTGGCCGGCGGCCTGCTGGACCAGAACGACCGGCTGTCGGTCGACAGTGTGCCGGGGCTGGGCAGCCTGCCGGTGATCGGCAACCTGTTCCGTTCGACCAGCCGCCAGCGCGGGCGGACCAATCTGATGGTCTTCATCCGCCCGACCATCATCCGCAGTCCGGCGGACGCCCAGACGCTGGCGGCGGACCGCTGGGGCTATATGCGGCAACAGCAGCTGAACAACGCCCCGGGGGTGGAGCCGTCTCTCGACGAGATGCTGCGCGACTATATGCGGACCCAGGCGCCGGTCGCGCCCGAGCCCGTCGTCACGGAGCCCGTCGTCACAGCGCCCGTTGGAGAGGTGACGGCCGAGCCGCTTTCGCCGGTCACGCCGGCCGCGTCGGGCGAGTGACGAGGCCATGATCACCCTGGTCAATCCGACCCTGCCCTACGGCTTCGCCAAACGGCACGGCGTGATCCTGCTGGACGCGGGCGAGATCGCCGTGGTGGGGCTGCGCGAGGGAGCGGATCCTTCGGTCCTGGTCGAGACCCGCCGGGCGCTGGGCCGGCCGCTGCGGGTCGAGCGGCTGAGCCAGGCGGTCTTCGACCGGCGTCTGTCCGAGGTCTATGCCGGCGATCACCTGAGCGCCGCCGACGGCGACGATCTGTCGATGCCCCCGGGTCTGGACAGTCTGATCGACGACATCCCCGCCGCCGCCGACCTGCTGGACACGGCCGACGACGCCCCGGTGATCCGGCTGATCAACGGCATCATCGCCGAGGCGGTGCGGGCCGGGGCCTCGGACATCCATCTGGAGCCGTTCGAGACGGCCCTGACGGTGCGGATGCGGGTCGACGGGGTGTTGCGCGAGGCCCTGTCCCTGAACCCGCGGATCACGCCGCTTCTGGTGTCGCGGATCAAGGTCATGGCCCGGCTGGACATCGCCGAGAAGCGGGTGCCGCAGGACGGGCGTATCCCGCTGGCGCTCGGCGGCAAGACGCTGGACGTGCGGGTCTCCACCCTGCCGTCGCGCGCCGGAGAGCGGGTGGTGCTGCGTATCCTGGACCGCGATCAGGCGGACCTTACGCTGGACCGGCTGGGCATGGCCCCCGACGCGCTGGACGCCTTCCGCGCGGCCTTGCGCGAGCCCAATGGCATCATCCTGGTCACCGGCCCGACCGGTTCGGGCAAGACGACGTCCCTCTATGCGGGCCTGTCGCTGCTGAACGACGCCACGCGCAACATCCTGACGGTCGAGGACCCGGTCGAATACGCCATCGACGGCGTCGGCCAGACCCAGGTCAACACCCGGGTCGGCATGACCTTCGCGGCGGGCCTGCGGGCCATACTGCGCCAGGACCCGGACGTGGTCATGGTCGGCGAAATCCGCGATGTGGAGACGGCGAGGATCGCGGTCCAGGCGGCCCTGACCGGCCACCTCGTCCTGTCGACCGTGCACACCAATGACGCGGCCGGGGCGGTGACGCGGCTGCGCGACATGGGGGTGGAGCCCTTCCTGCTGGCCTCGACCCTGCGGCTGATCGTGGCCCAGCGGCTGGTGCGTCGGCTGTGCGTCGACTGCCGCCGTTCCGAGGTGGCGGACAAGGCCACGGCGCGGACCGCGGGCATCAGGACGGGTCAGACGGTGTGGCGGCCGCAGGGGTGCGCCCACTGCAACCAGACCGGCTATGTCGGTCGTGTGGGCCTGTATGAGGTGATCCGGGTCGATGACCGGGTCCGCCGGCTGATCGCCGCCGAGGCCGGGGAGGAGGCGATCAACGCCGTGGCCTTCGCCGGAGCGGAGACTCTCACCCAGCGGGCGCGGGCGCTGGTGCTGGAGGGCGTCACCTCGGTCGAGGAGGCGGTGCGGGTGACGCGCCAGGAGACGAGCGAGGCCCATGACGAGCCGGTCGTCACCGCCGTCACGGGCGGTCGCGAGGACGCGGCCTGATGGCGAGGTTCGACTATGTGGCGGTGGACGTGGGCGGGCGCACGGTCCGTGGCGTTCTGACCGCCGATGACGACGGGGCCGCGCGCGCCCTGCTGTCCCGCCGCAAGCTGATGCCGCTCGAGCTCGCCCCGGCCCGGGGTGGGGCCCCGACCCGGGGCGGGGCGTCACGACCCGGCGGTGGGCTCGGGACGCAGGCCGGCGCGCCGCGGGCGGGCCGGCTGGACGCCCGCACCCTGGCCCTGACCACCCGCCAGCTGGCGACCCTGGTGACGGTGTCGCCGGTCGAGGAGGCGCTTCGGGCCATCACCCTGCAGGCCGACCGGCCCGCGGTGCGGGCGGTGCTGGAGCGGGTGCATGCCGGGGTGATGGAGGGTCGGCGGCTGTCGGACGCCATGGGGCTGCAGGGCCAGGCCTTCCCGCCCCTTTACCGGGCCATGGTCTCGGCGGGCGAGACCTCGGGGGCGTTGGCGCCGATCCTGGAACGCCTCGCCGACGGGCTGGAGCGCGATCAGGTGGTGCGCGGCAAGGTGATCACCGCCCTGGTCTATCCGGCGGTGCTGGCCCTGGTGGCGCTGGGCGTGGTGATCGCCCTGATGACCTTCGTGGTGCCCCGGGTGGTGGATCAGTTCGACAGTATGAACCAGACCCTGCCCTTGCTGACCCGGCTGGTGATCGGCCTGTCAGACGGGATGCGCGACTGGGGCTGGCTGGTGGCGCTGGTTCTGGCGGCGGCGGTCGCGGCCGGGGCGATGGCCCTGCGCAATCCCGCCGTCCGCCTGCGCGTCGACACGGCCCTCCTGCGGCTGCCGCTGGTCGGGCGGCTGACGCGGGACCTGCACGGAGCCCGGATGGCGCGGACCCTGTCGACCATGATCACCGCCGGCCTGCCGGTGCTGGAGGGGCTGACGATCACGGCGCGGACCGTGTCCAACCGCCGCCTGCGCCAGGCCACCGAAACCATGGCCGAGGCGGTGCGCGAGGGCGGGGGCCTGTCGGCGGCCATGCGCCGGGCCGACGTCTTCCCGCCGATCCTGGTGACCATGACCGCCTCGGGCGAGGCCAGCGGCCGGCTCGAACCCATGCTCGAGAGCGCCGCCGACTATCTGGAGCGGGAGTTCTCCACCTTCACGGCGGTGATGCTGAGCCTGATCGAGCCGGCCATCATCGTGGTCATGGGCGGGATCGTGGCGGTGATCATCCTGTCGATCCTGCTCCCCATCCTGCAGATCAACACCCTGGCCATGGGGTGAGGAGGAATGATGATGAAGAGGTTGTCCTTGCGCCGTATCGCGCGCGGCCTTGTTGGTTGGGCCGCGGTCGTCGGCCCTTCGGGACCTCCCGACCCGACGCGGCCTGGCGCCCCAACCCGCGCTCAAGCAGCGAGCGACCGCGTCGCGAGCGGTAGCGCCCCAACCAGACAAGGCTTTACCCTGGTGGAGCTGATGGTGGTGATCGTGATCATCGGCCTGCTGGCCACCGTGGTGGCGATCAATGTCCTGCCCAGCCAGGACCGGGCCATGATCGGCAAGGCCAGGGCCGACATCGCCACCCTGGAACAGGCGATCGAGACCTATCGCCTCGACAATCTGGACTTCCCGGCCGACCTGCAGGCCCTGGTCGCGGCTCCGGCGGGCCTGGCCAATCCCGACCGCTACCGCCCGGGCGGCTACGTCCGTCGCCTGCCCGAGGACCCGTGGGGCAACCCCTATCAATACCGCCGCCAGGGCACGCACGGCGGCCAGTTCGACGTCTTCTCCTGGGGCGCGGACGGCAGGGAAGGGGGCGAGGGCAATGACGCCGACCTCGGCAACTGGAGTTAGCGGCGCTACCGCTCGCGACGCGGTCGCTCGCTGCCTGAGCGCGGGTCGCTGCGCTACCGCTCGCGACGCGGTCGCTCGCTGCTTGAGCGCGGGTTGGGGCGCTATCGCTCGCCGCGCGGCGACTCGCTGCTTGAGCGCGGGTCGGTGCGCTACCGCTCGCGACGCGGTCGCTCGCTGCCTGAGCGCGTGGCCTGCGCGAAGCGCCAGGCCGCGTCGGGTCGGGAGGTCCCGCAGGGCCGACGACCGCGGCCCGGGCAAACAGGGCTTCACCCTCGTCGAACTGCTGATGGTCATCGCCATCATGGGTCTGGCCGCCGGCGCCGTCGTGCTGGCGGTTCCGGATCCGCGCCCGGCCGTCGGAGCCGAGGCCGAGCGGTTCGCCGCCCGGCTGGTGCGGGCGCGCGACGAGGCGGTCCTGTCCAATCGATCGGTCGCCGTCGATCTGACCGCGACCGGCTATGCCTTCAGCGCCTTCGACGGCGCCGACTGGTCGCCCCTGACCGACGGCCCGTTCGGGCCCGAGGACTGGCAGGCGGGGACCGCCGTGGAGCCGGGCGGTACGGGCGACAGGGTCGTGTTCGATCCCACCGGCGTCGCCGAACCCGCCTCGCTCACCCTGGCCCGCGACGGCAGGCGCCGGACCGTGACCGTCGACGGCGCCGGCGAGGTGCGTATCGATGGCTGAGCGGGAGACATTCGGGGGCAGACAGGGCTTTACCCTGATCGAGATGCTGGTCGCCCTGGCCGTGTTCAGCCTGGCCGCCCTGGCCCTGCTGAACCTGTCGGGCGAGAACACCCGCTCCGCCGCCCGCGTCGAAACCCGCACCCTCGGCGGCGTCGTCGCCGAAAACCTCGCCGTCGAGGCCATGATCGCCCCCACCGTCGCCGAGGGCACCGCCTCGGGCCAGACCCGCCTCGCCGGACGGCCCTGGCAGTGGACCCGCGCCGTGACGTCCACCGACGACCCCGATCTCATCCGCATCGACATCCGCGTCCGTGACGCCGAAGGCCAGGCCGCCGAACGCACCGTGTTCCGGTCAAGGATCCGCCCGTGAAGCCCGTCCGTCTGATCCTCATCCCCGCCACCGGCAGCCAGCCGGCCCCGTTCCTGATCGTCGGGGCGGATGGCTTCGTCCTCGCGCGGGGCGAATTGACCCTCGATGGCGGCCCTGTGCCGGAGCCGATGCGGACGGTCGTGGTCGTACCGGGCGGGGATGTGCTGATCCGCTGGCTCGACCTGCCGCCGGGCAGCACGGCGCAGGGCCGGACCGCGGCGGCCTGGATGCTGGGCGATCAGGTGGCCGCCACGCCGGACCGGCTGGTCACCGTGCTCGGTCCGCCGCCTCCGGCCGGTGAGCCGCGACTGGCCGCCGTCGTCGGCCGCTCCCTGCTGGAGGCCTGGACCGACTATCTCGCGGCGCTGGGCGTGCGCGCCGATGTGCTGGTCCCCGATGTCCTGGTGCTGGCGGAGCCGGAAACGGACGATGTGTTGTCGGCCGTGGCCTTCGGCGAGGGTATGGCCCTGCGCGGCCACCGCTTCGCCGCCACGGTCCAGTCCGATCTGGTCGAATTGATCGCCGCGGGTCGCCGGATCGTGCCGGTTCAGGACCCCGCTGCCGTCGAGCGCGCCCTCGTGGCGGCGGCGCTGGCCCCCGCGCTCAATCTTCTGGACACCGGGGAGCGTGAGGCGAAGGCGGCTGTCGGCTGGCGGCGCGCCGCGATCCTGGCGGCGCTGGTGGTGGTGTCACCCCTGGTCCTGATCCTGGCCGCGGCCGCCCGCGACAGCCATGCGGCGCGCGCCGCCCGGTCCGGGGCCCTGGCGGCCATCACGGCGGCGGCACCGGAACTGGCGCGCGAGTCCGATCCCGCCGAGGCCCTGCGCCGCCGGGTCGCGGTGGCCCCGCCGCCGGGGGGCGTCACCGCCGCCGCCGCCGCCCTGTTCGCCGCCGTCGAAGCGGTCGAGGGGGCCGAGATCGACATCCTGATCGCCGACCCGGAGGACGGGGTGAAGGCCACGGTCAGCCATCCCGAACTCGGTGACATGGCGGTGATCCGGCGGTCCATGGCCGGGGCCGGGATGTCGGTGACCGAAACGGGGACGCTGGAGGACGGCGGACGGATCGTCAGCGACATCACCATAGGGGCCGCGCGATGAGGGCCCTGACCGACCGGCTGTATCCCTGGTGGGAGGGGCGGACCCTGCGCGAGCGGCGGATGCTGACGCTGATGATCGTGCTCGTGGCGGCGGTGCTGGTCTGGCTGATCGTCATCCGTCCGGCCGTGGCCTGGCGCGAGGCGGCGGCTGACGACCGGGCCCGGGCCGAGGCGGACCTGGCCTCCGTGCAGACGGGGCTTCGGCTGACCGCCCGGCGCGCCGAGGCGCGGCCGGTGATCGATGTCGAGGGCTTTGAGCCCCTGGTCGTGCGCACCGCGGCGGCGGCGGGCCTGAACCTGACCACCGGAATGGATGCCGGGGGACATCTGGGCTTCCGGATCCCGGATGCCTCCAGCGCGGCCCTGTTCGGCTGGATGTCGGCTCTGGAGCGCGACCACGGGATCAGGGTCATCAGCCTGGGCGTGGTCGAGAACACCGATGCGACCCTTCAGGTCGAGGGTAGCCTTTCGCGTCAGGCGGGCTAGACCGAAATCGGTCTTGTTGGACGCAGTCCAGCAAGGCTCGGATTTCGGTCCAGCATGACTCTGGAGCCTGATTCACGGCAGCGGCGGAATCGCAAAGCGATTCCACCTCAGCCGATCAGGCTCCAGGGGGTGTGTCCGTGAACCGGACCGTCACTGGCGGGTTGCGCAGGATGCCCGTTTCCTCTCAGGTCCCTGAATGACCGAGTTCGCCGATCACCTCGACCGATTGAAGGTCCATGCCCGTGAAAGCCTGGCCAGGGTTCGTCCGCACCATCTCGGCGTGCTGGCGGGCATCGCCGTGGTCTGTGCCGGAGCGATGGCGGTCGCCGCCGTGGCCCGTCCGGGCGCGCCGGCCACGACTGACGGCGAACGACTGCGGATCGAGGTGGTGGCGCCGGTTGAGCCGACCGTGGCTCCGGGATCGGTGATGGAGGTCGGTCATTTGATCGACGGTATGGACTCCCCGCCGACCCCGCCGCCGCCGGTCGACCCTCTCCGCGATGTCTATTACGAGGCCGTCCCCGAAGCTGAAAAGCCGTCGACCGGTTCGAAACGGTACGTCGAGGAGGCCGTCATCCAGGCACCGCCCCGGCCCGGGGAACCGCGGCGCGACCGACGCCTGGATGAGGGCGGTCCCGGGTTCGGCTTCGATGGACCCGAACGCGACTATCAGGCCGAACGGGAGGCCCGCCGGGCGAGGATGGAAGCGCGGATGGACCGCGAGCGTCAGGCGCGCGAGGTCCGTCGCTACCGGTCGGACGGCCGGTCAGGGGAACTCCGTCAGCGTGACGGCGGCACCTTGCCGGGTCGCGATGACTGAGCCGTGTTCCGACAGACTTTTTGAGGAACAGGGATACATGACGCCCGTTCAGGGTTATGATGCGCCATTGTCACGACGGACGTCGGGATAGGACATGATTTCTCTTCTGCTCGCGCTCAGTCTCGGCCAGGTTCCGGATGCCGCTCCGGCGTCGCAGGAGGCGCAGGAGATGCGGATACCCTGCGGGATGACGCCGGCGGGTTGGGTCTGCAGGATGCCGGCTGTGATCCTGCAGCCGTCTGCGCCCGGATCGGTTGTCCTGACCGACCCGCCGGCCAATCCCGTCCCGGTCCCGCCATCCGTACCGACCCCGGGTCCGCCGGTCGAGATCAGTTCGGCGGAAGCGGTCCGTCAGGCGCGGCTGATCGCCCGCTGCGCCGATGCTTCGTGGCTGTCCCTGTGCTTGCCGGACGACCGCCGCGAGGCCCGTGTGCTTCGTGACGCCGCAAATGCCAGGGCGGTGCTGCGGAGTGAGGTCATGCAGCTGTTGAGCGAGGGCCGGTGTGATGAGGCGATGCGGGTCGCCCTGGCCGGCTCCGACATGGCCCTGGCCTGGGAAGTGCGCAATCTGAATGTCTGCGCGACCGTTCCGGCCACGGCCGAGGCACCCGTCGACTCGAACTGACGGACAATCCACGACCCATGAAAAAGAGGCCCGACGCCTTGCGGCGCGGGCCTCTCCTTTTGATCAGGCCTGGACCGGCCGGACGAGTCCGGCCGGTCCCTGGTCTCGTGCTATCCGCGTTCGCCGTCGTGGCTGCGCGGGGCCGTGGTGCTGCCGTGAGAGACCGGCTCGCACTCGATGACGCCTTCGCAGTCGGAGAAGTGGATTTCCGGCGGCTCGACGGTGACGTCGGACGGACGGATGTGAACTTCAGGCGCGCGCAGATAGATTTGCGGGGCCCGGATGCGGATCGGCGGAGCCTCGACATAGATCGGCGGGCCCTGGATATCGATGCGGCCCGACTCGATGGTCACCGGCCGCCCGCGGATGCGCACACCCGGCCCGCCGGCGCGGACGACGTGCCACGGCCTCGGGGTATTGTACCAACTCACCTCATAGTCGCACAGGCAGACGCCGTAGGCGTCGCGCGGGCCGCCGTCGCGGCACGGGGGCGGAGGCGTGTCACAGCAGTAGGTAGGCGGTGGCGGCGGTGGCGGGGGCGGCGGGTGGCCGTAGCCCCGGTCCTGGGCGGCGGCGGTTCCGGTGCTTGCGGCCAGGGCCAGCAAGGCACCGGCGGCTGCGATGACTATGTGTTTCACTTGATCTCCCCAAATCCAGTCGTCGACAAGGTCCCGGAATAATCCCGCAGCCGGAGACCGATGTATCATCGTTATGGTAACCTTAACCGCTTAGCAAGGCGACGGTTCCGGAAGAAAGGCGAGATTGGGGCGGGTTGAGTGTGTATTGCTCCGGTTGGGCGAAATCTTCGCTTTTCTGGGGAAAAACAACGTTCCGTGGGTCACGAATTCGCGCCGGACCGGACGGACCCATGCCGATTGTTCCGCCAACTTGACCCCGCGTGACCTTGGCAGACACCCGGACGCGGTCTAGGTCGTTTGCCTTGAAACGATCCCGGGCCGACCGGGGATCGCGCAACACGGAGAAACGCGCATGGCCGATCTGGCCCAGGTTACCGAACACATTCGCGGCGCCGTCGGCGACAACTCCGGTCTGGGCAAGACCGTGAAGATCGACCTGGGCGACGTCGGCAAGATCTTCATCGACGGCGCCTCGGTTCCGAACTCGGTGACCAATGAGGACAAGCCCGCCGACGCCACCGTCTCGATCAGCTGGGACGACTTCATGGCCCTGTCGAACGGCCAGCTCGACCCGATGATGGCCTTCATGCAGGGCAAGCTGAAGATCGCCGGCGACATGATGATCGCACAGAAGCTGGCCCCGCTGCTGAAGCGGTAGGCCACACCCGAACGATATCCCTCCCCCTCCGGGGGAGGGTGTCCGTCGCGCAGCGGCGGACGGGTGGGGAGGGCGCGGCGCGGCAAACACCGTCGCCGCCTTGCCGAACCGCCCCACCCCGTCGTCGCAAGCGACGACGACCCTCCCCCGGAGGGGGAGGGAGAGCAGGAGACGCGCTTCCATGGAATTCCGCCACAGCGACAGGGCCCTGCACTGGCAGGAGCGGCTGAAGCGCTTCCTCGACGACCACGTCCTGCCGCGCGAAGAGGAATACCGCGCCCAGGTCCGCGAGAACGCCCGGCGTCAGCCCCCCGCCATGGAGGAGATGAAGGCGAAGGCCCGCGAGGCCGGCCTGTGGAACATGTTCCTGCCCGGCGATCACGGTGCCGGCCTGTCCAATCTGGAATACGCCCCGCTGGCCGAGCTGATGGGCCGCCACCTGTGGTCAGCCGAGGTGTTCAACTGCAACGCCCCCGACACCGGCAATATGGAAGTGCTCCATATGTACGGAAACGAGGCCCAGCAGGCGAAATGGCTGAAGCCCCTGATGGCCGGCGATATCCGTTCGGCCTTCCTGATGACCGAGCCCGAGGTCGCCTCCTCGGACGCCACCAACATCCAGACCCGCATCGAGCGTGACGGCGACCACTATGTGATCAACGGCCGCAAATGGTGGTCGACCAATATGGCGCACCCGAACGTCGCGGTGACCATCGTCATGGGCAAGACCGACCCCGACGCCTCGGTCCACACCCAGCAGTCCCAGATCATCGTCCCCGTCGACACGCCCGGCTTCCGCGTCGAGCGGATGCTGTCGGTGTTTGGCTATGACGAGCTGCCGATCGGCCACGCCGAGGTGGTGCTGGAGAACGTCCGCGTCCCGGTCGAGAACCTGATCGCCGGCGAGGGCCGGGGCTTCGAGATCGCCCAGGGCCGCCTCGGGCCGGGCCGCATCCACCACTGTATGCGCGTCATCGGCATGACGGAGCGGGCACTGGAGCTGATGGTCCAGCGGCTGCTGTCCCGGACTGCGTTCCGGAAGACGCTGGCCGAGCATTCTGTGTGGGAACAGCGCGTCGGGGAGGCCCGGACCAATATCGAGATGTGCCGTCTGCTGGTGCTGAAGGCCGCCTGGATGATGGACGAGGCGGGTGCCAAGAACGCCAAGTCCGAGATCGCCCAGATCAAGGTCGCCGCCCCGCGCATGGCGCTGCAGGTCATAGACGACGCCATCCAGGCCTATGGCGGTGCCGGCGTCTCGGCCGATACGCCCCTGGCCGAGATGTACGCCATGGTCCGCACCCTGCGCATCGCGGATGGTCCCGACGAGGTCCACAACCGGACCGTGGCGCGTCTGGAATATGCGAAGCATGGAGGTCGCGGCGGGTAGGGCTGTCTCCTCCCCATCTTCGATGGGGAGGGGGACCGCGCGAAGCGTGGTGGAGGGGGGCCGCGCCGCGACAGTGGCTCACCACCCCTCCGTCACGGCGCGAAGGCGCGCCGCGCCACCTCCCCATTCGCTGCGCGAACAGGGAGGAGACACACCGGTCAGGCCCGGTTGCCCCGGCTGCCTCGCCATGCCAGCTTCACCGCTACAGGGGAGACGACCATGCTGAACCGACTGGCTGCCTGCGCGATCAGCGCCCTGGCGCTCACTCTGGGCCTTGCGGCCCCCGCCCTCGCCGACACTCTGGTCGTCACCGCGGCCCGCATGGTCGATGTCGAGCGCGGCCGCTATGTCGACAATCCGGTTGTGGTGATCACCGACGGTCGCATCACAGCCGTGGGAACCTCGGTTCCGGCCGGCCTGCCGGCCGACGCCCGCCGACTGGACCTGCCGGGCCTGACCCTGCTGCCGGGCCTGATCGACATGCACGTCCATCTGGCAGGGACGCCCTATATCTCGGGCTGGAACGAGCTGAATTACGCCGACGATTTCGGTGCCATCCTGCAGGTCCCCCATGCCCGCGCCAACCTGATGGCGGGTTTCACAACGGTGCGGAACCTCGGCGGACCCGACTACGCCGATGTGGCCCTGCGGCAGGCCATAGACGGCGGCTATATCGAGGGTCCGCGCGTCATCCCGGCCGGCATTTCGTTCGGTGCCACGGGCGGACATTGCGACTTCACCGGCATGCCCCGCTCCCTCGCCCAGGCCAATGCTGTCAACACTGACGGTGTCGAGGCGGCCCGGTTCGCCGTGCGCGAGGTGCGCAAATACGGGGCGCAGGTGATCAAGGTCTGCGCCACCGGCGGCGTCTTCTCGCGCAACACCGAGCCCGGCCAGCAGCAGATGACCCTGGCCGAGCTGACCGCCGTTGCTGACGAGGCCCATATGTGGGGCCTCAGGGTCGCCGCCCATGCGCATGGAGCCTCGGGCATCCGCGACGCCATCCGGGCCGGCATCGACACCATCGAACACGCCTCGCTGATCGACGCCGAGGGCATCCGGCTGGCGGTCCAGCACGGCACCTGGCTGTCGATGGATATCTTCAACACAGACTTCACCCAGGAGACGGGTACGGAGTTTGGTGTCACCGAGGACAATCTGCGCAAGGACCGCGAGATCGGTCAGCTGCAGCGCGACAATTTCCGCGCGGCGCACCGTGCCGGTGCCCGGATGGTGTTTGGCTCGGACGCCGCCATCTACCCGCACGGCCAGAACGCCCGTCAGTTCGCCGTCATGGTCGAATACGGCATGACCCCGGCCGAGGCGATCCGCGCCGCCACCTGGAACGCCGCCCAGGCCCTGGGCCGGGAGGGCGACGTCGGTGCCATCGTCACCGGACGTTTCGGCGACCTGATTGCCGTGTCGGGCGACCCCCTGGCGGATGTGCGGAGGCTGGAGACGGTGCCGGTGGTCATCAAGGGCGGTGACGTGGTGCGCGACGCCCGCTGAGCCGTCTCAGTCGACGTAGAGTCGGGGCACGCGGGCGGTGATTGCGCTGAGCAGTTCATAGCCGATGGTGCCCGCCGCCGCTGCCGCGTCGTCCAGCATCCTGTTCGGACCGAACAGCTCGATCCGGTCCCCGACCGCAACATCCAGCCCGGTGACATCGACCGCGCAGGCATCCATCGATATCCGCCCCACGATCGGCCGCAGCTCGCCCGCCACGAAGACCTGCCCGTCCGGGCTGTAGCTGCGCAGCACGCCGTCGGCATAGCCCGCCGCGCAGGTGGCGATCCGCGTCGGCCGTGTCGCGGTGAAGGTGCCGGAATAGCCCACGGTCTCTCCGGCCGGCACCTCAAGCAGCTGAAGCACTTCCGCCGTCAGGGTCGCGACGGGCCGGATGCGGGTGTCTGGCCGGCCTTCAGGCCCACCACCGTAAAGGCAGATGCCGGGCCGGGTGGCGTCGAACGCGAAGTCAGGACCGAGGAAGACGCCGCCGGAATTGGCGAATGACCGGACGGTGCCCGGATATCGCGCCGCCACCCCCGCGAAGGTGTCGCGCTGGCGGGCATTCATGGGCTCGGATGGATCGTCGGCGCAGGCCAGATGGCTGAGCACCAGGTCGAGGCCCTCGAACGGCCCGGGCGCGTCGTCCGGGCGAAAACCCAGCCGGTTCATCCCGGTGTCGATCTGCAAACCGCAGGCTCCGCCACCCGCTGCCCGCCATTCGGCCAGCTGGGCATGGGCGTTGAGCACCGGCCGCAGGTCCGCCGTGCGAAGTCGGGCGGCCCGACCTGCCGGACATCCGTCCAGCACATAGATGGCGGGCTCGGAGCCCAGGGCGGTGCGCAATCGCTCGCCCTCGCCGGTCCGTGCCACAAAGAAGGTCCGCGCGCCTTCGGCCATCAGCCGTTGCGCGCAGGGCGACGCGCCGAGACCGTAGCTGTCGGCCTTGACCACCGGATGCACGGGAACGCCGCCCGCCTCTTCCAGGGTGTGAAAATTGGCGGCGAGGGCGTTCAGGTCGACAGTGAGTGTGGCCGGAGCGGACATCCGGCCATCTAGGGGCGTTGGCTTGTGCGACGCAACACGCACCTCATGCCCGGGGGTGACGAACCTCGGAACTACTTGCCCTTGGCCTTGTAAGGTTTGGAGGCTGGTTTGCCGCGTGCGTCCTTGGCCGCCCAGGGACGGTCACCGCCCTGCGGCTTGCCGTGAGGCTTGCCCTTCCACGGCCGATCGCCCGCCGCGGCGGCCGGTTCGGCGTCCGAGCGCGGAGTCCAGGGCGTCTTGCCGTCGGCCAGGGGCTTCTTGACCCACGGCTTCTTGCCGGGGGGCGTCGGATCGGTCGGCTTGCGCTTGACCCAGGGCTTCTTGCCCTCGGCGGCCGGAGCCGCCGCGTCGTCGCGCTTGACCCACGGCTTCTTCTCGGCCGCCGGGCGGTCCTCACGGGCCTTCCAGGCGGGCTTGTCGCCGGTCTCCTCGCGCTTCACCCAGGGCTTCTTGCTCTCAGCGGCGGGAGCGGCCTCGTCGCGTTTGTCCCAGGGCTTCCTGGCACCCTCGGGGCGATCCTCGCGCGGCTTCCAGGCAGGCTTGTCGCCGCCTTCCTCGCGAGCCTTCCACGGCTTGCGTTCGGGCCGGTCGCCCTGGGGACGATCGCCGGCGGGCTTCTTGTCCCAGCGGCTGACGGGCTTCTCGGAAGGGCCCGGCTTCACGGCCGGATCGATCTTGACTCCGTCCTCGAGGCCCAGGGCGATGGCGGCCTCGAACTTTGCCTGCATTTCCTGGGTGATCTCGAACTTGGTCTCGCGTTCGAAGATCTTGATCGAACCGATGTCGCGCTTGGTCACATGGCCGAGGCGGCAGATGGTCGGCATCAGCCATTTCGGATCGGCATTCTTGTCGCGCCCGATATTGATCCGGTACCAGGTCATGTCGCCGCCACGGGCAAAGTCCGTGTACGGAACATCGGGCTGACCCTTGTCGTTCTTGCCGCTGGCCTGCTGGCGCTTCATCCGCTCGTCGTCATAGACGTCCTCGGGCGGGGGCAGCTTCTGGCGGTACATCTGGATCAGCGCCGCGGCGATCTGTTCCGGGCTGGATTTCTCGAGCAACTGCCGGCCCATGGCGAGGGTGTCTTCATCGTCGATGACGGCGGTCAGGACCGGATCGGCCAGCATCCGCTGCTGATCCTTGGCGCGGATTTCCTCTGCGCTGGGCGGCCCCGACCATTCGGCCTTGATCGAGGCCGACTGCAGCATCAGCTCGACCTTGCGGCGGCGCGTATAGCTGACCAGCAGGACCGATACGCCCTTCTTGCCGGCGCGGCCCGTTCGGCCCGAGCGGTGCAGCAGGCCGGCCTTGTTGACCGGGATTTCCGCATGGATGACCAGACCCAGATCGGGCAGGTCCAGACCGCGCGCGGCGACGTCGGTGGCCACGCAGACGCGGGCATGGCCGTCGCGCAGGGCCTGCAGGGCTTCGGATCGTTGGCTCTGGGTCAGTTCGCCCGACAGGCCGACGACCGAGAAGCCGCGCTCGCGCAGGGACGAGGTCAGGTGTTTCACCCGCTCGCGGGTGTTGGCGAACACCAGGGCGCCGGGGGCTTCGAAGTATCGGAGCACATTGACGACCGCGAGCTCGACCTCGTTCGGGGCGACCCGGATGGCCTTGTACTCGATGTCGGCGTGGGAGGCGTTGCCGGCGACGGTGTCGATCCGCAGCGCGTCCTTCTGATAGGTCTTGGCCAGTTGCACGATGTCGCGTGCCAGGGTGGCCGAGAACAGCAGTGTCCGGCGCTCGGCCGGGGCGGCGTCGAGGATGAAGGTCAGGTCTTCCTGGAAGCCCATGTCCAGCATCTCGTCGGCTTCATCCAGCACAACCGCCTGAAGCGTCGACAGGTCCAGCGCGCCGCGCTCGACATGGTCGCGCAGACGGCCGGGGGTGCCGACCACGATATGGCAACCGCGATTCAGGGCCTGCCGCTCGGTGCGGGGGTCCATGCCGCCGACGCAGGAGACGATCCGGGCACCCGTCTGGGCATAGAGCCACTGCAGCTCGTTCGAGACCTGCAGGGCCAGTTCGCGGGTCGGGGCGATGACCAGGGCCACCGGCGCGCCGAACTCGGCGAATTTTTCGGCCTCTCCGAGCAGGGTCGGGGCCAGGGCCAGGCCGAAGGCGACCGTCTTGCCCGAACCGGTCTGGGCGCTGACCAGCAGGTCGCGGCCCGAGCCGTCATCGTTCGGCATGGCCTCGAGAACGGCGGATTGCACCGGCGTCGGCTCGGCATAGCCGCGTTCGGAAAGGGCGCGGTCGAGCGCGGGGTGACTGGCGGGGAAGGGCATGGGCGGTCCAATAGCACGATTCAGCGCGCGAACGGTCGGCGCGGAAGGCGGCGGACGGCGGCCTGTAGGGGCAGATAACGGCGAAATGGTGAAAGTCGCGAAATTGTGGATGTTGACCCTCGAAAGAGAAGCACCGGCTTTACGAATTGGAGAGCCTGCGGGGGGATACTGACCGCGTTCAGACAGGTTTTCCCATGTTCGTGCTTCGCGCCGCCGGCTCAACGCTTCTGATCTACGCCCTGTTCAACGCCGCCTTCGGCCTGAACCGGCAGGAGCTGCCGTGGGTGATTTCGGCCATCCTGCTGACCATCGGCGGTGTCGCCCTGCTGGTGGCCCAGCCCTGGTCCCGGGTCGTGGTGCTGGCATCGGCCGCCGCCGCCGCCGCCGTCGGCGCGATCAGCCAGTTCCGGACGGCCCAGGACGTCAACATCAGCCTTGAGTCCGCGACCGTGGCCTGGACCCTCTGGTCGGCCCTGTGGCTGGCCACCGCCTATATCGGCTCCAAATATCTGTCCGACAAAGGCGTCGTTCTCGAAGAGCTCCAGGGCCGACCCTGATCGCCGATACGGTCGATTAAGGGTGCCGGGGTAGGATCGCGGACTGTCCCTGTTGCCGTTGGAATATGTCGTGAGCCGTATCCTCTTCCCACCGAACGACGCCTTCCCCGTCCCGGCGGTCGTGTCATGAGCGGGATCGTGCGGTTCCTGCGTGCGTCGGGCGGCACGATCGCGCTCAGATTCGCCTTTGTCGGCCCGGCGGTCTTCCTGCTGGTGGTCGGCGGCCTCGACCTTTTGGCGGTCACCCGTTCGCAGGACCGGCTACAGACCATCGCCGACGGCGCGGCCACGGCGGGCGCGCAGGGTCTGGACGCGACGGCGGACATCGCCCTGGTCCGCGCGCGGGCGGCGGCCTTTGTCGCTGACCAGATGCGCCGCTGGCCGAACGCTCCGGCCTTTGAGGCGGAATATGAGGTCGTCGATCACCCCGGAGGTCAGGCGCTGCACGTCGTCCTGCGCGGCCACCGCCCGTCCTTCCTCGCCAACATGCTGCCGCCCGGTGGCTGGCATTTCGTCGGCGACGCCAGCGCGGCCTCTGTCTGAGCGACGCTATCGGGCGGATTGTTCGGAAGCCTGACCGGTGGAAATGGTGGATGCGACAGGGATTGAACCTGTGACCCCCTCGGTGTGAACGAGGTGCTCTCCCGCTGAGCTACGCATCCGGCCGATTCAGGAGGCGGGGACATAGCCCGGTCGTCCGGGACTGGCAAGCCGTCAGATGGCGACGACGGCCCTGGCCTGCTGAAGTGTCTCCACCGCCGCGATCAGGTCGGCGAAGCGGTCGATGACGATGTCGCCGCCCAGTTCCTCCAATGAGGCGTCATTGTAGCCGAAGCTCGCGACCACGCAGGGCACGCCCGCCGCCCGGGCGCTGCCGGTGTCGGTGGTCGCGTCGCCGACCATCACGGCCCGCGCCGGATCGCCCCCGGCCAACTGCAACGCCTCGCGCACATGTGCCCCGTCGGGCTTCCGGGCACTGACCCGATCGGGGCCGGCGACAATGACGAAATGCCGCGTCAGGTCCAGCGCATCGATCAGCGCCTCGGCCAGGTCGGTGCGCTTGTTGGTGGCCACGCACAGGATCGCGCCGCGCGCCGCCAGATGGTCCAGCGTCTCGACCACCCCCTCGAAAGGCCGGCTGTCGTCGGCGATATGGGCGACATAGTCGTCGATGAACCGGTCGAACAGCTCCGGCTCGGCGGCCTCGTCCCAGACCGCGCCGGCCTCGGCGAAACCGTGGCGCAGCAGGGCGCGCGCGCCGTGGCCGACCAGATGCCGGGCCGATGACAGGGGTACGGGCGGATAGCCGCGCGGGGCCAGCATCCGGTTCAGCGTGCCGATCAGATCGGGGGCCGAATCCACCAGTGTGCCGTCCAGATCGAAGGCGAGGGTCCAGCCTTCGAGGTCGCGCGTGGTCATCGGCATCTCCCGTCGGTCGCCGGGATGGGCTAGACCGCTGGCGACGACTAGCCGCCGGACCGATTCATGACCAGTGCCTCCCCCTCTCGCGCCGCCATCATCCTCGCCGCCGGCCAGGGCACGCGGATGAAGTCGCCCCTGCCCAAGGTGCTGCACCCGGTCGGTGGCCGCGCCATGCTGGACCACGCCATCGACGCCGCCGAGGCCCTGGGCTGCGAGCGGATCGTGGTGGTGGTCGGCAACCATTCGCCCGAGGTCCGGGCCCATGTGGTCAAACGTCTGGGCGAGGGGGCCATCGCCGTGCAGGACCCACCCATCGGCACCGGCCATGCCGTGCGCGCCGCCGAGGCCGCCCTGGCCGGCTTCACCGGTCAGGTGGTCATCACCTATGGCGACGTGCCCCTGCTCAAGGCGTCCGACATCGAGCCGGTGTTCAGCACCGCCGACGGCGTGACGGTGGTGGGCTTCGAGGCGCGCGACCCGACCGGCTATGGCCGTTTGCTGATCGATGCCGACGGCGGTCTGGAGGCCATCGTCGAGCACAAGGAGGCCTCGCCCGACCAGCTCAAGGTCACCGTCTGCAACTCGGGCGTCATGGCCGCGCCCTCGGCCCTGCTGTTCTCCCTGCTCGCCGAGGTCCGCAACGACAACGCCAAGGGCGAATACTATCTGACCGACGTGGTCGCCCTGGCCCGCGCGCGCGGCGAGCCGACGCGTACCGTGTCCGCGCATGAGGACGCCGTCATGGGCGTCAACGCCCAGGCCGAACTCGCCGTGGCCGAGGCCCTGTTCCAGTCGGTCCAGCGTGAGACCTTCCTCGCCGCCGGCGTGACCATGCCGGCGCCCGAAACGGTGCATTTCTCGTTCGACACCGAGGTCGGCGGCGGCACGACGATCGAGCCCTATGTCGTCTTCGGCCCGGGCGCGAAGATCGCCGGCGGGGCCCGCATCCGCAGCTTCAGCCATATCGAGGGTGCGACCGTCGCCGCCGGCGCCGAGGTCGGTCCCTATGCCCGGCTGCGCCCCGGCGCGGATCTGGGCGAGGGGGTCAAGGTCGGCAATTTCGTCGAGGTGAAGAACGTCCGCATGGACGCCGGCGCCAAGGCCAACCACCTGGCCTATCTGGGCGACGGCGTCGTCGGGGCGAAGGCCAACATCGGGGCGGGCACGATCTTCTGTAACTACGACGGCTTCTTCAAACACCGCACCACGGTGGGGGAGGGGGCGTTCGTCGGCTCCAACAGTTCGCTGGTCGCCCCGGTGACCATCGGCGCCGGAGCCATGGTCGGGTCGGGGTCGGTGATCACGAAGGATGTCGCGCCGGGCGACCTGGCGCTGGCGCGCGGCGGGCAGTCGGCGAAGGCCGGCTGGGCCGCGCGGTTCATGGAGACGATGCGGGCGAAGAAGGCGGCGAAGGCCAGAGCCTGACCCGTCGGTCAGCCGTCATCCCCGACCCGCTGATAGCCCGGCGGGGTCCTGATGCATTCGGGCGACAGGCCCATGGCGGTGAAGTCGGCCGGCGGTTCGCCGGTAGCCGTGTCCGTGACAGCGGCCTCGCACTGTCCGTCGTTGAACCGCTGAATAATGCGGTACCGTCCGCCCGCCGCGGGCGTGAACCGCACGAGGTTGGTGCAGGCCGTCACCACCTGGAAGCCTGAGCGCGGGTCGCCGTAGATGTCCGCGAGGAGGTGCGCCGTCTCGCCGCCGGGAAGACGGAACTCCGCATCGGTGACGCCGCCCAGGATGCGGCTCATGGGATCGAAGGCGGCGATTTTCATCACATTGGAACAGGCCGCGTCAGCGGACCAGGACAGCAGTTGGCCTGTGCCGAACGTGCCCAGCTGGGGGTCGCGGTCCAGCGTGACGACGGCGACCGTCGGCCCCGCCGGCGGCTGGCCGTAGATCGTCTCGCAGCCGGCGAGCAAGAGGCTCAGCAGGATCATGGGACTCAGTGCGCGTTTGAACATTGTCTTCTGCCCCGATAAAGCCGGGCCAGCTAAACCTCCCTCCGCCCTGTTCGCAAGCGAGCCCGATGTCCGACAATCACAAGCGACTGGCCGGCGAAGCCGCCGCCCTCCGCGTTGAACCCGGCATGGTCGTCGGTCTCGGCACCGGCTCCACCGCCGCCTGGTTCGTCAAGGCGCTGGCGGCCCGCAATCTTGACGGCCTCCGCTGCGTCCCGACCTCCGAGGCCACAGCCGAACTGGCCCGCGAACTCGGCCTGTCGCTCTCGACCCTCGAGGACACGCCCCGCATCGACCTGACCGTCGACGGGGCCGACGAGGTCGGGCCGGGTCTGGCCCTGATCAAGGGCGGCGGGGCGGCCCTGCTGCGCGAAAAGCTGGTCTGGGAGGCCTCGACCCGCTGCCTCGTCATCGCCGACGCCGCCAAGGTGGTGAAGACCCTCGGCGCCTTCGCCCTGCCCATCGAGGTCGTCGCCTTCGGCCACAAGACCACGGCCAACCGCATCGCCGATGTGCTGGCCGATCACGACATCGCCATGCCGGCGCGGGTGCGGACGGCCGAGCGCGGCCTGGTGCGGACCGATGGCGGCAATCTGATCTATGACGCGAAATGCGTCGCTATCCACGACCCCGTGCGGCTGGCCGACGATCTCAAGCTGATCACCGGTGTCGTCGAGCACGGCCTGTTCCTCGACCTGGCGGACGAGGCGATCATCGGGAGGGATGAGGGGGTGGAGGTGTTGACGCCCTAGCGACCCGCCGCCCCGAGCGGCCTACTCCGCCGGGGGCGGAGCCGGTGTCTCGACGTCGCCTTCTTCCTCCCCGGCCTGCCCGGCGGTATGCGCACGTCGGATGGAGGCCGCGATCTCCGACCGTCCGGCGCGCAGGTTCTGGCTGTTGCGCTCCGCGTCATACAGGCCCTGCAGATAGGTCAGGTCCCAGTCGGTCAGCCCGTCCACCGCCTCGGACTCCTCGAACACATTGAGGATGGAGGCATAGGCCCGCGTGTCAGCCTCGGGATCGATCTGGGCCAGGGTGATCATGGCGACATAGTCGGCCAGCTGGACGATCGACACCTGACTGACCTGGTCAACATCGAGGATGACGATGGTGCGGAACAGGTTGTCGACGATCTGGGTGCTCAGGCGCGAGGCCGAGGTTACGGCGATGATCGGTGCGGCGTCCTGCGGATTGATGCAGGCGTTGCGACAGTCGCCGGGCAGGCGGACGGCCCGGTCGCCGGTCTCGGAATCGGTCGGCATGCTCAACTGCCACCAGCGTACCGGCCGGTCAGAGGTCGTGAAGGCCCTCAGCGCCGCCCCGCCCCGGTCCATGCCGGACCCGCCCATACGAAAAGACCGCGACCGTTCCGACACCAGTTGTTGAGCCAGTCCGTCGGCGTCGTCGGTGGCGATGATCAGGACATTGGCCACGCAGCCCGGCTCGCCCGCGGTCAGGCCGAGATCGTCCGCCACGGTTGAAACCCGATCGACCAGGTACTGGGCCGCATCATTGCGCATATTGGCCGCGCCGATGCAGATCCGGTCCGGCCAGCGGGCGATGCCCCGGCGGCGGTTGGGGGCGGCGACCTCATTGACGAAACCGTCGATCAGGGTGTCCAGCGAGCGCCCGGAAACCTCCACATCCTGCAGACGGAACGGGCTCCCGTCAGGATCCGCCGAAGCCGTCGCGGGGGGCGGTGGTGTCTGGGGTGTGGCTGACTGCGGAGCGGCGAGAAGCAGGGCGGCGGCGAACAGGGCGAACATTGTACAAACCTCAGGGTTGTCGCGGACGCTAGGGCCGGGGTTCATGGCGGTCAATCGACCAATTGAGGGGGCGGGTGAGCATCGGGGCACGGGTGATCGTCGCCCGGAGGCTGACCCTTCCAGCTTGTGCCCGTGCCGCCGACTGCATAAGTCCGCGGTCAACCACGGACAGGGCCGACATGACCGCAACCTACGACTACGACCTCTTCGTCATCGGCGCCGGTTCGGGCGGTGTGCGGGCGGCGCGTCTGACGGCCCTGGGCGGCAAGCGGGTGGCCATCGCCGAAGAGCACCGGGTCGGCGGCACCTGCGTGATCCGGGGGTGCGTGCCCAAGAAATTCATGGTCATGGCCTCCGAGGTCAGCCACGCGCTCGAGATCGCCGAAGGCTATGGCTGGTCGTTCGACAATGCGAAATTCGACTGGCCGACCTTCCTGGAATCCAAGGACGTGGAGATCGCCCGTCTGTCGGGCATCTATGTCGCCAATCTCGGCAAGGCCGGCGTTGACCTGATCCACGGCCGCGCTGTGCTCAAGGACGCCCACACCGTCGAGATCGTCGGCAAGGACCAGACCTTCACGGCCGAGAAAATCCTGATCGCGACCGGCGGCCGGCCGTGGAAGCCCGAGGACCTGCCCGGGATCGAGCACGCCATCACCTCGGAAGAGGCCTTCCACCTGCCGGAATTGCCCAAGCGCATCCTGATCGCGGGTGGCGGCTATATCGCCGTGGAGTTCGCCGGGATTTTCGCGGGTCTGGGGGTCGAAACCACCCTGATCTACCGCGGCCCCAACATCCTGCGCGGCTTTGACGACGACGTGCGCGCCCATCTGGCCGGCGAGATCGAGAAGCGGGGCATCAAGGTCATCCTCGGCTGCCAGCACGCCGCCATTGAAAAGACCGCGACCGGCCTGCTCAACAAGCTCGAGAACGGCCATGAGATCGAGACCGATGTGGTCATGTTCGCCACCGGCCGCGTGCCGCATGTCAAATCACTGGGGCTGGAGACCGCGGGCGTCGAGCTGAACGACGACGGAGCCATCAAGGTCGACGACCTGTCCAGGACCACGGCGGAGAACATCTGGGCGGTCGGCGACGTCACCGACCGCATCAACCTGACCCCCGTGGCGATCCGGGAGGCCGTGGCCTTCCACGAGACGGTCTATCGCGACAATCCGCAGGCCTTTGACTATGAGGCCGTCGCCAGCGCGGTGTTCAGCCAGCCTCCGGTGGGCACGGTCGGCCTGACCGAAAGCGAGGCGCGACACAGCTGCCCCGGCGAGGTCGATATCTACCTGACCCGGTTCCGGCCGATGAAATACGCCTTCACCGGCTCGGAAGAACGCGTGTTGATGAAACTGGTGGTCGACGCCCGGAGTCAGAAGGTCGTCGGCGTCCACATCGTCGGCCCCGAGGCCCCCGAAATGATCCAGCTGGCCGCCATCGCCGTGAAGGCCGGCCTGACCAAGGCCCAATGGGACGCCACCTGCGCCGTCCATCCGACCATGGCCGAGGAACTGGTCACGCTGAAGGACAAGCAGCAGCCCGGGACAATGTCGGCGGGGTGACGTCATGTCTCCTCCCCGTCGAAGAACGGGGAGGAGACGCTGCTGACAATCCGCCGATTGCCAACACAATCCGGGCCGCCACCCCACTGATTCGACAAGCTTTTCAAAAATTACAGCGTCATCCGCCATCCGCGCTGCGACCGCCCCCATAATTGGCTCATCCCGTCGGTGGGGAGGGCGTCGGATCCAGCGCCTCGATGTCGGCGGGCTGTGGTCGAGCGATGAAGCCCGGGCGATCGATAGTTCGGGGGGCCTTGAGGATGTCGATGGATGGCATCCGCCTGCTCGCCGCGCGCCGAAGGAGCGGATTGATGCCTGTGGCAAGTCCGTCCCGCCGTTCGCTCCAGCAATGGAGCGGACGGGTGTTCCGGTAAGGCCCGAAATTGAGGGCCGCCAGCCGGGGGGTGTGTGGAAAACGAACCACGCGGGGCGCTCAGCTTCGTCGAAACGGTAACAACATAACAGCACCGGGCGAGGCCCGGCCGCTCCGCGCCCTCCCCAACCGCTTGCCAGCAAGCGGCGATGACGCATGGGTGATTGGTGATTGGTGATTGGTGATTGGTGATTGGTGGCTGGCCGCTTCTCTGGCGGCGGAAGGGCGGCACCGTCAGCGCCATCGCACAACCGCCGGCCAATCACCAATCACCAATCACCAACCACTCCCTCCCCACCCCGAGGAAAGCGCTGATCACATGCGTCACCTCTGTTCATTGTCCGAACACAACCGTCCGCCTATCTTGCGGCCATGAGTACGCGCTGGACGCCTGAAAGCTGGAGATCGAAGCCCGTCGTGCAGATGCCGACGGACTATCCCGACGTGAACGCCCTGGCGCGCGTCGAGAACGAACTGCGCGCTCTTCCGCCGCTGGTCTTTGCCGGGGAGGCCCGGACCCTGACCGCCAAACTGGCCCAGGTTGAGGCCGGCGAAGCCTTCCTGCTCCAGGGCGGGGACTGCGCCGAGAGCTTCAAGGAGTTCTCGACCGACAACATCCGCGACACCTTCCGCCTGATCCTGCAGATGGCGGTGGTCCTGACCTTCGCGGGCCGCAAGCCGGTGGTGAAGGTCGGCCGGATCGCCGGCCAGTTCGCCAAGCCGCGCTCGTCCTCGGTCGAGGAGATCGACGGTGTCGAACTGCCCAGCTATCGTGGCGACATCATCAACGGCATGGCCTTCACGCCCGAAGAACGGCTGCCCGATCCGCAGCGGCTGTTGAAGGCCTACAACCAGTCGGCCTCGACCCTGAACCTGCTGCGCGCCTTCGCCGGCGGCGGCTATGCCGACCTGTACAACATCCACCGCTGGACCATGGGCTTTGCGACCGACAGCGCCTACGGCGCCAAATATCGCGAACTGGCCGACAAGATCACCGAGGCCCTGGCCTTCATGGAGGCGGTCGGCGTGACGCCCGAGAGCCATCCGGACCTGAGCCGGGTCGAGGTCTTTACCAGCCACGAAGCCCTGCTGTTGAACCTCGAGAGTGCCCTGACCCGCCTCGACGGCGCCACGGGCGAATGGTTCGATACCTCGGCCCATATGGTCTGGATCGGCGAACGGACCCGTCAACTGGACGGTGCCCATGTCGAATTCGTTCGCGGCATCCGCAATCCTGTCGGCCTGAAGTGCGGTCCGACCATGGAGCCGGACGACCTGCTGTCGCTGATCGACGTTCTGAACCCTGACAATACCCCGGGCCGCCTGACCCTGATCGGCCGTTTCGGCGCGGACAAGGTCGGCGACCGGCTGCCGCGTCTGATGCAGGCGGTGAAGGCCGAGGGCCGCCGGGTCGTCTGGTCGATCGACCCGATGCACGGCAACACCCTGAAGGCCGGTAACGGCTACAAGACCCGCCCCTTCGAGCGCATCCTCGGCGAGGTGAGGGGCTTTATCGACGTGGCCGAGGCCGAGGGTGTCCACCCGGGCGGGGTCCACCTCGAGATGACCGGCCAGGACGTGACTGAATGTCTGGGCGGGGCGCAGGCCCTGACCGAGGACGACCTGTCCAGCCGCTACCATACCCATTGCGACCCGCGTCTGAACGCGGATCAGGCTTTGGAACTGGCCTTCCTGGTCGCCGAACGACTGAAGTCCGGACGCCAGTCGCAGTCGCAGGCGGCCTGAGATGCAGGGCGTCGGCAGGCCCGAGGGCGACGATGCCGGGGGACGCTGCGCCTACCAGGGCGCGCCCGGCGCTTTCAGCCATGAGGCCTGTATCGATCTGAGGCCATGGGACGAGGCCGTGCCCTTTGAGTCCTTTGAGGCCGCCATTGAGGCGCTGAAGGCCGGCGATGTCGGCTGTGCCCTGATCCCGGTGGAAAACAGCACCATCGGCCGGGTCGAACCCGCGGCGTCCCTGGTCGAGGCGGCGAACCTGACCGTGGTGTCCGAGGTCTGGCGCCCGATCCGTCTGGCGTTGATGGCCCCGGCCGGCGCGAGCCTGCGCACGGTCAGGACGGCCGAGAGCCATCCGGTCGCCCTGCGTCAGTGCCCGGCCTCGCTGGCCGCTCTCGGCCTCACTGCCGTCGAGGCCTTCGATACCGCCGGCGCGGCACGGGCCGTGGCCGAAGCCGGCGACATCACCCGGGCCGCCGTGGCCCCGGCTCGCGCCGCGGAAGTCTATGGGTTGTCGATTTTGCGCAACGACCTTCAGGATTCCGGGGACAACCGCACGCGTTTTGTCCTGTTGAGCGCCCCGTCGGCTTGACGGCGCACGATCCATGCGTCTCTTGAGTCCCATGGTCCGCTCGCAAGCCATCGCTGCGACTGCTTTCGCCCGCTTCAACGCGGCCGCGGACCTGTATTTCTACGGCTTTCGATACGCCGGCTGAGGCGTCGGGGACATCGTCCTGACGACCTCGCCGGCGACCGCCCCGGGACGGGGCGGCGGCTCGCAAACCCCGCATTGCCACCCATCGAAACCGAAAGTCCTCAAACCGTGCCCCACTCCAGTACCCAACCCGCCCTCCAGCAAGTCTGGCCCGACCTCTCCGACATTTCGCCCGAGCACATGGCGCTCGCCGCCCTGCGCCACGAGATCGACGAGCTCGATGACAGACTCCTGGCGCTGTTCGAGCGCCGCCTCGCCATCGCCGCCCGCGTCGGTCAGGCCAAGGACGCTCCGTCCGGCCCCCACGTAAAACTGCGCCCCGACCGCGAACAGGCGGTGCTGGCGCGAATGCTCGACCGCGCCGACCTCGACAATCGCGAGGCCGTCGAATCCCTCTGGCGGCAGATCGTCGGCTGGGGCCTGGCTCGTCAGGGCCGGATCAAGGTCCAGGTCTGGTCGCCGGTCGAGCCGACCCGCGCCTTCGACGGGGCTCGCCTGCGCTTCGGTGCGGCCGCCGACATGCGTGCCGTCCGCGATCCGCAAGCCGCCCTCGCCTGGGCCGCCGAGGGTCATGGTGTCGCGGTGCTGGCGGTCAACGCCGATGACGCCTGGTGGATGGGCCTGCGCCGCGAGTGGTCGATGCTCAGCGTGTTCGACGGCTTCGGCGGTGACACACCGACTGCATTGGCGGTCGGCCGGATCGACCCCGCCGCGCTTCCCACCGGCCGCAGGGTCATTGTCGACGCCGGTGGTGACGCCGGTGACGGCGGCGGTATCCGGCGTCGGGGCTTGGCGACCCATCACGGATGGACGCTCTCCCTGACGGACGCGAAGCTGCCTGTCGGCGGCGACGAGGGCTGTGTCGGCGCGATCGGCTGACGGGCGGGAGCCCGGGTTCAGCCCGCCTTGGCCGCCCGGATGGCGCGGTCGATATCGGCGGGCTGAATACTGGCGCTGGCCTTGCCGTTGACAAAGAAGGTCGGCGTTCCCTGCAGGCCGAGGCGGGATGCTGCCAGCTGGATGTCGGCCAGGTGGCGGGCGATCTCGGGACCGGCCATTGCAGCCCTCGCCGTCGGAAGGGTCACGCCGTTGGCGGCGAGAATCCGGTCGACCGCTGTCTGCGTCAGGGCAGGTTCGGCCATAAGGGCGCGGAACACCGGCAGGTATTTGCCCTGCCGGTGGGCGGCCTGTGCAGCACGGGCGGCATAGTGTGAGGTGTCGTCCGTTCCTCGATCCAGAATCGGCCAGTCCTTGAACACGAACCGCACATCGGGATGGGCCTGCATCAGGCGCAGGACCTCGGGCGCTGTCGCCTTGCAGCCCGGGCAGCGGAAGTCGAAGAACTCGATCACTGTCACGCGCGCGTCGACAGGTCCGAAGGAAGGATCGCGGGCATCTATCGCAAGCAGCGAGGGATCGGCGGCGATACGTGCGGTCATTTCATCCGCGTGGAGCCGTGTCTGGGCTACCTGGGCCTGCTGGGCCTTTTCCTCAAGCTTGAGGCTGACCTCCTGCAGAATCTCGGGGTTCTCGAGCAGATAGGACCGCACCCGGCCATCGAAATCGCCACCGGTCGCATAGGGGGCCGCGGCGAGCGCCAGGGCGACCACCGATACTGCAAGGGCGGCCGTGCCGGCGCGCGGTCCGGCAAGGAACCCCCCGCGTGGCGATTCTGGCGTCTGGTCAGGCGCGTCGGTCATACACTCTCTCGATGCGGGGTCAGCCGGCGGGAATGACGCCGCCGCGATCACGGCGGCTATTGTGGCGGTCGACGTCATCGACGTCGTCCTGGGTCGCCCCCGAGGCGAAGACGATGTCCATGGCCCGGGTCCACTCGACCGTGCCGGGCTCCAGCATGTCGCGCGCGCGCAGGGCGAACTGGGTGGCCTGCACCTCGGCACCGGCGGCAAAATACATCTCGGCCGAGGCCAGGCGGGCCTCACCCTCCTTGCCTTGGGTCGCATAGGCCTGGCTCAGCAGACGCCAGGCCAGGGTGTTGTCACCCTCCATCACCGTGGCGCGTTTCAGTTCGACGACCGCCTGATCCAGTTTGGTGGGGTCGCGGGCCTCGATCAGGGCGTGGGCCAGGTTGATGCGCAGCAAGGGCGCATCGGGCTTCAGCTCGACCGAGCGCTGGTGCGCTCCGATGGCCTCGACGGGCCGGCCCTCCTCGAACAGGATCTGACCCTTCAGTTCCCAGAAATAGGGATTGTCAGGCTGTTCGGTCAGCAGGGCGTCAACCGCGGCCAGGGCCTTCTCGGTCTGGCCGTCCCGATACAGGGCGATCGACCGTGCATAACGCGCGGGCAGTGATGCGTCGCTTTCGGGATAGTCGCGCAGCGTCTGGTTCGGTTCGTCCATGAAGCCATGAATCTTGGCCAGGATCAGCGCGTGCTGGGCGACCCGTTCGGGGCTGTCGACCTGATCGTAGTGGGACTGTTCGGCGACGAAGCGGCGCAGGTTTTCGATCCGGGTCGACGACAAGGGGTGGCTACGGAAATAGGGGAAACGGCGCGCGTCGGAGAAGACCTCCTGCGAGCGGAAATTCTCGAAGAAGCTGACCAGGCCGCGTCCGGACTCGCCGGCATTTTCCAGTGCCCGGGCTCCGGTGTTGTCGGCCTCGCCCTCCTGGTGGGTCATGTACCGCAAGGCGCTGAGGGTGCCGAAATACTGGCTGTTGCCCAGCAGGACCGCGCCGGCCTGGGGAGAGCCTGCCGCAATGGCCAGGGCACCCAAAGCCATGGTCATAAGCATCGGCTGCATCCCCGCGCCCTGGGCTCCGTCGCGCAAGGTATGGCGGTTCCTGATGTGCCCGCCCTCATGCGCCAGCACGCCCAGGAGCTCGTTGGCAGTGCGGGTCCTGAGGATCAGGCCGGTATTCACCCCCATGATCCGGCCCCGCGTGGCGAAGGCGTTCAGATCATTGTCGTTGATTAGAAGGATTTCCACCTCGGTGGGTTCCAGTCCCATCGCGGTGAGAACCGGGTCAGCCCACTCGTGAATGATGCCCTCGATCTCGGTGTCCCGGATCGCGCTTTGGGCCGAGGCGGGCGAGGCCGCCGTCAGCACAAGGCCGACAGCGGCGACAACGCCCGTCGTACGGAAGACATTGCGGGACAACCAGTTCAAGTCGAACTCCTCACACCCGGAACACCCCCAAAGCGATCCTCACTATCTAATCACGGCCATTCAGCGGCGCCACCATCCACGCTTGGGCTTCTCGGGCGGTGCCACGATCTGGTTCGGATCCTCGGCGATCAGGGTGGCGACATCGATTTCCGGCTGCGGAGCAGGCGTGGGCTCGACCACCTTGGCGGCCTTGGCGGCGCGCGCCGGCTTCGGCGCGGGTTCCTGTTCGACCGCAGCTTCCTCCGGCGTCACATCGAGGACCGCCGGTTCCGCAGCGGGCTCGATCTCGTTCGGCTCCACCCGCGAGGTGGGCTCTGAAGCCGATTCGGCCGTCGCACTGGCCGAGACCTTGCGGCGCACGCGCCGACGCTTGGGCTCTTCGGCGAGGGCGACAGGCGCGGCATCGGCCGTTTCGTCGGCGACCGAGGCCATGGGCGTGTCGGCCGAGCCGTCCGCGGGCATGCCCTCATTGGTGGCACGCGCCTCGACCTTGATCTCCTGGGCCAGGCCCTGCTCGCTACCGCGGTCCCTGCCACGACCCCGTCCACGCCGTCGGCGTGACCGTCCGGTGCGCTCGCCGCCGTTCTCGTCCCCGGACCGCTCGCCGACGACCTCACTGGCGTCTCCCGCGATCTCCGGGCTCTCGGCGCGAGGCTCGGTCCGCTCCGGATTGATCGGATCGAACCAGACATAGGGGTCTTCGAGCGACGGGGTGCGACCGCGCACCCAGTTGAAGCCGTCGCGCTCGCCGCCTTCCTCGCGGACACGACGTCCGCCACGGCGGCCCCGGCGACGACGGCGTCCGCTCTCGCTGTCGTCATCCTCCTCCCGGGAGGCCGGTGCGGCGGCGACCGGGTCGTCGTTTGAGACGTCGCCGCTGTCACGGCGTCCACCGCGACGGCGGCGACCGCGGCCACGGCCACCTTCGCCTTCAGCCCGTTCGGCCCGTTCGCGCGGCTCGTCGTCGTCGTTGTCTTCCCGGTCGAGGTCGGCGTCATCATCGGCGATGAACTCCTCGCCGTCCTCGTCCTCGTCGGTATAGGCGCTGTCGTCGAAGTCGTCGTCCAGGTCGATGAAGGCTTCGGGACGTTCGAGGGGCACGAAGTCCTCGTTGGTCTCGGTGCGCTCGACGGCGTGTTCGCCCTGGCCGAGACTGTCGTCGATCAGGATGACAACGTTCAGGCCGCGCTGGGCCAGCAGGCGCTGCAGATAGTCGCGCTTGTGGTTCAGGATATAGAGGGCGACGGCGGTGCACAGGCGCAGATTCACCGAGCCCGCACCGTTCTTGCCGGCCTCGATATCCACGGCGCGCAGGGTCATCAGGGCCGCGCTTTCCGCAGAGCGGACGCGTCCGGCACCCTGGCAATGCGGGCAGGCCTCGGTGGCTCCCTCGATGACGCCGAGACGGCGGCGCTGGCGGCTGATCTCCATCAGGCCGAAGCCCGAGATGCGGCCCATCTGGATGCGGGCGCGGTCCTTGGCCAGGGCGTCCTTGAGTACCTTCTCGACAGCGCGATTGTTCTTGGACTCATCCATGTCGATGAAGTCGATGACGATCAGGCCGGCGAGGTCGCGCAGGCGCAACTGGCGGGCGGTCTCGACGGCGGCCTCAAGGTTGGTCTTGGTCGCGGTGGCCTCGACGTTGCGTTCCTTGGTGGCGCGGCCGGAGTTGACGTCGATGGCGACCAGGGCCTCAGTCTGGTTGATGACCAGATAGCCGCCGGACGGCAGCGGCACGACCGGCTGGTGGATCTGGGTCAGCATCTCCTCGATGCCGTTGGTCGCGAACAGCGGCCTGGCGCCCTGGTACAGATGCACCTTCTTCGATTGCGAGGGCATCAGCACGCGCATGAAGTCGCGCGCCTCCTTGAAGCCTTCGACGCCCTCGACCTGGATGCCGTCGAAATCCTTGTCGAACATATCGCGCACGGCGCGACGGACGAGGTTCTCTTCCTCATAGATGATCGAGGGGGCGTTGGACTTCAGCGTGGTCTCGCGGATCGTCTCCCACAGGCGCAGCAGGTATTCATAGTCGCGCTTGATCTCGGCCTTGGTGCGTTTGGCACCGGCGGTGCGGATGATCAGCCCCATGCCCTGGGGCACGTGAAGGGCGGCCGCCGCGGCCTTCAGGCGTTTGCGGTCGGTGGCCTGGGTGATCTTGCGCGAGATGCCGCCGCCCTTGCCGGTGTTGGGCATCAGGACGCAGTAGCGGCCGGCCAGCGACAGCCAGGTGGTCAGGGCCGCGCCCTTGCCGCCGCGCTCGTCCTTGACGACCTGGACCAGCATGACCTGACGGCGCTTGATGACGTCCTGGATCTTGTAGCGGCGCATAAGGCGGCGCTTGAGCCGCTCTTCCTCGGCCATGCCGCCTTCGGATTCGTCGTCGCCTTCGCGGGCGTGTTCGTCATGATCGTCGTCGTCCGAATGCGCCTCGGCCATGATGGCCTCGCGGTCGGCGACGGGGATCTGGTAATAGTCCGGGTGGATTTCGCTGAAGGCGAGGAAGCCGTGGCGGTTGCCGCCGTATTCCACGAACGCAGCCTGCAGGCTGGGCTCTACACGAACGACCTTGGCGAGGTAGATGTTGCCGCGAAGCTGGCGCTTCGCGCGGGATTCAAAGTCGAATTCCTCGACCTGACGGCCCTCGACGATGGCGACGCGGGTTTCCTCCGCGTGCGCCGCATCGATCAACATGGTCTTTGACATGGAAAGTCTCTCTCTGGCGCGCTCGGCCATCCCCTCGAAGGGGGCAGGCGGCTCGCCGAATGGGATTGCGGGCAGGTGCGAGCGCCATCCCGTCGCCGCGGCGAATGCCGCGGGCGAGGTCGGTCAGATCAGACCGGGAGGGAGCGCAGGCGATAGGGCCCATGGGGTTCAGTACGGTCCTGGGACCGGACGCGCCGTCGAAGGGCGTCCCGGACCCGGTCGTCGAACAGGCGGGTGGAAACCCGGCCGGCTCTCGGATCAGTGAAAGTCATGCCGCGAAGAGGGCGCGTCCTGGCCTGACGGGTCAGGGGACGCGATCATGCGCGAGCCGTTCAATCATAGGCATGACAATCGTGAATTAAAAGCGGTGTGCGCCTTAACCGGTTGTCGACGACGTTGCGTCATGATGGCTCCAACCAAGAAGGTGGGTCTGCCGTCGAATGTACGGACTGTCGCGTATCAATCTGGCGCACTGGCGCGTTCGCGAATGGGCGATGACGGCGATGGCCTTCATCGTGATTTGCGTCGTCCTGCTCACGGCCGGACGGGGCCTGGCCTCTGGAGCCATGGGCGAGGTGCTGCGTGTCCGGTTCGGTGGCGACGCTGAACACACCCGTGTCGTGCTCGATATGGACCGGACGTCCCAGGGGCAGGTGATCCAGGCGGGCGCAAACGGCCGTGTGGTCGTTTCGCTGGCCGGCGTGTCGCCCCATCGTGGCCTGACCGGGGCCGGAACGGGTCTGGTGCGCGGCTGGCGGGTGACCGGCGCGGGCGCCGCCTCGCGGATCGAGCTGGACCTGGCCACCAGCGCCGAGATCGAGCGCCGCTTCATCCTGCCACCCGGCGACGGCATCAGCCACTATCGCTATGTCATCGATCTGAAGGCCACCGGCCGGGCCCCGACCGTTCGCCCGTCGCGCACGCCGCCGCCCCGCGCGGCCGAGCGGCCCACCGAACGACCCCTGATCTTCATCGACGCCGGCCACGGTGGCCGCGATCCCGGTGCCAGCGGCTCGGAATCCCGCGAGAGCGCCGTCACCCTGGCCGCCGCGCTGGACCTGAAGCGGGAGTTGGAGCGCACGGGCCGCTACCGGGTCCGCCTGACCCGCGACACGGACGCCTATGTCGCCCTGTACCGCCGCGTGGCCATCGCCCGCCAGGCCGACGCCGACCTGTTCATCAGCCTGCACGCCGATGCCGGCGCCGATCCGGCGACGCGGGGTGCCAGCGTCTACACCCTGTCGGAACAGGGCGCGGGCCGGGCCGTGCGCGAGTTCACCCGCGGCGAAAACTGGCACCGCAGCCTGAACCTGCCGGGCCGCGATCCCTCGGTCGACCGCATCCTGCTGGACATGACCCAGCGCGCCACCCAGAACCGCTCGGCCCAGCTGGCCCGCACCCTGCTGGGCGAGCTGGAGGGTGCCGACCACCCGATGCTGCGCCGCAGCCACCGCGATGCCGGCCTGGCCGTCCTGCTGGCCCCCGATGTGCCCGCCGTCCTGCTGGAGATGGGCTTCATCACCAATCCCGAGGACGAGCGACTGCTGAACGACAGCCGCGCACGCCGCCGCCTGATGCGCGCCGTGGCGGACGGCATCGACCGCTATTTCCGCGAACCCGCCGGCGGGATGCAGATGGCCTCGGTCGGCGGGGCCGCGGG
Organism: Caulobacteraceae bacterium; assembly: GCA_965284535.1. Taxonomy (GTDB): domain Bacteria; phylum Pseudomonadota; class Alphaproteobacteria; order Caulobacterales; family Caulobacteraceae; genus Brevundimonas. The sequence goes on from OZ260090.1 coordinate 2,013,414, forward strand.
CCAGCCCTGAGAAAAAACAGCGTCCAGGGAGTCCAGAGAGTCCAAAGCGGGGCCCAGGCGTCTGAAAAAAGCGGGTCCAGAGAGTCCGGGGCGGGCATTTCCGGCTTCCTGAAAAAGAGAGTCCAGAGAGTCCAAACAGTCCAAAGCGAGGCGGCGGACCGTGTTGCCACGTGGTCCCCGGGCGCGCGTCCCCAACGCCCCTGATACTCGGGCCTCGACCAGACTCCCGGCGGTCTGCTGCCAGGGGCCCCGCTTCTCCACATCCCGCCGCTAAAGGACGCAAGGCCTCCGCGCCTCCCGTGCGACGGAACGGGGGGATTATGGAGGGGGCTGTTCCTATGGCGGGATGGGGCCGCTGAAATTCTTGAAGGGTGTGGAGAGTCAGAGGGTTGGCGCGGCGGGATATGCTGGCAATCGCCCGATTGTCAGCACGGCGTCAGGTCAGCCCTGTCCCGGGCCATGAAGCCGCTTCGGCAGGCCAGAGCCTCTTCCGGGAGTCCGCACCTTGTCGCCACCGTCGCCCCGCCGTAGCCCCGCCCGTTTTTACACGGCCTCGACCCGTTGTGGACATTGGGTCACCTGCTACTGTCGCCCATCAAAAGACCGAATGTTGAACCCGCCGATCCAGTTTGCGGTCGAGGCGCGGAAGCTGGTGGCGATCAGTCTGGATGGGAGCTTTGGGTGAGCAAGCCGTGGTTTCGCCGTCGTCACATGATGACCTTTCCTATCCATCCGATGGGCTGGTTCACTTACGGTCTGTTTCTTTCCGCTGGCGGACTTTGGGCCGCTGTCGATAGCCAGTCGCTGGTTGGACCTGACTGGTTGACGGAGGGGACTGGAGTTCTGCTGGCCGTCGTTCTGCTCGGCATGGCGGTCGCACTTATCGCAAAGACTGAAAAACGCTGATCCTTGCCGTCAACAACGTCTTCAACTCCGTCTGCGAGGAGCGGATATGCCGCCGCGAGAATCGGCAATCAGTTCGCAAGCTGATGTCCGCTACCCCCCCCCATAGCGGACACTCGCCATGTCCGCTTCTGGCGGGGTTGGGGCCTTGTCTGACGGTCGCAGGATCGACCCGACGGAATCCGGATTGAGTGAGATAGGGCCGGTGCCTCGCACTCCCTCGTCAAACCCCCTATCTCCGCCCCATGCGTCTGCGTGTCGTCGATCTTGAAACCTCCGGCGGGGACCGGACCGCCGAGATCCTCGAGGTCGGGATCGTCGATGTGACGCCGGACGGCGCCGACGGCTGGGTCGCGGCGCCGCCGGTGACGAAACTGTTCCGGCCGCGCGGCGAGATCTCGTTCCACGCCATGGCGGTGCATCATCTGACGCCCGACCATTTCAGTCCTGACGATCCGCACTGCGACGAATACCGGCTGCGCGAGATGTTCCTGCCAGAGCCGGCGGATGTGATGGTCGCGCATTCGGCGCGGTTCGAACGGGGGTTCATCGCCGATACGGCGCATGGCGGCCTGCCGTGGATCTGCACCGTGCGGTCGGCCAAGGCGGTCTGGCCAGAGGCACCGGGGCATTCGAATCAGGTGCTGCGCTACTGGCGCGGCCTGCGGCTGGACCCGGCGCTGGCTGATCCGGCGCACCGGGCCGGGCCGGACGCCTGGGTGACGGCGCATCTGCTGATCGACCTGCTGAAGGAGGCGAGCGTCGAGCAGATGCTGGGCTGGACCCGTGAGCCGCGCAGCCTGAACCGAATTCCGTTCGGCAAGCATCGCGGCAAGGGCTGGGCCGAACCGCCTGACGACTATCTGCGCTGGATGGTCAGTCAAGGCGGGGCCGGGCAGGGGGATATGGACGCCGACGTCGTGGCCGCGGCGCGACAGGAACTGGACCGTCGGGCCGGCGCGGCTACTGGACCCTAGCGGCGGCTCCCGACGCGGGCTAAACCAGATTTTCGGGACCGTCTTTCGGAGTATCAGGTGAAGATTGCCGAACGCTGGTTCGTGATGGCGGGTGTGGCCTTGCTGGCGGGGATCGCCTTCGCGGGGCTGATTGTCGCCATCTATGCGGCCTGGCTGTTTCATGACCTGCCCGACGCGTCCGAACTGGCCGACTACCGGCCGGCGACGGCGACGCGGGTCTATGCCGGCGACGGAACCCTGATCGGTGAGTTCTCGGACGAGCGGCGCATCTACGTGCCGTACGATCAGATCCCCCTGCCCGTGATCCAGGCCTTTCTGGCGGCCGAGGACCGGAATTTCTTCAACCATGGCGGCATCGACGTGGGCGGGCTGGGCCGGGCCATGTTCAAGAACGTCTTCAACGCCGCCACCGGGCGACGGCTGGAGGGCGGCTCGACCATCACCCAGCAGGTGGCCAAGAACGTCCTGCTGACCAATGAGAGCAGCATCAACCGCAAGGTCAAGGAAGCCATCCTGGCCAACCGGCTGGAAGCGACGCTGACCAAGCAGCAGATCATGGAGCTGTATCTCAACGAGATTTTCCTCGGCTATCGCTCCTATGGCGTAGCCGCGGCGGCCTATAACTATTTCGGCAAGTCGCTGAGCCAGCTGACGCCGGACGAGGCGGCCTTCCTGGCGGCCCTGCCCAAGGGGCCGAACAACTACCATCCCAAACGCCATCCGCAGGCCGCCGTCGGACGTCGCGACTGGGTGCTGCGCGAGATGAACCAGAACGGCTTCATCGATGACGCCCAGCTGACCGCCGCGCTTGCCCGGCCGCTGTCCACCCAGGACGCGCCGCGCCGGGCGCAGTATGCCGATGCCGATTTCTTCGTCGAGGAAGCGCGCCGTCGGGCCATCGCCCAGTTCGGCGCGGAACAGGTCAACCGCGGTGGCTACTATATGCGGACGACACTGGACCCGACGTTGCAGTCGGCGGCGCGCGATGCCCTGATGCGCGGTCTGGAAAACTATGACCGCCGCCATGGCTGGCGCGGGCCCTGGGGCACGACCGACTTCGCCGATGGCTGGCGCGAGACCGCCGTGCGCGGCCAGCGCCCGCCCGAGCGCCGGGCCTGGGAGGCCGCGGCGGTTGAGAGCGTGTCCGGCAATACGGTCCGTATCCGCACTGCCCGCGACAACCGTTCGGGGGTGCTGATCACCGCCGACGCGGCCTGGGCCAACGCCAATCGCCAGTTGCGGCGCGGCGACCTGATCTTCGTCGAGGCCCGGAACGGCCAGTACGCCCTGAAACAGGTGCCCAACGTCAACGGGGCCCTGGTGGCCATCGAGCCGCAGTCCGGACGGGTGCTGGCCATGGTCGGGGGCTATTCCTATGCCCTGTCCAGCTTCAACCGCGCGACCCAGGCCAATCGCCAGCCGGGCTCGGCCTTCAAGCCCTTCGTCTATGCGACGGCGCTGGAGGGCGACTATACCCCGGCCTCGATCGTGCTGGATGCGCCGATCAGCTTCGCCGGCGGCCGCAACGGTGAACGCTGGACCCCCGAGAACTACAGCCGGGAATACTATGGTCCCCAAAGCCTGCGGCGCGGTCTGGAGCTGTCGCGCAATGTGATGACGGTGCGGCTGGCCCAGGACATCGGCATGACCAATGTGGTCGATCTGGCCAGGAAGATGGGCGTGTCCGACAGCCTGCAGCCGAACCTGTCGGTATCCCTCGGAGCCGGGGAGACCACGCCCTATCGCCTCACCGCCGCCTATGCCGCCTTCGTCAACGGCGGACGGCGGGTGGATCCCTATCTGATCGAGCTGGTCCAGAACCGCGACGGGGAGACCATCTTCCGCGCCGACCAGCGCCGCTGCCGCGAATGCGCCCGGGTCTTCAGCGGCCAGGAGTCCCCGCGTCTGGAAGGCCGCGGTACCCAGGTCATCGACCCGATCACCGCCTATCAGATGAGTTCGATGCTGGAAGGCGTGGTCCAGCGCGGCACCGGGGCGAGTGCTCGCGGACTGGGACGCTGGGTCGGCGGCAAGACCGGCACGACCAATGAGTATCGCTCGGCCTGGTTCGTCGGCTTCTCGTCCGACATCGTGGTCGGGGTCTTCATCGGCTTTGACGACAACCGGCCGCTGGGCCACGGCGAGACCGGCGCGACCGGCCCGGTGCCGGTGTTTACGGAGTTCATGCGGGTCGCCCTGCGTGAACGGCCCGCCCGGCCCTTCGTGCGGCCGAGGGGTGCCGTTTTCCGCACCGTGAACGGCATCGAGGAAGCCTTCCGCCCCGGCACTGAACGGATCCGCGACGTCGAGGTCCCCGTCGAGATTCCGGAGGGGCCGCAGAACTATAACGAGGTACTGCGCCGCGAAAGCGAGGCAGCGACCGCTCAGCCGCCCCCGACCGCGCCCCCGCCGCCAGCCACTCCGCCGCCGCCCAAGAAGGAGCCGGCGGAAGATCTGAGCGGGCTGTACTGAAGGCGTGTACAGGGCCTGGGAAGCAGCAGGGCCCGCGGCCCCGGTTCGTCGCTACTCCCTAATTCCCAAGCCCTAATTCCTCCCTTCCTCTTTCCCTTCGGCGCCGACCGCCCTATGTCCGCGCCTCACTTTCGTATCGCAGGAGTTCGCGATGAGACCGGATGTCGAGGCCATGAAGGCTGACATCGAGCAGAGCATCGCTCTGCTCAGGAGGCGTCTTTGACTGGGATGTCGCGCTTCGAAAACTCGATGAGCTGAACGCGCGGGTCGAGGACCCGACGCTGTGGAACGACCCCGAGGCCGCCCAGATCGTGTCCCGCGACCGTTCGCGGCTCGAGGCCCAGATCAACACCGTCCGCGAGATGGAGAGCGGGCTGGAAGACGGCGTCATGCTGTCCGAAATGGCCGATGAAGAGGGCGACGAGGCGACGCTGGACGAGGCGCGCGCCTCGCTGAAGGCGATCAAGGATCGCGCCGGCCGGGCCGAGCTGGAGGCCCTGTTGTCCGGCGAGGCTGACGGCAATGACGCCTATCTGGAAGTGAACTCCGGGGCCGGCGGCACCGAGTCCTGCGACTGGGCCGGCATGCTGCTGCGCATGTACAGCCGCTGGGCCAGGGCGCACGGCTATGAGGTGGAGCTGGAGGCATCGGAGGACGGGGATCAGGCCGGCATCAAGTCGGCCACCATCCTGATCACCGGGCCCAACGCCTACGGCTGGCTGAAGTCGGAATCGGGCGTGCATCGACTGGTCCGGATCAGCCCCTATGACGCGGCGGCCAAGCGGCACACCTCGTTCGCCTCGATCGGCGTCTCGCCGGTGGTGGACGACGCCATCGAGATTGACATCAATCCGTCGGACGTCCGCACCGACACCTATCGTGCCTCGGGCTCGGGCGGTCAGCACATCAACAAGACGGATTCGGCGGTGCGGCTGACGCACGGCCCGACCAATACGGTTGTGGCCTGTCAGGCCGGCCGCTCACAGCACCAGAACCGCGAAATGGCGTGGAAGATGCTGCGCGCCCGGCTCTACGAACTGGAACTGCAACGGCGCGAGGCGGCGGCCCAGGCCGTGGCCGACGCCAAGACCGACATCGGCTGGGGGCACCAGATCCGCAGCTACGTCCTGCAGCCGTATCAGATGGTCAAGGACCTGCGGACCAACGTCGAGACCTCGGACACGCAAGGGGTTCTGGACGGCGACCTTGACGCCTTCATGGGGGCGGCCCTGGCAGCCCGGGTCGGCGAGACGCGCGGCTCGACGGCCGAATAGTGAACGGGTGGGCCGGTGATCCGGCCGATGCGCCAAGTGGTGATCCGGGCTGGAAGCCCAAGCGTCCAACGACCGCCAAGGGTGGGGAGCGGAAGCCAGGCCCAGGCCCTCAAGCGCGGTCGTCCTCGATCTTCGCCATGCCGATTATGATGCATTCTGGCATATCCGCTGTCGCTTCGACCAAATGCTCACTTTCTCGCAGGGTGATCCGCTCGCCCTCCCAAGTCCCGCAACCACCGATGAATTTCAGTGAGTAGGTGCCGTAAGGCAGGCGCTCCAATCGAAAAGTTCCGTCAGCACGAACCCGGGTCCGGCGTTCACGCCCGTCGTCTGAAACGGCCCTGACGGACGTCGCCATGCTATAGCGGCCCACTGTTCCGACGATGGCACCCGTCGGTGCCGCGGTGGAAGGCACGGTTTCACAAGCCGAAGCGAACAGGCCGACCGAAGCGCTCACCGCTACCAACATCCTCCGCGAACGCCCCGATTGGCCAGGTCGCAAGCTCAAGGCGCCGTCGGGCCCGACCTGCGCCCGCACGCAGTGCTTTCCCGGCTCCCGTAAAAGAGCTTCAGCCTCCTGCACCGTGAGCTTGGCGAGGTCGTGCACGGTCTCGGAACAGGTGGCGCAAATGCGGTCACAGCCCGAGGGCTGCATGGCGTCCCAGCTTTCACCGCAGGGATTGGGGAAGGAAATGCGGAGATCACTCATTGGGACGATTGTATTCGCGCCTCCATCGTCCGCAATGGGTCGTGAACCGGACCTCGATCACGGCTTCCCAACCGGTCCTGGCCTCACCAGGGACTATCAACGGCACGACATAGAAAAAGGCCCCGGATCGCTCCGGGGCCCTTGTCTTTCAAGCCTCCTGAAAGCTCAGGACGGGCCCTTCATGTCGATGATCTGCGGCGCGGGCTCGGGTGCGGCCGGACGCGGGGCGGGCGTGGGGGCCGGGGCCTCGCGGCGGCCTTGCAGGACGCGGCCCTGGAAATAGGCACCGATGTCGATCGACATCTGCTCGGCGGTGATGTCGCCGTCGACATAGGCGGTGGCGATCAGCTTGACCTGTTTGCCCGAGATGCCGCCGACGATACGACCGCGAACCTCGACATAGTCGGCCGAGACATTGCCCTCGACCGCGCCGGTTTCACCGACGATCAGGCGGCCGACGCGGACGTCGCCCTTGATCGCGCCGTCGATCTGAAGGTCGCCGCCGCCCGTGATGCCGCCTTCGAACTGGAGGTCGGACGACAGGGTCGAGAGGCCGCGCTGGCTGACCGGCGAGGGAGACCCCGATCGGCCCGCTGCCGCGGGACCGCCGGGGCTCGGCAGATCGGGAAGGGGCGGGATGGACGAGCCGTTGTCGGCGCGGCCCGAGGGCGTGGACGGGGCGGGGGATTTAGTCTTGTTGAACAAGTTGGTCTCCGGCTCTCATGAAGCGGGCTGGGTTTTGGGGGCGGCCGTCCATCCACACTTCGTAATGCAGATGCACGCCGGTGGAGCGTCCTGTGGTTCCCATGGCGCCGATCCGATGGCCGAGCGTGATCCGCTGGCCGGGTTGCACCGCCGTGGCGTTCAGGTGGGCGTAGCGCGTCTTGAAACCGCGTCCATGATCTATCTCAACGGTGTTGCCATACCCTGAACGCACGCCGACGAAAGACACGATTCCGGGAGCCGGGGCATAGATGGGCGTGTTGAGAGGGGCGGCGAAGTCCTGTCCCTGGTGCAGGGCGGGGCGACCGTTGAACGGGTCGAACCGAACGCCGAAGCCCGAGGTGGTGCGGGCCTGGGTCGGACGGCGAAAGGGCATGCTGCCGGCGGCATCGGCCAGGGACCGCATGTCTGACAGGTTGTCGGCGGCATTGCGGATGCGCACGGCGAAGGCTTCATCGACGTCCAGCACGGCGGCAAGAGCACGGGGATCGCGGGCTTCGACCAGCGGCCCGCCCAGTGCCGCGTCATGCGGCGTATAGGCGGCGGGGTTCAGGCCGGCGAGGCGGAAGGCCAGCCGCAGCCGTTCGGCACGGGTCTGGGCCTCGGTCTCGGCCCGGGCGATGAGCCGCTCCTGATCCGAACGGACGGCGATCATGCGCTGGACCGGTGTGGTGCGGTCGGGATTCAGGGCGGGGGCCGGTTGCAGCGCCTGCTCGGCACCCTCGACACCACGGAACATGCCCATGACCTGGGTCAGGGCCGCATGACGGCGCTCGATCATTTGGGACATTTCGTCGAGCGAGCCGGTGGTGGCGGTCATGCGCACCACGGCGCTGTCCAGTCGGGCCTGCAGGTCGGCGTTCATACGTTCGGAGGCGGCGCGGGCGCGGGCGACGGTACTGTCAGCCTGGCTTTGCGCCACCATGTCGAAGACCAGACTGCCCGACCCCATCAGTGTCCAGCCGCCCAGCAGCACCGCGGCCACGGCACCCAGCGCCTGCTTTCCGGGCGTCAGGGCCCAGGCGCGGACGTCGTCGCCGTCGCGCAGATACAGATATCGGGTCGGAAACCATTTTTCGATCAGAGACCGCCTGACAGTCGGCTCTCGTTCGGTCATCACGCAACGCCCCCACGTACGGTGAGAGGTTATGCTCCAAGGGGGCGCCTGTGCACAAGTCTGTTCAGGCTTTGTTAACTATCCTTCGTGGTCTTCACGGGAATAACAGCGGTATTCGCCGCCATTATTCGCTCTACAGGCGAGTCAGCGAATCTGGCGGGCCGGTCCGCGAATCTATCGAATGCCTGTTTCAGGTCCGGGGGCGTCAATCGATCCGTGCTCAAATCGTTTGAACGGCGGCCAGGACTTCGGCCGCATGGCCCTTGACTGACACCTTGCGCCAGACGCGCCGGACGGTGCCGTCGCCGTCGATCAGGAAGGTGGCGCGTTCGATGCCCATGTACTCGCGGCCGTAAAGCTTCTTCTGAACCCAGACGCCCCAGGTCTCGGTAACGTCCTCGGGCTCGTCGGAGGCGAGGATGATCTTCAGGTCGTATTTGGCCTTGAAGCGGTCGAGCTTCTTCACCGGGTCGCGGGAGACGCCGATGACGGTTGTGCCGGCCTTGTCGAAGTCGGCGATCAGGGTGGAAAAATCCTGGCCTTCGGTGGTGCAGCCCGGGGTATCGGCCTTGGGATAGAAATAGAGGACGACCTTGCGGCCCTTGAGCCCGTCCAAGGAGACACGGTCGCCGCCGGCCGTGGCCATATCGAACGGGGGGGCTTTCGAGCCTTCGGTGATTTCGGTCATGGCGGGCCTTCAGACGGGACGGACGAGGACGATCTTCTTCTTGCCGGCGGCCAGTTTCAGCACGCCGTCGGCATTGACGTCGGACGTCTCGATCAGGCGCGCGCCGTCGGCGATGGCTTCGTCGTTCAGGCGCAGGCCGCCGCCTTGGGCGAGGCGCCGAGCCTCGCCGTTGGAAGCTGTGAGGCCGGCCTTGGTCGTCACGGCGGCGATCATGGCGCCGATGACTTCGGCCGACGACAGTTCGATGGTCGGCAGACCCGCTGAAGTCTTGCCGTCTTCGAAGGCCAGCTTTGCGGTCAGTTGTGCTGCGACAGCTTCCGTCTCTCCGTGCAGAAGAGTCGTGGCTTCCGTGGCAAGTCGGATCTTGGCGTCATTGATCGCGGCACCGTCCAGCGCTTCCAGCCGGGCGATCTCGTCCAGAGGAACGTCGGTGAACAGGCGCAGGAATTTGCCCACGTCGGCGTCGTCGACGTTGCGCCAGAACTGCCAGTAGTCGTACGGGCTGAGCTGTTCGGCATTGAGCCAGACCGCGCCCTGGGCCGTCTTGCCCATCTTGCCGCCCGAGGCGGTGGTCAGCAGAGGGGTGGTCAGGCCGAAGGCGGCCTTCTGGTCCACCCGGCGCACCAGATCGACGCCCGAGACGATGTTGCCCCACTGGTCCGAGCCGCCCATCTGCAGGGTGCAGCCGCGGGCGCGGTTCAGCTCGAGGAAGTCCACCGACTGCATCAGCATGTAGTTGAACTCGAGGAAGGTCATCGGCTGTTCGCGTTCCAGCCGCAGCTTGACCGAGTCGAAGGCCAGCATCCGGTTGATGGTGAAATGCGTGCCGTATTCGCGCAGGAATTCGACATAGCCGTAGCCCGACAGCCAGGCGTCATTGTCGACCATCACCGCATCGGTCGGGCCATCGCCGAAGGTCAGGAATTTCTCGAACACCGTCTTGATGGAGGCGATGTTCGACTGGATGGTTTCATCGGTCAGCTGGGGCCGCGAGGCGTCCTTGCCGGTCGGATCGCCGACCTTGGTCGTGCCGCCGCCCATCAGGACGATGGGCTTGTGGCCGGCCTGCTGAAGACGGCGCAGCATCATGATCTGGATCAGGCTGCCGACGTGCAGCGACGGGGCCGTGGCGTCGAAGCCGATGTAGGCGGTGACGATGCCGGCGGTCGCCGCCGCATCGAGCTCGGCCGGGTGGGTGATCTGATGGATATAGCCGCGCGCCTGCAGGGTGCGCAGGAAGTCGGACTTGAAATTCTGGTCGCTCATGGCGGCTCCGTTAGCAGGGAAGCCGGCGTGCGTCTTGAGGTTTGCGCGCCGGGGTGGGCGGCGCAGGGGTTCGCTCGCCGCTCGTCAGATCGAGGGGCGGTAATACAGGCCGGTGGTGATGGCGCGGGCGAACATGGGTGCCTGGGTAGCGTCCGCCATTGACCGGCGTCAAGCGGGCGGTATCGAAGGTGGATGCTCGTCACCCTGACACAACACCCCGATACGCCCTCGACGGCCGTCGACCGGATCGAGGTCGAGGTCGAGCGGCGCGAGGAGTTCCTGTGGCTGCGCTTTGCGCTCTTCGGTGACGCGGCGCGGGTGCTGTGGCCGGAGGCGGTGGAGCCGGGCAGGGCCGACGCCCTGTGGCAGCACACCTGTTTCGAGGCCTTCGCAATGACGGAAGAAGGCTATCTGGAGTTCAACCTGTCGCCGTCGGGTGCCTGGGCCGCCTATCGGTTTGACGGCTATCGGACCGGGATGTCGCCCGCCGATGAGAGGGCTGAGGTGCTGGGCCTGGACGTGACGGAGGCATGGGTCACGCTGGAGGCGCTGGTTGAGGTGCCGCCGGTTGAGGTCCGAACGGGCCTGTCCGCCGTCATCGAGGATATGGACGGGAACTTCTCCTATTGGGCGCTGGCCCTTCCAGCGGGTAAGCCGGACTTTCATCATCCCGACTCGTTCGCGCTGGTCCTGCCGGCCCCGGAGCTCCCATGAAGTTCGGCATCGACCGCCTGCTGTCCGACCCCACCCTCAGTGCGCCGCTGAAGGGCCGCCGCGTGGCGCTGGTGGCGCATCCGGCATCGACGACGCAGGACCTGACCCATGCTGTGGATGCGCTGGCCGTGCATCCCGACATCACCCTGAGCGCCGCCTTCGGGCCGCAGCACGGGATGAAGGGCGACTTGCAGGACAATATGATGGAGAGCCCGGACTATACCGATCCGGTGCACGGGATCCCCGTCTTCAGCCTGTACGGAGAGGTTCGTCGGCCGCGTGGCCAGTGGATGAACACCTTCGACGTGGTGCTGATCGACCTGCAGGACGTCGGCTGCCGCATCTACACCTTCGTGACGACCCTGCTCTACATGCTGGAGGCCGCCGCCGAGCACGGCAAGGAGGTCTGGGTGCTGGACCGGCCCAACCCCGCAGGGCGGCCCGTGGAGGGGACCATCCTGCGCGACGGCTGGGAGAGCTTTGTCGGGGCCGGGCCGATGCCGATGCGGCACGGGCTGACACTGGGGGAGATGGGCCTGTGGTTCATCGACCATTTCAAGCTGGATGTGACCTATCGCGTGATCGGGATGGAGGGCTGGAAGCCGGACGAAGGTCCCGGTTACGGCTGGCCGCTGGGCGAGCGCAGCTGGATCAACCCCAGTCCCAATGCACCCAATGTTTCCATGACGCGGGCCTATGCGGGCACGGTGATGCTGGAGGGGGCGACGCTGTCCGAGGGGCGGGGCACGACCCGGCCGCTGGAGCTGTTCGGGGCACCGGACATCGACGCCCGGGCTGTGATTGCCGAGATGAAGGCCTTCGCGCCGCAGTGGTTGAAGGGCTGTGTGCTGCGCGACATGTGGTTCGAGCCCACCTTCCACAAGCACGCTGGCACCCTGTGTTCGGGCGTACAGATCCACGTGGACGACCCGGCCTATGACCATGAGGCGTTCCAGCCCTGGCGGGTGCAGGCGCTGGGGTTCAAGGCCATCCGGCGGCTGTGTCCCGGCTACGATCTGTGGCGGGATTTTCCGTATGAGTATGCGTTCGGCAAGCTGCCGATTGATGTGATCAACGGCGGGCCGGGGCTGCGGGAATGGGTCGATGATCCGGCCTCGACGCCGGGTGATCTGGACGCGGTGGCGGTGGCGGATGAAGCGGCGTGGGTGGAGCTGCGGCGACCGTACCTGCTGTATTGATCCATAAGATCCGCTCATCCCGGCGAAAGCCGGGACCCAGTGATTTGGGCGAGCGGTCTATGTAATTTCGCAGCGCGACAATCCTGAAGCGCCGGCGTCAAGCCGGACAGGACTGGGTCCCGGCTTTCGCCGGGATGAGCGGAAATTTGTGAGCCCTAGGCCGGCTTCTCTTCCAGCCGCTTGTCCAGATACGCACCGACGCGGCTTTCCACCGCGCCGATGTGGTCCTGCCAGAAATGGGTTGCGCCCTCTTCCAGCTCATAGTCGATGATGATGCCCTTCTGGGTGCGCAGTTTGTTGACCACGCGCTCGACCTCGACCGGCGGGACGACGGTGTCATTGGTGCCGTGCAGGAACAGGCCTGACGCGGGGCAGGGGGCCAGGAAGCTGAAGTCGTACATGTTCGAGGGCGGCGAGACCGAGATGAAGCCGTCCGTCTCCGGCCGGCGCATCAGCAGTTGCATGCCGATATAGGCCCCGAACTGATAGCCGGCGACCCAGGTCTGGGAGGCGCCGGGGTTCTGGGTCTGCAGCCAGTCGAGGGCGGTGGCGGCGTCGGCCAGTTCGCCGATGCCACTGTCAAACTCGCCCTGTGACTTGCCCACGCCACGGCTGTTGTAGCGCAGGGTCGCGAAGCCGCGCTTCTGGAACAGCTGGTACAGGGTCACCGTCACCGGGTTGTTCATATGCCCGGCCGCCTTCGGGTGCGGGTGCAGGATCAGGGCGATCGGCGCGTTCGGACGCTTGCCGGGCGAATAGCGGCCTTCGATACGGCCGGAGGCGCCGGGCAGGATGACTTCAGGCATGGGCGACGAATTCCGTGTTCAACTGTCGTTTCGCACCTGCGTAATACTTGACCGCGAGGGTAGGACTTTCTAAGTCCCGCCTGCGTGCCGACGCCTTTGCGAAGGCGCGGGTTCTAGCACAGGACCCTCGAAAAGCGCGCGATTTTTGAAGGTGCGCGATGCGTCTGTCGACCAAGGGACGATACGCCGTGATGGCGATGGCCGATCTGGCCCGGAACGGACAGGCCGAGGGCGTGGTCCGGGCCGTGTCCCTGGCCGAGATCGCGACGCGTCAGGAGATTTCGCTGAGCTATCTCGAACAGCTGTTCGCGCGGCTGCGGAAGGGCGGGCTGGTGCAGAGCGTGCGCGGTCCCGGCGGCGGCTATCGTCTGGCCAAGGGGGCGGACGAGACCGTGATCGCCGAGATCGTTCTGGCCGTCGACGAACCCATCCGCGCCACCCGCTGCATCGGCCATTCGTCGCCCAAGGGCTGCATGATGGCCGGCGAACGCTGCATCACCCACAATCTGTGGGAGGATCTCGGGGACGAGATTCATCGCTATCTGGCCGGGGTGTCGCTGGAGGATGTGGTGATGAACCGCACCGGCGCGCGACGCCGGACGCCTGAAGTTGGAGTCGCCGCGTGAACCCCGTTTACCTTGACTACAACGCTTCCGGCCTCGTCCGTCCCGAGGTGCAGGAGATCATGGCCGCGGCCCTCGCCGACAACGGCAATCCGTCGGCGGTGCACGCTGCCGGGCGGCGGGCGCGGGCGCGGATCGAGACGGCGCGCGCGCAGGTGGCCGATCTGGTCGGGGCTGACCCGACGTCGGTGGTCTTCTCCAGCGGCGGCACGGAATCGAACGCCCAGGCGATCCTGAGCGCCATCGCGGCGGGTTGCGAGCGGCTGATCGTCGGCGCGACCGAGCATCCTTGCGTGGCCGAGGCGGCGACGGCCTCGGGCAAGCCGGTGAAGATGTTGCCGGTGGATTCGCGCGGCGTCGTCGACCTGAACAAGCTGCGTCAGTTGTTGGGGATGCCTGGCAAGGCGGTGGTGGCCATCCATCACGCCAACAATGAGAGCGGCGTCATCCAGCCGATCGCCGAGGCGGCGCGGCTGGTGCGGTCGGCGGGCGGCTGGCTGCACGTCGACGCGATCCAGTCGGCGGGCAAGATCCCGGTCGATATCCGGGCCTTGATGGCCGACAGCCTGACCCTGTCCGCGCACAAGCTGGGCGGGCCACAGGGTGTTGGCGCGCTGGTCATGGCCGAGGGCCGCGAGGCGGTCCAGATGCTGCACGGGGCCGGGCAGGAGCGGGGTCTGCGAGCCGGGACCGAGAATGTGCCCGGCATCACCGGCTTCGGTGCGTCAGCGATCTGCGCGGCGCGGGACCTGTCGACGGCGCAGTCGCACGCCGCCTGGCGCGATGCGGCCGAGGCCGTGGTCAAGGCGGCGGGGGCCTCCATCATCGGCGAAGGAGCCGAGCGCCTGCCCAACACCCTGTTCATGGCCGTGCCCGACTGGGACAGCCCGCAGCAGCTGATCACGCTCGATCTGATGGGGCTGATGGTCTCGGCCGGATCGGCCTGCTCCTCGGGCAAGACCAAGCCGTCGCGGGCCATTGTGGCGACGGGGCGGATCGCCCTGGCCACAGGCGGCATCCGCATCTCCGGCGGCTGGGGCACGACAGAGGAGGACTGGACCCGGTTCTCGAAAGCCTGGGTCGAGGCCTATGCCAAACAGCGCGAACGCACCGCCGCGCGCGCGAAGGTCGACGCCTGATGGCCGCTGTCCAGAAGACCATCGACGCGGTCGCGGCGCTCGAGAAATACGAGCACGGCTTCACGTCCGAAATCGAGACGGAATACGCCCCGCGCGGGCTGAACGCCGACATCGTCCGCTTCATCAGCGAGAAGAAGGGCGAGCCGGAGTGGATGCTGGAGTGGCGTCTGGCCGCGTTTGAGCGCTGGCAGGCGATGGAGGAGCCGACCTGGGCGTCGGTGAAATATACGCCGGTCGATTACCAGAGCCTGTTCTACTACGCCGCGCCGAAGGAGAAGGTCGGCCTCAAGTCGCTGGACGAGGTCGATCCGGAGATCCTCGCCATCTACGCCAAGCTGGGCATCCCGCTGAAGGAGCAGGAGGTTCTGGCGGGGGTGGAGGGCGCGCCGCGCTATGCCGTGGACGCGGTGTTCGACAGCGTTTCGGTGGTTACGACGTTCAAGGCCGAACTGGCCAAGGTCGGCGTGATTTTCATGCCGATTTCCGAGGCCTTGCGCGAACATCCTGAGCTGGTGCGCAAATATCTGGGGTCGGTGGTGCCGGTCTCGGACAACTATTTCGCGGCCCTGAACAGCGCGGTCTTTTCGGACGGGTCGTTCGTCTACATCCCGCCGGGCGTGCGCTGCCCGATGGAGCTGTCGACCTATTTCCGCATCAATGCGAGCCAGACGGGCCAGTTCGAACGCACCCTGATCATCGCCGACAAGGGGTCGTACTGCTCCTATCTGGAGGGCTGCACCGCCCCGATGCGCGACGAGAACCAGCTGCATGCGGCGGTGGTCGAGCTGGTGGCGCTGGACGACGCCGAGATCAAATATTCGACGGTGCAGAACTGGTACCCGGGCGACGCCGAGGGCAGGGGCGGCATCTATAATTTCGTCACCAAGCGCGCCGACTGCCGCGGCGATAGGTCGAAGGTGTCCTGGACCCAGGTGGAAACCGGCTCAGCGGTGACGTGGAAATATCCGTCCTGCATCCTCAAGGGCGAGGAGAGTTCGGGCGAATTCTATTCGATCGCCATCACCAATGGGCATCAGCAGGCCGACACCGGCACCAAGATGATCCATCTGGGCAAGAATTCTAAGAGCCGGATCATCGCCAAGGCGGTGTCTGCGGGCCAATCGGACTCGACCTATCGCGGTCTGGTCTCGGTGCATCCGAAGGCGACCGGGGTGCGCAATTTCACCCAGTGCGACAGCCTGCTGATCGGTGGCGACTGCGGGTCCCACACCGTGCCCTATATCGAGGCCCGCAACGGCTCGGCCCAGCTGGAGCACGAGGCGACGACGACGCGCCTGTCGGATGATCAGCTGTTCTACGCCCAGCAGCGCGGCCTGTCGCAGGAAGAGGCGGTGGCCCTGCTGGTCAACGGCTTCGTCCGCGACGTGATGCAGAAACTGCCGATGGAGTTCGCCGTCGAGGCGCAGAAGCTGGTGGCGATCTCGCTGGAGGGGTCAGTTGGCTGATCCATTCCCTCGTTCCCGTCATCCTCGGGCTTGTCCCGAGGACCCATCGTTCAAGGGCACTATCGGTTCCAGTCCGGGTCGACCGCCCGCGCGTGCTGATCTGCGGGTCGCGGATGCGGACAAGTGGGTCCTCGGGACAAGCCCGAGGATGACGGGATTTATTGTGCATAATTCAGGTTCAAGCGCGTGCTGAAGATCAAAGACCTCCACGTCGCCATCGGCGACAAGCCGATCCTCAAGGGGCTGACGCTCGACGTTCCGGCGGGCGAGGTGCACGCCATCATGGGGCCGAACGGGGCCGGCAAGTCGACCCTGGGCTACGCCGTGGCCGGGCGGCCCGGCTATGAGGCCAGCGAAGGCTCTGTGTCCTGGCAGGGACAGGACCTGCTGGAGCTCGAGCCCGCCGAACGGGCGGCGAAGGGCGTCTTCCTGTCGTTCCAGTATCCGATCGAGATTCCCGGCGTCCCGGCCCTGACCTTCGTGCGCACGGCGCTGAACGCACAGAGGCGGGCGCGCGGCGACGAGGAGGTGTCGGCGCCGAACTTCCTGAAGCTGGTCAAGGCGGCGTCAGCGGCGCTGAAGATGGATTTCGACATGCTGAAGCGGCCGCTCAATGTCGGCTTTTCGGGCGGCGAGAAGAAGCGGATGGAGATCCTGCAGATGGCCCTGCTGGAGCCGTCGCTGCTGATCCTCGACGAGACGGACTCGGGCCTCGACATCGACGCCCTGCGGATCGTGGCCGACGGGGTCAACGCCCTGCGCAGCCCCGACCGGGCCATGCTGGTGATCACCCACTATCAGCGCCTGCTCGACTACATCAAACCGGACCGGGTGCATGTGCTGGCGGGCGGACGGATCGTGGCCTCCGGCGGACCGGAACTGGCGCTGCAGCTGGAAGCGGAAGGGTATGACAAATACCTGCCTGAACCGATTTTGGGGGCGGCGTGAACGCTCTCCCGGCCATCGATCTGAAAGACGCCTCCAGCTTCCCCTCGAAGCGGGTCGAGGCGTGGAAATATTCGGACCTGCGCCGCTGGCTGCGCGAGGCTCCCGCGCCGTCGCCGTCGGCACCGGTGCCGCTGGTCGGGGGCGGGCCGTTCGAGGCGCTGGGCGGCGAGGCCATGGTGTTCGTCAACGGGCGGGCCGTGAACGAGACCCAACTGGCGATCTCCGGCGACAAGACGGTGCGGCTGCGCCTGATCTCCCGGGCGGAGGGGACGGGCCATGCCCTGACCGCGCGTATCTCGGTGCGGGCGGGGGCGAAACTGCTGCTGCTGGAAACCCATGAGGGTCATGGCTCGGCCTATGTCGCGCACAACCGGCTGGAACTGGACGTGGCGCACGGTGCCTTGGTCACCCGGGTGGTTCTGGCTGACGAGCCCGAGGATGCGATCTCGATCACTGAGGCGCAGGTGCGGGTCGAGGCCGGCGGCCACTATCGCCAGACCATCCTGACGACCGGAGCGAAGCTGCAACGCAGCGAGACGCGGGTGACGCACCGTGCCCACGGTGCCGATGTGCGGCTGGACGGCGTCTATCTGCTGTCGGACACCCGGCAGGCCGATCTGACCACGGTGGTCGATCACGTGGCCGCCGACGGCGTCACCAGCCAGCTGACCAAGGGCGTCGTACGCGACACGGCGCGCGGCGTCTTCCAGGGCAAGATCATCGTCGAGCGCGGGGCCGACGGCACGGACGCGCGCATGGGCCACCATGCCCTGATCCTGGGCGAGCGGGCCGAGGTCGATGCCAAGCCCGAGCTGGAGATCTATGCCGACGACGTGCAGTGCGCGCACGGCAACACGGTCGGCAATCTGGACGAGGCGGCGCTGTTCTACATGCAGCAGCGCGGCATCCCCGCCGACGAGGCCCGGGCGCTTCTGACCGAGGCCTTCCTGATCGAGGTCGTGGACCGGATCGGGCACGAGGGCGCACGGGAGGTCGTTCGCGAATGGCTGACGGCTCGCCTGTGATCGCCTTCGACCCCTACGCCGCCCGGGCGCAGTTCCCGATCCTGTCGCGGTCGGTGAACGGCAGGCCGCTGGTCTATCTGGACTCGGCCGCCTCGGCGCAGAAGCCGCGGGCGGTGATCGACGCCATGGCTGCGGCGATGGAGGGCAGCTACGCCAACGTCCACCGCGGCCTGCACACCCTGGCCAATGAGACGACCGAGGCTTTCGAGGCGGCGCGGGAGAGCGTGGCGCGGTTCCTGAACGCGGAGACGGCCGACAATATCGTCTGGACCAAGGGCGGGACCGAGGCGATCAATCTGGTCGCAGCGGGTCTCGGCCAGTCCATCCAGCCGGGCGACGAGATCATCGTCAGCCAGATGGAGCACCATTCCAACATCGTGCCCTGGCACATGCTGCGTGAGCGGCGCGGGGCGGTGCTGAAATGGATTCCGGTGCTGGACGACGGTGCGCTGGACATGGCGGCCTATGCCGCGCTGCTGGGGCCGAGGACGAAGGTCGTGGCGGTGACGCACATGTCCAATGTGCTGGGCACGGTCAATGCGGTGCGGGCGATCACGGAGATGGCGCACGCGGTCGGGGCGCGGGTTCTGATCGACGGCTGTCAGGGGGCGGTGCATGCCGCGCCGGACGTTCAGGGCATCGGCTGTGACTTCTATGCCTTCACCGGTCACAAGCTGTACGGCCCGACCGGCATCGGCGCGCTGTACGGGACGACGGAGGCGCTGGAGGCCCTGCCGCCTTACCAGGGCGGCGGTGAGATGATCGAGACGGTCACCGAGGACGCGGTCCGCTATGCGAAGCCGCCGCACCGGTTCGAGGCCGGGACACCGCCGATCCTGGAGGCTATCGGTCTGGGCGCAGCCATCGAATGGCTGTCCCGCTTCGATCATGGGGCGGTCGCGGCCCATGAGCACGCCGTGTACGCCCATGCCCTCGCGCGGCTGGACGGGCTGAACTGGCTCCGGGTGATCGGCGAGGCGGAAGGCAAGGGGGCTATCCTGACCTTCACCGTCGACGGGGCCCACGCCCATGACATCGCCCAGGTGATGGACCGCTATGGTGTCGCCGTGCGCGCCGGCCTGCATTGCGCCGAGCCGCTGGCCAAACGATTTGGCCTGACGTCGAGCGCCCGCGCGAGCTTCGCCCTATATAACACGATCGAGGACGCCGACGCCTTCGCCGACGCCCTGATCAAGGCCCGTGAGTTCTTCGCATGAGCGACCCGACGACCCCCGCCCCGACTCTGGCAGCCGACAGCGCGGCCTTCGCCGAAGCCTGGGATGCGCCGCAGAAGAACGCCCTGGCCCAGGGCGAGATCGACCGGATGACGGACGACATCATCGAGGCGCTGAAGTCGGTGTTCGATCCGGAAATCCCGGTCGACATCTATGAGCTGGGCCTGATCTACAAGGTCGACCTGTCCGACGACCGCGACGTGGTCGTGGAGATGACCCTGACCGCCCCGGGCTGCCCGGTGGCCGGCGAGATGCCGATCTGGGTCGAGGAGGCGGTCAAGAAGGTCGAGGGCGTCCGCTCCGCCAGGGCGGAACTGACCTTCGATCCCCCGTGGGACGCCTCGAAGATGAGCGACGAGGCCAAGCTGGCCCTGAACATGTTCTGAGTGAGCGTATGACCGGACTTCAGACCACGCCCCGTCCCCGCCGTCCGCGCCCCGCCGTCGTCACCCTGACCGAGGCGGCGGCAGAGCGGGTGCGCGCATTGACCGAAGCGGGCGGACACAAGGCACTCCGTGTCGGGCTCAAGAACGCCGGCTGCGCGGGGCAGGAATACACCTTCGCCTTCGCCGACGAGATCGGGCCGCTGGACGAGGTGGTGACCGACAAGGGCGCGACCGTCGTCGTGGATACCAAGGCGATCCTGTTCCTGATCGGCTCGGAGATCGACTACGAGATCACGAAACTGGCCTCGAAATTCGTGTTCCGGAACCCGAACCAGACCGACGCCTGCGGCTGCGGCGAGAGCGTCACCATCATCCCGGCCAAGGATTTGGAAGCCGACTGATGATCCGGCTGGAGGGGGTCACCAAACGCTTCCGGAGCGCGGCGGGCGAGCGCGTGGCGCTGGACGCCGTCGATCTGTCCGTCGAGGCCGGTCAGGTGTTCGGCGTGGTCGGTCGATCGGGGGCCGGCAAGTCGACCCTGATCCGGACCATCAATCTGCTGGAGCGGCCGGACGCCGGACGGGTGACGGTCGATGGGCAGGACATGACGGCCCTGGCGCCGGCAGACCTGCGCGCCGCCCGACGGCGGATCGGCATGATCTTCCAGCATTTCAACCTGTTGAACGCGAAGACCGTGGTGGAGAATGTCGCCTTTCCCTTGCGGCTGGAAGGCCGGCCGGCGGTCGAGGTCGATCGGCGCGTCGCTGACCTGCTGGAGCAGTTGGGCCTGGCGGAGCACGCCCGGAAGCATCCGGCCCAACTGTCGGGCGGGCAGAAGCAGCGGGTCGGTATCGCCCGGGCGCTGGCCTGCGAGCCGGGCGTCCTGTTGTGCGACGAGGCAACCAGCGCGCTGGACCCGGAGACGACCGACGAAATCCTGACGCTGCTGGACCAGCTGAACCGCGACCTGAAGCTGACCATTGTGTTGATCACCCACCAGATGGAGGTGGTGCGCCGCGTCTGCGACCGGGTGGCGGTGCTGAAGGACGGGCGGGTGGTCGAGGAGGGGGCGACCGCCGACGTCTTCCTGCATCCTCGACACGCCGCCACGCGCGCCATGCTGGCCGAGGGCGAGGAGGCTTTCGAGACCGCCGACGTGCCGCCGGGCGGGCGGCTGGCGAAACTGACCTTCCGCGGCGGCTCGACCTATGAACCCGAACTCAGCCGCGTCGCGCGATCGGTGGGGGTGGACTATTCGATCCTGTCGGGCCGCATCAGCCGTATTCGCGGCGAGCCTTATGGCCAGCTGGTGGTGGCCTTCACCGGCGGCGACGCCGAAGCCGCCGTGGCGCAGCTGACCGCGCGCGGCGTGATGGTGGAGGCGGTCTGATGGACGGCGTCTTCGTCAATGTTGACTGGCCCGAGATTGCACGGGCAACGCGCGACACCCTGCTGATGCTGGGCGGGTCGATGGCGCTGACCGTGCTGTTCGGCATCCCGCTGGGCGTGCTGCTCTACCTGTCGGGCAAGGGACGGCTGGCGGCCAATCCGGTGCTGAATGCGGTCCTGTCGCTGGTCGTCAACATCCTGCGGTCGGTGCCCTTCATCATCCTGCTGATCGTCATGCTGCCGGTGACGGTGCTGCTGGTAGGGACGTCGCTCGGCGTCGCCGGAGCGATCCCGCCGCTGGTCGTCGGGGCCGCGCCCTTCTACGCGCGCCTGGTCGAGACGGCGCTTCGTGAGGTCGACAAGGGCGTCGTTGAGGCGACCCAGGCCATGGGCGGCTCGACCTTCCAGATCGTCACCCGCGCCCTGCTGCCCGAGGCCATGCCGGGCATCATCGCCGGCGCGACCGTGACCGCCATCGCCCTGGTGTCCTACACGGCCATGGCCGGGGTGGTCGGTGCCGGAGGGCTGGGCGACCTGGCCATCCGCTTCGGCTATCAGCGGTTCCAGACCGATGTCATGGTCGTCACCGTCGTATTGCTGTTGCTGCTGGTGCAGGTTCTCCAGATGCTCGGCGACCGGCTGGTCGCCTCCGTTTCCCACCGCTGACCGCGCCCCCGAAAGGCCCGCCATGAACCGCCGCTCACTCCTGATCCTCGCCGCCGCCACGACGGCGCTCGCCGCCTGCGGGCAGGGGGCCGACAAGGCCTCGGGGACGACGGGCCCGCTGATGGTCGGGGCGACGGCCGTACCGCACGCGGAGATCCTCGAATACATCAAGCCGCTGCTGGCCGCCGAAGGTGTGGAGATCGAGATCAAGGTCTTCAACGACTACGTCCAGCCCAACACCCAACTGGCCGAGAGGCGGCTGGACGTGAACTATTTCCAGACCAAACCCTATCTGGACGAGTTCAACGCCTCGCGCGGCTCGGACCTGATCACGGTGGCGGGGGTGCATGTCGAGCCGCTGGGGGCCTATTCGCGCCGCTTCCGCTCGCTGGCAGAACTGCCCGACGGGGCCCAGGTGGCGGTGCCCAATGACGCGTCGTCCATCGGCCGGTCGCTGATCCTGCTGCAGAAGGCCGGGCTGGTGCGGCTGCGCGATCCGGTCAATCCGCTGCAGACGCTGCGCGACATCATCGAAAACCCGAAGAACCTGCGCTTCCGCGAGCTGGAGTCGGCGACCCTGCCGCGCGTGCTGGATCAGGTCGACATGGCGGTGATCAACACCAACTACGCCCTCGATGCCGGGCTGAAGCCGCGCACCGACGCCCTGACGCTGGAAGGCCCGGACAGCCCCTATGTGAACTATCTGGTGGCGCGGCCGGACAACCGCGAGGATCCGCGCATCGTGGCGCTTGCGGCCATGCTGCGCAGCGAGGCGGTCAAGGACTTCATCGCGCGAAAGTACGATGGCGCTGTGATCCCGGCGGCCTGACGGATGGCCTATGACCCCGACTTTGGCGAATGGGTGCGAGAGCATTTCGCGGGCCTGGGTCCGGTTGAGATCAAACGGATGTTCGGCGGCGCCGCCGTCTATGCGAACGGCCTGATCTTCGCCCTGCTGGATGACGGTATCATCTGGCTGAAGGCCGATGACCTCAATGCGCCGTTGCTGGTCGGCGCGGGTGCGCGGCAGTTTACCTATCCGACGAAGGACGGGAAGCAGATGGCAATGGCCTACTGGTCGCTGCCGGAAAGCGCGCTGGACGATCCGGAGGAAGCCGTCGACTGGGCGCGGCAGTCGATCGACGCCGCTCTTCGCAAGGCGGCGGCCAGGAAGCCGGGAAAGCCGAAGACTAGGCCGTAGCCGTCGCCAGTTTCGCCGCCTTCGCCACCTCGTCGGGCGCGAGAACCTGTATGGCAGGCGTGACCGGCCGGCCCGTGGCCTCGGCGATCAGTTCGGCGGTCTTGCCTTCGACGGCGGCCTCCAGCCTGGCGAGGAATTCCTCCTTGCCGAGGCCGGTCGGAATGGGGTCGAGGAACGCCAGCGTGGCCGTGCCAGGGTTCTTGCGGAAGGCCTCTTGCGGCCAGAACAGGCCGAGGTTGGTGGCCAGCGGCACCACCGGCATGTCGAAGTCGCGGTACATGTGCCAGACGCCGGACCGATATCGGAATTTCTCCCCGACCTTCGCCAGATTGCCTTCGGGATAGATCAGGATCTTGCGTCCGGCGGCGTGTGCGTCGGCCGAGCGGTGCTTCAGGGCCTCGCGGGCCTGACGGCCGCCGCAGTTGTTGACCACGATGGCCCCCAGCTTGCGCAGCACCGTGCCCAGCAGCGGAAATTTCTCCAGATGGTCACCGGTGACGAAGGCCAGGTCGTCGAACTGGTCATAGGTAGCAAAGCCGTCGCCCCAGCTCTGGTGTTTCGCGGCGATGATGAAGGCACCGGTCGGCAGCCGCTCGCGGCCCCGCGCCTCGATCCGGATGCCCGCGAAGATGCGCATGGCCTGCACCATCCGCTTCACATAGCGGCGGATGATCCATGTCGTCGGACCGCGCCCGGGAGCGAGGGCCGCGAAGGCGGCCGCCGAGGCGTAGAGGATGGACAGAAGCCAGTAGGCGACATTGAAGGCGAAGCTGCGCATCCGTCCACTATGACGCGATCCGGCCGAGGCGGAAGGCTTCAGGCTGCCCGATCAAGCCGATCGGCACTGGTCACCCGGTTTCTGCCGGCATGTTTCGATGCATAGAGGGCTGTATCCGCGCGATCCAGCAGGGCTGACGCGCTTTCGCCCGGCTGTCTCTGGGCGAAGCCCGCCGACAGGGTCACCGCCCCCAGCTCATCGTCGGTCGAACGGCGGCGCAGGGAGCGGGAGGCGATTTCCTTGCGGATGGACTCCAGCGCGTTCTGGACCTGGCTCAGACTTTCGTTCGGGAAAATCATGGCGAACTCCTCGCCGCCGTAACGGGCGGCGATACGGGGCGCGCTGGCCACCCGGCCCATGACACTGGCGACATAGCGAAGGACCTGGTCCCCGGTCTGGTGTCCCCAGGTGTCGTTGAAGCGTTTGAAGTGGTCGATATCGAGCACAGCAAGCGTCAGGGCACTGCCGCCAGCTTCGGCCTGTTCGCAGGCGGCTTCCAGATGTTCGTCAAACGCCTTTCGGTTGGCCAGATTGGTCAGGGCGTCGGTCATGGCGTCGCGGCGGACCTGTTCCAGGTGTTCGCGCAGGCGGGCCACTTCGCGGGTCGAGGCGTCCAGCTTTTTCTCCAGCGTCTCGTTCTCGCGCTGGACCTTGCGGGTGGCGCTGGTCAGGCCCGAGACGATGACCTGGAGCCCCGCGCCGTCGCCGGCGGATTCGATGCTCGTGGCGGCCTTGTCCAGCGTCTGGCCATAGGCAGTCTGGGATTTGTGGGCGTTGGCGATGGCCTCGGACACGCTGGACAGCTCGCGGTCCAGCACCCGGCCGGCGTCACGGATTTCCTCGGTCAGCCGACCGCGCGGCAGATATTCGGCGGCCAGCATGTCGGCCGTCGCCTCGGTGAAGGGTTCGGCGGCGGCCAGGATGCGCTTGATCTCGCGCCCCAGAGGGCCTTCCGGATCACCGAGATAGTGGACCCAGATCTCGAAATTCAAAGGAGTCGGCCAGACGCCCGCTTCTTCCATCGCCTCGATGACCCGACGAGCCAGACTGTAGGCTTCCGGACCCCGAAGGGTGGTTTCGAGCTGAGCCGCCATGCAAATTCCCCGACGGGCCGCCGAAGCGACCGTTTCTGAGGGCAAAGCTAGGCATGCTTCCGTAACGACGGGTTAAATCCGGCTCGCGGATCGTCGAATTGCGAGTCGTTTCAACCCTTGAGGGAGACCGGACGCCGAAGGAAGGCCGGAACGTCGCCCTCACCGAACGGACGGCCGTTCGAACGCTGTGGTTCCTTGTCCGAACTGTCTCCACGGCGATCCGACTGACGCAGGTGAGTTTCCTGAACAGGACGGTCCTGCGACGGCACCGGGGAGGCTGGAGCCTCGGCGGACGCCGGGGCCGGGGCGTCCGCCGCCTCCGATACGGCGGGCTTGGCACCACGCCGGCTGCGGGTCCGGCGGGGCTTCGGCGCATCCTGGGTTGCGATTCCGGCGGCGGGAGTCTCGACAGTGGCTTCGGAAGTCGCCGGCTCGGGCGCGGATGCCGGAGGGTCGGCCTCGACCGGCTCCACAGCGGCTGCATCTTTCGGCGTTCCGCGAGGCGTACGACCACGGCCGCGCGCGGGTGCGCGTTCGGAGCGACCCGAGGCTTCCCGCTGCGGCTGATCCTTGCCGGAGCCGTTGGAGCCCAGCCCTTCGAGAACCAGTTCTTCCGGGTCCATCTTGATCAGCTTCAGGACCTTGTCGAGCGAGCGGTCATCCGCCGGCGTCACGATCATGAAGGTCTGGCCGAGCTTGCCGGCGCGTCCGGTGCGGCCGATGCGGTGCACATAGTCGTCGGCGTGGTGGGAGACGTCGTAGTTGAAGACGTGGCTGACATCGGGGATGTCCAGGCCACGGGCGGCGACATCAGAGGCCACCAGAAGCTTGAGTTCGCCCGAGCGGAAGGCCGCGAGGGTCTTCGTACGCAGGGACTGGTCCAGATCGCCGTGGATGGGCGCGGCATCGAAGCCGTGCTGTTTCAGCGATTTGGCGACGACGTCGACCTCGGATTTGCGATTGCAGAAGACAATGCCGTTCCGGACGTCAGCGCGGCCGACGAGCTGGCGCAAGGCGGCGCGTTTGGCCTTGGGGTCGCTGGACGGGATGCGAACCAGATACTGGGTGATGGTTTCGGCCGTCATGGCCGGGCGCGAAGCCTCAAGCCGGGTCGGATCCTTGAGGAACTGGGTCGTCAGCCGGGTGATCTCCGGCGGCATGGTGGCCGAGAAGAACAGGGTCTGGCGCTTGGGCGGCGTCAGTTTGAAGATCTTCTCGATGTCCGGGATGAAGCCCATGTCCAACATCCGGTCGGCTTCATCGACGACCATGATCTCGACGCCGGTCAGCAGCATCTTGCCGCGCTCAAACAGGTCGATCAGCCGGCCCGGCGTGGCGATCAGTACATCGACGCCCTTGTTCAGGGCCGCCACCTGGTCGCCCATCGACACGCCGCCGATCAGCAGCACCCAATTGAGCTTGGTACCCTTGGCGTATTTGGCGAAGCTCTCGGCCACCTGGTCAGCCAGTTCGCGGGTCGGTGCCAGCACCAGGGCGCGCGGCATCCGGGCGCGGGCACGGCCCGACTGAAGCCGGTCGATCAGAGGCAGGGTGAAGGCGGCGGTCTTGCCGGTGCCGGTCTGGGCAATGCCGAGGACGTCGCGGCCCGCGAGGGCGACCGGGATGGCCGAGGCCTGAATGGGGGTGGCGATGGTGTAGCCGGTGTCGGCGACCGCCTTGAGCGTCGTGGGCGAGAGGCCCAGCTGGGAGAAATCTGTCATGGGTCCTTGGAACTGGAAAAAGGACGTCCCGCGCATCGGGCCGTCGTGCGATGTCGCGGAACCGCCCTGTCTCTGGGCGAGCGGGCGGCGCGAATTCGCCAGTCCTGTCCCGAACGTGCGCCGCATATAGAAGCCCACACGCGAGAGTCAACTATTCGTGTGCCGCGTGTCAGGGCTTGGAATTCCCTAACCGTTTGTTAATAGTCCGCCTCGGGAAGGGCTGAGTATGGGGCTTGATATGCTGCGAACGCTTGCCGTCGCGACCTTTGCTGTCGCGTGTCTGGCCGCGGGTCCGGGGCACGCCGAGATCGATTCGGTGTTCGGCAATACCGTGGTGTCGCGCTACCCGGACGGGGGCTGGGTCAAGCACTGGTTCAATCCTGACGGCACCTACGCGGCCCAGTTTTCCGATGGTCGCCGTCTGGCGGCACGCTGGACCGTCACCGGCGAACGGGTCTGCCTGACCAATATGCGGCCCTATATGCTGATCCCGCGCTTCTGCACCGAGGTCATCGACGCCGAGGTCGGCGAGAGCTGGCAATCCCGCGATCCGCTGGGTCGGCGGGTCCAGAACATTCTGGTCGCGGGCCGAAATCCCTAGAACCCAACTCCCCAACCGGTTGCGCGGGCTCGCTGGATGGCGGCGTGGCGCTAGCGTGCGGGTCTGAAGCCTCGGGGGAGGGTGTGTGCGTCTGTTCCTGATCGCCCTGACGGCGGCATTCGCCGTGTGGCTGCCCCGCGCGCCGGCGCTCGGCGATGAGGTACCCTATGTCGCCTCGGTGACCGCCCCGGCGAACCCGGCCGTCCTGACCCTGCCGCCCGGCCGCTACGGATCGATCCAGCACGTCCGGACGCCATTGCCGCCGATGGCCATCGCCCTGACCTTCGATGACGGGCCCAGTCCGCAGTACAACAGCCGGGTGCTGGATATTCTCGACGAGCGCGGGATCAAGGCGACCTTCTTCTTCGTCGGCCAGTATGTGCGGATGCATCCCGAACAGGTGCGCGAGGTCGTGCGCCGGGGCCACAACGTCGCCAGCCACAGCTGGTCACATCCGACCAATCTGCGGCACTGGGGGCGCGAGTCGCAGGTCAGTGAGGTGCGCAGGAGCTACGCCGCCCTCGAGGCCGCCCTGGCCGATGCGCCGCCCGAGGAGCGGATGCGTCTCGAGCCGATGTTCCGCTTTCCAGGTCTGGGCGAGGGGGCATTCATGGCGGGATGGCTGAACCAGCGCGGCATCATCGTCGTCTCGGCCGAGGCCGGCACCGACGACTGGCGAGGCTATTCGGCCCGGACGATTACCCGGATCACCCTGAATGCCATGGAGAGCAACCGGGGCGGGGTGCTGATCCTGCATGAGACCCGTCCGCAGATGATCCAGGCCTTGCCGGGTCTGCTGGATGAACTGACCGCGCGCGGCTTCACCTTCGTGCAGATCACGGCGGGGCCGGAAGGGCGCGAACAGGCGCTGGCGGCCGAGGATGCGGTTCTGAGGCTGCGATAGGGAGGGGCGGTTCACACCGGCGGGGGCCGCGCCATTCCCTGATTTCATATCAAAGGGAATGGCGCGAGTGACGGGACTCGAACCCGCGACCTCCGGCGTGACAGGCCGGCACTCTAACCAACTGAGCTACACCCGCGTATTCCCGACGCGAAGCACTGCTGCGCGGCGAGGGGCGTCGTTTAGGCGGGGGGGGCTTGCACTGTCAAGCGACGAAGCGACGGCCCGGGACAGTTTTTCAGCCGCATCCGGAGGGCGGTGCGGGGCGCGGTCGCGAGGCTTGCGGGGCTGCGAACCATTCTCAAGAAAAACCTTTCGTCACATGGGTTTGAACGGGCGCCGTTCCGGGGCTAGAAAGCGCCGAATCCGCCCCTCTCCTCGGCGACGGACAAGGTCCCATCCGGATGAATGCATTCCTGCTCGAATATCTGCCGATCGTGGTCTTTCTCGGGATCGCGGCGGTGCTCGGCCTCGGTTTCATGCTGGCGGCCTGGGTGCTGGCCCCCAAGAACCCGGACAGCGAGAAGCTGTCGGCCTATGAGTGCGGCTTCAACGCCTTTGACGACGCGCGCATGAAGTTCGACGTCCGCTTCTATCTGGTGTCGATCCTGTTCATCATCTTCGACCTCGAAGTGGCCTTCCTGTTCCCCTGGGCGGTGTCGATGTTCGACCTGTCGCAGTCCGGCATGGTGTTCGCCTTCTGGTCGATGATGGTCTTCCTCGGCGTCCTGACCGTCGGATTCATCTACGAATGGAAGAAGGGCGCGCTCGAATGGGAGTGACGACCAAAACCGTCCCGCTGATCGGGATCGGCAACCAGGGCGCTTCGCCCGTGGGGCCGGGGGCATCCTCGCGCCTCGCCACGCCGTTGAGCACGACCATGTTCAACACCGGCGCCCGGTCGTCGGTCGAGGGATATGATCCGGCGATCCACGACAAATTCTTTGAGGCCGTGAACGCCGAACTGGGCGAACGCGGCTTCATCACCACCTCGCTGGACGACGTCATCAACTGGGCCCGGACGGGCTCGTTGATGTGGATGACGTTCGGCCTGGCCTGTTGCGCCGTCGAGATGATGCAGGCCTCGATGCCGCGCTTCGACATGGAGCGGTTCGGCATGGCTCCGCGCGCCAGCCCGCGCCAGTCGGACCTGATGATCGTGGCCGGCACCCTGACCAACAAGATGGCTCCGGCCCTGCGCAAGGTCTACGACCAGATGCCGGACCCGCGCTATGTCCTGTCCATGGGCAGCTGCGCCAACGGCGGCGGGTACTACCACTATAGTTATAGTGTTGTTCGCGGTTGCGACCGGGTCGTGCCGGTGGATGTCTATGTGCCCGGCTGCCCGCCGACGGCGGAGGCCCTGCTGTACGGGCTGCTGCAATTGCAGAAGAAGATCCGGCGGACGGGGACGATCGACCGATGAACGCGCTCGCCCGTATCGCGGAGATGGAAACCGCGCTCACGCCGCTGGGCGCGGAGATGGTCGGCCAGCTGGGCGTCGAGGCCCAGGTGGCGTTCGGCGAACTGACGCTGATCACGGACCGTGAGAACATCCTGGCGGTATTGTCCGCGCTGCGCGACCGGTTCGGCTTCCAGCAGCTGCTCGACATCTGCGGCGTCGACTTCCCGGATCGCGCCGAGCGGTTCGAGGTGGTCTACCACCTGCTGTCCCTGACCCGGAACGCGCGGGTGCGGGTCAAGCTGACGACCGACGAGATTCAGCCGGTGCCCAGCGCCGTGGGCGTCTTCCCCTGCGCCGACTGGTTCGAGCGCGAGGCGTTCGACATGTATGGCATGCTGTTCTCGGGTCACCCCGACCTGCGCCGGCTGCTGACCGACTATGGCTTCCAGGGGCATCCGCTCCGCAAGGACTTCCCGATGACCGGGTATGTCGAAGTGCGTTACGACGAGGAACAGAAGCGGGTTGTGTACGAGCCCGTCAAACTGACCCAAGAGTTCCGGAACTTTGATTTCCTGTCGCCCTGGGAAGGTGCCGAATACCCGGCTCCCGTTCTGCCCGGCGACGAGAAGGCGGGATGATCCATGACCATGAATCGCGCAGCCATTCGGTCGGCGTCGTCCTTCTTTCTGGTGACCTTTTCGACAGCGTTCCTGTTCACGCTCGGGGCAAGGCTGACCGGCTGGTTCACGCGGGCACCCGAGGTGAATCCGGGGCAGCTACAGTCGCTGGGCGTGGCCATCATGGTCGCCGTGGTCTGTCTGGCCGTCGGGGCGGGCATTCGTCGCCTGTCGGCCGGCGAGCTGCAGAGCGCCCTGCTGGGGGCTTCGGCCGTGCTGCTGTCGACGCCGCTGGCGCTGGCGGTTCTGACGGGCGACTGGGAGCTTTCGACCGCCGCCGTGTCGGGCATGGGTGTGCTGACACTGGCGCTCGGGTGGGTGGTTGCCCTGACCCGCAAGACGCGCTCGCACGACGAGGATTCCGTTGATGGCTGACGGTCACGACAAAGCCCTGCCCATCGGCGCTACCGACGTCTTCGACGACGGACTGACCGACCACGCGCGGGCGCTGGACGATCGCAAATTCACGATCAATTTCGGCCCGCAGCATCCGGCCGCGCACGGGGTGCTGCGTCTGGTGCTGGAGCTGGACGGCGAGCTGGTGACGCGCGTCGATCCGCACATCGGCCTGCTGCACCGCGGCACCGAAAAGCTGATGGAGGCCCGGACCTACCTTCAGAATGTGCCCTATCTGGACCGGCTCGATTACGTCGCACCGATGAACCAGGAGCATGCCTTCTGTCTGGCCATCGAAAAGCTGCTGGGCGTGGACGTGCCGTACCGGGCCCAGTTGATCCGGGTCCTGTATTCCGAGATCGGCCGCATCCTCTCGCACCTGCTGAACGTGACCACCCAGGCCATGGACGTCGGTGCCCTGACGCCGCCGCTGTGGGGCTTCGAGGAACGCGAGAAGCTGATGGTGTTCTACGAGCGTGCCTCAGGGGCCCGTCTGCACGCCAACTATTTCCGGCCCGGCGGTGTCCATCAGGACCTGCCGATGGAGCTGATCGACGACATCGGCCGCTGGTGCCGCGAGTTCCCGGCGGCGCTGAAGGACATTGAAAGTCTCGTCACCGAGAACCGCATCTTCAAACAGCGCAACGTCGACATCGGCGTGGTGTCGAAGCAGCAGGCGCTGGACTGGGGCTTCACCGGTGTGATGCTGCGCGGTTCGGACATCGCCTGGGACCTGCGCAAGTCGCAGCCCTACGAATGCTATGCCGACCTCGAGTTCGACGTGCCGGTCGGTAAGAACGGCGACTGCTGGGACCGCTACCTCTGCCGCATCGAGGAGATGAAGCAGTCGGTGCGGATCATGGAGCAGTGCATCCATCTGCTGCGCAACTGCCCCGGCGAGCCGGTGATGGTCGAGGACAACAAGATCGTTCCGCCGCGCCGCGGTGAGATGAAGCGGTCGATGGAAGCCCTGATCCATCACTTCAAACTCTATACCGAGGGCTTCCGCACGCCCGAGGGCGAGGTCTATGCCTCGGTCGAGGCGCCCAAGGGCGAATTCGGCATCTATCTGGTCTCGGACGGGACCAACAAACCCTATCGAGTCAAGATTTCGGCCCCGGGCTTCCGCTCGCTGCAGGCCATGGACTGGATGAACCGCGGCCACATGCTGGCGGACGTCAGCGCCATACTGGGCTCGCTCGACATCGTGTTCGGGGAAGTGGACCGATGATGTTCGACTGCGATCCCGCCGCCGTCATCGACCAGCAGCTCGCCGCATGGCGCGCGCGCGACGCGGAGGCATTCGCGTCCCACTATGCCGCCGACGCGGTGATGACAGACCATCCGGGCGTGGTGACGTTCAGCGGACGCGAGGCCATTCAGGCGCGCTATGCCCGGGCATTCGCCGCAAGGGGCCCGGCAGAGGTCGTGATCCAGACCCGCATCGTCTCAGGCGAGTACGTCATCGATGATGAGGCGGTCTCGAGTGCGCGCGAACTCGCGCGCGGGGTCGTCATCTATCGCGTGCAGAACTGCCTGATCACCCGCGCGGACTATCTGCCGTTCCGGAGGACTCCGGCCGCTCCGGAGGTCGTGCAATGAGCGACAAACCCCTGAGCGATCTGGTGCGACAGGGCTGGTCCGTGGTCGCCTATTCGTCCACCGACATGAGCGGCGAAACCTATCAGCACAACATCCTGCTGACCCGGCAAGGCGCGCACCGGATTCTGACGCTGCGCAAGAAGATGATGGGCGAGGGGATCGTCGCCTCGGAGTTGGAAGTCTGATGAGCGTTCGTCGTCTCGCCAAGGTACAGCCCGCCTCGTTCGCCTTCTCGAAGGCGACCAAGGCCAAGTGCGACTGGTGGATCGCCAAATATCCGGTCGACCGCAAACAGTCGGCGGTGATCCCGATCCTGTGGCTGGTGCAGAAGCAGGAGGGCTGGTGCCCGGAGCCGGCCCTGCGCGCCATCGCCGAACTGCTGGGCATGCCCTACATCCGGGTGCTGGAGGTCGCGACCTTCTATACCATGTTCATGCTGGAGCCGGTCGGTACCTCGGCCCTGATCCAGGTCTGCGGCACCACGCCTTGTATGCTTCGCGGCGCGGGCGAGCTGATGGACGTCTGCAAGAAGAAGATCGGGCCCAAGGACACGCTGAGCGCCGACGGCCGCTTCACCTGGCAGGAAGTCGAATGCCTCGGCGCCTGCGCCAATGCGCCGATGGCCCAGATCAACGACTATTATTTCGAGGACCTGACCGCCGAGACGATGGCCCAGGTCATCGACGACTTCGCGGCCGGCAAGAAGCCGAAGCCGGGCAGCCGGGTCGGGCGCGTCAGTTCGGAGCCGGAGGGCGGGGCCCTGACCCTGACCGATCCCAAACTCTATGACGGCTCGGCGGCGAAGAAGATCAAGAAGCTGCCGAACTCTGATCCGGTGACGGCATGACCGGCGAGCGGAAATCCATGAATCGCGTCGCCCCTCTGCTGTGGGCCGCGGCGGGCGTCATGTTCGGCGTGGCTGCGTGGCTCAGTCAGCAGATCTCATTCGCCGGCGTCGGCGTGATGTTCCTGCTGCTGGGGCTCGCTGCCTGGCTGAAGAACCGTAAGGCGGAACGCGCATGACCCGCCCTGATCTGTCGGACGACGCCAAGGTCGCCCTGTACCGCTCTGAGCTGCGGGCCGTGGGTCGCAACCAGCGCCTGACCGGTTTCGCCCTGGTCGTCGGCGGCGCGATCGCCGTCTGGGCTGCCGGTTACGCGGGCGCCGCCGGACCGATGGTGCAGTGGGGCGGCTATGCGGCCCTGGCCGCGGGCTGGGCCCTGATGCTGGCCGCCATCTTCCTGCGCACCCGCTATCACCGCCAACGCATGCGGGAGACGAACTGAACCATGGTCGGCATCCTCGAAGACAAGGATCGCATCTTCACCAACCTGTACGGCTTCCATGACTGGACGCTGGAGGGGGCGAAGTCGCGCGGCGCGTGGAACGCGACCAAGGACATGCTCGACCTCGGGCGCGACTGGATCATCAACAACGTCAAGGCCTCGGGCCTGCGCGGGCGCGGCGGCGCGGGCTTTGGCACCGGACTGAAATGGTCCTTCATGCCGAAAGAGGTGAAGGACCGGCCGCACTATCTGGTGGTCAACGCCGATGAATCCGAACCCGGGACCTGCAAGGACCGGGAGATCATGCGCCACGATCCGCAGCTGCTGATCGAGGGCTGTCTGATCGCCAGCTTCGCCATGCAGGCGCACGCCTGCTACATCTATCTGCGCGGCGAATATGTGCTGGAACGCGAGCGCATGGAGGCGGCGGTCAAGCAGGCCTATGAGGCCAGGCTGATCGGCAAGAACAACGTCCACGGCTGGGATTTCGACGTCTATATCCACCACGGCGCCGGGGCCTACATCTGCGGCGAGGAGACGGCCCTGCTGGAGTCGCTGGAGGGCAAGAAGGGCCAGCCGCGCCTGAAGCCGCCGTTCCCGGCGGGCGCCGGTCTCTACGGCTGCCCGACCACGGTGAACAACGTCGAGTCGATCGCGGTGGTGGGCACCATCCTGCGCCGCGGGGCGGAGTGGTTCGCGGGCTTCGGCCGGCCGAACAACACCGGCACCAAGATCATGTCGATCAGCGGCCATGTGAACCGGCCGTGCAATGTCGAGGAGGCGATGTCGATCCCGCTGCGTCAGCTGCTGGAAGACCATTGCGGCGGCGTGCGCGGCGGCTGGGACAATCTGAAGGCCATCATCCCCGGCGGCTCCTCGGTCCCGCTGATCACGCGCGAGATGAGCGAAACCGCGCTGATGGATTTCGACAGTCTGCGCGAGATGCGCTCGGGTCTCGGCACGGCGGCGGTGATCGTCATGGACCAGTCGACCGATCTGGTCCGCGCCATCGCCCGCATCAGCTATTTCTACAAGCATGAGAGCTGCGGCCAGTGCACGCCGTGCCGTGAGGGCACGGGCTGGATGTGGCGCGTGCTGGAGCGGATGGCGATCGGCGAGGCCGACCCGTCCGAGATCGACATGCTGCTGGAGGTCTCGACCCAGATCGAGGGCCACACCATCTGCGCCCTCGGCGACGCCGCCGCCTGGCCGGTGCAGGGCCTGATCCGGCATTTCCGTCACGAGATCGAGGAGCGCATCTCCTCCTACCGCAGCCGCCGCGCGAATTTCGCCGGCCATTCGATCGCGGCGGAGTAGGGGATGCGCCGCGTCCTGTTTCCGATTTTTGCCGGTCTGGCGGTCTCGGCCTGCGGCCAGGGCCCGGTCGAGGTGCCGTCTGACGCCGTCGAAGCGCCCGCCGCCGCGGTTGCACCGGCCGTTGAACAGGCCCCCGCCCTGACGATCGAGGCGTCCTGCCGACAGGCCGTTGAGCGGCTCTATGGCCAGACCGGTACCGCCGTGACCTTCGATGAATCCGACTTCAGCCTGTCCTGGCCGGCACCTGTCGATGGAGGGCGGCTAAGGTTTGCCTGCGGCGTGGTCGGCTCTCAGGTGACCCTGTCCAACGAGCGCCAAAGCCAGACCGTCGACCTCACATCGCCGGTCGCGCCGGGTTCCGAAAACTCTGAGGGGGGCAACTGATATGCGCGGCAAGGTTCTGAGTTACGACGACACGATCGGCTCCGGTCTGATCAGTGGCGACGACGGTGTCCGCTACACCTTCACCCGCGGTGGCCTGATGGGCGGCGCGCGCGAGGCCTTTGCCGGCCAGCAGGTCGATTTCGAGGCCGCGGACGGGGTGGCCAGCAACATCTACATCACCGCCGGCGCGCCGATCAGCCTCTCGGGCGACAAGAACAAGATCGTCGCGGCCCTGCTGGCCTTCTTCCTCGGCTGGCTGGGGATCCACAAATTCTACCTCGGCAAGACCACCGCCGGGATCATCATGCTGCTGTGTGGGACGATCGGATGGCTGTTGTTCGCCATCCCGCCGATGATCATCGGCGTCATCGCCTTCATTGAATTCATCATCTACCTGGTCAAACCGGACGCCGAGTTCCACCGCGACTATGTCGTGGGGAACAAGTCCTGGTTCTGATCCGGTCCGCTTAGAAGAAACGCAGAGGTCGCGGCGAATGCCCATCGCGAAAGTCAACGGCGTAGAGGTCGAGTTTGAAGCCGGGATGACCGTGCTTCAGGTCGCCGAACGTGCGGGCGAGGAGATTCCGCGCTTCTGCTATCACGAGCGGCTGTCGATCGCCGGCAACTGCCGCATGTGCCTGGTCGAGGTGAAGCCCGGACCGCCCAAGCCGCAGGCGTCGTGCGCCCTGCCGGCCGCCGAGGGACAGGAAATCTTCACCGACACGCCGATGGTCAGGAAAGCCCGCGAAGGGGTGATGGAGTTCCTGCTCATCAACCACCCGCTGGACTGCCCGATCTGCGACCAGGGCGGCGAGTGCGACCTGCAGGATCAGGCCATGGGCTATGGCCGCGACGGCTCCCGCTATGCGGAGAACAAGCGCGCGGTCGAAGAAAAGCACATGGGCCCGACCATCAAGACCTTCATGACGCGGTGCATCCAGTGCACCCGCTGCGTGCGGTTCGTGACGGAGGTGGCCGGCGTGCCGGATATCGGCATGATCTCCCGCGGCGAGGACGCCGAGATCACCACCTATCTGGAGAAGGCGGTCGATTCCGAGCTGTCGGGCAACGTCAACGACCTGTGCCCCGTCGGAGCCCTGACCCACCGGCCGTGGCAGTACCACTATCGTCCGTGGGAGCTGAAGAAGACCGAGACCATCGACGTCATGGACGCCCTGGGCTCCAACATCCGCGCCGACGCCAAGGGGGCCGAGGTGATGCGCATCCTGCCGCGCGTCAACGAGGGCATCAACGAGGAGTGGCTGTCTGACATCAGCCGCTATGCCGTCGACGGCCTGCAGCGCCAGCGGCTGGATCAGCCCTGGGTGCGCGAGGACGACAAGCTGCGTCCCGCGACATGGGACGAGGCGCTGGGGGTCGTGGCGGCGAAGCTTACCGCCGCCAGGCCCGGGAAGATCGGCGTCATCGCCGGTGATCTGCAGGACGCGGAATCGATGAAGGCGGCGCTGGACCTGTTCCGCGCCCTGGGGTCGGCCAACACCGATTGCCGTCAGGACGGAAGCGCCCTGGGACATGGCCCGCGTGAAGGCTGGCTGTTCAATTCCGGCCTTCAAGGCATTGAAAACGCGGACGCTGTTCTGATCGTGGGTTCAAACCCGCGCACCGAGGCCCCGCTGCTGAACACCCGCCTGCGCAAGGCCTGGCTGGCCGGCAAGACCGAGATCGGTTTGATCGGTGAGCAGGCGAACCTGACCTATGAATACAGCTGGCTGGGGGCCGGATCGAAGACCCTGGGCAAGCTGCCCAAGGCGGCGATGGACTTCCTGACCAAGGCCGAACGTCCGGCGATCATCGTCGGGGCCGGGGCCGTGTCAGGCCCGAACGGTCCCGCCGTGCTGAACGCCCTGGGCGCGCTGGCGAAGAAGCTCGGCGTCGTCACTGACGGCTGGAACGGCTTCAATGTCCTGCACAGCGCGGCCTCGCGGGTCGCGGGCCTCGACATGGGATTCGTCCCGGGCGAGGGCGGACTGACGGCGGCGCAGATGGTGGCCAAGGGCGCGCTGGACGTGCTGTTCCTGCTGGGTGCCGACGAGCTCGACGCTTCGAAATCCAGGGCTTTCCGCGTCTATCTGGGCAGCCACGGTGACCGGGGCGCGCATGGCGCCGATGTGATCCTGCCGGGGGCCGCCTATACGGAGAAGGCCGGGCTCTATGCCAATACCGAGGGCCGGGTGCAGATGGCCGAACGCGTCGTCTTCCCGAAAGGACAGGCCAAGGAAGACTGGGCCGTCCTGCGCGCCCTGTCGGCCAAGGTTGGCCAGACCCTGCCGTACGACACGCTGGATGCCCTGCGCGCCAGGCTGATGGCCGATCATCCGACCTTCGGCCGCATCGACTATCTGCCTGCCCCCGCGTCGTTCGATGTCGGTTCGCTGGGCCGGAAGGGCGACCTCGGCGACGTGGCCTTCGCCTCGTCGGTGCGGGATCCCTATCTGAACAATCCGATCACGCGCGCCAGCGTGACCATGGCCGAGCTGTCCGCCCTGCGGATCGCCCCGGTCGCGATGGCGGCGGAGTAGACGATGACTGATGTCGTGACCCATCGCTCAAACCCGCTGGCGACGATCTTCCTGACCGTCGTGGGTCTGGCCGTAGCCGCCGGAATTGGATTCCTGGCCGTCTGGCTCTGGGGGCAGATTCCCCCGACCTTCTGGACCAGCCCCGTCGGATGGCTTCTGATCACCGCCGGCGGCATCCTGCTCGTCACCGTCGGCATCCTGATCTCGCTGGCCTTCCTGCTGCTGGCCGACCGCAAGATCTGGGCGGGCGTGCAGATGCGCAAAGGGCCGAACGTCGTGGGTCCTTTCGGCCTGCTGCAGTCGTTCGCCGACTTCTTCAAATTCGTGCTCAAGGAAATCATCGTGCCGGCGGGTGCCGACAAGGTGGTCTTCCTGCTGGCGCCGCTGCTGACCTTTGTCCTCGCCTTCATCGCCTGGGCGGCCATCCCGTTCGCGCCGGGCTGGGTCATCTCCGACCTGAACGTCGGCATCCTGTACATCTTCGCGATATCGAGCCTTGGTGTGTACGGCATCATCATGGGCGGCTGGGCCTCGAACTCGAAATACCCGTTCCTCGGCTCGCTGCGGTCCGCCGCGCAGATGGTCTCCTATGAGGTCTCCATCGGCCTGGTGATCATCAACGTCATCCTGCTGGCCGGGACGATGAACCTGACCTCGATCGTGACGCAGCAGCAGGGCGTGTTCTGGAACTGGTTCGCCTTCGGCGGCGGGGCCGGGACCTGGCCGACCATCGCGGTGATGTTCCCGATGGCGATCATCTTCTTCGTCTCGGCCCTGGCCGAGACCAACCGCCCGCCGTTCGATCTGCCCGAGGCGGAGTCGGAACTCGTGGCCGGCTACCAGGTCGAATACAGCTCGACCCCGTACCTGCTGTTCATGATCGGCGAATATGCCAACATCGTCTTCATGTGCGCCATGATCACCCTGCTTTTCTTCGGCGGGTGGAACCCGGGCGTGCCGCAGGACTGGCTGGACATGCTGCCGGGCTGGCTGGAGCAGGCCATCTATCTGGTCACCTTCCTCGGCAAGACCGTGTTCTGGTTCTGCATGATCGCCCTGGTGAAGGCCTTCGTGCCCCGCTACCGCTATGATCAGCTGATGCGGCTGGGCTGGAAGATCTTCCTGCCGACCTCGCTGGTCTGCGTCGTCGTGGTGTCCGGCTGGCTCGTGGCCATGAAGGCAGGCCTGGTATGAGCCGGGCCCTGATCATCGCCATCCTGGCCTCGATGACCGGTGCCTGCAGCATCCCGACCTATGAGGCGGAGCCCGTGTCGGTCTATCAGTGGGAACGCCGCCAGGAGGGCATCGTGCGCCAGCAGGCCGAGCGTGAACGCCTGTGCCGTATCACCAAGGAAGACGATCCGCGCAAGGAAGAGCTTTGCCGCGGCGTGTCCGGAGCCAGCCAGTAATGTTGAACCGTCTCGTCCAGGCCGCGAAGGGTGCGCTTCTGATCGATGCCATCGGCGCGATCGGCCTGTCGCTGAAATACATGGCGCGGCCCAAGGCCACGGTGAACTATCCGTTCGAGCGCAATCCGCAGTCGCCACGATTCCGGGGCGAGCACGCCCTGCGCCGCTACGCCAACGGCGAGGAACGCTGCATCGCCTGCAAGCTGTGCGAGGCCATCTGCCCGGCCCAGGCCATCACCATCGAGTCCGAACCGCGCGCCGACGGAAGCCGTCGCACGACCCGCTACGACATCGACATGGTCAAATGCATCTACTGCGGCCTGTGCGCCGAGGCCTGCCCGGTCGACGCCATCGTCGAGGGGCCGAACTCGGAGTTCACCGTCGAGACGCGGGAAGAGCTGCTCTATGACAAGGACCGGCTGCTCGCCAACGGCGACCGCTGGGAACGACTGATCGCGAAGAATCTGGAACTCGACGCGCCTTACCGTTAAGGCGCAGACGCTGAACAGGATGGCGATTCCGGACGGGGTCGCCTCCACAGACCGAAAGGGGCCGAGGCCTCCGATGTTGCAAGGCATAGCCTTCTATCTGCTGGCCACGGTGGCCGTGCTGGGCGGCCTGATGGTCGTCACGGCGAAGAATCCCGTGCACAGCGTGCTCTGGCTGATCCTCGCCTTCTTCTCGTCGGCGGGGCTGTTCGTCCTGCTGGGTGCCGAGTTCCTGGCCATGCTGCTGGTCGTCGTCTACGTCGGCGCGGTCGCGGTGCTGTTCCTGTTCGTCGTGATGATGCTGGACGTGGACTTCGTGAAGCTGCGCGAGGGCTATGCCCGCTATCTGCCGCTGGCGATGATCGTGGCGGGCATTCTTCTGGCCGAGATGATCATGATCTCCCTGGCCGTGGTTAGCGGCGGCGCGGCCGCCGACGCCGTCGGCCCGGTCGCGGCGACAGAGGACATGTCCAATGTCGAGGCCATCGGGCGGGTGCTTTACACCGACTATGTCTACATCTTCCAGGCGGCCGGTATCGTGCTGCTGATCGCCATGATCGGGGCCATCGTCCTGACCCTGCGCCACAAGCCCAATATCAAACGCCAGAACGTCGCCCGCCAGGTCGGTCGCGACGCGAAAAAGGCCATGGAGGTCAAGTCCGTGACCACCGGCACCGGCGTCACCCCCGAGGATCTGGTCTGATGGAAGTGACCCTGCAGCACTATCTGGCGGTGGGCGCGATCCTGTTCACCATCGGTGTCTTCGGCATCTTCGTGAACCGCAAGAATGTCATCATCATCCTGATGTCGGTCGAGCTGATCCTGCTGGCCGTGAACATCAATTTCGTCGCCTTCTCGGCCTATCTGAACGACGTGCAGGGGCAGATCATGGCCATGTTCGTCCTGACCGTCGCCGCCGCCGAGGCTGCTGTCGGCCTGGCCATTCTGGTGACCTTCTTCCGCAACCGCGGCGACATCGCGGTTGATGATGCTTCCGTGATGAAGGGCTGACCGTGGATCTCGTGCTTCTCGTCACGCTCGGCGTCTTCGCCCCGCTGCTCGGCGCGGCCATCGTCGGCCTGTCCGGCCGCCGGCTCGGCGACCTGATCTCCAAATCGATCACCACCGGCCTGCTGTTCTTCTCCTGCGCCGTGGCCTGGATCGTGTTCAGCCAGTGGACATGGGGCGGGCTCGAGGCCTTCACGGTCGAGCTGTTCCCCTTCATCAACGTCGGCGAATTCCAGTCGGTCTGGTCGATCCGGATCGACGCCTTGTCGGCGGTCATGCTGGTCGTGGTCACCAGCGTCTCCTCGCTCGTCCACCTCTATTCGTGGGGGTATATGGCCGAGGACCCCGACAAGCCGCGGTTCTTCGCCTATCTCTCGCTGTTCACCTTCGCCATGCTGGCGCTGGTCACCGCCGCCGACTTCATGCAGCTGTTCTTCGGCTGGGAAGGGGTGGGACTGGCGTCCTATCTGCTGATCGGCTTCTGGTACAAAAAGTCCACCGCCAGCGCCGCCGCCATCAAGGCCTTCGTGGTCAACCGGGTCGGCGACTTCGGCTTCGCCCTCGGCATCCTGACGGTGTTCTGGATGTTCGGCACGATCCAGTTCGCTGAACTGTTCCCGATGATCGCGTCGAAGGCCGGCACGGGCTGGATGTTCCTCGGCCACAACTGGTCGGCGCTCGATCTCGCCGGTGCCCTGCTGTTCGTGGGGGCCATGGGCAAGTCGGCCCAGTTCTTCCTGCACACCTGGCTGCCCGACGCCATGGAGGGCCCGACGCCGGTGTCCGCCCTGATCCACGCGGCGACCATGGTCACCGCCGGCGTCTACATGGTCTGCCTGCTGTCGCCGATCTACGAGTACGCCCCGGTCGCCTCCGGCATCATCGCCCTGACCGGCGCGGTCACGGCCCTGTTCGCGGCGACCGTCGGCCTGGCCCAGAACGACATCAAACGGGTCATCGCCTATTCGACCTGTTCGCAGCTCGGCTACATGTTCTTCGCAGCGGGCGTCGGTGCCTATCAGGCCGCCATGTTCCACCTGTTCACCCACGCCTTCTTCAAGGCCCTGCTGTTCCTCGGTGCCGGCTCGGTGATCCACGGGATGCATCACGAGCAGGACATGCGGAAGATGGGCGGGCTGTGGAAGCTGCTGCCCGTCACCTATGCGGTGATGACCATCGGCACCATCGCCATCACCGGCCTGGGCATTCCCGGCGTGGGCGGTCTGGCGGGCTTCTATTCCAAGGACTCGATCATCGAGAGCGCCTTCGCCTCGTTCACCAACGGCCATTCGGCGATGGGACTGTTCGCCTTCTTCGTCGGCATCCTCGCCGCCGGTCTGACCGCCTACTATTCATGGCGTCTGGTGTTCATGACCTTCCACAACAAGCCGGTGTGGAAGGACGCGCATCACGATGACCACGCGCACGACGACCACGCCTCGCACGCCCAGTTGGAAACCCATGACGAGCCGCTGGCCGATGGCCACGCTGAAGATGGGCATGCCCATGACGACCATGCGCACCACGGACCGCTGAAGCCGCACGAGAGCCCGTGGATCATGCTGGTTCCGCTGCTGCTGCTGTCGATCGGTGCCATCGCGGCGGGCTTCGTCTTCGCGCCCTGGTTCATAGGCCATCACGAGCATGACTTCTGGCGCGGCGCGATCTTCGTGGCCCAGTCAAACCACGTGCTGCACGACAGTCACAGCGTCCCGACCTGGGTGAAATGGTCGCCGCTGGTCCTGACGTTGATCGGCAGCTTCGCCGCCTTCTGGCTCTATGTGATGAAGGAAGGCATGGCGCGCCGGATGGCCGACCGGGGCGGCGTCGTGCACGGCTTCCTCTACAACAAATGGTATTTCGACGAGCTGTATGACGTCGTCTTCGTGAAGGGTGCCAAGGCGGTCGGCGACCTGTTCTGGAAGGTCGGCGACGTGAAGATCATCGACGGCGGCGGCCCCAACGGCATGGCCTGGCTGTCGCGGAAATTCGCGGGCGGCCTTGGTCGGTTCCAGTCCGGCTATGTCTATTTCTACGCCTTCGTGATGCTGCTCGGCCTGGCCGGCTTCCTCGCCTTCGCCATCTATACGTGGGGAGCCTGATCTTGCCCCAGATCCCCTATATTCTCAGCGTCGTCACCTTCCTGCCGCTGGTCGGCGCGGGCCTGATCCTGCTGGCGCGCCTGCTCAACAAGGGCGGGGCGGACGCGGCCGCGCGCTGGATCGCGCTCCTGACCACCGTGGTCGCCCTGGCCGTTTCGGCCGTGCTGGTCGCGACCTTCGATCCGTCCAGCGCCGCCTATCAGTTCGTCGAACGCTATGTCTGGTTCGCGGGCGCCCAGTATCACATGGGCGTGGACGGCATCTCGATCCTGTTCGTCCTGCTGACGGCCTTCCTGATGCCGATCTGCATCATCGCCAGCTGGAACACGATCAAGGACCGGGTGGTCGACTATATGATCGCCTTCCTGGTTCTGGAGACGCTGGTCATCGGGGTGTTCACCTCGCTGGATCTGTTCCTGTTCTACATCTTCTTCGAAGGCACCCTGGTGCCGATGTTCATCATCATCGGGGTGTGGGGCGGGGCGAACCGGATCTACGCCTCGTACAA
Organism: Caulobacteraceae bacterium; assembly: GCA_965284535.1. Taxonomy (GTDB): domain Bacteria; phylum Pseudomonadota; class Alphaproteobacteria; order Caulobacterales; family Caulobacteraceae; genus Brevundimonas. The sequence goes on from OZ260090.1 coordinate 2,056,557, forward strand.
ATTCTTCCTCTACACCCTGCTGGGCTCCGTCCTGATGCTGCTGGCCATGCTGTGGATGGCGCACGAGACGGGCACGACCAGCATTCCGGCGCTCAAGGACTACGCCTTCTCCGCCGAGGCACAGCCTCTGCTCTGGCTGGCCTTCTTTGCCTCCTTCGCGGTCAAGATGCCGATGTGGCCGGTGCACACCTGGTTGCCCGACGCCCACGTCCAGGCGCCGACGGCGGGCTCGGTCATCCTGGCCGGCATCCTGCTGAAGCTGGGCGGCTACGGCTTCCTGCTGTTCAACCTGCCCATGTTCCCGCAGGCGTCGCAGATGTTCGCGCCCCTGGTCTTCGCCCTGTCGGTGATCGCCATCGTCTACACCTCGCTGGTCGCCTTCCGGCAGACCGATATGAAGAAGCTGATCGCCTATTCCTCGGTCGCGCACATGGGCTTCGTGACCATGGGCATCTTCGCCGGCAATGATCAGGGCGTTCAGGGCGCTGTCTTCCAGATGCTGAGCCACGGCCTGATCTCGGGCGCGCTCTTCCTCTGCGTCGGCGTGGTCTATGACCGGATGCATACCCGCGAGATCGCCCTGTACGGTGGTCTGACCGCGCGGATGCCGTGGTTCGCGGCCATCTTCATGCTGTTCACCATGGCCAATGTCGGCCTGCCCGGCACCTCGGGCTTCATCGGTGAAATCCTGACCATGGTCGGCATCTATGAGGTCTCGACCTGGGCCGCCCTGTTCGCGGCCTCGGGCGTGATCTTCTCGGCGGTCTATGCCCTGACGTTGTACCGCAACGTCATGTTCGGCGAGATCACCAACCCGGCGATGAAGGCCATCACCGACGTCGACAGGCGCGAACTGCTGATCTTCGCCCCCCTGATCATCGGCACCCTGTGGCTGGGCGTTCAGCCCGGTCTGGTGCTCGACTATACCGCCGCCTCGGTCGAGGCCCTGACGACCACCTATCGCGCCGCGATCGGCGGGTGAGACGATGATGCCTGATCTTATCTCCGCCCTTCACCTCTCGGCCCCGGAAGCGATCCTCGCGGTCGGCGGCCTCGTGCTTCTGATGATCGGTGCCTTCGGCGGAAACCGATCCGTCGGCCTGGTGTCGGGTCTGTCGGTGACGCTGCTGATCTCGGTCGCCTTCATGACCGTGACCGGTCCGCTGGGCCAGGCCTTCAACGGGGCCTATGTTGCCGACCCGCTGGCGGTCTACGGCAAGGCAGTGATCTTCCTCTCCAGCGCCGTGGCCATCGTGCTGGGCGACGGCTGGATGCGGCGGGCCAGGATCGCGAAGTTCGAATATCCGGTCCTGATCGTGCTGGCCTCGGCGGGCATGGGGATGATGGCGTCGTCGGGCGATCTGATCTCGCTCTACGTCGGCATCGAGCTGCACTCCCTGGCCCTCTATGTGCTGGCCGCCTATCACCGCGACGACCTCAAGGCGTCCGAGGCGGGGCTGAAGTATTTCGTGCTGGGCGCGCTGTCATCCGGCCTGCTGCTGTACGGTGCCAGCCTGATCTACGGCTTCACCGGCTCGATGCGGTTTGACGAGATCGCCGCCTATGCCGCCACCAACCCATCGACCGGACTGATCTTCGGACTGGTGTTCCTGATCTGCGGTCTGGCCTTCAAGGTTTCGGCGGCGCCGTTCCATATGTGGACGCCAGACGTTTATGAGGGCGCGCCGACGCCGGTCGTGGCCCTCTTCGCCACCGCGCCGAAGGTCGCCGCCATGGTGCTGATCGCGCGGACGCTGGAGGGGGCCTTCGCCGGCTCGCACGACCAGTGGGCCCAGGTGATCATCCTGATCTCGCTGATCTCGTTCGCCGTCGGTGCGTTCGGTGGTCTGGTGCAGAAGGACCTGCAGCGGCTGCTGGCCTATTCCTCGATCATCAATATCGGCTACGCCCTGCTCGGCGTCGCCGCGGGCACGGCTGCGGGTCTTCAGGCCATGCTGGTGTTCATGACCCTGTATGTGATCGACCAGTTCGGCTTCTTCGCCATCCTGCTGGCACTGTCGCGCGGCGGAAAGCCGGTGCGCCGGATCGCCGATCTCGCAGGCCTGCGCAAGGACAAGCCGGTCACCGCCCTGGCCCTGACACTGTTGTCCCTGTCGGCGATCGGCATTCCGCCGCTGTCCGGCTTCTGGGGCAAGTTCTACGTCTTCGGCGCGGCCGCCGACGCGGGCTACTGGATGGTCGGTGCCGCCGGTCTGGTCGCCTCGGTCGTGGCCGGCTTCTACTATCTGCGCATCATCAAGCTGATGTGGTTCGACGCGACCCCCGAGGGGCTGGGGGCGACCGATCCGTCGCCGGTCGAGGCGAAGGTTATCGGCTGGGCCTCGGCCGTCTTCGCCTTCCCGCTGGTGATCGTGGCCATCGGCTGGATCGACCAGTTCGCCGCGACGGCCGCGACCGGCTTCGGAGCCGGGTAGGGGCGGATGCCCGCCGCGCCCGTCCTGCTGCTCGACCAGACCGACTCGACCAATGCGGACGCCCGCCGGCGCGCGGACGCGGGCGAGACCGGCCCGTTGTGGGTCGTGGCGCGCCGTCAGTCCGAAGGCCGGGGACGACGCGGCCGGGCCTGGGACAGTGAGTCCGGGAACCTGTTCACAACCCTGCTGCTGGTCACGCGGAAGCCCGCCGTTGAGGCGGCGCAGGTGACCTTCGTCGCGGCCCTGGCGGTCGCTGACCTGCTGGACGGCTGGACCCCCGCGTCGCTGGTGACGATCAAATGGCCCAATGACGTGATGCTGGCCGGCGAGAAGGCGGCCGGAATCCTGGTCGAGTCAGGGAGCCATGCCGCCGGAGGCCTGTGGCTGGCGGTCGGGATCGGGGTCAATCTGGCCCATGCGCCGGAAGGGACCGAGCGGCCCGCGACGGCGCTGGTTCACCATCTGCGCGGGGATGTGACGGCACCCCCGACGGTCGAGGCCGCTGCTGCCGCCCTGGCCGAGGCCTTTGATGTCTGGATGACCCGCTGGGAGACGCTGGGCTTTCAGCCGATCCTCGATGCCTGGCAGGCGCGGACCCGGGGGCTGGACGGTCCCGCCGTCGCCCGTCTGGGCCGCGAGACGGTCGAGGGCACGGCCGAGGGCGTGGCCGCCGACGGTGCGCTGAAACTCAGACTTGCGGACGGGAGCCTGCGGCTCATTTCCGCCGGCGACGTCTTTTTCGGGGAGGCCGCGTGATGCTGCTGGCGATCGAACAGGGCAACACCAATACGCTGTTCGCGGTCCACGACGGCAACGACTGGATCGCCCAGTGGCGCACCGCCACCGAAAGCAGCCGAACGGCCGACGAATATGCGGTCTGGCTGAGCCAGTTGCTGGCCATGCACGGTCTGGCGATCAGCCAGCTGGACGGCTGCATCATCTCCAGTGTGGTGCCGCAGTCGATCTTCAACCTGCGCAACCTGTCCCGGCGCTATCTGTCGGTGGAGCCGCTGGTCATCGGCGACAATGTCGACCTGGGCATGACCGCGCGGATCACCAAGCCGAGCGAGGCGGGGGCGGACCGGCTGGTCAACGCCATAGGGGCCCATCTTGTCTATCCGGGCGACCTGATCGTCATCGACAGCGGCACGGCGACAACCTTCGACGTCATCGCCGGCGATGGAGCCTTCGAGGGCGGGGCCATAGCGCCGGGGATCAACCTGAGCCTACAGGCCCTGCACGAGGCGGCCGCCATGCTGCCGCGCATCGCCATCCAGCGGCCCGACCGGGTGATCGGCAAGGACACGGTCACCAACATGCAGTCCGGCGTCTTCTGGGGCTATGTCGCCCTGATCGAGGGCATGGTCGCGCGCATCAAGACGGAGTGGGGCAAGCCCATGACCGTCATCGGCACCGGCGGCGTCGCCAGCCTGTTTGAAGGTGCAACAACATCCATCGACCGGTTCGATCCGGACCTGACTATCCGCGGCCTGCTCGAAATCTGGCGGCGGAACACCATCTAAAGGACGCATGAAAAAGAAAACCAGCGACGAACTCGTCTTCCTGCCGCTCGGCGGGTCGGGCGAGATCGGAATGAACCTGAATCTGTACGGCTACGGCCCCGAAGCGAACCGCGAGTGGATCGTGGTCGATGTGGGCGTGACCTTCGGCGACCTGTCGACGCCCGGCGTCGACGTCATTGTGCCGGATCCGGCCTTCCTTGAGGGCGAGACGATCAGGGGCATCGTCCTGACCCACGCGCATGAGGACCATATCGGCGCCCTCGGCTGGCTGTGGTCGCGGATGAAGGCCCCATTGTATGCCACCCCCTTCACCGCCTTCCTGATCCGCGAGAAGCTGCGCGAAGCGGGGATTCTGGATCAGGTCACCCTGATCGAAGTTCCGCTGGGTGGGACCGTCGATCTGGGGCCATTCCAGATCGACTACATCACCCTGACCCATTCGATCGCCGAGCCGAACGGCCTGGCCATCCGCACGCCGCTGGGCACGGTGCTGCACACCGGCGACTGGAAGCTGGATGATGATCCCATCGTCGGCGAGGTCACGGACGCGGCCGCCATCACCCGCCTGGGCGACGAGGGCGTCCTGGCCATGGTCTGCGATTCCACCAATGTCTTCGTCGAGGGCTCGGCCGGGTCGGAAGGCGGTGTCCGCGATGCCCTGACCGAGCTGATCGGCGGGCTGAAAGGCCGGGTCGCGGTCGGTTGTTTCGCCTCCAACGTCGCCCGCATGGACAGTGTGATCCGCGCCGCCGAAAAGGCCGGTCGCCGGGTCTCGCTGGCCGGACGGTCGATGCATCGCATCACCTCGGCCGCCAAACACGTCGGCATGATGCAGGACATCAAGCCTTTCCTGACGGAACAGGAAGCCCGCGTCTGGCCGGCGAATGAAATCCTCTATCTGTGCACCGGCAGCCAGGGCGAGGCCCGCGCCGCCCTCTCGCGCGTGGCCGAGGGCACCCACCCCTACATCAAGCTGAGCAAGGGCGATCATTGCCTGTTCTCGTCGCGGGTCATCCCCGGCAATGAGCTGTCGATCGGCCGACTGCAGGACAAGCTCGCTGACCGCGGGGTGCGGATGTACACCGAGAAGGACCATCCCGGCATCCACGTCTCGGGTCACCCCTGCCGCGACGAGCTGCGCCAGATGTATGCCTGGGCGCGGCCCCGGATCGCCGTGCCGACCCACGGCATGCGCCGCCACCTGGCCGAGCACGTCAATCTGGCGAAGGACATCGGCGTGCCGGAGACGGTCTCGCCCCGCAACGGCGACATGGTGCGTCTGGCTCCCGGCCCCGCGGCCATCATCGACGAGGTGCCCAGCGGCCGACTCTATGTCGACGGCGGGCGTCTGGTCACCGAACAGGGCGAGGCCCTGCACGAGCGACGTCACGCCTCGACCAACGGCGTGCTGATCGTCAGCTTCGCCATGGACAAGCGGGGCAAGATCGTCAGCGATATCGATGTCCGGGCCATCGGCCTGCCGGGCGACGAGGCCTCGCCCCTGGGCGATGCCCTGGACGATCTGGCCGAGCGAGCCGAACAGGCGGTCAACAAGCTGAAGGGTGCGGCGCTCGAGGACGAGATGGTCATCGAACAGGCTGTCTCGCGAGCGCTGAAGAAGGCCAGCCAGCAGATCTGGGATCGCCGGCCCATCGTCGAGACGATCATCCTGCGGCTGTGATCCGGCCAGTCAGGCCTTTGAACCGGCGGGTTCGCTTCCTATAAGGAGCCGAATCCGCCGCCCAGGACCACCACCATGCCCGATGCCCCTTCCGAGTTTCGCTACAAGCGCGTCCTGCTGAAGGTGTCCGGCGAGGTGCTGATGGGCGATCAGTCCTATGGCATCGACATGAAGACGGTCGCCGGCGTGGCCCAGGCCGTGGCCGATGTGGCGCGCGAGGGCGTGGAAATCTGTCTGGTGATCGGCGGCGGCAACATCTTCCGTGGGCTGAGCAAGGCCGCCGGCGACATGGAGCGGGCCACCGCCGACTATATGGGCATGCTGGCCACGGTGATGAATGCCCTCGCCATGCAGGCGGCGCTTGAGAAGATCGGCGTCCAGACCCGGGTCCAAAGCGCCCTGACCATGAACGCGGTGGCCGAGCCCTATGTGCGCCGGCGGGCCCTGCGTCATCTCGAAAAGGGCCGGGTGGTGATCTTCGCAGCCGGCGTGGGCGCGCCCTTCTTCACCACGGACTCCGGGGCCGCGCTGCGGGCCGCCGAAATGGGCTGCGACGCCCTGCTGAAGGGCACCAGCGTCGACGGAGTTTATACGGCCGATCCCAAGAAGGATCCGGCCGCGACCCGCTACGAGACCCTGACCTATCACGACGTTCTGGCGAAGGACCTGAAGGTCATGGACGCCTCGGCCATCGCCCTGATGCGTGACTCGGGCATTCCGATCGTGGTCTTCTCGATCCGGGAGAACAATTCGCTGCGTCGGACGCTGACGGGGGAGGGGACCTTCACGGTCATCTCTTCCAAAAAGGCCGCCTGAGCCGCCAAAGCCAAGAAAACACGAGAGAAACGACCATGGCCAAGCCCGATCTGAAAACCTACCGCGACCGCATGGAGAGGTCCGTCGCCGCGCTGAAGGAAGAGTTCAACGGCCTGCGCACCGGCCGCGCCAACTCCGGTCTGCTGGATCCCGTCCAGGTCCAGGCCTACGGCTCCAACGCCCCGCTGAACTCGGTTGCCGCCATCAGCGTGCCCGAGCCGCGCATGATCTCGGTCAGTGTCTGGGACAAGACCATGGTCGGGCCGGTCGAGAAGGCCATCCGCGCCGCCGGCCTGGGCCTGAACCCGATCGTCGACGGCCAGACCCTGCGGATCCCTGTGCCGCCGCTGACCGAGGAACGCCGCAAGGACCTGGCCAAGCTGGCCGGTAAATATACCGAGCAGCAGAAGATCTCCGTCCGCAACGTGCGCCGCGACGCCAATGAGGACCTGAAAAAGGCCGAGAAGGCCGGCGAGATCAGTCAGGACGAGCAGAAGAAGATGGAGACCGAGGTCCAGAAGGACACGGACGCGGCGATCAAGCGCATCGATGAGGCCTTGAAGGCCAAGGAAGTCGAGATCATGCAGGTTTGACGGCGCGAATTGCCCTAGGATACGCCTTGCATGCCCGCCGAACCCTCTCACCGCCCGCAGACTGACGGACCGCGTCCCGGCGATCCCGTGCACGTCGCCCTGATCATGGACGGCAACGGGCGCTGGGCCGAGGCGCGTGGACTGCCCCGGGCCATGGGACATCGCGAGGGCGTTCAGGCGTTGAAGCGGACGGTGGAGGCCGCGCCACAGTTCGGTATCCGCTGCCTGACCGTGTTCGGTTTTTCGACCGAGAATTGGCAGCGCCCCGCGGAAGAGGTCTCCGACCTGATGGGGCTGGTGCGTTCCTATGTCGCCAGCGACCTGAAGCGGCTGGAGCGCGCCGGGGTCCGCATCAGGGTGCTGGGCCGCCGAACCGGTCTGCCCGCCGATATTGTCGCCATCATCGAACACGCCGAGGCGCGGACCGCGCACAACGAAAAATTCCTGCTCCAGGTCGCGTTCAACTACGGCGGACGGGCTGACATCGTCGATGCCGCCCGGCGCCATGTGGATGCTGTGCTGGCCGGGCAGACGGTCGCCCCTCTCGACGAGGCGACGCTGGAGGCCGGCCTGTCCACCGCCGGGGCACCGCCGGTCGATGTGATCGTGCGAACCTCGGGCGAACAGAGGCTGTCGAACTTCCTGCTGTGGGAGGCCGCCTACGCCGAGCTGGTTTATCAGAACGTGCTCTGGCCCGACTACGGTGCCGCGGGGCTCGCCGAAGTGGTCGACCAGTACCGCAACCGCGACCGGCGCTTTGGCGGTCGGGCGGATACCGGCGCGCCCGCGCTCGCGGCCGGCTGATGGCGTTCCGGGCCCGCGACATAGGCCTGAGGGCCGCATCGGCCATCGTTCTGGCCCCCGCCGCGGTCCTGGCCATCTGGGCCGGCGGCCCCTGGTTCCTTGCCCTGATGCTGGGGGCTTGCGCCCTTCTGGCGGTTGAATGGGCGATGATGAGCGCCGCGCGAGCCTGGCGCGTGATGGCGGGGGCCGTGGCCTTCGGTCTCGTCGCCGGAGTCGTCGCGGCCCATGCCGGGCAGCTTTCGCTGGCCCTGGTCATGCTGGTCTTCGGTGCGGTGGCGGCCGGCATTTTCGCGCGTAATCGCGGGCAGGAGGCGCTGGATGCCGCCTATGGGGTTCTCTACCTCGGCTGGCCGGCGGTGCTGCTGATCTGGCTGAGGGATGTCGACACCGCGAGCGGACTGGCCTGGACGGTGTCCGCCTTCGTCATCGCCTGGGCGTCCGACATCATGGCCTATCTGGTGGGCAGTCTGGTCGGCGGTCCCAAGCTGTGGCCGCGCTTCTCGCCCAACAAGACCTGGTCCGGCTTCATCGGCGGTCTGGCCGCCGGCACATTGGCGGGCACCGCACTGGGGACTGTTCTCGACATGGGCATCGGCCCCTTCTGGGGTGGGGCGCTCGGGCTGGCGGCGGCGCTGGCCACCATGGCCGGTGACCTGTGGGAGTCGGCGTTGAAGCGGCGCTACGGCGTCAAGGACGCGGGCACGTTGATCCCCGGTCACGGCGGCCTGCTGGACCGGGTCGACGGCCTGATGTTCGCGGTCGTCGTGGTGGCCTGCGGGCGATTGGTGGTCGGACTCATGGGCGGAGCCGCATGATCCGGCGGCGTGTCACCGTGCTGGGTTCGACGGGCTCGGTCGGCTGTTCGACCCTGGACCTGATGGATCAGGCCGAGGCCGCCGGAACCGGCGGATTCGAAATCGAAGCCCTGACCGGCGGTGCCAATATCGCCCGGCTGGCGGAACAGGCGCGGCGCTGGAAGCCCCGGCTCGCCGTCACCGCCGATCCGGCGCGGCTCAATGAACTCCGCGATGCCCTGGCTGGAACAGGGGTCGAGGTCGCGGCGGGCGATCAGGCGGTCATCGAGGCCGCGGCCCGGCCCGCCGACTGGATCATGGCCGCCATCGTCGGCGCGGCAGGGTTGCGTTCGGCCTGGGCGGCGGCGTCGACCGGCGCGACCCTGGCCCTGGCCAACAAGGAGAGTCTGGTCTGCTGCGGCCCGGCCCTGATCCAGCGGGTCAGAAAGTCCGGCGGACGCCTGCTGCCCGTCGATTCCGAGCATTCCGCCATTCATCAGGTGTTCCCACATGATGCGCCGGAACAGGTGGCGAAGCTGGTCCTGACTGCCTCGGGTGGCCCCTTCCGCACCACGCCGCGCGAAGCCCTGAAGTCAATTTCGCCCGAACAGGCTGTGGCCCATCCCAACTGGAGCATGGGGGCCAAAATCTCAGTCGACAGCGCCACCATGGCCAACAAGGGGCTGGAGGCGATCGAGGCAGCCTATCTGTTCGACATGCCGGCCGAGCGGATCAGCGTGGTGGTTCACCCCGAGTCGATCATCCACAGCCTGGTCGAATATGTCGACGGCTCGACCCTGGCCCAGATGGGGCCGCCGGATATGAAGACGCCCATTGCCTATGCCTTGGCCTGGCCGGACCGGATCGCCTGGAATGCCCCGAGGCTGGACCTTGCCACCATTGGCCGGTTGACGTTCGAGGCCCCGGACGAGGACCGCTTCCCGGCCCTGAAACTCGCGCGACAGGCGTTACAGGCGGGCGGTGCGGCCCCCATCGTGTTCAATGCCGCCAATGAGGTTGCGGCCCTGGCCTTCCTTGACCGTCGACTGGGCTTTCTCAATATTGCCGCAGTCGTCGCCGACACCTTGTCGCGCGTGACGGCCTCGGGGGTGGATTCCGGTTCCGACAGCGCCTGCGATGCGGCTCTCGCTGTGGATGCGCAGGCGCGACGGATGGCGGAATCAATCATCCGCGGCATCGCGGCGGCAGCCTGAATGGCGGAGGGACCGATATCGGCATGACGGGATTCCTCGGTCAGGCACTGCTCTACACCGTACCCTTCCTGCTGGTACTGACCTTTATCGTCACCATCCATGAGCTCGGTCATTTTCTGGTTGCCCGCGCTTTCGGCGTGAAGATCGACCGGTTCTCCATCGGTTTCGGCAAGACCATCGCCGCGCGCGTGGACAAGCACGGGACGGAATGGCGGCTGGCCTGGCTGCCGCTGGGTGGCTACGTCAAATTCTCGGGCGATCTGGATGCCTCCAGCGTGCCGGATCAGGCGGGTCTGGCCGAGTTGAAGCAGCGGGTCGTTGCCGAGAACGGCCCGGGTGCCGAGCGCGACTATTTCCATTTCAAGCCGATCTGGCAGCGGGCGTTGATCGTCGCGGCGGGTCCGGCGGCCAATTTTCTGCTGTCGATGGTGCTGTTCACGGTCCTGTTCAGTGTGATCGGTGAGAGAATCATCGCGCCGAGGGTGGCCGAGGTGACGGCGGGCTCGCCTGCCGCTGCCGCCGGATTTCTACCGCGTGACCTGATCCTGACGGTCAACGGTCGCCCGGTGGTCGAGAATGCCGACGTCACGAGGATGGTGCTCATGAGCGCCGGCGACCCGATGACCTTCACGGTACAGCGTGGGCAAGGGGCGGTGACGCTGATCGCGACTCCCGAGCGCCTCGTTGTGGACGACGAGATTGCCGGACGGGTCCGGATGGCCCGCATCGGCCTCGGGATGAGCCCTCTCGTCAATGAGGACTATCGTTTCCGGCGCCTCAATCCCGTCGAGGCACTCGGCAAGGGAATCGGAGAGATCCGGTCGACCGTCGGGACCACGGCGACCTATATCGGCCGGATATTCATGGGCAAGGAGTCCGGCGACCTGCTCAATGGTCCGATCGGAATTGCCAAGGCCGCGGGCGGCGTCACCCGGATGGCGGTGGACGCCAATCCGGACCCGGCCTGGATGGCCCGAAACCTGGCCCTGACGTTTCTTAGCTTCGCCGCCATAGTTTCGATCGGAATTGGCATTGTTAATCTGTTGCCGATTCCGGTTCTCGATGGGGGACATCTGCTGTTTTACGCTTATGAAGCTGTGGCCCGAAGGCCAGTCCCCGCCCGTGTTCAGGAGGTCAGCTACCGCGTCGGTCTTGCTTTGCTGGTGGGATTGATGTTGTTCGCCACCTGGAACGACCTGCAGAAGCTGAGCCTGTTCAAATTCCTCGGCGGGTTCGCATGACGAGCCAACGCCAGCCCCCGATGGTTTCCCGTATGATCCGACAAGATGCGTCCGCCCTTCATTTCGCCAGGGCCCTGAGCCCCAGCCTGCTGGCCCTTGTGGCCGCCGCCGGTCTGGCCGGCCCGGCACTGGCACAGACGGCTCCGCCCGCGGATCCGGCCGTGCCGGCCGCTGAAGCCGCACCCGTTCAGGACGAGCGCCTGGTGGTCAGCCGTATCCTCGTGCGCGGTAACCAGCGCATCGATCAGACCACGGTCCTGTCCTATCTGCCCATCCAGCCGGGCGACACCGTCGATCCGGCAGTTCTGGACGTCGCCGTCCGGACCCTGACCCGCACCCAGCTGTTCGCTGACGTCCAGCTGGGCGTGCAGCCCAATGGCGACCTGATCGTCCAAATCGTCGAAAACCCGATCATCAACCAGGTGGTGTTCGAGGGGAACGGCGCGGTCAGCGAGGACAAGCTGCGCGAGGAAGTCACCCTGAAGCCTCGCGGCATCTACACGCGCGCCCGGATCCAGGAAGACGTCGGCAAGATTGTGGAACTGTACCGGCTGTCGGGCCGGATCTCGGCGACCGTGACGCCCAAGATCGTCCAGCTGGACCAGAACCGCGTCGACGTGGTGTTCGAGATCAATGAAGGTCCCGAGACCGGCGTGCGCTCCATCACCTTCCTCGGCAATTCGGCCTATTCGGACAATGACCTGCGTGAGGTCATGGTGACGGAAGAGTCGGCCTGGTACCGCCTGTTCACCACCAACGACAACTACGACCCGAACCGTCTGGATTACGACCGCGAGCAGCTGCGGAAATTCTATACCAACCGCGGCTATTACGATTTCCGGGTGCTGTCGGCGATTTCCGAACTGGCACCGGACGACAGCGCCTTCGGCATCACCCTGACCGTGGAAGAGGGCGACCGCTATAATTTCGGCACGGTCGACGTGGTCACCGAAAATGACCGTCTGAACCCCGACTTCCTCAAGCTGCTGCTGCCGATCCGCACGGGCGATCTCTACGAGAGCGACAAGATCGAGTCCGCGGTCGACGCCCTGACCTTCGCAGCGGGCTCGGCAGGCTATGCCTTCGTCGAGATTGAGCCGAGCTATCGCGCCAATCCCGAGACAGACACCGTCGACGTCACCTTCAACATCAAGGAAGGCCAGCGGGTCTACGTCGACCGGATCAACGTCATCGGCAACACCCGCACCCTGGACAATGTCATCCGCCGCGAGATGATGCTGACCGAAGGCGACGCCTTCAACCGCACCCTGCTGGAGCGTTCGCGCAATAATCTGCGCGCCCTTGGCTTCTTCAAGGACGTCACCGTCGATGAGTCCCGCGGTACGGCCCCTGACCGGTCGGTGGTCAATGTAACGGTCACCGAACAGCCGACCGGCGAATTGTCGCTCGGCGCCGGCTTCAGCTCGGTCGACTCCTTCGTGGTCAATCTGGGCGTCACCGAGCGCAATTTCCGCGGTCGGGGCCAGAACATCGTGGCGCGGGTCGAATGGGGCTCGTTGCGCCAGCAGATCGACTTCCGCTTCACCGAGCCGAAATTCCTCGGTCGGGACCTGCGCGCGGGCTTCGATGCCTTTCACTCGCGCTACGATCTGAGCGAATATTCCTCGTATGACTACCGCTCGACCGGCGGGGGTGTGCGGCTGTCCTATCCGTTGAACGGCTACACGCTGTTGAGCACCCGCTACTTCCTGAAGAGCGACGAGATCATCGTGCCGCAGGGCTATTGCGGTCTCGGAGGCGGCGGAGCCAGCGCCCTGTGCGACCAGGTCGGCTCGTTCCTCAACTCTTCGGCCGGCTACACCCTTCTGGTCGATCGCCGAAACGATCCGATCCGCCCGACACGCGGCTGGACAGGGAACCTGCGTCAGGACTTCGCCGGGGTCGGCGGCGACGTGAACTACATCAAGACCGAGGCGGACGTTTCGGCCTATTGGGGCATCACCCCCAGCTGGATCGTCACGGCCACGGCCTCGGTCGGCTATATCGGCGGCTGGGGCGGCGATCCGATCCGGATCAATGATCGCTTCTTCAAGGGCGGCAACAGCTTCCGCGGCTTCGAGACCGCCGGCATCGGCCCGCGCGACCTGACGCCGGGTACCAACAATGATGCCCTGGGCGGCAATTTCTACGCCATCGGCACGCTCGAGATCACCGTGCCGAACGGTCTGCCGGAGGAGTACGGCATCCGGACCTCGTTGTTCACCGATGTCGGCACCCTCGGCGTCCTCGATGATCGCTACACCACGACCGCGGGTGGTGTGCCAAATCCGAATATCGTTGACGAACTGGCCCTGCGAGCCTCGGCCGGCGTCAGCATCCACTGGCGCTCGCCAATGGGACCGATCCGCTTCGATCTGAGCCGCATTATCGGCCAGGAAGACTACGACAAGACAGAAACCTTCCGCTTCTCGACCTCCACCCAGTTCTAGCGCGGGCACGCTCCGCACCAAAGGTTCACTATGAAACTGTTCGCAATCGGCGCTTTCGCCCTCGCGACCCTCGCCGCAGGGTCCGCCGCCGCCCAGGCCCAGGCTCCCGCCAACCCCGGCCCCGTCCTGCCGGGCGTGTGCGTTTTCCACAACGACCTTCTGCTGGCCCAGTCGACCGCCGGCCAGTCGGTCCAGGCCGGCATGCAGCGTCTGGTCAGCGAAGTGCAGGGCGAGCTCGCCCCCTACGGTGCCAATCTCCAGACCGAGGCCCAGGCCCTGCAGCAGGGCGGCCAGGCGGCTGACCCGGACGGCTCGCGCATGCGGGCCTGGCAGGCGCGTGCCCAGGAGGCCCAACAGCTGGAGCAACGCCGTCAGGCCGAGCTGCAATACACCCAGCGCATGCAGGTCCGGGCGATCGCCCAGGCGGCCGACCCGATCCTGGTCGCCGTCTATCAGGAGCGTGGCTGCGGTCTGCTGCTGGACCGTTCGGCGGTCTATATCTTCAACCCGGCCATGGACGTCACGGACACCGTCATCCAGCGCCTGAACACGGCCCTGCCGTCGCTCTCGTTCACCCGCATGGAAGTGCCGGCCGAACTCCAGCAACAATAAGTTCGACATGCCCGATCCGCGCTTTTTCGACAGCCTGACGGCACTGAGCGTCGGCGAGCTGGCGGAACGGGTCGGAGGTGAGTTGATCCGCGGCGGAGATCGAGAGGTCTCCGCCGTCGCGCCTCTTGGATCGGCCGGGCCCGTCGACGTCGCCTTCATGGGCGACCGCAAATTCGTTGCGGCCCTTGGCCAGACCCGCGCGGGGTGCATTATCCTGCCGGCGGCGGCCGTCGAATTCGCACCGACGGGTGCCGCGCTTATCGTGACGGATGAACCCCAGGCGGCCTGGGCGCGTGCGTCCGTGGCCTTTCACCGGGCTATTCCACTCACCCGTTCCAATCCGGAAGAGGCCGCCGAAGACGACACGGTCGTATTTGAGCCAGGCGTCGTCATCGGTCCCGGTGCGCGCATCGGCCGGGGCACGCGTATCGGGGCCAACAGCGTCGTCGGCCCTGGTGTCCAGATTGGCCGCGACTGTGTGATCGGCCCCAACGTCAGCGTCGGCTTTGCCCTGATCGGCGACCGGGTCCGCCTGATGGCCGGTGCCCGGATCGGCGAGGCCGGATTCGGCGCGGCCCGGTCAAAGGCCGGGCCGGTCGATGTGCCCCAGCTGGGCCGGGTTATCCTGCAGGACGGCGTCACGGTCGGCGCCAACTCCTGTATCGACCGTGGTGCCTATGACGACACCATCGTCGGCGAGAACACCAAGATCGATAATCTGGTAATGATCGCCCACAACTGCGTCATCGGCCGCAACTGTTTGCTGGCCGCCCATACCGGAATTTCGGGGTCCTGCATCGTCGGCGACAACGTCATCTTCGGCGGCAAGGCGGGTATCGGCGATCATCTGCGCATCGGCGAAGGAGCCCGTGTGGCCGGCGGTGCCGGGGTCCTGGCCGATATTCCGGCGGGCGAGACCTGGTCGGGCTATCCGGCCAAACCGCTCCGGCAGTCCTTGCGCGAAGCGATCTGGCTCGCCAAACAGGCGACAGGTAAGACGCGCGGCTAGCGCGGACGGCGAGGAAGGCCGCAACAATGAGTACCGACGACAAGATCGACTATGCCGAGGTGATGCGGCGGCTTCCGCACCGCTATCCCTTCCTGCTGATCGACAAGGCCGAGGATTTCGTCGCCAACACCTCGATCACCGGTATCAAGAACGTCACCCACAACGAGCCCTATTTCCCGGGCCATTTCCCGATCGATCCGGTCATGCCGGGAGTGATGATCATCGAGGCCATGGCCCAGACAGGGGCCCTGCTGATGTCCAAGTCGATGGACGTCACGGTCGAAGGCAAGGTGATCATGTTCATGTCCATCGACGGGGTCCGCTTCCGCAAACCGGCCCGCCCCGGCGACCAGTTGAGGATGAAGGTCGTGGTCACCCGGATGCGCGGGGACGTCTTCAAATTCCGTGGCGAGACCTTTATCGACGGCAAACTGGCCTCCGAGGCCGATTTCGCCGCCATGATGGTCACTGTCGACAAGTCCGCGACGTGAGCCGTATCCATCCGACAGCCTTGGTCGACGGAGGCGCCGTCCTCGCCGACGGCGTCGAGATCGGCCCCTGGTGCGTGGTGGGCCCGGGCGTGACTCTCGAAGCGGACGTCAGCCTTGCCAGTCATGTTGTCGTTCAACAGGATACGCGGGTGGGTGCCCGGACGGTGATCCATCCATTCTGCGTCATCGGCGGGGACCCTCAACACGGGGGTTACAAGGGCGAGCCGGTCCGACTAGAGATCGGGGCGGACAATCTGGTGCGGGAGCACTGCACCTTCAACCGGGGCACGCCGGGTGACCGCAAGCTGACGACGATTGGCGACAACTGCATGTTCATGACCGGCGCCCATGTCGGTCACGACGCCATCGTCGGCGACCACGTCACGTTCGCCAACCACGCCACCTTGGGCGGACATGCGCGGGTCGGCAGCCGGGTCTTCCTCGGCGGGCTATGTGCGGTGCACCAGTTCGGTCGGGTCGGGCAGGGGGCCATCGTCGGCGGACTGGCCGCCGTGACGCGCGACGTCATTCCCTATGGGTCCGCCTGGGGCAATCACGCGCGGCTGCACGGGCTTAACCTGATCGGGCTGAAGCGCAAGGGTTACGACAAGACCGCCATCCGCCGGTTGCTGGCCGCCTTTCGGGACCTGTTCGAGGGCGGCGGGACCTTCTCCGAGCGGCTCGATGCGGTCGAGGGCGGCTATGCCGACCTGCCGGAGATCATGGAGATCGTCGCCTTCATCCGCGAGGACGGCAAACGTCCCCTGTGTCTGCCGGGCGAGTGAGCAAGCTGGGTCTGATCGCCGGGGGCGGGGCCTTGCCGGTCTCGGTGGCGGCGCGTTGCGAAGCCGAGGGCCGACCGGTGTTCGTGGTCCGGCTGGCCGGATTCGCGGACGCCCATCTGGCGCGTTATCCCGGGCTCGAGGCCGGTTTGGCCGAGTTCGGCAAGACCCTGTCGGCCTTGAAAAAGGCCGGCTGCACCGCCGTCTGTTTCGCGGGCACGGTCAGCCGTCCGGATTTCAGGACGCTGAAGCCCGATCTGAAGGGCGCGGCCCTCTTGCCCGGCATCGTCGCGGCGGCGACCAAGGGGGATGACGCCCTGTTACGCAAGATCCTGTCGGTGTTTGAGGGCGAGGGATACGCCATTGAAGGCGCGGACGATATTCTGGGCGGCGAGACCTTGCCGGACGGGGCATTGGGGGCGGTGCAGCCGACCGCCCTGCAACTGGCCGACCTGAGGAAGGCGCTGCACGTCGCCGAGAAGGCCGGCGAACTGGACATCGGTCAGGGCGCGGTTGTCTGCGACGGTCTGGTGCTGGCGGTCGAGGCCCAGGAGGGGACGGACGCCATGCTGGCCCGTGTCGCCGGCCTTTCTGCCGACCTGCGCGGCTCGGGGAACGACCACAAGGGAGCTCTGGGCAAGGCCCCCAAGCCGATCCAGGACCTGAGGGTCGACATGCCGGTCATCGGGGCCCGGACGATCGAGCTGGCCGCCGCCGCCGGTCTGGCGGGCGTTGGAGGCGTGACCGGGAAGCTGATCCTGATCGACCGACAGGGGCTGATCGAAACCGCCGACCGGCTGGGCCTGTTCGTCTGGGGCGAGGCGTCCGGAGAGGCGCGATGATCCGGCCACTGAAGATCATGCTGGTCGCGGCCGAGGCTTCGGGCGACGCCCTGGGAGCGGGGCTCGCCGCGGCGCTGAAGACGCGTCTGGGTGCGGATGTGAGCTTCGTCGGCGTCGGTGGGCCGCGCATGGCGGAACTGGGGGTCGAGAGCCCGTTCGACATCGCTGAACTGTCCGTTCTGGGCTGGGTCGAGGGGCTGAAAGCCTACGGGATCGTCAAGCGGCGTGTGGCGGACACGGTGGCCCTGGGCGTGGCCGAAAAGCCAGACGCCGTGATCCTGATCGACAGCTGGGGCTTCACCATCCGGGTGGCCAAGGCCCTGCGCGCCGTCCTGCCGGACGTGCCGTTGATCAAATATGTCGGTCCCCAGGTCTGGGCCTCCCGTCCGGGGCGGGCGAAGACCCTGGCGGCGGCCGTGGACCACCTGCTGGCCCTTTATGCCTTCGACGCGCCGTGGTTCGAGCGCGAGGGGCTGGCCACAACCGTGGTCGGGTCGCAGGCGCTTCATGTCGATATGGGCAGCGCGGACCCGGCGGCGTTCCGGGCCTCGCGCGGAATCGCGGCGGGGGCTCCGTTGCTGGTCGTTCTGCCCGGCAGTCGGCCGTCCGAAATCCGGCTGATGACGCCCGTCTATGAGGCGGCGATCGCCCGTCTCAAGGCCGCCGATCCGGCGTTGGAGATCGCCGTGGTCGCCGCAGGTACCGTCGCGTCCGACGTGACGGCCCGGGTGGCAAGCTGGCCCTTCCGCGCCCACGTCGTCGGTGAAAGTCAGAAATACGCCGCCATGCGGGCCGCCACGGTCGCCTTGGCCACCAGCGGGACGGTCTCCACCGAACTGGCCCTTGCCGGCGCGCCGACCGTGATCGCCTACCGCTTTCAGCCGCTCAGCTATTTGATCATGAAGCCCTTCTTCACCGGCAAATACGCGACACTGTTCAACCATGCGGCGGATGAGGAGATCGCCCGCGAGCTGATCCAGACCGACGCGACACCGGACAAGGTCGCGGCCGAGGTCGGGCGGCTGCTGGCGAACCCGCAGGCACGGGCGTCGCAGTCGGAGCGGCAGACGGCGGCACTTGACCTGATGGGACGCGAAGGGCGCGATCCTTCCGAGATCGCGGCGGATGCCGTTCTGGCTGTGATCGCGGCCAGGACATCCGGCGAGCGTAGCGGTTCGCCAGGCTAGAATTCCGGACCCGGCGAGTGACTTGCCCGGGACCGCCTTTTGCTGCAAGGCACGCCTCATCAAGGACCCGGCTCTGCCCGGGTGGCTACCCCGGGCGCCCATCCCTCGGGAAACGTGAACGATGATTCCGGACGCCCTGAGCCGGATCGTTCCTGCGGCAGACTGAACGAAGATGACCCTTCTCGCCTCGGCGCGTCAGCAATGGCTCGCCAACCCGCGCCGCGACCTGCTCGCGGGCACCGTCGTGGCCCTGGCCCTGATCCCGGAGGCGATTGCCTTCTCGATCATCGCCGGCGTTGACCCGGCGGTCGGCCTCTACGCCAGTTTCGTCATCGCCGTGACCATCGCCTTCGTCGGCGGTCGACCGGCGATGATTTCGGCGGCCACCGGGGCGATGGCGCTGCTGATGGTGACCCTGGTCCGCGATCACGGCATGGAATACCTGTTCGCGGCCTCCCTGCTGACCGGAGTGTTCCAGATCGCTGTCGGCCTGTTCCGGCTGGGGCGATACATCAAATTCGTCTCCCGGTCGGTGATGACCGGCTTCGTCAACTCGCTCGCCATCCTGATTTTTCTGGCCCAGATGCCGGAACTGATCGGAGCCAACTGGCAGACATTCGCCCTTGTCGCCGCGGCGCTGGCGATCATCTACGGCCTGCCCCGGTTGACGAAGGCGGTGCCGTCGCCGCTGGTGGCCATCGTGCTGGTCAGCGCCTTCGTGATCTGGAGCGGGGTCGACGTCCGTACCGTCGGGGACATGGGCCAGATGCCCTCGACCCTGCCGGTCTTCCACATCCCCGTGGTGCCGCTGACGTGGGAGACCTTCCTTATCATCGCGCCGATCTCGGCGACGCTCGCCTTCGTCGGCCTGCTTGAGAGCCTGCTGACGGCCAATCTGCTGGACGACATCACCGACACGCCGTCGGACAAGGATCGCGAGACGCGCGGCCAGGGCATCGCGAACATCGCCGCCTCCCTGTTCGGCGGCATGGCGGGCTGCGCCATGATCGGCCAGTCGATCATCAATGTGACCAGCGGTGCGCGCGGGCGGCTTTCGACCCTGTGGGCCGGGCTGTTCCTGCTGTTCCTCATTCTGGTGCTGCAACAGTGGGTGGCGCAGATTCCGATGGCCGCCCTGGTCGCGGTGATGATCATGGTCTCGGTCGGGACCTTTGACTGGAATTCGGTCCTGAAACTGCGCTCGACGCCGGTTCAGTCGTCGATCGTCATGCTGGCGACGACGGGAACCGTCGTGATCACCCATGACCTGTCCAAGGGCGTGGTGCTCGGCGTTGTCCTCTCTGCCATCTTCTTCATGCGCAAGGTCGGCAAGACAATCGAGGTGCAGGAGATCGAGACGCCGGAAGAGGGCGTGTTGCGCTATCGGGTCAGGGGCCAGTTGTTCTTCGCCTCGGCGGACGTCTTCGCGGCGGCCTTCGAACACCACGGCCATCCCCGCCGGGTCGAGATCGACATGACCGCCGCCCATCTATGGGACCTGACCGGCGTCGCCGCCGTCGACAAGGTGGTGTTCCGCTATCGGCGGCAGGGGGCCGAGGTCGAGGTTATCGGCATGAACCAGGCCGGCCAGACCCTGATTGATCAGGTCGGCAAACACGACAAGGACCATCTGCCGGACGGGGCGGCGGCGCACTGAACCGTCCAGGCGTCCCAACAAAAAACGCCGGACCCGCAAAGGCCCGGCGTTTCTGCATTCAGGCCTGATCAGCCGCGCCGCTGGATCGGCACATAGTTCCGTTCGGTCGGGCCGGTGTAGAGCTGGCGCGGGCGGCCGATCTTCTGGCCGGGATCGGCCATCATTTCCTGCCACTGGGCGATCCAGCCGACCGTGCGGGCCAGCGAGAACAGCACGGTGAACATCGAGGTCGGGAAGCCCATCGCCGACAGGGTGATGCCCGAATAGAAGTCGACGTTCGGGAACAGTTTCCGCTCGATGAAATACTCGTCGTTCAGCGCGATCCGCTCCAGTTCCTTGGCGACCTGGAACAGCGGATCGTTGGGATCGCCGACGGCGGCCAGCACCTCGTCGGCGCTCTCCTTCATCACCTTGGCGCGCGGATCATAGTTTTTGTACACGCGGTGGCCGAAGCCCATCAGCTTGTATTTCTTGGCCTTCACGCCCTCGATGAACTCCGGAATTTTGTCCGGCGTGCCGATCTCCTTGAGCATGTTCAGCGCCTCTTCATTGGCACCGCCATGGCTCGGGCCCCACAGGCAGGCGATGCCGGCGGCGATACAGGCGAAGGGATTGGCCCCCGACGAACCGGCCAGGCGCACGGTCGAGGTCGAGGCGTTCTGCTCGTGGTCGGCGTGGAGCATGAAGATGCGGTCCATGGCCTTGGCCAGCACCGGATTGACCACATAGTCCTCGGCCGGAACCGCGAAACACATGCGCAGGAAATTCTCGGCGTAGCTCAGGTCGTTGCGCGGCGAAACGAACGGCTGGCCGATATGATATTTATAGGCCCGCGCGGCGATCGTCGGCATCTTGGCGATCAGGCGGATCGCCGAGATGTTGCGCTGGACGGGATCATGGATGTCCAGGCTGTCGTGATAGAAGGCCGACAACGCCCCGACCGTCCCGACCATGATCGACATCGGGTGGGCGTCGCGACGGAAGCCCTCGAAGAAGCGGTCGAACTGCGAATGCAGCATCGTGTGCATGGTGATGCTGTTTTCGAACTTCTCGTACTGGGCCGCGGTGGGCAGCTCGCCGTGCAGCAGCAGGTGGCAAACCTCGACGAAGTTCGATTTCGAAGCCAGTTGGTCGATCGGATAGCCGCGATGGAGGAGGGTGCCGACATCGCCGTCGATGAAGGTCAGGGCGCTTTCGCAGGAGGCCGTCGAGGTGAAGCCCGGATCGTAGGTGAAGGCGTCGGTCGCGCCGTACAGTTTGCGGATGTCGATTACGTCCGGCCCGGTGGAGCCAGACAGGACCGGCAGGTCCACGCTCTTGTCGCCATAGGTGAGGGTGGCCGTTCCGGCGGGTTTGGCTTGTTCGGTCATATGAGCCCCTTGTGAGCAGCCGCGTCGCGCGGGGAGGCGCGCGCGGCGTTGTGGCATTCAGATAGTCTGTTGCAGCGCATCATTCAAACGCCCGAGGCTTTCTTCGCGTCCCAGTGCCGCCAGGGTCCTGGCGATATCGGGCGAGACGCCGTCTCCGGTCAGGGCTGCGCGCACTGCCGGACCGATCTTCCCGAAGCCGACGGCCTCTTCCTCGGCGAAGACCTTGAGCTCGGCCTCGAGGGCGAAAACATCCCAGCTGGCGAACAGCTGGAGGCGGTCGCGCAGGCGACCGATTCGCTCACCCGATTCGCCACTCAGCAGCGGCAGGGCCTTTTCATAGATCGTCAGCGGTCGGATTTTCAGAGCGAAGGCCGTCTGGTCGGCCAGTTCCAGCATGGTCTTCGCGCGATCCTTGATGAAAGGCATGGCGCGCAGCAACCGGGCCTCGTCGTCGGAGCCGAGGGTGTGACCGCGCGCGAGATGGACGTCGAGCGTCATCTTGGCCAACCGGTCATCGTCGGCCAGACGGATCCAGTGGGCGTTGACGTGGGCGAGTTTGTCAAAGTCCAGCCGGGCCGGAGCCTTGCCCACCCCCGTCAGGTCAAACCACGCCAGTGCCTGGGCATCGTTGAACAGTTCATCGTCGCCATGGGACCAGCCAAGCCGGGCCAGATAGTTCCGCATCCCTTCGGGCAAATAGCCCATCTCGGCATACTCATGGACCGCCTGGGCCCCGTGCCGTTTCGACAGTTTGGCACCATCGGGGCCGTGGATCAGGGGGATGTGGGCGAAGCTGGGCCGGGTCCAGGCCAGGGCGTCATAGATCAGACTCTGACGGGCGGCATTGTTCAGATGGTCGTCCCCGCGGATGACATGGGTGACGCCCATGTCGTGGTCATCGACCACCACGGCCAGATTGTAGGTCGGCGCACCGTCCGAACGGAGCAGGACCAGATCGTCCAGATCCTCATTGGCCCAACTGACCGTGCCCTGGACCTCATCCTCGACGGTGACCTTGCCGGGCAGTGGGCGCCGGAAGCGGACGACGTGAGGTTGCGACAGGTCGTCGACGGTCGGCTCGCGGTCGCGCCAGGGCGACTCAAAGGTCCGGCGCTCGGCCTTGGCCTGGTCACGCAGCCGGCCGGTCTCCTCGGCCGAGGTGAAGTCCCGATAGGCGGCACCCCGCTCCAGCAGGTCGTTGACCACCTCACGGTGGCGGTCGGCGCGGCTGTGCTGGAACACCGGCTCGTCGTCGGCGAACAGTTCCAACCAGCTCAGGCCATCGAATATCGCCTTCACCGCAGCGTCCGTCGACCGTTCCCGGTCGGTGTCCTCGACGCGGATCAAGAACCTGCCGTTGCGTCCCTTGGCATACAAATAGTTGAAAAGCGCCGTTCGAGCGCCTCCTATGTGCAGGGAACCCGTCGGCGAGGGGGCGAAGCGTGTGACGACGGCAGGGGTGGAGTCCGAAGGGGAGGTCATGGCGGGCGTTATAGCGCCGGCGCCAGCGAATCCCAGAGTCGCTGAACGGGTTCGAGGCTTCCTGAACGCGCAGGTCGCGGCCCAGACCCTGCGCTGGCGACTGTGGGCTCCGGTGGCCTTCGGTGGGGGCTGTGCCGCCTATTTCGCCCTGAACAGCGAACCGCCGGTCTGGCCGTTGGTGGCGAGCGCGGTTCTGGCCGCCGGGCTGTGGCTCGGCGCGCGCCGATGGACGCTGGCGCGGGTCTGGACGCTCGGCCTGATGCTGCTGGCCTGTTTCGCGCTCGGCATGGCGGTGGCCAAGCTGCGGACCGACGCCGTTGCCGCGCCGATTGCACCCGCAATGGCCCGGCCGACGGTGGTCGAGGGCTGGGTCATCGACGTCGACAGTCCGGGGGCGAACGGGCCGCGCGTCGTTATTGCGCCGGTCCGTATCCGGGGGCTGGCACCGGAGCAGACACCGACCCGGCTGCGGGCCACCTTGCGGGGTGCGGCACCGGCACCCGGACAGGCGGTGCGGCTGTTCGCCCTGATCAATCCACCGCCGGCCCCGGCCAGCCCGGGGGCCTATGACTTCGGCCGCAATGCGTATTTCCAGGGCATGGGCGGGGTTGCGTTCTCGCTCGCCGAGACCCGGGCCGCCTATCTGCCCCCGCCGCCGTGGAAGGTTCGGGTGGCCATGGCGGTCAACGGCCTGCGTTTTGATCTGGCTCGACGGATCGTGGCGCGGCTGGGCGAGCGCACGGGCGGGGTCGCCGCCGCCATGACCACGGGTCATGAGGCCTGGCTGGACCCGGACGACGTCGATGTGATGCGGGATTCGGGTCTGGCCCACATCCTGTCGATCTCGGGCCTGCACATGGCGGTCGTGGGAGGGTTTGTCTTCTTTCTGGTCAGGCTGCTGGTCGCGGCCTGGCCCTGGCTGGCGTTGCGGGTGTCGGGCAAGAAGGTGGCGGCATGGGCGGGGCTGCTGGCGGTCGGAGTCTATCTGATCGTCTCCGGTGCCCCGGCACCGGCCGAGCGGGCCGCGATCACCGCCTCGATCGCCTTCATCGCCGTCCTGCTGGACCGGCAGGCGATCAGCATGCACGCCCTGGCGGTAGCGGCCTTCGTGGTACTGCTGCTTCAGCCCGAGGCCATCGTGACGCCCGGCTTTCAGATGTCGTTCTCGGCCACGGCGGCTCTGGTGGCCCTTGCCGAGGCGTGGCCGGTACGACCGCGAGAGATTTCCGCGCCCATACCCATCCTGATTGTCCAACGCGCCGGGGCCTGGCTGGGGATAGCGGTCATGGCCAGTCTGGTCGCGGGGGCGGCGACCGGGCCGTTCGCCATGCAGCATTTCAACCGGACGGCCATGTACGGGCTGGTGGCGAATCTGGCGAGCGCGCCGGTCTCGGACTTTCTGATCATGCCGGCGCTGGCGCTCGGGGCCCTACTGGAGCCGCTGGGGCTGGGCGCGCCCTTCCTGTGGCTGGCCGGGCAGGGGATCGGCCTCATGCTGGCCATCGGCGAATGGGTGGCGGGCCTGCCCGGCGCGGTGAAGACGGTGGCCAGCGCGCCGGACTTCGTCCTGCCCATCGCCTTTGTCGGCGTCCTGTTCTCCTGCCTGTGGCGCGGGGCGCTGCGCTGGCTGGGCCTGCCGTTCGCGGCGGCGGTCATGCTGTGGCCGAGGGCACCGACCCCCGACATGTGGATCGGCGACGGCGGGACCAATGCGGCCTTCGTCCAGTCGGGCGAGGCGGTGGTGGTGCGGCCCGGGGTTCGGGCGTTCGCGGTCGATCTCTGGTCGCGGCGACGCGGCGTGTCCCCCGTCGACCGGCCGGCGGAGGGTTGGACCTGCACCCGCTTCTCCTGCGCCCCGAACGAGTCGGCGTCCGGTCCGGTGGCTGTATGGTGGGGCCGTCGCGCGCCGTCCCCGGAACAGATCGACGCCCTGTGCCGGTCAGCCCCTGTGGTCAGTGTTCGGGGAACCGTGCGGGCCCTGCCGTCATCCTGTGAGGGCCGGCTGGTGCTGGACGGGACGGACTATGCGCACGGTGGAGCCGTGGAACTGTGGCGTGAAGGTCCAGCGTCAGCGAACCACTGGCGCGCGGTCTGGGCGGCGGAGGTGCGTGGTGATCGGCCCTGGTCCCGGGCCACGGTTGCGCCCCTTCCGGGATGACAAGGACTGCGTTTGTCATCCCGGACCTGATCCGGGACGGAAGTCAGTGATAGCGGCGGATGAGGCCGACCAGCTTGCCCTGAACCTCGACCTGATCGGGGCCGAAGATACGGGTCTCATAGTTGCGATTGGCGGGCTCCAGCGCGATCGAGGCCCCCTTCTTGCGCAACCGCTTGAGGGTGGCTTCCTCGCCCTCGACCAGGGCCACGACGATCTCGCCGGAGGTGGCGGTGTCGGTCGACTTGATGATCACCATGTCGCCGTCGAGGATGCCCGCCTCGATCATCGAGTCGCCCTCGATCTCGAGCAGATAGTGTTCGCCCGCGCCCAGCATGGCCTCGGGCACCGGATAGCGGGCCGTCTCATGCTCGATGGCGGCGATGGGGGTGCCGGCGGCGATCTTGCCCATCAGCGACAGTTCGCGGGTGTCATTGGCCGGTTCTGCGGCCATCTGACGTCCGCCGCCCTCGATAACCGCGGGGGCAAAGCCTGCCCGGCCGCGCGGCGCGCCCGCCGTGGCCTGGTCCGGCATCTTGGTCACCTCCAGCGCCCGCGCCCGGTGCGCCAGCCGCCGGATGAAGCCGCGTTCCTCCAGCGCCGTGATCAGCCGGTGAATCCCCGATTTGGACGCCAGATCCAGCGCCTCCTTCATCTCGTCAAAGGAGGGGGAGACACCGGTCTCCTTGATCCGTTCGTGGATGAACATCAGCAGTTCGTGCTGTTTGCGCGTGAGCATGGCGACCTCGGAGGCGAATCCCGTTGGAAGAACGCTAGCGGAACAAACCGCAAACGTCTACCAGGTGTTCCTGTGCTGTTCCGGTTAAGGTCCGGTTACCGGAGCAACACCCGCGTCGCGGTCTCGACGTCCGCCTGACGCATCAGGCTCTCGCCGACGAGGATGGCCGAGGCCCCGGCCGTAGAGACCCGCGCCACGTCTGCCGGGACGAAAAGGCCGCTTTCCGCCACCAGCAGCGCGCCCGGCGGGCTTAGCGGGGCCAGCCGTTCGGTCACCGCCAGATCGACCTCGAACGTCCGCAGGGAGCGGTTGTTGATGCCGACCAGATCGCCGCCGAGCTTGCGGGCACGGGCCATCTCGGCCTCGTCGTGGGTCTCGATCAGGGCGTCCATGCCGAAGCGTGCGGCCTCGGCCAGAAGCTCGGCGGCGAGGGCGTCGTCGATCATGGCGAGGATGATCAGGATGCAGTCGGCGCCGAGGGCCCGGCTCTCGGCGACCTGCCAGGGATCGACGAGGAAGTCCTTGCGCAGACAGGGCAGGGCGACGGCGTCGCGGGCGGCGGCGAGGAAGGCGTCGTGACCCTGAAAGCTGGGGCCGTCGGTCAGGACCGACAGGCAGGTCGCGCCGCCGCGCTCATAGGCGCGGGCGAGGGCGGGCGGGTCGAAGTCGGCGCGGATCAGGCCCTTGGACGGGCTGGCCTTCTTGATCTCGGCGATAAGGGCGGGGCGGCCGGTCTGCTCGACGCGGCGTTCGAGCGCGGCGCGGAAGCCGCGCGGCGTTGAGGCGGTCCGGGCCAGAGCCTCGGCCGCATCCTGCGAGGTCACGGCCTTGCGCGCCGCCACGTCCGTTTGCTTGTAGGCGGCGATGCTGGCGAGGACGTCGCTCAAGCGGGGTCTTCCTCGATGACGGTGTTGGTGGCCTCGACCAGATCGGCCAGGGCCGTCGCCGCCCGCCCGTCGTCGATGACCGTGGCGGCCAGCACCGCGCCCTCGGCCAGATCGGCGGCGCGGTCGGCGACCACCAGGGCGGCGGCGGCGTTGAGCAGGACGATGTCGCGATAGGCACCCCTGGCTCCGTCCAGCAGGGCGCGCAGGGCGACGGCGTTTTCCTCGGCGTCGCCGCCGCGCAGGTCGGCGAGGCCGGCGCGGGGCAGGCCGGCGTCCTCGGGCGTGACGGTGAAGCGGCGGACGGCGCCGTCCTTCCATTCCGCCACCTCGGTCTCGCCGGTGGTGGTCAGTTCGTCGAGGCCCTGGCCGTGCACGGTCCAGGCGCGGGTCGCGCCGAGCCGGCCGAGCACCTCTGCCAATGGCTCCAGGAGGCGGGGATCATAGACGCCCATGACCTGACGTTTGGCACCCGCCGGGTTGGACAGCGGCCCCAGCAGGTTGAAGACGGTGCGGAAGCCGATCTCGGCCCGCACCGGTCCGACGTGGCGCATGGCTCCGTGGTAGGCGGGGGCGAACAGGAAGGCGATGCCGGCCTGATCCAGCGACCGCCGCTGCTGATCTGGGGTGGCCTGCAGATTGACGCCCAGCACCGAAAGCACATCCGAGGAGCCGGACCTGGAGCTCATCGCCCGGTTGCCGTGTTTGGCGACCTTCAGTCCCGCACCGGCCAGCACGAGGGCGGCGGCTGTGGAAATGTTGAAGGTGTGCTGGCCGTCGCCGCCGGTACCGCAGGTGTCGATGGCGTCATAGGGATGGTCAAGCGTTCGGGCGGCTTCGCGCATGGCGGTGGCGAAGGCCGCGATCTCCTCGACCGTCTCGCCCCGGATGCGCAGGGCGGTGACGGCGGCGGCGACCTGGGCCGGGGTCGGCTCGCCGCGCAGGCAGGCCGCGAAGAAGGCGTGGGCCTCGTCTGCCGTCAGGATGCGGCCGTCGACCAGCTTGGCCAGCAGGGGTTTGAAACCGTCGGCCATCAGACCATCGCCCGGCGTTTGACGTTGGCCAGGCCCAGGAAGTTGGCGAGCAGGTCGTGGCCGTGTTCGGTGGCGATGGACTCGGGGTGGAACTGCACGCCGTGGATCGGGCGGGTCCTGTGGGCCAGACCCATGATCTCGCCATCGGCGGTCCAGGCGGTGACCTGCAGCACGTCGGGCAGGGTGTCGCGGCGCACGGCCAGCGAGTGGTAGCGGGTGGCGGTGAAGGGCGAGGGCAGGCCCTTGAAGACGCTCTGGCCGTCATGCTCGATCGGCGAGGTCTTGCCGTGCATCAGACTCTTGGCGCGGATGACGTCACCGCCGAACGCCTGGCCCATGGCCTGATGGCCGAGGCAGACGCCGAAGATCGGCATGTCCAGTGGCGCGGTGTCGAGGATGGCGAGGCAGATGCCCGCCTCGTTGGGCGTGCAGGGGCCGGGCGACAGCAGCACCGCCTCGGGCTGCAGGGCCCAGGCCTCGGCGGCGGTCAGGTCGTCGTTGCGCACCACACGCGTCTCCGCGCCCAGCTCCGCGAGGTAGTGGACCAGGTTCCAGGTAAAGCTGTCGTAGTTGTCGACGACGAGGATCATGGTCTGGCTTCTAGGGGCTGCATGGGGCCGCGCCAAGCGGCTGTAACGGTAAGTCTTCGTTAACCGAACCCGTCCGAACTGGCGTCTTCCAGCGGAGGGGTTCCCATGGCCGACACCAGCATCACCAAGGCGCGCACCCTGCTCATGCCTGTGGCCGGGCGGTCCAACCCCTATGCGACCCTCGGAGCCGCGGCGCTGGCCGCCATGGCGGCGGTGTTGATGGCCGGTGTGATGGTACTGGGACCGGGCGTCCGGTTCGATGAGACGGCGGTCTCGGCCCATCCCTGAGCCTTGGCCTAGAGCCTGATCGGCTGAGGTGGAATCGCTTCGCGATTTCGCCGATGCCGTGAATCAGGCTCCAGAGTCATGCTGGACCGAAATCTGAGCCTTGCTGGACTGCGTCCAACAAGACCGATTTCGGTCTAGCGGTTGCCGAACGGATAGCGCCAGGCGTCCTCGGCGGCGCGCATGGGCGCGCGGGCCTTGGCGAGGGTTTCCGCGAATTCCGCCGCAGGATCGCTGTCGGCGACCACGCCGGCGCCGGCCTGGACATGGATCTTGCCGTCGGCGAACAGGGCGGTCCTGAGCACGATACAGATGTCGGCCTCGCCGCCGGCCGAGATGTAGCCGACGCCGCCACCATAGCCGACGCCGCGCTTCTCGCTTTCCAGCTCGTCGATGATCTCCATGGCCCGGACCTTGGGCGCGCCGGACAGGGTGCCGGCGGGCAGGGCGGCCAGCAGGGTATCAACGGCGTCGAGGTTGGGGTGGGCGTCCCCCTGCACTTCGGACACGATGTGCATGACCGAGCTGTAGCGCTCGACGCGGAAGCTCTCGATCACCTCCACCGTGCCCGGGGCGGCGACCCGGCCGACGTCGTTGCGGCCAAGGTCCAGCAACATCAGGTGTTCGGCCCGTTCCTTGGGATCGGCCAGCAGTTCGGCTTCAAGCGCCTCGTCGGTCACCGGCGTCTCGCCACGCGGGCGGGTGCCGGCCAGGGGGCGAATGGTGACCCGGCCGTCCTTGAGCCGGACCAGAATTTCCGGGCTGGACCCGGCCAGCTGGAAGCCGCCGAAGTCGAGATAGAACAGATAGGGCGAGGGGTTTCGTCGCCGCAGGGAACGATAGAAGGCGAAGGGATCACCGGTCCAGGGCGCGGCGAACCGGTGGCTGAGGACCACCTGAAAGATGTCTCCGGCACCGATATAGTCCTTGGCCCGGGCGACCATGGCGCCGAAGTCCGCCTCCTTCACCAGCGAGGCGAAAGGCGCGATATCGGTCTCGACCGGCGCGGGCAGGGCGGGCAGGGGGGCGCGCAGGTCGGCCTCGAACCGGTCCAGTCGTTCTACAGCGGCGTCGAAGGCGGTCCGGGCGTCGAGACCACCGTCAGGGTAGGCGGCCGAGACCAGCACGATTTCGTGGCTGACGGAGTCGAAGATGGCCACCAGCGCCGGACGGGTCAGGACGGCGTCGGGCAGGTCGAGCGGATCGGGATTGGGCTCGCCCAGCGGCTCCAGCAGCCGGACCATGTCATAGCCAAACACGCCGAACAGGCCCGCGGCCATGGGCGGCAGGCCGGCCGGAAGCGCGAAACGGGAGGCGGCCATCAGGGCGCGAAGCGAGGTCAGGGCGTCGGCGGCTTCGGCCTGATACCGGTCGGCGGCTATTTCGGCGCCCCGGGCCAGTTCCGCCGCGCCGCTGCGGCAGCGCCACACCACGTCAGGCTCGCGGGTGATGATCGAATAGCGACCGTTGACGGCTCCGCCTTCAACCGATTCCAGCAGGAAGGCATGAGTCCGGCCGTGCCCGACCTTCAGAAAGGCCGAGACCGGCGTCTCGAGGTCGTCGACCAGCCGTCGGATGACGGCCCGGGGCCGACCCTCTGACCAGCCGCGCTGGAATTCGGCGAAGCCGCCTTCGCCGCCGACCGTCATTGCGCGGGCGGGGTGCCCGGCGTGGCGGGGGCGGCCGGCGCCTCGGCCGGAAGGCCGAGGGTGATGCGTGCCAGGGACTCGTCGAACGTCGCCTTGCTGCGGGCGGCGGCGGCGGCGATGGCCATCTCTCCCACGGCGTTCATATGATCACTGGCCATGCGCTGGCGGAACTGTTCGGCGACCGGCGCGGCGAGTGCGGGCACCGCTGCGATGATGCGGTCCGTGCGGCCGATGACAAAGGTGTCGCTGGAGTTTTGTTGCGAGAAGGGCTCGCCGCGGCCGCTGCTGAAGACGCCCCCGATCACACCCTGTCCGTATTCCTGGGCCGCCTGGCGGTTCAGGCCGGTTTCGGTCTGCACCGTCGCGCCGACCGAGGCGGCCACGGCCGCCAGATCCTCGCCGCCGCGGACACGGGCCGCCAGGGCGCTGGCGCGCGAGCTCAGCAGTCGGGCGTTCTCGCGCAGGGTCCACTGCTGGGCCAGCGGCTGACGGATTTCCGCCAGGTCCGGCAGGGCTGCCGGAAGGATGTCGTCGAGGCGGACCACGAAATACTGACCCTGGCCCATGTCGACCACTTCACTCTCGGCACCCTTGCCCAGGCTCCACATGGTCTGGACGATCTGAGGCGGCAGCGGCGGATTGATCTCCTGACCACTGCGCTGTTTGCCGTCCTGGCGGATCGCGGGAATCTGGACGATCCGGGCACCGACCTCGCGCACGGCGGCATCGAGCGTCTTGCCGTCCTGGCGCGCCTTTTCGTAGGCCTCGACCCGGCGATAGACGGCGGCGCGGGCATCTTCGGCGCGCAGTTCCTGGATCACCTGTTCGCGGACATCGGCCAGGGCCGGAGCGCGACCCGGCTGGATCGCGGTCACCCGGGCGACCACAAAGCCCACGCCGGCCTGAATCGGAGCGGACACCTCGTTGGCGGCCAGTCCGAAGACGGCGGCGGCGACCGCCGGGTCGCCGAGGGCGCTGCGTGGCGTGTCGACATAGTCGGCCGGCTGGATGCTGTTGGCGCGGGCCACCTCGGCGGGAGACTGGCCGGCGCGCAGGGCGGCGGCAATCCGGTCCGCGGCGGCGCGGTTGGGAGCGGTCAGCGTAACGAAGCTGCGCTTTTCGGGCAGCGACAGGGCATCGCGACGGAAGTTGAACCGTTCCTCGATACGCGCCTCCGACGGCGCAGCGGTGGCGTTCGCGCCATCATCGAACAGGACGACCGAGGCGGTCCGGGACTCCGGCAGGCGCAGGCCGAACTGGTCGGCGTTCTGGTTCATGAAGGTGGTCAGCTGGGCGTCGGTCGGCGCGGGCGCGGTGCCGGCCATCGCCTGGGTCACGGTGAACCAGCGTCCATCACGCGTTTCCAGCGCCTGGCTGGCGAGGATCGCGCCATAGATGCGCGGCAAACGTATGCCGGCTCCCAGGGCGGCGCCGTAGTGCTGGGTCGAATGCTGGTCGCGCAGCTGGGCTTCGTACATCTCGGGCGTCACGTTTCCCTGAGCCAGGGCGGTGCGATACTGCTCCTCGCTGAACCGCCCGGTGACGCTGTCAAAGAAGGCGGACGTCTCGCGAATCCGGCGAAGAACCAGATCATTGCCGGGACGGATGCCTGCGTTCCAGGCCCAGTTCACGAAGCCGAGCTGCTGGGATTTCTGTTCCAGATACTGGCGCAGGCCGCCTTCGCCGATCAGTTCCTCGAAGTCGAGGGCGCGCCCCGACTGCTGCTGGGCCTGTGTGCGAATCTGGTCGAGTTCTCCACGGAACTCGGCCTGGCTGAGGCTGCGATTACCCGCCGACACAATATGCTTCGGGCCGAGACTCCCCAGGACATCCATCTGGGACCCGCCAAAGCCCAGCAGGCTGAGGGCAAGCAGGACCAGCAGGCCGATGGCCCATTTTGACTTGGCGAAGGTGCGGAAGGCGGTGAGCATGGTCGGTCCTGGCGGATCAGCGGCAAGGGTGCTGCTTGGCCTATAGGGTGTCAGCGCCCCGCACGGCAAGACGATGGCACATCTTGTTGGGCCGCGGTCGTCGGCCCTTCGGGACCTCCCGACCCGACGCGGCCTGAGGCTTCGCGCAGGCTGAAGCCCTCTCCGGCCGTGGGGCGGAAAGCGTGGGAAGGGCCGGCGGAGCGCCGGGCGCGAAGCCCGGAGACCGTAGGGAGATGTGTTTCGGCTTCGCGACGACGCTCCGCACGGAATGTCTGACCGGTGGCTGTCGGCCCGGAGAAGCATCCGCCCCTCCAGGACCAGCGGCGCTGTTGACGCCTTGCCGACATGGCCTCCGGCGGGCGGGCTACCTATGGCGGGCTGGGGACGCTGTAATTTTTGGAAAGCGCGCGGAAACAGCGGGTTGGCGGCGCGGGATATGCTGGCAATCGGCGGATTGTCAGCATGACTTGCCCGTCCATGCGTTCCTCCTCCGCCCCCTCCATCCTCCATCCGGCAGAGGGAGGATAAGGCGAGGGCTCCACGGAATGATCAGCACCGGGTTTTGAGCGGCTTGGCTTGACGTACACCGCCGCATAGAAGGCGGGAATGATGCAAACCAAAAAGCTGATCGCCGGAAATTGGAAGATGAACGGTCTGGGCGTGAGCCTGGGCGAGGTGGAGGCCTTGCGTGTCGCGCTGACGCAGGCTCCGGCGGCTTGCCGCGTCGCCCTGTGCCCGCCCGCGACCCTGATCGAGCGCATGGCCGCTGCCGCCGGCGATGGAATCGAGATCGGGGGACAGGATTGCCGGGCGGAAACCCATGGCGCCTTCACCGGCGACGTCTCGGCGAGCATGCTGAAGGACGCCGGCGCGAGTCTGGTGATCCTGGGACATTCCGAGCGCCGTCAGGGATATGGCGAGACGGATGCCCTGGTGGCGTCAAAGGCCGAGGCGGCGCTGGCATCGGGCCTGGCACCGATCATCTGCGTCGGCGAGACATTGCAGCAGCGCCAGGCAGGGCAGGCGGTCGAGGTGGTTCACGGACAGATCATGGGATCTCTGCCGCAGGCACTGGCCGGGCAAAATTTCGCCGTGGCCTATGAGCCGGTCTGGGCCATCGGCACGGGGCTGACCCCCACGCTTGACCAGATCGAGGAAGTTCACCGCGCCGTGCGGGCGGCGATGATCGAGCGGCTGGGGCTGGGTGTCGCCGCCACGCCGATCCTCTATGGCGGCTCCGTCAAGCCGGACAATGCCCGCGAAATTCTGGCCGTTCCGGAAGTCGGTGGAGCCCTGGTCGGCGGTGCCTCACTGAAGGCGTCTGACTTCCTCGGGATCATCCAGGGGGTGTGAGGACGGTGGTGCCGGCGGGGGACAGGAATCCTCCTCGTCCCTGATCCCTATTCCCTAATCCCTCACCGAATGTTAGACGCCGCCGCTTGATCGGTGCCGTCTCGCGCCACACATATCGGCTGCCATGCTCCAGACCATTCTCCTCGTCGCCATGATCCTTATTTCGGTCGCGCTCGCCGGCGTGATCCTGATTCAGCGTTCGGAGGGCGGTGCCCTCGGGATGGGCGGCGGGCCGTCGGGCTTCATGACGGCGCGTGGCGCGGGCAATCTGCTGACCGTGACGACCTGGTGGCTGGCCGGTGCCTTCTTCGCCTGCGCCGTTGGCCTGACCATCCTGGGCAACCTCGAGCGGGCGAAAAGTTCGATCGTGGATGCTGACGCCATCGGCGAACTGATCGCTCCGACGACCACCGATGCGGCTCCGGCTGTCGATCCGGCGGCCCCGGCGCAACCCGCCGCGCCGTCGCTGCAGAACCTGGAATCCAGCCTGTCGGGTGTTTCCGCCGCCCCCGCGCCGGCGCAGCCGGCTCCGACGACCCAGGAGTGAACGGGGACCTTATCCCCGCCTTCTTCTCCCGCCCTCAAAGTCTCCAGCTTACGCCGCGCGAATCAGCGGTAAGGTAATCTCCCATGGCCCGTTACGTGTTCATCACTGGCGGCGTGGTTTCCTCATTGGGAAAAGGCCTCGCTTCCGCCGCTCTCGGCGCGCTTCTGCAAGCGCGTGGCTACAAGGTCCGGCTGAGGAAGCTGGATCCGTATCTCAACGTCGATCCGGGCACGATGAGCCCGTATCAGCACGGCGAGGTGTTCGTGACCGACGACGGGGCCGAGACCGACCTGGACCTGGGCCACTATGAGCGGTTCACGGGAGTGTCGGCGGCCAGGTCCGACAATGTCACCACCGGTCGGATCTATTCGACCATTCTCGAGAAGGAACGGCGCGGCGACTATCTGGGCGCGACGGTGCAGGTGATCCCGCACGTCACGGACCAGATCAAACAGTTCTGCCTGACGCCCGCCCTGACCGATGACGGCGAGGACGTGGACTTTGTGCTGGTCGAGATCGGCGGCACGGTCGGTGACATCGAGGGACTGCCGTTCTTCGAGGCCATCCGGCAACTGGGGCAGGACCTGCCGCGCGGCCAGTCCTGCTTCGTCCATCTGACCCTGCTGCCCTTCATCAAGACGGCCGGTGAGATGAAGACCAAGCCGACGCAGCACTCCGTCAAGGAACTGCGCTCGATCGGCATCCAGCCCGACATCCTGCTGTGCCGCTGCGAGCAGCCGATCCCGTACGACGAGAAGCGCAAGATCGGCCTGTTCTGCAATGTGCGCGAAAGCGGGGTCATCCAGGCGATGGATTCCGCCGACATCTATGCCGTCCCGCTGGACTATCACCGGGAGGGGCTGGACGCCGAGGTTCTGGCCCATTTCGGCATGACGGACGCCCCGGCCCCTGACCTGTCACGCTGGGAAACGATCGCGCAACGTCGTTTGCACCCGGATGGGGAAGTCACCGTGGCCGTGGTCGGTAAATACACGGTGCTGAAGGACGCCTACAAATCGCTGATCGAGGCGCTGCACCACGGTGGCGTGGCCAACAACGTCAAGGTCAACATCGACTGGGTCGAGGCCGAGACATTCGAGGGCGACCGCGAGGCCTGCGAGGCACGACTGCAGGGGGCCCATGCCGTCCTGGTGCCGGGCGGCTTTGGCGAGCGGGGCTCGGAAGGCAAGATCGAGGCGGCCCGTTTCGCGCGGGTACGCAAAATTCCCTATTTCGGAATCTGCTTCGGCATGCAGATGGCCGTGATCGAGGCGGCGCGGAACCTGGCGGGCTATCCGAAGGCTTCATCGACCGAATTCGGACCGACCAGTGAGCCCGTCGTCGGTCTGATGACCGAATGGACCCAGGGCAATGAGCGCGTGCAGCGGATGGCCGGCGGCGATCTGGGCGGCACCATGCGGCTCGGTGCCTATGACTCGACCCTGAAGGCCGGGTCGAAGATCGCGGAGATGTACGGCTCGACCACCATCAGCGAGCGTCACCGGCACCGCTATGAGGTCAATATCAACTACCGTGAGGCGGTTGAGCAGAAGGCTGGTCTCATCTTCGCGGGCCTGTCGCCGGACGGAGTCCTGCCCGAGACGGTGGAGCGTGATGACCATCCGTGGTTCATCGGTGTTCAGTATCACCCTGAGCTCAAGAGCCGGCCTTTCGCACCCCATCCGCTGTTCGCCGGCTTCGTCGCGGCCGCCGTGGTGCAGAGCCGACTGGTCTGAAATCAGGGCTGGGAGGGTCCGTGGGTCAACCGCCGGAACGGCCGCTCAGTTTCCGTGCGAAGCCTGACGTTCCGGCGCGGGTGTCCGGTTCGGTTCAGGCCGGCTCTTGAGCCCTTCAAACGGCCTGCGATCCCGGCAGCGAACACAGGTCTGGGTTCCCGGCTGGCTGCGACTGTCGACGTACAGATGCCCTCTGAAAAGGCATTTCAGTGGTTTCAGCATGGGTGCCTCACGCAGAGCGAACAATCTCCGCTATAGCGAACAATGTTACATTTATTGTTGCAGTGCAAGGTGACGGCGACTGACGGCATCTGACATCGGGTCGGAGCCGTCGGGTTCCCGGGATTGTGCATCGACCCTCGTGCGGCTCTAATCGGGCGCGACAGAGGGGGACAACACGGCCATGCTGATCCCGATGCCAGTCCGGTCGGGCTTCACCCTTGTCGAGGCTCTCGTCGCATTGGCAGTGTTCGCCCTGATCGCGGGGGCGGGGGCGACGATCCTGTCGGTGTCGATCGACAACCGCTTCGCGATTCACGCGTCCACCGGGCGGACGGCCGCCCTGCAGCGCACACGCGCCTTGCTGAAGGCCGATCTCGGTCAGGCCGCGCCCCGTCGGACCCGCGACCGGAACGGCGAGCCGCAGCCGCTGGCCCTGGCCGGTGCAATGGATCGAAGTGACGCGGTGCTGACACTGACCCGCACCGGCTGGAGCAACCCCGGAGGACTCGGACGGTCGTCGCTGCAACGCGTGGAATACCGGCTGGTCGAGGATCGGCTGGAACGCCGGGTGTCAGCCTTTCTGGACGGATCGAGCCCGGGACCGCCGCAAGTGTTGCTCTCGGGAGTGACGGACCTCACCGTCAGCTTCATCGAAGGCGGTCGTGAGACACCGGTGCCCGTTCCGGGTCCGACGGGAAGCCCGCCTGACGCCGTCCGTCTGAGCCTGACTCTCGAGGATTACGGACGGTTCGACCAGCTTTTCCTGATCGGCGGCGGTCGATGAGGGCGGGGCCCCTTCGGGATCGCAGCGGCATGGCCTTGCTGGCCGTGCTGCTGCTTGTGGCGGTCATGGCGGTGGTGGCCGTGGCCTTGTTGGACGATGTGCGGTTCTCGGTGCGCCGCACCACCAATGTGGAAGCCGGGGCACAGGCTCAATGGTATGCTGACGGGGCCGAAACATTTGCTCGACTGCGGATCGCACGGCTGGTGGGGCGGGACCCGAACCGGACTCCGCTGAGCCCGGACTGGAACGGCCGGGCCGTCGTCCTGCCGATCGAAGGCGGGTCCCTGACGGCGATGGTCCGGGACGGCCAGGCCTGTTTCAACCTGAACAGCGTCGTCGAATGGACCGGAGATCGTTGGGCGGCCCGGCCCTCCGCGGCGGCCCGTCTGATGGCGCTGGGGCGCTCGGTCGGTGTCGACGACCATCGGATGAAGACCATCACCGACAGTCTGATCGACTGGATCGATACCGACACCACAGCCCGGGCGTTCGGGGCTGAGGACAGCGCCTATGCGGGTCTCGCCGAACCCTATCGCACCGGGGGGACGCCCCTGGCCGAGGTCTCCGAGCTCAGAGTGGTCCGCGGGGTCGACCGGGGTGCCTACGAGCGGCTGCGGCCCCATCTGTGCGCCCTGCCCACGGATCGGTCTCCCATCAATGTGAACACCCTTTCCGTGGGGGATGCGCCGCTGATCGTCATGCTGACCGGGGGAAGGCTCGACCTCACCGCCGCGAGAGCCGTGATCGCGGGCCGGCCGGCGGAGGGGTGGTCCGACACCGCCGCCTTCTGGAACCAGTCGGCCCTCAAGGGCATGGACGTCGACGCTGATGCCCGGGAACAGGTCACGGTCCGAACGGAGTATTTCGCGGTTCGCATCGAGGTGGACTACGGCGGCACCCGTGCGGTCCGCACCGCCCTGGTCGAGGCCCGCCCGGGTGGTCAGGCCCGGACCGTGATCCGGCGCTGGTCAGCGGATGAGTAGGCTGGAGATAGCCAGTTCGGGCATCGGGCGAGTCGGCTGACAGCCTGTCAATATTGGTGCTAACATCGTTCTGTCGGATCCTCGCAAGCGGGCCGACAGGGGAGGCGGGGACATTTTGAGCACGACGACGACCAGTTTGGGTCGCTTCCGCCCGATTGCGGTCTGGGTGAGCGCGGCCCTGTTCCTGATGCTCTGCATGGGAATCGCCGGCGTCATGCCCTCCCGGGCGTCCGCCAGCCAGCTGTCATCGCCCGGCGTACATGAGGGCGTCGCATCCTGCGCCGGATCAACCTGCCATGGCCGGCAGGCCGCGAACGGGGCCGTGGTGCGCCAGAACGAACTGGTAAGCTGGCAGGACCCGACCGGCCCCGGGGGCTCGCACAGCCGGGCCTGGCGTACGCTGACCTATCCGCGCGCCCAGGCCATTACGCGCCGGCTGGGACTCGGTCCGGCCCAGAGCGCCCCGGCCTGTCTCGGCTGCCATGCTGAAACCGCCCCCGCGCGTGGTGCCCGGTTCCAGGTCTCCGATGGCGTCGGCTGCGAGAGCTGCCACGGGCCTTCCGGCGGCTGGATCGCCAGCCATTACACTGTCGGTGCCAGCCACGCCGACAATGTGGCACGAGGCATGACCCGCCTGGAGGATCCGGTCGTCAGGGCCAATGTCTGCCTCGATTGCCACTGGGGCAGCGACAAGCCCAACCAGTTCGTGACCCATGAGATGATGAGCGCGGGTCACCCGCGCCTGTCGTTCGAACTGGAACTGTTCACCGCCTTCCAGCAGCATCATGACGTCGACGCGGACTATGTGCAGCGCAAGGCGACCATGGATTCCGCCCGGATGTGGGCGATCGGCCAGTCGGCGGCCCTGCAGCGGATCCTGACCGTCTACGGCGATCCAGGCCGGGCTTCGAACGGGGTCTTCCCCGAGTTCTATTTCTTCGACTGTCACAGCTGCCACCGTCCGATCTCGGACGAGCCGGGCGCGCCACTGGTGGTCGAGGCCAATCCGGATCGGCCGATTCCCGCCGGAATGCCGCCGTTCAACGACGAGAACATGATCATGCTGGCCGCCGCGGCCCGGACCGCGCCGACCGGTCTGGCGCAACGATTCCAGACCGATTCGCGCGCCTTCCATCAGGCCCTGGGATCGGATCGGGCCGGAGCCGTCGAGGCGGCAAGGCGGCTGGCGGGCACCGCCGGCCAGCTGTCGGCCAGTTTCGCGTCCAGTCCATTCAGCCGTGCCGATACCTTTTCCATCCTTGATGATGTTCTCGGGGAGGCGCTGGCACCGCGATACACCGACTATTCCGGCGGAGCCCAGGCGGTCATGGCGGTCGACACCCTGTTGAATGCCCTCGTGGCCCAGGGCCAGATCGAGGCCGGGGCGGTGCGGGCGATGCGGCCCGACATCGACCGCGCCTATGCTGCCGTGCGGGATCCCAACCGCTACCGCCCGCAGGCGTTCAGACGCGCCATGGGCGGCATCGCGGCGGCCGTGAGGCGCGTACGATGACCGGTCGGGCGAAGGCACTGGTCCTGGCGGCGTTCGCCGGGCTGACGCTGGCGGGCTGCGGTGGCAGCGGCGGCGGGTCTTCCGGTGGAGGCGGCGGCGGCGGCGGAGGTGGCGGCGGGCCGCCCAGCGGCGGCGCCCTCTATGCGGTCCCGGCCCCGGAGGCCCTGTCGGTCGCCGAGGTCGAGGGTGTTCTGGCGCGCGCCGTCGCCGAGGCCAATGCGCGGGCCCAGCCGGCCGTGATCGCGGTAACCGACCGGGTCGGCAATGTGCTGGCCGTCTATTCCATGACCGGGGCACCCGCCTCGGTCACCCTGCGCCCCGGCGCGACAGTCGATGTCGATCTGCAGGGTGTGGTCGCGCCGGCTTCGGCCGCCGCCATCGCCAAGGCCATAACCGGTGCCTACCTCTCGACCGGTGGCAACGCCTTTTCCAGCCGTACGGCGAGCATGATCGTGCAGCAGCATTTTCCGCCTGCACCGACGACCGTGGGTCTCGAGGCCGGACCGCTGTTCGGGGTCCAGTTCAGCCAACTGCCCTGTTCGGACATCTCCAGCCGGTTCGTTGCCGGTGGCGGCCCGTCCGCCCTGATCGGGCCGAAACGGTCACCGCTCGGCCTGTCGGCCGATCCCGGCGGTTTCCCCCTCTACAAGAACGGGGTCCTCGTTGGTGGTGTGGGTGTGGTCGCTGAGAGCGATTACGGGTTCGATATCAATGTTCTGGATGTTGATGTTGATATCGAAGAGCAGATCGCCTTCGCCGCCGGAACCGGTCTCGCGCCAGCCGTCGAGATCATGGCGGACCGGGTCTCGATCGATGGGACTACCCTTCGCTACAGCGACGCCTCCGCAGCGACGCTGATGAGTTCGCCGGCATCGGCACCGGCCTTCGGAACCCTGCCGGGTGGCACGGGCGCCTTCACCCCGGTTCCGGGATACTATGCCGGTCCCGCCGCCATCGCCGGCCAGGCCTACGGAACCGAGGCGTCGGGCATTCGCAAGGCGACCGCCGGGGAGTTCAGCAATGTCGATGCCTTCGTCCTGACCAATGGCTCGGGGGTCGGGCGCTATCCGGTGGTGGCCGGCACGGATGGCGCCTCGGTCGGTTCTCCGCTGACCGCCACCGAAACGCGCGCCATTCTGGAAGAAGCCTTCACCATCATGAGCCGGGCGCGGGGCCAGATCCGCCGTCCGCTGGACAGCCGGGCGCAGGTCACCCTCGCGGTGGTGGATACACATGGCGTGACCCTGGGTCTGGTCCGTGCGCCTGACGCGCCCCTGTTCGGGATTGATGTGGCGGTCCAGAAGGCCCGGACCGCCAGCCTGCTGTCCAACACCGCCGCCGCCACTGACCTGCTGGGTGATCCGTCGGCGGATGTGAACGCCTTTGTCGGGGATACGCGCACCTTCCTGTCGATGCCCTCGGCCCTGACGGGTCAGACCGCGTTCAGCGCGCGGGCCATCGGCAATCTGGCGCGGCCCTATTTTCCGGACGGGGAAGTCGGGGCGACGAGCGGCCCGCTATCGCGCCCGATCGCTATGTGGTCGCCCCTGTCTACCGGACTGCAAACCGCCCTTGTCCTGACCAATCTGGGCCAGCACGTCAGCTTCCTCGGCGGAGGGGGACCCGATACCGCCGCCCGTTGCACGGCCCTGCCGGACGTCGCGCCTGGCCAGAACCGACTCCAGAACGGCCTGCAGATATTCCCCGGCGCGGTGCCGATCTATCGCGGAAACCAGCTGGTCGGCGCCATCGGCGCATCGGGTGACGGTATCGATCAGGATGATATGACCACCTTCCTGGGCCTCCAGAACGCCGGCATACGGGTGGGCGGCATCGGCCATGCCCCGGCGGCCATGCGCTCAGACCAGATCGTGGTGACACATCCGGGCGGGTCGACCCGACTGCGCTACGTCAGTTGCCCGTTCGCGCCCTTCCTCGATTCCTCGCAGCAGAACGTGTGCAGTGCGCCGTGATGATGAAGGTGGCATGGCCTGCCCTGATCGTTGTGAGCCTTGGGTGCCTCTCGGCATCCGAAGCCGCGGCGCAAGGCTTGCCGCTGGTCATCCAGCCGGCCGTTCCTGTCCCGGCGCAGACGGCCGAACCGCCGCAGGAGATCGACCCTGACGCACCGATCCGCCGGCGTCCGGGGCGGGTAGAGAGCTACCCCGAGGCGGTCATGCAGACCAACCCGGGGGCCGTGCGTGCCCCCCCGCCCGAGGCCTTTCCTGCGGACCATCTGCCATTACCTGACCGCTGGCGGGTGATCGAGGCGGTGGGGGTCAACGAACGCTGGTTCGACCCCTATAACCAGAACACCCTCAAGGGCGACCGGCCCCTGCCGGGTCACGAGAACCTGTTCGTCGTGGTCGCGGCCGTGTCGGACACGGTGATCGAGCCGCGCTCCCTGCCGCTGCCGGTGGGCATTCAGACGACGGAGGATCCGAACAGCCTGGACACCTTCGGCCGGTCCAACAGCTTGATCCTGTCCCAGACCCTGCTGGCCTCGGTGTCGCTGATCGAGGGGTCGACGGCGTTCAAGCCGCCGGATTTCGAGGCCCGTCTGACCCTCGCCTTCAACTACAGCGACGTCACCGTGCCGGAACGGCGCATCCTGTCGGTGAAGCCCTCGAAGGGACCGGACCGGCAGGATTCCTTCCTCGGCGTGCAGGAAGCCTTCATCGACTACCACCTGCGCAATGTCTCCGAGCGCTATGACTTCGACTCCGTCCGGGTCGGCATCCAGCCGTTCACCTCGGATTTCCGGGGCTTCCTGTTCCAGGACAACCAGCTGGGTGTGCGGTTCTTCGGCAATCGCGACAACAATCGCTACCAGTACAATCTGGGCCTTTTCCTGCGGTTGGAGAAGGACACAAACTCCGGCCTGAACGACATCACCCAGTCGGTCCGGAATGATCAGATTCTGGTGGCCAACCTGTACCGGCAGGACCTGCCGGTTCCGGGCATGACCTCGCAATGGACGGTCATCTACAACCGCAACCGGGAAGCGGGCGACGTCCATATCGACGACAACGGCTTCCCGGCCCGTCCGGCCTTGCTGGGCGACTTGAGAGGCCGGGACTATGACGTTGTTTATCTTGGCTACAATGCCGATGGCCGGATCGGCCGGATCAATCTGACTGCCTCGGCCTATGCGGCCCTGGGCGAGGACCGGAACAGCATTTTCACCGGCCGTCCGGCGGATATCCAGGCCTGGTTCCTGGCCGTCGAGCCGTCGATCGACGTCGACTGGATGCGGTTCCGCGTCTCGGGCCTCTATGCCTCCGGCGATCCGGATCCCTATGACGATGTCGAGGAGGGGTTCGACTCCATCTTCGAGAACCCCCAGTTCGCCGGGGCCGACACCAGCTACTGGATTCGCCAGTCCATTCCCTTCGCCGGCGGCGGCCGGGCCATCGGCGTCAATGCCCGCAACGGCATCCTGAACTCCCTGCGCTCGTCCAAGGAGGAGGGGCAGTCCAATTTCAACAACCCGGGTACGATGCTGCTCGGTTTCGGGACCGATCTCGACCTGACGCCGCAGCTGCGCGTCAGCGCCAACGCCAACCATCTGTGGTTCGCCGATACCGCCGTGGTCCAGGCCCTGCGTCAGGAGGGCTCCATTCCGAAGGAGCTGGGCTTCGACGTCTCGGTCTCGGCCATCTGGCGTCCGATGATGACCCAGAACGTCGTCCTGCGGGCCTCGGCGGCCGTATTCGAGCCCGGCGACGGCTTTGGCGACCTGTTTCAGGCGACGAATCGTGACGATCGCTTCTATTCCGTTCTATTGAACGCTGTTCTTACTTTCTGAGGGGCGAATGGGGACCTGGGGGGGCAAACGACGGGTGATCGGGGCGCTTGGTGCCCTGATGATCGTCATTGGCTGGTCCCCGGCCGTCGTGGTCGCCGACGATGACGAGGTGCCGGTCGCCCGGGTCTATGTCGCCGCGCCGCCCGCGCCGCGTGGCCAGACCCCCGAACAGGCCGCGGCCAAGAGCGTCGGCTGCGTCAGCTGTCATAGTCCCGTGGACGCCGCCAGCATGCATGCCTCGCCGGCCGTGGTGCTCGGGTGCGTCGACTGTCACGGCGGCGACGCCTCGGCGGTCGCGCCGACCAGTGCAGACAGAAACAGTCAGGAATACAGCGTCGTCCGGGACAGAGCTCATGTTTTGCCCCGCTATCCGCGCAGCTGGCATTTCCCAAGCTCTGCCAATCCCGAGCGCACCTACACCCTGTTGAATCGGGAGGCTCCGGAGTTCATTCGTTTCGTGAATCCCGGCGATTACCGTGTAGCACGGCAATCGTGTGGCAACTGTCACATGGAACTGATTGAAAGAGCAGAACGATCCCTGATGGCGACCGGTGCCATGTTCTTTGGCGGAGCCTCGTACAACAACGGGATCCTGCCCTACAAGAACTACATCATCGGCGAGGCCTATACCCCTGAAGGCGAGGCGGCGCGGCTGCTCTCGCCCGGCAATCCGCCCGGAACGGTGACCCTGGACGAGCAGCGCCGGGGAGCCCTGCCGGTGCTGTACCCGATCCCCACCTGGCAGGTGACGCCGCCCGGCGACATCTTCCGGGTGTTCGAGCGCGGCGGCCGCAATATCGCGACCCAGTTCCCTGAAATCGGCCTGCCCAGCCCGACCGGACAGATCCAGCGGCTGGAGGAACCGGGCCGCCCCGACTTCCGCCAGTCGTCACGCGGACCGGGCACCGGCCTGCGTATCGCCGTGCCGGTGCTCAACATCCACAAGACCCGCCTGAACGACCCCTACACCTGGTTCATGGGCACCAATGACCAGCCGGGCGACTACCGCTCCTCGGGCTGCACCTCCTGCCACGTCGTCTATGCCAATGACCGCGAGCCGCGACACAGCCTGGGCTATTCACAGTTCGGCCGGGACGGCCAGACCGCGACGGCCGACCCGACCATCAGCCGCGAGGAATCGGGCCACCCGATCCGGCACGCCTTCACCCGCGCCATCCCGACATCCCAGTGCATGAACTGCCACATGCACCAGCCGAACATGTTCCTGAACAGCTACCTCGGCTACACGATGTGGGACTATGAGTCTGACGCGCCGACCATGTGGCCCGAGCGGCAGCGCTATCCGACCGCCGAGGAAATCCGCGAGGTTCTGGACCGCAATCCCGAGGGCGCGGCCCCGCGCGGCAACTGGGCCGATCTGGACTTCCTGCGCGCGGTCAATGATCTGAACCCGACCCTGCGCGACACCCAGTTCGCCGACTATCACGGTCACGGCTGGAATTTCCGCGGCGTGTTCAAACGCGACCGCGCGGGCAACCTGCTGGACGCCGAGGGTGGCATCGTCTCGCCTGATGACCCCGAACGCTGGCGCCGGGAAGGCGAGGGCCAGTTCGTGCCCCCCGGGACCAATCCGGGCCGCACCGTCCATATGATGGACATCCACGCCGAGAAGGGCCTGCAGTGCGCGGACTGCCATTTC
This sequence comes from Caulobacteraceae bacterium, assembly GCA_965284535.1. Taxonomy (GTDB): domain Bacteria; phylum Pseudomonadota; class Alphaproteobacteria; order Caulobacterales; family Caulobacteraceae; genus Brevundimonas. Next base: position 2,101,413 of record OZ260090.1, read on the forward strand.
TCGCAGGACAGCCACGGCTCGGGCCTGATCATGGGCGAGGTGGCTGCGGCGGTGGAGATCGGCTGCAAGGACTGCCACGGCACCTCGCGCACCCTGCCGACCCTGCGCACCTCGGGGCCCGCCGCACCGCCCGAGGGCACCGACCTGACCCTGCTGCGCAACTCGGACGGCCAGCGCCGCTTCGAATGGATCGAGCGCGACAGTCGACGGGTATTGATCCAGCGCTCCATCGTCGATCCGACGCTGGAGTGGGAGGTCGATCTGGTGCGCGACGCCGTTGACCGGTCCAGTCCCGAGTTCAATCCGGCGGCGGCGCGAGCCAAGTTGATGTCCGTGTCCCGGCCCGGTCAGGCCAGCTTCTCCTGGGGGCCGGGGGTCGCGACCACGGACCTTGCCCACGATGACGAGGAGATGGCCTGTTACAGCTGCCACACCTCATGGACGCCGTCCTGCGGCGGTTGCCACCTGCCCGTTGAGGCCAACTGGCAGGCCGGGAGCCACCGCGCCGAGGGTGGCACGACCCGCAACTATGCGACCTACAATCCGCAGGTCGCGCGCGATGACATGTTCCAGCTGGGCCGGCACCAGACCACCCGCGGCGGTGTCATCGCCCCGGCCCGTTCGTCCTCGGCGCTGATCCTGTCCTCGACCAATATCAACCGCGAGCGGATCTATGTGCAGCAGCCGCCGATCTCGGCGATCGGCTTCTCCAGCCAGGCCTTCGCGCCGCATTTCCCGCACACGGTCCGCCGCACGGAGACCAAAACCTGCACCGACTGCCATGTCTCGGAGGCCGAGGACAACAACGCCATCATGGCCCAGCTGCTGATGCTGGGGACCAACTCCGTGAACTTCGTCGGCATGCATGCCTGGGTCGGGCTGGAGACCGGGATCGAGGCCGTGCGGGTCACCGAATGGGACGAGCCGCAGGCGGTGTTCGGCTCCTATCTGCAGCGCTACGCCTATCCCGACTTCTTCGCCCAGCACGTCGAGCGCAACGACCGCGAACTGGTGAACTGGACGCGCGGCCAGGCCTTTGATCTGGACGCCGGTGGCAGCGGGGACACGCGCTCGGTCGAGGAGATCGCCAACACCCTCCAGGGCACCGGCGGGCAGGCCCGCTGCCTGCAGCTGCGCGGGGAATATATGTTCGTGGCCGAGGGCCGGGGCGGCTTCCGGGTCTATGACGTGGCCTCGATCGGCAACAAGGGCGTCTCGGACCGCATCCTGACAGCGCCGTTCTCGCCGCTGGGCAATGACACCCATGTCGCCTCCAGCAACGCCACCTGTATGGCCCTGCCAACCAACCAGCCGATCGCCCCGACCCGCAACACGCCCGAGATGCGGACCGCGAACCAGGAGCAGGCCTTCCACCCGATCTACAGCTATGCCGTCGTCACGGACGCCCGCGAGGGATTGATCCTCGTCAATGTCGACACCCTCGCCGACGGCGATCCGCGCAACAACAACCTGCGCCGCGCCGCGACCTGGAACCCTGGAGGCGTGCTGGACGGGGCCCGCCATGTGACCCTGGCCGGTCATGTGGCCTATATCGCCGCCCGCGCGGGCCTGGTGGTGGTCGATCTGGATGACCCGTTGCGGCCGCGCCACGTCACGACCATCCGACTGGACGACGTCCGGGCCTCGGCGCTGCAGTTCCGCTATCTGTTCGTCACCGACGCCGAGGGGCTGCGGGTTCTGGATGTGACGAAGCTGGACGATCCGCGGACCATTGAGGGAGCCGTGGTTCCGCTGGCCGACGCCCGTCGCCTCTATGTCGCGCGGACCTATGCCTATGTCGCCGCCAAGGGCGAGGGGATGGTCATCATCGATGTGATCAACCCGCGTCAGCCGCGGCTGCACCAGCGGGTGACGCTGGACGGCCGGCTGAACGATGCCGAGGACGTGGTGATCGCCTCCACCAACGCCTCCCTGTTCGCCTATGTGGCCGACGGCAGGAACGGTCTGAAGGTGCTGCAACTGACCAGCCCGGACAGCCAGCGGAATTTCTACGGCTTCTCGCCGGAGCCGCGTCCGGAACTGATCGCCTGGGCGCGCACGCCGTCGCCGGCCCTGGCCCTGTCCAAGGGCCTGGACCGCGACCGGGGAGTCGATGAGACGGGACACCAGATCGCCGTCTTCGGCCGGCTCGGCTCACGGCCGTTCAACCGGCGAGAGATGGAGCGGCTGTTCCTCGACTATCGGGGTGAGGTGTACCGGGTCAGCGACCGGCCGTCGCTGGATGGCTGGCTGGCGGCCACCGGGGCGCAGTAGCGGGGCGGCTCAGTGGTGGTGCGGCCCGGCCGTCCCCGCGCGTTCCTGGGCCAGATGCTTCATGAAGGCCTGCATCTTGTTGGTATAGCGCGCCAGGATCTTGTGGCGGTCGACGGCCGTGAAATGGCTGACCAGACGGCGGCCGTTCCAGCGGTGCAGGCCGAATGACGGCGGAGCCTCCACGATCATGGGCCGCTTGTCGGGCCGATCGAGGTTCATCGGCTTGAGGTCCAGAACCACCTGAGGCGCGGTCGACGGGCAGACGGTCAGGGTCGTGCCGGCCCAGGAAGTGACGATCGTCCGGTGAACGTGGCCGCACAGGGCACCCACGATCTGGCCATGGCGCGAGACGACACTCGTCATCCGCTCGACCCAGGGTTCAGCGGGCCCGATCGTCATCCACTCTATGCCGGTGTCGATCGGGGGGTGATGCAGGACCAGCAGGGTGGGGCGGTGCGGGGCTTCAGCCAGCCGGGCCTCAAGCCAGGCGGCCCGCTTCTCGCAGAAGCCGCCGCCGTGCCGGCCGACCTCAAGGGTGTCCAGCACCACGATCCGCAGCGGATGGTCGTCGACCACATACTGGATGAAGCCGTCTTCGTTCGGTGTATCGGGGAAGACTTCGCTGAAGTTTGCGCGCGTATCATGGTTTCCCATGCACATGACAAAAGGCAGGGGAAGTTGCTGAATTTCCTGCCGAAACCACTCATATGAAGCGACGTCGCCCTTGTCGGCGATATCGCCGGACACCACGACCAGATCGGGACGGGGATCGAGCTTCATCACCGCCTGGAGGGTCTGGCGGAAGCGCTTCTTGTTGAGCTCGAAACGGCTCTTCTGATCGAAACCGATGTGAACATCGGTGATCTGAACGATCAACATGACGCTGTTCTCCCGGTCAAAGTCACACCGTCCCTATTTCTCGAGCGCCTGGCTGACACCGTCCCAGTCGTCGGGCGGCGGAGCCTGACGATAGTCTGCAATCCGCTTGGCATAGATGGCCAGCACGCTCTCCAGTTCCGCGATTGTCTGGTTCCCGCGCAGGCCGGCCAGTTCCGCCTCGGCGGCATCCCAGTCCCGGGCGCGGTAGGCGGCGAGCAGGGTGCCCATCCGCGCCTGGGAGGCAATGAATCCGGCGCTGGTCGCCGTGTCCGGTCCCCCCACAAGGGCGAAGACCCGTTCCGGGGCGTCGCGGCCGACGACCCGGATGATGTCCAGTTCGACGAGGGCGAAGTCGGGCAGCCGGGCGGCAAGGCTCTCTCCCACCAGAATGGCGACCCCGTAGAATTTGGTCAGGCTCTCCAGCCGGGAGGCAAGGTTCACCGTGTCGCCGATCAGCGAATAGCTGAGGCGCTGCCGCGAGCCCATGTTGCCGACGCAGCAGGGACCGGTGTTGAGGCCGATGCCCACCGCCACCTGACCGGGCCAGGCGGGATCGTCGGCGCTTTCCACATTCTGGCGTTTGAGGGTCTCGAGCATTTCCAGAGCGGCCCAGGCCGCGTTCCGCTCGTGTTCGGGGTCGTCCAGCGGGGCGTTCCAGAAGGCCAGGACGGCGTCACCGATGTATTTGTCGATGGTCGCCTTGCGAGCCAGCAGCACGTCGGTCATCGGCGTCAGAAGATTGATCAGGAAGCCGATCAACTCCTGCGGTCCGAAGCGTTCGGAGATGCGCGAGAAGCCGCGAACGTCACTGAAAAGGACGGTCATCTGGCGGACTTCGCCGCCCAGTTCCAGCTGGCCGGGGTCACGGGCGATCCGGTCGACGAGTTCGGGCGACAGATAGCGGTCGAAGGCGTTGTGGATATGACTGCGCGCCCTTTCCTCGCGATAGAAGGAGACGGCGGTGATGGCGATATAGACGGAAACCACGCCCAGCGCCGGGAAGATCGGTTCCAGCAACAGGCCGGTGTTCCTGAAGGCGAACCACGACCCCGCCAGCACGCCAATGAAGGCGAACACGGCCAGCACACCGCCGCGCAGGGCCCCCAAGACGGGCGCGGATAGCGCGATCAGCAGGCAGAGCACCACCATCAGAACGCGCTCGACGCCTACGGCCCAGTCAGGCCGGGTGAGGAAGCGGCCGAGAATCATCTGTTCGGCGGCCTGGGCGTGGATGACGACGCCCAGTTCACCCGGGTTGGTCGGGGTGCTACGGATGTCCCTCAGGCCTTGCGCGCCCGTGCCGATGAAGACGATCTGGCCCTCGAACAGTCGCCGCATCTCCGCCTCCGGCAGGTCACCCTCGAGGATGCGCCAGGCCGGCACGATGCGCTCGGGGTGGGGCGCGGTGTAGTACATCCACAGTTCGCCGGTCCCCGTGGTCGGGACCTGCAGATCGCCGGTTTTGACCGCGACAACCTTGGTCTGCCCCTGTTCGCCTGTTTCGCCGCTGCCGTCGCTGCTTCGGACCAGGATCGCGCCCGCGCCCTGAGCCACCCTGAGGGCCTCAAGCGAGAGTGAAGGCACGAGCTGGCCGTCCAGATTCGCGATGAGCGGCACGGAGCGGATGATGTCGTCCCGACCGGAGTCCAGGCTGACGGTCCCGGCTCCCGCGGCCCGCTCCCCGATGACCGGAAGGCTGACGATCGCGCCGTTGTACTCCCTGAGGATATCGAGCGGCGGCGTTCCCGACACAGCGACGCCGGCGTGCTCCGGCGGGCGTGCTGCGTTGGTTTCTCCCGTCAGGAAATAGCCGGTGACGGTCGGTCCGCGTCCCATGGCCTGACCCAGAAGTTCGTCATGGTCGGTCAGTGAGGCCAGGTTGGAATAGTCGCCGAGTGCCTCGGGATTCTGACGCAGGATCTCGACGATGCTGGCCGGCGATGTCCGGTCCGGCTCCGAGAACACGATGTCGAAGGCGATGGCTGCGGCACCGGCATTGGTGAGGGCGTCCGTCAGGCGGGCGCTGTCCGTGCGGGGCCACGGCCACTGGCCGAGACGGCGAATGGTCTCGTCATCGATATCGACGACCCGAACTCCGGCATCCTCATAGGTGCGCGGATGAGCGCGTTGATAGGTGTCGAACACCAGATTGCTGATGCTTGCGACGAACGGGGGCTGAAATATGTGCAGAATGAGCAGGAGCAGAGCAATTGCCAGGCCGGGCCCGGTTTTCGCGATGTAACGGGTAAGCGACAGGCTGGAGCGCGCCACGCGCGACCCGATTTCCTTTAGTCTTTCAGCCTCAGGCTCCGCCCCCATTGCGTCCGCCCCACTCAAATCAATTGCCCCGGAGATAAGTCTAGGCGCTGCTCGCGGAACGATGTTAGCCTTACCGTTCCGCTGTTCGGGGATAGACTATCCCGAACAATCTGCAAGCGGCCCGGGGGAAGTTATGAAGCATCCAGTCAGCCATGCCGGCTCGGTTGTCCGAGCGGCACTGATTTGTTCTGCGGTGGTGGGGCTGAGCGCCCTGGCGGTTGAAGCCGCGGTCGCGCAGGATTTTGACGCGGTACTGGCCGCCCCGGACGACCCGGCGCTCAATCTCGAATACGCGCGACGCGCCGCCGATGCCGGCGATCTCAATGGAGCCGCCGGGGCCCTTGAACGTGTGCTCATCGCGGATCCGAACCGCCACGGTGCCCGGCTTTTCTATGCCGTCGTTCTGTACCGGCTGGATGATCTGCAGGGGGCCCGGGACCAACTCGACCTTCTCGATCCCGTGGCACTCACCCCCCTGCAGCGGGCGGAGGCGAGCCGCTATCGCGCACGGATCGAACGCAGCCGTTCGACCACCCGTTTCAGCGGTACGCTGACCGCCGGCCTGACCTATGAGGATGATGCCGCCGGCGCCCTGACGACCCAATTTGACTCGGTCATTTTCCCGCCGGTCAGCGAGTCCGGCGGAGCGGCCGTGTTCACCGCCCGCTTCACCGCCACCCATGACCTGGACGGGGCACCGGGCTATTCGGTTTTCGGTACTGTGGGAGGCTATGACCGCTCGACTTTTGACGACATCGACGGGGATTTGCGTCGGGGTGATGTCGAAGCGGGCGTGGCCTACGTCGGGCGACTGAACTCGTGGAACGTGAGTGCCGTGGCGCGGGCCCTGAATCTGCTGGATGAGCCGTATATGCGGGAGGTCGGCGTGAAGGCCCAGACCCGCTGGCGCCTCAGCACCGCCACGACCGTTTCGGTGTCGGGCGAAGCCGTGAGCCAGAGTTTTGATGAGCCCGCCGTGGACGCTCTCGCCCTGGCCCTTGTCATCGGCGGCACCCGGGACGGCTGGCGCTATGATCTGAACCTCGGGGTGACCCATCGACTGGATGCCCGAAGCAGTCTGGGCATCTCGGTCGGCTGGCAGGACAAGCAGGCCGACTATGAGCCCTTCGGCTACTCGGGTCCCTCCGTGCGGGGGCGATACGATTTCGGCACCCGGCGCGGACAATACCTGGCGATCTCGGGGGGGATACAGTGGCTCGACTATGACGCGCCGGACCCGGTCTTCCTCGGGTTCGCTACCCCGGCTCGCGAGGATGTCCGCAGCTGGGGGCGCGTCGCCGTCGGGGCCCCCTTCGCTGCCTTTACGGAGGCCGGCGCGACCGGAGACTGGCGTCAGGACGTGGTGATCGAGGGGGCGCTGACCTACGGGGCCCGCGACTCTCTTGCACCGCTGGCGGACTATGACAGCTGGGGCGCCGAAATGCGCCTGGTCTGGCGCTTCGGCGCGGCCAACTAGGAGAGATGGACATGACCCGGGTTCGCACCTTTGTCGCACTCACCGCCCTGGCAACCGCCTTGTCGGTCACCGCAGTTGCCGAGGCACAGGAGGCCGTCGGCGTAAACGCGGCCATCCGCAACAGCGTCAGCACCCAGCCGGTGGGCCAAAGCGCCCTCAGACCGGCGGCGGTGAGGGGACAGGTCCGCATGGGCGATGTCTTCGTCAGCGGTGCCCAGAGCCAGCTGCAGGTCCTTCTGCGGGATCAGTCGATCTTCACGATCGGCTCCAATGCGCGCGTGACCATTGATCGTTTCGTGATCGATACGGACCGTGGTGCTGGTGGGGCCTCGGCATCGGTCGCCCGCGGAGCCTTCCGGTTCGTTTCCGGTCGCGGCGGACCCCGGGCCGGTGCTGTGCGGACCCCTGTTGCCTCCATCGGAGTGCGGGGCACGGTGGTCGAGACGGTCGTCGGCCCCGACGCGCTTGCGGTGCTTGCGGGCCATCCCGGCCTTCCGCCGTTCACGGGCTCGCCCGACGATGCGACCCTGATCGTCCTTCGGGGACCCGGCCCGCGCGGTGCCGGTCTCGACACGCCCGGCGCGATCGATGTGACCGGCGGCGACACGACCTACACACTTGAGCGGCCCGGTATGGCGATGTTCGTCTGGGAAGGCGGCACGTTCGGACCCTTCGAACTGTCCGATGAGGCCTCCGCCCGGTTGAGCAGCCTCCTCAGGTCGGCACCGACATCGAACATGGATTCCGGTCCGTCAGACGTCCTTTCGGCTGCCCTCGACTCCGGTGACGGTCCGTTCTTTGCCGAGCGTGGCCCGATGGCAGTCGAAATAATCGAGCCGACGACAGGATGCGAATCGAGCGGGCCGATCCAAAGCCCTGGCGGCGGTCAGGGCGGCAGCGGCGGTTGCGATACCTACACCCTCGACCCTTTCAACCCCAATCCCAACCCCTGACCTGACCAGGAGGCGCGGCCATGGCCGTCTCGGACCACGTCGACCTGCCCCGGTTCATCGAGGGTGTGAAGAAGCGCAATCCCGGTCAGGACGAGTTCGTCCAGGCCGTTCAGGAGGTCGCCGAAGACATCTTCGACTTCATCCAGGACAAGGAGGAGTATCACCACTACCAGATCCTGCGCCGCATCGCGGAGCCGGACCGGGTGATCAGCTTCCGGGTCTGCTGGGAGGACGACAAGGGCAATATCCGCGTGCAGCGCGGCTGGCGGGTACAGAACAATAACGCCATCGGACCCTACAAGGGCGGCATCCGCTTCCACCCCAGCGTGACCGAGAGCGTGCTCAAATTCCTCGCCTTTGAGCAGACCTTCAAGAACAGCCTGACCGGCCTGCCGATGGGCGGGGGCAAGGGCGGTTCGAACTTCAATCCCAAGGGCAAGTCGGATCACGAGGTGATGCGGTTCTGCCAGTCGTTCATGACCGAACTGTACCGCCACGTGGGTGCCGACATCGACGTGCCGGCCGGCGACATCGGCGTCGGTGGCCGCGAGATCGGCTATATGTTCGGCCAGTACAAGCGGATCACCAACCAGTTCACCGGGGTCCTGACCGGCAAGGGCCTGTCCTACGGCGGCAGCCTGATCCGGACCGAGGCCACCGGCTATGGTGCCGTCTATTTCCTGAAGGAAATGCTGGGCCATATCGGCCAGGAGGTGGCGGGCAAGACGGCCGTGATTTCGGGCTCGGGCAATGTCGCGACCCATGCGGCCGAGAAGATCGTGCAACTGGGCGGCAAGGTCCTGACCCTGTCTGATTCACAGGGCTTCATCCACGACCCCGACGGCATCGACCAGGACAAGATCAACTGGGTCAAGGCGCACAAGACCAAACGGCGCGGCCGGATCGCCGACTATGTCACCGAATACCGCGGCGCGACCTATCACGAGGGCCAGCGGCCCTGGGCGGTGCCTTGCGACGTCGTCCTGCCCTGCGCGACCCAGAATGAACTGAACGGCGCGGATGCCCGGATGCTGGTGGCCAACGGCTGTATGGCGGTGTCCGAGGGCGCCAATATGCCGACCGATCTGGAAGGCGTGCATGTCTTCAAGGCGGCCGGAATCCTTTATGCGCCGGGCAAGGCCGCCAACGCGGGCGGGGTCGCGGTGTCGGGTCTGGAAATGAGCCAGAACTCAGGCCGTATCGCCTGGAAGGAAGCCGAGCTTCAGCAGCATCTGGTGGACATCATGAGCGGCATCCACAGCCGCTGCGTCGAATACGGTGGGGTCGCGGGCACATCGCGCATCGACTATGTGCGCGGTGCCAATATCGCGGGCTTCAAGAAGGTCGCCGAGGCGATGCTGGCCTACGGCGTGGTCTGAGCCGCCGTTACCGGCCGGGCACGCACATTGAAATTCGGCCGGGGCGGGCGCGGCGAGGGATGCGACGGTGCATGGAAACTGTGGCAGGTCTCGCAATCCGCCGGAGCCGGCGTGGGGGCCTGGGCCGTCGTCTGGCCGTGACATTCGGCGCAGGTGCTGACCGACGGCAGCAGCAGGTCGGTTGCTGATCCCGATGTCCCGGCGGTATGGCAGGTGGCGCAGGCGGGCTGGCCCGACGGGTCGACACTGTGCTCGCGGACGCTGTGATCGAAGGCCCCCCGGCTGAGGAACTCACCGGGCAGCCGGACCGGGGTGAACCGGATGGTCGGCGTCCGGAAGATGGTGTGGCAGTCGAAACAGGCACCACGCGGACCGAAGGCACCGCCCACCGTGGTCACGGCGCTGGCACCGGACGCCGCCCCGCCGGCGCCGGCGCCTCCGCCGATCTCGCCCGGTCGCCGTCGGCCCGTCGCGCCGCTTGCGACGGGTCCGCGGCCCTGCCAGGCCATCAGGGCCGCCACGACCTGGCCCGGTTCGCCGTGCGGAAGCTGGCGTACACCGGTGGGGGTGGCGAAGGACAGGGAGTGACAGCTGGCGCAATCACGCTCCATCTCGATGGGCGCGAATCCTTTGCCGTCGGCGTCAGGACGGTGACAGTTGGCGCAGGTCAGGGCCGTGCCGTAACCGCTCCCCACGAGGGTCTGGGCCATCCGCGCCGCGCCGCCCGAGGACGACAGGTGCAGGCTGTGCGGGAAGGTCAGGCCGGAAGCTTCGCGCGGACGGCTGTCCAGGGAGACGCGGGTCGGGCCGTTGGCGCCGGGCAGGGTGGGGCGGAAATTCGGATGGCGGGCCCACGACGGGGCATCGGCCAGGTCCGTGTCCTTGAGCCGGTGCGTCAGCCCGGTGTGACACTGGATACAGGTCTGGCTTGAAGTCAGGGTCGGGATGGGCTCGGGCGGCCGGGTGGAGGCCGGGTTGCCGACGTGCTCGACGTGACAGCTGGCGCAGCGTTGCTCGGGAATGTTGAAGAGGCGCCGGACCCAGGCCGTGGCCTGTCCGCCAAAATGATCCGGCGGCGGTGTTCCCCAGAGAATTCTGTTTCGCGGGGCGTGGTCACGAACGAAGGACAGGGTGTCGGTCGAGCCGGCGCGCCGGACAGATGCCGCGGCAGCGGTCATGGCCGCAGGCGTCTGATCGCCGGCGTGGCAGGTCTTGCAGGACGCGTCGGTGACGGCGACGAACGCCTGCTGGTGACAGGACTGGCAGTCGTCCTCGAGGAAGGCGTGGGCCGAGGACAGCGGTCCCGACGACCATTGGGCGTCCGGATCTATCCGCGCCTTGAAGTGACCGTAGAAGGCGGCGAGCGGCCAGATCAGGCAGAGGGCGACGATCCCGAGCCCCAGGGTCCAGGCGATGCGCCGCCGACCGAAGATGCGCGCCTTTCGGATAATGCCGCCCGCCGGAACGCCGGCAGAGGCCGCGCCCTCGGCGGGTTCGGCCACCGAGAGATTGATCAGGATGCGGCCGCCATCGCCGATCGACAGGTCCAGAATGTGATCGCCGAAGGTCAGGCGTGGCGCGCGGCTGAGGTCAATGTCGGTCTGGCTGACGAACCGGCCGTCAACGCCGAACGGTTCGCGCCCCGCGGAGACCACACGGACCCGGCCGGGGCCGGTGACGGTCAGGGTGGCGTGATGCAGGCTGACCGCCAGGTCGGGCAGGCGGATTTCGCAGTCCGCGCCGCGGCCGATGCGGGCCGTATCCGTCGGCAGGACCTTTTCCCGGACGATCTCGGCTCCGCTGACGCGGCGTGTGACCTGGCGAAGGACAAGGGTCATCGGGCCATCACCAGTAGATGAAGACGCTGAAGACATGGGCGGTGATCGCGGCGATGAGCGCGATGGTGGTGGGCACGTGCACGCTCAGCCAGACGCTCAGCCAGGCGCGGATCTGCAGGTGGCGGCGCACCTGGGCCAGGGCGGCGGCCTTGCGTTGCAGCAGTTCCTCCATCCGGTCCAGCATCTGCAGTTCGACATCGGTGGCCTGACGGCGCAAACCGCGCATACGCCTTATGGCCTTGCGATTGCCGCATCCGCCACGTCCACCCGTCAAACGGCGCCACAGCCCGCCGCCGACCCGGCTGCCGTCCAGCGACATCTGGATCACCCGGGCCTGGGACTCGGACAGGGGTTGGGCGGCCTCGTTGATCTGCCGATCCAGGGCTTTCAGCGTCTCCAGCATCTGCTTCTGGGTCGTCTCGCCGCGGTTGCGGCTGAGGTAGCGCGGCAGGACGGCGTAGACGATGACGCCGAACAGACCCGAAACGACCACCAGAACCATCAGGGCATAGGCGAGCGTGTGGATGTTCCAGCCGAACTGGAACCCCGAATGCAGGGTCGCGACGACGAGCACAGCCAGACCCAGATAGACATGGGCCGAAACCCAGGCCTTCAGTGACCAGTTGCCCGAGGTGATGGCGCGCTTTCTCAGACCCAGCAGGGTCAGCCAGAGCACCAGCAGCGCCGCGACCGTGCCGGCGATATAGCCAAAGACGCTGCCGCCGTTCGGCCGGGGTTCGGCGTCTATCAACAGATAGCCGGCGACGGCGATCAGGCACAGGGCACCGGCTCGCCAGACCCAGCGGAAATTCCCGTGGCGCAGGAAGCCTTCGTGCTGGACCGCATCGGAGCGTTCGCCGGTTTTCTGTGTCTTCGCCAAGGGTCTATTCGCCCCTGTTCATGCGTTTGACGGTGAGGAATTCCTCCGGGGATACCCGGATCGCGGCCCCGGTGGGGCAGGCGCGGACACAGGCCGGCCCGCCGGACTTGCCGATGCACATGTCGCATTTGATCGCGACCTTGGGCGGCTCGGCGCCCTTGGGCTTGTGCTTGGCGCGCCAGGCCTTGTCGGGCTCGCCCGGTCCCGGCCCGGCCCCGAACAGCATCCAGGAGATCAGGTCCGGCTTGTCCGGCGGCCGCGAGTCCATGCGGATCACGTCATAGGGACAGTTGCGTTGGCAGTTTCCGCATCCGATGCAGGTCTCGTCGATGAAGACCTCTCCGTCCGGCCCGCGATGGATCGCATTGGGCGGGCAGTCGGTCATACAGTACGGATGTTCGCAGTGCCGGCACGAGGTCGGGACGTGCAGGTGGGCGTAGGTCCGGCCCGCCTCGCGGTCCAGCCGCGAAAGGCCGTCGTGAACGTCGGCGCAGGCCTTCTCGCAGTTGTCGCAGCCGATGCAGAGGGTCTCGTCGATCAGCAGGACGTCCGTGGCCTCGCCGATGCCCTGATCGACCAGGAAGTCGGCCACCGCGCTGTACATGTCGACGACGTCGCCGAACTTGCCCTTCTGTTCCTCGATATAGCCGGTGACCCGGCGACGGTCGGCCATGTCGGCCCGAAGCTTCTCTTCCAGCTCGGGTTTGCGCTTCAGCAGCGCCCGGAAGCGGTCGCCGTCCAGCCGGACCACCTCCGAACGGATGGCGGCCTGAACCGTGGCACTGCGCCGCCCGCCGTCCACCAGCGCCATTTCACCGACATAGGACCCGGCGGGCAGATAGGAGAGGAAGACCGGCTTTCCGCCGATCTCCTTCTCGACGACCATACTGCCGGAGCGGACGACGAAGATGTCATAGCCGTCCTCGCCCTCGCGGATGATGGCTTCGCCGGTCTTCACCTGCCGGATCTCCGCCGTCTCGAGCACATCGGTCAGGTCCGCCGGGGTCAGGCCGGAGCCGAACATCTGCAGCAGCTGGCGTTCGGTGGTGATGCGGTTGACGGTGTCGCGCGCCTCCTTGACCGAGGCCATCAGGCGCAGGGCGGCGATGCGGGAAATCTCCAGCAGAATCGCGGGTTCGGCCGCCCGCACCGTGGCACCGCGGGGCCGACCTGAAATCAGACCGACCTCGCCGACGATCGAGCCTCTGGGGATCGGCACCGTCAGACGCTTCTTGCCGCTGCCCACCTCGACCTCGACGGATCCTGACGCGATGCCGAACAGCGAGGAGCCGATCGAGTTCTTCTTGAAGACGATGTCGCCCGCCTGATAGGCGCGCACGTCCGAGTCCAGCAGGAATTCGCGCATCTGCAGGGGCGACAGGCCGCGCAGGATCTCGATTTCCTGACGCAGGAATTCCAGCCAGTCCGAGACCGAGCGATTGCCGGGCAGGCCCTTCAAACGGGCTTCCAGAATAGGCTCGTCGGCAGGTTTCAGATCGACGGCACCGCCGATGTATTCGACGACGTCATAGCCCTGGTTGATGCAGTGTTTGATCAGCGGATAGCCGGCCAGGGCCCCGATGACGTAGACGCCGGGCACGGTGCTCTCGAACGTCGGCGACAGTTTCGGAAAGGCTTCACGGGCCGCGCTGGTGAACTCCAGCCCGATCGATTCCACGAATTTGCGGGGCGGGGCCGACCCCAGACGGGCGATGACGCGATCACACTGGAATCGTGTGGCCCCCTCCGGAGTGTCGACGGTGATCCAGCCGGGTTCGATCAGGGTCGTCTCGGCGGTGGTCAGCAGGGTGATATGGCCCGCCTCCTGGGCGGCCAGGATGGCCTTGGCATTGGCTTCCTTGGCCCGGGCGAAGTCGGCGCCGCGGTTGACGAGGGTCACCGTATTGCCCTGGGCCCGGTCGGCGATCAGGCCGAGCGCGTTCTCGATTCCCGCGTCTCCACCGCCGACGACGCAGATGTGCTCGTCGACATATTCGGCGGGATCGTCGAGCTGGTACTGGACGTGCGGCAGGCTCCCGCCCTCGCAGGACATCAGATTGGGATTGCCCTGGGTGCCGATGGCCAGGACGATCGTCTCGGCGCGGACCACTGAGCCGTCGGCAAGGGTGATGCTGAAGTCACCCTTCGAGCCGGTGACGGATTTAACCTCGGCGTGGTGGCGGACGTTGACCTTGTGTTTGGCCGCCTCGCTGGACCAGGTATCGAGGATGGTCTCGCGCTTGCCCGGCTCGAAGCTCACGTCCGCGCGCACGGTCAGCTGGCTGGGCGTGGCCATGATGTGCTTGCCGCGCTGGTAGCGGAAAATGGTGTCTGACAGGTGGTCCGACTTCTCGAGCAGGACATGGCTGACCCCGCGGGCAGCCGCGTGCGCGGCCGCACTCAGGCCGGCGGGCCCAGAGCCCAAGATGGCGATCCGATGGACCCCCTCCACCACGTCCCCCCGTTTGGCGCCCGGATCGCAAACGGCAAAAATGCCGCGTCGAACCGTTCCCCGCGCAGCTTTACCATAGGGGCGCCGCTCGCTACAGTACAGGTCGGGTGGTGGAGCATATTGAATGAGCGCGGAAATCGGCCAGCTGGCTCTGATCCTCGCCTTCATGCTCGGACTGGTTCAGGGGATCGCGCCCCTGCTGGGAGCGCACCGCGGCGATTCCATTTTGATGTCGCTCGGCCGTGCCTCGGCCCTGTTGCAGATGTCCTTCGTCGTCCTGGCTTTCGGAGCCCTGGCCACGGCCTATGTGACGATGGATTTCTCCGTCGAGCTGGTGGCCAAACACAGTCACAGCACCCAGCCCCTGCCGTACCGGTTCGCCGCCACCTGGGGCAGCCATGAGGGGTCCATGCTGCTGTGGGTTCTGATTCTCGCCCTTCACGGCGGCGCGATCGCCTTCTTCGGCCGGACCCTTCGCGAAACCCTGCAGGCCCGGGTGCTGGCCGTGCAGGGTATGCTGAGCGCGGCCTTCCTCGGCTTCTGCCTGTTCACCTCCAATCCGTTTTCGCGGCTGAGCCCGATTCCGTTCGACGGGACGGAGCTAAACCCGCTGCTCCAGGACCCCGGCCTGGTGATGCATCCGCCGCTGCTTTACCTCGGCTATGTCGGCTTTTCGGTCGCCTTTTCCTTTGCCGTGGCGGCCCTGATCGAGGGCCGGGTGGACGCGGCCTGGGCGCGCTGGGTCAGGCCCTGGGTGCTTTCGGCCTGGACCTCGCTGACCGTCGGCATCGCCCTGGGCAGCTGGTGGGCCTATTACGAGCTCGGCTGGGGCGGCTGGTGGTTCTGGGACCCCGTCGAGAACGCCTCGCTGATGCCTTGGCTGATGGGCACGGCCCTGCTGCATTCGGCCCTGGTGCTGGAGAAGCGTGGGGCCCTGATCAGTTGGACCATCCTGCTGTCCATCCTGACCTTCTCGCTCAGCATGATCGGCACCTTCCTGGTCCGTTCCGGCGTCCTGACCAGCGTCCACGCCTTCGCGGTCGATCCGGAGCGGGGGGCCTATATCCTCGTCTTCATCCTGATCGCCACGGGCTCGTCGCTGGGCCTCTACGCCTGGCGCGCCCCGGCGATGCGGACGGGAGCCCTGTTCTCGCCGTTGTCGCGCGAGGCCGGGATCACGCTGAACAACCTGTTCCTGCTGGCGGCGACCGCCACGGTGTTCCTGGGCACCTTCTACCCGGTGTTCGTCGATGTACTGAGTGGGGACAAGATTTCCGTCGGCCCGCCCTATTACGCCCTGACATTCGCGCCTCTGTTCATCCCGCTACTGGTACTGGTCGCCTTCGGGCCGATGCTGAACTGGAAGCGCGACACGGCGCGGGCGGTGCTGGTGCGACTGCGCTGGCCGATCGCTGCCGCGACGGTCACCACAGGTCTGGGCCTGCTGGTGTTCGGGATCGGCAAGGTCGGTGCGGCCCTCGGGATCGCCCTGGGTGTCTGGCTGATCGCGGCGGCCTTCATGCTGCTGGCGCGACGTTGGGGGCTGGGCCGCAAGGGGGCCGGGACGGCCCGGCTGATCCGCACCACGCCGCTCGCGTTCTGGGCGGTCGCGGTCGCCCACGCGGGTCTGGGGGTCACCGCTATCGGGATCACGGCCATGACAACATGGACAGCCAGCGAAGTCGTGACCATGGCTCCGGGCCAGACCATCGAATTCGCCGGACGCCGCATCACCCTGGACGCGCTTGGCCCGGCGAGGGGGCCGAATTATCAAGCCGACCAGGGGCGGTTCCGCGTCGAGGGCCGCGGCCAACCCTTCCTGATCGTGTCCGAGAAACGCTTCTATCCGTCCAGCCAGACCCAGACGACCGAGGCCGGAATCCGGGCCGAGGCGATGGGCAATCTCTATATCTCGGTCGGAGAGAGCGCGACGCCGGGTGCCGCCACGGTTCGTCTCTGGTGGCATCCGCTGGTCGGCTGGATCTGGGGCGGGGCGATGATCATGGCCCTGGGCGGCATCCTGTCGCTGCTGGATCGCCGGACGCGGCTGGCCATGCCGGTCCGCAAGACTGACCCGGTCAATCCGGCGCCGGTCAAGGCGAAGGGGGCGGCGGCATGAGGCGGCTGGCCTTCATCCTTCCGGTCTTGCTGTTTCTGATGGTCGCCGGGGCCCTGGGCCTTGGCCTGCGCCGCGATCCCAGCATCCTGCCGTCCATGCTGATCGACCGCCCGATCCCTGTGTTCGATCTCCCGGGTATCACGCCCGACGACACCGCGGGGCTGGCCTCTTCGGATTTTACCGGCAGACCGGTGCTGCTCAATGTCTTCGCCTCATGGTGCGTGGCCTGTGTCATCGAACATCCGATGCTGCTGCGCCTGCAGTCGCAGGGGGTGACGATCCACGGACTGGACTGGAAGGACGAACCGGCGGCCGGGGCCGAGTGGCTGGCCCAGCGCGGCAATCCCTACACACTGATCGGATCGGACCCGAACGGTCGCACCGGCATCGATTTCGGCGTCACCGGCGCACCCGAAACCTTCGTCATCGACGGCCATGGACGGGTTCGCTACCGCCATGTCGGCCCGATCACGCCGGAGGTCTGGACGGAGATCCTGCAGCCGATGCTGGACAGACTGGAGACCGAGACATGAGACGGTTTGTCCTCGGCCTGTTCTGCGCCCTGCTGATATTCGGGCCTGCCGCGGCCGTCCTTCCGGAAGAACAGCTGGCCGATCCGGTGCTGGAAGCCCGGGCGCGCGACATCAGCCAGGAACTGCGCTGCGTCGTCTGTCAGAACCAGTCGATCGACGATTCCGACGCCCCGCTCGCCGCCGATCTGCGGGCAATCGTCCGTGAGCGGCTGACCGCCGGCGACACGAACGAGGAGGTGATGGCCTATGTCGTCGCCCGCTATGGCAATTTCGTCCTGTTGAAGCCGCCGCTGGATTTGCAGACCCTCATGCTCTGGGCGGCTCCCCTGCTGGTGCTGATACCGGGCGGCGTGGGCGTGGCCCTGTATCTGCGTCGACGTGGCCGGGCCGGTGCCGCTGACCCCACACCCCTGACGGCCGAGGAGCGCCGCGCGCTCGCCGCCATTCTGAAAGCCGGTGACGCGCCATGATCCTCTGGATTGTCCTGACCGTTATGATCGCCCTGGCCGTGGTCGGGCTGGCCATACCGTTGATCCGGCCCGGTGGCGTCCTGGATCGGCGGACCACGTCCGCGGAGGTGTTGAAGGCGCAACTGGCCGAGCTGGATCGTCAGGCCGAGGCCGGGACGACGCCGGCGGCGGATATCGCCGCCCTGCGTCTCGAGGTCGAACGGCGCGCTCTGGCTGAAGGCGTCGAACCCACGCCGGCGGGCCGGCCCCTCGGCGAGAAGTCGCTGTTCCGCCTGGCCCTGGGTCTGGCGGCGGTCGTCGCCCTGGGCGGGACGGGGCTGTACGCCCTGCTCGGACGTCCCGACCTGCCAGGTGCCGGACCGCGCAGTGCCGCCATGGCCGCCTCGCCCGCGGATGCCGCCCACAATGGCGCGGATGTCCAGGCCCAGATCGGCCAGCTGGAGGCCCGGCTTCGCGAGACGCCCGACAATGTCGATGGCTGGCGACTGCTGGGCTGGTCCTATTTCCAGACCGGCCGGTTCGCCGAGGCGGCGGAGGCCTATGGCCGGGCCGCGACGCTGGAGCCGACCAATGCCGAACATTTCTCCGCCCAGGGCGAGGCTCTGGTCCAGGCCGGGAGCGGGCAGGTGACCCCGGCGGCCCTGACGGCCTTCCGCGGTGCCCTGCGCGCCGATCCGCAAGACCCCCGCGCGCGCTATTTTGTGGCCGTGGAGATGGATCAGCGGGGCGACCGCGAGGCGGCCATGACGGCATGGATCGATCTGATCAATTCAGCGCCGGAGGGGGCACCCTGGGCCGCCGAGGTGCGGGCGTTCGTCGAGGACCTGGCCCGCGAGCGGGGACAGGACATCTCGGCCAGACTGCGACCGGCATCTGCGGGTTCGCCCGCTGCCGTCCCCGGAATCCCGGGACCGACCGCCGCCCAGGTTGCCGAGGCCGGGACCATGTCTCCGGCTGATCAGCAGGCCATGATCCAGGGCATGGTCAGTGGTCTGGAAGAACGGCTCAGGGCATCGCCCCGCGACCGGGACGGCTGGGTGCGGCTGATGCGGGCAAGGATGGTGCTGGGCGACAGCGCGGCAGCGACGACGGCCCTGCGCAACGGGCTGCGCGCCTTTGCCGACTCGCCGTCCGATCAGGCCGCGCTGACCGAGGCGGCGAAAGGACTTCGCGTGCCCGGAGCCTGAAGCCGGGTTTAGCGTCGGACGCGACCTCGCGTGACAAAGAACAGCGTTCCGGGTCATGGTGCCGCGCGAGTGGGGGCGGGGCGTGATGATCGGGAACACGATACGGGATGCCGTTCTGCCGGCAGTGAGCCATCCGCTGGTCGCGGGTGCGCTTGCAGTCGGCGTTCTGTTCGCATTCCTCGCCATCGTCCTGGGTCGTCGTCCACGCAGGGCCGCCGCCGTTCGAACCGCATCCCAACCTGAATCCGCCGATCCAGTACCGCTTTCCCCATCCGCCCGGACCGCGACCGTATCGGCCGCCGCTCCCGTATTGGAAAAGACGATGACCAAGGCCTCGGATCTGTTTGTCGCCTGTCTGGAAGAGGAGGGCTGTGAATACGTCTTCGGTGTGCCGGGTGAGGAGAATCTCGACTTTCTCGACAGCCTGTCACGCAGCAGCAAGATCAAGCTGATCCTGACCCGGCACGAGCAGGGGGCCGGCTTCATGGCGGCGACGTATGGTCGGCACACCGGCAAGGCCGGGGTCTGCCTGGCGACGCTGGGGCCGGGGGCGACCAATCTGGTGACCGCCGCCGCCTATGCCCAACTGGGCGGGATGCCGATGCTGATGATCACCGGCCAGAAGCCGATCAAATCGTCCAAACAGGGCCGGTTCCAGATCCTGGACGTCGTCGACATGATGCGGCCGATTTCCAAATTCACCCATCAGCTGGCCTCGGCGGACAACATTCCGGCCCGGGTCCGCGAGGCGGTGCGCCTGGCCCAGGAAGAGAAGCCCGGCGCCACCCACCTGGAGTTTCCGGAGGATATCGCCCACGAGCAGACCGCCTCACCGGTCATCGTCGCCAGCCAGGTCCGCCGCCCCGTGGCCGACGACAAATCCATCCGTATCGCCGTCGAGCGCATCGCCCGGGCCAGGTCGCCGCTGCTGATCATCGGTGCCGGCGCGAACCGCAAGCTGACCAGCCGGATGCTGACTGAACTGGTTGAAAAGACCGGTATTCCCTACATCACCACCCAGCTGGGCAAGGGGGTGATCGACGAGCGCAATCCGAAATACCTGGGCTGCGCGGCCCTGTCGTCCGGCGACTTCGTGCACCGGGTCATCGAGGCCGCCGATGTCATCATCAATGTCGGCCACGACGTGATCGAAAAGCCGCCCTTCTTCATGAAGCCCGGCGGCTGCGACGTCATCCATATCGGCTTCCGCTCGGCCGAGGTCGATCCGGTCTATTTCCCCCAGATCGAGGTGGTCGGCGACATCGCCAACGCCATCTGGCAGATCAAGGAAAGCCTGACCGTCCAGCCGCAGTGGAATTTCGATCCCATGGTCCGGGCCCACAAGGCCGAACTCGATCACACCGCCGCCGCCGTCGGCGACATGCGCTGCCCGATCTATCCGCAGCATCTGGTCGATCAGGTCCGCAAGGTCATGCCGTCCGACGGAATTCTGTGCCTCGACAATGGCGTCTACAAGATCTGGTTCACGCGCAGCTATCCGGCGCACATGCCCAACACCTTCCTGGTCGACAATGCGCTGGCGACCATGGGGGCGGGCCTGCCCTCGGCCATGGCCTCCAGCATGATCTTCCCCAACCGCAAGGTCATGGCGGTCTGCGGCGACGGCGGCTTCATGATGAACAGCCAGGAGCTGGAGACGGCCGTCCGGTTGAAGCTCAACCTCGTGGTGCTGATTCTCAACGACAACAGCTACGGCATGATCCGCTGGAAACAGGCCAATATGGGCTTCCAGGACTGGGGCCTGACGTATGGCAATCCGGACTTCGTCAAATATGCCGAGAGCTACGGTGCCCACGGCCACCGGGTGACGTCGGCCGAGGGAATGCCGGCCCTGCTGCAGCAATGTCTTGATACGCCGGGGGTGCATGTGGTCGAGGTACCCGTCGACTATGCCGACAACGACCGGATCCTGAACAAGGATGTCCGTGAACTCAGCGCGGCCTTGCCGGTTTAGTCCCAGATCCCCGTCGGAGTGCGTCCATGCCGTCCCTGAAGACCTCCTATCCGCTCTACCTGGCCAATGAGGCGGTGACGCCAAACCAGGACCTGGAGGTGACCGACAAATATTCGGGGAAGGTGGCGACGCGCGTGGCCATGGCCGATGCCGCCACGATCGACCGGGCCATCGGGGAGGCGGTCAAGGCGACCGGGCCCATGGCGCGCATGGCCGCCTATGAGCGGCAGGCGGTGCTGACCCACTGTGTAAAGCGGTTCACGGAGCGGGCCGACGAACTGGCCTATGCCCTGTGTATCGAGGCCGGAAAGCCGATCCGCGATTCACGCGGGGAGGTGACCCGGTTGATCGACACCTTCCGCATTGCCGCCGAGGAGTCGGTGCGCATGACCGGCGAGGTTCAGCCGCTGGACATCTCGGCGCGGGCCAAGGGGTATCAGGGGATGTGGAAGCGGGTGCCGATCGGACCCTGCTCCTTCATCTCGCCGTTCAACTTTCCGCTCAATCTGGCCGCCCACAAGATCGCGCCGGCCCTGGCCGTCGGCTGTCCATTCGTGATGAAGCCGGCCTCGCGCACGCCGCTGGGTGCGCTGATCATCGGCGAGGTTCTGGCCGAGACCGACCTGCCGAAGGGGGCCTTCTCCATCCTGCCCGCCACCCGCGACGGATCGGACCTGTTCACCACCGACGACCGCCTCAAACTGCTGTCCTTCACCGGCTCGCCCGACGTCGGCTGGGCGCTGAAGGCGAAGTCCGGCAAGAAGAAGGTGGTGCTGGAACTGGGCGGCAATGCCGCCGTCATCGTTGATCGCGACACCGATCTGGAGGACGCCGCCGAGCGGATCATCTTCGGCGCCTTCTACCAGTCGGGCCAGTCCTGCATCGGGGTGCAGCGTATCCTGATCCACGACGACATCTACGGCCCGATGCGCGATCTGCTGGTGAAGAAGGCCAGGGCTCTGATCTGCGGGGATCCGCGCGAGGAGACCACCTTCATCGGCCCCATGATCGACGAGAAGGAAGCGGCCCGGCTCGAGGACTGGATCAATGAGGCCCGCGCCGCCGGTGCCACCGTTCTGTGCGGCGGCAACCGCACCGGGGCCATGCTCGACGCGACCCTTCTGGAAGGCGTGGGGCGGGGTCTGAAGATCCGCGAGGAGGAGGCCTTCGGCCCCGTCGCCATCCTGTCCCGCTTCTCGGACTTCGAGGCGGCCCTGGCCGAGGTGAACGATTCAAAATTCGGCCTGCAGGCGGGCATCTTCAGCCGCGACATTCACAAGGCCATGCGCGCCTGGGACGTCCTCGAGGTCGGCGGCATCCTGATCGGCGACGTGCCCAGCTATCGGGTCGACAACATGCCCTATGGCGGGGTCAAGGATTCCGGCCTCGGCCGCGAGGGTGTGAAATTCGCCATGGAGGACATGACCGAGATCCGCAATCTGGTCATCCGCCAGCGGCCGGTTGAAGGCGCGACCGTCGCCCGTGCGGCGGACCCCGCCCCCGCCGTGCCGTCTCCTCCGGCCCAGTCCGGCCGCACGGGCTGGTTTGGCCGCAAGGGCTGATCACGAGCCTCCGCTGCCGCGCGGATTTCACCTTGCACCTGTCGAAGCATGGCCCGTAGTCTGGCGGGCAGCCGCAAGGCTGGCTCGCCGGAGCCTTTGAGATTGTACCTCGCCCTCGGAATGGCTCTAGCGAGCCTGGCTGGTTCGACAGCCAGCATCCAGACGCCCCCCATCTTCAATCCGGGTGCGCCAGGGACGGCGTCGCGGGTGATCAGTGCCCGGGAGGCGGTTGAGCTCAGCCGCACGAGCTTCACCGGCGACGACGCCGCCTTCATGCAGCATATGATCGTCCACCATGCCCAGGCAGTGGAGATGGTCGAACTCCTGAAGACGCGCGGTTCCCATCCGACCGTGCGACGGCTCGGGCAGCGTATCGCCCTGAGCCAGGAAGCCGAGATCGACCTGATGCGGGGCTGGCTGACGGAACGGGGCCAGTCGCTCGAGATGCCGGACATGGGCGCGGGTCACGCGGGCATGGATCACTCTGCCCATGCGGGCCATGTCATGCCTGCTTCCGACATTCCCCTGATGGCGGGCATGTTGTCGCCGGCGCAGATGCAGGTCCTGGCCGCCGCCAGTGGGGCCGATTTCGATCGCCTGTTTCTTCGAGGCATGATCCAGCATCATCAGGGCGCGATCGACATGGTCACGACCCTGATGGCGCAGCCGAACGCAGCTGCGGACCCCATGTTGTCCGAGTTCACCAACTCCGTCGTTGCCGACCAGTCGGCGGAGATCCTGCGCATGCAATCCCTTTTGTCTGACCTCTGATCCGCTTTCCCAAGGAACGGCCATGAAACTCCGCAGAACCCTGCTTTCCACCGCCGCCGCCCTGGGTGTCCTGCTGGGTGCGGCCGGGGCCCACGCCCAGACCCAAACCATCGCGCCGGATGCCCGCAGCGCCCTGTCTCCCGGTCTGCGCGACGCAGGGGAGGCGGCTTCCAACATGGCGCTGGAGTTTTCGGTCGCGCCGGCGCCCGGCTTCTTCGATCCCGAGGCCCTGTTCGCCCCGCCCACCACCCAGGCCGAGGCCGAGGCTTTCCAGGCCCGGATGCGGGACAATCCGCCCCGTTATGCTCCGCTGGCCCTGGCCAATTCCGATATGGCCATGTCCGACGGCACGCTGTTCGTGGGCAATTTCAACGGTTTCAACGCCTATGATGTGACGCGTGGCGGAGCGCCCGAGCTGGTGATGTCGGTGGTCTGCCCGGGCGGGCAGGGCGATGTCTCGATCCATGGCGACCTGCTCTTCATGTCTGTCGAGGCCAACAGCGCCCGGCTGGACTGCGGCGGAACCCCCGCCACGGGCGACGTCAATCCCGAGCGGTTCCGCGGCGTGCGCATCTTCGACATCAGCGACCTGAACGCACCGCGCCAGATCGCCGC
Source organism: Caulobacteraceae bacterium (assembly GCA_965284535.1). Lineage (GTDB taxonomy): Bacteria > Pseudomonadota > Alphaproteobacteria > Caulobacterales > Caulobacteraceae > Brevundimonas. The sequence continues at coordinate 2,125,096 of OZ260090.1, forward strand.
TGTCCAGACCTGCCGCGGGTCGCACACCCACACGCTCGTGCCGCACCCGACCGACGCCAACGTCCTGTTCATCTACAACCAGGGCACCTCGAATGTGCGCAAGACCGAGGAGCTGGCCATCTGCACCGACGGTCAGCCGGACGTGAATCCCGAGACAGCCCTGTTCTCCATCGACGTCATCCGGGTGTCGCTGGACGCGCCGGAACAGGCCGCCATCGTCAACCGGCCGCGCATCTTCGCCGACAGCGAAACCGGCCGCATCGCGGGTCTGTGGCGCGGCGGCGCTGCCGGCATCGCCAGCCAGCGCACGGCCCAGACCAACCAGTGCCACGACATCACCGCCTATCCGGAGGCCGGACTGGCCGGCGGCGCCTGTAGCGGAAACGGCATTCTGCTGGACATTTCCGATCCGGAGAACCCGCGCCGGGTTTCGGACATCTTCGATCCGGACATGGCCTACTGGCATTCGGCCACCTTCAACAACGCAGCCGACAAGGTGGTGTTCACGGACGAATGGGGCGGCGGCACCAGCGCGCGCTGCCGGGCCGAGGATCCGGCGACCTGGGGCGCCAATATGATCGCCACCATCGAGAACCGTACCCTGGCGGGCAAGAGCTTCCACAAACTCCCCAGCGTCCAGGGCGCGTCCGAGAACTGCGTCGCCCACAACGGCAACATCATCCCGGTCCCCGGCCGCGATCTGATGGTCCAGGCCTGGTATCAGGGCGGTGTTTCGATCATGGACTTCACCGATCCGGCCCACCCGGTCGAGATCGCCTCCTTCGACCGGGGTCCGATCGACCCGGAGAAGCTGTATGTCGGCGGATCGTGGTCGGCCTACTGGTTCAACGGCCGCATCTATTCCAGCGAGATCGCGCGCGGTCTGGACGTGTTGAGGCTCGTCCCGGGTGATCAGCTGTCGGCGGCCGAGATCGCGGCGGCCGAGGCCGTGACGGCGGAAACGATCAACCCCCAGACCCAGACCCGGATCGTCTGGGCCGACACGCCGGACGTGGCCAACGCCTATCTTGATCAGCTTACCCGTACCGCCGGCGTGGACCCCACGCTCGCCGGCCAGGTCCAGTCCCGGATCCAGCAGTGGCGCGCTGGTCGCGCCGACAAGCGTGCTTCGGCGGCCCTGTCCGTGTCGCTGAACGAGGCATCGGGCCGCGCGACCGGCTTGACCGCGACCCGGCTCAAGGCATTGGCGGACCTGTTCGGGCGGATGGGGGCCTGAAGCACGGGGCAGGGCTCGCTTGGCCGACCGCTGTTCGCCTTGACCCTTGCTGGCCCGGGACCTACCGTCCGGTCTGGTTTGCGGGGGTGCGGTTGATGGCTTTCAGGTCTCTGGACCCATGTCGAGTGGCTTGTGCGGCAGGCTTGGTGTTGGTCACCGCTCTCGGCGCGAACCTCGCGCCGGCGAACGCCCAGGAGTTTTCGGCCGTTCTGGCCGCGCCTGACGATGAGGGCCTGAACCTTTCCTATGCGAGGGAACAGGCGCAGATCGGCAATCTGGCCATCGCCGCCTCGACGCTTGAGCGTATATTGATCAATGAGCCGAACCGGCATTCGGTGCGGCTCTTCTACGCCGTCGTGCTCTATCGGCTCGGTGACCTCCAGGGCGCCGCGGACCAGTTGCGGCGGCTCGAGTCGGTTGAGCTGACGCCACTTCAGCGGGCCGAGGCCGACAGCTATTCGGGACGTATCGAACGGGGATTGGCCAGGCGGTCCTTCTCTGGAAGCCTCAGCGCCGGTTTCGCCTATGAGGACGATGCCGCCGGGGCCTATTTCACGGCTTTTGACATCATCGGAGCTCCACCCGCGGAAGAGGGCGTGTCCAGCGAGGTCTCGGTCATTCTCGAAGGCCGCGCTGACCTCGGATCCAGCCAGGTGTGGGAGGTTTACGGGACCGGCCTGTTCTATGACCATTCCGCCCTGTCGGGCGCGGCAATCGATTTCCAGCGCGCAGGCCTTGAGGCGGGGCTGGCCCGGACGACCCGGCTGAGCCGGTCACGCCTGGCGGGCGTGCTGCGCCACGTCCGCCTGATGGGCGAGCCGCAACTCACCGAGGCCGGGGTGCGGGGTGACATGCGCTGGCGGGTAACCAACGCCACCACCCTCAACCTGCGGGGCGAGGCTGTCAGCCAGGACTATGATGAACCCGCGGTCGACGCACTTGTCGGCCTTCTCGGCGGCGACCGTGACGGCCAACGCTATTCCGCGGGGATCGGCGTCCAGCATCGGATTACTTCAAGGACCACGGTGGACGTCAGCCTCGACTATGAAGTCAAATCGGCCGGCTATGGGCCGTTCGGCTATGCCGGACCGCGCCTGGGCCTCAGCATCGATCAACGGTTCGACAAGGGCGTCTATGTGCTCGCCGGAGCCTCCACCCGCTGGATCGAATATGACGAGGCGGACGCGGTCTTCCTCGGTGGCGCGACGCGCGATGACGTGCGGACCCATGCGCGACTGGCCCTCGGGGCTCCGCTCAGCGCTTTTACGGCGCGTGGCGCCACGGGTGACGTCCGCGAGAACGTGACCCTTGAAGGGGCGTTGAACTACAGCCGTCGCGAATCTTCGCCGCCGTTGGCCGGCTTCGACGGCTGGGGTGCCGATCTGCGCCTGATCTGGCGTTTCGGAGGCCGGAATTGATGTCAGGATCCCCGCGATGAGGAAACTTCAGTTCGCCACACCGGCAATCGTCGCCGTCGGTTGGCTGGTTATGAGCGCCTCGACCCAGGCCCAGGATTCGGTGGGAGTGAACGCCGCGATCCGGAACTCGGTTCAGACCCGCAGCTCGGCCAGTGCCCCGCTCCGCCCGGCCCAGTTGCGGGGGGCTGTTCGCCTCGGCGATCAGTTTGTGACCGGTTCCCAGAGCCAGGTTCAGGTTCTGTTGCGCGACCGTTCGACCTTCACCGTCGGTGCCAACGCCCGGATGACCGTTGACCGGTTCGTGGTCAGCGAGAACGGCGGCTCGGCCGTTTCGGTAGCGCGGGGTGCCTTCCGCTTTGTCTCGGGCCGCACCTCCCGTTCGGCCTCGCGTGAAGCAATCGCGACGCCGGTCGGCTCGATCGGGGTCCGCGGGACCATTGTCGAGGGCGTCGTCGGTCCCGACATCCTCGATCGCCTTCGGGCCGAGCCGGATGTTCCGCCTTTTACCGGCGATGAGGAAACGATGCTGCTGGTGGTCCTGCGCGGTCCTGCCGGCGACGCACGGACCTTCGACACGCCTGGCGCGGTCGACATCGACCGGAACGGAACGATCGTGACCCTGGACCGTCCGGGTCAGGCGCTGCTGGTCAGCAGTGACGGCGTCTTCGGTCCCTTCTTCCTGCCCGATACTCTCTCGTCCGCGCTCGGCGACCTGCTGAGCCCGGCACCGGACGGAGGGACGGACCCGGGCGGGGGAGACCTCGAGATGGCCGCGGCCGTCGCGGCTGACGACACCTCCGTTTTCGCCGAAGGCCTGCCACCGTTCGAGCCGGTGGATGACTACGAGCCGCTGCCAGCCGAGGATACTCAGCCGGGATTTCCGTTCTTTCCGCCGACCCAGCCCAATCCCTGATCCCGATCAGGCGAAGCCGTCATCCCAGACCGTGAGCGGGGGTGTCCAGGGGGCGTCCTCCGTCGGCCAGAGCGGCGTTTCGACGTGATGGCTCGGAGGAAGGGTATCCGGCACGTCGTCCGGCATGACCTGCACCTCCGGAGTCGGCGCGGCCTTGTCGTCCGGACCCGGCAGCACCAGAGGCGGTTCCGCCGGACCACCGACCTCATCGTCCGGGCCGTAGCAAACCTCGAGTCCATCGCCCTTGACGTTCGGAAGGGTTGAGCCGGCGGTGTCGAGAACCGTCACCGTGATCCCCTGCAGGTCGGAGATTAAACCGTCCGACGCCGCCACGATGACGTCATAGGTGTTGTCGTGACCGACGTCGGTCGGGACCTCGAAATCCGGTGCGGTGACAAAGCTCAGGACGCCCGTGGCCGGATCGATCGTGAACAACGCCGCATCAGCACCACCCGCGATGCTGTAGATGACGGTTTGAAGATTGGCGTCCGTCGCCACGATGGTGGTGACCAGTGTTTGGCCCTCATCGACGTCGATGCCGGTTTCTGATCCCCCGCCATCGGAGGTGATCCGCGGAGGTTCATTGTTCGCGGCGACCAGATTGACCGTCTGGTCGTCGAACTGGAGGAACTCGCAGTTGAACACCAGGTCGTCGCCGTCCGGACCGATGACCCTCACCGTGCCCACCGTGACGAACTGGATTGTGTAGGAGCTCATGGGGCCCTTGAAGATCGCCGTGTCGATCCCGTTGCCGCCGTCAATCCGGTCGTCACCACCGTCGCCGCTCAGCTGGTCGTCCCCGTCCTCGCCCTGGAGGTCATCGACGCCGATGCCTCCTGACAGGATGTCCTGGCCATTGCCACCGAACAGGAAGTCGTCGTCGTCCTCGCCGCGCAACCGGTCGAGGCCTTCACCCCCGCGCAGAGTGTCGGAGCCGGATCCGCCCGACAGCCGGTCATCCTCGGTTCCGCCGTCGAGAATGTCATTGCCGGCACCGCCCTCCAGAAGATCGTCGGAGGCGTCGCCGTAGAGGGAATCATCGTCGTCGCCTCCGACCAGAATATCGCGCCCGTCGCCTCCGGTCATGAAGTCCTGCCCGAGGCTTCCGTCGAGGATGTCATCGGCGTCCCCGCCGTCCAGGGTGTCGTCGCCCGCGTCGCCGAAGATCTGGTCATTGCCGGCTCCGCCGGAGAGGGTGTCCTGACCATCGAAGCCGCGGATGACATCATCGCCGCGTTGGCCGTCCAGCACGTCGTCATCGCCGGTGCCGTTCAGGATGTCGGCCGTGAACTGGACCGAGACAGTGACCGCCGCTGACGTCTCGCCGAGAGAGTTGGTGACCTGCAGGGAGAGGCCATGGGTCGAGACCGGGATGTCGGAGGTCGACCGGTATGACAGGGCCTCGATCAGGGCCTCGATCGCGGCCCGGGTGGCGGCGGGGTTGAAGGTGATGACGAAGGATCCGGTCGGGGATGCTGTGTCTATGGTCCCGATGTCGGTGCCTTCGAAGCTGACCACTCCGCTTTCCACACCGATCTGTCCGGCGCTGGTCCCGTTGTTGAAAACGGAGATGACGTCAGTGGGGTTCAGGCCGGTTATGGTCAGGTTCCCACCATCGTAGTCGACGCCGGAATCGACGAAGGTGACGTCCGCGTCGACGTGGATGGGGTGTTCGCCCTCATTGACGGCGATCGGACTGCCAACGTCGGTCAGGAGCAGGGTGTCGGCGACATCGGTGACCGTGACCTGAATGTTCTGGGTATCGGTATGCGTGCCGTCGGAGGCCTCGACCACGATATCGTAGTTGTTGTCTGCCCCCTGATCCGCGGGATTTTCGAAATCCGTCGAGCCGACAAAACTGACGGCACCCGTCGCCGCATTGATGGTGAACAGGGCTGCGTCCGCGCCGCCGGTGATGGCATAGGTGATCTGGGCACCCGCGTCGGGGTCCACGGCGACGACTGTCGTGACGCCGCGGGTGCCTTCGGCGACCAGGATTGTCGCGGTGGGTCCACCACCGTTTGACGTGATGACCGGTGCCTCATTGGCGTCGGTCACCGTGACGGTAAGGGTCTGGGTGTCGGTCAGATCGCCGTCGGAGACCTGGACGATGACCTCATAGACATTGTCGCCGTTCTGATCGGCCGGCGCTTCAAAGTCCGGCGCGTTGATCAGGCTGATGACGCCCGCCCCGTCCATGGTGAACAGGGCCGCATCGGCGCCGCCGATGATCGAATAGGTCAGGTTGGATCCCGCGTCCGGATCGGTCGCAGTGATGGGGCTGGGGCCGAGGGTGTTCTCGGAAATGGTGTAGCCGCCGACGGCGCCGCCTCCGTTGGACGTGATGACCGGCGCCTCGTTGGCGTTGCCGACATTGACGAAGATCGTCTGCACATCTTCGCCGCCCAGGCCATCCGAGACCCGGACATCGACCTCATAGACGCCGTCGCCGTTCTGGTCGGTCGGCGCCTCGAAATCCGGGGCCGTCACAAAGGTCAGGACGCCCGTCGCGGCATCGATCGCGAACCGGGTGCCGTCCCGGCCCGCGATGATCGAATAGACCAGATTGGCGCCCGCATCGGGGTCCGTCGCGACGACCGTGGTCGCCGTGGTGCTGTTTTCGACACCGGTAACGACGGCCGAAGGGCCCCCGCCGCCCGAGGTGATCACGGGCGCCTCATTGGCGTTGGTGACGGTCAGATTGATGGTCTGGGTGTCGGTCAGGGTTCCGTCGGAGACCTGGACGATGACTTCATAGACATTGTCGCCGTTCTGGTCGGCCGGCGCCTCGAAATCGGGTGGGTTGATCAGGCTGACGACGCCCGCGCCATTGATGGTGAACAGGGCCGCGTCGGCCCCGCCGATGATCGAGAAGGTCAGGTTGGATCCCGCGTCGGGATCGAAGGCGGTGATCGTATTGGGCCCCGTGGTGTTCTCGGAGATGGTGTAGCCGCCGGTCGCGCCGCCACCGTTGGAGGTGATGACCGGCGCGTCATTGACGCCCGTGACGGTGACCGTGACGGTCGCGTCATTGCTCAGCCGGGTGACGTTGGCGCCCCCGAACAGCACATAGCTGGATCCGGCGTTGGAGCGGCCCGAGGGCGAGGCCATGGGGGCGCCGATGATCAGATCGTCGAAGCCGTCGCCGTTGACGTCTCCGGCGGCCGAGACGGAGTGGCCGCTGAAATCTCCAGCCGCGACCCCGCCAATGGCGAAGCCGGTCTGGCCGTTCAGCGAGGCCAGGTCCAGCGCGGCCCCGAAGCCTCCTTGACGTCCGAAGACGACATAGGTCTGGCCCGTATCCGTTCCCCCACTGCCGTCGGCATAGAGGGAACCGATCAGGAGGTCGTCCATGCCGTCGCCGTTGACGTCTCCCGCTGAGGCCACAGAGTGACCGGTCAGGTTCAGCGCCGCCGTTCCGGTGATGACGAAGCCCGTCGCGGGGGTCATGATGGACAGATCGAGATTGGCCCCGAAACCGCCCGTCCGTCCGAACACCACATAGGTTTCGCCGGCGTTCTCGCCCCCGTCCGGATCGGCATAGAGGGCACCGATGACCATGTCCGCCAGGCCGTCGCCGTTCAGGTCACCGGCCGAGGCGACAGACCAGCCGGCATGATCTCCGGCGTCGACGCCGGAAATGGTGAAGCCGTTCGTTCCCGAGAGACTTCCCAGATCCAGGCTGGCACCGAATCCTCCGGTCCGACCGAAGACGACATAGGCCTCGCCCGCATTGGCCCGCCCGCCGGGGTCACCCTGGGGCGCACCGATCAGCAGGTCATCGATGCCGTCACCGTTGACGTCTCCGACGCCCGCGACCGAATAGCCGCTGCGGTCCGAGGCGTCGGCCCCGATGATCGAGAAGCCGTTCGCGCCGTTCAGCCCGGTCACATCCATCGTGGCGGCGAAACCGCCGGCCTGGCCGAACACCACATAACTGGCTCCCGCATCGGTGCGTCCGCCGCCGTCGGCCTCGCGCGCGCCGAGGATCAGGTCGTCGAATCCGTCCCCGTTGATGTCGCCGGCGGAGGAGACGGCGAAGCCAAGCCCGTCACCCGCCAGGGCACCTCGAAACGTGACGCCCGTGGTCCCGTTCAGGGTGGACAGGTCCAGACCGGTTCCGAAACCACTCGCGCGGCCGAAGACCAGATAGGTCTCGCCGGCATTGGTCCCTTGCGAGGCCTCACCCCAGGGCGCGCCGATCAGGAAGTCGGCCAGTCCGTCGCCGTTGACGTCACCCGCCGCACCTACACTGGCCCCGCTGAAATCGAAGGCGTTGACGCCGGTGATGGCAAAGCCGGTCGCGGCGGTGAGGCTGCCCAGGTCGAGCGAGGGGCCGAAGCCGCCCTGACGGCCATACACCACATAGCTGATCCCGGCGTCGACCCGGCCGGACAGGTCCGCCGAAAGGGCCCCGATCAGCAGGTCATCGTGACCGTCGCCGTTGATGTCGCCGATGCCCGCCACTGAATAGCCGCTGCGGTCACCGGCGGCCGCACCGTGGATGACAAAGCCGTTCGTCCCGTCGATGGCGGCGGCGTTGAACACGCCTTCCGGGGCCAGGGGCGATCCGCCGCCGTCAACCGCCGTATAGGTGAAGACGTCCTGTGCGGTCTGACCGTTACCCAGGCTCTGGAAACCCGTTCCGACGGCATAGGAAAGGGTTCCGTCCGTGTTGAGGGTGACCACCGCACCTGACTGGAGCGTGACCGAGCCGCCCGGCGTGACGGCCACACCGTTGATCCGGGCGACGCCGGCCACACCGACATCATTGTTCAGCACGGAAATGACGACGGCCGATCCGTCCTCGACGGCCGAGCCTGTATCGTTGTTGGCCGTGACCGGCCGGGGTGCGTCGACGGGCCGCTCCGTCAGCATCTTGTCGACCGGCGGCAACGGGGTGGTGTGTTCCGGCTCTGGACCGGGAGGGGCCGAGGTCGATGTCTCGCCCTTTGCGGCAGCCCGTCCCGCCGTCGGCCCATCGGGGGCGCTATCCTCCACCCGGGCGAATCGGTCGTGGGCGGTGACCGACCAGTCGCGCCAATCCGATTCGGCGAGATCGGGTCTCGAGAACAAGGTCCGTCTGGTCATGGCCACCCCCATCGTCGTCATCAGGGGCCAGGCTTCCTTTTCGAAGCGGCCCGGAGAACAGTGTGCGGCGACCTCCCCGGGATGGCAATCGCAACCCGTCCTCATCGGTTTCCGGACGGAGCAAGATACTCGAAGCGCAAGCATCCGGATGCTAGGAGGCAGCGGGGATTGGTCCGTCTTGTCCCGAAGGCACCGGGCCGGTTCGGTCGGCCGGCAGGCGTCGAGGGGTTGGTTGGAATGATTCAGGATGCCCCCGGTGATCTCGCCGACGTCGTCGTCACCGCCGCCCGCCTGCCGCCGGCGGCCGGCGACGCCGCCTTTTCCGTGATCCGGCTGGACAACCAGCTACTGGATCGCGTGACGCGGCTGGACGAGGCGCTGGCCACTGTGCCGGCGGTCTCGCTGTTTCGACGGACCTCCAGCCTCGGAGCCAATCCAACGACCCAGGGGATCAGCCTTCGCGCCATCGCCCCGTCGGGCGCGGGCCGGACGCTGGTCAGCCTCGACGGTGAACCGCTGAACGATCCTTTCGGCGGGTGGGTGATCTGGTCCCAGGTGGCCCCCGAGAGCCTCAAGGGCGTGGATGTCGTCCGGGGTGCCGGCGCAGGCCCCTATGGCGCGGGAGCCCTGACCGGCGCGATCATTCTGCGCGAGCGGGACCGTCCGGGTGGTGTGCTCGATGCATCCGCCGGTACCTATGGCGGGCTTCGTCTGGCCGCTTCGACGACCCTGGCCCATGGCCGGGTGGCGATCACCGGCTCGACGCTCCATGAAGAATCCAACGGCTATGTTCCCGTGCGCGGCTCGTCGGCGGGCGCCGCCGATACCGCGCTCGACCTTCAGATCCGCAGCGCGGCCGTGCGCACCGACATCGGCATCGACACCACCACGGCCCTGTCGATGCGGGTTTCGGCCTATGACGAGGCGCGGGGCTCCGGCCTGTCCGGGGCCCGTTCGTCGGCGAGCGGCCAGGGCTACAGCGCGACTCTGGCACGGACGCCCGGCGGGAACCGCCTCGGCTGGAGGGCACAGCTCTGGCGGCACGAGAGCGATTTCGCCAACACCTCGGTCGCCGTGGCACCGGGGAGGGGCGCGACCACCCCGGCCAATGAGCAATACGCCACCCCGGCAACCGGCTGGGGCGGCAATCTCGCCCTGCGCCATTCAGCCCCGGCTCCGGGCGGCGGCCGGCTGGAATGGGAGGTCGGCGCGGACGCGCGCTTCAGCGAGGGCGAGACGCAGGAGCGGTTCCGCTACATGGCTGGAGCCTTCACCCGCGACCGGTTCGCCGGCGGGGAGACCTCCGTCATCGGGGGCTATGCTGAAGGCTCCTGGACCAGCGGGGCATGGCTGGTTGCCGGCGGCGTGCGTCTGGACGGCTGGCGCAGTTCTGACGGCCGCCGGCTGGAGCTGGACAGGGCCACCGGCTTGCCGACGCTCGACGAGACCGATCCGGACCGTTCCGGCGATGTCGTCAGCGCCCGGTTCGGTGTCCGCCGCGACCTCGGTGGCGGTCTGGCCCTTCGCGGGGCGGTCTATTCCGGCTTCCGGCCCGCGACGCTGAATGAACTTCACCGTCCGTTCCGCGTCGGCAACGACGTCACCGAGGCCAATGCGGCGCTGGAGCCTGAGACCCTGCGGGGTCTGGAGGCCGGACTGTTCTGGCACGGCGAGCGCACCAGGCTCGGTGGAACCCTCTTCCTGAACCGCATCGACGAGGCGATCGTCAATGTCACCATTGGCGCGGGGCCCGGCGTGGTTCCGGCCCTGCCGCGCGCGGGCTTCATCCCCGCCGGCGGCGTCCTGCGTCAGAGGCGCAACGCGGGCGTCATCGAGGCCTTGGGGCTGGAATTGACCGCTGAACATCAATTTGAAGACGTCACCCTTGTGGGTGCCGTCGCGGTCACCGATGCCGAGGTCGATGGCGGGTCGGCCGCGCCGCAACTGACCGGGCTTCGGCCCGCCCAGGCTCCGGCCGTCAGCGCCACGGCCGGCCTCGACTGGCGCATGACCGGGCGGCTGACGCTCAGCGCCCGGGCCCGGTATGAGAGCCGCCGTTACGATGATGACCTGAACAGCCGCGAACTTGAATCCATCGCCACGGCCGACGGGCGGCTCGACTGGCGCGCGCGGGACGGCGTCGTCCTGTTCGTCGCCGCCGACAACCTGTTCGATACGGACGTGCCGGTGTCGCAAACCGCCGACGGTGTCACCGGCTTCGGCCCGTCGCGCACCGTCAGGGCGGGCGTTGTGCTCAGCTGGTGAGGCGTTGGCGGACAGGGTGGGATTCGAACCCACGGTAGGCTCACACCTACGGCGGTTTTCAAGACCGCTGCCTTAAACCACTCGGCCACCTGTCCGTTTTCATCGAGCGGACTGGCCGCATAGCGCCAAACGGGGCGTTAACCAAAGCGGAAATGTCTTTGGCCATGCTGGATGCCTTCACGGGCGGGACGCATGGCTGAAAATCTTCCCACACGGTTGGTCAGGGGCGGACTGGTCGCGACCCTCCTGTTGATGACCGCGGCCTGCGCCGTCGGGGGGCGACCGGATCTGCCGCGGCTGCCCGTGGTGACTGACCCCGCCCCGATCGTGCCCGGCACCATGCGAGCCTATCAAATCCGCGGCCGTTGGTATCAGCCCACCGAACAGCCCGGTTATGACGAGACCGGCATTGCCTCCTGGTACGGAGACCAGTTCAACGGCCGGCCCACGGCGACCGGCGAGCGGTTCGACATGCATGCGCTGACGGCGGCGCACAAGACATTGCCGCTCCCGGGTCTGGTCGAGGTGACCAATCTGGCCAACGGTCGCCGGATCGTCGTGCGGGTCAACGACCGCGGGCCGTTCGTCGACAACCGGATTATCGACCTGTCACGCGGTTCGGCCGAGGCTCTGGGCATGCTGTCCGCCGGGGTGGGCGAGGTGAGGGTGCGCTATCTGGGCCGGGCACCCCGAAACGGCGGTGGAACAACCCTGCAACATGCCCAGGCCGCGGCGGCGGCGCCCGTGTCATCGGCACCGTCGGTGCGCGGGGACTACTGGATCCAGGCCGGAGCCTTCTCGGACCGGAATGCCGCCCGTCGTGTCGCGGATCAACTGGGCAATCGTGCGTCGGTGGACGAAGTCCGGGGCGACGGCCTGTTCCGCGTTGTCGTGGGCCCCTGGCCTGACCCGAACGCCGCCGAACGGTCGCGTCAGGCGGTCATTGCGCGCGGATACGCCGACGCCCTGTTGATATCGGCGCGCTGAGGGTTGCGAACCGGGCCGGCGCCGCCATTGTGCGCCGGTGACCCAGGGCAGATTCATCACATTCGAAGGCGGCGAGGGGACCGGCAAGTCGACCCAGGCGGCGCGGCTGGTCGAACGGCTGCGCGCGCGTGATCTCGATGTCGTCCAGACTCGCGAACCCGGTGGCTCACCGGGTGCCGAGGACATCCGCGCCATCGCCCTGAACGGCGATGCCGGGCGCTGGTCGCCTGTGACCGAGACCCTGCTCATGTACGCCGCCCGCTCGGATCATCTGGAACGCACAATCCGCCCGGCGCTGGCGGCCGGCCGTTGGGTGGTGTGCGACCGGTTCGCCGATTCCAGCCGGGCCTATCAGGGTGTCGGGGGCGGGGCACCGGTCGCCTTCATCGAGTCGCTGGACGCCACCATCGTCGGGCCGACCCAACCGGACCTGACCCTGATCTTCGACCTGCCGGTCGAGGTCGGGCTGAACCGCGCCTTCGGGCGAGGGCTGTTCGAGACGCGGTTCGAGTCCAAGGGTCTCGAGTTTCACGAACGGCTCCGACAGGGCTTCCTCAAGATCGCCCGGGCGCATCCTGAACGCTGCGTCGTCATAGACGCCGACGGTGATCAGGACACGGTCGCGGCCCGGATATGGGCTGCCGTTGAAGGCCGTCTGCTGTGAGCGAACACGCGCGGGACCGGTTCGACCTGATTCCCGACGCCGCGGCCGAGGCCGCCTTTCTGGACGCTTTCGGCAAGGGCCGGCTGCATCACGCCTGGCTGCTGTGCGGGCCCGAGGGTTCGGGCAAGGCCACCTTCGCCTATCGCGCGGCGAGGCGGCTGCTGGGCGGAGCGCCCGATCCTTCGCGCGGTCCGCTGGGGACGAGCCCGGACGATCCCGTCGCCCGGCTGGTGACGGCCCAGTCCCATCCCGACCTGCTGGTGCTGGAACGCGCCGTCGAGGGCGGCAAGACGAAGAAGTCGATCTCGGTCGATCAGGCCCGCGACCTGCCGGAGTTCTTTTCCAAGAGCCCGTCGCAGGCGCGCTATCGCGTGGCCATCATCGACGCCGCCGACGACCTGAACATGAACGCGGCCAATGCCCTGTTGAAGGTGCTGGAAGAGCCGCCGGAACGGGGTGTGCTGTTCCTCGTCACCCATGCGCCGGGCCGTCTGCTGGCGACGATCCGGTCGCGGTGTCGCCGGCTGGCCTTTCCCGTCTGGCCCCTGCATGCGCTGGAGGAACTGGTACGCAACCGGACCGGCGTGACCACGGCCGAGGCGGCACGGATCGCGGGCATGGCGGGTGGATCGCCGGGCCAGGCCCTGGCCCTGGCGACCGGAGCGACCCTGGAAGCGGACCAGTTGGCCCAGGCCTGGGTTTCAGCCCCGACGGTGGACCGGGCCGAGGCCATGGCCGTCGCTGACAAATTCCGCGGGGCGGAGGGACAGGAGCGGTTCGAGACCCTGATGGACCGGCTGTCGGCCGCCGTGAAGGTGCGTGCGCTGGAGGAGGGGGCATCCGGTGCGCGATGGGCCGAGCTGTGGAGCCGGCTGGTCGAACTGCCTGACCGGACCGCCGCCATCAACCTGGACCGGGCCGATGTGCTGGCGGGAGCCCTGGCCGACCTGCAGCGGGTCAAGGCGGGCGGCGGATGATCATCGATAGCCACGTCAACCTGCACGCCCCCCAGTTCGACGAAGATCGTGACGCGGTCATCGACCGGGCCCGCGCGGCCGGGGTCGGGCTGATGGTCGAGATTTCCGACAAACTATCGACCTTCGAGGCCACCCACGCCCTGGCCATGGCTCACGCGGACATCTGGTGCACCGTCGGCGCCCATCCGCATGAGGCGAAGGATCATACCGACCTGACGGTCGACGGTCTGGTCGACCTCGCCGCGCGTCCCCGGGTCGTCGGGATCGGCGAATGCGGGCTCGACTTCCACTATGATTTCAGCCCCCGCGACCAGCAGGCGGCGGTGTTCCGGACCCATATCCATGCCGCCCGCCAGACCGGCCTGCCGTTGGTCGTGCACACGCGCGAGGCCGACGACATCATGGCCGGAATTCTGGCTGAGGAGCAGGCGGACGGCCCGTTCCGGTTCCTGATGCATTGCTATACCAGTGGTCCGGAACTGGCGGAAAAAGCAGCGGAACTTGGCGCATGGTTCTCGGTCTCCGGCATCGCCACCTTCAAGGCGGCGAACGATGTGCGCGAGATCGTGGCGAGCATGCCGCCAGACCGCATCATCGTCGAAACCGACTGCCCCTATCTGGCCCCCATGCCGTACCGGGGGCGGCGCAACGAGCCGGCCTTCGTCATCCAAGTGCTCGACAAGCTGGCCGGGATTCGCGGCTGGAGCCGGGACGAGGCCGAGGCGCGAACCACCGATGCCTTCTTCGCCCTGTTCGACCGCATCCCGAGGCCTGAAGGCGCATGAGCGGGACCGGTGAGCTGGAAGTCGTCATTCTTGGCTGCGGCTCATCCGGCGGCGTGCCCCGTGGCGACGGTGACTGGGGAGACTGCGATCCGGCCGAGCCGAAGAACTACCGTACCCGGTGCTCCCTGCTGGTCCGCCGCCATGGCCCGGACGGCGTCACCAGCGTCCTGATCGACACCTCGCCCGACCTGCGCGCCCAGATGCTGGCGGCTGAAGTCCGGCATGTCGACGCCGTCCTCTACACCCACGACCACGCCGATCAGGTTCACGGCGTCGACGACCTGCGGGTCTTCGCCATGCGCGCGCGGCGTCGAATCCCGGCCTGGATGGATCCGGCGACCCGCGAGGCCCTTGTCGGGCGTTTCCCCTATATATTCGAGAGCCAGGAGGGCTATCCGGCCATTCTGGACGAGCGGGCGATCCCGCCCCACGGTGAGGCCTGGACCGTCGGCGGGGCCGGGGGCGACCTTCCGGTCCTCACCTTCGATCAGGCGCATGGCCCGATCCGTTCGGTCGGCTACCGCATCGGGCCGGTGGCCTATTCGAGCGACGTCTCCGATCTCGATGAGGCAGCCCTTGAGGCGGTGCGCGGCTCTGAGCTCTGGATCGTGGATGCCCTGCGCTGGACGCCCCATCCGACCCACGCCCATGTCGAGAAGACGCTGGACTGGATCGCCCGGTCCGGCGTGAAACGGGCCGTGCTGACCAATCTGCATCTCGACCTGGACTACAATGCCCTCAAGGCCGCTGTGCCCGCCCATGTCGACGTCGCCTTCGACGGCTGGACGGCGCGGCTTTCGCTTTAGACCCGGAGCGCCCACCCGATGAAACGCCTCCTGACCCTCGCCGGCGCCCTCGCGTCACTGCTGCTCTCCTCCACGGCCATGGCCCAGCCCGCGCCGGTCGAGGGCGAATTCACCGCCTCCGACTTCGCCCTGACCTCCGGCCAGTCGCTGCCTGAGTTGCGCATGCACTACCGGACGCTCGGACAGCCGCGCCGCGGTGCCGACGGGCGGATCGAGAACGCGGTCATGGTCCTGCACGGCACCGGCGGAACCGGGGCCCAGTTCCTGTCGCCCCAGTTCGCCGGCGAACTGTTCGGCCCCGGCCAGCCGCTCGATGCGGCCCGCTACTACATCATCATGCCGGATAACCTCGGCCACGGCGGCTCGTCGAAGCCCTCGGACGGCCTGCGGGCCGGCTTTCCGGAATATGGCTACACCGACATGGTCGAGGCCCAGCGGCGGCTGCTGGTGGACGGGCTGGGCGTGGACCGGCTGCGGCTGATCATGGGCACGTCGATGGGCTGTATGCACATCTTCGTCTGGGCCGAGGCGCATCCGGACTTCGCCGGGGCGCTGATGCCGATGGCTTGCCAGCCGACGGAAATCGTCGGCCGTAACCGGCTGTGGCGGTCGATGCTGAAGGACGCCATCCGCAGCGATCCAGCCTGGAACGGCGGCGACTATACGACCCAGCCGGTCGAGGGTCTGCGCACGGCCGTGGACCTGCTGCTGCTGGCCGGCTCCGCGCCGATGGCCATGCAGCAGGATCTGCCGACGGCCACGGCGGCCGACCAATGGCTGGCGGCCCAGCAGGCGCGGCGCATTCCGGCGCTGGACGCCAACGACCTCTGGTACCAGGTCAACGCCTCGCACGACTACGATCCCTCGGCAGGGCTGGAGCGGATCACCGCCCCGATGACCTGGATCAACTCGGCCGACGACTTCATCAACCCGCCCGAGCTGGGTCTGGCCGAGCAGTTCGTGCCGCGCATCGCCGGCGTCCGTTACCGCCTCGTGCCCAACAGCCCCGGCGGCAAGGGCCACGGCACCCACACCTGGGCGGTGTTCTGGAAACAGGACCTGATCGACCTGCTGGCGCGGTCGGAGCGTTAGGCCCTCGTCATGACATCGGCTCGGCGGTTCCCTGCTTCGAGACGGCTTTCCAATCCTGAAGCCATTCCAGGCAATTGAGGTCCGGGCGGGCGATCAGGGCGTCATGGAGAGCCCGGTTCAGCCGGTCGAGAACGGCCAGGCGTCGCTTCCGGGTTTCCTGAAACAGGCCGGGGACCAGCATCTGTGTGTGGAGACACCAGACCGGGCCTTGTTCCATGCACAGACCTACAGTGATGGCCGAGTCATCGATCTCGAAGCTGGCCATATGCAGGCCCTCGACCGCGCAGGGGTCGAGGGGGTCATAACCGACCTCAGTCAGTTGAGCATAAAGCTCGCCCGCAACCTGTTTGAGGTTGTCGTCGGACGGCGGCGTATGGGTCAGACTGAAGTGGGCGAAGTCGTTGATCGAGCCGAAGCGCTTCCGGACATTCGGCATCCTCAGCTCCCGAGCAACCGCGCGGCCTGCGGGGCGAAATAGGTCAGGACACCGGCGGCCCCGGCGCGCTTGAAGGCGTGCAGGCTCTCGAGAATGGCGCGGTCCTCGTCCAGCCAGCCATTGGCCATGGCCGCCCGCATCATCGCGTATTCGCCGGAGACCTGGTAGGCGAAGGTCGGGACTTTGAAGGTCTCGCTAACTCTCTGAACAATATCGAGATAGAGCATGCCCGGCTTGACCATGACTGCGTCGGCGCCCTCGGCGATGTCCATGGCCACCTCACGCAGGGCCTCGTCGGAATTGGCGTAGTCCATCTGGTAGGTCTTCTTGTCGCCGGTCAGGGCCTTCGCCGAACCGACGGCGTCGCGATACGGGCCGTAGAAGGCCGAGGCGTATTTGGCGGCGTAGGACAGGATCAGGGTGTCGTGGAAGCTGTTGGCCTCCAGCGCCTCGCGGATCGCCTGGACGCGGCCGTCCATCATGTCCGAGGGCGCCACGACATCGGCCCCGGCATGGGCGTGGATGAAGGCCTGTTCGGCCAGCCGTTCGAGGCTGGCGTCATTGAGGATGCGCCCATCCTCGACCACCCCGTCGTGGCCGTGGTCGGTGTAGCAGTCCAGGGCGACGTCGGTGATGACGCCGATCTCCGGCGCGGCGTCCTTGATGGCCTTGATGCAGGCCGGGATCAGGCCATCGGGGTCGGTGGCACCCGTGCCGACCGCGTCCTTGATCGCCCCGTCGACATTGGGGAACAGGGCCACTGCGGGAATTCCGAGATCCCGCGCCTCGACGGCGGCGGCCGCGGCGGCCCTGGGCGACAGGCGGAAGACGCCGGGCATGGAGGCGACGGGGACGCGGTCCTCGGCACCGTCATGGACGATCAGGGGCCAGACCAGGTCGGCCGGGGTCAGTACCGTCTCGGCGACCAGCCGGCGCACCCACGGACTGCTGCGCAGGCGCCGGGGACGGGCGTAGGGGAAGGCGGCGGGGGCGAACGGCTGGGTCATGGCCGCGCTTATAGACGAAGCCTCGCCGGGGAGGGGAGGGTTCAGTTTGTCGCCGGTTCGGTTAGAAGCGCGTCACAGACTCAAGGAAACGCCTCATGGACTTCGCCCTCAACGACGACCAGCGCGCCATCCAGGACGCCGCCCGGCAGTTTGCCGACGCCGAACTGGCCCCGCACAGCGCCGAATGGGACGAGACCAAACATTTCCCCGTCGAGGTGATGAAACACGCCGCCGAGATGGGCTTCTGCGGCATCTACACCGGCGAGGAACACGGCGGCATGGCCCTCGGCCGGGTCGAGGCGGCGCTGATCTTCGAGGAACTGTCGCGGGGTGACGTCTCGACCGCCGCCTTCATCTCGATCCACAACATGGCGACGTGGATGATCGACAAATTCGGCTCCGACGACCTCCGCGGCCGCTATGTGCCGTCGCTGGTGACCATGGAGAAGATCGCCAGCTATTGCCTGACCGAGCCGGGCTCGGGTTCCGACGCGGCCGGTCTGCGCACCACGGCGAAGCGCGACGGGGACTACTGGGTGCTGAACGGCTCCAAGGCCTTCATCTCCGGCGCGGGGACCTCGGACCTCTATGTGGTCATGGCCCGCACCGGCGCCGACGGGCCCAAGGGCATCTCCACCTTCGTGATCGAGAAGGACGCGCCCGGCCTGAGCTTCGGGGCCCAGGAGAAGAAGATGGGCTGGAACAGCCAGCCCACCGCCATCGTCCAGTTCGACGACTGCCGCATTCCGGCGGCGAATCTGCTGGGCAAGGAAGGCGACGGCTTCCGCTACGCCATGATGGGCCTGGACGGCGGCCGGCTGAACATCGCCGCCTGTTCCCTCGGCGGGGCCCGCCTCGCTCTTGAGACGACGCAGGACTACGTCACCACGCGAAAACAGTTCGGCAAGCCCTTGTCGGATTTCCAGAATACCCAGTTCAAACTGGCCGACATGGCGACCCAGCTGGAGGCCTGCCGGCTGATGGTGCTGCGCGGAGCCTGGGCCATCGACACCAACCATCCCGAGAAGACCAAATGGTGCGCCATGGCCAAGCGGATGACCACCGACGCCTGTTTCCAGATCGCCGACGAGGCCCTGCAGCTGCACGGCGGCTACGGCTATCTGAAGGACTATCCGCTGGAGCGGATCGTCCGTGACCTGCGGGTGCACCGCATCCTTGAGGGCACCAATGAGATCATGCGCGTGATCACGGCGCGGGAGATGCTGCGGCAGTAGCCATGTCAGGTTGGCATCGCCGGTCGTCGCCGTGTTCCGGGTCTATTGATTTCGACCGGAAGTCAGGGCGTCGCTATGCGTTTGATGGACTTGCAGCAAGCCGAGACCGAGTTTCTCGATCTTCTTGAGGAGATCGAGCGCACCGGAGAGGCCATCATCATCACGCGCGGCGGCCGGCCGGCGGCCCGACTTGAGCCGGCCGTCGCTTAGGCGGCTGAGCCACCGCCTGCGCGATAACCGGGCTGGACCGCCGCTGGCTGGCCGCCTAATCGCATGCGCCATGACCGAGACCGCCGCTCCCGAATCCGAAGTCCTCGCCTGCATCCAGTCCGGCGTGGGCCGCATCACCCTGAACCGGCCGAAGGCTTTGCACGCCCTGAACCGCGCCATGTGCGAGGCGATGACCGACGCGCTTCTGACGTGGCGCGAGGATGATGCCGTGAAGTCGGTCCTGATCGACCATGCCGGCGAGCGCGGCTTCTGCGCCGGCGGCGACATCCGCATGATCGCCGAGAGCGGGGCAGGGGACGCGTCGGAGGCCAGGGCCTTCTTCAAGGTCGAATACCGGCTCAACCATCTGATGTTCGAATATCCCAAGCCGATCACCGCGATCATGGACGGAATCGTCATGGGCGGCGGTGTGGGCATTTCGGAACCGGCCGAGGTGCGGATCGCCACTGAACGCACCACCTATGCCATGCCCGAGACCGGCATTGGCCTGTTCCCCGACGTCGGCGGCGGCTGGTTCCTGCCGCGCCTGCCGGGCCAGACCGGAGCCTGGCTGGCCCTGACCGGCGCGCGGCTGAAGGCGGCGGACACCGTCTTCCTCGGCATCCACAGCCACTATCTGCCGACCGATGCGCTTGAGGCCTTCCGCGCTATTCTGGCTGTTGACCCGGCCCATCCCGCCGATGTCGCCGACGGCCTTGAGGCCGATCCGGGCGAGGCTCCGGTCGAGGCCCACCTGGAGGCCATCGACCGCCTCTTCGCCTTCGACACGGTCGAGGAGATCTTCGCGGCGCTTCAGGCCGACGGGTCCGACTGGGCCCTGGCCCAGCTGGCGACGCTGAAGACCAAGTCTCCGCAATCCCTGAAGGTCACCTTGCGCCAACTGCGGCTCGGCGCGGACCAGCCGTCGTTCGCCGACAATATGGCGCTTGAGTACGCCCTCGGCGGTCGCGTGGTCCGCACCCATGACTTCCAGGAAGGTGTTCGCGCCGTCGTGGTCGACAAGGACAACACGCCGAACTGGTCCCCGGCAGGCCTGTCCGGCGTCAGCAATGCCGATCTCGACATCCTGTTCGCCCCTCTGCCGGCCGATCAGGCTTGGACGCCGCTGTCCTGATCGGCGCTTGCATCCCTGACGTATTCGGGGCGTAGCTTGGCCCTCACTTCCGGGGACTGTCATGCTCAAGCCGCTGCTCGCCGCCGCCGTCATCGCCGTCACCCTGGGAGCCTGCGCCTCCGAGCCCTGGGCGGGTCAGGGCGACCGGAACGCCACCCGCACCTATCAGGCGCTCGCCCTGGCTGACCTGCAGCGCGCCGCCATTGTCGATCCGCTGCGGCCGGCGGAGGAGGTCGCGCGCGATCCGCTGCGCCGTCCCGACCGGATGCTGGCCTTTGCCCAGGTCACCCCGGGCCAGAGGATCGCCGACATCCGCCCGGGAGCCGGCTATTTCACCCGTCTGTTCGCCCGCACCGTCGGCGACACGGGCAAGGTCTATGCCTTTGTGCCCAACCGGACGTCGGCGCGCGAGAATCCGCTGGGTGACGCCCTGGCCGCCGCCTACCCCAATGTGGTCCGGATCAACGGCGACCTGGACACGATGAGCTTTCCCGAGTCTCTGGACACGGTGTTCATGAGCCAGGAATACCACGACTTCCACATCCCGGCCTTCAACACCGACGTGGCACGGATGAACCGCGCGATCTTCGCGGCGCTCAAGCCGGGGGGCACCTTCATCGTCATCGACCATTCGGGACGCGCCGGAACGGGTCACAGTGAGGTTTCGACCCTGCACCGGATCGAGGGGGCCTCGCTGAGGGCCGAGATCGAGGCCGCGGGTTTTGTCTTCGACGGTGAGTCCTCGGCCCTGGCCAATCCCGCCGACGACCGCACCGTCAATGTCTTCGACGCGGCGATCCGGGGTCGCACCGATCAGTTCGTCTATCGCTTCCGCAAACCGGGCTGACGGCGACCCCCGTTCGGTCTAGCCTGTGACGTCGGCGCCGCCAGAGCGCCATGGGAGGTTCTGTGATGCGTCGTTCCGTCATTCTCGCCGCCGTGGCCGTCATGGCCCTGTCGTCCGCCGCCTGCATGGGCGGCATGAGCGCGCAGACCCCGCCTGACGCCGCCAGCTACGCCTCGGCCCTGGCGGATGCGTCGCGGCCCGCTGACGACCGCGCCCGCGACGAGGCCCGCCACACCGCCGAAACCCTCGCCTTCGCCCGCGTGCGGCCCGGTCAGAAGGTCGCCGACATGATCATCGGCGGCGGCTATTTCACCCGCGTCTTCGCCGCCGCGGTCGGACCCCGGGGGCACGTCACGGCCTGGCAGCCGGCCGAGTTTATCGCCTTCCAGGCCAGCTATGGCGAGGCCCTGACGGCCGCCGACGCCATGGTCAATGTCGACGGCATCCGCTCGCCGATCAACGCGCCGGCCTTTCCCTCGGGCCTGGATCTGGTCTTCACTGCACAGAATTATCACGACCTCCACCTGAACGTCATTCCGGCCGGCACCGCCGCCCAGGTCAATGCGGCGGCCTTCCGCGCCCTGAAGCCGGGCGGCCTGTATGTCATCATCGATCACCACGCCGTCGCCGGCGCGCCCCTGACCGCCGCGGACACGGTTCACCGCATCGACATCGAGACGGTCAAGCGCGAGGTCCTGGCCGCCGGCTTCGTGCTGGACGGCGAGAGCGACATCCTCGCCAACGCCGCCGATCCCCTGACCGCCAGCGTCTTCGACGGCACGATCCGGGGCCGGACCAGCCAGTTCATGCTGCGCTTCAGAAAGCCGGGCTAAATCGATGCGGCCCTGGCTCGCGGCCGCCGTCCTCCTGCTCTCCTGCGGCCTTGCGGAGGCGCAGGACGCAGGCGGACATATCCAGTCCGCCGTCGTCGCTCCGGGCAGGCCGGAGGCTGATCGTATCCGTGACGCCGTGCGAAAGCCGGCGGAGGTGCTGGCCTTCGCCGGGGTAGAGCGAGGCTGGAAGGTCGGCGAATATATGCCGGGCGGCGGCTATTTCACCCGTATCCTCGCCCGGGCCGTCGGTTCCGGGGGTCACGTTCTGGCGTATCAGCCCGCCGAGGTCGTGAGGATGCGGCCGGCCTTCCTGACGGAAATCGAGACAGCGGCCGCTGAACCCGGCATGGGCAATGTCTCCGTGGTTTCGGCAGCGACACGGGATTTCGCCGCCCCCCAGCCTCTGGATCTGGTCTTCACGGTCCAGAACTACCACGACCTCTACGGCCCTTTCGCAGCGGAGGGCACGGGCGCGGCCTTCGACGCCGCGGCTTTCGCTGCTTTGAAGCCCGGCGGGGTCTATCTGGTGATTGACCACCATGCGGCGGCTGGAACCGGCCTGGGCGGCGCGGGACAACAGCATCGGATCGAGCGGCGGGCTGCCATCGAGGCGATCACCGCCGCCGGCTTCGTGCTCGAGGCCGAAAGCGACCTGCTGGCCAATCCGGACGACCCTTTGACCGCCAGTGTCTTCGACCCCTCGATCCGGGGCCGGACCAGCCAGTTCATGCTGCGCTTCCGGAAACCGGGCTGAGATTTTCGCCCGTGACGCTGGCGAGAGGGCGGTCGAGCGGCTAACCCTCCCGCCAGTTAATTCGGGAGACGACGCCATGACCCTCAAGATCGCCTTCATCGGCCTCGGCAACATGGGCGGCGGCATGGCCGCCAACCAGGCGAAGGCCGGGCACACCGTCGCCGCCTTCGACCTGTCGCAGGCCGCCCTGGACCGTGCCGCCGAGCATGGCTGCGCACCGGTCGGGTCGGTCGCCGAGGCCGTCAAGGACGCCGACGTGGTCATCACCATGCTGCCCGCCGGCCCCCATGTGCTGAAGGTCTATTCGGAACAGATCATCGGCGCCGCCCCGACCTCGGCCCTGCTGCTCGACTGCTCGACCATTGACGTCGATACCGCGCGCAAGGTGGCGGAACTGGCCAAAGCCGCCGGCTACGCCTTCGCCGATGCGCCGGTCTCGGGCGGGACCATGGCAGCCGACGCCGGCACCCTGGCCTTCATGGTCGGCTGCGACGAGTCGGACTTCGCCCGCATCGAGGCGGCGCTGGAGCCGATGAGCCGCGCCACCTTCCGCGCCGGTGACCATGGGGCGGGGCAGGCGGCCAAGATCTGCAACAACATGATCCTGGGCATCACCATGCTGGGCACCTGTGAAGCGATTGGTCTGGCCGAGAAACTGGGCCTCGACCCGGTCAGGATGTTCGACATCGTCTCCAAGTCGTCTGGCCAGTCGTGGAGCACGACCACCTACTACCCCTGGCCGGGCCCGGTGCCGACCGCCCCGTCCAACCGCAACTATGACGGCGGCTTCGCCACGGCCATGATGCTCAAGGACCTCAAACTGGCCCAGGACGCCGCCGCCAGGTCCGGCGCCTCGACCCCCCTGGGTGCCCAGACCGAGGCCCTGTTCCAGATGTTCAACGGCCTCGGCTACGGCGGCCGCGACTTCTCCGCCATCCTGCAGATGCTGCGCGGCAGGCTGGACGAGTTGCCCAAGGGCTGAGGTCAGAGTTTCTGAGAACCGTTATCAATTAGGGGTTTGCGGCGTTTTGTCCGGCCCGTTTCATGGACAAATCGTCCCTGTCGGCGCATCAGACGGCAAGGTTTTCGCCAGCAGAGCTGTCCGCTTGTTCGACTACACCGCCGCATTCCAGACCGCCGTGGAGCAGGTCAAGGGTGAGGGGCGCTATCGCGTCTTCGCCGACCTGAAGCGCGTGCGCGGTGAGTTCCCGCTGGCGAAGCGCCGCCGCGAGGACGGGTCCGAGCAGGACGTCATCGTCTGGTGCTCCAACGACTATCTGGGCATGGGCCAGCATCCGGCCGTGCTGGCGGCCATGCAGGCCGAGATCGAGGCCGTGGGGGCCGGTGCCGGCGGCACCCGCAACATCTCGGGGACCACGCGCTCGGCGGTCGACCTGGAAGCCGAACTGGCCAGCTGGCACCAGAAGGAGGCGGCCCTGCTGTTCACCTCGGGCTATGTGGCCAATGAGGCGACGCTGACGACGCTGCAGCGCATCCTGCCGGGTCTGATCATCTTTTCGGATTCGCTGAACCACGCCTCGATGATCGCCGGCATCCGTAACGGCGGCTGCGAGCGGCACATCTATGCCCACAACGATCTGGCCCATCTCGAGGCCCTGCTGCGCGACGCCCCGGCCGACGCGCCCAAACTGATCGCCTTCGAGAGCGTCTATTCGATGGACGGCGACATCGCCGACCTGGCCGGGACCATCGCCCTGGCGAAGAAATACAACGCCATGACCTACCTCGACGAGGTCCATGCGGTGGGCCTGTACGGCGCCACCGGCGCGGGCGTGGCCGAGCGCGACGGGGTGCTGGACGGGATCGACATCGTCGAATGCACCCTGGGCAAGGCCATCGGCGTCATGGGCGGCTATATCGCGGCCGACGCCGTGATCGTGGACGCGGTGCGCAGCTGGGCCTCGGGCTTCATCTTCACCACCAGCCTGCCGCCGGCCCTGACCGCCGGAGCCCTGGCCTCGGTGCGCTGGCTCAAGGCCCATCCCGAGGTGCGCGAGGCGCATCAGGAACGCGCGGCCACCCTCAAGGCCCGCTTCAAGGCCGCCGGCATCCCGGTGATGGAGAGCGTCAGCCACATCGTCCCGGTGTTCGTCGGCGACCCGGTCCACACCAAGATGATCTCGGACATGTTGCTCGAGGACCACGGCGTCTATGTGCAGCCGATCAACTATCCGACCGTGCCCAAGGGCACCGAGCGGCTGCGCTTCACCCCGTCGCCGAACCACACCGACGCCATGATGGACGACCTCGTCCGCGCCATGGACGCCCTGTGGACCCACTGCAACGTGGCGCGCCTGCCGGCGGTGGCCTGAGTTTTCTCAATCCGCTCATCCCGGCGAAAGCCGGGACCCAGTCCTGTCCAGCGTGACGCCGGCATTTCAGGACTTGCGTGGGCGGTAGTCACCCATCCACCATTCATCCAAGGTACTGGGTCCCGGCTTTCGCCGGGATGAGCGGGGAGGGGTACGAATTTGGCTGAACCGGCTCCCGACATCGGCGAAGTCATCGTCGAACTGACCCGCAACGGGGCCTACCTCAAATGCTCGGTGATCCACGTCGCGACCGGCGTCGAGGCCTCCGCTATTGGCCCGGCCGCCGAACGGACCGGGCTCGAACGCATCGCCATCGCCAAGCTGAAACGGGCGCTCGCCGCCCGCTGACCCACAAGATGTTGTGGTCGTCCCCGGTCAGGCCTAAATGAAGCGCCGCCAGAACCCCGGGGATTCCAGTGACCGCCTTCACCCACGACGCCTTCTTCTCCAAATCTCTCGCCGACGCCGATCCCGACATCTTCGGCGGCATCCAGGGCGAACTGGGCCGTCAGAAGGAGCAGATCGAGCTGATCGCCTCCGAGAACATCGTCTCGAAGGCGGTGCTGGAGGCACAGGGCTCGGTCCTGACCAACAAATACGCCGAGGGCTATCCGGGCCGCCGCTACTATGGCGGCTGCGAATATGTCGACGTCACCGAGAACCTCGCCCGCGAGCGCGCAAAGGCCCTGTTCGGCTGCGCCTTCGCCAACGTCCAGCCGCACTCGGGGGCCCAGGCCAACCAGGCGGTGTTCCAGGCCCTGCTGACGCCCGGCGACACCTTCCTGGGCATGGACCTGGCCGCCGGCGGCCACCTGACCCACGGCTCGCCCGCCAACCAGTCGGGCAAATGGTTCCGGCCGGTGACCTACAAGGTGCGCGAGAGCGACTGCCTGATCGACTATGACCACGTCGCCGAAATGGCGGAGAAGGAAAAGCCGAAGCTGATCCTCGCCGGTGCGTCGGCTTACAGCCGCCATATCGACTTCAAACGCTTCCGCGAGATCGCGGACTCGGTCGGCGCCTATCTGATGGTCGACATGGCCCACTATGCGGGCCTGATCGCCGGCGGCGTCTATCCTGACCCGCTGCCGCACGCCCACGTCGTCACCACCACGACGCACAAGACCCTGCGCGGCCCGCGCGGCGGCATGGTGCTGTCGAACGACATCGAGCTGGGCAAGAAGATCAACTCCGCCGTCTTCCCCGGCCTGCAGGGCGGGCCGCTGGAGCATGTCATCGCCGCCAAGGCCGTGGCCTTCGGCGAGGCACTCAAGCCCGAGTTCAAACTCTATGCGAAGCAGGTTGTGCTCAATGCGCAGGCCCTGGCGGCCGTACTGGTCGAGCGCGGCGCGGCCATCGTCTCGGGCGGCACCGACAGCCATCTGATGCTGGTTGACCTGCGGCCCAAGGGTGTGACCGGCAAGGCCACCGAGGCGGCCCTCGAACACGCCCTGATGACCTGCAACAAGAACGGCGTGCCGTTCGACACCGCCCCGTTCACGGTGACGTCGGGCGTTCGCCTCGGCACGCCGGCCGGCACCACGCGCGGCTTCGGAGTCGGGGAGTTCCAGCAGGTCGGCCACTGGATCGCCGATGTCATCGACTCGATGAAGGGCACCGACGAGGCCGACGCCGGTATCTCACAACGCGTCGCCAATGAAGTGCGCGAGCTCACGCGTCGCTTCCCGATTTACGGATAACTCTCTGATGAAATGCCCTTTCTGCGGACATCAGGATACCCAGGTGAAGGACAGCCGCCCGTCGGATGACGGTGCCGCCATCCGCCGACGTCGGTCCTGCCCGCAGTGCAGCGGGCGGTTCACCACCTTCGAGCGCGTGCAGCTGCGCGAGCTGATGATCCTCAAGCGCAATGGCCGCCGCACGCCCTTCGACCGCGACAAGCTGGAACGCTCCCTGAACGTCGCCCTGCGCAAACGACCGGTGCAGCCGGAACAGGTCGAACAACTGGTCAGCCGCATCACCCGCCAACTGGAAAGCCTCGGCGAGACGGAGATCCCGTCCTCGACGGTCGGCGACTTCATCATGAAGGCGCTGAAGTCGGTCGATGAGGTCGCCTATGTCCGCTACGCCTCGGTCTACAAGGATTTCCGCCATACCGGCGATTTCGCCCGTTTCCTCGGCGACGAGGGTCTGGACGACGAATCCGGCCCGCGCTGATGCGCCCCCGGGTGACCTTGAAGCTGGCGACGTCGCTGGACGGTCGTATCGCCACGGCATCCGGTGAAAGCCGCTGGATCACGGGTGAGGAGGCCCGGCTGGAGGGCCATCGCCTGCGCGCCTCCCATGACGCCATTCTGGTCGGGGTCGAGACCGTGTTGGCCGACGATCCGGAACTGACGGCGCGCCTGCCGGGTCGTCCGGTCGACCAGCCCCTGCGGGTCGTGCTGGACAGCCGGTTGCGCACCCCGCCCACTGCAAGGGTCGCCAGGGATGGAGACAGCCTCATTCTGACCGTCGCGGAGCCGTCGGTCATCGGCACGGCGGTCGTCGAGACGGTCGAGGCCGACCAGGGCCGCCCTTCTGCCGTCGCGGGTCTGGCGGCCCTGAAGCGCCGGGGCGTATCCTCGGTCCTGATCGAGGGCGGCGGCCAGGTGGCGGCCAGCTTCCTGCGTGCCGGACTGGTCGACCGGATCGAATGGTTTCGCGCCCCGATCCTGCTGGGCGGAGACGGACGGCCCTGCGTGGCCGCCTTGTCGCTTGCAAATCTGGCCGCCGCACCCCAGTTCCGCCGCCTGTCCGCCGAACCGGTCGGCGACGATTTGTGGGAACGCTATGACGCGATCCGCTGACCCGGCAACGCCCCGGTCTGACGTCAAGCCGCCCGTTCATCACGGCCTCGCGCCCTCGTGCCTCAGCCGGACTTCAGACGATTCAGACCCTGCCTTTTTCGCGGGGACGGTCTGAAATGTTCACCGGGATTGTTACGGACATGGGTCGGGTGCGACGGGTCGAACAGACCGCCCGCGACCGCCGCTATGAGATCGAGACCGCCTGGGACACGGACGGCGTCGATCTCGGCGCCTCGATCAGCCATGCCGGCTGCTGCCTGACCGTCACCGAAAAAGGCCCGGGCTGGTTCGCCGTCGAGGTCTCGGGCGAAACCCTGTCGAAGACCACCCTGGGCGACTGGACCGAGGGCCAGCGGGTCAATCTGGAACGCGCCGCCAGACTGGGCGACGAACTGGGCGGGCACATCGTCTCGGGCCATGTGGATGGTCGGGGCCGGGTGGTGGCCATCGAACCCGAGGGCGGGTCGCATCGGGTCCACATCGAGGCCCCCGCTCCGCTGCACCGCTATATCGCGCCCAAGGGCTCGATCACGGTCGACGGCGTGTCCCTGACCGTCAATGCGGTCGAGGGCCATCGCTTCGAGCTCAACATCATCCCCCACACCTGGGAGGTGACGACCCTCGGAGCCCTGAAGGTGGGCGATCCGGTCAATCTGGAGATCGACATGCTGGCGCGATACCTCGCGCGGTGGCAGGAGACGGCGTGATGGCCAATACAATAAATCTCGCCCCGGACATGTTCGACAGCCCGATCAGCCCTATCGAGGACATCCTCGAGGATGCCCGCAACGGCAAACCCTATATCCTCGTCGATGCCGAGGATCGGGAGAACGAGGGCGACATCATCATTCCGGCCCAGTTCGCGACGCCGGACCAGATCAATTTCATGGCCCGCCACGCCCGCGGTCTGATCTGTCTGGCCATCACCGGCGACCGTGCCCGCCAGCTGCGCCTGCCGCCGATGGCCGCCGAGAACCGCACCAGCATGGGTACGGCCTTCACCGTCTCGATCGAGGCGCGCGAAGGCGTCACCACCGGCATCAGCGCCGCGGACCGCGCCCGCACGGTGCAGGTCGCGGTCGATCCGGCGAAGGGTGCCGACGACATCGTCTCACCGGGCCATGTCTTCCCGCTGGTCGCCCGCGACGGCGGCGTGCTGGTCCGCACCGGCCATACCGAGGCGGCGGTCGACATCTCGCGCATGGCCGGACTGACACCGGCCGGGGTCATCTGCGAGATCATGAACGACGACGGCTCGATGGCGCGGATGCCCGATCTGGTCGCCTTCGCCCAGCTTCACGGGCTGAAAATCGGCACCATCGCCGACCTGATCGCCTATCGCCGCCGCACCGAACGCTATGTCGAGCGGGTCATGGACACGCCGTTCGAGAGCATCCACGGCGGGCCGTTCCGGCTGATGCTGTACCGGAACACCATCGAGGGCGCCGAACACATCGCCCTGGTGAAAGGCAAGATCGAGCCCGGCAAGCCGACGCTGGTCCGCATGCATCAGGTCGATTTCGCCGCCGACATCCTCGGTCATGTAGAGGCGCGCCAGAACTATGTGCCCCAGGCCCTGGAGGCGATCAGCCGCCACGACGGACCCGGCGTCACCGTCTTCCTGCGCGACCCGGACCTGCACGGCCTGGCCGAACGGCTGGCCGGGGTTGAAAAGCCCGCCGCTGTCGACCGGTCGATCCGCAACTACGGCGTCGGGGCCCAGATCCTGCTCGACCTGGGCGTGCGCGACATGATCGTGATGAGCTCGACCCGCCCCAACCCCGCCGCGCTTGAGGGCTATGGCCTGCGCATCGTCGGCTGGCGTGACATGGACGGAGAAGACCAATCCTGAGCGATCCCATCCGCGTTCTCATTGTTGAGGCGCGCTTCTATGACGATCTGGCCGACGCCCTGCTGGAAGGGGCGAAGGATGCCCTGCGTGCACAGGGTGCCGATTTCGACGTCGTTTCCGTCCCCGGTGCCCTCGAGGTCCCGACCGCCATCGCCCTGGCCGAGGAGGCCGGTCGTTTCCCGACCGCCCCGCGCTATGACGGCTACGTCGCCTTGGGCTGTGTCATTCGCGGCGAGACCTATCATTTCGAGATCGTCTCGGACCAGTCGGCGGCGGCGATCTCCAGTCTGGGGCTGAAGGGTCTGGTCATCGGCAATGGCATCCTGACCACTGAGGACGAGGACCAGGCCTGGGCCCGGGCGCGCCTCAGCGAGGGCGACAAGGGCGGCGGCGCGGCCCGTGCCTGTCTGGACCTCATTGCCTTGCGCAAGCGGCTGCGCGTAGGACTGGGCGCGTGACCGAACCCGCCAGCCTCCAGTCCGTGCTCGAGCAACTCGCCGAGGCCGAAAAACAGCGCGCCGAGCCGCAGCTGACCAGCCGTCAACGGCGCGCCCGCACCGTCGCCCGCCTCGCCGCCGTCCAGGCCCTCTATCAGATGGAACTGGCCGGTGAGGGCGTCGATACCGTCATCGCTGAATTCTCCAATCACCGCTTCGACGCCGACATCGAGGGCGAACCGCTCGCCGAGGCCGATGAAGAGTATTTCGCCGCCATCGTGCGCGGCGTGGTCGGCAGCCAGCGCGACATCGATACCGCCGTGAAAGCCCGGCTGGCCTCGAACTGGCGGCTGGAGCGTCTGGATTCCACCCTGCGGGCCCTGCTGCGGGCCGGGGCATGGGAGCTCCGCGACCGTCAGGACGTGCCCCGCGAGATCGTCATCGATGAATATGTCGAACTGGCCAAGGCCTTCTTCGATGACGCCGAGGCGAAATTCGTCAACGCAGCCCTGGACGGCGTCGCCCGGGACGTCCGCCCGAAAGCCTAGGTGAGCGATGCCCGCGGTCGATGTCGCCGGTGAGTTCGAAACCATCCGGCGTCTGTTCGCGCCCCTGGCCCACCCGGAATGGGGGCGCGGGCTTGAGGACGACGTCGCGGTCGTACCCTCGCGGCCCGGCCACGACCTTGTCCTGACCAAGGACGCCATCGTCGAGGGCGTCCATTTCCTGCCGACCGACCCGCTGGACACCGTCGCGCGCAAGCTGATGCGGGTGAACCTGTCTGATCTTGCGGCCAAGGGGGCCGAGCCGTTCGGCTATCTGCTGGCCTGCCACTGGTCCCCGCGCTGCGGCTGGCCCGAGCGGATGACCTTCGTGGATGGCCTGCGGGCCGACCAGAAGGCGTTCGGCATCGCCCTGCTGGGCGGGGACACCGTCGCCACGCCCGGTCCCGCCAGTTTTTCAATGACCTTGCTGGGCTGGACACCGAAGGGCCGCACCGTGGGCCGCGCCGGTGCCCGGGCCGGAGATCTGGTGTTCGTCACCGGCGCCATCGGCGACGGCTGGCTGGGTCTTGAGGCGGCGCAGGACAAGCTGTCGCTCGATGTTGAGCGCATTGCCGCCCTGTCCGATCACTACCGGACGCCGACTCCGCGCGTGGAATTCGCCCTGCCGATCCGCGACATGGCCAGCGCCGCCATAGACGTCTCCGATGGCCTCATCGCTGATCTGGGCCATCTGGCCGGGGCGAGCGGGGTCGGGATCGAGATCGATCTGGAGACCGTGCCCCTTTCGGCCGCCGGCCAGGCCTGGTTCGACGGCCGGGTCGACGAACAGGCGGCGCTGGAGAAACTGGTCACCGGTGGCGATGACTATGAGATCGCCTTCACCGCATCGGCGCGGGACGAGGCGGCCCTGCGCCGCGAGGCCGAGCGCCGCCATCTGCGCCTGACCCGGATCGGCCGCGTGACGGCGGGGCAGGGGATAGTGGCCCGCTACGGCGGTCAGCCCGTCGCCTTCGACCGGCCCGGCTTCACCCACCGCTGACAACGAAATCTCAAGGCCTGGCGGTCAAGGTCAGGCAATGCGCCGTCGTGACCTCATCGCCGCCACCGCCGCCCTGTCCGCCGTCGCTCCCGCGGCGCTGGCCGAGGACGCGCCCAGTGGAGGCCAGAGCCTGAGCATGCCGGGGGTCGGCCTGCCGGTGATCACGGACGGCCGGCTGCGCAACTATGTCTTCGTCTCCCTGCGTCTGCATCTCGGCGGTTCGGCGACCCCGGAGACGATGCGCGCCAAGGAGGCCTATCTGCGCGACGCCCTTGTCCGCGCGGCTCATCGGACGCCCTTCGTCGTGCCGGATGACTGGACGCGAATCGATGGAGCCGCGGTGTCGGCCAGTCTGATGCGGTCCGCCGCAACGATCGCCGGACGCGGTTCCGTCACCCGCGTCGAAATCGTCAGCCAGGCCCCGCGCCGCCGGACCGGCGTCCGAACCGGCTGAACCGCATTCCCCTGTTGCGTCGGGTCGCGGCTTTTGGCACGTTTCCGCCGCAATTCCCCAAGGACGCAACATGCGTCCGGTGCGCACGGGGGGACCGGAAGGCGGAGAGGCGAATAACGCCCGCCGCGCCAAGGGACCGGGCGAGTTAAGATCACAGGATTTGGAAACGTCATGAGCAACTATCTGTGGCTGGTCATCGCCGCAGGCGCGCTGGGGGTCCTCTATGGGCTGATCCAGACCGCCTCGTTGATGAAGGCCAGTACCGGCAACGACAAGATGCGCGAGATCGCCGCGGCGATCCAGGAAGGGGCCTCGGCCTATCTTCGGCGCCAGTACACCACCATCGCCATGGTCGGCGTGGTCATCCTCGTCGCGGCCTGGTTCCTGATCGGCATCTATGCCGCCATCGGCTTCGTCATCGGCGCAGTCCTGTCGGGCCTGGCCGGTTTCGCCGGCATGCTGATCTCGGTCCGGGCCAACGTCCGCACCGCGCAGGCCGCGTCGGAGAGCCTGGCCAAGGGTCTGGACCTGGCCTTCCGCTCGGGTGCCATCACCGGCATGTTCGTGGCGGGCGGCGCCCTGTTGGGCGTGGCGGGCTACTATGCCTTCCTGACTGCCGGCGCGGGCTTCGAGCCGACCAGCCGTGAAGTCATCGACGGCCTGGTGGCGCTGGGCTTCGGCGCCTCGCTGATTTCCATCTTCGCCCGTCTGGGCGGCGGCATCTTCACCAAGGGTGCGGACGTCGGCGGTGACATGGTGGGCAAGGTCGAGGCCGGCATTCCCGAGGATGATCCCCGCAATGCGGCGACCATCGCCGACAACGTCGGTGACAACGTCGGCGATTGCGCCGGCATGGCCGCCGACCTGTTCGAAACCTATGCGGTGACCACGGTCGCCACCATGGTGCTGGCGGCGATCTTCTTCCGGGACCAGCCCTACGTCGACACCATGATGCTGCTGCCGCTGGCCATCTGCGGCATCTGCATCGTGACTTCGATCATCGGTTCGTTCTGCGTCCGTCTCGGCAAGAGCCAGAACATCATGGGTGCCCTCTATCAGGGCCTGATCGTCACCGGGGTCCTGTCGGCCGCCGCGGTATATTTCACCATCGAGAGACTCGTCACCGGTCCGATCGTCACCAACAACGGTCTTACGATCGAGCCGATGAGCCTGTTCTGGTCGGGCATGGTCGGACTGCTGGTCACCGCCGCCATCGTGGTGATCACCGAATACTACACGGGCTCCAACTTCCGCCCGGTCCGTTCGGTCGCCAATGCCTCGGTCTCGGGCCACGGCACCAACGTCATCCAGGGTCTGGCCGTCTCGCTGGAGTCGACCGCCCTGCCGGCGCTGACCATCATCGTCGGTATCGTCGCCTCCTATCAGCTGGCGGGCCTGTTCGGCATCGCCATCGCCACCACGACCATGCTCGGCGTGGCGGGGATGATCGTGGCGCTGGACGCCTTCGGTCCGGTTACCGACAACGCCGGCGGCATCGCCGAGATGGCGGGCCTGCCCTCGGAAGTCCGTCACTCGACCGATGCCCTCGACGCGGTCGGCAACACCACCAAGGCCGTGACCAAGGGCTATGCCATCGGTTCGGCCG
Organism: Caulobacteraceae bacterium; assembly: GCA_965284535.1. GTDB lineage: Bacteria > Pseudomonadota > Alphaproteobacteria > Caulobacterales > Caulobacteraceae > Brevundimonas. Next base: position 2,158,825 of record OZ260090.1, read on the forward strand.
GCCTCGGTGCCCTGGTTCTGTTCGCGGCCTATACGTCCGACCTGGACTATTTCGCCGCCAATCCGGACCTCTATCCCTTCTTCGCCGGCATGGGTGCGATCGATTTCGGCCTGACCAATCCGTATGTCGTCGTCGGCCTGCTGTTCGGGGGGCTGCTGCCCTTCCTGTTCGGCGGCATGTCGATGATGGCCGTGGGACGGGCCGCTGAATCGGTGGTGGCCGAGGTGCGTCGCCAGTTCCGCGAGAACCCGGGCATCATGACCTATGAGGTCAAGCCCGAGTACGGCAAGGCAGTCGACATCCTGACCAAGGCGGCGATCAAGGAGATGATCGTTCCTTCGCTGCTGCCGGTGTTGTCGCCGATCGTCCTGTTCGTCGCGGTGCTGTCCATCTCGGACAAGGCCACGGCCTTCGCCTCGCTGGGTGCCATGCTGATGGGCGTGATCGTGACGGGCCTGTTCGTGGCCATCTCGATGACCTCGGGCGGCGGTGCCTGGGACAACGCCAAGAAGGTCATTGAAGAGGGCTTCACCGACAAGAACGGTGTCGTCCACGGCAAGGGCTCCGAGGCTCACAAGGCGGCGGTGACCGGCGACACGGTCGGCGATCCCTACAAGGACACCTCCGGACCGGCGGTGAACCCGATGATCAAGATCACCAACATCGTGGCCCTGCTGCTTCTGGCGGTCCTGGCCAGCGGCAAGGTGTTCTAGAGCCTGATCGGCTGAGGTGGAATCGCGTCGCGATTCCGCCGATGCCGTGAATCAGGCTCCAGAGTCATTCCGGACCGAAATCTGAGCCTTGCTGGACTGCGTCCAACAAGACCGATTTCGGTCTGGGACCGATCCTGCGTCCTCCCGGCAATCCCGGGAGGACAAGGGCAACGGGAATCAAAGAGGCCCCGGAGAGCGATCTCCGGGGCCTTCTTCGTTCGTCGATGGCGACCAGCCCTATTCCCGGCGCTGCTGCCCGGGAACGTCCTCGTCGGTGCGGGGCAGTTGGCCACGGCCGACGTTGCCCAGCAGTTGCTCCAGGATCGTCAGCTGACGTCCGCGGGTCGGGGTCTCGCGGCCGTTCATCGCGACGCGCTGGCCGTCGTCCAGGCCCAGGGTGCGGACGCCGGAGACGAGACCCGCATCGTTGAAGGTGATTTCGGTCACCGAACGCTGCGTCACATGGGGCCGGTTGTAGGTGTATTTCTCGGTCACCTGGCTGATGTAGTACCAGATGTTGTCGCGCTCGAACGTCGAGGTCGTCGACGGCGTGCCCAGCCGGGTCAGCACCGTCTGCTTGGTATCGGTCCCGGCGACGATGTCGGTCGGCTTGGCGTCGATGGCCTGAAAGCCGTTCTGGCCCACCACGGGAGCGCAGGCGCTGGTCAGCGCGGCGGCCGACAGGGCGGCGATCAGGAGGTTCGTACGGAGCATTTGCAACGCCTGCGACTTCAACAAGGTCTTTGACCTAACCGGACCCGAGCCTTAGTTCAACGGCGCGGCGGAAAAGGGGCCGTATGATCATGCTTCAGAATCTGTTCCGAACCGGCCCGCGTGAGCATCTGGGCCAGCCGCTATATGAGGCGGCGGTGCGTCAGGCGCGCGATCCGGCCTTTTATACCCGGCTGGGCGTGGCCGACCGCATCGATGCGCGATTCGAGCTCTATACGCTTCACGTCCTGCTGCTGGTCATGCGCCTCAGGGACGAGGGCGAGCGTGGGGCGGACACGGGGCAGGAACTGTTCAACATCTATGTCTCGGCCCTGGACCATGCCCTGCGGGAACTGGGCGTGGGCGATGTCTCGGTCGGCAAGAAGATGCGCAAACTGGGTGAGGCCCTGTATGGTCGCATGGGGGCCTGGGAGCCCCTGTTGCGCGCCGGAGACGCAGCGGCCCTGGCCGAAAGCCTGGCCCGCAACGTCTATGAGAGCGAGGACGCGGCGGTCGGCACCGACCTTGCCGCCTATGCCATCGCCAGTCGGGCCCGACTGGGCGCGCAGACATTCGATGCCGTGGCCGATGGCCCGGCCTGGGCGGAGATCGCGGCATGAACCTGCCTGCACTTCCTTACAGCGAGCCGGTCCGCCTGCATCAACTGGGGGCCGGAGTGAAGCGGACCCTTGAACCTGACGCGGCTGCAAGGGCCCGTATCGTCAAGGCGCTGGACCTTGCCTCGCTGGATGCCTTCAGCGTCGAGATGGAACTGAGGCCGTCGCCCGTCGGCTGGCGGCTGTCCGGCCGGGTGCGGGCCAGCCTGGCCCAGACCTGTGGCATCACGCTTGAATCGCTGCCGCTCGAGATCGACTCCCCCTTCGTCCTGACCCTGGCCGAGGCGGTGGAAGAGGATTCCGACGAGATCATCATCACCCTGGACGACGAATCACCGGACCTGATCGAGAACGGCCAGATCGATCTCGGCCAGTATGCCGTCGAGCAGCTGGCCCTGCGGCTGGATCCGTTTCCGCGCAAGCCTGGTGCCGAGTTTGTCCAGCCGCCGGAACCCGCCGAAATCTCGCCGTTCGCGGTATTGAAGCAACTGCGACCCTCAGACGAAGGTTGACGCGAGGGCGGGGCGGTTGCATCCCCCCGATGCGGCGCTATCGTCGCCAAAATTGACAAGCGCCGGGCTGACGGCGCGACGGAGTCGAAACGGCTTGTCATCCCCGATCATGATTTCGCTCGATGCCATGGGCGGCGACCACGGACCTTCCGTCGTGGTGCCCGGCGTGCGCGACTACCTCAAACGTCACGGCGGCGTGGGCGTGCGTTTCCTGCTGCACGGTGACGAAACGCTGATCCGCGCCGAAATGGCCAGGTCCGGCCTGACCGACGACGTCTGCATCGTGCGTCACACCGAAAAAGTCGTGGCCATGGATGAGAAGCCCGCCCAGGCCATGCGCCGGGGCAAGGGCTCCAGCCTCTGGAACGCCATTGAGGCGGTCAAGCTCGGCGAGGCCGGGGCGGTGGTGTCGGCGGGTAACACCGGTGCCCTGATGGCCATTTCCAAGCTGTTGTTGCGGATGTCCGCGCCCGGACTGGAGCGGCCGGCCATCGTCGCCAGCTGGCCGACGCCGAAGGGTGTCACCGCCGTCCTCGACGTGGGTGCCAACATCGAGAGTGACGCGGCCCAGCTGGTTGAGTTCGCCATCATGGGCGAGGCCTTCATGACCGCGGTCCACGGGGTCGCCAGACCGACCATCGGCATTCTGAACGTCGGCTCCGAGGACATGAAGGGCCATGAGGAGGTGCGCGAGGCCGCGCGTCTCTTGCGCGCCGGCGGTTTTGGGCTGGACTATTTCGGCTTCGTCGAGGGCACGGACATCGCCAAGGGCACGGTGGACGTGGTCGTGACCGACGGCTTCACCGGCAATATCGCGCTGAAGACGGCCGAAGGCGTGGCCAAATTCATCGCCTCGCTGATGAAGGAGGCCCTGACCTCCAGTCCGACATCAAAGCTGGGCGCGCTGCTGGCCATGCCGGCGTTGAGGCGTATGAGCCAGAAGATCGACCCCAACGCCAACAACGGAGGGCCACTGCTCGGCCTGAACGGGATCGTGGTGAAAAGTCACGGCGGGGCGACGGCCGGCGGCTACGGTGCCGCCATCCGGGTGGCTGTCGAACTGGCCCGCAGTGACTATATGCAAAAGGTCGGGGCCAAACTGCAGCGGCTGACGACCCTGCTTGAGGACCCCATCGTCAATTCGGCAGATGAGCCCGCCGGGGAGAGTATTCAGTGAGCGTCGTTCGCAGCGCCGTGACCGGCGTCGGCTCTTTCCTGCCGGAACAGGTCGTCACCAACGCCGATCTGGCGAAGATCGTCGATACCTCGGACGAATGGATCCAGGAGCGGACCGGCATCCGGCAGCGCCATCGGGCGCGCGATGACCAGCCGACCAGCGATCTGGCGACCGAGGCCGCGCGCCGCGCGCTTGCCGACGCAGGCCGGACCGCCGTCGAGGTCGATCTGATCATCGTCGCCACGACCACGCCCGACATGACCTTCCCGTCGGTCGCCTCGATCGTGCAGCGCAAGATCGGCGCGCCGACCTGTATCGCCTTCGACGTCCAGGCCGTCTGCTCCGGCTTTGTCTATGCGCTCAGCGTCGCCGACGGTTTCGTGGCGCGCGGCCTCGCGAAATGCGCCCTGGTCATCGGTGCCGAGGAGATGACCCGGCTGATGGACTGGACGGACCGGTCGACCTGCGTCCTGTTCGGCGACGGTGCGGGCTGCGTCGTGGTCGAACCGCGCGAGGGCCAGGGGACCAAGGCGGATCAGGGCCTGCTGGGCTTCGCCCTGCGCTGCGACGGCACCAAGACCGACCTGTTGTATGTCGACGGCGGGCCGGCCTCGACCGGGACCGTCGGCCATCTGCGCATGGCCGGGAATCAGGTCTTCCGGCATGCCGTGGTCAATATCGCCGAGGCTATCACCGCCGCCTGTGTCGCCTCGAACATCGAGGTCGCCGACGTTGACTGGTTCGTGCCGCACCAGGCCAACCAGCGGATCATCAAGGGTGTCGGAGACCGGCTGGGACTGGATGAAAACAAGGTCGTCTCGACGGTGGCCATCCACGCCAACACCTCGGCGGCCTCCATCCCCCTGGCCCTCGATGCGGCGATTCAGGACGGCCGCATCAAGCGCGGCGATCTGGTTTTGCTGGAGGCCATGGGCGGCGGCCTGACCTGGGGGGCCTGCGCGTTTCGTCTCTAAGGCGATTTGCGGCTTTCCATTTGACGACGCTTGCTCTTTTATGTCCGACGACCGACCTTTGGAGGGGAGCGGACCATTGCCCGAGCATCAGACCCTGACGCGCGCAGACCTGTGTGAGGCCGTGCACGATGAGGTCGGACTTTCCCGACAGGAATGCTCGGCCATGGTCGAACGGACACTCGAACTGATCATCGAATCGCTGGAGCGCGGCGAGACCGTGAAACTGTCCGGTTTCGGTGTGTTCCAGGTACGCGAGAAGCGGGCCCGTATGGGGCGCAATCCCAAGACCGGACAGCCGGCGGCGATCCATCCTCGCCGGGTCATCAGCTTCCGCGCCTCCCAGATCATGAAGGGCAGGGTTCACGACGCCGTCGTGAGCGCCTGACGCCCGTGGCCAAGAGCCCCAACGCCTTCAGAACCATTTCCGAAGCGGCTGACGAGGTCGGGGCCCCCCAGCACGTGCTGCGTTTCTGGGAGACGAAATTCACCTTTGTGGCACCGCTCAAGCGGGCCGGTGGCCGCCGTTTCTACCGCCCTCAGGATGTGGTGGTGCTCAAGGCGGTCAAACGGCTGCTGCATGAGGAAGGCCTGACCATCAAGGGCGTCCAGCGGCTGTTCAAGGAACAGGGCCTCAAGCGTCTGGCCCACTATGGCGATCCGGACGGAGCTGTGACCTTCGAGCCCGAGGGCGCGGCCCCTGCGACGGTGCCGGCTCCGGCCGCGGCCGGGCCGTCGTCGATCCGGCTGCGTCAGGTACTGGCCGAGCTTGAAGGTGCCCGGGCCCGTCTGGAAGCTGTGCTGACCAGAAGCGCCTGAGCGCGACTTTTTCGGTTTGCGGCACCGCCAACCCCGTCTATAGGGAGCGCCTCTCGGAGCGTGGCGCAGCCTGGTAGCGCACTTGACTGGGGGTCAAGGGGTCGCAGGTTCGAATCCTGTCGCTCCGACCATCTTCCGCAATGAAGACGGTTGGTTGAAGGGGTCGCTTTCGGGCGGCCCCTTTGCAATTGGGCGGGTCAGGCCTTCGGGCCGCCCTTTTCAGCCCAGTTCATCAGCGGGATCAGGGGCAGGCCCCAGGCGATGCCGGCGACGGCGTAGAAGACCAGGTCGACCCACACCGACTCCGGCAGGCGATCGCCGATGGCGATGACGGCCCAGACGTAGAAGGCGAGAAAGGCGACGGCTCCGAAGGCGGCGATCAGACGCCGGGTCCGCGGACCCATGTCAGCGCTTGCTCCGGAACAGGAAGAAGGCCGCCAGTGCCAGCGTCGAGGCGGCGAGCGACCACAGCACCCAGATCCACTCGGTCATGGTCCCGACCGCGAAGACGCGAATGGCCAGGAACCAGCCGGCGACGGCGGCGACGGCGGACACCAGCGAGGTGGCGAACAGGCCGCGGCGGCCGGTGATCAGGTCAGCCAGCCAGGCCAGGGCGAAGGCGCCGAGTACGGCAACGATGATTTCGGCGTACGGCAACCGGCCTCTCCAGACTTGCGGCGATGGGACGCCGAAAAGCGACTCGATATCGCCGCACCGTGCGGGCATACCGCTGGGGCCGGCGCGAACCAAGCCCGCGGCGGCACTGTAACGGTCGGGACGGCAGGCGTCGAATGAAGCGTTTCATCGGTGGCGATCAGAATCGCGCGGTCGCCGTCTGGCTGTTTGCCTGCGCCGCCCTGGTGTTCGCCATGGTGGTGGTCGGCGGGATCACCCGCCTGACCGGATCGGGCCTTTCGATCACGGAGTGGAAGCCGATCATCGGGGCCCTGCCTCCCATGAACGGGGCGGACTGGAACGAGGCATTCGAGAAATATCAGGCGATCCCCCAATACGCCCAGGTCAACGCCGGCATGAGCCTGGCCGAGTTCCAGGGCATCTTCTGGTGGGAGTGGGCGCATCGGCTGCTCGGGCGGTTGATCGGTGCGGCCTTCGCCCTGCCGTTCGCCTTCTTCCTGGTCTGCCGGTTGTTCGCGGCCCGGTCCTGGCTGGGACGGATGGCGATGCCCGCTCGACTGATCGCGCGCTGTACGGTGCTTCTGGCGCTCGGCGGGCTGCAGGGGCTGATCGGCTGGTGGATGGTGTCCAGCGGCCTGTCAGAGCGGGTCGATGTCGCGCCCGAGCGGCTGGCGACGCATCTCGGGCTGGCGTTGCTGATCTTCATGGGATTGATCTGGACCGGGCTCGAGGCCTGGAACGGGGAATCGCACAGCCGGTCGCCCGTGGGCTGGAGCCGGGGCGCGGCCGTCCTGCTGGGGGCGGTCTTCGTCCAGTGTTTGCTGGGTGGACTGGTAGCCGGGGCCAAGGCGGGCTTCATCTATACCGACTGGCCGCTGATGAACGGAGCCCTTCTGGCACCGGTGGACTGGGGCAAGGGCGGGCTGGCCTTCCTGCACGATCAGGCGCTGGTGCAGTTCAATCACAGACTCTGGGCCTACGGACTCCTGATCGGCGGGACCGTCTATGCGGTGCAGGCCTGGCGGTGGCGGCTGGCCGAGGGGCTGGGCGCGGCGGCGTTCGCGGTAGCGGCGGCCCTGTGGCTGCAGGCCCTGCTGGGGATCGCAACGCTGATGAACGCGACCCCGCTGTGGCTGGGGGCCCTGCATCAGGCCGGTGCCGCGCTGGTGCTGGCGGCGGCGACGGTCAATCTGTGGCTGGTGCGCCGCTCGCAGGCCCGGCTGTTTACGTCCGGACCGAGGTCCAGGGGCCTCTGATCGCGAAGGTGATCCCCGGGTACTGGATGTTGACGAACATCACCTCTCCGTCCGGCGAGAACACAGCCCCGGCGAACTCGCTGTTCCCGGTGAAGACGTTGCGGGCGATGGTGTAGAGCTTCCCGTCCGGCGTGACGCCCTTCACATGGTTGCGAATGGCCGAGGAATAGTTGTCCTCGCAGACCACCAGATGTCCCCATGGCGCGATGCACAGATTGTCGCCCATGTTGATGGTCTTCTCGTCGATGCTCTCGACAAAAAGCTCGATTCGCCCGGGACGCAGCCGTTCACCCACGGAGCCCTCGAAGCGTGAGGGGACGTAGCGCAGAATCTGGCCGCGCCTGATCGGGCCGCCTGAGGTGGCTGTCAGATACAGCTCGCCCTCGCCCCAGAATATGCCCTCGCCACGGGCCACCAAGGTCGCGCCCGCCGCATGGCCACGGATACGCAGGTCTCCGGCCGGACTTTCGACATCCTCAAGGTCGATCCAGACCACGTCGCGCCAGTCACCGACCGACCAGAGACGGGTCTCGTTGTTGGAGCTGTCCGAGCCGCGTGCATCGCGGAAGGCCATGGCCTGCAGGCGGCCGCCTTCGGCCAGCTTGCCGGGCGTCGTCGGAATGAAGCGGTAGAAGAGACCGTCGGCCTTGTCTTCGGTGAGGTAGACGATGCCGGTACGGGGATCCACGCAGACCGCTTCATGCTCAAACCGTCCCATGGCCTTCAGCGGGACGGGGGCCGCCAGGCCGGTGCCGTTGGCCGGCACCTCGAAGACGAAGCCATGCGCCTTGGTCACGTCAGAGTCGGCCGAGGTCTCCTCCGTCTCCTCGCAGGTCAGCCAGCTGCCCCAGGGCGTGTGGCCGCCGCAGCAATTGGTGCTGGTGCCGGACAGGGACAGGAATTGCCGCACGACACGGCGGGTTTCGAGATCATAGACCAGGGTGGTCGTGCCGCCGGGGAGGGGCCGGCCGTCCTTGTAGGTGTCATAACCCCTGGCGGGGTCCAGCAGGCCGATCCGCTCTTGATGGAAGCCGCCCGGGCCGAGATTGCGGTGCAGACCGCTGGAGCCTTTCAGTTCGTGGTTCCGGATCAGGGCGACGCGCGAGCCGTCCAGAGGAAAACAGCCCATGCCGTCGAACTGACCCGGGACGAACAGGCCGTCGTCCATGGTGTCGCCGCTCTGGGAGATGACCTGGTAGGAAAAGCCCTCGGGCAGGTCGAGCAGGCGATTCGGATCGCGCACCAGCGGGCCGTAGCCGTGGACCTCGTTGACGTAGGTTTCCTCGGTCGCCGCCGTCTGGGCCGCAACGCTGCGGGCCAGGCCCGAAAAGGCGAAGGCGGCGGCCGAGCCGGCGATCAGGTCACGACGATGGGGGCGCATGGGGACTCCGGTTGGCTTCGGCGCTTATGACCGGAGCTGCGGCCGCGGTCATCATGGTTCCGTGACAGGATGGTTCAGGGACAGGCGAGTGGAAGCTCCGCCCGCGAGAGCGGGTCTCCGGGTCGCTGCGCCCGGAATGACGACAGCCTTGGGGTGAACCCCTCAATCCTTCAGCGCCCGACCCGCGACCACAGCCTTCGCCCCGAATTTGGCGCGCAGGGCATCGATCGCGGTCTCGGTCTTGAGGGCCCGGGCCTCGGTGGATTCGAACAGGGCGGGGGCGTCGACGGCGTCGACCACCTCGCCCATGCCGATGCCGATCAGGCGGTAGGGGCGACCCAGTTCCGGAGCCATCAGGGCCCGGCCGGCGGCGAACAGGGCGCGGGCAGTCTGGATGGGCTCCGGCACCGACATCCGGCGAGTGACGATCCTGAAGTCGGTGCGGCGCAGTTTCAGCACCAGCACCCGACTGGCCACGCCGTCGCGGCGCGCCTTGGAGGCCAGTTTTTCGCACAGGGGCCAGAGCTCGGCCTCGAGGTCCTCGGCGGAGGTCAGATCCTCGTTGAAGGTGGTTTCGGCGCTCATCCCCTTGCGGTCGTGGGTCGGATTGACCGCGCGGGCGTCGCGGCCATGGGCGAGGTCGAACAGCCGCAGGCCCGTCTCGCCATAGCGTTTGACCAGATCACGAACGTCCGCCGCGGCCAGGTCGCCGACGGTGGCATAGCCGTCGCTCTGCAGGGTCTTGCGAAACACCGGCCCGACACCCGGCAGGATACTGACCGGACGGGGGGCCAGAACCGCGGCCGCTTCGGACCCCAGCACGGAAAAGCCGCGCGGCTTGTCCAGCTCGGACGCCACCTTGGCGAGGAAGCGGTTGGGGGCCAGGCCGATGGAGACGGTCAGGCCGGTGTCTGTCTCGATCTGCTGCTGAAGGCGGATCAACTGCCATGCCGGCGAGCCGCCGTTCAGCCGCTCGGTGCCCGCCAGGCCGATCCAGGCCTCGTCGAGCGACAGGGTCTGAACCAGCGGTGTCAGCTTGCCGACGGCGCCGAAAATGGCCTCGCTGGCTGCGATGTATTTGCGGAAGTCCGGCTTGATCACCACGGCCTCGGGGCAGGCCTTCAGCGCCTTGAACATCGGCATGGCCGAGTGAACACCGTACTGGCGGGCGATATAGCAGCAGGTCGAGACCACGCCCCGCTTGCCGCCGCCGACGATGACGGGCCGGTCGCGCAACTCGGGCCGGTCCCGCTTCTCCACCGAGGCATAGAAGGCGTCGCAGTCCAGATGGGCGATGGTCAGCTGATCGAGTTCGTCGTGACAGACCATCCGGCGCGAATCACAGGCCGGGCAGCGGTCGACCTTGCGGTCCCCGGTATGCAGGCAGTCGCGGCAGATGGCTTTCATGCGCGGGGCGGGGTCATGATGGGGCATTATCCGCTATCGCCGGGGCGGCGGCGAGAGGCGGAGTTTCTGGACGATCCTCCGCTTCCGCGAAGCGGGAGCCGTGCAGGTTCATCACAACGGCCACGACGAGACACAACGAACATGACGGTACCCGGGACGCGGCTCGTTCCCGTTGTGCCCGTTGTGAGAGCGTTGTGTTCGTTGTGATGAACCAACCGCCGTTCAAGCCAGTTCAAAGGCCGTCTTCGCCGGCGAGGGCTCCTGCGCCGCTTCACCCCAACTTAAGACCCGCCGGGTCAGAGTGCACGAAGAAGGCGACAAGCCTCCGTGCAGCCGCACTCCATGAGGCGACAGGCCAGGTGATGATGTCCAAGAAAGTCCTCATCGTCGAGGATAACGAGCTGAACATGAAGCTCTTTCATGATCTCCTCGATTCCCAGGGCTACCAGACCTTGCAGACCCGTGAGGGCCTGCAGGCCCTGGCGCTGGCGCGCCTGCACAAGCCTGACCTGATCCTGATGGATATCCAGCTGCCCGAGATCAGCGGCCTGGAGGTCACCAAATGGCTGAAGGACGACGAGGAACTGAGCCACATCCCCGTCGTCGCGGTCACCGCCTTCGCCATGAAGGGCGATGAGGAGCGCATCCGCCAGGGCGGCTGCGAGGCCTATATCTCCAAGCCCATCTCGGTGATGCATTTCCTTGACGTGGTTCGGAAGCATCTGGGGTAGCAAGCGATGACGGCGCGTATTCTTGTCGTTGATGACGTGGAAGCCAACGTCCGCCTGCTAGAGGCCAAGCTGACGCTCGAATATTATGAGGTGCTGACCGCCGGAGACGGCGCGACGGCGCTGACGGTCGCGTCGGACGAGCGGCCCGACATCATCCTGCTGGACGTCATGATGCCCGGAATGGACGGGTTCGAGACCTGCCGACGGCTGAAGGCCGATCCGGTGACGCGGCATATCCCCGTGGTTCTGGTCACCGCCCTGGACGGGCGCGAGGACAAGCTCAAGGGACTGGACGCCGGGGCCGACGACTTCGTCACCAAGCCGATCGATGACGTCATCCTGTTCGCCCGCGTGCGCTCGTTGCTGCGCCTGAAGTCCGTGATGGACGAACTGCGAGAGCGTGAGGAGAGCGGTCGCCGGCTGGGCGTCGACACCGACGGCGCGGGACGGCTGCGCGGGTCCGGCGGCCGGATCCTGATTGTCGACGACAACACCCGTCAGGCCGAGAGAATGGCCGATCACCTGGCCGGCGAGCACCGGCCGACCGTCGAAAGCGATCCCGCGGCGGCCCTGATCGCGGCGCGTGGTCCGGTCGACCTGATGATCGTCAACGTCTCCAGCTCCGGGTTCGACGGCCTGCGTTTTGTTGCCCAGACCCGCTCGACCGAGGCCTCGCGGCGAATCCCCATCCTGGCGGTCGTCGATCCGGCGGACCGGCCGCGCCTGCTCAAGGCGCTGGAACTGGGGGTCAATGACATCCTGCCGCGTCCCGTCGACCCTGAAGAGCTGGAAGCGCGGACGCGGACCCAGATCAGGCGCAAACGCTATGCCGACTTCCTCAAGCAGAAGCTGGACTACAGCCTCGAGATGGCGGTCACCGACGCCCTGACCGGCCTGCACAACCGCCGCTATATGGCCGGCCAGCTGCAGGCGCTGATGGGCCGGGCCGGGCAGGGCGGAGATTCTGTGGCGGTCCTGGTCATGGACATCGACCACTTCAAACTGGTCAACGACGGCTTCGGCCACGACGCGGGCGACGAGGTGCTGCGCGAGTTCGCCGTGCGCCTGGCCACCAATGTCCGCGCCATCGACCTGCCGTGCCGTTTTGGCGGCGAGGAGTTCGTGGTGGTCATGCCCGGCGCGAGCCTCGAGGATGCGACCCATGTCGCCGATCGCATTCGACGCGACGTCGGCGGCCAGCCCTTCCCGATCATGAGCGGCGCTGAAGCCCTGACCGTCACGGTCTCGGTCGGTGTGGCGGCCAGTACAGGCGAGGGCGATACGCCGGAGGCCTTGCTCAAACGGGCTGACGAGGGTGTGTATGAGGCCAAGGCCCGTGGCCGCAACCAGGTGATCGCGCGGGCCGCCTAGAGACCCCTACCGGCTCATCCAGGGTTTGGACTTGCCGGTCGCGATACGCGCGGCCTGTTCGCGTTGGAAACGACCGCCCCTCGGGGGCTTGGCGCGCGCCTCAATCTTCGCGTTCTTCAGCCGTAACGCCCGCTGGACCGGTGTTTCGCCTTCGGGGGCGGCGTCGGAGGGAGGACTGTCTTCGGGGCGGTCGGTCATGATCGCAGCCTAGCATGCTGACATCGACGCCGCGCCCTCCGTCTCGACGGCCATGCCGTCGGGCCACCTCCCCACAGGTGGCGAGGTGATCCACGCGAAGCGGGGTGGACGGGGCGGCGCGGTCAAACGAAAAACGCCCGGTCATCGCTGACCGGGCGTTTCAACAATCATCAGAAGATCAAGGGGTTACTTGATCTTGCCTTCCTTGAACTCGACGTGTTTGCGCACGACGGGGTCGTACTTCTTGACGACCATTTTCTCGGTCATGGTCCGGGCGTTCTTCTTGGTGACGTAGAAGAAGCCGGTGTCGGCGGTCGAGTTCAGGCGGATCTTGATTGAAGCCGGCTTGGCCATCGGGAATTACCTCTGCGACGGCGAAAGCCGCTAAAATATGAGGCGCGGAACATACTCAGGCGCGTCGGGAAGTCAACGGCGCTTTGCGGTGCACCATGAAGTGGTCGGGCGGACCGTGGCGCAGGCCGGCGAACCGTCCCTGCCGCGTCCGGGCAGATGCACCTCCAGCACGGCATCGGGGAGCAGCAGGGCGGGCGGGATGTCATGGATGTCGATCTTGGCCCGGCGGCTCCAGCCACTGGCGTGGTCGCCCGCCGAAGTGCCGATACGGATATAGACGAAGCGGCGCCGCGGGCCTTCCCGGCGCACGAAAGGCCCGGTCATGCGGCCGTCCGGGTGCAGGGTGATCGGCAGTTCGAAGGAGACGGGACCGTCGCCGGCGGTGACAGGCTCGAACGGCATGTCGTCCTTCTGCAGGCTGTAGCGCACGCCCGGGACGGGGTCGTCGATGGTGAGGCGAAGCGTCACGGTGGCGGGCATGGGATGAGATTAGGCCCGTTGGCGCGACCGGGCTAGGCTCGGTCCCATGAAACAGATCGCCGCCATCGCCGTCGCCGCCTTCGCCCTGTCCGCCTGTGCCACGGTCCCCGCGCCAGCGCCGCAGCAGGACGCCTTCATGGCCAGTCTCAATGCCCTGTGCGGTCAGCGATTCGAGGGGCGGGTGGTCACCACCCAGGCCGCGGACGCGGATTTCGCGCGTTCGCGTCTGCTGATGCATGTCCGCGACTGTTCGACCGACGAGGTCCGCATCCCGTTCTGGGTCGGCGACGACAAATCCCGCACCTGGGTGATCAGCCGCAATGAAGAGGGCGGGCTGACGTTGAAGCACGATCACAGGGACCCCGAGGGCAATCCCGACGGCCTGCACTGGTACGGCGGCGACACGACCTCGGCCGGGACGGCGAACCGGCAGGCGTTCCCGGTCGACGACTTCTCGATCGAACTGTTCAACGCCGGAAACGCCTCGGTCTCGACCACCAATGTCTGGGCGGTCGAGGTGCATCCGGGGCGAATCTACGCCTATGAGCTGCGGCGCGAGAACCGGTATCTGCGGGTCGAGTTCGATCTGACCCGGCCGGTCGCGGAGTAGGGCCTACCCGGCCGCTTCGAACACGCCGCAGGCGATACGGCCGCCGGCGCCGCCGATCGGCTGGCTGACGTGGTCATCGGGATTGGCATGGACGACGATCGAAAAGCCGTCGCCGTCGAGAAGATCCATTCCGGCCATGTCCAGGCCGGAACCGGCCAGATAGACCTCGGCGTTCGCGACCCCATCGGCGGCGGCCCAGATATTCTGCAGATCGCCGAGGTCCGGGCCGCCGCCGTGGTTCAGCAGCCCGTGCGGACGCGCTTCGGCGTGATTCACATGCCCGCCGGCGGATGTGAACGCCGGCGCGGCGCACCGGCCGACGGCATGCAGATGCACGCCGTGCCATCCCGAGGGCCAGTTTTTGCCCTCGACCCGCAACAGCAGGCCCAGGGGCCCGCGAAAGACTGTCACCCGGCCGGCGTCGCCACCCTGGGCGGTCTCGAGCGTCGCTACCGCGACCGGAGCAGGGGCGGCGACGGCCTCCGGCGGTGTCTGCGCCTGGACGGTTGTGCAGCCGATGGCGAGCGGGGCAAGGAAGGCGGCGGCGACAAGGGGCAGGCGCATGGAGAAATCCTTTTGAAGGCGGCGATTCTACGGGCGATTCTTTTGCCTCAGCGAGCCGTGACTGATAGAAAACACGGCAGCGGATCACGTTCCGATTCCAGGCAAACCGAAGCCCGATTTCCTTGACCGACGACAGCTATAACGACGCCCTTCCTCCTTCGTCGGGGGCCGGCGGCGGCGACATATCCACCATCACCATCGAGGACGAGCTGAGGCGCTCGTACCTCGACTACGCCATGAGCGTGATCGTGTCCCGCGCCCTGCCGGACGCGCGCGACGGGCTGAAGCCCGTGCACCGCCGCATCCTGTATTCGATGCACGACCTGAAGATGACGCCCGAGCGGGGCTATTCGAAATGCGCGCGCGTCGTGGGCGACGTGCTGGGCCGGTTCCACCCGCACGGCGACGCCTCGGTCTATATGGCGCTGGTCCGCATGGCCCAGCCGTTCTCGATGGGGCTGATGCTGGTCGACGGCCAGGGCAATTTCGGCTCGGTCGACGGCGATATGCCGGCTTCCATGCGTTACACCGAGGCGAAGATGGCTCCGGCCGCCTCGGCCCTGCTGACCGACATCGACAAGGACACCGTCGATTTCCAGCCGAACTACGACGAGAAGGAGCTGGAGCCGGTCGTCCTGCCGGCGCGGATTCCCAACCTGCTGGTCAACGGCGCGGGCGGCATCGCCGTCGGCATGGCCACCAACATCCCGCCGCACAATCTCGGTGAGATCATCGACGCCTGCGTGGCCCTGCTGGACGATCCGAACATCGGTGACGACGCCCTGCTGGACATCGTTCCGGGGCCTGATTTCCCGACCGGCGGCGAGATCCTCGGCCGTACCGCGCCGCGAAACGCCCTGCGTGACGGTCGTGGCTCGGTCATCGTTCGCGGTCAGGCGACCATCGAGACGATCCGCAAGGATCGCGAGGCCATCGTGGTCACCCAGCTGCCCTTCCAGGTCAACAAACAGACCCTGATCGAGCGTATCGTCGAAATGGTCCGCGAAAAGCGGATCGAGGGCATTTCCGACGTCCGCGATGAGTCCGACCGCGACGGCATGCGGATGGTCATCGAGCTGAAGCGCGATGCCTCGGCCGATGTGGTCCTGAACCAGCTGTGGCGCTTCACGGCGATGCAGAGCTCGTTCGGCGTCAACATGCTGGCGCTGAACCATGGCCGTCCC
Organism: Caulobacteraceae bacterium; assembly: GCA_965284535.1. Classification (GTDB taxonomy): domain Bacteria; phylum Pseudomonadota; class Alphaproteobacteria; order Caulobacterales; family Caulobacteraceae; genus Brevundimonas. The sequence continues at coordinate 2,174,517 of OZ260090.1, forward strand.
GAGCAGATGGGTCTGCGCAAGATGCTGGATGTCTTCCTGGACTTCCGGGAAGAGGTCGTGGTCCGGCGCATCAAGTTCGAACTGGCCAAGGCCCGTGACCGTGGCCATGTGCTGGTGGGCCTGGCCGTGGCCGTGGCCAATATCGACGAGGTCATCCACATCATCCGCAGTTCGGCCGACCCGGCCGAGGCGCGCGAGCGGCTGCAGGCCAAGAGCTGGCCGGTGGGCGACATGATCGCCCTTATCGAACTGATCGCCGACCCGCGCTCCATGCTGGTCGACGGCGACAAGCTGAACCTGACCGACGAACAGGCCCGCGCCATCCTGGCCCTGACGCTGAGCCGCCTGACCGGCCTGGGCCGCACAGGCCGCAGCGAGGCGCGCGGCCTGGCCGATACCATTCAGGGCCATCTGACCCTGCTCAGCGACCGCGCCAACATCCTGGCCGTAATCCGCGCGGACCTGCTGGAGGTCCGCGAGGAGTTCGCCGTGCCGCGCCGGACCCTGATCGGTGAAGGCGATTACGAGCTGGAAGACGAGGACCTGATCCCGCGCGAGGACATGGTCGTCACCGTCACCCACGGCGGCTACGTCAAACGCGTGGCCCTGAACGCCTATCGGACCCAGCATCGTGGCGGCAAGGGCCGCAGTGGCGTGGCGATGAAGGAGGACGACGCCGTCGTCGGCGTCTTCTCGGCTTCCACCCACACGCCGGTGCTGTTCTTCGCCACCAACGGCAAGGCCTACAAGCTGAAGACCTGGCGCCTGCCGCTGGGCAATCCGCAGTCGCGCGGAAAGGCCTTCGTCAACCTGCTGCCGATCGAGCCGGGCGATTCGATCATGAACGTCCTGCCGCTACCCGAGGATGAGGCCGAGTGGGCCGCCCTCGACATCATGTTCGCCACCAAGTCGGGCGACGTGCGCCGCAACAAGCTGAGCGACTTCGCCACCGTCAACCGGGCCGGCAAGATCGCCATGAAGCTGGAGGACGGCGATCACATGGTCGGGGTGGCGCTGTGCACCGCCGAGGACGACGTCATGCTGACGACCGCCCTGGGCCGCGCCATCCGCTTCAAGGCCGACGATGTCCGGGTCTTCAAGGGCCGGGATTCGACCGGCGTGCGCGGCGTGCGCCTGCAGAAGGATGACGAGGTCATCTCCATGGCCGTCCTGGGCCGGGTCGACGCCACGCCTGACGAACGCGCCGCCTATGTCAAACACGCCTCGGCCATGCGCCGGGCGACCGGCGAGGGCGAGGACGAGACCCCGACGGTCGAAGCGGACGACGAGGGCGGCGAAGGCTCCGCAGAAGCTGCGGCCCTGAGCGTCGAACGCATCGCCGAATTGGGCGCGGCCGAGCAGTTCATCCTGACCGTTACCGAGACCGGCTTCGGCAAGCGGTCCTCCGCCTATGAATACCGGCGCACGGGCCGGGGCGGGCAGGGGCTGACGGCCCACGGCCTCGGTGGACGCGCCGGAAACCGGCTGGCGGCCTCCTTCCCGGTCGAGGACGGCGACGAACTGCTGCTGGTCACCTCGGGCGGTCAGATGATCCGCACCCCCGTCGATCAGGTCCGCATCGTCGGCCGCTCCAGCCAGGGCGTGACCATCTTCCGCACGGCTGACGGCGAGAAGGTGGTCTCGGTCGAGCGGCTGCCGGACAGCGGTGGCGATGACGGCGGGGTCGAGGGTGAGACGCCCGGCGATGAGGACGGCGAAGGCTGATCCATGTCGGGCGCCGTTGAACTGAGCGTCGACGGCGCGCCGGCCACGCCGGACGATCTGACCCACGTCGCCCTGGTCAACTACGGAGCCTACACCTCGTTTCGGGTCGAAGGCGGCGGTGTGCGCGGGCTGGACCTGCATCTGGCGCGGTTGGAGGGGCAGTCCGTCGAACTGTTCGGCGAACCGGTCGGCGAGAGCCGGCTGCGCGATCTGATGCGGGGGGCCGTGGGCGGGCGACGCGAGGGGTGGCTCCGCGTGAGCCTGTTCTCGCCGGACATCGGCCCACGTACACCGGACTGGAACGGTCGCCCCCGGGTGATGATCGCCGCGTCGGCGGCACCCCTGCCGCTGGCGGACCAGGTGCGGCTCCAGATTCAGACCTATGCTCGGGAAGCGCCGCATCTGAAGCATGTGGCGACGTTCGGCCTGATCCGCGCCCGGCGATCCGCCCGGGCCGCAGGCTTTGACGACGCGCTGTTCGTGGATCCTGCAGGTCAGATATCCGAGGGAAGTCTCTGGAATATCGGATTTGTGTCTGGTGACCATGTGGTCTGGCCCCAGGCACCGATGCTGGCCGGGGTGGCCCAGGCCCTGGTCCAGGAGGGCCTCGCGTCTGCGGGGCTGTCAGGAACCACCGCACCGCTGACGGTCGATGATCTGGCCGACTTTGACGCGGCCTTTTTCTGCAACAGCGCCACGCCCGCCTGCGCGATCACCGTGATCGGCGAGCACAAATTCGCAACCCCGCCGGGACTGATTGAACGCCTTCGGTCCGCTTGGGCGTCGAACCCGGTCCAGCCGATCTAGGCCGGTTGGACCGCACCTGCTAGACCGCTGGAAAGGCGGGGAGGATCGCCATGCGTATCGGCCTGTATCCGGGCACTTTCGACCCCGTCACCAACGGGCATATGGACATCATCGGGCGGGCGGTGAAGCTGGTCGACCGGCTGGTCATCGGCGTCGCCCGCAATGATGACAAGGGCCCCATGTTCTCGACCGATCAACGGGTCGAGATGGTCCGCGCCGAAGTCGCCCATCTCGGCGACAAGGTTGAAGTCAGGCCATTTTCCAGCCTGTTGATGCATTTTGCCGAGGAACTGGAGGCGTCCATTATCGTGCGTGGCCTTCGGGCCGTCGCGGACTTCGAATACGAATTCCAGATGACGGCGATGAACCAGCGCCTCAATGCCGACATCGAGACAGTCTTCCTGATGGCCGATCCGCGGCACCAGGCCATCGCCTCGCGTCTGGTCAAGGAGATCGCCCGTCTGGACGGCGCGATCGACAGTTTCGTCAGCCCCGCCGTCGCCGAGATGGTACGGGCCAAGGTCAAGGACTAGTATGAGCTTCAAGATCGCCACCGCCGCCGCGCTTTCGATGGCCCTGTTCGCCGCGACCGCCCCGGTCTCGGCCCAGACCACGGTCCCTGAATGGCGCACGGTCGCGCCCGAGAACCTGCTGATCATCGATACGGCCAAGGGTCGCATCCTGGTCGAGCTGGAACCCCGCATGGCCCCGCGATCGGTCGAGCGCGTCCGCACCCTGGCGGATCAGGGATTTTATGACGGGCTGACATTTCACCGGGTCCTGGCGGGTTTCATGGCCCAGACGGGCGACCCGGAAGGCACGGGCGCGGGCGGAAGCACCCTTCCGGACATTGAAGGCGAGTTCCAGTTTCGCCGTGGCCGGGATCTCGGCTTCGTCAGCCTGATGGCGGCGCCCACGGGTCAGGCCGGCATTGTGGGATCCATGCCGATCTTCACCCAGCCCGATGCCCAGATGATGGTCACGATCGACTTCAAGACGGCGGGGCAGGGCCTGTTCTGTCCCGGCGTTGCGGGCATGGCCCGGAACCAGGACCCGAACAGCGCCAACAGCCAATTCTTCCTGATGAGCGGCGTCAATGACTCCCTGAATGGCCTCTATGCGCCCTTCGGTCGTGTCGTCGCCGGTCTTGACGTGGTTCGGGCCCTCAAGGCGGGCCCGGAGAGCACCAATGGCCGTGTCACCGATCCGGATCAGATGACCCGCGCCCGCACCGCCGCGGCCCTGCCCGAAGGGCAAAGGCCGGTGGTCCGCGTGATGAACCCGTCCAGCCCCGCCTTCGCCGCCATGGTCGAGCAGACCCGGGCCGAGCTGGGGTCTCGATTCACGGTCTGCGATGTTCAGCCGGGCGTGCAGGTGACCGGCGGATGACCGGCTCCGGGGAGGTTGCGATGAAAATGATGACTGGATTGGCGGGTCTGCTCGCCGTGATCGCTTCGCCCGCGCTGGCCCAGGACGTCGGTGGACCGCCTCCGCCACCTCCGGCACCGGCGGCCGTCACAGCGGTGGCAGTGCCCGAATGGCGCGCGGTTCCGGCCGAGAACCTGCTGGTCATAGACACGACACGCGGCCGAATTCTGGTGGAACTGACGCCCGAGGTGGCCCCGCTGCACGTCGAGCGGATCAAGCTTCTGGCCCGTCGGGGCTTCTACGACAATGTGCCCTGGCACCGGGTGATCGACTGGTTCATGGCCCAGACCGGGGATCCGCTGGGCAATGGTGAGGGCCAGAGCCCCTATCCGGACCTCAAGGCCGAATTCACCTTCCGCCGCGACCCGTCGATGCCGTTCGCCGCCGCCGCGGAACCAGCGGGCGCGCGGGTCGGCTTCCTGCATTCCCTGCCCGTTCAGACCCAGCCCGACGCGGTCTTCGCCACCAGCGGCGACGGCAAGGTGCACGGCTGGGGCCTGTATTGCCCGGGCGTGGCCGGCATGGCGCGGGACGAGGGCAATGACACGGCCAACAGCCAGTTCTTCCTCATGCGCCAGGCCTATCCGGCGCTGGACAAGCGCTACACCATCTGGGGCATGACGGTGTCGGGCCTGGATGTGGTGCGGTCACTCCAGGTTGGCGATGGCGACAACGGCATGATGAGCCAGACCCAGCCCGACCGGATGACCCGGGTGCGTATCGCCGCCGATATCGCCGAGACCGAGCGACCGGGGGTTCAGGTGCTGGCGACGGATTCACCCCGCTTTCAGGCGCTGGTGAACGAGGCGAGGGCCTCGCGCGGTGCCGACTTCTCGGTCTGCGACGTCACCCTGCCGGTTCAGGTCACGAACTAGAGCGCTTGCGCCGGCGGCGCCGTGGCGGCTTCCGGTCCTCGCGTATCTGCTGCAACAGCAGGCCCTCGCGCAGGCCACGATCCGCGACCCGCACCCGGTCCGAGGGCCAGGCGCGCTGTACCGCCTCCATGATGGCGGCACCGGCCAGAACGAGGTCCGCCCGGTCCGTGCCGATACACGGTTCGGCGGCCCGACCGATGGCACCGAGGCGTTTCAGCGTCTCGGCGGCGGCCTCGCAGTCGGCGCGCGTCATCCACAGGCCGTCGACCAGATTGCGCTGATAGCGCCTCAATCCGAGGTGAATGCCCGCCAGGCTGGTGATCGCGCCTGACGTACCGACCATATGGGCCCGACCGGCGATGAAGGTGTTTCGCAGGTCCGGATCGACCGGGGCGTCCGCGATTGCTGCCCCCATGTCGGCCACCATGGCCTCATACCAGCCGTCGAGGGCTCCGGCCGGTTCGGGATGCCGTTCCGCCAGGGTCACGACCCCCATCGGCGCCGACATCCAGCCCGCGAGGACAAAGGTGTCGCCGCGCCTGGCCAGCCAGCTCAATTCGGTTGAGCCGCCGCCGACATCAACGACCAGAACGGCTTCGGCCGAGGGATCGAACAGGTTGATACAGCCCCGAACCGCCAGCCGGGCCTCCTCGACGGGATCAATGATGCGCAGCTTCAGCCCGGTACCCAGGCGCACCCGTTCGACGAAGGCCTCGCCGTTGTCGGCCTGGCGGCAGGCCTGGGTGGCGACGGCCATCAGACGGGAGGACGGGACGCCCTTCTTCGCCACTCGTTCGCCACACAGCACCAGCGCCTCATAGGCCCGGTCCATGGCGGCGTCATCGAGCCGGCCTGTCCGCGACAGGCCCTCGCCCAGGCGAACGATGCGGCTGAACGAATCGACGACGCGGAAGCCATCGCGCGCCGGTCTGGCGATCAGCAGCCGACAATTATTGGTCCCCAGGTCCAGCGCCCCGTAGAGGAGCGCTTCGCGACCTGATGCCCCCTGTCCTTCGGAGGCGCCGTCGCGGGCGCGCGTTCCGTCGGAGCCAGAAGGCTGGGACCGGTCGTCGCGCCGTGGCGCGCCGTCGGTCTCCGGCATGGGCCGAACTTTCAAGGTGGGCGGTCCAGAGCGGCGCCCGTCCCGCACACTTTAGGACTGTGCCGCACTCAAGGCCAAGCATTGTGACGCGAAAATGAACGGGAAGGCGCTGATCAGGCTCAGGTTGGCTCGGGCATTGTGCGATCATGACCCAGGAGAACACAGCCAAATTCGGCCTCGGCCAGATCGTTCGTCACCGCGACGCCGCCTTCCGCGGCGTGGTGATCGATATCGACCCGGTCTATGCCGGTGCACCCGGTGAAACCGGGGAGATCAAACCTGACCAGCCCTTCTATCAGGTCCTCGCCATCGGTCCGGACGGCGGCTTCATCGCCTATGCGGCCGAGGTCGCGCTGGAGGAGGACCCGGAGCTCACGGCCCTGACCCCTGAGGCCGAAAGTCGTTGGTTCAGCATCGATGCCCAGGGCCGACACGCGCCGCGGGCCCACGCGATTCACTGACCGACGCTGGCGCGGACCGCGCGCCGGGCCTAGATTGAGGGCAAGGGCCATCCAGAGCCCGCAGGCCGCAGGAGTATGTCCATGTCAGACTTCGAACATGTGTTCGATGCGCCGCCGGAAGGTGCCGCCGCCGACTGGACGATCCCGCAGGACTGGGCTTCGTATTCCGGGGTCGAGCACCAAACCTGGGACACCCTGTATGCCCGGCAGATGAAGATCCTGCCCGGCCGCGCCGCCGATGTCTTCATGAAGGGCCTCGACGCCCTGGACCTGAACACGGGCGGCATCCCCGACTTCGAAATCATGAACCCCAAGCTTCAGGCCCTGACCGGCTGGACCGTGGTCTGTGTGCCCGGACTGGTTCCCGACGAGGTCTTCTTCGACCATCTGGCCAATCGCCGCTTTCCCTCGGGCCAGTTCATCCGCAAGCCGGATCAGCTGGACTATCTGCAGGAGCCGGACATCTTTCACGATGTCTTCGGCCATGTGCCGATGCTGAGTGACCCCGATTTCGCCGCCTATATGGAGGCCTATGGCAAGGGAGGGCAGCGCGCGGCCGGTCTGGGCATGCTGCAGAACCTGGCGCGGCTGTACTGGTACACGGTCGAGTTCGGCCTGATGCAGGACGCGGACGGATTGCGCATCTACGGGGCCGGCATCGTCTCCTCGGCCACCGAGAGTGTCTTTTCGCTGGAGGATCCGTCCCCCAATCGCCTCGGCTTCGACCTCGAGCGGGTGATGCGGACCCTCTACCGGATCGACGACTTCCAGCAGGTCTATTTCGTCATCGACACCATCGAACAATTGAAGGACGAAACCCTGAAGGATTTCGGACCGATCTACGACCGGCTGAAGGGGGCGGACGACATCGCCATCGAGGCCGTCCTGCCGACCGACCGGGTCTTCACCCGCGGCACCCAGGCCTATGCGGCGCGCGGCGGGCGTTTCGCCGCCTAGTCTTGGTGTGTGATCAGGCTGCGGTGCTTGGTGTCGCGCATGAAGACATAGACCAGCAGCGAAACGCCGATCAGGCCGGTGACGTACCAGAAGAAGGCGCTCTCCATGCCCGCGTCCTTGAACCACAGGGCGGCATATTCCGCTGTGCCGCCGAACAGGGCGTTGGCGATCGCATAGGGCAGGGCGACACCCAGGGCGCGGATATGGGCCGGGAACAGTTCGGCCTTCACCACGGCATTGATCGAGGTGTAGCCGCTGACGATGATCAGGGCGGACATGGCCAGCAGGAAGGCGATGAAGGGGCTGTCGACATTCGACAGGGCCGTCATGATCGGGACGGTGAACAATACCCCCAACACCCCGAAGGCGATCATCACCGGGCGTCGACCGATCCGGTCCGACAGCGCCCCGACCACGGGCTGCAACAGCATGAAGACCAGCAGGGCCGCGGCGCTGATCTCGGTCGCGGCCGCCTTTGAGAAGCCGCTCGTGTTGACGAGGAATTTCTGCAGGTAGGTGGTGTAGGTATAGAAGGCGAGGGTCCCGCCGGCGGTCAGGCCGAGAACCATGAGCGCCTCTTTCGGATGCTTCATGATCAGGATCAGGGCGCTGGATTTCGGCGCCTCGTTGGTGTCCGAGGCGACGAAGGCCGAGGTCTCGTCCAGCCGCCGCCGCAGCCAGAAGACGATGACCGCCAGCGCCGCGCCGACGAAGAACGGGATGCGCCATGCCCAGGATCTGAGGGCCTCTTCGCCGAGCGTCTTCTGCAGCACGATCAGCAGGACGAGGGCAAGAAGCTGGCCGGAGATCAGGGTGACGTATTGAAAGCTCGACCAGAAGCCGCGGTGTTTCGCGGTCGCCATCTCGGACAGATAGGTCGCCGAAGACCCATATTCGCCGCCGACGCTGAGCCCCTGGATCATCCGGGCCAGCAGCAGGATGGCGGGCGCGGCGATGCCGATGGTCGCATAGCCGGGCGTCAGGCCGATGATCAGGCTGCCGGTGCACATCAGGGTCACCGACAGGGTCAGGCCGGCCTTGCGCCCCCGTCGGTCGGAATAGATCCCCATGATCCAGGCCCCGACCGGCCGCATGAAGAAGCCGAGGGCGAAGATGGCGGCCGACTTCAACAGGCCGACGGTGCCGTCTCCCTCGGGGAAGAAGACCGGCGCGAAATACAGGGTGAAGGCCGCATAGGCGTACCAGTCGAACCATTCGACCAGATTTCCGGCCGATCCGCCGATGATATTGCGCAGGCGGCGTGCGGGGGTCATGGCGGTGATGGTCATGCGTCCGCGCTCCAGCCTGGCTGACGGAAGGGTTGGAGCGGCTTGCCCATTCGGACCAGCGGCACCGGCGCGCCGCCGCGATCATCCTCGAACCGCTCGATCTCGACGTAGCCCGCGGCCTTGTACAGTGGCTCGCCGCCCATGGTGGCGACCAGTTCGGCGCGGTCGTAGCCGGCACCACGCGCGGCCGTCTCGCACAGGCCAAGAATCAGACGCCCGACGCCGCGCCGCAGATACTCGGGGGCGGTGTACATCGCCCGAATTCTGGCGGCGTCGATGCCGGGGGTCAGGGGCGCGGGCTCGCGGCCCGGCGTATGGTCGCCGCCGTATTCGGTGATGCGGCCGCTCCAGCCGCCGCAACCGGCGAAAACCCCGTCGCTCTCAACGATGAAATAGGTCCGGTCGGTGATGATCTGGCTGTCGATCCCCATCAGCCTGCGGCTGGCGGCGATCTGGTCGGGCGTCAGGAAGTCTGCGAGCGGACCGGTAATGGACCGGTCCATCAGGGCCACCAGCGCGGGGATGTCGGCCTCGGTGGCGATGCGGTGGGTGAAGGTGGACACGCTACCCTCGCTGGAACGGGTAGAAGCCGGTGCCGAGACCCAGGATCGAGGTGAGCTCGTCCAGTGCCCCCCGACACTCACCCAGCAGCGCCGGGTCGGCGAGGTCGGCGGGCGTCAGTCGGTCACGATACCAGGTCGCGCCCCAGACGCTGAGCGCGCCGTGCAGTTCCTCGGTCAGCCGCATGTTCGGGTTGGCGGCCGCCTGTTCGGCCTCGGTCAGCACCACACGCAGGCGCAGGCAGGCGGGTCCGCCGCCGTTGCGCATCGACTGGCGGACGTCGACATACTCGACCTTGCCGATCGGACCGTTGGACGCCGCAAGGGCTTCAGCGACCGCATGGCTGCGGGCGTTGTCGCGGGTCTCGGTCGGGCAGATCAGGGTCAGGCGGTCCTCGCCGGGAATCCGCACCAGCATGGAGTTGAACAGATAGCTGGAGATGGCGTCGGCCAGCGGCAGTTCGGCGGCCGGGACCTCGACGAAGATCGGCTCGAACCCTTGCGCGGCGGCGCGGATGGCGGCGTGGGTCCCGGCGGTGTCCTCGAAGGCCAGTTCGTGGTGGAACAGGGTCTCCAGTGCGCCCACGCAGACCACATCATTGTGGAAGGTCCCGCCGGCGATGGCCGCCTTCGACTGGCGGGCCAGTACCGCGCCTGACGCGCCGTGGCGGCGGGCGACGGCCTCGGAGGCCTCACGCGTCTGGCGGGCGGGGAAGGCGTCGGCCCAGGGCTCGAAGGCCTCGCGGCCCCAGACCAGAAGATTGACCCCCGGCGCGCCGTGGTCGGGGCACAAACGGACGTGGTTGGCCGCGCCCTCGTCGGCGAGGTGAGCGACGGAGGGCAGGGCGTCGTGGACGGCGAACCGGGTCGGGTCGGAGAACAGGGCGTCCAGCGCCCGCTTCGTCTGTTGGTGCTCCAGCGAGCGGTGCAGGTTGGTGACCAGATTGGCGGGGGTGAAATGCACGCGCCCATCGGCGCTGTCGGCGGACGGCGTCACCGTCGCGGCATTGGCGGCCCACATCGGCGAGGCCGAACAGGCGGCGGCGGCGAACGACGGCGCGTCTTTCCAGGCGCGCTCGATGACCTGGGCGTCCGTGCCGGTGAAACCGAGCGAGCGAAGGAACGGAATGTTCGGCCGTTCATGCGGCGGCAGGACGAACTGCGGCAGGCCCAGGTCAGCCAGCCGCTTCATCTTGTCGAGGCCCTGCAGGACGGCCGCCCGCGGGTTCGAGGCCTCGCCCTTGTTCAGGCTGGAGGCCAGATTGCCGGGAGACAGGCCCGCATAGGAATGGGTCGGGCCGATGAGGCCGTCGGCATTGGCTTCGAGAGCGAGCGAGCTCACCCCCGCAGCCCCTTGATCTCGCTCTCGATATTCTTCACCGCCGTGGCCTCGAAACTGGCCACCGGATAGGCGCAGTAGTCGGCGGCGTAATAGGCCGACGGCCGGTGATTGCCGCTGGCACCGAGGCCGCCGAAGGGCATGTCGCCGGCGGCGCCGGTGGTGGGGCGGTTGAAATTGACCACCCCCGCGCGGATGCGGCGGATGAAGCGGTCCCAATTGGCCGGGTCGTCGCTGACCAGGCCGGCGCTCAGGCCGTAGCGGGTGGCGTTGGCCTCGGCGATGGCGGCGTCGAAAGAGGCGACTCGTGTCACGGACAGGAACGGCGCGAACATTTCCTCATCGGGCACGTCCACGCTGGTGACGTCGATGATGGCGGGCTGAACGAAGGCACCGGGCAGGTTGCCGACCGGTCCGGAGGCGCGGATCACCTTCGCCCCCATGTCGATCCGGTCCTGCAACGCCTTCAACGCCGCCTCGGCCGCCTTCACCGAGATCAGCGGGCCGGCGTAGGGTTCGGGCGTCGAGTTCCACGGGGCGAGGATCAGCCGCCCGACCATGGCTTCGACCGCCTCGACAATGGCGTCGCCCTGAGGGCCTGCGGGCACGATCAGCCGGCGGGCGCAGGAGCAGCGCTGACCCGTGGTGACGAAGGCGGACTGGACCACGATCCCGGCCACGGCCTCGGCGTCGGCGGCGTCCCAGACAACCAGCGGATTGTTGCCGCCCAGCTCCAGCGCCAGGATCACATGCGGGTCGTCCGCGAACTTCCGTCGGAAATGGGCACCCGCCGCGCCCGATCCCGTGAACATCAGGGCGTCGATGCCGCTCTCCAGCAGGGCTGCGCCGGTGTCGCGCCCGCCCTGGACGACATTGACCACGCCGTCCGGCAGATCGGCCTCGGCGAAGGCCTCGGCCATCAACTGGCCGATGAGGGGCGTCTCCTCCGACGGCTTGAACACGACCGTGTCGCCGGCCAGCAGAGCCGGGACGATGTGGCCGTTGGGCAGGTGGCCGGGGAAGTTGAACGGCCCCAGCACCGCGGCCACGCCATGCGGGCGGTGGCGCAGGGTCGCCCGGCCGAAACCGGTCTCGGCGGTGCGTTCGCCGGTGCGCTCGTCATAGGCGCGGATCGAGATGTCGACCTTGCCGGCCATGGCACCCAGTTCGGTCGTGGTTTCCCACAGGGCCTTGCCGGTCTCGCGGCTGATCGCCTCGGCCATCTGCGGCGCGCGGGCCTTCAGCACCGCCTGATAGCGTTGGACGGCGTCGATCCGGTCCTGGCGCGGACGGTCGGCCCAGTCGGGGAAGGCGGCGCGGGCGCGGTCGGTGGCGGCCTGAACCTCGGCAGGGGAGGCGGCGGGGCCTTCCCAGACGGTGTCGCCGGTTGCGGGATCGATGGATTTGAAGGGGGTCATGACGGTCATGTGGGGTTTCAAGCCTTCACTCGCACCACATCCCCGGCCCGCACCTTCAGTGCCGCCGCGGTGTCGCGGGTCAGGGTAACAACGTCGCCCTCGATGGCGACCTTCTGGCGGACGGACCGGAAGTTGGAAATCGTGGCGGTCGAGATCAGGGCGGGCAGTTCGGCCTCGACCTCATCGGCGATGGCGACGGTCAGTCGCCGCGCATCGCGGACGGTGCGGATATTGTCGCGCTGGCAAGAGACCGTCGGCCCGCCGTCGAAGATGTCGACCAACCCGTTGGGCCGGAATCCCTCGCTTTCCAGCAGGGCCATGGCGGGAACGCCCTGGGGATGCACCTTGCCGATCACGGCCCGTGCCGGCTCGGGCAGCAGTTCGATATAGATCGGATGGCGCGGCGACAGATCGAGGATGAACTGTTTGTCGGTCGAACCGGTCATCCTGTCGGCGTCGTCAAACTCCATCGGGAAGAATTTGTGCGCCACATGATCCCAGAACGGGCAGGCTCCGTCGGGCGTGAAGACGCCGCGCAGCTCGGCCAGGACATTCTCGTTGAACAGCTCGGGTTCGGCTCCCATCAGCATGTAGCGCGACTGACTGAGCAGGCGGCCCGCGCCCCCCTTGCGCCGGTCGGCCTTGAGGAAGAGCGAACCGACCTCTGACCAGCCGGTGCATTCATTGACCAGCACCAGCGTCTTCTGTTCCAGCTTGATGCCCAGCGAGGGCGAAGACTGGGTATTGGTCACCACCCGGAAGGAGAAGAAGGGGCGGTTCAGGCCAACGGCCGCCTTCACCGAGCCGATGCCGTCGACGTCGCCGGTCTCGGTCTCTTCCAGCATCAATGTGTACCAGCGGTGCTGGGGCTCCAGCGCGCCGGTGAAGCTGTCGCGGCTCAGCTCCAGCCGCTCGGCCAGCTGGTCGGGGTCCTCGGGCAGGCTGGTGAAGCCGGGGCCGGACAGGATGGCCAGTTCCAGCAGGTGGTCGAGGTCGGCGGGCGCGGCGGGTCGGACGACGAGCATGGGTTACATCGTCTCCAGACGAAGAGCTTTGAGTTTCAGGGCGTCGATCTCGCCCGATGCGATCTTGCAAAGGATCAGGGCGCTGAGCTGGGCGCGTTCGACGAAGCTGGCGGGCCAGGCGAACTCCTGATCGGAATGGATGTCGCCGCCCAGCACGCCGAGGGTATCGATATTGGGCAGGCCGGCGGCATGCAGGTTGTTGCCCTCGCAGACCCCGCCCGACGGCTTCCAGGCAATGGTCTGACCCAGCAGGGTGCCCGTGTCGCGCACGGCCTCGAACAGGGCGGTCTGGCTGGCGTCCATCGGCTTGGGCGCGCGGGTCATGCCGCCGTGCAGGTCGAGTGTCAGGCCGGGGAAGGGCGGTTCGGCGGCGATCTGGCGCACCGTCTCCGATATCCAGGCCGAGGCCTGCGCATCCGGGACCCGCACGTTGAACCGCACCACGGCGTTGTCGGCGACCACGTTCAGGGCCCCGCCGCCGCTGATCCTGGCCACATTGACCGTGACGCCCTCGCGCTGACCGTTCAGGCCATGCAGGCGGGCGGCTATGATGGCGGCTCCGGCGACGGCGTTGGCCCCCTCGTGGAAGGCGCGGCCGGCGTGGGCGGCCTTGCCGGCGATGATCAGATGGTAGTTTCCGCTGCCCTTGCGCGCTCCGGCCAGGGTTCCGTCGCTGAGGGCGGGCTCATAGGTCATGCCGACATGGCCCCGCGCCCCCAGTTCGGCCAGCAGGGGCGCCGAGGCGGGCGAGCCGATCTCCTCGTCGGGTGAGAGCAGGACGGTCCAGCCGACGCCCGCCTTGTCCGGATGGGTTTCAAAGGCTTCCAGCGCCGCCAGCAGCACCGAAATGCCACCCTTCATATCGGCGATCCCGGGGCCGTTCAGGGCACCGTCGGCGCGGGTCACGACCGTCTGGAAGCCGCTCTCGGCGGGGAAGACGGTGTCATAGTGGCCGGTCAGCACGACCTGGACCGGGGCGTCCGGCCGGGCGGTGATCTTCAGGGCGTCGGCATGGGCCTCGGTCCGGACCGCGCCGTCGTCGGCGACCGTGGTCGAGGCACCGGTCGGAATACGCGTGATCGTGGCCGGCAGGCTCCGCGCCTCGGCTTCGAGCATCGCCAGAACCTGCGCCAGTCCGTGGGCATTCCGGCTGCCCGAACTGACGTTGGACCAGCCGACCGCGCGCTCGATTATGGCGGTCTCGCGCGCCGCGACATGGTCGAGCACGATCTGGTCAGGGGGCAGAATCCGCATGCGCCGGGACCCTAGCCGGGCAGGCGGCAAAGGTGAAGGCGAGGGATGGCTTTCGCCCGGAACGCGAGCGGGCTAGGCTTCCCCATCTTCAAGGGAGGGACTACTCAATGACTGACTGGATCAAGGCGTCGAACCCAACCGCGCCGGTTACAACCGAGGCCGAAGCGATCGCCGCTGCGCGCGCCAGCGCCCTGGCCATTTTTCTCGGCGTCGTGTGGGGTGCGGTCGGCGTCGCGCTGCTCATGAGCGGTGGCTCGGCCGAGGTCGAGGCAGCCATGGCCCAGGCATCGGCCGATGCGCCGGAGATGGCGGGTATGGGCGGAATGGTGATGCAGATCGCCATGTGGACTGCGATCGGCTTCTGCGCGATCCAGTTCGTGCTCGGCCTGGTTCAATGGACCAAGCCCAATGTCGTCATTCCGATCATCTTTGCGATCCTCGTCGTCTTCGGACTGGGATCGGGCTTGCTGGGCCTGATGATGCAGGGCCAGGAAGGCGTACCTCCGTCGACGGCACCGACCTGGCAGGTCTGGGTCGGGTTTGTGATTCTGGTCATCCAGCTGGTGATGCATGTCGCGGGCATCCGTGGTGCGCGCGCGCTCGACCGAATCCGCATGGAAGCGGCCCAGTAGGGCCGGTCACCGGTTCGGGCGCCGGTCCTCGCGACCGGTGCCCGGCTGGCGGGACTGACGGCGCCAGCGGATCGACAGGCTGGCGTCGCCCTGTCCGCCGAGTTTCGAACTGACCGTCAGGTTCCTGCGCACCTGCCATTCGACATTGACCGCCGCCCCGTTCTCGCCGCCACCGATGATCTCCAGGTAGACGTCGTCGGTGATGTAGCGGCCACCGGCGACCGTCAGGCTCGAGGCCTCGCCGCCGAACGACAGCCGGTCCAGCCCGGCCAGCTCCCGCAGATTTCCGATCACATCAAAGCCGCCGCCGCCCGCCAGCGCCGCGACGCCCGCCGCCAGCTGGGCCGCCTCAAAGGCCGAGAGTTGGGACGCCGACCGCCCGAACAGGACCTGCGAGAGGATTTCGTCCTGCGGCAGGGCCGGGGTGGAGCTCAGGGCGATGGCAGGCCGTGCCGCCGTCCCGGTGACGCGAATGGTCGCGGTCAGCGTCGGATCGTCCCGCGTGGCGGTCAGGTTCAGCCGGATCTGTTCGGGATTGGTCGAGAGACTGACCGTGCCGCGCTCATCGAACACGAACCGTTTGCCGGCGAAGTCATAGTCGCCGCGCACCACACGGGCCGTCCCGGCCAGGACCGGCCGGCTGATGGTGCCCGTGACCCGGGCATCGACGTTCATTTCGACATTCAGGCCACGACCCACCACCCGTACATCGCCTCCGGGCGAACGCAGGGCGATGTCGAGACCGAATTGAATGCCGCGCTGACGGTTCTGTTCGGCTTCGGGAATGTCGCCTCCGGGCTTGTTGATCTCGACAACATCCATCCCGACGATCCCGTTGGAGCCGGGCGGATTGGCCTGGATGCGGGCCTCGTCGATGTCCATCTGACCCGACAGGGTGATATTGCCGTCCGTGCCGCGGTTCACGGTCAGGGGCCCGGATGCCTTGGCCTCGGCGATGTCGTTGTCGATGATCCGGAAACGGTTGAGTTGCAGTTGGAAACTCGAGCCCGAACCCTGTGTGAGGCCGATCCGGCCGTTGCCGCTGACCGCGCCGCCCGAGCCGTCGACGGCGCTGAAGGTCTCGACCAGACCGGTCGTGTCGTCGAAGCGACTGGCCATTGTGACCTCCTCGAGCCGGACGCCGGTGGCGCTGTCGTGGAAACTGCCTTGCTGCAGGTCCAGCCGGCCGTTGATCCGGGGCTCGGCCATCGACCCGCCCAGGCTGGCGCGGGCATTGACCTGGCCTGTCAGGGACCGCTCGCCGCCCGCCAGCAGGTCCCAGATCGGCTGGATCTGGCCCTGGATGGAGATGTCGCCCGACATATCGCGCGTGCGGACGATGGCCAGACGCAGGGGGGCCGCCGAGGCCTCGACGGGCAGGGTGATGTCCGCACTGGCGCGCACCGCCTCGCCGTCAGCGGCTCGGGCCTGGATGCGCAGGGTGTTGTTGACCAGCAGGGCGTTCAGCGTCCCGTCGACCGCAATCCCGCGCGGCGCGTCAATGCTGCGCATGTCGGCGAGGGTGATGTTGGCCGAACCGGACAGGTCATCACCGGCCCCGCGCAGCGAAAGCCGGCCGGTCACCCGTCCGCGCATGTCCTGGACCAGCGAGCCGAGGTCCACGCTGGTCAGATTGGCCTCGATGATGGCGGCCCGGGAGTCCTGGCGCAGTTCGCCCAGCAGCACGCCGCCGCCGACCCCCAGGTCGACACGGGCCACTCGACCGTCACCGGACAGGGCGATGACGGCGGGATTGCGGGTGGTGAAGGCAATCTCCCGGATACGGCCGCTGCCTTCCAGCGCGACCGTCTGTGAGGGGCCGTTGCGGGAATAGATACCGGTTCCGTCGAACGACACGGGCGTGGCACCACCCACATTCGTCTTGAGCGTGAAGGGGAGGCGCTCCAGCGTACCGCGGCCCTTGAGGTCGAGGGTGCGGATGACCCAGGTCGATCCGGCCAGCCGGACATTGCGTCCGGTGACATCGAGAATCGCGGTTTCGGAACCCTCGCCCTCGGTCAGGCGGACGCGGCCATCGGCGGTGCCCGAGGCCAGGAAGGCACCGGGCCGGGCGGCGAAGGTCAGGTCGGCGCTGGACGGAATGTTGCTGGACAGGGCGACCGCTCCGGAGGCCGTCACTCCACCCGCGTCCAGTTCGACATTGGTGAGGCGCAACTGTTGGTCGCCGTAGAAGAAACTCCCGCTCGCCCGAGCCGGTCCGTAGTTTGACGCCGCCGTGAGGGAGGCCCGGCCGTCCGAGCCGTCGTCGCCTCGTATGAAGTCCAGGTCCATCCTGGCATCGGTCAGGATCAGAGCCCCGGCGGTAACCTTGCCGAAGGTGGCGTTCAGTATCGGATGGGGGGCCGCGAGCGTTCCCTTGAGTTCGCCTCCGCCGGTCATGGTGCCATCGATGACGAAAGGCCCCATGCCGAATGGCCCCTGCGCGGTCCAGTCCAGGTTCAGCGCCAGTTCGCCGTCGGGTCCGATACGACCATCCGCGGACGCAGAACCCCGCGCACCGGTCAGGTGGGCCCGTTCGATCACGACCCGTCCGTCCGAAAGAGCGCCCGTGACCTGCAGCCGCGGGGTTTCGCCGAGGATTCGGTCAAACTCGACCAGTCCCATGGCGAGATTCTGCCCGCGTCCGTCGAAGGTCAGCCGCCAGGGCGCGCCGGTGCGGGCCGTCGACGCTGATAGGGGGCCGCCGAAACGACCCCGGGCACCCCGGTAGAGAGGCGAGGCGCTGGTGATATCGAGCCGTCCCCTGAAGCCCAGGCCGCCGAACAGATTTCGGCCGCCCGATCCGGTGACCGTAAGGGCCTGGCCGGTCAGGTTGACCCGCTCCAGCAACAACGCCCCGTCAGCCTGCCGCACCGCCTCGAAGGTAAGGCGTGGCGAGGCCCCCAACAGACCCCCGACAATGCCGGCGCTCGATCCTCCGACGGCCTGGATGTCACCCTCGACGTCCATTCGGCCCCGTCGGACCTGCAGCTTGACCGGCCCGCGGATGCGCTGGGTGCGGTAGCTTGCCACCTCGGCGCCGATCAGGTCGACCGAGCCATCCAGCCTCCATCGGTCCGCGTCGCCCCGGAACACCCCGCGATAGGCAGCCGGTCCCGCCCCCGCCTGTCCCACCAGCCGGGCCATGGACCGGGTCGAGACGTTCAGTGTGACACCGTCCGGGCTGCTCCGGTCATCGAGCCTGATCTCGCCGCTGGCGCTGGAGTCCAGATTGTCAGCCATCAGCCGCCAGGCAACGCCGATCCGCCCGTCGCGGTCGCTGTCGCTGGATGTCGCGAAGCCGAAGCGCACCGTTCGGCCGATCCGTTCGGCGAACGGGGCCAGCAGGTCGGAGCCGGAGAAGTCCGCGAACCCGGAGATCCGCGTCCGGGTTTCGCCGTATCGGCCCTTGATCACCAGCGGGACGAAGTCGCCGGTGCGGACCATGGCGTCAATGATCTCGCCGTTGACGGTCGCCGTGGCGGAGAAGGGCTTGCCGGGGGCGTAGCCCAGGGCACCGGCCAGCGGGCCACCGCGCGCCTCATTGGCGCGCAGGGTGAGGCGCAGATCGGAAATGGCGTCGCCTACGGTCGCGTTGAGACGCAGAAAATCGCCCGGGCGGCTGTTGCTGTCGGCGTTGACGACGGCGGACCTGGTTCCCCTGCGCGGGATGTGAGCCTCACCGGACAGCTTCCACTGGCCGTATTCCTTGCTGAAGCCTTCCAGCAGCTCGACGTCCGCCGCGAACCTGTCAATCCTGATCGACAGGGGTTGCGGTCCCGGCGGTTCGGTCGAGAGTTCCACCACCGGACGACGGATCAGACGGATGACCTCGGCCTCGACATCGGTGGCGTGGAAGCGCCGGGCGATCAGGGGCCACCAGTCCCAGTCGACGTGGACCTTGCGGGCCTCCAGCCAGACACCGCTGGCGTCGGTGACGGTGACGCGGTCGATGGTGAAATCGTCGAACAGGTCGCCACGCACGCCCTCGACATTGATCCGTCCATAGCGGCCCAGCTTCTTGCCGGCGACGAAACTGGTCACCAGCGCCCGGCCTGAATCGGTCAGCAGATACATCCGTCCGCCCACGGCGACGAGGATCAGCAGCGCCGCCAGGACAGCCGCCGCAATGCCGCCGAAGAAGGCGATAGCCTGCAAGCGGGTGCGCTTCTTCTTCGCCGTCTCAGCGGGCGTTTCCGGCGCGTCGTCAGGGGGCGGGGCGTCGGTCAAAACGCCTGCCCGATACTGACATAGACCTGGAAGTCCGCGTCGCCATCCCGCCGATCCAGTGGCACGGCGATATCGGCACGGATCGGTCCGAACGGTAGCTTGTAGCGCACGCCGAGCCCGGCTCCGTAGCGCAGGTTGTTGAAGTTCGGCGTCTCCTGGAAGCCGATGGCACCCGCGTCGATGAAGGCCACGGCCTGGAAATTGCGCCAGACGTCGCGCCGGATCTCGATCGAGGTCTCGAACAGGCTCAGGCCGCCGCGGGGGGTGTTGTCAGGCAGGCGTGGCCCGACGCCTTGATACTCGAACCCGCGTACCGAACCACCGCCCCCGGAATAGAACAGGCGGTCCGACGGCACGGTCAGTTCCTCGCCTCCCACAATCGACCCGATCCGCACCCGTCCCGCCAGGACTGTCCTGGCCCCGTCCTGAAGCGGCAGATAGCCGGTGGCCTGGGCCTCGGTACGCAGGAACAGCACCGTATCCTCGCCGGCCACGGCCGTTGGCTGGGCCGAGACGGTCAGTCGCCAGCCCGTGGTTGGATCCAGCGGATCGTTGGAGCGATCGAGATAGGCGCTGCCGCGTCCGGTCAGGACGACCAGGTCCCGATTGAAATTAATCGGCAGCCGGGTCACCGGATCGAACCGGTTCTCATCGTACTTGCCGGCGTCCAGTCCGACGCCGTAGCTGACCCAGGACGTCTTGCCGATACGCTGCTGCAGGTCCGCCGCGATGGCCACGGCCGTACGGCGATAGGCGTCCGTGTCCTCGTTCAGAAGCGCGCCTGACAGCGTCAATGTCTCTCCGGGGCGTCGCCAGTGAGGCAGACTCAGGGCGATTCCCAGTCGGCTGTCGACATCGGCGGCCCGGGCCTGCCAGACCAGGGTGTCAGCGCGCCCGAACCTGTTGTGCCAGGTCCAGATCAGGTCCAGGCCCGATCCCTCGGCGGTCGAAAAGGTGGCACCGGCCTCAAGGACCCGCCGAGGGCGGTCGGTCAGGGTGACGATGACCGGACGATGGCCGTCCGCATTGGTCTGGTCGGTCGGTGCCAGGGCCACGCCGACACCGTCATAGACGCCGGTTTCGAGCAGGCGGCGCTCCAGTTCGGCGACGTTCTCCGGGTCATAGACCTCGCCTTCGGACCACGGGGCCAGGCCGGCGACCCATGCGGGATTGGTGGGGCCGCGGGTTTCCAGCCGGACACCGTCCAGCCTCACGAGCGGTCCGGATGCGATGTGGAAATTGGGCTGGACGGTAAAGGTGGCGTGATCCACCACCACCCGGCGCGGCTGCGCGGCCGCATCGGCATAGCCCCGGCGGGTCAGACCGGCGACGATCCGCCCCTCGGCGGAGATGACATCGGGCGCGCGGCCGGGGTCCCCGGCACTCAGGCCGATTTCGCCGTGAACCGCCGCGTCCGTTTCCGGATCGGGTTCCGGCGTGGCCCAGAGGACCTGGATCTCCGCCAGTTCAAAGCGCCGACCGGGCGTCACATTGACGATGGCGACCGGGGTCTCCTCGCCCTCGACCACATCTTCCAGAACGGGCTGATAGTAGCCTTCGGACCGAAGCAGGGCCTCGGCGGCCTGCATGGCACCCCTTGCCCGGCTGCGGGCTTCGAAACGGTTCGACGGAGGGCTGTCGACCTCGCCGATGGCCCGAATCAGTTGCTCGCGCAGCCCGGCGTCCAGCTCGCCCCGGATCTCGGCGCGGGGATCGGCGGTCGCGGCGGAGGCCAGCAACAAAACCCCCACCGTGCTGATGACAAACAGGGCGGGCCGTGGCGTCAAACTGGAACCTTCGTCAGGACGCGGAGATCGACACCGTCGCATCCGGCTGTGGCGCCGATGGGGCGGCGGCCGGGATCAATAGAAGAGCGTTTCGCTTTCCGGCTGGACCGATTCCGCTGACGACCGCTTTTCGGGGGGGAGGGTGGAATAATCAACAGGCGGTGCGTCCACGGCGCTCGGTGCCGCGGCCGGGACGGCGACTTCTTCGGCCGGAGGCGCGATCGGGGCCTCCATCGGCGGCTCAACATCGTTGTAATCATTAGAGGTCTGGTCATCGCAGGCGGCGACGCCGATGGCAGTCGACAGGGCCAGAATGGCAATCAGGCGTTTCATAGGCGGTGTCTCCCCCGGAACGGCCAAACAACGCGTGGCCGTCTCGCCCGTTCCATAGCCGTGAACGCGGGGCTGGTCACCACGCGTGGCAACCAATCCTTTCAGAATTTGCCGTATGGCGAAATCAGGAGGGGCGCGAATGACAGCGACGGCCTACGCCATGGTGTCGCAGGTGCGATACCGGGAACTCAAGACCCGGCTTGCCCTGGCGGCCTTCATCGGCTGCACGGCCTGGTTCGTGGTGCCGTCGATCTGGCCCCCGATCTGGTTCGCGGCGGTTCTCGCGACCCAGACACTCGACTGGGCCATCTTCAGCCGGTTCAGGCACCGCCCCGAGTGGCAGCCGGATCGCGCCTATCTGGTCCTGTGCTGCGCCACGACGATCCTGGGGGTCGCCGTCTATGCCGTCATAACCGCCTATTTGTGGTTCTACGGCGGAGACGTCGGACGCGTCTTCGCCATGGTTCAATGCGCCGGCGGCCTGTTGCATGTCAGCCTGCACATGCATCATGCCCGACCGATCCTGATCTCCGCCGTTCTGCCGCACGCGACGTATTTCTTCGGCCTGCCGGTGTTCAGTGCGGTGAACAGCCAGAACTGGCAGGAACTGCTGATCGCCATCGGCTGCCTGCTGTACATGAGCCATCTGGTCGTGGCGGTGCGGCAGAGCTCGATGACCACGGGCGCTCTCCAGTCCGCCCGCGACGCCGAACAGAGCGCCCGCCGGAAGGCGGAGGTCGCCAATGCCGCCAAGTCGGACTTTCTGGCCGTGGTCAGCCACGAGATTCGTACACCGATGAACGCGGTGATTTCCGCCGCCAACCTGCTCCGCCGCACCCGCCTCGATGGCCAGCAGCGCGAACATGTCGCGATGTTGATCGACGCGGGCGATGTGCTCATGGGGCTGCTCAACGACGTGCTCGACTTCTCCAAGATCGAGGCCGGCAAGATGGAGCTGGAAAGCGCGGAGATGATCGTCCGCGACCGGCTGTCGACCGTCGTCCGGCTCTGGGAGCCGCGCGCACTCGCCAATGGCGTCAGGCTGAAGGTGCGGGTTGCGCCGGAGGTCCCCGTCGCCGTGCTCACCGATCCCCTCCGGGTCCAGCAGATCCTTTTCAATCTGATGTCCAATGCGGTGAAATTCACCGAAGACGGGGACATCACCATCCGGGTCGGCTGGGATGGTGCCCGGCTGAACATGGCGGTCACCGATACGGGGTGCGGGATCCCGGCGGATCGTCTGGGTCAGATATTCAACAGTTTCGAACAGGCCGATATCGGCACCACCCGCCGCTATGGCGGCACGGGTCTGGGCCTGTCGATCAGCCGCAAACTGGCCGAGCTGATGGGCGGGTCCCTGACCGTGGACAGTGTCGAAGGTGAGGGCTCGACCTTTTCGCTCAGCCTGCCGGTGACGGCCGTCGAGGCGGCGGCGGTCGCGCCGGTGCGTCCGGCGGAGGCCGCTGGTTCGCTGCAAGGCCGGTCGATTCTCGCCGCCGACGATCACGAGGTGAACCGCCGGATCCTGCAATTGCTCCTGGAGCCGCACGGCTGCCGCCTGACCCTGGTCGAGAACGGGGCCGAGGCCCTTGAGGCCGCCTCGGGGCAGCGATTCGACGCGATCCTGATGGATATGCAGATGCCGGTCATGGACGGGCTTGAGGCCACGCGGCGGATACGGGACGGGGCGGTCAACGGAGATACGCCGGTGATCGCCCTGACGGCCAATGCGCTGGACCTGCATCGCGCGGCCTGGGACGCCGCCGGTGTTCACGCCTTCCTGACCAAGCCGATCGATCCCGTCATGCTGACAGCGACCCTGGCCGAGGCCTGCGCCGTCGAACGGCCCGCGCTACAGGCCGCGGTCGGCTGAGCGTCAGCCCCAGCGGCTACGGGCTTCGCCCAGCGAGACGGAGGCGGGTTGAGGCACGGGTTCTGAGGGGCGTTCGCCGAACCGGGGAGCCGGTGCCGCTTGAACGATGCCTCCCTCGATAAAGGTCCCACGCGCCAGGTTGTGGGGATGCCGTGCCGCCTCGGCGCTGGTCAGCACGGGGGTGACACAGGCATCGGTCCCCTCGAAACGAGCGGCCCAGTCGTCGCGGTCACGGGTGGCGAAGATAGCCGCGAACTGCGCGTGCCGCTCGGGCCAGGCGGCGAAATCGAACTGGGGTACCGCTTCAGGGATCAGTCCCAGCCCGGCGACCAGGGCGGCATGGAATTGCGGCTCCAGCGCCCCCACCGCGACGAACCGGCCGTCCTTGCAGCCATAGCAGCGATAGAAGGGCGCGCCGCCGTCCAGCAGATTGGCCCCGCGCGCCTCGCTCCACAGCCCGCGCGCGCCCAGCGCCTGGAACAGGCTCATCAGCAGAGCTGATCCGTCGGTCATCGCCGCGTCCACGACCCGACCCTTGCCCGTCGTCTTCGCCTCCAGCAGGGCGGCGAGGACACCGGTGACCAGCATCATCGCCCCGCCACCGTAGTCGCCCAGCAGGTTCAACGGCGCGCGTGGTGGCCTGTCAGGCTCGCCCAGGGCGTGGAGCGCCCCGCTGAGGGCGATGTAGTTGATGTCATGGCCCACCTGTCGCGCCATGGGGCCGGTCTGACCCCAGCCGGTGATCCGGCCATAGACCAGCCCTGCGTTGCGACCCGCGCAGATCTCAGGGCCCAGTCCCAGCCGTTCCATCACCCCGGGCCTGAAGCCTTCGATCAGGGCGTCCGCGCTGTCGATCAGGTCCAGCACACCGGTCAGATCGTCCGGGTCTTTCAGATTGACGGCGACGGCGGCCCGGCCGCGATGCAGAATCTCTCCGCCGACCTCGCTGAACACCGGCTCACCGGCACCGGCGTCGCGGGTCAGTCGCAGGACGTCGGCCCCGAGATCGGCCAGCATCATGCCCGCGAACGTCACCGGCCCCAGGCCGTCGAACTCAAGGATGCGCAGGCCGGACAAGGGTTTCATGGCTCCTGCCTAACGTCAGCCCGGTCGCGCGTCGAGCCACCCCTTGACCCGGACGACGGTTTGCTAAAGAAGGCCCCCTCGCCGGGTCGCGAGAGCGATCCGTCCGGTGTGCGTCCTTAGCTCAGTTGGTTAGAGCATCTGACTTTTAATCAGAGGGTCCTCGGTTCGAGCCCGAGAGGACGTACCACCCCGCCTCCCATGAAACGCGGACCCTGTCAGTCCCTCGGCTTGGGTTTCCGCTTGCGGCAGCGCTTGCAGACCAGGGTGCCCGGCTTGCTGCGGCTGTAGCGGTACTGATGCGGGCAGCGCATCCGGGTGATCCATGCCTTGATCAGCTCAATCATGGGTCCGATGATTACCGGCATTCGCTTCATGGCCAAGCAGTTTATGGCAAAGCTTGAGACGCTTCGGGGCAAGGGCGCTTTCCGTCCGGCCCGCACCGTGATTGAAAGAGCCATGCGCGCCGCCGGTCTGATCCTCGCCCTCTGTATTCCGCTTGCGTCCTGCGGCTCCGTCGCCGGTGGGGCGCAGCAGTTCGGTGCCGGGTTGGGCGCGGCGGCGACAGCGCCGCTGGATGACCTCAACCTGCGCCGCCAGTACATTCCGACGGTCCTGCTGCAGGCCGAGGCCAATCCCTATGACCTGCGCAATCTGAACCAGTGCACCACCATCGGGGCCGAGATCGCGCGGCTGAACGAGGCCCTGGGTCCGGACACCGACGAGCCGCCGGCCCAGAACGGCTCCTTCCTCAGCGAACGGGCCGCTGATGCCGCCGCGGCCGCGGCGCTGGACGCCATCCGGGACGCGACCACCGACTTCATCCCGGGCCGCGGCTGGATCCGGCAGTTGTCGGGGGCCGAACAGCACAGCCGCCACGTCCAGTCCGCCATCCAGGCTGGCCGGATGCGCCGGTCCTTCCTGAAAGGGACGGGGATGCAGCGCAACTGTGCCCCGCCCGCCGCGCCCGGCTGGTTCCGGCCGCGGGGCCGAAGCCAGCGCTAGCTCTTGTTGTTCGAGGTGTGCCGGGCGTGGAAGTCGCGGCGGAAGGCCTCGAACCGTCCATGGGCGATGGCCTCGCGCATCGCCGCCGTCAGGGCCTGGAAGAAGGCGATGTTGTGCCAGCTCAACAGCACCTTGCCGAGGATTTCATCGGCCCGGATCAGGTGATGCAGATAGGCCTTTGAATAGGCCTGCGAAGCCGGGCAGGGGATGTCGGGCTCCAGCGGGTCCTGATCCTCGGCGAAGCGGGCGTTCTTCAGATTGATAGGCCCGGCCCATGTCCAGGCCTGACCGTGACGTCCGGCGCGGGTGGGCAGGACGCAGTCGAACATGTCGACGCCGCGCCAGACCGCCTCGACCAGATCGACCGGCTTGCCCACGCCCATCAGATAACGCGGCCGGTCAACCGGCAGCATGTCGGGCGCATAGTCCAGCACCTCACACATGGCCTGATGGCCCTCGCCGACGGCCAGACCGCCGATGGCGTAGCCGTCGAAACCGATCTCGCGCAGACGATCCGAGGATTCGCGGCGCAGGCTTTCGAAGGTCGAGCCCTGCTGGATGCCAAACAGGGCCTGGGTCTCGCGGGTGCCGAATGCGTCCTTTGACCGCTTCGCCCAACGGGCTGACAACTCCATCCCTTCCCGGGCGCGCGTCTCCTCGGCGGGCCAGGCCACGCATTCGTCCAGCTGCATCGAGATGTCGGCGCCGATCCGGTCAGCCTGGATCTCGATCGACCGTTCGGGGCTGAGAACGTGTTTCGACCCGTCGATATGGCTGGCGAAGGTGACGGCCTCCTCCTTCACCTTCGAAATGCCCGCCAGCGACATGACCTGGAAGCCGCCGCTGTCAGTCAGGATGGGCTTCGTCCAGCCCATGAATTTGTGCAGCCCGCCCAGCCGCTCCATCCGCTCCGGTCCGGGGCGCAGCATCAGGTGGTAGGTGTTGCCCAGCAGGATGTCGGCCCCGGTCTGGGCGACCTGATCGACCGTCATGGCCTTGACCGTGGCGGCGGTGCCGACGGGCATGAAGGCCGGCGTGCGGATGTCGCCGCGCGGCGTCTTCAGCACCCCTGTGCGGGCGCGGCCTTCGGTGGCGGTGATGTCGAACGGGAAGGGCATCAGGAGGCGCGGAATAGCAGCGAGCCATCCCCGTAGGAATAGAAGCGGTATCCGTCCGCCACCGCATGCGCATAGGCCGTCTTCATCGTCTCCAGCCCGGCGAAGGCGCTGACCAGCATGAACAGGGTCGATTTCGGCAGGTGGAAATTGGTCATCAGCACATCGGCGGCGCGGAAGCGGTAGCCGGGGGTGATGAAGATGGCCGTGTCGCCGTGGAAGGGCCGGACCTCGCCCCCGGGCGTCGTGGCGCTCTCCAGCAGGCGCAGCGAGGTCGTGCCGACGCAGACGATGCGGCCCCCGGCGGCGCGCACCGCGTTCAGGGCGGCGGCGATCTCTGGGGACACCTCGCCCCATTCGGAGTGCATTCTGTGGTCGGCAGTGTCGTCCGCCTTGACCGGCAGGAAGGTGCCGGCCCCGACGTGCAGGGTCACCGCATGGGTCGAGACGCCGCGCGCCCGGATCGCGTCCAGCAGGGCAGGGGTGAAATGCAGGCCGGCCGTGGGGGCCGCCACCGAGCCGTCATGCTCGGCGAAGACGGTCTGATAGTCCGACCGGTCGCGGTCGTCCTCGGCCCGTTTGGCGGCGATATAGGGCGGCAGGGGCATGACCCCGACGTCCCGGATGGCCTCGTCCAGCATCGGCCCCGACAGGTCGAAGCGCAGGGTGACCAGCCCGTCCTCGCCCTTGTCGACCACGGTGGCGTCCAGACGGCCCAGTTCGCAGGCGCCGTCGACCGTCGCACCGAACCGCACCCGGTCCCCCGCCTTGATTCGCTTGCCGGGCTTCATGAAGGCCGACCAGCCGTCGGGCGCGTCGCGGTGATGCAGGGTGGCCTCGACGGCGACGGTCAGCGTATCGCCCTCCGCGCCGATCCGTTCGCGAACCCCCGACAGCCGCGCCGGGATCACCCGCGTATCGTTGAACACCAGGGCGTCGCCGGGGCGCAGGAAGTCTGGCAGGTCGCGGATGATCCGGTCCTCCAACCCGCTGCCCTTGACCACCAGCAGGCGCGCGGAATCGCGCGGCTCGGCGGGGCGGAGCGCAATCCGGTCGTCCGGCAGGTCAAAGTCGAAATCGGCGGTCTTCATCAGCCGGCGCAAAGGCCACGCAGGGGAGGCGGGGTCAAGTTCCCCGTGAGTTGAGGCCGTAGGCGTCCATGAAGCGGAAGTAGTCGCTGAACCGGGGCAGGTCTCGGGCGGCCTCCGGATTGCAAACCACCTCGAGCTGCCGGGCGCGTCGGGGCTCGAGTTCGACCGGGCTGTAGGGTCCGTCGTCGCTGTTCGGGAGCCCCTGGGGATCAGCAACGCCGCTATGGAGAGTCGACCGTCGCACCCGATAGCTTCGTTCCTCGCATCGGAAGGCGAGATACTCGAACCGGTAGGCCGGGGTGGTCCAACCGGTTTCCGCCGTGCCGCGCCGGTACACGGTGTAGGACATCGCCAGCTTGAAATCCCTGCCCGCAGGAACGACCGCATCGCCGACGTTCACCGCGGTCGCCTCGCTCTGGTTGGCATGCGTGACCGCCCAGTCGCTGCGCGACGTCTGGACTTGGCTGGAAAGTGTGAGGACGCCGAGCAGCAACGGGATCATGAGGGGCATTGTTGACCCGGCGTGCCTGACAGGTCAAAGCCCCACCCATGCTGCAGAACCTCGAGACCCTCGCGCGCGACGCCAAGTCCTGGCCGTTCGAACAGGCCCGCAATCTTCTGAACCACGTTCTGAAGAAGCGGCTCAGCGACGCCGAGCGGAATGCGGCCAGACTTCTGATCGACGCCGGCAAGGCGGACGAGGCGCTGGCGACGTTCGAGGCCCTGCAACGGCCCGTGATCTTCGAGACCGGCTATGGCCCCTCCGGCCTGCCGCACATGGGCACCTTCGGCGAGGTGGCGCGCACCACCATGGTGCGTAACGCTTTCCGGGCCCTGACCGGAGACCACTGGCCGACGCGGCTGATCGCCTTCAGCGACGACATGGACGGCCTGCGCAAGGTGCCGGAGGGCATCCCCAATCCGGAAATGCTGGCCGAGGACCTGCACAAGCCCCTGACCGTGGTGCGCGACCCGTTCGGGACCCACGACAGCTTCGGGGCCCACAACAACGCCCGCCTGCGCGCCTTCCTCGACGGGTTCGGCTTTGAATACGAGTTCTTTTCCTCGTCCGAGCAGTACAGGTCGGGCCGGTTTGACGCGACCCTGCTGACCCTGCTGGAGCGGTTCGACGCGGTCCAGGCCATCATGCTGCCGACGCTCGGCGAGGAGCGTCGTGCCACCTATTCACCCTTCCTGCCCGTCAGCCCCGTCACCGGCCATGTGCTTCAGGTCCCGACGCTGGAGCGGAACGTCGACAAGGGGACCATCACCTTCGACGACCCGGCGGGTGGACGAACGGAGGTCCCGGTCACCGGCGGCCATGTGAAGCTGCAGTGGAAGCCTGACTGGGCCATGCGCTGGACCGCCCTGGACATCGACTATGAGATGTCGGGCAAGGACCTGATCGAGAGCGTGCGCGAGTCCTCAAGGGTCTGCCGGGCCCTGGGCGGAACGCCGCCCGAGGGCTTCAACTTCGAGCTCTTCCTCGATGTCGAGGGCAAGAAGATCTCCAAGTCCAAGGGCAATGGCCTGACCATGGACGAATGGCTGCGCTACGGCACGCCGGAGTCGCTGAGCTGGTACATGTTCCAGTCGCCGAAATCGGCCAAGAGCCTGCATTTCAACGTCATCCCGCGCGCCATCGACGACTGGATGGCCTTCATCGAGGCCTACAAGACGCAGGAGCCCGCCAAGCGGATCGACAATGCCGTCTGGTCGATCCATGCGGGGGCCCCGCCGACGCATACCTCGCCGGTGTCCTTTGCCCTGCTGCTGAATCTGGTCGGTGTGGCCAACGCCTCGTCGAAGGATCAGCTCTGGGCCTATTTCGCCCGCTACCTGCCCGAGGCGACCCCGGAAACCGAGCCCCTGCTGGATCGGCTGATGGGTCACGCGCTGAACTACTACGAGGACTTCGTGAAGCCGGCGAAGTCGTATCGCGCGCCCGACGACAAGGAGACGGCGGCCCTGCTCGATCTCGCGACCCGTCTGAAGGCCCTGCCGGGCGATACGACGGACGGTGAACTGATCCAGGGCGAAGTCTATGCCGTGGGCAAGGAGCACGCTTTCGAACCCCTGCGCGGCTGGTTCGGTGCCCTGTACGAAGTGCTGCTGGGCGCGTCGCAGGGGCCGCGCTTCGGCTCGTTCGCGGCCATCTATGGCCTGTCGCAGACGATCGAACTGATCGAGGCGGGGGCCCGCGGAGAGCTCGCTTCCTGAAACAGGCGCGCGCTCAGCCAGCGAGCCGCCGCGCGGCGAGCGGTAGCGACCGACGAGGATGAACCGAACATAACGACAAGCCTCCGGGAGCCTTCAGGCCCGGTCGCGCATTCTCCCTGTCATCGACCAACCTCGATGAATTGGAGAGACCATGTCGAAGATCATGAACACCAGCCTCGCCACCGCCGCCGCCCTGGCCGCGCTGGTCACGGCGGTCCCGACCGCGTCGATGGCCCAGCAGGCCAACGGCATCACCAACTGCGATGCCCCCGGCGGCCGCCAACAGACCGGTGCGGTGATCGGCGGCGTTCTCGGGGCCATCGCCGGCAGCCAGATTTCGGACAATGAACGCACCCTGGGGGCTGTCGCCGGCGGCGCGGCCGGTGCCGCGGCCGGTTCCTATATCGGCTGCAACCAGCAGCGCGCCCGTCAGGCCAATCAGCAGGCCCAGGGCGGCGACTATCGCGCCACCGCCAACCTGCGCATCCGTTCGGGCCCCGGCACCAGCTATCGCCAGGTCGGCAGCCTGTCGGCCGGCCAGCCGTTCAGCGCCATCGGTTCGCAGGGTGAATGGGTCCAGATCGCCGGGGGCGGCTGGGTCAGCGCCCACTACGTCGCCCCCAACTGACGCGCTGATCCTCCCCGAATGAAGAGGCCGTCCCGAAGGGGGCGGTCTTTTTCTTGGGCGCTACCGCTCGCGACGCGGTCGCCCCCCGCTTGAGCGCGGGTTTGATGTGCTGTCGCTCGCCGCATGGGCGCGGCCCCACATCACTGACTGACCCAGAGGATGCGGCCCATCCAGACGATGTCGCGGCGGTCGACGAGCCGGGGGGGATAGGCCGGATTGACCGAGGCGAGGGTCACCGCGCGCGCCGTCTGGTCCGCGACCTCCTTGGCCAGGGTCTCGCCGCCCGTGGTCCGCACCACCACCCGGTCGCCCTTGCGCACCTCGGTCGCCTCGCGGTCAACGATGACCCGGTCGCCCTCGCGAAAGAGGGGGGCCATGGAATCCCCGGCGATGCGCAGGCTCAACAGGCTGTCGCGCGGGCGGGGCAGTTCGGTCTGCTCCCAGCCGTCGCCGACGGGCAGGCCCGCATCGTCGAAGAAGCCGTCCTGTCCCGCCTGGGCCATGCCCAGCATCGGGATGGTCGAGGGCCGCTCGCTCGCATCCCGGGCCAGGGCCGCGAACTCACCCAGGGACAGGCCGGTGGCGGTCAGAATTCGCGTCAGGCTTTCGGTTGATGGCCAGCGCGGCCGCGGCGGCTGGCCCGGTCCGAACCGTTTGGACGGGTTGAAACTGGTGGCGTCCAGCCCGGCGCGCTTCGCCAGGGCCGAGACACTGATTCCCTCGTGCCGGGCCAGACCGTCGATCGCCTTCCAGAGCTGTGCGTGGGACAGGGGCATGACACTCGCCACGGCCCGAACGGCCGGTTCGGCCGCAGGCTACGACAAGGCGATAGGAATATAAAGCTATTCCAGCCCGGCGGCGCGGCGTTCCTGCCAGGCCCAGAAGGTGCCGATGGCGATGACCAGAAGGATGCCGTAGCTGGCCATGTTGATCACCGCCCAGAACGCCATGATCGGCGGGCGGATATCGACAAGGGTCAGGAGGTGGCTCATGACGACGAGGGACTGCAGAGCCGAGGCCCACACCGGCCAGGTCCGGTCCGTCTTCCACGCGAGTCCGGCATAGATGCCGAGCATGATGATATCGATTCCCATCATGCCCCACTGGGTGCCGTCCGCGACCCCGTCTCCCTGTATCAGGAGGGTGGCGAACCAGGCCAGCACATGGGCACCGCCGGCAATCCGTTCGGGTTCGCCTCCCTTCAGGAATGCGAAGGCCACGACCGCGACGGTCAGAACAGCCCCGATCTGGGTTGGCAGGGTGTCAAACATGAAATCGCCCCCATGCCGAGCGGCATGAGGGCGATCTATACCATTGAGTCTGTCCGGACCGGAATGACCGGCTCCGGACATTACGCCGAATTAAACCGCGCGGAGGCGCGCCGTGCGGGCCAGCTCGCCCGTGGTCGGGGGCGTGGTGGTCTCTTCCGGCTTGTTGACGGGCCCGTAGTTGTAGACGCCGTAGCCGAGGCGACGGTGATCCTTGGCCAGTTCCTCATGGCAGGCGACGACGGCCTCACGGGCGGTGGCGAGGGCCGCGATGGCTTCCATGGCCTTGGCTTGCGACACGGCACCGGAGACCGGCGACAGGCTGAGGGCCGTGCGCGCGCCGATCATCGACTGAATGAGGGTGCTGGCCTGGGCGATGGTCGCGTCCAGCGCTTGTTCGGTCGCGTTGAGGTCGCCGGCGACGCTGGCGATGACTTCAGCCTTGTTCATGTAAGCCTCCCACTGAAACAGGTAAACGACCCGTTAACACGTCTGAGGCGAGTTCGGTAGGGATTTGTTGACCATGTCCGGCGAAATCCCGCCACCGTCACCTCCGCCACCGCCGATCGGAGGCGTGTCGCCCGGCTTGTCCACCGGGCCGGCGGCGAGAGCGTCAAGTCCAAGCTTGCGGGCGAGGGCTGCCAGGGTGGTGTGGGTCTTGATGATATGCGCCCGCGCCTGCGCCAGGGCGGTGATGGCGGCGGCGCTTCCCTCGAACGCGCCCTGGCCCGTCACGGCGGACAGCCAGGCGTCGGCACGGGCGGCGGGCAGGGCGGCGGCGAAGGTCGCGGTGGCGATCAGGGCGTGGTCGATCGCCGTTTCGGCGGCAAACAGGCGGGTGGCGAGGTTCTCGCCGACAGACAGTCTGGACATGATGTTCCTCTCCGTGACCGGGTGTCACGGCGGAAAACCAGCACAGGTTGCTTACAAATACAACTAAAAGTCGTCTTCAGCCATCAGGAAATGCGCGGTCAGGGCGGCGATCGGCTGGTTCACGTCGTCCTGCCAGGCCTCGGCCAGGACGTGAGCCACGCGCCGGCCGGCCTTGCTGATCCGGGCCCGGGCATGGACGTCCACGGGCCGTCCGGAACGCAGATAGGCCACGGTCACATTGATCGGCCGCGGCAATCTCAACCGGGGATAGAGGGCCGCGACCTGGGCCACGGCCGTCAATTCGAGCAGGGCGGCCGTGGATCCACCATGCAAGGCCGGCAGGACGGGATTGCCGATCAGATGCTGCGCGAAAGGCATGGTGACCGTGATGACCTGACCATCGATCCCGGTCTTCAGGCCCAGAAACCGGGCATAGGGCAGGTGGTCGAGGAGGTCGGTCATTGGCCGGACTCCGCATCGCGCTTCAGATTTGAGCCGAGTCCGCGGCTATCGCGGGACGTCAGGATATAGGCGCTCTGGGCGGCGGCCACCGGATCGTCGGGGCTGTCCTCGAAGGCCCAGGCGCGGACGAAGGCGACGGATCGGGTCAGGTGATAGCAGCGGGCCTCGGCGATCAGATCCCGCCGCGCCTCCGCCGCCCGCATATAGTCGACGCGCAGGTCCAGGGTGGCGATCGATTCAAACCGTCCCAGCGCGATCCAGACCGCCAGTCCGCCGACATGGTCGAGCAGGGTGGTGACCAGGCCGCCGGACAGCACGCCGGTCTCCGGGTCACCGACCAGATCTTCCCGCCAGGGGACACGGATACGAACCCGATCACCTTCCAGGCCGTCATAGACGAACCCCAGCGCGTGGGTATGCGCCGCGCCGGCCGCCAGCTGGGGAAGGATGTCGAGGATCGGTGCGCTCATCCTCCGCTTCTCGGTCCCTCACGAAAGGAGCGCAAGGGTGTCCGGCGAAGGGATGGACGATCTAGGCGGCTGAACGGGCCTTGCGGGCGCGTTGCGGTGCCGGCCCGGCCTCCGCTTCGGCGGCCGCGGCCGCGGCGGTCTGCTCCAGCGCGAGTTGCATGGCCATGCGCAGGCGTTCCGGCTTGATCGGCTTCTCGACCACGGACGCCATGCCGATGGCGAGGTATTTTTTGGCGTCCTCGGGATCGGCGTTCGCCGTCAGGGCGACGATCGGGATGGCACTCACCGGACCGGGCAGGGCCCGGATGGCCTCGGTCGCCTGAACGCCGTCCATGCGCGGCATCTTGATGTCCATCAGGATCAGGTCGAACCGGCGTTCCTGGACCGTCTCGAGGGCTTCGACGCCATCCTCGGCGGTTTCTGAGGTGCAGCCGAACATTTCGCACAGGGCCTGGGCCACCACGCGATTGGTGGCGTTGTCGTCAACGATCAGGATGTGCGGGTTGGCGGTCAGGTCATCACCACCCGTGAGGTTTTCGACATTGGAGGCCGCGGCGGCCTCGACCTGGGTGCGTTCGACCTCCAGATCGAAGGCGAAGGTGGCACCGCGACCCGGATTGTTTTCGGCCCAGATACGCCCGCTCATGCGATTGACGATCTGGTGGCAGATGGCCAGCCCCAGACCCGCGCCGTCCTGACCCGAACCGTGCACGAAAGGCTCGAAGATGGCATCGACCCGATCGGCGTCGATACCGGTGCCGTCGTCGCGGACGCGCGCTTCCAGCCGGATACGGTCGCCCACGGCCACGGCCTTGAGGCCCGCCTCCACCACGCCGTTGCGGGCGAAGTTCAGCGCATTGCCGATCAGGTTGTTGAACAACTGTGTGACGCGGACACCGTCGATGACGGCGGCCAGTTCGGTGTCGCCCTCATAGCTGACCATCAGGGTCACATTGTCCTGCGAGGCCCGCGGTGCCCAGGTGGCTTGAACGTCGTCCATCAGGGCCCGGAGGGGAGTGGGCCTGGGATGCAGTTCCATCTCGCCGGCCTCGGCGCGCGTCAGGTCCAGCGCATCCTGAAGAATGCGCAGCAAGGTCTCGGAGGATTCCACGATCGTGGTGATGTGGGCATGCGCCTGGGCGTTCAGGGGCTGGCGGCGCAGCAGTTCGGCCACGGCCAGGACGCCGTTCATCGGCGTGCGCAGCTCATGGCTCATGATGGTCAGGAACTGGCTCTTGGCGCGGGCGGAGGCCAGGGCCTGGGTCCGGGTGTCCGTCAGGACGCGGGCCTGCTCCTCGAGTTCGGCGTTCTGTCGGCGCTGGAGGTCGTTGACCGCCTGCAGCAGAGAGACGGCCGTGCCGACGCCATGATAGCGGCCCTCACGCGTGACGATGAAACCGCGCATCAGGGCCGAGGGACCGCCCTTCAGCAGGACATCGCAGAAGGTGTCGATGCTGACGCCCGCTTCGACAACCGCGGGCTCGGGATCCATGACGTGGAGAACAGGGCGATTGGCGTAGAGGGCGTGTCCGAAACCGCCGGCGATCTTCAACAGAAAGGCATTGCGCTCAATCAGGCCGACCGGGCGGTCATTCTCGACGACCGGGATCACCAATGTGTCGGGTTCGCACTCAAACCGCGCGAAGACGTCGCTTCCGGGCGTGTCAGGCGACACCGCCTCGGCGCGCTCGGTCAGGGCTTCTATGGTCGGCATGAGGGGCCGGTACTCCACTGGGACCGGTGGACATTCGCTCAAAACCATTTTCAGAAGGGTTAAGGGCGGTAATCGCCGTTTTTGGGCCGCTTTTGCCCTGATCGCGGCGCTGGTGTAGAAGGCCCGCCCGCCGTCCTGGTGGCCCATCCCCTTGTCCATGCGCGCGGCCGACCGGCCGACCGCAGGTTTGTCATGAGCGATTCCCTGGTTGTCCCCGCCAAATCGGCCCTCGTCCTCTTCTCGGGCGGACAGGACAGCGCGACCTGTCTGGCCTGGGCGCTGGAGCGGTACGCGCGTGTCGAGACCGTCGGTTTCGACTACGGCCAGCGCCACCACGTCGAGATGCAGGCCCGGCTGGCGGTCCGCGACGGCATGGCGGCCGTGCTGCCGCAACGGGCCGCGCGTCTCGGACCGGATCACGTCGTCGACCTGACCGGCTATGGCCGGATCGCCGAAAGCGCCCTGACCGCCGACCGGGCGATCGAGATGGATGCGCGCGGCCTGCCGACCACCTTCGTGCCCGGCCGCAACCTGGTCTTCCTGACCTGTGCCGCCGCCCTGGCGGATCGCCGGGGTCTGGATGTTCTGGTCGGCGGCATGTGCGAGACCGACTATTCCGGCTATCCCGACTGCCGCCGGGATACGATCGACGCGATGGCCGCCGCGCTCAGCCTGGGGCTGGACAAGCCGGTGGTGATCGAGACGCCGTTGATGAGCCTGACCAAGGCGCAGACCTGGGCCTTGGCGATGGACCTGGGCGGTCGGCCGCTGGTCGATCTGATCATCGAGGCATCGCACACCTGCTATCGCGGCGATCGCGTCCTCCGGCACGACTGGGGCTACGGCTGCGGCGACTGCCCGGCCTGCGACCTGCGCGATGCTGGTCACGCGGAATGGGCCGCCGCATGACCTATTCGGCCAAGGAGGTCTTCCTGACGGTGCAGGGAGAGGGCGGACAGGCTGGACGGCCCGCTGTCTTCCTGCGTTTCGCCGGCTGCAATCTGTGGAACGGGCTTGAGCGCGACCGGGCGGCGGCCGTCTGCACCTTCTGCGATACGGATTTCGTCGGCACCGACGGCGACGGCGGCGGCAAGTTCGCGACCGCCGGGGCCCTGGCGGATCATGTCGCGGCGATGTGGCGGGGCCGGGCAGGGGACCCCAAACTGGTCGTCTGCACCGGCGGCGAACCCCTGCTGCAATTGGACGCCGTCCTGATCGACGCCTTGCACGCCCGCGGCTTCGAGATCGCGATCGAGTCCAACGGCACCCTGGCCGCGCCCGCCGGGATCGACTGGATCTGCGTCAGTCCCAAGGCCGAGGCTCCGGTCGTCCAGACCGTCGGGCAGGAGCTCAAACTGGTCTTCCCCCAGCCCACGGCCATGCCGGACCGCTTTGAACACCTGCCGTTCGAGCGGTTCTGGCTCCAGCCCATGGACGGCCCCGACCAGGCGGCCAATACGGCGGCGGCCATCGACTATTGCCTGACCCACCCGAAGTGGCGGCTCAGCGTCCAGACCCACAAATACATCGGCGTGAGATGAGCGTTTTCGAGATCACCAAGGCGGCCACCTTCGACGCGGCCCACCACTTTCCGAGCGAGCCGGAGGGCAGCCCCTATCGCCGCATCCACGGCCACTCCTTCCAGGTCGAGGCCACGGTGCGCAGCGAGGTGCTGGACGCGGAGCATGGCTGGGTCGCCGATCTCGGCGCTCTGGACCGGGCCCTGAAGGCCGCGGCCGAGGAACTGGATCACGGCATGCTCAATGAGCACGCCGGGCTCGAACTGCCTTCGCTGGAGCGTCTGTGCCTGTGGTTCGCTGGCCGCCTGAAGAGCGACTGGCCGGGCCTGAGCCGGATCACGGTCTCCCGACCCACCATCCACGAACGCTGTGTTCTGACCCTGTGAAGGTCCGGCAATACCGGAATGAGGACGCCGCGGCCCTGGCATTGGTGTTCGAGCGGGCGGTGCGCGGGATCGCGTCGCGGGACTATTCGCCGGCCCAGATCGAAGCGTGGATCGGCACCGAGCCGCGCGAAGCCCGCCTCCGCAAAAAGATGGCCGACGGTCGCCGCTGCTGGGTGGCCGTCGATGAGCAGGACCGCGTGACCGCCTTCGTCGATCTGGAGGCGGACGGGCACATCGACCTTCTGTTCGCTGACCCGGCCGTGGCGGGCCGGGGGGTGACGACGGCCTTGCTGGACAGTCTCGAGCGCGCCGCCCGTGAGAGCGGCATGACCCGGCTGTATGTCGAGGCCAGCGAACCCGCGCGGCGCTTCTTCCTCAAGCGCGGCTATTCAGTCTCGCAGCGTCGTGATTTCGAAATAGGCGAGGTCGCGATCCACAACTACGCCATGGAACGGCGACTCTAGCAGTCGCGGCCCTGGCGCTGGCGCTGTTCGCAGCGGCGCTGCCGGCGGTCTTCGTTACGCTGGTCGCGCTCACGCCGGGCCCGGGTCTCCTCGTCCGACGTCGTGACCGCGTCGACACCGGCCCCCACCACCGCCCCGGTGACCTTGGCCGCGCCGCCCACGACCGCGCCGGCCGTGCCGACCACGGCACCGACCAGGCAGCCCTGCAGCATCAGGCCTGCCCCGACGATGGCGAGCAGGGTCCCGCCCGTTCTGATGGTCTTGATCATTTTCGCCTTCTCCCGATGCGGCAGGGTTAACCGGCAATGGTGAACGCACTCTGACCGACGCATCAGGCGGGCTCGCGGGCGGCTGGTGGGCGGCGAGGGGTTCGAACCCCCGACCCCCTCGGTGTAAACGAGGTGCTCTGACCAGCTGAGCTAGCCGCCCGTCCGCAGGAAATCCGTCGAAATGCCGCGCGCTAGAACCGGAAGCTGGCTCGCAGGAACAACATGTAGCGGATGTAGTCCTCGATCATTTCAGCGTCGGCATTGATGGACAGCATGCCCAGCTCGTTGCCGATGTTCAGACGGAAGCCGATGATCGGGCCGCCGCCCTCGATCGAGCCGCCGTCAAGGGTGAAGTCCGGACCGCCCGAGCGGAAGCGGGCAATGGTTTCGCCCGGATCAACCGAGATGTTCTGGCGCCAGCCGACGCGGAGTTCGGGGCGCAGCCAGCTGTTGTCGCCCATCGCCATACCGATGTTGACCGCCGCCGTGGCCGAGAACACATGCCCGTTCCGGTCGTCGATCTCGAGATCGAAGCCGTCACCACCGCCGGTCTCGACGTGGCCATCCTCATTGAGCGAGAAGAATTCGGCATAGGCCTCGGGCCGGATGCTGAAGCGACCGTAGTTGCGCTCGTAGGAGACCCCGCCCGCTGCGGCGAGGGTGAAACCACTCCAGTCCGACTCGTTTGAAAGGTTCAGGCCGGAGCCGACGAAGCGGCGTTCGGAGTCGAACATCGCATAGCCGGCGGCGGCGCGTGCCCAGGTCGTCCAGTACTGTCCCTGGGCGCGCCAGTAGAGGCCCAGTTCCAGCAGGCTGGCGGTCAGGACCTCCTCGGCCTCTGACTCGGGATCCTCCAGGTCGGACGAGGTGAAGGCCACCGACAGGCCCACGGCACCGAGGCCCGTGCCCTTTTCGATGCCGCCTGCGACGCCGAACCCTTCCGAGCGGAAGCCGTAGGTGTCGGTCTTGTCCTTGTCGGCGTAGAAATTGATCTCCTGCACCCAGGCACTGATTTCGCCGGGGGCCGCCGAGGCGTTCCGGCCGGTCAGGGCCCGCGTCACGGCGTCCACGCCGGAGGACAGCGACAGAAGCGGCCCACCCGCGTGGTCGGGCAGCAGTTGTTCATACAGGCCGATGAAGTCCTCCCGCCCGGTCTGGCCGAGGAAGACGTTGCGGATATCCTCGGCACCGGTCGAGCCGAGGGCCGAATAGAACGAGTCGTACATCGCCGCCTCGACGGCGATCAGGTTGGCCTCATCGGCCGTGCGGCGACGCACATCCACGAAGACCTGGCCGGCCGGCACATCGGCACCGGCCTCGACCACATAGAGATAGGGGGAGTTCTCCTCCATCGACCCAAGGTCGATGTTGCCATAGTTCAGCGTTCCCGCGTCGATCAGGGTGAATCGCTCGGGCGCGGCCAGCAGGGAGGTGAAGCGGACGCCCAGTCCGGCGCCATCCGGAAGGGTCGCGGTTCCGGAAACGTTGAAACCGCCGACGCCGCTGTTCAACGGGTCGAGCGTGATGATCAGATCGCCGGCCGCTTCCACGGTCAGGTCGGTGATGTCCAGCGCGGCCGCGTGGCGGGCATCCAGGGTGCCGTCGGTCACATTGATGGTCAGGTCGCCGTCAGTGTCCGACAGGGCGCTGCGGACGACGCCTCCGCCGGTGATCGACAGGGTGTCGGCACCCGCGCCGAAGCTGATGTCCCCTATGACGACGCCGTTCCGGATGTCGACCATGTCGGCACCGGTTCCCAGCAGGATGTCGCCGACGATCATGGGTTCGATGCTGTCCGGCACGCCGTCGCCGTCCGTATCGGGATCGGCCGCGTTCGGCGTGGCCGCCACACCGTCCTGGATGATGGTCGCGCCGGTCGTGTTGGCGCTGAGGTTGATGGCCGTGGCCGTCCCGGTGATCGGATCGCCGTCGGTGTTCGCGTTCAGCGTGGCCTGGAGTGACCGGGTATTGGTGATCAGGGCCAGGGTGCCGCTGAGGTCGTTGATGGCGGTGACCGTGGCTACGCCGCCGCCGGCGGAGGCCAGGATGTTGCCGTTGTTGGTGAGGCTGGCCAGCGACCCGCCCGCGTCGATCTGGATGGCGGTCGCCAGCACAGCCACGTCGGACGATGCGCCGCTGGTGACGAAGCCGGAGTTGAAGAATTCCGGCGCGACCGAGCCTTCGGCGAACCGGATGGCCGTGGAATCGGCCTGTCTCGCCAGGGTGGCGATCGTGCCCGAGTTGCGGACGCCGCCGTCGATGATCACCGCCTGGCCGGGGTTGCCGCCAAATACGATCGCGTTCGCCGCGATGGTGTCATAGACGCCCTGGCCCGTGATGGTTCCGCGATTGATGAAGCCATAGGCATCGTCACCGGTGCCGGCCACGCCGAGCGTGACGTCCTGGGTCGCCGATCCAACGAGGATCGCCGGCGCGGCCCCGAAGCTGTTGATCACCGCGGCGCCTTCGAGACTGTCGAGAATCCCGTCGCCGTCTTCGTCCGTGTCGGTCGCATCCGTATCGGTCGGGGCGCGATCAACCACCACGCCTCCGGCGATATTGCCCGCGATGACCACGGCGGGACCGCCCTGCAGCTTGTCCTCGGCGTCCAGTGCGTCCTCGAAGGCCTGGCTTCCCAGACCCGTGTAGCGATAACCGCTGGCCGAGATTTCGCCCTGCAGCGTCAGGCGTCCGCCGACGTCGGCACCGATTGAAACCGCCGAGGCGTTCAGGCCGCGCGCGGTGACCGTGCCCAGCAGGCTGACATCACCGCTGATGGCACCGAGGGTGCGGATCGCTACCGAATTGTCGCCGAAGACCCGAATATTGCCCTCGGACTGGAATCTGCCGATCAGGCCGGATTCGATCGAGATCCCGTACGACTCATTGCCGTCGACCGCGATCGTTGCCGCCCTGTCGACGAGCAGGTCGCCGGTAACCGCCGCGCCGGCGGCATAACGGACCCCGTAGCGGTCGGTACCCGTTGCCCAGGGGCCGTCGATGTCGCCGTCGTTGTCGGTGTCCGGATAGTCAGCGATGCTGTCGATGATGCTGATCGAGCCCGCGATCGACACGGTCGATGTCACGCCCGGGTTGACCAGAATCGCCGTGGCACCGTCCGCCGCCGTGTTCATCAGGATCGAGGCCCCGGCCTCCTGAGTGAGGTTGTGGTTCGAATCGACAGTCACCGCCGCACCCGAGCTCAGGGTGATCGCGCCGCCGGAGGTGAACCGGATGCTGTCGGGGCCCGTGCCTGTCGCGTTCGACGTCGTGATCGGCGTCGATCGGGCGGTCGAGATCACG
The DNA here is from genome assembly GCA_965284535.1 of Caulobacteraceae bacterium. GTDB lineage: Bacteria > Pseudomonadota > Alphaproteobacteria > Caulobacterales > Caulobacteraceae > Brevundimonas. The sequence goes on from OZ260090.1 coordinate 2,215,483, forward strand.
ACCTCGGCCATTGCGCCAGACGCTGCCAGCAGGGGGGCGATCGCAACCGCGGTCGCGAGTAGAATACGCATTCGGTAGAAACCCCTGTGGACGACACACGCAGAGACGCCGGCGATCCTCTAACAGGGACCGTACCAGCCTGCCTCAAGTTTCTCGAATTTGAGGCGAATGCAAGGCCGAAGGCAGGCCCCCGGGTCACACTTGAAGCGCCGCTATTGCCAAAAACGACATCATAGTGATATCAGTTTCATATCGCATTGAGAGGCAGACATGACCCCCGCACACTCCAGATCCACCGAGCGCCCCGCCTCAACCGCAAACGGCCTGTTGATGCTGCTTGTCGGCCTGATCCTGATGATTCTCGGGCCCGTCAGCGTCGCCCTGGACCCGGACACGACCTGGCGCGTGGTGGCCGGGATCGTCATCGCATCGGCAGGACTGCTGCTGCTCTGCGGTCTTTATTCGCTGCAGCCGAACGAAGGCATGGCCATCCTGCTGTTTGGCGACTACCGCGGCACCGACCGCAAGACCGGCCTGCGCTGGGTCCTGCCCTGGTACAGCCGCAAGAAGGTTTCCCTTCGGGTCCGCAATCTGACCAGCGACAAGCTCAAGGTGAACGACCGGCGTGGCAGCCCGATCGAGATCGCGGCCAATGTCGTGTGGCGGGTCGAGGATTCCGCCCAGGCCCTGTTCGATGTCGACGATTATCAGGCTTTCGTGAACATCCAGGTGGACACCGCCCTGCGCGACATCACCTCCCTCTATGCCTACGACCACGGCGACGACGACGACGCGCCGGAAATGACGCTGCGGTCAGATGCAGAGGACGTCGCCGCCCGCTTGCGCGATGAACTGGTCGGCCGGGTCAAGGTCGCGGGGGTCGCCGTCGACGAGGCCCGACTGGCCCACCTGGCCTATGCGCCTGAAATCGCCGGGGCCATGCTGCGCCGCCAGCAGGCCGAGGCCATCCTGTCGGCGCGGCGTCTGATCGTCCGAGGCGCTGTCGGCATGGTCGAGAATGCCCTGGCCGATCTGAACGAACGCGGCGTCGTCGATCTGGACGAGGACCGCAAGGCCGCCATGGTCTCCAACCTGCTGGTGGTGCTGTGCGCTGACCGGGAGGCCCAACCGGTCGTCAATACGGGCACACTGTACGGCTGATATGGCCCGCCTTCGGAAGCCCTTTCTGATGCGTACCTCCTCGGGAGTGATGGCGGCGGTCGAGCGATTGGCCGCCGCCGAACTGCGCTCGGTCAATGCCCAGGTCGAATGTCTGCTGCGCGAAGCCCTCGCCCGGCGCGGGATTTCTCCCTCGGAAGACGCTCCGCCGACGGACGGCGCTTGAGCTTCGCCGTCGACGGCGTTACGGGCCGCATATGGTGAAGTCGCATATGTCAAAGGTCCGCAAGGCCCGCAGTATCCAGAGGCGGGCCCGGCGCGGTGGCACCTCGAGGATCACCGCGACCGAGCGCGAGCTCATGACCCTCGCCGGCCTCGAGGTTCAGGAAGGCGAATTGCGCCTGTTCCCCGGCTGGGACGAGGAGGTTTCCGCAACCCTCGCCGCGACCAAGTCGGCCGGTGACGACGGCAGACCCCGTCTGGTCGACACCACCATGCTCTATGCGCCGCGCTCCGGCGGGGTGAAGCGCTACCTGCAGTCCAAGAAGGCCTGGCTGGAAGCCAACCGCCCCGGCGTGGCCCACTCCCTGGTCGTGCCGGGGGCCCACCACCAGGCCGATGACGAGGGCATCGTCCATCTGCACGCGACCAAGCTGCCGTTCGGTGACGGCTATCGCTGGCCGACCTCGGTCAGCCGCTGGGCCGCCTGGGTGGCCTCGCTCAATCCTTCGATCATTGAGGCCGGAGATCCCTATACGCCGGGGCAGGGGGCCCTGGCCGCCGGTCAGCGCGCCGGCTGCCCGGTCGTCGGCTTCTGCCACTCCGATCCGGCCGGTCTCGCGGCCCTGCATTTCGGCGAATGGGCCAAGAAGCCGGTCGAGAAGCGTTGGGCCCGCCTGTTCGGCCAGTTCGACCGTGTCATCTCGCCCAGCCGCTATATCGCGCGTCGTCTGGAAGAGGCCGGGGTCGGCAACATCGTCATCCGGCCGCTCGGAGTCGAGATCGACACCTTCCACCCCGACCGGGGCGACCGCGACTGGCTGCTGAAGAAACTGGGCCTGCCGGCCTCCGCGCGGCTGTTGTGTTTCGCCGGCCGGCCGGCGCGCGAGAAGAACATCAATGTCCTGATCGAGGCGGTCCAGGCGCTCGGCGATCCCTATCATCTGGTGCTGGTCGGCGCCGGGGCGGGCATGCCGGCCGAGGACCGGGTCATCTCCCTGCCGTATGAGGCCAATCCCAAGGCCGTGGCCCGGATCATCGCCAGCTGCGATGCCTTCGTCCACGCCAACGACAAGGAGCCGTTTGGCCTGATCGTGCTGGAGGCCATGGCCTGCGGCCGTCCGGTCGTCGGGGTCAATGCCGGCGGGGTCAAGGAGACGGTGGACGACACGGTCGGTCAGCTGGCGAAGAGCGCCGATCCCAAACACTATGCCGCCGCCATCGAGGCCCTGTTCGAGCGCGACATCGAGGCCCTGGGCGTCGCGGCCCGTCAGCGGACCGTCGAACGCTTCGCCTGGAACCGCGTGTTCGAGGACCTGAGCTCGGTCTATGCCGAGGTCAGCGGCGAGCCCGCCTTCGCGCGGCCGGGTGAGCTGAAGGCTCACTGACCCGCCCTATCGACAGCCGCGCCGCACCCGGTCAATCTCAAGCCAAATCGAGGATTTGAGATCATGAAACGCCTTCTGCTCGCCCTTGCCTTCTCGCTGTTCGCCGCCTCGAGCGTGGCGGCCCAGACCGTCTATCTGGTTCGGCATGCCGAAAAGGCCGACGCCAGCTCGGACCCCGTGCTGTCAGAAGCGGGTCAGGCCCGCGCCACCGCCCTCGCGACCCTGCTCGCCGAGGTTCACCCCGGTCATGTCTTCACCAGTCCGCTTCAGCGCACCCGCCTGACCGCCGCCCCGACGGCCGATTTTCATTCGGTGACCCTCGAGCCGGTCGGCTTTGACGGCGGCACCGCCGCCCACGTCGCCGCGATCGCCGACCGCGTCCGCGCCCTGCCTGAAGATGCCGTGGTGCTCGTGGTCGGCCACAGCAACACCATTCCCCTGATCGCCCGCGCGCTCGGCTATGCCGAGGCGGCTGACATGCCCGAGTGCGAATACGATCGCATGACGATGCTGCACCTGATGGGCGACGGGGCCCACGGCATGGTCAGCCGATACGGCGCGCCGACAACCTGTCCCTAGACCGAAATCGGTCTTGTTGGACGCAGTCCAGCAAGGCCCGGATTTCGGTCCAGCATGACTCTGGAGCCTGATTCACGGCATCGGCGGAATCGCGAAGCGATTCCACCTCAGCCGATCAGGCTCTAGACGTCCAGATCGGCCACCGCGAAGCGCGCGTTATCCTGGATGAACTGATAGCGCGCCTCGGGCTTCCGCCCCATCAGCCGTTCGACCAGGTCCTCGATCTCGTCTTCCGAGGCCGGCACCGTGACCCGCGCCAGGGTGCGCTTCTTCGGGTCCATGGTGGTCTCCTTGAGCTGGGAGGCCATCATCTCGCCCAGGCCCTTGAACCGGCCAATCTCGACCTTCTTGCCCTTGAACACCGTGGCCAGCAGCTCGTCGCGGTGAGCGTCGTCGCGGGCATACTCGCTCAACGGCCCGGCGCTGAGCCGGTAGAGCGGGGGCAGGGCCATGAACAGGCGGCCCTGCCGGATCGTCTCGGGCATGGAGCGATAGAAGAAGGTGATCAGCAGGGCCGCGATATGGGCTCCGTCCACGTCGGCGTCGGTCATGATGACGATGCGCTCATAGCGCAGGTCCTCGATGTTGAACCGGCTGCCCGGCTGGACGCCCAGGGCGAGGGCGAGATCCGACAGTTCGATATTGGCGCGCAGCTTGTCGGCCGTGGCCGAGGCGACGTTCAGGATCTTGCCGCGCAGGGGCAGGATGGCCTGGGTGGTGCGGTCCCGCGCCTGTTTGGCCGAGCCGCCGGCCGAGTCGCCCTCGACGATGAACAGTTCGGTGCCGTTGGCTGACTGGCGCGAACAGTCCGACAGCTTGCCAGGCAGGCGCAGCTTGCGCGTCGCCTGGGCCCGCTGGACCTCCTTGTCCTTGCGCCGCTTCAGCCGGTCCTCGGCCCGCTCGATGACGAAGCCGAGCAGGGTATTGGCCTGTTTCGGGCTCTCGGTAAGCCAGTGGTCCAGCGGGTCACGGATCAGCTGTTCGACCAGCCGCTGGGCATCGGGCGACGAAAGTCGGTCCTTGGTCTGGCCCTGGAACTCCGGATTGCGGATGAACACGGAGATCAGGGCCCCGGCGTTGGCGATGACGTCCTCGGCGGTGATCAGGCCCGCCCGCTTCTCATTGGTCAGTTCGCCATAGGACTTCAGCCCCTTGACCAGGGCCGCCCGGAATCCGGCCTCATGGGTGCCGCCGTCCGGTGTCGAGACGGTGTTGCAATAGGACGAGACGAAGCCGTCGGCCTCGCCGAAGCCGATGGGGGACCAGGTCACGGCCCATTCGACCGCCCCGGCCTCGCCCTTGCGCTCGACCCGGCCGGCGAAGGCCGGGGTCACGGTCTCGAGCTCACCGATCCGCTCGGCCAGGGCGTCCGCCAGGCCGTTGGGGAAGTGGAAGACCGCCTCAGCGGCGGTATGGTCGGTGATCCGCTCGGGGGCACAGGTCCAGCGGATCTCGACGCCGCGGAACAGATAGGCCTTGGACCGCGCCATGCGGAACAGGCGGGCCGGTTTGAAGGCCGCGCCGACGCCGAAGATCTCCTCGTCCGGCCTGAACCGGATCAGGGTGCCCTTCTTCTTCGACGGCTGGACCTGAACGATCGACCCCAGCGGCAATCCGCGGCTGAACGACTGTTTCCACTCGAACCCGTCGCGCCAGACCGTGACGTCCAGCCGTTCGCTCAGGGCATTGACGACCGAGACGCCCACGCCGTGCAAACCGCCAGAGGTTTCATAGGCTTTTCCCGAAAACTTGCCGCCAGAATGGAGGACAGTCATGACCACTTCCAGCGCCGACTTGCCCGGATGTTTGGGGTGCGGGTCGACCGGAATGCCACGGCCGTCGTCCTTGACCGACAACCAGCCCTCGGCGTCCAGATCAACGGTGATCAGCTTGGCATGACGGGCCACGGCCTCGTCCATGGCGTTGTCCAGCACCTCGGCGAACAGATGGTGCAGGGCCCGTTCGTCGGTGCCGCCGATATACATGCCGGGGCGTTTGCGGACCGGCTCCAGGCCTTCCAGCACCTCGATCGACGAGGCGGAGTAGTTTCCGGCCACCGGCGGTGCGGACGGTGCGGGGGCCGGGGCAGGGGCGCGGACGGGTTCAGGCTCCGGCCGTGGCGCGGCGGCCTGCGGCGTCAGGGCCGGTTCGGGGGCGGGAGCAGTTGTCGGCGCATGGGTCCGTTCCGGGCCTTGCGGCTCGGGCATGTCATCGAACAGGGAAGGCGCGGCGTTGGAACCCATGGGGATACTGTGAAACGATTCGGGGACCGGTCTCGTAGGCCCGGCGGGCCTTGTCCACAAGCGGGGCGGGGACCGGAGACGGTGTCGGCAGCAGGGCGCGCGTGAGCGCCGCCATGAACAGGACCCAGGGCAGGCTCTGGTGGGTCAGCAGGATGCTTTCCGACAGGCTCAGCACGAAGAAGGCGGCGAGAAAGCCGAGCCCCCACCATCCCTCGCGCAGCCCCGACCCCATGGACCGCAGCACGGCGATCAGGGCCGTTCCCGCCATCAGCGCCCCGACCAGCACCGTGCCCGGCCAGCCCAGCTGGACCAGAAGGTCGATCCAGCCGTTGTGTGCCGAGGGCACGATCCAGCCGGTCTCCTTGCGCACCCAGTCGGCCGGTCCGGACTCCCCGATCCGGCCCCAGAAGGCCCCATAGCCGTAGCCGGTCCAGGGCCGGTCCGCGACCTTGCGCATCAAGGCATCCCAGATCTCGGTCCGGCCGGTCAGCGACGGGTCCTTGCCCAGCGCCTCCAGCACCGCCACGGAATGGGTGTCCCACAGCCAGACCCCGAGGCCGGCGAGGACGACACCGCTCCAGATCGCCACGACCGAAAAGGCCGCGCCGCCGCGCTTCAGCGCCCAGAAGCCGCCGATAAACGCCAGGGCGATGACAAGGCACAGCAGCGACGTCTTGGACTGGGTCGCCAGAACCAGGCCGCTGGACAGGATCAGGGTCAGGGCCGGCAGCATCCGTCTTGGATCGGGCGAGGCCAGACAGGCCGCCGCCGCCGTGGCCCCGATCACCATGACCGCGCCCATCTGGTTCTTCTCGTACCAGAGACCGCGCCACAGGCCGGCGTTGTCATACTGGTGCACCCCGATCGACGGGAAGGCGAAGATCATCACCAGACTGCCGATCGCCATCAGCAGTCCGGCATGCATCAGCAGCCGCGGCAGATGGGTTCCGCGAAACACCGCGCCGAGATAGAGGGCGAAGACGCCGCTGATGCCCAGGGCCAGAACCCGCCGGGTGGTCGTCACATAGTCGATCGACCAGTATTTCGAGGCGAAGGTCAGCCCGACCAGCAGGGCCAGAACAATCGCCGCCGGCCAGACCCGCCACATCCGGTCGATCCGGTACACGGCCATGCCGAAGATGGCCGCATAGGCCGGCAACCAGACCAGCCGCAGAACCGGCGTCTCCTCCTGCAAGGGCGCGAAGACAGGTCCGATCAGGGCCCCGGTCAGCATGGCGATGATCGCGACGCAGATCGCCCGCTCCCACAGGGCGGGGGCGGGGTCGGTCAGGACGGCATCTGGACGGGATTCGCGCACGATCGCAGGGTGGGCGAACGGGCTTAACGAAGGGTTGGAATTCCGCTTCGACGCGTTCCACACAATCGCGGCAGTCGGACGGTGCAACGTGTGGGCGAACGCGGGCCGAATCGGACTGGCCAACCGGGGCCGATATGGGCGACAGTCCGGAAAATTCCAGAGAATCTCCATGAAACGATATCTCGTATGGGCCGCCGTGTTGATGGCGATTGCGACACCGACGCTGGCCCAACAGGTGCCGGCGTCTCCGCTCGTGCCGGTGCAGGAGAGGGCCGGGGACGCCGACTATGCCGCCCGGGCTGCTCTGGTGCGCCGGTATTTCGCCGCCATCCAGTTCGACAAGCTGATGAACGGCATGATCGACAGCATGCTGCAAAACATGCTCACCGATCCGGCGATTCCCGCTGACAAACGTGAGGTCATTCAGGAGGTCGCGCTTGAGTCCTTCGCCGCTGTCTTGCCCGGCTATATGGACCGGGTTGTCGCGGTCTATGCAGAAAGCTTCACCCGGGAAGAACTCGCCGGCGTGGTGGACTTCTACGAAAGTCCGGTTGGCCGATCCCTCACCGCCAAGTCGGTCATGCTCACCCGGAGAACGGGCGAGTTGATGGACTATTTCAGGCCTGCTTTCGAGGCCGACATGCAGAGGCGCCTGTGCGACCGGATCGGGTGCGAACCACAAGTCGTGCCGACCGCCAAACGCTAGGCCTTCTCCACGAACGTATCGATCACCTTCTTCTCTCCCGCCTTCTCGAACGCCACCAGCAGCTTGTTGCCCTCGATCCCCGTGATCGCGCCATAGCCGAACTTCTGGTGGAACACCCGCTGGCCGAGCGACCAGTCGCCGCCCGCCTTCGGGTCCGCCGTCGCGACCAGCCGTCCATCCCCCTCGATCAGCGCATGGCGCGCCGGCTTGCCCGCCGGTGCCCGTCCCGCCGTGAACGACTGCGCCCGCTTCCAGCCGGGCGAAGCATAGCCGGCCCCGAAGGTCGGCATCTCGTCCCAGCGGGACTTGGCCTCCTTCATGCCGGGGGTGACACCGTAGTAGCCGGTGTCGCTCTCGGCCTCGACGTGGTCGATCGGCAATTCATCGACAAACCGGCTGGGAAGTTGGCTGGTCCAGCGGCCGTAGACCAGCCGGTTGGCCGCGAACGAGATGCGCGCGTCCGACTTGGCCCGGGTGACGCCGACATAGGCCAGCCGCCGTTCCTCCTCGAGGCCCTTCTCGCCCTTCTCGTCAATGCTGCGCTGGCTGGGGAAGACGCCTTCCTCCCAGCCCGGCAGGAAGACCAGCGGGAACTCCAGCCCCTTGGCCCCGTGCAGGGTCATGATCTGCACCGCGTCGTCCGACCCGCCGCGATCGAGGTCCATGACCAGCGAGACGTGCTCCAGATAGGCCGGCAGGGTCTCGAACTGCTGCATCGACTGCGTCAGCTCCTTGAGGTTATCCAGCCGCGTCTGGCCCGTCGCCCGGTCGGCCTTCTGCATGTCGGTATAGCCGCTCTCCTCCAGCACCGCCTCGGTCAGCTCCCAGTGGGTGGCGGTCTGGGCCAGGGCGCGCCAGCGGTCGATGTCCCGCACGAAATTGGACAATGCCGTCCGTGTCCGCGCCTGAAGCTCGTCCGAGACGATCAGGTCGCGCACCGCGCCCATCGCCGACACGCCCGACAACCGCGCGATCTGCAGCACCTTCTGCACGCTGGTGTCGCCGATACCGCGTTTGGGCACATTGACGATCCGCTCGAAGGCCAGGTCGTCATCCTCGCTCAGGATCAGCCGCAGATAGGCATGGGCGTCGCGGATCTCGGCCCGTTCGAAGAAGCGCGGCCCGCCGATCACCTTGTAGGGTACGGCCAGCAGGACGAACCGTTCCTCGAAGGCCCGCATCTGGAACGAGGCGCGCACCAGCACGGCCATGTCCTGATAGGGGGTGCCGGCCCGCCGCGCCGTTTCGATCTCGTCTGCGACCAGCCGGGCCTCGGCCTCGCCGTCCCAGACGCCGCGCACCCGCACCTTGTCGCCGCTGTCATCCTCGGTCCACAGCGTCTTGCCCAACCGGCCGCGGTTTGCCGCGATCAGGCCCGAGGCCGCGCCAAGGATATGCTGGGTCGAACGATAGTTGCGCTCCAGCCGGACCACCTTGGCACCCGGGAAGTCGCGCTCGAAGCGCAGGATGTTGTCCACCTCGGCCCCGCGCCAGCCATAGATCGACTGGTCGTCGTCACCCACACAGCAGACGTTGCCGGTCGAGGAGGTCAGCAGCCGCAGCCAGAGATACTGGGCGACATTGGTGTCCTGATATTCGTCGACCAGAATGTAGCGGAACCGCCGTCTGTATTCCTCAGCAATATCCGCGTGCTTTGATAGAATTGTCAGATTGTGAAGCAACAGATCGCCGAAATCGCAGGCATTGAGACTGACCAGCCGCGCCTGATAGGCCGCGTACAGCTCATGCCCCTTGCCGTTCGCGAAATCCTCGGACGGCGGCAGTTTGTCCGGTGTCCAGCCGCGGTTCTTCCAGTGGTCGATGAGGCCGGACAGGGACTTGGGCGTCCAGCGTTTGATGTCGAGGTTGGCGGCCTCCAGGACCTGCCGGGCCACCCGTTCCTGATCGTCCGTGTCCAGGATGGTGAAGGTCGACTTCAGCCCCACCAGTTCCGCGTGACGCCGCAGGATCTGCGCCGCCACCGAGTGGAAGGTCCCCAGCCAGCGCAGCCCCTCGGCCGACGGTCCGATCAGATGGGTGATCCGCTCGCGCATCTCGCGCGCGGCCTTGTTGGTGAAGGTGACGACCAGCAGTTCCCACGGCCGCGCCCGACCGGTGGCCAGGATGTGGGCCAGCCGCGTGGTCAGGACCCGGGTCTTGCCCGTGCCCGCCCCGGCCAGAACCAGCACCGGGCCGTCGACCGTCTCCACGGCCTCGCGCTGTTCGGGGTTCAGCCCCGCCAGATAGTCGGCGGCGGGCGCTTCAACCCCGCCGGGCCCGCGCGAACGGGCCAGATCGGAGATACGGGGGGAGGGGCTGTCCGGGAGACTCATCGGCGAGAACATAAGGGGCACGACCGCCGATGTCAGCGTCGTCGTGCACGGGCCCTCACGGAACCGTCAAGCCCGAACGCCGTTCCGCTTGCCGACAGGATTCAACGGGAGAGACGGCATGTCGGATAACAACACCAACGGCGGCGGCAGCGGCAATACGGGGCTGGCCTTCATCATCGGCGGCATGGTCGTCGTTCTGGCGATCGTGGCGTATTTCGTCTTCATGCGCGGGTCGCCACAGACCAGGGACATCGACGTCGATGTCAATCTTCCGGAAGTGTCCGCCCCTTCGGTGCCGGCGGTCGAACCGCCGACCATGCCCGTTCCCGAGCCCGCTCCGGCAACCTGAGCGTCAGCGCAGCTGGTAGGTGACGGTCGCGACGACCCGGACCCGCTTGTCGAGTGAGGTCGATTCACTGTCGATGTCCTCGCGGGCGAGGATTTCGAACGATCCCTGGGTCGCCTGACGGATCGGGCCCAGCGGCGCGCCGGAATCCTTGGCGAACTGTTCGGCACCGGTTCGTGCCGAGGCGGTGGCCTCGGCGATCATCGACGGCCGGACCTCGTTCAACTTGGTGAAGACATAGGTCGGCGCCGCGAAGTCCAGCTGGACGCCCTCGCGCACCAGATCGTTCAGGGCCCGCTCGGTCTGGGCGACGCGCTGCACGTCATTGGTCCGCACCGTCACGCCCTGGGACAGGATGTAGCGCACGACATTCTCGCTTGAACCGTATTCACGCGCCTTCGTATCCGTCACCTGCAACCGGCCGACCGTCACCGCCTCGACCGGATAGCCCTGACGCGTCAGGAAGGCCCGTACGAGCGCCAGATCACCGTCGATCTTCGCCTGTGCGGTCGGAAGATCGTCATTGGCCGCCTTGAAGCTGAGGTTCAGAACGGCGAGGTCCGCGACCACATTGCGCTCGGCCAGACCGCGCACGGTCACCTGCCGGTTTCCGACCTGGGCATTGACCACGCCCGAGCCGATGAAGGCCCCCGCACCGATCAATCCGATGGCGATCAGGCCCCCGAACAGGGCGGGCGCGAGCAGGGTCTTGTCGATCTTGTCGAACACGGCGGGGTTCCTTCTGGAAGACGGACCATGCGCCAACCCCGGCGGCTGTCAATCTGTCGAATCCGGTTCGATGAAGGAATGATCCCCGCCCGTCCATGACAGGGCCAGAAGCCGGCAGGCCGAGGCCAGGGGCGTGCGGCCGCGCCGTTCGTCAATCCGCTTCATCAGCCCGGCCTGTGACAGGTTCCCGGCGGCCGCGACCGCGTCCAGCACCGTCCAGAATTCCGCCTCCAGCGCCACCGAGGTGGCATGGCCGGACAGGGAGACGGAGCGCTTCTTCAACATGGGGGCCACTCTAGTCCATTCACCCGCTCTCGCCGAACCGCCATGGCGGGGTGCGACCTGAACACCGTTCACCTGCGACCGTCTTCAGGCTATGATGCCGGCGATCTGACAGGGCCTGTCCATGACCGCCGCCGATATCGAAACCTTCCAACGCCTGCGCCCCCAGCGGCTTGAGCCGCTCAAGGCCCTGCGCGCCTTCCGCAAGCTGATGCGCGACAAGGAAGATACCGTCCAGGTGTTCGAGATCATGCGCGCCCTCAGCGGCCGCTCAGCCAGCCGGGGCTACCACCGTCTGCTCCGCACCATGGAAGGCGGCCGTCAGGCCTTCCTGCGCGAGGAATTGGCCCACAGGCTGGATGATCCCGTCTGGCTGGCCCGGTTCGAGCCCGGCACGGTCGGTGCCGCCTACCGCGGCTTTCGCGAGGAGCGCGGCTTCACCGCCGACGGACTGGCCGAGATCGAGCGTCAGGTCATCCCCATCACCGACGCCCCGCATCCGGTCATCTGGTATTCGCGTCGTCTGCGCGACGTGCACGACATCTGGCACGTCCTGACCGGTTACGGCACCGATGCCCTGGGCGAGGCCTGTGTGGTCTCCTTCTCATACGGCCAGACGAACAATCTCGGCTTCGCCTTCATCGGCTGGGGCGCCGCCCGCGAGGTCCAGCGCGAGGTGCCCTCCATTCCTGCCCGGCGTGCGGTCTGGCAGGCCTGGCGCAATGGCAGGGTCGCCCGCTGGCTGCCGGCCCTCGACTACGAAGCCCTGTTCGAACAGCCGCTCGAGGCGGTGCGCGCGCGGCTCAACATCCGTCCGGCCTCGATCTATCAGGCCGTGCCGGTCGAACTCCGGGCCGGGCTGAAACTGCGCGGCTGACGGCGGCTGACGGCGGCTTTCGGACGTATAAGGCCCGCTTGTGCCGGTCGGCGCATAACTCAGCTTGCGTCATCCAGGGGCTTCCTCCACTTGCCGTGGGTGACCTCTCCCATTGAGACCCGTCCCGTCGCCCGTCCGCCCCTTTCGCGGACCACCCTGCTGGGCATCGGCGGGGTTCTGATCTGTGCCACGATCTGGGGCACCACCTGGTACGCCATCACCCTGCAACTCGGGACGGTGGCGACCCTGGCCTCGATCGTCTGGCGCTTCGGCCTGGCCGCCGTGGTCCTGTTCATCGGCTGCCTGATCGCCCGCCAGAAGCTGCGACTGACGCGCGCCCAGCATCTGGCCGCCTTGGGGCAGGGGGTGTTCGCCTTTTCGATCAGCTACAGCTTCACCTATGCCTCGGAGGGGCTGGTCGCCTCGGCCATTGTCGCCGTGACCTTCGCCTCCCTGACCTTCATCAATCTGGTGCTGTTCCGGCTGGCCGCGGGTCAGAAGGCTGCCGCCGCCTCATGGGGCGGAGCGATTCTGGGTCTGCTCGGCGTGGCCGTTCTGTCGGGCGGCGAGGTGCTCAGCGCCGGCTTTGACCGCCAGGCCGCGATCGGCGTCGGCCTGGCCCTGATCGCCACCACGGCCTCGGCCTTCGGCAATTTCTTTGCCTGGAAGGGCCAGACCCACGGCTCGACCGCCATTCTGTCGACGGCCTGGGCCATGGCCTATGGCACCGGCCTGCTGGCCCTCTTTGGACTGGCCACCGGCGTCGAGTTCACTATTGATCCCAGCCTCACCTATGTCGGCTCGCTGCTCTATCTGTCCCTGTTCGGCTCGGTGATCGCCTTCGGGCTGTATTTCACCATCGCCCGGATGATCGGCTACGCCATGGCCAGCTATGTGTCGGCCCTGACGCCGCCCATTGCCATGCTGGTCTCGGTCCTGTTCGAGGGGGCTCGCTTCGGATGGCCGGCCCTCGCCGGGCTCCTGCTGGTTCTGTCGGGGCAGGCGCTCATGATCCGGGCACCCAGGATCTCGACCCCCTAACCGAAAAAGCCGCGCTTCTTCTTCTTCTTCGGCTTGTCCGCGGCCTCGTCCGTCCCCTTGCCTTTGGCTTCCGCCTCGCGCCGCTTGCGTTCGGCGGCGACCCGGATAGCGACCAGCATCGGGATCATCCCGTGCCGGTTTTGCGGCATATCACCCATCTCGGTCCTCCAGCTTTGATCCGTCGAGAAGGCGGGCGGCGCGCTCGCGTTCCGTCTCGACCCGTTTCCGTTCGGCTTTCGACCGCCCGTGGGCGGAGCGGTTGGCGCTCGCCGTCGCCCGCGCCTCGGCCTTCGCGCGGTCCTTGCGCACCCGGTTCAGATTGACGATCTCGCCCATGCCGACCTCCGCCGTATGCAACCCGACCCGGGCGCGGACGGTTTTCCCGTCCTCACCAACCGTCAGGAGCGTCCCATGGTAGACCCGACTCAAATCCGCGAACACCTCGAAGTCGTCGGGTCCGATGGCGAGCACGTCGGCCGGGTCGACAACGTCATCGGCGACCAGATCGAACTGGCCAAGCTGGACCTCGCCGGGGGCTTCAAACACCATCTGATCCCGGTCAGCTGGGTCGCCCACGTCGACGACCACGTCCATCTCAACGTCACCAAGGACGACGCCAAGGCCCGCTGGGTGGAGAAGCCGCACTAGGCTTTAGGCCGCACGCGACGCTTACCGCGAATTCACGAAGGCCCCGCTGAAATCGGCGGGGCCTTTGGCTATCTATGAGGCGGCGTCCGGTCCGGACGCGTGGAGACGACCGCCTTGATCCGCCTGATCCTCAACCTGCTCTGGTTCGTCGTCGGAGGCTGGGCCTCCGGCCTGCTCTGGCTGCTGGGCGGTGCCATCCTCGCCCTGACCATCGTCGGCCTGCCGTGGAGCTTCGCGGCGTGGCGGATCGCCAGCTACTCCTTCTGGCCCTTCGGTCGGGAAGTGGTCTGGCGCGACGAGGTCGGCCAGTTCGATGTCGGCACCGGCCCCCTGGGCCTGGTTCTGAACGTGATCTGGTTCCTCTTCGCCGGCTGGTACATCGCCCTGTCGCACCTGCTGATCGCCGTGGCAGAGTTCATCTCCATCATCGGCATCCCGTTCGCGCTCAAGGACCTGGAACTGGCCAAACTGGCCCTGGCACCCATCGGCCGGACGATCCGCGACAAGCCCTGATCAGTCTTCCGAGAGCAGGACCTCCAGCATCATCTCGCGCCGGGTCAGGAAATTGCGCGTGACCTGATAATGGTCCGTGTCCTCGTACTCGACACGGTCCACGCCGTGTTCGGACACCTGATAAATCCAGGCGTTCGGATAGCCGAGGATGATCGGCGAATGGGTGGCGATGATCAGTTGCGACCGCGCCAGCACCAGTTCGTGCATCTTGGCCAGGAATGACAGCTGCCGCGACGGCGACAGCGCCGCCTCCGGCTCGTCGAGGATATAGAGCCCGTCGCCGATGAACCGGTTCTCGAACAGGGCGAAGAAGCTCTCGCCGTGCGACTGTTCATGCAGGGACGCGGCGCCGCAGCGGCTGCCGCCGGCTGCCTCCAGATAACTGGCGGTCGTGAAGAAGCTCTCGGCCCGCAGGAAGAAGCCGTCCTGCAGCCTGAGCGGGGACTTCACCGGTCGTACGAACCGGTGCAGCGGCGAATGCGAGGCGCGGGTCTCGAACCGGTGCTCGCGCCCGCCGCCCTCGGCGTTGAACCCCCAGGCCACGGCGAGCGCCTCGATCAGGGTGGATTTCCCCGACCCGTTCTCGCCGACCAGAAAGGTCACATTGGGATGGAAGGCCAGGCTGTGCAGCGTCCGCACAGCCGCGAGGTTGAAGGGATAGGCCGAGTCATCCCACCCCTCGCGCCGCTCGAACTGCGCCTCGATCCAGTAGGGACGGGTGAGGGCGGTCATGCTCAGAAGCCGGTGAACAGGCGGTCGAGGGCGCGGCGGATGTCGTCTTCGAAGGGCTTCAGGTTACCAAGGACCCGCTTCAGGTCGGACCTTCTGATCGGGGCCATTTCCGCCAGCGAGAGATAAAGCGTGTCATGGTTCAACCGCACTTCGACCGAGACGCGGGTGAAATCGCCACTGCGTGGCTCGCGGATCAAGGGTGCAATCAGCGCTGACGGCATCTCATCGACGAAATGGGACTGGATCAACACGATAAAGGGTACGGCCGCCCGAGAACGGGGCGATGGGTTCGGGAACACGTCGAACTGACGCATCACCAGGTCCGGAAATCCTCGCCGAAGATGCCGTCCCGTTCGATCCGGGCACTATAGGCCTTCAGGGCTTCAGCATTTTCTTCAGCCCATGCGCGAGCATCCCCGGCGCGCTCCTCATCGGTCTTATTGGCATTCCGCTGTCGGGCCAGCGCCAGCTCGACTCCAGCCAGCCCCGCCTTCGAGAGGTCCACGCCCAGCCGATCGGCTTCTTCGACCATGGCGGGATCGATATCGATCTTAAGTTCGGCCTTGCCCATGGCGCGAGCCTACACCCGAACCGACATGCCCGCTACCAACCCGAAGTAGGCGCCATCACCCCGGCGAGATCATCTTCCCGGGCTGCACCGCCTCATCGAACTCGGCGTCGGTCAGATAGCCGCCGCCGACGGCCTCCTCGCGCAGGGTGGTGCCGTTCCTGTGCGCCGTCTTGGCGATCTTGGCGCAGGCGTCATAGCCGAGCTTGCCGTTCAGGGCTGTGACCAGCATCAGGGAGTTGTCGAGGCCGCGCTTGATGTTGTCCTCGCGCGGCTCGATGCCGACCACGCAGTTGTCCGTGAACGATACCGCGGCGTCGGCCATCAGCCTCACCGACTGCAGGAAATTATAGGCCATCACCGGGTTGAAGACGTTCAGCTCGAAATGCCCCTGCGAGCCGGCGAAGGTCACCGCGGCGTGGTTGCCGAACACCTGCACGCAGACCTGGGTCAGGGCCTCCGACTGGGTCGGATTGACCTTGCCCGGCATGATCGATGAGCCCGGCTCGTTCTCCGGCAACGCCAGTTCGCCCAGACCCGAGCGAGGGCCCGAGCCGAGGAAGCGTATGTCGTTGGCGATCTTGAACAGGCTGGCGGCCACCGTGTTGATCGCCCCGTGGCTGAAAACCATGGCGTCGTGGGCGGCCAGGGCCTCGAACTTGTTCGGCGCCGTGGTGAAGGCCAGACCCGTGATGGCGGCGATCCGCTCGGCCACCTGCTCGGCGAAGCCGACCGGCGCGTTCAGCCCGGTGCCGACGGCGGTGCCGCCCTGGGCCAGCTCCATCAGTTTCGGCAGGGTCTGTTCGATCCGCTCGATGCCGTTGGCGACCTGCTGGGCATAGCCGCCGAACTCCTGGCCCAGCGTCAGCGGCGTGGCGTCCTGGGTGTGCGTCCGGCCGATCTTGATGATGTGGGCCCAGGCCCTGGCCTTGGCGTCCAGCGCCGCATGCAGATGCTTCAGCGCGGGGATCAGGTCGTTGACCACCTGTTCGGCGCAGGCCACGTGCATGGCCGTGGGGAAGGTGTCGTTCGACGACTGGCTCATATTGACGTGGTCGTTCGGATGGACCGGCTTCTTGGAGCCCATCTCCCCGCCCAGCATCTCGATCGCGCGGTTCGAGATCACCTCATTGGCGTTCATGTTGGACTGGGTGCCCGAGCCGGTCTGCCAGACCACCAGCGGGAAATGATCGTTCAGCCGGCCCTCGATGACCTCGTTGGCCGCCGCGACGATGGTCTCGCCCAGTTTCGGGTCCAGCTTGCCCAGCGCCATATTGGTCTCGGCCGCCGCCCGTTTGACGATCCCCAGCGCCCGCACGATCGGCAGGGGCTGCGTCTCCCAGCCGATCCTGAAATTGCCCAGCGACCGCTGCGCCTGCGCCCCCCAGTAGCGATCCGAGGCGACCTCGATGGGGCCGAAGGTGTCGGTTTCGGTGCGGGTCTGGGTCATCGGGCGTGGGCTCATCGGACGTGGCGGAGGATTGCGCGGCGGTGTAGCACGGGCAGGCGAGGGGACAAGGCGGAGGAAGCAGCCATGCGGATCATCACAGCGGCGGCGATCACCGCCATCATCGGCCTTGCCGGCTGCGCCACGCCGAACAGCGCCCGGGACGGGCCCCGCGTCTTGATCGAGACTGACGCCGGTCCAATGGTGGTCGAACTCGATCTGGCCCGGGCGCCCCTGTCGACCTGCAACTTCCTGCGTTATGCGACCGACGGGGCCTATGACGGCGGCAGCTTCTTCCGCACCGTGGTCCGTGAGACCAATACCGGCAATCCCAATCCCATCGATGTCATCCAGGCCGCGACACCGCGTGGGGCCGACGATGATTCCGAACCGCCGATCACCCTCGAGCGCACCCGCGACACGGGCCTCAGCCATGTCGCCGGCACCATTTCCATGGCCCGTGACGGTCCGGACACGGCGACCTCCAGCTTCTTCATCGTCACCCGGGATACGCCCAGCCTCGACTTCGGCGGCGGCCGCAACCCCGACGGCCAGGGCTTCGCCGCCTTCGGTCGTCTGGTCGAGGGTCTCGACGTTGCCCGCCGCATCCAGATGTCGACCGCCGACGGCGAGGAGCGGCTGACCCCGCCGGTCATGATCCGCGCCGCCCGGATCGAGGGCGAAGTGCCGCCCGAGTGCCGTCCGTGACGCCAGGCTGGATCGGAACCGGCAAGGTCCGGGCCCGCGAGGTCGGCGACGTCGTCGAGATCACCCTCGACGGCCTGACGACCCAGGCCAAATACTACAAGCCGCTGGTCTATGAGTTCATGCGCAAGGAATGGAACTCTCGCCCCTCATACGGCGACTACACGGTCGAGATCCTGATGGAACACGTCGGCGATCCGCCGTGGATGGACCTGGACAACCTCGCCAAGGCTTTGCTGGACGCCATCAAGGGCTATCTGTTCCACGACGACAGCCAGGTCGCCCGCCTGCTGGTCGAACGCCGGGAGGGCGAGCGCGAGCGCATCACCATCCGGGCGTTTCCGCGTCAGTCCGACGGCGGCCCCGGATAGCGGTCGAAGGCCGGCAGTTCCTCCACCCGCGCCATCCAGCCGATCCGCTCGGCGGTCTGGATCTGTGCCTGCAGGGGCAGGGCGTCCGGATCGTCGAGGGTCGCGCTCTGGACATCCGTCATGCCGGGAAAGATGGCCGCGTTCGTATAGAACAGGCTGGTCCCGCACCGGTCGCAGAAATACCGCCGGCCATGCTCGGATGATTCATAGACACGCGCGTCGCCCGTGATCGTGATCTGGTCGGTCGGGGCCAGCGCCCAGGACACCGCGGGTGCCCCGCTGGCCTTGCGGCAGTCGGTGCAATGGCACAGGGCGTGGTGCCTGACCGCCTCGGGCATCCGATAGCGGACGGCCCCACAGTGACAGCCTCCGGACAGCATCGACCTTCCTCCCGTTGAACCCGGAATGTTCCTTATATGTTCCGTCGCGACCGCGCCAGCTTTTTCAGGTCGGAGGACGCGCGAAACGCAGCGTCGGCAATCGCATCTGCATGTCCGCCCCCACGAACAGCTGTGGCTCCGACGCCGGCCGGGCGTTCCGCTCGGTCTCCTTGCGGGACACACAGGTCCGGGTCCCGGCGGCCAGCGCCAGGAAGTCCGTGGCCGTCGGGAGGGTTTCCAGAATACAGCCGTCGAACCACGGATAGGTCTCGTCCGCCCCGCAACCGAACGACGTCCGGTCGCGCCGGGCGGCGGTCAGGATCATCCGGTTCGGGGCCTTGAGGGAATCGACGAAGATGCCGGAATAACAGGCCGAGACGATCACCACGGTGGGTCGGGCCCCACAGGCGTTGCGGATCAGATTGACCATCACGTCCGGCGTCATCTGCGGTGCCTCGCCGAAGACCAGACCCGTCGGCGCGCCATGCGAGGTGAAATACAACAGACAGCCCGAGGTCCCTCGTGCCGCCGCGGCGTTCAATCCATCCACGGCGTCCGAGGCCGACGTCGGTCGGGCCACGTCGGGGCGAAGGCTGTAGTCGACCATGTTCGATCGCGGGAAACCGGCGGCGAGAAATCCCTTCACCAGATCGCGGCGCGCGTTGTCGAAGGCCTGGATCGGTCGGTTGGCCCCGTCGCGCCAGTCGGCGGCGATGATCGCCGAGGTCCAGTTCGCGAACCGGCTGGCCGGCGCCGCCGTCTGGGCCTGGACCGGGGTCGCGAACCCGAACAGGGCCGCCAGAACGACAATCAGTCTCCCACCCATGCGCTCCCCCCAAAGGCTCAGCCGCGGTTGAGACTATCGGAAGCGAGACAGAGGGAAAGGCCTACTTCTTCCGGAACTGGTCCAGCGATACGACCTTGGGGCCCTCGTCGCCGTCATCCCCGGCCGGCGCCAGGGCCGGTTCAGAGGCGGCGACCTCGGCGGCGATCTCCTCGACCGTGGCGGGGGCCTCGAACTGCAGCAGGAACTGCACCGACGGATCATAGAACCGGGTCACGGCCGTATAGGGCATGGCCAGAACCTTGGGCATGCCGCCGAATTTCAGCATCACCGAGAATTTCGTCGGCTCGACCTTCAGGTCCCAATACTGGTGCTGCAGCACGACGGTCATCTCGTCGGGGTATTTGGCCAGCACGTCGGGCGGGACGCTGACGCCGGGCGCGCGCGTCTTGAACGTCACATAGAAATGGTGCGCCCCGGGAATGCCGTCGGGCAGGGCGGCCCGCTCCAGCGCCGAGCGGATGACGCCGCGCAGCGCATCCTGCGCCAGCTGCTCATAATGCATCTCGTCGACGGGGGGCGTCTCTTCGGCCATGGGTCGCCTCGGCTGTTCGCGCGACTGATAGCTGTGCGCGAGCGCGGGCGAAAGGTGGCGACAGGGTGAAAACGACGGGATTCCGCCGCGAGACCTGCTGATCTTGAGGAAAGTGCCAGGGGTTCTGTTGGCAGGCCCCCCACATCTTCCAAAAGAAAGGGGAGGGCGCGTCACTGGAGGCAAGGTGGAGGGCTTCTGTTGGCAGGCGCCCTCCGGGCCCCGCCCCAGGAACTGATCCCTGAGGACTTAAGTGTTCGAAATCACCCGAACCGCATTACGCGGCGAGAGCGACTTCTCCAGCGAAGTTATCGTTCGCAGTTAGAAAATGGCCCGATACGGTGGGCCAGGACGAGCGAAAGCAGTCTTCTTTACACGTCCGTCGATGCTAGTCGGCCCCGCACCGCCCGCCGATACACGGGAGGAAATGGTGGAGCCGCCGGGAATCGCACCCGGGTCCGGTCCGCTTATTACAAGCGCGTTTATCGCCATATCCGGAGCAAGCCCCGGCACCCCCAATATAGGCGCGTTGGGCCGATCTTCCAAGGGTTTCAGCCATATGATCCGGAGGCGCATTCCCCCGTCGGGGGTACCACGCTTGACCCTCTCTCCGGGACCTGTGTTCTGTGACCGACAACCGGGAGAATTCCGATGCGTCTCGTGTCCTTCGCCGCCGCGGCCGCCGCGCCGCTTCTTCTGCTGGCCGCCTGCAGCCCGCCCGCGCCGGCTCCGGGACCCGCCCCGGGACCCGATCCGGCCCCGGCCGCCACCCTCGTCGGCACCCTCGATCTGTCACAGCCATTCACCGTGCGCGGCACCGAACCCTTCTGGGCCATCGCGGTCACTCCCGCCACGCTCGACTATTCCGGCCTCGACCGGCCCCAGCAGACCGCCGCCAATCCCGGTCCGGTCATGTCGGGCACCACGGCGACCTATACGGTCACCACCAGCCTGAACAATTCGCTCGTCATCACCCTCACACCGGATGCCACCTGCTCCGACGGCATGAGCGACACGGTCTATCCCGCGGCGGCCACGGTCGTCATCGCGGGCGAAACCCTTACCGGCTGCGCCGGGGCCTGATCACGCCGGGCGAGGTCAGACCCGCGGCCAGCCCGGCGTCTGGTTCCTGAACCAGGTCAGCTGGCGTTTCGCATAGTTGCGCGTGGCCTGCCGCGTCGCCTCGACGGCGGTCTCCAGCGTTGTCTCCCCCGCCAGATGGGCCGCGAACTCGCGCACCCCGACGGCCTTCATCGCTGGCAGGGCCGGGTCCAGGTCGCGTGCCATCAGGGCTCGCACCTCGTCCAGCGCCCCGGCCTCAATCATCTGCGCTACCCGCAGGTCGCAGTTGGCGTACAGGGCCGGGCGATCCGGTTCGATCACCAGACCGGTCCATGACCCCGGCGCCAGCAGGGGCGTGGTCTCAGCCGTCCAGTCACTGAGCGCCCGTCCGGTGTGCTGCGCCACCGCCCAGGCGCGGGTCAGCCGCTGGCGGTCCCCGGCCTCGACCCGCGCCTCGGCCGCGGGGTCGACCTCGGCCAGCCGACGGCGGAACGCCGCCTCGCCGTCGGCGTCAAAGGCGACACCCGCCGCGTCGCGGACCTCTGTCGGCACATCCGGAATGTCCGCCAAACCCATTGTCAGGACTGTGAAATACAGACCGGTGCCGCCCACCAGCAGGACCGGGCGTCCCGACGCCGTCACCGCATCCAGGACCGGCATCACGTCCCGGCTCCAGCGTCCTACCGACCAGGCCTCGGCCGCGTCGGCCACGCCGTACAGCCGGTGTTCGGCCTGTGCCTCCTCCTCGACCGACGGACGGGCGCTCAACACCCGCAGGTCGGCATACAGCTGCTGGCTGTCGGCATTGATGATCACCGCCCCGGTCCGTGCGGCCATCTCCAGCGCGCGCCGTGACTTGCCCGAGGCGGTCGGGCCGGCCAGCAGGGTGATCAGGGGCTCGGACACGGACGGACTCGGATTTTCGACCGGACAGGACGGGGCGTTCGGCGATAGAACGCGCAACCCGACCCCGCAACCCGCAGGATCCCGCCTTGCCCGACCGCGATACCGTCCTCGCCGCACTCGATACCGTGATCGATCCGAAATCCGGGCAGGGGCTGGTCGCCGCCGGTCTGGTCCAGGGACTGGTCGTGGCGGACGATCGCGCGGGCTTCGCGCTCGAGATCGCCGCCACGGACGCCGCCCTCTACGCCCCGGTCCGCGACGCCGCCGAGGCCGCGCTCAAGGCTCTGCCGGGCATGACCAGGGTCGCCGTCGTCCTGACCGCCGAGACCGTGGCGGCCGCGCCCCCGCGCCGCGCCTCCCTCTCGCCCCAGGCCGTCGATCAGGGCCGGCCCAAGGCCCCCGTCGCCACGGCCCGTCCGGCCCACGTCCGCCGCGTCCTCGCCGTCGCCAGCGGCAAGGGCGGGGTCGGCAAGTCCACCGTCGCCGTCAACCTCGCCGCCGCCTTCGCCGCCCGCGGACTGAGCGTCGGCATCCTCGACGCCGACGTCTACGGCCCCTCGATCCCGACCATGCTGGGCGTTTCGGGTGCGCCCGAATATACCGACAACCAGATCACGCCCCACGTCGCCCACGGGCTGAAGGCCATGTCGGTCGGCCTGCTGACCCGGGCCAATGACGCCATGATCTGGCGCGGCCCGATGGCGTCCCAGGCCCTGACCCAGATGCTGACCCAGACCCGCTGGGGCACGGAGGACGCGCCGCTCGACATCCTCGTCGTCGACCTGCCGCCCGGTACCGGCGACGTCCAGCTGACGCTCGTGCAGAAGACCCCGCTGGACGGGGCCGTCATCGTCTCCACCCCGCAGGAGGTGGCCCTCGCCGACGCCCGCCGCGCCCACACCCTGTTCCAGAAGGTCGAGACCCCGACGCTCGGCCTGATCGAGAACATGACCGGCCCCGTCTTCGGCCGGGGCGGTGCCGAGGCCGAGGCCGCGCGTCTGGACATCCCCTACCTCGGCGACCTGCGCCTCGACGCTGCCCTGCGCGAAGGCGGCGACGCCGGCATCCCGGTCGTGGTCAGCGATCCGGCGGGCGATATCGCGGCCCGGTTCGCCGGCTTTGCGGAGGCCCTGGTGAAAAAACTCGGCCTGTAGGGTTTTCAAACGCAACCCTGACCGCCACCTTGTCGGTTCCAGTCCTTCACCTGCGAGCCGCCCATGTCCGTCGACACCCTGTTCCGCCCCTTCCAGGTCCGGTCCCTGAAGATGCGCAACCGCATCGTCATGGCCCCGATGACGCGGTCCTTCTCGCCCGGCGGCATCCCGACCAGCGACGTCGCCGGCTACTACCGCCGCCGCGCCGAGGGGCAGGTCGGCCTGATCATCACCGAAGGCACGGTCGTCGAACGCCCCGCCGCCCGCAACGACGCGAAAGTCCCGGTCTTCCACGGCGAGGCCCTGCCGGAATGGAAGAAGGTGGTGGAGGAGGTCCACGCCGCCGGCGGCCTGATCGCGCCACAGCTCTGGCACGTCGGCTCGGCGCGCGGGCAGGGGGCTGACTGGGCCCCCCTGGGCAAGGTCGACAGCCCCTCGGGCATGACCAGCCCCGGCAAGCGCGGCCTCGAGCCCATGTCGGATGAAGACATCGCCGACACCATCGCCGCCTTCGGCCGTTCGGCCCGGGCGACCCGCGAGCTCGGCTTCGACGCCGTCGAGATCCACGGCGCCCACGGCTATCTGATCGACCAGTTCTTCTGGTCCGGCCTCAACGACCGCGCCGACAAATGGGGCGGCGGCACCATCGCGGACCGCGCCCGCTTCGGGGCCGAGGTGGTCAGGGCCGTGCGCGAGGGCGTCGGCCCGGATATGG
Source organism: Caulobacteraceae bacterium (assembly GCA_965284535.1). Lineage (GTDB taxonomy): Bacteria > Pseudomonadota > Alphaproteobacteria > Caulobacterales > Caulobacteraceae > Brevundimonas. The sequence continues at coordinate 2,239,240 of OZ260090.1, forward strand.
CGCTGATCCTGCGCCTGTCGCAGTGGAAGTCGCACGATTTCGCGGCGAGGAACGCCCACGACCCCGCCGAGCTCGAGGCCTGGCTGGCCCCGCTGGCCGAGGCCGGCGTCGACGTCTTCCACTGTTCCCAGCGCCGCTTCTGGGAGCCGGAGTTCGAGGGCTCCGACCTCAATTTCGCCGGCTGGGCCAAGAAGGTCACCGGCCTGCCGACCATCACCGTCGGCTCGGTCGGTCTCGACGGCGAGTTCATCGCGGCCTTCGGCGGCGCCGGCTCCAAGCCGGCTTCGCTCGACGGCCTGATCGAGCGACTGGAGCGCGACGAATTTGACCTCGTCGCCGTCGGCCGCGCCCTCCTGGCCGACCCCCACTGGGTCGAGAAAATCCGCGACGGCCGTCTGGATGAGCTCAAGGATTTCGAGCGGTCAGCGATGATGACGCTGAGCTGAGAAGAAGTGATTAGTGGTTAGTGATTGGTGATTGGCGCACCACCGATAGGCGGACCAATCATCGCCGGTGGGCGAGCCAGCAACCACTAACCACTAATCACCAATCACGCCTCTTCAACCACCACCGCCGTGCCATAGGCCAGCACCTCGGTGACGCCCTCCATGATCTCATTGGCCTCATAGCGCATGCCGATCACGGCGTTGGCCCCCATCGCCTGCGCATGCTCGACCATCTCCTGCAGCGCCTCCGCCCGCGACGTCTCGGCCAGTTTGACATAGGTCTCGACCCGCCCGCCCAGCATCGACTGAAGCCCGCCGACCACGTCGCTGATGGCGTTGCGTGACCGCACGGTGATCCCCCGTACCAGCCCCAGCGTCTTCACCACCCGATAGCCGGGTGCGTCATTGGTGGTCACGATCAGCATGGTCAATTCCTTTCGAGAACGCGGAAAACAAACGGATGGTCGTCCTTCTCACCGGCCGGATGCGCCTCGGACGATACCTCTTTCCAGTCGGCCTCGTCGAACGCCGGGAACCAGACATCTCCCTCCGGCTCGGCCTCGACCTCGGTCAGATACAGCCGCTTCGCCCGCGGCAACGCCTTCTCGAACAGGGCCACGCCGCCGATGACGCAGATCTCGTCGACCCCGTCCTCCTCGGCCGTCTCGCGCGCGATCTCGACCGCCTCGTCCAGCGTCGTGCAGACCACCGCCTTGTGCGCCGCGAACGATTCATCGCGCGACAGGATCAGGTTCAGCCGACCGGGCAGGGGTTTCAGCGGCAGGCTCTCCCACGTCTTGCGCCCCATGATACAGGGCTTGCCCAGGGTGATGGCCTTGAACCGTTGCAGGTCACTGCGCAGCCGCCAGGGCAGATCGCCGTCCTTGCCGATGACGCCGTTTCGGGCACGGGCGACGACGAGAACGAGTTGGGGCAGGGGCAAGCGGACCTCGGAAAAAGCGGGCGGCGGCCTCACGCGACCGCCGCCCGTACTTACGCCATCAGTCGACGGGTGACAGCACCTTGAAGCGGAACAGCAGGGCCCCGAGAACGGCCCCCACGGCCGGGGCCGCGAAGAAGACCCAGACCTGGCTCAGGGCCTCGCCCCCCTGCAACAGGGCCGGGCCGAAGCTGCGGGCCGGATTGACCGACACGCCGGTCACCTGGATGCCGACGATATGGATCACCGCCAGGGTGATGCCGATGGCCAGGCCGGCGAAGGCTCCGTGTTTCTGGTCGCCACTGACGCCCAAAATCACGACGACGAAGATGGCCGTCATCACGACCTCGAAGATCAGCGCCGCATGCAGGCCGTATCCGCCCGGCGACCCGGCATCGAACCCGTTGGCCCCGAGATTGGCGAACCCGGTCTGGGCAATCAGGCCGATGATGGCCGCGCCGGCCACGGCCCCGAGGAATTGCGCCGCCCAGTACAGCAGCATGTCCTTGATCGACATCCGCCCGGCCACAAAGGCCGCCAGGCTGACCGCCGGATTCACATGGCACCCCGACACCGGCCCGATCCCGTAGGCCATGGCGATAATCGCGAACCCGAACGCCAGGGCGATCCCCAGCTGGCCGACGTGGTCGAACCCGCCCAGCACCGCCGCGCCACACCCGAATAATACCAGAACCATTGTGCCGACGAACTCGGCGGAAAACTTCTTCACCATGGCAACCTCCCCGTTGCTACGGCCCCGCCTTGCGCGGGGTCGAGGGGAGGGTGGAGCGAGTCTTATGGTGAAGCTAGGCTGGCGGAACGCCGGTTTTCGGCTCCAGCCAGTGCAGCCATTTCCGCTGCATCGCCGCCTCGATATCGATCCCCGCCCGGTCGCAATAGATCAGCAGCATCCCCAGCACATCCGCCGCCTCGTCGCCCAGCTTGCCGGCGTCCGCTTCGCCCCGCGCCCGCCCGCTCATCCGCAGATGTTCGGCCGTCAGTTCGCCCAGCTCCTCCTGCACCTTCAGCAGGGCCCAGTCGCCGGAGCGCTCGATGTTGTGCTCGCGCGCATAGATGTCGGAGATGCGCAGGACGTCGGCCTGCAGGGCCTTCAGATCGAGGGTCATCAGACCGCGACCGGCGCCTTGATATGCGGCCAGGGCTCATACCCCTCGAGCACGAAATCCTCGAGCTGGTAGGCGAACAGGTCATCGCGCGGCGTGATGGTCATGACCGGAGCGGGCAGGGGCGCGCGGCTCAGCTGCAGCTCGGCCTGTTCCACATGGTTCAGATACAGGTGCGCATCGCCGAACGTATGCACGAACTCACCCGGCTTCAGACCGCAGACCTGGGCCACCATCATGGTCAGTAGCGCATACGACGCGATGTTGAACGGCACCCCCAGGAACACATCCGCCGACCGCTGGTACAGCTGGCAGCTCAGCTTGCCGTCGGCGACGAAGAACTGGAACAGGCAATGGCAGGGCGGCAAAGCCATGTCGTCGACGTCGGCCGGGTTCCAGGCCGAAACGATGTGCCGTCGGCTGTTGGGATTGGTCTTCAGCCCCTCGACCAGTTTGGTGATCTGGTCGATGACGCGCCCGTCCGGCGCGGCCCACGATCGCCACTGTTTGCCATAAACCGGCCCCAGCTCGCCCTCGGCGTCGGCCCATTCGTTCCAGATCGAAACGCCGTTGTCCTTCAGCCAGCCGATATTGGTCTCGCCGCGCAGGAACCACAGCAGTTCGACGATGATCGAGCGCAGGTGCAGCTTCTTGGTCGTCAGGACCGGAAAGCCCTTCGCCAGATCGAACCGCATCTGCCGCCCGAACACCCCCAGCGTCCCGGTGCCCGTCCGGTCGTCGCGCTGGCTCCCGTTGTCGAGTATGTCGCGCAGCAGGTTCAGATACTGCCACTCCGGATGGTCGGCATCGACCGCTCCGGTGCGGGCCTGAAGATCAGCGAGTGTGGCGACGGCGTTCATGGGCACCACTGTGCCGGTGATTCGCCCCGGTTGGCAGACCACCGATTCGGTTGCGCACAGAAACGTGCCGTGGATCACTCCACCCGCTATCGTCATTCCGGGCGAAGCGCAGCGGAGACCCGGAACCCAGCGGCGCGCGAGAGCACGAAGCTGTCGGGAGCGCGGTCATGGAAGGGCGGCTCGTCTCCACGACAGGTATTTCGCCGCCGTCGCGGCGCCGCTGGGTTCCGGGTCTCCGGTCCGCTCCGCGTCCCTCCGCCCGGAATGACGATAGCGGGTGGGGGCGTTCTGGCGATAATCCCTCGATTGCCAGCATAGTCCCCGTCGCCAACTCCCTGACTCCGCACACCTTCCAGAAAATACAGCGTCATCATCCCGCCATAGGAAGCCACCGCCGCAGACTGTCCCTCACCATCGCGAGGGAGACGACCCATGGACGACGCCTGGCCCGAACACCTGCTCGCCACCAATCACCCGACCCGGCAGTGGAGCTCCCGTTCGGACGCGACCTGGGAGACCATCCGCCAGGACTATCTGGCCGGCACCCCCGCGCGCGACCTGTGCGACCGCTATGAGGTCGCCCTGAGCACCCTGCGGCTCAGGGCGAAGGAGGGCGGCTGGCGGCGCGCCGATCAACCGGACAGCGACCTGTTCCCCGCCGACGCCGACCATTGGGCCAGGGGCGAATCCGGCGACGACACGGGCGTGGACACCGGGCACTCCGGTCCCGCCGACGAGGAAGAAGACTGGGTCTGGCTCGCCGACCGTGCCCGGTTCCGCCTGCGCCGGGCCATCGCCTCCGGCCGTGCCGCCGAGGCCGCATCCTGGCTGCGGGTGCATGACCGGCTCCGCGCCCTCGCGGCGGCAGAGGCCGCGCCGCCCGGGCCTGAGCCGAAGCCTGAGCCTGAGTCCAGACCGGCACCCGTGCTCGAACCGGACCCGCTCCAGGCCGCCATGGCCGTGGCCGCCCGGATCGGATCGCTCGCCCGCGGTGCCGCCCGCGCGACCAGCGAAGCGGAGTTCAAGGCGATCGAGGTCGAGGTCGAGGCTCTGAAAGCCCGCGCCGCCGCCCTGCCGTCCCGTTCAGCCACACCTGACGACACGGCCGCTTTGGACTCTTTGGACTCTTTGGACCCGGTTTTTTCCGGACCGGAAGCCGGAGAGCCGGCCGAGGGTGGACTCAGCCCGTGAACCCGTCCTCATCCAGAAACGCCTGCTCCTCCGGCGTCGTCTCGCGACCAAGGGCCCGGTTACGGTGCGGGAAACGTCCGAAGGTCGCGACAATCCTGTGGTGATGCTCGGCCCAGCGGTCGGTGTCAGCGCGCTCCATGGTCTGGAACAGCGCCAGCTGCCGGTCCTGATCCGCCCTGTCTTCCGAATGCTGCAGCGGCAGGTAGAAGAACCGTCGCAGGTCGTTTTCAACCAGCCGGTCCTGCCCCGCATCCAGCGCCATCACCGCAAAATGCCGTGCCAGCGGATCGGTCGCGAAGGCGTGGCCGGTGTTGCGGAAGGTGTTTCTCGGAAACTGGTCCAGCAGGATCAGCAGGGCCAGCGACCCCTCGGGCGTCTCGGCCCAGTGATCCAGCTCGCGTCGGGCGGCTGCGAAGTGGGCATCCTCGAACCGCTCGCGGAACCGTGCGTCGAAGGCGTCGTCCTTCTTGAACCACATCGAGGGGCCGGCCTCTTTCCAGAAGGCGACGACGTCGGAAGGCGCTATGTCTGTGTGCATGACTGAACATCTAGGCACTCCGCTCCCCGTCTTCCATGACCGTGACTGCGATCTGTCGATCATTCGCGGCAGGCGCGTCGCCGTGATCGGCTACGGCAGCCAGGGCCGCACCCATGCCCTGAACCTGCGCGACTCGGGCGTCGCCGGGGTTGTCGTCGGGCTGAAAGCCGGCTCCGCCACCCGCGACAAGGCCGCCGCCGACGGCTTCCCCGTCCTGACCGCCGGCGAGGCCGCCGCCGGTGCCGACGTCGTCGCCGTCATGGTCTCCGACGAGGCCCACCGCGACCTCTGGCGCGACGAACTGGCCCCGGCGATGCAGCCCGGCGCCGCCCTGGTCTTCGCCCACGGCCTGTCGGTCCGGTTCGGTCTGGTCGAGCCGCGTCCCGACATCGACGTCATCCTCGCCTCGCCCAAGGGCATAGGGCCGCGCATCCGCGATCTCTATGTCGAAGGGCAGGGGGTCTTCGCCCTCTTCGGCGTGCATCAGGACGCCACCGGCGGTGCCCATGCGCTGGGCCTGTCCTATGCGGCGGCCCTGGGCTGTGGCCGCAAGGGCATTCTCGAGACCACCTTCGCCGCCGAATGCGAGAGCGACCTGTTCGGCGAACAGGTGGTGCTGTGCGGCGGGGTCGGCGAACTGATCGACGCGGCCTTCATGAAGCTGGTCAAGGCCGGCTATCCGCCCGAGGTGGCGTGGTTCGAATGCTTCTATGAGGTCAAGCTGGTCACCGACCTGATGTTCGAGCGTGGCATCGCCGGGGCCTTCGGCAAGATCTCCAACACGGCCGAATACGGGGCCTATCTGACCGGGTCGCGCATCATCGGCGAGGCCGCGCACACGGCGATGGATACGGTGCTGGCCGAGGTCCGGTCCGGCGACTTCGTGCGCACCCTGATGGCCGACTATGACGCCGGCTCACCGGATCTGCTGGCGCGCCGCAAGGCGCTGGGCGAGCGCACGATCGAATCCGTGGGCGCGCATCTGAAGGCGGTGGCGGAGAAGGGGGAAGGGTGAGGTCGGGAAACCTCGGGGCCCCGCGGGGCGGTCTCGTCTTTCCGGGGAAAGATGGTCGGAGTGAGAGGATTCGAACCTCCGACCCCTGCGTCCCGAACGCAGTGCTCTACCAGGCTGAGCCACACTCCGACTTGAGGAGGGGGCTTATAGCCACGGGCTTTGACGCCCGCAAGCGTCGTTTCGCGGTCTGTGAAAATACTCTCGAAACCGGTTCTTGCATCGCCCGCGCCCATCGCGTATCTCGACCGCCTTCCGGCGCTTCGGCCCCGGATGCGCCGGACCTGCTGGGGAATGGTGTAATGGTAACACTCCGGTTTTTGGTACCGTCATTCAAGGTTCGAGTCCTTGTTCCCCAGCCATCCGCCCCTCTGACCGGGTCAGAAATGCTTCCATAGTTTCAGCATGATAGGCCCGTTCACGGGCCGCGCGGTCCCTTGCGCGCCGATTTATTCGGGCCGGTCTGAACCGACTTGCTATCCATGCGTTCCCGTGTCCGATAACCGACACAAGCAGTGCTATTGCGTCGGGTTGATGCCCGGGGGGCGTATAGTGACGGAACCACCCGACCTTCGGGTCATGATTGTCGAAGACCAGGCCCTGCTGGCCATGGAGCTTGAACTGGTGCTGGGTGAAACCGGCTGCGACGTCGTGGGCAGCGCGATGGATCGTGCCGGAGCCCTGGCCATGGCGGAAGCCGAGCGGCCCGACCTCGCGCTCGTCGACATCAACCTGCTGGACGGGATGACCGGCCCGGCGATCGCAGAGCATCTGGTGAACGCATACGGCACGACCGTGATCTTCCTGACGGCCAATCCGGAACAGATACCCGAAGGCTTCGCCGGCGCGCTCGGGGCCGTGTCCAAGCCCTTCGACGAGGCCACGATACGGGACGCCGTGGTGTTCGCCCGCGGCTTCATCCGGTCCCGCACGCTCGCAGAGCCGCCGCGTCGCCTGCGCCTGGCTCCGGGCCTCCAGGGTCTCTAGCCCGACGTCGCGCCGCATGGACCCGGTCGGATCCACACGGCGCGTCCGGGTTCAGTCGATCTTCAGGCGGGCGAAGATCATCGCGCCATCCGGGTCGCCTCCATACACCGGCTCCAGCGCGGCAGGCACCCGGTTGACGCTGTAGAGCGCGCCCAGTCCAAAGCGGACATGCTCCGTCACCCGCCAGTCGCGCACGGCCCCGAACGAGGCCTTTGACACGGTGTAGAGCGGCCCGTGTCCGCCACCGGGTCCCGGGACCAGTTCGTCCGTCTCGATCCGTTCGGCGCGCGCGAACACGGTCCACCGATCATCGGGACTGAGAGCCGTCTCGAACAACCAGACATCCTTTGATTCGTCGTGCTCGTTGGTCTTTCGGCCCCAGGCCAGGGTCGTGGCCCACCAGCCGTCGCCGCCGATCCGCCGGGTATGGATGGCGCTCGCTGACAGTTTGGTCTCGTCCTCATCCGGCTCCAGCTGTTCCGGAGCCGTCACCTCGGCATAGGACAGCTGCAGCGACCACGCCGGCGCAGGATTCCACGATCCCCGGACGGACCAGCTGTCCAGTTCAGGTCTCTCTATGTCGTAGCGGTCCTGATCGGGTTCCCGGCCCCGGAACGTCGAGGCCTCGAGCTTGAACCCGTCGCGCGCCCAGCCCGCGGTCGCGACCCCGAAGACGATATGGGTGGAATCCAGCCAGTGATGGGTGATCGGTGCCTCGGGACTGTCCATGGCGCTCATCCGGTGCATGAAGGCCGGCGGGCCGAAGGCAGGCTCACCGGGCAGGCCCAGATAGACGAAGACGCTGTCACGATCAGACAGCCGCCGGGCCCATGAAGCCGACAGTTCCATCACCAGCTCATGGGGATGCTGCCGATCGACCAAAGGCGTGGCACCGTCGGCGGTCTCACCCGCCGCCAGCAACAGGGGAAACCCCTCACGGCCCATGAACGGGTCAGGGCTGAGCATGGCGCGCAGGTTCAGGCTCGAGCCGTCGCCGAAATCGCGTCTGGCGGCCCCCATGACCATACCGCTGACGAAGGTCTTCTCATCGCCTCGTGGACCATTCTGGCGATCGTATACGAGGTTCAGCTGGAGGTGGCCCATCAGGGTCCAGTCGCCGCGGACCGCATGCAGCCCGCCGTGCTCCGACAGGTCAGGCTGCCAGCTGGTGCCCGAGGCGTCGCGGCTCATGGGCCAGGGGCCGAGCGCACTGACCATCGGATGATCCATGGCCGCCATCTCGGGATCGGTTTCGGCTGCCATCCCGTGCCCGGCGTGAGGCGAGGCCTGAACGGGTGGCGGTGGTGCAGGGTGGTGTTGATGCTCCTGCCCGGCCGCCTCGGCGGCGGGGGCGAGCAGGGATGCGCCAGCGAGTAGCGCGAGGACGGGATCAGCCATGTCGGCCTCCTGGAATTTTGGAACAGGCGCGCGAACGGCGCGCGCGGCGTCGGTCAGGAGACGACGGCGCGGGGCGGTCCGGGTTCCGGAGCCGGCGATCGGCCGGTCGGCAGGATCAGGATGGGGCTTTGCGGAGAGGGGGCCACGGAGATGACCTGGCTGCGAGCCACCGGCGGCAGGCCCGGAACGGCCACGCAGGCGATGCAACACCCCATTGCCGGAGTCGCATCGTCGGCCGGCTGTGCCGGCAGGGAGTGTCCGGCGGGCAGGGTGTCCGCATGACAGGCCGGCTGCGTGTCCTTCGCGCCCGCAGACGCGGAGACGCTTCCGAGCCCGAGGACTGCGAAAGCGCCGATCAGCATCAGAATGGCATGGAGAGTCCGCACGGCTTCTGGATAGACTGATCGCCCGGTTCAGGCCAGCCCGACCTCGGGGTCAGCCCCCGGTGACGCGGACGCTTCGCCGGCCAGGTCGCTATCCTTCGGGCCCTGTCAGCAACCGTCAGTGGCAAGCCGGAAGATCCTTGATATCCTGATCGTCTGAACCGTGGAGAGGGGATCATGAAGACACACCTGTTCATCGCGGCTATGGCCGCCACGCTGACCGCCGGCCTCCCCGGCGTCGCCGCCGCCCAGTCCAAGCCCGGCATGAACCAGGCACCGGCTTCTTCGACAGTCAACATCCGGGTCTGCAACCGCAGCGGCCGCAATGGCACGGTGGCCATCTCCTATGTCGAGGTCGGCTCGGGCCGGTTCATCAATCGGGGCTGGTACGAAGTGGCCAACGGTGCCTGCCGGTCGCTGGTCACGACGGACAATTCAAACTTCTATGGCTACGGCGAGACCCAGGACGGCTCGGGTCGGGTCTGGTCGGGAAACCATGCGCTGTGTGTCCAGCATCCGGGTCCCTACACCTTCTGGTCCGACGGCAGCGACACCTGCCCCAGCGGCTATGAGACCAGGAATTTCGTGGTCCTGCACGCCACCCAACCCGGCACCTACACCTGGAACCTCGATCCCTAGGCGCGGCAAGGGCAGGGGAGCGGGTCAGCCCCGCTCCCAGCCCCTGTCGATGGCCCAGACGGCGAAGGCGTAGATCAGGGCGACTTCCTTGAGATAATCGAACCGTCCCGAGGCACCGCCGTGTCCAGCTTCCATGTTGATTTTCAGCAGGATCGGCTTGCCGGACGTCGTGGCCGGCCGCAGCTTCGCCACCCACTTCTCCGGCTCCCAATAGGTCACGCGGGGATCTGACAGTCCGCCGGTCGCGAGCACGGCCGGATAGGCTTTCGGCCCAACCTGATCGTAGGGGCTGTAGCTCATCATATAGTCGTAGGCCTCCGGATCCTCGATCGGATTGCCCCATTCGGGCCATTCGGGCGGGGTCAGCGGCAGGCTGATGTCGCTCATGGTGTTGATCACATCGACGAACGGCACGTCACCGATGATCCCCGCCCAGAGGTCGGGCCGCATATTGTTGACCGCACCCATCAGCAGGCCGCCGGCCGAGCCGCCGTGCGCCACGATGTTCCCGGCCCTGCCGTGACCACTGCCGATCAGATGCTCGGCGGCGGCGATGAAGTCGGTGAAGGTGTTCTTCTTGGTGAAACGCCGGGCGTCGAGGAACCAGCCCCAGCCCTTGTCCGATCCGCCCCGGATGTGGGCGATGGCGTAGATCCATCCCCGGTCTACCAGCGACAGCCGGTTCGTGGAGAAGCTGGCGGCCATCGGAATCCCGTACGATCCGTAGCCATAGAGCAGCAGCGGGGCCGAGCCGTCGACCGGCGTCGATTTGCGCCGCAGCACCGTTACCGGCACCAACTGACCATCGGGGGCAGGGGCGTTGAGCCGTTCGACCACATAGTCCGCCGGGTCATGCCCGGACGGCACCTCCTGCACCTTGCGCAGGGTCCGCTCGCGCGTCGCCAGATCGTAGTCATAGGTCGAGGTCGGGGTAGACGGCGAATTGTAGCCGTAGCGCATGACCGTGGTGTCGAACTCCGACGCCCCGCCCAGTGAAAGGGAGTAGGCGGGCTCGTCCACGGCGATCTCGTGCTCGGTGCCCGCGCGGTCGCGGATGACGATTTTTGTATTGGCGTCGGCCCGTTCCTGGCGGCTCACATAGTCCTTCACCAGGGCCACGCCCTCGATGTACCGACCCGGCGTGTGCGGGACCAGGTCGACCCAGTGGGCCTTGCCCGCCATCGCTGTGGGCGCTTCGACAATCTTGAAGTCGATCGAGTGGTCGGCATTGGTGCGAATGACCCAGCGGTCGCCCCAGTGGTCGGCGTCGTAGAGCCGGCCGACGTGGCGCGGCTCCAGCACCACGGGGGTCGCGGTCGGGGTGGCGGCGGGGATAACCCGGGCCTCGGACGTCTCCTGATTGGCGATGGAGATCACGATGAAGGCGTCGTCGGCGGTCCGGCCGACGCTGATGAACATACCGTCGTCGGCCTCCTCATAGACCAGGGTGGTCTGGCCGCCTCGCGCCGGGCGGCGGAAGATCTTGTCCGGCCGTCCGTTGTCGTCGCGATTGGTCCAGAAGATCCATTGGCTGTCGGGCGAGAAGGTGAAGTCGCCGGTCGCCGAGCCAATCGGATCGGGCAGGACCTCGTCGGTCGCCAGGTCCCTGACGAAGATCTGGTGCACCTCGGACCCCTGCGCGTCCTCGGCATAGGCGAACAGGGCGTGGTCCGGGCTGTGGGCGGTGTTGGAGACCTCCGAATAGGCCTTGCCCTCGGCCAGGGCGTTGGCGTCGAGGAGGAGTTGTGCCTCGCCACCGCCCCGAGGCTTGCGCATGAAGCGTGGATGCTGGTCTCCGGTCCGGTATTCGACAAAATATTCCCAGATACCGTCCGGCGACGGGACCGAACTGTCCGCCTCCTTGATCCGCCCCTTCATCTCCTCGAACATCGCGGCCTGCAGGGGCAGGGTGGAGGCCATCATGGCCTCGCGATAGGCGTTCTCGGCCTCCAGGTGTTCCTTGACGTCGGCCTTGATCACCGTCGGGTCGCGCAGCACCGTCTGCCAGTTGTCGTCCTTCATCCACTGATAGTCGTCGACCCGGACACGACCGAGTTGCTCGATGCGAACCGGGATCTTCCTGGCGACGGGCGGGACGGGCGTTCCTTGGGACATCGAGGCTCCGGATGGGCGGGCTTGAACGGGAAGGGCGGTCGCTGCGAGCGCGGCGGCGGATGTGGCGAGAAGGTCGCGACGGTTCATGCTCAGCCCCTGAATTGATGCCGGACCTTGTGCGCGCTCGCCGCTCGCCGTCAAATGAACAAACGCGAGCCGCCGAATGGGGACGATGTTCGACCTTCAGATACCGCCCCAGCCCGCCGTCGAGCAGGTGCAGGAGTTGCCCATCGCGGAGCTCGCAGCGCCCGCCTGGGATCTGACCCTTGGCCTGATCAGCGCCACGGTGCAGGTCGACCAGAACAACGGCGACGGCACGCGCCGGGTCGGCACGGCCTTTCTGATCAACGCGCCGCGTCCTGATGGATCGCCGCGTACGGTTCTGGTGACCGCGCACCATGTCCTGGACGGCATGGGCAACCGGAACGCCCGGGTCGGTTGGCGTAGCGAGATGCCGGGTGGGAGCTGGCGTTTCGCGCCCGAGCCCTTGCCCATTCGGGATGCCGCCGGCGACCGGCTCTGGACCAAACATCCGGAGCGCGACATCGCCGTGATGGAGATTTCGGCCCCGCCGGCCTTTGCCCGTGCCGCCATTCCGCTGGACTGGCTGGCCAGCGGTAACGATCTGGACCGATGGCAGATAGGGCCGGGCGATGAACTGCTGACCCTTGGCTTTCCGCGCGGCTATTCCTCCAATACGGCAGGCTTTCCGATCCTGAGAACGGGTCGGATCGCGTCCTGGCCTCTGACACCGATTGAGAGTTTTCCGGTGTTTCTGCTTGATTTTCCGGTCTTTCCCGGAAACTCCGGAGGGCCGGTGTTCTGGACGCCCGCGGCTCGCAAACTGCCGGGCTCGGTCCAGCCCGAACATCCGTTCATTGCCGGGATGCTGACGTCAGAGGTGCGCCCGTCGGACGAACCGCTCGGTATCGGAGTCATCGCGCATGCGGCCTATGTCCGCGAGGTGATCGCGCTGCTGGACGCCGCGCCGGCGGTGGGTCAGGGGCCGTAGCCCAGTGGCCCGAGGCCGTATCTGAAATACGCATAAGATATATTATGAGAAATAGTTGATGATTGTCGGGCCTCAGGGCTTCGGCGGCCGGGCCTGTAGCCGCGCTGCGAGGCTTGACGTGTCCCAGCGCGCGCCTCCCATCGACTGCACTTCCGAATAGAACTGATCGACCAGAGCCGTCAGCGACAGATGGGCACCGTTGGCGCGTGCCTCATCGAGCACCAGCCCAAGGTCCTTGCGCATCCAGTCGACAGCGAAGCCGAACTCGAACTGACCCTCGGCCATGGTCTTCCAGCGATTGTCCATCTGCCAGGACTGGGCCGCGCCCTTGGAGATGGCGTCATAGGCCGCGCCGGTATCGAGACCCGCGACTTCGGCGAAATGCACGGCCTCGGCCAGGCCCTGGACGACGCCGGCAATAGCGATCTGGTTGACCATCTTGGTGAGTTGGCCCGCGCCGGACGGCCCCATGTGTTTCACCGCTTTCGAATAGGCCCTCACCGCCGGCTCGACCCGCGCCAGCGCGGCTTCATCGCCGCCGGCCATGACGCTGAGTTGGCCGTTCTCGGCCCCGGCCTGACCGCCCGAGACCGGGGCGTCGATGAAAAACCGCCCCTGTCCCGATGCCAGTTCGGCCATCTCCCGCGCCACCTTCGCCGAGGTCGTGGTGTGGTCGACGATGACGGCACCGGCCGCCAGATGGGGCAAGGCCTCGGTTGTCACAGTCCGGACGTCATCGTCATTGCCGACGCACAGAATCATCAGGTCGGCTCCGTCCGCGGCGTCCGCGACCGTCGTCGCGAACCGGCCTCCCGTCGTCGAGGCCCAGTCCCGCGCCTTGCCGGCCGACCGGTTGAACCCGGCGACCTCATGACCCGCCTGGACCAGGTGCCTCGCCATGGGCGCACCCATGACACCGAGGCCGGCGAAACCGATCTTCATGTTCCGGGCTCCTCGGCGACGCCGTAGCGTCCACGGAAATAGGTCAGTCCGGGGCCCGGCCGGGTTTCGAACCCCTTCACGGTCCCGACGATGGTCAGATGGTCGCCCATGACGATCCGATCCATGGCGACGCAGTCCAGCCGCGTCAGCGCATTCTTCAGCCGCGGCGGTTCGGCGCTGGAACTGTCGAACTCGTCCGAGGACAGCCGGCAGACGCCCCATGCGAACCGGTCCGACATCTCGCGATCCTCGACCGGCAGCATATGCACGGCGAACCGATCCGCGCCTGCGAAGCCGTCGTGGCGGTCCGAGGCGCGGTCCAGGCACCACAGCACCAGCGGCGGTTTCAATGACACCGAGGTGAAGGAGTTGATCGTGATTCCGTACGGCCCGTCCGGCGTATGGGCGGTCACCACACAGACGCCGGTCGCGAATCCCCCGAGCGCCCGGCGATAGGCGGCGAGATCGAAGGCGTCGGGATCGGGCGTGCTCACCCCTGACGACTATGCGACCGTCTGCGTCCCGGCAAGGCGAGACATGGGAAACGCGGTCTTAACCATGGCGCCGCCACCCTGCCCTCGAGTTTTTCGCCAAAGGTCCGCGTGCCCATGTCCCTGAGCGATCGTCCGATCCTCATCAAGAAGATCAAGAAGGTCGTCGGCGGCGGCCATCATGGCGGCGCCTGGAAGGTCGCCTATGCCGACTTCGTGACCGCCATGATGGCCTTCTTCCTGTTGATGTGGCTGATCAACACGACCGATCCGGAACAGAAGCGCGGCATCGCTGAATATTTCGCTCCGGCCAGTGTGTCACAGACCACATCGGGCTCGGGCGGCATTCTGGGCGGTACCTCGCTGGGCGACGACGGAGCCAAGGGAGCGGGTTCGCAGTCCGTTATCAGCGAACTTGCACCCGAGGCACCACAGGACGCGCCCGAGGAAGTCGGTCAGAACCAGAACCTGGCCGCCGCCAGCGAGGAAGCCCTGCGCGACGAGATCGCCCGTCGCGAGGCCGCCGAATTCTCGTCGGCTGCCGAATCGCTACGGCAGGCCATGCAGTCGATGCCGGAGCTGGCGGAACTGTCGAAACAGCTGATCATCGACCAGACCCCGGAGGGCCTGCGCATTCAACTGGTCGACCAGGAGGGCCGCTCGATGTTCGAGCAGAACTCGGCCCGGCCGAATGCCCGGGCGCAACTGTTGCTGCGCACCATATCGCGGGTCATCAACCAACTGCCCAACCGCATCTCGATTACCGGGCACACCTCGGCGGCACCGGGATCGAACCGGGCCACCGCGCCCAATGACTGGAACCTGTCCTCGTCCCGCGCCAATGCCTCGCGCCTGATCCTTCAAGGAGCCGGGGTCGATGCGGACCGGGTCTATCAGGTGTCCGGAAAGGCCGGATCGGATCCGCTGTATCCGGACGACCCGACGCTGGCCGGGAATCGGCGGATCGCCATCGTGCTGCTGCGAGAGGCACCGGTCCTGCCGACGGATACCAGCCTGTGAACGCCGGCCCTGCATGCTTGTGTGGGGCGAACGGCCTTGCTCCCCAGCGATTCCCGGGTGCAGATCAGCACCATGAAGCTGCCCCCGCCCTACTGTCGGCGAAATTGGATGCGGACCTGAGGCCGTGACCTTCGTTCCCCAGCGCCAGCTCCGCTTCTACATGACCTCGGTGGCCCCCTGCCCCTATCTGCCGGGCCAGACCGAGCGGAAGGTATTCGCCAACCTGCCGTTCAGCGAGGGGGCCCACGTCAATGACGAACTGACCCTGGCGGGCTTCCGCCGCAGCCAGAACATCGCCTATCGCCCGGCCTGCGAGTCATGCGACGCCTGCGTCTCGGTGCGACTGCCCGTGCCCGAGTTCAGTTTCTCAAAATCCCAGCGCAAGGTGCTGAAACGAAACGCGGACCTGTCGCGTGATCTGGTCGAGGCCGAGGCGACAACCGAACAGTTCGACCTCTTGCGGCGCTACCTCCATGGCCGCCATCCTGGCGGCGGCATGAGCGGCATGGGCTGGCTCGACTATGTCGCCATGGTCGAGGACACGGCGGTCCGAACCCATCTGATCGAATACCGTCTGCCCTCTCCCGACGGCGGCCCCGGCGATCTGGTCGGGGTCTGTCTGACCGATCTGCTCGGGGACGGCCTGTCGATGGTCTACAGCTTCTTCGAACCGACCCTGGAGGCGCGCAGCCTCGGCCGGTTCGCCATCCTTGACCATGTACGCCAGGCCCGGATCGTCAGCCTGCCGTTCGTCTATCTCGGCTACTGGGTCCGGGGTTCCAGCAAGATGGACTACAAGGCCGGCTTCCGGCCGATGGAGCAACTGACCAAACTGGGCTGGGCGCGGATGGTCGATCAGCCGGCCGCGGGCACCGACGTCGCATAGCCGGAAGGCTCGACCGCGGAGGCCTCGCCACCCCAGGGCCCCGGATCGAGCCCTCCCCCGAACTTCACCAATGCATCAATCCGCTTCTGGATCGGGGGGTGGCTGGCGAACAGGCCTTCCAGCCCGACGCCGTCCGGCTGGTTGTCCAGGAAGAGCTGCTGCACCTCGTCCGGGCCTTTCAGGCTCGACCGGCCCTCGACCTTGCGCAGGGCCGAGATCATGGCGTCGGGGTTCTTGGTCAGTTCGACGGCCCCCGCATCGGCGACGAACTCACGGCTCCGCGACAGCATCATGCGGATGACGATGGCGAGGATGAAGCCGATGGCGGCGAAGGCCAGGCCGATCAGGATCAGCGGCATGGCATTCTTGTTGTCTCGCCGACCGCCCGCGCGCGCATAGAACAGCCCCCGGAACACCAGTTCGGCGATGACGCTGATGATCCCCGCGAAGATCGAGGCGATGACCATGGTCCGCACGTCCTTGTTGATGACGTGGGTCAGTTCGTGGGCAAGGACGGCTTCGAGCTCGGCGCGTGTCAGGGTCCGGACCAGGCCGCGCGTGACGGTGATGCTGTACTGGCCCTCGTGCAGTCCGGTGGCGAAGGCGTTGAGGCTGTCATTGTCGATTACGCGCAGGGTCGGCGTGCGCAGGCCGCGCGATATGGCGAGGTTTTCGAGCAGGTTATAGAGGTCAGGCTCGGACTTGCGCTCAACCTTCCGCGCGCCGGTGATCATGTCGATCATGGTCTGGCTGCCGAAATAGGCGATGGCGAACCAGATCGCGGCCGCCACCCCGGCCATCGGCACGGTCCAGCCCAACCATGAAGCCGCCAGCGCCATGTCGTCGCCCAGCCCTCGACCGGTGCCCGGCAGGAAACCGAACCCCATCAGGATCAGCTGGGCCCCGTACAGGATGCCCACCATCAGGATCGGGAAGGTAACCAGCAGAAGAAGCGAGCGCGTATTGTTCGCCCAGATATGGGTCTGGAGCCCGACGGCGGCCATCGAAACGACTCCCCTAGGCCGTGAAGCTGACCTTCGGCGGGGCGGCGTTCATCGTTTCGCGATCGGCCACGCCCACGTCGAAGAAGGGCTTGTCGCTGCCGAAGCCGACCATGCCGGCGAACAGGACGGTCGGGAACTGACGGCGCACGGCGTTGAACTCCGAGACCGCGCTGTTGAAGAAGCGACGCGCGGCGGCCAGTTTGTTCTCGATGTCCGACAGCTCGCGCTGCAGCTCGAGGAAATTGGTGTTGGCCTTGAGGTCGGGATAGGCCTCGGCGACGGCGAACAGCCGGCCGAGGGTGGCGGTCAGCATATTCTCGGCCTGGACCTTGTCGTTGACCGAGGTGGCACCGGCGGCGGCGGCGCGCGCCTGGGTGACGGCTTCCAGCGTGCCCTTCTCGTGGGTGGCATAGCCTTTCACCGTCTCGACCAGGTTGGGGATCAGGTCCTGCCGCTGCTTCAGCTGCACGTCGATGTCGGCGAAGGACTGGTCGGCTCGCTGATCCAGCGCCACCAGTTTGTTGTAGGCGCCGACGACGATGAACAGCACCAGGGCGACGATGACGGCGATGACGATCAGGGTGGTGAGCATTGAGCGATCTCCAGGCTATCGGGCGAGTATCGCGCGCGGGCCCCGGCTCGGATAGTGAAATCGCGGCAAGGCGGGATTCTTCGAACCGACGGAGCCGATTGATGCCGGCCCGCGCCCCGGCTAGGCTGGGCCAAACCCAAGGGACCCTTCATGTATCTGCCGCTTCTGGCTCTCGCGTTTGTTCTCGCCCCTATGCAGGACGCGCCCGCGCCTGTGCCCGCGCCGTTCCCGGATCAGCAGGCCCGCTACGATAGCGCGATGCGTTGCGCCGGGGTGATGGCGGCGACGTCGTCGCTTCACGCCTTTACCGGCAATACCGAGGGCAAGCGCCGCAGCGATCAGAACGGGCGCGGCTTCATCACCGCGGCGACCGGCTATGCCCAGCCCCTTGGCCTGAGCGAGGAGCGGCTGGCGGCGGATTTCGCGGCCAGCACGGGTGCCGCCCTTGGAGCGATCACCGGAACCCGTGATCAGGCGGCAACCGACGCCGCGATCGACCGGCTCAACGCCGACCACGATGCCTGCCTCGCCCTCGTGCAGCGGTGGCTGGCGGAGGCTAACGGAACTTCCTGAGCCCACGCGGCCCCTGACGCCCTGCCCCGGCGCGCTTGCCCAGCCAGTCCTTCCAGTCGGGCCAGTTGCGACGGCGACCGCCGCCATCGACCCATTCCGGGCCTTGTTCGGCGTTGAAGACGGCCACATCGGCCAGTCCGCCCTGTTTGTAGTTCTGCAGCTTGACCCCCTTGCCCCGGCCCATTTCGGGCAGGTCGGCGAGGGGGAAGATCAGGGCCTTGATGTTGTCGCCGATGGCGGCGACGTGGTCGGCCGAGGGGGTCTGTGGCACGCGGATGGCGGCCAGCATCTCGCCGTTCAGAACCTGTTTGCCGCCACGTTTCTGGGCCAGCAGTTCGTCCTCGGGGGCGATAAAGCCATAGCCGGCCCTTGATGCGACCAGCAGCTTGCCGCCGGGCTGATGGGCCAGGATGTTGATGATCTCGGCCTTCTCGTCGAGGTCGATCATCAGCCGCAGCGGCTCGCCATGGCCCCGGCCGGAGGCCAGCTTGTCCGCCCCGACGGTGAAGATGCGGCCGTCCGAGGCGGCGACCAGAATTTTGTCGGTCGTATAGCCGGGCACGAGGAAGGCCAGGCTGTCGCCCTCCTTGAACTTCAGCTCCGACGGGTCCTCCACCTTGCCCTTGGCCGCGCGGATCCAGCCGCGTTCCGACAGGATGACGGTGATCGCCTCGCGCGGAATGAAGGCCTCGACCGAGACGAAGGCCGATGAGTCCACGGCCTCGGCGATGGTGGTCCGGCGCGGCGAGATCAGCGCCTTGCGCACGGTCTCGAGGTCCTTGCCGACCTGTCTCCACTGTTTGGCGGGCGAGGACGAGAGCGATTGCAGCGCCGCAAGTTCGTCAGACAGTGCCTTGTATTCATTCTCGATCGTCATTTCCTCGATCCGCGCCAGCTGGCGCAGTCGGGTGTCGAGAATGAAGTCGGCCTGGAGCTCGGACAGGCCGAATCGCGCGATCAGGACGGCCTTGGGCTGGTCCTCCTCGCGGACGATGCGGATGACCTC
Source organism: Caulobacteraceae bacterium (assembly GCA_965284535.1). Lineage (GTDB taxonomy): Bacteria > Pseudomonadota > Alphaproteobacteria > Caulobacterales > Caulobacteraceae > Brevundimonas. Next base: position 2,258,399 of record OZ260090.1, read on the forward strand.
GTCGAGGTTGAGGAAGACGATCCGCAGGCCTTCCAGCAGGTGCAGTCGCTTCTCGACGCGATCGATGCGCCATCCGGCCCGGCGCACCAACACCTCGCGGCGGTGATCGAGGAAGGCCTGCAGACAGGCCTTCAAACCCATGACCCGCGGCGTGCCGGTGGCGTCCAGCACATTCATGTTGATCGGGAAGCGGACTTCCAGATCGGAGAGTTTGAACAGGCTCTCCATCAGAACCTCGGGTTCGACGGTGCGGCTCTTGGGCTCGATGACCAGCCGGATGTCCTCGGCCGACTCGTCGCGCACATCGCCGAGCAGCGGGGCTTTCTTGTGCTCGATCAGGTCGGCCAGATCCGAGATCAGCTTCGACTTCTGCACCTGATAGGGCATCTCGGTGACGATGATGCGCCAGACGCCGCGGCCGAGGTCCTCGGTCTCCCAGCGGGCGCGCAGGCGCACCCCGCCGCGGCCGGTCTCATAGGCGTCGAGAATGGAGGCGTGGCCCTCGACGGCGACACCGCCGGTCGGGAAGTCGGGGCCGGGGACGATGCCGGCCAGCTCTTCCGTGGTGGCGTCAGGGCGGTCCAGCAACAGGTGGCAGGCGTCGATCAACTCGCCGACATTGTGCGGCGGGATGGACGTCGCCATGCCGACGGCGATGCCGGACGAGCCGTTGGCCAGAAGATTGGGGAAGCCGGCGGGCAGGACGACCGGCTCCTCGTCCTGATCGTCATAGGTGGCCTTGAAGTCCACCGAGTCCTGGTCGATGCCCTCCATCAGAAGGACCGCGGCCGCCGTCAGCTTGCACTCGGTGTAGCGCATGGCCGCGGCGTTATCGCCGTCGATATTGCCGAAATTCCCTTGCCCGTCGACCAGCGGATAGCGCTGCGAGAAATCCTGGGCCAGGCGGACGAGGGCGTCATAGATGGAGGCGTCGCCGTGCGGGTGATAGCCGCCCATGACCTCGCCGACGACCTTGGCGCATTTGCGCGCGGCCGCCTGCGGGTTCAGCCGCATCTGCTGCATGGCGTACATGATGCGCCGGTGCACCGGCTTGAAGCCGTCGCGCACGTCCGGCAGGGCGCGGTTGGTGATGGTCGAGAGCGCATAGGCGAGATAGCGGCGCGACAGCGCCTCGCTCATTGGCTCATCGATAATGCGTCCGCCTTCCGGCGGCGGGGTGTGAACGGTCATGGGGTCCGAATCGGCGAAGGGGAACGCCGAGTCTAGCCCGAACGGCGGACAACATGCCCGCGCTCCTGTGGGTGAAACGGCGTTCGGCTCCGTGGGACCTAGGGTGCCGGTGCCCGCGGCGCATCCGGGGCGAAACGGTCTCCAAAGCTGTTGCCCTGGTACCAGAGTGGACGCTGGTCGGCGTCGGCAATCGCGCGGGCGATGGCGGCGTTGACCCGGGCGAAGCGGGCGGCGGCGTCCCAGTTGAAGTCACCGGACAGGTCATCGGCGGGCTTGTGATAGCCGTTGGCGAAGAAGGTCCCCCAGGCCGCCTGGCCGCCGTTGGCGTAGCCGGTGGCCAGCATGACCGACGGCACGCCCGCCTTGACGAACGAATAGTGGTCCGAGCGGGTGAAGACCCCCTGCTCCGGCATCGGATCGGGCGACAGGGTCAGGCCCTCGGTGCGCGCGGCGGCATCGACCAGCGGACCCATGCTGGAATGCTCGGCCCCGAACGCCACCACATCGGTGAAGTCATAGGTCAGGATCGGCATGTCGAGGTTCACATTGGCGACCACCTCCTGCACGACCGGATATTGCGCCAGATAGTCCGAGCCGATCAGGCCCCACTCCTCGGCCGAGAGTGCCACGACCAGCACCGACCGCTTCGGAGGATTGGCCGCCAGCATCCGCGCAGCCTCAAGCATCGTCGCGATCCCGCCGGCATTGTCGAGCGCGCCGTTGTTGATCCGGTCCTCGCCGGTTCCGGAAATCCCGAGGTGGTCGAGGTGGGCGGTCAGGACGACGTATTCGTTCTTCAGCACCGGGTCGGATCCCTCGATCAGGCCGATGACATTGGAGGTCTGGACGTCCTCGCGGCGGGTGTGGACATCAAACACCGCGTCTCCAGCCAGGGCGAAACCGGCGGGGCGACCGCCGTCGCGGGCGGCCTCGCGGCGGATGTCGGCATAGGACCGCGCCGCGCCCTGGAACAGCGTCTCGGCCGAGGCGTCGTTGAGGAAGGCGGTGACCTTGATGCCGGGAGCCTGTCGCCGGGAGAGGCCGTCGGGTCCGACCCAGCCGGACTCGGTGCGATTGGCGAACCGGCGCAGCAGGGCGTCGGTGTAGCGTTGCGCGCTGGCGGGCGTGTTGACCGTGATCGTGCCGATGGCGCCGTGGGCCTCGGCCATCCGCGCCTTTCCGGCCTCGAGCCGTTCGGCGGTGGCGGCGTCGGTCCCGGCGGGCGCGCCCGACAGCAGGACCACGACCTTGCCTGCCACATCGAGGCCCGCATAGTCGTCGATGCCCAGGTCGGGGGCGTCGACACCGAAGCCGACGAAGACCAGCTGTGCCGGTTGAACCAGTTGCCCGGCCCGGCGGTCGACGCCGAACAGCGCCTGTTGCCCGCTGGCCCAGACGACCGGTTCGCCGCCGGCCGGCGTCCAGGTCAGGGTAGCACCCTCGGTCGCGATGCCGAGCCGGCCGATGGTCACCGGCTGGCGCCAGCTTCCGTCGACTCCGCCTGGCATCAGCCCCATTCCCTGCATGGCTGTCTGGACATAGAGAGCGGCCAGGTCATAGCCGCGCTGGCCCGTGCCACGGCCCTCCAGCGCATCGTCGGCCAGGAAGGCGACGTCGGCATGAATGCGCGCGGCGGCGGCCGCGGGGTCGTTGACGGTCTGCGCCCACGACGGTGCGGACGGTGCGAGGCAAAGAGCGAGGGCGACCCCCGCGGCGACAATCCGTTTCATGGTGATGTTTCCCCGATTTCTCCCATGGCTAGCATGCGGTGCCGCTCAAAGGCGATCCGCCTCGCGCAGCTTGTCGATCAACCAGACCCGCGCGGGCGGGATCGGCCGGTTCTGCGGATGGAAGACGAACTGTTCGAGGAAATGGCCGGTCAGATCGAGGCCCGCCCCGACGTCGCCCGCGCCCAGCCCGGCCTGGGCTCCCAGCATGAACGGCGGCAGCTTCAGCAGCTTGTCGGCATAGGGGGCGCCGGCGACGGCGCTGACCGCGCGGCCGGTGCGCGGGCTGACCCAGATCAGGTCGTCCATGGTCCCGTTGACCGCGCAGCGCGAGAGGTCGAGGCCGAAACCGAGGTCTTCCAGCAGCCCCGCCTCGAACCTTACGAAGATCGCGGGCCAGACGTCGGGCAGGACGAAGGCCGACATCAGGGCCTCGAAGGCCAGGAAGGCACCGGGATGTGGTTCGCGCTCGGGCAGCGCCCCTTGTGCCACCGCGGCCGCGGCGGCCAGGCCGGTCAGGGCCAGCGGATCGTCGAACAGGGCGCTGGGTCCCTCCCCCACCGGCTCCAGCCGCGCCGAACCGAGATGGTCCGAGGTCCGCGCCCTGTACTCGGCCGTGACCCGCGCCCCGGCCTGCAGGAAGGGTTTCATCCGCCGCGAGGCCCCGCCCGCGACATAGGCGGCGCGGCGACCGTGGGTCCCGGTCAGCAGTTCGACCACCACCCCGGTGTCGCCGTGGGCCCGGGCGGACAGGACGAAGGCGTCGTCGGTGAAATCCATGTCAGCGGTGTTAGCTGTGCCGGTCGGAGTTGGCCATACGTTCCGTTTCCGGGACTACTCCGCCGCCGCGGCCCTTATCCGCGCGGTCATGTCCCGGGCCAGGGCGTTCGGGATGGGGAAGGTCAGGGCGTACAGCGCGATGCGCCACTTTCCATCGTCGCCGCGGACCAGAACGCCCGTGCCCCGGCTGGTGCCATAGGACTGGCTGTCCAGTGCCTCGTCGAACCAGACCACGCAGCGGCAATCCAGAGGCGCGAGGGTGAGGGAACGCGAGCGCGGTGTATAGGTCCAGCCCCGGCCGCGGTTGAAATAGGGCTCGGCATAGGACCGGAACTCGGCGATCGACCAGTGCTCGGTCACGTCGCTGCCGATATAGGTCGCGTCGGCGGTGAACAGGTCGAAATACGTCGCGCCATCGGCTTTCGACGCCGCCTCATGCAGGGCATCCAGCACCACGGCGGCGGCTTCTTCTTCCGGCGTGTCCGCGGCCTCGCCCGGGGCGTCGACGACCGGCGTGGCGGCCTCGAAGGCCTTGATCTCCGTGGTCATGCCGTTGGCGAGGTCGTTGGGGATCGGGTAGCTGAGGGCGTAGCGCAGCACGCGCCATCTTCCGTCGTCGCCGCGCACCAACATGCCCTCGCCCCGGGCCGTGCCGTAGGTGGCGCTGTCCAGCACCTCATCGAACCAGGCCACGCAGTTGCAGGGATCGGGCGCAAGCCGGACATGACGGCCGTGCTGACGCGCTTCGTACGTCCATCCCTCGCCCCGGGCGAACACCGGGGCGGCGAAGGCGAGGAAGGCCTCGCGATCCCAGCGTTCGGAGGTCTCGTTGCCGATCCAGACCATGCCGGGTGCCAGACGGTCGGCCCAGGCGATGGAATCAGCGCGGGCCGCGGCGGCGTGCATCTCGGTCAGGGCGACGGAGGCCCGCACCTCGGGCGGAAGCCGGTCCGGCGCGGGCTGCAGGGCGATGGCGAGCGTGAGGGCGATCAGGGACATCCGCTACCCTATCCCGGCTTTTCAACCGCCGTCACGAACGGAGTTGGCCGGTCAGTCCTCGTCGCTTTCCGGCACTGGATAGGTCGTGGGCTTCAATACCCTGGCCAACGCCAGAAGATTGCGGGCGGCATTGCGGCCGACGCGGTCGGAATAGTCGTGACCCTGATCGGTATCCACATAGTCGGGACCCGGTCCCGGGCCGAGGTGCCAGTAGGTCCACGACTGGCCGGGAATGGTGAAACCTATGTCGATCAGGCCCTGGCAGACGGTGGCGACGATGTTGTGGGCCCCGTCCTCATTGCCGGTGATGACCACGCCGGCGACCTTGCCGAAGGCGACCGGGCGTCCGCTGCCGTCGGTTTCGGCGAACCAGGCGTCGAGGCGTTCCAGGGCGCGCAGGCAGACACTCGACATCTGGCCCAACCAGGTCGGGGTGGCGAAGACGACGATGTCGGCGGCCTTCAGCTGGGCGTCGACGGACGGCCAGTCGTCGCCCCTGCCCATGTCGCCCTTCACCCCCGGCAAGATGTCGAGATCGACCAGCCGGATCATCTCGACCTCGGCCCCTCCCTTCTCCAGCTCCGCGATAACCACCCTGGCCAATGCCTCCGTGCTGGACGTCCGGGGCGACGGCTTGAGGGTACAGTTCAGGACGACGGCTTTCATGGGGGCTCTCCGCTGCGAGCCAGACGAACCCTTCGCCGAGCCCGCCTGTTCCAATCGTCGGCGTCCGGAGGTGATTCCTATTTAACCGCGCGGTTGACAATGACGACGGAGAATTGCATTTAACCGGTCAGTTACACACGAAGCTCGCTCCCATGCAGACCGACCCCCTCTCCGCCAAATTCGCGGCCCTGGCCGACCCGACCCGTCGGGCCATCCTGGCGCGGCTGTGCGAGGGCGAGGCCAGCGTCAACGACCTTGCCGCCCCGTTCGACATGAGCCTGCCGGCGGTGTCGAAACACCTGAAGGTGCTGGAGAAGGCCGGACTGATCAGCCGCGGCCGCGAGGCCCAGTGGCGCCCTGCCCGCCTCGAACCCATGGGGATGAAGGGCATCGCCGAGTGGCTGGAACACTATCGCCGCTACTGGGACGCCAGCTTCGACCGTCTCGACGCCTACCTCAAGAAAATCCAGAAAGGGGATCCCGATGGCCCACGAAACTGACTCCAACCCCTGCAACACAGACGGTGTCGCCCATCAGCATGCCCTGGTCCTGCGACGGGTCATCGACGCCAGCCCGGAGAAGATCTGGAAGGCCTGGATGACGCCCGAACTGCTGCAACAGTGGTTCGTGCCCAAACCCTGGTCGATCTCGGACATCCGGATCGATCCGCGTCCCGGCGGCGTGTTCAACTTCGTCATGCATGGGCCGGATGGCGAGCGGATACCGAACAGCGGCGTCTTCCTCGCGGTCGAGCCGAACCGCCGCTGGATCACGACAGACGCCTTCACCCCTGACTGGGAACCGGCCGGCCAGCCGTTCATGGTTGCCACCGTCGAACTGATGCCGAGGGACGACGGCAAGACCGACTATGTCGCCACCGCGCGCCACTGGAACGCCGAAACGATGAAACAGCATGAGGCCATGGGCTTCCACGAAGGCTGGGGGACCTGCGCCGACCAGCTGGCCGAACTGCTCAAGACCCACTGACCCTCCCCGGCCGCGACCGGACCCGGCGAGAGCCCCGCCCGATGACCTTCGTCGACAGTCTCGCCACCCGCCCTGTCCTGCGGATGCAGCGCCATTTCGATGCGCCCCGCCCGCTGGTTTGGCGGGCCTGGACCAACCCGGAAGTCATGGTGCTGTGGCTGGGTCCGGTCGAGTGGCCGGCGGTCAGCGCGACACAGGACCTCAGGGTCGGCGGCGAATGGCGGGCCTGCCTGCGCTCTCCCGACACCGGTCAGGACCTCTGGCAGGGCGGGGTCTATCGAGAGATCGTCCCCGAGGAACGGCTGGTCTTCACCTTGAAATGGGACGAGTCGCACGAGGACGGGCCGCCGGTGGACACCCTGGTGACGGTGGCGCTCAGCGACGCGCCGGACGGCGGCACCCTGATGGACTTCACCCACGAGGGGCTGAAGTCCGAACAGAGCCTGACCGGGCACAAACATGGCTGGACCAGCACCTTCGAGCGGCTGGAGGCCTTCCTTCAAGATCAAGGAGACTGAACATGAAGATCGTGACCAGCCTGAGCTTCCGCGGCCAGTGCCGCGAAGCCTTCGAATTCTACGCGCAGGTGCTCGGCGGCAAGATCACCGCCGCCATGCCCTATGGCGACGGGCCGCCCGACATGCCCATAGGACCGCAGTACCGTGAGTGGCTGATGCATTGCTGGCTGGAGGTCGGCGACCAGGCGATCATGGGTGCCGACATGGATGTCGACTGGGCGCCGGGGATCGACAAGCCGAAGAACGGCTTCGACGTCACCCTGCACACCGGCGACGCGGCCGAGGCCCGGCGCTGGTATGACGCGCTCGTCGAGGGCGGCAAACCGACCATGCCGTTCGGCGAGACCTTCTGGTCACCCGGCTACGGCGGGCTGATCGACAAATTCGGCGTGCCGTGGATGGTCAACACCATGCCTTCGGCCGACTGGAAGCCGGCGTCGTGAAGGGCTCGCCTTCCGTCTGGACGGGACGGGTGCTGAGCGGACTGTTCGTCCTGTTCATGCTCGCCGCCTCGATCGCGCCGAAATTCCTGATGGCCGACATGGTCGTCGAGCAGAACATGGAGCCGCTCGGCTGGCCCGGGAAATACCTGCTGTTGATCGGCCTGATCGAGCTGGGCTGCGTGATCCTGTACGTCATCCCGCGCACCAGCCTGCTCGGCGCTGTCCTGATGACCGGCCTGCTGGGCGGGGCCATCGCCACCAATCTGCGGGTCGAGAACCCGCTGTTCAGCCACACCCTGTTCGGCATTTATCTGGGCCTGTTCATGTGGGGCGGGTTGTGGCTGAGGGACGCGTCGCTGCGGGCCGTGTTCCCGATCCGGCGAGCCTGACATGCGAAAGACCACCCCGGCCCCCAGCCCGGACGCCTATGTCGCCGCGCTGGACGGCTGGCGGCGGGATCTCGCTGAAAGGCTGAGGGCCGCCGTCCGCTCGGTCGGCGGCCTGACCGAGGTGATCAAATGGGGCCATATCGTCTATCTGTCCGAAGGGCCGGTCCTGCTGATCCGGGTCGAGGACGAACGGGTCCTGTTCGGCTTCTGGCGTGGTCAGCGGCTGCGCGACATCGAGCCCCGGCTGAAGCCGGGCGGCCTCTATGAGATGGCGACGCTGGACCTGCGGGAGGGCGACGACATCGCCGCGGAAACGGCCGTTGAATTGACCGTCGCGGCCATCCGACTGAACCACGAGCAGGGCGATCCGGGCCGGATCGCCGTGCGACGCAAGAAGTAGAGACCATGCGCAAGATCAGAACCGCAACCTTCGTTAGCCTCGACGGCGTCATGCAGGCACCCGGCGGACCGGATGAGGACCCGACCGGCGGCTTCGCCTTCGGCGGCTGGGTCTGGCCCCATTTCGATGAAGCCTCGGGCGGGCTGATGGATGAGGCCATGGGCGACGATTACGATCTGCTGCTGGGCCGCCGGACCTATGAGATCTTCGCCGCCTACTGGCCGCGGATGGACGACGAGATCGGCCGGACGTTCAACGCCATCAACAAATATGTCGTGGCGGGCCCGGACACGCCGCTGAACTGGGCCCACAGCCACCGGCTGGAAGGCGATCTGGCCGGGGCGGTGCGGGCGCTGAAGGCGACCGGGGGCCGCGACCTGCTCATCCAGGGCTCAAGCGAGGTGATCCACACCCTGCTGGCCCACGATCTGATCGACCAGCTGACCCTGCTGACCTTTCCGGTCCTTCTGGGCCCGGGCAAGCGGCTGTTCGACGACCGCGCGCGGCCCGGGGCCTGGACCCTGACGCGGACCCGGCAGACCACGACCGGGGTGACGGCCCACACCTTCGAACGCACGGATGCACCGCCGCCGACCGGCTCGTTCGGGGAGATCGAACCCGACGAGGCCGAGCTGGCGCGGCGGGCACGGTGGGCGCGGGAAGGCTGAGTCAGCGGGCCATCGCGGTCGGGAAGGACCGGCCCAGCGCCTCGGCCATGGCCTGTTGCGACAGCAGGAAGACCGCGTCGCGCTGGTGGTAGTTGTTGGACAGGACAATGACGGTGACGTCCGCGTCCGGCTGGTAGGACATCATGTTGCGGAAGCCCGACCAGCTGCCCGTGTGATAGATCTGACGATCGAGGAAATCCGGGCTGACCCGGCGGCCGAGGCTGTTGGAGAAGACGCCGTAACCCCAGTCACGGCGGGGGCGGCCACGTTCGGGCGGCGTCGTGTCCGGGGCGTGATCGGCGATCATCATCGCATAGCTCCGCGGGCTCAACAGTTGGCCACGGTGCAGGGCCCGCTGCCAGACCAGCAGGTCATCGAGCGTTGAATACAGGGCCCCCGCGCCGAAGATGATGCTGACGTTGGCGTCGGGCTGTTCCGTCGGACCTCCGGCCAGGTTGGCATAGCCCATGACCACATGGGAGGCGTCGTCGTCATAGCCGGTGTCGGCCATGCCCAGGGGCTCGAAAAAGGACTCCTGCAGCCAGGTGTGCAGCGGCTGCCCACTGGCCTTCTCGACCACGGCCCCCAGCAGATTATAGCCGGCATTGTTGTAACGGACCTTCGTTCCCGGCGGGAACTGAAGTCCGTAGAGCGCGGATTGGGCCGTCAATTCCTCGACCGTCGCCGGGGTCACACGTCGCACCCCCCAACCGGGCCGGGCCATCAGGTCGGGCACGCCCGAGGTATGGCTGAGCAGGTGATGCAGGCGGATCGGGGCCCAGGCAGGCGGACAGGGCTGGATCCATCGGCACAGCGGATCGTCCGCCGACAGCACGCCCTCGTCCTGAAGCCTCAGAATGGCGGCGGCGGTGAACTGTTTGCTGACCGAGGCGAGCCGGAAACGGGAGTCGAGGGCCAGGGGCGTCCCCAGATTCCGGTTTGCGAACCCGTGCACCTGACGGAACAACACCTCATCGCCGCGCGCCACCAGCACCCCGCCGGTGAACTGGCCAGAGCCGCCCCATCGGTCCAGTTGGGCGGTGAGTTGCGGCAGAGCCTCGACCACCACCAGCGGCGGGCGCGGCGGCAGGGGTTCGGGCTCCGGCGCCGTCGGCAGCGGCCGCATGGTTGCCCAGGCAATCAGACCCGCGGCGACAATGAACAGAACAGCGATGACGGCCATCGCCCGCCGGGGGTGGCCGCCTGAGTGTCTGGGAACGTGGAACAATCGCCTAGACGTCGTAGTCCAGCCCGAACTGGGCGTAGAGGGCTCTGGAGTCCTGCCATTTCGGATCGACCTTGACCGTGATGAACAGGTGGACGGGCCGGTCCAGCAGTTCCGTCAGCTCCTCGCGTGACTTCTGGCCGATCCATTTCAGGGTCTGGCCGCCCTTGCCCAGAACGATGGGCCGCTGGCTCTCGCGCTCGACATAGATGATCTGTTCGATCCGGGCCGAGCCGTCGGCCTTGTCCTCGAAGGCCGTGGTCTCGACCGCCGCCGAATAGGGCAGCTCCTCGTGGACGCGCAGATAGACCTTCTCACGGGTGATCTCGGCGGCCAGAACCCGCATCGGCACGTCAGCGGACTGGTCCTCGGGATAGAGCCACGGGCCGGCCGGCATGGACCGGGCCAGCCGCTGCTTCAGGTCGTCGACCCCGTCGCCGCTGAGGGCTGAGATCATATAGACCTCGGAATAGACGCCGGTCTCGAACAGGGTGTGGGACAGGGCCAGCAGGGTGTCGCGGCGCATGCCGTCGATCTTGTTCAGGGCCAGGATAACCTTGGTGTCGTTCGCCTTCAGATTGGCGATGATGGTCTCGGTGTCCTCGGCCGAGCGCCGGTCGGCGGCCTGGCCCTCCTTGCCTTCAGAGGCGATGTGCGAGGCGGCGTCGATCAGGTGAACCACGACGTCGGCGTCCGAGGCTCCGCCCCAGGCCGATGCGACCATGGCCCGGTCCAGACGACGGCGCGGGGTGAAGATGCCGGGGGTGTCGACCAGCACGATCTGGGCACTGCCCTCGATGGCGATGCCGCGCACGGGAAAGCGGGTGGTCTGGACCTTCTGGGTGACGATCGAGACCTTGGTTCCGGTCAGACGGTTGACCAGCGTGGACTTGCCCGCATTGGGCGCGCCGATGATGGCGGCAAAGCCGGCCCGCTGGGTTTCTGTATCGGTCAAATCACGCCTTCACGCTGCAGCAGGCCGATCGCGGCCGCCTTCTCCGCGTCCTGACGCGAACGGCCTTGCGCGGTCAAGGGCGGATATCCGGCCACGCTGGCCTCGACGGTGAAGGTCGGGGCGTGATCCGAGCCCTTGCGCTCCACGATCCGGTAGGCCGGCAGGGGCTTTCCGAGCCCCAGCGCCCATTCCTGCAAGGCGGATTTCGGATTGGTCAGGGATTTTTGCGGCGGGGCGGACAGCTCGTCCTTCCAGGCCATGTCGAACACGGTCCGGACCGCATCGAAGCCGCCGTCCAGCCAGACCGCCGCCAGCAGGGCCTCCATGGCGTCGCCCAGAACGCCCTCGCGCCGACGCCCGCCCTGTTTGGCTTCGCCGGGCGACAGCCGCATGGCGTCCCCGACCCCCATGGCTTCGGCGACGCGGGCGCAGGCGGCCTTGTCGACCAGTCCGTGCAGGCGCGAGGACATCTCGCCTTCATCGGCGCCGGGAAAGTCCCGCACCAGCCGGTCCGCCACCAGCAGCCCCAGCACCCGGTCGCCCAGGAACTCAAGGCGCTGGTTGTCGGCGAAGGGCCGGCCCCGGGCGTCGCGCTCGGCCCCCTCCCCCACACTGGCGTGAGTCAGGGCGAGGTCCAGCAGCGCCGGATCCCGGAAATCGTGGCCGAGGCGACGCCGCAGCGCCTGAACTGCCTCGGCCCGTTTGTCAGCCATCAATCGAGGCGGGTGAAGAAGCGATCCAGCTGGACCTTCGAGAACCAGCTGATCGGGTTCCACAGCGAGGCACCCGGCTCCCAGGAGAACAGAATGATCTCGGCCTTGCCGATCAGGTTCTCAGCCGGGACATAGCCCACCCCGGCCGACTGGTCATAGCGGCTGTCCTGGGAGTTATCCCGATTGTCGCCGATCATGAAATAGTGGCCGGCGGGCACTTCGAACACCGGGGTGTTGTCGGCGGGCGAGCCCGGGCCCCAGTCCTGGATATTGATCTCACGGCCTTCCGGCAGGGTCTCACGCAGCAGGATGGTCTGCTGGGTTCCGTACAGGTTCTGCACGTCCTGACGGCTCATCTCGACATCGCGCACGGCCGTACCGTTGATGAACAGCACATTGTCGATCATCTGGATGCGGTCGCCGGGCAGGCCGATCAGGCGTTTGATGTAGTCGGTCGAGTTGTCGCGCGGCAGTTTGAACACGACGATGTCACCGCGGCGGGGCTCCTGACCGAAGAGGCGGCCGCTGAAGATCGGCGGGCTGAACGGTATCGAGTGTTTCGAATAGCCGTAGCTCCATTTCGACACGACGATGTAGTCGCCCTCATAGAGGTTCGGCTCCATCGAGGCCGACGGAATGGTGAAGGGCTGGAACAGCACCACGCGCAGGACGAAGGCGATCAGCAGGGCGAAGAAGATCGTCTTGACGATCTCCAGACCCTCATTGCTCGACCCGCCCTTTGACTTGCGTTTGCCGCCACCCGAGCCGCGGGCATAGACGGGCGTCGCATCGACATCCTCGAACGGGGCGTCGCCGGAATCGCTCCAGACCGGCGGCTTGGCCGATGCGGCGGCAGCTCCGCCAACGGCCGCAGCCGCCGCCACGATCGGGGCGGCATGATCGTCGTGACCCTGGGCGTCGTCGGTTGACGCGGCCTCGGCCGGGACATCCCCGGTCGGAGCGTCATGGGCATGGTCGTCATGCGCCACGGCGGCGGGCTCGTGCTCGGCGTGAGCCGGCTCCGCGGGGGCCGCATGGACCGCCTCGTCATGCCCGTGATCGGCGGGAGCGGCGGCGTGTCCGTGGTCATCATGACCTTCGGCGGCGATCGGCGTCGCCTGGCCGGGACCGTCCTGACCATGGTCGGCATGGGCGGGCGCATGAGCCTGATCGTCCTGGCCATGGGCCTGGCCGACCGGATGAGCGGCGTGGTCGTCGTGACCCTGGCCGGCGTCAGGCCCGGGACCGGCGGCGGCGCCGTGTCCGGCATCGTGGCCGTGATCGTCGTGCGGCTTGTGCTCGTCGCTCATTGTGACTCTGTCCCCCTGCCGCTGTTCGCGGTCATTGCGGCGAAATCGGTATAACGTGATTAAGCCACGGGCAAGGCTTCGATCACCACGAAGGCGAGTGCATACGGGTGTTCGTCGCTGAGGGTCAGGTGTATCCGGGCTTCGTGACCGGGCGGTGTCAGCCGCTCCAGATGCTCTGCCGCGTGTCCGGTCAGGGCCAGGGTCGGCTGGCCGGAACGCATGTTCACGACGCCCATGTCACGCCAGTAGACGTCCGACCGCATGCCGGTCCCCAGCGCCTTGGCGCAGGCCTCCTTGGCCGCGAACCGCTTGGCATAGCTCCAGGCCGGGTCGGGCTTCCGGTCCGACCGGGCGCGCTCCAGTTCGGTGAAGCAGCGCTGTTTGAAACGGTCACCGAAACGGTCCAGCGAGGTCTGGATCCGGCGGATGTCGCACAGGTCCGCCCCGACCCCGAGGATCACGCCTCCGGCTCCGGTCGGGCGTCGTCCATCAGGGCCCGCATCCGGGCGATGGCCGGACCCAGACCGACGAAGATGGCCTCGCCGATCAGGAAATGGCCGATGTTCAGCTCCATCACCTCGGGGATGGCCGCGACCGGCGTGACCGTTTCGTAGTCGATGCCGTGGCCGGCGTGGACCTCCAGCTCCAGGCCGGCGGCCTGTCTGGCACCGGCGCGCAGCGCGGCCAGTTCGGCGTCCGCCGCCTCCAGCCGCCCCTCCCGGATCGCGTCGCAGAAGGCACCGGTGTGCAGCTCGACGATGGCGGCACCGGTCCGGTGGGCCGCATCGATCTGTTTCGGGTCCGCGCCGATGAACAGAGAGACGCGTGAGCCCGCCTCCGTCAGCTTGCCGACGAACGGCGTGATCCAGTTGTGACCGGCCACGACGTCCAGACCGCCCTCGGTCGTGCGTTCCTCGCGCTTTTCCGGGACTAGGCATACGGCGTGCGGCCGGTGATGCAGGGCGATGGCCAGCATCTCCTGGGTGACCGCCATCTCGAGGTTCAGTGGCCGGGCCTGCTCGCGCAGCACGGCCGCCAGGCTGTCGATGTCGGCATCCGAGATGTGGCGTCGATCCTCGCGCAGGTGCGCCGTGATGCCGTCCGCGCCCGCGGCCAGCGCCTCCTGGGCGGCGCGGACCGGATCTGGATACAGGCCGCCGCGCGCATTCCGCACCGTCGCCACATGGTCGATGTTGACACCCAGGCGGAGCCGTCCGGTCATCACTCAGGCCTTCGCCAACCGCCGGCTGCCCGGATCCTCGACCGGCAGGGCCGCCAGTTCGGGCGGCAGGGCGTCGGCGGGGTATGCGGGGACGTCGAGTGTCGCCAGCGCCACCAGTGGCACGCCGACATCGGCCCGTCCGCCCGAGCGGTCGACGATACACGCAGCCGCGACGACCGTTCCGCCCGCCGCCTCGATGGCCGCGATACACTCGCGCGAACTCAGTCCCGTGGTGACGATGTCCTCGACCATGACCACCTTCTGTCCGGGTTCGACATGAAAGCCCCGACGCAGCTTGAACGCACCGCCCTCGCGCTCGACATACATGGACGGCACCTTGAGCCAGCGGGCGGTTTCATAGCCGGGAATGATCCCGCCGACGGCGGGCGAGATGGCCACATCGACCGGCCCGACGGCCGCGACGATCTTCTCCGCCAGTGCCCTGCACAACCGCGCACAACGTTCCGCGTCCATGAACACCAGGTTCTTCTGCAGGAAGACGGGACTGTGCAGGCCCGAGGACAGAACGAAATGGCCTTCGCGCAGGGCGCCGGCGCCGCGGAATTCGTCGAGTACGTCGTCTGAGGTCATGGCCGTTGTCATAGCGGGCGCAACCGTTGCCGCAAGGCCCTAGCCCCGCGCCCGCTCGACCGTGTCGACCGACGGGTTGGTGCGCAGGGCCGCCATGATGGCTGTGGCGTGTTTGGCGTCCTCGACCTCAAGGTCGATATCCATGTCAAAGAAGTCCTGCTGGCGATGGGTCATGACCAGGTTCAGGATATTGCCTCCGGCCTCGCCGATGGTGGTGGCGACCTGACCCAGCACCCCGGGCGCATTCTTGATGGTGGCGCGGATACGGGCGGCGGCGACCGCCCCCTGCTCGGCCTGGGGCGTCCATTGAAGGTCCTGCCAGACCGAATCGTCGTCCGCGTAGTCGGCCAGTCGCTGGCAGTCGATGGTGTGGACGGTCAGCCCGGCCTCCGGCTCGAGGATGCCGACGATACGGTCGCCGGGCACGGGCGAGCAGCAATGGCCGAAATGGACGCTGACCCCCGGCGTCAGCCCCCCGCCGCGGACGAACAGCCGCGCCTGTTCGTCGTCGATCCGTTTGCGGTCCGGCCCGGCCTTCATCCGTCCCTTCAGCGCGGGAAACAGGGTCTCGCCGACCTTGGCCGCCGACAGCCGTCCGCGGCCGATCGCTTCGTAAAGGTCGTCCTCGGCATCGACCACGAGGGTTTCAAGCACGGCCTTCAGCGACACCTCGGCCAGGGTCTTGCCGGCCCGCGACAAGGTTTGGTCCAGCGTCGCCCGGCCCAGTTTCTGGAACTCGCCGCGCTCCGAGGTGCGGATGTGCCGCCGGATCGCCGACCGCGCTCGACCGGTGATGGTCAGCGACCGCCAGTCGACCGGAATCTCGCGCTTGGCCCCGCGCACGATCTCGACCACGTCGCCGTTCTGAAGCTGGGTCCGCATCGGCTTCAGCTCGCCGTTGATCTTGACCCCCACGGCCGTGTCGCCGACCTCGGTGTGGACGGCGTAGGCGAAGTCCAGCGGCATGCCTCCGCGCGGCAGGGTGATCAGCGACCCCTTGGGCGTGAAGACGAAGACCTGCTCGAGATACATCTCCAGCTTGGCGTGTTCGACCCAGTCCTCGCCGCCCTCGCCGTGCTCGATCACCTGGACGAGGTGACGCAGGTTCTGCAGCGGATCGCGCCCGCCGTCCTTCTCCATGGCCTCGCGGTCGAAGCCGTAGGACTTGTTCTTGTAGGCCCAGTGCGCCGCCACCCCGTCCTCGGCCACCCGATCCATAGGCTCGGTGCGGATCTGCATCTCGATGCGCAGGCCCGACGGCCCGACCACGGTGGTGTGCAGGGAGCGGTAGTTGTTCGACTTTGGCGTCGAGATAAAGTCCTTGAACCGCTCGGGCACCATCGGCCAGGCGCGGTGGATCACGCCGAGCGCGCGATAGCAGTCGTCTTCGGCCTCGACGATGACCCGGAAGCCGTAGATGTCGGACAGGGAGGAGAAGCCGACCGACTTGCGCTGCAGCTTGCGCCAGATCGAATAGGGCGTTTTCTGACGGCCGAAGACCTGGGCCCGGACTCCGGCCTCCTCCAGCACCCGTTCGACCTCGCGGGACACGCCGCCGATGGCGCGACCGTGCTCCAGCTTCAGCGCCTCCAGCCGTCGTTCGATGGCGGTGCGGGCGGTGGGATTCAGATGTTCGAACGCCAGCTCCTCCAGCTCGGAGGCGATCGAGTGGATACCGATCGACCGGCCCAGCGGCGCATAGACCTCCAGCGTCTCGCGTGAGATGCGTTCGCGCTTCTCCGGCTTGACGTGTTTCAGCGTGCGCATGTTGTGCAGGCGGTCGGCCAGCTTCACCAGCAGGACGCGGACGTCCTTGGAGATGGCGAGGATGAATTTGCGCAGGTTCTCGGCCTGACGCGTGTGCTCGGCCTGAAGCTCCAGCCGGCTCAGCTTGGTCACGCCCTCGACCAGGGAGGCGACCTCCTCGCCGAACATGTCGGCGATGTCGTCGCGGGTTGCCGAGGTGTCCTCGACCACATCATGCAACAGGGCAGTGACGATGGTGGCGGTGTCGAGCCGATAGTCGGTCAGGATGCCGGCGACCTGGATCGGATGGGCGAAATAGGGATCGCCGGAGGCCCGCAGCTGCGAGCCGTGCATCTTCATCGCATAGACATAGGCGCGATTCAGCAGCGCCTCGTCCGCGGTCGGGTCATAGGCACGGACCGCCTCGACCAGCTCGAATTGACGAAGCACCCGGGCCTTTGGCTCGGATGCTTCGGTCTCCGGGCGGATGCCGTCCGGGTCGTTCAGATTGGCAGCTAGCGGAGACGGCGCGGGCGATCGCGCCGGCAGGATGGTGATACCGTTGGCGGGTTCCGCCGTCAGTAGCGTTCCTCCTGCCCACCGTCGCGGTCGCTTTGCAGCGCGCGGATCAGTTCGGCCTCGGCCATGTTCATGTGCTGGGGTTCAGCCAGCAGGCCGACGATTTCAGCCTCGTCCTCGGCTTCCGTGCGCTCGTCGACGCGTTGCAGCGCAACGATGACTGTCTCGCGCAGTTCGTCCGGAATGACCGTCGAATCGGCCAGTTCACGCAGGGCGACGACAGGGTTCTTGTCGTTGTCGCGATCGAGGGTCAGCGGCGCGCCGTTGGCGATGGCGCGGGCACGGTTGCCCGCCAGCAGAACCAGGCCGAACCGGTTCGGTACTTTCTCGATGCAGTCTTCGACAGTGACGCGGGCCATGAAATTCCTCGGACGCGGGGGAGAACCGCACAAAATAGAGTGTCGGACGCAATTGTGCAACGCCGCATGGGCGGGAATGAGGCGCCGGCGCCTCTGGCACCGCGCCTGACGGTCCTGCGCCCGGCTTCAGCCGGGCGAGACGTCAGCCGTCGGGGCTGCGGGACCGGCTTCCGAGACGGCGGCCGGCGACTCCGCGACGTCCGCGGCGTCCCGGGCGCTGGTGTCGGTCATCATCAGCACCCCGAAGAGAATGCCGACAACAGGCGCGACATAGGCCCAGTAGCGGGTCGGGATGAAAAACAGCGACCCTGCCGAGGGCCGGACCACAATACGCTGCTGGGTCGCCTCGTCGATGTAGGCGCGGCCCTCCCCCTTTTCGAGCTGGCGGGCCAGCAGGAATGAACCCAGGCCGGCCACCAGCCCCGCAATGATGAAGGTCACGCCGGACGCGGCGTCGGATTCCAGACCGAACATTCCGCTCACCGGAATGCCGACGAAAAAGCCCACGGCAAAAAACACCGCGACGAGCACACCCCAGCCGGACCAGACGATCATGACATTCTCCCCCGCGCCTCCAGACGGCGTCGGGGAAGCTTAACCGCTGACGGAGCGAGGGAAATCCTTCTTGCGGGGGCCGGCGCAGGACGAGCGGCGGATGTTGAAAAAATGCCTCACCTTGCCGGGCGCGCATCGGCACCGACCGTCGCAGACGCCGTCAGCGCGGTCGCCGTCCGGCCGGTCGCCGGATGCGTCCACCCCGGGGCGATCTCGGCCAGCGGCCCGGTGACGAACAGACGGTCCGCCGCGCGCGGGTGCGGCAGGATCAGGCCGTCCAGGTCGCCGGTCAGGCGACCATAGGCGATCAGGTCCAGGTCCAGCGTACGGGGCGCATTGGCCGCGCCGCGCCGGCGTCCGAATGCCTCCTCGATCCGGCCCAGTGCCGACATCAGCTCATGGGGCCCGTGCGCCGTATGGATGATCACCACGCCGTTCAGGAACGGCGGATCGTCCGGATCGGGCCAGGCCGCCGACCGCCACCAGGAAGACCGCGCCACGACATCGATCCCCTCGGACCGGAACCGCGCCAGCGCCGCCTCAAGCGCCTCGCGGCAGTCGCTCCAGACCCCGCAGTCATTGCAGCCCAGTGCCACGATGACGGCGTCGTCCAGTCCGACCACGCCGTCGAACGGAACGGGCGGCAACGGCTGGTGCGGAGCGCCGGGCTTTTCCATGCCGCCATATTACACCAATGAAGGCCGCTGCACCCGCCCGTCGCCGAAGGATTCGCCCGTCTTGTCGATCATCCGAAACAGTGCCGTGGCCGAACCGCCCCGCGACTGTCCTCTCTGCCCCCGGTTGGTCGAGTACCGGCATGAGAACGCGCGCCAGAACCCCGACTGGTTCAACGGTCCCGCCCCCTCTTTCGGAGACCCCGACGCCCGACTGCTGGTCGCGGGCCTCGCCCCCGGCCGCACTGGCGCCAACCGCACGGGTCGGCCCTTCACCGGCGACGGCGCCGGGGTGATCCTCTACGAGACCCTGCTGAAGACCGGCTTCGCGACCGGGCGGTACGAGGCGCGGCCTGACGACACGCTGAAGCTGATCGACTGCATGATCACCAATGCAGTCCGTTGCGCCCCGCCCGGCAACAAGCCCCTGCCGGTCGAGGAAGCCACCTGTCGGCCCTTCCTGACCGCCCGCCTCGCCGCCCTGCCCCGGCTCAAGGTCATCGTCACGCTCGGCGATGTCTCGCGCCGCAATGTGCTGAAAGCGCTGGGCCTGTCCGGCTCCGCGGCGCCTCCGGGGCATGGGGTCGAGGCGGCCCTGGGCGGCTATGTGATCCTGAACAGCTACCACTGCTCGCGCCTCAACACGAACACCGGCCGGCTGACGCCCGCCATGTTCGAAGCGATCTTCCTCCGGGCCCGCCAGATCATCGAATCCTGAGCAGCAGAGAGTCGCCTGACCGGCGAGTGTGGCTCTCCCGCCACGCGAATCACGGGGCCACGGGTGTAGCCTCATCCACGAGGAACAGTGCTGCGTACCTTGCGTTGATTGATCAGCTTTGGAGGGCTGTGATGCGTGAGACGAACGGGGTGTTTTCAGCCAGGGAACGCAAGTCGGCGCTGTGGGCGCTGCTGATGGCGGGCCTGATCGCCTTGATGGGCATGGTGATCCAGCAATGGAGCCAGCCGTCCGTCGGCCCCGGCGGGGTCGAGGCCTATATGACGGCGTCCGTTCCGGGCGTTCTGGACGCCCAGCCGATTTCCTGATCGAGCTGCGGCGTCAGCCCCGGTCCTTCATCAGCCGGGCCTTGTCTCTCTGCCAGTCGCGCTGGGCCGTCGCCTCGCGCTTGTCGTGCAGCTTCTTGCCCTTGGCCAGGGCGATCTCGATCTTCGCCTTGCCCGCCTCGTTCAGGTAGAGCTTGACCGGGATGATGGTCTGGCCGTCGCGCTGGACCGCCCCGATCAGCTTGTCGATCTGCTTGCGGTGCAGCAGCAGTTTCCGGTGCCGGCGCGGTTCGTGGTTGAAGCGGTTGGCCTGTTTGTAGGGCGGGATGTCGGCGTTCACGAGCACGATCTCGCGCCCCTCCACCGCCGCATAGCTCTCGGCGATATTGGCCCGGCCGTCCCGCAGCGCCTTGATCTCCGTGCCGAGCAGCATGATGCCGGCCTCGACGTAGTCCTCGAGGAAATAGTCGAATTTCGCCCGCCGGTTCTCGGCGATGATCTTCATCTTCGGGGCGGTGGACGCCATCAGCCCAGACCCGCATCCGCCATGGCCCGGTCGATGGCCGGCCTGGCCGCTTCGCAGGTCACGGACAGGGGCAGGCGGACCTCCTCGCTGCACAGTTGCAGGCGCGAAAGGGCGTATTTCGCCGGTGCCGGAGAATTGTCGAGGAACATGGCCTTGTGCAGGCCGATCAGCCGATCCTGCCAGTCGCGCGCCGTGGCATAGTCGCCCGCCATCGCCGCCTCATAGAGGGCGACCATGGCCTCGGGCGCGACATTGGCGGTGACCGAGATCACTCCGACCCCGCCATGGGCATGATAGCCGAGGCAGCTGTGGTCATCGCCCGAGATCAGGTCGAACTGGCCGCCGATATTGGCCCGCATCCAGCTGATCCGGGACATGTCGCCGGTCGCGTCCTTGATGGCGACGATGTTCGGATGGGCGGCCAGCCGGGCGACGGTCTCATTGCACATGTCGACGCCCGTCCGGCTGGGGACATTGTAGAGCACCAGCGGCAGCTGGACCGCATCGGCCATCGCCTCATAGTGCAGCGCCAGTCCCTCCTGCGAGGGCCGGTTGTAATAGGGGGTGACGACCAGGGCACCGTCGGCGCCGACGGTCTTGGCGAACTGGGCCAGTTCGATCGCCTCGTCCGTGGCCGAGGATCCCGAGCCGGCGATGACGCGAATCCGGCCCGCCGCGACCTGCACGCAAAGTTCCACCACCCGCTTGTGTTCGTCGGTATGCAGGGACGCGCTTTCGCCCGTCGTCCCCATCGGCACGACGCCATGAATTCCGGCGGCGATCTGGCGTTCCAGAAGCTGCGTGAAGGCGGCTTCGTCCACCTTTCCGTCACGAAGTGGTGTGATCAGGGCGGTGATCACGCCCTTGAACAAGGGGGCGGTCATTGAGAGAGATGGTCCTGCGTGGAAATCGGGGCGACAGTCGCCGGATGTTAAGCGCTGGAGGGTAGGTTGCCGGTCGCCCGACCGCAACCGCGACGCATGGAGTTCGGACACGCAATGATCGGTATCAGCCTCGCGGCCGCCCTGGCCCTGCTCGCCCCCGCGCCCGAGACCCTGATGCCGCAGGAAGTGCCCTACAGCGCCGTGGCCTCCGGTCCGGTCAGCAACCAGCCGCGCGTTCTGAACGATCAGGACACGGCCCTCTTTCGTCAGGGCCTCGCCGCCGCCCGGTCGCGTGATATCGCCGGCACCCGCGACGCCGCGTCCCGGATCAGCGATCCCGTCGCCCGCAAGCTGGTGGAATGGGCCCTGATCGACACCTCCGCGGACCAGATGTCGCTGAGCGACCTGGCCGTGGCCCGCAGCGCCTTCGCCGACTGGCCCCGGGCCGACAGCCGCAATGCCGCGGCGGAGCGGGCGCTGGACCGCGCCTATGCCGGGCCGGACGCCGCCCTGGCCCTGTTCGCCACCGATGGGCCGACGACCGTCGAGGGTGCGGTCGCCCTGGCCGATGCGCTGGAACAGCGCGGGCGTTCCGACGAAGCCCGCCGGTTGATCCGGGACTGGTGGCGCACCCGCTCGTTCGACGACGCGATCCAGGCCCGGGTCCTGGCCCGCTGGGGTGCCGGCCTGACCCGGGATGACCACGAGACGCGGCTGAACATGCTGCTGCTGGGACCTCACGGACCGGCGACCCGCGCCATGATCCAGATGGCCTCGCCGGAACGCCAGGCCGTCGCCAATGCGGTCCTGGCTCTGCGCACCGCCTACAGCCCCGATGCCATCGTCGCCAACCTTGGCCCCTCGCAGGCCATGGACCCGGCCGTGGTGCTGGAGCGGGTGCGTATCCTACGCTCGCAGAGTCGCCAGTCCGAGGGCTTTGCCCTTCTGGCGGCCCTGCCATCCGCGCCGTCGCACGCCGAGGGCCAGAACACCCTGTGGAGCGAACGCCGCAACTATTTCCTCGACGCGCTGGAGCGCCGCAACGGTCAGGCCACCTATGACGCCATGGCGGGCCATGGCTTCCCCGGGGGCGAGCGTATGGTCGACGCCGAATTCTTCGCCGGCTGGGCGGCGCTGGTGAAGCTGAACGACCCGGCCCGGGCCGCACGTCATTTCGAGGCCCTGCGGCAGATGTCCTCGACCCCGATCACCCAGGGCCGCGCCCTCTACTGGCTGGGCCGCGCCGCCGAGGCGCAGGGCAATACGCCCGCCGCTATCCGCTACTATCGGGACGGCGCGCAGCACATCCAGACCTTCTACGGCCAGCTGGCCGCGGAGAAGGCCGGCCTGACCACCATCACCCTGCCCGCCGACCCGGTTCCGACCCGCGCCGAGATTGCCGCCTTCGAGGGCAACGAAGTCGTCCGGGCCATGCGTATCCTCGGTGAGACCGGGGAGATGAGCCTGTTCCGCGTCTTCGCGTACCAACTGGACAACGACCTGCCGGGGCCGGCCGGTCTGGCCCTGCTGATGGACCTGTCGCGCAACTATGGGGAGGGCTTCACCGCCATGATGGTCGGTCGCGCCGCCAGCCAGCGCGGCTTCCTGTTGCCCGAGCGCCAGTATCCGATCCGTATCCCGCCGGCTGTGCCCGGAGCCGCGCCGCTCGAGTTCACCATGGCCATCACGCGCCAGGAATCCAGCTTCGATCCCCGCGCCCGATCACACGCCAACGCGCGGGGCATGATGCAGTTCGTGCCCGCCACGGGCCGCACCGTGGCCCGCCAGCTGGGCCTGCCCTATTCGGACGAACGCCTTTATGACGGCGACTTCAACATGACGCTGGGCAGCTATCATCTCGGCGACCTGACCAGCGATTTCGGCGGCTCCATGCTGCTGACGACGATCGGCTACAATGCTGGTCCGGCTCGCCCGCCCCAGTGGATCGCCCGATGCGGTGACCCGCGCGGCGGTGTCGTCGACCCGATCGACTTCATCGAGTGCGTGCCCTTCACCGAAACTCGCAACTATATGATGCGAGTCATGGAAAACATGCAGGTTTACAAGGCTCGCCTGAACGGTGGCTCAGCCCCGCTGACCCTGTCATCCGACCTGCGGCGCGGCGCTCCGGCGGGTTCCAGCCCCTACACCTATGTCGGTGAGGACGCGCTGCGCACGCCTGAGCCCGAACCGTCCGAATAGCGGCCGCTCGACAGCAGCGGCCCTTCGGGTCCCTCGATCCAGCGCGCCGCCAGACCGAAGGTCCGCGCCATCACCTCGGGGGTCAGCGCCGCCATCGGGGCGGCGTCGGCAACGACCTGCCCCGCATCCAGCACGACCACCCGGTTCGCGAACCGCGCGGCCAGCGCCAGATCGTGCAGGCTGACCAGCAGCCCCTGCCCCGCCGCCGCCCGCGCCTTCAGCCGTTCCAGCACCATCAGCTGCGCCTCGGGATCCAGCCCGGCGGTCGGCTCGTCGGCCAACAAAGCCCGGGCCCCCGTCGCCAGCGCCCGCGCCAGCAGAACCCGGGCCCGCTCGCCGCCCGACATCTCGGCCACGCCGCGGTCGGCCAGATGGGCCGCCTCGACCTCGCCCAGCGCCGATCGTGCCTGCTCCAGGGCGTCCGCCTGGGTCAGAAAGGGCAGTCCAAGCGCCGCGACCTCCACCGCCGGCAGGTTCCAGGCAATCCTCCGCTCCTGCGGCAGATAGGCGGCCCGTTCCGCCCTCGCCCGCGCCGACAGGCCGGCGACGTCGGCACCATCCAGTCTCGCCTGTCCGCCCGACAGTGGCAGCAGCCCGGCCAGCGCCCGGATCGCGCTCGACTTGCCCGCCCCGTTCGGCCCGACCACGGCGACCAGTTCGCCGGGCGCGACGGACAGATCGACCCCGTCCAGCACCGTCCGCCCGCCCAGGATGGCCGTGGCCCCGACCAGTTCCAGCGCGCTCACAGCCGCCACTCCCGCGCCGCCCGCCAGGCGATCAGGGCGAACAGGGGGGCACCGACCAGGGCCGTGAACACGCCCAGTTTCAGCTCCTGATCCGTCGGTGTCATCCGCGCCAGCAGGTCCGCAACCACCAGCATCAGCCCGCCCGCCAGCGCCGAGGGCAGCAACAGCCGTCCGGGATCGCCGCGCACCGCCGTCCGTACCAGATGCGGAGCCGCCAGCCCGACGAAGCCGATCACCCCCGCCACCGCCACCGCCGCCCCGGTCGCCAGCGCCGCCGCCAAAAGGGCCAACAGCCTCAACCGCCCCATCGGCAGGCCCGAGGTCCGCGCGGTCTCTTCGCCCAAACTCAGCATCCGCAGACCCGGTGCCGCGAGTGCGGCCAATGCCCCGGCGACCAGCACGGCCGGCGTCACCCATGCCACGTCGATCCAGCTGCGGTTCTGCACCGAGCCGAGCAGCCAGCTCATCACCTCGGCCATGGCGATCGGCGACGGCGACAGGTTGAAGATCAGGGCCGTGGCCGCACCCGCGAAGGCCGAAACCGCTACGCCGAACAGGATCAGGGCCTCGGGCGACCGGACGCGGGTCGAGAACAGGATCAACAAGCCCCCGGCCAGTCCCGCCCCCATCAGGGCCGAGACCTCGACCGCCCCCGGAAGCGCCGCCGCGCCCAGCACAATGGCCGTCGCCGCCGCCAGGGCCGCCGAGGCCGAGACGCCGAGCACACCCGGATCGGCCAGGGGATTGCGCAGCAGTCCCTGCATCACCGCCCCGGACAGTCCCAGCGCCGCTCCAACCATCAGGGCGGTGGCCACGCGCGGCGCGCGGACCTGCCACAGCACCTCCGCCGGTCCCGAGCCGGGATCGGTGAAGGCGGCACCTAGCTGCGCCATGTCGAAGCCGGTCTCGCCGAACAGGATCCCCAACGCCGCCGCCGCCGCGATGAGCCCGGCCAGCACCAGCGTCAGCCGTGACGGCCAGGTCATGCCCCGGCCTTCAGCATCGCCGCCGCATCGGCCGCGAACCAGGCCGGACAGGTCAGGGCCGCCGCCGGGAGTCTGGCGGCCACATGCCCCTTGGCCGCCCGTTGTACGACCGGATGCCGTCCTGGCCCCCGCCAGTCGCCGCGCGCCTGGTCGAAAAAGCCCAGAACGAACAGGGCCGGCGGAAACAGGGCGATCCGTTCGACGCTGACCGGGGCGAAGAAGGGCGTGGCGGCGGCATTGTTGAACCCCGCCGCGCCGAGGATGGCGTCCACCAGCGTGCCCCGGCCCGCCGTAAACCCGCCCGCCGTCAGATACAGGGCCGTTCGTTCGGGCACCGCCGGATCCGGCGCGGCTCGACGGAGGGTTCCGTCCATCCGTCCAACCAGGGCCTCACCGCGCTCGGGCACGCCCAGTCCTTGAGCAACAGCGCGAATATCTTCTCTCACACCGTTGAAATCAGTAGCATCCTCAATCGTTACAACCCGGGTGCCTGCCGCCTCGAGCCGGGCAAGGAGCCGAGGCTCGCCGCCCCAGTAGCGCACCACCACATCGGGATTGAAGGCGATGGCTGCCTCAAGCGTCGGTCTCACGCGCCGTCGTCCGGCCGCTGCCTCCCGCAACCAGGCATCGGGATCATCGGCACGGGGCGACAGGGCCAGATCGGCGTCCGGCCTCAGGGCAAGAACATACTGGTCGGCGCATTGGTCCAGCGCCATGACCCGCAAGGGCCTGGCGTCGGCGGCCCCGGCCCCGAGCATCGCCATGCCGGCCACACCGGCCGCCCACAGCCTCACGGCTTCAGCAGGCCCGCGAACAACCCCTCCAGCAGGGTGGTGACCAGGGCTTCCCGGTCGACCCAGTCGAAATAGGGTTTGGTGATCATCAGCGACACCACGCCATGGCAACCCGCCCACAGGGCCTGGGCGGTCGTCCGCGCATCGCCGCGCAGAATCCCCGCCGCCTCCGCGTCCTCCACCACCTCCTCGAAGGACCGGTACAGCGATCCACCCAATTCCTGCGACGCCGGCAGCGCCCCGTGCTGCAACTCCGTCGGCCGGGTCATGTAGATCAGCCGATAGGCGTTGGGGTTGGCGAAGCCGAAGTCGATATAGGCCCGCAGCATGCGCCGGAGCCGTTCTTCAGGACCCGCAGGCTCGGCCACGATAGCCTGGTTCATCTCCAACAGGGCGGCGAAGGCCTGGCGGCAAATCTCCTGCAGGATCTCGCCCTTCTCGGAGAAATGCATGTAGAGCGCCGTAGAGGACAGACCGACCTCATCGGCAATCTTGCGGATCGTGGCCCCCTCATAGCCGTGCTCGACGAAGATGCGTTCGGCGGCGGCGAGAATCTCCGCGCGGCGCGCATGGCCTTCGCCCTTGGGCTTGCGCTGGGAACGCAGGGTTGGTGAGGCGGCGAGGGCCAAGCGGGGAACTCCGGACGTCCTGCCATTGAATAGCGGCAATCCCCCGCGCGCGCCAATCACTTGCCGGGCGCGAATCGGCGAGGTAACCCTTGGTAGTGGGAAGGGCTGAGATCAGCGCTCTGGAGGATCGCCGGCGCGACGCCGCGCGATATGGTCCGGCGTTCCATCAGAGCGCGGCCATGCGGGGCCTTGCGCCGTTCCAGAGCGCGCTGATCGCCGCGTTGGCGGCCGCCATGGCGCTCGCCCTCTGGTTCTGGCCGGCCCGGCTCGCAGAGGGGTTGGTCATGGTTGCGGCCTGCGCCTTCCTCGGAACTGCGGTCTGGCGGATCATCCTGATCCTGGTCAGTGCGGTCCCCCGTCCGGAACCGGCGGCACCGGCTGACTGGCCGCGCTACACCATCCTCGCGGCGCTTCACGACGAAGCTGAGATCATCGGCCAGTTGATTGAACGCCTTGCGCGGATCGACTACCCGGCTGACCGGCTTCAGGGACTGCTGTTGCTTGAGGCGCATGATCACTCGACCATCGCCGTTGCCGAGGCCGCGCGCCGACCTTCTTGGCTGAAGATACTGGTGATCCCGCCGGGCAGCCCCCAGACCAAACCCCGCGCTCTGAACTGCGCCCTGGGTCAGGCGACCGGTGATCTTCTGACCGTCTATGATGCTGAGGACGCGCCACATCCCCTCCAGCTTCGCGAGGCGGCCGCCCGGTTCGCCGCGGACCCCACGGGCCGTCTGTCGTGTCTCCAGGCCCCCTTGCGGATCCGGGCGGGCCGGCGGTTTCTGGAAAGACAGTTCGCCGCCGAATACGCCAGTCTGTTTGAGACCGCCCTGCCGGGCATGGCTCGTCTCGGCCTCCCCTTCCCGCTCGGCGGAACCAGCAATCACTTCAGGGTCGATGCGCTCCGGGCTGTCGGCGGCTGGGATGCCTGGAATGTCACCGAGGACGCCGACCTTGGGTTCCGGCTGTGGGCCCATGGCTGGCGTCTCGGTGTCCTTGCTCGCCCGACCTGGGAAACCCCGCCCTCAAGCCTGGCTCACTGGCTGCCGCAAAGGACCCGTTGGCTGAAGGGGTATCTCCAGACCTGGGGCGTCCATAGTCGGCGACCATGGCGGCTCGGTTGGCGCGGGGTCCTGTCCCTGGCCATGACCGTGGGAGCCGGCCTGGTTTCAGCGGCGATTCACGGCCTGTCGCTGGCCTGGGTCGCCGCGGCGGTGCTTGTATCGGCGTTTGCCGGCCTGCCGCCGGAGACGCCGGCCCTGGCGCTCAGTGTGCTCGTGCTTGGAGCCGCCGCGGCCTGGCTGGCCTGCGCCATCGGAGCCCGCCGCGCGGGGACGTCCTACGATCCGACCGACATGATCTCGGCCCCGGGCTACTGGGCCCTGCTCAGCCTCGCCTTTGCCCATGCCGCCTGGCGCCTGTTTGTCGAACCCTTTGCCTGGGACAAGACGCCTCATCGGCAGGACGCCCCGAACGCCGACCTCCAGCCGGCCGCCGCCCCGACCGAAACGCACGACGCGCTGGACGCGACCGCGCCTCTCCGCCTATCAGCGGATCATGCCGCCGCGCCTCAACACGTCGCCTGAGACCCTCGTCACCCGCGCCTGGGCTGACTACGCCCTGCTGGACAGCGGCGACGGCCGCAAACTCGAGCGCTACGGGCACCATACCGTGGTCCGGCCGGAACCCCAGTGCTTCTGGTCACCGCGCGATCCGACGGCCTTCGACACCGCCGACGCGGTGTTCGATCCAACCGATGAAGACGAGAGCGGGCGCTGGCGTTTCGCTGGCAACCCCATCGACACCTTTCCGCTGGCCTGGCGCGATGTGCGTTTCACCAGCCGGTTCACCCCCTTCCGCCACCTGGCCTTCTTCCCCGAACAGGCCGCCAACTGGGAGTGGCTGGATGGGCGTATTCGTCGCCTGCGCAAACCCCGCATCCTGAACCTGTTCGGCTATACGGGCGTGGCCAGCCTGGCCTGCGCCGCCGCGGGGGCAGAGGTCACACACGTCGATGCGTCGAAGAAGTCGGTCGCCTGGGCGCGCGAGAACGCCGAACTGTCCGGCCTCGCCGACCGGCCGATCCGCTGGATCGTCGAGGACGCGCGCAAATACGTCGCCCGCGAGGTCCGGCGGGGCTCAAAATACGACGGCATCATTCTCGACCCGCCGAAATACGGGCGCGGGCCGACGGGCGAGGTCTGGCGGCTGTTCGAGGACATGCCAACCTTGCTGAATGACTGCGCGGCCCTGTTGTCGGACGACGCCTCCTTCCTGCTGCTCAACGCCTATGCCGCCCGCGTCTCAGGCCTGTCGCTGGCCCATCTGATGGCCGAGGCCACTGCGGATCGCGGCGGCGTCATCGACTGGGGCGAACTGGCCCTGGCCGAGGATGGGCCGGACGGCCGCGCCATCGGCCTGAGCTTCTTCGCGCGATGGTCGGCGTGAGCGCTCCCTCCTCCCAGGCCCGGCTGATCACCTCCCTGACCAATGACACGGTCAAGAATGTCCGCGCCCTGCATATGCGCAAGGAACGGGAAGCCACCGGCCAGTTCCTCGCTGAGGGTCTGAAGTTTATCGGTGAAGCCCTTGATCAGGAACGTGCCCCTCGGCTCTTGCTGGTCGGTGAGGACGCCCGACCGCATCCCATTCTGGAGCGGGCCCGCGAGGCCACCCGGGCCGCCGGCGGCGAGGTGGTGGTGGTCACCCACGCCATCCTCGAGAAGATCAGCCGGCGCGACAATCCACAGACGGTGCTGGGCGTGTTCGACCAGGTCTATACGCCCCTGTCGGCCATCGAACCGGCCACGGCACCGGCCTGGGTGGCGCTGGAACAGGTGCGCGATCCCGGCAATCTGGGGACCATCATCCGCACCGCCGACGCGGCCGGCTGCGGCGGGGTGATCCTGATCGGCGACTGTGTCGATCCCTTCTCGGTCGAGGCCGTGCGGGCGACCATGGGCTCGGTCTTCGCCGTCGCCATCGCCAGGACCACCCCGGCGGAGTTCATCGCCTGGCGCCAGATGTGGCCGGGCAGCGTCATCGGCACCCGGCTGGACGCCACGGTCGGCCACCACGCCGCCGCCATCGAATACCCGGCCCTGATCCTGATGGGCAATGAGCAGGCCGGGCTCACCGATGCCCTGGCCGCCGCCTGTGACGTCAACGTCAAGATCCCCATGCGCGGCCGGGCCGACAGCCTGAACCTGGCCGTCGCCACCGGCATCATGGTCTATGCGGTGACCGACAAGGCCTAGAAGCTGGCGCCGTCCACCCGCTGAGCGGTCCAGCTGAACGGCTCGATATCGGTCAGGGTGCGGACGTTGACCGCCACCATCTCGGACCCGTCGGGGGCCGTGCCGCGGGCGAAGGTCTGGACGCCGCAGGTGTCGCAGAAGCGGTGGCGGATCTTGTGGTTATTGAACAGATATTCCGTCTGTGCGCCCTCGGCCTGGAGCCGGAAGGCATCGGGCTGGACAAAGCCGAGCACGAAACCCTTGCGGTAGCAGTGGGAGCAGTTGCACTCGATCAGACCGTCGAGGCCCATGTCGACTTCAAAGGCCACCGCGCCGCAGTGGCAGGAACCGGTGTGGGTTTCGACTTCAGCCATCATGCATCCTCCAGCAGCACCACCCCCGGCGCTGATTTCAACGCGCCCCGCAGCGCCCCGTCCAGCCTGTAGCGGCCCGGCAATTTGAGCTCGACCTCGCGCCGGCCGTCCAGCGAGGCAATCAGCGAGACCTCGCCGCCCTTGCCCTGCGACCGGGCCCGCTCCAGCCGCGACTGGAGGGCCGCCGGATCGACGCCCCTGGCCGAGACATGGATGCGCAGACCCATGGCCCCGTCATCGATCAATGTGTCCAGCCGCGAGGCGTCGTCGCCGAAGAACCGCACCTCGCCGTCCGCCGACTTGGCGCGGACCTTGACCATGATCGAGGCCCCGACCTCCAGCACCTCGCGGCATTTGCGCAGCTGTTCGGGCGGGAACAGGCATTCGAACTCACCGGTGGGGTCCGAGAAGGTGACGAAGGCGAATTTCTCGCCCGATTTGGCGCTGGCCCGTTCCTGACGGCGGCGGACGACGCCGGCCATCAGGAAGGCCTCGTGGCCGCTTTCGGCCAGGGCCGTGGCCTCGGCGACGAAGGTGACGCGCTTGCGCTTCAGGGCCGGCGCCATGTCCTCCAGCGGGTGGCCGGACAGGTAGAAGCCGACGGCGGCCAGTTCCTGATCCAGTTTCTCGGGCCCGACCCAGGGCTCGACCGGCTTCAGACGCGGCCGCGCCGCCCCGGCCTGATCGCCGCCGAACAGGGACACCTGTGACGAGGCCCGCTCGGCGGCCACGCTCTGGCAATAGGCCATCAGGGTGTCGGCCTGTTCGACCAGCTGGCGGCGGTTGGAATGGAAACTGTCGAAGGCCCCGGCGCGGGCGAGGTTCTCCAGCGCCCGTTTGTTGACGCTGCGTGGGTCGACCCGTTCGAGGAAGTCGAAGATGTCGGTGAACCGTCCGCCGGTTTCGCGGACCTCGACCAGATGTTTCATCGCCTCCAGCCCGACGTTGCGGATGGCCCCGAGCGCATAGAGGACCGATCCGACCCCATCGTCCCAGGCCACGTCGAAATCGGCCGAGGACCGGTTCACGTCGGGTGCCTTGATCGGCACCTCGAAGCGGCGACAATCTTGATAGAAGACAGCAAGTTTATCGGTATTGCTGAGGTCCAGTGACATGGACGCCGCCATGAATTCCACCGGATGATTGGCCTTGAGCCAGCCGGTCTGGAAGCTGATCAGGGCATAGGCGGCGGCGTGCGACTTGTTGAAGCCGTAGCCCGCGAATTTGGCCACCAGGTCGAAGATGCCGCCGGACTGCTCTTCCGAGACTCCCTTTTCCGATGCGCCCTTGATGAAGCGGGCGCGCTGGAAGTCCATCTCCTCCTGCTTCTTCTTGCCCATGGCGCGGCGGAGCAGATCGGCCTCGCCGAGCGAATAGCCGGCCAGGACCTGGGCGATCTTCATCACCTGTTCCTGGTAGATGATGACCCCATAGGTTTCGGTCAGGACCTCGGTCAGGGACGGATGGAGATAATCCACCTCCTGCCGACCGAATTTCCGGTCGATATAGGTGTCGATCATCTCCATCGGCCCGGGCCGGTAGAGGGAGATCAGGGCGGTGATCTCCTCGATCGAACCGCAGCGCATCTTGCGCAGGGTGTCGCGCATGCCCTGGGATTCCAGCTGGAACACCCCGACCGTCTGACCCGAGGCCATCAGCTCATAGGTTTTGGGATCGTCCAGCGGCAGACCGTTCCAGTCGACCGCCGCGCCGCGCCGTTCCAGATAGATCCGGGCCCGGTCCAGCACCGTCAGGGTCTTCAGGCCGAGGAAGTCGAACTTGACCAACCCTGCGGCCTCGACCCATTTCATGTTGAACTGGCTGGCCGGGATGGTCGAGCGCGGGTCCTGATACAGGGGCACGAGTTGGGTCAGGGGCCGGTCGCCGATGACGATGCCGGCGGCATGGGTCGAGGCGTTGCGATACAGCCCCTCCAGCTCCAGGGCCGTGTCCAGCAGGGTGCGCACCGCCGCCTCGGAATCGCGCGCCTCCTTCAGCCTCGGCTCGATCTCGATGGCCTGGGCCAGGGTCACGGGGTTGGCGGGGTTGGCCGGCACCATCTTGGCCAGTCGGTCGACCTGGCCCAGCGGCATCTGCAGTACCCGGCCGACATCGCGCAGCACCGCCCGCGCCTGGAGCGTGCCGAAGGTGATGATCTGCGCCACCCGGTCCGTGCCGTAGCGCTCCTGGACGTAGTCGATCACCTCCTCGCGCCGCTCCTGGCAGAAGTCGATGTCGAAGTCGGGCATGGAGACCCGTTCGGGATTCAGGAACCGCTCGAACAGCAGGCCGAACCGCAGCGGATCCAGATCGGTGATCGTCAGCGACCAGGCCACCAGCGAGCCCGCACCCGAGCCCCGCCCCGGTCCCACGGGGATACCGTGGTTCTTGGCCCATTTTATGAAGTCCGACACGATCAGGAAATAGCCGGGGAAGCCCATCTGCTGGATGATCCCGACCTCCCATTCGAGGCGGGCCCAGTAGTCCTCCTCGGGGGCGGCGGGCTTGACCTGTTGCAGCCGGGCCTTCAGCCCCTCGCGGGCCTGATGCATCAATTCATCGGGCTCGGACCGTCCGGCCCCGGCATCGAAGCGCGGCAGGATGGGCGCACGGGTAGGGGCGAGGAAGGCGCAGCGCCGGGCAACCTCGAGGGTGGTGTCACACGCCTCGGGCAGGTCGGCGAACAGTTCGCGCATGGCCGCGGCCGGTTTGAACCAATGCTGGCCGGTGACCCGCCGGCGATCTTCCTGACCGGTGAAGGCTCCATCGGCGATGCACATGAGGGCGTCGTGCGACTTCGCCTGCGCCGCCCTGGCGTAGTGGACGTCATTGGTGGCGACCAGCGGCACGTCGTTGGCATAGGCCCATTCGACCAGTCCGCGTTCCGCCTGTCCCTCGGACGGCAGGCCATGGCGCTGCAGCTCGACATAGAGACGGTCGCCGAACACCCGCGCCATCTCCGCCAGGGCCGCATTGGCCTCGGTCGGCTTGCCCTGGACGAACAGCGGATCGATGGGCCCGTCCGGTCCGCCGGACAGAAGGATCAGCCCCTCGGACCGTGCCTCGACCATGGTCCAGGGCACGGTCGGCTCGTCCATCGATCCGGCGTCGAGATAGGCCGAGGACGACAGGGCACACAGGTTCAGCCAGCCCGCCTCGTTCTGGACCAGCACGACCACGGTCGGGGCCTTCGCCCAGCGCTCGTTGATCCGGCCGCCGATGCCGGTCACCGGCAGGGCACAGGCGATGATCGGCTGAACGCCGGCCGATTTCGCCGCCTCGGAAAATTCCAGCGCGCCGAACAGATTGATCCGGTCCGCCACGCCCACCGCCGGCATGCCCGCGTCCGCCGCCAGCACCGGGACCTTGCCCGCCTTGATCGCGCCTTCCAGCAGCGAATAGGCCGAGCGGACCCTCAGATGGATGAATTGCGCGGCTGTAGCGGCGGTTGCGATGGCCAGACCCTCTTTGAGCTGGCCCATCCCCGACTCACGAGATCAGAAACGCCGCCTGCCACGCCATCCAAACGAAGCCGCCGCACGACGCAAGCGACAGCATATCTCTCATCCAACGCGCCATGATCTTTTCCCCGGATTTCGTGTTCCGGATATGTTCTATGTTGCTTGTTTGTTCCTTGTCAAATCCAATTGAGATGGAGCATCGATCGGTGGGACCTGTAAGGATGGGGTAGCCGCCTCACCCGCCCTCCCGGCGGCAGGCGTCTCAGGAGTTCCGGTCATGGCCAAGGGTCAGGTGCGCAGCAACAAGGAAGTCCGCAAACCCAAGGCCGAAAAGCCCAAGCCGGCAGTGTCGGTCGGCAGTTCGCCCTTCACCACGCCGCCCGGGAAGAAATAGCGGCTCCTTCCGCCGAAATGGGGGAAGGACGATCTAGTAGGCGTGGCTCTCCGCCGGCCGCTCTTCCAGATGGCCGTCCTTGAGAGCGAAGACGCGGTCCATGTGACCGGCCAGCTCCATGTTGTGGGTGGCGATCAGGGCGGCGACGCCGGTATCCTTGACCAGTCTGTGCAGGGCCTCGAACACGGTCTGGCTCGTTGCCGGATCGAGGTTGCCGGTCGGCTCGTCCGCCAGCAGCAGGCGCGGACGGTTGGCCAGAGCGCGGGCGACCGCGACGCGCTGCTGCTCCCCGCCCGACATCTGCGCCGGTTGGTGAGTCAGTCGTTCGCCCAGACCCAGGGCGGTCAGCACCTCCCCGGCCCGTTCCCGGGCCTGGGTCTGGCCGACGCCGGCGATGCGCAGTGGCAGGGCGACGTTGTCGCGCGCGTCGAACTCGGCCAGCAGGTGGTGGAACTGGTAGACGAAGCCGATCCGGGCCAGGCGGATGTGGGTGCGGGCACGCTCGTCGAGACCGCCGACGTCCTCGCCGTCGATGCGGATCTCGCCCGAGGTCGGCCGCTCCAGCAGGCCGGCGGCATGCAGCAGGCTGGACTTGCCCGAGCCCGACGGACCGATCAGGCCGACGACCTCGCCCGGCATGACGTCGAGGTTGACCCCCTTGAGCACGGTCAGCCCGCCCGAGGCGGTGTCATAGGTGCGGGTCACGCCGCGCACGGACAGGACGGCACCCACTGGATAACCCTGGGGATCAATCTGTGGCTTACTCATACCGCAGGGCCTCCACCGGATCCATTTTCGCGGCGCGCCAGGACGGCAGCAGCGAGGCCACGCAGGACATGAACACGGACCACAGCGTCACCCACAGCACGTCCATGGCGTCGACCTCGGCCGGGATGGCGTCGAGCATGTAGACGTCGGCATTGAACAACTGGGTCTGGAACACCCATTCGAGGAAATGCTGGATCGCGCCGATGTTCAGGCAGAACAGCAGTCCCAGCACCAGTCCGGTCACGGTACCCGCCACCCCGATCGCGGCCCCGGAGATGAAGAATATCCGCAGCATCGACATCTGGCTGGCCCCGACGGTGCGCAGAATGGCGATGTCGCGGGTCTTGTTCTTCACCAGCATCACGATGCCCGAGATGATGTTCAGGGCGGCGATGGCGACGACGAGGCCGAGAATGATGCTCATGGCCACGCGTTCTACCTTCAGCGCGCCCCAGAAGGCCGCCAGACGGTCGCGCCAGTCGCTGACCAGGGCGTTGTCGCCCGCCGCCGCCCGCACCGGCTGGATCAGTGTCTCGACCCGGTCCGGCTCGGCGACCTTCAGTTCGATGACGTCCCAGACGCCCTCCTTGCCGAAGAACAGCTGGGCCTGTTCCAGCGGCATGAAGATGAAGGCCCGATCGAAATCAGCGGTGCCCGAAGTGAACAATCCACCGATCCGGTAGGTCTTCTCCAGCCCGCCCAGATTCCCGAAGGCGCTGTCGGCGCCGGTCGGCGAATACAGGGTGATCGGATCCCCGATACGCAGACCCATGCTCTCCGCCAGTGCCCGGCCAATCAGGATGTTGTCACCGCCATAGGCACCCTGTCCGAAGGTGCGGCGCGCTTCCGCGTCAAGGCTGTCATGGACATAGGACATGGAACCCAGATCCTGCGGTCGAATGCCCCGCACGATGGCCCCTGTCGTCTGCCCGACGGCCCGGACCAGCGCCTGGTTCTCGGTCAGGGGCGAGACGCTGACCACGCCGGGGACCGCGCCGATACGGGTCACGGCGGCCTCGCGGTCGGCATCGTTCAGCACCTGACCCTGGACGTACATATGGCCGTTGAACGACAGCATCCGGTCCAGCAGCTCGTTCCGGAACCCGGCCATAATGCTCATCACCACGATCAGGGCCATGACCGCCAGGGCGATGGCGACATAGGAG
The DNA here is from genome assembly GCA_965284535.1 of Caulobacteraceae bacterium. GTDB lineage: Bacteria > Pseudomonadota > Alphaproteobacteria > Caulobacterales > Caulobacteraceae > Brevundimonas. The sequence continues at coordinate 2,294,264 of OZ260090.1, forward strand.
ATGATGGCGATCAGGGCGATGCCGCCCTCCTTCCGCCGCGCGCGCAGATAGCGCAGCGCCAGTTCGAACTCCCAGGCCGAGAAGGGCCCGGCTGGCTTGGTCGGCTTGAGGGCCGCCGGGACGTCCGTCATCCGCGCACCTTCGCCAGGGCCTCGTCCAGCGGGATCGAGACCTTTTCGCCGGTCGCGCGGCGCTTCAGCTCGACCAGGCCCTCGGCCACGCCCTTGGGACCGATGGTCAGCTGCCAGGGAATACCGATCAGGTCGGCGGTGGCGAATTTCCCGCCGGGTCGCTCATCGGTGTCGTCATAGAGCACCGACTTGCCCAGCGCCTCGAGCTTGGCGACGGCCTCTTCGCAGGCGGCGCTGACCGCCTCGTCATTGGCGCGCAGATTGATGACCATGACATCGAACGGGGCCACGGCGTCGGGCCAGATGATGCCGCCCGCGTCGTGGCTGGCCTCGATGATGGCCCCCAGCAGGCGAGAGACGCCGACGCCGTAGCTGCCCATGTGCACCGGCGTGTCCTTGCCGTCCGGACCGGCGACATTGGCCTTCATCGGCACGGAATATTTGGTGCCGAAATAGAAGATGTGCCCGACCTCGATGCCGCGCGCGGTCAGGCGATCCGCCTCGGCGGTCTGGGTCTCGAACTGACCCGCATCGTGCATTTCCTCGGTCGCGGCATACAGGGCCGTGCGCTCGTCGACGATGGCCTGCAGGTCATCCCAGTCCACGCCCGGTCCGGGCACCGGCATCTCGACCAGCTTGCGGTCACAGAAGACCTGGCTTTCGCCGGTCTCGGCCAGGACGATGAACTCGTGGCTCAGGTCACCGCCGATCGGCCCGGTGTCGGCGCGCATCGGCACGGCCTTCAGCCCCATCCGCGCGAAGGTGTTCAGATAGGCCACGAACATCCGGTTGTAGGCCTTGCGCGCCGAGGCCTCGTCGATGTCGAACGAATAGGCGTCCTTCATCAGGAACTCGCGCCCGCGCATCACGCCGAAGCGCGGACGGCGCTCGTCGCGGAATTTCCACTGGATGTGAAACAGGTTCAGCGGCAGCGCCTTGTAGCTCTTCACGAAGCCGCGGAAGATGTCGGTGATCATCTCCTCATTGGTCGGCCCGTACAGCAGTTCGCGCTCGTGCCGGTCGGTGATGCGCAGCATCTCGGGGCCGTAGGCGTCGTAGCGGCCGCTCTCGCGCCACAGGTCGGCCAGTTGCAGGGTCGGCATCAACAGCTCGACCGCCCCGGCCCGCTCCTGCTCCTCGCGCACGATCTGTTCGATCCGGTTCAGCACCCGCAGGCCCAGCGGCAGCCAGGCATAGATGCCGGCGGCCTCCTGTTTGATCAGGCCGGCGCGCAGCATCAGCTGATGCGAGACGATCTGGGCGTCCGAGGGCGCCTCTTTCAGCGTGGGCAGGAAATAGCGCGACAGGCGCATGGGCAGAATCCGGCAGAGAGGCGTGGGACCTGTGCTTTAGCCGGGTCACCGGGGCGAAAGCTAGGCCAAGTGAGGGGCAAGGGATCAGGGACTAGGGATGCGGCCGGGCGATCCCGTATCGCGCGGCCAGGTAGGGGATGATGGCCTCGTCCTGCAGAAAGCGTCGGCCGGTTGTTTCGGAGGTCTCCGCGCCGGGCCAGTCGAATGCGCCATCCAGCACCAGGATCGGGCAACTCTGGTGGCCTTCGCCGACAAGTTCGATCACCGCGGGCCGGGGCCGCGGATGGTCCAGATAGACGATGTCCAACCGGTCGCGCAGCGTGGGGTGAAAGGCCAGGACCCCCTCGACGATCGCGCCCGCCGGGCAGTACCACGGGCCGCCTTCATCATCGTGCCAGCCCGGATAGAGCAGCAACAGCCGGTCGGTCATCCGGGCCTCACGGAACCGGAGGCGCGAGGTCGGGCAGCGGCATCCAGCCGATGAAGACCAGCACCATCACCAGCAGCCAGACGACGAACGCCACCCAGGTCGTGGTGATGAATTTGCGCTTCAGGTCCGGCTTCTCCGGCGCACCCCATTGCGATCCGTCAGTCGGCGGCTCGTGCCGCTCCTGCGACGACCCCAGGGGCAGCACGGCGAACAGGACCGTCCACCAGCAGATGATGTAGACGCCCAGCATGGTGACCGGTCCGATCGGCATCAGTGCGCTCCCGCTTTCGGCGTTTCCATCAGTTCGACCAGCACCCCGCCCATGTCTTTCGGGTGGACGAAGATGATCGGCGTACCATGCGCCCCGATCCGTGGCTCGCCCGTGCCGAGAATGGTCGCCCCCTTCGCCCGCAAGGCGTCGCGCGCGGCGAGGATATCCTCGACCTCGAAACAGACGTGGTGCTGCCCGCCCTTGGGATTCTTCGCCAGAAAGCCATGGATCGGGCTGTCGTCGCCCAACGGCTCGATCAGTTCGATCTGGGCATTGGGCAGGTCGACGAAACAGACCCGCACCCCCTGCGCGGGCAGGTCGAACGGCTCATGGGCTTTCGTCGCGCCCAACAGGTCGCGGTACAGGACGACGCTGGCCTCGATGGACGGGGTGGCGACGCCGATGTGGTTCAGTCTTCCGATCATGGGGCTGGTTTAGCCCGTGTCGTCGATGCGGAGAAGGCGTCGTGATTGTCGCGCCACGACGCCCTCCATAGTCCTACTGCAGCGGGAACGGATCCGTTGGCGTCGGCCGGGTCGGGATCGGCATCCGCGGCAGGGGCTCATCGCTGTTGGCGGCGTTGAGCAGGAAGGCCGCCATGATCACCGCGGCCTGCCGCAGGTCCGCCGCCCGCAGATGGTCATAGCTGTCGATCGAGGTGTGGTGCAGACGGCTGCTGTAGTCGAGCGGGTCCTGGATGAACTGATAGCCGGGTATCCCGACGGTCTGCATATAGACGTGATCGGTTCCGCCCGAGTTCCGCAGGGACACGGTCGAGGCCCCCATGCTGGCGAAGGGCTCCAGCCACTCCTCAAAAATCGGCGCGGCGGCGACATTGCCCTCGGCGTTGATGCCGCGGATCCTGCCCGAGCCGTTGTCGAGGTTGAAATAGGCGACCAGGGAACCATGACCGGCGCGCGGCTGGATCGGCCAGCGTTGGCGCCAGGTGCGGTTGTTGGGCAGGCCATCCAGGGCGGCGTCTCCCATCGGCGCGCGGGTCGCCAGATAGCGGTCGACATAGGCCAGCGACCCCCACAGCCCCTGCTCTTCCCCGCTCCAAAGGGCGAAGCGGATGGTGCGTTTGGGTCGGACGTTCATGGCCCGCAGGATGCGCGCGGCCTCCATGACCACGGCGCTGCCGGCGGCGTTGTCGACGGCACCGTCAGAGGCCACCCAGCTGTCCAGGTGTGCGCCGGCCATGACGTATTCGCCGGAACGGTCCGTACCCGGAATATCGGCCAGGATATTGTAGCCGTTGGTGTCTTCCTCGTGGAAGCGCACCTCGCTCATCAGCTCCAGCGTCGGCTTCGCGTCCTCGGTCAGGGCCAGACGGGCCAGACGGCGATAGTCCTCCGCCGCCAGCTCCATGCCCGGGGTCAGGCGCTGGTCGTCCATCCGGTAGCCGGAGCCGGTGCCGTGCAGCAGGCCGCCGTCACGCTGGGACATGCGGACCCAGGCCAGGGCCCCCTCCTCCTGCAGGAAGGCGTCCATCTGGCGGGCGAAGTCGGGACCGCGCAGACCACCCGTCGACGGCTCCGAGTGGTTGGGGATGTTGTAGGTCTCGGGATTGGCCAGTTCCTCGTCCGTCCAACGGCGGAACGCCGCCGTCGTCGGCTCGGAACCGGCGTTGGGGCGCGAGACCAGCACGATCTTGCCGGCCAGCTTCCCGCGCCATTTGGCGAAATCGCCGGCGTTCGACATCGGGGCCACGACCACCTCGCCGCTGATGACGCCGGGGGTGGACGGCGTCCAGGCGATCGGAATGGCCCGCAGGTCGAGCGGCCGCGGCGCGGTCATGCGCGCGCTGGACCGGACAATCGACCAGCCGCGGCCGAAGTCGAAAGGGTCGGCGCGGACGTTGGTCAGGCCCCAGTCGCGGAACTGCTGGGCGGTCCAGGCCTCGGCCTGCCGCATCTGGGGGGAGTTGGTCATCCGTCCGCCGATCCGGTCCGTCAGCCAGGCGGCGGTGCTCATGACCTCACTGTGGTTGAAGCCCTGATCGATGATGCCGTTGATGGCGACCCGGTCCACCTCCTGCGCGGAGATCGGTGTGGCGACAAGAATGGCGATGGCCGAAACGGCGGCGAGCAGACGCGTCATGAACAGTCCCCTTGAATCAAATCGGAGGCATTTGACCCAAGAGTCCCGGCTGCGCAAAGCGAAACAAAAAAGGGGCCGGCGATCACTCACCGGCCCCGGTATCAATCGTGGTGACGAACGAGGCCTATTGGCCGCCGGTCATCGACGCCACTTCGGCGGCGAAGTCCGGGCCTTCAACCTTCTCGACGCCTTCGCCGAGGGCCAGGCGAACGAAGCCGGCGAGGTGCAGGCCGGGCGCGCCCAGTTCCTTGCCCGCGTCGGCGACCAGTTGTTCGATGGTCACGTCGGGGTTCATGACGAAGGGCTGTTTGATCAGCACGACGTCCTTCTGGAACTTGTTGATCTGGCCTTCCACGATCTTGGCGATCATGGCTTCCGGCTTGCCTTCTTCCTTGGCTTTTTCGGTCAGGACCTGACGTTCCTTCTCGATGGCGGCGGGGTCCAGATCGTCGGTGTTCAGCGACAGCGGGGCGGTCGCGGCCACATGCATGGCGATCTTGCGGCCTAGTTCGCGCAGGGCGGTCTTGTCGCCACCGCCGTGCAGGGCGACCAGCACGCCGATGCGGCCGAGGCCCGGCGAGACGGCGTTGTGGACGTAGGAGGCGACGACGCCTTCATCGACCGACAGGCGGGCGGCGCGGCGCAGCTGCATGTTCTCGCCGACGGTGGCGATCAGGTTGGTCACTTCGTCCTGGACCGACTTGCCGGCTTCCAGCTCGGCACCGTGCAGGCCTTCGAGCGTGGCGTGCTCCAGGCCCAGTTGGGCGAAGGCCTTGGCGGCGTTCTGGAACAGGTCGTTGCGGGCGACGAAGTCGGTCTCGGCGTTGAACTCGATGGCGGCACCGACTTCACCGGCCCCGACTTCCTTCGAGGCGACGGCGACCAGACCTTCAGCGGCGACGCGGTCGGCCTTCTTGGCGGCCTTGGACAGGCCCTTGGCGCGCAGCCAGTCGATCGCTGCGTTGATGTCGCCGTCGGTTTCCTGAAGGGCCTTCTTGCAGTCCATCATGCCGACGCCGGACTTGGCGCGCAGTTCCATCACGAGGGCGGCGGTGATCTCGGCCATGGGTATCTCCTTGGGTATGCGTATGCGGGAACGGCCGGGCTGATCTAGCCCGGCCGTATGTCAGTTTCGCCGTCGATAGAAAGCGGGGTCGGTTAGACCGCGGCCTTCTCGGTTTCGACGGCGTCGTTGGCGTCCGAGGTCGCGGCCTGGGCGGCTTCGTCGGCGACGGCCGGTTCAGCAGCGGCGGCTTCCTCAGCGGCCGGTTCGGCGGCGGCGATCATTTCCTCGGCGACGGCTTCGGCTTCAGCCGGCACGGCTTCGGCTTCAACCTTGGCGGCCTTGGGAGCCTTGGCTTCGCGCAGCATCGGCTCGTCCGGGTTCACGGCAGCACCCAGGTCGACGCCCGAGGCCGACTGACCGGCGGCCAGTCCGTCCAGGACGGCGTCGGCGATCAGGTCGCAGTAGGTCTGGATGGCGCGGGCGGCGTCATCGTTGCCCGGGATCGGATAGGTGATGCCGTCGGGATCGCAGTTGGTGTCCAGGATCGCGATGATCGGGATGTTCAGCTTGCGGGCCTCAAGGATGGCGATGGCCTCCTTGTTGGTGTCGATCACGAAGATGATGTCCGGGATCGAACCCATGTCCTTGATGCCGCCCAGCGACAGTTCCAGCTTGTCGCGCTCGCGTTGCAGGGTCAGCAGTTCCTTCTTGACCCGGCCTTCGCCGCCGCCTTCCAGCAGGCCTTCCAGCTCACGCAGGCGGGCGATCGAGCCCGACACGGTGCGCCAGTTGGTCAGGGTGCCGCCCAGCCAGCGGTTGTTCATATAGTATTGGGCGCAGCGCTTGGCGGCCTCGGCGACCGGGTCAGCGGCCTGACGCTTGGTGCCGACGAACAGGACGCGACCGCCCTTGGCGGCGACGTCGCGCACGGCGACCAGCGCCTGGTGCAGCAGCGGGATCGACTGCGACAGGTCGATGATGTGGATGTTCGAGCGCGATCCAAAGATGTAGCGCTCCATCTTCGGGTTCCACCGGTGCGTCTGGTGGCCGAAATGCGCGCCGGCTTCGAGCAGCGAACGCATGGAGAATTCTGGCAGAGCCATGAGGTGTAGTCCTTTATCCGATTGATCCGCCGCAGGCGCTGTAAAGACCGAAGTCCTCGGATCGGAGCGGACAGGATTTCTCCCCGGCCGCGCCACGCCTGCGTGTGAAGTGGGCGGGCATGTAGGCGGGTTGGGGACAAAAGGCAAGCGGTGCGCGCGGGCTTAGGTCCCGCGAGGCTTGGCCCGGCTGGTGGCCTCGGCCTTGGTCGGGTCTTCCGGCCAGGGGTGCCGTGGATAGCGGCCGCGCATTTCGCCGCGCACGGCGGCCCAGCTGCCCGCCCAGAAGCCGGGCAGGTCCTTCGTCACCTGCACCGGACGCCGCGCCGGCGACAGCAGGGCCAGGGTCAGGGGCACGCGGCCACCGCCGACAGTCGGATGCACGGTCGTGCCGAACAGTTCCTGCACCCGGATATCCACGCGCGGGCCGCCCTCGGCCGCATAGTCTATGGCCGCCGACCCCAACGGTGTCGCCAGCCGCGCCGGGGCCAGATCGTCCAGCGCCCGTTGCCGGTCCCACGGCACGAGGGTCCGCAGGGCCGCCTCCAGCGCCCCGTCCGCGATCTGGTCCAGCCCCTGCACCGTCTCGAGCAACGGCCACAGCCATGTCTCCATCGAAGCCGCCAGACCGGCATCCGACACATCCGGCCAGCCGTCTTCCAGCCCGGACACGAACGCCAGCCGCGCCCTCAGTCCCGACGCCCGTTCGCCCCAGCGCAGTCCCGCCAGCCCGTCCCGCCCGACCTCGGCCCGCAACGCGGTCGTCACCGCCGCCCGGTCGGGCGTGCCGACGATTTTCTCGTCGACCACGATCGCCCCGATCCGGCGGGTTCGGCGTAGCGTCATCCGGCCCGAGGGTTCGCGCGCCAGCCGATCCTCGACCTCGATCCGTGCTTCCAACGCGGCGGGATCGACCGGAACCGCCAGTCGAATCCGGTCCCGCGCATCCCCGCCGCCCAGTTCCGCCACCGCCAGCCAGGGCTCGCGCGCCAGGGCATCGGTCGGCTCGAGGAAAGCACCCCGCCCCGACGCCAGCAGGACCTCACCTGGCTTGCCTCGCGCCTTCGCCACGCGCTCCGGAAAGGCCTCGGCGAGCAGGGCCCCGACGTCCATCTCGCCGCCCTGCCCGCCCCCGGCCGCCCGCGCCCAGCGTTCGGCCAGCTTCACCGCATCCCGTGCCCGCTGTGACCGGTCCCGATCCAGCCCGCGCAGCCTGTCCCTCAGATCGACGTCGGTCCCGCCCAGTCCCGGCTCGCTGAGCACCGCCGCCATCCGCGCACCCAGCGCCGCATCCCCCGCGTCACTGGCCATGGCCACCATATGCGCCAGCCTTGGTGGCAAGGGGATGCGCGTCATCCGCCGCCCATGCGCCGTCAGCGCGCCCCTGTCATCCAGCGCCCCCAGCCGCTCCAGCACCTTGCGCGCCTCGGCGAAGGCCCCGGCCGGCGGCTGATCCAGCAAGGCCAGACCGTCTGTCGACCTGGCGCCCCATCGCGCCAGATCGAGCGCGAAACCCGTCAGGTCCGCCTCCATGATCTCGGGCCGCTGATGCGGCACCAGACCGCGCGTCGCCGCCTCGTCCCACAGCCGGTAGCAGACGCCCGGCTCCGTCCGCCCGGCCCGGCCGCGTCTCTGCTCGGCCGACGACCGGCTGACCCTGACCGTCGCCAGCCGGGTCAGGCCGCTGGAGGGCTCGAACTGGGGCACGCGCGACAGGCCGCCGTCGATCACCACGCGGACGCCCTGGATGGTCAAACTGGTCTCGGCGACCGAGGTGGCCAGCACCACCTTGCGCCGCCCCTCCGCAGCCGGCTCGATGGCCCGGTCCTGGGTATCCCGGTCGAGCGCTCCATACAGCGGCACCACATCCACGGCCGGATCCCGCAGCCGTTCAGCCAGGCGCTGGGCCGTCCGATGGATCTCACCCTGTCCCGGCAGGAAGACGAGGACCGAACCGCGCTCCTCGCCCAGCGCCAGAATGACGGCCCGCGCCGCCGCCTCCTCGAGCCGGTCGACCGGATTTCGGTCCAGATAGCGGGTCTCGACCGGGAACATCCGGCCCTCGGCCTCGATCACCGGGGCCGGCTCACCGGCTGCATCGGCCAGCAGTTTCGATACGCCGCCAATATCCAGCGTCGCCGACATGACCAGCAGCCGCAGGTCCTCGCGCAACAATCCTTGCGTCTCCCGCGCCAGGGCCAGTCCCAGATCGGCGTCCAGCGAGCGTTCGTGGAACTCGTCGAACAGCACCGCCCCGATTCCTTCCAGGCCGGGGTCGTCCAGAATCATCCGCGTAAAGACGCCTTCCGTGATCACCTCGATGCGGGTCTTCGGTCCGATCCGGCTCTGCAGCCGGGTGCGATAGCCGACCGTGTCGCCGGTCTGCTCGCCGAGGGTCGTCGCCATCCGCTCGGCCGCCGCCCGGGCCGCCAGTCTGCGCGGCTCCAGCACCAGCACCCTGCCGCCACCCAGCCAGGCCGCGTCCAGCAGTGCCAGCGGCACCACGGTTGTCTTGCCGGCTCCCGGCGGCGCGGCCAGCACGGCGACGTTTCCGGCGGTCAGCGCGGCTTTCAGCGGCTCAAGAACGGCATGGATCGGCAGCATCGTCCAAGGCTCTAGACGCTCCGTGCCCCATCACGAAAGCGTCGTCCGGCCTTCACCCTTCGGAAACCGCGTTGCCAGCAGGCCCCAGCGCCGCTAGCGTCCGCGCCATTGAAGGCGGTCCGGGGAGGACTTGCCGTGTATCAGGGGGCGAGACTCGATGTCCGCAGAAGGCCTTAGGCCCAAGGGGAACCGCCTGTTCCTCAAGAAATCCGTAGCCCAGATCCAGAAGGAGGCCGCCAAGAGCGAGCTGAAGCGGACCCTGGGACCCATCAATCTGATGAGCCTCGGCATCGGCGCCATCATCGGTGCCGGTATCTTCGTCCTGACGGGTCAGGTCGCCGCCGCCAACGCGGGCCCGGCCATCATGCTGTCGTTCGTGGTCGCGGGCATCGCCTGCGGTCTCGCCGGCCTCTGCTACGCTGAACTGGCCTCGACCATGCCGGTCTCCGGCTCGGCCTACACCTACGCCTATGGCACGCTCGGCGAGGTCTTCGCCTGGATCATGGGCTGGCTGCTGGTACTCGAATACGGCGTCGCGGCCTCGACGGTCGCGGTCGGCTGGTCCGGCTATGTCGTCTCCATCCTCTCCGACTTCGGCATCAGTCAGCAGATATTCCCGGCCATCCAGTTCGCCGGCGGCGAGGGCTCCCAATGGGCCACGCCTCTGGTGCAGATGGTCCAGGACGGCACGACCACCTCCTTCCCGATGACCGGCACCTTCAACCTGGTCGCCGCCATCGGCATCGCCGCGGTCTGCAGCCTGCTGGTCCTCGGCGTTTCGGAATCGGCGAACATCAACAACGTCATCGTGGTCATCAAGATCGTGGTCCTGCTGACGTTCATCGCCGTCGGCATCCAGTACATCGATCCCGCCAACTGGGTTCCATTCATCCCCGAAGCGACCGGTCAGCCCGGCCAGTTCGGCGTCGGTGGCATCTTCCGCGGTGCGGCCATCATCTTCTTCGCCTACGTCGGTTTCGAAGCGGTCTCGACCGCGGCCGCCGAGGCCAAGAACCCGTCCAAGGACGTTCCGGTCGGCATCCTCGGTGCCCTGATCGTCTGCACGCTCATCTATATGGCCGTCGCCGCCGTCATGACCGGCGTCGTCCCCTACCTCGAGCTGGCCAGCCCGGCACCGGTGGCCGTCGCCATCGACCGCATGGGTCTGGAATGGGCCAATGTGCCCCTGGCCGCGGCCCCGAGCGGCGAGCTGAACATGATCGGCTTCCTGATCAAGATCGGTGCCGTCACCGGCCTGTCCTCGGTCATGCTGGTGCTGTGCTATGGCCAGACCCGGATCTTCTACACCATGGCCCGGGACGGCCTGCTGCCCAAGGCCTTCGCCGTGGTGCACCCGAAGTTCCGTACGCCCTGGATCGGCACCATCGTGCTGGGCATTGTGATCGCCATCGCGGCGGCCTTCCTGCCCATCTCCATCCTCGGTGACCTGGTATCGCTGGGCACCGCGACGGCCTTCGCCATCGTCTGCCTCAGCGTCATCTTCCTTCGGGTCAAACACCCCGAGATGGAGCGCCCGTTCAAGGTACCGGGCGGCATCTTCACCGCCGTTCTGGGCATCCTGGCCTGCCTGTTCCTGGCCAGCCAGAACCTGATCCCGATGTTCCAGCATGCGGCGGCCGACAATCCCCTGCCGCTGATGCTGCTCGGTGGCTATGCCGCCGTCGGCGCGGTGATCTACATCATCTACGGCTTCTGGCACTCCAAGCTCGCCAAGGGCATCGACATCACCGAGGACACCAAACTGTCCAGCCCGGCCGCGGCTCTGGGCGGCGATGTCGACAACATCAAGGAAGACTGATCTCCGGATCGGTCTGACGGCCTCAGGTGGCGCGAAGCGCGACCGGCCAACCAAGGGAAAGGCCCGGGGCTCACGCTCCGGGCCTTTTTCCTTGCTCCGGTCGCCCCGCCTCCCCTAGAGGCTTGGAGGAACCTCGGCGGATGTGGCGGAACTGGTAGACGCACTGGATTTAGGTTCCAGCGCCGCAAGGCGTGGAGGTTCGAGTCCTCTCATCCGCACCATCCTGCTTCGCCTTTCGGGCTTCGCAGGACAGGTCCCGACACAGGTCGCAGGGCGAAGCAGGATGCCCTGCGAAGCCCTGGCGTAGCGGGGCTGCCCCCGAGATCTCGATTGAACCCTGGCGCTGTTGACCGCTGGCGTAAAGGTTCTTGCTTTGTTCTCCTTTCTCGCTACAGTCCTCTTATGGCTGAAGTGGCGAAGGGACGGGGCGCTCGATCGAATGCGACCGGGCGGTTCGAACCCGAAACCGTCGAGGCCTTCGATGACGGCTGGACCGGAGACGACGCCGGGGCCGCGCCCCTGCGCACGACCCTGACGCCGGAACACGCCCGGACGATTATCGCGAAAAACACCAGTCCGGACATCGGTTTCGACCGGTCCATCAACCCCTACAAGGGCTGCGAACATGGTTGTGTCTACTGCTACGCCCGTCCGTCCCATGCCTTCATGGGCCTATCCCCGGGCCTGGATTTCGAGAGCCGCCTCTTCTTCAAGCCCGAGGCCGCGCGTCTGCTGGAGCAGGAGCTCTCAAAGCCCCGCTACGTCTGCAAACGCATCCACATAGGCGGCAACACCGACCCCTATCAGCCGGTCGAGCGCGACCTGAACTCGACCCGGTCGATCCTCGAGGTGATGCAGCGGTTTCGCCAGCCGTTCAGCGTCATCACCAAGTCGGTGCTGATCGTTCGCGACGCCGACATCCTCGGGCCCATGGGGCGTGAGGGACTGGCCTCGGCCTGTGTCTCGATCACCACCCTGGACCGGGGGCTGGCTCGCGCCATGGAACCGCGCGCCTCGACGCCGGCGAGGCGGCTCGAGGCCATCTCCCGTCTCGCCGACGCCGGCTGCCCGGTCACCGTCGGCTTCGCCCCTGTCATCCCCGGCCTCAACGACCACGAACTGGAATCCGTGCTGGAGGCGGCGGCCAGGGCGGGCGCGATCAGCGCCATGTATGTGACGCTGCGCCTGCCGCTGGAGATCAAGGATCTGTTCCGCGAGTGGCTGGCCGCCGCCCGGCCCGACCGCGCCGCCCGCGTCATGTCCCTGATCCGCCAGACCCGCGGCGGCCGCGACTATGACCCGGACTGGTCCCAGAGGATGAAGGGGACCGGCCCGGTGGCCGAGCTCATCGCCGCCCGGTTCAGGGCCGCGGTCAAGCGGTACGGGCTCGACGGGGCCCGGGTCCCGCTGGACGAGACGCGGTTCAAGGTTCCGGCGGACGCCAGGATTCAGGGCGATCTCTTTGATCTCCCTTCCCCCATTTCGGGGGAAGGTGGCTCGCGGAGCGAGACGGATGGGGGCCTGCACGATGCAGCCTGAACGGACGATCAGACGGGCTCGTCGTTTGCGCAAGACGCCAACCCGCGCCGAGGATTTCTTCTGGTCCCTCGTCCGCGACCGACAACTCAAGGGCCTCCGCTTCCGTCGGCAGGTGCCGATTGGATTCTATGTCGTGGACTTCGCCTGTCTGTCCGCGCGCCTGATCATCGAAGCCGACGGTGGCGTCCATGCCTTGCGCACCTTCGACGATGCGAAGCGCGACGCCTGGCTGAGGTCTCAGGGCTTCGAGGTGCTGCGCTTCCCGAACGCCGACATTCTTGGAAGGCCGAATGACGTACTGGCCGCCATTTGTCGCGCCGTCGACAGGCCCCCATCCGAGCGGCTCCGCCGCCCACCTTCCCCCGAAATGGGGGAAGGAATCCGGAATTAGCCGTCCGCCGCCGTTGGATCGATCGCATGGGTCACCAGCTCACGCCACGTCGGGTCCGTCGCATCGACCAGATCGACGTCCTCCATCAGGGCGACGGCTCCCTCGCCGTCGGGCAGGATCAGGCCCAGGACTTCCATTTCCTCGCCGTCGGGCCCGAGGTGGGTCTCGGCCTGCACGGCCACCGCCGCCTGTTCACCGTCCTCGTCCCACCAGATCACCGGCTGCGGCAGGTCCATGGCGATCGGGCGTGGATCGTCGGTGTCCCCGAGCGCGAAGACCGCCCGGCGCGCCTGCACATCGTCCAGGGTCGCCACCGTCCCGACGAACGGCACCAACCGGGTCCAGTCCTCGGCGTCGAAACCGCCACCATCTTCGTCGGGCAGGTTGTCATTCATGCTCATCGCCGGAACACCCCCACCAGCTCCACATGCGCCGACCACAGGAACTGGTCCACAGGTGTCACCCGCTCCAGCACAAAGCCGGCGTCAATCAGCACCCGCGCGTCGCGCGCGAAAGTCACCGGGTTGCACGACACCCCGACCACGACCGACGCCCTGGTGCCCGCAAGCTGCTTCGTCTGTTCCAGTGCCCCCGCCCGTGGCGGGTCCAGCACCACGGCGTCGCAGCCGCGCAGGTCGTAGGGGGCCAGCGGTCGGCGGAACAGGTCCCGCGCCTCCGCCGTGATCCCCTTCATCCCCGGCCCGGTCCCGATTCCAGCCTTCAGGGCCGCGATTCCCGCCGCGGACCCGTCCGCCGCCAGCACGGGTGCGACAGTCGCCAGCGGGAAGGTGAAGGTCCCGGCCCCGCAGAACAGGTCGGCGATCTTCTTGGCGCCCTTCACCGCCTCCACGGCCCGCGAAACCATGGCCGCCTCCGCCTCGGGCACGGCCTGCAGAAAGCCGCCCGCCGGCAGGGGCACGGTCGCCGCGCCGAAGGCCACCTTGGGCTGCCGCTCCATCACCAGGGTCTCGCCCGCCAGACTCAGCCGGGCCAGCCCCGCCTGGGCCGCCGCCGCGATGGCGCGCATCTGCGCATCACCGGACAGGCCGCCCGAGCGTCGCTCCACGCCCGTCACATCCACATCCAGCCCGGTCAGGGTCGCCGTCACATGCAGGGTCGGAGCCGATTTCGGATGCTCCAGAAAGGCCCCGGCCAGACGGGCCAGAGCCGGAAACGCCGCCACCAGACGCGGATCGGCCACCGGACAGGCGGTCACCTCGACCAGCCGCCAGCTCTTGCGCGCCTTGAACCCCAGAACGACTCGGTCATCATCCAGCCGCCGCGCATGCAGGGCCAGCCGCCGCCGCGTGCCCGGCGGGACAGCGACGGTGGCCTCGATATCCGTCTCGATCCGCTCGCGCGCCAGAGCCTGCCGCACCTGTTCGCGCTTCCAGTCCAGATAGGGCACGGCCGCCCAGTGCTGCAGTGAACAGCCGCCGCAATCGCCATAGTGGGGTGAGACCGGCGCGATCCGCTCGGGGCTGGCGGCCAGGATCTCGCCTCCCTCCAGCCGTCCGTCGCGCACCTCGCCACGCACGGTCTCTCCCGGCAGGGTCAGGGGCGCGAACACAGGTCCGGCGGGCGTTTCCGCGATCCCGTCGCCCTGCCCGCCCATGCGGCTGATGGTCAGCGTCTGCGTCATCGGCCGCTTCTAGAGCGAAATCGGTCTGGACGCGATTGCGTCCGGGCTCAGACTTCGCGCGTCCACCGGGCCGACAGGCGTCCAGTGAAACCTGAACGAAGATGAACGGCCCGATCAAAGGCCGTTCAGTTTCACCGGCCTATTCATTGCGGCAACAGGGGTGCCGACGTCCGGCATACCGCTTCCAGTCAGGATCATGCCGATGTTCGCCCGTCTGCCCGTCAAGACCGCCCTCGGTGCCGCCGCCCTCGCCGCGGCCGGCCTGATGCTGACCCCGGCCGCCGCCTCGGCCCAGTCCTACACCTATCAGGGGGCACCCCAGTCCTATGGCTACAGCCAGCCCTACGGCTATGGCCAGCAGGACTACGGCTATGGCCAGCAGGACTACGGCTATGATCAGTCGCGCAGCGGCTATGACCGCGCCTACGGCCAGTCCCGGGACCGCGCCGGGGACTATTGCCGCAGCGAACGTCGCCAGCGCCAGGGAACCGGTGCCGCCGTCGGAGCGACCTTCGGCGCGGTTGTCGGTTCGCAACTGGGGGCCCGTGGTCGTCGCACCGAAGGCAGCCTCCTGGGTGCCGTGATCGGTGGAGCCCTCGGTGCCGCCGTCAGCAGCGACCCGGCGCGGGGCTGCGACGACGGCTATCGGAGTCAGGCCCGGTATCGCTATGACGACCGCGGCTACGGCGACTCGTCCCGCTACCGCTACGAGGATCGCGGCTACAGCAGTCAGGGCGGTCAGTACGGCTACGAAGATCGCTATGACGACCGCGCCTACGGGGACGATCGCTACGACGACTATCGCTCCGATTGCCGCTCGGTGGCCGTCACCACCCGCGACAGCTACGGCCGCACGGTTACCCGCTACGAGCAGGCCTGCTGACAGAATTGCGTCGCCGATTAATTTTCAGCCCCCCTGTCGATCGGCGGCGTGACGGAGACCCCCGGTGGAGCAATCCACCGGGGGTTTTTCTCTTTTGGGAGGGGCGCTAACTCTCGCCGCGCGGCGGCTCGCTGCTTGAGCGCCGATCATGCGCGAAGCGCCAGGCCGCGTCGGGTCGACAAGGCGGAGCCTTGTGACCGCGGCCAAACCAAGAGTAGCGGAGCGGCGTCTACCGCCGCGTAGCCCACAGCAGGAACTCCACATTGCCGTCACCGCCGGTGATCGGGCTTTCGGCTGTCGCCTGAACCGCCCAGCCCTCGCCTTCCAGCCAGTCCGCCACGGACGCCAGCGCCGCCTGTTGCGCGGCCGGATCCCGAACCACGCCCTTCTTGGTTCCGCCGGGTCCGGTCCCCTCGAACTGGGGCTTGACCAGGGTGACCAGATCGCCCCCCGACGCGGCCAGCGACAGCGCCGCCGGCAGCACCTTGGCCAGGCCGATGAAACTGGCGTCGCAGACGATCAGGTCGGGGGCCCGGGTGATGACATCGGTCGTCAGGTCGCGCGCATCGGTCTGTTCCAGATTGACCACACGGGGGTCCGCCGCCACGCGCGCATGCATCTGGCCCGAGCCGACATCGACCGCGAACACCCGGGCCGCCCCGCGCGACAGGCAGACCTCGGTGAATCCGCCGGTTGAGGCTCCGACGTCCAGCACCGTCCGGCCCTCGACCACCACCGGCCACAGGGTCAGGGCGTGATCCAGCTTCAGCGCGCCGCGCCCGACCCAGCGATGGGCGTCGGCATAGGTGACGACGGCGTCCTCAGCCACGGACTGCGATACGGCCTTGGCCGGCGCGCCATCGACCGTCACGCCCCCGGCTTCGATGGCCGCCTTCGCCCGGGCCCGGCTCTCGGCCAGACCCCGTGCGACAAGCAACTGATCGAGCCGTGTCCGACTCACCCCACCGCGTCCAGCCGCGCCAGCGCCGCCTGCAGCTTCGCCTTGCCGGCCTCGGCTTCGGCCAGCTTCTGGCGCTGTTCCTCAACCACCTCGGGCGCGGCGCGATCCACGAAATTCGGATTGCCCAGCTTCTTGCCGAAATGGCCGATGTCGCTGTCGAAGGCCGAGATCTCCTTGGTCAGACGTGCGCGTTCGGCCGTCACATCGATGATGCCCGCCAGGGACAGGGCCGCCGTGGTGCCGCCCGAGACGATGGTCACCGCGCCCGAAGCCGCCATCTCGACGGTCGTCAGTTCGGACACCCGGCCCAGGGTCAGGATCAGGTCCCGATGACGCGCGATCCGCTCCGCCGTCGCCGCATCCGGTGCGACGAACGCCAGCGGCGGCCTGGCACCGGGCGGCACATTCATCTCGGCCCGCAGCGAGCGGATTTCGGTGACCAGGTCGACCAGCCAGCCGATCTCGGCCTCGGCCCCCGGATCGATGAAGGTATCCGGCAGGTCAGGCCAGGCCGCGCCGATCAGGGTGGCCTCGGCGCGTGCCGCACCCACCCCGGCCAGCTTGTCCCAGAGCTCTTCGGTGATGAAGGGCATCACGGGGTGCATCAGCTTCAGGGTCTGATCGAGCGTCCATGCCGTCATGGCCCGCGTCTCGGCCTTGGCGACCTCGTCGGCCCCCATGAACACCGGCTTGGCCAGCTCCAGATACCAGTCGCAGAAGACATTCCAGACGAAACGATAGAGGGCCGAGGCGGCGTCATCGAAACGGCCGCCTTCGATGGCCTCGCTGACCGCGCGTTCGGCCTGAACCAGTTCGTGCCTGACCCAACGATTGATCGTCTGGTCGACGGTCGCGGGATCAAAGCCCTCGACGCGCGCGGCCTCGTTCATCTGGCTGAAGCGGGCGGCGTTCCAGAGTTTTGTGCCGAAGTTCCGATAACCTTCAATACGTTGGCGCGACAACTTGATGTCGCGTGTACCGGACAGAATGGCCATGGTGAAGCGCAAGGGGTCGGCACCCAGTTCATCGATGATGACCAGGGGGTCGATGACATTGCCCTTGGACTTGCTCATCTTCTGGCCCTTCTCGTCGCGGACGAGGCCATTGATGATCACCCGTTTGAACGGGGCTTCGTCCATGAAATGCAGGCCCATCATCATCATCCGGGCGACCCAGAAGAAGATGATGTCCGCCGCCGTGACCAGATCGCTGGTCGGATAGAACCGCTCCAGATCCTCGGTCCTCTCGGGCCAGCCCATGGTCGAGAACGGCCACAGGGCCGAACTGAACCAGGTGTCGAGAACGTCCTCGTCCTGGGTGAGCGGGGTCTCTGCGCCGTAGTGACGTCGGGCGGCGGCGCGGGCTTCGTCCTCGCTTTCCTCGACGAAGATGGTCCCGTCCGGCCCGTACCAGGCCGGAATCCGATGCCCCCACCACAGCTGGCGCGAGATGCACCACGGCTCGATGTTGCGCAGCCATTCGAAATAGATCTTCTCGTAGCTCTTCGGCTCGAAGACCGTATCGCCCTGCTCCACCGCCCTGATCGCCGGTTGCGCAAGCGTGTGTGCGTCGACGTACCACTGGTCCGTCAGCCACGGCTCGATGACCACGCCCGAGCGGTCGCCGTGCGGGATGACGTGGCGGGTCTTCTCGATCTCTTTCAGCCAGCCCTCCGCCTCCGCCCGCGCGACAATGGCCTTGCGCGCGGCGAACCGGTCCATGCCCTCGTAGTCGGCGGGGACGTCAGGCGTGTCGGAGCCGGTGATGCGGCCGAAGGCATCCATGACATTCAGCGCCGCCAGCCCGGCCCGTTTCCCGACCTGGAAGTCGTTGAAGTCATGCGCCGGCGTGATTTTCACCGCCCCGGATCCCTTGGTCGGATCGGCATAGTCGTCAGCCACGATCGGAATACGGCGGCCGACGATGGGCAGGGTGACGAACTTGCCGACCAGACCGGCATAGCGCGCGTCATCCGGATGCACCGCCACGCCGGTATCGCCCAGCATGGTCTCGGGCCGGGTCGTGGCGACGACGATATGGTCGCGGGTTTCGTATTCGGTGGCCTGCCCGTCCTCGTCGAAGGCGATGGGGTGCTGATAGGTCACCCCGTCGGCCAGCGGATAGGCAAAATGCCAGTAGCTGCCGTCCATCTCGCGCTGTTCGACTTCGAGGTCCGAGATCGCCGTCTGGAAATGCGGGTCCCAGTTCACCAGCCGCTTGTCGCGATAGATCAGCCCGTCCTTGTGCAATTGCACGAACACCTTGCGCACTGCCGCGTTCAGCCCCTCGTCGAGCGTGAACCGCTCGCGGCTCCAGTCGCAGGACGCGCCCAGTCGGCGCAGCTGCTGGACGATGGTCCCGCCGCTCTCGGCCTTCCACTCCCAGATCTTGTCCACAAAGGCGTCACGGCCCATCTCGCGCCGGCCGATGTTGCCGGCGGCCGCCAGCTGACGCTCAACCACCATCTGGGTCGCGATGCCCGCGTGGTCCGTGCCCGGCAGCCACAGCACCGCCTTGCCCTTCATCCGGTGATAGCGGGCCAGGATGTCTTGCAGCGTGTTGTTGAGCGCGTGGCCGATATGCAGGGAGCCGGTCACGTTCGGCGGCGGGATGACGATCGAATAGGCCTCGGCGGCGCCGTCGGTCCTGGGCGAGAACACGCCGCTGTCCTCCCACATCGCGTACAGGCGGGGTTCGGCGGCTGTGGGGTCGAAAGTCTTGTCGAGCATGGGAGAGGTCATTCTTTTTGCCCTACCGCGACACGCGCGGCGTGTCGCTATTTGAGGGCGGACGACAAAGAGAAAGGGCGGCCCCGACTGGAGCCGCCCTGGATTGATCTAGCCTTGATCAGGTCGCAGGTGAAGCTAGCCGGCGGTGCGGGCGATGCGTTCTACTTCCTTGCGTACCTGGGCCTCGACGATGGCCGGCAGATTGGCGTCCAGCCATTCCTTCAGCATCGGGCGCAGCAGGCCACGGACCATCTCATCGATGGTGGGGCCGGACGGGAAGGTCACATCGGCCGCTTCGGGCTGACGAAGCGACGAGGCGAACCCGGAGAAGGCAGAGGCCGCACTGGCCGCGGCGCTGTCGCCGACCAGATTGCCCAGGTCCGGAGCCGGGGCGGCCGCGGGTTCGGGTGAATAGGCCTCGACCGGCGCTTCAGCGGGCATCGGCTCGTCGGCAGGCGCTTCCGGGAAAGGCTCCGCCGAGGAAATATCCAGATCGCCGAGGCTTTCGGCGGCGGGAGCCTCATAGGCCTCGGTCAGTTCCAGAACGTCCTCGTCAGCGGCCGGCTCTTCCACCGCCGGAGCGTCCTCGACAGGCGCATGGGTAGCGGCGGGTTCGGGCTCAGGCACCGCTTCCGGTTCAGGCGCGGCGGCGGCACCGGTTTCAGCCGGAGCGTCGTCTTCGGAAATGATCCGGCGGATCGACGCCAGGATTTCCTCCATCGTCGGTTCCTGGGCGGTCTGGTCGGTCATGTCGAAATCCCGGAGCGCGTGGCGAAGGCGCGATCAAGTCCAATTGCGGCATGGGGAAGGAGCCCCCTCCCACGCCATGTCGTCGCATCTCAGCCCGCTGGAATCAACGGGCGTTTTCGCGTCACAGGTTAACGGACGCCACGGCCAGTCGCCCCGAAGGCGACTTGCGGAACATCAATCGCGCGGTGCCGTCTGCATGACCTCGGACTTCAGCTGGGTATCGATAGGCGCATCGGCCGCGTCATCGGCGGGCACGACGCCCGGTGCCGCGATCCGGTCGATGACCTCGAGCAGGCCGTCCCACGGCAGGCCGCCGCGGTTGCGCACGCGGTTATAGTTCGTGGCCGGATCATAGACGGTCAGGGCGGCGTCGAGGTCCGGGCCCTCCAGTCGGCCCATGGCGGCCAGCAGATTGGCCTGGGCGACATATTCATTGCGGCGCGCGCTGGCCCGGGTGATCTGGGCGTTGCGGAGCTCCAGCTCCTGATTCAGCACGTCCAGGGTGGTGCGCAGGCCGACCTGGGCCTCCTGCCGCACACCCTCGGCAGCCACGGTGGCCGCGCGAACGGCTTCATCGCCAGCCTGGAGGGTCGCGCGCGACGAGATCGACTGGGCATAGGCCGAACTGACAGACTGAAGGGTGTTGCGGCGCTCACCCTCGACATTGATCTGGGCCACATTGGCGCGTTCCAGGGCGGCGGCGACGCGCGAACGGTTCAGCCCGCCGGTGAACAGCGGCACCGAAATGGTGGCCCCGGCCTGGAAGCGGGTGTTGTCGGCGATGTCGTTCAACGCCGCCAGATCGCCGGTCGAGCCGCCATACGAGGCGGTAAGGCGCGCGGACGGCATATATTCCGCCTTGGCTGCGGCGACATTGGCCTCGGCGGCCCGCAGGCTGAAGACCGCCGACCGGATCGACGGGTTGTCGTTGAGGGCGACGTCGAGCGCGCTGTCGAAGTCGGCCGGAATGCCGGGCAGCACCGGCATCGGGGCCAGATCTCCCGGGGCCTGGCCGACGACGGCGGCATAGGCCGCGCGCGACACGGACAACTGTGCCCGGGCATTGGCCAGATCAGCCTCCGACTGGGCCAGCCGGGATTCGGATTGCGCCACATCGGTGCGGGTGATCTCGCCGACCTCGAACCGGGCCGAGGCCTCTTCCAGCTGACGCTGCAGCACACCGAGGTTGGACTGGCGGATGGACAGGATTTCACCGTCACGGATCACATCGGCATAGGCCTGGATAACCGAGGCCAGCACGGTCTGTTCGATGTCGCGCAGATTTTCACGACCGGCGAGGATGTTGGCTTCCGCCGCCGAAATGCCATGGCCGATACGGCCTCCTGACCACAGGGTCTGCGACAGGCCGATGCTGGCCCCGCCGGTATCGTTGTCCGGATTGCCGAACGGCGCATTGCTGTAATCACGCGTGTAGTTGGCGCTGACGCTGACATCCAGCGAGGGCCGCAAGCCGGCCCGCGCCTGGACGATGGACTCATCCAGCGCCCGCTGGTTGGCCCGCTGCGCCAGCAGCGACGGATTGGTCTGATAGGCGAGCGCCAGTGCGTCCTTCAGCGTTTCGGCCCAGGCGGGCGCGCCCATGCCGGTGATCACGGCGATGACGGCGACCGAGGCGAGCGCGCGCGTACGTTTCAGCATGTCTGTTCCTGCCTGGCGCGGGGAAGCGCGCCCTTCGTATCTCATAGGTCTGATGCGGGACGGTTTGCGCCCACGCCAGTTAAGTTTTTTTCACGCACCCGGCGTGGAAGTCCGTCGACGTCGACGATCCTAGAGCGCGAAGATGGGGTCGGGCGACAGTTCCGCCAACCTCGGCGGCGCGGCATTGAACAGTTCGCGCCGCGAAATCCCTTGCTCGCCCCGCACGTACAGCACCGCCTTGCCCACCGGACCGGTCCGCTCCACGACCGCCAGCCGGCCGCTGACGTTCAGCGCCTTCAACCAGGCCTCGGGCCGTCCGGGAACCGCCGCTTCACAGACAATGACGTCGTATCCGCCGTCCGCCGGTGCTTCGAGAGGCGCGACAGTCACCTGAACCCCCTCCTCCGCCAGTATCCCGCCGACAACATCGACCACGGCAGCGTCCGATTCCTGGGCCGTCACCGTCAGACCCAGGCGCGCCAGTACCGCCGCGGCATAGGGGGCCGCCAGGGCAAGGGCCGATTCGCCCGGCCGCGCGTCCAGCGCCATCAGCAGCTTGGACAGGTCACGCGCCAGCATCAGCCGGCGTCCACCCGCGATCTCGGGCTCGATCTCTGCATAGGCCGACCAGGCGCGGTCCTGCGGCAGGAAGCGTTCGCGTGGCACGGCCAGAAGCGCGGCCTGCAGGGCGCGGTCGGTGACGTCGTTCACGCGGACCTGGCTGTCGACCATGACCTTGCGGGCGGCGGCGAAATCCATGGAAACTGATCCTGCGGCTGGAGCGGCCGGCGCAATGCCGGGAAATCTCGCGCGCTTATAGGTCTGTGCGTTGCGGGGGACAATCCGATCTGATAGCGAACGCCCCTCGCGATGGCGCGGCCGTTTTCAACGGCCCATGGCCTGATGGCGGAGTGGTTACGCAGAGGACTGCAAATCCTTGCACCCGAGTTCGATTCTCGGTCAGGCCTCCATCGCGATTTCGTTTCACCCCGCTCCATTCCGCGCTGACAAGCGCCGATTGACTCATTGGATGCATTCATCGTTTCGGTGAATCTCCAGTCGGGGTTAATATGCCCCCGAGAGCCGGGGGGCGCTGATGCACAGCCGCACTGATCGACTGACTGACCGCGAGCGCGAATGCCTGCGCCTCGTCCACGCGCACCTGAACTCCAAACAGATCGCCCGGCGTCTCGGGATCAAGCCCTCGACCGTGGATCGGCACTGCGAAAACGCTGCCCGCAAGCTGAACGCCGCCGGTCGCGTGGACGCAGCCCTGCTGCTAGTGGCCGATCAGCCCGTTCAGAACGACTCGGTATCCGAACCGCCCCCAATCGCTTCCGTCCCCCCGATCGCCTTCTCTGGCATGGCGAAAGGGGTGACCAATGACCGATTCCGAAGGACGGGTGCCAGACATCAGCTGGGCCCAACTGCAATCCGTGCTTCTCGCTCTGGCGGATACACCGATGAAGCAGATGATGGTTCAGCATCTGGTGGAGGGAACACGCAAGCAGGCGGCGTTCCTGTCGCCGGAAAGCACCTTCAGGGAGATCCTCCACATCGGAGCGGCCTTGTTGGACTCAGGCTTCCAGCCGGCGGAGTCGGACATGAACACCTCAGCCGCATCCTGTTTGTCTTCGCCATCGCGGCAATAGCCGTCCTGGCCCTGACAAGCGTCATAGGCGCGGAACGGTTCGCCGTTCTTCTGCAAGGCATCCGTTACGGCGGCTGATCCGCGCCCCTTCCTTAGATAGGTGAGCGAATGAAACGCAGCGAACATGCGGCGACCGTTGTCGCACGCCTGGCGGCCGACCTGTTCCAGGCCGAAGCCAGCCAGGACGATGCCGTCAGCCATCTCGGCCGACTGGCCCAGTCCCTGACCCGGAGCCGGCGAGAGGCCGGGCTTTCAACGACCGTCGGACAGGCGGCGTTCGACGCCCTGGCCGAGGCCGTCACGGCCCAGGTCGGTGCCCAGAGAGCGATGGTGGCGCTTCACCAGGCCCTGGCCGAAGTCAAACAAACCACGTCCTACCGCGGGGTCCAGATGGGCGGGCTGGAAAAGGACGACACCTTGCCGCTCCCGAATCCCAAGGGGCTTGCGCTCGTTTCCTGATTTGGCGATGCCAGGGCATGTCACCGATCTACGCGGTCTCCCTGGGCATTCTGATCGCGGCCGCTGCCCTCGCCCTGTGGCGCGGCGGACCGTGGGAACGCACGACGGCGGTCGTTCTGGTCCTGAACTGGATCGGGACGGCCCTCGCCTCCTTTGATCTGATCAATCCGCCGTGGTTCGCCATCTCTCTTGACGGCGTCACCATGCTGTTTCTGCTCTATCTCGCCCTCTATTCGAAACGCCGCTGGACCGTCTGGGCGGCGGCGTTCCAGTTCCTGCTGATGGCCAACCACCTGGCCTTCGTGCGCGGCCCCGAACTCAAGCAATGGGCCTATGTCACGGCCTATTACGTCTGGGGCGACGCAGTCATGCTGGCGTTGATCGCGGGAATCCTTTGGCGCGCGCGGGAGACCCGCCCCGCTCCCGTAACGGATGCCTGACCTTAAAACCGGGCGAAAAAGACCGTCTGGCGTCAGGCGATCGGGGCGGTGACCCAGCCGATGACGCTGGCGGCACTGACGCCCGCGGCGACGATGCCAACCGCCAGCGCGAAGCGCGCATTGCGATGAATGAAGACGAAAATGCCACCGAACATGATTGACCTCCCCCGGACCCGCCCACAGCGACACAGGTCGACCGGTTCATCAAGGTGTACAAAGCGTTAATCGCGATTTGGTGATCGATTCACGCCCGTCGGGTGAAATGATGCAGCGCAATTCCACTGGCGACAGAAACATTCAGCGAATCAAAGCCGCCTGACATCGGAATCGCGACGGGCCGGCAGCGCTCGATCACCGCCGCGGACAGTCCCGGCCCCTCTGGCCCCAACAGGATGGCGACCCGGCCGCCGCGCGGGATCGTCTCCAGCGGCTCTCGCGCGCCCGGCGTCAGGGCCAGCACCTCGAACCCCGCCGCCTTCAGCCCCTCCACCATGACAAGGGCATCCAGCCCGGACGCCATCGGGGTCCGCAGCGCCGCACCGACCGAAACACGGATGGCCTTACGGTAGAAGGGATCGCAGCAGCTCGCGTCCAACAACACCGCCCCGGCACCGAAGGCCGCGGCGTTGCGGAACAGCCCGCCCATATTGTCGTGATTGCCGATCCCGCAGGCCGCGACCACCACAGCCTCCGGCCCCAGGTCTCCCAGGCAGGTGTCCAGACTCCGCGCCGGGGGCTTTTCGCCAAGGGCCAGTATGCCGCGATGCAGGTGAAAGCCCGCGATCGAATCGAGCACCGGCTGGTCGGCGACATAGACCGGCGTGTCATTTCCCGCCCGGGCCACCATTCCAGCCAGCCCCGCGACGCGTTTGCTGTCGATCAGGAGCGCCACGGGCCGGCAAAGAGACCGGTCCGAGGTCAGCACGTTCAGCACCACCTCGCCCTCCGCCACGAACAGGCCCTGCCTGCCCGTGAGGTCCCGCTCGCGGATGTCACGAAAGCCCGCGATGCGCGGATCGTCGGGGTCGTCGATGCGGATCACGGCCAAGATCGGATATTTCCCGTTGCGTCAGTCTGACTCGCGCTGCTATAGCGCCCGCCTTCCCGAGAGGAAGTGTTCCGCGGTAGCTCAGTGGTAGAGCAGCCGACTGTTAATCGGCTGGTCGTAGGTTCGAATCCTACCCGCGGAGCCACTCTTCCCCCACCTGCAGCGCCAGATCGAAAAAAAGCCCGACGCGAGCGCCGGGCTGAAGAAGTTCGGTGATGGTGGGTGTCCTCGAAAAGGAAGACACACACCGGATGGCGTGAATTGGTTAATCGCGCGTAAACACCCTCACTCGGCATCCGGCAGCCAGCTCGTCTGCCGTCCACCCGCGGGTCCGCGCCAGATCACCCGCCAGCCGGCTCCCGCGCGTTCCACCCGCAGTGCCGAATCCGACCCGCCGTCGCCCGGCCAGACGAAGCTCCGCCCTCCAACCCGAAGCTCATCGGGCCCCGCCGACGGCGGCAGCGCCATGCTCCATTGGCCCGCGGCATCCGGCATCACCCGGCCGCTCACCTCCCCCGCCTGCACTTCGATCGGTGCGGCGTCCAGCGGTCTGCGTCCGGAGACCAGACGCATCCGGCCGTCGCTGTCCACCGCGCCCAGCGCCGGTCCCCGATCCAGCCGGCGCGTCGCGCCGCCCGCTCGCAGGATCGCCAGCGGCCCGCGACCGCCCGCCACGATCAACAGCCGGTCCGGCGCCGGAGCAGCGTCCTGGCCCACCTGGGTCTCGGGCCGAAGCAGCAGATCACCCGCCGGGGCCGCCATGCGAATCTCGAACCGGCCCTGTTCGTCCGCCGCCGCGGCATGGGCGGGTCCCGAATCACTGCGCAGCACGACGCGAGCCCCCGGCTCCGCCTGACCGATGAAGATCAGGCCGCCCGGGACGCGCCGCGCCGAATCGATCCTGGGTGGTCGGGTCCATCCGGCCACCGCAGCGGACTCCCCGGCCGCCTCCGCCTCGGGGGCGGCCGGCGGCGTACAGGCCGCACCGGCGGCGCACATCAACGCCACCATCGCCGCCCTGCCCAACATGGCCCGTTTCATCGCGTGCTTCCGACAGCTAGGAGTATGGACCCAGATAGCGCGCCGAGGCGGCCGCTGTCTCCCATCCGTTCCCGAGGCCCCATGTCGTCCGTCACCATCCAGCCCTTCGACGGCCAGTCCGTCTGCCTGTTCTGCGGCTCCTCGGACCTGTCAGATCCCGCCTATACCGCCGCGGCGCGGGCGTTTGGCGAACAGACGGCCCGGGCGGGCTGGCGGCTGGTCTATGGCGGAGGAGGAGTCGGCCTGATGGGGGCCTCGGCCCGGGCCGCCCATGAGGCCGGGGGCCGGGTCCTTGGCGTCATGCCGGGCTTCCTTCGCAGCCGCGAACGGCTGTTCGATGAGGTCGAGACCCTGATCGTGCCCTCGATGCATGAGCGCAAGACCATCATGTACGACCAGTCCGACGCCTTCGTGGTCGCCCCCGGCGGGGTCGGAACCCTGGAAGAGGTCATCGAGGTCCTCTCCTGGAAACGGCTGGACCTGCATTCCAAGCCGGTCATCTTTCTGAATTTGAATGGCTTCTGGGAGCCACTTCTGGCCGTCATGGAACACAGTATCGCCGAGGGAATGACCCCCGCCACCTTCCGCCAGGCCTGGGTCGTTTGCGACACGGTCGAGGCCGCCATCGTGGCGATGCAGGGTGCCGACGACATGCCGGGCTTGCAACATGATCAGCGATAAGTAATCACTGGTCAGTCACCAGTGACAGTTCGTCTCTTTTAGATACGCACCTTGACAGTTGCGTATAAAAACGGACACTGGTGACGCGGGGCGGATAACCGTCCCCGCCAACCCGGAGACCTCCCCATGCGTGCTCTGCTCATCGCCGCGGCCCTGTTCGCCGCCGCCCCCGCCCTCGCCCAAACGCCCGCCACGAGTGCCGTCCTTGCCGACGCCGCCCGTGCCCCGGCTGCCCGCGTCATCATCGACGGTGCCTCCTGGAGCTGTGACGGCGCGTCCTGCACCGCCAACGGCGGCGCCAATCAGCCCGCCACCCGCGCCTGCCGCCGCGTCGTGGCCCGCTTCGGTCCAGTGTCCTCGTTCAGCTACAAGGGCGTCGCCCTGTCGGCCGAACAGATCGCCGCCTGCAACGCCTGATCCGAACGTACTGATGAAATGAAATGGCCGCCCTCGCCGGAGGGCGGCCATTTTTCGTCTTCCGGGAGGTCGCCGGTCAGGCCGTCTCGCCGCCCAGCCGTTTGACGATCCGCTCGCGGCCGATCATCGGCGCGAGCGTGGCCATGTCCGGCCCATGCTGCTGGCCGGTGATCATCATCCGCAGCGGCATGAACAGGGCCTTGCCCTTGGCGCCGGTCGCTTCCTTTACCGCCGCCGTCCAGACCGGCCACAGGGTCTCGTCGATGGTTTCCGGCAGCGCCGCCAGGGCCGCCGCCGCGAAGGCCGCATCCTCGATCACCGGCGTGACCGGTCCACGCACAATCGTCGCCATTTCAACGACATCAGAAAACTTCTGAAGGTTGCCGCGTACCCCGTTCCAGAACGCCTCGCCCAGGTCTGCGTCCAGCGCCTCCAGCCGCGGCTGCGCCGTCACATAGTCCATGACGTGCAGGGACTGGGCGTTCAGCCGATCCAGATCGGCGGTGTCATAGCGCGCCGGCGATCGGCCCATCTTGGAGAAGGCGAAGCTGGCGCCGAGCGCGTCGATCGAGGTCCCGACTTCCAGCGGATCGCTGGTGCCGATCCGCCCCAGATGGCTGGTGATGGCGATCGGTTCATAGCCCAGATCACGCATCTCGCTGATGGACAACGAACCCAGCCGCTTGGACAGGGCCTGACCGTCCGCCCCGACCAGCAAAGGCATGTGCGCGAACCCGGGCACCGTCGCGCCGAGCGCCTCGAAGATCTCGATCTGGGCCCCGGTGTTGGTGACGTGATCCTCGCCGCGGATGACGTGGGTGATGGCCATGTCGATGTCGTCGACGACCGACGGCAGGGTGTAGAGGAACAGGCCGTCCTCCCGGATCAGCACCGGATCGGACATCGAGGTCGTATCCACCTCGGCATGGCCGCGCGCCAGATCCTCCCAGGAAACCCGGCGACCATCCAGCTTGAAACGCCAGTGCGGCCTGCGGCCCTCGGCCTCATAGGCCGCCTTCTGCGCCTCGGTCAGGTCCAGCGCGGCGCGGTCATAGATCGGAGGCAGGCCGCGCGACAACTGCACCTTGCGCCGGCGATCCAGTTCGTCGGAGGTGTCGTAGCAGGGATAGAGCCGCCCGGCCGCCTTCAGGCGCGCGGCGGCCGCCTCATAGCGGTCGAACCGCTTCGACTGATTGTGCCGTTCGTCCCAGACCAGACCCAGCCAGGTCAGGTCGTCCTCGATCCCCTGTTCGAATTCCGGCGTGGACCGCGCCAGATCGGTGTCGTCGATGCGCAGGACAAAGCTGCCGCCCTGCCCCTTGGCGAACATCCAGTTGACCAGCGCCGTGCGGACATTGCCGACGTGCAATTTACCCGTCGGAGACGGGGCGAAACGAACCTTGACGGACATTCGAAGAACCTTGGAAACGCGGGGCGCACAGGTCGCCCTCGCGGCCCCTCAAGTCAAGGCTCGCGCCCGTTCAGTCGTCCCGATGCACCCGTTCGCGGCGCTCGTGCCGCTCCTGGGCCTCGACCGACAGCGTCGCCGTCGGGCGGGCTTCCAGCCGTCCGAGGCTGATCGGCTCGCCGGTCTCCTCGCAATAGCCGTAGGACCCGTCCTCGATCCGGCGCAGGGCCTCGTCGATCTTCGAGATCAGCTTGCGCTGGCGATCACGGGTGCGCAGTTCCAGCGCACGGTCGGATTCCGACGACGCCCGGTCGACCAGATCCGGATGATTCTCCGTCTCGGCCTTCAGGTTGACGACAGTCCCCTTGGACTCGCGAAGGATGTCATCCTTCCAGTCCATCAGCTTGCCCTTGAAATAGGCCAGCTGCCGCTCGTTCATGAACGGCTCGTCACCGGACGGCCTGTACGCGGCCGGGTCGGCAATCACAGACGCCAATGCGGTCATGTTCGCACTCACGGTCTTCTACAGCGCCCCCCTGTGGCGCAGCCCTGCCTATAGGGATGGCAAAGAGTCGCGGCAACAACACTCGCGCGACCGTGACCGGTGAAGCTGACAGTCGGCTGGAAAGCGTGACATTTCTTCATCACCCCCCGTTCGCGAACTTCTCTTTTTCGAGGAATTTCGGAGGGTTATGTTGCGGTGCGGCGTAAATCGGCCTTGGCGAGCTCGACCGCGGCCCGCAGATCGATCTGCTCCAGCAGGCCGTTGAGGCCGGCATCGGCATCGATCGGACGTTCCTCACGAAGCGTGCGTGACAGCCGCTCCAGCGTGCCCTCGTCCGCCTCACCCGACAGAAGGGCCAGCTTCAGCTCCTCCAGCCTATCCAGAAGGCCGCCGCCGCGCCGGATCGCGCGTCGCCGGCGTTCGGTGACATCCTCCACACCCTGCAGGGCCATCAAGGCGGACACATTGGCCACGGAGGAAGGTGCCGCGGCCGGTGCCGCGGCGGTGGGCCCGGCGGTGGACCCGCCTTGCGGCACGGAAAAGCCACCGCTGGCGCGAGCGGGGCGGCCCCCTTGCGCCGACGTTGGTCCGGACGGGCCTGACACCTTCATGGAAAACGACTCCAGAACATGGACGGACCATCGGCGGTGCCGCGTCACCGTTTGGTTAACGGCCCGGCAGTTTCTGCCGCCAACAGGTCCCCGGGCCGCCAGTCATTTGTTGTTTTTGCTCGCCTTTGTTCGTGGCACGGCGCTGGCATGACACAGGGCGCAACAGTTCGTGGACGCCCAAGCCTATGCAGAAACTGCTCGCTACCCTCCTGACCGCCGCCGCCCTGACCGGATTCGCGTCTCCGGCCCTGGCCCAGTCACGGATCAAGGACATCGCGGCGATCGAGGGCGTCCGCTCCAACCAGCTGGTCGGCTATGGCCTCGTCGTGGGCCTGAACGGCACGGGCGACTCCCTGCGCAACTGTCCCTTCACCCGACAGTCGCTCGAGGGCATGACCGAACGCCTGGGCGTCAACATTCGTGGAGCCAACGCCAACTCCAAGAACATGGCCGCCATCATGGTGACGGCCGAACTGCCGCCGTTCGCCACGCCCGGTGCCCGCATCGACGTCAATGTCGCCTCCATGTGTGACGCCAAGAGCCTGCTGGGCGGCACCCTGCTGGTTACCAGCCTGCAAGGCGCGGACGGGCAGGTCTACGCCGTCGCGCAAGGATCGATTCAGACCGGTGCCGTCTCCGGTTCGGGCGGGTCGGGCTCGTCGGTCACCCGCGGTGTGCCCACGGCCGGCCGCATCGCCTCTGGTGCCACGGTCGAGCTGGAGACCGGCTTCCAGCTGGCCAATATGACCGAGGTCCGGCTGACCCTGCGCAATCCCGACTTCACCACGGCCCAGCGGGTGGCAGCCGCCATCAACCAGGTCTATCCGAATGCCGCCCTCGCCGAGAACGGCACCGTCGTCGCCCTGCGGGCACCGGGCCAGATGGGCATGGCCGGCTTCATCAGCCGGGTCGAGAACCTCGAGGTCATGGTCGACTCCCCGGCCCGCGTCATCATCGACGAGGTCAACGGCGTCATCGTCATGGGCGACGCGGTTCGGGTCTCCACCGTCGCCATCGCCCAGGGCAATCTGACCATTTCGGTGCAGGAGAGCCCCCAGGTCAGCCAGCCAGAGCCGTTCAGCCGCGGCGGCCAGACGGTCGTCGTTCCCCAGTCGGACGTCGCCGTCGAGGAAGACCTCGGCCGTCAGATGCGGATCGTCAGCGGTGGGGCCTCGCTGTCCACCCTGGTCAACGGCCTCAACGCCCTCGGCGTCAGCCCGCGCGACATGATCAGCATCCTGCAGGCCATCAAGGCCGCCGGGGCCCTCCAGGCCGAAATCGAGGTGATGTGATGAGCCTTCCGATCGTCACCACGTCCACCCTGCCCCCGACCGCCTCGCCCGCCGTTGCGCCGGCCACGGCCACGGCCCGCATGCGCGAGACCGCCGAGGCATTTGAGGCCAGCTTCATGGCCCAGATGCTCAAGCCGATGTTCGAGGGCCTGTCCACCGACGGTCTGTTCGGCGGAGGCGAGGCCGAAAGCACATGGCGCGGCTTCCTCGTTGAGGCCATGGCCAAACAGACCGTTCGCGCCGGCGGTATCGGCCTGGCCGACCAGGTCGTCAGTCAGATGCTGAAGATGCAGGAGCAGGAACAATGAGCGACGCCTCCACGCTGAACGCCACTGCCCGCGTCCGTCAGCTGACCGACCTGACCAGCCGCCTGACCGCCCGGCTCAGCGAGGAATCGCAGGCCTTTGAGGCCCGCCGGCCCCAGGACGCCGCCGCCTCGATGGTGGCGACCCAGGATCTCGCCAATACCTATCGCCGCGAGTCCGCCCAGCTGAAGGCGAACCCGGCCTCGGTCTCCGCCGCGCCGGCCGCCGACCGCACTGCCCTGATCCGCGCCACCGAGGCTTTCGAGGCCGTATTGTCGCGTCATGCCCTGGCCGTCGAGGCCGCCCGGATCGTCTCGGAGGGCCTGGTCAAGACGATCGCCGCCGAGGTCGCCGGTCAGCGCGGCAGCCCGTCTGCCTACGGCGCTTCGGGCCGGGCCAATACCGGCGACAGCCGCGCCGTGGCGTTCAACCGACAGGCCTGAACGCCCCGTTAAGCCTCTTCGTCGAATTGGTCTTCATCTCTGGCCGGTAACCGGTAGTCATGGAGATGAAATCGCGACTTCTCGGCCTGGCCCTCGCCTCCGCCGATACCCTCATCGAGCTGGATGGCGAAGGCCGGATCGATCTCGCCCTCGGGGCGGGTCCCTGCCCCCGTGGTGGCACCGCGGAGGCATGGCACGGCCTGCTGCTGTCCGACCTCATCGGCAAGGCCGGTCAAAAGCCCCTGGCCGATGCCCTGACCGGGATTCGTCCTCACGTCAGACTCGCCCCGATCGACGCGCTGGTGGTCTGTGACCCCGACCGTGTCCGCCGCGCGCGTCTGCGCCTGTTCCAGCTTCCAGAACTCGCGCCGGCCATTTCATGCGCCATCAGCTATGAGGGCGCGCCCTTCACCCTGGCCGTTCCGGAAGCGCCAGATCTGCTGAGCGCCGACGGCCTGCTGTCCCGCGTTCGCGGTTCCTTGCTTCTGCCTGAGGGCAATATTGCAGTGGCCTTCGTTGACGTCCCCGGCATTGACGCCCCGGGCGAGGCCCATCAACGCGCCGCCGCTCGCGTCACCGCCGTGCTTCAGGCCACCTCCATCGATGGTGCCTCCGCCGCCCGCCTGTCCCCCGAACGCTTCGCCCTTGTCCGGACCGCCGATTGTCAGAACGACATCGCGGCCGAGGTGCGGGAGGCGGGGGCGGCGGAAGGACTGGAGCTGGCGGTCCGGACGACCGAGGCCGCCCTTTCAGGGTCCGCTCCGGCGGAATCGACGGTGCGCGCCCTTCGCTTCGCCCTCGAGACCTGTATCCGGGACGGTGGCATCGAGGATGCCGGCGTCGCCTTCTCGGAAAGCCTGAAGCGGACCCTGAAAGAAGCGGAACGCTTCCGGGCCATGGTCAAGACCCGTGATTTCGCCCTTGAGTATCAGCCGATCGTCGACCTTGCGACCGGCGTCACCCACCATTTCGAGGCCCTCGCCCGGTTCGGCTCGCGCGGTCCCGCCGACTCGATCCGGCTCGCTGAAGAACTCGGACTGATCGGGGGCTTCGACCTCGCCGTCGCCGAAAAGGCACTGCAACAACTGCGTCGCCCGGGATTTGGCCTGACCCGGATTGCCGTCAATGTCTCGGGGGCCTCTCTCGGTGCGAACGCCTATGTGGACGGCCTGCTGCGACTGACGGCCACCGAGCCCGACATCCGTGGCCGGCTCCTGGTCGAGGTCACCGAAACCGCCGCCGTGGCCGACATCGAGGCCGCCGCGCGCCGCCTGACCACCCTGCGTCGCGCCGGGATCAGGGTCTGCCTTGACGATTTCGGGGTCGGTGCCGCCTCGCTGGACTATCTGCATCGCCTGCCCGCGGACACGGTCAAGATCGACGGCCGGTTCGTGCGCGACATCGCCACGGACAGCCGGGGCCGCGACCTCGTCTCCCGACTGGTTGAACTGTGCGCGGACCTCAAGATGAGCACCATCGCCGAAATGATCGAGACCGAGGAACAGGCAGACGCCATCCGGGCACTCGGCGTCGGCTATGGTCAGGGCTGGCTGTTCGGCCGTCCGGCATCCGAGCCCGTCACGCCGACGATCCGCCCCGTTCCCGCGCGCCGTCAGGGTGCCGTGGCTGGCTGGGGCTAGACCAGCTCGACAGTTCGCCCGATCCTGATTGCCGCCAGGAAGTCGGCGTCATGGCTGACCACGACCAGCGCCCCGTCCCAGGCGGCCAGCGCCGCCTCGACCGCCGCGATGGACTCCAGATCCAGATGGTTGGTCGGTTCGTCGAGGATCAGAAGCTGCGGGGGCCGCGCGCCGGTCATGACACAGGCCAGTCCGGCCCTGAGCCTTTCGCCGCCTGACAGGGTCCCGACCACACGCCGCGCCGCCGTATTGCGGAACAGGAACCGCGCCAGCGCCGCCTGCGCCTCGTTTGGCGTCGCCGCCGGGTTCAGTCGCCGGTAAGCCCCGATGATGGTCTCGTCCGGTCGCAACAACGCTGTCTCCTGATCCAGCAGGGCGACCGGCAACGGCCGCTCGACCCCGCCCGTGGAGGGTTCCAGGTCTCCCGACATCAGTCGCAACAGGGTCGTCTTGCCGGCCCCGTTCGGTCCGGTGACGGCGACCCGCTCCGGTCCGGCCAGCTTCAGCGACACCGGCCCCACGATCCGTCGCCCGTCCGCCGCGTTCCACCTAACCTCGTCGAGAACCAGCACCGTCCGGCCCGCGGCAAGGCCCGTCGTCGGCATGGGGAGGGTCAGGGCCCTTACCCGCTCGACCCGTTCGCGGGCCTCGGCCAGTGCCGCCGCCGCCTCGGCCGCCTTCCGTTCCGCCAGCCGGTTCTCGCGCGCACCGCTGTTCTCGGCCCGCTCGGCCATGGCTCCGAGCAGGATGTTCGGCTCGGACTTCCTCGCGGCGAAGGCCCGTCCGGCCTTGTCGCGCCGCGCTTTCTTTTCCAGGGCCGCCTGGCCCTCGCGCGCGACCCGGCCGGTCTCGCGCTGCGCCGCATCCAGTCCGCGCTCTGCCGCCGCCCGCTCCGCCGCCTTGCGTTCGGCGTAGAGGTCATGGTTTCCGCCGTAGATCGCGGCACCCAACGACGAAAGTTCAACGATCCGGTCCATCCGTCTCAGCAGGCCACGGTCGTGGCTGACCACCACGGCCCCGCCCTTCCAACGCTCCACCACGTCCGCGACAATAGCCCGGCCCTCGCGGTCGAGGTGGTTGGTCGGCTCGTCCAGCACCAGCAGGTCCGGCTGGACCAGCAACAAGGCCGCCAGCCTCAAACGCGTCTGCTCCCCGCCGCTCAGGGACCCGGTCGAGCGCTTCAGATCGAGGCCGCCAAGCCCGACGTCGTCGAGCGCGGCGGCGATACGGCCCTCCAACGCCCAGTCGGCCTCGGCCAGATCGTCGGCGCGACCGTCCCCGGCCAGAACCCGCGCCAGAACCTCCAGACCCGCCGCCACCCCCAGGGTCCCGGCGACAGTCTCCTCCGGCCCGGGGTCACCCCGTTGCTCCAGCCAGCCGATCCGGCCCGCGCGCGCGACCGTGCCCTCGGCCGGTTCCGACAGGCCGGCGATCAGGCGCAGAAGCGTGGTCTTGCCCACGCCGTTACGGCCGACGACGCCCGTGCGTTCGCGGCCGAAAGCGAGGCTCAGATCAGGGAATAGTGTGTGACCGTCAGGCGTCCGGGCCGCGACGCGATCGAGCGTCACGAATGCGGATGGGGACGGGCTTGGGGCGAGGCTGAAGCGAGACACAGGCGACCACGATGGCGACGAGGGAAAGGGCGAAACCGATTTCCACAGCGCTGATCATGATCGTTGAACTCCAGAGACACTCAGGCGAAGTCGGCAGAATGGGGTCGAACCGGCTTTCTGGCAAGCCATTTCGGCCATGGCGCGGCACGTCGGGCCGTGAGACGGTGCATCCGGAGGAGAATTCATGCGCCCGATCTCGCTCTTGACCGCCCTGTCCCTGGCCGCCCTCACCGCCTGTGCCCATGGGCCGGACGCCGTCGTCCTGACCACGCCGGACTATACGCCGCTGGCCGGCGAGCCCGCACCGCCCAACGCCCGCTACTACGCCGACTGCATCGGCCAGGCCGCGACGGTGGGTGCCTATCGCCGGGCCGCCGATGGTGGCGGCGACGAGTTGATCCTGTTCACCTGCACCGGTGCCCCGGCCCGCGCCTTCTACGACGCCCTCGGCCCGTGGAGTGTGGCCCGTGACTCCGCCTTCGACCACGAAGGCCGGACCTATCGTTCGACGGCGAAGGTCGTGGCCAACATGTTCGGCGTCGATTCATGCTCGGCAACTGACGGCACCGACCATCGCTGCGTGATCACCTTCAACGCTGGCGACTTCCTCGACGGCGAATAGCCGCAATGGCGGAAAGAGCATCGGCCGCCTAGATAGGGCCGGTGACCCCATCCGATGATCCCGAAACCCGCCGTCAGGCCGCCATCCGGCGCATCGAGGCGGAGACCGGCATCGACGAGCCCATGATCGCTCGCCTCGTCGACGCCTTCTACGACCGTGTCAGAGCCGACCCCCTGCTCGGTCCGGTCTTCGCCGACCGGATCAGCGATTGGGGCCCGCATCTCGCGCAGATGCGCCTGTTCTGGTCGTCCGTGGCCCTGATGAGCGGCGTCTATCACGGACGGCCGATGCCCAAACACCTGCCCCTGCCCGTCGACGCCCGCCATTTCGATCGTTGGCTCGAGCTTTTCGAGGCCACGGCCCGCGACCTCTGCCCGCCCGTTGCGGCCGATCATTTCATCGAACGCGCGCGCCGCATCGCTCAAAGCCTCGAACTCGGCATAGCCGGTGCCCGGGGCGTGCTCCTCGGCAAGGGTGAGCGTTACCTCCGGCCCACCGAGGCCTGGACGCCGCCTTCCCCCTAACCCGGAACCGCCGGCTCGGCGGCGACGGTTGCGGGACCGGCCTTCATCCGGGCGTTGACGTTGAACCCCTCGACCTTCCAGACATCGCCCTCCTTGAGGAAGTTGGTGTCGGCGCGCACGAACCGGTCCGGATATTCGTACTCCTGGGCCAGTGAGTAGCGCTGGCCGTCGGTCCCCGCATACGAGCGCCAACCCATCGGCTTCGGCTCGGGTGGCGGACCGGCCGGCGCGAAGGTCCGGAGCATGGGCAGTTGTGCCCGTACCGTCGCCGGGTCGTTGACGGACGCCATCCGGGCCAGAAGCGCCTCGTCGCGCCCCTCGACAAGGTCGGCATACAGAGCCCGCGCCTCCGTCGCCCGTTCGGCGTCGCCCTCCATACTGGGCATGGAGCACGCCGTCAGGGCAGCCGCCGCCAGAAATCCCAGAACCTGTCTGCGCCGCATGGTTTCACCCTCCCTGTTGCCCGACGCTACATCGCCCTGCCGTCGCCGCCAACGCGTCCAGCCTCCGGAACGGGCCGGTAACTGCTGACAGATTCTGACAGCAGGCCGGACAGCAACGTTTTTGTTCCTACATTGTTCTTGCTGAATCCCGCGAATTGATCCCCATATAGCGGCGTCGCGCCGGACCCTCCCCGGCCCCGCTGCGTTCCCGAATCCCCGATCCTTCAGGCCCCATGACCGAAAAGCACAACTTCATACGCGTGCGCGGTGCGCGCGAGCACAATCTCAAGGGCGTCGACCTCGACATCCCGCGTGAGAAGCTCGTGGTCATGACCGGCCTGTCGGGCTCGGGCAAAAGCTCGCTCGCCTTCGACACCATCTATGCCGAGGGCCAGCGCCGCTATGTCGAGAGCCTGAGCGCCTACGCCCGCCAGTTCCTCGAACTGATGGGCAAGCCCGACGTCGACCTGATCGAGGGTCTGTCACCGGCCATTTCCATCGAACAGAAGACCACCTCGAAGAACCCGCGCTCGACCGTCGGCACGGTGACCGAGATCCACGACTACATGCGCCTGCTCTGGGCCCGCGTCGGCGTGCCCTATTCGCCGGCGACCGGCCTGCCGATCGAGAGCCAGACCATCTCGATGATGGTCGACAAGCTGATCGCCCTGCCCGAGGGCGAGCGGCTGATGCTGCTGGCCCCGGTCGTCCGCGGTCGCAAGGGCGAATATCGCAAGGAGATGGCCGAGTGGCAGCGGGCCGGTTTCCAGCGGCTCAAGATCGACGGCGAATTCTACGCCATCGAGGACGCGCCGACGCTGGACAAGAAGTTCAAGCACGACATCGACATCGTCGTGGACCGCATCGTCACCAAGGCCGGGCTCGAGAGCCGCTACGCCGACAGCCTGCAGACCGCCCTGGGCCTGGCCGACGGCATCGCCGTGGCCGAATGGGCCAATGCGCCCGAAGGCGAGCTACCGCGCCGCATCACCTTCTCCGAGAAATTCGCCTGCCCGGTCTCGGGTTTCACCATCTCCGAGATCGAGCCGCGGCTGTTCTCGTTCAACAACCCCTTCGGCGCCTGCCCCACCTGCGACGGCCTCGGCGTCAAACTGGCCTTCGACGCCGACCTGGTCATTCCCGATCGCGACAAGGCCCTGCACAAGGGTGCCGTCGCCCCGTGGTCGCGCGGTCCCTCGCCCCTCTACACCCAGACCCTGCAGTCGCTGGCCCGCCACTACGGCTTCTCGATGGATGTGCCGTGGCGCGACCTGCCGGAACAGGCCCAGGCGGTGATCCTGCGCGGCACCGGGTCCGAGAAGATCAAATTCACCTATGACGACAACGCCCGCAAATACGAGGTCTCCAAGGCCTTCGAGGGTGTCCTGCCGAACCTCGAGCGGCGCTGGCGCGAGACGGATTCCTCCTGGGTGCGCGAGGAACTGGGCCGGTTCCAGTCAGAGACCCCGTGCGAGGCCTGCGGCGGCAAACGCCTCAAGCCCGAAGCCCTGGCGGTCAAGGTCGCGGCCACCGACATCGCCGAGGTCTCCTGGCTGTCGATCAAACAGGCCCACGCCTGGTTCACCGACCTCGACGGCAAGCTGACCGACAAACAGATGGAGATCGGTCGCCGGATCCTGAAAGAGATCACCGACCGGCTGCGCTTCCTCAACAACGTCGGCCTCGACTATCTCAGCCTGTCGCGCGCCTCGGGCACCCTGTCCGGCGGCGAGAGCCAGCGCATCCGCCTGGCCTCACAGATCGGCTCGGGCCTGACCGGCGTCCTCTACGTCCTCGACGAGCCCTCCATCGGCCTGCACCAGCGCGACAACTCCCGCCTGCTGGAAAGCCTGCGCGGCCTGCGCGACCTCGGCAACTCCGTCCTCGTCGTCGAGCACGACGAGGAGGCGATCCTGACCGCCGACTATGTGATCGACATGGGTCCGGCTGCCGGCGTCCACGGCGGCGAGGTCTGCGCCCAGGGCACGCCGGCCGAGGTCATGGCCAACGGGAACTCCCTGACCGCCAAATACCTGACCGGCGAGCGCGAGATCGAACTGCCCGCCGAGGGCCGCCGCCCCATCGACCGCAAGAAGATGCTCCGCATCTCGGGTGCCACCGGCAATAATCTGAAGAACGTCACCGGCGAGATTCCCGGCGGCGTCTTCACCTGCATCACCGGCGTGTCCGGCGGCGGCAAGTCGACCTTCACCATCGAGACCCTGTACAAGGCCGCCGCCCGCCGGCTGCACAATGCCTCCGACGCCCCCGCCCCCTTCGATCGCATCGAGGGGCTGGAGTTGTTCGACAAGGTCATCGACATCGACCAGTCGCCCATCGGCCGCACGCCGCGCTCCAACCCGGCCACCTACACCGGTGCCTTCGGCCCGATCCGCGACTGGTACGCTGGCCTGCCCGAGTCAAAGGCGCGCGGCTACGGCCCGGGCCGCTTCAGCTTCAACGTCAAGGGCGGCCGCTGCGAGGCCTGCCAGGGCGATGGCCTGATCAAGATCGAGATGCATTTCCTGCCCGACGTCTACGTCACCTGCGACGTCTGCAAGGGCAAACGCTATAACCGCGAGACACTGGAAATCGTCTTCAAGGGCAAGAGCATATCCGACGTTCTGGACATGACGGTTGAAGAAGCCGCCAGCTTCTTCAAGGCCGTGCCCTCGATCCGCGACAAGATGCTGACCCTGAACCGCGTCGGCCTCGGCTACGTCAAGGTCGGCCAGTCCGCGACCACCCTCTCGGGCGGCGAGGCCCAGCGGGTCAAGCTGTCGAAGGAGCTGTCGAAACGCGCCACGGGCAAGACCCTCTACATCCTCGACGAGCCGACCACGGGCCTGCATTTCGAGGATACGAGGAAGCTGCTCGAGGTGCTCCAGGAGCTGGTCGACAACGGCAACACCATCGTGGTCATCGAGCACAATCTCGACGTCATCAAGGTGGCCGACTGGCTGCTGGACTTCGGTCCCGAAGGCGGCGACGGCGGCGGCGAGATCGTCGCGGTCGGCACCCCCGAACAGGTCGCGGCCAATCCGAAGAGCTGGACCGGCAAATACCTCAAGGAAATCCTCGACCGCCATGAGACCCGCCGCAAGGCGCGGGTGCAGGCGCTCAAGAAGAGCGCCTGACGCCTCAGGCCGGCTCGGCGGCGGCGTCCGGAGTGACCTCGACGCCGTGGCCGCGGGTGCGGCCGCGCAGGGCCAGCACGATCGTGCCGACCAGCAGGACCGCCGTCGTCACCAGACTGGCCTCGGGTCCGAAGCTCGCGCCGGTCAGCCACCAGGCCGCGCCCTCGGCTCCGGCCAGGTCGGTGACAAGGGGCAGGCTGTCGATCTTCATCCCGGACACTTCCAGCCCGAAGCCGAGCCCCAGCAGCCAGTTCCAGGCCGCATGCCAGCCGCACACGCCCCACAGTGAGCCCTCGCGCACGGCGTAGAGGCTGATAAACAGGCCGAACAGGACGATATTGGCCAGCCCCACATACAGTTCATTGGACGGCTCGATATTGCCCGCATGGGCCAGGGCGAACAGGGCCGAGTTGAGGATCACGGCGAGCCACAGCCCATGCCGCGAGGCGATCAGCTGCATCAACCATCCCCGGAACAGCAGCTCCTCTGACGAGCCCTGGATGATGAAGCCCAGCATCAGCACCCCGATGGGCAGCAGGGCCGCGCCGACGGCGGCGGAGCCGAACGCCCCGGGTCCCTCGACCACATAGCCGCCGGCGGCCCAGATCGCCCCGATCACGGTGGCCAGGAAAGCCAGACCGATCAGATAGCCGCGCACGAACCGCAACGGCCCCTTCGCATTCAGCCCCAGGGTCGCCGGCCCGCGTCGCTCGAACAGCCAGGCCCAGAGCAGCACCAGCACCGAACCGAGGCCGAACGCCGCTCCGAGCTCATAGGCCAGCTGCGGCCAGCCGTCCGTGCCATCGCCGGGGGTGACGAAGCCCGTCGCGATCGCGGGGAAGATGGCACCGATCTGGCCGCCGATCATGAAGACCACGCCCAGGACGATGGCGGCGAGGGTCCAGGTTCGCCGATGACCCTTCTTGCGTTCGGCGTAGAGCTCAATGCCGGCCATGCGGTGTTCCTCGCGATCAATCAGCGGACGGGCGTCCGTCCAGGCATGAGGCCCTGACGGCGCTGGATGGATGCACCGCCATGGTGCAATCGCAGCGGCGGGCGGAGGACCGTCAGGCCCCCGCCTGCTGCCGCCCTAGTCGAACACCTCGGCGTTCGGCTGCCCGCCCTTGATGTCGCGATAGGCGGCCGAGAACGGCGCATAGATCACCGCGACCTGCAGCGCCGACATGATGGCATTGACCACGATGTAGGCCGCGATGGCGGGCCAGGCGCTCTGCAGAATGACCTGCAGGCTCTCACCCTCAAGGTTCGAAAGTCCGGACAGCCCGCCGGTCGCGAGCTGGATCGGCATGCCGACCAGCGACCCCAGAATGCTGACGACGATACTCATCACGAACGCCAGCAGGGCCATGCCCAGCAAGGACCAGAACCGGCCCTTGGTGACGGCGAAGGAGTCGAAGATGGCGATGCGCCGCTCGGCCATGGTGATCGGAATGGCCAGGCTCAGGCGAATGGCCAGCCAGATGAACAGCGCAATGGCGGCGCAGACGGCCAGCACGACCAGCAGCCAAAGGGCGGGCTGATCAGCAGCGACCGTCATGCCGATGACCGCGCCGACGATGCCGAACACAACGGCCGACAACACCATGAAGACGATGGCAAGCACGATCGAGACGACCAGGACCCGGACCTCGTCCATACCCAGTCTCAGATATCCGAAGGCGCTCTCCGTCGGTCGCAGAACGGCCCGGGATACGGCGGCATAGATCATGGCGCTGGCGATCAGGCTGACCGGCAGGATCACGGCCAGGATGGCCAGATAGCTGCTGACAAGCGGCATCAGGGTTTCAGGCGTGGGCGTACCGGAGGGGTCCAGGCTCTCGGCCGCGTTCACCAGCCCGATCAGGCTGCCGCCGGCCAGGAACAGGACAGCGGCCATCAGCGCCATATAGAACAGCGCCCAGAATATCAGGGCCATCGGGTGTCGGCGAACCACCCTGAATCCCTCGAACGCCGCGTCGGTCGCTGAAAATGCCATCGATTTTCTCTCCATTGGATGTCGTCTCGCCCCCCGGCCGCCTCAGGCCGGGCACAAACCAGTGTCTTCGGCCTCAGTGTTCCGCCGGTGCTTCGTCGCCCTCGGTCAGTTGCCTCACCACGGACGCGAAGGGTGCCGTCAGGATCGCCGTAAGCATGCCGTAGAGCATGGCCCCGACGACGACACCCACAGCAAGCCACGGCCAGTTGGAGCGCGCCATGTCGGACATGCCGGCGAATGGATTGCCGCCGGATTCCAGGGCGGCGATGTCGATACCGCCGCTCCCCATCACCGCGAACATCACGCCCGCCACGATCCCGCCGACGACGATCTCGAGACCGATGATGATCAGGAACAGCAGCAGCATCACCCCGACCAGCGACCAGCTCCTGCCCCTGCCGAGGTTCCAGCCTTCGGCGAAGGCGAAGGTTCGATAGCGGACCGTGGCCGGAACCATCAGGCTCAACCGACCCCCCAGCAGCAGGGCGGCGATGATGCCGCCGATGATCAGCACGGCGGTCACCAGCCCCTTGGCCGCGCCGACGAACTGCCAGACCACGGCACCGACCGCCACGCCGAGAAGCGTGAGCAGGATGGAGCCCACGATGATGCCGATCACCAGGGCCAGCGAGACCACGAACACCCGGATCTCATCCATGCTGAGGCGCAACGAAAAGAAGCTGGAGTCCTTCGGACGCACGACCGCGCGAACGATGGCTGTATAGACGACGACCCCCAGAACGAAGCGAACCGCGTTCAGGGGGGCCATGACGGCCTGCATCTGCATCATATTCGTCATCATGGAGTCCGGCATGCCGGTCGACGCCGCCTCGCCCTCGGCCGCGGCCTCGACGATCGCCCCCGTGAAACCTTCCATCATCGGCAGCATCAGGCTCATGCCCGCCGCCGCCGGAAGAATCGTCAGCAATCCCCACACAAAAACGGATAACGGACGGCGTTTGATCAGGCCAAAGCCCTCACCCACAGCCTTACCAATTGAAAATCGTGCCATTTCAGCCTCCCCAAGCTGACGGCGAAGCTAGCCCCTTTTCCACAGCACCGCTAGAAGCCGCCCATGACGGACACTCTGAAGCCCATCCACGTCGTCGGCGGCGGCCTCGCCGGCTCGGAAGCCGCCTGGCAGATCGCCAGCGCCGGCGTGCCCGTGGTCCTGCACGAGATGCGCGGCGTGCCCGGCGTCAGGACCGACGCCCACCACACCGACGGCCTGGCCGAGCTGGTCTGCTCCAACTCCTTCCGCTCCGACGACTGGGAGCACAACGCCGTCGGCCTGCTGCACGCCGAGATGCGCGCGCTCGACTCCATCATCATGGCCTGCGGCGACGCCCATCAGGTGCCCGCCGGCGGGGCTCTCGCCGTCGACCGCGACGGCTTCTCGCAGGCCGTGACGGCGAAGCTGGAAGCCCATCCCCTCGTCACCATCGTGCGCGAGGAGATCGCCGGCCTGCCCCCCGCAGACTGGGACAATGTCATCGTCGCCAGCGGCCCCCTGACCTCTCCGGCCCTGGCCGCCGCCATCCTCGACCTGACCGGCGAGGAAAGCCTCAGCTTCTTCGACGCCATCGCCCCCATCGTCCACGCCGACAGCATCGATTTCGACATCGCCTGGCGTCAGTCGCGCTACGACAAGGAAGGCCCGGGCGGCGACGCCGCAGCCTACGTCAACTGTCCCCTGAACAAGGAACAGTACGAGGCCTTCATCGACGCCCTCCTCGACGGCCCCAAGGCCGAGTTCAAGGAGTGGGAGAACGTCCCCTATTTCGACGGCTGCCTGCCGATCGAGGTCATGGCCGAGCGCGGCCGCGAGACCCTGCGCCACGGCCCGATGAAGCCCGTCGGCCTGACCAATCCCCGCGACCCGCAAGTAAAAGCCTATGGCATCGTCCAGCTGCGTCAGGACAATGCCCTGGGGACCCTGTTCAACATGGTCGGCTTCCAGACCAAGCTGAAGCACGGGGCCCAGGCCGAGGTCTTCCGCATGATCCCCGGCCTGCATGAGGCCCAGTTCGCCCGCCTCGGCGGCCTGCACCGCAACACCTTCCTCAACAGCCCCAAGCTGCTGGACCGCCAGTTGCGCCTCAAGGCCATGCCGCGCCTGCGCTTCGCCGGCCAGGTCACCGGCGTGGAGGGCTATGTCGAGAGCGCCGCCATGGGCCTGCTCACCGGCCGCCTCGCCGCCGCCGAACGGCTGGGCCGCCCGCTGGAGGCCCCGCCCGTCCACACCGCCATGGGTGCCCTGGTCGAACACATCACCGGCGGCCACCTCGACGGCCCCGGCGGCATCTCCAAATTCCAGCCGATGAACATCAACTACGGCCTCCTGCCGCCGCTGGAGGCCCCCAAGGTCACCGAGGACGGGGTCAAGATCCCGCTCAAGGAGCGCGGCCGGGCCAAGAAGCGGCTGATGAGCGTGCGGGCGATCGAGGCCCTGAAAGCCTGGCGGGACGCGGGGTGATCCTCGAGCCCGCCAAGGTCGCCATCCGCCGCCGGATCACCGACATCTTCAACGACGCCGAACGCGGCGAGCGTCCGGCCCTGCGCCGCGCCGACGCCCTGTTCGCGCCCGACTCCGTCGCATGGCGCGTGAACGGCGACATCGTCACCATGATGATCGGCGGCGTCTCGGGCCTGCTGCTGCAGATGCTGCATCCGGCGGTCCTGGCCGGGGTCTGGGACCATTCCGACTTCCGCTCCGACATGCATGCGCGGCTGAGGCGCACGGCCAAATTCATCGCCGTGACCACCTATGACCATGCCGACGCCGGGCGCGCCGCCATCGACAAGGTCAACCGCATCCACCGCAAGCTCGGCGGAACCCTGCCCGACGGCACAGCCTATCGCGTCTCGGACCCGGCCCTTCTGGCCTGGGTCCATGTAACCGAGACGATCAGCTTCCTCGACGCCTGGGTCCGCTATGCCGAGCCCGACATGACCCGCGCCGATCAGGACGCCTATTTCGCCGAGACGGCCCGCATCGGAGAGGGGCTGGGCGCCGACCCCCTGCCCCGCGACCGCGCCGCCGCCGAGGCCCTGATCCAGAGCTATCGGCCACAGCTCCGCGCCGACGCCCGCACCCATGAGGTCGCTGCCATGGTCATGCGCCAGACCATCGGCTCGCCCGCGGTCGACCTCGCCGCCGGGCTGATCATGCAGGCCGGCATGGACCTGCTGCCTGACTGGGCCCGCGCCATGCACAGTCAGCCACAAGGCCTGCCT
The DNA here is from genome assembly GCA_965284535.1 of Caulobacteraceae bacterium. Taxonomy (GTDB): domain Bacteria; phylum Pseudomonadota; class Alphaproteobacteria; order Caulobacterales; family Caulobacteraceae; genus Brevundimonas. Next base: position 2,339,105 of record OZ260090.1, read on the forward strand.
CGACCCCTTACGCGCGGGCTCGCGAAGTCGGTCGCGAGGGTCCTGCAATGGGCATTCGACGGCTCGCCCAACCGCGAGGTCTGGCCCGACGACGTGACCGTCTGGCCGCGGGCCTGACGGATCAGTCCGGCGTCACCACATCCATCCACTGGGCCGTGTCGGTGTACTGCTGGAAATGGATGATCTTGCCGTCTGTGACGGTGAAGACATGGGTGAACTGGGCGTCCAGCGCCTCGCCCGTGGCCCGGTTGGTGCCCGTATAGCGCCCGAACGCCACCACCCGGTCGCCGCTGGCTACAAAGCTCTTCGGCGTCGCGGCAAACCCTTCGAACTGTGCACCGATCCGCCCGAACACCCCCTCGAACACGGCTGCGGGGCCATTGTAGGGATTGCGGTCAGCCAGCGGCCCACCCTCGGCCTCCATCCACACCAGTTCGGCGGCCAGCAGACCGCTGATCGTGGCTCCATCGCCCGCCGCGAAGGCCCGATACAGGCTCTCGACCACGGCCTGGTTGGCGTCAGTCGCGGCGTCCATGACCACAGCGGGCCGGGCCAGGGCCGTCGACGCCGCCAACATCGGCACGCCCGAAGCGCAGGCAGCCCCCAGGGCCGCTATCAGAACCGTGCGAATGGTCATGTGATCCCCCGTTTCATCGATCATTGATCGATGGAACCTGCACGATTTCCCGGCCGGGGTCGATGGCGGGCCCCGTTCAGATGCGCCCGCGCAACGCGGCGACGATCAGAGCCAGTCTCTTGCTGAACTCCGGTGCATCGGCCCGGATCAACGTCGCCGCCGCTACCGCGGGAAAGGCCCGAACCGGCAGGCTGGCCAAGGCCCGGTTCGCGTCCGCCTTCAGTGTTCGCGCCTCTTCCGCCCGTCCGGTCTGCGCCAGTCCCCGCACCCGGCCAGCTTCAACGACCGCCCCCTCATACCCCGCCCCCGCCAGCACCCGCACCGCCGCCTGCATCGGGCCGACATAGAAGGCGTCCAAATCGTGCGGTTCGCCGTGGACCCGGCCGATGTGCGCCTCGATCAGGGCGTCGAACGGCGCGCGCTCCAGACCATGACGCGAGACCATGTCGGTCAGGGCCTCCAGCACCGGATGCCCCTTGCGGGCCGCGCCAGAGAACACCCCGTCCATCTGGTCGCGCCACCAGACATAACGCATCTCGGCCAGCATCGGCTGGGTCACCCGTGACGGTATGGCCATCAGCTCTGCCTCGAAGGCGTAGAGGGTGATCAGGTCCGCGCGCAGCCCCTCATCGGCCACGAACCGACTGGACAGCCACCGGTCGATATCGGCGGCACGCACGTCGCGGTCGGGATCGACGGGGCTCACGACCGGAGCCGTGGCCTGCCCCTCACGCCCTGAACCAGGGCCCAGGCCAGGGCCATCATGAAGACGGCCAACGCCGCCTCCATGGCGCGCTGAAACAGACCGGCCAGTTCAACCTCGGCAATCACGCCGGACAGACCGGCGATGCTGATGAGCGCGGCGACGACGCCGATCGGTGCCAGCCAGGGTGCGTCGCTCCTTCGGGCCCAAAGGGCTGTCAGGCCCACGCCGACGATGGCGCAGAGATATCCCAGCCCGCCGAACAGGTCGTGCAACAGGGCCTCCGGCGAAGGATCGGATCGGCTGCACTCGAAGTCGCAGGCATAGACCCCCGCTCCCGTCATCCCGATACCGTTGAGCGCCAGCATCAGGCAGGCGACGACCGCGAGCGTGCTTCGACGCAGGATCCATGCGGCCAGCAGACAAAAGATGGTGATCAGCACGCCGTTCGGGACAAAGCCCCAGATGCTGACGATCGGGCCCGTTGGGGCACCCGTCGCGCCCAGTTCACTCATGAACTGCCGTGCGTGATCATAGCCCGGATAGGCCGCTCCGCCCCAGACGACGGCCGCCAGCAGGACCGCCAGCCCGGCGACCAGCGCCGCGAATGCAATCCGGCTGAGACCAGCGTCGGGCGGCCGCGTCATCGATCAGCCAAACAGCGTCTGGTACATCGCCATCGAGGTCAGCATCGGCAGCGACAACAGCAGATTGGTCCGGCTGCCCAGCATGGCGATGCGCGCGGCCTTCGCCTTGGCGTCGTCATCCACGACCACCATGCCCAGCGCCCGCTTCTGGTTCGGCCAGATGATCCCCCAGACGTTGAGGAACATGATGATCGCCAGCCAGACGCCGATCCCCATCAGGGTGAAGCCCTTCTGGTCCTCGGTCAGCCCCTGGGCGAAGCCGAAGCTCAGCACCTCGGCCGCATAGGCGTGGCCGCGCGCGAACATGACGCCCAGACCCGCCAGCACCGTCGCCAGCGCCGACCAGCGGAACCAGAACAGGGCCTCCGGCGCGATATGCTTGCCGATCGCCGGCTTCAGCTCGGCCGGGATCGACGGCATGACCCGGATCTGCACGAAGTTGAAATAGTACAGCAGGCCAATCCACAGGATGCCGGCCACGACGTGCACCCAGCGCAGCGTCGCCTGCCAGAAGGCCTCTCCAAAGCCGCCCGACACCTGGCCGAAGGCGAGGATCATCACACCCGCCAGCACGATGCTCAGCAGGATGGTGGTGCGAAAATTCGACAGCAGCTTGCCCATGGTCCGCCCCTCCCCGGGCGATTCGTTGATGCGGCACTCTAGACGCGGAGGTGGACCCGGCCAACGCTCGTCCGCCGCAGGTGGCTAGTGGCTAGTGGCCAGTGATTGGCGAAGGTCGCTCCGCCGTCAGCGGAAGGGCGGCGCGGACCGTACGATCGCACAGGCACCGGCCAACCACTAACCACTAGCCACTAGCCACTAGCCACTAGCCACCCGCCGCTACGGCCGCGACGCCATCCCCAGTTTGATCGGCGTGGCATCGTCCGCCCCGCCGCCGCGCTTCACACCCCACAGCAGGATGATCGGCGCGCCGACATAGATCGACGAATAGGTGCCGCAGACAATGCCGAACATCAGGGCGATCGAGAAGCCGAACAGGGCAGGTCCGCCCCAATAGGCCAGGGCCGCCAGCACCATCACGGCGGTAAAGCCGGTGATGATGGTCCGGGTCAGGATCTCGTTGATGGTCAGATCGATCACCTCGCGCAGGGGCATGGTCTTGTATTTGCGCAGGTTCTCGCGAAGGCGGTCGAACACGACGACGGTGTCGTTCATCGAATAGCCGATCACGGTCAGGATGGCGGCGACCATGTTCAGGCTGAACTCAAGCTGCATCAGAACGATCAGGCCGAACACCAGGATGACGTCGTGCAGCAGGCCGGCCACGGCGCCGAGACCGAACTGCGGCTCGAACCGGAACCAGATGTAGCCGAACATCAGAAGCACCGCCAAACCCAGTGCCACCATGCCCGAGGTCAGCAGTTCGGACGATACCTTGGACCCGACGACACTCACACCGGAATAGGTGACCTCGCCAACCGCGGCGGTGATGGCTGTCTGCACCCGTCCGACCACCTCAACCTGAGGCTGGTCGTCCGGCACCTGGAATTTGACGATGGCGCTGGCGTCGTCGTCGATGCCCTGCACCTGGACGTCGCCCAGACCGAGGCCGTTCACCGCGCCGCGAACCTGTTCCAGGTCAAGCGCCTGACCGTTCGGCTGGGTCATTTCCATGACCGCGCCACCGCGGAAGTCGATGCCCATGTTCAGCCCGGGCTTGAACACCCCGACCAGCGAGGCGATCACCAGCACGGTCGAAAGGACCGCGGCGTATTTGGCGAACGAGACGAACTTCAGGTTCGTCTTGATCGGCAGAACTTTGATGAGGGGCCACCAGGACATCGCCATCACTCCGCGATCGGCAGTTTTTTGGGTTTGGCGACCTTGAGCCACCAGGCCAGACCGACCTGGGCGACCAGCACCGCCGACAACATCGAGGTGAAGACGCCGATGGTCAGGGTCCAGGCGAAACCGCGAACCGGGCCCGCGCCGAAGACGAACATGATGAGCGCCGCGACCAGTGTGGTCAGGTTGGCGTCGATGATCGTGCCCATGGCCTTGTTGAAGCCCGCGTCCAGCGAGGCAATGACGGATCGACCCGCTCGCGCCTCGTCGCGCATCCTCTCATAGATCAGCACATTGGCGTCCACGGCCACGGCGAAGGTCAGGATCAGACCGGCGATACCGGGCAGGGTCAGGGTCGCGCCGGTCATGGACATGGCTGAGATGATCAGGAGACCGTTGAGCAGCAGGCCGATGACCGAGATGCCGCCGAACAGGAAACCGTAGGCCAGGAACATGAACACCACGATGATGATGAAGCCGATCATGGTCGACAACGCGCCGGCCGCGACCGCATCGGCGCCCAGTTCGGCGGTGACGGTGCGGCGCTCGATCACATTCAGCGGCGCCGGCAGGGCACCGCCATTGAGCAGGTTCACCATCTCCGAGGCTTCCTCGATGGTATAGCTGCCGGTGATCTGGCCCTGCCCGCCAGTGATGGCGCTGATGATCGTCGGTGCCGAGATCACCTGGCCGTCCAGAACGATGGCGAAGGGTCGGCCGATGTTGTTGGCGGTGGCCTCGCCGAAGCGGCGGGCACCGGCTCCATCGAAACGGAAGCCGATGGCGGTCTGGTTGTTCTGGTCGGCCGTCACCTCGGCCTTGGTAAGGTTCTCGCCCGAAACCAGGATCCGGCGTTTGACCAGAAAGTAGGCCTGGCCCGAGTCCGGCGTGCCCGGGATCAGCTCCGAATCGGGCGGCACGGCACCGGCGATGGCGGCTTCGAGCGAATTCTCGACATCCACCATCTGGAAGGTCAGCTGGGCCGTCTGGCCGATGACCCGCTCCAGCTGGGCCGGGTCGCTCTCGCCCGGGGCCTGGACCACGATCCGCTCGGCACCCTGGCGGGTGATCGACGGTTCGCGCGTGCCCAGGCTGTCGATGCGTTTCCGCACCACCTCGATCGACTGGGTAACGGCATCCGACGCCATCGCGCCCATGGCCTGGTCGGTATAGACATAGCGGATGCGGTCCGCGCCCTGTCGCTGGATCGACCGATCGGCGACGGCATTGACGTTGATCAGCGCGCGCATCGACTGCAGCGCCAGTTCCATCTGCGTCGGATCGGCCAGGGTCACGACCACACCGGACGGATCACCGGCGACGCTCAACACCCCGACCCGGGCCTCGGCCAGAACCGTCCGGGCGTCCTCGCCCAGGTTGCTCAGCCGCTTTTCGCGCATGGCCGGAACATCGACTTCCAGCAGCAGATAGGATCCGCCCTGCAGGTCGAGCCCGAGGTTCAGCCCGCTGCTGGGCACCCAGCCGGGCAGCGCCTCGCGCTGTGCGGCGGTCAGCATGTTCGGATAGCTGAACAGCACCCCGAACAGCAGTGACAGGACAAGAAGGACGACCTTCCAGCGCGACAGATGGATCATGCGGGCGTCCCCGGACCTTTCAGAACGGTATCAGGACTTGGCGATGGTCTTGGTGTCGTTGGCGGCCACACCGGCGCGGTCACGCACCTGGGTGATCATCTGCTTGACCACCCGGACGTTCACGCCCTGGGCGATCTCGACCATGGCCTCGTCGGTCTCGACGCGGGTGACCTTGCCGATCACGCCGTTGGACAGAACGACCGTATCGCTGCGCTTCAGGCCGGCGACCAGCGCCTGATGGGCCTTCATCGCCTTCTGCTGCGGACGGATCAGCATGAAGTAGAACAGGATGATCACCGGGACGAAGAAGATCAGGGTGCCGAAAGGCCCGGCCATAAGTTCCGTCACGACAGTCTCCGCAAACGTCTGGGGACCGCGTCAGGCGGCCCTTGAAAATGAGGCGCGGAAACTAGGGTGCGCCGTCACACTTTGCAACGCGTTCTCCCTCCCCTTCATGGGGAGGGACGATCGCGCAGCGATCCGGGTGGGGAATTGTAGCCTCAAGCACACGCCGGGCCAGGTTCGCCCTGCCCCACCCGGGCTACGCTTCGCTCCGCCGTCCCTCCCCACTTCGGGGGAGGGGGGAAGCGTTATCGCGGCAACACGGTCAGGGGGTCGACGGCCACCGGCTGGTCGCCGCGCATCCGCCAGGTCTCGAAATGCATCGAGGGCCTGCCGTCACCGGCGGTGTTGCCGACCGTGCCGATCTGCTGGCCCGCGCCTATGTCGTCCCCGTCCCGCACCACGGTCGTGCCGAGGTGGCCATAGACCGAACGCCACCCGTCGCGGTGCACGATCAGCACCGTCAGCCCCTGCCCCGCCAGATCATCACCGACATAGCCGACCCGCCCGGCCGCCGCGGCCCGGACCGCTTCGCCCGAGGCGGCACCGATGTTGACGCCGTTGTTGCGCTCGCCCAGCCCGACGGGTCCGAACCGGCGCAGGATGTCGCCCCGCACCGGCCAGTCCAGGGCGACCGAGGTCGCGACGGCCGGCGGCGGTGGGCTGGCGACATTGCCCGAGGGCGGCGGCGGGGGCGGCGGCGGCGGCGTGCCTTCAGCGGGCACGAACACCCCGCCCGGCGACGGGCCGGTAGCATAGGGATCGCCGCCGATATCGACCGCGCTGTCCGGCAGGATGATTCTCTGGCCCGGCGAAATCGCGGCGCGCGGGCCCAGGGCATTCAGGTCGATCAGGGTCTGCACCGGTGTCTGGAAACGGCGCCCGATGCCCGAAATCGTGTCACCCGGCTGAATTTCATAGGCGGCTCCGGCCATGACGGCCCCACCCGATCGCGCGGGCGGCGGCGGCGCGGCGAACCCGTCGGAGGCCGGACCGGCGGCGGGTGTCTCCGCGGGAGCATAGCGCGGACCCGTGCTGACCGGCGCATCCAGCGTCCCGCCCTCGATGGTGGCCACGGGCGCGGTGCGCGGCGGCGGGGCCTCATTGGCGGGGTTGGTCGCCCCGCGCACACCCTCGCCGCTCGGAATCGGCGTGGCGGGATAGGCCGGTTCCCGCGACGGCGGCGGGGCATCGCCGGCATGGATCGCATAGCGCGGCTCGGTCGGATAGCTGGCGCAGGCCGCCAGCGTCGCCGCGGCACCCAGTACCGCCAGAGCCCTGATCGCGAATCGAATCGTCATGCCGTCTCCCGCCTCGGTCGCCGCGCCTGTGTGCCCCGCCCGTCGCCACAATCCAACCCGTCAAAGGGCACGAAAGTTGGGCGCGAAGGTTAACGGGGTGAGGTGATTGGTGGCTGGTGGCTAGTGATTGCAGCACGACTGTCCGCGGAAGGGCGGCGCTGGCGGAGCCCTCGCACCTGCGCCAGCCAACCACTAACCACTAACCACTCCCTCGGCCTCACCCCTCCTTCGCGGTTCCCTCGACCAACGGCACGAACCGCACCTCCGCCAGGCTCTCCCGCTGGAAGCTCCCGTCGGCCTGGCCGACGTAGCGGTGCAAGCGCTGCAAGGACGACCGTCCCACCGGGCAGACCAGAATCCCGCCCGGCTTCAGCTGATGCAGCAACTCCGTCGGCTCGCCGGGTGACGCCGCCGTGACCATGATCCGGTCGAACGGCGCCTGTTCGGGCCAGCCCAGCCCGCCGTCACCGTGTCTGGTGATCACATTGTCGATCTTCAGGTCCTTCAGCCGGGCCTCCGCCTCGGTCAGCAGGCTGCGATAGCGTTCGATCGAATAGACATAGCGCGCCAGCCGGCTCAGCACGGCGGCCTGGTAGCCGCTGCCGGTGCCGATCTCCAGCACCCGGTGACGCGGCTGCACGTCCAGCGCCTGGGTCATCAGGCCGACGATATAGGGCTGGGAGATGGTCTGGGCGCAGTCGATCGGCAGGGCCTGGTCCTCCCACGCCTGATCGAGGAATTTCTCGTGCACGAAGACGGCGCGGTCGACCGATTCCATCGCGCCCAGCACCCTGGGGTCCATCACCCCCTGCTGGCGCAGCCCCAGGATCAGCCGCCCTGCCCGATCGTCGTTGAGCTTCATGTCCCCTCCCCCATCGGGGGAGGGGGACCATCCGAAGGATGGTGGAGGGGGCTGGTCATGCGACCACACTCTTCGGCGGCGCCCCGCCCAGCACGCCCTTCAGGTCGTGGATGCTGGGCGCATGGGTCAGGTCGATGTGCAGCGGCGTGACCGAGATCTTCCCCTCGTCCATGGCCCGCAGGTCGGTCCCCGGCGGATGGTCATGCCGGGTCCCGCGGAAGCTCATCCAGTAATAGTCCCGCCCCCGCAGATCGGTGCGTTTGACGGCATGCATCTCGCCGATGTCGCGGAACCCCTGCCGCGTCACCTCGACCTCGGTGACGTCTTCGGGCGGACGCGCGGGAAAATTCAGGTTCATCACCACCCCGTCCTGCCAGGGCTGGGCCAGCAGGCGCGAGATGATGGCCGGCGCATAGGCCTCGGCCGTCTCCCAGTGCGCCCTCACCTCGTCATGGAACCGCTCCAGCGACTGGCTCAGCGCGATCGAACGGATGCCGAAGGCCATCCCCTGCAAGGCCCCCGCGACGGTCCCCGAATAGGAACAGTCCTCGCCGACATTGTGCCCGCGATTGACCCCCGACAGCACCAGATCGGGCCGGTCGGGCATCAGGTCATTGACCGCCAGCACCACACAGTCGGTCGGCGTCCCCGTCACCGCGAATCGCTTCCCGCCCATCCGGTTGACCCGCAACGGCTCGGTCAGGGTGATCCCCCGCCCCTTGCCGGACTGCTCGACGGCCGGCGCGCACACCCAGATATCGTCGGACAGAGCCCGCGCGATCCGCTCCAGACACGCCAGCCCCTCGGCCTCGATGCCGTCGTCATTGGTCAGAAGGATTCTCATGGTCAGCCTGACCTAGTCCGAAGACCCCGAAGGCGCGACCGAAAAATCCGTGCGGCCCGCACCTGACCCATCGTGCCCGGACGAAGGCCCTAGCGCAGCACCTCGACCCGGTCGGCCAGGATCACCACGTCCTTGCGGCAGCCGTTGGTGATGTTCGAGCCCTGCCAGTCGTGGGTCTGCGGCTGGTTGCGCGCGGCCCAGGCCAGGGTCCGGCCCGTGAACCGGACCTGCGAGCCGTTGATGTCGCCCGACGCCCGCTGCGGATTGCGCGGCAGGGCCCCGCTGACGCAGGACCGCGAGCCCGGATTGCGCAGGTCGCGTTCCTCGCCGAACAGCTGGAACTCCTCGCCCGTCACCCGGACCCAGCCGGTGAACTGGCTGGCCGCGGTGTCGAACCCGGCCGGCGGCGGCGCGGTGTTGGACCCGGTGCTCGCACAGGCCGACAGCGTCAGGGCTCCGGCCAGAATCATCATGATGCGCATGTCAGCTCTCCTGTTCCACTCAACCGGTTCTGGCAGGACTGCGCGGACCTATTGTGACAGGCCCACGCGGTCCACGCCGCCCATATAAGGTACGAGCGCTTCAGGCACGCGGATGGATCCATCGGCCGCCTGATAGTTCTCCATCACCGCCACCAGCGTCCGCCCGACCGCCAGGCCCGAGCCGTTCAGCGTGTGCACGAACTCGGTCTTCTTCTCGCCGGCCCGCTTGAACCGCGCATCCATCCGCCGGGCCTGGAAATCCCCGCAGTTGGAGCAGGAGCTGATCTCCCGATACATCCACTGCGATGGCAGCCAGACCTCGAGGTCAAAGGTCTTGCGAGCGCCGAAGCCCATGTCGCCCTTGCACAGCAGCATCCGGCGGTGAGGCAGATCGAGCTTCCGCAGAATGGCCTCGGCGCAGCCGGTCATCCTTTCGTGCTCGGCCTCGCTGTCCTCCGGACGCGTGATCGACACCATCTCGACCTTGTAGAACTGGTGCTGGCGGATCAGGCCGCGGGTGTCGCGCCCGGCGGACCCGGCCTCGGCCCGGAAGCAGGGTGTCAGGGCGGCCAGCCGGATCGGCGTCTCCACTTCGCTCTCGGGCAGCTGCTGGCCCATCACCGTCGCCGTCAAGGACACCTCGGCCGTCGGGATCAGCCAGCGGCCGTCGGTGGTCCTGAACAGATCGTCGGCGAATTTCGGCAGCTTGTCGGTGCCGTATGCGGCCGCGTCATTAACCAGCAGCGGCGGATTGACCTCCTGATAGCCATGCTCGGTCGTCTGTACGTCCAGCATGAACTGGCCGATGGCCCGCTCCAGTCGCGCCAGTCCGCCCTTGAGCACCGCAAAGCGCGCCCCCGACATCCGCGCCGCCGCCTCGAAATCCAGCAGGCCCAGCGCCTCGCCGAGATCGGCGTGATCCTTCGCCGGCCCGCCTTCGCGGGGCGTCCCCCAGCGCGAGACCTCGACATTGCCGTGTTCGTCGTCGCCGTCCGGAACGTCGGCGGCGGCGAGGTTTTTCTGGGCGGCCAGGATGTCGCGCAACTGCGCACCGACCCGCGCCTCCTCGGCCTCCGCCGCCGCGATCTCGCCCTTCAGGCTCTCGACCTCGCCTTTCAGCCGTTCGGCCTCGACGAGGTCCTTCTTCCCCATCGCCGCCCCGATCAGCCTGGAGCTCTCATTGCGCCGCGCCAGCGCCGTCTGCCCCGCCGTCTGCGCCGCCCGCAGCGCCGTATCCAGCGTCAGGATTTCATCGACCAGCGCCTGGGCGCCCTCGACCCCGCGCGACGACCAGCCGCTCACATAGGCGGCGGGATTGTCTCGAATGGCGCGGATGTCGTGCATGGTCGTTCAGTCTGTGTCGGGAGGAAGGGATGCTCTAGCGGGCGCCAGGGATTCCGCCAACCCGCCAAGGTCCGCGAATCCCTTCCCCGCAACCCCGGTTCCTTCCCCCATTTCGGGGGAAGGTGGGCCGCGGAGCGGGTCGGATGGGGGCTCTGTCCGCGCCGCGATCGTCGAACATTGGCCCGCCCCGACCAGCCCCCATCCGTCAGGCTCCGCCTGCCACCTTCCCCCGAAATGGGGGAAGGGAGTGCTGACAATCCGCCGATTTTCAGCATATTCGGCAACGCCAACCCTCTGATTTAGCGCGCCTTCAAAAAAGTTATAGCGTCATCAGCCATCATGGCTGGGACCCGCCCCATAATACCCCCGTCCCGTCGCAATGGGAGGCTCGCTCGGCCGGCGATCCGAAGCGGCGGCGGGAGCGGATGGAGCGGGGTTCCGCCGGCGCGAGCCGGGGGAGCCGGACCGGATCCGGTGGCCTCCTAAGGGTCGGCCGGCCGGGGTGGAGGATCGGGGGGGATACCCAGATCGTTCCAGGGACTGCCTCGTCGGGGCAGCCTGCCCGCCGGAGGCGACTGCGGTAAGGCCGGAACAGGGCCACCCGACGCAGGCTTCCGGAAAACCAGCCGCGCGGAGCGTCTGTCTTTCGCCGAAACGGTAATCAATCTCTCTCATCCGGGCGAAGGCCCGGGCGCTCCGCCTGCCTCCCGTCACTTTCCCGCAGCGATGCCGGAGAGGGCTTCCGCCTGCGCGCCTTCCCTCCCCCGAAGGGGAACGGGAGACGCCCGGGGTCTGCGGTCTTTGAAATCTCAGATCAGCCCGCTCAGCGGCGAACTGGCGCTGGCGTACATCCGCCGCGGCATCCGCCCGGCCAGATAGCCCTGCCGCCCGGCGATCACCGCATGCTTCATCGCCGAGGCCATCAGGATCGGATCAGTCGCCCCGGCGATGGCCGTGTTCATCAGCACCGCGTCACAGCCCAGCTCCATGGCGAGCGTCGCGTCCGACGGCGTGCCCACCCCGGCGTCCACCAGCACCGGCACCTTCGCCTGTTCGACGATCAGCCGGATGTTGACCCGGTTCTGGATACCCAGCCCCGAGCCGATCGGCGCCGCCGCCGGCATGATGGCCGCCGCCCCCGCCTCCTCCAGACGCCTGGCCATCACCACGTCGTCGGTGCAGTAGACCATGACCTGGAAGCCGTCCTTGATCAGCAGGTCCAGCGCCCTGAGCGTCTCGATCATGTCCGGATACAGGTGCGCCGTGTCCGACAGCACCTCCAGCTTGACCAGATCCCAGCCCCCCGCCTCGCGCGCCAGCCGCAGCGTCCTCACGGCGTCCTCGCCGGTGAAACAGCCCGCCGTATTGGGCAGAAAGGTGAACCGGTCCGGCTTCACATGGTCGACCAGCATCGGCTGGCTCGGGTCCGACAGGTTCACCCGCCGCACAGCCACGGTGACGATCTCCGCCCCCGCCGCCTCGGCCGCGTCGGCGTTCTCCTGATAGGTCTTGTACTTGCCGGTGCCGACAATCAGCCGGCTCGAAAAGGTCCGTCCGGCGACGGTCCATGTGTCCTGAGGCGTGGTCATGTTGGCGTCTTAGCCCCCGCCCACGAACTGCACCAGTTCGATCCGGTCCCCGTCGGCCAGCGCCGTCGTCGCGTGCAGCGACCGCGGCACGATCTCCAGATTCCGCTCGACCGCCACCTTGCGAATATCCAGCCCAAGCTCCTCCACAAGGGCAAGAATGGTCGCCGCCTCAACCGCGCGATGTTCCCCGTTGACCTGGATGCGCATGCCGCTACGTCACTCTTTCACACGCGCGGTTTGATAACCGCCACGCCTCAGCTAAAAGGCCCGTCCGATTCCGGTCGGACCGCCACATTCGCGAGCGCAATGCCCGAGACCCCCGTCCTCTACGTCCTGAACGGCCCGAACCTCAACCTGCTCGGGGTCCGCGAGCCCGACATCTACGGCCATGAGACCCTGGCCGACGTCCAGGCGATGTGCGAACGGGCGGCCGACGGGGCCGTGGTGGTGTTCCGCCAGACCAATCACGAGGGCGAGCTGATCGAACTGGTCCATGAGGCCCGCGAGAAGGCCTCGGCCGTCGTGGTCAACGCGGCCGGCTATACCCACACCTCGGTGGCCCTGCTGGACGCGCTCAGGACCCTGACGGTCCCGGTCGTCGAATGCCATCTGTCCAATCCGGCGGCGCGCGAGCGCTTCCGGCATCGCTCCTTTGTTTCGCCGGTCGCCACCGGCGTGGTTTCGGGTTTCGGCCCATTCAGCTACGAACTGGCCGTCAAGGCCGCTCTACGGCTGGTGCAGGAACGCCGCACCGCCGCCGACCGTTCGGTTTAGAAGGTAACAAGAGGCTCCCATGGCCGATTCCAAAACGCCCGCTCCCAAGCTCAAGAACGAAGCCGAGATCGACACCACCCTGGTGCGTCAGCTGGCGGACATACTCAATGACACCTCCCTGACCGAGATCGAGGTCGAGCGCGGCGAGCTGCGCATCCGCGTCGCCCGCGAGATCCAGGCCGCGCCGGTCATGCAATATGCTGCGGCCCCGGCCCCGGCCGCGCACGCTGCCCCGGTCGCCGCAGCGGCCACACCGGCTCCCGTTTCCATGCCGTCCGACCCGGCCACCATCGTCGCCAAATCGGGCGAAGAGGTGAAGTCGCCCATGGTCGGGACCGTCTATCTGCAGGCCTCGCCGGAAGCCCCGCCGTTCTGCCAGCCCGGCGACAAGGTCAAGAAGGGCCAGACCCTGCTGATCGTCGAGGCCATGAAGACGATGAACCCGATCCAGGCCCCCCGCGACGGTGTCGTGAAGGAAGTTCTGGTCGGCGACGCCCAGCCCGTCGAATTCGGCGAACCCCTCGTCCTGCTCGAGGCCTAGGATCTGACCATGTTCACCAAGGTCCTGATCGCGAACCGCGGCGAGATCGCCCTGCGCATCCACCGCGCCTGCAAGGAGATGGGCATCTCCACCGTCGCCGTGCACTCCGAGGCGGACCGCGGTGCCATGTGGGTCCGCCTGGCCGACGAGAGCGTCTGCATCGGCCCGGCCCCGGCGGCCAAATCCTATCTGAACATCCCCTCGATCATCGCCGCCGCCGAGATCACCGGGGCCCAGGCCATCCACCCCGGCTACGGCTTCCTGTCCGAGAACGCACGTTTCGCCGAGATCGTCGAAGCCCACGGCATGACCTTCATCGGTCCCAAGCCCGAGCATATCCGGGTGATGGGCGACAAGATCACCGCCAAACAGACGGTGCTTGAGGCCGGCATTCCCTGCGTCCCCGGTTCGGCCGGCGAGGTCGAGACCATCGAGGCCGCCATCGCGGCCTCGAAGACCATCGGCTTCCCCCTGATCGTCAAGGCCGCCGCCGGCGGCGGCGGACGCGGCATGAAGGTCGCCCTGACCGCCGATGATCTGGTCGAGGCCGTCCAGACCGCCCAGTCCGAAGCCACCGCCGCCTTCGGCAACGGCGCCGTCTATATGGAGCGCTACCTCCAGAAGCCGCGCCACATCGAGCTTCAGGTCATCGCCGACAGTCACGGCAACGTCGTCCACCTCGGCGAACGCGACTGCTCGTTGCAACGCCGCCACCAGAAGGTTCTGGAAGAAGCCCCCTCGCCCGCCCTGTCGGCCAGGGAACGCGCCGCCATCGGCGAGACGGTCAACAAGGCCATCGCCGCCATCGGCTACCTCGGCGTCGGCACCATCGAATTCCTCTGGGAAGACGGCGAGTTCTTCTTCATCGAGATGAACACCCGCCTTCAGGTCGAACACCCGGTCACCGAGGCCATCACCGGCGTCGATCTGGTGCGCGAACAGATCCGCGTCGCCGCCGGCCTGCCGCTTTCGTTCAAGCAGGAAGAGGTCACCTTCGAAGGCCACGCCATCGAAGTGCGGATCAACGCCGAGAACGCCGAGACCTTCACACCGTCGCCCGGCACCATCACCGACTTCCATGCCCCGGGCGGCCTGGGTGTCCGGCTGGATAGCGCCATCTACGCCGGCTATTCGATCCCGCCCTATTACGACAGCCTGATCGGCAAGCTGATTGTCCACGGCCGCGACCGCGAGGAATGCATCGCCCGCCTGCGCCGTTCGCTGAACGAGATGGTCATCGGCGGCATCGACACCACCATTCCCCTGTTCCAGAAGCTGCTGGCCGAGCCTGACATCCTGTCCGGCGACTACGACATCCACTGGCTGGAAAACTGGGCCAAACGCCAGAAGGCCCCGGGCTGAGCGACCCCGGTTTCAGCGCGTCCAGCCCGTTCGGCGGCTTCGGCCCCGACGAACTGCTAAACTGCTATGCGACCGGCGTCTTTCCGATGGGCGAGGCCCGCGACGACCCGCGCATCTTCCTGGTCGAGCCCGACCAGCGCGGCGTCATCCCGCTGGACGGGTTCCACATCCCGACCCGGCTGAAGCGTACGGTTCGGACCAGCGCGCTGGACGTCCGCGTCGACACAGCCTTCGACGCCGTGCTGGACGCCTGCGCCGCTTCCGGGCCCGGTCGCGAGGACAGCTGGATCAATGCCCCGATCCGCCGCCTCTACATCGCGCTCAACGCCCGCGGCCACGCCCACAGCATCGAGTGCTGGCGAGACGAGACCCTGGTCGGCGGCCTCTACGGCGTCAGCCTGGGCGGAGCCTTCTTCGGCGAGAGCATGTTCAGCCGCGAACGCGACGCCTCAAAGATCGCCCTGGTACACCTGGTCGCCCGGCTCAAGCGCGGCGGCTGGCGTCTGCTGGACGCCCAGTTCCTGACCGGGCACCTCAGCCAGTTCGGTGCGGTCGAAACCCCGCAAGCCAACTATCTTGAGAGACTGGCATCCGCGAGAGCCCTGCGGCCCAATCCACGCTCGTTATTCGAGCCGATGACCGGCGCGGAGGCGCTCTTCTATGCCTTGCAGCCGACAATCCAGGCATCATAGATCGGATGTTCCAGCCCGCTGACGGCGGGTGACGAGGCAAACATCCAGCCCCGGAATATCTGGCGTGGTTCGCCGACCTGGATCACGCCACGCGGCTGCAGGCTGACTTCCATATAGGCGACGGCGTCAGCCACCTGCTCATCGGGCGCTGAAACTTCACAGGCCCGGGCCGTGAAGATCAGGGTCTGCTCGAACCGGACCGGGCGACCGCCGACCTCGACCTCGAAACGCATTGTCCGGGCCGTGATCTTGTCGATCGCCTCGACGATGGCGACCCGGCGGCGCTGGCGGCGTCCCGGCGTGACCGGCGTCTCGTCGCGTTTGGCGACCGGAGCCTGGACAACCGCTTCGTCCTCCTCCTCTTCCCTATCCTCTTCCTCTGTCGCAACCTTCTCAGCGGCCACGACAGCGAGTTTGGGCGGTGGCGGGGTCACGGCAATCGGCGAGGCCGGGGCCGGGGCGGCCTCCGGCGCGGGCTCTACCGGCGGTGTCTGTGAAGGTGTCTGGCGATTCAGGGCCGCCGTCGGATCCTGGATCGGAACGGCATCCTGAGGCAGGTCGTTGAGCGCAGAAGCGAGGACGCCGCCCGATGCCAGAAGCGCCATGGCGGTGACGCCCGCCAGGATGGCTCCCCGGCGCGTCATTCCGGCCGCCAGGCTTCGTAGTCGCCGGTCGCCGCCGGCCGCACACCGTCAGCGGCCAGCGAACCCTGTGGCCGCCAGGCCATCGGGGTGCCGGTCAGATTCGGCAGGTGATCCTCTTCCCAGGCCCGACGCGGCAGGGGCTGATCGGTCGGTAGTTCGTCATAAGTGTAGTGCAGCCAACCGTGCCAGTCCGGCGGCACCTTGGAGGCGTCGGCATAGCCTTTGTAGGTCACCCAACGGCGTCGGCGTCCATCATAGCTGGAACTGTCGCGAGACAGATAATAGCGATTGCCGAACTCATCCGTCCCCACATGCTCGCCACGCTTGGCGATGGTGAAGAAGGTGCCGATGGTGGCACCCGTGGTCCAGCCGAAGATCCTGCCTAGCACGTCGCGAAATCCACTCACGTTCGATCAACCGGCGGGGGCCAGTGACACAGGCGGCATCATAGGAAGCGGCGCGGCCGACGTCCAGCACCGCGCGCAGCGAACGTCCCTCAACATCTTGGGGGTAAGAGTCCGCAGGCACGCCAGATTTATTGCCCGGACATCCGACGCGCGGCTATTCTGAACGAAAGGCCACGACGAGTCCGCCGCATGCGTTTTCCCTTTGCCTCGCTTGCCGCCGCGATGCACCGCCCTGTCCGCGAGATCGAACGCGCGGACCGGATCGTGGCCGTGCGCGCGCCGGAGGCCTGGACCGACGTCCAGATCGAGGCGTGGCTGGACTGGGCGGACGCAGAGGGCCTTCCGGCCGATGGCAATGACCCGCTAGCGGAAATGATGGTCGCCTGGGGTCAACACCTCTCGCCTGATATGGCGGGCGCGTTGGCGGCGACCCTGCTGTTGGGGCTCGCCTCTCCGGCGCGACCATCGGGATTCGCGGCCGGGGTGATCGACCTGTCCAAACCCGGCGCTGGGCGCCGACTGCAGGCAGAGGCGGCCCTGCGGCGGGCAGACCGTCTTGCCGCCGGTGCGGTCGAGGCCCTGGCCACGGCGCTGGACCGGGTGGCTGATGCTGTGTCCCGCTGCGAGGGGCCGCCTGCGGACTGCGCCGACCCCCTGAAGAATCCGGCCCTTGCCCGGGCAGCGCTTGCCGCGCGTCGGACCGGAGCCGCTGACGCCGACATTGTCCGTGCCATCCAGGGCGAGCGATTCGAAATCGCTCCGCTGCCTCTGGCGCCTTCACCGCCCCGACTGGCCCTCGCCGACCGCACCATGATCGCCTCGGGCTCCCCCGAAGCCCTGACTGCGGCCATGGCAGCCCTCGATGGCGATCTGATCCTGACGTTCGATCCGAAGACGGCGGAAGCGATGTCGGAAAGCCGGCGGACTCCGACGGTTCTTCTGTCCCTGCCCGCGCTGGAAAGCGTCGCGGGAAAGGAGTTCGAGCCCGCGCTCAGGGACCTCGTGCGTCTGTGGGTCGCGGGGCTCGCGGGCGACGGCACGAACGTCGTGACCATAGGGTTGGGCGGACTGGCCGACCTCGTACTCAACAGCGCCACCCCTGACGATGTCGCCCGCGCGGACCAGTTGGCGGAACTGGTGCGGACGGCGGCGGGGGATACTTCGGTCGCCCTCTTCGTCGACGACCCGGAGGCCAACCTTAGGCTGGGGCTGACACGGCTCGCGACCGTTGAGACGTGGCAGACCCTGGACAGCGGCTCGGCACAGCGCCTGCGTCCGTCCCTGGCCGCCGCGATCGCACGCAGCGGTGGCGACGTAGAAGCCGCGGAACGGCATCTGTTCGGACGACGCACCCTCGTCGATGCACCGGGCATCGACCATGCTGCCCTGAGACTCGAAGGCTTTACCGATCTGGAGTTGGAAGCGCTTGAGCTCGCCCTCGCCCGGGTCGAGACGCTGAACGACGCCTTCCGGGCACCTGTTCTGGATGCGGGCTTCCTGCGCGATGTACTGGGTGTCGAGGACGGCGCAGGCGATTTGTTGGCGCACCTCGGCTTCTCAACTGAGGATATCGCTGGCGCGCAAGCCTGGGCCTTCGGCCAGGGCGATCTGGCGGGCTGGGAAGATGCCCCTGAGAACCTTCAGACCCTTCTGTCCGACCCGGCTGCCTTCGAGAGCATGCTTCGCGCCGAGCTTGAGGGCGTCAGCGCGATCCCCGACACGGCACCGACCTTCATTGCCTGGCGTACGACCGCCGCACAGGCCGCGCGTCTGCTCGCAGACGCCGCGCGGGATGGACGACGCGCGGTCCGGATTATGCGGGCCGAACCGCCCGCCGGCCCGCTGCTTGACCTGGTGGAGCCCGATCCGGCACCCCGCGCCCGCCGCTGGGAGCCGGAAACCAGAGCCGTCGAACGGGTCGTGGAAAAGGTCGTCGAGCGTGACCGCACCCGCCGCAAACTACCCGACCGCCGCAAAGGCTATATCCAGAAGGCCGCTGTCGGCGGGCACAAGGTCTATATCCACACCGGTGAGTACGAGGATGGAGAGCTCGGTGAGATCTTCATCGACATGCACAAGGAAGGGGCCGCCTTCCGCTCGCTGATGAACAATTTTGCCATCGCGATCTCGATCGGCCTCCAGTACGGCGTGCCGCTGGACGAATTCGTCGACGCCTTCGTCTTCACCCGGTTCGAGCCGGCGGGAACCGTGACGGGCAATGATTCGATCAAGTCCGCGACCTCGATCCTTGACTACATCTTCCGCGAATTGGGCGTGTCCTATCTGGACCGCACCGAACTGGCCAATGCCGAGCCGGACCCCTTGAGCGCCAACGGGCTGGGGACGCTGGAAGGTGAGAGCGAGACGCCCGAGGCTGTCCCGGCCGCACGGTTCATCTCCAAGGGCTTTGCCCGCGGCGCGGCACCCGACAATCTGGTCGTCCTGCCTTTCGGCCAGAAGCGGGAGACACCGGCCCCACCGCAACCAGCCACCGAGGCGGTCGCCTGTCCGGCTTGCGGCGATTTCTCGTTGCAGAAACGCGGTGCTGGCTGGATCTGCGACACCTGCGGTGCCGCGCCGTCGATGCAGGGTTGATCAACGATTTGGTGCCACGATGCCTCCCGTCGGGCCTCACCCGCCCCACGTCGAGACCGGAGTGCTCCATGAAACCGATCCTTGCCGCCGTCGCCGCAGCGGCCCTTGTGGCCGCCGCCCTGCCCGCCTTCGCCCAGAACGCCGGTCAGATCGCGCGTGTGCGTGGCGGTGCCAGCTGCGCCGGCTGCAATCTGTTCCAGGCCGCGCTTTCAGGGCTCGAGGCCCGTGGCCTGAACCTGTCCGGCGCGAGGTTGCGCCAGGCAGACCTGAGCCTGACCGTGATGAACCGGACCCGCTTCACCAATGCCGATCTCCGCGACGTCGAAGCCTATGGCGGCGTCTTTTCCGGCTCGAACTTCTCGGGTGCCAACCTGACCAACGCCAGCTTCGTGGGCACGTATCTGGAGGGTGCGGCCTTCTCCGGAGCCACCCTGACCGGCACCAATTTTTCGGGCGCATCGCTGCGGCGCGCGACGGGCCTGACCCAGGCCCGTCTGAACCAGGCCTGCGGCGATGAGGCGACGCAGTTGCCGGGCGGCCTGCATATTCCCCGCTGCTAGACGGCCACCGACCTTACGGCGAATTAAGTAGGGTTTGCCGATGTTTGAAGTCATGAGAGGGGCGTGAAACAGATCGCTGCCCCCCTGTTCCGTCGCCTCTCGACTGCCACCCTCGCGCTGGGCGCGGCCGTGGCGGCCCTCGCCGTCGCGGGAACGGCCAGAGCCGAGGTCCAGTTGCAGCTCCAATTCCAGGATCGCGATGTCGCGCGGATGGTGTCGCTGGGCGGGACCTGTAACCGCTGCGAACTGTCGGGTCGGGACCTGACCGGCGCGGCCTTTACCGGCGCGGTGTTCACCAATGCCACCCTCGTCGGTGCCAATCTGCGCGGTGCCGAGCTGGCCGGATCGAATTTCTCCGGCAGTGACTTCAGCCGCGCCGACCTGTCGGGCGCCGAGATGACGGGAGCGGACTTCACCGCGGCCAATTTCTCGGGCGCGGACCTGTCGGGTGCCGAAGCCATGGGGGCCACCCTTGTGCGGGTCCGTCTGGCCGGAGCCGATCTGACCGGGGCGATGCTCAACGGAACCAATATGAACTCCGCGGTCCTGACCGGCGCGGATCTGCGGGGGGCGGAGCTCAACGCGACCACACTGGCCAACGTCAACGCCCGCTCAGCCGACTTCTCCAATGCGGAGATCGCCATGTCGAACCTGTCGAACGGCGACTTCCGCTCCGCCGACTTCAGCGGTGCCTCCCTGAACGGGGCCCGTCTCACCGGTGGCCGGTTCGGCGGCACCGATTTCGACGGCGCATCGATGAACCGCACCGACATTCGGGGCGCGGACCTGTCTGGTGCCCGGGGCCTGAGCCAGTCCCAGATCAGCCGCGCCTGCGGAGACGCCCACACTCGCCTGCCTGCCCGACTGAACGTCCACGTCTGCCGCGGCGTCAGCCTGATGCGGATCGCACCCCCGGCCCCGCCCGCGCCGCCTGTCCCGCCGCGCTCGCGGAACCTTGTGGTCGCCAGCGCCGACCACTGATCCCCGCCGTCAGACCTTGATCGGCAGGGCCGCGCGGATGTGCAGTTCCTTGAACTGACGCTCGGCCGCATCCGACGGCGCGCTCATCAGCAGATCCTGCCCCTGCTGGTTCAGCGGGAAGGCGATGACCTCGCGGATGGCCACCTGGTTGGCCAGCAGCATGACGATACGGTCGATGCCGGGAGCCAGGCCACCGTGCGGCGGGGCACCATAGCGGAAGGCGTTCAGCATGCCGCCGAACTGGTCCTCGACCACCGAGGCGTCATAGCCTGCGATCTCGAAGGCCTTGAGCATGATCTCGGCCTTGTGGTTCCGGATCGCGCCCGAGCACAGCTCATAGCCGTTGCAGACGATGTCATACTGGTAGGCGCGGATGGTCAGCGGGTCCTGTGTCTCCAGCGCCTCAAGGCCGCCCTGCGGCATCGAGAAGGGGTTGTGCGAGAAGTCGACCTTCTTCTCCTCTTCCGACCATTCGAACATCGGGAAGTCGACGATCCAGCAGAATTTGAACTGCGCCTCGTCGATCAGCTTCAGTTCGGTGCCGACACGCGTGCGGGCCAGACCGGCGAATTTGGCGAAGACCGAAGGCAGGCCGGCGGCGAAGAAGGCCGCGTCGCCCTTGCCCAGACCCAGCGCGGTCATCAGGGCCTCGGTCGGCTCCTGGCCGAGGTTCTTGGCGATCGGTCCGCCCCAGGCCTTCTGGTCCTCGGACCAGAAGATGTAGCCGAGGCCCGGCTGGCCCTCGCCCTGGGCCCAGGAGTTCATGCGGTCGCAGAAGGCGCGGCTGCCGCCGGTCGGTGCGGGAATGGCCCAGACGGCGTTCTTCCCGTCAGCCGCCAGGATCTTGTTGAACAGGCCGAAGCCCCCGTCACGGAAGTGATCCGACACGTCCTGCATCTTGATCGGGTTGCGGGTATCGGGCTTGTCGGTGCCGTACCAGGCCATCGACTGAGCATAGGTCAGGCGTTCGAAGCCCGCGTGCTCAAGAGTCTGGCCGAAGTCGTTGGTGAAGGTGTGGGTGCCGCTGATCGGCGAGACCGGCTTGCCGTCGGCGAACTCCTCGAACACACCGTGCATGACGGGCTCAATCGCTGCAAAAACATCCTCTTGCGTGACGAAGCTCATCTCGACGTCGAGCTGGTAGAACTCCAGCGAACGGTCGGCGCGCAGGTCCTCGTCGCGGAAGCAGGGAGCGATCTGGAAATAGCGATCGAAGCCCGAGACCATGAGCAGCTGTTTGAACTGCTGCGGGGCCTGCGGCAGGGCGTAGAATTTGCCCGGATGCAGGCGCGACGGCACCAGGAAGTCGCGCGCGCCTTCCGGCGAGGAGGCCGTCAGGATCGGGGTTTGGTATTCGAGGAAGCCCTGACCGACCATGCGCTGGCGGATCGAGGAGATCACGCGCGAACGCAGCACGATGTTCTTGTGCAGGGTCTCGCGGCGCAGGTCGAGATAGCGGTGTTTGAGGCGGATTTCCTCGGGGTACTCGGGCTCGCCGAACACCGGCAGCGGCAGTTCGGCGGCCTCGGACAGGACCTCGACGGCCTTGACCTGGATCTCGATCTCGCCGGTCGGGAGGTTGGCGTTTTTCGTCTCGGCCGAACGGGCCACGACCTCGCCGTCGATCTTGATGACGCTTTCGGCGCGCAGGCGTTCAACGGCCTCGAAGCCGGGCGTCTCGGGGTGCAGCACCAGCTGGGTCAGGCCGTAGTGGTCGCGCAGGTCGATGAACAGCAGACCGCCATGGTCGCGCTTGCGGTGGATCCAGCCCGAGAGGCGGACATTCGAGCCCGCATCGGCCGAACGGAGGGCGCCGCAGGTGTGGGAGCGGTAGGCGTGCATGGTCAGTTCGTCTTGGATTACAGGCCGCAAGGGGCGCAATTCGGGAGGCCGGAAGGGCGCATCATCGCCCCGGAAAGTCAAGGTTTGCGGGCCTGACGGGGGCCAAAAGGCACCACCCGTCCGAAAATCCCGAAAAGCTGTCTTGTCGATACATTCGCCCCTTCCTCCGGCGGTTGATCGGTCAAGGCTAGCGGAACCCTGCGTCAGGAACGGACGCAGGCGGGGGTCCGGCCGGGTCCGGAGCGGAATGTGGGGCGGGAATGCAGCTTCCGGGGTCGGGAAGGATCAAAAGATCGGGGGTGGGAAGGCAGTCCACGCATCCACAGCCGCGTGACCTTGTCCACGGGCCTGCAAGGCGCCGCGGCCCGCGTCTGCTATGAGGAGATCAATGACCGCCCGCCCCTCGCCCACCGACCAGATGCGCCTGCCGCTGCAACGCGACCTGCCCGACGGCGCCGACGGCTTTGTCGTGTCCGATTGCAATCGCGCCGTCGTTGAAGCCCTGGCGGACTGGCCCGGCCTGATCGGCGGGGTGATGGCCGTCTGCGGACCGGCGGGCTGCGGCAAGAGCCGGCTGGGGCAGATCTGGGCCGAGCGGGTGGGAGCGGTGGCGCTGCACGGGGCCGAGGCCGCCCTGATCGACCCGATGGAACTGGATGGACGGCCGGTGCTGCTGGACCGGGCCATGGACGCCGATGACGAAACCCTGTTCCACCTGATCAATCTGGCCCAGGCCCCCGGCGGGGCGATGCTGATGGTATCGCGACCGGCACCATCGGCCTGGGTGGTTGAGTTGCCCGACCTTCGATCGCGGCTGGACGCCGTCTTCAGTGTGCCGATGGAAGCACCGGACGATGCAGTGCTCTCGGCCATGCTGGAGGCGCGGTTCGGGGAACGCGGCATCCGGCCCCAGAAGGACGTCATCCCCTATCTGCTGCGCCGGATCGACCGGTCGGCGGCGGCGGCGGAAGCCGTGGTCGCGACCCTTGACGCCCTGCACAGGCCGGTCACGCGGGCGCTGGCGCGCGAGGCGGTGGAAGGGGCAGAGGAGAGCGGGGAGTTGTTTGAGTGACGCCGCGTGTCTCCTCCCTGTCGCGAAGCGATGGGGAGGTGGCTCGGCGCAGCTTCGCGCCGTGACGGAGGGGTAGAACAGCGGCGCGGCCCCCCTCCACCACGCTTCGCGTGGTCCCCCTCCCCACTGCGTGGGGAGGAGACACGGCTTACAGTCCCAGCTTGGCCTTCAGGATGTCGTTGACCGCGGCCGGATTGGCCTTGCCGCCGGTGGCCTTCATGACCTGGCCGACGAACCAGCCGAGGGACTGGGGCTTCTCGGCGACGCCGGCGGCCTTGTCGGGGTTGGCGGCGATGATGTCGTCGATGGCCTTTTCGATCGCGCCGGTGTCGGTGACCTGTTTCAGGCCGTGCTTTTCAACGACCTCGGCGGGCGAGCCCTCGCCGTTCCAGACGTGGTCGAACACCTCCTTGGCGATCCGGGAGGAGATGACGTCCGTCTCGATCAGTTCGACCAGCTGGGCGACGTGGGCGGAAGGGACCGGGCTCTGGTCGAAGTCGAGGTTGTCCGCCGCGAGACGCGCGGACAGTTCGTTGGTGACCCAGTTGGACACGAGCTTGGCGTCGCGTCCCTTGGCGGCAGCTTCGAAATAGTCGGCCTTGGCCTGTTCCGAGATCAGCACCACCGCGTCGTACTGCGACAGGCCGTAGTCGGCCATGAGCCGGCGGCGTTTGGCGTCGGGCAGTTCGGGCAGGCTGGCCTTGATGCCGTCGATCCACGCCTGCTCCAGCTCGAGCGGCAGCAGGTCGGGGTCGGGGAAGTAGCGATAGTCCATCGCCTCTTCCTTGGAGCGCATCGACCGCGTTTCGCCGGCCGTCGGGTCGTAGAGGCGCGTCTCCTGGGTGATCTTGCCGCCGTCCTCGATGATCTCGATCTGACGTCGGGCCTCATAGTTGATGGCCTGGGAGATGAAGCGGAACGAGTTGACGTTCTTGATCTCGCAACGCGTGCCCAGATGGCTGAAGTCGCCGGTGGCGCGGAATTTCTCGTAGCCGCCTTCACGGCAGACCGAGACGTTGACGTCGGCGCGCAGGTTGCCCTTTTCCATGTCGCCGTCGCAGGTGCCCAGATACATCAGGATGGTCCTGATCTTCTTGACGTAGGCCACGGCCTCCTCGGGCGAGCGGATGTGCGGCCGCGAGACGATCTCCATCAGGGCCGTTCCGGCGCGGTTGAGGTCGACGTAGGATTCGGTCGGCGACAGGTCGTGGATCAGCTTGCCCGCGTCCTGTTCCAGATGCAGGCGCTCGATGCCGACGTTGAAGAAGGAGCCGTCCTCGGCCTCGACCTCGACGACGCCCTCGCCGACGATGGGGAAGTAGAGCTGGCTGATCTGATAGCCGGTCGGCAGGTCGGGGTAGAAATAGTTCTTGCGGTCGAACTGGCTACGGTTGTTGATCTGCGCATTGAGCCCCAGGCCGGTGCGGACGGCCTGCTCGACGCAGTATCGGTTCAGGGTCGGCAGCATGCCGGGGAAGCCGGCGTCGACGAGGCTTACCTGCTCATTGGGGCCGGCGCCGAAGCCGACGGCGGCGCCCGAGAACAGCTTGGCCCTGGAGGCCACCTGGGCGTGGATCTCCAGGCCCATGACGATTTCCCACGGACCGGTACGGCCCTGGATGAGTTTGGAACCCTCCACCACGCTCATATACCGTTCTCCCGGGTGAACTTTTCCCATGCCGATTCATCGACATATGCACCAAGGGCCTCAAACTGCGCCGCAACCGCAGGCTGGGCCATCAACCCCTCGGCAGCGACATCGCCCACCATTTCAAAAGCGGCGCCCAAGGCCTCAACCCCATCATGTCGGAGAACCGCAGCCGATTCCGCCCGACAATTAGTCAGCGCCAGCCGTTCGACCAGACGCGCAGTCTGGCGGCTCGCCTCTTCCCGTTCGGATTCGGGCACCCTCGCAAGGTCAGCCACCTCCGGGTGCTTCGCGATCGCCATAAACATCCAACGGACGAAAGCGATCCGATCAGATTCCGTCGTGGCCGCGACGAAGCAGCGACCCAAGGCCTCTGTATGCTCGTCCGCCCGCGCAGGGCCAGGGGTCGCGGCAATGAACCCCGCTACAAGCGCACCTGCCACCAGGGAACGGGTTACAACGGTCATTCTCACCACCACTTCTCCGGCTTCGCGACGAACCCCGCCGCGTCTTCCAGCGCGCTCGCCACCTGGAACACCGTCGCCTCGTCCAGCGCCTTGCCGATGACCTGAAGGCCGAGCGGCAGGCCGCCGCTGTCGAGGCCCGCGGGCACCGAAATGCCGGGCAGGCCGGCGAGATTGGCGGTGACGGTGAAGATGTCGTTCAAATACATCTGCAGCGGGTCGATCTGCTTGTCGCCGAGGGCGAAGGCGGCCGAGGGAGTCGAGGGGGTCAGGATGGCGTCGACGCGGTCCCAGACAGCGTCGAAATCCATGGCGATTCGGCGGCGGACCTTGAGGGCGCGGACGTAGTAGGCGTCGTAGAATCCGGCCGAGAGCACATAGGCCCCGATGGTCAGGCGGCGCTGGACCTCCTTGCCGAAGCCCTCGGCGCGGCTGGTCTCATAGAGGTCGGTCAGGCTGGTCGTGCCCTCGGCGCGGTGGCCGAAGCGCATGCCGTCGTAGCGGGCGAGGTTGGACGAGGCCTCAGCCGGTGCGATGATGTAATAGGCCGGCAGGGCATATTTGGTGTGCGGCAGGCTGATCTCGACGATCTCGGCGCCCCCGGCCTTGAGCCATTCGACGCCCTGATCCCAGAGCTTCTGGATCTCGGCGGGCATGCCGTCGACGACGTATTCCTTCGGCACGCCGATGCGCAGGCCCTTGACGCCCTTGTTCAGGGACTGGGTCCAGTCCGGCGTCTCCACGTCGAGGCTGGTCGAGTCCTTCACGTCGAACGAGCACATGGAGCGCAGCAGGATGGCGGCGTCCTCGACCGTCTTCGTGATCGGCCCGGCCTGATCCAGCGAACTGGCGAAGGCGACCATGCCGAAGCGGCTGGCGCGACCGTAGGTCGGCTTGATCCCGACCGTGCCGGTGAAGGCGGCGGGCTGGCGGATCGAACCGCCGGTGTCGGAGGCGGTGGCGGCGAGGCACAGATCGGCGGCGACCGAAGAGGCCGACCCGCCCGAACTGCCGCCCGGAGTCAGGTCAGCGTTGGAGGTCTTTGATTTCCATGGATTGACCACCGGGCCGAAGGCCGAGGTCTCGTTCGACGAGCCCATGGCGAACTCGTCCATGTTCAGCTTGCCCAGCATGACCGCGCCGTCGGCCCACAGGTTGGACGTGACGGTGGACTCATAGGGCGGGACGAAGCCGCGCAGCATGTTGGAGCCGGCGGTCGTCTGGACGCCGTCGGTGCAGAACAGGTCCTTGATGCCCAGCGGCGCGCCTTCGAGGGCACCGCCCTCGCCTTTCGCCAGTCTGGCGTCAGAGGCGCGGGCCATTTCGAGGGCCTTGTCCGTGGTCTGGACCACGAAGGCGTTGAGGCGCGGGTTGGCGGCGTCGATGCCGGCGACGAAAGCGCGGGTGATCTCCTCCGAGGAGAAGTCGCGGGCCTTGAGGCCGTCGAGCGCGGCCTTGAGGGTGAGTTTGGTCAGGTCGGACATTCTATTCGACCACCTTGGGCACGACGTAGAAGCCGTCGGCGGATTTGGGCGCATTGCCGAGGACAGCCTCGACCTTGGCGCCGTCGGTGACGACGTCGTCGCGCAGGCGCAGGGGCTGGGCGACGTTGGACGTCATCGGCTCGACGCCCGTGACGTCGACCTCGTTGAGCTGTTCGATCCAGGCGAGGATGCCGTTCAGTTCCGCGGCGAGCGGCTCGAGCCTGTCCTCGGGGGTCTTGATGCGGGCGAGGTGCGCCACCCGGCGCACGGTCGCGGCGTCGATGGCCATGCGGCCCTCCAAATGCGTAACCTGAACCGGCGGGATTAGCGTTCCGGCCCCGGTTTCACAAGGATTCTGACGCCATCCCCGACCTATTGCGCCGGTGTGACCGTGACCGTGTCCGGGACAGCGCCGTCGGCGGCCACCGCCCAGCCCACGATGACCCGGCGTTTGCGGCTGCCGATATCGCCCGAGGCCTCGTCCATGACGCTTTCGTCGAGCTCCAGATCGACCCGGCCCTCGCTTTCCGACAGGACCCGATAGTCGAGGACGTCGCCGATGCGGAACACCCGCCAACCCTCGGCCGGCGAGTCGAAAAAGGCGACATGGGTGTAGAGGCCGTTCATGGCCGGATCGCCGCCCGCCGTGCCGTACAGCTTGACCGTCCGGTCTCCCTGATGCGTCAGCGGCGTCAGTTCGACCACCGAGGCGGCCCATTGATTGCCCTCTTCGGCATCGGGCTGGACGGTGGCGGCCGGACCGGCGGCGGTCAGGGGCGCGGCGGCGGGCGCGCCTCGCTCAGGAGCAGGCTCCGCCGTGTCGCGGACCTTAAGCTCGCCGTCACAGGCAGTGAGCGCGGCCATGGCGGCGAGGAACAGCGCGGGATGTTTCATCGAAAGCCCCTGTCGTTGATCCGGCCACCATGCCCTTTGACAGGGAGGCTCGCCAGTCCTACCGCCAGACCGTGACCGTCCTGACCCTCCAAGAGCTTGCCGCCTCAACCCCGCCGGGCACGCCCTGGCTGGGGCTGGACCTGGGCGAAAAGACCATCGGCGTGGCGGTCAGCGACACGACCCGGATGATCGCCAGTCCGCTGCAACTGGTCCGCAAGACGAAGTTCACGGATGACGCCCATGCGGTGCTCAAGCTGATGGACGGGCGCAAGGCGTCGGGGCTGGTGATCGGCCTGCCGCTGAACATGGACGGGTCGGAGGGGCCGCGGGCGCAGTCGTGCCGCGCCTTCGCCCGCAATCTGCAGCGTATCCGGGCCGTGCCCTGCGCCTTCCAGGACGAGCGTCTGTCGACCAGCGCGGTGGAGCGGTTCCTGATTGAGGAACTGGACCTGAACCGCAAGCGGCGGGCCAATGTGGTCGACCGCACGGCGGCCGCCTGGATATTGCAGGGCGCGCTGGACCGGCTGAGGATATGAACGCCCTGCTCTCCGGCGTGGTGCCGGTCTTCGCCATGATCGCCCTCGGCTGGGGGCTGAAGAAGCGGGACTTTCTGGGCGACGACGGATGGCGGGCCGTCGAGCGGCTGACCTATTTCGCCTTCTATCCGGCCTTCCTGATCCCGGCGGTGTGGCGCGCGGACTTCGCGGGCGGCGCGGCCGGGCCGGTGGCGATCGGCACAGTGAGCGCGGCCATGGTCGTCGCGGTGCTGACCGTGGCGGCCAAGCCCCTGCTGCGTCTGAGCGATCCGGCCTTCACCAGCGTGTTTCAGGGCGTGATCCGCTGGAACGGCTTCGTTTTCCTGCCGGTGGCCGGCGCGGTGTTCGGGCCGGCAGGGCTGGGGATAGCAGCCGTGGCGTTCGGCGTGCTGGCTCCGGCGCTGAATGTCGTCTGCGTGTTGGTGCTGGCCCGGTGGGGCGCGGGTCAGGGCGGCGGCTGGCGGCTGGCCCTGTCATCGCTGGCGCGCAACCCGATCATCTGGGCCTGCGGTGCAGGCGCGGCGCTCAATCTGACGGGGGTGCCCAAGCCGGACCTGGTCATGGGCGTATTCGACCTGATGGGGCCGGGCGCGATCGCGCTTGGACTGATCACCGCCGGGGCAGGACTGAGCTTCCGCTATGCGGTATCGCGGCCGGTGCTGATGTTGACGGTCACGCTGATCAAGCTGATCGTCCTGCCGGTGGGCATGTTCTGGCTGACCGGGATACTGGGCGGAGACCGGTTGGCGCAGGGGTTGGCCCTGCTGGCCGGGGCGTCGCCGGGGGCGGCGGCCTCCTATGTCATGGCGCGGCAGATGGGGGGCGATGCGCCCCTGATGGCAGGGGTCGTGGCCCTGACCACGGTCGTAAGCGCCTTCACCATTCCGGTCCTGCTGGCGGTGTTCGGCTATATCTGAGCACGGAGCGGCTTCCGTTTCGGGCCGCGCGGCCCTATAGGCGGGCCTCGATGAGCCAGCCCGCCGCCCTCACCGATCTGATTCTCGAGCGGCTGGCGCCGTTCCCGCACAGTCATTTCCTTTCGGCGGGCGATCTGAACGCCGCGACCACTCCGCCGCTGCTGGATCTGGCCGACGCCTTCGTCGACTTCAACCGGCAGTCCTCGAAGTCGCTGGATCTGATGCGCGGGCGCACGGTCATGAACCTGTTCTTCGAGAACTCGACCCGGACCAGCGCCTCGTTCGAGATCGCGGCCAAGCGACTGGGCGCCGATGTGACGGCTCTGAGCCCGCGGACCTCGTCGACGGCCAAGGGCGAGACCCTGATCGACACGGCGGCGACGCTGAACGCCATGAAACCCGACGTGCTGGTGGTGCGTCACGGGGCCTCGGGCGCCGCGGCCCTGCTGTCGCAAAAAGTCGGCTGCGCCGTGATCAATGCCGGCGACGGTCGGCACGAGCACCCGACCCAGGCCCTGCTGGACCTGCTGAGCCTGCGCCGGGCCTTTGGAGACGTCGGCGGACTGACGGTCGCCATCTGCGGCGACATCGCCCACAGCCGGGTGGCGCGGTCCAATGTGTCAATGTTGCAGATGATGGGTGCCCGGGTCCGCCTGATTGGCCCGCCGACGCTGGTGCCGGGCGACGCGGACCGCTGGGGCTGCGAGGTGTTCCACGACATGCGCGAGGGCCTGAAAGGCTGCGACGTCGTGATGATGCTGCGGCTGCAGCTTGAGCGGATGGAGGGAGCGCTGGTCCCTTCAACGCGTGAGTATTACCGGTTCTGGGGGTTGGACCGCCAGAAGCTGGCCTGGGCCAATCCCGGCGCGAAGGTGATGCACCCCGGGCCGATGAACCGGGGGGTCGAGATCGACTCCGACGTGGCCGATGACCTGACGATCTCGCTGATCCAGGATCAGGTCGAGATGGGCGTGGCCGCGCGGATGGCGGTTCTGGCTGCTCTGTCGGCGCGGCTGGAAGGCTCGGACGCATGAGCGCGCTCGCCATTCTGAACGTCCGCCTGCTGGATCCGGCGACGGACTATGACGGCCCCGGCGCGGTGCTGGTCGAGGACGGCCGCATCGCCGAGGTCATACGCGGGAGCGCAGCGGTCGCGCCGGACGGGGTAACAGTCGTTGACGCTGGCGGCCTGTGCCTGTCCCCCGGGCTGATCGATATCCGGGTCAAGACCGGAGAGCCGGGAGCCGAACCGAAGGAGACGCTCAAATCCGCCAGCCTTGCGGCGGCGACAGGCGGCGTGACCACCATCGTCATCCAGCCGGACACCGAACCGGCCATCGACGACCCGGCGATGATCGACTTCATCCTGCGGCGCGGGGCGGCCCTCAATCTGGTCAATGTCAGGGTCGCCGGCGCGGCGACGCGGGCGCGGGACGGCGTCCACATGGCCGAGATCGGCCTGATGGACGAGGCCGGGGCACTGTATTTCACCGACGTCGACCGGGTGATCGCCAATACCCGCACCCTGCAAAGGGTGATGACCTATGCCGCCGCCTTCAACGCCCTGATTTCGTGCCGGCCGGCCGAGCCCTGGCTGAGCGAGGGGGCGGTGGCGACAAGCGGTGAACTGGCCACGCGGCTGGGCTTGTCGTCGGTCCCGGCCATCGCCGAACGCATCCAGCTGGAGCGCGATCTGGCCCTGGTCGAACAGACCGGCGCGCGCTTCCTCGTCGACCAGATTTCGACCGAGGGGGCGCTGGAGACGCTGGCGCGCGCCCGGGCCAGAGGACTGGAGGTCGCTGCCTCGGTGTCGATCAATCACCTCTGCTTCAATGAAATCGACATCGGGGACTATCGGACCTTCTACCGGCTGGACCCGCCCCTCCGTCCCGAGAGCGACCGGCAGGCCCTGATCGAGGCGGTGCGCGACGGCCTGGTCGACGCCATCACTTCAGCCCATGCCCCGGCCCCCGCCGAGGACAAGCGCCGCCCGTTCGCCGAAGCGGCGCCGGGCGCGGTCGGGCTGGAGACCCTGCTGCCCGCCGCCCTGACCCTGCATCACGAGGACGGGCTGGAGTTGCTGGACGTCCTGCGTCCGCTGACACATGGGCCCGCGACCCTGCTTGGACTGGACGCCGGCTCGCTGACGGTCGGCGCTCCGGCGGACCTGATCCTGTTCGATCCCGGCGCGCCGGTGGTGGTCGACGCCGACACCCTGAAGTCCAAGTCCAGAAACTCGCCGTTCGACGGGCGGCGGTTGCAAGGCAGGGTCTTGCTCACCGTCGTCGGTGGACGCATCGTCCACGACGCACGCTAAGAGGGAGCGAATCACTTGCAGGATCTGGCCGGCCCGGCTTTGGGAACCCTCGCTCTCGTGGCGGTCGGCGGCTACCTGCTCGGTTCCATTCCGTTCGGGGTGATCCTGACCCGTCTGATGACAGGCGAGGATGTGCGCAGCATAGGCTCGGGCAATATCGGCGCGACCAATGTGCTGCGGACGGGCCGCAAGGATCTGGCCTTCGCCACCCTGATTCTGGACGCCGGCAAGGGTGCCGCGGCCTATCTGCTCGTCCAGGCCCTGTTTCCCGGCGTGCCGATGCTGGCCGCCGTTGCCGGGGGAGCCGCCTTCCTGGGACACCTGTTCCCGGTCTGGCTTGGGTTCAAGGGTGGCAAGGGGGTCGCGACATTCTTCGGCCTGTTGCTGGCCGCCGCATGGCCGTTGGGACTGATGGCGGGCGCGGTCTGGCTGATCGTGGCCGTCCTGTTCCGCATGTCCTCCCTGGCGGCCCTGATCGCGGCGGTGGCGGCACCGCCGCTGGCCCTGCTTCCCCTCCCCCTGATGGGCCTGCCCGCATCCGTCCCGGTCGTGGCGATGGCCATTGCGACCGCGGTCCTGATCTGGATCCGCCACAATGAGAATATCGCCCGTATCCTGAAGGGAACCGAACCCCGGATCGGCGCGAAGAAAGAGTGACCCTGTCCGACGCAGAGCGTTTCGCGCGCCTGCGTCTGGCGCGGACCGATCAGATCGGTCCGGTGACTTTTCGACAGTTGCTGGAACGGTTCGGATCAGCGGAACGCGCCCTGGAGGCCCTGCCCGACCTGATCGGACGCGGCGGCCGTCATGGCCAGACGGTAGCCCCTCTCGACCGGATCGAGGCCGAGATGGAAGCCGGTGACCGTGCCGGAGCCCGGCTGATGGTTCTGGGCGACACCGACTTTCCTGACATGCTGGCCGCCGTCGATCCGCCGCCGCCGTTGCTGTGGACACTGGGCGACCCGTCTCTGATGGCGCGGCCGTGCATCGCCGTGGTCGGTGCCCGCATCGCCTCGGCCGGCGGCCAAAGGATCGCGCGCGGCCTGTCGCAGCAACTGGGCGAGGCGGGCCATGTCGTGGTCTCGGGACTGGCGCGTGGCATCGACGGTGCGGCTCATACAGGGGCGCTGCCAACCGGCACGGTCGCCGTTCTGGGTGGCGGGGTGGACGACATCTATCCGCCCGACAACGCCGACCTCTATGCGCAGGTCGCCGAACAGGGCTGCGTCGTCTCGGAGAGCCCGATGGGCGCACGGGCGCAGGCAAAGGATTTCCCGAGGCGGAACCGCATCATCTCGGGCCTTTCGCGCGGTGTGATCGTGGTCGAGGCGGAGCTGAGGTCCGGTTCCCTCATCACCGCCCGACTGGCCGGTGAGCAGGGTCGCGACGTGTTCGCCGTGCCGGGATCGCCGCTGGACCCGAGGTCGCGCGGCCCGAACGAACTGCTGCGGCAGGGGGCCATACTGTGCGAGGGGCTGGAGGATGTGGAACGCGCCTTCACGACCCTGCGGACCCTGCGCGAGCCCGGTCCGGACAATCCCTTCGACGGCGCTCCCGACAATATTGACGCGACGGTGATCGAACAGGTCGCCGCCCTGTTGTCACCCACACCGACGCCGCGCGATGAACTGGCCCGGTCGCTGGGTCTGCCGATCGGAACGGTGGCGGCGGCCCTGCTGGAGCTCAGCCTGGCTGGTCGGGCCGAGCTTTTGGCCGGGGGGTTGGTCGCCGCGCGATCACCCTGAATTCCACGCCCGATTGACAGCGGCGCTCGCGCCAACCACGTTCCGCCCCCTTTCAGCGCCCGTCGAAGGCCCCCTCCCCGCATGAACCTCGTCGTTGTCGAGAGCCCCGCAAAGGCCAAGACCATCAACAAATACCTGGGCCCGGACTTCACCGTCCTGGCGTCCTATGGCCACGTCCGCGATCTGCCGTCCAAGGATGGCTCGGTGCTCCCGGACGACGATTTCTCGATGAGCTGGGAAGTCGACGCCAAGGCCTCCAAGCGGATGAGCGAGATCGCCGAGATCGCCAAGAAGTCCGACCGCGTCATCCTGGCGACCGACCCTGACCGTGAGGGGGAGGCGATCAGCTGGCACGTGCTGGAGATCCTGACGAAGAAGAAGGCGCTGAAGGACACAGAGGTTCAGCGGGTCACCTTCAACGCCATCACCAAGTCGGCCGTGCTGGAGGCCATGGCGGCCCCGCGCCAGATCGACATGGAGCTGGTCGAGGCCTATCTGGCCCGCCGCGCGCTGGACTATCTGGTGGGTTTCACCCTGTCGCCCGTGCTGTGGCGCAAACTGCCGGGCGCGCGCTCGGCCGGACGGGTGCAATCGGTCGCCCTGCGCATCGTGGTCGACCGCGAGCTGGAGATCGAAGCCTTCCGGGCCCAGGAATACTGGTCGGTCGAGGCCGATCTGGCCGCAGACAGCCCGCCGTTCACGACGCGTCTGGTCAAGCACGCCGGCAAGCGGGTGCAGCGTCTGGACATCACCTCTGAAGCGATGGCGACTGCGGCGCGTGACGCGATCAATGCCGGGACCTTCACCATCACCTCGGTCGAGAAGAAGCCGGTG
Source organism: Caulobacteraceae bacterium (assembly GCA_965284535.1). Taxonomy (GTDB): domain Bacteria; phylum Pseudomonadota; class Alphaproteobacteria; order Caulobacterales; family Caulobacteraceae; genus Brevundimonas. Next base: position 2,373,566 of record OZ260090.1, read on the forward strand.
AAGCGCTCGCCGAGTCCGCCATTCATGACCTCGACCCTGCAACAGGAAGCCTCGCGCAAGCTCGGTTTCACGGCCCAGCGGACGATGCAGGCGGCGCAGAAACTGTACGAGGGCGTCGACGATCAGGGCGGCCTGATCACCTATATGCGGACCGACGGCCTGTACGTCAGCCCCGAGGGCATCGCCCAGGCGCGCGACGTCATCGGCGACCGGTTCGGCCCGGCCTACGTTCCGGAACAACCTCGCTATTACAAGACAAAAGCCAAGAATGCTCAGGAAGCACACGAGGCAATCCGGCCGACCAACATGGGCCGGGCGCCCGAGACCCTGCGGCTCGATGGCGACCTTCAGAAGCTGTACGAACTGATCTGGAAGCGGACCATCGCCAGCCAGATGGAGTCCGCGCGACTGGACCGCACCACGGTCGAGATCGAGGAGCCGACGGGCCAGACGGGCCTGCGGGCCACCGGTCAGGTCGTTGCCTTCGACGGCTTCATGGCCGTGTACGAAGAGGGACGCGACGACCGGCCCAAGGATGGCGGCGATGACGAGGACGACACAACCCGCCTGCCCGCCCTGAAGGAAGGCGCGGTCGCCAGGGTTGAGGCCGTTCGCACCGATCAGCATTTCACCGAACCGCCGCCGCGCTTTTCGGAAGCGACCCTGGTCAAGAAGCTGGAAGAGCTGGGCATCGGCCGGCCGTCGACCTACGCCTCGATCCTGACCACCCTGCGCGACCGCGAATATGTCCGCATGGACAAGAACCGGTTCATTCCCGAGGACAACGGACGGCTGGTCACGGCCTTCCTCGAGCAGTTCTTCACCCGGTGGGTCGAATATGATTTCACCGCCGCGCTGGAGACCCGTCTGGACGAGGTTTCGGCCGGGGACCTCGACTGGAAGGTCGTGCTGCGGGACTTCTGGGGCCAGCTGAAGCCGGCGACAGACGCTGTGACGGCCCGTCAGGGCGTGATCGACGAACTGGACACGGCCATCGGCCCCTTCCTGTTCCCGGACAAGGGCGACGGGTCCGACCCGCGGCTATGCCCCCTGTGCAAGAGCGGACGGCTGCATCTGAAGGCCAGCTTCAAGATGAAGTCATCCTTCATAGGCTGCTCAAACTATCCGGAATGCCGCTACACGCGCGGCTTCGGAGCCGCGACCGGTACCGAGGACGGTGGTGACCGCGATCTTGGCATCGACCCGGCGACCGGCGCGCCTGTGGCACTGAAGATCGGGCGCTTCGGGCCGTATGTGGAAACCACCGAGCCTGGTGCCGAGAAGCCGAAGCGGTCCTCCCTGCCCAAGGGCTGGTCGCCGGCGACTCTTGAGCTGGAACAGGCGCTGCGCCTGCTGGCCCTGCCGCGCGAGGTCGGGATCCATCCTGAGGACGGCAAGCCGATCATGGCGGGCCTGGGCCGCTACGGGCCGTTCGTGCTGCACGCCGGCACCTATGCCAATGTCGCCGACATCGACGAGGTGTTCGAGATCGGGCTCAACCGCGCGGTCGTCCTGCTGGCCGAGAAGCGGGCGGGCCGGTTCGCCGGACGCGGGGCGGCCGTGGCCCCGCTGAAGGATCTGGGAGCGCACCCGGAGACCGGTGAGCCGGTGCATGTCATGGCGGGCCGGTTCGGCCCCTATGTGAAGTCGGGCAAGATCAACGCCACCATTCCCAAGGGCACGGTGCCCGAGGACATGACCATGGAGGCGGCCCTGCCACTGCTGGCCGCTCGGGCGGCTGCGGCACCGAAGGGCAAGAAGGCGCCGGCCGCGAAGAAGGCTCCGGCTGCGAAGAAGCCGGCCGCCAAGAAGCCGGCCGCCAAGAAGCCGGCCGCGAAGAAGAAGACCGCTGCGAAAAAGCCAAAGGCCTAGCGCTTCAGCAGTCGGTCGCGCGCCGCATTGAGACGGGAGGCGAGGCCCTCCGTGCCACCCTGATCAGGGTGAGCGCGGGCCATCAGCCGTTTCCAGGCGGTGTTGATGTCCTGCGCGGTGGCATCGGCGGAAACGCCAAGCAGCGAACGAGCCTCGGCGGGGGTCATGCCATCGGTCCGGGGCGTCGATGCACGCTGGCGTGAGGCCACGGTCAGCCACAGGCCCGCGCCGGCCAGGGCGGACGCGGGCAGCCAGGCACCCCGTGCGGCCATCAGGACCCCCAGTCCGATCAGGACTGCGCTGAACAGGGTGGCGGTGACCCGCCAATGCCCCTTGCCGGGCCCCTCGGTCTGCCGGCCCAGACGGATCAGGGCCCAGATCGCTATGCCCGCAAGGACCAGCCAGACCAGGCCCAAGACCTCAGGCCGCCGCGTCGAGCGGGGCGTCCAGAACCGAGCCGTCGAGTCCCAGGGCCAGCATCAGGCTCCGCAACTCCTGTCGCGCCGCCACATGGGCCAGAGAGACGGAGACCGGTCGAATGTCATTGGACAGATCGGCAACGGTCAGGCCGAAAGGAAACAGCTCGCGGTAGATCACCCGGTCGCGCAGACCCGGCCCCATGCGGAAGCCGACACGGCGGGCCAGTTTCTGCATCCGTTCCTCGAGCCGCTGGCGATTGCGGGCGGCGGCCACGGCCAGGCGGTTGGTGACCACGATCCAGTCGATCGTCGCGCCGCGCCCCTCGGTGATCGCCCGGTGTTTGCGCGCCTCCCAGACACTCTCGGAATAGATCGAAGGCTTGAGCAGGTCGAGGCTGACCGGATCGACCTGACCCAGAAGGTCGAAGTCGACGAAACTGTCGTTCATCGGGGTGACGATCTGGTCGGCCAGGCCGTGCGCCGTGCGCGACAGCAGGGTGTCACCGCCGGGTGTGTCGATCAGGATCACATCGGCCATTGTCCGGGCCTGGACGAGCGCGGCCTCGAAACGGGCCAGCTGTATCTGCTCGTCCGCCTTGGCCAGCGACTTGCCATCGCCCATGTCGGGCTCGACCGGCATCGGCAGAACCTGGTTGTTGCCGGCCATCCAGGCGGCGCGATTGGCGAAGAATTTGGCCATCGAACGCTGGCGCAGATCCAGATCGATGATGGCCACGCGTCGGCCCGCGTGCAGCAGTCCACAGACGATGTGGATCGCGAGCGTTGACTTGCCCGCCCCGCCCTTTTCGTTTCCGACGACGATGACCACCGGGTCAGTCATGCTTGTTCCCGCCTCTCAAACGACCACCGACTCAGACGCGCGGTCGCGATCCCGTAAAATCGCGTTCGCGGGCAGGAAGGTCAACGACCGGTTGGACGACGGCTGTGGATGCGTCGATCAGGTGGCCCGGTTGCACCAGGGGTCGTTGATGCCGGCAGCGGCGCAGACCGCGGCGGCACCGGCGGCCGGGGTCGCGACCTTGAGCCGGACGAGTTGGCGGCCGCCGACCTCGACGCGCTCGTAGACGGGCGAGAGGCCGTTCAGGGCCCGCGCGGCATTGCCGGACTTGAGGCGGGACCAGGCTGAGCGGGCCGAGGCCTCGCTGGAATAGGCGCCCAGCTGGACGAGGTCGCGATTTGCGCGCGGCGCGGTCGTCGGGCGCGATGTCAGGACCGGGCGCAGACCGGCCCGGGCTGAAGCCGAGTCGAGACGGGCGGAGACCTGGTGCACCACGGCATCGGCGACGGCGGGTGCCGCGGCGGCGACAAGACGGGGCGCGGCGCGGTCGACGGCGGAATCCAGCCCGTCACGCGCATCCCACAGGGCGTGGGGGTCCATGACCTCGACCCGCAGGGCCGGACGCAGACCCGCCTCGGCGGCGGTGCGGGGCTGGGCCGCGGCGCGCGATCCGTCCAGATCAATGGCGGCGACGGAGTTGGCGAAATTCTCGAAACGGTGCGGGTCGCTGTCGATCATGCCGCAGGCGTTCAGACCCACGGCCGCGATGAGCACTACGACTGGACGAATGATGAGGCCGGGCTTCATAAGCCGACATTGGCACGGCAGGATTTGCCGCCCGGTTCACAAGCAGGCTTAAGCCGAAAGGTTAATCCGTTCATCATGGCCGAGACAGACGCCCTTCCCGTGGTTCGCAGCGTAACGGCCCTGCGCGAGACTGTAAGCGACTGGCGGCGGCAAGGGTTCACGGTCGGCTTCGTTCCGACAATGGGAGCCCTGCATGAAGGTCACCTGACCCTGGTGCGCGACGCCCGGCTGCGGGCTGACCGGGTCGTAGCCAGCGTCTTCGTCAATCCAACCCAGTTCGCCGCCCACGAGGACCTCGGGACCTATCCCCGGCAGGAGGCCCGGGATGCGGAACTGCTGGCCGTCGCCGGCTGCGACCTGCTGTTCGCGCCGTCGGTCGAAGAGATGTATCCGGCCGGCGCGACCACCACGATCAGTGCCGGCGGCCCGGCCGAAGGGCTGGAAGGCGACTTCCGGCCGCAGATGTTTGGCGGCGTGGCCCTGGTGGTCGCCAAGCTGCTGAACCAGGTCCAGCCGGACGTGGCGGTGTTTGGAGAGAAGGACTGGCAACAGTTGATGGTCGTGCGCCGGATGGTCCGCGACCTCGACATTCCGACAGAGATCATAGGATCGCCGACGATGCGGGACGGACACGGCCTCGCCCTGTCATCGCGCAACGCCTACCTGTCCGAAACCGAGCTGGAAGTCGCCCGAAGGCTGAACGGTGTGTTGGCCGAGGCCGGTGCCAGGGCGGCATCCGGTATGTTGCTGGACACCATCGAGCGGGACGCGCGCGAAGCGCTGCTGCAGGCCGGCTTCAGCCACGTGGACTATGTCGCCGTCCGTCGCGCCGTCGATCTCGGCGTGTTCGCAGACGGCGTTGTGAACGCCCCGGGCCGCATTCTGGCCGCCGCCTGGTTGGGGCGGACGCGGTTGATCGACAATCTGGCGGTGATGCAGGCGGCCTGAGAACGGGGCTCAGGCCAACTTCAGGTCCATGACGCCGCCGATCCATTCGATGCGTGACCGGCGACGAGCCTCGGTCGCTGCATCGGCGTTCCCCAAGGCCGTCTCGGCCTCTGCGAGGACGAAATAGCTGTAGGGATCGGCCGGCCAGTCCTCGACCAGTTCCAACACCTTGGCCCGCGCGCCGGCGGCGTCGCCTTTGAGCAGCAGGGCGGCGGCGAGACTGCGGCGGGTCGGGAACCAGAGGATCGGCGGATCGCCGCCCTCCTCTCCCTGCCCCTGAATTTCCGCGGCGCGGGTGAAGGCGGTGATGGCGGCGTCGGCATTGCCCTCCAGCATCGCCGCCCGGCCTTCAAGCACGCGCTGAGAGACCTCGGTGAATTCGTTGCGCATCTCGCCGTTCGGGCCAGACGCAAAACCGGTCTGCGAGCGGATCGCCGCGATCGCTAAAGCCTCGGCTCGCACCGCGGCGGCGTTGCCTGCCCGCGCGGCCGCCTCGCCTCGGGCATAGCGCCAACTGACCCGCAGCATCGGATGGGTCTCGGGCGGTTCCGTCAGGGCCTCGACCTGCCCGGCAGACCCGAACCGCCCGTAGAGGGCGTAGGCGTTGTTGGCCATGGCTTGCCGCCACATGTTGTCGGCCGGAATGTTCGGGAAGGTGGCGAGGAACCAGTCGGCCAGCTTGAGCCCCTCTTCCGCCCCGCCCGCCATCAAGGCACCGCCCATACCGAAATGGATGTTGTGGCCGTGCAAGGGCATCCCGGGCACGCCCCCGGGCGGTCGAGCGAGGCTGTCGTACTGACGGTCCAGTGCCACAGCATTGACGTTGGACATCATGGCGTCGCGATAGCGGCCGACCCGGAAAAAGGTGTGGGACGGCATATGCACCAGATGGCTGGCGCCGGGGGCCAGGGCCGCCAGCCGCTCGCCGTAGGGAATGGCCTTGTGCGGATCGTCCGACCACTCGGTCAGGTGAATGTAGAGGTGGATCGCACCGGGGTCATTCGGTGCCGCAGCCAGCGTCTGTTCGAGGATCGCCATGGCGCGGGTGATGCCGGGATCCTTGGCCTTGCCGTCGTCGTCCCACCATTCATCGGCCTTGAGCATCCAGGCGTCGGCCGTGATGGCCGCGACGGTGGTGTCAGACGGGTTACGTCGCGCGATCCGGTCCATGGCCCGGGCGAAGCGACGGTCGCGTGTGCCTTTCACGCCGGAGTAACGCTGCACAAGGGCGTCAACCATCTGGCGCTGCATCGGGGTGGCGCGGCGCGCCAGCCGACGGGCGTCGCGCGCGGCTTTCAGGGCGTTGGCCTGGCTCTCGTCGTCATTGCCCCCGCCATTGAGGTTGGGGCCCAGGGCCCAGGCCTCGCCCCAGGCACACATTCCGCAGGTCGGATCGAGCAGGCGCGCCTTGCGGAACGCCCGCACCGATTCCTTGTGCTCGAAGGCCCAGCGAAGTCGGACGCCGTGGTTGAACCAGGCCTGGGCCTCGGGGTTGGACGTATCGACAACGAAGCCGCCGGTTCCAAACCCATCCACCATGACCATGTCGGCAACAGGCGTGCCTTCATTGGCGGAGACAGCCGGGCCACAGATCTGGGGCCGTTCAATCCGGTCCAGCGCCGCGCGTTCAGCGGTGGCGTCGGCGACCGCGGCCGGAGCGATCAAGGAAACCGTCAGAGCGGCGCTGGCCATCAGAAAAGTGCGCATGGTCGGGCCTCCCCTGCCCTTCTATCCACCTTGGCCCAAGGGAGCCCGGTCGCCAAGGGATGGATCAGCCGCAGTCCACGCTCTCGATTATCCCGGTCGTCTGGTCGAAGCGGACGTTCAGACGATCCGGCCTCAAATCCTTCGTGGTCGGACAGGTGGTGCAGACGACCCGGACATTGGCTCCTTGAGGGAAGGACACCGCGCCAACATGGGAGCCGATCAGAGACCGGGCGGCCTCGCTACCGCATCGCTGCGCAAACGGCGTCAGGTCCGGGGCCGGATCGGCCGGTGCGCAGGCCGCGACCAACAGGGCCGCCGCGGCGAGACTGAAGAAGCGGATTATCATCGGTGCCTTCTCCTGTGTCGCATTCAGCCGCAGCGGACCTGTTCGACGATGTCGGTATGCTCATTGAAGAAGATGTTCAGCCGCGTGGGCGAATAATCCAGGGTGACGGGACAGGTCGTGCAGGTGACACGCCGGCTGACCACATCGACCGGAACGGGGATCTCGGTCTTCGGCTTGCCAACCAGCCACTGCAACTCGCCCGCCCGGCACTGGTCGAGGGTCGGGCTGGCCGGAGGCGCACCCGTCGGCAGGTTGATCTGGGCCTCTTCTATCGCCCGCGGGGCCGGGGCGTCAGCCGTTGGCGTCGTGCAGGCCGTCAGGGCCAGCAGGGCGATCAGGCCGCCTTTTCCCAGCGACCTTCCGGGGACTGCTTCCAGTAGGCCAGTTGCGCCCCCTGATCCTTCAGGGCCTTCCACCGGACGCGTGCCCCCGACAGCGCCGCCTCGTCCCGTCCGTCGAAGATGATGAAGCATCGCTCAAAGCCTTTCGTGTCGCCCAGTTCTGAATTGTCCACGATGAACAGCGCCTGAGCGGCGTTCGGGTTCTCGAGCGATTCGGTAAGCAGGATCGGCTGGCGCGCCGCTTCGGGGCCCGATGCCCTGCCGTGGGCGAGGAAGCTGTCGTCCCGGTACGTCCAAAGACGCTCGTCAATATCGTTGAGCAAGCGGGCGTCGGCAGCGCGCACCAAAGCCCGCCACCCCCGCTCACGCGTCTTTTCCATCAGGCCGGGCAACACCTGTTCGAGGGTCGACCGCTCGAGGTGGTAGAACCAGATTTCCGGACTAGCGTCAGACACCCGGCCCTACCTTTTCAGAAACTTACGACTCGTAGCTGTCGGCGACCATCCGGTCGAGCGTGCGGACACCCCAGCCGACGGCACCGTCCGGAACGGTCGGATTGCGGCTGTCCTTGACCCAGGCCGTCGGGGCGATGTCGATGTGGGCCCAGGGCGTGCCGTTGGTGAAACGCTGCAGGAACAGGGCGGCGGTGATCGAGCCACCGGCGCGGCCGTTGCCGGTGTTCTTCACATCGGCGATCGGGGTGTCGATGTGACGCTCGTAGAAGGCCGGGATCGGCATCCGCCAGGCGTTCTCGCCGACCTTGGGGGCGGCGGCGAGGAAGTTGTTGGCCAGTTCGTCCGAGTTCGAGAAGACGCCCGCGTACTCGAGCCCGAGGGCCACGATCATGGCACCCGTCAGGGTGGCCAGGTCGAGCATGAATTTCGGCTTGAACCGCTCCTGAGTGTACCAGAGGCAGTCGGCCAGAACGAGGCGGCCCTCGGCGTCGGTGTTGAGGATTTCAACCGACTGGCCGGACAGGGACATGACCACGTCACCCGGGCGCTGGGCGTTGCCGTCGGGCATGTTTTCGACCAGACCGATGACGCCGATGGCGTTCACCCTGGCCTTGCGACCCGCGAGCGCATGCATCAGGCCGGACACGGCGGCGGCACCGCCCATGTCCCACTTCATCTCTTCCATGCCGTCCGACGGCTTGATGGAAATACCGCCGGTATCAAAGGTCACACCCTTGCCGACGAAGGCGATGGGCTGGTCGCCCTTCTTGCCGCCATTCCATTTCATGATGGCGACCTGGCTTTCGCGGCGGCTACCCATCCCGACCCCGAGCAAGGTGCGGAAGCCGAGCTTCTCCAGTTCCTTTTCGCCCAGCACCTCGACCTCGAGACCCAGCTTTTCCAGCGCCTTGACGCGTTTGGCGAACTCGACCGGATAAAGAATATTGGCTGGCTCAGCGACGAGGTCGCGCGCGAACTCAACCGCGTCAGCGACCGCCGACAGGCTCTCATAGGCCGCCTTGGCGGCTTTCGGATCGGCGGCCACCACTCTGATGGTCTCGATCGACGGCGTTTTCTCAGGCTTCAGTTTGGTGCGGTATTTCAGGAAGCGATAGGCGGCCAGTCGCGCGGCGAATGCGGCTCGCGCGGCCTGGTCCGCGGACAGGGCCTGGGCGTCAATCGTCAGGACAGTCGCCCCGGACAGTTTGACGGCGTGATAGGCGGCCCCTGCGGCCGCCTCCAGCGCCAGATCGTCGAATTTGGCGGCCTCGCCCGCGCCGCTGAGCAGGATGGTTCCCGCATCGGCTCCGGCCGGGGCGGCCAGGATCAGAGTGCTGTTCGAGCCGCCGGTGAACCGGCTGGCGCTCATCGCCTTCGTCAGGGCTCCGGAGGTGGCGGTATCGAGGCTGGGACCCATGCCGGACAGAACCCGTCCCTCATGGACCAGAACGGCCAGAACCTCGGAGGCACTCGCGGACGTGACGAACTCGATCTTCATTTACTACTCCCACCGGGTGATACGCCCCGGCTCTATGTCGTTGGTTTGTGCACACGCGGTTTCACCGACGCATTCTGGTGTGTGATAGATGCTCTCCCTCCCCGCCGCCTGCAACCCGGCGATTTCCTGCCGCATATGACCCTGATTCAAGGCTATCTTTTCCGGCAGATCGCCCGCCCCGTCGTGGGCGCGTGCGCCGCATTGGCGGGAATCGGCATTCTGAGCCAGAGCCTCGACCAGCTCGAAGTCATCGTCGAGCGCGGCCAAAGCGTCTGGGTCATGGTCAAGCTGACCCTGCTGGCGGTGCCGCAGCTGTTGGCCGTCATCATCCCGATCGGCCTGTTCGTCGGTGCCCTGATCGCCCTGACCCGGCTGCAGCGGGAACAGGAGCTGACGGCGGTGTTCGCCTCGGGCGTCACCCGCTGGTCCGCGATTCGCCCGGCCGTGAGGATCGCCGTCATCGCGGCCCTGCTGACCCTGATCGTCACCACAGTCGGCCAGCCATGGGCGCAGCGACAGGCGCGAGCCGAGGCTTTCGCTGTCCGCACCGACCTGGCCGCCTTGCTGGTCGAGGAGGGCCAGTTCGTCGAGGGCCCGGGCGGCCTTACCGTCTATGTCCAGCAGATTGAGCAGAATGGCTTGCTGAAGAATCTGTTCGTTTATCAGGCGGAGGGCGACAAGGTTACGACCTGGGACGCGGCCGAGGCCCGGTTCAACCAGGTCGACGGCCAGCCAATTCTGACGCTGATCAATGGATCATGGCAGCGATTTTCGTCACGCGGTGTGCTGGAGTATCTGTCTTTCGCTCGCCAGGATGTGCCTCTCGCCCAGTATGCGGAAGTGACGGACCGGGTCCGCTACAAGCCGTCGGACCTGTATCTGACCCAGCTTTTCAATCCGTCACCCGGCGATCTGGAGCGGGTCGGGTCCGCCGGCGAGCTGGTGGCCGAGGGGCATTCGCGGCTCTCGGCACCGTTGTATGCCCTGATGGCCATGGCCATGGCGCTCACGGCGATCATGGGCGGACAGTTCAGCCGCACGGGCTATGGCCTGCGGATCGCCAAGGTGGCGGCGGCGTTCCTGATCGTCCGTATCGCCGGCTATGGGGTGGTCTCGGCCAGCGCCTGGAACAGCTGGCTGAATGTCTTCCAGTACCTGCTGCCGATCCTGGCGACAGCCGTGGCCTTGCGCCTGCTGTTCCAGGCATTGAAGCCGCGCCGCAGACTTGTCTGGGGCCCCTTTAACCGGTTGAGGGCGCGCTTCGCATGACCAGCCGCACCTCCCTGCCCGTTCCCTGGCTCCGGCTCGGCCGGATCGAACGCTATGTGCTGGTTCAGCAGGCGCGCTCGCTGGGAATCGCCCTGGGTGTCATCGCAGCCCTGATCATGCTGATCGATTTCGTGGAGATCTCGCGCGGAGTCGGCTCCGACGTCGATCTGTCGGGCGTGCGCATTCTGGGCCTGATGCTGCTGAAGTCGCCGCAGGTGATCATCCAGCTGTTGCCGTTTGTCTTTCTGTTCGGGACCCTGGCGGCCTTCGTGGGCCTCAACCGGCGCAGTGAGCTGATTGCCATGCGGGCGGCGGGCGTCTCGGCCTGGCGATTCGTGCTGCCGGCGGCGGGGGCCGCCCTGATGTTCGGCGTCATCACCGTGGCCGCCCTCGGGCCGCTGTCAGCCTCGGCGGACGGACTGTTCCAGCGTGAGCGCGCGAGGCTGTCGGGATCTGCCGCCGGTGCCGAGGCCAGTTCGACGGTCTGGATTCGCGAAGGCGACGACACGCGGCAGATGGTGGTCCGTGCCCAGCGACAGGATCGGGCGAACGCCCGGCTGCTGGATGTCACCTTCTTCATCTACACCAATGACGACAAGGGCATGCGAGCCTTCTCGGAGCGGATCGACGCCGACTCGGCTTCGCTGTCGAACGGCAGTTGGCGGCTGATCAACGCGGTCGGTGCCGAGATCGGCCAGCGGGCGGTTCGCTACGCCACCCTGGACCTGCCCTCCAGTCTCGCCGACGAAGAGGCCTTCGAACGGTTCGCGCGGCCGCAGGCGACCTCGTTCTGGTCGTTGCCGGCCCAGATCGCGCGCGTTGAGGCCGCGGGTTTTTCCTCGACCGCCTACCGGCTCCGCCTGCAGCAGTTGCTGGCGACCCCGTTGATGTTCGCCGCCATGTCGATCCTGGCCGCAGCCTTTTCGCTGCGACTGATGCGGCTGGGCGATCTGGCCAGGATGAGCGTGGCGGCGGTGGTGCTGGGTTTCGGCTTCTTCTTCGTCAACCAGGCCGCCTCGGCTTTCGGATCGGCCGAGGTAATTCCGCCGTGGCTGGCCGCTTGGCTGCCACCGTTGCTGACAGCGCTCGCCGCCTTCACCTTGCTGTTCTATACCGAAGACGGCTAAGCGATCCGCCCCACCCACCCGTCCGCCCTCCAGAGTGAAGTCCTGCATGCAGCGTGTCCGCCGCGCGCCCGATTTGGGAGCCTTGCGCTACCGGCTTCTGACCGGGGCGGCTGCAATCGCGCTGATATCCATGGCCGGGGTCGCCGAGGCGCAGCAGGCTTCCGAGCCTGCCGCCGACGGGGTGACGCCGGGTTCCGTCTATATCGAGGCTGACCAGGCTTCGCGGACCGGCGATGTCATCACCGCCGAATCTGCCGGTGCCGACCGCGTGCTCGCCCGGTTCCGCGACACGACCCTCAGGGCCGGTGCCGTGAGCTATGACCTCGGCCTGGGCATCGCCACGGCGGATCGGCAGGTCGAGTTCATCGATCCCGAAGGCAATGTCGTCTTTGCCAGCCACCTGGAGCTCGACTCGGATCTCAGGACCGGCGTCGCGGTCGATTTCGCTACACGTTTCAGCAATGGCTCAAGCCTGATGGCCGCCACGGCCGTTCGCCGCAGCGAGAATGTCAACGAACTGAACCACGTCCTCTTCACCCCCTGTCCGATCTGCGACACGGAAGGGAACCCCCGGGAGCCCAGCATCGCCATCCAGGCGGAGAAGGTTGTCCAGGACGAGGAATTGCGCGCGATCCTGTATCGCAATGCCGTGTTCCGGGTCGGCGGCGTGCCGGTCTTCTACCTGCCCGCCTTTGCCCATCCCGATCCGACGGTTGAACGGGCCTCGGGCTTTCTGGTGCCGACCCCCAGCTATGACGAAGGGCGCGGCCTGAGCCTTGAGGTCCCCTATCTGTGGGTTGTGTCGCCATCCGAAGACTGGCTGATCAGTCCCCAACTGAACACCGACGTCGCGCCGCTGCTGCACCTGCAATGGCGACGCCGTTTCGCCGACGGGATGATCGTCGCGCGCGGCGGATATACCTATGAGCGCAGTTTCGGGGACTTTGACCTCGACAATGACGGTGACGCTGAGAGCAACGTCAAATACGGCGACCGGACCAGCCGCAGCTATTTCCTTGGCCACGGCCGCTTCGATCCGGATGGCCCATGGCGTTGGGGTTTCACGGCTGAACGCGTGTCCGACAAGACCCTGTTCGACCGCTATGACGTCCGTGATCCCTATCAGGACAATGGGCTCTACTACGGCGATCAGCGTCGGCTGATCACCCAGCTCTATGCCGAGCACCAGACCGCACGATCCTATGTCTCGGTCGCCGGCTTCACCCTGCAGAGTCTGCGGGTGACCCGCTTCGATCCCGTCACCCCGGCGCTGAACGAGTTCGAGGCCGACGGAGCCTTGCCCAAGGTTGCCCCCCTGATCGAGGCGCGATGGGAGCCGGGCAGCCCGATCCTCGGCGGTCGCCTGCGCCTGCGAGGCTCAGCGGTGTCCCTGTACCGCGATGACTATGTGGGCGGGCCGGTGCTGCGTCCCGAAATCATTCCGACAGGCTCCATCCTCGGATTGCCGGGCGTCGACAGCCGCCGCGTCTCGGGCCAGGCCGAATGGCGGCGCACCCTGATCTCACCGCTGGGTGTCCGCTGGGAGCCGTTCGTCGACGTCCGCGCCGACATCTATTCGGTCGCAGACCTGCCTCCGCTGATGGGACTGGAGGAAGAGGCCATTTCCCGCGGACGCGCGACCGCCGGTCTGGATATCCGCTACCCGCTGTTCCGTCGTGTGGGGCCAGACGCGGACCTGATTCTGGAGCCCATGGTCCAGTTGTCGGCCTCGACCTCGTCCGACCTCGACCCCCGCATTCCGATCGAGGACAGCCAGACCCTGGAACTGGACCAGAGCTCGCTGTTCCGGATCGACCGCTTCCCCGGATACGACCTTCACGAAGGGGGTCCACGTCTGACAGTGGGTGCCCGCGCTACCTTGCGTTGGGACCAGGGTCGCCAGGCCAGCCTGTTCATCGGCCGCAGCTACCGCGCAGACGAAGAGCCGGCCTTCCTCACACCGGTCCCGGACGCTCCGCTCCAGCTCTACGACCCCTCCGGCCTGGCCGCCCAGTCTTCTGACTGGGTCGTTCAGGGCAGTTTCTCGCCGTCCGACCGGATCCGGGGGTGGGGTCACGCCACCATCGACGCTTCAGGTGAAATTCGTCGTGCCGAAGCGGCTGTCGACGGGCGCTGGGGGCGACGCAACCTGGCCACGGTCAGCTATATCGTGGACCGCTCGAATCCCCTGGCCGGACCGCTCAACCGCAACTACGAATTCGTTCAATTGTCGGGCCAGCAGTTCATCTATGGCAACTGGGGCGTGGCGGCGTCGGGCATCGCCGACCTCGAGCGGGACATCATCACGCGCTCCGAGATCGGACTGTTGTTCGACGATGACTGCTTCCGATTCGAGATCGGATATCGGCGCGATAACACCCGCGTGCGACCGACAGGCCCCTCCGAGGGCGTCTATGTGCGCCTAAACCTCGCCACTTTCGGCGGTACAGGGTATTGACGCAGCGACGGGTGCTGACGGCCGCGCAGCCCGGGGGTGCGCGGTCCGGAAATCCGGGACGAAAACCGGACAGGCGCCACTTGAGGAACCAGGACTGACATGGGTTTGCAGCGTTACATGACGGGCGTGGCGATCGCCGCCCTCCTGGCCAGTTCGGCCATGGCACAGACCGCGCCTCCGGCGCAGCCGGCGGCCGCCGGCAATCTGAATCCGGCCGCCGAGGCCGCGCCCGCCGCGCCGCCGGCCGCGCCCGCCTTCCAGATGTCAGATGGCATCCTGGCGACCGTGAACGACAGCGTCATCACCGGATTCGACCTGCGTCAGCGTATGCTGTTGCTGATCGCCATGACCCAGGTCCAGCCGACGCCGGAGAATATCCCGGCCATCCAGCAGCAGGCGTTGAACGCCATTATCGATGAGCGCCTGCAGGTCCAGGAACTCGCCAAATACGAAGACCTGGTCGTCAGCGATCAGGAGGTGACGGAAGAAATCGCAGCGATGGCCCAGGAAGTGGGTGCTTCTTCCCAGGCCTATGTCGATTTCCTGTCCCAGGGCGGTATTCGCCCCACGACCCTGCGTGAGCAGGTACGCACCCAGATCGGTTGGTCACGGCTGGTCGGTGGACGCTTCCAGAGCCGCGCCCGGGTCAGCCGTTCGGCGGTCACCGCCGCACTGCGTCAGGTCTCGGAGGCCGCGTCGAAGAAGCAGTATCTGATCGGCGAAATCTATATCGAGTCCGCCCGTGTCGGCGGCCAGCAGGCGGCGCTGAGCGGCGCCAACCAGCTGGTCCAGCAGATGGTGCAGGGTGCGCCCTTCCAGGCCGTGGCGCAGCAGTTCTCGGCGGCACCTTCCTCCACGCGCGGTGGCGATGCCGGATGGGTGGTCGAAGGTACGATGCAGCCCGCCTTGCAGCAGGCACTCGACCAGTTGGCAGTCGGCCAGCTGTCGCGGCCGATCCCCGTCGATGGCGGGGTGTACATCATCTATATGCGTGACAAGCGGGACGGGGCGTCAGCCAGTCTGGTGCAGATCAAACAGGTGATGATCGAACTGCCGGATACCGCGACCGACGCGGATGTGGCGGCGGCGACGCAGCGGCTGGAGGCCCTGCGTCCGCAACTGACCTGCGACACCATGCTGGCCCGGGCGACGTCCGAACAGGGCCTGCTCGGTGCCGATCTGGGCGAGGCTGATGTGCAGAACCTGGCCCCGCAGTTCCAGCAGGTCGCCCGGTCGGCGGAAGTCGGCTCGGTCAGCACGCCTGTCCGTACCCCGCTGGGCGTCCACCTGCTCGGCGTCTGCGGTCGCCGGGTCGGCGGGACCGAAGCCCCGAACCCGCAGGAAGTCGAGAACACCCTCTTCCGTCAGAACCTCGCCACTCTCGGCCGCCGCTATATGCGCGACCTGCGCGAGGACGCCCTTATCGAGATGAAGTGATGACCCCCGTCCCCGCGCCGCTGGCCCTGTCGATGGGCGAACCGGCGGGCGTGGGGCCGGAGATCATCGCCAATGCCTGGACCGCGCTGCGCGGTGAAGGCCCGGCCTTCATCGTGATCGGCGACGCAGCCCTGCTCAAGGCCCAGGGCCAGCCCGTGGAACCGGTGCTGTCAGCAGCCGACGCCAGCGTCGTCTTCGGTCGCGCCATCCCGGTGCTGGACCACCCCCTGCCCGCCCCGGTCACGCCCGGCCGCCCCGAGCCGGCCAATGCCGCCGCCGTCGCAGACTGGATCGAACAGGCGGTCAACCTGGCCCTGTGCGGGGAAGCCTCGGGCGTCGTCACCGCCCCCATCGCCAAGGCCCCCCTCTATGCCGCCGGTTTCCGCTTTCCCGGCCATACGGAGTTCATCGCCGAACTGACCGCCGATACCCCCTTCGCCGGGACCCGCGGACCCGTGATGATGCTGACGGCCCAAGACCTGCGCGCCTGTCTGGTGACCATCCACGCCCCTTTGGCCGAAGTGCCCGGACTGGTCACGGCCGAGCGGGTCTGCCGCACCGCCCGGGTCGTTCATGAGGCGATGAAACGCGACTTCGGCATCGCCGCTCCCCGGCTGGCGCTGGCGGGGCTGAATCCGCATGCGGGCGAGAGCGGCTCGATCGGGCTGGAGGAGATCGAGGTGCTGATCCCGGCCGCCGCCGCCCTGCGCGCCGAGGGAATCACGATCACCGACCCCCTGCCCGCCGACACCCTGTTCCACGAGGATGCCCGCGCGACCTATGACGCCGTGCTGTGCCTCTACCACGACCAGGCCCTGATCCCGGTCAAGACGCTGGACTTCTGGGGCGGGGTAAACACGACCCTGGGCCTGCCGGTCATCCGCACCTCGCCGGACCACGGCACCGGGTTCGACATCGCCGGCAAGGGGCTCGCGCGGGCCGACAGCCTTATCGCGGCGATCCGACTGGCGGGAGAGATGGCGGCGGCGAGACGTGGCTAGTGGTCAGTGGTTAGTGGCTGGCCGGCGCCTGTGAAGTGGTGCGGTCCCGGTCGCCCTTCCGCCGCCAGAGAAGCGACAATCACCAACCACCAGCCACTAACCACTAACCACCCACCTCTTCTCCCGGCTATGACACACCGGTGCCCCCCTCCGACCTCCCCTCCCTTCGCGAAACGCTCGATGCCCATGGCCTGCTGGCCAGGAAGAGCTTTGGTCAGCATTTTCTGCTGGACCTGAATGTGACCCGCAAGATCGTGCGGCTGGCCGGGCCGTTCGGCGGCCGGGCGGTGATCGAGGTGGGACCCGGTCCCGGCGGCCTGACCCGCGCCCTTCTGGAGAGCGACGCGGGCAAGGTGGTTCTGGTCGAGAAGGATCCGCGCTTCCTGCCGCTGCTGGCCGAACTGGATGACGGCTCCGGCCGGCTGGTCACGGTCGAGGCCGACGCCCTGAAGGTACGCGAGGCCGAACTGGTCGAGGGCCCGACTCACGTGGTCTCCAATCTGCCCTACAACGTCGGCACGCCGCTGCTGATCAAATGGATCACCGGTTCCTGGCTGCCCCACGCCCTGACCCTGATGTTCCAGAAGGAGGTGGCCGAACGGATCGTGGCCGCCCCCGGCGACGACGCCTATGGCCGGCTGGCGGTGATCTCACAGGCGGTGTGCGAGGCCCGTCTGGTGATGCATCTGCCCGCCGCCGCCTTCACCCCGCCGCCCAAGGTGGCTTCGGCTGTCGTGCATCTGGTCCCGCGCGCGGACCGGCCGGACGCGCAGACACTGAAGCGGCTCGAACGGGTGACGGCGGCGGCCTTCGGCCAGCGGCGCAAGATGCTGAGGTCGAGTTTGAAGACCCTGGGCGGTGCCGCCCTTTGCGAGGCGGCGGGGATCGAGGCGGACGCGCGGGCCGAAGTCGTCGACGGTGCAGGATTTTTGCGGCTCGCCAACGCCCTCGCCTAGACCGCCTCGTTCAGAAGGGCGGCCTTGTAGGCCTCGACCCAGATGTTGCGAAAACGCTTCGAGCGTTCGGCGTGGTAGATGTGGGCCAGTTCGGCGTAGCTGCGGTCGAAATCGTCGTTGACCAGGACATAGTCGAACTGGCCGCAGTGCTCGATCTCGCCCTTGGCGTTCTGGATCCGCTGTTCGATGACGGCGTCGGCGTCCTGTGAGCGGGTGACGAGGCGGCGGCGGAGCTCTTCCAGGCTGGGCGGCAGGATGAAGACCCGGACGGCATCCTGCGGACATTTTTGAGCGATGTCGCGGGCCCCCTGCCAGTCGATGTCGAACAGGACGTCGCGGCCCTCGGACAGGGCGCGGTCGATGGGCGCGCGCGGGCTGCCGTAGCGGGCCCCGTGGACGTCGGCCCATTCGAGGAAGGCGTCGGCCTCGACCAGTCGCTGGAATTCGGCGTCATCGACGAAATGATAGTCGCGGTCGGCGACCTCGCCCGGACGAATGCCGCGGGTGGTCATGGAGATGGACAGTTCCAGCCCGCCGTGGTCGGCCATCAGGCGGCGGCACAGGCTGGTCTTGCCGGCACCCGAGGGGCTGGCGACGATCAGCAGGACCCCGCGACGGGGATGGCGTTCATTCGACATTCTGGACCTGTTCGCGCAGCTGTTCGATCACGGCCTTGAGCTCCAGGCCGATTCCGGTGAGCGCGGTCGTAGCCGATTTCGAGCAGAGGGTGTTCGCCTCTCTCATGAATTCCTGCATCAGAAAGTCGAGTTTCCGCCCGGCGGGGGGTTGCCGCAACAGTTCGCGGGCCGAGGCGACGTGGGCCCGGAGCCTGTCCAATTCTTCGCGGACGTCGGCCTTGGTGGCGAGGGAAGCGGCCTCAAGGAAGATGCGATCCTGAAGCCCGGGCGCATCGGGGGCCAGTTCGGTCATGCGGCGGGCGAAACGGTCGCGAATGGCGGCGGTCTGGTCGGCGGCTTCGGCCTCGGCCCGGGCGGTCAGGGCGGCGATGCGGTCGATGAAGTCAGCGACGACCGGCAGGAGCTGGGAGCCCTCCCGGTCGCGCGAAACCTTGAGAGCGTCGAAGGCCTGGTCGATCGAGAGCGCCATGGCAGCCTCGACGGCGGCCCGAGCCTCGGGGTCGTCGACTTCTTCCGGGGCCTCCAGGACGCCACGCAGAGACAGCAGGCCGTCGGCGGAAGGTGGGGTGGCCCCCTCCTCCGCGAGTTCATTGGCGAGTGTCAGGTAGCGGGCGAGGATGTCGGAATTGACCTTCAGGGCGGCGGCACCCGGGTCGGATCGCCTGGCCTGGACGCCGAGGGTGACCTGGCCCCGGTTCAGCCGGGACTGGGCCGAGGCCTTGGCGTGGCGCTCCAGGGTGTCGAAGCAGGGCGGGCCCCGGAAACGGACCTCCAGATTGCGGCCGTTGACCGAGCGGGCCTCGACCGACCAGGACCAGTCGCCTGCCGCACCCTCGGCCCGGCCGAAGCCGGTCATGCCCGAGATCGCGCTCATTGGGCCGGAGCCGGGGCGGGAATAGTGATCACCCGGGCACCCGGCGGGACGATGACACCGGGCGGGACGGTCGCGTCGTCGGGAGCCGCGTCCGGCGGCGGCAGGGGCGCGGGTGCCTCGGCCGGAAGGCCGGCCTTCTGCCGTTCGATGGCGCGCCAGCGGGCGACATTGGCCTGATGTTCGACATAGGTCCGGGCGAAGGCGTGGCCGCCCGTACCATCCGCGACGAAGAACAGGTCACTGGTCGAGGGTGGATTGAGCACGGCGGCGACGGCGTCGCGGCCCGGGTTGGCGATGGCCGTCGGGGGCAGGCCGTCGATCTGATAGGTATTCCAGGGATTCGGCCGGTCCAGCTCGGACCGCCTCAGCCCCCGGCGGAGCGGTATGCCCCTGGTGATGCCGTATTCGATGGTCGGATCGCTCTCCAGACGCATGCCGGAGCGCAGGCGGTTGGTGAAGACGGCGGCGACGCGGGGGCGTTCGTGGGCGACGCCGGTTTCCTTCTCGACGATGGAGGCCAGGATCATGGCCTCCTCGGGCGTGCGAGCGACGGTGTTGGGGCTGCGCGCGGCCCAGAGGCGGGCGAGGTTCTCGTCGCGGGCGCGGCGCATGCGGGCGATGACCGAGGCGCGGGTATCGCCCCGGCCGATCTCATAGGTATCAGGCCAAAGACTGGCCTCCTCGGGCGTGGCGTCGATGGTGCCGGTCAGCAGGGGCTGGTTGTTGAGGATGGCGACGGCCTGGGCCGAGGACCAGCCCTCGGGCAGGGTGACGTAGTGGCGGACAACCCGGCCCTCGACCAACAGGACGAGGACCGACCGCAGCGAAGAGCCTGACGGAACCTCATACTCGCCCGCGCGCAGCTTGCGGTCGGCACCGGTGAGGGTGGCGGCGGCCTTGAACATATCGGTCGAGCGGATCACGCCCGCCGACTTCAGCGTGGCGGCGATGGCCGATACGCCGGCGCCGGAGGGCAGGCTGACCACGGTCGAATCGCCCTCACGCGATGCCGGACCGGGTGCATAGAAGACGCTCCAGGCCGCGACCAGGGCGACGATCAGGAACAGGCTGAAGGTGGCCGTGGCGGCCAGGAAGGCGGTCTTGCGGCCCGAGCGCCGCTCTACCGACATCAGCCGACCTTTCGGAAGATGACGGAGGCATTGGTGCCGCCGAAACCGAAGCTGTTGGACATGGCGATATCGATCTCCATCGGCTGACCCTTGCCGCGCACCAGGTTCAGGGCCGTCTCGCGCTCGGGATTGTCGAGGTTGATGGTCGGCGGGGCGACCTGGTCGCGGATGGCCAGGATGCAGAAGATGGCCTCGATGGCCCCGGCGGCACCGAGCAGGTGGCCGGTCATCGACTTGGTCGAGGACAGGGCGACGTTGGGGGCGTGGTCGCCCATCAGTTTTTCAATGGCACCGGCCTCGATCCAGTCGGCCATGGTCGAGGTGCCGTGGGCGTTGACATAGTCGATGTCGGCCGGGGTGATCCCGGCGCGCTTCACGGCCATCTGCATGGCGCGATAGCCGCCGTCGCCGTCCTCGGCCGGGGCGGTGATGTGGAAGGCGTCGCCGCTCATGCCGTAGCCGACAACCTCGGCATGGATGGTCGCGCCGCGTGCCTTGGCGTGTTCGTACTCTTCCAGCACCACGATCCCGGCACCCTCGCCCATGACGAAGCCGGAATGGTCCTCGTCCCAGGGCCGGGAGGCCTTTTCGGGGGTGTCGTTATAGGCGGTGCACAGGGCCTTGCAGGCCAGGAATCCGGCGATGCCGATGGGGACGATGGAGCTTTCGGCTCCCCCCGCGACCATGACGTCGGCGTCGTCGAGGGCGATCATCCGGGCCGCGTCGCCGATAGCGTGGGCTCCGGTGGCGCAGGCGGTGACGACCGAATGGTTAGGCCCCTTGAGACCGTGGCGGATCGAGATCTGGCCCGAAGTCAGATTGATCAGGGCCGAAGGGATGAAGAAGGGACTGACCCGGCGAGGACCCTGTTCCTTGAGAATGATGGCGGTGTCGGCGATGGGACCCAGGCCGCCGATGCCGGAGCCGACCATGACGCCGGTACGCTCGCGCTGGGCCTCGGTTTCGGGCTTCCAGCCGGCGTCGGCCAGGGCCTCGTCGGCCGCGGCGATGGCATAGACGATGAAGTCGTCAACCCGTTTGCGGTCCTTGGGCGACATGACCTTCTCATGGTCGAAAACGCCGGGCTGGCCCGGAGCGCCGCCGCCCCGACCGTCGACCGAGGGAATCTCGCCGGCGATGGTGCAGGCATAGCCTTCGGTGTCGAAATTGGTGATCGGGCCGATGCCCGAACGCCCTTCGAGGATGCCCTTCCAGTTATGCTCCACGCCCCAACCGAGGGGGGTGAGCAGACCGAGGCCGGTGACAACGACACGGCGCATGAGTGCTCCTCGCTACAGAATCCTGACCGCAAATAGTAATGGCCGCCGGGCGACCCCGCTAGGGGCGCGCCACGGCGGCCATCAATGCCGTTCGAAAAAGGCGGCGATCAGCCGGCCAGCTTCTCGTCGATGAATTTCACGGCGTCACCGACCGTCTGGATGTGCTCGGCGGCGTCGTCCGGGATTTCGATGTCGAATTCTTCCTCGAAGGCCATGACCAGTTCGACGTTGTCGAGCGAGTCAGCGCCCAGGTCGTCGATGAAGCTGGCCTTTTCAACGACCTTTTCCGGATCGGCGTCCAGGTGGTCGATGACGATCTTGCGGACGCGTTCCAGGGTGTCGGACATGGTGGTCTCTGCTTTCAGGGCCGCCGCGGCGGCTGTTGTCTCAGTCACTGCCGTAAGACGACAGCGGCGACGGTGCAAGCCTTCAACGAAGACTCAGGTCAACCGGTTGCGGAGGCTTTAGCACGGCCGTGAGGGCTGGAAATAGCCCGGACGCCCCTTTCGACGCTTGTCATCCCGGCCGAAGCTAAGCGGAGAGCCGGGACGTTGGCCTCACCGACCCCGGTTGACCCACCAGACCATACCGCCGCCGGCCAGGGCGAGTGGCGCGCCATAGATCGCCCAGATGATCTGGCCGGTCATGAAGCTGCCGGGCAGGATGTTCAGCCCCTGCAGAACCCAGATGATCCCGATCAGCAGCATCGGGCCGCTGAGGATGGTGGCGAGGATGCGGAGGATTTTCATCAGATCATCGCCATGCCGCCGTTCACGTGCAGGGTCTGGCCCGTGACGTAGGCGGCTTCGTCCGAGGAGAGGTAGACGGCGGCGGCGGCGATCTCGTCGCCCGTGCCGAGGCGGCCGGACGGGATGTTCTTCAGTATGGTCTCGCGCTGGGTGTCGTTCAGGACGTCGGTCATGGGCGAGGCGATGAAGCCCGGGGCGATGCAGTTCACCGTGATTCCGCGCGAGCCGACTTCCTGGGCCAGCGACTTTGAGAAGCCGATCATCCCGGCCTTGGACGCCGCATAGTTGGTCTGGCCGGGGTTGCCGGTGACGCCGACCACCGAGGTGATGCCGATTATCCGGCCCGAGCGGCGTTTCATCATCCCCTTCATCGCGGCGCGCGACAGACGGAAATAGCTTTCCAGATTGACCTTGATCACGTCCGAGAAGTCCTCGTCCTTCATTCGCATCAGCAGGCCGTCCTTCGTGATGCCGGCGTTGGCGACCAGGATGTCGAGCGGCGCGCCGGCGGCCTCCTCGGCGCGGCCGATCAGGCCGTCGACCGATTCGGCGTCGGACAGGTTGGCGGCGGCGGCGAAGGCCCGCTCGCCCAGATCCTTCACCAGATCCTGCAGAACGGCCTCGCGGGTGCCCGAAAGCACGACAGCCGCGCCCTGGGCGTGCAAGGCGCGGGCGACGGCCCCGCCGATTCCGCCGGTGGCACCGGTCACCAGCGCGGTCTTGCCTGAGAGGTTGAACATATCCGTAGCTCCGCCATTGTCCTTGATGCGGTCCTAACCGAGGCCGCGCCGCGCCGCCAGAGGAACACCATGCAGGAACGCCTGAGGACGCCCGACAGGTTCATCACCGATCGTCGGACCCTGTTGCTGGGCGCGGGCACGCTGGGGCTGGCGGGATGCGCGGCGACGCCGCGGATTGTGGATCAGGCGCGGTTCCCGCTGACCCAGGCCGTTCTGGACAGCTATGTCGCCGATGAACGTCTGCCGGGCGCGACCGTGGGCCTGCGGCTGCCGGGCGGAGGTCAGGCCTGGCTGCAGGCCGGGGCGCAGGACTATGGCCCTTCCCCGGCCATGGACCGGGACACCCTGTTCCGCATCTATTCGATGACCAAGCCGGTCACGGGCACGGCGGCGGCGCTCCTGATCGAGGACGGCCGGATTTCGCTCGATCAGCCGGTGACCGACTTCATCCCGGAGTTTTCGGCTCTGACGGTCGCCGTCGATCCAGCGAACGGGCTGGATGCGCGCCCGCTGACGCGGGCAATGACAATCCGCCACCTGCTGACCCACTCAAGCGGCCTGACCTATACAATCATGGGAAGCGGTCCGGTCCAGAGGGCCTATCGCCGGGCCGGAATATTCCCGTTCACGGGCGAACTGGGGGGCGCGCCCAGCGACGGGACCCAGGTTCGGGATCTTGATGAAATGGTCCAGCGGCTGGGTGAAATCCCGCTGCTCTTTGAGCCCGGGACCAACTGGCACTACAGCGTTTCGCTGGATGTGATGGGGCTGGTGATCCAGCGGGCGTCCGGAATGAGCTTCCCCGACTTCGTGCAACGGCGGCTGTTCGATCCGATCGGCATGGACGACACCAAATGGCGGCTGGAACGGGGAGACGCGGCCCGGATGGCGGCGGTCTATAACTACAGGGGCGAGGGCCGCG
This sequence comes from Caulobacteraceae bacterium, assembly GCA_965284535.1. Classification (GTDB taxonomy): domain Bacteria; phylum Pseudomonadota; class Alphaproteobacteria; order Caulobacterales; family Caulobacteraceae; genus Brevundimonas. Next base: position 2,397,339 of record OZ260090.1, read on the forward strand.
CTCTGGCGCAAGGCGCTTCGATCGCGGCCTATTCGGCGCCGATCACCCTGTTCGCCGGCGGCGCGGGTCTGATTTCATCGACCCGGGACTATCTGGCCTTCATGACCATGCTGCTGGAGCGCGGCCGGGCGGGACGGGTGGAGGTGATGAAGCCCGAGACGGCGCAACTGGTGCGCACCAACATCCTGCCCGAAGGCCTGAGTCCCACCTGGGCCCCCGATGATGGTTTCGGCTTCGGCGGCTCCGTCGTGAGGGCAACCAGCCCCAACGCCGGCGAATACGGCTGGAGCGGCGCGGCCGGGACCAATGCCTGGGTCGACCCGACCAACGACATGGCCGGGGTGATCATGCAGCAGTTCTTCAATGCCGAGATCGGTCTGGTCGGCGAGGTGCGCGCGGCGGTGGCGGCGGATATGGCGGTATCGGCGGGCTGATCGCGCCGTCACGCGGCCTTCAGACGACGGACCGCCGATCGCAGCAGGGCGCGGGCGTACAGGCGGTGAAAGGGAATCATCGCCCGGAAGCCGATACCGAGGCGACCGGTACCTTCAGACGGGACGAGCGCCGTGCCGAAATAGAGCGTCGTCGCTCCCTTGGGCGACGCGGGGTCCACCTCGCTCATGAGCCACGACCGCGAAGCTCCCAGGAAGTCGCACAGCAGAATCTGGTTCGCCGCCCGCGCCTCCACTGTCCAGGCCGCGAACCGCGAGGCCTCTCCGGTCGCCAACCGACCCACGTCGCGGTCGCTCGACGGGCGCGACAGCAGCACCGCCAGGATGAACCGCTCGAGCTTGAACAAAGCCGTCGTGTAAAAGGCTTCGACATAGGCCCCATGGGTGACCTGACCCGGGACGGTGGCGACGAAACAGTCGGTATAGCCCGTCGCGGCCTCATAGCGGGCCAGCAGCGCGCCCGGCGGCAGGGCGGTCCCGGCTATGTCGGACGTGTTTTTCCGCCATCCCACCGTGATGCGTCCCCGTTTGCGCTCCGCCGCGGCTCGATCAGGCCGAGGCCGGCGACCTCGCGAAGGCTTCCAGCTCTTCCGGGGTGATCAGCGCGCCGCTCTCGGCGTCGGGCGCGATGCGTTTGGCCATGCCGGACAGGACCTTGCCCGAGCCAATCTCGGCGAAACGGGTCACGCCGCCCTCGCCGGCCATCCATTCCATCGACTCGCGCCAGCGGACGCGGCCGGTGACCTGCTCGACCAGCAGGCGACGGATGACCTCGGGGTCGGTCTCCGGACGGGCGGTGACATTGGCGACGACGGTGACCGAGGGAGCAAGGATGGTGGCGGAGGCCAGGGCCTCGGCCATCTCGTCGGCGGCGGGCTGCATCAAGGGGCAGTGGAACGGTGCCGAAACGTTCAGCGGAATAGCCCGCGCGCCCAATTCCTTGGCCTTTTCGATAGCACGGTCAACGGCGGCCTTGTCGCCCGAGATGACGATATTGCCCGCGTTGTTGTCATTGGCGACGACGCAGACGCCGACCTCGGAACCGGCGGCGGCGGCGGCCTCGGCGAGGGCCAGGTCCGTCTTTGGGCCGATCAGCGAGGCCATGGCACCCCGGCCCACCGGCACGGCGCGCTGCATGGCCTGACCGCGCAGTTTCAGCAGACGGGCGGTGTCGGCGAGGGTGAGTGAACCGGCGGCGCAGAGGGCTGAGTATTCGCCGAGCGAATGGCCGGCGACGAAGGCGGCACGGCTGACGTCGACGCCGAACTCGACCTTCAGAACCCGGGCGGCGGCCAGGGACACGGCCATCAGGGCGGGCTGGGCGTTCTCGGTCAGGGTCAGCTGGTCCTCGGGACCCTCGCGCATCAGCTGGCTGAGCTTCTGGCCCAGTGCGTCGTCGATCTCGGCATAGACCTCGCGGGCCGATGCGAAGGCGTCGGCGAGCGCCGCCCCCATGCCGACCGACTGGCTGCCTTGTCCGGGGAACAACAGGGCGAGGGTCATGGGCAGGCTCCGGCGAGGTTGAATGGTGGCGGAGGGTTAGGACGATCGCCCGATGCGGGCAAGCGTCCCCTGTGGAACGGGGACTGACGCCGGCTGGTTCATCACAACGATCACAACGATCACAACGAAGGCACGACGGACACGACGGACACGACGGGGCTGGCGGGGCTGGCGGGGCTGGCGGGGCTGGCGGGCCCGCGTCTTCCGTCAGGGAGGCGCAACAAATTTCCATGGCGGGCAAGGGCCCGCGGAAGCCGGAAGCCAACTCGAGGCCGTCGTGCCCTTTGTGGCTTCTTCTTCGTTGTGATCGTTGTGATGAACCTGCGAGGTCGACTCAAAAAAGCACGCCCGGGTTCATGATGCGGAGCGGATCGATCGCCGCCCTCACCGCCTGCATGGTGCGGATCTCCAGCGGCGACTTGTAGCGGCGCGCCTCCTCGGTCTTGAGGCGGCCGAGGCCGTGTTCGGCGGAGATGGAGCCGTCGTAACGGGCGACGATGTCGTGGACGATCTGCGAGCCCTCTTCCCAGCGGGCGATGAAGGCGGGGTGGTCGCCACCGGTGGGGCACAGGACGTCATAATGGATATTGCCGTCGCCGACGTGGCCGAAGGCGCTGACCCGGGCTCCGGGATGGAAGCGTTCGACGGCGGCGGTGGCTTCCTCGAGGAAGTCGGCGATGCGAGAGACGGGGACCGAGACGTCGTGCTTCCAGCCGCCGCCCTCGGGCTTCTGGGCTGCGGACTGTTCCTCTCGCACCTTCCAGAAGGCGGCGCGCTGGGCGTCGTTCCGGGCGAGGACGGCGTCGGTAATCAGTCCTGTCTCGAAGGCTTGGGTCAGCAGCCGCTCCATGGCGGCGTCGGCGGCACCGGGCTCACCCGAGACAAGCTCGATCAGCACATACCAGGGCGGCGTGGAGTCCAGCGGCTCGCGCGTGTCGGGGATGTTGGCCAGGACGAACTCCATGCCGATCCGCTTCATCAACTCGAAGGCCTCGACCCCGCCGCCGGTCTCGGCCTTGGCGCGGGCCAGAAGTTCGATGGCGGCGGCGGGGGTGTCGAGACCGACCATGGCGGTGGCACGGCTGCGCATGACGGGGAACAGTTTAAGGGTCGCGGCGGTGACCACGCCCAGGGTGCCCTCGGCCCCGATAAGCAGCTGTTTCAGGTCGTAGCCGGTGTTGTCCTTGCGCAGCCGCTTGAGGCCGTTGAAGACCTCGCCGTCGGGCATCACCGCCTCGATGCCCAGTACCAGATCGCGCATGACGCCGTAGCGGATAACCGCTGTGCCGCCGGCGTTGGTCGAGATGACCCCACCGATGGTGGCGCTGCCCTCGGCGGCGAGGCTGAGCGGGAACATGCGGTCGGCGGCGGCGGCGGCCTGTTGCGCCTCCAGAAGCGTGACGCCGGCCTCGACCGTCATGGCGTCATCCAGAGGGGTGACGTCGCGGACCGCGCGCAGCTTGCGGGTCGAGAGCAGGACCTCACCGAAGGGTATCTGGCCGCCGACGAGGCCGGTGTCGCCGCCCTGGGGGACGATGGCGATCCGATGCCCGGCGCAGAGGCGGACGGCGGCAGCGACCTGGTCGGTCGAGCGGGGCGTCAGCATCAGAGGCGTATGACCTTGCCACCGATTGCGCCATTCGGTCAGCCAGGGGGCGATCTCCGACGGATCATCGGTCCAGCCGTCGTCACCGAGCGCGGATTTCAGGGCGGCGAGAGCAGCGGGCGAAGGCGGGGTCATGCGCCGTTGTGTCAAAGGCTGACCGGGGACGCCACCCCCAAGGACCGTCATCCCCGGGCTTGTCCCGAAGACTCAAAATTCAGTCGGGCGGCCGAGGGACGACAGGCAGTGCGGACGGCTTTCATGACCGTGCGACGGATGGATGGGACCTCGGGACAAGCCCGGGGATGACGGATAGAGAAGTGGCCCATGACAACCGCCCTGCCCACTCCCGTCCCCGCCGTCGGCATCGTCTGCCTGCGCGGCGATGAAGTGTTGCTGATCCGGCGTGGAACGCCGCCGCGGCAGGGGGAATGGAGCCTGCCCGGCGGCCGGATCGAGTCCGGCGAGCGGGCAATGGACGCGGCGCTGCGTGAACTGCGGGAGGAGACGGGGGTCGAGGCGGAGATCACGGGGCTGATAGACGTGGTCGACGGCCTCTTTCCCGAAGCCGCCCGGCACTATGTGCTGATCGACTATGCCGCGCGATGGCTGGCCGGAGAGCCTGTCGCCGGCGATGACGCGACCGAGGCACGGTTCGTGGCGCTGGATCAGGTTGAGTCCCTGGTCGACTGGGCCGAGACCCTGCGTGTCATCCGCATGGCCGCCGCGACGCGCTGAACGGCAAAGATTACGCGGATGTCATCTTCGGTCAGTCCGGTTTCTGTGGCGTGACGGCCACAGGCTGCTAACCTGTGCGGGACAGGGAGATATCATGGACACCTCGGTTCTTTTCACACTCGCGCTGGTCGTACTGGCCTTCGTTCTGCTGTTCAGCGTGGTCAAGATCGTGCCCCAGGGCCGCGAGATGACAATCGAACGGTTCGGCAAATACACGCGAACGCTGTCGCCGGGCATCAGCATCCTGACCCCTTTCGTCGAGCGGATCGGCCGCCGCATGAACATGATGGAACAGGTTCTTGATGTTCCTCAGCAGGAGGTCATCACCAAGGACAACGCCATGGTGAAGGTCGACGCCATCGTCTTCATCCAGGTGATGGAGGCCTCGGCCGCCGCCTACCGGATCGAGAACCTGCCCTATGCCATCACCCAGCTGTGCTCGACCAACCTGCGGACCGTGGTCGGCTCGATGGACCTCGACGAGGTGCTGTTCCAGCGCGACAACATCAACTCGCGCCTGCTGACCGTGATCGACGCGGCGACCGAGCCTTGGGGCGTCAAGGTCAACCGGATCGAGATCAAGGACCTGACCCCGCCGGCCGACATCACCAACGCCATGGCCCGCCAGATGAAGGCCGAGCGCGAGCGTCGTGCCGTCATCACCGAGGCCGAGGGCGAGAAACAGGCCGCCATCGCCCGTGCCGAAGGGGCCAAACAGGCCGCCATTCTCGAGGCTGAAGGTCGCCGCGAGGCTGCCTTCCGCGACGCCGAGGCGCGCGAACGCGAGGCCGAGGCCGAGGCCAAGGCGACGGAGATGGTCTCGAACGCCATCGCCGCCGGTGACGTCAACGCCATCAACTATTTTGTGGCCCAGAAATACGTCGAGGCCTTCTCCGAACTGGCGCGCAATCCGACCCAGAAGACCGTCATCGTCCCCGCCGAAATGAGCGGACTGGTCGGCACCATCGCCGGACTGGGTGAACTGGTCGGCCTGGCCAAGGAACAGCAGCAGACCCGCAGCGACGTGCGCCGCGACACACCGCCGCCGCCGCCTCGCGCTACGCCGCCGCGCCCGCCCCGTCCCTCTGTTCCAAGGACCTGACCCATGGACGCCCTGACTGCCCTGCACGCGGCCCAGCCGTTCTGGATCTGGCTGGCCATCGGCGTGGTCCTGCTGGCGATCGAGGCCGCCTTCTCGACCGAATGGCTGTTGTGGCCGGCGGTGTCGGCGGGGGTGGTGGCGGTGGTCACCGCCCTGGGCCTGCCGCTGGGCTTCGTCGGCGAACTGTTGCTGTTCGCCGCCCTGACCGTGGCCGCGACCCTGCTCTCGCGACAGCTGATCCAGCGGGTCAATCCGTCGGACGCGCCTGACATCAACGCCCGCGACGTCCGGCTGGTCGGGCAGCGGGCGCAGGTGGTCCAGGCCTTTGTTGACGGTCGTGGCCGGGTCTTTGTCTCGGGGTCCGAATGGATCGCCGAAATCGAGGGCGCGGGACCTCTGGCCGGCGAGAGCGTGATCGTCGACGCGATCGACGGGTCGAAACTGAAGGTGCGGGCGGCTTGATCAGCCTCGTGTCGGCGGCGGCGCTCGCGATCTGCGTGCCGCTGATCGAAGCCGACCGCTTCGGGGAAATTCCGTTTGCCGAGCGCATCACGGCGGATGCCGGCCGACTGCTCTCTTTGAATTGCGACGTGGACGGCTGCACGGGCCGCGACAGTTTCGATGTCATCTATCGCCACAATGGTGAGTGGATCTTGCAGAAGATCGTCGATGGTCCGGGGCCATTGGCGGCGTCCGATCCTCGCCTCACGCCCGCTTCCGACGGCAGCGGGGTCCTGTCGGCACCTGTGTGCGGTGAGGGAGGAGTCTGGCTGGAGCTCGACCTGACAAAGGCGGACCGCCCGATCTACGGCCTGTTCGCCCAGCCCTAACCCTTCATCTCCTCGATCCCGCGATTGGCGAGGCCGTCGGCGCGCTCGTTGAGTTCGTGGCCGGCGTGGCCCTTGACCCAGTGCCATTTCACCTCGTGACGGGCTCGGGCGGCGTCGAGGCGTTTCCACAGGTCCTCGTTCTTGACCGGCTTCTTGTCCGCGGTCTTCCAGCCCCGCGCCTTCCAGCCCCGGATCCACTCGGTGATGCCGGTCATGACGTATTTGCTGTCGGTGTGAAGGTCGACGCGGCATGGCCGGGTCAGGGCCTCCAGCGCCATGATGGCCCCCATCAGTTCCATGCGGTTGTTGGTGGTCAGGGGCTCGCCGCCGCACAGTTCCTTTTCGTGACCGCCGCCGGTCTGCAGGATCGCGCCCCAGCCGCCGGGCCCGGGATTGCCCTTGCAGGCACCGTCGGTGTGGATGATGACGTGGGACACGCGAACTCGCAATTTGTTATAACGTGAGTTATATAGAAGCCTTCAACGGAGGCCAGCCATGATCCCGCTCAAACTAACCCAGGTCGGCAATTCGGTCGGCGCCATCTTTCCCCGTGAAGCACTGGTCGAGCTGGGCGTTGAAAAGGGCGCGACTCTCTACATGACGCGGGGTCCGGACGGATCGATGCGGATTTCGCCCTATGACGACAGCGTGCAGGAGCAGATCGCTCTTGGTGAGAAGCTTATGGACGAGCATAGGGACGTCTTTCGCGCCCTGGCAAAATGACGGGATCCGAGCCGGTCTGGCTCCAGAAGCAGGCGCTCATCGTCCTGCACGATCGTTCGTTGGCGCTGCACGGCGGGCCGGAAGGCATCCGTGATGAGGGTCTGCTTGAATCTGCCCTTGAGCGGCCCAAAACTCGCTTTTTCTATGAGGCTGAGTCCAGAATCGCCGCGCTCGCGGCGACCTATGGCGTGGGCATCGCTTCGAACCATCCGTTTGTGGACGGCAACAAGCGTGCGGCCTATCAGGCGATAATCCTCTTCCTTGCCCTAAACGGCGTACCGCTGGCTGGCGACAAGGTCGATGCGATCAACACCATGACCGCTGTCGCCGCCGGCGAGATCGACATCGACGCCCTCGCCGACTGGATCCGCGCCAACAGCGCGGCGACCTGACGCGGCAATCGCTTGGCGTCGCGCCACTGAACGGCCTATATGCGGGACCAACAAATCAGGCGTGGGCAATTCCGTCCGCGCCGTCGACCGAGATGAAACGCCATGCAGCCCGGTATCTGGCAAATCCTGATTGTCGCCGCCCTCGCCCTTCTGCTGTTCGGCGGACGCGGCAAGCTGTCCGGCTTGATGGGTGACGCCGCCAAGGGCATCCGCGCCTTCCGCGACGGGCTCAAGGACGGCGACGCCGACAAGCCCCGGGACGAGCGTGCGGGTGCCCTGCCCCGCACCGAGTCCGAAAAAGAAGACCTGAAGTCGTAGCCCTCGTTTCGCGTCGGAGACACTGACGGATGGGTGGTCTTGGGCCCGGCATCGGCGGGCTGGAAATTCTTGTCATCGGCCTTCTGGCGCTCATCGTGGTGGGGCCCAAGGATCTGCCGCTGCTGCTCCGCAAGGTCGGCAAGGCGGTCGGCAAGGCGCGCGCCATGGCCAACGAATTCCGCTCCAGTTTCGACGAACTGGCGCGCCAGTCCGAACTGGACGAGCTGCGCAAGGAGGTCGAGGCACTGCGCACCGGTCAGAACATGGTTCCGCTGGGAGCCGAGGCCGACGCCGCCTTCCGTGACATCCGCGACGATCTGAGCCGCCCGCTGGAGGCCACCGAGCCGGTCATGCTGGCGGCCCCCGACGAATGGCCCGACACACCGCCGGAAATGCCGGCGCCCGAGCCGGCACCGAAGGCGAAAGCCAAACCGAAGGCCGCGACCAGGACCCCGGCGAAAAGGACGAAGCCGACGGCCTCGATCAAACGGGCCGACGGCACGTCCCGCCCCATTCGCGCGAAGAAGGTCGACCTGTGAGCCGGCCCGAACAGGAAGAGGACGACATCGAATCGTCGCGGGCTCCGCTGATGGATCACCTGATCGAGCTGCGCGGGCGGCTGGTGATCTGCGTGGCCGCCTTCGTGGTCGGCTTCATCGGCTGTTTCGTCTTCGCCGATCCGATCTATGTCTTCCTGGTCAAGCCGTTCGCAGTGGCGGCGGCCTTCCGCGAAGCCGCCGGGCCGGGCGGAACGGTCTCGCCTCTGGACCTGATCCTGGGCACCGCCGGACTGAAGGCCGTACCGGACGTCGCCGGCCAGACGGTCAATCTGATCTTCACGGCACCGCTGGAATTCCTGATCACCAAGATGAAGCTGGCGGCCTTCGGTGCCGTGGTCGTGACCTTCCCGATCCTGGCCTGGCAGCTATATCGCTTCGTCGCGCCCGGCCTGTACCGCAATGAGCGCGGGGCCTTTTTGCCCTTCCTGCTCTCGGCTCCCCTGCTGTTCGTGTTCGGTGCCTCCATGGTCTATTTCGTCATGCTGCCCTTCGTCATGCTGTTCTCGCTGGGACAGCAGATCAGTGGCGGCGGGGTGACGGCCGAACTCTTGCCGCGTGTGTCGGACTATCTGAACCTGGTCACGGCCCTGATGCTGGCCTTCGGCTTGTGCTTCCAGCTACCGGTGGTGATGACCCTTCTGGGCCTGGCCGGTCTGGTTTCGTCCCAGGCGCTGGCCTCGGGACGCAAATTCGCGGTGGTCGCCATCGCCGTCGTCGCGGCCTTCGTGACGCCGCCCGACCCCCTGAGCCAGATCATGCTGGGGATCCCCCTGCTGCTGCTTTACGAGATCTCGATCTGGTGCGTGCGGCTGATCGAGATGCGCCGCAAGAAGGCCGATGCGGCCGACGGCCTGACTGCCTGACAGGAACCGCGCCCCGGCTTGGCCGTTTGGACGGTTCCAGTCATCAGGAGCCAGAACATGGCACGTCACACCCGCGTATTCGCCCTCGCCGCCGTAGCGGCCGCAGCTCTCGGCGCGTCGGCCTGCCAGCCCGCCGCCGAAGCCCCTGACGCCGCGGAAACGGACACCACCCATACCATCATCGAGACGCGCGAGGTCGCCGTTCCGCCAGTGGTGGTCGAGCAGCCCGCCCCGGACATCGTCGTCGACCGCGAGCCTTCCGGCGATACTACCACGGTACGCGCGGGCCGCGACGGCCTCGAGGTCGAGACCACCAACCGCTGATTCCGGCGCCGAAATGAAAGAAGCCCCGGGCGACGAACCGTCCGGGGCTTCCCTTCTTCTGGCTTCAGCCGCTGATCAGCAGCTGTAGTACATGTCGAACTCGACCGGATGCGGGTGGAGTTGCAGGCGCATCACCTCCTCCATCTTCAGCTCGATATAGCTGTCGATGAAGTCGTCATCCATGACGCCGCCCTTCTTGAGGAAGGCGCGGTCGGCGTCGAGGGCGTCGAGGGCCTCCTTCAGCGAACCGCAGACCTCGGGGATGGAACCGCGCTCTTCCGGCGGCAGGTCGTAGAGATTCTTGTCGGCGGGCGCGCCCGGATCGATGCGGTTCTCGATGCCGTCGAGGCCGGCCATCAGCAGGGCGACGAAGGTCAGATAGGGGTTGCCCATCGGATCGGGGAAGCGGGCTTCGATCCGCTTGGCCTTGGGCGAATTGACCCACGGAATACGGATCGAGGCCGAGCGGTTGCGCGAGGAATAGGCCAGTTTCACCGGGGCTTCATAGCCGGGCACCAGCCGCTTGTAGGAATTGGTGGTCGAGTTGGCGAAGGCGTTGATGGCCTTGGCGTGCTTGATTATGCCGCCGATGTACCAGAGGCACATGTCCGACAGGCCGGCGTATTTGTCGCCCGCGAACAGCGGCTTGCCGTCACGCCAGATCGACTGGTGGACGTGCATGCCCGAGCCGTTGTCGCCAAAGGTCGGCTTGGCCATGAAGGTCGCCGACTTGCCGTAGGCGGCGGCGACGTTGTGGACGACGTACTTATACAGCTGCGTCCGGTCGGCCATGGTCAGCAGGTCGCTGAATTTCAGGCCCAGTTCGTGTTGGGCCGGGGCGACCTCGTGGTGGTGCTTCTCGGGCTGCATGCCCAGGTCGCGCATGACACCCAGCATTTCGCCGCGCAGGTCCTGGGCGCTGTCGGTCGGATTGACGGGGAAATAGCCGCCCTTGTGCGTCGGGCGGTGGCCCATATTCCCTTCGGAATATTCGGCACCGGTGTTGGCCGGCAACTCGATCGAGTCATAGGCATAGCCGGTGTCGTGCGGAGCCGTGGACCAGCGCACGTCGTCGAAGATGAAGAACTCGGCTTCGGGGCCGAAATAGACGGTGTCGCCCACGCCCGACGACTGGACATAGGCCAGGGCCTTCTTGGCCATCGACCGGCTGTCGCGGCTGTAGGGCTCGCCGGTATCCGGGTTCAGCACGTCGCAGAACAGGAACATCGTGGTCTGCTGGTAGAAGGGATCGATCCAGTAGCCGTTCAGATCCGGCTTGAGCAGCATGTCGGACTCATTGATCGCCTTCCAGCCGGCGATGGACGAGCCGTCGAACATGGTCCCTTCTTCGAGAAATTCCTCATCGACCAGATCGATGTCGAAGGTGACGTGCTGCATCCGCCCCTTGGTGTCGGTGAAACGGAGATCGACGTATTTCACGTCCTTCTCCTTGATCTCCTTGAGAATCTTGCCGGCGCTCATGTCTTGTGGATCCTGTCTGGCGGGGAGGAAGCGAATAAGGCCGCGCTCGCGGAACGGCCGGTCGAAGGGGTGGTTATACGGCCTGTGCGCCGGTCTCGCCGGTGCGGATACGGATGACGTCGATGACGTCGGAGATGAAGATCTTGCCGTCGCCGATCTTGCCGGTGCGGGCGGCGGCCTGGATGGCGTCGACGACCGAATTGACCATGTCGTCGGGTACCACCACCTCGATCTTGATCTTGGGCAGAAAGTCGATGACGTACTCAGCCCCGCGATACAGTTCGGAATGGCCCTTCTGGCGACCATATCCCTTGGCCTCCAGCACGGTCATGCCTTGCACGCCTGCGTCCTGGAGCGCTTCCTTCACTTCATCCAGCTTGAACGGCTTGATGACGGCTTCAATCTTTTTCATCGGCGATCCCAGGCGGGCCATGTCGTGCCGCACACTTGGACAGCAAAGGGACATTGCATTGCACAATAAGGCAAGCGATTTTCGTCCGCAGTTGCCATCCGTGAACGGAAGCAAGTCGCGATGAACCGATCCGCCCTGCCCGACTGGCGCGCCTGCCTGCCCTGGCCGACGGTCGAGACGCACAAGCACAAACGCGGTCGGCTGGGCGTCGTATCAGGCAAGTCGACCCAGACGGGCGCGGCACGATTGGCGGCGCGGGCGGGTTTGCGGATCGGCGCGGGGGTTGTGACGATCCTGTGCCCGCCGGACGCAGCGGCGGCGATCGCGCCCGCCATCGAGGCGGTCATGCTGTTGCCGTTCGGCTCCGATGAAGCCCTGGCCGAGGCCGTCGCGGACTTCGACGCCGTGGTTATCGGGCCCGCGGCCGGGATCAATGACGCGACCCAGTCCCACGTCCGCACCCTGGCCGGGACGGGTGCCGCCATGGTCGTGGACGCCGACGGCCTGATGGTGTTCGAGGGTTGGCCCGACGACCTTTTCGAGGTGCTGGACCGCGATGACGTCCTGACGCCGCATGAAGGGGAGTTCCGGCGGCTGTTCCCCGGCCTGCTGGAGCAGGGCCGGGAGGTCGCTGCGGCCGAAGCGGCGAAACGGGCGGGGGCCGTGGTCGTGCTAAAGGGGGCAGCGACGGTGATCGCCGCCCCGGACGGGCGGCTGGCCGTCAACGACAACGGCACGCCCTGGCTGGCGACGGCGGGCAGTGGTGATGTGCTGGCCGGGATGATCGCCGGGCTGATGGCGCAGCGGATGGACAGTTTCAACGCGGCCCGGGCCGCGGTGTGGATGCACGCCGAGGCAGCGCGAGGGTTCGGTCCCGGGCTGATCGCGGAGGACTTGCCGGACCGAATTCCGGCGGTGCTGGCGGGACTTTACCCACACCCCGGCTGATGGTGGCCTTTCGCCCGGTTCAATTCGTCACCGAAGCGGACTATCCCGACGCATCACCGCCGGAGCCCCCGTCTTGTTGATTGTCCTGTCCCCGGCCAAGCGGCTGGATTTCACCGAAGCTGATCCCGGCCTGCCCGCCTCGGAGCGGCGCATGCTGGAGGACACGGCGTCCCTGGCCCGGACGGCGCGTGGCCGCACAGTGTCGGAACTGCGCCGGCTGATGAGCCTCTCCGACGATCTGGCCCGGCTGAACCGCGAGCGATTCCAGGCCTTCGACGCCGGATCGACGGACGGGGTGCAAGCCGCCTTCGCCTTCGCCGGTGACGTCTATGAGGGGTTGAAGGCCCGTGAGCTGGATACGGCGGGTCTGACGTTCGCCCAGGAGCATGTGCGCATCCTGTCGGGTCTGTACGGCCTGCTGCGGCCACTGGACCGGATCCAGCCCTATCGGCTGGAGATGGGGACACGGTTGAAGACCCGGCGCGGATCCAGTCTCTACGACTTCTGGGGCGACCGGATCTCGAAACAACTGAACGCCGACGCGGAGGAGAATGGCTCCAATCCGGAAGAGCGCGTGCTGGTGAACCTGGCCAGCCAGGAATATTTCGGCGCGGTCGACGCCAAGGCGCTGAAACTGCCGGTGGTGACGCCACACTTCCGGGAATCCAGGGACGGCGAGAGCCGGATCATCTCCTTCTTCGCCAAGAAGGCGCGGGGTGGCATGACCCGTTTCGCCATTGATGAGCGGATCGAGCGGGCCGAGGATCTGAAAGCCTTCGACCGCGACGGATATCGCTTTGACAAGGCGGCCTCCAGCGACACAGAGTGGATATTCATCAGATCGGGAAATTAAACCCGACTGTCGCCTTCGCAACCGCGAAGGGCTAGGCTGACGACCCAAGACGTACGGACGGACGAGACCCCATGTTCCAATGGCCCAAACGCGGCGACGACGCCGAGACGGCGAGCGAGCCATTCCGCGATATCGGCGACCTGAAGGGTCAGGTGGCGGTGATCTCCGGCTCGACCTCGGGCATCGGCCTTGCCTTCGCCCGGGCGATCGCGTCGCGGGGGGGCGATGTGGTTTTGAACGGCCTGGGCGACCCGTCCGAGATCGAACGCACCCGCTCGGAGCTGGAAGCCAGCTGCGGCGTGCAGGTTCGCTATCACGCCGCCAACATGCTGCGTGGCGACGAGGTGGCCGACATGGTCGCCTATGGCAAACACCAGCTGGGCCGGGTCGACATCCTGATCAACAATGCCGGCGTCCAGCATGTCGAGGCGGTGGAGAAATTCCCGTCAGACAAATGGGAGCAGATCCTCGCCGTCAACCTGTCCTCGACCTTCTACGCCACCCGGGCGGCCATCCCGATCATGAAGGCCCAGGGCCGCGGACGGATCATCAACGTCGCATCGGCTCACGGCCTGGTCGCCAGCCCGTTCAAGTCGGCCTATGTCGCGGCCAAACACGGCGTCATCGGCTTCACCAAGACCGTCGCGCTGGAAGTGGCGCAGGACAACATCACCTGTAACGCCCTCTGCCCCGGCTTCGTCGAGACCCCCATCGTCGAAAAGCAGATCGCCGATCAGGCCCGCACGCGCGGCGTTTCGAAGGAGACGGTGCTCAAGGACGTCATCCTCGGCTCGCAACCGACCAAGCGGTTCGTCACCACCGATGAGCTGACCGGGATGATGCTGTATCTGGTCAGCGACCTGGGGGCGTCGGCGAACGGGGCGAGTTTCTCGATCGATGGCGGGTGGACGGCGCAGTAGAGCCGCCTACCCCACAAACCCCGCCGCACGCCTCAGCCGATCGTCGATCGCCTCGCCGAGGCCATGCGTCGGGATGGGCGACACCGCGATGCCTGACGGCTTCTCCCGGTCCGCCTCGCGCAGTCGACGGAACAGGTTGGCCGCCGCTTCGCGCAGATCGCCCGAGGGGCTGAGACTCCAGCGCAGGTCACCGACGCCGGGGCCGAAGCCGAGCAGGATTTCGCCCTCCCTCGCCGCATCGGCGTTGATCCGCACCGGCGCGTCCGGCGCGTAGTGCAGGGCCATCCGGCCGGGGGAGCGGTGGCCCTCCCCGCCCCGGTCCAGCGGGCCGACGACGGCCTCGATCTCGTCGCGGGTGACCGAGCCGGGGCGAAGCAGGGCGACGCGGCCGTCCAGCACCGAGACAACGGTGCTTTCGACACCGACTGCACAGTCGCCGCCGTCCACGGCGTCGGCGGCGGCGAATCCGGTCTCTTCCATCGCGTCGGCGAAGGTGGTGGGGCTGGGGCGGCCCGAGCGATTGGCCGAAGGGGCGACGACCGGGCGGCCGAAGGCGGCGATGACGGCACGGGCACGGGCATGGCCGGGCACGCGGACGGCGACACTGTCCAGACCGGCGCGGGCGAGATCGCAGACCCGCTCACGGTCCCGGATCGGCGCGACAATGGTCAGTGGACCGGGCCAGAAGGCTTCGGCCAGGGCGCGGGCGGGGGCGTTGAAGACGGCGATGGCTTCGGCCTGCACGGCGTCGGCGACATGGGCGATCAGCGGATTGAAGCGCGGCCGGCCCTTGGCCTCGAAGATGACGGCGACGGCGGCGGCGTTGCCGGCATCGGCGGCGAGCCCATAGACGGTTTCCGTCGGCAGGATGACCAGCCCGCCCGCGCTCAGGGCCTCGGCGGCCTGGGCATCAGTCGCACCTGGGCGCGGTGCGCCTGAAGCGACACCCGCACCCTCACCTGCCGTCCGACCAGCCTGTTCCAAGGCCCCGATGTCCCTATGCCGAAGTCCGCCCGATTCAGTTCGAACGCGCCCTCCAGATGCGCCCGGTCGCCGACGACGCGCAAGTCCACAGGAAAGACGACCGGTCGGCGCACGCCCTTCATCGTCACCATGGCGCGGGCGATATGTCGATCTCCGCCCACCGGCTCGAGCGCCTGCAGGTCAAGGCGGATCACCGGATAGCGGGCGGCATCCAGAAAGGCCGGCCCTGTGGCACGTCGTGTGGCGACCGGTGGTGACATGGTCAGCGAGGCCGCCTGAACCAGGATTACCGCCCGGGTCCGGTCGGGATTTTCGGCGTCGAAGACGATATCGCCGTCCCAATCGGCAAACCGGCCAGTGTGATCACCGCCGAAGGCCCGGACCGACATCTCGATGCGCGAGGCGTCGGAGTCGACCGTCCACGGAACGGCCGCCGACCCGGTCAGGGCAAGCAGCGCCATGGCCGCGAGAGCCAGGCGCGCCAGAACCTTCACGGCCGTCGGGGAATCCACGGGATCATCCGGTGCAAGACATTGTCCCGGTCCACGAACTGATGCTTGAGCGCACCGATGACGTGCAGGGCGATCAGGACATAGAGGGCCTTGGCGGCCAGTTTGTGCATATCCATCAGTTGGCCCGCCACCTCGCGTCCGCCCTCGATGGGGAGGAGCGGCCACTGGAACAGGCCGAACCAGAGGATCTCGCGGCCGCCTGCCGAGGAGGCCGCCCAGCCGACCAGCGGCATGCCGATCATGAAGGCGTAGAACAGCACATGGGTCGCGCGCGCCAGCAGCCTTTCCCAGCGACGCATGGTGTCTGGCAGGGGGATGGCCGGGTTGGCGAGGCGCCAGCCGAGTCGGGCGAGAGTCAGGACCAGAATGCCCAGACCAATCGATTTGTGGATCGCGACGAACTCCCGCGAAATCGGTCCTTCGGTCGCCTCGTGGGCCCAGATCAGACCAATCTGGGCCACGACAAGGGCCGCGATCAGCCAATGCAGGATCAGTGAGACGGTGGAATAGCGGTTACGGGGCTCGGCCATCGGTCCTCGGCATGTTGCGACAACAGACTGAACCAACCCGGCCTTGTCGCCAAGCGTCGCTTGCATACCCCGAGGGCAAGGCGGCATGAACGCGAACCAGATCGACAGCAGAGTCCGACCATCATGACCTACCGCGCCCCCGTCCGCGACCTCGCCTTCGCCCTGCAGGCCGTTGCGGGAATCGATCAGGTCGCCGCGACCGGGGCCTTTCCCGACTATGACCTGGACCTGATGGGTGCCGTGCTGGAGGCGGCGGCGCAGTTTTCAGAAGGCGTGCTGGCCCCGCTGAACCGGATCGGCGACCTGAAGGGCTCGCTGTGGGCCGACGGGGCGGTGACCGCCGCGCCGGGATTCGCCGAGGCCTATCGGCAGTTTGCCGAGGGCGGCTGGACGGGGCTGTCCGCACCGGCCCATGCGGGGGGCCAGCAACTGCCCAAGGCGCTTGAACTGGCGGCCTATGAGACCGTGCATTCGGCCAATATGGCCTTTGGTCTCTGCCCCATGCTGTCGCTGGCCACCATCGAGGCGCTGGAAAGCCACGGGACCGATCGGCAGAAGGACCTCTATCTGACCCGGCTGGTCAGCGGCGAATGGACCGGGGCCATGGTGCTGACCGAGCCGCAGGCGGGATCGGACCTCGGGGCCCTGACGGCCACCGCGACGCCGAACGGCGACGGCACCTACAGCCTGACGGGCCAGAAGATCTTCATTACCTGGGGCGACCACGACGCCACAAACAACATCGTCCACATGGTGCTGGCCCGCCTGCCGGACGCACCTGCGGGGCCGAAGGGGATCAGCCTGTTCCTGGCCTCCAAATTCCTCATCAACGACGACGGCTCGCTCGGCGCACGGAACAGCTTCCGAGCCGTCGGCGTCGAGCACAAGCTGGGCATCCACGCCTCGCCCACCTGCGTCATGGCCTATGAGGGGGCGACCGCGGAACTGGTCGGCCAGCCCAATCAGGGCCTCGCCCATATGTTCGTGATGATGAACGCCGCCCGGCTGGCGGTCGGCGTCGAGGGGGTGGGAATCGCCGAGCGCGCCTACCAGCATGCCCTGGCCTATGCTGTGGATCGCAAACAGGGCCGTTCGGTCTGGACCGGACAGGCCAATGCCCCGATCGTCGATCACCCTGACGTCCGCCGTATGCTGGCGGTGATGAAGGCCAGGATCGCCGCCGCCCGCGCCATCTGCCTGTCCACCGGCGTCGCGGCTGATCTGGCGCGGTATGCGGGGACCGAAGAAGACCGCCGGCGCTGGAAGGGCCGCGAGGACCTGTTCACGCCGATCGCCAAGGCCTGGTCCACAGATGTCGGCTGTGACGTCGCCTCCATGGGCGTGCAGATCCACGGCGGCATGGGCTTCATCGAGGAGACCGGCGCGGCCCAATACTATCGCGACGCCCGCATCGCCCCGATCTACGAGGGCACCAACGGCATCCAGGCCATGGATCTGGTCGGCCGCAAGCTGTCGCAGGACGGCGGTCAGTCGGCGCGCGACCTGATCGCCGACATGAAGGCGACGCTGGCGGACTTGCCGCGCCTCTATTCGGGCAAGCCGGTCGAGGCCTTTGCCGAGGGGGTGCAGGCCTTCGAGGTGGCCACCGGGTGGTTGTTGGAGCGCAAGGCTGTCGCCGATGGTGCCGCCGATGTGCTGGCCGCCGCCGACGGCTATCTGAAGCTGGCAGGCGACGTGATCGGCGGCTGGATGCTGGCGCTGGGGGCCATTTACGCACGCGACCAGCTGGACGGCGGACAGGGCGACCCGGTCTGGCTGGAAGGCAAGATCACCCTGTACGAGGTCTATGCCGCAAATGTGCTGGGCGGGGCCACGAGCCGGATGGCCACCGTGCGTCAGGGCGGGGCGCTGCTGGAGCGGATGGGCGCGGACGTGCTGGCGGGCTGACGCCCGTCAGATGTGGATCACCCGCCCGTAGGCGTCCAGGGCCGCCTCATGCATGGCCTCGGACATGGTCGGGTGCGGGTAGACGATGCCGTGGATGTCTTCCTCGGTCGCCTCCATGGTGATGGCGGTGACATAGCCTTGGATCATCTCGGTGACCTCGGCCCCGATCATGTGCGCGCCGATCAGGGCACCGGTCTTCGCGTCGAAGATCACCTTGACGAAGCCGTCGGTGTCGCCCGAGGCAATCGCCTTGCCGTTCACCTTGAAGGGAAAGCGGCCGATCTTGACGTCAAGTTTGGCCTCGCGCGCACCCTGTTCGGTGATGCCGACCGAGGCCACCTGCGGCTGGGCATAGGTACAGCCGGCGATGGGCGAGTGAACGTTCGGGGTCTTGAAGCTGGCAATATGTTCGGCGGCATGGATGCCTTCGTGGCTGGCCTTGTGCGCAAGCCAGGGCGCGCCGGCGCAGTCGCCGATGGCGTACAGCCCCTTCACATTGGTCTGGCAGTGGCCGTCGATGGTGATATGGCCGCGGTCCATGTTGACGCCCAGCGCCTCCAGACCGATGCCGTCGGTGTTGGCGGTGATGCCGACCGCCGAGATGCAGACCTCGGCCTCCAGAGTCTCGGCCTTGCCGCCGGCCTCGATGGCCACCTGCACGCCCTTGCCCGCCTTCTTGACGCCAGTGACCTTGCAGCCGACGCGGAACTTCATGCCGCGCTTCTCGAACGACTTCTGGGCGGCTTTCGACACCTCCTCGTCCTCGACGGGCATGATGCGCTCCACCGCCTCCACCACGGTAACTTCGGCACCCAAGGCTCTGTAGAAGCTACCGAATTCAATACCGATGGCACCCGAACCGATGACGATGATCGAGGCGGGCATGGATTTCGGCGCCATGGCTTCGCGATAGGCCCAGATGCGGTCGCCGTCGGCCTCGAGCCCGATCTGCGGGATGGCCTTGGCGCGGGCGCCGACGGCAAGCATGACCGCCCTGGCCTCGACCGTGCGCGAACCGCCGGCCTTGAGGGCGATGACCACCTTCGGAGCCGCGGTGCCCTTCTCCAGCTTGGCCGAGCCCTCGATGACCTCGATCTTGTTCTTCTTCATCAGATAGCCGACGCCCGAGTTCAGCTGCTTCGCCACGCCGCGCGAGCGGGCGATGATGGCGGCGAAGTCGAAGCCGACCTTGTCGGCGGACAGGCCATAGTCCTTGAGGTGGGACAGGCTCTCGTATTTCTCGCCCGACTTCAGCAGGGCCTTGGTCGGGATACAGCCCCAGTTCAGGCAGATGCCGCCCAGGTTCTCGCGCTCGACGATGGCGACCTTCTGGCCCAGCTGGCTGGCGCGGATGGCGGCGACATAGCCGCCGGGGCCGGAACCGATGACGATGAGGTCGAATTCAGCAGCCATGTCAGATCAGCTTCTCGATATCGGCCTTGATGGCCTCGGGTTCGACCTGAGGGGCGTAGCGCGCGACCACCCGCCCCTCCCGGTCCGTCAGGAATTTGGTGAAATTCCACTTGATGTCGCGAGTGCCGAGGAACCCCCTCTTCTGGCTGGTCAGCCAGGCGTAGAGCGGATGTCGGTCCGGGCCATTGACATCGACCTTGTCGAACATCGGAAAATCGACGGCATAGGTTGAGGTGCAGAAGCTGGCGATCTCGGCTGCCCTGCCCGGCTCCTGCTGGCCGAACTGGTTGCAGGGGAACCCCAACACCTCGAACGGCTTCTCGGCGTAGATCTGGTGCAGCGCTTCCAATCCGGCGTACTGGCCGGTGAAACC
This sequence comes from Caulobacteraceae bacterium, assembly GCA_965284535.1. Lineage (GTDB taxonomy): Bacteria > Pseudomonadota > Alphaproteobacteria > Caulobacterales > Caulobacteraceae > Brevundimonas. The sequence goes on from OZ260090.1 coordinate 2,417,082, forward strand.
GCATTTCGAGGCGGTATTGACGATCAGAAGCGCCTGCCCGCGATACTGCTCCAGCGCCCGGTCGGCACCGTCGATGGCCGTGGCGTTGAAATCATAGACCGTGGTCACCGCGCGCCTCCGCTCAGGCCAGCATCGTCACAGGATCTTCGATCATCGCCTTGAAGGCCTGCAGGAAGCGGGCACCGACGGCCCCGTCCACCACGCGGTGATCGCAGGTCAGGGTGACGGTCATGACGGTGGCGACCGCGAGCTGGCCGTTCTTGACGACGGGACGTTGCTCGCCCGCGCCGACGCTCATGATCGCGCCCTGGGGCTCATTGATGATCGAGGCGAACGCCTTGATGCCGAACATGCCCAGGTTGGAGACCGAGAAGGTGCCGCCCTGGAATTCCTCGGGCTTCAGCTTGCGGTCGCGGGCGCGTTTGGCCAGGTCCTTGGACTCGGAGGCGATTTCCGACAGGGACTTGGTTTCCGCCGCGCGAATGATCGGGGTGATCAGGCCGCCGTCGATGGCCACCGCCATCGCCACATCGGCGTGATGGTGCATCGCGATGCCCTCGGGCGAATAGCTGGCGTTGGCTTCAGGCACGGCCTTCAGCGCCATGGCCGAAGCCTTGATGACGAAGTCGTTGACCGAGACCTTCACGCCCGACGTCTCGAGCAGGGCGTTGACCTTGACGCGGCTCGCCAGCAGGCCGTCGATCTCGCAGTCGATGGTCAGCGGGAAGTGTGGCACGTCGCGGAAGCTGTCGGTCAGGCGCCGCGCGATGGCCTTGCGCATACCGTCCAGCGGGATCAGGTCGTAGCTGCCGTCGGGGATGCCCATCTGGGCCAGGGACTGGACCTTGCGGGCCTCGCCGGCCGGAGCCGAGGCGGCGGCGGGTTTGGCAGCGCCGGCCGAGGCACCTTCGAGGTCGCGCTTGACGATGCGGCCGTGCGGACCGGTGCCCTTGACCGAGGACAGGTCGATATTGCCCTGGGCCGCGAGGCGGCGGGCCAACGGCGAGGCGAAGACCCGCGCGCCGTCGGATTTTGCCGGTGCGGCGGCGGGTGCCCCCTCCCCCGCTTCGCGTGTACTCCCCCCGGTGGGGGGAGACTGCGCCGGTGACTGTCCCCCCTCGGGGGGGGCAGCAGCCTGCGAAGCGGGCTTCGAGGGGGCCTTGGCGGCCGCGCCATCCTCTCCCGCCAGACGCGCGATCAGCGTATTGACCTTCACGCCCTCGGTGCCCTCGGCGACGAGGATTTCAAGAACCTCACCCTCGTCGACGGCCTCGACCTCCATGGTCGCCTTGTCGGTCTCGATCTCGGCGATGACATCGCCGGCCTTGACCACATCACCGACCTTGACGTGCCATTTGGCCAGTACGCCCTCTTCCATCGTGGGCGACAGGGCGGGCATCAGGATGTCGGTCATTGCACGGTCCCCGTCGGTTCCTCGACCACGGTCGTGACACCCGGGCCGTTCAGCACGTCGGAAATGCCCGCGAGAATCTTGTTGTAGGCCTGTTTCTCATCGTGGTCGTGCCGGACGTGGTAGCCGTGGGCCATGTGTTTGGCGGCCATGGCCAGGACCTGACCGAACTGGCGCGGGTCGTTGAACGCGGGCTTGATGGACATGACCGGCTCACCCTTCGACCACCAGATGCGCAGGATCTCGATCGCCTCTGCGTCGGCGGCGACGCTTGCGGGGGTCTTCAGCTGGAACTCGTCTGCTTCGCTCATGCCATCACCGCCTTCACAGCCTTGACGATCTTGTCCACGCCCGGAAGCGACAGGACTTCCAGATTGGCCGCATAGGGCAGAGGCACGTCCTCCTGATGCACCCGCATGGGCGGGGCGTCGAGGTAGTCGAAGGCGTGTTCGATGACGCGCGCCACGACCTCGGCACCAACGCCCATCGGGCCCCAGCCTTCCTCGGCCGAAACCAGACGGCTGGTCTTCTTCACGCTCTCGACGATGGTTTCATGGTCCAACGGCCGCAGGGTGCGCAGGTCGACGACCTCGCAGGAGATGCCCTCTCCGGCCAGTTGCTCGGCGGCCTGGAGCGCGAAGCCGACCATCCGGCTGTGGGCCGTGATGGTGACGTCGGTGCCCTCGCGGCGGACCTTGGCCTTGCCGATCGGAACCAGATAGTCCTCGACCTCGGGAACATCGAACTCCAGCCCGTACATCATCTCGTGCTCGAGGAAGACGACGGGGTTGGGATCGCGGATGGCCGACTTCATAAGGCCCTTGGCGTCGGCGGCGTCATAGGGGGCGATGACCTTCAGGCCGGGGACATTGGCGTACCAGGCGGAATAGTCCTGGCTGTGCTGGGCCCCCACCCGCGATGCGGCACCGTTGGGACCCCGGAAGACGATGCTGGCGCGGATCTGGCCGCCCGACATGTAGAGCGTCTTGGCCGCGGAATTGATGATGTGGTCGATGGCCTGCATGGCGAAGTTGAAGGTCATGAACTCGACGATCGGCTTGAGTCCCGCCATGGCCGCGCCGACGCCGAGACCGGCAAAGCCGTGCTCGGTGATCGGGGTGTCGACGACGCGCTTGTCGCCGAACTCCTGCAACAGTTCCCGGCTTACCTTGTAGGCGCCCTGGTACTGGGCGACCTCCTCGCCGATCAGGAAGACCTTGTCGTCGCGCCGCATCTCCTCGGCCATGGCGTCGCGCAGGGCGTCGCGGATGGTCGTCTTGACCAGTTTGGCGCCGGCAGGGATTTCGGGGTCGCGCAGTTCGGTCTTCGGCTTGACGGGAGCGTCGGCGGCACCATCGGCGGGCGCGGCGGCCTTGGCCCTGGGCTCTTCCTTCGCCGGAGCGTCGGCCTTCGACGTCGGAGCGGCCGCGCCGTCTTCCCCCGCCAGACGGGCGATCGGCGTGTTGACCTTTACGTTCTCGGAGCCCTCGGCCACGAGAATTTCCTGCACCTCGCCCTCGTCGACGGCCTCGACCTCCATCGTGGCCTTGTCGGTTTCGATCTCGGCGATGACATCACCGGCCTTGACCGTGTCGCCCGCCTTGATGTGCCATTTGGTCAGCGTGCCCTCTTCCATCGTGGGGGACAGCGCCGGCATGAGAATGTCGGTCACGCTGAGGCCTCCACATAGACGTCGGTATAGAGCTCGGACGGATCCGGCTCCGGGCTTTCCTGGGCGAATTGAACGGCGTCGGCGACGATGGTCTTGATCTCGGCGTCGATGGCCTTGAGGTCGTCCTCGGTCGCGCCCGCCTGTTCGAGCAGGATCTTGACGTGGTCGATCGGGTCGCGGGTCTTCTTGACCTCGTCAACCTCTTCCTTGGCGCGGTATTTGGCCGGATCCGACATCGAGTGACCGCGATAGCGATAGGTCTTCATCTCCAGAATGAAGGGGCCGCCGCCCTCACGGGCGCGCTTGACGGCCTTTGCCACCGCGTCGCGCACGGCCAGGACGTCCATGCCGTCGACCTGTTCGCCCGGGATGCCGAAGCTGGCCCCGCGCTCGCTGAGCTGGGTCGTCGAGGACGAGCGCTCTATGCTCGTGCCCATGGCGTACTGGTTGTTCTCGATGATGTAGATGGCCGGCAGCTTCCACAGCTGGGCCATGTTGAAGCTCTCATAGACCTGGCCCTGGTTGGCCGCGCCGTCGCCGAAATAGATGAAGGCGACGCTGTCGTCACCACGGTAGCGGCCGTCGAAGGCCAGACCCGTGCCCAGGGCGACCTGCGCCCCGACGATGCCGTGGCCGCCGTAGAAGCCGGTGGCGGTGTCGAACATATGCATCGACCCGCCCTTGCCCTTGGACGAACCGCCGATGCGGCCGGTCAGCTCGGCCATGACCTCTTTGGGGTCCATGCCCGCGCACAGCATATGGCCGTGGTCGCGATAGCCCGTGATGATCTTGTCGTGGCCCTGTTTGACGCTCTCCTGAACGCCCACGGCCACGGCCTCCTGACCGATGTACAGGTGACAGAAGCCGCCGATCAGACCCATGCCGTACAGCTGGCCCGCCCGCTCCTCGAAACGGCGAATGAGGACCATCTCGCGATAGAAGCGGAGCAGGTCCTCTTTTGACGCCGTAGGCGTATTGGGAATCTTCTTGGACGCAGTCTTTGCGGCGGGGGCTTTCGCCATCCGTCATCTCCCGGCTGGGCCCGCCGTTGCGGGCCTCTTGTCGTTACGGAAAGGGGGTTTAGCAGCCTTCGTTCCCGAAAGGCAAAGCCGGCTCAGACCCTGTAACGAAAGTTCACGCCGCCGGCGTGGAGCCGCCTGTCACGGCCGGAGCCGAGACCCGGATCACATAGTCGCGAGGGTCGGAGAAGCCGAGGACGGCGCGGGCGCGTTCCTCCAGCAAATCGCGTGACAGGCTGTCGGTGCGAAGATAGCGGACCCGGACCTCGAGATCGCGCCGTTGCTCCATGATCCCGGCCAGTTGCGCCTCGCGGCGGACCATCATGGCGTCGCGCTGGTGCCCGCTCAGCAGGCCACGCGGTCCCGTCAGAGCCTGCACGCCAAGATAGACGACCAGCAACAGCAGGATAACAGAGGGGAAATACGGCTTCATCCGTTCAGGCACTACTGACGCTCCTTCTGAGCGTGGACTCAAGATTGAAGGAGTCTGACCGAAAATGCCTAACGAACCGTAGCTTGGCGGTAAGATTTGGCGCCGGCGCATCGAGAACCGGCGGCCGGATGGTTCATCACAACGAACACAACGAATTCACAACGGACACGACGGGACCGAGGCGCGGACAGGCCGGCGTCCTGTTCCGCGTGCCTTGAGATCGCGGCGTACGCCGCATTAATCCGATGCACGGTGTATGCCGCAGTTTTTCAAGGAGCATTGACGACGGGTCCCCTTCGCGCAGGACCCGTCGTGCTCGTTGTGAATTCGTTGTGCCCGTTGTGACGAACCAACAGCGGCGGGGCTAGATCACACCCGACCGGACAAGTTCACCGGTTTAGCAGCATGCCGTCGCCGAAATAGGCACCCTGATCCCCCAGCATTTCCTCGATGCGGAGCAGCTGGTTGTATTTGGCGGTGCGGTCGGAGCGGGCCAGGGAGCCGGTCTTGATCTGTCCGCAGTTGGTGGCGACGGCGAGGTCGGCGATGGTCGAGTCCTCGGTCTCGCCCGAGCGGTGGCTCATGACAGCGGTGTAGCCGGCGCGATGCGCCATATCCACGGCATCAAGTGTTTCCGACAAGGTTCCGATCTGGTTGACCTTTACCAGAATGGAATTGGCCAGACCCTCACCGATACCGGCGGCCAGTCGGGCCGGGTTGGTGACGAACAGGTCGTCGCCGACGATCTGGCAGCGGTCTCCCAGGCGCTCGGTCAGCAGGCGCCAGCCGTCGAAGTCATCTTCGGCGCAGCCGTCCTCGATGGAGACGATGGGGAAGCGTTCACACAGGTCGGCCAGATAGTTGACCATGGCCTCGGCCTCGAGGGTCTTGCCCTCCCCGGCCATGACGTATTTGCCGTCCTTGTAGAATTCGGTCGCCGCGACATCGAGACCGAGGTGGAAGTCCTCGCCCGCCAGATAGCCGGCGGCCTGACCGGCCCGGGTGATGAAACTCAGCGCCTCCTCGGCCGAGGCAAGGTTGGGGGCGAAGCCGCCCTCGTCGCCGACATTGGTGTTGTGGCCGGCGTCCTTGAGCTGCTTGCGCAGGGCGTGGAAGATCTCCGAGCCCATGCGCAGGGCTTCCGAGAAGCTGTCCGCGCCGGTGGGCAGGATCATGAACTCCTGGATATCGATCGGATTGTCGGCATGGGCACCGCCGTTGATGATGTTCATCATCGGGGTCGGCAGGATCCGGGCCGAGACGCCGCCGAGGTAGCGGTGCAGTGGCAGGCCCGAGGAGATGGCACTGGCCTTGGCGCAGGCGAGGGACACGCCAAGGATGGCGTTTGCGCCAAGCCGCCCCTTGTTCTCGGTGCCGTCGAGGGCGATCAGTGCCTCGTCGATACGCCGCTGGTCCTCGGCGTCCATGCCGCTGAGGGCGTCGAAAATCTCGCCGTTGACGTTGTCGACCGCCTTGCCGACACCCTTCCCGCCCCACAGGTCCTTGTCGCCGTCGCGCAGTTCCACGGCCTCATGCGCTCCGGTCGAGGCACCCGAAGGCACGGCGGCACGGCCAAAGGAGCCGTCATCAAGGATCACATCGACCTCAACCGTCGGATTGCCGCGGCTATCGAGAATCTGGCGGGCAACGATATCGGCGATGTCGGTCATGGGAGCGCTCTGCTGTCGGGGAGTTGGGCGGGTTTAGCCCAACCCCCTGCGAATCGCCAAGCGTCAGCCGACAGACGTCAGGAGCATCCCTCGACCAGCTGGATCGCGGGTCCGCCGACGTGGACGATCCCGACCTGCCCCTCGCCGTTGATCTCATAGCGAACGCCCCGGGCCGCCGCGTCATCGACCCAGGCGTTGGGCGTCGCGGGTCCGCCGGAGGTCCAGACAAAGATGTCTTCGGCCGGGGCCGACGAATATTTGTGCGGCTGTGACACGGCGGCGGCACCGTAGGCCGTCTTGATCGCCGCGGCTGTATCGCCGACGCCGAAGCCGCGATCGGTCTTCAATGTCGAAGGCTCGGCGACCGAGATGCGGGTCAGGACGCCGTCCTGGATCATGACCAGCAGGCCGTCGGGCGCGCGTTCGGGGCGCCACTGGTCGCAGACATCGGGCTCCGCGCCGCCGACCGCGCCAGGATTGCTGTCAGGGCCCAGCGCCGCCTCGACCTCGGCCTTGGTCATGCCGATCCGGAGTGGACCCCAGCCCCGGGCGGTCAGGGCGTTGGCGTCGACGGGGGTGACGGGGCCCGCCGGTGCCGCCGGGGGGGCGGCCGGGGCCGGTTCGGAGTCCGGCGCGCCGCAGGCGGCCAGCATCAGGACGGCGGAGGTCAGCAACAGGGGACGGATCATGGGGCAACTCCTCAGGTTCGGAGCTGTAACGCACGAAAACGGCGCGCGGTGACCCGCGCGCCGATATTCAGTCGATCTTCCGGATTTGAAAGACCTAGTCTTCCTTGGGCGTCAGGACCTGGCGGCCGCGATAGGTGCCGGTCTTCAGGTCGATGTGGTGCGAGCGGCGCAGCTCGCCCGTGTCCTTGTCCTCGACGTGCGGGTTGGAACCCAGCGAGTCGTGGGCGCGGCGCATGTTGCGACGCGAGGGCGATACTTTGCGCTTCGGAACGGCCATGTCCGTCTCAATCTTCCTGGAGTGCGCCGGAGGTAGGGGCGCGAAAACAACAGCGGCGGCCCCAAAGAGCCGCCAGCGAGGGCGGGCTTATGCCTGAACCCGGCCCGGAGTTCAAGCGGGAGCTTGTCCTGCGTTGATTGCGGACCGATCCGTCCGCGACAGGGCATAGTAGTGACTGTCCTTCCAGACGCCGCCGACGTTCCATGTCCGCTCCGCGGAACCGTTGGGAACGAAGCCCAGCCGCCCCAGCAGCCGAATCGAGGCCGCGTTCTCCGGATCGACGTCAGCGGTCAGGGTGTCGATGTCCCGGGTCCGGAAGACGTGGTCAACAGCGGCACCCACGGCCTCTCCGGCAAGCCCCTGCCCCCAGACGTCCGGGTGCAGGATGTAGCCGACGTCGGGCAGTTCATAGAAGCCCGCCTTGCCGATCACCCGACCGTCCAGCTCGATGACGAAGTCAGGGTGGTCGGGGCCGTTGGCGATCATGCCGTCCAGCCAGACCGCGGTCTGATCCAGCGAATCGTGCGGCGGGGTCGACCACCACAGGGTGGCGCGCGGGTCCGAGAGGACAGCGTGCATCGGCTCCAGATCGCTTGCCCGGGCGGTCCTCAGGATCAGACGGGGCGTGTGCAATTCCATCGGGAGCGAGTGCCGCGCCGCCGGAGACCGGTCAAGCTTGAACCACGGCGATGTAACCCCGGGCCCGGCGCTTGCGAACAGGATGTGACCGGAGCTGATCCCCTGATCGGTTCCGCCCAAACAACCACCGGGAACCTCGCCATGAACCGTCGTCATCTCTTCGTCGCCAGCCTTGCCGGGCTCGGCCTTGTCGCCGCCGCCGCCTCGGCCATGGCATTCGCCACTGCCCCGGCCCAGGTCGCCTTCGACCGCGCCGCCTTCGAGCAGGCCCAGGCCGCCGACAAGCGCATCCTGATCGACGTCCATGCGCCCTGGTGCCCGACCTGCCGGGCACAGGAACCCATCATCGAACGGCTCTCGGGTGCCCGGGGCAATGAAAACCTGATCGTCTTCCGCGTCGACTTCGACAGCCAGAAGGCCGAGGTCCGCCGCTTCGGGGCCCAGCGCCAGTCGACCCTGATCGCCTACCGCGGTTCGCGCGAGACAGGCCGTCTGGTCGGTGACACCGACCCGGACCGGATCGCCGCCCTCGTCGCGTCGACGCGCTGATCCATGGGTGTCGACCTGAACCTGGCCCTGGCCTTCGTGGCCGGGGTGCTCACCATGCTGTCGCCCTGCGTCCTGCCCCTTGTGCCCATCGTGCTCGGCGCGGCGCAGTCCCGGCACAGGTTCGGGCCGGCGGCCCTGGGTCTTGGCCTGGCCCTGAGCTTCACCCTTGTCGGCCTGTTCGTCGCCACGATCGGCTTCGCCATCGGCCTTGACGGCGAGCTGTTCCGGACCGTCGGCGGCGCGATCATGGTGATCATCGGGGCCATACTGATCATCCCCGGGGCCCAGCGCTTTCTGGCCACAGCCGGTGGGCCGCTGACCGCCTGGGCGCATGAGCCGATGCGTCGCCTCGAGGAAAAGGGTCCGTTCGGCCAGGCCGTGATGGGCCTGCTTCTGGGCCTCGTCTGGGCTCCTTGCGTAGGCCCCACGCTCGGCGCCGCCTCCATTCTCGCGGCCCGGGGCGAAAATCTGGGCATGGTCACCCTGACGATGCTGGGCTTCGGCATCGGTGCCGCCCTGCCGCTGGTCCTGATCGGCCTGGCGTCGCGTCAGGCCCTGGCGAAGGTGCGCGGCAAACTGGGCGGTGCCGGCAAGGCCGGCAAGGTCGTGCTGGGCGCCCTGCTGGTCGTTATGGGCCTGCTGATCTTCAGCGGTCTGGACCGCGCGCTGGAGAGCTGGCTGGTTCAGATTTCGCCGCTCTGGCTGACCGAGCTGACGACGCGGTACTAGAGCGGTCGCTCCATGACGAGAAAATGCAGATCGTCACGCCTGGGCAGGCCGAAACGCGGATTGCCATAGGGGAACGGCAGGGTGTCGCCGGTCCGGTGGTAGCCGAGGCGTTCATACCAGGCGATCAGGGTCTCGCGCTGGGGAAAGACAGAGATGCGAACGCGGCGCGCGCCGAAACGGTCGGCCAGGTTCCCGTGCGCGGCCTCGACGAGCCTGCGGCCGAGGCCACCGCCCTGCAGGGTCGGGCTGATCGACAGCATGCCGAAATAGCCGGTCCCCTCGCCCCGGTCGGCGATCAGGACGCAGCCGACGAGATCGCCGCCGCGCCACGCGGTCAGCAAGGCCTGTTTCGGATCGGCGAGGATATCAGCCAGATCTTCGGGATCGGTGCGTTGGCCGTCCAGCAGATCGGCCTCGGTGGTCCAGCCCGCGCGCGAGGCCTCGCCGCGATAGGCGCTTTCGATCAGGGCATGGAGGGCCGGAATATCGGCCGGAACGGCGTCGCGGATCGTGATCTCAGTCATGGCAAACCATGTCGCTGACCGCCTCGCCGATCGCAAGGGAGCTGGTCAGGCCGGGGCTTTCGATGCCGAACAGGGCAACGAGGCCCTCCAGACCGTGGGCGTCGCGGCCATGCAGCTGGAAATCCGGTTGCGGCTCGCCCGGCCCATGCAGCTTGGGTCGGATGCCGGCATAGTCGGGGGTCAGTGCGCCGTCGGGCAGGCCCGGCCAGAAGCGGCGGATGTAGTGGGCGAATTCCTCGGCCTTGGTCGGGTCGACGGAATAGTCCTCGGTCTCGACGAAGACGAGGTCGGGCCCGAACACAGCCTGGCCGCCCAGGTCCTTGCGGTAGTGGGTGCCGAGCGCGCCGGCGATCGGGGGCGGATAGATCAGCCGGTCGAAGGGGGCCTTGCCGGTCAGGCGGAAATAGACGCCCTTGCCGAAATGGCCGGCGGGGATTCGATCCGCCGGATAGCCCTCGACGAGAGCCGCGACGGCCTGGGCCGCCAGCCCCGGGGCCGTGACCAGCAGGCGGGTGGTCAGGGTTGCCCCGCCCTCTCCCCCGGCCGTGATCGTGAAGCCGCCGCCGGCCAGAGGCTCAGCGCGCTCGAACGGCGTGGAAACGACCACCGAGCCGCCCGCGTCCTCGATCTCGCCCTGCAGGGCCAGCATATAGCCGTGGCTGTCGAAGACGCCGCTCTCGGGCGACAGGATGGCGGCGTGGGCGTTCAGCTCGGGCTCCAGCATTCTCGCCTGCGCGCCGGTCAGATGTTCCAGCCCCTCGACGCCATTGGTCGTCGCCTGCCGGAAGATCGCCTCGATCCGCTCGACCTCGGCCTCGTCGGTGGCCACGACCAGCTTGCCGCATTTGCGGAAATCGACCTTGCGGCTGTCGAGGAAGGCGTAGAGTGCCCGCCGGCCCTCGACGCAGAACCGCGCCTTCAGCGACCCGGTCGGATAGTAGAGGCCGCCGTGGATGACCTCGGAATTGCGCGAGGACGCGCCCTGGCCGATGTGGGGCTCCTTTTCCAGCACCAGAACCGACAGACCCCGCTTCGCCAACGCCCGCCCGCAGGCAAGGCCGACCGCGCCGGCACCCACCACCGTCGCGTCGAAATCGAATCTCACACCTTCGGCCCGTAGAGGCTGGCTGCGCGCGCCTCAAAGCAGTGCATCAGCTTGCCGACGGCCCGGTCGAAATTTGCGTGCAGCATGGCGTCGAGCAGCCGTGATCTGAAAGCGAAGTCGATCATGAACTCGACCCGCGTCCCGGCCGGATCCGGGAAGAATTCCCAGCGGTTCTTCAGATGTTTGAACGGCCCGCGGATCAGGCCGACCTCGACGGCATCGCGGTTGCGGTCATGCCGCACCCAGGTCGCGAACCGTTCCTTGAGAAAGGAAAAGCCGACGGCCGCCTCGGCGTCGAGAAGCGATACGCCGGGTGCCTCCTCGCGCGGATTCCAGGTCCGCATGGCGGTGACCCAGGGCACGAACTCGGGATAGGCGCGCACGTCGGCGACCAGCGCGGCCAGCTGATCGGGCGTCCAGGGCAGGATTTTGGTGACGCGGTGGACGGCCAAACGCGGCTCAGCGTCCGGTCTGCGCCAGACGCGCCGCCCTCAGCCGGGCGAAGTCGTCGCCGGCGTGGTGCGAACTGCGGGTCAGGGGCGAGGACGACACCATCAGGAAGCCCTTGGCGCGGGCGATGGCCTCATAGGCCTTGAACTCTTCCGGGGTGACGAAGCGGTCGATGGCGGCGTGTTTGCGGGTCGGCTGCAGATACTGGCCGATGGTGATGAAGTCGACGCCGGCGGAACGCATGTCGTCCATCACCTGCATGACCTCTTCGCGGGTCTCGCCCAGGCCGACCATGATGCCGGACTTGGTGAACTGGTTGGGATCGCGCTCCTTGACCATCTGCAGCAGTCGCAGGGAGTGGAAGTAGCGGGCCCCGGGCCGGATCTTCAGATACAGCCGCGGCACGGTCTCGAGGTTGTGGTTGAAGACGTCGGGGGTGGCGTCGATCATCACCTCGGCGGCCCCGTCCTTGCGCAGGAAGTCGGGGGTCAGGATCTCGATGGTGGTGTTGGGCGCCTGAAGCCGGATCTGGCGGACGACCTCGGCGAAATGGGCCGCGCCGCCGTCCGAGACGTCATCCCGGTCCACGGATGTGATGACGACGTGGTTCAGGCCCAGCTGGGCCACGGCGAGGCCGACCTTGCCCGGCTCTTCCGGGTCCAGCGGCTGGGGCAGGCCCGTCTTGACGTTGCAGAAGGCGCAGGCCCGCGTGCAGGTATCGCCCATGATCATCAGGGTGGCGTGCTTCTGGCTCCAGCACTCGCCGATGTTCGGGCAGGCCGCCTCCTCGCAGACGGTGACGAGTCCCTTGTCCTTCACGATGGCCTTGGTGGCGTTGTACTGGCCCGAGCCCGGTGCCTTGACGCGCAGCCAGTCGGGCTTCTTCAGCACCACCGATTCCGGGCGGTTCTGCTTCTCAGGGTGACGCAGCTCGGCCGGCGTCTTCGTCAGGGTGTTGATCAGCGTGACCATCGCCGGGGAACAGGGCTCCTTGCCAGAGCGGCTATGTCGGTCTTTCAGGCGTCAAAGGCAAGATCAGTGGGCGCGACCTACCGATTCATCGCGGCGTCGGCGCGCAGGTGGACGCCAAGGCCGAACAGGGTCTCGGCGGTTGGATAGAGGACGGTGTTCTCGAGGTCTTTCTGGGTCATTTCGGGCAGGCGGCGGGTCAGGATGTCGTCCAGCACCGCCAGACGCCGGCGTTCGTCCGCAGACAGCTTGGGTGAACGCGACAGTTCGCTGACGGCGGCCATGGTCCACGGGTACCAAAGGAAGGTGGACCGCTCGAGGGTGAAGTCAGGCTGGCCGAACAGGTAGGATTCGCTGTCCTGCAGCTGGCAGTTCAGGTCCAGCGGCCGCATCTGGATCGAGGCGAACTGGCCGTCGCCCTCGCGAAGCCGCCCCAGATAGCCGGTGCGCAGTTCGGCGAAGGTGGTGTCATAGGGGCGCAGACCCAGCGTCCGGTCGATATGGGCCAGGACGTACATGACCTGGGAGGTCAGGCCGAGGCAGTCACCGTCGGTGCGCCGGAAATAGGGATTGGGCCACCAGCCCCGGGCCCCCTCCTCGCCCTCGGTGGCGTTCAGCATCAGCCAGCGCGCGCCGCGGCGTATGTCATTGTCATAGGTCCAGCGGGCGTCGCCGCGCACGATGTCGGCGTCCCGCGCGGCCAGGAAGGCCATCAGGCTGACGACAGTGGAATAGGTGCGCTGGTGTTCCCGGGCGGTGGTCGGCGACAGCGGCCCCCAGCCGCCGTCGGAATGCTGGCGACCGGCCAGTTCATGCAGATCGGTGAACAGCCGGTCCCTGGCGCGGCCTTCCTCACCGGGGGCCCAGACTGGCTGGTGTGGATCGGATTGCAGGGCCAGGGCCTCGGCGGTGGCGACCCAACCGATGATCTCGGTCACCGTCGTCCGTGCGCCGTCCTGATAACCCCAGCCGTTCGGTTGCCGGATCGAGTCGATATAGGCGAGGCTGCGGCGAACCCGCTGGACCGTCTGCGGACGCGACTCGGCGCTGGACGGGGCCTGAAGCACGCCGGACAGGACCTGGGCGGTGGTCCAGCCCTGCGGCCCCATGGAAGCGTTGTCGGTCGCGAACCAGTAGCCGCCGTGGTCAGCACCGGCGCGGACATAGTTCTGGTCGACCATGGCCAGAAGTTCGCCCAGCCGTTCGGACTTCATCGGACCCAGGTCGCTGGCGGGTCGCAGACTCAGGCTGAGGAACAGGACCAAGGGAGCCAGCAGGCCGGAGACGATCAGGAACGGCAGTTTGAGCCGCGGCGGCTGTTTCCGGACCCAGAGGAAATACAGCAGGGCACAGCCACAGAAATAGCCGGCACCGAGACCGAGCACCATCACGGCACCGGCGAAGGTGCTGAAGCTCTCGAAGGCGAGCAGGCCAAAGGATTCCTGCAGGCCGGTCCGCAGGGAGGCGATGTGAGGCAAGAGGGCCGAAAGGTTGGCGGTCAGCACCCCCAGGGCACCGGTCCAGGCCACTGACTTCAGGAACCACGGCGGAAGGCCCGGTGCCGGTTCCGCCGCATAGGGGGCCGGCATGTCGATCAACTTCTTCGGCAGGGCCGACCGGGCCGCGCGCGGCACCGACGTTTCGCCCGCTTTCTTCGGCGATCGCTTACCGGTCACGCGCTTCCCCTGCCCTGCCCGCCACAGGCGTAGAGAGAACAGCGATCGATTTCCAGAGGGTCCGGCCCCGGGTCAGATTCGATCAGGCCCATGACGGGTGCCTCCCCCGGGCTCACGCAAGGTAACGCACCTTTTCAATGTCGCGCGGCGGCTCTAGTTTGATCCCCGAAGACAAAGGGCGCGGGTCAACCGCATCCCGACGGAGGATGGACTTGCGCGTACCCCTGGATGCCAAGGATGGCGAACAGACTATTTTCGACGGCCTGATCGCGGCGCGCGAGAAGTTCGGCGACAAGGAAATTCTCGAGGATCTGGACCGCAAGCCTCTCACCTATACGGGGCTGATTCGGGCCGCCTTCGTGCTGGGGCGCAAGATCGCCGCCATGACGGAGCCCGCCGAGCGGGTCGGCATCCTGCTGCCGTCCAGCGCGGGGGTGGTGGTCACCTACTATGGCCTGCACGCCCACGGCCGCGTGCCGGTGATGCTCAACTTCACCTCGGGCCAGAGCAACATCAAGGCGGCGATCAAGGCCGCCGGGGTGAAGAAGGTCCTCTGCGCCAAACGGTTCGTGACCCAGGCCAAGCTGGAGGACCTTCTGGAAGACCTGGGCAAGGTCGCCGAGATCGTCTGGCTGGACGACGTGCGCAAGACCATCGGCCTGCCGGACAAGCTGTATGGCCTGATGGCCGGCATGATGCCCAAACAGTTCCGGGTGAAGACCGATCCGTCGTCGCCGGGCGTGGTGCTGTTCACCTCAGGCAGTTTCGGTGCGCCCAAGGGTGTGGTTTTGAGCCAGTGGAATCTGGTCGCCAACTGCCGTCAGGTGGCCCAGCACATCGACCTCAAGCCCGAATGGGTGATGTTCAACCCCCTTCCGACCTTCCACTGTTTCGGCCTCACGGGCGGCGTGCTGCTGCCGATCCTGCACGGGATGAAGGCGTTCCAGTATCCCTCGCCGCTGCACGCCAAACAGATCGTCGAACTGCTGCCGGACGTGAAGGCCTCGATCCTGTTTGCCACCGACACCTTCCTGAACCAGTACGCCCGCGTCGCGGCACCCGATGACTTCGCCACCCTGCAGTTCGTAGTGGCCGGTGCCGAGCGCGTGCGGCCCGAAACCCATCACCTGTTCAACACCCGGTTCCACGGCCTGAAGCTGCTGGAGGGCTATGGTGCGACCGAGGCGGCCCCGGTGGTCGCGGTGAACCATCCCGACCACAACCGGCCCGGCACCGTCGGCCAGATGATGCCCGGCATGGAATGGCGCATCGATCCGGTCGAGGGCATTCCCGACGGCGGGCGGCTGTTCCTGCGCGGGCCCAATGTCATGAAGGGCTATCTGTCCCCTGACGATCCGGCCAGCGTCGAGCCGCTGGCGGGCGGCTGGCACGATACGGGGGATATCGTTGATATCGACAAGGACGGCTATGTCTCGATCCTGGGGCGGATCAAGCGGTTCGCCAAGATCGGCGGCGAGATGGTGTCCCTGACCGCGGTCGAGGGTCTGGCCAGCGCCGTCTGGCCCGATGCGCGGCACGCCGTCGTCTCCATCCCCGACGCCCGCAAGGGCGAGAAGCTGGTGCTGGTCACTGATCGCCGGGACGCCGACGTCGCCCGGCTGGCCGAATGGGCCCGCAGCCACGGCGCGCCCGAACTGGCGGTGCCCAAGAAGATCATGCGCGTGGCCGAGGTGCCCGTTCTGGGCACGGGCAAGACCGACTATGTCCGCATCCAGCAGATGGCGGAGTTGGAAAAGGCGGCCTGACGGTCAGGCTCTTGACTGTAACAGTTTCAGTTTCAATATGACGAGCGGTCCGAGCCGGGCCGGTGACGGAAGGAACTGACCATGAGCCTGTTTTCGAAACTCGATCCCCATACGGACAAGGCGCTGGCGGGCCTCCGCATCGTCTCCGGCCTGATGTTCATGCAGCACGGCGCGCAGAAGATCTTCGGCTTTCCGGCGCCCGCGATGGGGCCGTTCGACATCGCCAGCCAGATGGGCGTCGGCGGCGTTCTGGAACTGGTCGGCGGGGCGATGATCGTCCTGGGGCTGTTCACCCGGCCCGTGGCCTTCGTCCTGTCCGGCATGATGGCCGTGGCCTATGCCCAGTTCCACTGGCAGTTCGGCGGAGCCTCCTTCTTCCCGATGGTCAATCAGGGCGAGCTGGCGGCGCTGTACTGCTGGGTCTTCCTCTACCTCGCCTTCGCCGGCCCGGGTGCCTGGGCCGTGGACCACGTCCTGAAGCGCAAGACCGACCTCGCCTAGCCGATCCGAACGCCCGTCATCGAGATCGATCCGCCCTCGATAACGTCGTTGAAGAAGCTGACGTCGTCGCCCGGCCCGCGCTGGGCGGCGACGTAGAGCAGCGGCAGATAGTGTTCGTCGGTCGGGACGCTGAGCCGGGCATCTCCGGCCAGACCGACCCAGTCGACCAGAGCGTCGTCATCGCCGCGGACCAGCGCCGCCTTGACCGCCTCGTTGAAGCGTCCCGCCCAGTCGTAGGGCGCGCCGCCGGCCCGTTTCCAGGTCCGCAGATTGTGCACGAAGTCGCCCGAGCCCGCGACGATGACGCCCTCGTCCCGCAGAGGGCGCAGCCGCTGCGCCAGGTCATGGTGGCCCCGCGCATCGAGCCGGCGATCCAGCGACAGCTGGACCACCGGCACATCGGCGTCGGGCCAGACATGGGCCAGGACCGACCAGGTCCCGTGATCCAGGCCCCACGACGTCGTCGGCGCTGCGCCGGTCAGGGCGCTGACCCGCGCGGCGAGCCCGGGCGAACCCGGTGCGGGGTACTGCATCGCATGCAGTTCCTCTGGAAAGCCACCGAAATCATGGATGGTTTCGGGTCGCGTCTGGGCCGTGACGGCGAGACCGTCGGTCTCCCAATGCGCCGAGACCATGACCACGCCTTCCGGCTTGCCGAGCGCCTCCCCCACCCCGCGCCAGGCCTCGGCATAGGGCCCGCCGAGGGCGTTCATCGGCGAACCGTGACCGAAGAAGATCGCCGGCTGGCGCATTATGCCGTCAGCTTCCTCGCCGTCTCGGCGACATAGCGACCCTGCCAGCGGGCACCCTCGAGTTCGTTCTCGCTGGGCATGCGTGAACCATCGCCGCCGGTGATGGTGGTCGCGCCATAGGGAGAGCCGCCGGTGATCTCGTCCATGCGCTGCTGGCCGCTCCAGGCATAGGGCAGGCCGGCGATGATCATGCCGTGGTGCAGCAGGGTCTGGATCAGGCCGATCAGGGTGGTTTCCTGGCCGCCGTGCTGGGTGGCGGTCGAGGTGAAGGCCGAGCCGACCTTGCCGACCAGCGCGCCCTTCATCCAGGCACCGCCGGTCTGGTCCCAGAAATTGCGCATCTGGGAGGCCGCCGTGCCGTAGCGCGTGCCCGCGCCGACGATGACCGCGTCATAGTTTGCGAGGTCGTCGACGGTGGCGATCGGTGCCGTCTGGTCCAGCTTGTAGCCGCTCTTCCGGGCCAGTTCCTCGGGGACCAGTTCGGGCACGCGTTTGATATCGACCTGTGCGCCCTCGACAGATCGCGCGCCTTCGGCGACCGCCTCGGCCATCGCTTCGATGTGGCCGTAGGTCGAATGATAGAGGACGAGGATACGGGGCATGGCGATCTCCGGAGCAGGTGTTAGCAACAGTATCGGTGCTTAATTGGGCTCCGCAGCGCGTCGGCGCAAGAGCCTGCTGAAGGAATCGTCAGGCGTCGGTGAGGGTTCCCGGGGCGGACGAAAGGCCGCGCCGCCCGACCGGACAGATCCGGTCATAGAAGGCGTGATCCGCCGGCACCCGGCCGCCGCGCGAGAGGCGGAAGCGATGTTCGACCACCATGGCCTGCTGTTCGATGTTCAGCCCGTCCCAGTGGCAGGCCATCCCGACCGGGTACTCATAGGATGAGGGCCGGTCTCCCGCCCGGATCTTGCCGGTCAGCAGATTGACCCCCTGCTGGGCCTGCCAGACGTGGGTCAGCTCGTGGATCAACAGGGCCTGGAGCGGCAGCGGGGCGGACATGATGTCCGGCGGCAGGGTCCTGGCCGGCCAGACGATCCAGTCCCGCCCGAACCAGCGGCCCGGCACGAAGGCGCGGTCAAACGGCCAGGGGGCAGTCAGGAAGCGAATGGCGTCAAGGCGCAGCGCGTCGCCGAAAGCTTCGGTCGCCAGCGCTCGCTCCCCGTCGGTCAGGGGGCGGATCACGGCGGCGGCGGCGGTCCGGCATAGCCCCCCGGTGGACTGACCCACTCCCAGTGCCAGGGCTCGAAGCCGTAGGGGACGAAGCCGAACCGGCCGGCATTGCGGACCAGCCAGCGATAGGTCGCGCCCCGGCTCATGTGCAGGCGGCTGGCCGGCGAAGTGTTGTCGACGCCGAGGTCAAAGAGCTGACCGACGTAGAGATCGACCGCCGTCCCGGTGCGGTGAGGCGAACAGACGGCGCGGCGCACACCATCGCAGTTTCCGGAAGCCGCGCACCGCGCCGCATCGGCCTCGGGATCGCGGAAGCCGGAGAATATCTGAAGCAGTTCCGGATCGGCCGCGATCTCGGGCACCTCGGCCCGCGCCGCCGTCACCATTCGGCGGTAGGCCTCCAGCACGTCGCGGCGCAGCAGACGGGTCAGGCGGTCGGCGTGTTCCTCCTCGGCGACCAGATAGCCCAACTGGTACAGCGGCGGCGGATCGGGACAGGGCTCCTCGCGCACCCGGGCCATGATGAAGGGCCGACGCTCCTGCCAGACACCGCGAAAGGTCTGGAAGGTCGCCGGATCGAAGACGCCGGTCGAGGGCAGCTGGTGCTCGGTCTGGAAGTCGGCGAGCCGGCGCGCGAACTCCGGCGAGTTCGGGGCGCAGGTCGTGCCCAGTTCCTGCTGCATCAGCGGGACATAGGTTTCCCAGCCCCACTCCGTTGATCCGAACGGCGTCCATTCCAATGCATTCAGCGAGATGCCGTTGGCCAGGGCGGGTCCGCCCCAGTCCTCGATCTGGCGATCACAGAACCCGGTCTGCGCCCTCGCCGGCCCCGCGACCAGACCGGTCACGAGGGCGCTGATCAGCAGCAGGAGCAGGCGCATCGACATGGGGGAAGCTGACCCTGTCTGTGTGTCCGCCGCAAGGCCCTTCATGCGGGGCTCGAACCCCGCCCGGACGGCTCGCGCGACGGGCGCAAAGGCGGCATGGTGAGAGGACGGCCGACTCAGGGCCGGACCGCCGGACGCACCCATGACCGACGCCGCCCAGACCTCGACCGCAGGGGCCGCCCCACGCCGCAGCAACGGCGTTCTGGCCGCCTTCTCCGCAGCCTGCCTGCCCTATGCCGCCCTCGGCCTGCCGGTCTATGTGACCCTGCCGGAATTCTACGCCAGCCATGTCGGCGTCGACCTGGCCGTGGTCGGACTGGTGTTCCTGATCATTCGCATGGCCGACATCGTCATCGATCCGGCGCTGGGTATGGTCATCGACCGCACCCACAGCCGCTTCGGACGCTACCGGCTCTGGATGGGGCTGGCGGCACCGGTGCTGATGCTGGCCGTCGGCATGCTGTTCATGGCCCGGCCGGGAGCGGGGCCGGCCTATCTGGCCCTGTGGCTGGTGGTGCTGTCGCTGGGCTTCTCTGTCAGCCTGCTGTCCCAGGTCAGCTGGGCCTCGGCCCTGTCGTCCGACTACAACCAGCGTTCGCGCATCTATGGCTGGTGGCAGACCGCCAACATCATCGGCGTGCTCGCCGTGCTGATGGTGCCGGTGTTGGTCCAGAACATGGGCTGGGGGG
Source organism: Caulobacteraceae bacterium (assembly GCA_965284535.1). GTDB lineage: Bacteria > Pseudomonadota > Alphaproteobacteria > Caulobacterales > Caulobacteraceae > Brevundimonas. The sequence goes on from OZ260090.1 coordinate 2,436,662, forward strand.
ACTATGCCCGCGCCGTGCAGTGGCAGGGGTGGTTCATCATCATCGCCCTGCCCGTTTCCCTGGCCATAACCTTCGCCTTCACGCCCGAACCGCCGCCCGGGCCGCCCGCCTCGGCCGAGAGCCGGTTTGCCTATCTGGCCCTGTTCAGGCGGCCGGTGATCCAGCGGCTGCTGGGGGCGGACCTGGCGCTGGGCATCGCGCGCGGCGTGGTCGGGGCCCTGTTCTTCTATTTCTTCGAGGCGGCGCGCGGGTTCGAGCGCGCCGAGACCTCGATCCTGCTGCTGGTCTATTTCGTCTTCGGCCTGTTCGGCGCTCCGGCGTGGAGCTGGCTGGCCGTGCGGCTGGGCAAGCACCGGGCCCTGATCTGGGCCTGCGTCTATTTCGCCATCACCCTGATGTTCGCCGCCTTCCTGGCCCCGGTCCTGGTCGCACCGGCGCGGGCCGGGCTGGAGGCGATGACCGGCAATCCGGCCCCCTATGCGGATCTGCTGATGGCCGGGGCCATGGTCGCGCTCGTCGGATTGGCTTTCGCATCCGGCGACCTCCTGCTGCGGGCGATGATGGCTGATGTCAGCGATCAGGTGCGGCTGGATGACGGCGCTGATCGCACCGGCCTGTTGTTCTCGATCCTGACCGCCACGTCCAAGCTGGGCTACGCCGTTTCGGTCCTGACCTTCGCAGGGCTACAGATGGCCGGGTTCGATCCCGGCCTCGGCGGCGAGAACTCGGGCCCGGCCCTGATGTGGCTGCAGATCATGTTCGCGGGCCTGCCCGCCCTGTGCCTGATGCTGGCGGCCCTGGCCCTGCACCGCTACCCGCTGGACCAGGATCGGCACGCCGAAATTCGCGCCGCCCTGGAAGCCCGCAACCGGGCGGAAGCCGCATGACCCCCATCGATCGTCTGATCGGCATCATGGCGAAGCTGCGCGACCCGGACGGCGGCTGTCCTTGGGACGTGGAGCAGACCTTCGCCACCATCGCCCCCTATACGATCGAGGAGGCCTATGAGGTCGCCGACGCCATCGAGCGCGGCGACATGGACGAGCTGAAGTCCGAGCTGGGCGACCTGCTGTTCCAGACGGTCTTCCACGCGCGCATGGCCGAGGAACAGGGGCTGTTCGCCTTTGACGACGTGGCCAACGCCATCGCCGACAAGCTGGAACGCCGCCATCCACATGTCTTCGGAGAGGAGGCGGCCAAGCCCGACGGCGCGGCCCAGAAGGCGCGCTGGGAGGACATCAAGGCCGCCGAACGCGTGGCCAAGGCCCAGCATGGCGTGCTCGACGATGTGCCGGTCGGCCTGCCGGCATTGGCGCGGGCGGCGAAATTGACGAAGCGGGCGGCCCGCGTTGGCTTCGACTGGCCCTCGACCGACGAGGTCTTCGACAAGCTGCACGAGGAGGTCGCCGAACTGCGTGTCGAGATCGCCGCCGGGGACCTCGACAAGGCGCGGGACGAGGTCGGCGACCTGCTGTTCGTGGTCGCCAATCTGGCGCGCAAACTCGGGGTCGAGCCTGAGGACGCGCTGCGTGGGTCCAACGCCAAATTCGTGCGGCGGTTCGGGTTTATCGAGGCGGAGTTGGCGAAGGACGGTCGGGGGCCGGAGCAGTCGGACCTGGCCGAGATGGATGCGCTGTGGGACGCGGCGAAGGTGGCTGAGCGGGGGTGACGGCCCATCATACTCGCTTTAGTTGTAGTCTGTAGACACCCGTAGAAGGAATACCTACCGTCTCCTCCCTGTGGCGAAGCCATGGGGAGGGGGACCATGCGAAGCATGGTGGAGGGGTGACAGCGCTCCTGACAGTCGAGAGGGCCCGCGAACTGCGCCGGCGCATGACGCCGCCGGAGACGCGGTTATGGGCCTGTCTGCGTGGAAAGCGGCTGGCGGGGCTCAAGTTTCGCCGACAGCATCCGATCGGCCCCTACATCCTCGACTTCTACTGCCCCTCCGCCCGGCTGGCGGTCGAGGTGGATGGACGGGGTCATGATCGTCCGGACCGGATGGCGCATGACCGGCGACGCACCGTCTGGCTGCAGGAACAGAATATTCGGGTGATCCGGCTCGCGGCGGAGAGTGTCAGGACCGAGCTTGACGGTGTGCTGGAGTTCATCGCGCGAGCCGCCCTGGAGCGGTGCGGCTGAGACCCCTCCACCACCCTTCGGGTGGTCCCCCTCCCCATTCGCTTCGCGAACAGGGAGGAGACACGTCAGCCGAACTGCCGCTCGAACCGCCCCAGCGCCGCCGGGTGCAGGCGAACCGTCACATGGGCCCGGCCTTCATCGTCCGTCTCGCGGCCGGTGACACGGCCGTTCTCGTACAGCCAGGCCAGCGCCTCGCCCTGGGAGGGCAGCAGCACCAGTTCGGTCTCAGGGTCGTCGTCGATCAGGCCGGCGATGATCTCGCGCAGGGGTTCGATCCCCTCCCCGGTCCAGGCCGAGACGGCGGCGGCCTTGCCGTCGCGCGACAGGCGTTCGGCCTGGCCGAGAACGGCCTCGCGCACATCCTCGTCCAGCAGGTCGATCTTGTTCCAGACCTCCAGCACGCGGCGGGTCTTGCCCTCCGGCGTCTCGATCTGTTTCAGCACCGCCTCGACGTCCTTCGACTGGGCCTCGCTGTCGGGGCTGGCGATATCGCGGACGTGCAGGATCAGATCGGCCTCGCCCACCTCCTCCAGCGTGGCCCGGAAACTCTCGACCAGTTCGTGCGGCAGGTCGGAGATGAAGCCGACGGTGTCGGCCACGATCGCCGGTCGGCCCTGCGGCAGGCGGATGGTGCGCTGGGTGGTGTCGAGGGTGGCGAACAACAGGTCCTTGGCCACCACGTCCGAGCCGGTCAGGCGGTTGAACAGGGTCGACTTGCCGGCGTTGGTGTAGCCGACCAGGGCGATGGTCGGGAACGGCACCTTCTGGCGCTGCTTGCGATGCAGGCCGCGGGTGCGGCGCACCTCCTCCAGTTCGACCTTCAGCTTGACGATGCGGTCGGCGATCAGGCGGCGGTCCAGTTCGATCTGGGTTTCGCCGGGGCCGCCCGTACTTCCGGTGCCGCCGCGCTGCCGTTCGAGGTGGGTCCAGGTCCGCACCAGCCGCGACTTCTCATAGTCCAGCCGCGCCAGCTCGACCTGCAGCCGGCCCTCCTTGGTACGGGCGCGGCGACCGAAGATCTCGAGGATCAGGCCCGTGCGGTCGATGACCTTGCAGTCCCATGCCTTTTCCAGATTGCGCTGCTGCACCGGCGACAGCTGGTCGTCGATGACCACGGCCTCGGCCTCGGCGGCGCGGACCAGGGCGGCCAGTTCCTCAACCTTGCCGGTCCCGAACAGGGTGGCGGGCGTGGGTTTGCGGATGCGCACGATCTCCTCGGCGCGCACGTCGAGGTCGAGCGCCCGGGCCAGGCCCACGGCCTCTTCCAGACGCTCCACAGACTGGCGTGAGCTCTCGCTTGCGCCATAGCCGGAACGCTCGGGATGGATGACGACCGCCCGGATCAGGGGGACGGCGTGGTCGATATGTTTGGTCGTCAAGTGTTCAGCGCTGCTTTCAAGGGCGTCATCCTCGGGCTTGACCCGGAGATCGGACGATCCGGTGTGGATGGTCAGATAGGCACCCGCAGGCCAGAGGGCCATCCCGGACGCACAGTTCGCATCAACGTCTGATCCTCGGGTCAAGCCCGAGGATGACGACCAGGAGGTCGTCAGTCCTCGTCCGCATCCGGCTCGTAAAGCTGCACGGGCGCGGAGGGCATGATGGTCGAGATGGCGTGCTTGTAGACCAGCTGCGACTGGCCATCGCGGCGCAGCAGCACACAGAAGTTGTCGAACCAGGTCACGATGCCCTGCAGCTTGACCCCGTTGACGAGGAAGATGGTCAGGGGCGTCTTGGTCTTGCGGACGCTGTTGAGGAAGGTGTCCTGAAGGTTCTTGGACTTGTCTTGCGACATGGCAGGTTCAGCCTGTTCTTGATTGTTCTCCGGCCGGGGGAGCGGCGCGGGGCTGGATCGATTGTCCGGCCCCTCACCTTAGCCACCGCCCGCCCGGAGCCGCAACGCCTAGATGGCGTCGCGGATCGCCTGATCGAGATACAGCGCGCGCAGCCGGGTCGCGATCGGGCCCGGCTTGCCGGTGCCGATCTTCGTGCCGTCGATCGAAATCGTCGGCATGACAAAGCCGCTGGCCGAGGTGAAAAAGGCCTCCCTGGCGCGTTTGGCCTCATCGACGCTGAAGGCGCGTTCCTCGAACTCGAGGCCTTCGTCGGCGATCAGTTTCATCACCGCCGCGCGGGTGATGCCGCGCAGGATGTTGGACTGGGCGTCACGGGTCCGCAGCACGCCATTTTCGTCGACGATCCAGGCGTTGGTGGACGAGCCCTCGGTGACCAGTCCCATTTCATCGACCATCCAGGCCTCGGCCGCGCCCTTCTCCCTGGCCGCCTGTTTGGCGAGGACGTTGGGCAGCAGGCCGACCGTCTTGATGTCGCACCGGCCCCAGCGGATGTCCGGATGGGTGACGACCGCCACACCCTTCTTCGCCGCCGCATTGCCTTTCGACAGCGGCAACGACCGGGCCGTGACCACGACGCTGGGCGGCGTGCCTTCGGGCGGGAACGGATGGTCGCGGCGAGCGGTGCCGCGCGTGACCTGTATATAGACCAGACCCTCGTTGACGCGGTTGCGGCGCACCGTCTCGTTCAGGACCCGCCCCAGGGCCTCGCGCGTCATCGGGATGGGGATGCGCAGCTCGTCCAGACTGCGGTGCAGCCGGGTCATGTGACCGTCGAAATCAGCGAGGCGGCCGTCGAACACGGACCAGACCTCATAGACGCCATCGGCGAACTGGAAGCCACGATCCTCGACATGGATCACGGCCTGACCATGCGGCTGGTACTGGCCGTTGACGTAGGCGACGCGGCTCATTCTTCGGTCGCCTCTTCGATGTCATCGTCGCCACCCCGGGATGGCGACACGCCGAGTGATTTCAGCTTCCGGTGCAGGGCCGAGCGCTCCATGCCGATGAAGGCGGCGGTGCGGGAGATGTTGCTGCCGAAGCGCATGATCTGGGCCGCCAGATATTCCCGCTCGAACACCTCGCGGGCCTCGCGCAGCGGCAGGGCGATGATGCGTTCGCCGCCCAGGGTGCCGGTCGAATTGGCGTTGGTCGCCTCCTGCGGCAGCATGTCGGCGCTGATCGGCTCATCGGGGTCGCCGGTGGCCATGATCAGCAGTCGTTCGACGTTGTTGCGCAACTGACGGACATTGCCCGGCCAGGGATGGACCTGAAGGACCGCGATGGCGTCGTCGCCCATCCGCCGTTTGGTCAGGCCCTGTGAGGCCGACAGGCTGTCGATGAAATAGTCGATCAGTTCCTGGATATCCTCGCGCCGCTCCGACAGGGCCGGCACCCGGACGGGCACGACGTTGAGGCGATGGAACAGGTCCTCGCGGAACCGGCCTTCGGCGATCTCGACCTTGAGGTCGCGCGAGGTCGAGGTGACGACCCGGATGTCGACCTGAACGTCCTGTTCGCCACCGACCCGACGGAACCGCTGCTCGACCAGCACACGCAGCACCCGGCTCTGGCTCTCGCGCGGCATGTCGCCGACGTCGTCCAGATAGAGGGTGCCGTTGTGGGCCCGTTCGAACACGCCGATCTTGCGCGGACGACCGTCAACACCCTCTTCACCGAACAGTTCGAGGTCGAGACGTTCGGGCGTCATGCCGGCGGCGGCGATGGCGACGAACTCGCCGTTGCTCCGGGCGCTGGCCGCGTGGATCTGGCGGGCCACCAGCTCCTTGCCCGATCCGGGCGGGCCGGAGATCAGGACCCGGCTGTTGGCCGGCGCGACCTTGGCGATGGTGGTGCGCAGGGTCTGGGCCGCGGCCGAACGGCCGATGAAGCCGGAGGGGGCCGCCACCTGGGCCCGCAGGCGCCGGTTCTCGCGCTTGAGCGACGACGCCTCCAGTGCTCGCTGAACAACGACGACCAACCTATCGGATTTGAACGGTTTTTCGATAAAATCATAGGCCCCGCGTTGAAGTGCGGTCACCGCCGTTTCGATATTGCCGTGGCCCGAGATCATGACCACCGGCAGGTCCGGATCCAGCTCCTTGATGACGTCCAGCAGTTCCAGCCCGTCCAGCCCTCCGCCCTGCATCCAGATGTCGAGCAGGGCCAGCGAGGGGCGCCGGGCGCGGATCGCGGCCAGGGCCTCGTCCGAGTTGGCGGCGACCCGCACGGCATGGCCCTCATCTTCCAGCAGGCCGGAGACCAGATCGCGAATGTCGGCCTCGTCGTCGACGACCAGAATGTCGGCTCCCGTGGATCGCATGATGCCTCGCTATTCAGCGGCCGGAGCCGTGCGGGACCGGGGCGCTTTCGCATCCTTCGTCCCGGCGGTGCCGGTCGGTTTCGGTTGGGATTTCAGGGGGAAGATCAGGCAGACGCGCGCGCCGGCCAGGGTCTCGGCATCGGCCAGCTTGAGCTCGCCGCCGTGCTCTTCACAGATGCGTTTGACGATGGCCAGGCCGAGGCCCGTGCCCTTCTCGCGCGTCGTCACATAGGGTTCGGTCAACCGGTCGCGGTCCTTGGCCGGCAGGCCCATGCCGTCGTCCTCGATGATGAAGACGACTGTGTCGCCCTCAAGGAGCAGCTGCGCCGATATGCCGGGCTTGTCGCCGTCGCCGTCGCGCGGGGCGATGGCGCGGCGGGCCGCCACGGCCTCGCCCGCGTTCTTGAGGATGTTCGTCAGGGCCTGGCCGATCATCGGCCGGTCGGCATGCAGCACCACCTTGGGCAGGGGCTCGATCAGCTCGACCCCGACATCGTGCGCGGCCACCCGCTGGGCGAAGACCGCCTCGCGCAGTAGTTCGGCCGGATCGGCGGCGGTGAAGCGCGGGGCGGGCATGCGGGCGAAGGCCGAGAATTCGTCGACCATCCGTCCGATGTCGCCGACCTGGCGGATGATGGTTTCGGTGCAGCGGTCGAACACCTCGACGTCATCGACGACCTGACTGCGATAGCGGCGACGGAGGCGTTCGGCGGACAGCTGGATGGGGGTCAGGGGATTCTTGATCTCATGGGCGATGCGACGGGCCACGTCGCGCCATGCGGCGTTGCGCTGGGCGGTGACCAGCCGGGTGATGTCGTCGAAGGTCAGCACCATCTCGCCGCCGACCCCGCCCTCGATGCGGACGCGCAGGCGGCGGGTCTCTCCCTCGAGGCTGATGTCGATCTCTTCCTCGATATGGGCCTCGGCGCGGGCGGCCAGTTCGCTGAGCTCGGGCGAAACCTCACCCAGCGGTCGGCCGATGATGGCCGGATCGCGGATGGCCAGGAGCTCGACCGCGCTGTCGTTGATGGCCGAAACGCGCCGCTGCCGGTCCAGACCGATGACGCCGGCAGAGACTCCGGACAACACCGTCTCGATGAAGAGAGTGCGGCCGGTCGCCTCCTCGCTGGCGGCCACCAGCGCTGACTGCTGGGCCTCAAGGTCCCCGGTCATGCGGTTGAAGGCGGCCGACAGGGTCTTGATCTCGCCCGGGCCGTCCTCGCCGTTGACGCGAGCGGTCAGATCGCCCGCGGCCACCCGGTCGGCGGCCGCGACCAGCCGGCCGATGGGGGCCGAGATCGAGCTCGCCGCGCCCATCCCAAGCCATATCGCGCCGACAAGGACCAGCAGGGCAGTCTCAAAATATCCGAGGGCGAAGGCGGCCTGGATGCGGGCCCGGCTCTGTTCAGCCTCACGGAAGGCGATAATCGACTCCTCGCCATTGCGCATCTGAGCCATCAGGCCGGGCTGCATCGGCCGCACCAGATACAGATAGGCGTCGCCGTAACCTGACAGGGGATAAAGGGTGCGGATGGCGTCGGGGTTTTCGGTCACCTTGATGGGCGCGGTTTCTCCCTCGGCGGCCATTTCGAGGTCTTGACGCGAAGGCGCGAAATACGGCGGCGCACCCGACAGCTCACCCTGGGCGAGCACCTCCCCCTGACCATCAACAATATAGAGCGCAGGATAGCCAAACAGGTCGGCGATCTGGGCCAGAAGTTCCGAGAACTGAATCCGGTAGGCGAACCGGGTCCGGGCTTCGGGGGCGGCCAATTCGTCGGCAATGGTCTCCAGATCCGATTGAACCTGCAGGCTGACGTCCTGCACATAGGCCTTGCCGATGTCGGCCCCGTTCTCAACGGCTGACTGCACATTGTCGCTGAACCACTGGTCCACACCACGATTGACCAGCACGCCGAAGACGAGGGCAATCAGCACCGCCGGGATCAGGGCGACCATGGAAAACAGCGTCACGAAGCGCAGGTGGAGGCGCGCGCCGGCGTCGGTGCGCCGCCGGAACAGCATCAGCGCGCGGCGACCCACCACAACAGCCAGTCCTCCAATCAGGATCAGATTGATCCCGAGGATGAGCAGCACCCCTTGGCTGGCTGTCGCACGGGCCCCTTCGCCGCTGGACCCCGGGGCCACGGCGACCATCCAGATGGCGGCGGCGGTGACGAGGAAGGCGACGGCATAGACGCCGAGGAAAATGTTGCGGCGTCGATCCTCGGACCAGCTTGCGAACCAGCGCACGGCTCCGCGGCGGTCAGCGGGCGTTTCGGGCTCTGCGTCGGCGGTCGGGGTGTCCGTCATTCAACGGCAGCTTCAACCACCTGTGGCGAAATATCAACACCCGGGTTGCCGGAATGCGTCACTTCCGCCCACAGGGCGGTGAGGGCCGCCTCGACCTGCTCGGGCGTTTCCAGCCGGCACAGCTGAGACTTGGCCGCCCGCCGATCCAGCGGGTCGGCGGGCCATGGGGCCTGTTCGACGTACCAGCCCAGGTGTTTGCGAAACATCTTCAGCCCCAGCGGCAGGCCATAGAAGGCGACCGAGGCACGCAGGTGTTCGATGACGATGGCCAGTCGTTCGGCCCGATCCGGCTCGCGCAGCACGGTTCCGTCCGCGAGCGCCCGCTCCAGATGCGCCGCCAGCCAGGGCCGGCCATAGACGCCGCGACCCAGCATCAGGGCGTCGGCCCCCGACTGTCGCAGGGCCTCGCGCGCGTCGGCGGCGGTGAGGATGTCGCCGTTGACAATGACCGGGATGCCCACCGCAGCCTTGACCTCGCCCACGGCGGTCCAGTCCGCTACACCGGTGTAGAACTGCTGCCGGGTGCGGCCATGTACGGTAACGGCGCGGATCCCGATCTCCTCGGCCCGTTTCGCCAGCAGTGGCGCGTTGCGGTGGGCGTCGTCCCAGCCCAGCCGCATCTTGACCGTCACCGGACGGCTGGTGGCCTCGACGGCCGCCTGCATCAGCCGGGCGGCCAGATCGGGCGTCCGCATCAGGGCCGAGCCGCAGGCCGAGCCCGTGACCTCCTTGGCCGGGCAACCGAAATTGAGGTCGACGATGTCGGCACCGGCCTGTTCGGCCATGCGCGCGCCCTCGGCCATGGCGGCGGGATCTCGCCCGACCAGCTGGATCACGGTCAGGGGCAGGCCCTCGCCCACGGCCGCGCGCCGGACCACATCGGGCCGGGCGCGGGCCAGTTCGGCGGCGGCCACCATCTCGGTCGCCACATAGGCCGCGCCCAGCCGCGAGGCGAGCCGCCGGAACGGCAGGTCCGTGATCCCGGTCATGGGGGCGGTCAGCACCCGTCCGGGCACCCATATGTCGCCAATCTGGATTCCTGCGCTCATCGGTTCCTTAGCGCCGCTTGACGGGCCCCTCGTCAAGCGCAACCGCGGCGATTAGAAGGCCGGGATGACCACCGCCCTCCCCGCCTTCGCCGCCATCGTGGTCGCCGCCGGCTCCGGCTCCCGTGCCGGGGGGGCCAAACAGTGGCTTCTGCTGGGCGGAAAGCCGGTGGTCCGCTGGTCCGTCGAGGCCCTGCTCAAGGCGGGAGCCGAGGACCTCGTGGTTGTCGTCGCGCCTGGATCGGAGGGCGAAGCCGGAGCGGCCCTGGCCGACCTTGGCGGCTGGCGGCTGGCGTCCGGTGGCCCGACCCGCGCGGACTCCGTTCGTGGCGGGCTCCACGCGCTGGGTGGGCCCGGCGAAAGGCCGGTGCTGATCCATGACGCGGCCCGTCCGTTGCTCAATGAGGTCGTCATTCGCCGTCTGGTCGCGGCGCTCGAAGACACCGACGGGGCCCTGCCTGCCCTGCCCGTCGCCGACAGCCTGCGTCTTGCGACGGACCGCATCATCTCCGGCGTGGTCGAGCGTGAAGGCCTGTGGCGCGCGCAGACGCCCCAGGCCTTCCGCCACAGGACGATCGTCGATGCCTATGCCGCCTGGCCCGACGGCGAGACCGCCACGGACGAAGCGGCCGTGATTGAGCGCAACGGGGGGCGTGTCCGCATCGTCGAGGGCGACGCGCGGCTGATGAAGCTCACCTATCCCGAGGATTTCGCCATGGCCGAGGCCCTGATTCCCCGCCAGATCCGCGTCGGCCAGGGTTTCGATGCCCATCGCTGGGGGCCGGGCGAGTCCGTCTGGCTGTGCGGCGTCGAAATCCCGCATGACCAGACGCTGATCGGTCACTCCGACGCCGACGCCGGGCTGCACGCCCTGACCGATGCCATTCTGGGGGCGATGGGCGACGGCGATATCGGCGATCATTTCCCGCCCACCGATCCGCAGTGGAAGGGGGCCTCGTCCGACCGCTTTCTGATCCATGCCGTCGAGCGACTCACCGCGCGCGGCGGGCGGCTGGTGAATGTCGACGTGACCCTGATCTGCGAACGACCCAGGGTGAAACCGCACCGTCAGGCCATGCGCGAACGCCTCGCCGAGCTTCTGGCGCTGCCGCTCGATGCCGTCAGCGTCAAGGCGACGACGACCGAGGCCATGGGCTTCACCGGCCGCGGCGAGGGCCTGGCGGCCCAGGCTATCGCGACGATTGAGCTCACTGCCGCCTGAGGGCCTGAAGCTCGGGGGTGTCGAACATGCTGCGCTGGAGCGACCCGAACAGGTTGACGTAGTCGTCCGTCCAGGGCCGCACCCCGGTCCGGGCCGGCGTGTTCCATCGATGGTCGGCCATGAAATCGGTCAGGCCCTGCTGCGTCGGAGACAGGATCAGGGCCTCGGTCGAGGCTTCGGCCATCTCGGGCGTGCCGTCCTTCTCATAATAGAGCTGGTGCAGGCTCGGCTTGCCAAGTGTCTGGGCCGCCGCGATGGCCGGCAAGGTGATGTCGAGGTTGCGGTTCGACAGGTGCAGCAGCACGACCCCGGTCGGCTTCAGCAGCTCGAGATAGCCTTCTATCGCCTCGACCGTCAGCAGATGGGTCGGGACAGCATCCGAGGAAAAGGCGTCGATGATCAGCAGGTCGTAGGAGCCGGCGGGCTGGTGGGCCAGCGTCAGGCGGGCGTCTCCCAACACCGTATCGACCGGACCTTCGGCACATTTGGAGATGTAGGTGAACCATTGGGGGTCGCGCGACAGCCGGTCCACCATCGGATCGATCTCGAAGAAGGTCAGACTGTCCTGGGGGCGTTTGTAGGTCGCCATGGCACCCGATCCCTGCCCCACCACGCCGATGCGCGCAGGACCGCGAGCCTGGACCATCAGGGCGGACTGACCGATCGGCGTGGCAACATTGTAGTAGAGGGTCGGGGCACACTCGTTGTGGCCTTGCCGCGCCTGGGCTCCGTGCAGGGTGGTGCCATGCATCAGGACGTGGACGTCGCCGCCCATCATCGGGTCGGGGGCATTGGCCACCCGCATCACGCCGAAAAAGCTGCGCTCCGAATAGCTCCAGTCATAGCCGCGCGCGATCCACTGGGCCGAGAGCGAGATCATCAAAAGGATGGCGGTGAAGATCAGCGCCCGGTCGCGCATCAGGAAGGCGCAGATGGCGGCGGGCATCAGCATGACCATGGTCAACTGATCCATGCCGAGCGGGAAATTGGCATAGAACCAGCCGCGCGCTCCGTCGTCGGAATCGAGCCAGAACGACAGTAACACCGGCGAGACCGCGACCGCGGCCGCGGCGACCAGGGTTCCGGTGTGGGTCCCGGACAGGCGGCCCCTGCCCCATGGCCGGGCCAGGCCGACGAGAACCAGAACCAGCGGATACTCCCAGACCATGTTGAAGATCACCGGGGCCAGCAGGGCGGTGAAGGCACCACCGACGACCCCGCCGAGCGACATCAGCAGATAGAATTCCGTCAGCCGGTCCGGCGGCGGTCGCCGCGACGCCAGCAGCTGGTGACACATGAGGGCGGCGAAGAAGAAGGCGATCAGGTGCAGGCCGAACGCCAGCGACCAGTTCGCCGAACGGAAGGCCACGATCAGGACCACGATGGCCCCGGTCGCCCCCTGGATGATCAGGGTGACGTTCAACGGGATCCACGGCCGGTTCTGGAAGGCGATGACGAAGGTCAGCAGGTACAGGGCCAGCGGCAGGACCCACAGGAAGGGTGCCGAGGCGACATCCGTCGACAGATGGGAGGTCACGCCCAGCATCAGGCTGGACGGGGCCGCCGCCAGCAGAACGAGGATACCCTTCTCACGCCATGACATCGGGGCGCTGGCTTCGAGTTTCGCGGGCTCTGAGGTCTGGTCCAGCCGTCGGCGCCAGACCAGGAAGGCCAGGGCCACGACCATCAGCATGAAGGCGATATAGCCGGCGCTCCAGCCCAGCCGCTGTCCCGACAGGGTCGCCAGGGGCTCGATCAGGACCGGATAGGACAGCAGGGCCAGAAAGCTGCCGAGATTGGAGGCGGCATACAGGACATAGGGATTCTGGCCGTCCGCCTGGCCGGCGCGGACCCGGGCGTACCAGGCCTGAAGCAGCGGGGCGGTCGCTGACAGGACGGCGAAGGGCGCGCCGACGGACAGGGCCAGGGTGGCCAGCAACCACATGATCGGAGCGGCGGGGTCCGGATCGCCGAGCAGGCCATTGACGCTCAACGGCAGGAACAGGGCAGCGACCAGCAGCAGGCCCAGGTGAATGGCGACCTGAATCCGGATGGAGCCGACCCTTTGCAACAGATGGGCGTAGCCATAGCCGGCCAGAAGCGCGGTCTGGAAGAAGACCATGGCGGTGTTCCACACCGCCGGGGATCCGCCCAGCATGGGCAGGACCAGTTTGGTCACCATCGGCTGGACCACGAACACCAGCGCCGCCGAGGTGAAGATGGCCACCGCGAACAGAAGGGGGGTGAGCCGGTCTGGAACCTGCGCGCCGGCGCCGGAGTCCGCTGTGGTGTCGCTCATGCCCGCCCCGTATGCTGGCGCCGTTCTCGGGCGCGTGCCGCCACCCTAGACCGACTCGCATCCCCTTCGGAAAGCCCCTCGATCGATGTTCCCCGACGATATCCAGAGCCTCGCCCGGCAGGTGATCGAAGCGGCCTCCGCCCGGGGCTTGACCGTCGCCACGGCCGAGAGTTGCACCGGCGGGCTGGTCGCCGGGGCCCTGACCTCCGTCGCGGGGTCCTCGGCGGTCGTCGAGCGCGGTTTCGTCACCTACAGCAATGCCGCCAAGACGGACCTTCTGGGCGTGCCAGCCGGAATGATCGAACTCCACGGCGCTGTGTCGGAACCGGTCGCCCGGGCCATGGCCGCCGGTGCCCTGGCGCGATCAACGGCCGGGGTCTCGGTCTCGGTGACAGGGGTGGCGGGTCCCGGCGGCGGCTCGGAGGACAAGCCCGTAGGACTGGTGCATTTCGGGGCCACGGGTCCGGCGGATACGGTCCATGTCGAGCAACGGTTCGGCGACATCGGACGCGACGAGGTCCGGCTGGCCAGCGTTCGCGTGGCCCTGGGCCTGCTGTTGGACCGGATCGGCGCATGATCGTCGACGCGCGCGGCCATCGCTGTCCGACACCCAGCCTGAAACTTCAGAAGGCGATGCGCGACGCCGCGCCGGGCACGCGGCTGACCCTGCTGGCCAGCGATCCGATGGCGCGGATCGACGTGCCGCATCTGATGGCCGGACTGGGCGGGGACGTGGTGTCGATCGACGAGACCGAAGGCATCCTGACTATCGTGGTCGCGACGCCCGCCGCGCCGACAGACTGACCACGGACTCCGGCAGGGGCTCCTCGGCCTCGATCTCGGGAGCGTCCATCGAACGCGCGACGATCTCCATCTCGGTCGCGAAGGCTCCGCCATAGAAGATGGCGTTGACGTTCCAGGACAGCCAGATCAGCAACACGACCACAGCGCCGACCGAGCCATAGGTCGCCCCCAGCGGGGCGATCTGCTCGACATAGATGGCGCAGAGCCAGGACGAGACCGTCGACATCACGGTCGCCACCAGACCGCCCGTGATCGCCGGTGCCCATGCGACCGGCGTGCGGTGGGACATGGCGTAGCGATAGAGCATGGTCAGGCCAATCGCGAGCCCGAGTGCCGGCCACAGTCCGTCGAGCGAGAGGCCGCCGGTCGCCGCCGCCGCGCCCGGTTCGGCGTGCTCCAGCAGGCGCGAGGTCACCACGGCACCGGACACCACCGTGAACAGCAGAAAGGCGGCGAGGGCGACGAAAAAGGCCAGAAGATTGAATTTGAAGAAGCCATGCGGCTCCTTCTCGTCATGGATCAGGTTCAGCCCGGCCAGCAGGGCCTTGAAACCCCGGTGGGCGGCGTAGCCACCGATGACCACGGCGAAGAAGCTCTGGGCCGAGACCGTTCGCGCCGACGCCGTCGCGAGTCGCTCGATTTCGGCCTCGAAGATCGCCCGCGCCGCCGTGGGCATGACGTCCGCCAGCGCCGCCGCCTGCTCGCTGACCTGGCTGATCGACAGCCCGGCCTTGTAGAATCCGATCAGGATGGCGATGGCCGGAAATACCGCCAGCAGGGCGAAGAACGACACCCCACCCGTGTAGAGCATGACGTCGCGGCCCCAGCTGCGCGCGAACGCCTTGACCGCCAGCCGGCCCCACAGCATGGGCACCGCCCAGCGCGCGGCAGCGTCAATATCCGAATTAGCGTGCAAACTCGTCCTCGCCCCTGCAAGCCCACACTACTACCCCAAATCGGGCCGGACGAAACCTGTTGGGGAAAGCGACCGTCGCCCCGTTGCCTGAAGCCGCCCGCCCTCGCTATGGTCCGCCGCCATAAGGACCGCGCCCGGGCTGGGGGCGGCTGGAGATTTCACTCTTGGGTTCCGATCCACGCATACTGGTCGTCGCGCCCGACGACGGCCTGATCGGCCCGCTATGTCAGGGGCTGGACGCCCTTGGCTGGCGCACCGTCACGGCCCGCTCCATGGCCGGTGCCATCCAGGTACTGATCGACTGGCCACTCGAAACGGTGATTCTCGATTCCCGGCTGCCGGACGCCATCGAGGGCGTGACCGCCCTGCGCCAGACGGTGACGCCGCGTCGCCTGCCCATCCTCGCCATCGGCGCGGAGGCGGCGGCCTGGGAGCCGGGTCTGGTTGACATCGTCATGTCCAATCCCCCGCACGCGGCCCAGGCGGCCCTGCGGCTGGAGAACCTCGTCCGGTCGGCCATCGCCGAGGAGGAGGTCTCGCTGCGCGAGGCCACCTTCGCCGCGCGTGGACAGCCGCTGCCGAGCGCCGAACTCGACGCCAGCCCTCTGCGCGTGCTGGCCGCGGGTAAGCCTGACCGGCATTTCCTCGCCCTGTCCAACGCCCTCACCGGGCGGGGCTGCGAGGTGGTGGCCGCGCCGACGCCTTATACCGCCTTCGACTATCTGCATGAGCGGCCGTTCGACGCGGCCGTCCTGTGGGGCGCCGAGGACCATACCCCGGCCCTGTCCATCGCCTCGGGCATGAAGCGCAACACCCGCCTCTACCACATCCCGGCGGTGCTCTATCTGCGCGGCGCGGGCGAGATCAATCTGGCGGAACTGTACAATCGCGGTTTCGCCGACGTCGCCGCCGCCGACACGCCCGAAGATGAGACCGCCGAGCGGATCACCGCCCTGGCCCGCGCCCACCGCCGCTACGTGGCTATCCGCAAGGCGCTGGAAAGCGCACGCGGCTCGGGCCTGACCGATCCCGCGACCGGCCTGTTCACGCCCGAACTGTTTGCCAACCACCTGGCCCGCGTCGCCGAGGGGGCCCGCCTGCGTCGACGCCCGCTGTCGGTCGCGGTGCTGCGTGTGTCCGAGACCGAGGCTGTTGTCGAGGCCCGCAAGGGCGGCTGGCTGGACCGCGCCCTGCCCCAGATCGGGGCCATGGTGTCACGCCTGATCCGCACCGAGGACACCGCCGCCCGACTGTCACCCGATGTCTTCGCCCTGGCCCTGCCGGCGACCCAGGGACCGGCAGGACGGGTCGCCGCCGACCGGATCGCGGCCGTCATCGGCTGCACAGCCTTCGACGCCGGCCCCGACCGCTCGCCCTTCGTGGTCGAGTTCGAGGTCGGGGTGGCGGAAGTGGCGGCCGGGGAATCTCCCGCCGCGGTGCTGGAGCGCGCCTCAAGGGACGTCCGCGTTTCCGTGTAACGCCTATTTGACAAACAAATTTGTCTAATACAGTCTGGGCCCATGACGGCCCGACCCTCAGCCCTGCTCGATGATCTGGACACCGCCCTCCTGGCGCTGGCCCCGATCCGTCGACGCATCCTGACGGCCCTGACCGAACCCGCGTCCGCCGCCGGCCTCGCCGAGCAGCTGGAAATGCCGCGCCAGAAGATCGGCTATCACCTGCGCGCGCTCGAAGACGCGGGCCTGATCCAGCTGGCGAGCGAACGTCGCAGACGGGGCTTCACCGAACGGCTGTTCGTCGCCGCCCGGAACTATGTCTTCGACCCGGCCATGATGCAGGCCCCGCCCGACCCCGACGCCGTCGAAACCCAGGACCGCCATGCCGCCGATCATCTTGTCTCCACCGCCTCGACCATCGTGCGCGACGTCGCCCGGATGCGACAGGCGGCTGAGGCGGAGGGGGCCAGGCTTCTGACCCTGACGGTCGAGGCGGATGTGACCTTCACCGCGCCCGCCGATTTCGACGCCTTCACCGAAGCGGTCAGTGCCGCCGTCGCCGATCTGGCGCGAAAATATTCGGGGCCGTCCGGCCGCCGCTATCGCCTGACCACCGTCGCCCACCCCGCCATGCCCAAGCCCGCTCCTGCCAGGAACTGACCGCCATGACCGAAGCCACCCCGCCCATGGAAGACCACGTCCTCGTCGAGGTCACCGTCCCCGCCCCCGCCGACGCGGTCTGGGCCGCCCTGCGCGATCCGGCGAAGATCAAGGACTGGTTCGGATGGGATGCCGACGGCCTGAAGGACGAGATCGACTTCATCTTCATCACCCACGCCGAGGCCGATGATGTGAACCGGATCGTGACGTTCGTCGGCGTCAACGACCGCTATGAGGTCGAGGCGCGCGGGGACGCCAGTCTGGTGCGGGTGGTTCGCTCGGCTCCGGCGGGTTCGTGGACTGACGTCTTCGACGGGATGATCGAGGGCTGGATCTCCTTCACCTGGCAGCTGGCCTTCGCCTTCGCCCGCCATCCCGGCCAGCCGCGCCGGACGATCTTCTTCTCGGGTCCGCCGCGCGAGGACCGGCTGGCCCGTTCGCTGCTGGGCATGGACGCTATCCCGGCCCCGGGCGAGCCCTGGTCCATGCCGCTGGGCCCGCACGCGGCGGGATCGGGCCATGTGTGGTTCGTGGCCCGCCACCAGACCGGGGTCACCGTCGATGCCTGGGGCGACGGCCTGCTGGTGGTGGTGGATCAGCCGCCGAGTGAGAAGAATCCGCGCGGCACGACCATGCTGACCTTGACCACCTATGGTCTCGACGACGCCGCCTTCGCCGATTTGCAGGGCCGCTGGCAGGGCTGGTGGGACCAGCGGTTCGAGACGGTGGCCCCGGGCTGCGATTGACGAGTCTTCCCGGTCCGTAGAGCCTCAGACCCATGTGCAATACCTACCGGTTCCAGGCCCACACCGAGCAGCCGTTCGAGGAGTTCCGCGAGGTCGGGATCGAACTGGTCTTCCCGGGCGGCAAGCCGAACATCGAGCCGCGCGACGACATCCGCATCGGGGACAACTCGCCGGTGGTGACGCGGACCGAGGCCGGGGTGGCCGTACAGATGACCAAATGGGCCTGGACGTCGCCGCAGGGACGACCCGTGTTCAACTTCCGCTCGGACGACCGGTCGTTCGCAAACAGTCTGCGCTGCGCCATTCCGGCGGACGGCTTCTACGAATTCACCGACGCCCTGCCGGGCCAGAAGCGCAAGACCAAATGGCTGTTCACCATGGTCGACCGCCCAACGTTCTGGATTGCGGGGATCATACGCGATGGGGCCTTCGCCATGCTGACCACCACGCCGGGTCCGGACGTTGAGCCCTATCACGACCGACAGGTCGTATTGCTGGAGCCTGGCCGCGCCATGGAGTGGCTGGACCTGACGGTTCCGATGGCCGAGACGGACCTGCTCAGGCCTCTTCCCGCCGGCAGTCTCGCTGTGGAACAGGTCTTCCCGCTGCCGGAGACCGGTCAGCTGTTTCGGTGAGGCCCGCCTACTCCCACTCGATGGTCCCCGGCGGCTTGGATGTTACGTCATAGACCACCCGGTTGACGCCGCGGACCTCGTTGACGATGCGGGTGGCGGTTCTGCCGAGGACGTCCCAGGGGAATTCGAAGAAGTCGGCGGTCATGCCGTCGGTCGAGGTGACGGCGCGCAGGGCCAGCACCTTCTCATAGGTGCGGGCGTCGCCCATGACGCCGACGGTCTTGACCGGCAGCAGGACGGCGAAGGCCTGCCAGATCTTGTCGTAAAGGCCCGCCTTGCGGATCTCGTCCAGATAGATGGCGTCGGCCTGTTGCAGGGTCTCGACGGCGTCAGGGGTGATTTCGCCGGGGATGCGGATGGCCAGGCCTGGTCCCGGGAAGGGGTGGCGCCCGACGAAGGCGTCGGACAGGCCCAGCTCCCGGCCCAGGGCGCGGACCTCGTCCTTGAACAGCTCCCGCAGGGGCTCGACCAGCTTGAGCTTCATATAGTCCGGCAGGCCGCCGACGTTGTGGTGGCTCTTGATCACATGAGCCTTGCCGCTGGACGAGGAGACGCTCTCGATCACGTCCGGATAGAGGGTGCCCTGGGCGAGGAATTCGGCGCCGTCGATCTTGCCGGCCTCGCGGTCGAAGATCTCGATGAAGACCCGGCCGATGATCTTGCGCTTGGTCTCGGGGTCCGACTGACCCGCCAGCTCGCCAAGAAATTCCTTAGACGCATCAACGTGGATCAGCGGAATGTTATAGTGATCCCGGAACAGGGTCGTAACCTGGGTCGCCTCGTCCTTGCGCAGCAGGCCGGTGTCCACGAAGACGCAGGTCAGCTGGTCGCCGATGGCCTCGTGGATCAGCACCGCGGCGACCGACGAGTCGACACCCCCGGACAGGCCGCAGATGACTTTCGCCGAGCCGACCTGTTCGCGGATTTGCGCGATCTTCTCGTCGCGATAGGCGGCCATCGTCCAGTCACCCTTCAGCCCGGCGATGCCGTGGGTGAAGTTCTTCAACATCTGGTGGCCGCGTGGGGTGTGCATCACCTCGGGGTGGAACTGGACGCCGTAGAAGCGGCGGGTCTCGTCAGCAATCACGGCATAGGGCGAGCCGGCCGAGGAGGCGACGACGTCAAAGCCGGGCGGGATGGCGACGATCTTGTCGCCATGGCTCATCCAGACGGTCTCGTCCTCGCCGACGGGGGCAAGGCCGGCCAGCAGGGGCGAAGCCTTCTCGACGGTGATTTCGGCGCGGCCGAACTCGCGGGTATGGCCACCCTCGACCTTGCCACCCAGTTGTTCGCACAGGGTCATCTCGCCGTAGCAGATGCCCAGCACCGGGACGCCGGCCTCGAACACCCCCTGCGGCGCGCGCGGGCTGCCTTCCTCGTGCACGCTCTCGGGGCCACCGGACAGGATGATGGCCGCCGGCTTCATCGTGGCCAGGGCGGCCTCGGCCCTGGCGTAGGGATGGATCTCGCAATAGACGCTGGCCTCGCGCAGGCGCCGGGCGATCAACTGGGTGACCTGGCTGCCGAAATCGACGATCAGGACCTTCTGGTGATCAGCGGGGGCGGTCATGCGGGCTCCGTGAGAACAGGGGTGAAATGGTCATGCAGCAGGTCGAGGGCGACGGCCAGAGCCTGATCGACCTCGGCGAGGGCATCGGTCCAGTGTTCCAGCGCGGACAAGTCCGTACGACCGTCGGAGACGCCGCGCAGGCCCATCACCGGCACGCCGAAGCGGGCGGCGGCGCGGACAACGGCGAATGTTTCCATGTCGACCATGTCGGCGTCGATGGCGTCATAGCCGGTGCCCGAGATGACGCTGGCGCCGGTGGCCAGCCGGGCGGTCGGCAGGGCGGACGGACCGTCCAGCAGAGGCAGGACGGCGGGGATGCGGGGGTAAGGCGTCTCGCCCCTGGGGAAGCCGAGGGCGCTGGCGTCCATGTCACGGTAGCTGACCGAGGCGATGCGATAGACGCGGGCGTGGTCGAGGGTGCGCGACCCGCAGGAACCGAGCGAGACGATCAGGTCCAGCGGGACGTCTTCGGCCTTCAGCTCCGCGAGCGCCCGGGCGACCCCGGCGGCCGCCTCGACGGGGCCGACGCCTGTGATCAGCGGACGAATGCGGTCGCGCAGGGCCGGACCGTATTCAGGCTCGGCGGCCATGACGCACAGGACGGTCTTCGGGCCGAAGCGGGAGAGGGTCCAATCCCGGCTCACGCCCGCCGCTCATAGAGGGCGACGAAGAAGCCGTCCGTACCGGTCGAGGCCGGCGACAGGCGGAGGCGGTTGCCTGTCGAGGCTTCCGCCAGACGGATGCGCGCCGCATCGGTCAGGGTGGCGTTGCCGAGCGCATTCGCGACCGGCAATGGATAGAAGCCGTCCTGGGCCGCCTCGAAAGCATCGGCCACGGCCTCGTTCTCGCGGGCCAGGACCGAACAGGTGACATAGACCAGCCGTCCGCCGGGCTTCACCAGCGCCGCCGCCTGACCGAGGATGCGCAGTTGCAGGGCATGCAGGCGTTCGATTTCGTCGGCCTTGAGCCGCCATGCGTCCTCGGGACGGCGGCGCCAGGCCCCGGAGCCGCTGCACGGCGCGTCGACGAAGACCAGATCGGCCCTGCCGTTGAACTCCTCGACCCCGCCGCCGTTCTGGCCGATCAGGCGCAGGTCGGCGGCGACACCGGCGCGCGACAGGCGCGGACGGATGTTGTCGAGCCGCTTCTGCACCACGTCGCAGGCGATCAGCTTCATGGGTGAGGCGGCCGGAGCGGACCTTGCCGCCGCCAATTCGTCGGCCCCCGTCGGCGACCAGCCGGTCGGGCTGGGCACGGCGACGCGGGCCGGATCGGCAGAGGCCATTCCCTGCACCGCCAGCGCCAGCGTCTTGCCGCCGCCTCCGGCGCAATAGTCCACCACGATGCTGTCAGGCGTGAACGAAAGCCCTGCACCGGCCAGCCAGGCGGTCAGCTGGCTGCCTTCGTCCTGGATTTCGATGCGACCGGCGTTGAAGGCGTCCAGCGCCTGGACGTTCGGGGCCGGTTCGGAAGGAAGGCGCAGGCCGGCGGCGGACCAGGGCATCGGCTCGGGTGCCAGTCCTGCGGCTTTCAGTTCCGCGCGGGCCGCCTCGACCGTCGTCCGGGCGGTGTTGACGCGCAGATCAACCGGGGCCCGGGACATCAGCCCGCTGACCTCATCGGACAGGCGATCACCGAAGGTGGTCTTCAGGTCCTCGACCACGAAGGCCGGCAGATCCGTCACGGTCTCGGGCCGGTCGCCCTCCCCCGCCTCGATACGGGCGCGTTCCTGTTTCGACAGGGGGCGCGGGCCGTAGGCCTCGCCCGAGTGCAGGGCCTCGATCTCTTCCAGCGGCAGCCCGTCGAGGAAGGCCAGCGAACCGACCACGAGGGCCCGGCCGTCCTCTCGTCCGCCCATGGCCGCGACCAGCCGGCCGCGCGCGCGCAGTACCTGATAGACGCGCTCGGCCACGGCGCGACGGTCCTTGGATCCCGCATAGCGGTTTGCGGCCCCCCAGGCCTTGATCACCACCTCGGCGGGGGCGCGCCCCTGGGCGATGCTGTCGAGGACGGAGGCGGCGGCGGCGAGACGGGCGGCTGGGGTCACGGATATCCGTTCAGGTAAAGAGGGCGGCGATCACCATCACCAGCCCGGCGGCGGCGATCAGCCAGACCAGCGTGCGGATGTAGGGGACGCCAAAGGCATAGAGCGGCACATAGATCAGCCGCCCGAAGAAATAGAGATGTGTGCCGACGAAGGTCAGCATCTGGCCGTCCTTGCCCGAGACATGCGCCATAATCACGGCGATGGCGAAGATCGGCAGGGTTTCGAACAGATTGGCCTGGGCACGGATCAGGCGTCCGGCGATCTTGCCGGGCGCCGGAACCTCGGCATCGCGCGGGCCGGCGTTCCATTTGGCCCCAAGCTCGGCCGTACGCGCCACGCCCGCCGCCCCGATCTGGACCAGAGCCAGAATGAGGGTGAAGGCCAACATGATGAATTCAGGCGTCATATCCATGGCGTGAGCCTCCCCGCTCAACCCTGTCGATAGTTGGGTGCCTCGCGCGTGATCATCACGTCGTGGACGTGGCTCTCACGCAGACCGGCACCGGTGATGCGCACGAAGCGGGCGCGTTCCTGAAGGTCCTTGATCGTCGCGGCACCGACATAGCCCATGGCGGCGCGCAGGCCGCCGACCATCTGGTGCAGCACCGGAGCGATCGGCCCCTTGTACGGCGTCTGGCCCTCGATGCCCTCGGGCACCAGCTTCTGGGTGTCCTCGACTTCCTTCTGGAAATAGCGGTCGGCCGAGCCGGCCCCCATGGCCCCGACGGAACCCATGCCGCGGTAGGATTTGTAGGACCGGCCCTGGTAGAGGAAGACCTCGCCGGGGCTTTCGTCCGTGCCGGCGAACATCGAGCCCATCATGGCCACCGAGGCCCCGGCCGCGATGGCCTTGGCCAGATCGCCCGAATATTTGATGCCACCATCGGCGATGACCGGCGCGCCCGAGTCCCTGGCGGCGCGGACGGCCTCCATGATGGCCGTCAGCTGGGGCACGCCGACACCCGCGACGATACGGGTGGTGCAGATGCTGCCCGGACCAATCCCCACCTTCACGGCGTCGGCACCCGCATCGATCAGGGCGCGGGCGGCGTCATAGGTGGCGACATTGCCGGCGATGATCTGGATGCGGTTGGATTCGCGCTTGATCCGCTCGACGACGCGCGAGACCTGGATCGAATGGCCATGGGCGGTGTCGATGACGACCACGTCCACCCCGGCCTCGGCCAGGGCCATGGCCCGCTCGTAGCCCGCGTCACCGACGGTGGAGGCGGCCCCGACCAGTAGCCGGCCCTGATCGTCCTTGGCGGCGTGAGGATGGGCCTGGGCCTTCTCGATGTCCTTCATCGTGATCAGGCCGGTGGCGCGATAGTCCTCATCGACGACAATGACGCGTTCGATCTTGCGGTCGCGCAGCAGGGCCCGCGCCTCATCGCGTCCGGCCCCTTCCCGCACGGTGACCAGATCGCCCGTGGTCATCAGTTCGATGGCCTTGCGATTCGGGTCGGTGTCGAAGCGGATGTCGCGGTTGGTCAGGATACCGACCAGTTTGCCGGTCTTCGGATCAACCACCGGGAAGCCCGAGATTTTCTTGCGGGCTACGATGGCGCGGACTTCGCCCAGCGTCGTCTGCGGCGTGATGGTCACCGGGTTGATGACCATGCCGCTTTCGTAGCGCTTGACCACCCGGACCTGCTCGGCCTGTTCCTCGACCGTCATATTGCGGTGAAGGATGCCCAGACCGCCGGCCTGGGCCATGGCGATGGCCAGCCGGCTTTCGGTGACCGTGTCCATCGCGGACGAGGTCAGCGGGATGTTCAGCCTGATGTCGCGGGTCAGCTGCGTCGAGACATCCGCGTTCGCGGGCATGATCTCTGACGGGCCGGGTTCCAGCAAAACATCGTCGAAGGTGAGCCCTTCGCGTATCTCCATGAGGAGTCTCCGTTTTGCGGGCCGCGTATAGCGGTGTGCGGAGGGGAACCGCAAGGGCTTCGCGCGCCTGTCGTCAGGATAAGAACATTTGCCTTGTCGGATGCGGCGCCCACCCCACATCTGGAAGGCCCATGGTTCGCATCCTGATCAGCACCGCCCGCCGACTCGCGCTCAAGATCGCGAGCTACGGCGTGATGCACCTGGTGGTCGCCATTCTGGTGGCCTTCGCCGTCACCCGTGACTGGCGGCTGGCGCTGGCGGTCGGGGTGGTCGAGCCGTTTTTCCAGACCATCGCCTATTCGATCCACGACCGGATCTGGCACCGGATCGAGCGGCGGCGGATGCTGTCAGGGCTGGAGGAGGCGTCGGAAGCCTTCACCGCCCGCCTGCAGATCATGGCCCCCGAGGAACAGAGCCGCGCCCACGGCCATCACGGGCACAGCCACGCCCTGCCCCGCTCCTTCAGACAGATCGCGGCGAAGTCGATCACCTACGGCCTGATGCATTTTGTCGTGGCGGTGACGGTCGCCTTCGCCCTGACCGGTGACTGGCGCGTGGCCCTGGCGATCGGCATCATCGAGCCGTTGGTTCAGACGGTCTTCTTCACCCTGCACGACCGCATCTGGACCCGGATCGAGGCCCGCAAGGCCGCGCGGGCGGCGGAGATGGCCTCGGCCTAGCGCCGGTTCATCGCCACCAGAAACACTTCGGCGCTGTCCTTTCGGCTCGATTCCGGCTTGACGTATTTCACCGTCTCGAACTCGGCCCGCAGGCGAGCCAGCACGCCCCCCGCATCGCCGCCCTGGAAATTCTTGGACACGAAATGCCCGCCCGGCTTGAGCGTGCGAATGGCGAAGTCGGCGGCGATCTCGATCAGGGCGATGATCTTCAGGTGGTCGGTCTGGCGGTGTCCGACGGTGTTGTGGGCCATGTCGGACAGGACGACGTCAGGCGCGCCGCCCAGCAGGTCCATCATCTGCTGATCGACACCCGGGTGGGTGAAGTCGGCCTGGATCATGATCGCGCCGGGCACGGGCTCGACCGGCAGCAGGTCGACGCCGACCACCGAGACGGCCCCGCGCTTGACCGCCACCTGGGCCCAGCCGCCGGGCGCGGCCCCCAGGTCGATGACCCGGCTGCCGTGTCTGATCAGGCGAAACCGGTCGTCGATTTCCAGCAGTTTGAAGGCCGCCCGGCTGCGCCAGCCCTCGGCGCGGGCCTTTTCAGACCATTTGTCGGACAGCTGGCGCTTGATCCACTGCTGGCTGGACATCGACTTGGTGTCCGCCGTCTTCATCTTGGTGCCCATGCCGCGCCCGGCGGCCGTGCCGCCCGAGGGCGGACGCACCATTCGTCTGCGTTCAGCGGGCTTTTCTTCGTCACTCATCGCATCCACATAGCCGCCAGCGGGTTTGCGGGCTATGGACCCGCGACAATTCTAGAAGGAGCGCGCCGATGGCCGACCAGACCCTGACCTTTTCTCTCGACACCGGCGACGGCGCCGACCGCGATGTGGTGATCAAGCTGCGCCCCGACCTGGCCCCCGGCCATGTCGCCCGCATCACCGAGCTGGCGAGCGAAGGCTTCTATGACGGCGTCGTCTTCCACCGCGTCATCTCCGGCTTCATGGCCCAGGGCGGCGATCCGACCGGCACCGGCACCTCGGGCTCCAAGAAGCCCAACCTCAAGGCCGAGTTCTCGAAAGAGCGCCACGCGCGCGGCGTCTGCTCCATGGCCCGCACCTCGGATCCGAACAGCGCCAACAGCCAGTTCTTCATCTGCCTGGACGACGCCTCCTTCCTGGACGGCCAGTACACCGTCTGGGGCGAGGTCATCGAAGGCATGGACCACGTCGACGCCCTGCCCAAGGGCGAGCCGCCCCGCTCGCCGGGCAAGATCGTCAAGGCGACGGTCAACTGACGTGATCTCCGGTGCGGTTCGCGATGAGCTGATCCTTCGCTACGGCGAGCCGCACCGGCGCTATCACACCATGACCCATATCGAGGACTGCCTGGCGCAGGTCGCCGCCTCGACGGACTTCTCCGATGAGCAGCGCAGCCTGATGGACGCCGCCATCTGGTTTCATGATGCGATCTACGACGCGACGCGCCATGACAATGAGCCCGAAAGCGCAAAGCTGGCGGCCGGACGACTGGCCTCGGTGGGTACCGAACGGGCCTTTATCGACGAGGTCGTCCGCCTGATTCTGCTGACCGCGGGTCATTCCGTGCAGGCTGGAGACGCCATCGGCGCGCGGCTGGTTTCGATCGATCTGTCGATTCTCGGCGCGGAGGCGGACCGATATGACGCCTATGCCGCCGCGATCCGCGAGGAATACGCCCATGTGCCCGAGCCCCTGTACCGGGCCGGACGTGCCGCTATTCTCGGCCGCTTTCTGGAAAGCGAAGCGCTGTTCGCCGATCCGCTCTGGGCGGAGCGCTACGAAACGCAGGCCCGGGCGAACCTGACCCGCGAAATCGTCGCCCTCACCGCCTGAGCGGCTATTCGATCTCGACGACCTCGACCCGGGCACCGTTCAGCACAAGGGCGATCTCACCGCGCTTCAGCTTCAACGCATCCTCGCCGAACAGCTGCCGCCGCCAGCCCTTCAGCGCGTCGACGTCGGCCTCGTCGTCCAGGGCGATCTTCTCCAGGTCGGCGACATTGGCCAGCAGCTTGGTCGCCACGCCGGCGTTGTCGCTCTTGGCCTTGAGCAGGACCTTCAGCAGTTCGACCACCGACGGAGGGGCCGGCTGGTTGTGGGCGGGGCGCTCCAGCTTGGGCGCATGGGCCTCCGGATCGGCCAGAACCCGTTTCAGTTCGGCGGACAGTTCGACGCCGAGACGCGAGGCACCGAAACCCTTGGGCACCGAACGCAGGCGGTTGAAGGCGTCGGGGTCGGTCGGCCCCTGGGCCGCGATCTCGTCGATGGCCTCGTCCTTGAGGATGCGGCCGCGCGGCTGATCGCGGTCCTGTGCCGTGCGCTCGCGCCAGACGGCGGTGGCGACGAAGGCCGACAGATATCTGGCGTTGAACTTCTTGGGCTTCAGCCGCTTCCAGGCCTTTTCCGGATCGGTGTCATACAGGGCCGGGTCGGTCAGCCCCTCCATCTCGGACATCACCCAGCCCAGACGACCGTCCTTTTCGAGACGGTCACGCAGCTTGGGATACAGGGCGGCCAGATGGGTAACGTCGCCCAGCGCATAGACCAGCTGCGCTTCCGACAGCGGGCGCCGGGCCCAGTCGGTGAAGCGGCTGCCCTTGTCGACTTCCTGACGCAGCATCTGGCGCACCAGGGCCTCATAGGAGACCTGATCGCCGAAACCGGCGGCCATGGCGGCGACCTGGGTGTCGAACATCGGCCTGGGCATGGCACCCAGTTTGACAAAGATTTCGGTGTCCTGACGCGCGGCGTGGAAGACCTTGATGATCTTCGGATCGCGGAGCAGGTCCAGGAAGGGCTCCAGGTCCAGACCATCGGCCATCGGGTCGATGATGGCGGCGTCCGTGGCCGACGCGGCCTGGATCAGGCAGAGGCGCGGCCAATAGGTCGTCTCCCGCATGAACTCGGTGTCGACGGTGATGAAGGGCTGGTCGGCCAGGCGCTTGCAGAAATCGACAAGCGCCTCGGTGGTGGTGATGGGCGTCATTCGGATGCTATAGCCCCGCGCGATACGGTTGTGGCAAGAGCCACCGCAGAAATCCGCCCACTGATTCAGGCCCGTGACCGATGAGCGACACCCCCGAAACGCTGCGTAACGGCCTGACCTATGCCGATGCAGGGGTCGATATCGACGCCGGCGAGATGCTGGTGGACGCTATCAAGCCGCTGGCCAAATCGACCCGCAGGCCCGGCGCGGAGGCATCGCTGGGTGGCTTCGGGGCCCTGTTCGACCTCAAGGCGGCCGGGTTCGAGGACCCGCTGATCGTCGCCACCACCGACGGCGTCGGCACCAAGCTGAAGATCGCTATCGAGACCGGACGCCATGACGGCGTCGGGGTCGACCTGGTCGCCATGTGCGTCAACGATCTGCTGGCCCAGGGGGCCGAGCCGCTGCTGTTCCTCGACTACTACGCCACCGGCAAGCTGGAGATCGACGCCGCCAAACGCGTCGTCGCCGGGATCGCCGAGGGCTGCCGTCAGGCCGGCTGCGCCCTCGTCGGCGGCGAGACGGCCGAAATGCCCGGCATGTACCAGGGCGGCGACTACGACCTGGCCGGCTTTTCGCTGGGCGCGGTCGAGCGCGGCCATGCCCTGCCGTATCTGGATCGCCAGGAGGCCGGCGACATCATCATCGGCCTCGCCTCGTCCGGCCCGCATTCGAACGGCTATTCGCTGATCCGCAAGGTGGTCGAGAAATCCGGCCTGTCATGGGGCGACGACGCCCCCTTCGCCCGCGACCGCACCCTGGCCCAGGCCCTGATGGAGCCTACGCGAATCTATGTGAAGCCCGTGCTCCCGCTGATGAAGGCCGGACTGATCAAGGGCGCGGCCCACATCACCGGCGGTGGCCTGATCGAGAATCCACCGCGCTGCATCGCCGGGGGCCTGCAGGCTTCATTCGACTGGGACGCCTGGCCTGTTCCGCACGTCTTCCAGTGGCTCGGCGAGGCCGGGGGAATTTCGGATCACGAGCTGCGCCGGACCTTCAACTGCGGCATCGGCTTCATCCTGGTGGTCGCACCGGAAAACGCCGAGCCGGTTCTGGCCGGCCTGCTCAACGCGGGCGAGGTCGCCTTCGTCTGCGGCCAGCTCGAAGCCGCCTAAGTCCCGGCGTCCAGGGTGCTGTAGGTCACCCGAACCAACGCCGCCGCGCCGGGATTCTGCCGCAGGGAGACCGTGATTCCACCCTTGGTCCAGATCGCGCGATTGGCCGGCAGCCCGGCTTCCGCCGTGAACCCCTGCTGGCGCAAGACCGGCTGGACCGAGGCCCTCGCCCCGTCAAACCCGCCGCGGCGCGCCTGAATCACACAGACCCGGTTGAGGTTGTCGTCCTGAACACTGCCCTCGGTGGTCAGACGCAGCAGATAGACCTGGTCCTCGCTCTGGAAGGTGCGGGTGTCGTCCTCCGGCGCGGGCGTCTCGATGAAGCCGAGGAATTCCAGCGCGACGGTGTCACTGGTCTCGCCGGTCACATAGGGCAGGCAGACGTCGGTCAGGATGCTGCGCGTCATGTCCGTAGGCGGTGCCGGCGTGGCGACGAGCGTGGCGGCGAGGACAAAAGCAAGCATGGCGAAACTCCAGAACGACGATTGCACTGTTTCCGAGGCGACCGCGAAGCGCAAGTCGCCGCGATGGTCCGGAGCCGTTGACCCGACCCGGCCCGCCCGGCAAGGTCCGCGGCTTCCCTGTTCCGTGAGGTTGCCGATGCGCGCTCTGTCTCTCGCCGTGGCCGGACTGTTGCTGGCGGCGGCTCCCGCGACCGCCCAGACCGTCCAGGAACAGGCGCTTCTGCATCAGCTGGCGGCGGAGGTGCAGCCGGACCGGATGCGGGCCGATATCGACGCCCTGGTCAGCTTCGGGACCCGCCACACAATGTCCGAAACAGCCTCCGATACGCGCGGAATCGGCGCGGCGCGGCGCTGGGCGCAGGCGCAATTCGAACAGATGAGCCGGGACTGCGGCGGCTGCCTGGCGGTGGTTACCCCGTCGGATACGGTCACCGGGCCACGCGTGCCGACGCCGACCGAGGTGGTCGACATCGTCGCCATCCAGCGCGGCACAGGCGACCCCAACCGCGTCATCATCATCTCGGGCCACATCGATTCCCGGGTCACCGACGTGATGAATTTCACCGACGACGCACCGGGCGCCAATGACGACGCCTCGGGCGTGGCGGCGGTGCTGGAGGCGGCGCGGGTGCTGTCGCAACACCGGTTCGAAGCGACCCTGGTGTTCGCCGCCCTGTCCGGCGAGGAACAGGGACTGCTGGGCGGCAAGATCCTGGCCGACTACGCCCAGGCCCAGGGCTGGCGGGTCGAGGCCAATCTGAACAACGACATCGTCGGCAACTCGGAAGGCCAGTCGGGCGTGCGCGACACGACGCGCGTCCGGGTCTTCTCGGAGGGCACCAAGACGGTCGAGACGGCGGCCCAGGCCGAGCGGCGGCGCTACAACGGCGGCGAGGTCGATTCCTCATCGCGCAACCTGGCCCGGTTCGTCGACGGGATGGCGGATCGTTACCTGGCCAATTTCGATGTCGAGATGATCTATCGCACCGACCGCTACGGGCGCGGCGGCGATCAGGTGGAGATGCTCCGTCACGGCTTCCCGGCCGTGCGCATCTCGGAGGGTGCCGAGAACTACGACCGCCAGCATCAGGACCTGCGCACCGAGAACGGCGTGGTCTATGGCGACACCATCGACGGCGTCGACTTTGACTATCTGGGCCAGGTGGCGCGGCTGAACATCGTCACCATGGCCGCACTGGCCAATGCCCCGGCCAGCCCGCTGGGGGTGACCATCGAGGGCGCGGTCAAGCCGGATACGACGGTCAGGTGGCGGGCCGTGCCCGGCGCGGCGGGCTATCGCGTCTGGTGGCGGTCGACCACCTCGCCCCGGTGGACCCACAGCCGCTGGGCGGGTTCAGCGACCGAATTGGTCCTGCCCGGCATCGTCATCGATGACTTCTTCTTCGGCGTGACGGCCGTGTCGGCGGACGGCTATGAAAGCCCGGTGGTCTTCCCGGGCCCAGCCGGGTCCTTCGTCTCGGTCGGCGACCCGGCCCCCCGACCCGCGAATTGACCGGCGAACTGATGCCCGAAGCCCGTAGCGGCCGCGTCCGCGTGGCGGTCCTGATCTCCGGCTCCGGTTCGAACATGGCCGCCCTGATCGATGCCGGGCTTCGTCCCGAAGCGCCGTTCGAGGTGGTCCTGGTCCTGTCCAACAAGGCGGAGGCCGGTGGACTGGTCGTCGCCGAGGCCAAGGGCGTGGCTGTGGCGGTCATCGACCACGCCGCCTTCGGCAAGGACCGGGCGGCCCACGAACGGGCCATCCAGACACTGCTCGAGGCCCATGACGTCGAGGTCGTGGCCCTGGCCGGCTATATGCGGCTGCTGACACCCTTCCTCGTGGGACGGTGGACCGGGCGGATGCTGAACATCCATCCCAGCCTGCTGCCGAAATATCCAGGGCTGGATACCCATGGGCGGGCCATCGCCGCCGGAGACGCCGAGGCTGGCTGTTCGGTGCATCTGGTGACCGAGGGCGTCGATGACGGCCCCCTTCTCGGTCAGGCCCGCGTGCCGATCCTGCCCGACGACACCGCAGCCTCCCTGGCGCAGCGGGTGCTGGAGAGCGAGCACCGGCTCTACGCCGAGGTTCTGACCGACTTCTGCCGGACGCTAGATTAGAAGTTCGTAATCTCACGCCTTTTCCGGCGACAGCGGCGGTGACCTGAGTCAGGTTGCCGCCGTTTTCAATGGGGGCTTACATGCTCAGACTTCGTCTCATGGCCTGCGCCGCCGGCGCCGCGCTCACCCTGGCCGCAGGCTTCGCTCAGGCCCAGCAGACCCCGCCGATCGTCGAAATCCCCGCGGCGAACCAGGCCGAAATCGGCGCGTTCGGCTTCGACACCGACGGCATGGACACCTCGATCCGGCCGGGCGCCGACTTCAACCGCTACGCCAGCGGCACCTATCTGGCGAACACGCCGATCCCCGCCGACCGCACCTCCTACGGGGCCTTCCACGTCTTGCACGACCGCTCGCAGGAAAACCTCCGGACCCTGATCGAAGAGAGCGCCGCCAACCCCGGCACCAGCGCGGACGCCGGCCGGATCGGTGCCTTCTACGCCAGCTTCATGGATGAGGCTGCTGTCGAGCGCCTCGGGGCATCGCCGCTGCAGGCCGATCTGGCCGAAGTCCGCGCGGCCGACACCCGTGAAGAAATCGCCGGCCTGATGGGCCGGACCCAAGGCGGCTTCGGCTCCAGCCTGTTCGGGGCCCAGGTCTTCGAGGACCTCAGAGACCCATCCACGGTCAGCGCCTATATTACCCAGGGCGGTCTCGGCATGCCCGACCGCGACTATTATCTGGAAGCCAGTTTCGCCGAGCAGAGGGCTGCGTATCAGGTCTATGTCGCCAAGGCGCTGGAACTGGCCGGCTGGCCCAACCATGAGCAGGCCGCCGCCGATATCGTGGCCTTTGAGACCCGGATCGCGGAACAGCACTGGACCCAGGTCCAGAACCGCCAGATCGACAAAATCTACAACCCGGCCACCCTCGCCGAACTGGCCGCTGCCGCACCCGGCTTCGACTGGGCAGCCTGGGCCGAGGGGGCCGGCGTGGCATCGGTTCCCGTACTGATCGCCGCCAACAATACCGCCTTCCCGGGCATGGCCCGCGTGTTCGCCGAGACGCCGGTCGAGACCCTGCAGTCGTGGCAGGCCTTCCACGTCATCGACCAGGCCTCGCCCTATCTGTCGAGTGCCTTCGTCGACAACAATTTCAACTTCTACGGCCGGGTCCTGGGCGGTCAGCCCGAGAACCGCCCGCGCTGGAAGCGCGGCGTCCAGCAGGTCGACGGCTCGCTCGGTGAAGTCCTGGGGCGCGAGTTCGTGGCGCGTCACTTCCCCGCCGAATCGAAGGCCCAGATGGAGGAGTTGGTCGCCAACCTGCGCCGCGCCATGACCGCGCGGATCGAGAACCTCGACTGGATGAGCCCGGAAACCCGGCAACAGGCCCTGTACAAGATGAGCCGCTTCGGCGTGAAGATCGGCTACCCCGACGAATGGCGCGAATACGACGGTCTGCGCCTTGAGCCGGGCGACCTGTACGGCAACGTGGAGCGGTCGGCGGCCTTCGAATGGGCCTTCAACCTCGCCAAGGTCGGCCGGCCGGTGAACCCGCTGGAATGGGGCATGACCCCCCAGACGGTGAACGCCTACTACAACCCGGTCCGCAACGAGATCGTCTTCCCGGCCGCCATCCTGCAGGCTCCCTTCTTCGATCCTCACGCCGATCCGGCGGTGAACTACGGCGGTATCGGCGCGGTCATCGGCCACGAGATCACCCACGGCTTCGACGACCAGGGCCGCAAGACGGACGGCGACGGCGTGCTGCGTGACTGGTGGACTCCCGAGGACGCCGCCAAATTCGAGGCCCGCGCCGCCGTTCTGGGTGCCCAGTACTCGGCCTTGACTCCGCTCGAAGGGGTCAGCGTCAACGGCGACCTGACCATGGGCGAGAACATCGCCGATCTGGGCGGTCTGCTGCTGGCGCTCGACGCCTACCATATGTCGTTGAACGGCGCGGAAGCACCGGTCATCAACGGCCTGACCGGCGACCAGCGGGTCTTCCTCGGCTGGGCACAGGTCTGGCGCAACAACTCCCGCGACGAGGCCCTGCGTCAGCAGGTCACCGTCGATCCGCACGCACCGGCCCAGTATCGGGCCGCGGTGCCGCCGCGCAACATCGACGCGTGGTACGCGGCGTTCGGCGTTCAGCCGGGCGACGAACAGTATCTGGCACCGGAGGCCCGCGCCCGCATCTGGTAAGCGCGGATCCAAAGACGACGACGGCCCCGGCGAGCAATCGCCGGGGCCGTTTACGTTCAGGTCCGCAAGGCCCTGGCCTCCGCCCCGGCCACCAGTAAGGTCAGGACCGCGACGACCCCGAAGGCCAGCCACAGGGCCAGGACGTCGAACCGCAGGAAGCTGATCGCGCCGATCGCGCCTCCCACGGCCAGACCGGCCCACAGAAGCAGGAACGGGACCCAGTCCCAGCGCGCCCCGCCGTGCAGGGCCGTGGCGATCCGCTGGCCCATCCGAACCAGCGTCCCGGTCATATAGGTCAGGCCGACCCCGACATCCCCCTGGCGCTGGAACACGGCGTTCTCAACCCCCATGGCCATGACCACGGCCACCATGCCCCACTCCCGCCAGCCGGCGGTGCACAGGCCCGCGCCGATCAACAGCAGCAGGGCTTCGGCCGCGAGCACGGCCGAGCGCCGCTCCTCGCCGAAGCGCCGCGCGACCGTGGCACCGGCGACCACCCCGATGACGAACAGGGCGATCAGGCCCAGGGCGACCGCCGCCTCGTCCCATGCCCCCATGGCCAGGCCGACCCCCAGCCGGGTGGAGTTGCCGCTCATGAAGGAGACGAAGAATCCGCCCAGGGTCATGAACCCCACCGCGTCCACATAGCCGGCCAGGGCCGACAGGGTCGCGGCCAGCATCACGCCCTTGCGGCTGTAGTCCTTCACGGCGACTCCCCGATGAAGCCCCAGCCTGACACGAAAACGGCCGGATCGTCACCGACCCGGCCGTGCTTCAGTCGATCGGGCCTGAGCCCTTAGCCGACGATCTGGTCGTCCGAGAAGAACTGGGCGATTTCGATGCCGGCGTTCTCGAGGCTGTCCGAGCCGTGGACCGAGTTCTCGCCGATCGACAGGGCGAACTGCTTGCGGATCGTGCCGTCAGCGGCGTCCTTGGGGTTGGTGGCGCCCATGACTTCACGATAGGCGGCGACGGCGTTCGGGCCTTCCAGCACCTGAACGACGACCGGCTCGGCGGTCATCTGGCCGACCAGCTCGCCGTAGAACGGGCGCTCGGCGTGGACTTCATAGAATTTCTTCGCCTGGGCGTCGGACAGTTTCACGCGGCGTTGCGCGACGATGCGCAGGCCGGCGCCTTCGATCACGGCATTGATGGCGCCGGTCAGGTTGCGGCGCGTCGCGTCGGGCTTGATGATGGAGAAGGTGCGTTCGGTCATGGGAGTGACTTCTTGTTGGGAGATTGAAGGTGGCGGGCTTATAGACGCGCCCTCCGCCCTTTCCAAGGCGTCCCATTTTTGTGCCCTATCGCTCGACGCAAGGCGTCTCGCTGCTTGAGGGCGATACGAGATTCGTCCGCGCCTTATGCTCCAGATTACCGACCTGACCTTCAACGCCTGGGGCCGTAAATTCCTCGAGGACGCCTCCGTCTCCCTGCCACCCGGTGCCAAGGTCGGGCTGGTCGGCCGCAACGGTATCGGCAAGTCGACCCTGTTCAAGCTGATCCTCGGAGAACTGGCCGCCGGCGGCGACGAGATCAGCCTGCCGAAGACGGCCCGCATCGGCTCGGTCGATCAGGAACACCCCGCCACCCCGGTCAGCGTGCTCGAGACGATCCTCGAGGCCGATGAGGAGCGTCACACCCTGCTGGGCCGTCTGGAAACCGCCGAGCCGGAGGAAATGGGCGAGATCTGGACCCGACTGATCGAGATCGACGCCGACGCCGCACCCGCCCGCGCGGCCGAAATCCTTGTCGGTCTTGGATTCAGCCAGGAAGACCAGCAGCGGCCGATGTCGGAATACTCCGGCGGCTGGCGGATGCGTGTGGCCCTCGCCGCGGCCCTGTTCGC
The DNA here is from genome assembly GCA_965284535.1 of Caulobacteraceae bacterium. Lineage (GTDB taxonomy): Bacteria > Pseudomonadota > Alphaproteobacteria > Caulobacterales > Caulobacteraceae > Brevundimonas. The sequence goes on from OZ260090.1 coordinate 2,471,931, forward strand.
CGAGCCGGACATGCTGCTGCTCGACGAACCGACCAACTATCTCGACCTGGAAGGCGCGCTCTGGCTCGAGGCCCGCCTCAAGAAATACCCGCACACCGCCCTGATCATCTCCCACGACCGCGAGATGCTGAACGAGGTCTGCACCCACATCCTCCACCTCGCGAACCGCAATCTGACCCTCTACACGGGCAACTACGACCAGTTCGAACAGGCCCGCGCCGAAAAGGCCCGACTGCAGCTGTCGGCCAAGGCCAAACAGGACGCCGAGCGGGCCCACCTGCAGGCCTTCGTCGACCGCTTCAAGGCCAAGGCCTCCAAGGCCGCACAGGCCCAGTCGCGGATGAAGCGGCTGGCCAAGATGCAGCCGGTGGCCACCACCATCGAGGAGCGCGTCGCCCCCTTCATCCTGCCATCGCCGCCGCGTCCGCTGGCTCCGCCGCTGATCCGGCTTGAGCGGGCCAATGTCGGCTATGAGACCGGCAAGCCGATCCTGCGCAATCTCAACCTGCGCATGGATCTGGACGACCGCATCGGCCTTCTGGGCGTCAACGGCGCGGGCAAGTCGACCTTCGCCAAGATGATCGCGGGGGCGCTCAACGTCTCCGAGGGGGAACTGCACCGCGACCGCAAGATGCGGGTGGGCTGGTTCCACCAGCACCAGATCGAGGCCATGGACCCGACCGACACCCCGCTGGAGATCGTGCGCCGCGCCATGCCGGACGCCTCGGAAAGCGCCCGCCGCTCCAAGCTGGCGCAATGGGGGCTGGGTTACGAAAAGCAGGAAACCACCGTCGCCTCCCTGTCCGGTGGAGAGCGTGCGCGCCTGCTGCTCAATCAGGTGGCCATGGACGCGCCGCACATCCTGATCCTCGACGAACCGACCAACCACCTCGACATCGACAGCCGCCGCGCCCTGCTCGACGCCCTGAACGGCTATTCCGGTGCCGTCATCCTGATCACCCACGACCGTTCGCTGATGGAGATGGTCGCCGACCGCCTGTGGCTCGCCGCCGACGGCACGGTGAAGCCCTATGAGGGCGACATGGACGACTACGCCAAATTCGTCCTCGACCGCGCCAAGGCGGCCGCGGTCAAGCCGAGCCAGGTCAAGGAGGAGGCCGCCGCCGCGCCCGCGTCAAACAACAAGGGCAGGAAAAACGACAGGAAGTCAGGTCCTTCGCCCTCGACCCTGCGCCACGCGGTCAAGAAGGCCGAGGAGCGGATGGCCCAGCTGACGGCCGAGATCGCCCGCATCGACGACGACATGGCCAATGCCTCGGTCAACAATCCCAAGGCGCTGGAAGGCTTGACGCGAGCCCGGGCGAAAACCCAGTCCGACCTCGACGCCGCCGAAGCCGCCTGGGTGGCGGCGGAGGAAGCCCTCGCCGAGGTGAGTTGACATGAAGCCGATCGACTTCAGCCGTGAGGAGCGCGCCGACATCACGGCGAGGCTTCGGACCTGGTTCCAGGACGAGCTGGAGATCGACCTCGCCGCCCTGCCCGCCGAGATGTTGCTGGACTATCTGGGCCGCGAGATCGGTCCCTTCTTCTACAACCGCGCCGTCTATGACGCCCAGGCCGTGGTGGCGAAGAAGGCCGAGGACATCGTGGAAACCCTCGCGGGTCTGGAACGCAGCTAGCGCCGTCGGCGTCACCGAAGCCGGCGGATCGCCGGGTTTCGCTACTTCCGGATGATGGAAAGCGGCATACTTGCGAATCCCATGCCCATCCGCCGCCTCCCCCCCGAAACCGTCAATCGCATCGCCGCCGGCGAGGTGGTCGAACGCCCGGCCAGCGCCATCAAGGAGCTGGTCGAGAACGCGCTCGACGCCGGCGCGACGCGCATCGAGATCCAGGCCGACGGCGGGGGCCTGACCCGCATCCTGATCGCCGACGACGGGCACGGCATGGCGGCCGATCAACTGGCCCTGGCGGTCGAGCGCCACGCCACCTCCAAGCTGGAGGCCGATGACGCCGGCGACGTCGACCTGCTGCGCATCTCGACCCTCGGTTTCCGTGGCGAGGCCCTGCCCTCGATCGGTTCAGTGGCGCGGCTGACCATCACCAGTCGTCCGCGTGAAGGCGGCGATGCGCACGCCATCACCGTCGAGGGCGGCGATCAGCGCCCCGTCGCCCCCGCCGGCTTCCCCGGCCCCCACGGCGCCCGGGTCGAGGTCCGCGACCTGTTCTACGCCACCCCCGCCCGGCTCAAATTCATGAAGTCCGAGCGGTCCGAGGCCATGGCCATCTCGGAAGAGATCAAGCGTCAGGCCATGGCCCATGAGACCGTCGCCTTCACCCTCGACCTCGACGGCAGGACCACCCTGCGCCTGCCCGCCGAACACCCCGGCGACGCCGGCCGGCTGAAGCGGCTCGCCGCCCTGCTGGGCCGCGATTTCGAGGCCAACGCCCTGCTGATCGATCAGGCCCGGGACAATGTCCGCCTCACCGGCTACGCGGGCCTGCCGACCTACAGCCGCGGCAACGCCGGCCACCAGTATCTGTTCGTCAACGGCCGCCCGGTGAAGGACCGGCTGCTGCAGGGGGCCCTGCGCGGGGCCTATGCCGACTTCCTCGCCCGCGACCGCCATCCGGCGGCGGTCCTGTTCCTCGAGATCGACCCCCTCTATGTCGACGTCAACGTCCACCCGGCCAAGGCCGAGGTGCGCTTCCGCGACCCGGCCCTGGTGCGAGGCCTCATCGTCGGGGCCCTGCGCCACGCGCTGGCGGCCGCCGGACACCGGGCTTCGACCACGGTCGCCGCCGATGCCCTCGCCGGGTTTCAGGCGCACTCGGGCGTCGGTTCGGGCGGTGCCTACAGCCCCTCCTCGCCCTCGGCCCAGGGCTGGAGCGGCTGGCAGGGCTGGGCCGCCCCCGCCAGCACGCATGCCCAGGTCATTCCCGGCCTCAGTGACCGTTCTGCACGGGTCGAGCCGGGCTATGAACCGGCCTCAAACGACGGCTGGCCCGCCGGTGCCGCCCCGGCCGCGCCGGACCTGATCGACTTCCCCCTCGGTGCCGCCCGCGCCCAACTTCACGGCACCTATATCGTCGCCCAGACCCGTGACGGCCTCGTCGTCGTCGACCAGCACGCCGCCCACGAACGCCTCGTCTATGAGCGGATGAAGGTGCAGATGGCCCGGGGCGCGGTGACCCGTCAGGCCCTGTTGACGCCCGAGGTGGTCGAGCTTGACCCCGCCGAGGCCGAACGCGTCTCCGCCCGGGCCGAGGAACTGGCCGAACTGGGCCTGATCGTCGAACCCTTCGGCGCCGGTGCCGTGCTGGTGCGCGAGACCCCCGCCCTGCTGGGCGACACCGATGTCCAGGGCCTGATCCGCGACATTGCCGACGACCTGGCCGAACACGGCACCGCCCTGGCCCTGTCCGAGCGACTGGGGGAAGTCTGCGGCACCATGGCCTGCCACGGCAGCGTCCGCGCCGGGCGCGTCCTGTCAGCCCCCGAGATGAACGCCCTGCTGCGTGAGATGGAGGCCACCCCCCACTCCGGCCAGTGCAACCACGGCCGCCCGACCTATGTCGAACTCAAGCTGGCCGACCTCGAGAAGCTGTTCGGGCGGCGATGACTTTCCCCTTGCCCTGCCACTTCGCTACTTGAGGGCATGACCAGCGTCCTCTTCGTCTGCCTCGGCAATATCTGTCGCTCGCCACTGGCCGAAGGTGCCCTGCGCGCCGAAGCGGCCCGGATCGGTCTCGGCCTGATCGTTGACTCCGCCGGAACCGGTGACTGGCATGCGGGGGAGCCGCCGGATGAACGGGCCATCGCCGTCGCCCGCAGCAATGGCGTCGACATCTCCGCCCTGCGTGCCCGTCAGGTCCGACCCGCCGACTTCCGCCGCTTCACCCATGTGATCGCCCTCGACCACGACAATCTCGCCAAGCTGCGCAAGCTGGCGCCGGACGACGCCACCGCCGAGCTCAGCCTGCTGCTGGATCATGTCGAGGGCCGCGAGGGTCAGGCCGTGGCCGATCCCTGGTTCGGCGACGCCGCCGGCTTCGAGGTCACTTGGGCCGAGGTGACGGACGCCGCGCGGGCGCTGGCTCGCGGTCTTCAGTAGAACAGGCTGAACTGGACGGCCTCGACCACGCCCCCAGATCTCCCGCCGGACACCACCTCGCCGCCCGCGATCGCATAGACCGCCTGACCAATGGTCGCCGCCGCCAACCCATGACGCGGCGTCCGCATCGCCGGGCCCGCGTCCCAGCGATCGGCAGCCGGGTCGTAGATCCAGGATTCGCTGAACACCCCGCCCCCGCCCGGCGCGAACCATTCCCCACCAAAGGCGAAGAGCAGGCGATTGATCTCGACCATGGCCAGCCCGCCCCCGACCTGCTGGCCCGACATCGGCGACGGGGGAATCGGCGCCAGTGTGTCCCAGCGGTCCGCGACGGGGTCGTAGCGGTCCAGCCGCCCGGTCCCGCCGCCGCTGACCGTGCGCCCGCCGGCCACCCACAAGGCGCCGTCCAGCACCGCCCCGGCGGCGCTATTGCGCGCCATGGGACAGGGCCGGGCCGTCTCCCAGCGGCCCTCCTCCGGCAGGAAGACCCGGTGCGTATCGACATCGACCTGATCGTTCCACTGGCCGTTTGCGGCACCAGGCGACCGTCCGGTGACCAGATGCAGTCGCCCGCCCAGTTCCACCCCGACCGTCTCGCTCAGCGGCCCCGGCATGCGGCCGGCCTCGCGCCAGCCGTCGACCTCCATGGCCCAGACCTCCGTCATGCCGGTCCAGTCGCCCGCCTCCGACCGGCCATAACCGCCGAGCGCGAACACGGTGTCGCCGGCGCCGGCGATCAGCATCGGATGGTGCCGCGGCTGGGGCAGGCGCGGCCCCTCGCTCCAGGCGTTGGTGGCCGGGTCGTAGATCCCTGTCCGGTCCTCGATTTCGGTCACCCGGGCCGGTCGGCGTAGCCCGCCGGCGGTGACGATCCGCCCGTTCGAAACCGCGCAATAGATCTCCTGCACCGCCCATGGCAGCGCTGCCCTCGTCGCCCATTCACGGGCCGGTTCCTGGGCTGCGGCGGCGAACGGAACCGCGGCGGAAGCTGCGGCTGCGGCGAGGAGGGTGCGGCGATCCATCTGGGTCATGCCTCGCAGCTTGGCGCGGAAAGCCGATCTGCGCTATATGGCGACGTCCAACGCACGGGATCATCCCGACAGGAAGCCTATGTCCGAGATTGCGCGAAAGGCCTGAGGCCTCCACGGCGCTGACTGTGAAGAGCCTCTGAACCGCACGCCGGCGTGACCTCGCCGGCGCGACCCTTCACGCCTTTCCGGACATATCCAAATGAACATCTCCCGAGCGGAGCAGCGCACGCTGCACTGCCTGGCGCAGGGCGGCGCGATCGTCCTCGAACGCGACGTCGACGGTCGCATCCTGCGCGCCGACTGTTTCACCCGCGACGGCTTCCTGCTGACCGACTGCAATCTGTCGGTCTGGAAGAAGCTGAGAACCAAGGGGCTGATCGCCTCGATCGGCGGCGGCCCCTATCGGGTCAACCGCGATGGGCTGGCGCGCATGCGCAGCCAGCTCGACAACCGGGTCTCAGCCCGCCGCTGGTAGGGCCCTGAGGAAGAGGACGCGCGCGGCACCATAGTCGCGCGCGTCCAGCCGCTGATAGCCGGGGGTGTCGATCTCGGGTTCGTCGGAGCCGCGTTCGAACACGACGAGAGCACCGGGTTTAAGCCAGTCGCCGTCCAGCAGCCCCCGCAGCGTCTGCTCACCGAGCCCCTTGCGGTAGGGCGGATCGAGGAAGGCCAGGTCGAAGGGTTCGCCGTCCGGGCGGGGGCGCAGGCCCAGGTCCGTGGCGCTGCGCCGATGCACACGGGCGCGGCCCATGACGCCATAGGTATCGGCGTTCTCGCGGATCGCCCCGCGGGCCTCCTCATCGGTCTCGACGAACAGGGCGAAGGCCGCGCCCCGGCTGATCGCCTCGAAACCGAGGGCACCCGAACCGGCATAGAGGTCGATGACCCGCATCCCGTCCAGCGGCTCGGACCAGGCGGCGTGTTCCAGCACATTGAAGACGGCCTGCCGCGCGCGATCAGACGTCGGGCGCGTGCCCTGCCCTTCCGGCGCGACGATGGCCCGGCCCTTCAGGCTACCGGCGACAATCCGCACCGGTCAGCCCTTGGAGCGGGGACCGCGCGGCGAACCGCGACCGCCGGCGGGACCCGCGCCTGGACGGGGACTGCCGCGTCCACCAGCCGGACCGGCGCCGGGACGGGAGCCGGCGGGCTTCGAAAAGCCGCCGGGGCGATCCCCGGACTTGCCCGCGAACGGAGGCTTGCCGCCCGGTTTGCGGTCGAAGGGACGTTTGTCGCCCGGCCGATCGTCGGATCGGGCCGCAGGCCGGGCTCCGGTGCGGGCGTCGCCGCGCGGGCGGTCGATGAACTGGTCCTCGCGCGGCTTGAACACGCGCTTGGGACGCTCGCCGGCAGCCTCGGCGCCTTCGGGCCGGGCGCGAGGGGTGAAGGTCTTCTTCGGATGCTCGAACTTCGGTCCGGCCTTGGCCCAACCCGGCTTTTTCTGCGGCCGCGATGCGCGGTCGGCGGCGGCGTCAGCAGCGGCCCCGGCGGCGCGGACGCGGCTGGGCTTGCGCGAGGGATCCGAGATGGCCGAGCCGGAGGTCCCCGCCTTGATCGGGGCCGAAGTCCGGCGGCCCGGGATCGGTGCCGGGGTCGAGACGGTGTTGCCGGTCGGCAGATTCTCGGGCCGGATATGTTCGGCCAGCATCTCGCGGATCACCCGCGGTCCGACCTCCTCGACCGAGCCCGTCGGCAGGGTGCCGAGCTGGAACGGACCATAGGCCAGGCGGATCAGCCGGTTCACGGTCAGGCCGAGATGCTCCAGCACCTTGCGGACCTCACGGTTCTTGCCCTCGGTGATGGAGACGCTGATCCACAGATTGGCGGGCGCATTGCCCTCGCTGTCCTTCGCCTTGTCCAGCGTCGCCTCGATCGGGCCGTAGCGGATGCCGTCGACGGTGACGCCGTCCTTGAGCGAATCGAGCTGTAGCTGGCTGACCCGTCCCCGGGCGCGGGCCCGGTACTGTCGGACCAGTTCGGTCGAGGGCAACTCCAGCGCCCGGCTGAGTTCGCCGTCATTGGTCAGCAGCAGCAGGCCCTCGGTGTTCAGGTCGAGGCGTCCGACCGAGATCACCCGCGGCAGGCCGCTGGGCAGGGCGTCAAAGACGGTGGGCCGGCCGCCCGGATCATTGTGCGAGGTCACCAGTCCGGCGGGCTTGTGATAGCGCCAGACGCGGGTCGCCTCGGCCGAGCCGATGGCCTTGCCGTCGACGGTGATGACGTCGTCGCGCGTGACCAGGGTGGCCGGGGTGTCGAGGATCTTGCCGTTGACGGCGACCTTGCCGAGACCGATCAGCCGCTCGACCTCGCGGCGCGAGGCGATACCGGCCCGGGCCATGGCCTTGGCGACACGTTCGCTGCGCTTGGGTCCCTCGTCAGCCTTGGCACCGGGTTTTCCGTCCTTCGAGAAGGATTTTCCGCCCGGCTTGCTGAAGGATTTGCCACCCTTGGGCGGGCCCCGGTCATCGACGGCCTCGACGCGTTTGACATAGGGTTTGCGGGGGGTGTCGCGGTCGGCGTCTTGACGCGGGCGCGGCTTCTTGTCGTTGTCTCGGGGATGGCTGGCCATGATGAGCGGTTCATGCACATGGCCTTGGCATGTGCGCAAGCGGCTGCGGACGCGGGAGAGACTCCCGTGGGCTGCGTGATCGTCGATGAATCGACCGGCGAGGTCGTCGCGGAGGGGCGTAACGGGCCCATCGGCGCCCACGATCCGACCGCCCACGCCGAGATCGTGGCGATGCGCGCGGCGGCGGCAAGGCTGGGAAACTACCGCCTCACCGGCCTGACCCTCTATGTGACGCTGGAGCCCTGCGCCATGTGCGCCGGGGCAATCAGCCACGCCCGCCTCGGGCGGGTCGTCTGGGGCGCGGACGATCCCAAGGGCGGGGCCGTGGCGCATGGCCCACGCTTCTTCGACCAGCCGACCTGCCACTGGAAGCCGTCCGCCGAGGGCGGTGTGCTCGCCACGGAAGGCGGCGACCTGTTGCGGTCCTTCTTCCGCGCCCGCCGCAAAGGAACGGCGGTGCCCGATGCACGTTAGTCCGCCGGGCCGCACGGCTCCGCTTGTTCGGGAGTCCGCATGAAGTCCCTCGCCGCCGTCGCCATCCTCGCGGGTCTGGTGGTCGCCGCCTGCGGTCCGAAGCCGAAGGATGCGCCGACCGACGGCGATTCCGTGCGGGAGCGCGCCCAGGAGGCCCAGACCGCCCGCCGCCGAACCGGGGCCGAGGTCCAGGACCGGGTCCTCAACCGGGTCATCCGCACCATCTATCTGTGCAACAACAGCGAGCGACTGACGGTCGATTTCGACAATCCGCGCCAGATGGCGACGGTGCGATACTCCACCGGCGAGGCCGTGGACCTTTACCAGGAACGGGCCGCCGACGGCCTCTGGTACAAAGCCTCGGGCTATGAACTGCGTGGCCGCGGCGTCATGGCGACCTGGACATCAGACGGACGCCCGCCGACGGACTGCCGGGCGGTCGACTAGCCGAACGCCGCCAGCCGCGCGTCCAGCCGTGTTCGCACCTCGGGCCAGTCGTCATCGAGAACGGCAAACTGGGCCGTGTCGCGGATGCGGCCCCTGAAGGTAATCTTGTGTTTGCGCAGGACACCCTCGTCGCGGGCGCCCAGTTTGCGGATGGCGGCCTGGCTGCCGGGATTGATGGCATCGGTGATGATCTCGACCCGCACCGCGCCGCCGTCGAAGGCGTGACCGAGCAACAGCCGCTTGCAGGACGGATTGACGGGCCCACCCCGCGCCTCGGGACGGTAGAAGGTCGAGCCGATCTCGCAGCGGCGATAGTCGGGTTTGATCTCATACAGGCTGGTCGTGCCGACGACGGCCCCGTCGCTCAGGCGGCGGACGGCCCAGGCGATCCGCGTCCCCTGTTCCATGGCGCGGAGCGCCGACCGCCACCAGCCGTCAAAATGGAGCCCATAGCCGGCCGCGACCATGATGTCCCAGGAGGCCGCGTCGCAGTCCAGCGCCGCGCGAACCTCGCCCTCCAGCGGCTCCGACAGGGGCTCCAGCCGCACGAAACGGTTCTCCAGCACCGCGACGGCCAGATGCATCGGTGAACTGCTCATCACGCGCCTTCGGACTTCAGGAATGCGGCGACGGCTGCCGGGTCCACGGCCTTGTCGATGAAGGTCTCGCCGATGGCGCGGGCCAGAATCAGGGTCAGCCGCCCGCCCTCCGCCTTCTTGTCGCCGGCCATCCGTTTGAGCAAACGATCGGCGACGAAGGTCCCGGCCTGATCCAGTCGCGTCGGCAGGCCAGCCGCCGCGATGACGGCTTCGACCTTCCCGGCCTCCGCGGTGGCACACAGCCCGGACGCGGTCGAGAAACGGAAGGCCAGGGCGCAGCCCAGCGCCACCGCCTCGCCATGGGTGATTCGCGCTTCGTCGAACTCCAGCTCGGCCTCGATGGCGTGGCCAAAGGTGTGGCCGAGGTTGAGCAGGGCGCGCCGGCCGGACTCCTTCTCGTCCTCGCCGACGATGGCGCTCTTGATCTCAACCGACCGGACCACGGCCCGGTGCAAGGCGGCGGGGTCGCCGGTCGCGCCGACCGCTCCCTCGCCCGCCAGCCAGTCGAAGAAGGCGGGGTCGCAGATCAGGCCATGCTTGAGCACCTCGGCCCAGCCGGAGCCCAGTTGCCGCGCCGGCAGGGTGGCCAGCAGGTCAATGTCGGCCACCACCAGCCTCGGCTGATGGAAGGCCCCGACCAGATTCTTGCCACGCGGCGTGTCGATGGCGGTCTTGCCGCCGACCGAGGAATCCACCTGCGCCAGCAGGGTCGTCGGCACCTGAACGAAGTCGATGCCGCGCATGTAGAGGGCCGCCGCAAGCCCGGCGAGATCACCGACCACACCACCGCCCAGGGCGACGATCAGGTCCCGCCGGTCAAGGCCGAAAGCCAGCAGCCGGTCGATCACCCGCTCCAGCTCGGCAAAGGATTTCGAGGCCTCACCGGGAGGCACCGTCAGCAGCCGGGCGCGGCATCCGGCCGCCTCCAGAGCGGCCAGAACCGCGGGGCCATGCAGGGCGGCGACTGTTTCGTCGGTGACGATGACGGTCCGCCCCTGCCCCAGTGCCGCAACCCGCCGGCCCAGATCGGGCATAAGGCCGCGACCGATGACGACGTCATAGGGCTGGAAGCCGTCACCAGAGACCGCGATGACCGTGTTCATGCCGTCACCGCCCGGGCCCAGTAGGTCTCCAGGGCCTGTATGATGCCATCGACCGCCTCGGCATGGGCTCCGCTGGCTACGTCAACCGTCACATCGGCCATCGCGTAGAAGGGGTTGCGAACCTCGGCCATGGCCGTCAGGGCCTCCAGCGGGTTCCGGCCGCGCAGCAGGGGCCGGGTGTCACGGCGCTGCACCCGGCTCGCCACCGTCTCCAGATCCGCGCGCATCCAGACCGTCGTGGCCCGGGTCTTCAGCACCCCGCGGGTCTCGGGGTTCAGGACCGCGCCGCCGCCGGTCGCCAGCACCATACGCGGCGCATACAGCAGACGCCGGATCACCCGTGCTTCACCGGCCCGGAACTCCGCTTCGCCGAGACCGGCGAAAATGTCCGATACAGTCATGCCCGCCGCCGCCTCGATCTCGGCGTCGCCATCCGCGAAGGGCAGACCCAGCCGTTTGGCCAGCCGGCGGCCGACGGTCGATTTGCCCACCCCCATCAGCCCGACCAGGGCTATGGTGCGCTGATGAACGGGAATCGGTTCGTCATCACTCATGGCCGGCCTCAGTGGAGAGGCTGGACGGCGACGGGAGGGGCTGCGGCAGGCACGGCATGACCCCACCACCCTCTACACCAAGCGCCGCCTTCGCAAAGCGCCGAACCGAATGAGCACGCCGCAGGTCGAGGCCTTTCTGGAAATGATGGCGGTGGAACGCGACGCCTCACCCCATACCCTGTCCGCCTATGGCCGCGATCTGGCCGACGCCGAGGCGGGCATCACCGGTGGCCTGATGGGCGGCGACGAGGCCGGGGTCGAGGCCTGGTATGCCGGCTTGGGGCGTCAGGGCCTGTCGCCGGCGACCCAGGCGCGGCGACGTTCGGCCGTGCGACAGTTCTATCGCTTCGCCCTGGGCGAGGGTTGGCGCGCCGATGACCCCTCCCGGCGGCTGGATGCACCGAAACAGGGCCGCAACCTGCCCCGGGTTCTGGGCGGTGAAGAGATCGAGCGCCTGCTGGCGGCGGCGGCGGCGCGCGACGGGGCGGCGGGCCTGCGGCTCGTGGCTCTGGTCGAGCTGGCCTATGCCTCGGGTCTGCGGGTTTCGGAGTTGCTGGGCTTGAAGGTCGAGGCGGTACGGCGGGATCCGGCCTTCCTGATCGTGCGCGGCAAGGGCGGCAAGGAGCGGCTGGCGCCGCTGAACCCTTCCGCGCGGGAGGCGGTCAGGGCCTGGCTGACCGCCCGCGACGCCGCCCGGCCGGAGAAAGCTCCGGACAGTCCCTGGCTGTTCCCCTCCGCCTCGGCCAAGGGACATTTGACACCCCGCCGCTTTGCGCAGTTGCTCGATCAGGCCGCCGCCGACGCCGGGATCGACCCGGCCCGGGTCAGCCCCCACGTCCTGCGCCACGCCTTCGCCACCCACCTGCTGGAGGGGGGGGCCGATCTGCGGGTGGTCCAGACCCTGTTGGGCCACGCCGACATAGCCACCACCCAGATCTATACGCACGTCGCCACCGATCGGTTGGCACAGGTGGTGCGTGACAAACACCCTCTGGCGCGGGATGAGTGAACCCGCGCTTGCTCCCCGGCGTTGACCTGACTAGGTTCCGCCGCCTTCCGATGCGCCACCCGGCGCGCCTGTTCCGGATGCCTTATGGCCGTGCACTACCTCGAGTTTGAAAAGCCGATCGCCGAGCTGGAGGCGAAGATCGAGGAGCTGAACCTGCTCTCCTCGACGTCCGGCTCGTTCGATGCCGAGGTCGAGGGCCTGCGCAAGAAGGCCGAGCAGCTGCGCCGGAAGACCTATGCCAACCTCGATCCGTGGATGAAGACCATGGTCGCGCGCCACCCGCAGCGGCCGCATTTCGTGGACTATGTCGAGGGCCTGTTCACCGACTTCGTCGAGCTGAAGGGCGACCGCCAGTTCGGGGACGATCAGGCCATTCTGGGCGGTCTCGCCCGGTTCCGGGGCGCGCCCGTGGTTCTGATGGGCCATGAGAAGGGCCACGACACCCAGACCCGCGTCGTGCACAATTTCGGCATGGCCCGCCCCGAGGGCTACCGAAAGGCGGTCCGCCTGATGGACATGGCCGAACAGTACGGCCTTCCGGTCCTGACCTTTGTTGACACCGCCGGTGCCTATCCGGGTCTCGGCGCCGAAGAGCGCGGCCAGGCCGAGGCCATCGCCCGCTCGACCGAACGCTGCCTGACCCTGGGCGTGCCCTCCATCGCCACCGTCACCGGCGAGGGCGGCTCGGGCGGGGCCATCGCCATCGCCGCGGCGGGCCGGGTGCTGATGCTCGAGCATTCGATCTATTCGGTCATTTCGCCCGAGGGCGCGGCCGGCATCCTGTGGCGCGACGGCGCGCGCGCTCGCGACGCCGCCATGGCCATGAAAATCACCGCGCCGGACCTGGTCGAACTGAAGATCGTCGACCGGATCATTCCTGAGCCGGTGGGGGGCGCGCACGCCGACCGCGCGGCCGCCATCGCGACGGTGGGTGACGTCCTGGCCGAGGAACTGGCGGCCCTCTCGGGACTGACGCCGGATCAATTGCGCAAGGCCCGGGCCGACCGGTTCTACGCCATCGGGCGCGCCGGCTGACCTGCCGGCCCGCCGGCGGACGCCGGCGTGTTAATCACTCCGCTACCGGAAGCTGCGAGCCTGACGGAATGTACGTCTGTCGCCCTCCCTCCATGCGTGGCCCCTTGCAATGAGCGCGCTGGGCGAGGCGCTGCGCAAGAGCGCTGTTATCAATCTGAGCGGCGCGGTCACCATGGTGGTGGACGATTCGTCCTTCGCCCTCGAATTGACGACCCAGGCCCTCATGGGGTTCGGCATCCGCCCCAGACACGCCTGCCCGGGCGCGGCGGAGGCCATGGAAGTCCTCAAGGAGCAAAACATCGATCTGCTCGTGGTCGACTGCGAGATGCCCGGCATGGACGGCTTTGAACTGGTTCGCTGGTTGCGCCGCTCAGGTCTTGATCCGAACGCCTTCGTGCCGGTGATCATGACCGCTGCCCATATCCGGAGACCTCGTGTGGCCGAGGCCCGGGATTGCGGTGCCAATTTCATCATCACCAAGCCGTTCAGCGCGACCACCCTGCTGGAGCGGATCGTCTGGGTGGCGCGGGACAGTCGGCCGTTCCTCGAGATCGGTGACTATTTCGGACCTGATCGCCGCTTCCGGAACGCCCCCGCGCCTCAGGAGGAGCGGCGCGCGGACCTGATCCGCAAGAAGGAATTCGAGGACCGGCAGGCTGCCGCCAGCGCTGAAGGAGCGGCCGGTTGACCGTCATCACTCATCCGCGTCGCAAGACCCGGCTCGCGGCCATGATTGATTCTCCCGGCGGGGTCAGCGTTGCCGTGGCCCTCGAACAGGCTCACGCCAACATCGAGTCGATGCGCGGGCGCGCGATGACGGCGGTGGACGCCGCGATCGAAACTCTTGAGGTGACGCCTGCCCCGACCAGTCTCGGGGAGACCCCCGCGAGACTGGACCAGGTCTATCGCGCGGCCACGACCTTGATCGATGCCGCCGGCCCGTTCGAATTGTCTGACCTGTGTCGCGCGGCCACCGGCCTGTGCGATCTCATCGGCGCAACCGGCCCGGAGCAACCGTTCGACTGGCGTATCGTCACCGTCCACGCCCGGTCGCTGCGCCTGCTGCAGTCCCTGCCGCCGGAAGCCGTGCAGGAACGCGCGCGCATCCTCGACAGTCTCTTCGAAGTCATCGAGCGAAAGCTGTCTCAGACCGGCTGACGGTCCGTACGGGCACCCCGGGTCTGCTTGCGCCAGAGGGCCGCATATTCCCCACCCAGATGCGCCACCAATTCATGGTGGGCACCGCGCTCGACGATCCGCCCGGCCTTCAGCACCAGAATCTGGTCGGCGTCGGCGATGGTCGACAACCGATGGGCGACCACCAGGGTCGTCCGGCCGGCCCGCGCCTTGCGCAGTGTCTTCTGGATAGCGGCCTCGGTACGGCTGTCGAGGGCGCTGGTGGCCTCATCGAGGATCAGGATGCAGGGATCGGCCAGCAGGGCACGGGCGATGCCGACGCGCTGACGTTCCCCGCCGGACAGTTTCAGACCGCGCTCGCCGACGCGGGTCTCCATGCCTTCGGGCAGTTCCCTAATGAAATCGGCCAGTTCTGCCGCCTCGGCCGCCGCCCAGATCGCGGCTTCGTCGGCATCGGGACGGGCAAATCCGATGTTGGCGCGGAGGCTGTCGTTGAACAGGGCCACGTCCTGCGGCACCAGGGCGACAGCGGAGCGCAGCGAGGCCTGGGTGACCTGCCGCGCATCCAGCCCGTCGATCAGCACCCGGCCTTCCTGGGGGTCCAGCAGGCGCAGGGCCAGTTTGACGATGGTCGATTTGCCGGACCCGGACGGGCCCACCAGGGCGGTCGTGGTCCCGGGAGGGGCGATGAAGCTGACGTCCTCAAGCCCGTTGGCGCGGGAGTCGTGCCGGAACCCGACCTGTTCGAAGACGAGCGAGGCACCCTTGGCGTTGGCAGGCCGGGGCAAGGGCACAGCGTCAGACGCGTCGGCAACCTGCGGCGTCTGCCGCGTCACCTTCAGCATCTCCTCCATATCGATGAAGGACTGACGGATTTCGCGATAGGCGAAGCCGAGAATGTTCAGTGGCGCGTACAGCGAGATCATGATCAGCACCGCCGCCATCACGTCGCCCGGCCCCATCCGGCCGGCCGCTGCCTCGAACCCGGCCATGACCGCCATGACGGCCAGGCCGATGTTCATGATCACCGCCTGCGTGACGTTCAGCAGGGCCAGGGAGCTGTTGGCCTTCAGCGCGGCGCGCGTGTAGTCGCCCAGCGCCCGGTCATAGGCCCCGGCCGCCCGGGCCTCGGCTCCGAAGGACTTGACGGTCTCATAGTTCAGCAAGGCATCGACCGAGACCCCGGCGGCCTCGGTGTCGGCGGCGTTCATCTCGCGCCGGTGCTCCAGCCGCCAGCTGGCCAGGGCGAAGGTCGAGGCGGCATAGACAGCGACCACGGCCACCGCCACCGCCCCGAAGCGCCAGTCGTAGCGTCCGGCCAGGACACCCGCCGCCAGCACCAGTTCCACGCCGGTCGGGATCAGGTTGAAGGCGAGAATGCGCAGCAGGAAATCGACGGCCCGCGAGCCCCGGTCCATGGTCCGCGACAGCGATCCCGACCGTTTGGTCTGGTGGAAGTCCAGCGACAGGCTGAGCGCATGGGCGAAGGTCTCGGTCGCGGCCCGCCGCTGCGCCGCCGCGCGCACCGGGGCGAAGACCACGTCCGAGGCATTGGGCGCGATGGCGGACAGCAACCGCACGAAGGCCCAGCCGACGGCGAAACCGGCGAAACCCATGCCGACCGCGACCGCGGCCCCCTGCCCCGCCGCCAGATGATTGACCGCCGCGCCCAGGACGAGCGGCCCGAGCACGCCCAGACCCTTGCCGCCGAGGGTCATGCCGATGGCCGCGAACAGCCGCAGTCGTAACCGGGGTGCGTTGGCGCGTCCGACCAGTTGGATCAGATCCCCCAGCGCTCGCCAGGCCGGGGGCGCGTCCGTAGGCGGCGCGACGGCCCCGGCCTGTGCCGCCTTGGCGACCGAATCCCCTCGTCGTCCCGCCCGTTCGCCACGCATTGCCATGGGCCGAGATATGGACCGCGCCGCCCACGGAGCAAAGGGCGGTCTGACGAAACGAGCCTGCGTCAATTTCGGTCGCAGCCAATCCGGCACCCCCTGCCCCGCCGCGCCCACTTCCTGTAAGCCCGTCCCATGGCTCGAGACGGTGCAATCTATGTCTGCCAGGCCTGCGGGGCCGTCCATGGAAAATGGTCGGGCCAGTGCGGGGCCTGCAACCAGTGGAACTCCATCGTGGAGGAGAGCCGGTCGGCGCCGCCCGGCGCGATGAAACCCTCGACCAGCGCCGCGGCCCGCGGACGGGGCGTCCAGTTCGAGACCCTGCAGTCCGACACCCCCGAGCCGCCGCGCATCATTACCGGCGTGACCGAGTTCGACCGGGTCTGCGGCGGCGGGGTGGTGCCCGGATCGGCCTTGCTGCTGAGCGGCGATCCCGGCGTCGGCAAATCCACCCTGCTGCTCGACGTCGCCGGCCGCGCGGCCCTGTCGGGACGGCGGGTGGCCTATATCTCGGGCGAGGAGGCCGTCGAGCAGATCCGTTCCCGGGCCAAGCGAATGGGACTGGAAAAGGCCCCGGTGGAACTGGCCTCGGCCACGGCCCTGCGCGAGATTCTCGGCACGCTGAAGCGCGAGCGGTTCGACATCGTCATCGTCGATTCGATCCAGACGCTGTGGTCCGACGCCCATGAGGCCGGTCCCGGATCGGTGACCCAGGTCCGCGCCTGCGCCGGCGAAATGGTCCGACTGGCCAAGTCGCAGGGCGTCGCCGTCATTCTGGTCGGCCACGTCACCAAGGACGGTCAGGTCGCCGGGCCGCGCGTCGTCGAACATATGGTCGACGCCGTGCTCAGCTTTGAAGGTGAGCGCGGCTATCCGTTCCGCATCCTGCGCGCCGGCAAGAACCGGTTCGGGGCCACCGACGAGATCGGCGTGTTCGAAATGGGTGACGCGGGCCTGCGCGAGGTCGCCAATCCCTCGGCCCTGTTCCTCGGTGAAGGCAAGGACCGGGCTCCGGGCGCAGCGGTGTTCGCGGGAATCGAGGGATCGCGGCCTGTGCTGGTCGAGATGCAGGCGCTGGTGTCGAAATCCGCCTACGGCACGCCGCGCCGGGCCGTGGTCGGCTGGGACACGGGCCGTCTGGCCATGGTGCTGGCGGTTCTTGAGGCCCGGTGCGGCTTCGGTTTCGGCGATCAGGATGTTTATCTGAACGTCGCGGGCGGCCTGCGCATCAATGAGCCGGCGGCCGATCTGGCGGCGGCGGCGGCCCTGATCAGTTCGGCGACCGATACGCCCCTGCCGCAGGGCTGCGTCGTATTCGGCGAAATCAGCCTGTCGGGCGAGATCCGTGCCGTCGGCCGGGCCGAGGCACGGCTGCGGGAGGCCCAGAAGCTGGGCTTCGATCGCGCCCTCGCCCCGCCTCTCACGGTGAAGAGCAAAGGGGTGACGGTGACCTCGGTGACCCGCCTGACCGAAGCGGTCGAACGAATCTCGCAAAACCGCTATTGAAGTCGGGCAGGCATCAGTTCGGACGCGCATGACCGGTTTCGACGTAATCGCCATTCTGGTCATCCTCGCCTCGGCCGCGGCCGGCTGGGTGCGCGGCGCGACGCGCGAGATCATCACCCTGTTGAGCTTCGTCCTCGCGGCTTTCATCGCCCTGGTGGCCCTGCCCCTGACCGCGCCGATGGGCCGGGCCCTGGTCAATCCGGACTGGGCGGGAACCATTGCCGCGGCGATCGCCTCCTTCCTGCTGATCTATTTCGGCATCCGCATCTTCGGTTCGATCCTGTCCAGGAAGGCCCAGGCCCATCCGCATCTGGGCGGTGTCGATCGCTTCTTCGGGGTCTTCGTCGGCGCGGCGCGGTCACTGGTGCTGCTGGGAGCCATTCATCTGGTCATTGTCGCCGCCATGCCGGGCGAGCAGACCCCGCGCTGGCTCAGCGAGGCGGCCCTGCGGCCCGTCACGGCGGGGGCCGCGCGCGTCATCCAGATCGTCCTTCCCGGTATCGGCCGGGGCGCAGACGCCCTGACGCCCGTCGTGACTTCCTCCGTGAACGAGGGTTTTTCCGGCGAAGAAGCCTTGCCCTCGCCCCAAACAAACAATACTCCGCCGCCGTCCACCGCCCGTTAGAGTCCCCCGCACATCGGAGCCCCACGATGAGCAGCCTCGCCCATTCCATCGCCGACCCGGTCATCCACCGGGCGCATCATCGCGAAGCCGACGACGACCAGCTCCGGCTGGAGTGCGGCGTCTGCGGCGTGTGGGGCGCTGACAAGGACGCGGCCTCGGCCATCGTCGCCCTGGGCCTGCACGCCCTGCAGCACCGCGGTCAGGAAGCCTGCGGCATGGCCAGCGTCAATGAGACCCGCTTCCACACCGAGCGGCATATGGGGCTGGTCGGCGAGGCCTTCGGCGGGGCGGACCTGTCGACCCGCATGCCCGGCGCGGCGGCCGTGGGCCACACCCGCTATTCCACCGCCGGCGGCAGCTTCCTGCGCAACATCCAGCCGATGTTCGCCGATCTGGACCAGGGCGGCATCGCCATCGCCCACAACGGCAACCTGACCAATTTCCTCTATCTGCGGAACCAGCTGGTCGGCGAAGGGGCCATCTTCCAGTCGACGTCGGACTCCGAGGTCATCCTTCACCTGATCGCGCGGTCGCGTAAGGCCAAGATCGTCGACCGCTTCATCGACGCCATCGGCCGGATCGAGGGCGGCTATGCCCTGGTCTGCCAGACCCGGTCCAAGATGATCGGTGCCCGTGACCCACTGGGCATACGTCCGCTCGTGCTCGGCAAGCTCGGCGACGCCTGGGTGCTGGCCTCCGAAACCTGCGCGCTCGATACCATCGGCGCGACCTTCGAGCGCGATGTCGAGCACGGCGAGGTGGTGGTCATCGACAAGGGCGGCCTGCTGTCGCTCAAGCCTTTCCCGACCCGGGAGGCGCGCCCCTGCCTGTTTGAATATGTCTATTTCTCGCGTCCCGACAGCGTCGTGAACGGGCGCTCGGTCTATGGCGTGCGCAAGCGGATGGGCATGAAGCTGGCCCGCGAACACGCCGTCGAGGCCGATGTCATCGTGCCCGTGCCCGACAGCGGCGTGCCGGCGGCGCTCGGCTACGCCCAGGAAAGCGGCATTCCGTATGAAATGGGCATCATCCGCAGCCACTATCTGGGCCGCACCTTCATCCAGCCCAGCCAGGGAGCCCGCCAGAAGGGCGTGCGCATGAAGCACAGCCCCAACCGCTCGGTACTGGAGGGCAAGCGGGTGGTGCTGATCGACGACTCCATCGTGCGCGGCACCACCTCGGTGAAACTGGTGCGCGCCGTCCGCGCCGCCGGAGCCACCGAAGTGCACCTGCGCTCGGCCAGCCCGCCAATCCTGTGGCCGGACTTCTACGGCATCGACATGCCCGAACGGGACCAGCTGATCGCCGCCAATATGACGCTGGAAGAGATGCGGGCCCATCTCGAGGTCGACTCGCTGGGCTTCCTGTCGGTCGACGGCCTGTACGACGCCATGGAGGCAGGGCCGCGCGATCCGCGCAATCCCCAGTTCACGGACCACTATTTCACCGGCGAATATCCGACCCGCCTGCTGGACCGCGAGATCGAGGAAGGCGGACGTGAGGTGGCGGCCCGGCAACTTTCCCTGCTGGTCAGCGCTTAGGCTTCATGATCCAGCTCGGCTATTTCACCATAGACACCGAAGACCTCGACAAGGCGCGGGCTTTCTACACCGGTCTGTTCGGCTGGACCTTCGACGAGACCTCCTCCCATCCGACCTACGCCCACGTCACCGACAGCGACCCGCCCTTCGGCTTTACCAAGGTCGAGCGGGCCCGCAACAATCCGCATCTCTATTTCCGCGTCGAGAACGTGGACGCCCTGTGCAAGCGGGCGGTGGAACTGGGCGGACGGGCCGCGATGCCGTCCGAGTCCTCATCGGGCCGCACGGCCGAGGTCAGCGACGACCAGGGCGTCAGCTTCAGCCTGTGGCAACCCGCGCCCGGCTTCTGACTTTCGCCGGGCCCACGGGCGGGCTATCAGGCCCGCCATGACCGACCTTCCCCTGAAAGACCGCATCGCCCTCGTCGTCGGGGCCTCGCGCGGCATCGGCTATGAGAGCGCCCTCGCGCTGGCCAAGGCCGGTGCCCATGTGATCGCCACGGCGCGAACGGTCGGCGGTCTGGAAGAACTGGACGACGCCATCTTCGCCGCCACCGGCAAACACGCGACCCTGATCCCGTTCGACCTGGTCGACGGCGGCGCGATCGACCGGCTGGGTGGGGCCATTTTCGAGCGGTTCGGACGGCTGGACGTCTGGGTGCAGGCGGCCGCCACCATGGGGGCCTCGGGCCTGACCCCGGTCAGTCACGCCGACCCCCGCGTCTGGGCCAAGGTCGAGAAGACCAATTTCACCGCCGTCTATCGCCTGATCCGTTCGCTGGAGCCGCTGCTGAAGGCGTCCGATGCAGGACGCGCCGTCTATCTGACCACCAGCGTCGCCGCCGCGCCCAAGGCCTTCTGGGGGGCCTATGCCGCGACCAAGGCCGGGGCCGAGGCCCTGATCAAATGCTGGGCCGACGAGATCGAGTCGACGCCAGTGCGCGTCGCCATCCTCGATCCGGGCCGGATGCGCACGGCGATGCGGGCCCAGGCCTATCCGGGCGAGGACCCGCAGGAGGTCATCCACCCGTCCGTCATTGGCCCGCTGATCGTCGAACTGGCTCGCGGCGATCTGGAACCAGCGCTGGAGGTGAAGTTCAAGGACTGGAGCGGCGGGCCGGGCGTGGCGGCGCTGATCTGATCGGTCAGGGTTCACCTCCCCATTCGCGTAGGCGAATGGGGAGGACAGGCGCGGCACGCGCCAGGAGGCGGCGACGCGGTTTCAGCCGTCATCACGCCTTTCACGCACTGCGGTCAGTATGAACCCGAGGACGCCCTCCAGCTCGTCCCTTACGTCCGTCGCGCGTAATCGGATGACCTTGATTCCCTTGCTGCTGAGCCAAGCCGTTCTCCGACGATCATGAGCGATGCGATCGGGATGGTCATGGGTCATGCCATCAACCTCAACTGCCAGCCGGGCTTCAGCGCAGTAGAAGTCCAGAATGTAGGGGCCGACGGGATGCTGACGCCGAAACTTCAAGCCACGGAAGCGCCCGGCGCGTAGGCAACTCCATAGCCGCGCTTCAGGGGGCGTCATCTGGCGACGGAAGGCCTTGGCGCGCGTGTAGCTGAGACCGTCGGGCATGTGAGCAGTATTTCGCGGCTCACCGGAACCGTCGAGTCGCCCCCTCCTGACCGCTAACGCGGTCTGTCCTCCCCATTCGCCTACGCGAATGGGGAGGTGAACTCAGAGCCGGCCTACTTCTTCGGCGCGTGCTTCTGCCCGGTCCGCACCCGGCCTGACCGCGACACCTGCCTTGCCCCGCCGCGCGCGCCCTTCTGGACCGCCACGGACGAGCCGGCCTTCTTGTTGGCGCTGGCCTTGAGCCCCGCCAGCGGCTTGAGCTTGCTCTTGCCGGCCTTCTTCTGCTCCAGCGCCTTGCCGGGCAGGTTGGACAGCATTTCCTCGCGCTCGGCCTTCTTGATCACCCGGCGTGGGGCGGTCTTGGCGTCGCCCTTGTAGCGTTCGGGCCCCGACTTGGAGCCGCCCGGCGCATAGGGGTTGTCGCTGCCCGACTTGACGATCAGGCGGATCGGCGTACCCGGCAGGTCGAAGGACTCGCGCAGATTGTTGACCAGATAGCGTTTGTACTGCTCGGGCATCGACTCGGCGCGGCTGGCCATCAGCACGAAGGTCGGCGGGCGGGCCTTGGTCTGGGCCATGTATTTGGGCTTGATCCGCTTGCCGTCGACGGCGGGGGGCGGATGCCTCTGGGTAGCGATGGACAGCCAGTCGTTCAGGTCCTTGGTCTTGACCTTGACGGACCAGGTGGCGTGGGCCTGAAGCACGGCGGGCATCAGCCGCTCGACGCCGCGGCCGCTGTGCGACGACAGGGCCACGAAGGGCGAACCCTTCAGCTGGGGCAGTTTGTCCTCGGCCATCTGGCTGAGCTTGGCCAGCCGGGCCTGGGGGTTTTCCTCCAGGTCCCATTTGGCGGCGACATAGACCAGGGCCCGGCCCTCGCGCTCGACCAGATCGCCCAGCTGCAGGTCCTGGGTGTCGAAGGCGTCGTCCTTGTCCATGACCAGAACCACCACCTCGGCATAGGTGATGGCGCGGATGGTGTCGGCGACCGACAGCTTTTCCAGCTTCTCGTTGACCCGGGCCTTGCGGCGCATGCCGGCGGTGTCCACCAGACGGATGTTCTGGCCCTCGTACTGCCAGTCGACCGAGATGGAGTCGCGGGTGATCCCGGCCTCGGGGCCGGTCAGCAGCCGGTCCTCGCCGATCAGACGGTTCACCAGGGTCGACTTGCCGGCATTGGGGCGACCGATGATGGCAATGCGGATCGGCTTGTCGGGCTCGTCGATCTCTTCGATGAAGATGTCGGCGCTGGCGGCGACCACGGCGGCATAGAGGTCGGCCATCCCCTCACCGTGTTCGGCCGAGATGGCGACGGGTTCACCGAAGCCGAGCGCATAGGCCTCGCCGATACCGCCGCCGCTCTCGCGGCTTTCGGACTTGTTGGCCAGCAGGACGACGGGCTTGTGCTGTTTGCGCAGGCGGTCGGCGAAAATCCGGTCCAGCGAGGTCACGCCCTCGCGCGCGTCCATCATGAACAGGATCAGGTCGGCGTCTTCCAGCGCCGCCTCGGTCTGTTCGCGCATCCGGGATTCGAGGCTTTCGTCGGTGACGTCCTCATAGCCGGCGGTGTCGATCAGGGTCAGGTCCATGTCACCGATGTTGCCATCGGCGTACCGGCGGTCACGGGTCACACCCGGACGGTCATCGACCAGCGCAAGGCGCTTGCCGACGAGACGGTTGAACAGGGTCGACTTGCCCACATTGGGGCGGCCGACGATGGCGACTTTGAGAGCCATGTCGGCCTTCTAACGCAGTTCGGGGGCTAACGGTCAGCGAATGCTGACGAGGTCGCCCTTGTCAGTGAGAACATAGAGGGCGCCGTTGTAGGCGGCCGGGGCGATATAGACGGGCCCACCCATGCGGATCGAAGCCGTCTGGACACCGGTCTTCGGATCGAAGGCGACCAGTTCGCCGTCCGAATTGGTCAGCACGAGACGGTTCGAGGCCATCAGCGGCCCCGACCAGACCGGACGCACCGTGCGGTCGAAGAAGCCGAAGAAACCGCCTTCCTGACGGACGCGGCCCTCATTGAGGTCGCGGGTCCAGTAGATCTGGCCGCTCTCACGGTTGATGACGGTCAGCACGCCTTCCTTGGACACGACATAGACGACGTCGCCGACCGGCAGGGGCGCGTTGACGCCGGCGATCGGCAGGGGGGCCCATTTCGGCTGCCCGGTGCGGAGGTCCAGGGCCGAGAGCTGGCCCGAGTGGCTGATGGCATAGACCACGCCACGGCTGACCACCGGACGACCGGCGATGTCGCGAATCTCGGACAGGGCGCTGGTACGGCTGGTCCGCGAGAGCACCTGCTGCCACACCGATTGGCCGGTCGAGGCTCGCAGGGCCACGATCTCGCCCGACGAGAAGGGCGCGATCACCGTGTCGCCGGTCACCGCCGGGCTGGAGGCGCGCATGATACGCGCCGGCTCGGGAATGCCGCGATAGGACCAGTCCTGGGCACCGGTCGTGGTGTCGAAGGCCTGGATCTGGTTTTCAACGTCAACGACGAAGACCCGGCTGCCCGAGACCGTCGGTGCGCCGTGGATCGGTACATCGACCGGGGTGGTCCAGATCACGGCACCCGAGGCCTGATCGATGGCCGTGACCGTGCGATAACCCGACGACACGAAGACCTTGCCGCCGCCGACCGCCACGCCGCCGCCGAAGCCGCCGCCGTCCGACCGGCCACCGAGGCCCATGAAGCCCGTCCGGCGCGAATCCTCGGCCGGTTTGACGCTGGTCCGCCAGGCCTGTGCGCCGGTGGAGGCGTCGAGCGCCGAGACACTGGCCTCGCCGTCCAGGGTAAAGACGCGGCCGTTGTCAGCCACGACAGGTGCCATGACCTGACGCGTGCGCGACGATCCCGCGCCGATGCTGCGACGCCAGGCCACGGTGAAATCGGCACCGGCGATGACGTGCTCGACCGCGTTGTCGGCGCTGCCGCCGGGCTGGGTCCAGGCAATCGCGGCCTGGGGTCCCGGGATCAGATAGTCACGGCCCGACAGCGCCGCCGACGGGGCCAGCTGCTGTTCGAACTCCAGAACCGAGATCCGCTGACCCTCAGTGGCCGTCGCCTGGGGGGAGCTGTCCTGCCCCAGGCCGAACGGCAGAAGTCCGCGCACGGTGCCGCAGGATGCAAGGGTGACGGCCAGACCGCTCAACAGGGCGACTTTAAGCACGCGATTCATGGGAAAGGTCCTGAAAGCGGGGATCACGGGCGGGCCGGCGCGGCGGGTGCCGCGGGAGCCGCGGCGGCTGCGGGCGGTGCGACGGGAATGGCACCCTGCGCGCGGACGATGGCGGCAAGGTTGGAAGGACCGGTCGGAGGTGTGCCCGAACCAGTCGGGGCCGCGGCACCGGAATCGATCGCCGCGATGGCCAGATCGGCACGCTGGGTCACGATGGCCGGCGTATCCAGTCCGTTCTTGAGCAGGACCAGGGCCTCGCGGGCCTCGGCGACCTTGCCGTGCTGCAACCAGGCCATGGCCCGGGCTTCAAGGGCGAAGGCGCTGAACGGACGGTCGTCCTTGGCCAGGGGCTCCAGACGGGCCTCGATCTGTTCCAGGGTCTCACTGTCCATGGCCAGCCAGGTCGCCTTGAGCGCGGCGACGTCGTGCAACAGGGGATCGCCGGACGCCTTGGCCGCCTCGTCCAGAAGCGAGATCGCCTCGGCAACGCGGTTGTCCGCCAGGGCGATGCCGGCGCGCTGGCTCAAGGCCATCGACCGGTAGGCTGCGTTGCCGTCCTTGGCCGCCTGGATGAAGGCGGCGTCGGCACCGACCGGATTCCGGGCCTCCAGCGATTCCAGTCCGCGGTCATAGGCCACCGAGGCCTTGTCGGCCTTCGACGTCTGCCAGCTGTCCCAGCCCCAGAAGGCCAGGGCGGCGATCAGGGCGACCAGAAGCACACCACCCACGACGGGCAGCCAGGTGCGGGCCAGCCGCTTGTAGCGGTCGGAGCGGAGCTCCTCCTCGACCTGCTCGAAGACATCAACCACGGATACGTCGCCCCCAGAAAACGGCTGTCAGGCCGCTGAAATACAGTCCGGGCGGACCCTAGAGGGTCGCCCGCCCCGCCGCAACGCACCGCTTAGGGCGTGACGGGCTTTTTCGAGAAGTAGGTCTCGACTTCGGCAGGAAAACGGCGGGCTTTCACGTCGGCGGCGTAGTCGGCCACCGCCCGGTCGATGTCACCGCGCATATTGGCGTAGCGACGGACGAATTTCGGCGTCCAGTCGAACAGGCCCAGCATGTCCGGCGTCACCAGTATCTGGCCGTCGCAGGCGGACGACGCCCCGATGCCAATGGTGGGCTTGTCGATGGCCAGGGTGATGTCGCGCGCCAGCCCCTCGGCCACGCCCTCGACGACCACGGCGAAGGCCCCGGCGTCGGCGGTGGCCTCGGCCTCGCTCATCACCCGCAGGCGCTCTTCGTCAGTCTTGCCCTTGGCCTTGAAGGCGCCGTCGGTCAGCACGGCCTGGGGCCGCAGACCGACATGGCCCATGACCGGAATGCCACGCTGGACCAGATAGGCGATGGTTTCCGCCACCGTCGGTCCGCTCTCGACCTTCACGCCCTGGGCGCCGGTCTCCTTCATGACGCGGGCGCAGTTCTGGTAGGCCTGCTCCTTGCCGCCCTCATAGCTGCCGAAAGGCATGTCGATGACCACCATGGCGCGCTTCGAGCCGCGCATGACGGCCTGGCCATGCAGGATCATCATCTCCAGCGTCACGCCGACGGTGTTGGGCATGCCGTGAACCACCATGCCGACGCTGTCGCCGACAAGCAGCAGGTCGCAGTGATCGTCCAGAAGCGCGGCAGTGGGCGCGTCATAGGCGGTAAGGCAGACCAGCGGCTCACCGCCCTTGCGGGCCCGGATGTCGGGGGCGGTGATGCGTTTGACCGCTTCCTGCTTCTGGCTGGACATGGGGAGGTCCTCCTGTTGGGAGCCTCTAGATAGTCGCCGGGGGTCGCCCCGTCATCCCTTCGGCTGACGGGGCGGAGCCTCAGATGTCCTGGGACAGTTTCATCACCCCGGCGGCGGCGACCGCGATCAGGGCCCCGGCGGCGATCCAGAACATCTGCATACCGCCCATGGAGCCCAGTTCGAGACTGCTCAGGCCGAACTGATCAAGGCCGGCCTGGACCACGCCCTGGGCATTGAGGGACGCGCCGCGAAGACCCTCGCTCAAGGCATTTCCGGCCACAACGCCATCCCCGGGCGCCAGATTGACGCTCACCGTCTCGCGCACGGCCACGACACCGCCGACAAGGCCGGCGAAAGCCAGGGCGAGGAAGCGGACACGGGACCCCTTCTGCAACTGCTGCTCGACCTTGGCGGTGAACAGGGCCGCGTCGGGCATCGACGGCGTGCGCGCGAACAGGCGCTCGATTTCGGGATCGAACTCGTCAACCGACATGTTGCGCTCCCCCCAGGGACTGTCCGGTCTGCGGCTGGAGCCGCGTGCGGAGTTTATCCAGACCACGTTTGACATGAGACTTCACCGTACCGAGTGGCAAATTGAGGGCGGTGGCGATCTCGGGATGCGCCATGCCGGCCCCGTGACAAAGGGAGACACACAGGCGTTCGGGCTCGCTGAGCGTCTTGAGGGCTTCGTCGAGATCGACCAGGCCCGCATGATCGGTCACGGGCGCGACGTCCTCGTTCTGGACTTCCGCGACATAGCGGGCCTCCTTGGCGACCCGTTTGATGTAGAGCCGCGCGGCGATCCGCTTGACCCAGGCCGCGAACGTGCCTTCGCCGCGGAACTCCGCGCACCGCTCGAACGCCTGGATGAAGGCGTCCTGGGCGATGTCGTCGGCGAGCGAGGGCTGTGCCCCCATCCGCCGCAGCAGGCCGCGCACCGCCGAGCCGTGGCGGCGCACCAGTTCTCCGAACTCCCGCCGTCCACCCGCCGCCGCGAGGGCGGCGAGCTCGACGTCGTGCTGATCGACCAAGGCTTGGGTCATGATGGTTTCCCCCGTCCGACCCGGCCTCAGTCCTTGTTCTTGTTGAAGAAACTCAGGATCAGATAGGCCAGTCCGATGGTGATCGGGATGGCGGCGATGCCCAGCAGGCCACCACTGACGACCATGCCTTCTTCGTGGTCCCAGCTACCCCGGCCCCAGCTCGCCTGGTTGATCAGGCTGAAGGCGGAGATGCCGACGCCCGTGGCGATCCAGATGATGCCGCGGCGGATGTCGCGGGTTCGCGACGGCAGGTTCTTGGTGACGTCCTTGGTCAGGGCATCGAGCACTTCGGCCGGCAGATCCTGGCCCTTGTCGATGGCGCGGCGGACGGTTTCCTGGGTTTCGCGGCGCTCGCGGAACTTCAGATAGGTCGGACCAAAAATGATGGCGGTGATGCTGCCAAACGTCGCCAGAATGGCCACCAGCGGGATGAAGTCTTCCATTGGGATATCCCCTCTCGTTCGAAACCGGAGCGTGATGCCTCGGCCTTCTGACGACAAGAGGCGTCGGGACGGCCGTACAGATGCGAACCGGCAGGTGAAACTTTCGTAAGGCGGGCGACGGGCCGGGTCGTCAGCGCAGGCTCGACCGCCTGTCGAAGCGTCGAGCCAGCCACAGGGCCGCCAGAGCCGTCACCGCCGAGCCCGCCAGCATGGTCGCGGCCGGGGCGAGCGCGACGGTCAGGCTGTCGGCCACCGGATCGATCACCGGTGCCAGGGCCCACAGGATGGCGATAGCGGCAACTCCCCAGGGCACCAGGGCCGCCACGGTCATCCACGCCCGGCGCAGCGCGATCGCCTGGGCCATACGCGCCTGAAATCCGTAGTCACGCGCGCTCGGTGCCTCGGCGGCGAAGAGGGCGGACAGTTTCTGTTCAGGCGTCATCCGGACCTCCCAGCGCCTTGAGCAATCGCGCCCGTCCTCGCGCAACATGCGACTTCACCGTGCCGAGAGGCAAGCCCAGCGCCACCGACGCCTCCCCATGCGACCAGCCGTCGGCGAGGCACAGGGCCACGCAGGCGCGGACGTCGGAGGGCAGTTCCGCCATGGCCGCCGTGACCGACATCCGGTCCTCCGGCGATATTCCGGCGGGCGTCTCGACCGTCTCCAGCCAGATGTTGTCGCGGGCGGCGCCCCGCCTCGATGACCGGATCCGGTCCTGCGCCTTGCGCCAGGCGATGCCGCACAGCCAGGCGCGGACACCGGCGGGTTCCCTGAGCGACCGCAGTGAGCCCCAGGCCGCCAGAAAGGCGTCCTGCGCCACATCGTCGGCCTCGGCCCAGCCCCCGCCCAGCATTCGCCGCAGAAAGCCGCGCACCGCCGCCTGATGCCGCTCGACCAGCCGCGAAAAGGCCGCGTCCGAACCGGCGAGCGCACGGCTCACCAGTTCGGCATCGGTCTGCAGTCCCCCCATGCCCCCGACCCTCGATCGGCATCAATCCCGTCGGCCGCGCCCGCCGCTGCGCAGCGCCGAGACCAGGGATGCGAGACAGAGGGCTCCCAGCACGAAGCTGACGATCAGAAAGGCGTCGCCGGCGCCATAGATGTCGGACCAGCTGGCATAGGCGAAACCGCCCGCCATGACGCCGAACAGCACAACCGAGAACCACGAGCCGTCTCCGGGGCGGCCGGATCCCGCCGAATTGCCGCCGCTGAACATCTCCGTGTCGGCGTCGATCGGACGATCAAGCACCTTGAGGAGCGCCGCCGGCGGCTCCTGACCCTTCTCGGCATAGGCCTGGATCAGCTTCAGCGTATCCTTCTGCCGACGATAGTTGAGCAGGCTCGAGAACCCCGAAGACACGAACCAGGCCAGCGGGAACAGCAGCCACCAATAGGAACGGAACAGGTCTTCCATCGTCATCACCCCATGTCGCGAGCCCAACGCCCGTGCTTTCATAGGATAGTCGGCGCCGCCCTCGCCAGTGGATGCAGGGGCCGGCGAATTTTCCGGGCGACCGGACAACGCGCTGCAACGCCCCCGCCAGCCCGGCGTTCGCTACCACAGAGTCTTTCTGAGCAGCCGGAGCGCCTTCATGGTCCAGATCACCTATCGCATCGTCGAACACGACGGAGGCTGGGCCTATCAGCTGGCCGGTACCTTTTCCGAGACCTATCCGGACCACGATTCCGCCCGCAACGCGGCAATCGCGGCGGCACGGGAGCAGAAGGTCCCGGACGAGAACACCCTGATCGAATACGCCGACACGTCGGGTGAGTGGATTACCGAACGCGCCGACGGCCACGACCGGCCACAGGTCGAGGTCGAGGGCTAGATCAGGACAGCCGCGTACCGTTCCGGCTTGAACCCGACGACAGTCCGGTCGCCGAGATCCAGCACCGGACGTTTGATCATCGAGGGTTGGGCCAGCATCAGGCCGATGGCCTTTTCCGCGTCCAGAGCGGCCTTGTCGGCGTCCGGCAGGGCACGGAACGTCGTGCCGGCGCGGTTCAGCACGATCTCCCAGCCATGCTCGGCCACCCAGGACTCCAGCCGCGGCCGGTCGATTCCGGCCTTCCTGTAGTCATGGAAACCGAAAGCCACCTCGTGCTGGTCCAGCCAGACGCGGGCCTTCTTGACCGTGTCGCAGTTGGGGATGCCGTAGAGGGTCAGGGTCATGGCGTCTGTTTGCCCAGCCGGCCCTGAAACCGCAAGGCGACATGGGGCGGTTGAATTTAACCTGTCAGTTTCCTGGCAGATCGTGTCCTTCGTGATGAACCTTCCAGCCCCGCCCGCGAGACGCGCCGGGCCGAAGGGTCAGTCGTCGTCCGCTTCCCGGCTGCCCACGGCCACCGGCGTCGGTCCGCCCGCCAGCGCCCGATCCAGAGCCTCGCGGTCCAGACCGTTTTCCCACTTCGCCACCACGATGGTGGCGACGGCATTGCCGATGAAGTTGGTCAGGGCCCGGCATTCGCTCATGAACCGGTCGACGCCGAGGATCAGGGCCATGCCGGCGACCGGCACCGAGGGTACCACCGCCAGCGTCGCCGCGAGGGTGATGAAACCGGCCCCGGTCACGCCCGCCGCGCCCTTGGAGCTCAGCATGGCCACGGCCAGCAGCAGCAGCTGATCCCAGAGGGACAGCTCGACGCCGCAGGCCTGGGCGATGAACAGGGCCGCCAGCGTCATATAGATATTGGTGCCGTCCAGATTGAACGAATAGCCGGTCGGAACCACCAGCCCGACCACCGACCGGTCGCAACCGGCCCGGCCCATCTTCTCGATCAGGCTCGGCAGGGCGGCCTCGGACGATGAGGTGCCGAGGACCAGCAGGAGCTCCTCCTTGAGGTAGCGGATCAGTTTGAAGATCGAGAAGCCGTTGAACCGCGCCACCGCCCCCAGCACCACCACCACGAACAGGGCAGAGGTCAGGTAGAAGGTGGCCACGAGTGCGGCGAGGTTGATCACCGACTCGATGCCGTAGCGCCCGATGGTGAAGGCGAAGGCCCCGAACGCCCCGATCGGCGCCGCCTTCATCAGGATGGCGACCAGTTTGAAGAAGGCCTCCGACACGCTCTCCAGCACGGTCATCACGGGTTGAGCCCGCTCGCCGATCACGGCCAGCGAAATGCCGAACAGGATGGCGAAGAACAGAACCTGCAGGATCTCGCCGCCGGCGAAGGCACCGACCACCGTCTCGGGGATGATATTCATCAGGAAGGCGACGATGTCGGTGTCGTGCGCCCGGGCGACATAGGTCTGGACCGCGCCGGGATCGAGCGTGGCGGGATCGATGTTCATCCCCGCCCCCGGCCGCACCACATTGGCCACTACCAGGCCGATGATCAGGGCCAGGGTCGAGAATGTCAGGAAATAGGCGAAGGCCTTGCCCACCACCTTGCCCAGTTTCCCGAGGTCCCTCAGGTGGGCGATCCCGGTCGCCACGGTCAGGAAGATGACCGGCGCGATGATCATCTTCACCAGCCGGATGAAGGCGTCGCCGAGCGGCTTCAGGCTCTCGCCAAAGGTCGGCCAGAAATGCCCGATCAGCGCGCCGAGGCTGATGGCCAGCAGCACCTGGAAATACAGATGGGTCCAGATCGGCTTGCGACCCGGCGGCGGCAGGGGCGCGCTGCTCTCCGGCACGGCGACGCCGGGTGCCGCCTTCTTCACGGCAGGCGCACGCTTGCGGACACCGGTCGATGTTGCAGGCCTGCGCGCCATGGCCGTCCCTTCCCCAACGTCGCGCAGCCGCGACTCGCAGGGGCCAGCCTAGAACCAGCGGGGTCGGCTTCCCAGAGTCATGCCGCCCCGGCCACTCGCGCCAGGTCGGCGGTGATCCGCTCAGCCACCTTGAGCCGCTCGGCCGCTGTGTCCCACTCGCCCTTGACCACGATCTTCTGGTCCGGCCGCAGCTTCCAGAAGGCGTGGTTCTTCTGGATCAGCCCGACCAGCCCCATCGGATTGGGGAAGGCGTTGTTGCGCAGCGTCAGCACCGCCCCCTTGGGCCCGATGTCGATGCGTTCAATACAGGCCGTCTTGCAGTTGGCCTTGATGCCGACGATACGCAGCAGCTGTTTCGCCTCGTCCGGCAGCGGCCCGAACCGGTCGATCAATTCGGCGGCCAGGGCCTCGCGAGTCTCGGAGTTCTCGGCGTCCGACAGACGACGATACAGGCTCAGGCGGACGTTCAGATCCGGCACATAGTTCTCGGGGATCAGCACCGCCGCCCCGACATTGATGGCCGGCGACCAGCCGCGGTCGATGACCCCGCCGCCCTCGCCCGACTGCCGCAGCTCGGCCACCGCGTCCTCCAGCATCTGCTGGTACAGCTCGACCCCCACCTCGCGGATGTGACCTGACTGTTCGTCGCCCAGCAGATTGCCGCCGCCGCGCTGGTCCAGATCGTGGCTGGCCAGCTGGAAGCCGGCACCGAGATTGTCCAGAGACTGCAGCACCTGCAGCCGCCGCTCGGACGACAGGCTCACCGGCTTGTTCGGCGGCGTGGTCAGATAGGCGAAGGCGCGCGCCTTGGCCCGGCCGATGCGGCCGCGGATCTGGTGCAACTGGGCCAGGCCGAACATGTCGGCCTTGTGCACGATCAATGTGTTGGCCGTCGGCACGTCCAGCCCGCTTTCGACGATGGTGGTCGACAGCAGCAGGTCGTAGCTGCCGTCATAGAAGGCGCTCATCACGTCTTCCAGCTGGGTCGGCGACATCTGGCCGTGGCCGACCACGAATTTGATCTCCGGCACCTTCTCGCGAAGGAACTGCTCGATATCCGGCAGGTCGCTCAGGCGCGGCACGACATAATAGGCCTGACCGCCGCGGTATTTCTCGCGCAGCAGGGCCTCGCGGACCAGCACCGGGTCCCACGGCGTGACATAGGTCCGCACCGCCAGACGATCGACCGGCGGGGTGGCGATGATCGACATCTCGCGGATGCCCGACAGCGCCATCTGCAGCGTCCGCGGAATCGGCGTGGCGGTCAGGGTCAGCAGGTGAACGTCGGCCCGCAGGGACTTCAGCTTCTCCTTGTGCTTGACGCCGAAATGCTGCTCTTCATCAACGATAACAAGGCCCAAATCCTTGAACCCGACCTGATCGCTCAACACCGCATGGGTGCCGACGACGATCTCGAACGAGCCGTCCTTCAGCCCCGCCCGCGTCTCGGCCGCATCCTTGGCCGTGACCATCCGCGACAGGTGCCGCACCGTGACCGGCCAGCCGGCGAACCGCTCGCTGAAGGTCTTGAAATGCTGCCGCGCCAGCAGGGTCGTGGGGCAGACGATGGCCACCTGCTGGCCGGTCATGGCCACCACGAAGGCCGCCCGCAGCGCCACCTCGGTCTTGCCGAAGCCGACGTCGCCGCAGATCAGCCGGTCCATCGGCGTACCCTTGCCGAGGTCCTCCAGCACGTCGCCGATGGCGTTCAGCTGGT
The DNA here is from genome assembly GCA_965284535.1 of Caulobacteraceae bacterium. Classification (GTDB taxonomy): domain Bacteria; phylum Pseudomonadota; class Alphaproteobacteria; order Caulobacterales; family Caulobacteraceae; genus Brevundimonas. The sequence goes on from OZ260090.1 coordinate 2,504,967, forward strand.
CGTCCGTCTCCTCGTACGGGAAGCGGGCGCAGAATTCGTCGAACAGCCCCTGTGGCGGGGTGATGGCGTCCGAGGTGCGCAGCGACCGCTTGGCCGCGAGCGCGATCAGCCCCTCGGCCATGTCGCGCAGACGGGCCTTGGCCTTGGCCTTGCGCGCCTGCCAGCCCGCCCCGCCCAGTCGATCCAGCTGCGCCCCGTCCGTCTCCGACCCGTAGCGGGTCAGCAGGTCGATGTTCTCGACCGGCAGGTAGAGCTTGCTGTCGCCCGCATACAGCAGTTCCAGACAGTCGTGCGGGGCCTGCTGGATATCCAGCGTCTTCAGCCCCTCATAGCGGCCGATGCCGTGATCCAGATGGACGACCAGATCGCCCGTCGTCAGGGCCGAGGCCTCGGCGAGGAAGTTGGACGCCCGCCGCTTCTTTCGCGGCCGCGCCAGCCGGTCGCCCAGCATGTCAGTCTCGGAGATGACGGCGACGTCGTCGGTCTCGAACCCGTGCTCCACCGGCAGGACGCCGCGCAGATAGATGTCCTTCGGTGCCTTCTGGACATCGGCCCAGTCACGCACCGCCACCACATGCTCCAGCCCGTGATCGGCCATCATGGCCGCCAGTCGCTCGGACGAGCCCTCGGTCCAGGAGGCGAACACCACCCGCTTTCCGGCGGCCTTGACCGCCTCGGCATGCCGCGCAACGGCCTCGAACAGGTTGACGCTGTCCTGGGCCCGCTCGGCGGCGAAGTTGCGGCCGAGCCGGCCACCGGCATCCTCACCGGGCCCCTGAAAAGGCGACAGCCGCCGCACCCACCGCCCCGCCAGGGCGCTGTTCCAGTCGCTCTCGGGCAGGTACAGCCGTTCGGGCGGCAGGGCCCGCCAGGCCGCCCCGCCCTTGCCCATGGCGGCGTCGCGCCGGGCCTCCCAGGCGTCGCGGGTCAGGTTCCAGCGTTCGCCTCGCGCCGCCTCGACCTGGTTGTCGAGAAACAGCCGCGCGTCCCCGGGCAGATAGTCGAACAGGGTTTCCAGCCGGTCGTAGAGCAGCGGCAGCCAGTGCTCCATGCCCTGCCGCCGCGCGCCCTCGCTGATCGCGGCATAGAGGGGGTCATCCCCCGCCGCGCCGAACAGGCCCAGATAGCCGGTGCGGAAGCGGGAAATGCTGTCCGGATCCAGCAGGGCTTCGGACACCGGCGCCAGATGCACCTCGCGCCGCTGGCCCGTCGACCGCTGGGTGTCGGGATCGAAGGTCCGGATCGACTCCAGCTCCGACCCGAACATGTCCAGACGCACCGGCTCCTCGAAACCGGGCGGAAAGACGTCGATGACCCCGCCGCGCACCGCGAACTCGCCCCGCTCCGACACGGTCGAGGCGCGCATATAGCCGTTGGCCGCGAAATAGCGCTCCAGCGCCGCCGTATCGAGGTCGAGGCCCACCGTGGTCTCGAACCCGGCGGCGCTGGTCACCTCGCGCGGCGGCGTGCGCTGCATGGCGGCGCTGACGGTGGTCACCACCAGCATCGGCCTGGCGTCGCCCGCCTCGCGCTGGGCAAGTCTGGTCAGGGCCGCCATCCGTTCGGCGGACACCGAAGACGTGGGGCTCAGCCGGTCGTAGGGCAGGCAGTCCCAGGCCGGGAATTCCACGACCTCGACACCGTCGGAGAAGAAGGCAAAGGCCTGAACGAACTCGCCCATCCGGGCATAGTCCCGCGCCACGAACAGGCCGACGCCGCCCTCGGCCTTCAACCGCCCGGCGACAACGAGGGCGTCGAGCCCCTCGGGCGCGCCACCCAGTTCCTGATCGCCGCGGTTGGGAAGAGCGCCGTCCATCAGCCGGCCCCCTCGGCCACGGCCGCGGCGACATGGTCGCGCATGAAGGCCTGGATCTTCGCGAGCACCGATGTGTCGTGCCCCGCCGGCGTCGGCTCCGTGCCGATGATCCAGGCGTACAGGCGATGATCGTCATCCTCGGCCAGCAGGGCCTCGAGGGAGTCCAGCTCGTGGTCAGCCAGCGTCGGCCCGACCTGGTCCACGAACGGACCCAGCACCAGGTCCGCCTCGCGGAATCCACGCCGCCACGCACGGAAGGCAATCCGGCCGAGTCGTTGCTTCAGACGTGCGTCAGTATCGGTCACAAGGTTCCTTGCCCGGTCGGTCAGGTTCAACAGCGAGGCGGAGATAGCGTTCCAGACGCGCTTTCGCCAGCTATGCTGTCGAACCATGCGGCCGCAGATTCTCTTTCCCCTGTTCGCGGAGGTCTCCAGCCTGAAGGGCGTGGGGCCGAAAATCCTGCCGCTTGTCCAGAAGCTGGCGGGTCCGCTGGTCCGTGACCTGGCCTTTCTGTCCCCCTCCGGCCTGATCATGCGCAGCCCCATGACCGCCGCGAACGCCATCGAGGGTCAGGTCGGGATCTTCGAGGTCATGGTCGACCGGCTGATCGTCCCCGGCAAGCCGGGCGCGCCGATCAAGGTCAGGGCGCTGGACGACACGGGCTTCGTCCACCTGATCTGGTTCGGCGGTTCGGCCCAGCACATCGACCGCCTGCTGCCCAAGGGTCAGAAACGACTGGTCTCGGGCAAGGTCGAACGGTTCAATGCCGAGGTCCAGATCGTCCATCCCGACATCTACACCCCCGAACAGGCCGGCGAGATCGCCGCCGTCGAACCCGTCTATCCAGCGACCCACGGCCTGTCGTCCCGCGTGATCCGAAAGCTGGTCCAGCAGGCGCTGGAGCACGCACCCGACCTGCCGGAATGGCAGGACCCGGCCTGGCTGGCGAAGACCCGTTGGCCCAGCTGGCGCGCGGCGCTGGCGGCCCTGCACGCCCCGGCATCGGAGCCGGAACTGGAACCCGACGCTCCAGCCCGCCAACGCCTGGCCTATGACGAACTCCTGGCCCACCAGCTGGCCCTCGCCCGCCGTCGCCGCGCGCGGCAGGTCACGCCGGGCCCCCGCATCGCGCCCGGCGAGGCTTCGGCGCACCTGCTGACCGCCCTGCCCTTCGACCTGACCGGGGCCCAGTCGCAGGCCATCGCCGAAATCCGCCGCGATCTCGCCTCCGGCGAACAGATGGGCCGGCTGCTGCAGGGCGACGTAGGGTCCGGCAAGACGGCGGTCGCGGCGCTGGCTCTCGCGGACACGGCCGCCTCGGGCTTCCAGGCCGCCCTGATGGCACCGACGGAAATCCTCGCCCGGCAGCATTTCCAGCGCCTCGCGCCCATGCTGGAAGCCGCCGGCGTCCCGACCCTGCTGCTGACCGGGCGCGACACGCCCGGCGAGCGTCGCACCCGGCTGGGGGCGCTGGCCTCGGGCGAGGCAAAGGTGGCCATCGGCACCCATGCCCTGTTCCAGGACGCCGTCCGTTTCGACCGGCTGGCCCTCGCCGTCATCGACGAACAGCACCGCTTCGGGGTCAATGAGCGTCAGCGGCTGCAGGCCAAGGGCGATCCGCGCACCGGCGGGGTCCATCTACTGACCATGTCGGCCACGCCCATCCCCCGCACCCTTGAGCTGACCCAGTACGGCGAGCTGGAGGTGTCGCGCCTGACCGAAAAGCCGCCGGGCCGCACGCCGGTGACCACCGCCGTCCTGCCGCTGGCCCGGATCGGCGAGGTGGCCAAACGGCTGAAGGCGGCCATCGACAGCGGAGCCCAAGCCTACTGGATCTGCCCCCTGGTGGCCGAGAGCGAGGCCGTCGACCTGGCCGCCGCCGAGGCCCGCGCCGCAGACCTGCGCCGCATCCTCAGGATCGAGGTCGGCCTCGCCCACGGCCAGATGCCCGGGCCGGAACGCGAGGCGGTGATGGCCGAGTTCGCCGACGGCCGCCTGCCCCTGCTGGTCGCCACCACGGTGGTCGAGGTCGGGGTCGACGTCCCCAACGCCACCATCATGGTCATCGAACACGCCGACCGCTTTGGCCTGGCCCAGCTTCACCAGCTGCGGGGCCGGGTTGGACGCGGTGCCAAGGCCAGCGCCTGTATCCTGCTGTACGGCGGAGGCGATGACGGGCTCGGCGAGACCGCCCGCCTGCGTCTGGAAACCCTGCGCCGCACTGAGGACGGCTTCGAAATCGCCGAGGAGGACTTCCGCCTGCGCGGCGGCGGCGATCCGCTGGGCCTGAAACAGAGCGGCTTCCCCGCCTACCGTTTCGCCGACCCGATCCGCCACCGGTCCCTGCTGATGGCTGCTTCCGACGATGCGAGGCTGGTCCTGGGCAGGGACCCCGACCTGGCGTCGCCCCGCGGCGAGGCCGTCAAGGTGCTGGAGGCCCTGTTCGACTGGCGCAACGACCGGCCGGGGGTGGATTAGGCCAGGCCGCGCACCGGGCCTGTAGATGGATCAGCCGTCGGTCAGTATCGGGTTTGTCTCGGCCGCGCGGGCATGCCAGCCTCCCGTTGACATCGATTCAACCCTCGGAGGGTGCCGTGAAGCCGATCATGCTGCTGTCAGTCGTCACGTCTGTCCTGCTTCTGGCTCCGGCAAGTTCGGGGGCGGAGCCATCCAATCCAGGTGACAGCAGGCCCGTACTCCGGTCGGAAGCGCGCGATCATTCGGACGTGGCGTACCGGGTGATCTTCCGAGACGGAGATCAGGTCCTCGGCAACTCCATGGTGGGTGGTCTCTTCGGGCAAGAAGTCCAGATTGAAGTCTCAAACGCCATGCGCGTCACAATGGTGGCGGCACGGCCCGACCGGAACGGCCTGTCCGTTACGTCCGCGAGGATGGCGATTTTCAAGGACAACGCCTGGCAACCCGCGAAGGAAATGTCGATGGTTGCCGACCTCTCGGCCACCCCATCGTTCGAATACAGCGTTGAAGGCACGACATACCGGTTCGTCGTGATGCCACGGTTGGTGGTGCCTGCCTCGGCCTAAGCCTCGCCCGGTTCCCGGGTCATCGGGCGACGTTCCCACACCGCCAGCCGCGCCAGAACATCTGCTTCAATATCACCATAGAACAGATTGTAAGGTCGAGATTTTCTACGATCCGACCAACTTCCGGTCTCCCGGAAGGATTCCGTCTTCACCTCGGTATAGCGCAGCAGGCCGCCACGGCATTGGGTGGCGATTTCGCGGGCCATCAGGGCGGGCCGGACGCCCCATTCCAGTCCGGTGGCATTGGTCGCGCCCTGATGCTGTCGGGCCGGAACCGGCGCCGTGTCGGTCGATCCGGTCACCGGATTGACGCACAGGGCCGCCCGACCATCCAGATCGACCAGCCGTCCACGATCATCCCAGACCAGGGCCCGGCGCAGACGGCGGCGTCCCGCCCCGTCATTGCCCTCGCTGACCGGGGACCAGCCGACGATACAGCCGGCCTGCCGCCGGCTGGTGCAAGCCGGGACCCACGGCGACAGACCGTCGACCGCCACCACCACATCCATCAGATAGACCGCGACCAGCCGGGCGCGCAGGCTCGGATCCACCGCCACCCGCTCGCGCACCAGCCGCTCGACCAGATCACCACCCTGTTCCACCCCCGCCAGCACGATAGGGCCGTCCGGATGGCGCGCGAGCCAGACGTCGAAGGCCGCCACCACATCGCGCCAGGCAAAGGCACGCGCCTCGCGCGCGTCGTCGCGAAGCGTCAGCCGGGTATAGAGGCTGCCCTGCCGGTAGCGCGGCGCGCTGATCGCGCCCGCTCGCGCGAACGGCCCGGCATAGTTCGGCAGAACCACCCGTTTCAGCCAGGCATCGGCCCGGCTGTCGCCGATCGGTCCGTTCCACTCGCGCCCGCCGTCATAGGTGGTCGAATGGACGAAGAAGACCGCCGCCGGTCCGGCGTCCGGCCCACGCGCGTCACGCAGGGCCCAGGCCGCCGGGTCGCCATAGTCGGGGGCCGGTGGTGGTTCATAGGTCTGGAACGGCACCTGCGGGTCCAGCCCGGCCCTGAGTATGTCGCCGCGCCACACCGCAACCCCGATGGCCAGCACCAGGACGAAGGTCAGGCCGATCCAGCCGGCCCACTGGCGCAGGGTCAGGCGGGGCAAGGTCATCGATAGGGGTCCGCGGTGGCCAGAAAGGCCTGCACATAGCGGCGCACGCCTTCTTCCAGAGGCGTTGACTGCCCCGCGAAACCGGCGGCACGGACGCGCTCCATCCGCGCCTCGGTGAAATACTGGTATTTGTCCCGAATGCTCTCGGGCGTGTCGACATATTCGACCTTCGGCGTCTTGCCCGCCGCCGCGAAGGTGGCATTGGCCAGGTCAAGGAAGGACCGCGCCTGACCCGACCCGGCATTGAACACCCCGGAAACCGACGGCGTGTCGAGCAGCCATTCCACCAGATCAACCACATCCTCGACGAAGACGAAGTCCCGCATCTGGCCACCGTCGGCGTAGTCTGGATTGTGCGAGCGGAACAGGGTCACCGGCTCGTCGGCCTGAACCTTGGGCCAGATCTGGGCCACGACGGACTTCATCCCGCCCTTGTGGTACTCGTTCGGCCCATAGACGTTGAAGAATTTCAGCCCCGCCCACTGGCTCGGCGACTGCCCGCGATCCGACTGGCGCGCCGCATACTGATCGAACAGCATTTTTGAATAACCATAGGCATTTAGCGGCTTCAGCGCGCCCAATGCCTCAAGACTGTCGTCGTCCTCGAATCCGCCTTCCCCATCGCCGTAGGTGGCTGCTGAGGAGGCGTAGATCATCCGCGCATCGCGCAGGGCGCACCAGTCCCAGATATCCCGCGACAGGCTGAAATTGGTGCGCAGGATCAGGTCGGCGTCCGGCTCGGTGGTCGAGGAAATGGCCCCCATATGCACCACGGCCTCGACGGATCCGGCGTGCCGCTCCAGCTGTTCGAACAACTCCTCCGGCTGCCAGAAGTCGGCGATCGGGTGTTTGGCGATATTCTTCCACTTGCCCAGCGCCGCCTCTTCCAGCCGGTCACAGACGACGATGTCGCGGCGATCCTCGGCGCACAGGCGCGCGACGATGTTGGAGCCGATGAATCCCGCACCGCCGGTGACCACGATCATGCGCCGGCTCATGTTTCGTCCTTCATTTTCTCGATCGTCCTGGTCGTCGAATAGCCGTCCTCGAACGTGGCCAGCCTGACCTCCCCGCCCCAGCTCTCGACCAGATCTCCGCCGACCACACCCTCGCGGGTATAGTCCGCGCCCTTGATCAGAACATCAGGCCGCAGCCGTTCGATCAGGGCCAGGGGCGTCGGATCGTCGAAGGCGGTGACCCGGTCCACGGACTGCAACCCGCCGATGACCACGGCCCGGCTGTCCAGGTCATTGATCGGCCGCCCCTCGCCCTTGAGCCGGCGCACCGACGCATCCGTGTTCAACGCCACTACCAGCCGGTCGCACCAGCTGCGGGCCTGGGCCAGATAGGCGACGTGGCCGCGATGCAGGATGTCGAAACAGCCGTTGGTGAAGCCGACCTTCAGCCCCTGCCGCTTCCAGCCCTCGACCACCCGGGCCAGCTCCTCCAGCGGCATGACCTTGGCGTGGGCCCCGGCCGCGTGCTGGCTCATCTCGGCGTCGATCAGTTCGGCCGGGGTGACCACCGCCGTGCCGGCCTTGCCGACCACCACGCCCGAGGCGAGGATGGCGAACTCCACCGCCGTCTCCAGCGTCGCCCCGGCCCCCAGCGCCAGGCCCAGGGCCGCCAGACCGGTGTCGCCGGCACCCGAGACGTCGAACACCTCGCGGGCCCGGCCGGGGAAATGCCGCACCGCCCCGCCGCGCCGCATCAGGCTCATGCCCTTGCCGGCACGTGTAACCACCACGGCCTTCGCTGTCGTACCTTGCAGCAGGGCCTTCAGCGCCGCCTCGACCTCGGCGTCGGTGTCGACCGGCAGGCCGGTCGCACCGGCCAGTTCGCTGGCGTTCGGCTTGATCAGATCGACCGCGCCATAGCGGGCGAAGTCGCGACCCTTGGGGTCCACGATCACCGGCGCGCCGGCTGCGGCGGCCGCCTTCAAGGCCTGGGCGATGACCAGATCGCTCACCACGCCCTTGGCGTAATCTGACAGGAGATAGACTGAAGCGCCCGTAAATGCGTTACTTTCTGTCGCCAGAATCGGCGCGTCCTCTTCGTCGAGCCGCAGCAACTGCTGGCCTGCAGCGACGAAACGCGTCTTGACGATAGTGGCGATCCCGGCGCGACGCTCGACGGCGTCCTCGACCCCGTCCTCGGCCGCGATCAGCCCGCCGAGCTCCTCGCCCGCCGCGTCACGGCCGACTACCGCCCCCAGCCGCGCGATCCCGCCCAGGGCCGCGATGTTGCGGGCCACATTGCCGACCCCGCCCGGCATGGCGATCCGCCGCTTCGTCTTCAGCACGGGAATCGGCGCTTCCGGAGAAATCCGGCTGACCTCGCCATAGACATAGCGGTCCAGCATCAGGTCGCCGACACAGGCCACCTTCAGCCCGCGCACCCGCTCCAGCAGGGCCTGCAATTGTCCGAGATCGAGCGTCCGTTCAGCCATGACCCTGGCCTATCGGATTCACGCAGCTTTCGCCATCCGCGCCTTGGTCAGGTCGTCATAGGCGATCAGGTCCGCGCACAGGGCCTCGAACTGGTCCAGCGGCACCATGTTCGGCCCGTCCGAAGGAGCGTTGTCGGGGTCCTGATGGGTTTCCATGAAGACCGCGTCCACGCCCACGGCCACCGCGGCCCGCGCCAGCACCGGCACGAACTCGCGCTGGCCGCCGGAGGACGTGCCCTGCCCGCCCGGCTGCTGCACGGAATGGGTCGCGTCGAACACCACCGGACAACCGATCTCGCGCAGGATCGGCAGGGCGCGCATGTCCGACACCAGGGTGTTGTAGCCGAAGCTGGCACCGCGCTCGCAGGCCATGACGTTCGGATTGCCGGCACCGGCCACCTTGGCGATGACGTTCTTCATGTCCCAGGGCGCGAGGAACTGGCCCTTCTTGACGTTGATGACCTTGCCGGTCGCAGCGGCGGCCAGCAGCAGGTCGGTCTGGCGGCTCAGGAAGGCGGGGATCTGCAGCACATCGACCACCTCGGCGGCGATGCGGCAGTGTTCCTCGGTGTGGACGTCGGTCAGCACCGGCAGGCCCGTGACTTCCCGGATTTCAGCAAAGATGGGCAGCGAGCCTTCCAGCCCGAAACCCCGCGCCGCGGTGGCCGAGGTACGGTTGGCCTTGTCGAAACTGGTCTTGTAGATGACCCCGACGTTCAGCCGTTCGCCGATCTCCTTCAGCGCATGGGCCATCTCCAGCGCGTGCTGGCGGCTCTCCAGCTGGCAGGGGCCGGCGATGAAGACGATCCGCTGGCCGCCGCCGATGGAAACCGGGCGCTTCAGCCCGTCCTTGATGTCGATGATGGCGTTGGGCTTGGACAAGGCGATTTTCCCGGACTTGCGGCTTGGTAACGCGCGGCTGATACCGCACTCTTGCGGCGATCAGGTGGCGTCGGACGTTGAGGTTCGCAAGCTATCACGGAGCCCGCACGCATGACCACCGACCGTCCCGTCATCCTGTGGTTCCGCCAGGATCTGCGGCTGGCGGACAACCCGGCCTTGAACAGGGCGGTCCAGACCGGTCGGCCCGTTGTCCCGGTCTATGTCCTCGACCAGGGATCCCGGGCGCGCGCCATGGGTGCCGCCTCCCTGTGGTGGCTCGACAAATCCCTGCGCGCCCTCGAAGCATCGCTGCATGAACGCGGTTCCCGCCTTGTCCTGCGTCACGGCGACAGCGAGGCCGAGCTACGCCGGTTGATCGACGAAACCGGCGCAGACACCGTCTTTCTGAACCGCCTGTTCGAGCCCGGTGCCTTCGCCCGCGATGCCGACATCGCCCATGCCCTCCAGGCCGACGGAATTGACTGCAAGGGCTACAACGCCGCGCTCATGAGCCGTCCCGGCAGCGTCCTCAACGGTTCGGGCCAGCCCTACAAGGTGTTCACCCCCTTCCTGAAGGCCCTGCTCGCCACGGCGGAACAGCCGCCGCATACGGACGCGCCTTCCGCCATGGCGACCCCGATCGATCCCCCCTCCGACGACATCAATGAATGGGCCCTGCATCCCACCGATCCTGACTGGTCGGGCGGCTTCGACTGGAGCCCCGGAGAGGCGGGCGCGGCCCGGGCCCTGTCCGCCTTCGTAGAGTCCGGCCTCAAGACCTATTCCACCGGCCGCGACCGCCCCGCCGAAACGGCCACCAGCCGCCTGTCGCCGCATCTGCATTTCGGTGAGATCAGCCCGTGGCGAGCCGTCGAAGCCGCTCGCAATGCCGCCGGCCAGGGTCGCGTCCCGGCCGCCGAAGCGGAAAAATTCGTCGCCGAAATCGGCTGGCGAGAGTTCTCGGCCCATCTGCTGCACGCCTTCCCGCAGATGACCGACACCGCCTTCCGTCCCGAATACGATGCCATGCCCTGGCGCGACGATCCCGTGGCCTTTCAGGCGTGGAAGCGCGGACAGACGGGGTATCCCGTCGTTGACGCCGGGATGCGCGAGCTCTGGGCGACCGGTTTCATGCACAATCGGGTGCGGATGATCGTCGCCTCCTTCCTGATCAAACACCTGTTGATTGACTGGCGGGAAGGCGAGGCATGGTTCTGGAACACCCTTGTCGATGCCGACCTGGCCTCCAATGTGCAGAATTGGCAGTGGGTTGCTGGATCCGGAGCGGATGCTTCGCCGTACTTTCGAATCTTCAATCCGGTTATCCAGGGGCAAAAATTCGATGCAGACGGCCGCTACGTCCGAAAATGGGTCCCCGAACTTCGCCGCCTGCCCGACCGTTGGCTCCACGCACCCTGGACCGCGCCCCAGGAGGTCCTCGCCCAGGCGGGCATCCGACCCGGTCGCGACTACCCTGCCCCTCTCGTCGATCACGCCTCGGCCAGACAGCGGGCACTGGACGCTCTCGAACAGGTGGTCGCGGGCCGAATGGGCCAGGGGGATTGACGCCCGTCCATTGCGCATCGGAAGGTCCCGCCCATGACCTCGGTCACCGCAGAGCGGCAACAGTCAGGCACCCGCACCCCCCGCGGGTTCGCCCTGCTGCTGCGCCTTCTGGCTTCCAACTGGACCTTTGGCCGGCTGACCGTTCTCCTGCCCAACGGCGAAGCTCACGACCTCAAGGGACCGCACCCGGGTGTCTCCGCCGTCCTTGACGTCCGCGACTACAGGTTCGCCCGCCGCGTTCTGGCCTCGGGCGATATCGGTTTCGCCGAGGGCTATATGGCCGGCGAATGGGAGACGCCCCAATTGGCGGCCCTGCTGGAATCCGTGGCCAACAACTACGACCACATCCGCCGCGTCGTGGACGGCCACCCGGTCATCCAGGTGATCAATTGGTTGTCACACAAGCGCAGGCGCAACAGCCGATCAGGGTCGAGGAAGAACATCCACGCCCACTATGACCTGGGCAACGCCTTCTATGCGTCATGGCTGGACGGCTCGATGACCTATTCGTCGGCCCGGTTCACCCGCACCGGCATGGCGCTGGAGGCGGCGCAACGCGAGAAATACGCCGCCCTCGCCCGGCTGATGGACCTGCGATCGGGCCAGTCGGTGCTGGAGATCGGCTGCGGCTGGGGCGGTTTCGCCGAGTTCGCGGCCAGGGAGGTAGGGGCCCGGGTGACCGGCGTGACCATCTCCCGGGAACAATACGACTTCGCCCGCCAGCGGATGTTCAACGCCGGCCTGGCGGATCACGCTGACATCCAGCTGAAGGACTATCGCGACGTTCAGGGGACCTTCGACCGGGTCGCCTCCATCGAGATGTTCGAGGCGGTGGGTCAGGAATACTGGCCGACCTATTTCGGCAAGATTCACGAAATTCTGGTGCCCGGCGGCAAGGCCGGCCTGCAGATCATCACCATCGATGACGACCTGTTCGGCGGCTACAACAAGCGGACGGATTTCATCCAGAAATACATCTTCCCGGGCGGGATGCTGCCGTCCGAGGACGTGTTGAAGCCCGTCATCGAGCGCGCTGCCCTGGAATGGCGCGCCGTCGAACGGTTCGGGCAGGACTATGCCGACACGCTCAAACTGTGGGACGAACGCTTCCAGGGAGCCTGGGGCGACATCCGTCGCATGGGCGGCTTTGACGAGCGCTTCCGCCGTCTCTGGCGGTTCTACCTGGCCTATTGCGAAGCCGGTTTCCGCTCAGCCCGCACCGACGTGATCCAGCTGGTTCTGGCCCGGACCTGACCGGCGGGCGGGTGGATGCTAGGCTTGAACATGGCCTCGCCCCTGATCTCGACCGCCGCCCTCGCTGACCGTCTCGACGAGCCGGGCCTGCACCTCATCGACGCCAGTTGGCATCTGGACGGGCGGGACGGACGGCCGGATTTCGCGGCCGCTCGCCTCCCGGGCGCGGTCTTCTTCGACCTTGAGGCCAGTTCCGACCCGGACAGCCCCCTGCCCCATATGCTGCCGGCACCCGTGGTCTTCGCGGCGCGGATGGGGGAACTGGGACTGACCGTGGATGACCGGATCGTCGTCTATGACACCGTCGGGATCCGGTCTTCGGCGCGGGTCTGGTGGATGCTCCGCGCCATGGGCGCGCGCGACGTCCGGGTCCTCGACGGCGGGCTGCCGAAATGGCGGTCGGAAGGTCTGCCGGTTGAGTCCGGCACGGCGATTTCGCCTCGGGTCGCGACCTTCACGCCGTCCATGCGGCCGGAGTGGGTGGCCGATCTCGACACGGTCCGCGCGGCCCTTGAAGCGCGTGAGCAGGTGCTGGACGCCCGTGCCGCCGACCGGTTCGCGGGCCGCGCCCCCGAACCCCGCGCGGGCCTGCGCCCGGGTCACATGCCCGGTGCCCTGAACCTTCCCTTCCCCGGGGTTCTGGATCCCGACGGCACGATGAAGCGCGGCGAGGCGCTGGCCGAAGCCTTCCGCGCCGCCGGTGTTGACCTGGACCAGCCCGTCATCACCACCTGCGGCTCCGGTGTCACCGCCGCCATCCTCAGCCTCGGTCTCGCGGAGCTGGGTTGCGCCTCCCGCCTCTATGACGGCAGCTGGGCCGAGTGGGGCGGACGGGCGGACACCGCGGTGGTGTCCGCGCCGTCCGCCTGAAACTCAGTCCGCCGGCGCGACGTCCGGCAGTTCCAGATCGTCCGGCACGACCGCGTCGGTCTCGCCACGCGACACCACCGTCGCCGCCACCAGATCGCCGGTGACGTTCAGGGTGGTGCGGCACATGTCGAGGAAGCGGTCTACGCCGAGGATCAGGCCGATGCCTTCCGCCGGCACTCCGACCATTACCAGGATCAGGGCGATGACCGGCAGCGAACCCGCCGGCACGCCGGCCGTACCGATGCCGCCGAGGATGCAGACCAGCATCACCACCAGTTGTTGCTGCAGGTTCAGGTCGACACCGAAGAACTGGGCGAGGAACAGGACCGTGACGCCCTCGAACAGGGCGGTGCCGTTCTGGTTGGCCGTGGCCCCGACCGTCAGGACGAAGCGCGAAATGCGGCGCGGCAAATTCAGCTTCTCTTCCGCCGCCTTGATGGCAATGGGCAGGGTGGCGTTGGATGAAGCGGTCGAGAAGGCCACCACGAACGGCTCGCGGACACCCCTGGCGAACTTCAGCGGGCTCATCCCGCCGAACATCCAGACCAGCAGCGGATAGACGATGAACATGTGGATCGCCATCGCCCCGACGGCCACGCCCGCATAGGCACCCAACCGGATCAACAGGTCCCAGCCGAACACGGCAGACAGGTTGAACATCAGGGCGGCGATCGCGATCGGGGCCATTTTGATCACCAGGTTGATGAGCTTCATCATCACCTCGAACAGTCCCTGCAGGGTTTCCTGCAGAGCATCCGTGGCCTTTGACTTGGCCATGACCATGCCGATGCCGAAGATCAGGGCGAAGACCATCACCGGCAGGATCTGGTTGTCCGCCGCCGCCGTGATGACGTTGGAGGGGATCATGTCGAGGAAAAACTGGCCCGCCTCGATGTTCTTGGGCGCGTTGCCGACGATGGCCGAGGCCCCTTCGGCGCCCTGGGCCAGGAGCTGCTGCGCCAGCGCCGGATCGACTCCGTCACCGGGACGGAAATAGTTGACCATGCCCAGGCCGATGACCACGGCGATGGTCGAGACGATGATGGTGAAGACCAGGGTCTTGAACCCCACCCGGCCCAGTGCCTTGAGATCGCCCATCTCGGCGACCCCGACCGCCAGGGCCGAGAACAGAAGCGGCAGGACCAGCATGAACAACAGACGCAGGAAGATCTGTCCGACGGACTTGATCAGGTCCATCACCCACGGGATGACTTCCAGCCCCATCAGATTGACATACAGACCTCCGCCCATGCCGACGGCAAAGCCCACCAGCATCCAGACATAGAGCGGTATCCCGCCACGTTTCTTGGTCGTTTCCATGGGTCCCCCTGGCGCCTGTCCCGGCGTCCTACTGAATCGGCAAGGCGTAGATCAACCCGGCCGGTCTTGCGTTCCATTGTGCGTTAAGCCCACGGGCCAGGTCGAGCGGCGAATCCGTGCCGACGTTCCGCGAAAAGATCTCGCCGTAGTTTCCCTCGGCCTCGATCGCGGCCTTCGCCCAGTCCTTGCGCAGGCCCAGCATCGGTCCGACCTCACCCTCCGTCCCCAGCAGTCGTCGAACGGCGGGACTGCGCGAGGTCCGGGCCATCTCATCGGCATTGTCGCTGGTTACCCCCAATTCCTCGGCGAGAACCAGGGCATTCAGGGTCCAGCGCACGACCGAGGTCCAGGCCTCGTCCCCCCGTTTCACCGCCGGTCCCAGCGGTTCCTTGGAGATGACGTCGGGCAGGATGGCGTGCTGTTCGGGGTTCGTCAGGGTCGTCCGTGCCGCCGCCAGGGCCGAGATGTCGGCGCTCAGGGCGTCGCAGTCCTCGCGACCATAGGCGGCCCGCGCCGCCTCCTCATTGACCGCCACCACCGGGGTGTATTCCAGCCCGCGTGCCCGGAACCAGTCCGCTACGTTCAGTTCAGTGGTCGACGCCCGCTGCATGCAGACCCGCGCGCCGTTCAATTCGGCCGCCGAGGCCAGATCCAGGGACCGGCGCACCAGAAAGCCCTGACCGTCATAATAATTCACCCCGGCGAACCGGACGCCTTCGCGCGCCTCGCGCGCCAGTGTCCATGAGGTTGAGCGCCACAGCACGTCAACGCGGCCGCTGCGCAGGGCCTCGAACCGCTGGCTTGAGGTCAGCGGCACAAAGCGGACGGCGTTCTCGTTGCCCAGCACCGCCGCCGCCAGGGCGCGGCAGAAGTCGACGTCGAAACCGCGCCATTCGCCCCGATTGTCGGTGTAGGCAAACCCGACCAGCCCCTCGTGCACACCGCAGTTCAATCGACCGCGCCGCTTGATGGCCGCCAGGGTCGGGCTGGCGAAATCCGGCGCGGCGGTCTGGGTCTGGGCAGCGGGATCGGCCCCGTCGTCCGCCTTGCCGTCGCGGTCACCCCCTCCGCAAGCGGCGAGAGTCAGGGCCAGCGCCGTCAACACCGCCAGGGCCGCGCCCTTCGCTGCCGTTTTCCCTACCGACCGTGCCCGCATTCGCGCCTCGCCGAAATTCGTCAGACCTTGCGCCCCGCCTGCTTTAGAGGCCTTTGGACGCTGAACCGCAACCCTCCGTTCCGGCACGCATGACCGATCGAACCGACCGAACCCGACTGATTGCCTCCGCCACCCGCCGCGGCAAGGGGCGTCGCCCGGTGGCTCCGCCGGTCGAGCGCGCCTCGACCCTGCTCAATGACGACCCCTCCGCCATGCGGGACGAGAGCCAGGGTCCCGTCTATGGCATCGAGGACCTTTCGGCCGCCCGGGAACTCCGAGCCCTGTTGTGCGATCTCGAGGGGGCCACCGACGCCTGGCTTGTGCCGTCGGGCCTCGCTGCCGTCACCGTCCCCCTGACGGCCCTGCTCCGTCAGGGCGACGAAGTCCTGACCAGCGACGCCCTGTATGGACCCAGCCGCCGTTTCCTGAAGCGGCACCTGGGAGCCCGGGGTGTGACCACCACCTTTCACCCCCCCGGCGCATCGACCGACAAAATCCTCGATGCCGTCACCGACCGCACCCGCCTGCTGCTGATCGAATCGCCATCGTCCCTCACCTTCGAGATGCTGGATGTCCCCGCCCTCGCCGCCGCCTGCCGGGCGCGGGGCGTGCTGACGGTGATGGACAACACCTGGGCCGCCGGCCTCGCCTTCCGGCCACTGGCCCATGGCGTCGATGTCAGCGTCCAGGCCGTGACCAAATATGTCGCCGGCCACTCCGACCTGCTGATGGGCTCGATCGCCGTCACCAGCCCCGCGGTCGGTCGCTCCATCGCCGAAACGATCGAGGACCTTGGCTGGCGGGTCTCGCCGGACGATGCCTGGCTGGCCTTGCGCGGCCTGCGTACCCTGCCGCTTCGATACGCGGCACAGGCCAGCTCGGCCCTGACCGTCGCCGGGTGGCTGGGCGCCCGTCCAGAGGTGTCGGACATCCTCTATCCCGCCCGACCCGGCTCGACCGGCCACGACCTTTGGGCCCGGGACTACACCGGGGCCGCCTCCATTTTCGGCGTGGTCATGGACGGCGGGACAGAAGCCTCGGCCCACGCCCTGATGTCGGCGCTCGAGCTGTTCGGACTCGGCTATTCCTGGGGCGGATTCGAAAGCCTGATCACCCATGAGACCGGCCAGCTGGCGGGCCGCCGGTCGCCGCCCGTCCTCGCCGGCCAGTTGCTTCGCCTGCACGTCGGTCTCGAGGACCCGACCGACCTGATCACCGATCTGGAGGCCGGACTGGCCGCCTGGAACGCTGCGCTCAGCTGACCGGAGCCGAGGTCTTCGCCGACAGGAAGGTGACCATCCACCCTCCCAGCAGCGGCGCGGCGACGGCGGCGATCTGCATCCACAGCGGATGCGGGATCATGAACACATTGGCGATGCCGCCGACCGCGATCAGCCCCGCGATCACCCATCCGCCCCAGTCACGGCGGGACAGGCGCCGGGCCAGCCAGCCGCCGGCCACGGCCGAGACGAACCAGCCGAACACCACCCAGGCCATGGCGGCGAGTGAAGCCGAAGCCACGATCTGCCTGACGTCCTCCGGATCGGACGGGTCCAGACCCGCGGGCGGCGGGAATGCCGCATAGCTGACCATCTCCATCGCCATCATGACGACGAACGCCAGCACCACGCCGGCGAGAATCCCCAGAACAGTTCTCAGCATCGGACGTCCCCTCCAGAACATGCCGGGGGAAGCCTAGCCGCTTGCCGCGAATACAGGAAATCCGGTGAACCCGTGGCGCGCCCAGCAGGACTCGAACCTGCAACATCCCGCTTAGAAGGCGGGTGCTCTATCCGGTTGAGCTATGGGCGCCCGGTGGCGAAACGACGTTTCTCCGGCTCAAGTAGCGCGAAGCGCGATAGCCGCAAAGAATGATGGCTCAAGCAGCGAGCCGCCGCGCGGCGAGCGATCGCCACTCCCGGGCTCAGTGAGTCCAGGGTTGTTTGCGGAAGGTGGCGAAATTGTCGGCATAGGCCTTCAGGATCAGCGGGGGATCCTGCGGCTCGTGCAGGCGGAACGGAATACCGTGCCGCTCGGCATAGGCCACCGCTTCCTCGGCCGAATCGAAGCTCAGCCGCACCTGCCCGTTCATGTCGCTGGAACTGGTCCAGCCCATGAGTGGATCGATGGTTCGCGCCGACGCCGGTTCGAACTCCAGCCGCCAGCCTCTGGACGTAGCCTTGCCGGACTGCATCGCGGTCTTGGCGGGGCGGTAGATGCGGGCGAGCATGACAGTCCTCGTGACGATGGCGGGCCGACCCGCGCGGGGTTCAGATACCGCGTGGCCCGAGCCGGGTCCAGCGCTCCGCTTGGCGTGGGCGCTCGCCCGGACTATTCAGCGCGCAACAATAAAGGAAGCGTCCCATGAATCGACATCGCAGCCGCACCCTCGGCGAGCGCACCCTCGCGCCCGAGACCCTGATGATGGGCTATGGCTACGACCCGACGCTGTCGGAGGGCTCGATCAAGGCCCCGATCTTCCAGACCTCGACCTTCGTCTTCAAGTCGGCCGAGGACGGCAAGCGCTTCTTCGAGGTCGCCTACGGCCTGCGCCAGAAGGATCCGGACGAGGCCCTTGGCCTGATCTATTCGCGGATCAACAATCCGAACCTCGAAATCCTCGAGGACCGGCTGGCCGTCTGGGACGCCGCCGACAAGGCCCTGGTCTTCTCCAGCGGCATGGCCGCCATCTCGACCACCATGCTGGCCCTCAGCCGGCCCGGTGACATCGTCGTCTACACCGCCCCCGCCTACGGCGGCACCGAATACCTGTTCGACCGCATCCTGCCGCGCATGGGCGTCCAGACCGTCAGCGTCGCCGACTGTGACGACGGGGAGGCGCTGGCGAAGGCGATCCGTTCCGCCTCGGACCGCGCCGCGGCGGCCGGCGGGCGGCTGGCGGCGGTCTATGTCGAGACTCCGGCCAATCCGACCAACCAGCTGATCGACCTCGAGGCCGCCGCGGCCGCCATCCGCGCCCTCGGCCTGGCCGAACCGCCACTGCTGGTGGTCGACAACACCTTCCTCGGCCCCCTGTGGCAGAAGCCTCTGCGGCACGGCGCGGACCTGGTTCTCTATTCCCTGACCAAATACATCGGCGGCCATTCGGACGTGATCGCCGGGGCCTGCCTCGGCCGCGCCGACCTGATGGCCCGGGTCGGCGAGATGCGGACCATCTGCGGCACCATCACCGACCCGCACACGGCCTGGCTGCTGATGCGCAGCCTGGAGACCCTGCACATCCGCATGGAGCGATCCCAGACCAACGCCATGGAATTGGTCGGCCGCCTTCGTGGCCACCCGAAGATCGAATCCGTGCTGGACGCTGGTGGCGCCGAGGCTTCGGCCAGCCAGCAGGCCCTGTTCGCCCGTCAGTGCACCGGGACCGGCTCGACCTTCTCCCTGCGTCTGAAGGGCGGCGAGGCCGAGGCCTTCCGCATGCTCAACGCCCTGCAGCTGTTCAAACTGGCCGTCAGCCTGGGCGGCACCGAGAGCCTCGTATCGCACCCGTCCAGCACCACCCACTCCGACTACAGCCCCGAGGCCAAGACCCGGTGCGGCATCGGCGACAATCTGGTCCGGCTGTCAGTCGGCATCGAGAACGTCGACGACCTCTACGCCGATCTGGAACGGGCGCTCGCGGCGATATGACGCCGTGCGAGTTGTCTTGACGCAACGGCGGATCGGCGGATCCGCTGCAGTCTGCGAACAATTCCGCCCGAAGGACCGCCGATGAGCGCCGATCTGTCCGCCCCCACCGGGCCCCATCAGCCTTACAGCCGGCTCTCGATCGCCCTCCACTGGCTGATGCTGCTCCTTCTGGCGGCCGTCTTCGCCTGCATCGAGCTGCGCGAGAACTATCCCCGCGGCAGCGACATCCGCGAGGCGCTGAAGACCTGGCATTTCATGCTCGGCCTGTCGGTCTTCGTCCTCGTATGGATCCGGCTGATCGCCCGCTGGCGGACCCCCTTGCTGGCGGCCGGCGGCGGCTGGACCCGGTGGCCGGCCGCGGCGGTTCATCTCGCCCTCTATGCCGGAATGATCGGCCTGCCGCTCCTCGGCTGGCTGGTGCTCAGCGCCGAGGGCGATCCCGTCCCGTTCTTCGGCCTGTCCCTGCCGCCGTTGATCGCTCCGGACAAGGCCCTGGCCAAACAGCTCGAGGATCTCCACAAGACGATCGGCGAAGCGGGCTACTGGCTGATCGGCCTGCACGCGGCGGCGGCCCTGTTCCACCATTTCGTGCTCAGGGACGGTGCCTTCCGCCGCATGCTGCCAGGTCGTGGCTGACCGGGGACGCCGCCCATGAGCCGCCTCGAACGCCATCCCGAACGCCACCTCGTCGCCCGGATCGGCTGGCTGCGCGCCGCCGTGCTGGGTGCCAATGATGGCCTCGTCTCGACCGCCAGCCTGGTTGTGGGCGTCGCCGCTGCGGAGGCGTCACGCGGCGGCATTCTCGTCGCCGGCGTCGCCGGGCTGGTGGCGGGGGCGATGTCGATGGCGGCCGGCGAATATGTTTCGGTCAGTTCCCAGTCCGACACCGAGAAGGCCGATCTCGCCCGCGAAGCCGCCGAGCTGGCGGCCGATCCCGAGGCCGAGGTCAATGAACTTGCCGCGATCTACGCGGCCCGCGGCGTCGAACCGGTGCTGGCGCGGCAGGTCGCGCTGCAACTGATGGCCAGGGACGCGCTGGGCGCCCACGCGCACGACGAACTGGGTATTTCGGACTTCACCACCGCCCGGCCGGTCCAGGCGGCCTTGACCTCGGCCCTGACCTTCGCGCTCGGCGCGACCCCGCCGTTGATCGTGGCCCTGATCGCGCCTCTGAACGGGTTGATGGTCTGGGTCAGCATCATCGCGCTGACCGGCCTCATGGGCCTCGGTGCCCTCGGGGCGATCGCCGGCGGTGCCAGTGTGCCCCGCTCGGTGGCCCGGGTGGCCTTCTGGGGCGCCATCGCCATGGCCGCCACCGCCGGCATCGGCCGGATGTTCGGTACCGTCGTCTAGGGAAGAATTGGTCGGAGTGAGAGGATTCGAACCTCCGACCCTCTGGTCCCAAACCAGATGCGCTACCAGGCTGCGCTACACTCCGGCGGCGGGATTTGGCACACTCGGCGCTGCACCGCAACGCGCCGCGTCACTATTCGGCGAAGAAGGGGTGGCTGACCCTGTCGCCGGCGCGGGCTCCGATCTCGTCGGCACGGCCGGCGCGCAACTCCAGAACGCCGCTGGCGGGCCCGTTCGAGGGAATGATGTCGTCGGACTGGGGCGTGGCGTTCTTCGCGATCGAGACGATCCGGCCACGCGGGTCGATATAGATGATGTCCAGCGGGCTGGGTGTGTTGCGCATCCAGAAGCCGCGCTCGGCCACGTCCGGAAACTGGAACAGCATGCCGCGGTCGTCGGCCAGGGGCTCGCGCTCCATCAGGCCACGCTGGCGTTCGGCATCGTCGTCGGCGATCTCGACCATGAAGCGGTGCTCGCCGCTCGAGGTGGTGACGGTCAGCGGCTCGAGCGGATCGCCCTTGGCGTCCCGCGGCGCGCCGGCCCCGGCGCAGGCCGACAGCAGCACGAGGCCTGAAAGCGCACCCAGAAGTCCACGACGGTTCAACATCACCGATCCATCCTCAAAGGGACGGATTGATCATCCGCCCGGTTTGATTTCCGCGACCACCAGCCCCTTGGGGCCCTCGGCGAATCGCACCGCAACCGTTTCGCCGGGCAGCAGGTCATCCAGCCCGCATCGGCGCAACGTCTCGACATGGACAAAGATATCCCCCGGTTCGCCGTCGCGCACCACGAATCCGTAGCCCTTGGTCCGATTGAACCATTTGACCACCGCCGCCTCCATCGGCGCGCCCGGGGCCACGCTCCGGGCTTCGTCCTCGGACCGGACCGTTTGCCTGAGGCCTTCATAGCCGGTGCGGCGCGGGGCGGCGGCCAGTTCGGGGTCGCCCTCGCCCAGATCATGGACCTCGGTGACCTGCCAGCCCTTGGGACGACGGGCGCATTCACAACTGATGGGGGCACCTTCGGCCGCCGCATCGCGCCCGCAATCGCGCAGGCTGGAGATGTGCAGCAGCACGTCCTTCATCTCGGTCAGCGTCGGGTCATCGGGCACGATGAAGCCATATCCCTTGCCGGGATCGAACCATTTCACCCGGCCGGCGATACGCACGGTCGCGACTGTCTCAACGCCCTCGTAGTCCGGCACAGTCTTCCCCCTGTCCGCAAACAGTACGGACGGCGCTCATTTAACACGGTTCTGTGAAGCCCCGAAAAGCGAAAAATGCCGGTTTCGCCAGAAATGCGAACGGAGTCCGTTCAAATGTCGACGGTGACACGGTCGAGCAGCGGACGAATCCTCAACGCCATGTCGATCTGGCGGTCCGGTCCGGCGATGTAGGGGGAAGGCTCCGCGCTGGCAGTCCCTAGGGGAAGGTCCCCTGCACGTCTAGTCCGGCTAGGCCAGCACTGATTGTCTCTAGTTTTCAATCATTACGCAGGATAGGAGTGTAACCAATCGTAGAAAAAACCGTAGAAAAATCGCGCCTTCCTGGCGCTACGAGTGACCGATGGCCTCCCGACAATCTCGCGCGACACGGGCCTTGAACCCGGGCGTTTACGCCCGCCCGGACGGTAAGCTCCAGGCTCACATTCCGATCCCTGCCGACGTCCGGTTTGCCTATGGGCAGGAAAAGCGAGTCATCTCGCTGAAGACGAACGACGCTGACGAAGCCAACCGTCGACATGCAATCGAAGTCGCAAACCACGCCGCTGCCTTTGACCTGCTGCGTCGAGGCACAGCCTCCGAGGCGTTTGAGGCATTCGCCGTCAAACTGCATGCTTATCAAACAAAGGAAATCCAGCGGGTCGCGGACGTCCAGATTTCCTCGTCGTCGGAAACTATCAACCCCTACACCCTGCCGGCGGTGGGTCGGCGACTGAACACTGACGAGCCAGACGAACTCGCAGCGACCGCTGGCTGGGCTGCGGATTGGTTTTACGCTGAGCGACTAAAAATAAAGCCAGACGATCTTCCTGAACAGCTGAGAGCCTCGCTGACCTATCGCCAGGTGCTCCGGGAGTGCGCCGAAGTTCTCAGAGACTCTTGGCGTGCCGGACGAGAAGCCGAGGCGGGCCGCACCATCTCCCCTCCCCGATACCCCGCCCTGAATGCCAAGCCGCTGGAGTCAAACGATGGCAATCGAGCGAATGACGACCGGGCGAAGCTGAACCTTTCTCGGTATTTCGATGACGTCTACCTGCCCGCCCACGCTGGGGAACTCCGAACGAACACGTTCAAGGTCAAGGTCCAATCGGTGAAGCTGTTCGGTGACCTAGTCGGCGACCCCCCGCTATACCTGCTTTCCAGAGCGCAGCTGTCTGATTTTCAGAGCAGCCTCAAGTTGCTCCCGGATGGCCGATTGATTACCGGACCACTCAAAGTCAAATCATTGCGCGAGATCGTCGATCTCCAGAGACGCGGATCCCTCAAGCTCAAGCGCCTTGGGGCCGGCACCATCACGAAGCACGTCGGCAACATCAAGACGATCATCTCGTTCGCGTTGTCTGAAGGTCATGTGAGGCTCAACCCGTCCCTGGGCATGCGCAACGTCAAAACCACCGACGCGAACCCTCGCGTGGAGAGGCGCCCATTCAACCGGCGTGAGTTGGAGGCCATCTTCTCCCAGCCGCTCTATGCCGGCTGCAAGGCGGATACGACCGTCGGAGTCTACCGCCCTGGACAGACCCTGATCCGTGACGAGCGGTTCTGGATCCCCATGCTCCTCTTTCTGACCGGAGCACGGGCGAGCGAGGTCGCTGGTCTGGAGCGGAATGAAGTGAAGATCGATGGGGGCGTGGTGCGTATCGTCTTCAAATACACTGCTCTCCGGCGTCTCAAGAACGAGGAGTCAGAACGAGTGATCCCCCTGCACCCTTGGGCATTGGCAATGGGCTTCGAGCGCTACCTTGAGACCTTGCCGGCCGATGCGACGGCTATTTTCCCAGCGGCTGTGGCGGAAGCTTCGGACGAAGAGGGCCTGTTCGACGACGATCGACTCGATGGCACACCACTCTTCCGCCAGTTCAACCGGACGCTTCTCAAGCACGTCGGTCTGGACCGTGACAGCTCAGTTTCGCTGCACTCATTTAGGCACGTTTTCGAGGACGCGATGACGGGGCGCGACATCCCTGACGAAGTGATGTTCCGGTTGACTGGCCGAACGATCAAAAGCAGTCGGGGCGGTTATGCGAGGAACTTACCGGCCGATGAGGAGCGGAGAGCGCAGCGAGCGGATGATTACATGAGGCACGTCGAGCGCATCGATTTCGGCGGGCTAGATCTTTCGCACCTCTATACTCCGCCGCGATAGCGCCTCAGCAGCGTTGCGACTGCGAACCCGCCTCGCAATCATCTCGTGACTGCGAGAGCGATCGCGCTGTGCACGGCCGCTGAAAACGCTGGGTCAGAGTTCCGTGTCGCATGCCTGAGCGTCCGGATCACCTCGGCTTCGTTAGCGCTCATGAGTCGCCTCTCCAGAACCTCAATGAGGACGGACGGTGCGCTGTCGTTTCTCACCTTGTATTGCTTGAGCCAAAGCAAAAACAGGGACACCATATCTACCCGGAGCAGTTCGGCAATCTTGGGCAGGCGTGACAGAGGAACAGCTGTCCGTCCTGTGCGCCACATCGATATGTTGTTTGCGGCCATGAAGCCAAACTTGCTTGCGGCCTCATCGTTGGTGAGACCTGTGGATGCCCAATGCGCATCCATGAACTCGGAGAGTGGTGAGGTTTTTGCAGATTTAGAGGCTACGCGCGGACGACCAGCTTTAGACATTGTGTTTCTTTCTGTTGAACCGAACGTTCAAGCAGCTTTGATACACTGACTATTTAGTCCCGCTGTCGGCGATGTTGGTCACAAATCCACTTGCCGGAATATCGTCCGACCACCGTTGAGCAACAACGCGCTCCATATGTCGTCTTAAACCGCGCTGGACCGGTGCTGGACGCGCAAGTCTTCAACTTCGGTCACCTAGCGAGCGAACAGCGCAATACCGCTCCAGCGGACTCCCTGCGAGTCGCCCGCCCGCAGGGTTCAGGTCGAGGATATTGCCCCCTGCCGTATCCCGGCATTGGAGCGAACCTACCGGTGCGACCCTGAGGCGTTCTGTTAGTCTGAAGGTGTCTCGGGTGCAGGGGTCGGAGCAGGATCCGGCGCAGGCACCGGCTCGGTCTTCATCTTGTCACAGCAGGACATTGCGGCGTCTGCGGCCATATCCTTGCAGCACTCACAGCCCTCAGCCGCCAGCGCGACACCGGCGGACATCGTGAGGATGGCACCGGCGACGGCGAGCAAGTTGGAAACTTTCATCGTCGTTGTCCTCTAGTGAACCATAAAGCTGATGGAGCCGGACATCTTGTGGCCGTCGGTTCCTTCGGCGGTCCAGGCCGCAGTCCAGGTTCCTGGTGCGAGGCGCGGCAATGCCACGCCGACAGTCGCGGCGGCAGGCGCAGCAGGCGCAGTCACGACGATGGGCGCCTGACCCTCGGTGGTCAGGGTCACAGTCTTGAGCAACATCGCGTGCGGGAAGGTCGCACTGAAGCGCGCGGGCGAACCCTGGGTCATGGCGCCGTTCGTTGGGACGGTGGTGATGCCGGACTGGGGCGTCGCAGCCGGGGCTTGCGGGTGGTGGCCGGCATGCGGGTCCTGGGCGGCGGCGGTGCCGGCGAGTGCCAAGGCGGCGGTCAGGGCGAGGGTGCGGATCATGGGGAGGTCTCCTTCAACTAGAACCAGGCTTTGAGGCCAACGACGAAGCGGGTGTCTTCGGGGTCGCCGCCACGGGCTTCGATGTAGTCGGCGGTGTCTCCGAGCGCTCGGGTCCACTCGACGCCGACATAGGGTGCGAACTCCTTGTGGAACTCGTATCGCAACCGCAGGCCGGCCTCGACCGAGGACACGCCCGAGCCGATCTCCAGTTCCGGAATGTCGCTGGCCGAGGCGTCGATTTCGAGGCGCGTCTGGAGGATCAAGCGCTGGGTGATGCGCTGGTCGTATTCGGCCTCGACGCGGGCGGTCAGGTCGCCCTCCGTCGACAGGAAGGCGGCGGCGTCGACTTCCCACCAGTAGGGTGCCAGTCCCTGGAGGCCGAGGACGAGATGGGTGGTGTCCTCGCCGTCCGGGCGGAAGTCCTGGCGCACGCCGGCCTGCACGTCCCAGAAGGGCGTCACGGCGCGGCTGTAGAGGGCCTGGAGTTCGGCTTCCTCCAGACCGCCGTCAAAGTCGCCTTCGCCTTCGGACTTCCACCAGAAACGGTTGATGTCGCCGCCACTCCAGCCCTGGACGTCCCAGAGCCAGGTCTCGTCATCGTCGCCGAAACCGGCTTCGAGACGGTCGATGATCACAGCCGTGATCCGGACGTCGCCGTTCTCACGGAGGAGGGTCCTCCGAGAGGCCGTCATAGCGTCGGCTCCGAAGACGAGATCGGCGGCGTGGACAGCGCCGCTCAGGGCGGCTGGCGGAACGGGCGCTTCGGGTGGACGGCCGGCGTTGTCGGTGCTGGTTGGCACGTTCGGCGGACCCATGTTCATGGTCGACATGTCATGCCCGGCGTGGGGATCCTCCTGAGCGGGAGCCATGGTGGACATGTCATGGCCCGCGTGAGGATCGGGTTGGGCGGGCGCCGGGCTCGACATGTCGTGGCCCGCATGGGGATCGACGGTCGCGGGCTGAGCCGGCATCTGATGTCCCGCGTGCGGATCAGCGGTGACCGGCGTCTGGGCAGATGGCGTGACGTGCCCGGCGTGCGGGTCTGGAGCGGCTGCCGGGGCCGGCATTTGATGGCCCGCATGGGGGTCGGGCGTCGGCGCCACCTGCTGCGTCCTCGGCGGCGGGGGCATCGTGTGGCCCGCGTGCGGGTCCTGGGCCTGGGCGCCGAACGCACTGGCGGCGAGGATCAGCGGAGCGAGAGCGCAGGCGAGGCGGTTCATGACGCCGCTCCATCCATGGGTCGCACCGTCACGACGTTGAACATCCCGGCATGCATGTGCATCAGCATATGGCAGTGGAAGGCCCAGTCGCCGGGCGCGTCGGCGGTCAGGTCGAAGGTCACCTTGCCGCCGGGCGCGACATTGACCGTGTGCTTCAGCGGCTGATGTCCCGCCGGTCCACCGGTCACAAGTTCGAAGAAGTGGCCGTGCAGGTGGATCGGATGGGCCATCATGGTGTCGTTGACCAGGGTCACCCGCACCCGCTCGTTGCGTTCAAACCGGATCGGCTCGACCAGCTCGCTGAACTTGCGGCCGTCGAAGCCCCACATGAACCGTTCCATATTGCCGGTCAGATGGATTTCCATCGTTCGTGAGGGCGGACGCTGGTCCTTGTTGGGCGTCAGCGACACCAGGTCGGTGTAGACCAGCACGCGATGATCGACGTCGGTCAGGCCGATCGGCCGCTCGCCCAAGCGGTTCACCGGCGACATGGCGACCATATCCACGCCGACGCCGACCGCCATATCCGCGGGGGCGTTGTCTGGGTCGCGCATGTTCATGCCGGACATGGACATCCCGGCCATGTCATCAGCGGGCGTGGCACCCTGAGCCGGGGCTCCGTGGTCCATGCCGGCCATCGCGCCATGGTCCATCCCCGACATGTTGCCGTGATCCATCCCGCCCATGCCCATGTCGCGCATTGTCAGGTTCGGGACCTCGCGCAGCGGTGGGACCTCAGCGGTCATGCCCAGGCGCGGCGCCAGGGTCGCTCGGCCCATCCCGGAGCGGTCGATGGCTTCGGACACGATGGTGTAGGCGCGGTCCTCGGTCGGCCGGACGATGACGTCATAGGTCTCGGCGACCGCAATCTGGAACTCGTCGGTCTCGACCGGGCGCACGTTTTCGCCGTCGGCCTGGACCACCGTCATCGGCAGGCCGGGGATGCGGACGTTGAAGATCGACATCGCCGAGGCGTTGATGATGCGAAGCCGCACCCGTTCCCCCGGCCGGAACAGCCCGGTCCAGTTCTCCTGCGGCCCGTGGCCGTTGATCAGATAGGTGTAGGTCGAGCCGTTGACGTCGAGGATGTCGCGGGGGTCCATCCGCATCTGGCCCCACATGCGCCGCTCGTCCAGGCTCATCCGGTCGCTGCCGTCCATCAGACCCGCGAGGGTTGTGCGCTGCTGGTTGAAGTAGCCGGGGCTCTTCTTCAGCTTGGACAGGATTTCGTGCGGATGCATGAAACTCCAGTCCGACAGAACCAGCACGTGCTCGCGGTCGTAGGCGACCGGATCGGCGCCGGCCGGATCAATGACGAGCGGGCCGTAGTGCCCCATCGCTTCCTGAAGGTTCGAGTGGCTGTGATACCAGAAGGTGCCCGATTGGCGGATCGGGAACTCGTAGACGAAGGTCTCGCGGGCCTTGATGCCGGGGAAGCTGATGCCCGGCACACCATCCATCTGGAACGGGACCAGCAAGCCGTGCCAGTGGATCGAGGTATCCTCGTCCAGCCCGTTGGTGACGGACAGCCGGACGTTCTGGCCCTCCCGCAGGCGCAACAACGGCGCCGGGAGCACGCCGTTGATGGTCACGGCATGACCGGTGCGCCCGCCTACGGTGAAAGGCGAGTGACCGACGGTGAGGTCGATATTGGGCCCGGTCAGCGTCGGAAGATCGGCCCTCAGACCCGGCGACCCGGTCTGCGCCCAGGCAGGCAGCAAGCCTTGCAGACCCAGCAGTCCACCACCGGCGACGGCGCCCCGGAGAAGTGTTCGGCGGTCGAGGCGGGAGGTCGACATTGGCGAGAAGTTCCTTGGCCGGTTTTCCAGCTATTCGTTCAGATACGCATTCCGTCGGCGCATCCCTTGCGGCAGGACGCCACAGGCATCGAGGTCGCGGCCTTGTGCACTTTCCCGCCATGGCCAGGTCAAGCGCCTTTGCGCGGAGCCTGGGCCAGTATCTCTGACAGCTTCTTGCGTGCGCGGGCGATGCGAGTTTCCACGGCCTTCGGCGTGATGCGAAGAATGGAGGCGATCTCGGCGTGGGGCCGCCCTTCGATCGCAGCGAGCAGGAGCGGTGCCTTCAGGGCATCCGGGAGGTCGGACAAGGCCCGTTGAAGGTTCTCGGCCCTGCGCTGATCATCCAGCCGGGCTTCGGGCGTGGGCGTGTCGTCGCCCACCGCTGTCGCCTCGGGCGTGTCGAGACCCATGACTCCGCGCACGACGCGGCGAACCGTTCGGCGACGGCTCCAGTCGCGGCACTTGTTCAGAGCAATGGAGCGCAGCCAGACCTCGAAGGGCCGCGTCGGATCATACCGCCGCATGGCGAGCCAAGCTGATGCATAGGCTTCCTGAAGCACGTCATGCGCCTCGGACTCGTCGCCGACGTAGCGACGAATGAACCGGTAGAGGTCGCCCTTTGTGGCGGTCATCAATGTTGTGAAGGCGGCGCGGTCTCCACCTGCCGCGCGAACCTCGATGCTCTGGTCGACCCCCACGCGCCGCGCTTAGCCGGCGTCGTCGCGTAGCGCGCCTACCACCGCTTCGTCGAACACCTCGGCCTGGGCCGGGGTCAGCACGGCTCGCATCTCGAAGACGTGGGTGATGGTCGCCTTCTGGAGGTCGCCCATGGCGGCATGGAAATGGTCTACCGCCGCCTGGACCTGCGGCGAGTCTCCATCGCTGGCGGCGATGGCGGCGGCAAGTTCGCGATTGGCGGCGCGGACCTCGGCCTCCAGCGCCGGACGGCGAGCGGCGAAGCGGGCTTCAATGGCGTCGAGACGGCGATCCTGCTCCGCGCTCAGATCGAGTCGGTCATGGACGACGCTGTGCAGACTGGGTGGCTGCCGCTCCCGCATGACCCAGGTCGCGCTCGCCCAGGTGGCCGCGCCGCTGGCCAAGGCCGCCAGAACCGCCGTGATGACCACGAACCTCCAGTTCGCACTCATCCCCGGACGTCCAGACCGGCGAGCGGCGACAGACCGGTCGACACAGTGAACACGCGCATCTCCGACGGTTCGGGGCGGGGAGACAACAGCATGAAACCGCCATTCGCGACCCCGATGACCAGTGCAAGAGCAACAGCTGCGACCCGGACCTGTCCCATGCGCGCGCGCTCGTGACGCTCGCCGAGGCGCGCCCAGACCTTGTCCTCCAGGCCAGCGAGTTGAGCCTCGCCGTCGTGTCGGTCGCCGTCGATCAGATCAATATCATCCAGCATTGCGCACCTGCCTCACGCCCCGTTTGTCATACGCGCCTTTTCGCCATAGCCCTCATGAGGGGTCGGAGGCTATCCGACGTATAGAAGTATGACGTCGGGCCGACCCGGCCGATCAAGCACCCGGTCTGGAGGGACACGCGCCTGATGCGATCACAACTGAACCGTCGTCTCTTGCTCGGCGCAGCCTTTTTCCTGAGCATGGGCGGGACTGCCTGCGCCCAGACCGCGCCCGCGCGGAACCTGACGGTATTCAAGACTCCGACCTGCCCATGCTGCGACGGGTGGATCGCCCACATGCGCCGGGCGGGTTTCACGACAACCGTCACCGTTGTTCCGGATCTCCAGCCGATCCGCAGCAGTCGTGGACTGCCCGACGCGCTGGCCTCCTGTCACACCGGGCTGGTCGGCGGCTACCTGGTCGAGGGTCATGTGCCGGCCCAGGACGTCATCCGCCTGCTGGCCGAGCGACCGACGGCGGTCGGTCTGGCCGTCCCGGCGATGCCGCTGGGCTCGCCGGGGATGGAAACGCCACAAGGGCACAAGGACCCCTACGAGACCTTGCTGGTGCTGGGGTCTGGCGCCACGCGCGTGTTCGCCCGCCACAACCAGCCGGCCTGACGAAGATCCTGCGCAGTCCGACCACATGATCCATAACCCGGAGCCCGCCATGTCCCGCACATCCCTTGCCCTCGCCCTGTCGATCGCCGTCTTCACGGTGACGCCAGCCTTCGCCCAGGACCACGCCCATGGCCATGACCACGCCTCAGGCTCGATCGCTGCGGAAGCAGCGGGCGCGGCCACGGCTGTCGACGCCTTCCACGCGGCGCTCAAGGCCGGCGACACGGCCGCCGCGCTGACGTTTCTGGCGCCGGAAGTCATGATCTTCGAAGAAGGCGGCGCGGAACGATCGCGGGACGAATATGCGTCCCATCACCTGGGTTCGGACGCCGCCTTCGCCGCCGCATCTGAAGCGACGGTGACACGCAGATCAGGCTGGGCTGACGGCGACGTCGCCTGGATCACCAGCGAAGGCCGCACCACCGGCCAGTTCAACGGCCGCGCCATCGATCGCCTGACGACCGAGACCATGGTCCTGAAGCGCCACGCCGACGGCTGGCGCATCCACCACATCCACTGGTCGTCGCGCGCCCCCAGCTAGGCGCGGTCGCTACGTCACATGGCCGACGGCGGGGCGAGCGTGCCCATGACCGCGACGACGGCTATCAGCACGGCTCCGACCAGTGTTTCCGCAATGACGCTGCGTCGGAGCCGTTGAAGCGTCGGCCGAGGGTCGTCACCACCCGCCAGAACCGCTCCCAACGCCGGCGTCAGGCGGAAACGGTTGCCTGCCGCGAGGGCTAGCATCAGCGCAAACAGCACGAGTTTGGCAATCAGGAGCTGGCCGTAGAGGCTGGCTCCCAGTCCGGCGACGCGCGCGGGCCCAACCATGAACCAGCTATTCCCCAGCCCACTCAGCACCAGCAGCGCGACGGCCAGGGTCCCCAGGCCAGCAAAACCGCGCAGCGCGCGATGGATCGCCGGGTCATCCGGGGCGGTTCGGCGCAGCAAAAGCACCGTCAAGGCTACCAGGGCGCCCAGCCACAGCGCGGCGGAGACAGCATGGGTGATGGCGGCGGCGAGGTGCCACAGCCCGCCCGGCCCCTCCGTCGCGGCCCCGTGACCGGTCCAGGCGAAACTGGCCGATACGATGACACCAAGCGTCGCCAGCACGGTCCAAAGCACCCGGCCCGGCTTGAGGGCGACGATCGCAACAAGTGCAAGCCCGGCGACGACGGCCCGGGCTACCAGGGCCATGCCGAGGGCCATGCCCGTGACCATGAAGGATAGCGACGAGGGCTTGAGAGCTTCGCTCAGCGACCCCGCCATCACCGCCGTCTGGGCCACTAGGGCGGCGAGGGATCCCAGCGCGACGACGATCGCGGCGGCGATCAATGTGGGGCGAGCCCAGACGAGGTTCGGGCCGTCGCCTCTCTTGAAGCTGTAGAGCAGGAACAACGGCACGCCGAGAAGGACGACGGCGCCGCTGTATTGAAGCCAGCGAAGCGCGATGACCGCGACTTCGAGCATGCGGTCAGCGCACCGTGAAGGTGTATGTGCCCGTCATACGGTGGCCGTCGCTTGATGCGATGCGCCAGTCCACGCGGTAAGCGCCGGCGGCCAGCGCGCGGCCCAAAGTCCCCGTCAGGGTCTTGCCGTCTTCGGTGACCGAAGTCTCGATCGCGACCTTCTCGCCCGCCGCATTGATGACGTCGAAGCCCGAAAAGGCGGGAACCGTGCGGTCGCTAAAGGTCAGGCTGAGCGTCCGGGTTGAAGCCACAGTCGCGTTGGGCGCCGGTGTCGCGCTGACCAGCCGAGCGTGGGCAGCCGCCGGTCCAGCGGCGAACGCAACGACCGCCGCGACGGCGATGAAGGGCGCGGGATTGAAATGACGCATACTCGGTCTCCAGACGTTTGGCCGATCCGGCCTTCTGCTTCTTTACGCGCGGCGCGGGCGCTTCCCTCGGAACGGCCAGTCGCGACCCGGTAGGTGTTGTCAGCCAAACAGAGATCCGTATCAAGAACGCGGTCAGTCAGGCCCTACCGGCCCGCCCGCGCCAGAAGTTCGATCAGTTCGGCGGCTTTGGCCTTTCGGTCCTCGAGATCGTCACCGGTCATCGTGCCCATCACGCAGTGGTCGAGGTGGTCCCTCAAGACTTCCGTCTCCACCCGGTGGACCGCCGCGCGGACGGCTTGCAGCTGGGTCAGCAAGTCGATGCAGTAGCGGTCGTCGGCGACCATGCGGGCGATACCTCGCACCTGTCCCTCGATCCGGCTCAGCCTGTTCAGGATTTTCGGCTTCGTTTCAGTCTGCATGGCATGTCGCTCCCTGCACTCTCGATATACCCGTTGGGGGTATCTTGCAATATACCCCTGCTGGGTATAGGTGAGCGGCGTCAGACGGAGAGAACGCCATGTCCACGCCTCCTCACAGTCAAGCCTCAGGTCACTCGTGCTGCTCGGCGAAAACCGCCCCGGGCGCGGCCACGGTCAAGGATCCGGTCTGCGGGATGTCGGTTGATCCAGCGACCACGGCTCACCGAGCCAACCATGACGACCAGGACTATTTCTTCTGCTCGGCAGGGTGCCGGACCAAGTTCGTCGCGGACCCTCAGCGTTATCTGAACCCGCGCGTGGAGGCGGCGCCCGCCATCCCGGGCGCGATCTACACCTGCCCCATGCACCCCGAAATCCGGCAGGAAGGTCCGGGTTCTTGCCCGATCTGCGGCATGGCGCTTGAGCCCGAAATCGTCACCGCCGAAGCGCCCACCAATCATGAACTGACTGACTTCACTCGACGGTTCTGGGTTGGACTGGTCCTGACCCTTCCGGTCTTCGCGCTGGAGATGGGTGGGCATCTGACCAACCTGCACATGCTCATCCCGGGCCAGATGTCGAACTGGATCCAGTTCGCTCTGGCCACGCCTGTCGTCCTGTGGTGCGGCTTGCCCTTCTTCCAGCGCGGCTGGACGTCGTTGCGCACCCGCCGTCTGAACATGTTCACCCTGATCGCGATGGGGGTCGGGGTCGCCTGGCTCTACAGCGTCGTGGCCGTCCTGGCGCCCGGACTGTTTCCGCCCGCCTTCCTCAAGGCCGATGGAAGCGCGCCTGTGTATTTCGAGGCGGCGGCGGTCATCACCGTGCTCGTGCTCGTGGGACAAATCCTGGAACTCCGCGCTCGGGAGCAGACTTCCGGCGCGATCCGGGCCTTGCTGGACCTCACGCCCAAGACCGCGCGACGGGTCCGGCCGGACGGCGTCGACGAGGACGTTTCGCTTGACCAGATCGTTGTCGGCGACTCCTTGCGGGTCCGCCCCGGTGAGAAGATCCCGGTGGATGGCGAAATCCTCGATGGTCGCGTTTCGGTCGATGAGTCGATGGTGACCGGCGAGTCCATGCCGGTGACTAAGGAGGTCGGCGACCGGGTCGTCGCCGGGGCCCTGAACAAGACCGGGTCGTTCATCATGCGCGCCGACAAGGTCGGCGCCGATACGCTGTTGTCACAGATCGTCCAGATGGTGGCCCAAGCGCAGCGCAGCCGCGCACCGATCCAGCGGCTGGCTGATACGGTGTCCGGCTGGTTCGTTCCGGCGGTGATCGCGATAGCCCTGCTCGCCGCCCTCGTCTGGGGTCTGGTCGGTCCGGAGCCCCGGCTATCCTACTCGCTCGTCGCCGCTGTTTCAGTCCTTATCATCGCCTGTCCCTGTGCGCTGGGCTTGGCGACCCCGATCTCGATCATGGTGGGGGTGGGGCGAGGCGCGCATGCCGGCGTCCTGATCAAGAACGCCGAAGCGCTTGAGCGCTTCGAGAAGGTCGACACCTTGATCCTCGACAAGACCGGCACCCTGACGGAAGGACGTCCGTCCGTGACGGCGATCCTGCCCGCCCAGGGCTTCGACGAAGCGGACATCCTGCGTCTTGCTGCCAGTCTTGAGCGCGGAAGCGAGCATCCCCTGGCGGATGCGATCGTCCGGGCCGCCAAGGACCGCGACCTGACCCTCTCGGAAGCCGCGGATTTCGATAGTCCTGTAGGACGTGGCGTTCGCGGGACAGTCGAGGGCCGTCCGGTGGCCCTGGGCAACACCCGGTATCTCGGCGAGCTTTCGATCGACGTCTCCGCTCTGGAGTCGCAGGCCGATGGGCTCCGCCACGACGGCGCCACTGCCATTTTCGTGGCGGTCGACGACAAGGCGGTCGGAGTCATCGGTATCGCCGATCCCATCAAGCCCACGACGCCGGATGCGATCCGCGCACTGAAGGCGGCGGGTCTGCGGCTGGTCATGATGACGGGCGACAACCGGACCACAGCCGAAGCCGTGGCGCGACTTCTCGGCATCGACGAGGTCCAGGCCGAAGTCCTGCCCCAGGACAAGGCGTCGGTTGTCCAGCAGCTTCGGTCACAGGGCCGGGTCGTGGCCATGGCGGGCGATGGGGTCAACGACGCACCTGCACTCGCCGCCGCTGATGTGGGCGTCGCCATGGGGGCGGGCTCGGATGTGGCGATCGAGAGCGCTGGCGTGACCCTGCTGGGCGGCGACTTGCAAGGTATCGTCCGCGCGCGGCATCTGTCGCGGGCGGTGATGGGGAACATCCGGCAAAACCTGGTGTTCGCCTTCGGCTACAATGCGCTCGGCATCCCGGTAGCGGCCGGCCTTCTGTATCCGGTGTTCGGCTGGCTGCTCTCACCGGCGCTTGCGGCGCTCGCCATGGCGCTTTCATCCGTCAGCGTGATCGGCAACGCGCTCAGGCTGCGCGCGGTCAGGCTGTAGTCGCGGTCGAAGATCACAGCCGCAGGCCGAACCTTGGCCCCAGCCAGATCATCAGACTGTAGAGGGCGAGGGTGAGCAGGCATCCGGCGATTAGGGCTGCCCAGAAGTTGACGCCCGCTCTCAGCATGGCCGGGATGGCGAGGAACATCGGCAGGGATGGCAGGACGAACCAGAAGGTCGCTTGCGCATGGTCGGCCATGTTCGCCGCATCCGGTCGGTCGCGCCACAGCCAGATCATTCCAAGAACGGAGATCAACGGCAGCGATGCGATCAGCGCGCCAAATCCGGGGTAGCGTTTGGACACCGTCGAGATCGCCGCGATGATCACGCCGGAGAGTGCAGCCTTGAGGATGAAGTAGAGCATCTAGACCACCCGTTTGACCTCTGAATACGCGCCTGTGGTGCGCAGGGTGATGGTCACCGGCTCCCCGGTGCGGTTGCGCCAGAACCAGCCGTGGCTGCCCGTGAAGGCGGCGACGAGTTCGCCTGCGACCCGTTGCTCTGTGCCCTTTCCATAGCCGTGGTAGGGCGTGCCGGGGCGGTCCGCGTGGGTGTCAAAGTTCACCGCTTTGCCGCTGCTCGTCCAGGTGAAGGCGACCCTCGCGCCTTCCTCCATCACGAGCTTGATCTCGGCGCCCTGGTCGGGCGCGAGGGTGAGAACGGTCTCGTCGGTTCGAACCCCGGGCACGGTCTCGGACGCGCCACCGGCGGCTGGGGCAGCAACAACAGCCGCAGGCGCGACTGGGGCCGGCTGGACGCTCGCCTCTTCGGCCTCGGCTTCGGCGGCGAGTTGCATCTTGATCCGCCCCATTTCGGTCAGACCGAGCAAGGAGCCAACCCGGGTCGGGTCGACGCCGTATTCGGCGGGGAGGATGACGGTGACGAGAAGGGCGGAGGCGATCACCAGTGCGATCCCCGTCGACTTCAACAGCTTGCCGGTCGAGGGCAGTTCGGAGGCGTCGGGCTTGTTGGCGTTATACATGGGTCAGGTCTCCGGTCAGGCGACGAAGAAGCCGACGAGCTGGTAGCCCGCCAGAATGAAGCCGAGGGTCATGACGACCACATTGGCGGTGTAGGCGTGGCGCCAGAAGCTGGAAGACTTCCGCCAGAAGCCCATGGCGATCAGGATGGCCCCGAGCGCCAGAAGCTGGCCGATCTCGACCCCGACGTTGAACGCCAGCAGATTGCCGACTAGGCCGTCGGGCGACATGTTGAAGTCCTGGAGTTTGGTCGCCAGGCCGAAGCCGTGGAACAGTCCGAACACCAGGGTCGCGGCCTTGGTGTTGGGCTGGAAACCGAACCACCGCTGATACGCCCCCATGTTGTCGAGGGCCTTGTAGACCACCGACAAACCGATGATGGCGTCGACCAGGTAGCTGGAGACGCTCACGTCCGTCAGCACGCCGAGCAGCAAGGTCGAGGAGTGGCCGATGGCGAACAGCGTCACATAGATGCTGATGTCCTTCATCCGGTAGAGGAAGAAGATCACGCCCAGCAGGAACAGCAGGTGGTCGTAGCCGGTGACCATGTGTTTGGCCCCCAGATACAGGAACGGCCAGAACAGGAAGCCCGAGGTCTCCTGGATGTAGCCCTTGTCCCCATCGGCGACGCCGTGGGCGAAGGCGGCCGTGAGCAGGCCGTTCAGGAACAGGATCAGCAGCCCGAGCACAAGGACGCCGGCGGGCGTCCTCAGCCAGGCGGCCCATCGATGGGTCGCGGCGGTCATGCCTTGCTCCGATTGAAGGGAAGACGGCTCATCCAGGCGGGCCGCGCGCCGGCAGGGCCTGGCGGACGGCCATGGACCAGGCTGTAGAGGGCGGGCAGCACAAGCAGGGTCAGGATGGTCGAGGAGATGATCCCGCCGATCACCACCGTCGCCAGCGGCCGCTGGACCTCGGCTCCGGCACCCACGTTCAACGCCATAGGCACGAAGCCGAGACTGGCGACCAGGGCGGTCATCAACACCGGCCGCAGCCGGGTCAGGGCGCCCTCGCGGATCGCCTCCCCAAGAGGTTTACCGTCGGCGATCAGGGTCCGGATGAAGCTGACCATGACGACGCCGTTCAGCACGGCGACGCCGGACAGGGCGATGAAGCCGACCGCAGCCGAGATCGATAACGGCAGACCTCGCATCGCCAGCGCCGCCACGCCGCCGGTCAGGGCCAGAGGCACGCCGGAGAAGACGATGGCCGAGTCCTTCACCGAGCGGAACAGGGCGAACAGCAGGCCGAAGATCAGCAGCAGCACCACCGGCACCACCAGTTGCAGCCGCTTCGCCGCCGAGATCAGTTGCTCAAACGTGCCGCCGTAGCTGATCCAGTAGCCCGCAGGCACCTCGACCTCGGCCCCGACCTTCTCCTGCACCTCGGCGATGAACGAGCCGAGGTCGCGGTCACGGACGTTGGCGGTGACGACCACGCGGCGCTTGCCGTCCTCGCGGCTGATCTGGTTCGGACCCTGTTCGACCGCGATGGTCGCTACCTCCTCAAGCGGCACGAAGGCGCGTCCGCCGCCACCGTTGGCCGGAAGCGGGATCTGCAATCGCCCAAAGGCGTCGGTGTCCTGACGCATTTCCTCGGGCAGCCGCACGACAACGTCGAACCGGCGGTCGCCTTCGAACACCTGACCCGCCGTCATGCCGCCGATGGATGCGGACACGACCTGCTGGACGTCCTCCATGCTGAGCCCCATCCGGGCGAGCGCCGTCCGATCCGGCGTGATCTGGAGCACCGGCAGACCGGTGACCTGTTCGACCGCCACGTCCTGGGCTCCGGGAATGCCTCCGATGACGCCCTCGACCGCCTGACCGACCTCCAGAAGCTGCTCCAGGTCGTCGCCGAACACCTTGATGGCGACGTCGGCGCGGACGCCGGAGAGCAGTTCGTTGAACCGCATCTGGATCGGCTGGGTGAACTCGTAGTTATTGCCGGGGATCAGTTCGACGGCCGCTCGCATCTCCTCGACCAGTTCGGTCTTCGGCTTTCTCGGATCAGGCCATTCGGAACGGTCCTTCAGCATGACGAAGGTGTCGGCCACCGACGGCGGCATGGGGTCGGTGGCGACCTCCGCCGTGCCGATCTTGGCGAATACGCGCTCGACTTCCGGGAACTGCGACAGTCGCCGCTCCAGCGCCGTCTGCATTTGCACCGCCTGGGTCAGGCTGGTGCCGGGGATGCGCAGGGCGTGCATGGCGATGTCGCCCTCGTCCAGGTTCGGGATGAACTCCGACCCCATCCGAGACGCGCCCAGACCCGCGATCACCACCAGTGCAATGGCGACGCCGACGAAGGCGACCCGCAGCCTCAGGGCCACGTCCAGCGCGGGCTCATAGAACCGGCGCGCGCCGCGCATGATGAAGCTGTCCTTCTCCTCGACCTTGCCGGTGACGAACATGGCGACGGCGGCCGGGACGAAGGTCAGAGACAGGACGAGGGCGATGGTCAGGGCCATGACGACGGTGATCGCCATCGGGTGGAACATCTTTCCCTCCACCCCGGTCAGGGCGAAAATCGGGACATAGACCAGGGTGATGATGAGCACCCCGAACAGCGACGGCCGGATCACCTCGCTGGAAGCCGAGGCCGCCAGGTCGAACCGTTCCTCGCGGTTCAGGACGCGGCCCAGCCGATGCTGGGCTTCGCCAAAGCGGCGCAGGCAGTTCTCGACGATGATGACGGCCCCATCGACGATCAGGCCGAAGTCCAGCGCGCCGAGGCTCATCAGATTGCCGGAGGTGCCGGTCTGGACCATGCCGGTGATGGTCATCAGCATAGTCACCGGAATGACCGCCGCTGTGATCAGGGCCGCACGAATGTTTCCGAGCAGCAGAAACAGCACGACGATGACCAGCAGGGCCCCTTCGAGCAGATTTTTCTCGACGGTGTGGACGGCGCGCTCGACCAGGTCAGTCCGGTCATAGACGGCAACCGCGCTCACCCCGGCGGGTAGCGACCCGGCGGCCACTTCGAGACGGGCCGCGGCGGCCTTGGCCACCGTGCGGCTGTTCTCGCCGACCAGCATGAAGACCGTGCCCAGCACGATCTCCTCGCCGTCCTGGGTCGCCGCGCCGGTGCGCAGTTCTTCGCCCATGATGACGTCGGCGACGTCGGCGACGCGGATGGGCGCCCCGCCATGATTGGCCACGACGATGGCCCCCAGGTCCTCGACGGTCTCAGCCTGGCCCGCGACGCGGACCAGATACTGTTCGCCGAAGCGCTCGACATAGCCCGCGCCGACATTGGCGTTGTTGGAGTTCAGCGCCTCGACCACCTCAGCCATGGTCACGCCGTAGGCGGCAAGACGGTCGGGGTATGGAGTGACGTGATACTGCCGCTCGAACCCACCGATGGTGTTCACCTCGGTCACGCCCGGTGTGTTGCGAAGCTGGGGCCGGATCACCCAGTCCTGAAGCGTGCGCAAATCCTCGGCGGTGTAGGGTTCGCCGTCCGGACGTCGCGCGCCCTGCTCGGCCACCACCGTATACATGAAGATTTCGCCCAGCCCGGTGGCGATGGGGCCGAGTTCGGGGGTCACGCCTTCGGGAAGCTGCCCTCGCGCGGCCTGAAGCCGTTCGTTGACCAGCTGGCGCGCGAAATAGATGTCGGTGCCATCGGCGAAGACGATTGTGACCTGGCTGAGCCCGTAGCGGGAGATCGAGCGGGTGTATTCAAGGCCGGGCACGCCCGCGACGGCCGTCTCGATCGGAAAGGTGATCCGCTGTTCGGACTCCAGGGGTGAGAAGCCTGGAGCCTCGGTGCTGATCTGGACCTGGACGTTGGTGATGTCGGGCGTGGCGTCGATCGGCAGACGCTGGAAACTCCAGACTCCCACCGCACAGGCCAAGAGGACGAGCGCCATGACGATCCAGCGGAACCGGATCGACAGCGCAATAATGCGTTCAAGCATGATGTGCGCCCTTCCTAGTGGTCATGGCTCGCGCCGGACTTGTCGATGTCCGCGCGGATAAGGAAGGCGCCGTCGACCACGTATTCCGTGCCCGGTTCGAGCCCACCCAGGACCTCGGTCCATTCGGGGGTGCGACGGCCGAGCTCCAGCATCCGCACCTCATAGGTGTCGCCGACCTTGGCGTAGACGACCTGGAAGTCCCGGAATGGCTGGATGGCTTTGGTCTGGACGGCGAGAGGAACCTCGCTGGTGGCGACCTGGACCGTGCCCCTGACCCCCAGTCCGGGCCGCCAGGCTCCGTTCTGGGACGGTAGGTGGACGTGGGCGATCAGGGTCTGGTTGGTCAGGTCGGCGGTGGGCAGGATCGCCTCAATGACCGCATTGATACGGTGATCCCCCGCCAGGCTGACGACCTCCACCCGCTGACCGACGCGCACGCGCTCGGCGTCGCGCGGATAGAGGAAGAACTCTGCGTGGACCTGGCTCGGGTCGCCGATGACCAGCATGGGATCACCGCCGCCCGTGATCGAACCCACATTCGTGTTCTTGGCCATGATCACGCCCGAGATGGGTGCGGTGATGGAATAGGTCTGGAGGCTTTCACTCGACTCGACGCGCGCCACCACCTGCCCTCGCCGGACGCGATCGCCTAGCTGCACTGACATCGCCATGACCCGACCAGGATAGCGGGCATGGACCTCGCTCTGACCCTCGGGCGTGATCTCGATCCGACCCGTCAAGGGAAGGGACTCGCCCAGATAGGCTGAGCCCGCCCGCTCGGTGGTCACGCCGCCGGCCCGCGCCGCGTCGGGCGTGATGACCGTCCTGCCTTCATAGGATGGATAGGCCCAGGCATGACGCTTGCCGGCGTGGGTGGCAGCGACGCTGACGTCGAAGGAGTGCGGCTCGGCCACGACTGTGGGGCTGGCCAGATAATCCTCGAAGGGAGTGAAGGCGAAGCGGTCGACCCTGCCGCCCAGGCGGGTCAGGGCGATCGAAGCCTGGACCTGACGCGGATCGACGAGCTTGTCCTTCAGATAGGCGTAGAGCCGATAAAGCGGCTCCGGCCCTTCCTCGTAGATCGTGACCTCCAGGGCGAAGTCGCCATCCCGCAACATGCGTCCGCGATGGGGACCACGCTCGTATTCGCCGGGAGCGACCTCGCCCTCGGCCTTCTCCGCCGCGCCTGGTCCGCAGGCCGAAACCCCGACCGCCAGAGCCAGCAACGAAGCGGCGATTGTGCGCCGGGATGGGGTGTAGCGTATCATGAGCGGGTCTCCAGGCCGAGCAGGTCGGCATGCGCGCCGGTCAGCCGGTCAAGGCGGGCGCGATCGATGTGGAACTGTTTGAGCACCTCGACCCGATGGGCCTTGGTAGCGAGCAGCGCGTTCTGGGCGGCGATGACGTCGTTGTAAGTGAAGCCGCCTCGCGCGAAGCCCTCGCGCACCAGCACCACGGCGCGCTCGGCCTGGGGCAAAGTTTCGGCGGCGATCCGCTGGGCTTCGAGCGCCCGCGAGGCAAGGAGGACCTGGAGGCGGGCGATCTCCCGTTCGCGTTCCTGACGGAGCGCCGCCATGTCGGCCTCGGCGGCGACGCCTTCGAACCGGGCCCGCTCGATGGCGCCCTCGTTCCGATCATAGCGGCCGAGCGGAATGGAGCCGCCGACCACCAGACCGAGGTCCTGACCGTCCCAGAAATGACGGACGCCGACGCTGACGGTCGCGTCGGGCGTGGCCCGCGCCTGTTCGACGCGAACTCTGGCTTGTGCGACGTCGCGTTGCGCAGCCAGAACCGCGAGGTCGATCTCGCTGGCCTCACCGGCGACTTCGCGGGCGGCGCTGGTGTCTTCGAAATCAGCCCGATCGAGGGAGAAGTCCGACGCCCCGATCCAGAACCGCCCCAGCGTGGCGCGGGCCAGTCGGGCCTGTATTTCGGCCTGGTCGAAGTCGATCTGGGC
Organism: Caulobacteraceae bacterium; assembly: GCA_965284535.1. Classification (GTDB taxonomy): domain Bacteria; phylum Pseudomonadota; class Alphaproteobacteria; order Caulobacterales; family Caulobacteraceae; genus Brevundimonas. Next base: position 2,546,845 of record OZ260090.1, read on the forward strand.
CTGGGCCAGTTCGGCCTCGGCGCGGGCTCCGGCGAACAGAGGGTCGCGCGCCATGTCGACCCGACGCTGCACTTCCGTCTGGAAGCGTTCGGCCAAGGCGAGACGTTCGCGAGCGATCTCAAGGTCGGCCTGGGCGCCGAGCGCCTCCGCCCAGGCGCGCTGCACCTGCTCAAGCCGGTCCAGCCGTCGGATCGCAGCTTCAGCCTGGACGAGGGCGACCTCGCCCCGCGCCAGAGCCACCCGGGCCGGTCGGTCACCGCCCCGTTCGAACCGCTGCTCGTAGGACAGGGTCGTCTCCGTGCGGTCGATGATGTTGCCGCCACCCAGCGTGGGCAGGTTTTCCACCATCAGGCCCAGCGTCGGATTGGGCCGGACGTCGGCCTGGCGCACGGCGGCGTCACCGGCGCGCGCACGCGCTTCCAAACCCGGAAGTCCAGGGTCCACCTCGGCGGCGCGTGCGAGCGCCCGGTCGAGGGACAGGGCGGGGGCATTGGCGGCTGAGCCAGTCGGCTCCTGCGCCACGGCGGCGTTGGACGGCCAGGCCGCCAGTGAGAGCGCCACAGCCGAAACGGCCGCCAGACGCGCCCACGATCCGGCAGAGCCGGCAATCGGGGTCTTCAAGGGTATCTCCGGAAACGGGTTGCGCGCAGCCGAGCGGCCGCGCCGGTTCAGACGACCGTGCGCATCCGTTTGGGAGGGTGTTCCGGCGCGTCGCCGGTATGGCTCGACAGAGCAGGATCAGGCCCCGGCCGCCGGAGGGCGGACGCAGGAGACGACGTTTCCGTCAGACCCCGACTCGATGACGGCATGGCGGCCTGAACGTCGCCGCCGCCGTGATGGTGATGTCCAACGGGGATTGGCCCGTCACCGTCTCGATCTGTGCTGGTATCGGGAACCTGTTCCGGAGCCACGTGGACGTGAGCCGCATGAAGATCGTCATCTGCTTCGATCAGGGCGACAGCGGGCCAGTCGGCTACATGGGCGAAATCGTGCTGCGACTCCGACACGCCGTGCAGGTTCATGGCCGCCAGGACGGCGACGCACAGACCGATACAGAGATGGCGCATGAAGTGCGGCAATGAGGGGCTCCCGATGCCCCTGTAGCCGTCGAAGCGGTGATCGGCAATGCCATGGAAAATGGCTGGGCCTGCGCGCAACCGTCAGGTTCGGTTTCGCCGATTTGGTCGCACACACTCGGTAAGCGCAACAAACTGGGGAGCCGAAACACACCCAGCGCTGACCGGTCTATTTCGCGAAACCGGGGTCGTCATATCGGCACTTACACCCACACCCGAAGCCGCCCACGCCAGGGTTTGCGGCGGGGTGATAACGGTCGATCACGCGCCAATGGCCCGCGACAGCTTTTTTGGGCCCCGTAGGTTGCACCGAAACGCCCTGCGATAGTCCGTAATGGCGTCCGACCACCATCCGGCTAGACGTAAGGGAACCGCCGAATGTGGTGGCAGATTTCCCCGACCCTGGTCCCACACCCGCCGCCAGGTCTACGACTTCTTCATCCAACGACGGGCTCGAACAAATACGGCTCCTGGCGCTCCAGGAGGGCCGTCGCTCTCGCATTCGTCCACGGTGGCGGCGAGATATGAAACCGGCGTCTGTCCGTCGCGAGCACAAGGTGGATCAGGCCCCAAGGCCCGTCCTTCTCGAACGCCCGCACAAGGTCCGCCTTGATTGATGCTCTGGTCACCTCGCCGAACACCTTGTCTGCCTTTGCTCGCCGAACACCCTCATCGACGATGACCTGGACCGCACGAGCGACCAGGCTCCTGGCCCTCATTTTTTCGTCAATGCTTCCCCGGTGCGATCTCGCATTATCGAACTTGTAGTCCGGGTTGAGCACCAGATCCGCCCCGGTGCCAGACAACCACCAATGGGTTCTGCCAAAGATCCACTTCAGAGCCATCCGGCCGGCGTCGACACTGACCAGCTGATCAAGGCCCGAGAAGTTGAAGAGCCTCAAACGATCATGAGGATTGTCGTCCCCATACGCGAAGGCCATCGCCTCCTCCGTCCACTGCTCCAGCGAGACGTCGTAGTGCCGTGAGATCTCAATCCGCAGGTCACCCTTCAGGCGTCGCTGGAGCCCGGTCAGGAAGGCATCGATCGCGGGTTCATCTCCTTGGCGCGGCACCTGGAGGCAGAGGCGACGGATTGACGTCTGGTCGACCTGGGCGGCCAGTTCGAGGACGCGGTTCGCGATCCAGCCTCTAGCCTGTTCACTGGGTTCCCAGGCGTCGGAACCGGCGAGGCACCAGCCGAACGCAGCGTCATGTTCGACGGTAAGGCTGATGGGATCGAACGCTGCAATCTGGAGCCGGAAGTTGGTCTGCGTGAAGATTTCTTCGAACGCGATCCACGCCAGCTGGGAGGACACAGACGCAGGCATTGAGGTGCCGGCAGTGGTCGGGGTCATTGTATTTTCTTGAGGCTTCAGTCGGACGCGAGGAGCCTGGAAACACCAGGTTGAGGCCGGAGAGCTGAACTCGCCGGGAAGCCCCACGTCATCGCTGATTGTAGCACATTCCGGGCCGTTCCGCTTGAATATCGTTCCGAAGTTGCAGCTTCATCGAACAGAACTTTTTACCTGCCCATCATCATCGACCGCGCCACCTTTCGATGGCCGCCGAAGCCTCCGGAAGGGGTGCTGGAGCGCACCGAGTCAGCACAGGCGGACGGCCCCACTAACTCCCCTTCAAGCCGCTGCTGAAGCCCGCCAGAAGGTCAACGAAACCGAAGTCAGACCACGAACTCTTCGGGTCCAAAACAACTTCACCAGCCCTTGCCTTCACATACCAAGCCCGACCCTGACGCCGGATGCCATTTGTCGCTGCGAAGTGACCACCGTCATGGCGAACAGCTGAGCCCAAGACCCATTTCGAGAGGTAGTTGACCCATCGAGCCGGAGTTTCCAGTTCAGGCATGTGAAGCTGGCGGCCGGTCTCACGGTAATGACTGCTCCCGCCGGCCTTCTTCAAAGCCTCTCGGACGATGCCCAGATAGACGCGGTCCTCATTCGGAAGCTGAATGCCGCCATGCAGATGAGGCCGCCCCAGATCAGTGTCCTCGACTGTGAAAAAATATTCCGGGAACACGGCTCCCTCCACTGAACGCAATGCCCTTTTCAGCTCCCTGGCCATACGCATCTGCATATGCCGGACGAACCCGAGGGGATCAGCCTTGGCAGCGTCGATAACCTCATCTCCCAGATGAAGCGTCAGAGACCGTGCACCAATGCCTGACATCGAACACCCCCATGACAGAGCCTTCAACATGTCCCCGGTGTGATCAGGGTGGGGTAACCACATCGTCTTGACCCAGGAGTCAGTGGGCTTGAGCTTCTTCTTCGTCTTCCTGTCTTCTGCAATGAGAGCCTTCCAGTTGGCCTGGTGCATGGGTGTAGGAAGACGCCTAACTAGAGGTCCCTCTCGACTGCCAAAGCGCACCTTGGCCCCTGCAACGATAGATCGCTGGATATGCTCGACAATATCGCGATCGGCCAAGGGGTCCCGACGGGGTGGCTCATATATTTTACCTGACGATCGCGCACTGAGTTTTGCCTTCATCCGGACGTCGTGGGTGAACACCCGAAGCCCGAACTCCTTTTCATTGGCAACGATTTTATCGAGGGACAGCTCGCGCCCGCGTATCCGAGCCATCAGCTCACCGAACCGGCTTGGAAGGTAATCCTTCGAACCTGGCCAGCGGACCACATCCCGCCCCTGGGGGCCATTACACTCCGAGCATTCATCTCGCGGGCAATAGCCCTCAAGCCCTTCGTGCCTTCAGACTGGATCCGGTGGATGACGGCTAGGTGATCGTCCCTCAAGTGTTGAGCAGCTGACGTTCGGACTACGGCAGAACGTTCACGACCTGTCGCAGCGTGATCCTCGATCCGATGGTCTCCTCTTCGACCGCCGAGGACGACACCTCTGGCACGAGCGGCGACCAACGCAGCCTTCGTCCGCTGGGAGATCATGTCCCGCTCCTGCTCGGCCATAGCCGCCATGATGTGGAGGGTGAAGCGGGTTGCAGCAGGCATATCGACGGCGATGAAGTCGACGCCATTGTCCATCAGCTTCGAGATGAAGGCGACATTGCGCGACAGTCGGTCCAGCTTTGCGATCACCAGGACCGCACCCCGCATCCGACACTCCCGGAGGGCCTCATCGAGCGCTGGGCGGTCTGCCCGTGTGCCGCTCTCAACCTCCTGAAACTCCATGAGCAAGGTGCCGTCGCCGACATAGGCAGCCACCGCCGCTCTCTGCGCTTCAAGACCGAGGCCGGACTGCCCTTGGCGCTTCGTGGAACAACGGTAATACGCGACATATCTCTTGCTGATGGTGTGGCCCCTGTCTCATCGGTGGTTGAACCATATGTTACACCCGCGCGAATGATCGACCTAGGATAGAATGGGTCACTTTGCAGGCGTTTTGGCAGAGCCGCTCAGAGTCTCGATAGGTTCTAGATCCCGTCTCAGGCGAGCAGGTGGAGCCGATGCAACGGCATCCCACCCAAGGTCTCAGGCCCTGACGAGACGTCTCGGTCACCCCTACCCGAACGAGACGAGGAAGGAGCGCTTCGATCAGACCCCGAAGTGCTTGTAGGCGAGCGCGCGGCAGGTGCCGTCGATCCCGGGAAACAGCGAGCCGTGGTGGACGCCCATTAGGGCGAGGTCGTCCATAGCTTCCCGACGGTCCGAGACGGGGATGTCGAACGCGCGGAGATACTCCACCCCGTTCACGCTGCCCGCGAAGGCCACGTAGTCCTCAATGTCATCGATGTTCGTTAGCGTCACACACGCCTGCTGAGGGACAGCCCGACTGTTAGCAAACGACGCCAGGTCCACGATGGAGAAATGCAGCGATGTGAACGAGACGACGTTGGACTGGTTCAGCTCCGCCCACTTTGACCTGTCGAACATGAGGATGCGGACATGTCCGCCATCTCGTTCCACCCTGGCTCCTTCAAAAGCGAAGTAAGCCGCGACGAATGGGGACCAGCTCCAGTCGAGAAGTGGGGTCGGATAACCATGATGCTGGAGCAAGTTGTAAAACGCCCCGACGTGATCAGGCCGCGCCATATCAAAATCATGGGGCAGCTGTCCGCTCAGGACGTTGTGCGTCTCTCGGATTAGCTCCTGTCGATAGACGTGAAGGTTCTTCCGGTGCGACCGATGAAATGTGGTCCTGAGCCGCCACGGGAATGTCTGCCCTCGATAGATGTATCGGTGTCTTTCCGGCGTAAACGCAAAGGTCCGAAACTCACGCCATGACAAAACCGTGGGGACCAGCCCTGACGGTCGAGTGTGCCCACGCAACAGGGTCCCCGATCCGGTCGACCCGGGGTGATCCTCGGCCGGCGGCGTGACGAACTGGAAGTGGACCTCATTGCCTTCAAACCGGAAATCGAGATCCACGGCCGGCGAGATCACCGAGTTCGGAAAGTAGCTCGCTATCTCGTCGTGGCGGAATACGCTTCCATCATGGGGTCTGAAGGGGATCGTAGGCACGCCGGTCCGAATGACACTCGTCTCGTCCGCGCCCATTGTGAACTCGACTGCCGCGCAGGTTATCTCCGCATCGTCAGGGTAATGATATGCGATCCCGGCGACGGCAGGTCCGCGCATCTCAAGCTCAAGGGTCGCCCATCCCGGGGTGTCGCCAAGGACTCGGCCCACCCATTGCCCATCGATCCGTGTTGGAGCGCCAGTAGTCATCCGCGGCGTTACCCCGACTCATGCTCGTGCTCGAACATGCAGCGTCGGTTGTAGGGACGCCACCCGAGTTGGTCACACCTAAGTATCAAGTGATCCCTCGCTGGCTTCGGCGTTCTCGATCTCTCCCTCCAGGCTACACGCGATCATGAGGCTCTTACCAAGCGAGGTGAGGTGATAATTCAGTTCCGGGACCTCGATCATCAACGGCTGCCCCCAACGCTGCATGCTGAAGCCACCATTCAGGGGGACTCCCTTGTCAGGCGTGTATTCCGCACCTCCACCGGCGATCCAGATTTGCTGGAGAAGCTGGTTCAACACCTGCTCGAACTTGCGCGCATCGACATACGAAAGCTCCTCGAACGGAGAAAACCGAGCCGACCTGTCCTGCGGCACCCGATGAAGGAGGCGGTTGGCGTCCAAGGGCTGAGGTCTTACGGCGATGCACCGCAGACGCATGAGGTTCTGAACCGCCGCCTCTCGGTCTGCGCCATCAAACGTATACCAGCGATCTTCAAAGTCCTTGGCAGCCCGTTCGTTGAACGCCTTCAGGTCATCTATCGTCTGGAACTGCGCCGTCGAGTTTTTCAAGAGCAGGTCGAGGAAGACGGCTTCGGTGGGCGAAAGAGACCGGAGAAGGTCAACGTAGACCTTTCGCGCGGAGACCCCGCTATCAGGAGTGGTCGCGTTTGCAATCAGACGGCTCCACAGCTGCTGAACCTCCTCCTCGTCCTCATCAGAGGCTGCTTCGATGACCCTCACCGCCTCTGCGAATGGCAAGGCCCGCATCTGGTCTGGAGTGTAACCGCGCTCTCGGGCGATGGTCTCGACGCCGTCCATGATCCGAGCGAGGTTCTTGAAGCGGTGGAACCTCGCATTGTCGCCAAGCGTCAGACCCCACTCCCTGACCGCATCGCCGAGAAGAACACCGATGGCCTTCCTGGAGTCCTTCGCCGTATCCACGGCGATCTGTCCAGCGGCCTTCGCCATTTCCGCTTCTAGGTTCTCCACCCGTCACTCCGCTGGATCACTAACCGGCGAACAGTGCCGCATGACGCCGCCTGCGGGAAGGCGAGCATTTACACCGCAACCTTCAGACGCCACGCTTCAAGCAACTTTTCGATGTCCGGGCGTTCGCGTCGTTCGATAGCCAGAAGGAGCGCGGCGCGGGCAAGCCTGAAGGCAGTGTGAAACTGTTCCGCCTCAGGAGGAGTTCCAGCATGAGCGGCCCCGCCTCTCGCGGCGTAGCACCGCTCAATGGTCGTGAAGGCCCTGTCGCGATCTGGACCGGGAGCAGTGAGATAGGCCGCGAGAGACCGACAGACCCGCTCCGTGATCCGCGAGTTTCCCGGACGGATCAGTGTTTCGATAGCCGCCCACGCGATGACGATACCCGCCCCGGCATTCTGCGTATGGATCGCACCGTCCAAGGTCTGAAAGGACCGCTGGAAGATGGGGTCTTTCATCAGCTCCGATGCAGCGAAGAGATTTTCCCGAACCCATTCAAAGTCCGCAGCCGAAGGCAACCTGTCGGCCGGTGCTGTCAGAAGCTGCTGAAGCTGGACTTCGACGGGGAAGATGTTTGCCCGATCCGTATCGTCCGGGATGCGCTGGAATGGCCGATCCGAGAGGACCGGCATTTTGACCGGGAGCGCCAGCTTGAGCCTAAGCAGAGCCACGACGAACCAAAGGGTGTTGAGGCGGTCAAAACCCAAGGCCGGTTCGCCGTCCAGCTCTAGCTCAGCCAGCATGACCAGAGACTTCTCGCCCACAGCGGCCCACGGGCCGGGGTTCGGAGCAGACGGCTTGGCGGGCGGGGCGAAGGCGAGGATGTAGGGGGCGGTGAGTTTGGCGTAGGTGCGCCGGAGTATCAGGCCATGTCCGAGCGGGAAGTCGTCTGAAGGAACAGGGACGCCGCTGATCCCGCCGAACAACCGATCCGACTCGATGTTGAAGGGGTCACGCGAAGGCGGGCGGTAGTCGCCTTCGATCATCGCTTCTAGGCGATCCATTTCCTCCTGTGGGGTCCGGGTCATCGGGCAACGATGACAGCCTAGCGCCGTGCCGCAAGTGAGCGACAAAACCGGTGGAAAACAGCGTAGAAAAAACCGTAGAAAGACGGGCCCCAAAAGGGGTGTAACTATTTGATTTTAAGGAAAATCTCCGCGCTGGCAGTCCCTAGGGGAGTCGAACCCCTCTTTTCAGGTTGAAAACCTGACGTCCTAACCGATAGACGAAGGGACCGCTGCGCGGAGAGCGGGCGATATAGCCGCCGATTCCGGGGCTTGCAACCCCCTCCACACCCATTTGCGCCGACATCACGCCATCCGCGGATCAGCCACATCCTCGATCTCGAATTGCACGCCGCGGCGGCCGTTCCAGTCATCGGCCTTCAGCCGTCCGACCACGCTCAATCCGCCCTGCCCGGACAGCAGGGCCTGACCGCCGGGCAGGTCGGCGCAGCGCCAGGCGATGGCCTTCACCGAGGCTCCGTCGGCCCCGACCAGCCGGCAGCGCACATGGCCGCCGTTCATGGCCACGGCATCGCGGGCCTGGACATGCTCCAGCGCGAACAGCGGCTCGGGATTGGCCGGACCGAACGGCGCCAGTTGCTCGAACTGCTCGAACAGGCCCCGCGTCGCCGCGCCCGGATCGATGAGGGCGTCGATCTCGACCACATCCAGCGCCTCGGCCACGGCCTGTTCGCCCATCATCCGGTCATTGAGAAAGTCGCGCAGCCGGTCGATGTCGTCGGCCTTGACCGTCAGCCCCGCCGCCATGGCGTGGCCGCCCCCGGCGATCAGCACACCTGTTTCCCAGGCCGCCTGCACCGCCTTGCCCAGATTCATGCCCGGCTGCGACCGGCCCGAACCCTTGCCGACACCGTTCACCGCATCGACGCCGATCACCACCACCGGCTTGCGCCAGCGCTCACGCAGCCGCCCGGCGACAATGCCCACGACGCCCGGGTGCCATTCCTCGCCCGCGATCACCACCACGGCTGAACCGTCGGCGTGGGCCCCGGTCGCCTCGACCATCCGCGTGGCCTGATCGGTGACCTGTTTTTCCACCTCGCGGCGGGCAATGTTCAGGGCGTCCAGCTCCTGCGCCAGCGCGGCCGCCTCCTCAGGATCGTCGGTGGACAACAACCGCGCCCCGAGGTCCGACTTTCCGATCCGCCCGCCGGCATTGATGCGCGGCCCGAGGATGAAACCGGCGTGGTTCGACTTGGCCGGCCCGGGCTCGGCCCCCGCCGCCGCCAGAAGCGCCCGCAGTCCCGGATTGCCCCAGTCCGACATCACCCGCAGACCCAGGCTGGTCAGAGCGCGGTTGAAGCCGGTCAGGCCGGTCACGTCACAGATCGCCCCCATGGCCGCCAGATCCAGCCATTGCCGGATGTCCGGCTCCTTCACATCGGCGAACATCCCGCGCCGCCGCGCCTCGCGGTTCAGGGCGGCCAGCAGGACGAACACCACACCCGCCGCGGCGAGGTTCCCCTGCCCCGAGTTGCAGCCCGGCCGGTTCGGATTGACCACGGCGGCGCAGACCGGCGGATGCTCGCGCATCATGTGATGGTCGATGACCACCACCTTCAGCCCGATCGCCGCGGCATGGGCCACCGCCTCATTGGCCGCCGCGCCGCAGTCGACGGTGATGACCAGATCGGCACCCGAGGCCTTGAGGGTGTCAAAGGCCCGGGCGCTGGGGCCATAGCCCTCGGTCATCCGGTCCGGAACATAGATCGGCAGGTCCGCGCCGAGGGCCCGGAACCAGCGCACCAGCAGGGCCGCGCTGGACGCACCATCGACGTCATAGTCGGCGAAGACGTGGATCGAGGCCTGGGCCTGCAGGGCGTCGAGGATGGCCTCGGCCGCCGCGTCCATGTCCATGAAGCTGGACGGGTCGGGGAACAGGGCCTTCAGCGTCGGGGTCAGAAAATCGGTGCCCTGATCAGCGCGCACGCCCCGGGACGCCAGTGCCCGGGCCAGCGGCTCCTCGAGGTTCAGTGCCTGCATATGCGCCCGGATCACCCCGGCATCGGCGGGCCTCTGCCGCCATTCGCGGCCGGACAGGGAGCGGGAGACGCCCAGAAAGGCTGGAACGGCTGCGCCGTCCGCCATCAGAGAGGCCGGATCGTGCGGATGCGCTGGACCGTCCGGGTCGAGGAATCCATCACCACCGTATGGGTCGAGACGAAGCCGTCCGCGACCTTCACCCCGTCCAGCATGGCGCCCTTGGTCACACCGGTGGCGGCGAAGATGGCGTCCTTGGAGACCAGTTCGTGCAGGTCGTATTTGCGGTCGAAATCGGTGACGCCGGTCTTGGCGGCACGCGCGCGCTCATCATCGTTGCGGAAGATCAGCCGGCCCTGGAAATGACCGCCGACGCATTTCAGCGCCGAGGCGGCCAGCACGCCTTCCGGTGCTCCACCCGAACCCAGGTACAGGTCGATGCCCGTCTCGGGCTCGGCGGTGTGGATCACGCCCGCGACGTCGCCGTCGGTGATCAGCACCACCTTGGCCCCGACCTCGCGCAGGGCGGCGATCAGATCGGCGTGGCGCGGCCGGTCCATGACGCAGACGGTGATCTCGGACGGGTTCACACCCTTGGCCGAGGCCAGCGAGCGGACATTGTCCTGCGGCTTCATGTCCAGATCGACGGTGCCGGGCGCGAAGCCCGGGCCGATGGCGATCTTGTCCATATAGGTGTCGGGCGCATGCAGCATGCCGCCGCCCGGCGACATCGACAGCACGCACAGCGCATTGGCCATCGCCTTGGCCGTCAGGGTCGTGCCTTCCAGCGGGTCAAGGGCGATGTCGATGGCCGGGCCTTTGCCGGTCCCGACCTTCTCGCCGATGTAGAGCATCGGAGCCTCGTCGCGCTCGCCCTCGCCGATGACGATCTTGCCGTCGATATCCAGGGCGTTCAGTGCCGTGCGCATCGCGTCCACGGCCAGCTGGTCCGCCGCCTTCTCGTCGCCGCGGCCGATGCCGGCATAGCTGGCGATGGCGGCCAGTTCGGTCACACGGGCCGCATCAGCGGCGAGGGTCGAGGCGTAGGGGGCCGGTTTGGCCATGAGGTGTCTCCTGAGACGATAGACCCTGGATTCTGCTGTCCGGGCGAGCTTGGAATGGGGTTCAGCGGCGATCCACCGGCGGCGGGGCGCGGCCCCGTTCGCGTGTGCGCTGCACGAAGGCTTCGATCTCGGCCAGGGTTTCCTGCGTCACCGGCGCGACCTGAACGGCATCGATCCGGGCCTGGACCGCCGCCGCGAACTCGGCCGGATCGCCCGTGGTCTGCCAGTCGATGCGCGAGACCTCCCCGGTCAGCGTGCCGCCGGTGACCTTCAGCGTATTGACCTGGGCCGCGACCTCGACCGGTGCCGGAAGCGGCTCCGACGACCCCGGAAAGTCCGACCAGGCCGGGTATTGGCGATTGGCGTCGACGAGGGCCTGGACCCGCGGGGCGATCGGGGAATCGGCGTCCGTCGCCGGGTTGAACGACCCGACACAGGCCGTCAGACCGCCGCTCACGACGATTGCGGACATCACGGCAGCAATTTTCCGGATCGACGCGTTCATATCAGGGGCGGTCATATGCCATGATCGCGACAGGCGGAAGGGCGCGCGCGGCGCTTGCGACCGATCCTGACGACATCCGGAGCTCTCCATGGCCAAGCGTCCGACTCCTCCCCCCACCGGTGCCGCTCCCCGCGCACCGCGAAAGTCAGGTCGCCCGACCTCGGCCAAGCCGCCGCGACCGCGCGCCGCGAAGGCCACGCCGCCGCCGGAACCGTCCGCGACCCAGCCCGAGCCTTCCCCCGAGAGCCCGCCCGCCGCCGACGCATTCACCTTCCCCGGCGAGGATCAGCGGCAGATGCTGGAAGCCCTCTCGATGAACCTGGCCAAGGCCGCCATGACGGCCCAGTCAGCCATCGCCGAGGCCGCCCTGTCCCAGGCCGAACGCCCCGCCGCCCTGTCGCCCGACCCGTTCAACGTCGGCCCGGCGATGAATTCGGTCATGACCAGCCTGGCCTCGCGCCCCGACAAGCTGTTCGCCGCCCAGGCCGACCTGTTCAACCGCTATATGGACCTGTGGGCGACGACGACCCGCCGGGCCTCCGGTGAAGAGACTCCCGCCGCGCCGTCCAAGGACAAGCGGTTCAAGGATCCCGCCTGGTCGGAAAACCCCGCCTTCGACGTCATGCGCCAGTCCTATCTGGTCACCTCGGACTGGATGAACGGCCTGGTCGCCTCGGTCGAGGACGTCGATCCCATGACCAAACGGCGGGCGGAGTTCTTCACCAAACTGCTGACCGACGCCTTCTCGCCGTCCAACTTCCTCGCCTCCAACCCGGTGGCCCTGAAGGCCCTGGCCGAGACCAATGGCGAATCGCTGGTCAAGGGCATGCAGAATTTCGCCGCCGACATGGAGCGCGGTGCCGGCAAGCTGAAAATCAGCCAGGCTGACTACGGCAAATTCGTCGTCGGCGAGAACGTCGCCACCGCTCCGGGTCAGGTGGTCTGGCGCGACGAACTGTTCGAACTGATCCAGTTCGACGCCGCCACCGACAAACAACGGGCCATCCCGCTGCTGATCTTCCCGCCGTGGATCAACAAATTCTACATCCTGGACCTGCAGCCGGCCAACTCGATGATCCGCTGGCTCTCGGCCCAGGGGTTCACCGTCTTCGTCTGCTCCTGGGTCAATCCGGACGTCGACAAGGCCGCATTCGGCTTCGACGACTATCTGGAAAAGGGCATCTACCGCTGCGTCGAGAAGGCGCTGGAACAGTCACAGGCCGAACACATCAACACCGTCGGCTACTGCATCGGCGGAACATTGATGGGGGCCGCCCTCGCCCACATGGCGGCGAAGGGCGACAAACGCGTCACCGCCAACACCTTCTTCGCCGCCCAGCACGATTTCGCCGAGGCGGGCGACCTGCTGCTGTTCACCGACGAGCACTGGCTCAATGAGATCGAGCAGCAGATGGACGCCGCCGGCGGGGTCCTGCCCGGCGCCGCCATGGCCGAGACCTTCAATGCCCTGCGCGCCAACGACCTGATCTGGTCGTTCTTCGTGTCCAACTATCTCATGGGCAAGTCGCCGACGGCCTTCGACCTGCTGTTCTGGAACGCCGACCAGACGCGGATGCCCAAGACCCTGCACATGGACTATCTCCGCTCCATGTACGGCCAGAACAAACTGGCCAGGGGGGAGTTCACCATCGGCGGGGTCCAGGTCGACCTGTCGGACGTCACCATCCCCCTCTATTTCCAGGCCAGCCGCGACGACCACATCGCGCCGGTGAATTCGGTCTATCGCTCGGCCCGCGCCTTCTCGGGGGCCGACGTCACGCTCACCATGGCCGGATCGGGCCATATCGCCGGTGTGGTCAATCCGCCGTCGGCCAACAAATACCAGCACTGGATCAACCCCGCCCTGCCCGCCACCCTGGCCGAATGGCAGGCCGGTGCCGTCGAACACCCCGGCAGCTGGTGGAACCACTGGTCCGAATGGCTGCATGAGAAGTCGGGCGACTGGATCCCGGCCCGGGATCCGAAGACCGGCCCGCTGAAACCCATCGAACCGGCCCCGGGCTCCTATGTGAAGGTGAAGAGTTGAGGCGTCTCGAGCCGAACCTGCTGCTGGCGATCACCACCGGCTTCGCCCTGATCCTCGTCGCCCTGACGGCCAGCGTCTACGGCGCGGGCGAACCGCTGAGGAATCTTGCCCTGGCGGTGATCTGCCCCGTGGGCTTCGTGCTGCTGAACCCGATCCTGATGCGGACGATGAAGCGGCCGCCCCGTACGCCGATGATCCATCCGGACAGTCCGGGCACGGCGACCTGGGCCACCCTGTTTCCGATGGTGGTGGTCCTGTGCGCGGCGATTCCGGTCTTCTGGCCCGGCCCCGACTACGGCCTGCTGGTCGTCATCGCCGCCGTATGGTTCGGCGTCACGGTCGAGTCCGCGATCAAGGCGCGGCGCGACAGCCGCTAGCCGCCCGTTCCACGTCAGGTCGACGGTGTGACAATGGGCGTCCCACTGCTAGGCTTGCCCGCATGACCCGTCTCCGCACATTCGCCGCCGTCCTTCTCCTGTTCAGCGGCCTCGCCGCCCCGGCCTTCGCCCAGCAGCCCACGCCCGAGACCAACCCGGCCGCGGTCCTGTTCTGGTCCCCGGCCGATCGCGAGCGCACCTTCAGCCGGATGGAAACCATCATGCCGCATGCGCCGATTGCACGCGGCGATGCGCCTGTAAGAGCCCTGCCGCCCGGCGACCCGATCACACTCGATCCTTCGGCCTATATGGAGACGGAGAGGGTCGCGGGCCTGCTGGTCATCCAGGACGGACGCATCCGGCTGGAACGCTACGGCCTCGGCATCGGCGAGCGGGACCACTGGGTCTCCTTCTCCATGACCAAGAGCCTCACCTCGACGCTGGTCGGCACGGCGCTGAAGAGCGGCGCCATCGGTTCGCTCGAGGACCCGGTCACGCGCTACCTGCCGGCCCTGGCGGGCGGCGGCTACGACGGCGTCACCGTGCGCCAGCTGCTGACCATGACCTCGGGCGTGCGCTGGAACGAGGACTATTTCGACCCGAACTCCGACGTCGCCCGCTTCCTGCAGGAGCCCGCCCGCCCCGGCGAGGACCCGGTGGTCGCCTACATGGGTCGGCTGCCGCGCGCGGCCGAGCCCGGGACGCGCTGGAACTATTCCACCGGCGAGACCAATCTGGTCGGGTCGCTGGTCGCCGCCGCCGAGGGTCGGCCCCTGGCGCAACTGCTCTCGGAGCGAATCTGGTCCCGCGCGGGGATGGAGGCGGACGCCGTCTGGGCGCTGGATCAGGGCGGTCGCGAGATGGGCGGCTGCTGCGTCTCGGCGACCTTGCGCGACTGGGGCCGTATCGGCCTGATGGCGCTGGAGGACGGTCGGCTGGGCGGCGAGCGCATCGTGCCGGACGACTGGTTCGCCCAGGCCGTCGTCAAACAGGCAGAGACAGGAGACCCTGGCGAGGGCTACGGCTTCCAGTGGTGGACGCAGGACGACGGGATCTACAGCGCCTACGGCATCTTCGGTCAGGCCATCCGCGTCGATCCCGAGCGCCGGCTGATTATCGTCATGCTCTCATCCTGGCCCCGGGTCGTCGGCGGGCCCCACCCCGCAGCCCGGCGCGCCTTTTTCAGGCAGGTGGTCGAGGCGGTCGACGCCGCCCCGCAGCGCTGACGGCCCGGCGTCAGGCCGGCTGAAACTTCAGCGCCACGCCGTTGTTGCAATAGCGTTTCCCCGTCGGTCGCGGGCCGTCGTTGAAGATATGCCCCTGATGCCCCAGGCAGCGGGCGCAGTGATATTCGGTGCGAGGGAAGCCGATGGCGAAATCGGTCTTGGTCCCGATGTTGGCAGCAATGACGTCATAAAAGCTGGGCCAGCCGGTGCCGGAGTCATATTTCCACTGCGACCGGAACAGCGGGAGGTCGCACCCGCGGCAGACAAAGGTCCCGCTCCGGTGCTCGTTGTTCAGCGGACTGCTCCCCGGCCGCTCGGTCGCCTCGTGCCGCAGCACGTCATAGGCCGCCCGTGGCAGCCGCTCGCGCCACTGGGCGTCGGTGATCCGCCGGAACGGCGAGTTGGCGTACTGCCGCTCGGAGGCGTCCGCGCTTCCCGGCGAACAGGCGGAGACGGCGAGCGCCCCGGCGGTGGTCAGTAGAGCGCGGCGGGAATGGGACTGGGTCATGCGGGGATATACGTCAGCAGGACGGCGGAGGTTTCAAGCCCGCCCCTCCCGCTATCGTCATTCCGGGCGCAGGTGAGCGCAGCGAGCCGGAGACCCGGAACCCAGCGGCGCCGAAGGCGATCTGTTCAGGCAGGGTGTCCGCGACAGCTTCGCGCTCACGCGCGCCGCTGGGTTCCGGGTCTTCGCTACGCTCCGCCCGGAATGACGATAGCAGAAAATCACATCAGCCCGGCGTCTTCCCTGAGCCCCAGCATCAGGTTCAGGTTCTGCACCGCCGCGCCTGACGCCCCCTTGCCGAGATTGTCCAGAAGGGCGACCAGCCGGACCTGCGCCCCGCCCCGATCCCCGAACACGTGCAGGCGCATGGTGTTGGTCCCGTTCAGCCCTTCCGGATCGATCCCGGTCAGGGCCTCGGTCTCTTCCAGCGAGGCCACCTCGACGAACCGCGCCCCGGCATAGGCCTCGACCAGCGCGCCGTGCACCACCTCGACCGAAGGCGACGACGGCAGGGCCGCCAGTTGCAGCGGAACCTCGACCAGCATCCCTTGCCGGTAGTTCCCCACAGCCGGGGCGAACAGCACCGGCCGCTCCAGCCCGGAGTGTTTGGTCATCTCCGGCACATGTTTGTGCTTCAGCGACAGGCCATAGGCGCGATAGGCGTCAGCCTTCGTCACCCCGCGGCTTGACCCCGGGGCGGCCTCGAACTCCGCGATCATCGCCTTGCCGCCGCCGGAATAGCCCGACACCGCATTGACCGTGACCGGCCAGCCCGCCGGCACGATCCCCGCCGAGACCAGCGGTCGCACCAGACCGATGAAGCCGGTCGGATAGCAGCCCGGGTTCGACACCCGCGTCGAGCCCGCGATCTTCTCGGCCTGCCCCATCCGTCCCGCCGTCCGGACCATCTCGGCGAAGCCATAGGTCCAGGCCGGATCGACCCGGTACGCCGTCGAGGCGTCGATCACCCGCACCGCCGGACTGTCGATCATCGCCACGGCTTCCTTCGCGGCGTCATCGGGCAGGCACAGGATCACCGCATCGGCCGCGTTCAGCGCCTCCCGCCGCGCCTCGACGTCGCGCCGCCGGTCGCCGAGGGCGATGATCTCCAGATCATCCCGCGCCTCCAGCCGCCGCAGCACGTCCAGCCCGGTCGTGCCCGCCTCGCCGTCGATGAAAACCGTATGCGTCATTCCAACTCCGTCCCCCTCTCCCGGTGGGAGAGGGCTTGAGCGCGCGAGAGCGAAGCGATCGTCCTTGCGCGAAAGGGTGTGGGTCGTCTGTGCCGGTCGGCGAAAGCCGCTTCGCTGACCGGGCCACGGCTTACGCCGACTTCCGCACCCGACCCACATCCGGCCCTTCGGGCCACCTTCTCCCATCGGGAGAAGGACAGGATTGTGGCGGCCCGCCGCACGCGGATCTCCAGCCCCGTGGTCCCGGCCTCGCCGTCGATGAAGATGGTGTGGGTCATGGCGCGGCTATCAGTTCTTGTTCCCAGGATGCGAAGTCTTCCGCGCCATAGAGATGCGGGCGGTCTCCCCCGTGCAAATCAGCGCCCTGCAGCGTGATGAGCATTTCCCAAACCGCCCAGTCCTCAATGCGCGGTTCAATCCCTTTCTGGTCCGAAGCTACATACCCGGCCGCCCAGTTTGAGACCTGTTCCGGCGAAAGCGCACCCGTCCTTAAGCCGCGAATGTGCGTCAAAACCTCATCACGAGACGGAAGGTCGATGCGGCCGACGATCTTCATGGTTTTCCTCAGACCAAAGAAAAAAGGGCGCTCCGGTTTCCCGAAGCGCCCCATTCCAAACCGTATCGTGAAACGGCCTAGCGCTTCGAGAACTGGAACGACTTGCGGGCCTTGGCCCGGCCGTACTTCTTGCGCTCGACGACGCGGCTGTCGCGGGTCAGGAAGCCGTGCGGCTTCAGGACCGGGCGCAGCGCCGGCTCATAGTGGGTCAGGGCGTGCGACAGGCCGTGGCGGATGGCGCCGGCCTGGCCCGACAGGCCCGAGCCCTGCACGGTGCAGTCGACGTCGAACTGGGTCAGGCGGTCGGTCACTTCCAGCGGCTGGGCGATCATCATGCGCAGGATTTCGCGGGCGAAATACTGCATCTGATCCTTGCCGTTGATGGTGATCTTGCCCGAGCCGGGCTTGATCCACACGCGGGCGATCGCGTTCTTGCGCTTGCCGGTCGAATAGGCGCGGCCCTGGGCGTCCAGCTTCTGGACATAGACCGGGTGCTCTTCGCCGACGCCCGGGGTTCCCATGCCCTTCAGGGCGTCGAAACCGGTCAGGGCCGGAGCGGCGGGGGCGTCGTTCTCGACGGCGGGCGTTTCGGCATTCACGTCGGTCATGCTCAGACGCTCCGGGTGTTCTTGGCGGACGCCGACTTGAAGTCGATCGTTTCCGGCTGTTGGGCTTCATGGGTGTGCGCCGCGCCGGCGAACAGGCGCAGGTGCGTCATCTGCAGGCGAGCCAGCGGGCTCTCCTTGGGCAGCATGCGCTCGACGGCCTTCTCAAGCACGCGCTCGGGGAAACGGCCGTTCAGGACCTTCTCCGGGGTCGTCTGCTTGACGCCGCCCGGGTGACCGGTGTGGCGGTAGTAGATCTTGTCGGTGTTCTTCTTGCCGGTGAACACCACCTTGTCGACGTTGGTCACGATGACATAGTCGCCGCAATCGACGTGGGGGGTGTAGTCGCCGCGGTGCTTGCCGCGCAGACGGTTGGCGATGAAGGTCGCGAGACGGCCCACCACGACGCCTTCAGCGTCGATATGGATCCATTTCTTCGTGACCTCGGCCGGCTTCAGCGAAGCCGTGGTGCTCTTCAGCATTTCAAGGGTCCTGGGAGACGAACGGATGCCCCTCCCATGACGGGGACGAGCGGAAGGCGCGCTGATAGAGGACGGGGAGCGCGGGGTCAATGGTCTCGGGTCAGCCATACATGACCTATCACATTGATAACAATCATCTAATATATACCGGTATTAAAATACCGCACATTTCGAACCACCCAGCCGTCTCCTCCCTGTCGCCGAAGGCGATGGGGAGGGGGACCGCCGCGCCTCTTGCGCGGGGGTGGAGGGGTAGAAGCAGGGAGCGCGGTGGGGCGCCCCTCCACCATGCTTCGCATGGTCCCCCTCCCCATTCGCTGCGCGAACAGGGAGGAGACGCAAAGCAGCGATGACTCGCGTCCCGACCCGCGCTAAACCGCCGCCAACCCCTTCAGGAGCCCGCCCATGACCGTCGCCGCCCGCCTCGCCGAACTCGGCATCAACCTGCCCGAACCCGCCAAGGCCGTGGCCAACTATGTGCCCTTCGTCCAGACCGGCAATCTGATCCACATCTCGGGCCAGCTCTCGAACGACGCCTCGGGCGGCCTCAAGGGCACGGTCGGCGCAGACGTTTCCCAGGACGACGCGGTCAAGGGCGCCCACATGTGCGGCGTCAACCTTCTGGCCCAGATGTCGGCCGCGCTGGACGGCGATCTGGAACGGGTTGTCCGCATCGTCAAACTGGGCGGTTTCGTCCAGGTCGCCGGTGATTTCGAGGCCATTCCCGCCGTCATCAACGGTTGTTCGGACCTGATGGTCGAGGTGTTCGGCGACAAGGGCCGTCACGCCCGTTCCGCCGTCGGCGTCTACAAACTCCCCCTCGGCTTCGCCGTCGAGGTCGACGCCATCGTCGAGGTCCGCTGATCCCGGTGATCGAACCCTTCCCGCGAAGCGGGCCCCAACCTTCATCCGGTGTCAGGCCGGACAGCCGGGAGGTTCGTCACAACGGGCACAACGAATTCACAGCGAACACAACGGGATTTGCATCAGGCTCCGGCCCCGTTGTGCCCGTTGTGAATTCGTTGTGTTCGTTGTGATGAACCCGCTTCGCGGGGCCTGAGCATGACTTTCCAGATCCAGGTCCACAGCGCCGTCGCCGACATAGGCCGCGCGGCCTGGGACGCCTGCGCGTCCGCCTCCGGCGATCCGTTCGTCTCGTTCGACTTCCTCAACGCCTGCGAGGCCTCCGGCAGCGCCGTCCCGCAACAGGGCTGGGCCGGCCGCCATCTGGCCCTGCGCGACGGGACCAACCGCGTCCTCGGCGTCATGCCGCTCTGGCTCAAGGGCCACAGCCAGGGCGAATACGTCTTCGACCACAGCTGGGCCGACGCTTACGAGCGCGCCGGCGGGCGCTACTATCCGAAACTGTTGGCCGCCGTGCCCTTTACCCCGGTGACGGGCCCGCGCTTCCTCGCCCATCCGGACGCCGACGCCGCCACCGTGCGACAGGGCCTGCTGCAAGGCGCCGTCGCCCTGACCGAACGGCTCGGCGTCTCGTCCCTGCACGTCAACTTCCCGACCCGCGACGACTGGGCCGCCATGGGCGAGGCCGGCCTGCTGCAGCGTCAGGACATGCAGTATGTCTGGCATAACGACGGCTACCAGACCTTCGACGACTTCCTCGCCGCCCTGTCCTCGAACCGCCGCAAGACCATCCGCCGCGAACGCCGCGAGGCCCAGGCCGGTCTCGACATCCGTGTACTCACCGGCGCTGACATCATGGATGCCCATTGGGACGCCTTCTTCGCCTTCTACCAGGATACCGGCGAGCGAAAATGGGGCCGCCCCTATCTGACGCGCGACTTCTTCACCCGCCTCGGCGCGACCATGGCCGACCGCATCGCGCTCGTGGTGGCCTTCCGCGATGGCAAACCCATCGCCGGGGCCTTGAACCTGATCGGCCGCGACGCCCTGTACGGCCGTCAGTGGGGCGCGCTGGAAGAGGTGCCCTTCCTGCATTTCGAGCTCTGCTACTATCAGGCCATCGATTTCGCCATTTCACGCGGCCTGTCCCGTGTCGAGGCGGGAGCCCAGGGCGAGCACAAGATCGCCCGCGGCTACCTGCCCTCCCCCGTCTTCTCCGCCCATTTCATCGCCGACCCGGCCCTGCGCGAGCCCGTCGCCCGCTATCTCGACGGCGAACGTCCGGCCGTCGCCGCCGAGATCGACGCCATGACTGCCGAGCTCTCGCCCTTCCGCAAGCTCGACTGATGCCTCAGTCCGCCGCAGCGCGCTTCGGATCCTCGCCGATGAACCAGCCCGCGATCCAGCTGACGATGCCGGTCACAATGGCCGCGCCAATCCCGGCCCACAGGCCATCCACCACGAACCCGCCCAGCAGGCTGGCCACCAGTCCGATCATCGCCGCGTTCACCACCAGCAGGAACAGGCCGAAGGTGATGATGGTCAGCGGAAAGGTGACGACGGTCAGTATCGGCCGCACCACCGCATTGGCGATGCCCAGCAACAGGGCCGCGGCCAGTAACGAGCCGTCGGACAGGAAATCGACCCCGCCGACGACCCGCGAGGACAGCCACAGGCCAAGACAGGTAACGAGGAACTGGACGATGAAGCGAAGCATGGCTGTCTCCCGGAGCGAGGGTCACGATAACGCGAAATCGCCCGCCCGGCTCCCCGTTTCCGCCATCCGTTGCTACGGTGGCCGCGATCCACGGAGCCCGCGATGAGCCTTCACCGCCAATACGACCCCGACAACATCTTCGCGAAGATCCTGCGCGGTGACATCCCCTCGGTGAAGGTCTGGGAGGACGACCACGTCCTGGCCTTCATGGACGTCTTCCCCCAGTCCGAGGGCCATGTGCTGGTCATCTCGAAGACCTCGACCGCCCCGTCGCTGCTCGAGATCGAGCCCGACGTCCTCGCCCGCCTGACCGCCGCGGTCCAGCGCACCGCACGCGCCGTTGAAAAGGCCCTGAAACCTGAAGGCTTCCAGGTCATGCAGTTCAACGGCGAGGCGGGCGGCCAGACCGTCTTCCATCTGCATTTCCACATCATCCCGCGCTGGGCGGACCGGTCGATGAAGGGCCACGGCCACGCCCCCATGGCCGATACGGCAACCCTGCGCGCCCTCGCCGACCGGATCGCCGCCGCGCTCGACTGAGCCGCAAGACCAGCGAGGCCGGCGGCCTGATACGACCGCTTGAACAGGAACGGGTTTCCCGTGCATCGTTTTGCCCATGGCGCTTCTGTACGGTGATCCCGCTCCCGGCTTCTCGGCCGCGGGAATCAACAATCCCCGCTACGTCTTCGACTCCGCCGCGGGCCGGTACCTGCTGCTGGCCATCGTGCCGGCCGGCCCGGCCGTGGCGCGGGCCGTCGCCGCCATCGAACGCCAGCGCCCGGCCTTCAACGACGGCCACGCCAGCGCATTCATCGTCATCGTCGGCAAGGACAAGGGTCGCAAGAAGCGCGAGGACAGCCTTCCGGGCCTGCGCTTCCTGTTCGATGAGGACGGCAGCGTCGCGGCGCTCTACGGGGCCACCGACGCCGAGCGCTGGTACCTGATCGATCCGGCCCTGCACGTCATGGCCAGTGTCGGTCCCGACCAAGCCGGGGCGCTGGTGGACCGGCTGGCCACCCTGCCCCCGCCCGGCCGCCACGGTGGGCCGGAGGGTTCGGCCCCCGTCCTGCTGACACCGCGCATCTTCGAGCCCGACTTCTGCAAACGGTTGATCGCCCTGTACCGCGAGGTCGGCGGCGAGCCCTCGGGCTTCATGCGCGAGGTCGGCGGCGTCACCACCCTGATCATGGACACCGAGCACAAGCGGCGCTCGGACGTCCTCATCGAGGACCCGACCCTGCAGCAGCAGGTGGTCGCCCGCCTGAACCGCCGCCTGCTGCCGCAGATCAACAAGGTGTTCAACTTCAAGGCCACCCGGATCGAACGCTATCTGGTCGCCCGCTATGACGCCGAAACCGGCGGCTTCTTCCGGCCCCATCGGGACAACACCACCAGGGGCACGGCCCATCGGCGGTTCGCGGTCTCGATCAACCTGAATGCGGACTATGAGGGCGGCGACCTGCGGTTTCCCGAGTTCGGGCCGCGCACCTGGCGCCCGCCCCCCGGTGGCGCGGTGGTGTTCTCCTGCTCGGTCCTGCACGAGGCGACGGCGGTGACCAGGGGAGAGCGTTTCGCCTTCCTGCCCTTCCTCTATGACGAGGCGGCCGCGGAAATCCGGACCGCCAATCTGCAGTATCTGGACCCGGCCCTGGCCCGCTAGTCGGCCCGGAACTGCAACTCGGCCAGACGGGCATAGAGGCCGCCCTGGGCCATCAGCGACTGGTGCGTGCCCTCCTGTGCCACCCGGCCGTCCTCCATCACCACGATCCGGTCCGCGCGCAGAACGGTGGCCAGACGGTGGGCGATAACGATGGTGGTGCGGTCCTGCATGGCCTGATCCAGCGCCGCCTGGACCAGGCGCTCGTTCTCGGCGTCCAGGGCCGAGGTCGCCTCGTCCAGCAGCAGGATCGGCGCGTCGCGGACCAGGGCGCGAGCGATTGCCATTCGCTGGCGCTGGCCACCCGACAGGCTCTTGCCGCGTTCACCCAGTGGCGTGTCGAACCCTTCCGGCAGGGCCTCGACAAAACCCAGGGCCTGGGCTTCCTCGGCCGCGGCGCGAACCTCATCGTCGCCGGCATCCTCGCGACCAAATCGGATGTTTTCGTTGGCGGAACCCGAGAACAGCGGCGCTTCCTGTGATACCCAGGCGAACCGGCTCCGAACCGCGACGGGATCGGCGGCCCGGACATCCATCCCGTCCACCGAAACCACACCGGCCTGCGGATCATAAAAGCGCAGCAGCAGGCGGAAGACCGTGCTCTTGCCCGCGCCGGACGGCCCCACCAGAGCCACCGTCTCGCCCGGCCGCACTGTCAGAGAGAACCCCTTCAGGGCCGGCAGATCAGGCCGTCCCGGATAGGCGAACTGCACAGCCGACATCGAGACCTCGCCCGTCGGAGGCTCCGGCAGGACCTGCGGCGTCTCGGGGGCCCGGATGGCCGCCTCACTGCGCATCAGCTCGTCGATCCGCTCCATCGCGCCGGCGGCCTTTTGCACATCGCCCCAGCTTTCGCCCAACGCCCCCACCGCCCCTGCGGCGAAGACCGACAGCAGCACGAACTGCAACAGCGCCCCCGGCGTCATCCGCCCGGCGATCACGTCCTGCGCGCCCAGCCACAAGACCAGACTGACCCCGCCGAACATCACGACGATGATCATGGCCGTCATCAGGGCCCGCGCCTTCATCCGGACCAGCGAGACCGCGAACGCCGCCTCGACCGCCGCGCCGAAGCGGGCGATGGCGCTGGCCTCGCGTCCGAAGGCCTGAACCGTCTCGATGGCGTCCACGCTCTCGCCGGCGAAGCCCACAGCACTGGCGAACTGGTCCTGCGAGGCGACCGTCAGCTTGCGCACCTTGCGTCCGAACAGGAAAATCGGCCCGAGCAGCACCGGAACCACCAGCAGCACCAGACCGGTCAGTTTCGGACTGACCACGAACAGCAGGGCGGTCCCGCCGATCAGGGTCAGGAAGTTGCGCAGGGCGAACGATACCGAAGTGGTCAGCAGGGTCTCGACCAGGGCGATGTCCGTGGTCAGGCGGGACAGCACTTCGCCTGTGCGCATGGAGGCGTAGAAGGCGGGGTCCAGGGTCAGGATCCGCCCGAACAGGCCCTTGCGCAGGTCCGCAATGACCCGCTCGCCGGTCTTGGTGACGAAATAGTACCGCACCGCGGTGGCGAAACCGAGGAACAGCGCGTTGGCCCCGAGCAGCAGGAACCACAGGTTCAACTGGGCCCCGTTGTTCTCGAACCCGTTGTCGATCGCGCCCCGCGCGGCGGCGGTCAGGGCCAGGGATGCCGAAGTGGACAGGATCAGCCAGATGCCAGCCATGGCGGCATGACCCTTGTGCCGCATCGCGTAGGGGAGAAGCCGTCCCAGCGGCCGCACGTCGCGACGACGCGCCCGACGGTCGCCCGCTTCGCCCATCTGTTCAATCAGCTGGGCACCGGCACCCGGTCGTCCCCGGATATCAGCAGCGTCAGCGGTGGCGTTTGCATCTGTCATGGCGCGCGCCTCTTGCCCCGGAACGGCCCCCGGTGTAAACGCCGCCGCTCATTCCCGCCTCCCGCAGGCGGGTTTCTCATTTTCGCGCTCCGACGGTCGGCATCGTCATCGCGCAGAGACCGGACCAGGACCATGAAGGCGGATACGCACCCCGACTATCACTTCATCACCGTGACGATGACGGATGGCTCAAGCTACCAGACGCGCTCGACCTACCAGAAAGAGGGCGCTGTCCTGAATCTGGATATCGATCCGCTGACCCACCCGGCCTGGACCGGCGGCAATGCGCACCTGCTGGACCGCGGCGGTCGCGTTTCGCGCTTCAACAACAAGTTCGCCGGCTTCATCAAGAAGTAGGCTCTCGCACCGGGCAGGGCTTTCGGGCCACACCCGTCGGCAAGACGACTGCAAAGGCGTCGGTCCCCCGGACCGGCGCCTTTCTGTTTGCCCGGAACGCCGATAACATGGCGGCGTTGACTTTTCGGGGCGTGGACGTGGGGTCCCGTGTCGAAGCGGACGAAGAGATCTTGACCATGAATCGACGGCAACTGGGACTTGGCGCGGCCGTATCGGCTTTCGCGTCCGCCGTGGGACTGGCCGCCAGTGCCCAGACCCGCGATCCGGGCGCGATCGCTTTCTACGACGGCTTCAACGATCAGCTGGCGCGGTTGCCCGCGACGATCCAGCCGGATGTCCGTGCCTTCTATGAACTGAACGGCTGGCGCCCGGTGTGGACGCCAGAACGTCTGCGTACCCTGCAGGATGGAGCCGCCCGGGCCGAGCGCCACGGCCTTTCGCCGGGCGACTTCTTCAACTTTGAAGCCCTGGCCGCCGCGCCGGACCTCGCCGAAATGCGCACCACCGCCGCCGCCCTGGGCTATGGCCGGGTCCTCGCCGAAGGCCGGGTTCGTCCCGAGACCGTCGAGGATCTGTGGGAGATGCAGAAGAACCGCGTCAATCTGCCCGTCGGGCTGAACGACGCCCTCGCCCAGAACCGGCTCGTCGACTGGTTCGAAGGCCTGGCTCCGACGGACATCGGCTATTCCAACCTGTCCGCCGGCTATGTCCGCTATCGCCGCCTGATCCGCGAGGGCGGCTGGCCGACGTTCAGCCAGGGTCCGACGATCGAGCCGGGCATGAGCGACGCCCGCATCCCCGTCCTGATCCAGCGCCTCGTCGCCGAAGGCGACCTGAGCGCCGCCGACGGTGCCCGCCTGACCGCCATGGGCCTTGTCTATGGCCCCGAACTCCAGGCCGCGGCGCGCGGTTTCCAGGCCCGGCACGGCCTTGCCGCCGATGCCCGCATCGGCACGGGCACCCAACGGTCGCTGTCAGCCTCGGCCGAGGACCGCGCCCGCCAGATCGCCCTGAACCTGGAACGCCGCCGCTGGCTGAAGCGCGAGGTCTCGCCCGAGCGGATCGAGGTCAACACCGCCGCCGCCATCATGGTCTACTGGAAGGACGGCCGCCCCGTTCACTCCAATCGCGTCGTCTGCGGCTCTCCGAACAACCAGACGCCAAGCCTCGAGAAGCCGTTCGCCTCGGTGGTCGCCAATCCGCCCTGGTATGTGCCTGCCTCGATCGCCCGCAATGAAATCCTGCCGCGCGGCCCCGCCTATCTGGCCAGCCAGAACATGTACATTTCCAACGGGACGGTGATCCAGCGCGCCGGCCCGACGGCCGCGCTCGGCTATGTGAAGTTCGAGTTGCGCGACAGCTACGCCATCTTCCTGCACGACACCCCGTCCAAGTCGGCCTTCAACCTGGCCATGCGCCAGCGCAGCCACGGCTGTGTGCGGGTCCAGGGGGCCGTTGAGTTCGCCCGACTGTTGCTGTCGCCCGATCCGACCCTGCTGGACCAGTTCGATACCGCCCAGGAGACGCGTGAGACCAAACGCATTTCCACGGGGCGCGAGATCAGCGTGCGCCTGCTGTACTGGACCGCCTTCGTCGACGGTCAGGCCCGTGTCGCCTTCCGCGAGGATGTCTATGAGCGCGACGCCCGGCTGGCCGAGGCCTTGGGCATCGCCCTCAGCCTGCCCAAGGCCGTCGATGACGGAGCCCGGGTCGCCAACGACGTCGGTCCGTAACGGTCCGGATCAGTTCCTGAACGCCGCCGCCAGCCGGTCCAGCTGGCTCTGGACGGGATTGACCGCGTCCTCTTCCGGCTCGTCCAGATACATGCGGCGATCCAGGTGCAGAACCCGGTCGTACAGCTTGTCGGCGCGCACCAGATACTCGACCAGGGCGATCGGCAGGTCCGGATGGCTGGTTTCGGTCGCGGCGGGACGGTCGGCCAGGCGATAGCGCGACTCGCAGGCCCCTTCAGCCGTCATGTCACCCTCGCGCACGGCGCGCTGAACCAGCAGCCAGGACGCGATCTGCATCAGCCGGGTGGTCAGCTTCATGCTCTCCCCGGCGTAGGCCAGGGCCGTGGAGCGGGACAGCAGCTTGGATTCCCGACGGCCATCGCCGTCCAGATAGGCCGCGGTATCCTCGACCAGCTCCATCCCCTCATGGAATGTGCGGTCGAACAGTTCGGAGCGGGCGAAATCATCGACCACGGCGGCGCGGCTGCGTCGGGCGGACGAAAGGGTCGTATCGTCGACAGGCATGAACTCAACCAGACTCATGGGGCAGGCGCATCCGTATCACGACCGGCACGGGATGGCGCGGCGCTTCCCCCGTGTGCAACGGCCATGCCACACGGATCGCGACAGGATTACGGACGAAAATTGAACATGGCGTCGGCGGCATTGCGCTGGGACGACTTGCCCTCGATGGCGGCGGTGGAGCGCGCGATCTCGGCCTGCAGACCGGCGATACGCTGCTTCAGGTCCTCGACCGAATAGCCGTCCAGGTCCTCGCGCGTCAGGGCGATCAAGGGCGCTCCGCGCGCCGGACGGGGCTCCAGATCCTCGAACATCGCCGCCTCCTTCGTGGCCAACCGACCCGCAACCGCCTATTTCAACGCCCGGATACGGACGATTGCAAGAACGGGACGGGTGAATGCGCGTAGTCGAGATCGAGGGCGGCTCCGGGCCGGCCACATCGCTGATCCTCGCCGAACGCCCGGATCCGGTCGCCGGGCCGGGCCAGATCCGCATCCGTGTCCGCGCCGCGGGCGTCAACAGACCCGACATCCTGCAGCGACTGGGCCGCTATCCCGCCCCGCCCGCCGCATCGGACATTCTCGGCCTTGAGGTCGCGGGCGAGGTGGACCAGATCGGGGCCGGCGTGACGCGCTGGTCCATTGGGGATCGCGTCTGTGCCCTGCTGGGCGGCGGCGGCTACGCGGACCTGGCGGTCGTCGATGCGCGCCACGCCCTGCCCGTGCCCGCCGACATGGATTTCGTCCAGGCCGCCGCCCTGCCCGAGACCGTCTGCACCGTTTTCGCCAATGTCTTTGAGTCCGGAGCCCTGAAATCGGGCGAGACCATGCTGATCCACGGAGCCACCAGCGGCATCGGCGTCACCGCCATCCAGATGGCAAAGGCCGCCGGCGCAAGGGTGATCGCCACCTCGCGGGGACCGGAAAAGGCCGAGGCCGCGCGTCGGCTCGGTGCGGACCTCAGCCTCGACGCCTCCGTCGACGACATGGAGGCCGCGATCCGGACCTTCGGTGGTGCCGATGTCGTGCTGGACATGGTCGGGGCCGACTATGCCCCCCTCAATCAGGCCACCCTGAACCCGTTCGGGCGCTGGGTGGTGATCGCCACCCAGTCCGGTGCCCTGGCCCAGGTCGATCTGGCCCGGCTGATGATGAAGCGGATCACTCTGACCGGCTCGACCCTGCGGGCCCGGCCCGCCGACGAAAAGGCCCGGCTGATCGCCGCGGTCGAGGCGACGGCCTGGCCTTGGGTCATGTCGGGAGCGCTCAAGCCGCCGGTCGAGGCGACCTTCCCGCTGGAACAGGCCTCGACCGCCCACCTCCGGCTGGAGGCGGGCGGCCATATCGGCAAGATCGTGCTGACGACCTGAAGGTTACCAGCGACCGCCGCGCCCGACCGGACGCAACGACGATATGCGGTCATTCAGACCCGAGTTCCGCAGGTTGCGGATATCATCGCGGAACGTGACGCACTGGCCGCGATAATAGGCATCGGTGCAGGCCTCCCATTGGCCCTCGAACCGCATTGAGCTGATGGCGTCATTGAAGCCTGTATTGGCCAGGTTCGGCATCTCATTGTCGAACCGGAAGCTGGCCCCGCGGAAATCAGCATCCCGGAAAATGGTCACCGACGTACGCCCGCCGTTCCAGCCGCCGCCCGGACGATCCGGACGGCCCGGACGGCCCGGACGATCTGGCCGGCCACCGCCGCCCGGACGATCCTCATACTCGCCGCGGTTGGGGCCGCAGACCAGCAGGCCGTCATTGTTACGGATCTCATAGTTGCCACAGCGGTTCAGCTCGATCGACGTGCCGCGAACGCCCCCGCGATTGGTGCGGCAGTCGGCATAGAGACGGCCACGGTTCACATATTCACCGTTGCAGCTGTCGCGGTAGCTGCCGCGCGGGGCGACCCGCTCGGCAGCACCCGGAATTTGCGGCGCGGCCTGTTGTCCGCCGCTGCTCAGGACCGTCGCGGCGGCCAGCATTTCGATCAACATGGGAATCCCTCCGAAACTCTCTCTCGACGCACAACGCGTCTGTGAAGCCACTGTTGCGCTTGCCGGATGAACCTTGGCTGTATGAGCTTGTCGGGTTCCGTTTTCTTTTCCGGCGAATGGGACTATATCGCGATCATCAACGCCCGGTCGAAAGGCCGGGCGCCGTCGTATCCAGAGCCCGGCTTTCGGGCTCGAACAAGAACCGGAATGCCTCCATGACCGACATCCTGATGCCCAAGGCCACCGCGGTCTGGCTGGTCGACAACACCTCTTTGACGTTCGAGCAGATCGCAGACTTCTGTGGCCTGCATCCGCTGGAAGTGCGCGGCATCGCCGACGGCGACGTGGCCCGGGACATCCGCGGCGCCGATCCCCTGGTCAACGGCCAGCTGACCCGCGAGGAGCTGGACAAGGCCCAGAACGACGACGCCTACCGCATGCAGGCCGTGGTCAGCCGTCACGCCGAACTGCTGAAGGTGCACAAGGTGCCGCCGAAATACACGCCCGTCTCGCGCCGTCAGGACCGCCCCGACGCCATCATGTGGTTCGTGCGCAACCACCCCGAGGTGACCGACGCCCAGATCGCCAAGATGCTCGGCACCACCAAGTCGACCATCGAGAGCGTGCGCAACCGCACCCACTGGAACAGCGCCAACATCAAGCCGGTCGATCCGGTGACCCTGGGCCTCGTCGGCCAGCTGGCCCTGGACGAATTGGTCAGGAAGGCCGCCGACAAGAAGGCCAAGGACGACGCCAGGAAGGGCGGAGCCACCCTCCAGCCCGTTGACGCCCCTGCCGAACCGGTCGAGGAGGAATTCGTCCCCGAGGCCCGCGAGCGCCGCGGCGCCGAACCGACCGCCGCCTCGGTGTTCGGCTCCAAGGACTAAAGGCATGCCTCCCCGACCGGGGGATGAGGAATAAAAAACGGCCCCGGGATCGCTCCCGGGGCCGTTGTTCTTTCGGGAGGCTCCGCTAATGCGCGAGGGCCTCCAGACTGGTGATCTGTTCCTTGAGTCGGAGCTTTTTCTGCTTGAGCTCCCGTACGCGAAGCGAGTCCACCGCCGGGTGAGTCGTCTCGCGTCGGATGGTCTCATCCAGATTGCGGTGACGGTTTCCCAGTTCGCGGATACGAGCTTCGATGGTCATGGCTTGCGCCTCCATGTCTAAGGGACCACTAGATTGAGCGCCCGGTCGAACCGGCTGTAGAATCACAATCCGGTGAACCGCCGGCCGTCCGGACACGGACCACCCTGGAGCCCGAATTGGCCGAAGATGTGAACGGAGCCGTACGGAACTTTTCCGACCCGGCCCCCCAGAGATTGATCGTCGGAATTTCCGGTGCGTCGGGCGTGACTTACGGCGTCCGGATGCTGGATGCCCTGCGCGAACTGGGGGTCGAGAGCCACCTTGTCGTCACCCGTGCCGCCCTGCTGACCCTGTCGCAGGAGACCGATTTTTCCGCCGACGACCTGCTGGGCCGCGCCGACGTGTCGCACCGCCTGAATGACGTCGGTGCCTCGATCGCCTCTGGCTCGTTCCGGACCATGGGAATGATCGTCGCCCCCTGTTCGGTCCGAACCATGAGCGAGATCGCCACCGGCGTGACCTCCACCCTGCTGACCCGCGCCGCCGATGTGGTGCTCAAGGAACGTCGGCCCCTGGTTCTGATGGTCCGTGAGACGCCGCTGCACCTCGGCCATCTGCGCACCATGACAGCCCTGGCCGAGATGGGTGCCGTCATCGCCCCGCCCCTGCCCGCCTTCTACGCAAAGCCGGCCTCCATCGCGGAGATGGTCGATCAGTCGGTCGGTCGGGCGCTCGACATCTTTGGCCTCGACTGGTCCGCGGTCCGCCGCTGGGATGGGCTTAAGGGCGCATCCGCGGAATGACCGACGTCGGGCTGTGGGACTGGTCTGTGCGGGCCTGGGCGTCCGGGGGCGTCGGCGAAGCCTGTCTGCATCTGCAGGACGCCGCGGGCCAGAACCCGCCCCTCCTGTTGTGGGCGGCGTGGGCGGCGCGCACTGGCCGGGCACCGGACGCCGACGCGGTCGAGGCCGCCTGTGACATCGCCCGGGCCTGGCAGGAGACCGCCGTCGCGCCACTCCGGGCCGTGCGGCAGTCTCTGAAAGGCCGCAACCCCGATCTGGAGGATGCCGATCGCGAGGCCATCCGGGCCCAGGTCAAGGCCGTCGAACTGGAGGCCGAGCGCCGGCTGCTGGCGGCGCTGGAGGCGCTGGTTCCGGCATCCACCGGTCCGTCGCGCCCGGTGCTGGACGCCCTGATCGCCGTGGCGCGGCAATGGTCGCCGACCACCCCCCGGGCCGGACTCTCCGATCTCGCGGCCCGCCTTCCGGCCTGACACGACGCACGGTATGATCACCCGGCAGGGCTCAAGATGAACGACGACGAACCTTTTCTGACCGAAGAAGACCTGGCGCTCCACGCCCGGCTCAAGGTGCTTCAGCTGGAGCACGCGGACCTCGACGCCTCGATTGAGGCCCTGGGACATATGCCGGTCCCGGATCAGCTGATGATCGCCCGGATGAAGCGCAAGAAGCTGACCCTGCGCGACGAGATCAGCAAGATCGAGGACCGTATCCTGCCCGACATCATCGCCTGAACGGGCCTGGAGCCTGATCGGCTGAGGTGGAATCGCTTCGCGATTCCGCCGATGTCGTGAATCACGCTCCAGAGTCATGCTGGACCCAAATCCGGGCCTTGCTGGACTGCGTCCAACAAGACCGATTTCGGTCTAGCGTCCCTTCTTGCGCACCCACATCGCGGCATCGGCCTCGGCCAGCCAGACCTCTGGATCGGTGTGGGCGGCGAAGGCCCGCACGCCGAAGGAACCAGCCAACCGGGTCTGGTCGCCCTGCCACTGAAAACCATCGGCTTCCAGCGCGGCGGCCAGCCGCCGGGCCTTCTCGCGTCCCTCGTCCAGCCCGGCGTTGAGCATCAGCAGGGCGAATTCATCGCCCCCCAGCCGTCCGACCGCATCCGATCCGCGCAGATTGGCGCGCATCAACTCGGCCACCTGCACCAGGGCGGCGTCCCCGGCCGCATGACCGAGCGTGTCATTGACGGTCTTGAAGCCGTCCAGGTCGAGATAAAGCAGTACCGCCGGCACATCGTGACGCTGGCAGAAGGCCATGGCGCTGCGCATGGCCGCCAGGAATCCGCGTCGGTTCAGGGCCGGCGTCAGGACGTCGTGATCGGCCGCGGCCTCGGCCGCCTCGGCGCGCGCGCGCAGGGCCTCGACCTCGGCGCGCAGGCGCTCGATCTCGGCTTGGGGGTCGATGGCGGCCGCGTCGGTCACAAGCGAATGAAGCTCCCGGGCCGGCGACTCAGCACGCCCGGCCACCCCCGAGCCTAACGCCGTCGGTTGCGGGCGCAACGCGAGTCCTGTATCGCGCCGCTTTCCCGCGAAAGGCGCGCATCCATGGCGAACCAGACCCCGCCCGTGGCGATCATCATGGGCAGCCGCTCGGACTGGCCGACGATGAAACACGCCGCCGACGCCCTGGATGGGCTGGGCGTGGCATGGGACGCCCGCGTCGTCAGCGCCCACCGCACCCCGCAACGGCTGTTCGATTTCGCCGCCGGGGCCCGCGGCCACGGCTTCAAGGTCATCATCGCCGGGGCCGGCGGTGCCGCCCACCTGCCCGGCATGGCCGCCTCCATGACCGACCTGCCGGTGCTGGGCGTGCCGGTCGAATCGAAGGCGCTCAAGGGCATGGACAGCCTGCTCTCCATCGTCCAGATGCCCGGCGGCGTCCCGGTCGCGACCCTGGCCATCGGCGAGCCCGGCGCGAAGAACGCCGGCATCCTCGCCGCCCAGATCCTCGCCCTGTCCGATCCGCTTCTGGCCGGACGGCTGCAGACCTTCCGCGAGGCCCAGACCGAGGCTGTGCACGAAACGGTCGAGGACTGAGTGCCCGAAGCCGCGCCCGCCTCCCCCCTGCCCCCCGGTTCGACCCTCGGCATTCTGGGCGGGGGCCAGTTGGGACGGATGCTCAGCCAGGCCGCCTCGCGCCTCGGCTTCAACGTCGTCATCCTCGATCCCGAAGAGAACAGCCCGGCGTGCCGGGTGTCGCAGGGGCAGATCGTCGCCGCCTATGACAATCCCACCGCCCTGGGCGTGCTGGGCCAGACCTGTCAGGCCGTAACCTTCGAGTTCGAGAACGTCCCCGCCGACTCGGTCGAGCGACTGGTCGCCGGCGGGGCCGTCGTCGCCCCGGGACCCAAGGCCCTGGCCGTGGCCCAGGACCGCGTGGACGAAAAGACCTTCCTCAACCGTGTGGGCGCGACCACCGTCGCCTTCGCCGCCGTCGAGACTGTTGACGATCTGCGCCACGCCGTCGACCGAATGGGCGTGCCTGCCCTGCTGAAAACCCGCCGCGACGGCTACGACGGCAAGGGCCAGGTCTGGATCAAATCCTCCGCCGACGTGCCCAGGGCCTGGAAGGCCATCGGCGGACGCCCCGCCATCCTTGAGGCCAGGGCGGCGTTCGAGCGCGAACTGTCGGTGATCTGCGCCCGCGGCCGCGACGGCACCGTCGCCGTCTATCCGCTGGGTCAGAACATCCACAAGGGCGGCGTGCTCAAGACCACCCGTGCCCCGGCCGAGGTCGATGCGAAGACCGAACAGCGGGCCCACGCCATCGCCCATGCCATTCTCGAGGGCCTCGACTATGTCGGTGTCATGGGCGTCGAACTGTTCGACCTCGGCGGCGGCCTGCTGCTGGTCAACGAGATCGCGCCGCGCGTCCACAACACCGGCCACTGGACCCAGGACGGCTGCGTCTGCGACCAGTTCGAGCAGCACATCCGCGCCCTGGCCGGCTGGCCGCTCGGCCCGACCACCGCCCACGCCCGCGTCGAGATGACCAATCTGCTCGGCGACGATGTAAACAAGTGGGAGGCCCTGTCCGCCAAACCCGACGCCCGCCTGCACCTCTACGGCAAGGCCGAGGCCCGCAAGGGCCGCAAGATGGGCCATGTGAACAAGGTGAAGCCGCTCTAGGCTATTGCGGAACCTTCGCCCCGTACCGCATCCGGCTCAGCACATCCGTGACCTTCTTCAGCGGCGCGTCAAAATCCTTGCCCGCCTTCCATTTCTCGAAAGCCATGACGTTCTCGATCCGCGCGGCGACAAACGCCTCCGCCGCCTCGCGCCCGTCGAACCAGCGCATGGTCAACGCCGGGATCAATATCCCCGACAGGATCGTCCGCTTGGAATAGTGGTTCCAGTCCGTCGCCGTATCTCCGGCCCAGTGCCACAGCTGATCGGCGCTCTCCCAGGCCAGCTTCAGGCCCAGATCGGCGTTCGTCGGCAGGGCCAGAAAGGCGGCGCAGCGTTTCGTGGCCTCCATGTCGGCCGCTCCCGCCTCCATCCGCGCCGAGACCGCCGCCGCGATTCGCTCGCGCATCTTCAGCGACTTCGCCTCGACCTCGGCCAGTTCGGCCAGCGCCCGGTCGTCATGCCGCCGCGACAGCAGGGCCGCCAGATCGCGCGCACCGTTGGGCAGCAGCAGTTCCTCGTCGCCCAGCGACAGCCCACAGGCCTCGCAGGCCGCCCGCACCATCCGCCCATTCCAGCCCAGCCGGGGCGCGAGACCCAGGGCGGCGTCCAGCACCGTCTGTTCCATACGGTCCGCCCAGTCCGGCTCGGGCGACTCGTTCGACAGGTGTGGCGCATCGGTCATGGCGACAGCATATCCCCGTCCGGCGGGCGTTTCGAGGCTTCAGATTGAGGCGCGACGATCTGGACAGGCCGGGGCCGAACGTGTATCAGCCCGCCTTCATCCGCGGACCCTGTTCGTCGGAGCGATATTTTATTTGTCTGCCCGTCTCCCTTTCGAGGGGCGCGGCGGGCGGCCAAAGGAGAGTTCAACCTGGTACAGATTTTCGTTCGCGATAATAACGTCGATCAAGCACTGAAGGCCCTGAAGAAGAAGATGCAACGCGAAGGCAGCTTCCGGGAAATGAAGCGCCACGTGCACTACGAGAAGCCCTCGGAGAAGCGCGCCCGCCAGAAGGCCGAGGCCGTGCGCCGCGCCCGCAAGCTGGCCCGCAAGCGCATGCAACGCGAAGGCCTTCTGCCGCCTCCGAAGCCCCGGGTTCCGGGCGTGGGCGGCCCGAGCCGCGGTTAAACCCCGCGCGACGACCGAACGAAACGATCAAGGGCCGCCCCGGAAAACCGGAGCGGCCCTTTTCTTTGTTTCCTCCCCATCTTCGATGGGGAGGGGGACCACACGAAGTGTGGTGGAGGGGGGCCGCGCCGCTACCGTTGCTCACCACCCCTCCGTGTCACGGCGCGGGGACGCGCCGCGACACCTCCCCATCGCTCCGCGACAGGGAGGAGGCCTGGCCTACTTCCCCCCGCCCCTTGCGGCGCTGACGAAGCCCTTCCAGCTCAGCTTGGCGTCCGACAGTGCCCCGGCACGGAAGGCACGGCCGGCCACCCAGACCATGAACAGGGCAAAGGCGAACATGCCCGCGATCGAGCCGATCAGTTCGATCATCGGCGGGTCGGACGGCAGGCGCGCCATCATGACGAAGGGCGTGAAGAACGGCACCATCGACAGGATGCGGATGACGGGCGCATCCGGCGAACTGATCGCCATCTGCATGGTGAACATGGGGATGATCAGCACCATCATGATCGGCCCCATCAGCGTCTGGGCGTCGCGCGGTGTTTCGCAGAACGAGCCGATGGCCGCGAACAGCACCGCATACATCAGGTATCCGCCGACCATGAAGGCCGCGAAATAGCCCAGCAGGCCGCCGTGCAGCAGGACACCGCCGATCATCGCCGCCGTCTCCGGGAAGGTCGACAACAGGCCCACCGCGCCGATCCCGCCCCAGGCCAGCAGCACCGTCAGCGTCAGCATGGCCACGCCCAGCACCTTGCCGGTCAGGATTTCCGTTGCCGAGGCCGAGGACAGCAGCACCTCGAGGATCTTGTTCGACTTCTCCTCCATCACGCTGTTCAGCAGGATGGATGCGCCCGTCAGCACAAGCGACCACAGAAGGAATCCGCCCGCCAGACCGATGATCTGGGGCAGCTTGTCTCGGAACTCGACCTTGCCCGTGCCCTCGGACTGAGGCGAGAAGGCAACTACCTCCGGCCGGAACCGTTCCGTCGCATTGACGACGGTCGGGTCTATTCCGGCTGATTCCAGCACGGCCTTGCGGTTGGCAGCCTTCAGGGCGCTGCGGACAAAGTCCTGCACGGTGTCATCGGTGGCACGCGCGCTCCAGACCCGAGCACCCGGCACGCCGTTCACCCGGGTCAGGAAGACAACGGCGTCAAGGCGATCGGCCTTTGCGACCTCGTCACCAAGATAGTGGCGCACGATCTCGTCCTGAGCCTCGCCCGGCGGTGCCCTGGTGATGGCGGCCGGCGATGCGACAATCCGCATCCTGGGCTTGGATAGAGCCGCCAGGGCATTGCTGGCGGCACCGCTCCCGGCTGCACCGGCGGCCGCCTGAGCCTTGCTGGCGGCTTCGGCTGCCGAGGCGGCGCGACGTTCGACGTCTTCTCTCAGCGCATCCCGAACCGCGGCAGCCAGGCCTTGGGCCTCGACCCCCTCCTCGATCAAAACGACCTCGCGGATGGATTCGTTCGCCTTCATCAACCCGGGAAGGAGGCCGCCCAGTACGGCGAACAGCGGAAACGCCAGCAGCGACAGCCAGAAACCGACCGTCTTGGCATAGGCACCGTACTCACGGCGCGCGATCAGGAAGATGCGGCTCATTTCGCGTCTCCCCCACCTTGAGGCTTCACAGACTGGTCGATGTCCGGATTGTCGCCGGTCAGGCCGATAAAGGCGTCGTGCAGGGTCGGTTCGCGCAGCTCAAAGCGCCGCACGTCCAGCCCCCCGAGGAAGGCCGCCTTCAGCGCCTCCTGTCCCCGTCCGCCCGCGGACAGGGCTGCCTTCAGCACCCGTACCCCGTCCTGCTCGGACACCACCTCGACCGCGCTGACCCCCGGCAAGGCCGAGGCCTGCTCCGGCGCGATGGCGCCCTCCAGTTCCAGGAACCGCTTCGAGGTCGCGCGCGCCTCGGCCACCGTGCCTTCAAAGGCCTTCTGGCCCCGCGCCAGCAGCACGACCTTGTCGCACAGCCGTTCGGCGTGCTGCATCACATGGGTCGAGAACAGCACGGTGGCCCCGTCCGCCGCCAGCTGGCGGATCACCGCCTCCAGCCCCTGCTGGTTGACGGGATCAAGACCCGAGAACGGCTCGTCGAGGATCACGAACTCCGGCCGGTGCACCACAGAGGCGATCAGCTGGACCTTCTGGGCCATCCCCTTGGACAGCTCCTTCATCTTCTTGCGCTTGGACGCGCCCAGTCCCTGGGCGTCCAGCATCTCGCGCGCCCTCCGGCGGCCCTCGCCCGTCGGCAGCCCCTTCAGGGCCCCGAAGAAGGCGATGGCGTCCACCGGCGTCATCTTCTTGTAGAGGCCGCGCTCTTCCGGGAGGAAGCCGATCCGGTCGCGCACCTTGCGGCCGTCATCAGCACCAAGGATGCCGATCCGGCCCGAGGTCACGCCCTGAAGACCCAGGATCATGCGCAGGGTCGAGGTCTTGCCGGCCCCGTTCGGGCCCAGGAACCCACAGATGGTCCCCTTCTCCACCTGAAAGCTCAGATCACGCACGGCCTGAAAGTCGCCGTACCGTTTGCTCACACTTTCGAGCGTCAACGCCGCCGCCATGATTTCACCCTTGCTCGTGTCTGTTCCCCCAAGGGATAGGTGTGTAAAGGATGTTTGACAAGCCGCCCGGGACCTCCCGGCGCACGCATGTCATGAATTTCGTGTCATGCTTCTGCGCGGCGAGTCTCCGCGCCCGGACGAAAGCGTGAATGCCCTACGAAGTCTCCTCCTCCCCGGTCGCGCCCAAGGCCGGTTCGCGCCTCTGGACCGTCGGCGCGAGTGCCGGCATCGCCATCGCCGCCCTGATCGGCGCGGCCGTGCTCCAGCCCGCCAACGCCGTATGGCTTCTGGCCGCGGCCCTGTTGGTCGGGTTGAGTAACTGGACACTGAACCGGACGCCGGCGTCCGCCGCCGGACCCGACCCCGTCGCCGAAACGCCCGGCGCCGGCCCGGACTCCAGCCTGCTGGAAGACGTGTTCGAGGCCGTGGCCGACCCGGTTCTGATCGTGGCGGGCGGCGAGCCCGACGACATCGCCGGACGCCGAATCGTCCTGGCCAATGCCGCCGCCCGCGACCTGCTGCGTATCCAGCGCGAGGGTGGATTGCTGGTCCCGGTGCTGCGTGACCCGGCGGTGCTGGAGGCTGTGGACGAGGCCCTGTTCGGCGGCATGACCCGCACGACCGACTATGCGGGCATGGGGGCCCAGGCCCGGCACTGGCGAGCCATCACCCGTCCCCTGCCGCCGCGGGACACCGGCCCGTTGGCGCTGCTCGTCCTGCGGGACGAAACCGAGGTCCGGCGCATGGAGCTGATGCGCGTCGACTTCCTGGCCAACGCCAGCCACGAGCTGAAGACGCCGCTGGCCTCCCTGTCCGGCTTTATCGAGACCCTGAAGGGGCACGCCCGGGACGACGCCAAGGCGCGCGACAAATTCCTCGACATCATGGCCACCCAGGCCGACCGGATGAGCCGGCTGGTCGCGGACCTGCTCTCGCTCAGCCGCATCGAACTGAATGAACACATTCCGCCTGCCGGGCGTGTCGATCTGGCGCGCGCCACCGCCGATGTGGTCGACGCGGTCAGTGTGCTGTCGGCGGAACGCCGGGTCGCCGTGAACCTGGCCGACCGCGACACCAGCGCGCCCGTCCACGGCGACCGGGACGAGATTCTCCAGGTGGTCCAGAACCTTGTCGACAACGCGATCAAATACTCTCCTGTCGGGGCGGCGGTCGAGATCGTTATCCGGCCCGACATCACCCTCGACGAAGCCGCCGCCCCCTGGTCCGGCGGCAATCGTGGCGTCGGGGCGACCCGCCTGCCGCTCGTTACCCCGGACCGCGAAACGGGCCAGCGCTATGCCGCCGTCACCGTCCGTGACCACGGCCCCGGCCTGGCGCGCGAGCACCTGCCGCGACTGACCGAACGCTTCTACCGGGTCGAGGGCCAGAAGAGTGGCGAACGCCAGGGCACGGGCCTGGGTCTCGCCATCGTCAAACATATCGTCAACCGACACCGCGGCGGGCTCACGGTCGAGAGCGCGCCAGGGCATGGAGCGGTGTTCACGGCCTATTTTCCAGTCGCCCCGGCCCGCCAGAATACGTCCGTTGCATGACAGCGCGGTGTACGCAGGCCCGACAGCGTAACAGAACTGTCATTCCCCCGTCGTAATCCGCTGACCATTCCCGGGCAGTTATCGCGGCGGGACGCCCCGGTCAGCAGGGCGTACTGATTCCGCCGCACCGGATGTCCATGACCTGGTTTTTCCTGCCGATTCTGATCGCCGCAGCCGTCGCCGCCCTTATCGGCGCGCGCGCGCTGGCGCGTCGGCGTGGTCAGGCCCTGCCTGCCGGACAGCGCCCGCATTCGCGTCCCAACCAGCACGGGGCCTACGCCCTGATCTGGGTTACCGTTCCGGCCCTCGTCGTGCTGATGACGGCCTCGGTCGTCGCGCCCGATATCGAACGCCAGTTGACCGCCTCGGGGGCCCCCGAGGCCGTACAGCAGCTTGAGCCCTTCCGTCGCGAGGCCTTCTTCGCGGATGCCCGCGCGGTCGGTGCCGGCCGGACCGCGGTGCAGGTCTGGCCCGCTCCCTACGCTGAACTCCTGCCGGCCGAAGGGCGACGCGCCGCCCGCATCGGCCAGATGCTGGACCTCGGCGGTATCGCCGGCGCCTCGCTCGCGGCCCTGCTGGGAGCGCTGTTCGTGTTCGGCCAGATCCGCCCTGACATGCGGGCTCGCAACCGGGTCGAGGGCTGGATCGTCGGCCTGTTGTTCGCCTGTTCCGCCGTCGCCATACTGACCACCGTCGGCATCATCGCCTCGCTGGTCCACGATTCCATCCGCTTCTTCTCCAGCGTGCCGATCACGGAGTTCCTGTTCGGAACCCAGTGGAGCCCCCAGACCGCCATCCGCGCCGACCAGGTCGGCTCGACGGGGGCCTTCGGAGCCCTGCCCCTGTTCGCCGGCACCTTCCTGATCATGGCCATCGCCATGGCTGTGGCCGCGCCGGTGGGCCTGTTCTCGGCCATCTATCTGTCGGAGTATGCCGGGCCGGTCTTCCGCGCGACGGTCAAGCCGGTGCTGGAGGTTCTCGCGGGTGTACCGACCGTCGTCTACGGCTTCTTCGCCGCCCTGACCGTCGGCCCGGCCTTCCGGGAGATCTTCAACGGCCTCGGCGCCCTGCTGGTCGGCGGCCCGCTGGACGGGGTCGGCCAGTATCTGATGCTGGTCCAGAACCAGATGGCGCTGGTCGCCGGGGCGGTGATGGGCATCATGCTGATCCCCTTCGTCAGCTCCCTGTCGGACGACATCATCAACGCCGTGCCCCAGTCGCTGCGCGACGGCTCCTACGCCATGGGGGCGACAAAGTCCGAGACGGTGAAGCGCGTGCTTCTGCCCGCCGCCCTGCCCGGCGTCGCCGGTGCCATGCTGCTGGCCATGTCGCGGGCGATCGGCGAGACCATGATCGTGACCATGGCCGCCGGCCTGGCGGCCAGCCTGACCCTGAACCCGCTGGACACGGTGACGACCGTCACGGTCCAGATCGTCACCCTGCTGACCGGCGATCAGGAGTTCAACAGCACCAAGACCCTGTCGGCCTTCGGCCTGGGCCTGACCCTGTTCCTGGTGACCTTGCTGCTGAACATCTTCGCCCAGCGCATCGTCCAGACCTACCGGCAGCAGTATGACTGAGACGCCCGTCACCTCCGCAATGCGCGCCGACCGCCTGCGTGCGGGCCTGAAGCGCCGCTATGCGCGCGAAGGCCGGTTCAAGCTCTACGGCCTGCTGGCCATCGGCGTGGCGGTCGGCTTCCTCCTGCTCCTGCTGGGCCGGATCTTCGAACAGGGACACACGGCCTTCTACGCCCACACCGTGACCGTGCCCGTCTATATGGACCCGGCCAGGGTCGATCGGGCCTATCCGCAGGGCACCAATTTCGAACTGCTGGTGGCGGAACAGCAGCTGGCGCGCTTTGGCGTCGTCGATGATGCCTCGGGCACCCGGGCGACCGCCATGCGCGGCCTGTTCTCGTCCGAACTGAAATTCGTCGCCGCCGAGCGCGTCGCCCGCCAGCCCAGCGTGATCGGCCAGACCGTGCCCCTCGCCGCCCCCGTCTCGGACGACGCCGACCTGTATCTGAAGGGCGAGATCTCCCGCGACACGCCGGCGGATCAGCGCCGCCTGTCGGACGCCCAGATCGACTGGCTCGATCGCATGAAGGCCTCGGGCCAGGTCGCCGCCCATTTCAACAGCGGCCTGTTCACCCGTGGCGACTCCACGGAGCCGGAACTGGCCGGGGTACTTGGAGCCCTGGTCGGATCGGCCCTGATGTTGCTGGTCACCGCCCTGATCGCCATTCCGCTCGGCGTCGGCGCCGCCCTGTATCTGGAAGAGTTCGCGCCGCGCAACCGGATCACCGACCTGATCGAGGTCAATATCAACAACCTCGCCGCCGTGCCCTCGATCATCTACGGCCTGTTGGGTCTGGCCCTGTTCATCAACTGGATGCACCTGCCGCGCGCCAGCCCGCTGGTCGGCGGCCTCGTCCTCGCCCTGATGGCCCTGCCGACCATCATCATCGCCACCCGTTCCTCGCTCAAGGCGGTGCCGCCCTCGATCCGCGAGGCCGCCCTGGCCATGGGCGCTTCGAAGACCCAGACCGTCTTCCAGCACACCCTGCCGCTGGCCATGCCAGGCGTCATGACCGGCGCGATCATCTCCATGGCCCACGCCCTGGGCGAAACCGCCCCCCTTCTGCTGATCGGCATGGTCAGCTTCATCCCGGGCATTCCCGCCTCCTTCGGCGAGCCGACCGGAGCCCTGCCGTCGCTGGTCTATATCTGGGAGAACGCCTCCGAGCGCGCCTTCCACGAGCGCACGGCCGCGGCCATTCTGGTTCTCCTCGCCTTCATGATCGTCATGAACGCCGCCGCCATCTTCCTGCGGCGACGCTTCGAACGCCGGTGGTAAGTTAATGAAGTTCAACCTCTTTCGTGCACCGGACGGATCCGAGGGCAGCGGCTCACGCGGCGACACGCCCGTGATCGCGGCTCCGCCGGTCGTGCATGGTTCCGCCCCCATGGGCCCGACCAAGATCGCCGCCCGCGACGTCTCGGTCTTCTATGGCGACAAACAGGCGCTCTATGACGTCACCCTGGACATTCCGGACAAGACCGTCACCGCCCTGATCGGACCGTCGGGCTGCGGCAAGTCGACCTTCCTGCGGACCATGAACCGCATGAACGACACCATCCCGAGCGCCCGCGTCACGGGCCGGATCGAGATGGACGGCGAGGACGTCAATGCGAAGTCCGTTGACCCCGTCCTGCTGCGCGCCCGCGTCGGCATGGTGTTCCAGAAGCCCAACCCCTTCCCCAAGACCATCTATGAGAACGTCGCCTACGGCCCGCGCATCCATGGTCTGGCGGCCTCGAAGGGCGAACTGGACAATGTCGTCGAGGCCTCGCTGAAGCGCGCCGGCCTGTGGGAAGAGGTCGCCGACCGTTTGCACTCGCCCGGTACCGGCCTGTCCGGCGGCCAGCAACAGCGTCTGGTCATCGCCCGTGCCATCGCCGTGGAGCCGGAGGTCATCCTGATGGACGAGCCCTGCTCGGCCCTGGACCCGATCGCCACCGCCAAGATCGAGGAGCTGATCGACGAGCTGCGCGAACGCTACTGCATCGTCATCGTCACCCACTCCATGGCCCAGGCCGCGCGGGTCAGCCAGCGCACCGCCTTCTTCCACCTCGGCCGGCTGGTCGAGACCGGCGACACGGAAGACATCTTCACCAACCCGCGCGAGCGGCGCACCCTCGACTACATCACCGGACGATTCGGCTGATGAACCAGCACACCGTCAAGGCCTATGGCGACGAACTGAACCAGCTTACGGCCGAGGTCGCCCGCATGGGCGGTCTGGCCGAGGCCCAGGTCGCCGACGCCGTCGACAGCGTCGCCCGCCGCGACGTCGCCCTCGCCCGCGCCGTGATCGATCGCGACACCCGGCTGGACGCCCTGCAGCGCGACATCGAGCGCAAGGCCATCCGCCTGATCGCCCTGCGCCAGCCGGTGGCGTCGGACCTGCGCCGCGCCCTCTCCTCGATGAAGCTGGCCACGGATCTGGAACGCACCGGCGACCTGGCCAAGAACATCGCCAAACGCGGTCTGATCCTGGCCGAGGGCGCGCCGCTGCAGCCTCTGACCCGTTCCATCGAGCGGATGGGCAAGCTGGTCTCCACCCGCCTGCGCGACGTGCTGGACGCCTATGCCGCCGCCGAGATCGACCGCGCCGTCGCCGTCTGGAACACAGATGACGAGGTCGACGAGCACTACAATGCCCTGTTCCGCGAACTGCTGACCTATATGATGGGCGACGCGCGCACGATCACGGCCGGCACCCACCTGCTGTTCATGGCCAAGAACCTTGAGCGGATCGGCGACCACGCGACCAATATCGCCGAAACCATCTACTACGAGATCACCGGCCAGGAGTTCACCGGCGAACGCCCGCGCTGGAACCCCGACTCGGCCGAAGCCGCTCCCGATTCCGCTCCCCCGCCGACCGCCTGACCGGAGAGTCCGACGTGCAGCCCTATATTCTGGTGATGGAAGACGAGGACGCACTGGCGACCTTGCTCTCGTACAATCTCGAAAAGGAAGGCTACCGCGTCGTCGTCGCCTCTGACGGCGAGGAAGGCATGCTGCAGATCGAGGAGCGTCTGCCGGACCTCGTCCTGCTCGACTGGATGCTGCCCAAACTGTCGGGGATCGAGGTCTGCCGGCGTATCCGCGGCAAGTCAGAAACCCGCAACATGCCGATCATCATGCTGACCGCGCGCGGCGAGGAGAGCGATCGCATTCGCGGCCTGGACACCGGTGCCGACGACTATCTGACCAAGCCCTTCTCGATGAGCGAGCTGATCGCCCGCATCCGCGCCGTCCTGCGCCGCATCCGCCCGGGCCTGGCCGACGACCGCCTGAACCACGGCGACATCGTCATTGACCGCGTGGCGCACAGGGTTCGCCGCGCCGGCAACGAGATCCACCTCGGCCCCACCGAATTCCGCCTGCTCGACCATCTGATGCAGCACCCCGGCCGGGTGTTCAGCCGCGAACAGTTGCTCGACGCCGTCTGGGGCAGTGACGTCTATGTCGAGGCCCGCACCGTCGACGTCCACGTCGGCCGCCTGCGTAAGGCGCTGAATGTCGAGGGCACGGTCAATCCGATCCGCACCGTGCGCTCGGCGGGCTATTCGCTCGATCTGGGAGGGTAACTCCCTCCGGCTATCGTCATCCCGGCGAAGGCCGGGACCCAGCGGTGCCGCGACGGCGGCGAAACTCCGCCATTCGACCCAGGCCCAACATCTGGACACCTCCGCTTCCGGCAGGGTCGCGCTCTCGCGCGCCCCTTCCCTCCCGCCCCAATCCCGCTAGGGTCCCCTCCTCAGTTCAGGGAGCCCGCCCATGCGTCGCCGCACCTTCCTCTCGACCCTGCCCGCCGGTGCCATTCTGGCCGGTGCGGGCATCGCGAGCGCCGGAGCCGCCCCGGCACCCGCCGCCGCTTCGCCCCGCCAGTCCGCCCCCGCCGACCCCTACGCCGGCATCGGCCCGGGCAACCGCAACAGCGGCGTCCAGTTTGTCAGCCGCTCGACCGTCTGGGGCGCGAACGGGGCCGCCGCCACGGCTCATCCGCGCGCCACCCTGATCGGCATCGACACCTTGCGGCGCGGCGGCTCGGCCATCGATGCGGCCATCGCCATCAATGCCGCCCTCGGCTTCCTCGAACCCACCGCCAACGGCATCGGC
Organism: Caulobacteraceae bacterium; assembly: GCA_965284535.1. GTDB lineage: Bacteria > Pseudomonadota > Alphaproteobacteria > Caulobacterales > Caulobacteraceae > Brevundimonas. The sequence goes on from OZ260090.1 coordinate 2,591,811, forward strand.
GGCGACGCCTTCTGCATGATGTGGGACCCGGCGCAGCGGAAGGTCGTCGGCTTCAACGGCTCCGGAAACAGTCCCCTCGCGTTGTCGCTGGAAACCGCCCGATCGAAGAAGGCCGAGGACGGCTATCTGCCGCCCTATGGCGCGGTCACCGTCAACGTCCCCGGCACGGTCGACGCCTGGTGGAGCGCCCACCAGCGCTACGGCAAGCTGCCGTGGAAGGACGTCCTGCTGCCCGTCGCCGAGCTGTGCGAGGAGGGCGTGCCCATGCCGCAGCTCATCGCCTGGTACCTGCAGCGGAACATGGCCGGCTTCGACCGCCGGGCTTCGATCATCGAGGAGAACGACAACCGCAGGAAGGTCTATGCTCCCGGTGGCCGCACCCCCGCCGTCGGCGAGGTCTTCGCCAACCCTGACCTCGGCCGCACCTACCGGATGATCGCCGAGGGCGGCCGCGACGCCTTCTACCAGGGCGCTATCGCCGACCATATCGAACGCTATTTCCGCCGCATCGGCGGCTGGATGAACAAGGCCGACCTGTCCGCCCACACCACCGAATGGGTCGAGCCGATCCAGACCAACTATCGCGGCGTCGACGTCTATGGACTGGGACCCAACACCCAGGGTCTGTCGACCAACCAGATCCTCAACATCTGCGAGCGGTTCGACCTCAGGGGTATGGGCTTCCAGTCCGCCGCCTCGATCCACCATCAGGCCGAGGCCAAGCGGCTGGCCTTCGAGGACCGCGCCAGATGGTTCGCCGACGACCGCTTCAGCCGCACCCCGGTCGAATGGCTGAACTCCAAGGCCTATGCCGCCGAACGCGCCGCCCTGATCCGCCCCGACCGCGTCATGGACCGCGCCTTCCCCGGCGACGCCCCGACCCAGGGCGACACCACCTATTTCAGCGTCGCCGACAAGGACGGCATGATGGTCAGCTGGATCCAGTCCAACTATCGCGGCATGGGCTCCGGCCTCGTCCCGGACGGCCCCGACGGCCGCACGCTTGGCTTCATGTTCCAGGACCGCGGCGAGCTGTTCGCCCTCACCGACGGCCACCCCAACGTCTACGCCCCCGGCAAACGCCCCTTCCACACCATCATCCCCGGCTTCGCCTGCAAGGACGGAGAGCCGTGGATGGCGATGGGCGTCATGGGCGGCGGCATGCAGCCGCAGGGCCAGGCCCAGATCATCATCAACATGGTCGACTACGGCCTCGACCCGCAGGAGGCCGGCGACAGTCCGCGCTGGCAGCACGAGGGCTCGTCCGAACCCACCGGTCATCCGGCCGAGGGCACCGGCGTCCTGCATCTGGAAACAGGGGTGCCGGCGGCGACAAAGGCCCAGCTGGCGGCCATGGGCTGGACCCTGGGCGGCCCCAACGGCGGCTTCGGCGGCTATCAGAATGTGGTGCGTCAGGTGAACGACCGCGGCCCCTGGACCTATGGCGCGGCGACCGAGATGCGCAAGGACGGCATCGCGCTGGCGTACTGACCGGTCACGCGTCCGACACAATCCCCGGCGAACCCTTGGACACGCGCCGGTATGGCGCGCCGTAACCGGGGGTTTCCATGATTGCGCTGCTCTCCGCCGCCATGCTGGCCGTCCAGTCACCCGTCTGCTCTCCGCCGGAGGGGACCGACGCCCTGCTGGCTCTGCCGCAGGCCTACATCATCGTCGGTGAACAGCACGGCACCGCCGAGACTCCCGCCGCCTTCGCCGCGATGGTCTGCGCCGCCGCCGAACGCGGGCCGGTCACGGTTGCGCTCGAACTGCCGACGGCCATGCAGCCGCAACTGGACGCTTTTCTCGCGGCGCCCAGCGACGCCGCGGCCCTGGAGGCCCTGGCCGGAACCCACTTCATGAACCCCCGCATGAACGACGGTCGCAGCAGTCAGGCGATGCTGGCCATGCTGCTGTCTGTTCGCCAGCTTCGCATCGACGGACGCGACGTGGCCTTCCACGCCTTCCAGCCGTCGAACTCGCGGCCGCGGCAGTTGAACCAGGCCTGGTACGAGCTCGACATGGGCCATGCGCTGGCGGGCGCAATCTATGCGCGGCCAGAGTCGAAGGTGCTGGCCATTGTCGGCAACCTGCACGCCCGCAAGACCGGCTTCGAGCGCTTCCCGGATGTCGGGGTCCCGGCCGCCGGCCATCTACCCGCGGCCGACACCCTGACGCTCAACGTGGCCCAACAGGGCGGTACGGCCTGGAACTGTCAGCAGGAATGCGGCGTCCACGATTCCCGGGCGGTCTTTGACGTCGAGGCGCGTGGCGTCATCCTCCAGGCCACCGAAGACGGCGCGTTTGACGGGGTGCTGGCGCTCGGTGCGAGCACCGCCTCCCCGCCGATTTCGCCGGACGCCGAGGATCAGCCCTCGGCCGCGACCTCTTCCGGCTCGAGCTCATAAACCGTCGCGCAATACTCGCAGGTCACCCGGATCTTGCCGTCGGCCTCGACCATGTCGGCCCGCTCGACCGGGTCGAACGAGGTCAGGACCCCCGCGATCCGCTCGCGCGAACACCGGCACTGGGCGACCAGCGCCCGGGCATCTTCCAGCCGCACGCCATCCTCGTGGAAGAGGCGGAACAGCAGGGTCTCGGGCGTGATGGTCGGGTCCAGCAGTTCGTCGTCGGCCAGCGTCTGGAAAAGCGCGCGCGAACGATCCCAGACCTCCTCGGTCGATCCGCGCGCGTCGTCACCCGCGATCAGCTGGATCAGCGCGCCGCCCGCACGCCAGCTCATGCCTTCGTCGGTCGCGACCGAACCGACCGCCAGCCGCACCCTGGTCGGGATCTGTTCGGACTGCTGGAAATAGTGTTCGGCCGCCAGCGACAGGCTCTCGCCCTCGATCGGGGTGATGCCCTGGGTGCGCTCGAAGTCCGCGCCCCGGTCCAGCGTCATCACGAACACCCCCTGCCCCAGCAGCGACCGCGCGCCGGGCCGGGCGAAGCCCTGCGACGCCGCGGCGACCGCATCCTCGTCAAACCGGCAATAGCCGCGCATATGGCCGTCGGTGTCATAGTCGGCGACGACATAGCGGACCGGCCCGTCGCCCTGGGCCTGAACGATCAGCCGGCCCTCGAACTTCAGACTCGAACCCACCAGCGCCGCGAGCGCACAGGCCTCGCCAAGCAGGGCCGCGACCGGCTCCGGATAGGCATGGGCCGACAGAATGGCATCGATGGTCTGGCCCAGCCGCACGATCCGGCCGCGCACGGGCCAGCCCTCGATCTGGAAGGCGGCGGCGAGGTCGTCGGTAGCGTGGTCATGCGCGTGATCGGTCACGGGCGGTCCTTGAATGGAAGCATGGAAGCCCGGCAAGATAGGGAGCCGATGCAGCGATGATAAGGCGTTGCCAATCGCCTGCGTTCGTCATTTCGGGCGCAGGCATGGGTTGCCGTGAAACATCCAGACCTTGCCCGGCTCCGGAATGACGGGGATACAGGACCGGCGCCCGAAAGATCAGCCCGGACACCCATGACCAAAGCGACGCTCAAGCCCCTGAACGAACAGGCCATCGTCATCACCGGCGCCACTTCGGGCATCGGTCTGGCGACGGCGCGGCGGGCGGCACGGGCCGGGGCCTGCGTCTTCCTGATCGCGCGGGGCGAAAACGACCTGAAGGCCCTGACCGAAGAGCTTCAGGCCACGGGGGCCCGCGCCGCCTGGGCCGTCGCCGACGTGGCGGATCACCAGGCCCTGGCCGAGGCGGCCGACAAATGCGTGCGTCTGTTCGGCGGCTTCGACACCTGGGTCAACAACGCCGGCGTCTCGATCTACGGGGCCATCAGCGACACGACGCTGGATGACCAGCGCCGTCTGTTCGAGACCAACTACTGGGGCGTGGTCAACGGGTCGCTGGTCGCGGCGGCGCATCTGCGCAAGCGATACGGCGGCGGGGCCATCGTCAACGTCGGCTCGATCCTGTCGGACGCCCCCCTGCCGATCCAGGGCGTCTATTCGGCCTCCAAACATGCGGTGAAGGGCTTCACCAATGCGCTGCGCATGGAGTTGATGCGCGAACGGGCCCCGATCACCGTCAGCCTGGTCAAGCCCGCCGCGGTCGACAGCCCCTACTCCCGCCACGCCCGCAATCTGACCGGCTATGCCACCCAGAACCCCCAGCCGGTCTATGCGACCCATGTCGTCGCCGACACCATCCTGTACTGCGCCAGCCATCCGATCCGCGAGATCACCGTGGGCGGCGGCGGGCGGCTGATCGCCAGCTTCTACTCCATCCTGCCCGGTCTGGCGGAACCACTCTTCGCCCGGTTCGCTCCTTCCCTGATGCGGGACAGACGTTCCGCCTGGGAGCCGAACGACGACGGGCTGTACGACCCGTCCGACGACGGCCTCGATGAAGAGGTTCACTATCCAATGGTCCGCCAGTTCTCCGCCCTCGCCGAAGTTCGCAAACATCCCGGAATCACCAGCGGCGCGCTCGCCGTGCTGGCAGGGATCGGCATCGCCGCCCTGCTGCTGAACCAGCGCAGCGGCCCGACCCGGTATCAGCGGATTCGCGGTCGGCTGGACCCGCGAGGCTGGGTCGACACCGGTGCCTTGCGCGGTCGTTTTGACGATCTGGCCGAAACCGTCCGCCACGGCCTGTCCGAAGCCGGTGAACGCGCCTCCGATTTCGGGGAAGACGCCCGGCATCGCGGCGAACGCCTTGTCCACGGCGCACGACATTCCTCACGCAAGGCCTTGAAGAAACACGGCAAGACCGCGCGTCGCTATGCGGACGACGCCGGGACCTACGCCCGGGAGCACGCGAAGGAGGGCGGTGCCCTGCTGGCTGTCGCGACCATCGCCGCGGCCATCGGCGCCGCCGCCCTGGACATCCGCCGCCCCGACAGCCGGATCCGCGGCCTGGGCAAATTCTAGCCCGCCAAACCCTACGTCCGTGATTGTCGTGGACGTCTGCCATCCTCTGTTCGGTCGGGAGTCCATTAGACTCTTTGGACTCTTTGGACTCCGTTTTTTACCGGCCCCGACTTTGGACTCTTTGGACGGTTTGGACCCCTTTTCTTCGCCCGCTGATGCCCGGCCATTGCTGCAAGTGCGAACGTGGGCCAAGGTCGGGTCATGGCCGATGCGACCACCTATGTCTTCGACTTCGACTCGACCCTCGTACGTGTCGAGACGCTTGAGGTTCTGGCGGACATTGCCCTGGCCGGCGCTCCGGACGCGGCGGCCATCGGCACCCGGGTCGCCGCCCTGACCGATCAGGCCATGTCCGGCGACCTGCCCTTCGGCGAGGCCCTGAGCCGCCGCCTCGCCCTGCTGCCCCTGACCCGCGCCCACGTCGCCGAACTGGCCGCCCGCATCCTCGACGAGGGCACGCCTTCGGTCCGCCGCAACCTGCGCTTCTTCCGCGAGAATGCCGCGAATATCGTGATCCTGTCCGGCGGCTTCCGTGAGATCATCGCCCCCCTCGCCGCCCATCTGCACATCCCGCCCGGGCGGGTCCTGTGCAACGACCTGACCTATGACGCCGAGGGGCGGGTCACTGGCGTTGATCCGGCCAACCCCCTGTCACAGGCCGACGGCAAGGCCATCGCGCTGCGGACCCTCAACCTGCCCGGGCCCGTGGTCATGATCGGCGACGGCTGGACCGACGCCGAGGTCCGGCTGGCCGGTGCCGCCGACCGCTTCCACGCCTTCACCGAGATCGCCCGCCGGGAGAAGGTGGTCGCCGCCGCCGATGCCGAAGCCCCGTCCATGGACGAGTTCCTGCATGCCGAGGGGTTGGCCGGCCGGTGGTCCTACCCCCGCGCCCGCATCCGCATCCTGCTGCTGGAGAATATCCATCCCGCCGCCGTCGAGCGGCTGGAAGAGGCGGGCTACACCGTCGAATCACACAAGGGCGCGCTCGACGAGGACGCCCTGATCGAGGCGATCCGGGGCGTCCATGTGCTCGGCGTCCGCTCCAAGACCCGGGTCAGCGCCCGGGTGCTCGAAGCCGCCGACCGGCTGATGGCCGTCGCCGCCTTCTGCATCGGCACCAACCAGATCGACCTCGACGCCGCCGCCGGGCGAGGCGTGGCCGTGTTCAACGCCCCCTATTCCAACACCCGGTCCGTGGTCGAACTGGCGGTCGGCCTGACCATCGCCCTGCTGCGCGACGTCGCCGACAAGTCCGCGGCCATGCATCGTGGCGAATGGAACAAGTCCGCCACCGGCTCTCGCGAACTGCGCGGCAAGACCCTGGGCATCGTCGGCTACGGGGCTATCGGCTCCCAGCTTTCGGTCCTCGCCGAGGGCCTGGGCATGCGGGTCATCTTCCACGACCTGACCGAACGTCTGGCGCTCGGCAATGCCCGCCGCATGGGCTCGCTGGATGCCCTGCTGGCCGAGAGCGACGTGGTCAGCCTCCATGTCGACGGCCGCACCGACAACACCGCCCTCATCGATGCGGCCCGGCTGTCGCGGATGAAGCAAGGCGCCCTGCTGCTCAACCTGTCGCGCGGCCATGTGGTCGATGTCGGCGCCCTGGCCCAGGCCCTGGGCTCAGGCCGGATCGCCGGCGCGGCCGTCGACGTCTTCCCCGAGGAACCCGCCACCAACGCCGACCCGTTCGACAGCCCCCTGCGCGGCCTGCCCAATGTCATCCTGACCCCCCACATCGGCGGCTCGACCGAAGAGGCCCAGGAGGCCATCGGGGCCTTCGCCGCAGAGCGGCTGCTGGCCTATCTGAACCGGGGTGACACCACCTTCTGCGTCAACCTGCCCAATGTGCAGCTGGCCGAGGTCGACGGAGCCCACCGCATCCTGCACATCCACCGCAACCAGCCCGGCGTCCTGGCCGAGCTGAACCGCGCCCTCGCCGCCGCCGGCCTGAACATCCTCGGCCAGCATCTCAAGACCGACGAACGCACCGGCTACGTCATCACCGACGTCGATCGCGACTATGCGCCGGAGGCACTGGGGACGCTCCGGAGTGTTGCCGGAACGCTGCGCTTCCGGATGTTGCACTGAAACCTTCCCCGGCGGCATCTTGCGCGAAGGCGTGACGGGCGCACAGTATCCCTCAACGGCCGCATGATGACGGTCGAGGGAGGATCTTCGATGTCTCGTTTCCTGCGCAGCGCGGCGCTTGCCGCATTGACCGTCGCCGCCGCCAGCGCTCTGGCCTCGGCCGCCAGCGCCCAGAGCTACAATCGCCTGGTCGTGTTCGGCGACAGCCTCAGCGACAACGGCAACCTGTATGCCGCATCCGGCAATACCCAGCCGACCTCGCCACCCTATTTCCAGGGCCGGTTCTCGAACGGCCCTGTTTTCACTGAACTGCTGGGCTTCACCGTTGGACGCTCGGCCACCGGCGCACCGGTGACCGGCAGCATCAACTACGCCTACGGCGGCGCGCGCACCGACAGTTCCGCCTTCCCTCCCGGCATGCGCAACCAGTTGCTGGCCTATACGGGCGGCGGCGGCACCTTCGGTGCCAATGATCTGGTCAGCGTCCTCGGTGGTGCCAACAACATCTTCCAGGGCGTGCCTGCGGCGTCGGTCGCCGCCAACCCCGCCGGGGCCATCCAGCCGGTCGCCCTCGCCGCGGCGGCGGACATCAATTTCATCGTGAACACCATCGCCGGTGCCGGCGCGGGAACCATCCTCGTCAGCAACCTGCCGAACCTGGCCCTGACGCCCCAGTTCAACCAGGGTGCCGGAGCTCCTGCCGCCCCGCTCGCCGACTTCGCCGGTACGACCTTCAACAGCGCCCTGCTGACCGGTCTCATGTCCACCGCGGCGAACCGTCCGGGCACCAACATCATCATGATGGATCTGTACAAGATCGGCCCCGCGATCGCTGCCAATCCGGGGGCCTTCGGCCTGACCAACGTCCGCGACGCCTGTTTCAACGGCGTCACCGTCTGCGCCACGCCTGACACCTACATGTACTGGGACAGCGTCCACCCGACCGCCGCCGGCCACCGCCTGCTGGCAGCCCTGGCCGATGACTATCTCTACTATGGCGACATCGGTGCCCAATCGACCGTCCAGGCCGAAACCGGCTTCCGCCAGCGCGAGGACCTGCTGGACCTGGCCAGTGAGTCGGTATCCGGCCGTGAAGCCTGGTCGCCGGGGATGCAGATGACCTTCGGCCTGATCGCCGACAGTGTTGAGACCGACAGCCGCGGATCAATCGCCGCCGCCGACGCGACCGGCTATGGCATGCGGGTCGGCCTCGACTACGTCACATCGGAAACGCTTCGGATGGGTGTGGCCGCCAGCGTCCGCATGACCGAAGTCGACGCCGGCCCCATGGCTTTCGATGTCCAGAGCTTCGGCGCTGACTTTGCCGTCGGTTGGCGGTCGGACAACCTCTTCGTCAACGTCGCCGCGGGCGGTTCGATCGACAACTATGACGACATAACCCGCGTGACCTCACTGGCTCCGATCGTGCACACGGGTCAGTCCTCCGGCCACAGCGCCGGTGCCCGGGTCCAGAGCGGACTCTGGTTCGACATGGGCGGGATCGCGATCTCGCCCCGGGCGGCGATCAACTTCGTCTCGGCCAACGTCAACGGCTACATCGAACAGGGCCCGGCCGCCCAGTATGACTACCAGGAGCGCAACGTCCGGTCGGCCAGCGGGGAAGTCTCCCTGCGCGCCGAAGGCGGCGGCGACGGCATGAGCTTCTTCATTGAGGGCGGCTATCGCGACGGCTTTGGCGACAGCAGCGACGCCGTCCGCACCGGCATCGCCGGCAACCCGGCCCAGATCCTGGCCCGGGATATCGAGGATCCGTTCGGCGGCTCATTCCTCGCCTCGGCCGGTGTCGACACCCACTTCGGACCGGTGAAGATGTCGGTCGGCTATCGGGGCCGCTTCGGCGACGCCGCCGACAGCCATGTTGGAGCGATCAGCTTCAGCCTGCCTCTGCAGTAAGGCCTCGACGCCTGCTGTCGGAACCGGCGCGCGGCCCTCGGGTCGCGCGCCTTTTTCGTTCCGGCCCGGATTGTTCCGGGCCTGCGACGACCTGCCGCCCCCCGGTGCCCCAAAGTCGCCCCACCGACTCTTAGAAGGGCCGTCTTCCGGTCGCTGGCCGCAGTGTGTCGCTCGTTGCGGCCGTCGGCGCCCCTCCCGCTCGTTGAGCCGAAGACGGAGCCGACGCCGCCATGCGACGCCTGTTACCGACCGCCCGGTCGTTTCTCATCCATTCCGGCCAGGCCGCCAGCCTGGCTTGCGTGGCCGTGCTGGCCATGGCCGCGGCCCCTCTGTCCCTGCCCGAGGCCACGGTTTCTCCCGGACCGCTCGCCGTGCCCGAGGCTCCGCCCCTGACCGCCATCGCCGAACCGGCCGGCCCCGTGACACGGCTGATCGCATTCGAAACACCGGTCCCCGGCCACGCCGTCAACTCACCCTTCGGCCTGCGCCGCCTGCCCGGACAGTCCGCCCGCAACCATGAAGGTGTCGATATCGCCGCCCCCCGCGGCACCGGCGTCTATGTCTCGGCCGAGGGCTCGGTTCTGCGAACCGGCTATGACCCCGCGGGCTACGGTCGCTTCGTCGAGATTCGTCACCCGAACGGCATGACCACCCTCTATGGCCACCTCAGCCGACTCGACGTCGCCACGGGCGACACGGTCCCCGCCGGCGCCCGTATCGGCCTGGTCGGCTCGACGGGCCGGTCAACCGGGCCTCATCTGCATTTCGAGGTCCGGCGCGGTCACCGTCAGGTCAATCCGGTCAAGGTCATGGGCCGCACCTTCGAAGTCGTCGTCGCCGCCTGACGGCAAGCCTGGCCGCCGACCACGGTTTCTTCACCCCTTGGCTCCAGAATGGTCTTCGAAGGGGGGCGTTTTGGACCACATCCTGTACTCCATCACGACCGAACATGACGCCCGCTGGCTGCTGGCCGCGGCGTTGATCTGCGTCCTCGGGCTGTCGACAGCCATGCAGTTGCTCGGCGTCGGCCGGGAACAGACCGGAATCCGGCGACGAAACACGACCATCCTGGCCGCCCTCATCTCGGGCCTGGCTGTATTCACCACCCATTTCGTGGCTCTTCACGGCTATCAACCCGGACACGAAATCCGCTACGCCGTCTGGCCGACGGTCGGGTCGTTCGTCCTGGCGCTCGGTAGCTTCGGCCTGGCCGCCGGAATTGTGATGGTTCGCCCGAACCGCCTCTACCGCGGCCTCGCGGCGCTTGTCGCCCTCGTCGGTGTCTCGGGCATGCATTTCGCCGGCATCGCCGGTCTGCGGCTGGCGGGCAGTATCGGCTGGCAGCCAGGTCTGGCCGCCCTTGCGATCGGTGGCGCCCTGGCCATTGGCCTGGTGACCGGCGGCCTCGTCTACGGCCCCGGACTCCTGCGCAGACTGTTGACAGCCTCCGGTGGCGCGCTGGCCGTAGCCTTCCTGCACTTCACGGCGATGAGCGGGATAGTGGTCACGCCCCGGGTCCAGATCGACACGGCCCTGACCGTCTCCGGCGTGGTCATGACGGGGGTCATCGTGGCCATGGTCGCCGCCATCGTTGGCGTCACGGCCGTAGTCGGCTGCATGAGCTGGGCCTCGCAGTCCGGGGCCCTGAGGCGACTCCGTGAGGCGATGGATGCCATGCCGGACGGCATGGCCTACTATGACGCCGAGGATCGGCTGGTGCTCTGGAACCACCGCTATGAGGAGCTGATTCCGGAGCTCTCCCCGACACTCAGGGTTGGCGTAACCTTCCGCGAGATCATCGAGATCGGCCTGGCGCAGGATCTCTATTCCGACGCCCGCGGGCGGCAGGCCGAATGGTTCCAGGACCGTCTCGAGTCGCGCCAGTCCCTGGCCACCACACGGGAGCAGCAACTGGCTGACGGCCGCTGGATTCGTGGCTCCGACCGGCGCACCGCGGCGGGCGGCATCGTCACCGTCTGCACCGACATCACCGATCTGAAGAATGACACGCGCGCCCTGGCCGAGGCGCGAGACGCGGCCCAGTCCGCCAACACCGCCAAGAGCCAGTTCCTGGCCAATATGAGCCATGAAATCCGCACGCCGCTCAACGGCGTCATTGGCCTGGCCCAGGCCCTCGCGAAGACGCCCCTGTCGGCCCAGCAGGAGGACATGCTGGCACTGATCCAGTCGTCCGGCCAAACCTTGCAGGTCCTGCTCAGCGACATTCTCGACCTCGCCCGCGTTGAATCCGGCCGCATGGAGCTGGCCGATGAGGCCTTCGATCTTGGCCGCGCCGTCCGCGAATCCGCCCGGCTCTATGAGAGCTCGGCCCAGGCCAAGGGTCTCCAGTTCTTCGTCGAAATCGCCCCCGAAGCCGATCGCTGGATCGTCGGCGACTCCGTCCGCATCAAGCAGATTCTGGCCAACCTGGTTTCCAACGCCGTCAAATTCACCAGGACGGGCTTTGTCGCCCTGACTGCCGCCGCCGGACCGGACAAGGCCGGCACCCCTACCCTGCGCTTCTCGATCGAGGACACCGGTATCGGTTTCGACGGTGCAACCCGCGAGCGCCTGTTCAGCCGTTTCGAACAGGCCGACGGTGCCATCACCCGCAATTTCGGCGGATCGGGCCTCGGCCTGGCCATCTCACGCCAGCTGGCGGAAATGATGGGCGGCGACCTCGATTGCGAAAGCGAACCGGGCGGTGGATCGGCCTTCATCCTGACCCTGCCCTTCATCGCCGCCGAGGCTCCGGCCGAATCCCCGGTCGCAAGCGCCGAACAGCCAAGCGACGAACAGGCTGTCGTCCGGGTCCTTCTGGCCGATGATCACCCGGTCAACCGCAAGGTGGTGGAGATGATCCTCGCCCAGGCGAACGTCGAGCTGACTTCGGTCGAGGACGGTGCCGAGGCCCTGCAGGCTTACCGTGACGGGACTTTCGACGTTGTGCTGATGGACATGCAGATGCCGGTCATGGACGGCCTGACCGCTACCCGCGAGATCCGGTTGCACGAGGCGGCCATGGGCCTGACGCGGACCCCGATCGTCATGCTGACCGCCAACGCCCTGGCCGAACATGTCGCCTCGGGCGAGGCCGCCGGTGCCGATCGCCATCTGGCCAAACCGTTCGACGCCGCGGAGCTGCTGCACCTCGTCACCAGCCTGCCCCACCCGGCAGCCGCTTCACTGGCCGCCTGACCCCTATTCGTAGCCGTGCGCGGCTTCGTTGATGACCTGCGAGGGCATTCTCGAGAAGTCGACGCTGACCGGCTGCGCCGCCTTGGCGCGGAAGGTCTTGATGACGTGCTCCATACGACGACGCACCTCACGTTCGGCCTCGGTTCCCGTGTCCAGATTGAGCGGAGCGAGGCAGAAGTCGATGATGGCGGTGGGGCTGTTCAGCGGTTCCATGGTTTCTCTCCTTACTCGGCCGCCACGAATTGGGCGGTCTCGGTGGAATCCTTCAGGGCGGTCGTCGAGGACTGGCCGTTCGAGATCACGGTCGCGACCTGATCGAAATAGCCGGTGCCGACCTCGCGCTGGTGGCGGGTGGCGGTGTAGCCGGCGGCCTCATTGGCGAATTCGCGCTGCTGCAGCTCGGAATAGGCCGCCATGCCGCGATCGCGATAGCCGCTGGCCAGTTCGAACATCCCGTTATTCAGGCTGTGGAAGCCGGCCAGGGTCACGAACTGGAATTTGTAGCCCATGGCCCCCAGTTCGCGCTGGAATTTGGCGATGGTGGCGTCGTCCAGCTTGGCCTTCCAGTTGAACGAGGGTGAGCAGTTGTAGGCCAGCAGCTTGCCCGGATGTTCCTTGTGCACCGCCTCGGCGAAGCGGCGCGCGTCGTCCAGATCGGGGTGTGAGGTCTCCCACCACAGCACGTCGGCGTGTTTCGCATAGGACAGACCACGGGCGATGCAGTGATCCAGCCCCGTGCCGGGCTTCAGTCGGAAGAAGCCCTCGGGCGTGCGGCTCTCGCGGTCGATGAAGGGCCGGTCACGCTCGTCCACGTCCGAGGTGATCAGCTGGGCGCTCTCGGCGTCGGTGCGGGCCACGATCAGGGTCGGGGCTCCCATGACATCGGCCGCCAGTCGCGCGGCGATCAGATTGCGCTCATGCGCCTGGGTCGGGATCAGCACCTTGCCGCCCAGATGGCCGCATTTCTTCTCGGATGCCAGCTGGTCCTCGAAATGGACGCCCGCGGCACCGGCCTCGATGAAGGCCTTCATGATCTCGAAGCTGTTCAGGGGCCCGCCGAAACCCGCCTCGGCATCGGCGACGATGGGCACGAACCAGTCGCGCTGGGCCCCGCCTTCTGCATGTTCGATCTGGTCGGCGCGCTGCAGGGTGCGATTGATGCGGCGGCACAGTTCCGGCGCGGCATTGGCCGGATACAGCGACTGATCCGGATACATGGCCCCGGCGGTGTTGGCGTCGGCGGCGACCTGCCAGCCCGACAGATAGATGGCCTTCAGCCCCGCCCGGACCATCTGCATGGCCTGGTTGCCGGTGACGGCTCCCAGCGCATTGATATAGGGTTCCTCGTGCAGCAACTCCCACAGCCGGTTGGCCCCGCGTTCCGCCAGCGTATGGGTGATCGGCACCGAGCCGCGGAGGCGGCGGACGTCCTCGGGTGAATAGGGCCGCTCGATGCCGTCGAAACGGCCGACGGGCGACGGAACGAGATGGGCGAAGCTGGTCATGTCGGTCTCGGCTCGGAATGCGCGGACATCGCCGCGGGTCTCAAGGAGCAGAACACGCTGAAGTCACGAATGACACAGCTTGGACCGGCTGTTTCGTGTCATTCAGTCATATTATGACATATCTCGTTAAGTCATTTTGTGACTAAATGCGGCCATGGACGCCGCCGCTGACCGCAAACTCTTTCTCGGAGGCCGCCTCAAGCGGCTGCGGCGCGATCTGGCCCTGACGCAGACTGCCATGGCCGTCGATCTCGGCGTCTCGCCCTCCTATCTGAACCATATCGAGCGCAACCAGCGCCCCGTCTCCGCTCAACTGCTGCTGCGGCTGGCCGACACCTATGACGTCGACCTGCGCACGCTCGGCCAGTCCGCCGGCCCGGCCTCGGAGGCTGAGCTGGCCGAAGCCTTCGCCGATCCCATCTTCCAGGGCCTGGCTGTGCCCCGGCACGAGATCGTCCAGCTGGCCGAGGATCAGCCGGCCGCCGCCGACGCCCTGCTGCGCCTCTATCGCGCCTTCGCCGACCGCCGCGCCCGCGACGGGGCCGAGGCTGACAGAGGCGGCGACAGCCCGTCGGACTGGGTCCGTGAGTACGTCCAGTCTCGCCGCAACCACTTCCCCGAACTGGACACCCTCGGCGAGAGCCTCGCCGCCGACCTTGAGGCCGCCGCCCCCGGCGAACCGTTCGAGACCCGCGCCCGCGCCCGGCTGCAGGCCAACCACGGTCTCAGCGTCCGCACCCTGCCCGCCGAGGTCATGGTCGAATGGACCCGGCGGTACGACCCCCACCGCAAACGCCTGTTGCTGTCCGAGACGTTGGGCCCCTCCTCGCGCGCCTTCGCCGTCGCCTTCCAGCTGGCCCAGTCCGAGCACGACGCAGAACTGGCGGCACTGGTCGACGCCGCCACGGCCCCCGACGAGGCCACGCGTCGCCTGCTCGGAATCTCTCTGACCAACACCCTCGCCGCCGCCATCCTGATGCCCTACGCCGCCTTCCAGCGCACAGCGGAGGACACCGGCTACGACCTCGCCCGCCTGCAGGCCCGGTTCGGCGTCAGCTACGAACAGGCCGCTCACCGCCTGACCACCCTGTCGCGCCCGACGGCACGGGGCGTGCCCTTCTTCCTCATGCGGGTCGACCAGGCCGGCAATATCTCCAAACGGTTCGCCTCGGACGCCTTCCCCTTCTCCCGCTTCGGCGGCGCCTGCCCGCGCTGGCGGCTGCACTCCGCCTTCCGCACGCCGGGCAAGGTGGTCACCCAGATCATCGAGACGCCGGACGGCGGCCGCTGGTTCACGCTCGCCCGCACGGTTGACCGCCAGGGACACGATGCCTTCACCGAGGGCCAGGACCTCGCCATCGGCCTCGGCTGCGAACTCAAACACGCCCACCGCCTGATCCACGCCCGGGGCCTCGACCTGCAGGCCCCGGAGGTTACCCCCATCGGCCCCGCCTGCCGCCTCTGCCACCGCCACCCCTGCGCCGAGCGCGCCGCCCCGCCCGTGGACCGGCCTCTGGTCGTTGACGACTGGGCCAAGTCGGTAAGCCCGTATCCGTTCGCGGGGGGATGAGGGTCACCTACTCCAGCACTACCCGCCCGTCCTCGCGTCGCACTGCCACGCCTGACCTTTCCAGCAGCCCTGCGACCAGTTCCGCCGCCTCCGGCGACCCGGTGTCGAGCAACAGCTCGATATCCCGCCGCAGCGTCGCGTCGCCCGACACCGCATCCAGCGCATCCAGCCACTCGGCCCGCGTCAGCACCCCGTCCGCGCGGCTGGCGTCGATCAGGGGTTTGAGAAAGTCGAACCAGTCGCCGCCCGTCGCTCGCCGCTGTGCACCCTCGGCCGCCAGGGCGAACACAGCCCCGCAGGCGTACAGCGCCCGATGCTCGCCACGCCCGGCAGCTTCCGCCACCGGCGCGACGGCGAAGCGGACGCAGTCATCCACCTCCGTCTGCAGTTCTCCGAGTGCGTCATAGGCCGGGTCGATCGCCTTCAGCGCCCGCACCGCCATCAGATCGGCCCCGCCCTCGGATATCCAGGCGTCGCGGGCGCGCTCGTAGCGGACCACCTGCCCAAGCCAGAAATGCGCGCTTTCATGACCGATGAACCACCGCGCCACGGCCAGCACCGGGGCGCTGGGCTCCACCACCCCGCTGCCTTCGAACTTCATCACGATCAGGCCGGGCATGACGCTGCCGCCCATGGAGGTCATGCCCGGCGTAGGCCCCGCCCAGCTGACCATGACCGTAGGCCGATCAGTCTGGCCCGGTCCGAGCCGGTCGACATAGACGGCCGCGACGCGCGGCGCGAAATCGGCGATGGCACCACCGATCCAGCCCGGCAACGCGGGATCGGTCACCGTAACCAGCTGCTCGCTCTCGACCATATCGGCCTGACCGAACAGCACATAGGTATCGGCCTCGACCGCCGTCACCTCCGCCTCACGCTCACCGCGAAACAGGACCAGCCCGGACCGGTCGCGCCATGTCACCGAGGCCGGGCCGACGGTGAGGGGATAGCCGTTCAGGTCAACGGGAACCGTGGCAGCCTCGGCCACGGATGCCAGCGGAAACACATCGAACTGACCGCTGGGCAGGGCCACGGACCCGTCGGTGAAGACCAGCGTGCCATAGTCGGCCTCCAGATTCTCGGCCCTCGGGGTGAAGGCGATGCTGACCCGCCTCGGCACCGGCCCGCCGTCCGTGGCGCGCAGGATGTCGTAGTTTCCGGCCCGCTCCAGCACGACACCGGGCGTGGTCACCTGCCACTGCTCCAGCCGCCACGGCAGGCGCGTCTCCATGATCAGCGCCGAACGGAAGAAGGCCCAGACCGCCGCGTCGCGGTCGAGTTCGTATTCTGCTGTCCAGACGTCGCCGTCCCGGGTGACCGTCACGACGGGCCGTGTCGGCTCGGTCTGGTCGGAAACGGCGGACTGACGCGCCGAAGCCGTCGAAGCACCTGTCACCAACGCCATGGCGGCCACGACCGCGAACAAAACCAGACGCATGCGCCTCTCTCCGTATGAAGCTCCGCCATAACGCGGGGACACCGCCCTGGTCAGCTTAAGCTTTGGTCAGGCTTGGGTCGGATACGGGGCGGTCGACTGTTCCATTCGCGGGCGACTGCGCGCCACAACCCTTGGCTGGTAGATGGTCAAAAATGCATCTGATAGTATCGCTGCATGGCCAAGCCTCCCCTGACCCTCAAGCTTGACGCCCCGACGCAGGCCCGCCTCGAGGCGGCGGCGGCGGCGGCGAACCTGTCTGTCCATGACTACGCCGTGCAAGCCGTATCGACTGCCTTGGCCGTTTCAGAGGTTGCTGAGGCAACCGCGGCCTTCGAGGGCCCCCATGACTGGACCGAGGCCAATCGCCGTCTGGCTGAATACGATCGGACGGGGGTTTCGATTCCACTCGAAGAGGTTCTGTCCGCTTTTGACGACGCGTTGGAAGCCGCCCTGGCCCAAAAGCGTTGATCTACCGGGTCCATCTGACGGCCGAGGCAGGGCGGGATTTGGTTCGGCTAGCCGATTTTCTGGCCGGGCATGGTGAAAACCCGGCCCGGCGCGCGGGTGACAAGATCAAGGCTGGACTTCGATCGTTAGCTCGGATGCCGGCCCGCGCGCGCCACATATCGGGCGACCTCCACGAGATCGACATTCGCTTTGGCAAGAGCGGCTATGTCGTCCAGTTCCGGATCGACTCCGACAGCGTCGTTGTCGCTCGCATCTTTCACATGCGTGAGGATCGGCGCACTGAAGGCCCCTGATCAGCCGGCCCGGACCAGCGCCCTCTGCGCCGCAGCCAACGCCTCCGCCATCACCGCCTTCAGCCGTGCCGGGGCGACGATCTCGACCTGATCGCCCCAGCTGAAGAGATGCCAGGCCAGTTCGCGCATGCCCGACGCCCGGAAACGCACCACGACGCCGCCATCCGCCTGATCCTCGACCGTCTGGGTCGGATGCCAGCGCCACGCCCGCGCCTCATCGGCTCCGTCCGGTATGACCCGCAGCACCACATCCTCGATCTCGTCCTGATAGATGCCGAATGACTGGCTGGCGAAGGTCTGCAGATCAAACCCGGCCGGCGGCGCGGCGACCCCGTCCTCGGCCCGAACCGCGCTCATCCGGTCAAGACGGAAGGTCTGGATGCGGCCGGTCTCGCGGTCGGCGGCGACCAGATAGTTGGCCCTGCCGAACATCACGCCGCAGGCGGCCACGCTGCGCCGCCGCGCCTCCGCCCCCGGCCGGCTGTAGATGAAACCCAGCGGTTGGCCCGCCAGAATGGCCTGGCGGATCTCGGCCAGCACCGCCTCGTCCGCCGAGGGGCGCGGCCCGGCCTGCACCGCGATGGTCTCGGCCCGCACCAACGCCTCCAGATCGGGTGCCAGCCGGTTCAGCGTCGTCGACCGCATGGCCGACTTCAGCTTGCGCTCCAGCCCCTCCAGCGCCGCCGCCCGGCCCGGCTCGCCCGCCGCCCGCAACCCCTGGGCGGCCTTGGTCAGTTCGACCAGTTCGGTCGTGGTGGGGGCCTGTTCAAAGGCCGACAGGCCGCCGCGGATACGCCAGCGTTTCGTCGGCGGGTCCGACACCTCTTCCGCCGCGGGATAAAGCGCCAGCACGGCGTCGCGCATCCGCTCGACCGTTCGCCGCCCGACGCCGCACTCGCGCGCCATCTCGTCCAGCGTCAGACCCTCGGCGCTGGCGGCCATCCGCCGGGCCAGTTCGATCACCACCGCTGCCTTGTCGTGTCTCATGAGGTCGACCGTGGCATACGACCGTTTCTGACGCAACGCTGTCCCATAGTCAGTCTCAACGAAGACCCCCGCACCGGAGAGACCTCATGGCCCGCTCATTCGCTCCCCAAGCCGCCGTCGCCGCCAACCGCTATCTGATCGTGCCGTGCGAGGCCGACGGCTGCGGCGATCTGGCCGTGATCTGGGACCGGCTTGAGGAACAGGTCATCGACGTCATCGACGCCCGGCTCTCGGCCCGATACGCCGACGAGGACGCCCTGTGGGACGAAGCCCGCCCCGCCTTCGACCCGGCCGAAGACTTCCGCATGGCCGCCTGATCAGCCGGGGTATCGCCGGCGCAGGGAGGCGGCGGAGGCCGCCGCCATCTCCTTCAGCACCTTAGCGTCCACGTCCGACAGCCGGTTGACGTAGACGCAGCCCTTGCCGGCCTTGTGCTTGCCCAGCCGGGCCAGCAGGTCGCCGCGCTCCTCGTCGCAGCCGTACAGGTAGAAGACCAGGTTGCCCTTGCGCGGCGAGAAGCCGACCAGCGGCGCGTCGCCCTCATGTCCGCTGGCGTAACGGTAGTGATACGTTCCGAAGCCGACGATCGACGCCCCCCACATCACCGGCGGCTCGCCGGTGGCCTCGGCCATCAACACGCTGGCCGCCTCGGCGTCGGCGCGCCGTTTCGGGTCCTCGACAGCGGCGATGAAGTCGGCCGCGGAGGTCGGCGTCGGCCTGGTCTTCTGTTCGTACGCCATCTTCTCACTCCCTCTCTTCGGGGATCCCGGCCCTGACCAACTCGCCCCCGGTATAGCGCGGATCGTCGGTGACCTCACGCCGGGCGAAGGCAGGGTCCGGAAACGCAGCCATGGCTGCATCGTCGGCGAACTCGGCCTCGGCGAGGAACAGGCCCGCCAGAGCGCCCTCGAAACGGTCGACCGACAGGGTGACGCCTTCGGCGGCGTAGTAGTGGCGCGTCTTGCGCATCCGGCGGCCCGGCAGGCCCTCGAACAGGGCGTACTCCGCCCCGGTCAGATAGATGGTCGTGATCAGCCGCCGGTCGGGCGAAAGGTCGGCCTTCTTCGACAGCCGCAGGATCGGCTCGCCGCCCCCGACCGGCGTCGCCCGGCGCAGGCGCAGGCGCGAACCGTCGACATAAAGGTCCTCAATGGCCTCGGCCCGAAGCGCCGGCAGGTCCGGCAAGGCCACGCACAGCCAGCGCCGTTCGCGCTCCACGGCGGCGTATTTCTCCGGTTTCAGAAAGCCGAGCGCGGCGGGATCGGCGGTCACGACGCCCATCCCTCCGGCGCCCAGCCTTCGGGAGCCAGCTCGAAGCCCGCGAAATCAAAACCGGGGGCCACGGTACATCCGACCAGGGTCCAGTCGCCGAGGCTCTCCGCCGCCTGCCACTTGCCGGCCGGGACGACGCCCTGTGGCCGCTCTCCCTTCCCCAGATCGGGACCCAGCCTCACCCTCTCCTGCCCCTCGATGCTCAGGGCCAGCGGGGCCCCGGCGTGGAAATGCCAGATCTCGACCGCGTCCACCCGATGCCAGTGCGATCGCTCCCCTGCCGCCAGAAGGAAATAGATGGCCGTCGAGGCCGCCCGGCCGTCGATCTGACGCGTATCGCGGAAGGTCTCGCGATAATGGCCGCCCTCCGGGTGGGGCTTCATCTCGAGCAAACGGACGATCTCGGCTGCGGTCACAGCGCCTTCACGATCCCCTCGACCATCTTCTTGGCGTCGGCGAACAGCATCATGGTGTTGTCGCGGAAGAACAGCTCGTTCTCGACGCCGGCATAGCCCGCCGCCATGCCGCGCTTGATGAACAGCACCGTGCCGGCCTTCTCCACGTCCAGCACCGGCATGCCGTAGATCGGGCTCTGCGGATCGGTCTTGGCGGACGGGTTGGTGACATCATTGGCCCCGATGACGAAGGCCACGTCGCAGCTCGAGAACTCGGAGTTGATGTCCTCCAGTTCGAACACCT
This sequence comes from Caulobacteraceae bacterium, assembly GCA_965284535.1. Lineage (GTDB taxonomy): Bacteria > Pseudomonadota > Alphaproteobacteria > Caulobacterales > Caulobacteraceae > Brevundimonas. The sequence continues at coordinate 2,612,134 of OZ260090.1, forward strand.
CGTCATAGGGGACATTGGCCTCGGCCAGCAGGACGTTCATATGGCCCGGCATCCGTCCGGCGACGGGGTGGATGGCGTATTTCACCTCGACCCCCTCCTCCTTCAGCTTGTCGGCCATCTCCCTGAGGGCGTGCTGGGCCTGGGCCACGGCCATGCCGTAGCCGGGGACGATGATGACCTTGGAGGCATTTTTCATGATGAAGGCGGCGTCGTCGGCGCTGCCCTGTTTGACCGGTCGGGTCTCTACCGCGCCCGCCGGTCCCGCCGCCGCATCGCCACCGAAGCCGCCGAGTATCACCGAGATGAAGCTGCGGTTCATGGCCTTGCACATGATGTAGCTCAGGATCGCGCCCGACGACCCGACCAGCGCGCCGGTGATGATCAGGGCGATGTTCTCCAGCGTGAAGCCCAGCGCCGCCGCGGCCCAGCCGGAGTAGGAGTTGAGCATCGACACCACCACCGGCATGTCCGCCCCGCCGATGGGGATGATGAGGGTCGCGCCGAGGATCAGGGCCAGGACAAACACGCCCCAGAAGGCCCAGGTCGCGGTGCCGCCCGAGGCGATCATCACCCCGATCAGCACCACCAGCCCCACCGCCAGGCCGATGTTGATCAGATGCCGCGCCGGCAGGATGATCGGGGCCCCGCTCATACGTCCGTCCAGCTTGGCGAAGGCGATGACCGAACCGGTGAAGGTCACGGCCCCGATGGCCACGCCGAGGCTCAGCTCGATGATGGAGATCATCTTGATCCCACCCACCTCGGTGGCGATGCCGAAGCTCTCGGGCGCATAGACCGCGCCCACCGCGACCAGACAGGCCGCCATGCCGACCAGGCTGTGGAAGGCCGCCACCAGCTGCGGCATCTGGGTCATCTGCACCCGCGCCGCGATCAGGGCCCCGGCCCCGCCCCCGACGATCACCCCGCCCGCGATCAGGCCAAGGGTCAGGGTGTCCAGCGTCCCGGTCGACCACAGCGTCGCCAGCGTGACCCCCACGGCCAGGGCCATGCCGATCATGCCGAAGGTGTTGCCCTGACGGCTTGTCTCCGGGCTCGACAGCCCGCGCAGGGAGAGAATGAACAGGACGCCGGAGACCAGATAGGCCAGGGCCGCGAAGGATGCGTTCATGCGGTCAGTCTTCCCTCATTCTCATCGGCCCGGCGGCGTCTGGGCCGTGCGCGCCAGTCGCCACAGGGCGGCGGCGATGAACAGCGGTCCGATGAAGACCATGGCCCAGTCCCAGGTGCTCATCACCCGGTTCTGCGCCACGATCCGCAACAGGATCGAGGCGAACAGCAGCACGACCCCGCAGTCCAGAAATCTCAGTTTGCGAATGGCGTCCTTCTCGCGGAGCCAGCTCCACAGCCACAGCCCGGCCCCAAGCCCCGAAGCGACCCAGGACGCGCCGACCGCGAACTGAAGGACGTCGAAGGTCACGCCTTGGCGGCCTCCGCTGCCTTCGGCCGTTCCTTCTTCTTGTACATGGCCAGCATGCGTCGGGTGACCATGAAGCCGCCGAAGATGTTGACGCTGGCCAGGGTCACGGCCGCCACGCCGGCCCCCTTGGCGATCCAGCCGTTGGCCCCGTCGCCCGCCAGCGCGGCCGAGGCGATCAGTCCGCCGACCACGATCACCGACGAAATGGCATTGGTCACCGCCATCAGCGGCGTGTGCAGCGCCGGCGTCACCGACCAGACGACGTAATAGCCGACGAAGATGGCCAGCACGAAGATGGCCAGGCGGAAGATGGTGGGGTCTACGTGTTCCATCAGCTTGTCTCTCTTCGATCAGGGTGGGCCGGATCATCTTTCGGCTCCAGTCCCAGACGCCGGGCCAGATCTACAGACGCAAGGAATGCGACCATCACCCCCGTATAGGCGGCGAAGTGTCCGCCCGACGGGTCCACGCGCCACAGGACCACCGCAACGGCTCCCGCGCCGGCCAGGATGGCGAGCAGGTGAAATGGATGCTTGAGCACCTTCACCCCCGCACTCCCTCATGCACCACGGCCCCGCCGTGCGTCACAGCCGAGGCCTTGAGGATCTCGTCCTCCATATCCAGCGCCAGCGCCCCATCCTTGATCATCAGGCCGACGAAGGCGACCAGGTTCTTGGCGTAGAGCGACGAGGCGTCCGCCGCGATCCGGCCCGGCAGGTTCGTATGTCCCACGATCGACACGCCGTTGGCCGTGGTCACCACCTCGCCCGCCTTGGCCCCTTCAACATTGCCACCGGCCTCGACGGCCAGATCGATCAGCACCGAGCCCGGCTTCATCGTCGCCACCTGCGCCGCGGTGACCAGCACCGGCGCCGCGCGGCCGGGGATCAGGGCCGTCGTGATGACGATGTCCTGCTTCCTGATGTGTTCGCCGGTCAGGACCGCCTGTTTGGCCTGATACTCGGGGCTCATCGGCTTGGCATAGCCACCGGCCGTCTGGGCGTTCCTGAACTCCTCGTCCTCGACGGCAAGGAATTTGGCCCCCAGCGATTCCACCTGTTCCTTGGTCGCGGGACGGACGTCGGTGGCCGTGACCACAGCCCCCAGCCGCCGCGCCGTGGCGATGGCCTGCAGACCCGCCACGCCGACGCCCATGACGAAGACCTTGGCCGGGGCTACCGTGCCCGCCGCCGTCATCATCATCGGAAAGCCCTTGCCATAGGCGGCCGCCGCCTCGATCACGGCGCGGTATCCAGCGAGGTTGGCCTGCGACGACAGGGCGTCCATCACCTGCGCCCGCGAGATCCGCGGCACGAACTCCATGGCGAAGGCGGTGGCGTTGGCTCCGGCCAGGGCCGTCACCGTCTCCTTGTCGCGCCAGGCGTCCAGCAGGGCCACGACGACCGCGCCGGGCTTCAGCGCGCTGGTCTCCTGCGCCGTCGGGCCCCGCACCTTCAGAACGATATCCGCGCCCGACAACACCGCCTTGGTGTCCTTGGCCACGGTCGCGCCCGCGGCGGCGTACTCGTCATCAGGAATGGAAGACCCCGCGCCGGTACCGGCCTCGACCGTCACGGTCGCGCCCATGGCCACGAATTTTTTCACCGTTTCCGGAGTAATGGCGCAGCGCGTCTCGCCGTCTCGGCGTTCGCGGGTCACAGCAATGGCGACAGCCAAGCGAATCCCTCCGTCTCACATGGACGGACCGACGTTAGGCTTATCAGGGAGGTCGGGTCTAGTGCGCCGACTTGCCGGACTTCAGGGCGAAGTAGCCGACGACCAGCAGCACCACGGTCGCGATCGCCGCCGGGAAGAAGCTGCCGCCGGGCTGGAACCAGAGGGTCAGGAACAACAGCAGGGCCGCAATGGCCAGCGAACCCCATTTGGACAGACCCAGGAAGGCCGTGAAGGTCGACTCCTGCTCGCTGATCTCCTGCGAACCGCGGACATAGTCGTCTTGAGCGTCGTGCGATTTGGCCATGGTGGGGTCCGGGAATCTGGAACGGCGAGTGGCGTCCTTATAGCGAGCCCTGCGGTCCGCTCAAGACGTCCGGATCATTTCCGCTTCAGTCCAGGGCAGCCAGAACGTCGCGGGTGAAGGCGATGAAGTCGAACCGCTTGCCCGCCGGGTCCTCGCCCCGCCGCACGATGACGATATTCCGGCTCGGCACGATGACCACATACTGGCCCCGGTTGCCGTTGGCCGAGATCGTGTCGGCGGGAATGCCGTCGGACTGGTTCATCAGCCAGAAGGTCGCGCCATAGCCCTGTGCTCCGCCCGGCTGCGGGCCGGAAGGACGCGAGACGTACTCCAGCCATCCCTCCGGCAGGATGCGCTCACCGTCCAGCATGCCATCATGGGCGTAGAGTTGGCCAAACCGCGCCAGGTCCCGCGCCGTCGACCAGACCTGGCTCGAGAGCATGTAGTTGCCCCGCCAGTCCGTCTCGGCCCAGGTGTCGTGCATCCCCAGCCGCCGGAACAGGTCGGCCGGCGAATGACCGGTGAATGTCCTCTCGATGCTCAACACGGCCAACAGGATGTCGTTGTTGGCATAGCGGTACCGCGATCCTGGTTGCGCGATCAGCGGCCAGGTGGTCACCTGCTCGTCCACACCGACACCGCCGAAATACAGGGCGTCGGTACGGTTGCCCGCCGTGTCGCTGGTCAGGCCCGAGGCCATCCGCATCAACTGGTCCAGCGTTATGGCGGCGCGAGGGTCGCCATCACGGCTCCAGTCGGCGATGGCGGCGGGCGCGTCTACATCGGCCTCACCACGATGGATGGCCGCCCCGATCACGGTCCCCGCAAGTGACTTGGCCACGGACCAGGTGCGTTGCGGCGTGTCGATGCCAAAACCCTCTGCATAGGATTCCGCGACAAGCCGGTCGCCCTGCAGCACCACCACCGCGGTGGTGTTGGTGCCCTCGCCGTAGCCGCCCGTGAAGGCCCCTTCGACGGCCCCGTTCAGTGCGGCGGCGTTTCCGCGCGGCCGGGTGACGGTGAACGGCTCATTGACCCGAACGCCCGGCCGGAACATCCCGGGGCTCTCACCCGTCCAGCCGACCGGCAGGATCGCGCATCCCCGACCCGGTGAATACACGGCCACCCGGGGCGGCATGGCCTGGTCCCACGGCACCGAGACCTGCCGCTCTCCGATATTGACCGGCATGTCCCGGACCAGCGCGTCCAGCTCCGGATAGATGCCGACCAGTTCATTGGCCTCCACGCTCTCCAGCGTACGACTTCCGCCAGCCGCCTCGGCATTCTTCAGCGCACCGCACACCATCAGCGCCTTGTACCCGGCCGCCATGGCCCGCACGGCCGGAGACGGCTCGGGCGGAACTGTCTGGGCGACGGCTGACAGGGGAAGCGCGGCCAGGGCCGCGGCGAGGATCAGGGTGCGCATGACGGGACGCTCGCCCGTCACGAACAGCCCGTCAACGTCCCACATCAGACCACGGCGTCAGACCAGGGCTTCAAACCGGTCGATCAGCCCTTCCAGCCGCTTCGTCCCGATGGTCCAGAACGCCGGATCGCGCGGGTTCAGCCCGAACGGTGCCAGGGCCTCGACATAGCCCTTCGACCCGCCGCCCGCGAGCAACTCACGATACAGCGGCGTGAACCCGGCCGGGTCCTTGGCCCGCGTCTCCATCAGGGCCGCTACCAGCAGATCGCCGAAGGCATAGGCATAGACGTAGAAGGGCGAGTGGACGAAGTGGCTGACATAGCTCCACCAGTGCTCAAACCCGGGGTTCAGCGTCATCGCCGGCCCCATCGCGGCCCCCATCTCCTCCATCCAGATCTCGCCGATCCGTTCGACCGGTACCTCGCCCTTCGCCCGCTCGTCGTGGAACCGCGTCTCGAACCGGTGGAAGGCGATCTGGCGCACCACGGTGTTCAGCCCGTCCTCGATCCGCCCGGCCAGCAGGCCGCGCTGCTCGGCCTTCGGTGCCGTCGTCAGCAGCCGGTCGAACGTCAATCCCTCGGCGAAGATCGACGCCGTCTCGGCCAGGGTCAACGGCGTATCCGCCAGCAGTGACCCCTGCCCCGCCGCCAGCGTCTGGTGCACCCCATGCCCCAGCTCATGCGCCAGCGTCAGCACATCGCGCCGCTCACCCATCCAGTTCAGGAACACATAGGGGTGCCGGTCCGAGGTCACCGGATGGGCATAGGCCCCCGACTGCTTGCCCGGTCGCGCCTTGCCGTCGATCCACGGCTTGTCGAAGAAGCCTTCCGCCCGGTCCGCGAACTCCGGTCCGAGATCGGCGAAACTCTCCAGCACCAGCTGTTTGCCCGCCGCCCAGTCATAGCCGCGTGGAGCCGTGGTCTCGATCGGGGCGTTGCGATCCCATTGATCCAGCTTCGCCTTGCCCAACGCCCTGGCCTTCAGCGCATAGTAGCGGTGCGACAGGTTCGGATAGGCGGCGGCGACCGCCTCGGCCATCGCATCCACCGACTCCCCGTCCACCTCGTTTGATAGATGACGCGCGTCCGCCGGGCGTTTGAACCCCCGCCATTTGTCTTCCAGTGCCTTGTCGGCGGCGACCGTGTTCATCACCATCGCCATGGTCTGGGTTCGCGCCGCCAGCGCCTCGTTCAGCCCCTCGGCCGCCGACTTGCGTCGTGCGACCTTGGGATCGGAGAGCCGGTTCAACGCCTCGGACAGGGTCAGGTCTTCCTTGCCCGCCCGAACCTTCATCGCCGCCAGCGTCTCGTCGAACAGACGCGGCCACTGGGCGCTGATCGGCCCGCGCTCGGCGAGGAAGGTCTCCAGTTCGTGCGACAGCTCATGCGGCTTCATCGCCCGCACCCGTCGCAGCCAGGGCCGCCAGCGCGCGGCGGCCGGATGCGCCGCCAGCGCCGCCTCTATCTCGGCCTCCTCCAGCTGGTTGACCTCCAGCGTGACCCAGACCGTCGGCGTGGCGATGGCCGTCAGCTTCTCGCGCACCGTCGCCTCGAACCCCTGCGCCGCCGCGTCATTCCGGTCCGTAGAGGCGGCCAGGAAGGAATAGGCCCCCAGCGCGCCCAGAATGTCTGACGCCTGTTCGTACAGTGTCACGGCCCGGTCCAGCCGCTCGCCCAGTACCGCCGGCTCGGCGCGCGCCGCCACCAGCCGGCCTTGCAGCGCATTCAGCGCGTCGACCATGCCGCGGGTGCGGGTCAGGTCAGCCTCGATACGGGCATCGTCGCGGGAGGCGTAAAGGTCGGACAGGTCCCACACGGGAGCGTCCAGCGAATCGGTCGGGGTCTTGAAGGGTGCGTTCATGCCCTCCGTTGTGGGGATGCCGGCCGCCCGGCGCAACGTCCGAAACCCGCGAGACGCCCCAGGCTCTTCGTTCCATCTTCGCGACTGAAGGAGATCCGCATGAACTACCGTATCGAAGCCCTCCCCCTGGCCCCTTTCGCCCCGTACTTCTCAATGTCCGACCGCGAGCTCGCCGCAGTCGGTGCCCGGCGCTGGGTCGCCGACGCGCCGGGCCGCGCCCCCTGCCGGGTCAGCCTGCGCGACGCCGACGCCGGCGAGCGGCTGGTGCTGGTCAACCATGCCCACCTGACCGACGCCACATCCCCCTATCGCGCGGCGGGTCCGATCTTCGTGCGCGAGACCGCCACCGAAGCGGGATCGGTCGAAGGCCCCGCGCCCGAGATGCTGGCCAAACGCACGCTCTCGCTGCGTGTCTATGACGCCCGCAACATGATGATCGAAGGCGAGGTCATTGACGGCCGATCTCTCGACGACCGGCTGGCGACATGGTTCGACCATCCGGCCACGGATCAGATCCACATCCATTTCGCCCCGCGCGGATGCTATCTGGCGCGGGCGGTGAGGGCCTGGAGCCTTATGGGCTGAGGTGGAATCGCTTTGCGATTCCGCCGATGCCGTGAATCAGGCTCCAGAGTCATGCCGGACCGAAATCCGAGCCTTGCCGGACTGCGTCCAACAAGACCGATTTCGGTCTAGCCCTCGAAGGAAGCGATCAGCGCCTTCAGGTCCGGCTCATCAACCCGCCGGACCGCCTCCTCCCGGCTGACCCAGACCCGCTCGCGCTCGGCCTTCTCCTGCCAGTCGGTGTGCTCTCTCAACACCTCAAGCGGATAGACCGCGACCACGCACCACCGCGGCGCGCGTCGCTTGAGCACCTTCAAATAGCGGAACGTCCCGACCGGATGGGCGGTGACAGTGCCCTCGATCCCGGCCTCCTCCAGCGCCTCGATGGCGGCGGCCTCGGCGTCGGTCCTGCCCGCCATCCGCCCTCCCTTGGGGGTGACCCAGCGCCGGGTCTCGCGCGAGGTGACCAGCAGGATTTCAATCCCGTCCGGCCCCCGCCGCCACGGCAGGGCCGCGACCTGACGCCGCTCGGACGGCTCGGTGCGGATCGTTGAAATGGTCATCCGACAGAACGGTCCGTTATCGGAGGATTCCTTGCAAACGAAAACGGCGGCGGAGATCGCTCTCCGCCGCCGCAGTCTTCAGTCTGAAGGTTCGATCAGGCCAGCGAGGCCGGGTCGACCTTGAATCCCGGTCCCATGGTCGAGGACAGGGTGATGCGCTTGACGTAGGTGCCCTTGGCACCCGACGGGCGAGCCTTCTGCAGGGCGTCCACATAGGCCTTCACGTTGGCTTCGAGGGCTTCCTGGGTGAAGGAGACCTTGCCGATGCCGCCATGGGCGATACCGGCCTTCTCGACGCGGAACTCGACCGCACCGCCCTTGGCGTCCTTGACGGCCTGGGCGACGTTCGGGGTCACGGTGCCGACCTTGGGGTTCGGCATCAGGCCGCGCGGGCCCAGCACCTTACCCAGACGGCCGACCAGGGCCATCATGTCCGGGGACGCGATGACGCGGTCGAAGTCCATGAAGCCGCCGTTGATCTTCTCGTACAGATCCTCGGCGCCCACGACGTCGGCGCCGGCGGCCAGGGCTTCAGCGGCCTTGGCGTCCTTGGCGAAGACGGCGACGCGAACGTCACGGCCCGTGCCGGACGGCAGGTTGACCACGCCGCGGACCTGCTGGTCGGCGTGACGCGGGTCGACGCCCAGGTTGACGGCGATCTCGATCGACTCGTCGAACTTGGCGGTGGCGTTGGTCTTGACCGCGGCGATGGCGTCCGAAAACGGCATCAGGGCGAGCGTGTCGCCGGTGCGGGCCTTCATGCGCTTGGTTTGCTTGGCCATGTGCTTAGCCCTCCACGACGTTGAGGCCCATGGCGCGAGCCGAGCCTTCGATGATCTTGGTCGCGGCGTCCAGGTCGTTCGCGTTCAGATCCTTCATCTTCTTCTCGGCGATCTCACGCAGCTGGCTGCGCTTGATCTTGCCGGCCACTTCGCGGCCGGTCATCTTCGAGCCCGAGGTGATCCCGGCGGCCTGCTTGATGTAGTGGGTCGCGGGCGGGGTCTTGGTGACGAAGGTGAAGCTCTTGTCCTGATAGACCGTGATCACGGTCGGCAGGGGCGTGCCTTTAACTTCCTTCTCGGTGCGGGCGTTGAACTCCTTGACGAAGCCCATGATGTTGACGCCGCGTTGACCGAGGGCGGGCCCGATCGGGGGTGAAGGCGTGGCGTTGCCGGCCGGCACCTGCAGTTTGATATAGCCCAGAATCTTCTTGGCCATTGGTCTCTCCTTACAGTGGCCCCGAACTCAATCGGGACCGGTGAGCCGTGGTCTGGCATGGCTGCCTCCCACGGATTTATGCGGGCGAACCCGCACCGCCCTTTGGAGCGAGGCGCGCGTGTAGCAGAAGCGGCGGGCCGAAGCAACGCGTTCTCCCTCCCCCGAAGTGGGGAGGGACGGCGAGGCGCAGCCGAGCCCGGGTGGGGAGTTCCGAAGCCGGGCGCAGTCCGTGCGGGACTGGCGTTCCCCACCCGGTCGCTGCGCGACCACCCTCCCCACTTCGGGGGAGGGAGAAATCAGCCCGCGTTCTTCTCGACCTGATTGTATTCCAGATCCACCGGCGTGGGCCGCCCGAAGATGGACACGGCCACGCGCAGGCGGGCGTTGTCCTCGTCGACGCTTTCGACCTGGCCCTCGAAGCTGGCGAAGGGTCCGTCGATGACCTTGACGGTCTCGCCGATGTCGAAGCGGATGGTGGGCTTCGGACGCTCAACGCCCTCCTCCACCTGGCCGATGATGTTCTGGACCTCGCGCTCCGAGACCGGCAGCGGCTTGGTGCCGCCCGCGGCGCCGAGAAAGCCGGTGACCTTCGGGGTGTTCTTGACCAGGTGATAGGCGTCGTCGGTCATCTCCATCTTCACCAGCACATAGCCGGGGAAGAATTTGCGCTCGGAGTTCACCTTCCGGCCGCGGCGGATTTCAACCACGTCCTCGGTCGGCACCAGGATTTCGGAGAAACAGTCCTCGAGGCCCTGCTGACGCGCCTGATCGGTCAGGTGCTGGGCGACCTTCTTCTCGAAATTCGAATAGGCGTGGACGATGTACCACTTGTGGCGCGGATTGGCGGCGGGCTTGGCGGGAGCGACGTCGGTCATGGGATGGCTCTCCTACTGGCCGAACGAAAGGATGGCGCGCGAGGCGACGGACAGGCCGGCATCGACCACGAAGAAGAAGATCGCCGCGATCACGACCATGATCAGCACCATCACCGAGGTGATCCAGGTCTCCTTGCGGCTCGGCCACACGATCTTGCGCGCCTCGGCGCGGACCTGACTGGCGAACTGGGGAATCGAGGTGCGCTTCTTCGGCGCGACCGGTTCAGTCGCCACGGCGTTCCCGACGATGGGCGGCTGGATGGGCTGGGTGCGGCGCCCCGAGGGGCTCTTGGCCTTGGCCATGGTCTTCAGGTCTCGTTTCAACGGGCTGACGGTGCAGATAGGGACCCGCGCCGCCAGTAAAAAGTGGCAGGAGTGGAGGGACTCGAACCCACGACCCTCGGTTTTGGAGACCGATGCTCTACCAGCTGAGCTACACTCCTAGGTCCCGGACAAAACTATAACGCGCCGGAGGGTCGCCCCCCAGGCGCGTTCGGCTTCGCCAGACCGCGGCGTATGCCCGACCCGGCGGGGGTTTTCAAGCGGCTTGACCCCTAATCCTCGTACTGTTCGGCCACGGCCCGGGCCTCGTCCTCAGCGTTGATCACCTGCCGGAACTTCAGTTTGTCGATCCGACGGTCGTCCATCTCGATGATCTCGACCTCGAACCGGCCCAGTTGCAGGACTTCGCCCTTGTCGGGCACCCGCGAAAGATTGTGCAGCACCAGCCCGGCCACGGTGTGGAAGCCGTCGGCCTCGCCGAAATCCTCACCCAGGGCATCGGCCAGTTCGTCAATGTCGGTCTGGCCGTCGATCAGCCACGACCCGTCCTCGCCCTGACGGATGCTGGTGTCGATGTCGTCGTGACTTTCGTCGAAATCGCCGGCGATCATCTCCAGCAGGTCGGTCACCGTGACCACGCCCTCGAAAGCCCCGAATTCGTCGACCAGAAAGGCCATATGGACCCGGGACGCCTTCATGATGCCCAGGGCCTTCAGCACCGATGTCGACTGCGGGATGAAGGCAGGAGTCTGCACCAGCCGCTCGATATTGAACTCGCCATTGTCCAGCAGACTGTCCAGCAGGTCCTTCTTGTGGACCACGCCCAGCGGGTTATCGACATCGCTCTCGCGCGCCACGACGATCCGCGAATAGGGGCAGGTCCGGACCTCGTCGCGCAGCTGCTTTTCCGTGTCGTCCAGCGCGATCCAGAACACCTGGTGGCGCGGCGTCATGGCCACCCGGATCGGTCGGTCACCGAGGCGCAGGATCTCCTCGATCATCTCCTGCTCTTCCGGCTCGATCAGGCCCGAGGCCGTGCCCTCGGCGATCATCGTCTCGACCTCCTCCTGGGTCACGTCGGAACCGTCGCGATCCTTGACCCCCATGACCTTGAGGATGGCCGAGGTCGAGGCCGTCAGAACCACCACGAACGGCTTGAGCACGATGGCCACGGTCGAGATCGGCGCCGCCATCTTGGAGGCGATCGGCTCGGGGAAGATCAGCGCCAGACGCTTGGGCACCAGTTCGCCGACGATCACCGAAATATAGGTGATGAAGATGATGACGAGGGTGGTCGATATGACCTGCGCCCAATCGCCCAGGATCGGAAAGGCCTCCGACAGGATGCGGTTCAACTCGCCCGCGATCGACGCCTGGCCATAGGCACCGGCGGCGATGCCGATCAGGGTGATGCCGACCTGGACGGCCGACAGGAAATGGGTCGGGTCCTCGGCCAGCCTCAAGGCGGCCCGCGCGCCCTTGTCGCCCCGCTCGGCGCGGCTCTGCAGCTTGGATTTGCGGGAGGATACGACCGCCAGCTCGGTCATGGCAAACAGGCCGTTAAGCACCACCAGGAGCAGAACGACGGCAATGGCGAAGGCTAACATCTAGGGGGGTCGAAACCGGCGCGGCGCGACAGTCGGCGTCCGCGGGCACGATGATAGGGGGATTTCCCCCGCGCCGCCACGGTTTCCTTCAGCTATCGGGTCCGTCCCGCCTCGACCGAGCCATAGGCGCCACGCGAACCGTCGTCATGCGGGGCCAGGGCACAGGCCGACATGCCGATGAAGGTGCCGATGAACAGGCCGATCCGAAGCGCGCGCCGCATGGTTACTGAATCCCTAACGTCCCTGATGCGAACGTAGCGACCCAAATCCGGTTGCATGCAAGTGGATGCCCCAACGGGGCGCGACATTAACCCAGCCGCATCACCCAACCGGCGATCAGGAAGGCCCCGATCAGCGCCAGGATGGCCCAGCCGATCCAGTTGTCGTTGTGGCTGCCGGCGCGTTCGGACGGGACCATTCGGCCCTTGCGGACCCCGACAACAAAACTGACCCCGTTGAAGCCGCGGGCCTCCCGCACCGCCGAGAAATGATCCTGCGCCTCACTGGCCGGCACGATCCGGCGCGTCACGGTCAGGTCCAGCACATGCACCGCCTGTCGCTGCGTGCGCCACTCCAGGCTGCTGCGCAGAAGGGTGCCGGGGCCCGTCCGTTCCACCTTCCACGGCTGGATGTGGATGGCGACGGGCAGGTTGAAGATCCGTTCGGTCACCACCCGTCGCGGCGCGCCGAGGTCGATCGGTTCGGTCCGCCGTGCCGTTTCGAGGTCCCGCAGGTTCTGGCCGATCACATCGTCCCGCGACACGAATCGCAGCCGCTCGACATCCATCGCCTGGAACGGCCGGTCGACGTCGTACAGTTCGATCATCTCCAGCCGATTGTCGGCAGCCCCGTCGATCACCTCCAGAGGGGCCGCCTCGACCACCTGACCATAGTCGGCCTCCAGCGATTCCCGGAACCGGCGGCTGACGTTTCGACGTCCGTCATTGGCCAGCCAGCGGCGCATGTCGTCGGCGCGCCAGTCGCGACAGACCGTTCGCATCTCCAGCCGCGCGGGCATGGTCGCCTGCCGGTCGAAGGTCCAGGTTTCGCGGGTGGCACAGACGGTCGGAACATCTGTCTCCCGCATCCGCTCAAGCGCCGCGCCCGCCACCAGCGGCAGGGACCAGCCGTGGCGCGGCCGGGTCAGGTGGGCGAGGTCGCCGCCCTGGCTCGACTGGGTCGGATCGACCCACCAGGCCTCGCCGTCGATGGTCACCCGCACGATACAATGGTCAAAGGCCGTGGCGTTCGGCAGCTCATGCTCCAGATCCGGCCCGACCCGCGTATGGACCAGGGCCGGAGCCGCCTCGACCTCCATTCGGCGCAACAACGCCACAAGCAGGCGCGAGGCGTCCTTGCAGTCGCCGTAGCGGGTCTCCCAGATGGTCTCGACCGGCCGGGGCCGGAAGCCACCGTCGCCGACCCCAACCGAGTGATAGCGCAGCGCCCCCTGTACGAACCGCAGGCCCTCGGCCGCCCGGCCCGCCGCCGTCGGTTCCGCCGCCATGATCCCGGCCGCCACCGCCTCCAGCGTTTCGGGCAGCTGTTCGGGTGGGGCATAGAAGTCCCGAAACAGGTCGGCGACGGATTCCCAGGTCACCGTATCCGCCACCTGAATCGAGCCAAAACCGATGTGCCAGGGCGGCGCATCGGCCTCATGCCGCCATGGCGACGCGTCGCGGGCGACCCAGCGCAGGGTCCTCACCCCGTCCGCCGTCGAGTCCTGCATTTTCGGCACCCGTCCGAAGGGCTTCAGACTGACCGCCCGGCCTTCGGGGATGCGGATTTCGACCCGCGTCTCGATGACCGGGGAACTCCATTGCAGGCGCGGCGTGAGGCTGAGGGAGTCCTTCAGCACCGGATTGGTCCCGATGATCGAAAAGGCTGTGTCGACCACGTCCCCGACCCGCACGTCCGGCACGATCATGTGCGCCGTCAGTCGGCCGTCATAGACCGCCCGTTCCAGGTTCAGCTCGCGCCGGAACAGTTCAAACGCCTCGGGCCGGGCCGCCTCGCGCACGACTCCGTCGCGCCAGACCCGGATGCCGTGAACGACCAGCCGCTCATGGGATGGATTGAACGCGGCCTCGAAACTGGCCGCGGGCTGCAGGCCGTCGCTACCTGTGACCTGCTGCACCAGCCGGCTGGTGAAGACCCGCTCCGGCCCGCTCGCGTCCAGCCGCGTATCCGACAGCCAGAAGCAGCAGCCGCGCTCGCTCAGCGCCGACGGATCGCGCTCGGCGATGTCGAACAGGCCCATGTCGAACCCGGCCGGTGCCGGTCCGAACGCCAGCCCGCGCGCCTCCGCGCCCTCCCCCTCAAACGCCACCGCATCCCCCGACACAACTTCACGGCGACGCTAGACGATCATCCCGCGGGCGTCATCTTCGTCGCCTGTCAGGCGAGCGATGGAGACCGGTTCCTTCCCCCCTTGCGGGGGAAGGCAGATGCAGAAACGGCCCCGGGTTTCCCCGGGGCCGCTCTGTTACGCTTACCTGTATCGACCGACTACTCGGTGATCTTCGACACGACGCCGGCGCCGACGGTGCGGCCGCCTTCGCGGATGGCGAAGCGCAGGCCCTGGTCCATGGCGATCGGGGTGATCAGCTCGACGTTCAGCTCGGCGTTGTCGCCGGGCATGATCATCTCGACACCTTCCTTCAGGTGCACGATGCCGGTCACGTCCGTGGTGCGGAAGTAGAACTGCGGGCGGTAGTTGGTGAAGAACGGCGTGTGACGGCCACCCTCTTCCTTGGTCAGGATATAGGCCTCGGCCAGGAATTTGGTGTGCGGGGTGATCGAACCCGGCTTGCACAGAACCTGACCGCGCTCGACGTCTTCACGCTTGGTGCCGCGCAGCAGCACGCCGACGTTGTCGCCCGCCTGGCCCTGGTCCAGCAGCTTGCGGAACATTTCCACGCCCGTGCAGGTCGTCTTCTGGACCGGACGGATGCCGACGATCTCGACTTCCTCGCCGACCTTGACGATGCCCTTTTCGACACGGCCCGTGACCACGGTGCCGCGGCCCGAGATCGAGAACACGTCTTCCACCGGCATCAGGAACGGCAGGTCCAGCGGACGCGCCGGCTGCGGGATGTAGTCATCCACGGTCTGCATCAGCTTCAGAACCGACTGCTCGCCGATTTCCGGGTTCACGCCGTCGGTGGCGGCCTTGGCCGAACCGGCGGTGATCGGAATGTCGTCGCCCGGGAACTGGTAGCTGGACAGCAGCTCGCGCACTTCCATCTCGACCAGTTCCAGCAGCTCGGCGTCGTCCACCAGGTCGACCTTGTTCAGGTAGACGACCAGGGCCGGCACGCCGACCTGACGGGCCAGCAGGATGTGCTCGCGGGTCTGCGGCATCGGGCCGTCAGCGGCCGAAACCACCAGGATCGCGCCGTCCATCTGGGCGGCACCGGTGATCATGTTCTTCACATAGTCGGCGTGGCCGGGGCAGTCGACGTGGGCGTAGTGACGGGCCGCCGTCTCATACTCGACGTGCGCCGTGTTGATCGTGATGCCGCGCGCCTTCTCTTCCGGCGCCGCGTCGATGTCGGCGTAGTTCATCGCCTTGCCGCCGCTCGCCTTGGCCAGCACCATCGTGATCGCCGCCGTCAGCGTCGTCTTGCCGTGGTCAACGTGACCAATCGTGCCGATGTTGCAGTGCGGCTTGTTACGTTCAAACTTTTCCTTGGCCATTCTCTTCTCTCCGTCCCCTGAACAGGGGGCTTATCCTTGGGATTTCAGGGTGTTGGGGTTTAGGCGGAATACTTCTTGATCACTTCGTCGGCGACGTGTTGCGGCACCGGCTCATAGTGGTCGTACTGCATGGTGAAGGCAGCCCGGCCCTGCGACATGCCGCGCAGGGTGTTCACATAGCCGAACATGTTGGCCAGGGGCACGAAGGCGTTCACGACGGTGGCGTTGCCGCGCATGTCCTGACCCTGGATCATGCCGCGACGGCCGTTCAGGTCGCCGATGACCGAACCGAGGTAATCCTCGGGGGTCACGACCTCGACCGCCATGATCGGCTCGAGCAGCTTGGGCGCGCCCTTGTCCTTCAGTTCGCGGAAGGCGGCGCGGGCCGCGATTTCGAACGCCAGCACGCTGGAGTCGACGTCGTGGTATTTGCCGTCCGTCAGGGTCGCCTTGAAGTCGATCAGCGGGAAGCCGGCCAGAAGACCGTTTTCCTTGGACGAGTTCAGACCCTTTTCCACGCCCGGGATGTATTCCTTGGGCACGGCACCGCCGACGATCGAGTTCTCGAACACGAAGCCCGAGCCCGGCTCGCCGGGCTCGAAGGTCAGCATGACGCGGGCGAACTGGCCCGTACCGCCGGTCTGCTTCTTGTGCGTGTAGTCGATGTCGACCTTGCGGCCGAGCGATTCACGGTAGGCGACCTGGGGCTGACCGATCGTGGCGTCGACCTTGTAGGTGCGGCGCAGGATGTCGATCTTGATGTCCAGGTGCAGCTCGCCCATCCCCTTGAGGATGGTCTGGCCCGACTCGTGGTCGGTCGAGACGGTGAACGAGGGATCCTCCGAGGCCAGCTTGGCCAGGGCGACGCCCAGCTTCTCCTGGTCGGCCTTGGTCTTGGGCTCGACCGAGATCTCGATCACCGGCGCCGGGAATTCCATCTTCTCGAGGATCACCGGGCCCTTGATCGGGTCGCACAGGGTGTCACCGGTGCGGGTGTCCTTCAGCCCGGCCAGGGCGACGATGTCGCCGGCATAGGCTTCCTTGATGTCCTGACGGTCGTTGGAGTGCATCAGCAGCATGCGGCCGACGCGTTCCTTGCGGTCACGGCTGGAGTTCAGCAGGCCCATGCCGGTTTCCATCTTGCCGGAATAGATGCGGCAGAAGGTCAGCGAACCGACGAAGGGGTCGTCCATGATCTTGAAGGCCAGAACCGACAGGGGCTCATCGTCCGACGCCCTGCGGACGATCGGCTCTTCCGTGCGGAAGTCGATGCCCGGGGTCGGCGGGATGTCGATCGGCGACGGCAGGTAGTCGACGACGGCGTCCAGCAGCGTCTGCACGCCCTTGTTCTTGAAGGCCGAGCCGCACAGGATCGGATAGAAGGCACCGGTCAGCACGGCCTTGCGGATGCATTTCTTCAGCACTTCCAGCGAGGGCTCGGTGCCGTCCAGATAGGCTTCCATCGCCTCGTCATCGAGCTCGACGGCGTTGTCGATCAGGTACTGGCGAGCGGCGACGGCCTTGTCCATCAGGTCGTCCGGGATCGGACCGACGGTGAAGTTGGCGCCCAGGGCGTCGTTGTCCCAGACCACCGAATTCATGGCGACGATGTCGACCAGGCCGGTCAGCGAGGATTCCGAACCGATCGGGAACTGGATCGGCACGGCCTTGGCGCCCAGACGGTCGCGGATCGACTGCACCGAGGCGTCGAAGTCAGCGCCGATCTTGTCCATCTTGTTGACGAACACGATCCGCGGCACGCGGTATTTGTCGGCCTGGCGCCAGACGGTTTCGGTCTGCGGCTCAACGCCGGCGTTGCCGTCCAGCACCGTCACGGCGCCGTCGAGCACGCGCAGCGAACGCTCGACTTCAATGGTGAAGTCCACGTGGCCCGGGGTGTCGATGATGTTGAGGCGCTTCTCTTTCCAGAAGGCGGTCGTCGCGGCGGACGTGATGGTGATGCCGCGTTCCTGCTCCTGGTCCATCCAGTCCATGGTCGCGGCGCCGTCGTGGACTTCGCCGATCTTATGGTTCTTGCCGGTGTAGTAGAGAATCCGCTCGGTCGTCGTCGTCTTGCCCGCGTCGATGTGGGCCATGATGCCGAAGTTGCGGTAGTCCTCGATCTTGTTGAGACGGGCCATGGGAAACGTGCCTTGAAGTGAGTTCAGGACGCGTCAGGCGCCCTCGGGGAGATCGTCGATTTCGGATAAGCGGGCGCGGGCGATTTAACTTAAACCGCCCGCTCCGGATACCCTCGGATAGTCAACGCAGATGACGCTTTGAAGGCGTTACCAGCGGTAATGGCTGAAGGCGCGGTTGGCTTCGGCCATCTTGTGGGTGTCTTCGCGCTTCTTGACCGCGGTGCCGCGGTTGTTCGAGGCGTCCAGCAGTTCAGCAGCCAGCTTTTCCGTCATGGTGTTCTCACCACGCTTGCGCGCGGCGTTGACCAGCCAGCGGATGGCCAGGGCACGACGGCGATCGGGGCGGACCTCGACCGGCACCTGATAGGTGGCACCACCGACGCGGCGCGAACGGACTTCGACGGCCGGAGCCACGTTGTCCAGCGCGGCGTGGAAGGTCGCGACGGGCTCAGACTCTTTCTTCTTGTCGGCCAGGATGTCGAACGCACCGTAGACGATGTTCTCGGCGACGGCCTTTTTGCCCTCGTACATGACGTAGTTCATGAACTTGGTGACGATCAGATCCTTGTATTTGGGATCCGGCAGAACTTCGCGCTTCTGGGCGCGGTGACGACGGGACATGGGCTTGGCCTTCTAAAGACGTATCTGACTTCCGGCCCAGAACCCGAGGGCAGGGACCGGCGAATGGAATGGGCGGATCGCTTACTTCGGACGCTTGGCGCCGTAGTGCGAACGGCGCTGCTTGCGGTCCTTGACGCCTTGCGTGTCGAGCACGCCGCGCAGGATGTGGTAGCGAACGCCGGGAAGGTCTTTGACGCGGCCGCCGCGGATCAGGACCACCGAGTGCTCCTGCAGATTGTGGCCCTCGCCGGGGATGTAGCAAACGGCTTCGATGCCCGTCGTCAGACGGACCTTGGCGACCTTACGCAGGGCCGAGTTCGGCTTCTTCGGGGTCGTCGTATAGACGCGGGTGCAGACGCCGCGGCGTTGCGGGCAACCCTTGAGGGCCGGGACCTTGTTACGGACCGGCTTGGGTTGGCGCGGCTTGCGGATCAGCTGGTTGATAGTCGGCATTCGAACTCGTCTCTTTCAATCGATGGAAGCGTGTGCCTTTCGGCCGGAGCGCCTCATGAGCCTTCTTTTCGGACGACACTGACGCGCCGCCCCGGGTTTGGTCTCGAGCCGAAGACGCGACCGCCAAACGAAAAAACCGGAACGCGCGCTTCGGGCGTTCCGGCGGGCACAGCCCGTCCGCTCAATTGTCACGATCCCGGAACCCGGCGGACCGGGAACCTCGAAAGTGGGCGGCTTCTACGCGCGGGGAGGCGGAAGGTCAAGGGCGACGGGGGCCGGGATGGCTGCCCACCATTCGCCTTCAGGCCCCAATACCGCCACGCTCGCCCCATCCTCTGCGCCCATGGCGGGTGGACAGCGATTCAAGGGGCCGGCGTGGGTATGGCCCGCACGCGCGGAGCGGTGGCAAAAGCCGGTGATCCTGGCCGTGTCGGTGCTGGGACACGCGGCGATCTTCGCCTGGCTCGGCATGCGTTCGATGGGTCTCCCCGGACTGCTGTCGCTCGATCCTGAACCGGTCATCTATATCCAGATCGAGCCGCGACCGTTGCTGCCGGGCGAAGTGGCCCGCGTTCGGGCGACACCTGCCCCGCCACAGACGGTCGTCAGCCCCGCCCTGCCCGGCTCGCCGACGGCCGACCCCGACCAACCTTTCCGCGATCCTGATGACGAGGACAGCCCCGCCCCGCCCGCGCCACGCGTCGGTGTCCCTGCCCCGGGCGCTCCGGCCCCACCGTCCGAGGTCGAGGGCTGGTCGGTGCGACCGGAAACCATGGGCGACCGCGTCGGACGGGGTCTGCGCACCCGCGGGCCGGGCTGCGCCTCCCCGGCCCTGCTCAGCGCCGCCGAAAGCGCCATCTGCGACGACCGGTTCGGCCAGCGCGCCGCCGCCGCCGCGCCTATCGACGGTATGGAGGGCAGTCCCTTCGCCGCCGAAGGCGCGCGCCGACTGGCCCAGTACGAGGCCCGCCGCCGTCCGCTCGCCGGCGGAAGCGGCAATGTCGGCCCGCAGGACGGTCCGGGCTCCAATTTCGGCATGGGTGTCGCGGGCGCGCACCTCGATCCGTCGCTTCGTCCGGACTCGACGCAGAACATCCGCACCGACCGCCGCGACGGGCCGCGCTGACCCCCCTCTGCGCCACCCGCAGGGAAAGGCGATGCGAAGCAGGGACCGGAGAGGCCTCTACCTGAACCCGCTCAAACGGATACGGGGGACCGGCCTGGACTAGGAAAGGGTCGTCTCGAGCGGGGCAGCGAGCCGCATGAAGGCGCCCTCCGCCTCAGCCCGGCTCGTGAACGCCTGGATGTCCGGGCTGTTGATCTCATAGGTCCTGCCGCAGACTTGGCCGCTGACACCGATGAATTGGACCTCGGTCAGGCGGAGATCACCCCGGCTGGTCAGGATGCGACGGAGGATCATCGGGCCGGCCTGAACTTGCCGCATGAATGGCAAACCTCGCCGCGCCGACGCTCGGACCAGGCAAAGCTGTGGTGGCAGATCAATCGCTTGATAAATTTGAACATAGCTCACCGCTCCCGGGCGGGCATAGAGAACCGGAGCATCGTTATGTCAAGCGTGTTCGTTCACCGGATGTGTCTGTTTCCGTACATTTTTTCCGGACTTTATCTTCTCACGGACAGCTTCCGGCGCGTGCGGATTTACCTGGCGTAGCGCCAGAGCGTGTTCGAGGGTCCGATCGGGTGCCGATCCGGCCGGTTCCAGGAAAAACCCGGCCCGGAGGAAGGGGGTTGATGCCTGGCGGCATTCGCCGGGCAAAGAAGGCGCGGCACCAGGGGGCCGGACGGCGGGAGCGTCGAGCCACGCGGTCGGATGAGGACCCTCGGGGGATGAAAAAGGGCGGCCCCGTCGCCGGAGCCGCCCTCTTCATTTCAGTCCGGAACCCGGGATCAGCCTTCGCTGCTCTCCAGCTCCAGCGCCAGATCGGCGGGAAGCGGCTCGATGGCCGCCTCGCGCGTCGACGTCAGTTCGGCGTCGCGCTCATTGGCGATCTTCTGCAGGGCGCGGAGATAGGCACCCGTGCCCGCCGGGATCAGGCGGCCCACGATGACGTTCTCCTTCAGGCCTTCCAGCGTATCGACCTTGCCGTTGACCGAGGCGTCGGTGAGGACGCGGGTGGTCTCCTGGAAGGACGCCGCCGAGATGAAGCTGCGGGTCTGCAGCGACGCCTTGGTGATGCCCAGCAGGACCGGCTGGGTGGTGGCGATCCGGCCGCCGCGCTTCTCGACCTTGGCGTTCTCGAGCACGGCTTCCGCCACCTCGACCGTGTCGCCACGGATCAGGGTGGTTTCGCCCGAGTCGAGGATCTCGACCTTCTGCAGCATCTGGCGAACGATCACCTCGATGTGCTTGTCGTTGATCGGCACGCCCTGCAGTCGGTAGACCTCCTGCACTTCGTTCACCAGATACTCGGCCAGGGCCTCGACGCCCTGGATGCGCAGCAGGTCGTGCGGATCCGGGTTGCCGTCGATGATGTAGTCGCCCTTGTTGATCAGATCGCCGTCGTGGACGGAGATGTGCTTGCCCTTGGGGATCAGGAATTCGACCGCATCGGCCTGGTTGCCATCGGCATCCAGTTCCGGCGTGATCTTGATGCGACGCTTGTTCTTGTAGTCGCGTCCGAACTCCACGCGGCCGTCCATCTCGGCGATGACCGCGCAGTCCTTGGGACGACGGGCTTCGAACAGCTCGGCCACCCGCGGCAGACCGCCGGTGATGTCGCGCGTCTTGGCACCCTCGGTCGGGACGCGGGCGATGATCTCACCCGGCTTGACCACGTCGCCATTGGACACGGACAGAACCGCGCCGACCGGCAACAGGTACCGGGCGTCGGAGCCCGAGGCCAGCTTGGCGTATTCATCGCCCTTGGTGACACCCATGGCCGGACGCAGGTCCGCGCCACGCGGGCTGGCACGCCAGTCCGAGACGACGCGCTGGGCGATGCCCGTCGCTTCGTCGGTTTCCTCGCGGACCGACAGGCCCTCGACCAGGTCCTCGAACCGGATCACGCCGCCGACTTCCGTCAGGATCGGAGAGGTATAGGGGTCCCACTCGGCCAGGCGCTGGCTGCGCTTGACGTCCGAACCCTCGACCACCCGCAGACGGGCACCGTAGGGGATCTTGTGGCTCTCGCGGTCCTTGCCGTCGACGACGATGGTGACGACGACGTTGCGGCTCATGGCCACCAGATCGCCGTGCGCCGCCTTGACGGTCGGGCCGGTGATCTTGGCGACGCCGGGGTTGGTCGCCTCATAGAACGAGGTTTCCGCCACCTGGGCCGTGCCGCCGATGTGGAAGGTCCGCATCGTCAGCTGGGTGCCGGGTTCACCGATCGACTGGGCGGCGATAACGCCGACCGCTTCGCCAATGTTGACGTTGGTGCCGCGCGCGAGGTCACGCCCGTAGCAATAGGCGCAGATGCCGGCTTCAGCCTCGCAGGTCAGGGCCGAACGGACCTTGACCGACTGGACGCCCGCGTTGTCGATGACCTCGACTTCTTCCTCTTGCAGATAGGTGTCCGCCGGGAACAGGACGGTTTCGCCGCCCGGCTCCTTGATGTCCTCGGCCGCATAGCGGCCCAGGACGCGTTGACCCAGGGAGACCAGCACATCGCCGCCTTCGACCACGGCGCGCAGGGTGATGCCCCGCGTCGAGCCGCAATCGTCCTCGGTGACGATCGAGTCCTGCGCCACGTCGACCAGACGGCGCGTCAGATAGCCGGAGTTGGCGGTCTTCAGCGCGGTGTCGGCCAGGCCCTTGCGGGCTCCGTGGGTGGAGTTGAAGTATTCAAGGACGGTCAGGCCTTCCTTGAAGTTCGAGATGATCGGCGTCTCGATGATCTCGCCCGACGGCTTGGCCATCAGGCCCCGCATGCCGCCCAGCTGCTTCATCTGCGCCTGCGAGCCACGGGCACCCGAGTTGGCCATCATGAACACCGAGTTGATGTCCGGGTTCTGGCCCTTGGCCAGCACGCGGGGCTGGGCGATCTCGCCCATCATCGCATCGGCGATCTTGTCCGTGGCCTTGGCCCAGGCGTCGACGACCTTGTTGTACTTCTCACCCTTGGTGATCAGGCCGTCGGCGTACTGTTGCTCGTACTCCTCGACCTGGGTGCGGGTGTCGGCGACCAGGGTGGCCTTGGCGGCGGGGATGACGATGTCGTCCTTGCCGAAGGAAATGCCGGCCTTGGCGGCTTCACGGAAGCCCAGTTGCATCATCTGGTCGGCGAAGATGACCGTCGCCTTCTGACCGCAGTGGCGATAGACCTGATCGATCAGGTTACCGATCTCCTTCTTGGTCAGGTTCTTCTCGAGCAGGCGGTAGCCGATGTTCGCGTTATGCGGCAGCAGCGCGCCCAGCTTCATCCGGCCCGGGGTCGTGTCGATGACCTTGGTGATGACTTCGCCTTCGGCGTTCATCTCGGTCCAGCGGGCCTTGATCTTGGTGTGCAGGGTCACGACGCCGGCGTCGAGCGCGGCATCGATTTCGCCCATGTTGGCGAACAGCTTGCCCTCGCCCTTTTCGCCTTCCTTGATCAGCGACAGGTAGTACAGGCCCAGGACGATGTCCTGCGACGGCACGATGATCGGCTTGCCGTTGGCGGGCGACAGGATGTTGTTCGTCGACATCATCAGGACGCGCGCTTCCAGCTGGGCCTCGAGGCTCAGCGGGACGTGAACGGCCATCTGGTCGCCGTCGAAGTCGGCGTTGAAGGCGGTGCAGACCAGCGGGTGCAGGCGGATGGCCTTGCCCTCGATCAGCTTCGGCTCGAACGCCTGGATGCCCAGACGGTGCAGCGTCGGCGCGCGGTTCAGCAGGACCGGGTGTTCGCGGATGACCTCGTCGAGGATATCCCAGACCTGCGGCTGCTCGCGCTCGACCATGCGCTTGGACTGTTTGACCGTGCCCGACAGGCCCTTGGCGTCAAGGCGCGCATAGATGAACGGCTTGAACAGCTCGAGCGCCATCTTCTTGGGCAGGCCGCACTCGTGCAGCTTCAGCTCGGGACCCACGGTGATGACCGAACGGCCCGAATAGTCGACGCGCTTGCCCAGAAGGTTCTGGCGGAAGCGGCCCTGCTTGCCCTTCAGCATGTCGGCGAGCGACTTCAGCGGACGCTTGTTGGCGCCCGTGATGACGCGGCCGCGACGGCCGTTGTCGAACAGGGCGTCGACCGACTCCTGCAGCATCCGCTTTTCGTTGCGGATGATGATGTCGGGCGCGCGCAGCTCGATCAGGCGCTTCAGACGGTTGTTGCGGTTGATGACCCGGCGATACAGGTCGTTCAGGTCTGAGGTGGCGAAGCGGCCACCGTCCAGCGGCACCAGAGGGCGCAGTTCCGGCGGGATGACCGGCACGACCGTCAGGATCATCCACTCGGGCTTGTTGCCGCTCTCGAGGAAGGCCTCGATCAGCTTCAGGCGCTTGGAGGCCTTCTTGGCCTTCATTTCCGAGGGGCTGTCGGCCAGTTCGCCGCGGTGCTTCTCGGCCTCGGCATGCAGGTCAATGCCGATCAGCAGGTTGCGCACGGCCTCGGCGCCGATCTCGGCGGTGAAGCCGTCATCGCCGAACTCGTCCTGGTAGCGGTAGAATTCGTCTTCCGTCAGCAGCTGGTTTTGCTTCAGCGGGGTCAGGCCCGGCTCGGTGACGATGTAGTTCTCGAAATACAGGACGCGCTCGACGTCCTTCAGCGCCATGTCCAGCATCAGGGAGATGCGCGACGGCAGCGACTTCAGGAACCAGATGTGGGCGACCGGAGAGGCAAGCTCGATGTGGCCCATCCGCTCGCGGCGAACGCGGGCCAGGGTGACCTCAACGCCGCATTTCTCGCAGATAATGCCCTTGTACTTCATGCGCTTGTACTTGCCGCACAGGCATTCGTAGTCCTTGGTCGGGCCAAAGATACGGGCGCAGAACAGGCCGTCACGCTCGGGCTTGAACGTGCGGTAGTTGATGGTCTCGGGCTTCTTGATCTCGCCGAACGACCACGACCGGATCTTTTCCGGGCTGGCGAGGGCGATCTTGATCTGGTCGAAGGTCGGGGTGACCGGGACCGCGTTGAAGATGTTCAGGACTTCCTGGTTCATCTTGAGTTCCTTGCTGCGGCGGGGAGCCGCGAAAATAATAGTGGCGAGTGGCGAGTGGCTGGTGGCGAGGAAGTCGGCGGTGGCGAGTGACGCGGCGAAATCTCGCCACTCGTCACTCGCCACTCGCCACTCGCGTCAGCTGTTCTCCAGCTCCACGTTCAGACCCAGCGAGCGCATTTCCTTGACGAGCACATTGAAGCTCTCGGGAATGCCCGCCTCGAAGCTGTCGTCGCCGCGGACGATGGCCTCGTAGACCTTGGTCCGACCGGCCACGTCGTCGGACTTCACCGTCAGCATTTCCTGCAGGGTGTAGGCCGCGCCGTAAGCTTCCAGCGCCCAGACCTCCATCTCGCCGAAGCGCTGGCCGCCGAACTGCGCCTTGCCGCCCAGCGGTTGCTGGGTGACGAGCGAGTACGGCCCGATCGAACGGGCGTGGATCTTGTCGTCGACCAGGTGGTGCAGCTTCAGCATGTAGATGTAGCCGACCGTGACCGGACGCTTGAACTGCTCGCCGGTCTGGCCGTCATAGACGATCGACTGGCCGGTGCGGTCGAGACCCGCCTTCTCCAGCAGTTCCTCGATATCGTTGATGTGCGCGCCGTCGAACACCGGGGTGGCGAACGGAACTCCCTTGGACAGGTTGCGGGCCAGCTCGACCAGGTCCTCTTCCGATTCCGGAAGCGGGGTGTCGGGGCCGTAGATGCTGGTCAGGTGATCGACCAGCGCCTTCTTCTGTCCGCCCTGTTGCCAGGCTTCCAGAAGCCCCTGGATCTGCTTGCCGAGACCGGCGGCGGCCCAGCCCAGGTGGGTTTCGAAGATCTGGCCGATGTTCATGCGCGAAGGCACGCCCAGCGGGTTCAGAACGACGTCCACCGAGGTGCCGTCTTCCAGGTGCGGCATGTCCTCGATCGGCAGGATCTTGGAGATGACGCCCTTGTTGCCGTGACGGCCGGCCATCTTGTCGCCGGGCTGAAGCTTGCGCTTCACGGCCACGAAGACCTTGACCATCTTCATCACGCCAGGGGGCAGTTCGTCGCCGCGCTGCAGCTTCTCGACCTTGTCCTCGAAGCGACGGTCGAGCGCCTTGCGGGCGTTCTCGAACTGGGCCTTCATGGCTTCCAGCTCGCCCATCGCCTTCTCGTCGTCGAGGGCGATCTGCCACCACAGGCCGCGCGACAACTCGCCCAGCTTGGCTTCAGTGACTTCACCGCGGCCCAGGCCCTTCGGACCCGAGGTGGCGTTCTTGCCGAGGATCAGCGGCTTCAGTCGGCCATAGACGTTACGCTCGAGGATCTTGAGCTCATCGTCGCGGTCCTTGCCGAGGCGTTCGATTTCCGAACGCTCGATGGCGATGGCCCGCTCGTCCTTGTCGACGCCGTGACGGTTGAACACGCGCACGTCGACGACCGTGCCGGCGACGCCGGGCGGCAGACGCAGGCTGGTGTCACGGACGTCCGAAGCCTTCTCGCCGAAGATGGCGCGCAGCAGCTTCTCTTCCGGCGTCATCGGGCTCTCGCCCTTCGGCGTGACCTTGCCGCACAGGATGTCGCCCGGCTGGACCTCGGCACCGATGGCCACGATGCCGGCTTCGTCGAGGTTGCGCAGGGCTTCCTCGCCGACGTTCGGGATGTCGCGGGTGATCTCTTCCGGCCCCAGCTTGGTATCGCGGGCCATCACCTCGAACTCGTCGATGTGGATGGAGGTGAAGACGTCGTCGCGCACGATGCGCTCCGAGATCAGGATCGAGTCCTCGAAGTTGTAGCCGTTCCAGGGCATGAAGGCGACGAGGGCGTTACGGCCCAGGGCCAGCTCACCCAGATCCGTCGACGGACCGTCGGCGATCACGTCACCGATCTTCACCTCATCGCCCACGCGCACGATCGGGCGCTGGTTGATACAGGTCGACTGGTTCGAACGCTGGAATTTCGACAGGCGGTAGATGTCCACGCCCGAACGGCCGGCGTCGAGTTCGTTGGTGGCGCGCACGACGATCCGGGTGCCGTCGATCTGCTCGACGACGCCGTCACGACGGGCGACCACGACCGCGCCGGAGTCCACGGCCACGACCGCTTCCATGCCGGTGCCGACCAGCGGCGCGTCGGACTGCACCAGCGGCACGGCCTGACGCTGCATGTTCGCGCCCATCAGGGCCCGGTTGGCGTCATCGTTTTCCAGGAAGGGGATCAGGGCGGCGGCGACCGAAACGACCTGTTTCGGCGACACGTCCATCATGTCCACGTCAGCCTTGATCAGCAGCTGGGAGTCGCCGTTGATCCGTCCGGGGACCAGGTCCTCGACGATCTCGCCGGCCTTCAGCTCGATGTTGGCCTGGGCGATGGTGTATTTCGCCTCTTCCATGGCCGAGATGTAGACCACCTCGTCCGTGGCCTTGCCGTCCTTCACGCGACGGTACGGGCTCTCGATGAAGCCGTACTTGTTCACGCGGGCGTGGGTGGCCAGCGAGTTGATCAGGCCGATGTTCGGGCCTTCCGGCGTTTCGATCGGGCAGATGCGGCCGTAGTGGGTCGGGTGCACGTCGCGGACTTCAAAGCCGGCGCGCTCGCGCGTCAGACCGCCCGGGCCAAGCGCCGAAAGGCGACGCTTGTGGGTGATCTCCGACAGCGGATTGGTCTGGTCCATGAACTGCGACAGCTGCGACGAACCGAAGAACTCGCGCACGGCCGCGGCGGCCGGCTTGGCGTTGATCAGGTCGTGCGGCATCACGGTGTCGATATCGACCGAGGACATGCGCTCCTTGATGGCGCGCTCCATCCGCAGCAGGCCGACGCGGTACTGGTTCTCCAGCAGCTCGCCGACCGAACGGACCCGGCGGTTGCCCAGGTTGTCGATGTCGTCGATCTCGCCCTGGCCGTCCTTCAGGCCGACGAGGATCTGCAGCACGCGCAGGACGTCGTCCTTGCGCAGCACGCGGATTTCATCCGACACGTCCGGGGTTTCCAGACGCATGTTCATCTTCACCCGGCCCACGGCCGACAGGTCGTAGCGCTCGCTGTCGAAGAACAGCGAGTTGAACATGGCTTCGGCGGCCTCCGGGGTCGGCGGCTCGCCCGGACGCATCACGCGATAGACGTCGAACAGCGCGTCCTCGCGGCCGGTGTTCTTGTCGATACGCAGGGTGTTGCGCATGTAGGCACCGACCGTGACGTGGTCGATGTCCAGCACGTCGATGGTGGTGAAGCCGTAGCTTTCCAGCAGTTCGATCGTCGGGGCGTCCAGCTCGTCGCCGGCCTCGGCATAGATTTCGCCGGTCTCGTAGTTCACGGCGTCGGCGGCCAGATATTTGGTCAGCAGGGCGTCGGCGGCCAGCGACAGCGACGTGGTCGTGTCACCCAGCTTCTTGGCCTGACGGGCGCTGATCTTGGTGCCGGCGGCGGCGATGATCTCACCGGTGTCGGCGTCGACCAGGTCGAACTCGGGCTTCACGCCCTTCCAGCGCTCGGCCTTGTACGGGGTGACCCAGCCTTCGCCGCGCTTCTCGTAGGGCACGGTCTCGTAGAAGGTCTTGAGGATCTCCTCCCCGTCCATGCCCAGACCCATCAGGAAGGTCGAGGCCGGCAGCTTCCGGCGACGGTCGATGCGGACGTAGACGATGTCCTTGGCGTCGAACTCGAAATCGAGCCACGAACCGCGGTACGGGATCACGCGGGCGGCGAACAGCAGCTTGCCCGAGCTGTGCGTCTTGCCCTTGTCGTGGTCGAAGAAGACGCCCGGCGAACGGTGCATCTGGGACACGATCACCCGCTCGGTCCCGTTGACGACGAAGGTGCCCTTGTCGGTCATGAGCGGGATGTCGCCCATGTAGACGTCCTGCTCCTTGATGTCCTTGACCGAGCGCGCGCCGGTCTCTTCATCCGCCTCAAACACGATCAGGCGCAGCTTGACCTTCAGCGGCGCGGCATAGGTCATGTCGCGCTGGATGCATTCCTCGACGTCGTATTTCGGGTCCTCGAACTCGTAGGAGACGTATTCCAGGATGGCGCGTTCGTTGAAGTCCTTGATCGGGAAGACCGACTTGAAGACCGCCTCGATGCCCTGATCCTTGCGCGGACCGCTGCGCACTTCGCGCTGCAGGAACTGCTCGTAGGAGGCGCGCTGCACCTCGATCAGGTTCGGCATCTGCACCGCTTCGGGGATCCGGCCGAACGAGTGGCGGATGCGCTTCTTGCCGGTGAAGGTGGTGGCGTGTGCGAACTGGCCGTGGGCGACGGCGACTTCGGCTTTGGACTTGGCCATTCTGTATTCCCAATACGTCGCCCGGGCAGGCGACGATCAAATGCAGCAGCCACGGCTCCGCCAATACGGCGACCCGTGACCATCGGTTTCGACGTCCACCCTCGGGCCTCGCGGCGCCAGGACGTCTGAAATTGCAGGGCTCCCTGGGGAGGAGCGCGCCTTCGCACCGGTCGGAGGGCGACAAACCGGGCCTCGGCGCTTTCGCGCGTGTCTCATACTGAGTGAGCGGAACCGGGTCATATACTCGCTTTTCCGACGAAATAAAGGCCCTTTCCCCCATTCGTTTACGAATGCCGGGGCGGCTTCACGGTGGAGGCCTGATCCTGCTAGCGTCGCCGCATGACACGCACCCTCCTGATCACCGCCGCCGCCCTGACCCTCGCCGCCTGCGCCAGTGCGCCGGTGCCGATGGGACCTCCGACCTCCGAGGTTCGCGCGCCTGTCGGCGAAGCCAGCCAGGAGGCCTGGAACGCGGGCAACACCGCCTACCTGGCCTGGAACGCCGGCCGGCCCGGCTGGACCACCACCGCCTCCGGCCTGCAGTACCGCCGAATCAGCCCGGCCAATCCCGAAGGTCGACAGCCGGTCGCCACCGACACGGTCCGCGTCCATTACCGCGGTACCTTCATCGACGGGCGCGAGTTCGACGGGTCCTGGGCCCGCGGCGAGCCGACCGAATTCCCCCTCAACCGGGTGATCCGGGGCTGGACCGAGGGCGTGGCCCTGATGCGCGAAGGCGAGCGATTCGAATTCGTCATCCCCCCGGCGCTTGGCTACGGCGAACGCTGGGTCGGCGGCGACGAACTGCCGCCCAACTCCACCCTTCTGTTCACGGTGGAACTGCTGGAAGTGAAGCCCGCGCCTGTATAAAATTGCTCCGCTCATCCCGGCGAAGGCCGGGACCCAGTGCTTTGGATGAGCGGCGCCCCGGGAACGGGACCCGGTCGGTTGTCCTGATGCACAGGCGCCACGCTGGACAGGACTGGGTCCCGGCTTTCGCCGGGATGAGCGGATCGGATGTTCGGAACCCCGAACATGACGGCGAATTAATCCCGTGGGCCTTCCATCGGGTTGACCCTCACCCACGCCCGGCGTGATCTGCGCGCCCCGCCTGTCCAGCCGGAAGTGATCGATGAAGCGTCTCCTCCTGTCCGCCTGCGCCGCCGCCCTGTTGCTCGGTGCCGCGCCCTCTCTCGCACAGGTCGGCACGCCCGCTCTCGATCGCGCCCTGGTCCCCGTCCCGGCCCCGCGCGACGTAGCCTATCCCGGCCTCATCACCCTCGAGATGGACGCCACCGACATCGACCGGCGCATCGTTTCGGTGCGGCAGACCATCCCCGTCGCCGGCCCCGGTCCGATGGTCCTGCTCTATCCCCAGTGGATCCCCGGCAAGCACGGTCCCGTCGGACCGGTCGACGACATCGCCGACCTGCACATCACCGCCAACGGTCAGGAACTCCGCTGGGTCCGCAACCCGGCTGACACCCACGCCTTCCAGATCGACGTCCCCGCCGGCGCGACCTCGCTCGACATCGCCTTCAAATGGCTGACCCCGATCGAGGGATCGCAGGGCCGGATCGTCATCACCGACCAGATGCTGAACATCCAGTGGGAGAAGGCCATCTTCTATCCGGCCGGCTACTGGTCCCGCCAGATCAGGGTCCAGCCGACCCTGCGCCTGCCCGCCGGCTGGCAATACGGAGCCGCGCTCGACACCGTCTCATTCCAGAACGGCGTCGCCGTCTTCGCCCCCATCACGCTTGAACACCTGGCGGACAGCCCGGTCTTCGCCGGAGCCCACTATCGCCAGATCGATCTCGATCCGGGCGGCCGCTCGCCCGTGCGGCTGAACATCGTCGCCGACGACCCCGACATGCTGGCCGCGACCGACGACCATATCGAGCGGCACCGTGAACTGGTCCGGCAGGCCGACCGCCTCTACGGCGCGCGCCACTTCAACCACTATGATTTCCTGCTGGCGGTCACCGATGACCTCGGCGGCATCGGGCTGGAGCATCACCGGTCGTCCGAAAACAGCGTCGACACCCGCTATTTCACCGCCCCGTCCGCGACCCTGGCCGACCGCGATCTGCTGGGCCACGAATACAACCACTCCTGGAACGGTAAATGGCGTCGTCCCGCCGACCAGCTGACCCCGACCCTGAACGAGCCCCTGCAGAACTCCCTGCTCTGGGTCTATGAGGGCCAGACCCAGTACTATGGCCTCATTCTCAGCGCCCGCGCGGGCCTGATGACCAAACAGCAGGCGCTGGACGTCCTCGCCAACACCGCCGCCAGCTACGCCGACGATAATCCGGCCCGGGCCTGGCGCGCCATGCAGGACACCACCAACGATCCGATCATCGCCCAGCGCCGGCCCCAGCCGTGGAGCAGTTTCCAGCGCAGCGAGGACTACTATCGCGAAGGGGCGATGATCTGGCTCGACGCCGACACCCTGATCCGCGAACAGTCCGGCGGAGAACGCTCGCTGGACGATTTCGCCAGGGCCTTCTTCGGCGTTCAGGACGGCAACTGGGACCCGGCTCCCTATACCTTCAGCGACGTGACCTCGACCCTGAACGGCGTCCAGCCGAATGACTGGGCGACCTTCCTGCGCACCCGGCTGGACGCGGTCGGCCCCGAAGCGACCGGCCCCTTGGCCGGGATCGAACGCGGCGGCTATCGCCTCGCCTGGAGCACCACGCCCAACGGCTATTCCCGCGCGCTCAACACCGAACTGGGCCGCGTTGATTTCGACTATTCGCTGGGTCTCCGGCTCAATACCTCGAACCGGATCACCGGTGTCCGCTGGGGCTCGCCCGCCTTCGAGGCCGGCCTGACCTCGGGCTGGGAGGTCGTGGCCGTCAACGGCCGCGCCGCCAGCGCCACCGTCATCGCCGAGGCCATCACCGCCTCCGCGGGCAACACCACCCCGATCGAGATGATGCTCAAGAAGGGCGACCGCTTCCGCACCATCCGCTTCGACTATCACGGCGGCCTGCGCTACCCGCGCCTCGAACGCATCGAGGGAACGCCCGACCGTCTCGGCGACATCCTCGCCCCGCGCCGCCGTTGATCGGGAGGGACAGACCATGATCCGAACCGCCGCCCTCGCCCTGCTCCTGACCTCCGCCGCCCTGCCGGCCCTGGCCCAGGTTCCCGCGTCCCAGGCCCAGACCCCCCTGCCCGCCCCGACCAGCCTGCCCAACGCCCTGCCGCCCATACCGGCACCGCAGGACCGCGACTATCCGGGCGTCATCGGCATCCGCGTCGACCTGACCGACCTCGATCACAAGGTCATCCGCGTGCGCCAGACAGTGCCCGTCAGCGCCGGTCATCTGGTGCTGCAGTATCCGAAATTCATTCCCGGCAACCACGCCGACACCGGTCCGATCCAGCTCGTCTCGGGCCTGACCGTCACCGGCGGCGGCCAGAGGATCGAATGGGTCCGCGACACCGTCGATCCCCACGCCTTCCACCTCGACGTCCCCGCCGGGGTGACGGAAATCGAGGTCGCCTTCGAATGGCTGACCCAGCCGGACAATTCGGTCTGGCGCGTGGTCATGACGCCCGAGATGGTCAATCTCCAGTGGGAGAAGGCCCTGCTCTATCCGGCGGGCTACAACCACAGCCGCATCACCTTCGCCCCCTCCGTGGTCCTGCCGACCGGCTGGAACTATGGCGTGGCGCTCGACACCGTCTCCCGCGAGGGTGATGTGGCCACCTTCGCCCCCATATCGCTCGAGCACCTGGCCGACAGCCCGATGTTCGCCGGAGCGCACTATCGCCGTGTCGACATCGACCCGGGTGGCCGCTCCCCGGTGCACCTGAACCTTGTCGGCGACACCGCTGCCTCGGTGAACATCACGCCGGAATGGATCGCGAAATACGAATCCCTGGTCGACCAGGCCGACCGCCTGTTCGGGGCCCGACACTTTGACCGCTATGAATTCCTGCTCGGCCTGACCTCGAAGATGGGCGGCATCGGCCTGGAGCATCACCGATCATCCGAGAACACCGCCGCGCCGAACTATTTCTCCACCTCCACCCCGGCCTACGGCACGCGCGGCCTGCTGCCGCACGAATACGTCCACAGCTGGAACGGAAAATTCCGTCGTCCCTCAGACGAATACGTCCCGAACTTCAACGTCCCCACCCAGAACACCCTGATGTGGGTCTATGAGGGCCAGACCGAATACTGGGGCGATGTCCTGACCCCCCGCTCGGGTCTCGGTACGGTCGAGGAGGCGGTGATCAACCTGGCCGAGGTGGCCGGATTCTACGACAACCAGCCCGGCCGCCGGTGGCGCGCCCTGCAGGACACCACCAACCACAATCTGCTGGGCTACCGCACCTCCAACCCTTGGTCTTCATGGATGCGCGGCACCGGCGACTACTACCGCGAGGCCCTGCTGATCTGGCTCGATGCCGACACCCTGATCCGCGAGGCCACCCGCGACCGCAAGTCGCTCGATGATTTCGCCAGGGCCTTCTACGGCGTCGAGGACGGCGTCTGGGAAGCCCGGCCCTACACCTTCGACGATGTGGTCTCTCACCTGAACGCGGTCCACCCGCACGACTGGGCGACCTTCCTGCGCAGCCGGCTCGACGCCGTCGGCCCCGAGGCCGAGGCCCCGCTGGACGGCATCGAACGGGCCGGCTGGCGGCTGACCTATGTGGATGAGCTGACCGCCACCGAGAAGCGGATGATGGGCGGCTGGGGCAATGACTTCCAGTATTCCCTCGGCTTCTCCCTCGGCGGCGGCAACCGCATCGGCGGCGTGCGCTGGGGCGGCCTGGCCTTCGAACAGGACATCGGCGCCGGATGGGAGCTGGTCGCGGTCGGCGACCGCGTCGCCTCGGCCGAGGTGTTGCGCGACGCCGTCACCGCCGCGAAGACAGCCACCGATCCCATCGAGCTGGTCGTCAGGCGCGGCGACGAGTTCCGCACCCTGTCGTTCGACTACCACGGCGGCCTGCGCTACCCGCGTCTGGTCCGCATCGAGGGCACCCGCGACCGCCTCGCCGACATCTTCGCGCCCCGGCGGCGGTAAGGCGCGGCTTCAGCCGTTGCCCAGGTCCCAGCAGATCTGGGGCTTGGGCTGCCTGCGCATCTCGTTGACCAGCGCCGAACACCGGGTCCGGGCCTCTTGCGGCGTCAGCGTCTGCAGGTTCCAGCGCAGGTCGCGCAGTTCCGTGCGCAGGGCTTCATGGTCGATGGGCAGGTTCTGACGCTCGCCACAGATCGCCATGTCCATCTTCAGCGACGCCATTTCAATACAGGGCAAGGGCAGGTCGCCGATGATCGCCCGAGCCTTGGCTCCGGTCATCGGAAGGTCCGGCGACGGCGGTGGCGGAGGTCCTGCCGGCGCGGGAGGCGGCCCGTCGGCGGTGGGCTCTCCGCAGCCTGTCAGGCCGACGGTGCAAAGCATCAGGGCGGCAATGGCGGCCGCAGTGGCTCCGGTCTTCATCATTCCCTCCCCAGGGCAGGCGACCATCCGGGCCACAGGGATGGCCGCCTGTCCACCGGGCAAAAGAAAACGGGCCGGGGATCGCTCCCCGGCCCGTCTTCACCCTCCCCTTTATGGGGAGGGACAGTCGGAGCGTAGCGACGACAGGGTGGGGAACATCGAAACATCCCCACCCCGATCGCTGCGCGATCGCCCCTCCCCACTCCGGGGGAGGGAGAAGGTCCGTTCTTACTTGACCTGCACCTTGGCGCCGGCTTCCGTCAGCTTCTTGGCGACTTCGTCGGCGGCCTGCTTGGAGACGTTCTCGACGACGTTCTGCGGAGCGCCTTCGACCAGGTCCTTGGCTTCCTTCAGACCGAGGTCCGAACGCACGCCACGGACTTCCTTGATGACGTTGATCTTCTTGTCGCCACCGTCCAGCAGGACGACGGTGAACTCGGTCTGCTCTTCAGCAGCTTCAGCCGGGGCACCGGCGCCGCCACCGGCGGGCATGGCCATGGCGACCGGAGCAGCGGCGCTGACGCCCCACTTTTCTTCCAGCAGCTTGGACAGTTCGGCGGCTTCCAGAACGGTCAGTTTCGACAGGTCTTCAACGATTTTGGCGAGATCGGCCATGTGAGTATTCCTTCGGAGGATGGGTTTTCAGAGAGGGGTTTGCAGAGATGAAAGAGGCGGTTTCGCTTACGCGGCGTCCTTGGCGGCATACGCGCTGAACACGCGGGCCAGTTGGGAAGCCGGAGCTTGCACGACGCCGGCGATCTTGGTCGCGGGAGCGTTGAGCAGGCCCAGCAGCGAGGCGCGGATCTGATCCAGCGACGGCAGTTTGGAGAGAACCTCCACGCCCTTCGCGTCCAGAATCTTCTCACCCATGAAGCCACCCAGGACGACGAACTTGTCGTTGGCCTTGGCGTATTCAGCGGTGACCTTGGCGGCCGTCACCGCATCGTCGGCGTATGCGATGCCCACGGGACCCTTGAACAGGCCGTGGTATTCGCTGCCTTCGTCGGCTTCGAGCGCCTTGAGCGCCAGGCGGTTCTTGACCACCTTGAACGTGCCGCCTTCTTTACGAAGACGTCCACGCAGATCTTCCATGTCCGCAACGGTCAGACCCAGGTTGTGGGTCACGACCACGGCACCCGCGTCGGCGAAAACGCCCTTCAGCGTTTCGATCGACTCGGCTTTTTGTGCGCGATCCATTGCGGTCTCCAGTCTGTATTCGCCGCCGGGCTTATTCCCGACGACGGATTGGCCAAAGCGCGCCGCATCGCTGCGAAGCGTTCAGGCCGGTCGTAATGTCCGAAGGAGGCTCGAACCTCGTGCGCCCGGAAAACCGGGAGACGATGGCCGTCTGCATCCCCATCTCCCCACGGCACCAGAGGGCTCTCTGGCATTTACGGCCCGGGTGACCCCCAGACCCCGAAGTTCTCGGACAGGACCGCCGCGTCCCGAAGGCTGCGACGGAGAAGGCGCGCTCTATACAGGGATCGGCGCAGAACTCAAGCCGGTTCGCCCCTGCACGGCGGCTGCACCGGAATTCCTTGAGACGCCCGGGCTCAATATAGTGCAGGTTGAGGGTCTACGGAGGGGAATCCGCATGACCGACGCCACCGAAGCCACCGGCCGGGATAGTCTCGGCGGCGCGACGTCCCGCATCCTCGGACCGATCCGGCTGGGGATCGGCCTTGTACAGGGCCTGGGCCTGTTCTGGCTGCACCGTTCGGCCGAGGCGCGTTGGGGGCTGTGCAGCTCCAATGATGAAAGCCGGTGTCCCCAGATGTTCTGGCCCGCGACCGAGCCGCTGCTGTTCGGCCCGCTTCTCCTCGTCATCGCCTTCCTTCCGCTGGTGCTTCTGGCCGGGGTCGGCCGGCTGCGTCCCCTGACCCTCGCGATCTGGACCGTCGTCGCCGGAGTCGCCCTCGCCCTGCTGGGCCTGCACGACATCGCCCGCCAGAGCGTCGAGGCCCTTGGCTATCAGGTCTACCTGTCCGCACCCGTATTCCTGTTTTCGGCCGCCGCCCTGTTCATCGCCCATCATCTGGTCGCCCCGGCGGACCTCGAGCGTCGCCGCATCGCCAGCTTCCCGGCCTATTTCGACACTACCTGGAAGGCCGGGGTCCAGCTGGCCATGTCGCTCGGCTTCACCGGCGCCTTCTGGCTCCTGCTCCAGCTGGGCGCCGCCCTGTTCAAGGTGATCGGTCTCGACTTCCTCGAATTTCTGCTGCGCGAGGACTGGTTCTGGATTCCCGCCACCACCCTGGCCTTTTCGATCGCCGTCCATCTGACCGATGTCCGCGACGGCCTGATCCGGGGCGTCCGCACTGTGGCCCTGATGCTGCTGTCCTGGCTGCTGCTGGTGATGACCGTCCTGGCCGCCGGCTTCCTCGCCGCCCTGCCCTTCACCGGCCTCGAAGGCCTGTGGGAGACGGGCAACGGCACCTCGCTGGTGCTGGCCGCCGCCGCCGCCCTGATCATCCTCATCAACACCGCCTATCAGGACGGCCGCCCCGACAACCTGCCGCCCGTGGTCCTGCTCGTCGCCGTGCGGGTCGCGGCGGTCCTGATCACCCCGCTGGTCATCCTGGCCGTCTGGGGCCTTTCGCTCCGCATCGGCCAGTACGGCCTGACGCCCGACCGGATCATCGCCGCCGCCTGCGCCCTCGTCGGCGCCGCCTACGCCGTCGGCTACGGCTGGGCCGCCCTCAGTCCCTTCTGGCGCAAGAGCGACTGGATGCGCCCGCTGGAGCGCACCAACATCTGGACCGCCATCTTGACCGTCGCCGTCATCCTCCTGCTGTTCAGCCCTGCGCTGGACCCGGCCCGCCTCTCTGTCATGGACCAGGTCGCGCGGCTGGAACGCGGCGCGGTCACGCCCGACAAATTCGACTACCGGTTCCTCCGCTTCGAGAGCGGCAAGGCCGGGCAGGCGGCGCTGGAGCGGCTAACCGGTTCCGACAATGCCGCCATCGCCGCCGGGGCCTTGTCCGCGCAAAAGGTCCAGGGTCGCTTTCACGACCCCGACCCTGCCGAGGCGGAGCACCCACCGGCGATCGAAATCTGGCCGACCGGCGCGGCGCCGCTTCCCGCCGGCTTTGTCGCCTCGGTCAACCGCCGCGACCTCCAGCACTGCCAACACGCCAGCCCCTGTCTTGCGACGCGCAGGGACCTGAACGGCGATGGGACCATGGAAATGCTGATTCTTGGCCAAGAAGATGTGGCGGTGTTCAACCCGGATGGCGCCGGCTGGAGCCTGCTGGGCTATTTCCACCAGCGTTGCCGCGGCGACAGGCGTCCAGACCCGCGCGAAGCTTTGCGAGCCGGACGTCTGCGAGCCGTCCAACCGGTCTGGCCTGATCTGGTCTTCGCGGACGGAAGTCAGGTCGCCCGGTTCCAAACCGATCTCATGCCTGACTGCGCGAGTGCGCCGGTCGCGACCGCGCCGCCGCCTCCGCCGCCCGTCGCCGATCTAGGCCCGCCGGCACCTTGACCCGGCCTGCCGCCGGAGCCTCGAACGGGGGCCAGATTGTCCTCAGGGTTGTTTATTCGTACAACCTTGCATGGCCATGCTCTATCAGCCACGTCCGGGAAAAGTCGTCATCTGCGACTATCGGGGTTTTGTGGTCCCGGAGATGATCAAGGTGCGACCGGTTGTGGTGATAGCCCGCAATCGCAAGAACCGGCGCCTCGTGACGGTGGTGCCGCTCTCGACGACCGAGCCGGATTCATTGGAGGACTACCACCACGCTCTCGCCAACAACCCGTTGCCGGGTCGGGAAGCAATCGGTTGCTGGGCCAAATGCGATATGTTGACGACGGTCTCGCTCGGACGCCTCGAACGCTACAAGATTGGACGCGGGCAGTATGCTGTGCCGATGCTTCCCGCCGATGATTTCGCAGCCATTCGCCGCGCGGTTGCAAAGGCGCTCGACCTGACCCATATTTAGGCGGTTCCCCTCGGGGACTTGCGAGACTGCTCTTCGGAGCAGCCGGTGCGGCATCGGGTGATGACAAGCCTGCCGCTCCGTGAATGGGGCCGGGAAACCGGCCCTTTGTCGTTTCTGGATCCCGGAAAATGTCGGCCCGGGAACCCCCGGCGGAGCGGGCTCTTGCCATACACGCTCGGTTGCGTAGTCTCGCTCTAGGAGAACACGATGATCGCAATTCTTCTCAGTCCGAAGGGCCAGATCGGGCGTCGCGCTTACATCACCCCGATCGCTGCCTTCTTCGCCATGGCTGCACTGAGCGCCTTCAGCACAGGCGCTACGATTTCGGCGAGTTCCATCGGCAATGCCCTCGACAATCCATGGGGCATGATCGGGCGGGGTCTGGACGCCAGCGTATTTTCCGCCTTGCCCGTTCCGCTGCAGATTTCCCTCGTGATCGCGCTCTTCTCTGCCGCTGTCTGGGCCCTGTTCGCACTGACCATCAAACGCCTGCATGACCTCGGCCACAGCGGCCGGTGGTCGGCGCTCTTGCTGGTGCCGGGAATATCAGCCCTGCTGATGCTGTTCTGCGCCGTGGCTCCGGGCCGTCAGCCAACCGCCGCCTGAGCCTTGGCGACGCGCGTTAACCCCCCACTCACCCTGCCCCCCAACCCGATCTTCACCTTGTGAGGGTTAAAACGTCCCGGAATGAGCCAGTCCCGCTTCAACGAGGACCGGCCGAAACCGTGATGTTGAAGGGGCTGCACCCATGGCGAAGACCGTTCTCGTGGTCGACGACGATCCCACCCAGCGCCGCCTCGCGCAGGCCGTGCTGGAGCGTGAGGGCTATGCCGTCGTCCATGCCGAATCCGGCGGCGAGGCCATTGACCGGATGACCAAGGGGGGCGGGGCCGACGTGATCCTGCTCGACATGGTCATGCCCGGCATGAGTGGCATG
Organism: Caulobacteraceae bacterium; assembly: GCA_965284535.1. Lineage (GTDB taxonomy): Bacteria > Pseudomonadota > Alphaproteobacteria > Caulobacterales > Caulobacteraceae > Brevundimonas. The sequence goes on from OZ260090.1 coordinate 2,651,570, forward strand.
GAAGCCCTGGCCGAGATGCGCACCGCCGGTGTCACGACCCCTGTCATCGTCCTGACCGCCTCGGGCGGCGTGGACGCCGTGGTCAAGGCCATGCAGGCCGGGGCCCAGGACTTCTTCGTCAAACCGGTCTCGGCTGAACGTCTGCTGGTCGGCGTCTCAAACGCCCTGCAGCTGACCCGGCTGACGGCCGAGGTCGGCCGGCTCAAGAAGCACGTCTCCGGCCGCACCTCCTTCGACGATCTGGTCGGCCAGAGTCCGCCCATGCGGATGGTCAAGTCGCTGGGTGCCCGCGCGGCCAAATCCTCCATCCCGGTCCTGATCACCGGCGAGAGCGGGGTCGGCAAGGAAGTCATCGCCCGCGCCCTCCACGGCGCCAGTGACCGGTCGGGCAAGCCCTTCGTGGCCGTGAACTGCGGCGCCCTGCCCGCCAATCTGGTCGAGTCCATCCTGTTCGGACACGAGAAGGGAGCCTTCACCGGCGCCCACGACAAACATCTCGGCAAATTCCAGGAGGCCAACGGCGGCACCCTGTTCCTCGACGAGATCGGCGAACTGCCGCTGGACATGCAGGTCAAGCTGCTGCGCGCCCTTCAGGAGGGCGAGGTCGATCCGGTCGGCGCCAAACGCTCGGTCAAGGTCGACGTCCGCATCGTCTCGGCCACCAACCGCGACCCGGCCCAGCAGGTCCGCGCCGGCGCCTTCCGCGAAGACCTGTTCTACCGCCTCAACGTCTTCCCCATCGAAGCGCCGTCCCTGCGCGAGCGCCGCGAGGACATCCCGGCCCTGATCGATCACTTCATCGCCCGCTTCAATGTCGAGGAGGGCAAGCGCGTCGCCGGTTGCTCGGGCGAGACCCTGGCCCTGCTCAGCGCCTTCGACTGGCCCGGCAACGTCCGCCAGCTGGAGAACGCCGTCTATCGCGCCATCGTCCTCGCCGACGCCCCCTTCCTCCAGCCGCACGACTTCCCGGCCATTTCGGGCGTCGCAGCCAGTCTCCTCCCCCCCATGGGGGAGGTGGATCGTCGCGACAGCGACGAGACGGAGGGGGCAAACGTGCACAGCCTTGAGCTTCCGCCCCTGCCCGACACCCCGATCCGCATCCTCGACGACCGCGGTCATCTGCGGACGCTGGAAGAGATCGAGCGCGACCTGATCCATCACGCCATCGAGGTCTATGCCGGCCACATGTCCGAAATCGCCCGCCGCCTCGGCATCGGTCGCTCGACCCTTTACCGCAAGGTTCGCGAACAGGGTCTGGAAGGCATCCTCAAGGAAGTCGGCTGACGCCTTCAGGCGACGCCTCGGCGAAGCCCTGAATCTGACTAAAAGTTCATTGGCCACCCGGCGCTCCAGCCTCGAAGAGAGGCGAACGCTCCCGGCGTGCTCAACCTTCGGTTTCCGCGCTGACATGCGACGGAAATGTCGGGCGGGCACGTTGCAGGACTAGTTTCTCTCCCCGGGATCGCTCCGTATGTTGCTCGTCACCACCGCCCTGTCCGGCCTCATGGCCGGTCTGATCCAGACTGCGCCGGCGCCTCAGCCCCCGCAGCAGCCGCCGCAACAGCCGACAACGCCCGCGCCCGCGGCCGAGCCTGAACAGCCCGGTGAGTCTGACCCGGACGCCTTTGAGCTCGATACCGTGACGACCACCGGCGCGCGCCCGCGCGGCAGTGTCAATTCCGACATTCCCCCGGACATCAGCCTGAGCGCGGACCAGATCCAGGCCTATGGCGCCTCGAACATCGCCGAGCTGCTGACCTATCTGGAGCCCCTGACGACCAGTTCCCGCGGCCGCGCCAACGGCCAGCCCGTGCTTCTGGTCAATGGCCGCCGCACCTCCGGCTTCCGGGAAATCCAGGGCATTCCATCCGAGGCCATCGAGCGTGTCGATATCCTCCCCGAGGAGGTCGCGCTCGAATATGGCTACCGCGCCGACCAGCGCGTGGTGAATTTCGTACTCAAGGCCCAGTTCCGCTCGATCACGAGTGAGGTTTCCGGCCGGGCACCGACCCAGGGCGGCCGGACCACCGCCGAGATCGAGGGCAATATCCTGCGCATCTCAGGCGGCAATCGCTGGTCGATGGATGCCGAATACGAGCGCTCCAGCCCGCTGTTCGAATCCGAGCGCGACATCGAGCGCGACTCCGGCTCCACCCCCTATGACCTGATCGGCAACATCTCCGGTACCCCCTTCGGCACCGAGATCGACCCCGCCCTGTCGACCGCCGTCGGCTCCACCGTCTTCGTGAACCCGGTCCCGACGGTCCCCGGTGCCCCGACCATAGGCGACTTCGCCGCCGTGGCCGGTGATCCGCGCACCGGCGATCTGGGTGCCTACCGCACCCTGCTGAGCCAGAGCGAGCGCACCACCGTGCGCGGCACGATGAAGCGGGACATCAACGGTGCCACCCAGCTCACCGTCAGCGGTAGCCTGCAGGACGTCTCCAGCAGCAGTTTCAACGGCCTGCCGGGCGTGATCCTGACCGTGCCGGACACCAGCCCCTTCTCGCCCTTCTCCGACGACGTCCTGGCCTACCGCTATCTGGACGCGCCCGAGGCCCTGGGACGCCAGACGGATACCCTCACCGCCGGCCTCGGCATGGTCGCCGACGGCTTTATCGGCGACGACTGGCGCTGGACCCTGACGGGCAACTACGACCGGGTCGAGACCGATACCCTCACCGGCCGTGGCTATTCCGCCGCCGCGTTCCAGACCCGTCTGACCGCCAGCGACCCGGGGGCCAATCCGTTCGGCACCCTGTCGCTGACCGACTTCACCCGCCTGGCCGACGACACCGCCAACTCTGTGTCCGAGGTGCTGGCGGCGGAGCTGGTGCTGAACGGCGATGTCTTCCAGCTGCCCGCCGGTGGTGTCTCCACCACCTTCAAATTCGGCGCCGACACGCGCTCGCTGGATTCCACCAGCGTCCGCTCGGGCGCGACCACCGAACGGTCCCAGTCGCGCGACCGCTTCAACGGCCAGGCCAGCTTCAGCCTGCCGATCGCCAGCCGTCGTCAGGACATCCTGCCGATGCTCGGCGATCTCTCGGCCAATCTGAACGTCGGCTATGAGGATCTGTCGGACTTCGGCGGCCTGACCACCCTCGGATTCGGCATCAACTGGTCGCCCATCGAACCCCTGTCCCTTCAGCTCAGCTATACCGACGAACAGGGCGCGCCCTCGATCTCGCAGCTGAACGACCCCGTCGTCTCGACCTTCAACGTTCCGGTGTTCGACTTCGCCACCGGCCAGACGGTGCTGGTCACCCGCACCGACGGCGGCAATCCCGGTCTGAACGCCGACAATCGCAGCGTCTGGAAGGCCGGCTTCAACCTCAAGCCCTGGTCCGAGACCGACCTGCGCTTCAGCTCGACATGGACCTGGAGTCTGACGGAAGACGCCATCGCCAGCTTCCCGTCCCTGACGCCCGATCTCGAGGCTGCCCTGCCGGGTCGGTTCACCCGCGCGCCCGTCGATCCCCTCGCCCCCCCGGGTACCGTCGGCACCCTGCTCGCCTACGACGCCCGTCCGCTGAATTTCGAGCGCTTCGAGCGTCAGGACATCCGCACCGGCTTCAACTATTCGCGCGCCTTCGGTACCGCCAACCCCGCGGCGGCGGCCCTGCCCGGCCAGCCCGGCGGAGCCCGCCCGCCCGGCGGCGGTGGGCTCCGTGTGCGCGGTGAAGGCGGCGGTGGCGGTGGTGGCGGTCAGGTCCGCATCAGCAGCCCTGGTGGGGGTGGGCGCGGCGGTGGCGGCATGCAGCCCGGCCAGGGCCGGTTCAACCTGTCGATCTACCATACCTGGCGGATCCAGGACGAGATCGTCATCGCCAGCGGCCTGCCGGTCCTCGACCTGCTGGACGGCGCGGCCACAGGATCGCGCGGGGGCTCATCCCGCAACGAGATCCAGGCCCAGGGCGGCGTCTTCCGCAACGGCATGGGCGCCTTCGTCAGGGCCAACTGGAGCGAGGGCACCCGCGTCGACGGCGGCACCGGCCCGGACATCAATTTCGCCGACCAGGCCACGGTCAACCTGAACGTCTTCATCGACCTGAACTCCCGGACCTCATGGGTCGAGAGATTCCCCTGGCTCAAGGGCTCGCGGGTCAATTTCGGGGTCCAGAACCTGTTCGATTCCCGCCCCGAGGTCACCGCCAGCACGGGCGACACGCCGCTGAACTACCAGCCCGACTACCTCGACCCCAACGGCCGGGTGATCAGCGTGACCTTCCGGAAGATCCTGTTCTAGGGACCAGGGAGCAGGAACTAGGAATAGGAATTAGAAGGATCAGGAGGCGCGCGGCCCAGCGCCCTCGCCCAAACTCCCAATTCCTAATTCCTAATTCCTGCTCCCTACTCCCTCGCCTTCTTCCCCCATCGCCGCCTCGGCTCCTCCCCCTTCGCCTTCGCGGTGATCTCCTTCAGCTTGCGGCCCTGCATCGCCGACAGCGCCTGTCCCGGCGCGCCCTTCTCGGGGTCGCCGAAGGCGCGGCCGTGGGTCTTCACCTGCTCGCTGACCGAGTCGATGAACTCCCCCTCCCATTCAGACAGCGAAACGCCCGCCTTCTCTGCCGAGCGGCGGGCGCGTCTGAGTGCGTTGAGGGCCGCCCGCTGGGCCGCCTTGCGCTGGGCTTCGAAGGGGGACGGAGGCGGCTTGCGCTTCATCCGAGGGATTAGGGCTCAGGAATTAGGAATTAGGAAGAGGCGTCAGGGATCGGGCGATCCTGCGATCTCCTCTAATTCCTAATTCCTACCCCCTAATTCCTCCCCGCTCAGATCTCCCCGAGCGCCGACATATACAGGTCCAGGATCGCGTCCTCCTCCTGCCGCTTGGCCTTGTCCTGCTTGCGGATGCGGATGACCTTGCGCAGGATTTTGACGTCATAACCCTCGCCCTTGGCCTCGGCGAAGACCTCCTTCATGTCGGCCATGACGGCGGCCTTGTCCTCTTCCAGCCGCTCCAGCCGCTCGATCACGGTGCGCAGCCGGCCCTGGGCCGCCGAGGTCAGGACGTCAGGCGAGGAATCGAAGGAACCGTCATCGGCCATGGGAGAACTCCGGGGAACAGGCCCTCGGGGCGGCGATCGGCCGTCCGAGGCGGAAAGGGATGTGGGAAGGACGCTAACCACGTCGCCCGGCGCGACTCAACGACTGCCCGGGCCTGACGCGAAAAAGGCTGCGGACAAGTCCGCAGCCCTGAAACTTTCGCGCTCAAGAAGGCCGCGACCGCGTCGCGGCCGTTAGCGCAAAAAGAGGCCTTAGCCCTGCTTCGCCTTGAAGCGCGGGTCGGTCTTGTTGATGACGTACACGACGCCCTTGCGACGCACGACCTTGCAGTCGCGATGGCGACCCTTGAGCGACTTGAGCGAGCTGCGGACCTTCATGGTCGTCGTCCTGAGGCAAAACAAAATAAGAAAGCCGCGGGACGAGCCTGCGGCGGAGCGGTGCGTATAGAGAGGCTTCCGGGAATCGTCAACCGGTGACTGGAGAGGTCCAGAACCGTCAGAGTTCGAACGTCTGGTATGGGTCGGCAGCCGCCCGTCGCCTGAGGGTGGAAGGCGGACCTTGTTCCGCTAGCTCCGACGTGTGCTTGGGTCCGCACGTAGACGACGGAGCAGGTCCTGGGCGGCTTGGTCGAGTGTCGAGAACGTCGCGAGCGAGTTCTCATGACCTCGTTCGGCATAGAAGGTGACCCAACCCCCACTGCGTTCTTGCAGTGCGTATGTCTCAGAGGGGTTGATCGCATCGCCAAGCTCGTAGGCATCCGGTCGGAAGCCTTCGGCCACCAACAGTTCGTGCAGAGTTCGCAGATTCATAGGGCAGCATCTCGCACTTACAACGAGCCCACAAGCTGACGTAGGCGAAGTCCGCAATGGGTCGGGAGCAGACTCCTGGGAGGTCTGCAAGCCGCGTCCGCGCTCAAGCAGCGAGCCGCCGCGCGGTGAGCGATAGCGCACTTCAAAAACAAGGATGGAGGCCTGGCCTCCGAGTTGAACGGAGGGTCTACGGCGTTGCACCGCCGTCGCGTCGCCCCTCCGCCACCAGGCCACAGGTATCGGGTCTCAGAGCTGACGCCACTGTGCGCCCAACCCCTTCACCATTCCATGAAATTGAGGGTTAACAACGCAATACAGGGAATTTCGCATCTTTGGCGCCGCCCGCCGCGCGACCCGAATGACACACCGCCCTGTCTGTTCGTCGCCCGGCCTCGCTTTGGCCCACCTATTGCAGCAACGCTCGTCACCCTCGCGCACTTGTTATGAGGGCACAGCCACCGGGGACTCTACAGCTATCGACATGCGCATCAGCCTTCGCCTCCTCCTCATCGTCTCCGTCGCCGCCTGCGCGCCCCTGCTGCCCGAGGCCCCGCCCGTCGTGGCGATGGCCGGGCCGGGCGCACCCGCGCCGGCCTCTCCCGCCGACGGTCCGGCGACGCCCGCGCCCGTGGTTCCCGACCAGGCCGGGTTCGAGGGCTGGAAACAGGGCTTCCTGTCCCGCCACGGCGGTACCCGCCGCGCCGCCTACGAGCGCGAGCTCGAGGGCCTGACGCCCGATCCCGCGGTCATCCGCCTCGACAACAACCAGCCCGAATTCAGCCGCCCCGCCGGGGCCTATGTCCAGTCCGCCGCCTCGGCCACCCGCATCGCCCAGGGCCGCGCCCGCATCGACCGCGTGCCGTGGGAGGTCACCCAGCGTTTTGGCGTGCCGACCGAAATCCTCGCCTCGGTCTGGGGCAATGAGAGCGCCTTCGGGGCCATCCAGGGCGACTATGACGTCATCCGCTCGCTGGCCACCCTCGCCTTCGACGGGCGCCGCCGCGACTGGGCCGAGGGCGAGCTCAAGAACGCCCTCGACATCGTCATCGACGGCCGTCGCGACCGCGCCGGCCTGAAGGGCAGCTGGGCCGGAGCCATGGGCCAGACCCAGTTCATGCCCGACGCCTATCTGCGTCTCGGCGTCGACCAGACCGGGGACGGCAAGGTCGACATCTGGGGCTCGGACGCCGACGCCCTCGCCTCCGCCGCCAACCTGCTGGCCCGCGCCGGCTGGAAGCCCGGCCAGACCTGGGGCTATGAGGTCATCCTGCCCGCCGGCTTCCAGTATGCCGAGGCCGAGGGGCCGCGGCACGACTGGGCTTACTGGTCACGGCGCGGCGTCACCCTGGCACGCGGCGGTGCGCCCAACGCCGCCGAGGCGCAGGAGGATGCGGTGATCCTGCTGCCCCAGGGCGCGCGCGGCCCGGCCTTCCTGGCCCTGCCGAACCACTATGTGATCCGCCGCTACAACAACTCGGTCAGCTATGCCCTGGCCATCGGCCTGACCGCGGACGGCATCGCCGGCAAGCCCGGCCTGGTCGCCACCTGGCCGGACGACGCCCCCATTTCGCGCGACCAGCGCATCGGCGCCCAGCGCGCCCTGACCGCCCTCGGCCACGACACCCAGGGCATCGACGGCATCATCGGCGCCAACACCCGCGCCGCCCTGCGCCAATGGCAACTCGCCGAGGGCCGGCTGGCGGATGGTTATCTGACGGCGGATCTGGCGGATGAGCTGATCCGCCGGGCGGGGTAGCGTCCCTCTCTCACCACCCCTCCCGCTATCGTCATTCCGGGCGAGCGTAGCGAGACCCGGAACCCAGCGGCGCGCGATAGCGCGACCCTGTCGGGAGCGCGGCTGCATCCAACATTTCACCTTCGGCGCCGCTGGGTTCCGGCCTTCGCCGGAATGACGATAGCGGCTTTGGGAGGGTGACGCACTGCTGACAATCCGCCGATTTTCAGCATATCCGGCAACGCCAACCCTCTGATTTAGCGCGCCTTCAAAAAATTATAGCGTCATCAGCCATCATGGCTGGGACCCGCCCCATAATATCCCCGGTCCCGTCGCAATGGGAGGCTCGCTCGGCCGGCGATCCGAAGCGGCGGCGGGAGCGGATGGAGCGGGGTCTCGCTGTGCGAACAGGGGGGCCGGACCGGATCCGGTGACCTCCTAAGGGTCGGCCGGCCGGGGTGGAGGATCGGGGGGGATACCCAGATCGTTCCAGGGACTGCCTCGTCGGGCAGCCTGCCCGCCGGAGGCGCTGCGGTAAGGCCCGAACACGGCCACCCGACGCAAGCTTCCGGAAAACCAGCCGCGCGGAGCGTTCGTCTTTCGCCGAAACGGTATTCCAACTCACTCATCCGGGCGAAGGTCCGGGCGCTCCGCCATGCCTCCCGCCACCGCCCGGAAACGGCGCGGCGCAGACGCTTGTCCACATGATCGTTGTTAACCCGCTCCGCCTTCGCTAACCCGGACCCGACAGCAACCCGGAACCACCATGCCCCGCACGACCGACCGTTTCGAAGGCACGTCCGACTATATCGCCACCGACGACCTCAAGATCGCGGTCAATGCGGCCGTGGCCCTTGAACGGCCCCTGCTGATCAAGGGCGAGCCCGGCACCGGCAAGACCGTCCTGGCCTATGAGATCGCGAAGGCCATGAACGCCCCGCTGATCACCTGGCACATCAAGTCGACGACCAAGGCCCACAACGGCCTCTACGAGTACGACGCCGTCTCCAGACTGCGCGACAGCCAGCTGGGCGAGGAACGCGTCCGCGACGTCCGCAACTACCTCAAGCCCGGCAAGCTGTGGGAGGCCTTCACCGCCCCCAACCGCCCCGTCCTGCTGATCGACGAAATCGACAAGGCCGACATCGAGTTTCCCAACGACCTGCTGCAGGAGCTCGACCGCATGGAATTCTACGTCCAGGAAACGGACGAGACGATCCGCGCCGAGGTCCGTCCCGTGGTCATCATCACCTCGAACAACGAGAAGGAGCTGCCGGACGCCTTCCTGCGCCGCTGCTTCTTCCACTACATCCGCTTCCCCGACGACGAGACGATGAAGGCCATCGTCGAGGTCCATTTCCCCGGCATCAAGCCGCGTCTGGTCTCGGAGGCGCTGAAGACCTTCTACGAAATCCGCGACACGCCGGGCCTGAAGAAGAAGCCCTCGACCTCGGAACTGCTGGACTGGCTGAAGTTGCTGCTGGTCGACGACGTCGACCCCGAGACCCTGCGCGAAAAGTCGCCCAACAAACTGATCCCGCCCCTGCACGGAGCCCTGCTGAAGAACGAACAGGACGTCCATCTGTTCGAGCGCCTGGCCTTCCTGCATCGCCGCGAAGGAGCCCGCCCCGGCGGTTGAACACACGAACGAACAGGTTTGGTCATCCGCCTTACCGCGATTTCACTGGCATATCAGTCAGGCGCGCGCAGGATAGACCTGTACCAGGACCACCCAGTCGATGACCCTACGCCCCTTTCTGATCCCGACCGTCTGCGCCTTCGCCGCGCTCTCCGCCTGCGGTGACGGCGTGCGCATCTCCTCGACGCGGACCGAGAACAATGACGCCAAGGGCGTGCTCAAGGTCGTCGAAGCCCTCCAGTGCCCCCAGACTCTCGGTTCCCTGACCCGCAAGGGCTCGGCCTCGGCGGGCGGTACCGTCTGCACCTATGTCGGGCCCAAGGGTGCCGAGGTCAGCCTCCACCTCGTCCCGCTCGACGGCGCGACGCCCGCCGATGTGCTCAAGGCCTTCGAACAGCGGCTGTCCGGCGACCTGCCCCGCGCCGTGTCGGCCCTGCAGGCCGCGGCTGACGCCGCAGAGGCCGATGCCGCGACGGCTGAGCGCGAGGCCGCGGTCGCCGAGCGCGAGGCCGCCGCCGCGGAACGCGCCGCCGATCAGGCCACCGCCGACCACGCCGCGTCCGGCGGCGACCGCGCCTCGGTCCGGGCACCGGGTGTCGCCATCGACGCCGACGGCGAGGACGCCACGGTCCGCCTGCCCGGCCTGCGGATCGAGACGCGCGGTGACAAGGCCAGCGTCCGCATCGGCGGTTTCCACATCGATGCCGACAACAGCGACGGCTCGGCCCGCGTTTCAGGCTCCGACGGCAACGGCGACAACGTCAGCATCAACGCCCGCAACGACGCGGCCGAAATCCGTGCCGAGGCCGGCGGCGATGCCACCCGCACCAGCTGGATCCTGACCGACAACCGCACCTCGGAAGCGGGCTGGCGGGTGGTCGGCTATGAGGCCCGGGGCCCGGTCGGTGGCCCCCTGGTGATCGCCACTGTCCGCTCCCGGGACCGCAATCGCGAGCGCGCCTTCGAGGACGCCAAGGCCCTCGTCGCGCTCAACGCCGGGGAATAACGGCCCGTCAAAGCCCCCTGCGGCCTTGATCAGGACGTCGCGATGCGTCACCAACCCTGCCCAGCACGCAGGAACGAACCTTGGCCGCCAAGCCCCGATCAGCATCGCCCAAAGAACCCCGCGCCTGGCAGCGGATGCTGTCCGGTCGCCGTCTCGACCTGCTCGATCCCTCGCCCTTCGACATCGAGATCGAGGACATCGCCCACGGCCTGGCCCGGGTCGCCCGCTGGAACGGCCAGACCATCGGCGAACACGCCTTCTCCGTCGCCCAGCACTCCTGCGTCGTCGAGGAGATCGCCGCCCACATCAAGCCGGGCCTCGAACCCAAATGGCGCCTCGCCGCCCTGCTCCACGATGCCTCCGAATACGTCATCGGCGACATGATCTCGCCCTTCAAGGCGGCGCTGGGCGTCAACTACAAGGCCTTCGAGGCCCGCCTCGAAGGAGCCATCCACGTCCGCTTCGGCCTGCCGCCGAAGAACCCTGTCGAGATCAAGACCCTGATCAAGAAGGCCGACGTGGCCTGCGCCTATTTTGAAGCCACCCAGCTGGCGGGCTTCAGCAAGAAGGAAGGTCTGACCCTCTTCGGCAGCCCGCCCAGGGGCTACGACCTGGTCATCGACCCCCTGCCCGCCCCGATCGCCCAGCAGCGTTACCTCGAACGCTACCGCGTCCTGGCCGAGGCCGTCGGCCTGATGCCCGCCGCCGACGCCTGGCATACGGAATAGCGGATGGGGTCGCCGGCTGATCAGGGCATCCGCATCGGCCTCTCGGCGGTTGTCATTGCCCTGCGCGACCGCAAGGCCTGCGTCCTGACCACGCCCGGCGATGATGGCGCGGCCGCCCTGCCCTTCGGCCCCTTCGATCCGGCCCGCGACCGTACCTTTGAACTGGCCCTGCGCGACTTCGTCACCGCCCAGACCGGCTTTCGCCTCGGCTTCGTCGAACAGCTCTACACCTTCGGCGACCTCGGTCGCGCCAGTCCCCGCGCCACCCCCGGCCCGGAACGGCGCCGAGAGGTCTCGGTCGGCTACCTCGCCCTGACCGCCGACGCCGCCGACGTCCCCCTGGCCGAGGCCCGCTGGACCCCGGTGCTGGACATCTTCCCCTGGGAGGACCGCCGGGACGGCGATCCGGCCCGCCTCGCCCCACTGGTCGCCGACCTGACCGCCTGGGCCGCCGGCGACCCCCGTCGTCAGGCCCGTATCGAAACCCTGTTCGCCACCACACCCGCCCACCGCTGGAACGAGGGCCGGGTGCTGGACCGCTATGAACTGCTCTACGAGGCCGGTCTGGTCGCCGAGGCCGCCCGCGACGAGGATCGCCCGCCCCTGAGCGCCGCCCCCGGCCGCGCCATGGCCTCCGACCACCGCCGTATCCTCGCCACCGGCCTGGGCCGGCTGCGCAGCAAGCTGAAATATCGTCCGGTCCTGTTCGACCTGATGCCCGCCACCTTCACCCTGTCCGAACTCCAGACCGCCGCCGAGGCCGTCGCGGGCCTGTCGCTGCACAAGCAGAATTTCCGCCGCGGCGTCGAACGCACCGGCCTGGTCCAGCCCACCGGTCGCCTGTCCGCCGCCACCGGAGGCCGCCCCGCCGAACTGTTCCGCGTCATCGACGGCGACCTGAGTACCGGCGAGGCCCTCGGCCTGCCCCTTCCGGCGCAACGCTGAGCGATTTCTCCCGAACCGGCTTGCGGCGCGGCCCCGGCCCCATTAGAGAAGCCGCTCGCTCGACCAAGCGTCCTACGGCCCCGCGGAGAGGTGGCAGAGTGGTCGAATGTACCGCACTCGAAATGCGGCGTGCCTTTGCGGGCACCGTGGGTTCGAATCCCACCCTCTCCGCCACCGCCTTGTCTTCAGACAGTTCCTGGCCTCACCATGAGGGTCGGGGAGAATTCCATGCGCCGATGCGACGTCGCCGTCATAGGCCTGGGCCTCATGGGGGCCTCGGCGCTGGACACGCTCCTGCGCCAGGGAGTCGATGCGGTCGGCTTCGATCCACTCGGTCCGGGTGCCGGACAAGGCTCGTCGCACGGTTCATGCCGGGTCTTCCGCCGATTCAATTTCGAGACCCCCAACTATACCCGGCTGAGTGATGAGGCCCTCGCGGGATGGGAGCGACTGGCTCGCGAAAGCGGCCGCCAAATCCTGATCCCACGGCCGGTGCTTGAGGCAGGACCTCCCGGCTCACCCATGGTGAGAGCCTCGCGCCAGGCCGCTCTCGACAACGGCGTCGAGGTCCGGCTTCTTACCGGCCGCGAGGTCAACGCCCTGTTCCCCGCCTTTCACCTGCCCGAAGACTGGGACGCGGTCGTTCAGGACGGGGGTGCCATCCTCCTGGCCCAGATCGCCCTGGAGGCGCTCCGGGCGCGGGCCGAAGCGGCGGACCGGATCGTGCGCGAGTCGGTCATCGGGCTGGAGCACCACCCTGACCACGTCATGGTCCGAACCGGCAAGACAGCCTTCCGGGCCGGCAAGGTCATTCTCGCGACCGGGCCCTGGCTGACCCGCCTGCTTCCGGACCTGGCTCCCGTGATCGAGGTGACGCGTCAGGCCGTCGGCTGGTTCAGACCCGCAGAGCCGATGTCCGTCGGCCCCGACTCCTTCCCGCTGTTCATCCTCGCCCGCAGCGAGAGCGACATTGTCTACGGCTTTCCCGACTTCGAGGGTCGGGGCGTCAAGGCGGCTCCCCACAACCACGGACCCGTGGCAGACGCGGACGCGTGGGGTCCGGCGGCGACGGACGAGGAACTGCGCACGGTAAGCGAGGCCCTTGCTGAACTCGTGCCGGGGGCCGCCGGCCCCATCACCGAACGGGACGTCTGCCTCTACACCAACACCTGCCCGGCCGACCGCCGCCCCGACCCGGGCGAGGAGTTCATCATCGACCGATGGCCGGGTTCGAGGTTGGTCGTGGCGTCAGCCTGCTCCGGCCACGGGGCCAAGTTCGCGCCCGCCATCGGCGAGCGGCTGGCACGGCTGACCACCGATCCCGGCTACCACCCCGAGTCCTTCTTCAGACTGTCGCGCTACTCGGCGTTTCCAGAGGACGAGCCCCCGAAGGGTTGAGTCAGCCCGCCGAATAGCTGGTCTTGGTCTGGGTGAAGAACTCGACCGCCGCGAACCCCTGCTCGCGGGCCCCGTAGCTGGAGGATTTCGAGCCGCCGAACGGGACGTGATAGTCGACCCCGGCGGTCGGCAGATTGACCATGGTCATCCCCGCCTTCGCCCGTCGCTGGAAGTCGCGGGCGTGTTTCAGCGAGCTGGTGACAAGCCCCGCCGAAAGCCCGAACTCGACGCCGTTGGCAATCTCCAGCGCGGCTTCATAGTCCTTGACGCGAATGGTCGAGGCGACGGGACCGAACACCTCTTCGTTGTTGATCCGCATCCCGGCCTCGGTGTCAGCGATCAGGGTCGGCTGGACGTACCAGCCCGGCTTCTCCAGCTGCAGCCGATCGCCGCCGGTGACGATCCGCCCGCCTTCGCCGCGCGCCACCTCGATATAGCGGTAGGAGGTCTCCATCTGGTCCTCGGACACGGCGGGGCCCATCTGGGTCTGGGGATCGAGGGCGTCGCCGACGCGCAGGGCCGCGACCCGTTCGGCCAGGGCCGCGACGAACCGGTCGTGGATGCCGTCCTGCACGATCAACCGGCTCGAGGCCGTGCAACGCTGGCCGGTGGCGAAGAAGGAGCCGTCGAGCGCGATCTGCACCGCGCGGTCGAGGTCGGCGTCGTCGAGAACGATCAGCGGGTTCTTGCCGCCCATCTCGAGCTGGACCCGCGCCTGCCGCTTGATGGCACCCAGGGCCACACCCGCCCCCACGCCTTGCGATCCCGTGAAGCTGAGCCCGGCGACGTCCGGGTGGTCGACGATCGCCTGCCCCACCCGGCCGCGTCCGATCACGAGATTCAGAACGCCCTTGGGCAGCCCCGCCTCATGCAGGATGGCCACCAGGGCCTCGGCCGTCGCCGGGGTCGGCCCGGCGGGCTTCATCACCACCGTATTGCCGAAGGCCAGCGCCGGTGCCGCCTTCCAGGCCGGGATAGCGATGGGGAAATTCCACGGCGTGATCAGGCCGTAGACGCCGACGGCCTGACGATAGGTCTGGATCTCGACGCCGGGCCGGACCGAGGCCAGGTTCTGTCCGTGGACCCGCAGCGCCTCTCCGGCGAAATATTTCAGCACCCGACCGGCACGGACGGTCTCGCCGATCCCTTCGGCGAGGGTCTTGCCCTCCTCGCGCGACAGCAGCCGGCCCAGCGCCTCGCGCCGCTCCATGACCAGGGTCCCGGCGCGGTCCAGAATGTCGGAGCGCACCTCCGGCGACGCCTCGGCCCATGCCGGGAAGGCACCCTTGGCCGCCGCGACCGCGGCATCGACCTCGGCCTCGCCGCCGTCAGGCGTACGGGCAACCACCTCGCGTGTGTCAGACGGATTGAGGCTCTCACCCGGCCGGTCGGCGGAGACCTTCTCGCCGTTGATCCAGTGCGACAGTTCGATCGTCTCGGTCATGGTCGGTCCTCGTGTTGGTCCGGTCGATCTAGCAACCGCGGCCGCCTCGCGACAGGCCTCCAGTCGAACAGAGGCTACGAAGTCTGCGATAAGCTGATCCGATGAACCGAGTCGGAGCCCCTTCATGAGCGCAGTCCTGGCCGGGTCGATGACGGGCTGGCGCTTCTGGATCGACCGGGGCGGCACCTTCACCGACATCGTCGCCCGCGCCCCCGACGGCGCGCTGCAAACCCGAAAGCTGCTGTCGGACAATCCCGAACAATACGCTGACGCGGCGGTCGAGGGCATCCGGCGGATTCTCGGTGCCTGCGCCGGTCCTTTGCCGGCCGGTTTGGTCGACGAGGTTCGGATGGGCACCACCGTGGCCACCAACGCCCTGCTGGAGCGCAAGGGCGAGCCGGTCGCCCTGGCCATCACATCCGGCTTTGGCGACGCCCTGCGGATCGGCTGGCAGAGCCGCCCGGACCTGTTCGCCCGCCACATTGTGCTGGAGGACCAGCTCTATGACCGGGTCATCGAGATCGACGAACGGATGCGGGCCGACGGCGCTCTCGACCGCCCCCTCGACGAGGCCCGGGCCCGGACGGGCCTGACGGCCGCGCGGGCGGCCGGGTTCCGGGCCGTCGCCATCGCCCTGGTCCACGGCTGGCGGTTCACGGACCACGAGCGGCGCCTGGCCGCCATCGCCCGCGAGATCGGCTTCGAACAGATCTCGGTCAGCCATGAGGTCGGGGCGCTGATCAAACTGATCGGGCGCGGCGACACCACGGTGGCCGATGCCTATCTCTCCCCGATCCTGCGCGCCTATGTCGACCGTGTCGGTTCCGATCTGGGTCCCTCGACCCCGCTGCTGTTCATGCAGTCCAGCGGCGGGCTGACGGCGGCCGAGGCGTTTCGCGGCAAGGACGCCATCCTCTCGGGACCGGCAGGCGGGGTGGTCGGCATGGCCGAGACCGCGCGGGCGGCGGGTTTCGACCGCGTTATCGGCTTCGACATGGGCGGAACCTCGACCGACGTGTCCCATTTCGCCGGCGACTATGAGCGCACCTCGGATGCCGTGGTCGCGGGCGTCCGCCTCCGCGCGCCCATGCTCAGCATCCATACGGTGGCGGCCGGCGGTGGTTCGATCTGCCGCTTCGACGGCTCGCGCCTGCGGGTCGGACCGGAGTCCGCCGGCGCTGTGCCGGGACCGGCGGCCTACCGTCGGGGCGGCCCACTGACCGTCACCGACTGCAATGTCATGCTGGGCAAGCTTCGCCCCGACCAATTCCCGGCGGTCTTCGGCCCCCATGGCGACCAGCGCCTGGACGCCGACGCCGTCAGGACCGCCTTTGAGGCCATGGCCGCGGAGGTCACGCGCGCCACGGGCCGGCCCGCCACCCCGGAAACCCTCGCCGAGGGCTTCATCACCGTCGCCGTCCAGAACATGGCCGAGGCGATCAAATCGGTCTCGATCCAGCGCGGCTACGATGTCACCCGCTATGTGCTGAACTGTTTCGGCGGGGCGGGTGGCCAGCACGCCTGTCTGGTCGCCGATGCCCTGGGCATGACCCGTGTCATGCTGCACCCGTTCGCCGGTGTCCTTTCGGCCTGGGGCATGGGTCTGGCCGAGGTCCGGGCGATCCGGCAGGCGACCGTGGCCGCACCTCTGGAGGCAGCCAGCGACGATCAACTGGCCCGACAGGCCACCGGACTCCAGTGTCAGTCACGGGCCGACCTCACCGCCCAGGGGTTCGCCGATGCGGCCCTCACCACCGTGGTCAGGGCCGAGATCAAATTCGCCGGCTCTGACACCCCTCTGGTCGTCCCGTTCGGCCCCGCGGCCACCATGCGCGACGCCTTCGAGGCCCTTCACCGGCTCCGGTTCGGCTTCTTTGCCGAAGACAAGCCATTGGTGGTTGAAACCCTGGAAGCCGAGGCCGTCGCCGCCTCGGGCCAGACCCCGTCATCGGTCGCGGGCGGCACGACGGATAGCCCGCCTGCTGCCGCGACACGCCTCCCGGTTCGCATGGCCGGTACTGACCATGACACCTGCGTCTATCGCCGCGCCGACTTCGGTCCGGGCGCCACCGTCGACGGGCCGGCCATCATTCTGGAAGACACCGGCACCACCGTGGTCGAGCCCGGCTGGCGAGCCTCGGCCGACGCGGCCCTGAACCTGATCCTTGAGCGAACAACGCCCCTGCCCGCCCGCACCGCCATCGGCACGGATGCCGATCCGATCATGCTGGAGGTGTTCAACAGCCGCTTCATGGCCTGCGCCGAACAGATGGGCGAGGCGCTGCGGGCCACGGCCTATTCGGTCAACATCAAGGAACGGCTCGACTTCTCCTGCGCCATCTTCGACGCCACGGGTGCCCTGATCGCCAACGCCCCGCACATTCCGGTGCACCTCGGCTCGATGGGCGAAAGCATCCGCACCGTCATCGCCTCGCGTGGGTCCGGGAGGGACGTACGCGGCATGAGGCGCGGCGACGTCTATATGCTCAACGCCCCCTACAACGGCGGCACCCACCTGCCCGACATCACCGTGATCATGCCGGTGTTCCTCGAGGCGGACAGCGACCCGGCCTTCTACGTCGCGGCGCGCGGGCACCACGCCGATGTTGGCGGGATCACGCCCGGCTCCATGCCGCCGACCTCCCGCACGGTCGAGGAGGAAGGGGTACTGATCGACGACTTCCTGCTGATCGATGCCGGTGCGCTTCGGGACGCCGGGACCCGCGCCCTGTTCGCCTCCGGCCGCTATCCGTCGCGCAACGTCGATCAGAACATGGCCGACCTGAAGGCCCAGGTGGCTTCCTGCGCCCGCGGCGGCGCTGAGCTGACGCGCATGGTCACCGAGTTCGGCCGCCCGGTGGTCGCCGCCTACATGGGACACGTCCAGAACAATGCGGAGGAGGCGGTCCGGCGCGCCATCGCCGCCCTGAAGCCGGGGGCCTTCGCGCTGGAGATGGACGACGGAGCCGTGATCCGGGTACGGATCGACGTGGACCCGGCGACCCGCAGCGCCGTCGTCGATTTCACCGGCACCAGCGACCAGCGCCCCAATAATTTCAATGCCCCGCTCTCGATCACCCGGGCAGCGACGCTTTACGTCTTCCGCACCCTGGTCGACGACGCCATCCCGCTGAACGAGGGCTGTCTGAAGCCTATCCAGCTGATTGTGCCCGAGGGATCGATGCTCAATCCGGTCTATCCCGCCGCCGTCGTGGCCGGGAACGTCGAGACCAGTCAAGCCGTCGCGGACTGCCTCTACGGCGCGTTGGGCGTGCTGGCGGCCAGCCAGGGCACGATGAACAATTTCACCTTCGGCGATGAGGCCCGTCAGTATTACGAGACCATCGCCGGCGGTTCCGGTGCCGGACCGGGTTTCGACGGAGCCGCCGCCGTCCAAACCCATATGACCAACAGCCGCCTGACCGACCCGGAGGTGCTGGAGACACGTTTCCCGGTCCTGCTCGAGGAATTCTCCATCCGGCGCGGCTCGGGCGGTGATGGCGCGAACCGGGGTGGCGATGGCGCGGTGCGGCGGGTGCGGTTCCTCGAACCCCTGACCGCCGCCATCCTGTCCAACCACCGACGGACGGCCCCGTTCGGTGTGGCGGGCGGCGAGGACGGCGCGATCGGCGTCAACCGGATCGAACGGGCCGACGGTTCCATCGAACAGCTGGGCGCGACCGCCGAGGTCGGAATGGCGGCAGGCGACGTCTTCGTCATCGAAACACCGGGCGGGGGCGGCTTCGGCCTGGCCAGAAGCGGCGGCTTCCCAGCCTGCCCCGGAACGGACTAGCTTCACGGACAACAGGACGGGGACGGGCGTATGTGGGTTCTTCTGGGCATAGCGGTGCTGGTTGCCGGGTTCGTGGCGCGGCTGAATCCGTTGGCGGTGATTCTGACGGCGGCCATTGTCACCGGCGTTACCGCCGTGCTCGCGCCAGGCGTCGGTGTGGGTGACCTGTGGCGGGCCGCACTGGACACGATTGCCGCCTTCGGCAAGGCGTTCAACGACTACCGCTACATCAGCGTGATCTGGCTGGTCCTGCCGCTGATCGGCCTGCTTGAGCGCTACGGCCTGCAGGAGCGCGCGCGCATCCTCATCTCCAAGGCACGGGGAGCGACCACCGGCCGCATCCTGCTGGCCTATTTCGTCCTGCGCCAGATCAGCGCCGCCCTCGGCCAGACCAAGCTGGGCGGCCATCCGCAGATGGTGAGGCCGCTGGTCGCCCCCATGGCCGAGGCGGCGGCGGAGACCCGCTTCGGCGATCTGCCCGACGCCGTCCGCTATCGCATCCGCGCCCACGCCGCCGCGGTGGACAACATCGCCCTGTTTTTTGGTGAGGACATCTTCATCGCCATTGCCTCGATCCTGCTTATCAAGGGCTTCCTCGAGGCCAACGGCATTCTGGTGGAGCCGCTTGAATTGTCGGTCTGGGCCATTCCCACGGCTGTCGCGGCCCTGGTCGTGCACGGGACGCGGCTGGTCATGCTGGATCGGTCCCTGGCGCGTCAGACCGCCGAGGCGGAGGCCGGTCAATGATTACCCTGCAATGGCTCTACATCTTCGCTGGCCTGACCTTCGCCGCCTTCTCGGTGCTGAGCATTTCCGACGCCGCCAATCCGAAACGGCTCGGCAATACGGCATTCTGGGGCCTGCTGGCGGTCAGCTTCCTGTTCGGCTCCTGGCTGAGCGACCTGGCCAATGGTCTGCTGGTCATGGCCCTGGCCGTGATCGCCGGCTTCAAGCTGTTGGGCCAGGGAAAGCCCGTCACCACCGGCCCCGAAGAACGGCAGGCCAGCGCCGAGCGGCGCGGTGACTGGCTGTTCGTCCCCGCCCTGTTGATTCCCATCGTCGCCCTGTTGGGCGCACTGGTGCTGGACAAGACTGTGCTCTTCGGAGTCCCGCTGTTCGGGCCCGAGCAACCGACCCTGATCGCGCTCGGACTCGGCGTCGCCGCCGGTCTGACACTGGCCATGGTCTGGCTGAAGCCGCCGTTGCTCGCCCCCCTGCAGGAGGGCCGACGGCTGATGGACGCAGTCGGCTGGGCGGGAGTCCTGCCCCAGATGCTCGCCTCCCTGGGGGCCGTGTTCGTCATCGCCGGTGTCGGCGACCGGATCGGCGAACTGTTCACGACCTGGCTGCCGCTGGACCACCGGCTGCTGGCGGTGATCGCCTATTGCGTCGGCATGGCCCTGTTCACCTTCATCATGGGCAATGCCTTCGCCGCCTTCCCCGTGATGACCGCCGCTGTCGGCCTGCCGATCGTGGTCGGACAGTTCGGCGGCGACCCGGCCATCGTCTGCGCCATCGGCATGCTGGCCGGGTTTTGCGGAACGCTGACGACGCCGATGGCGGCCAATTTCAACGTCGTGCCTGCGGCCCTCCTGGACCTCCCCGACCGGGAGGCTCCATTCAACGGCGTCATCCGGGTGCAGGTCCCGACCGCGGCCATGATCCTGGTCATCAACATTGCCCTGATGTATTTCCTCGCCTTCAGGTTCTGACGATGGTTCACGTCCTCGACGCCGCCACGGCTTCCCGTTTCGCCGCCGCCGCCCTCGGCCATGTGACGCGCGAATATCCCAACAAGATGGATCACGTCCTCGCCGGTCCAGCGGATGTGCAGGGACCGCGCGCCCTCCATCCGATCTTCTTCGGAAGCTTCGACTGGCATTCATGCGTGCACGGATGGTGGACGCTGTTCACCCTGCGCCGCCTGTATCCCGAACTAGGCGAGGCGGCGCGGATCGACGCCCTCGCCGACGAACTGTTCACGGCGGAGAACGTTGCCGCCGAGACCGCCTATCTGGACCGTCCCGGCAGCCGGGGGTTCGAGCGGCCGTACGGCTGGGCCTGGTTGTTGATGCTCGCGGCGGAACTCGAACGGCACCGGGACGGACGGGCCGCAGTCCTGCGCCCCCTGACCCTGGCTTTTGCGGACCGGTTCAGGACCTTCTTGCCTCTGGCCGACTATCCGGTTCGGGTCGGAACCCACTACAACACCGCCTTCGCCCTTCGACTGACGCTCGACTATGCGGACGAGGTCGGCGACGCGGACCTCGCCGCCCTCTGCCGCGGGCGCGCCCTGCTCTGGCACTCTGTCGACCACGACTGTCAGGCATGGGAGCCCTCACAGGACGAGTTCCTGTCGCCCGCCCTGATGCAGGCCGCCGTGATGCGCCGCGTGATGGCTCCCGATGCGTTCGCGGCCTGGTTCGACGCCTTCCTGCCCGGACTGGACCGGCACCAGCCCGCCACCCTGTTTCAACCGGCCGGAGTCAGCGACCGGTCGGACGGCAAGATCGCCCATCTGGACGGGCTGAACCTCAGCCGGGCCTGGTGCTGGCGCGAGATCGCCTCGGCCCTTCCCTCGAACGATCCCCGACGGGTGATCGCCCTCGACGCCGCCGGGACTCACCTGGATGCCGCCCTGCCCCACGTCACCGGCGACTATATGGGCGAGCACTGGCTGGCCAGTTTCGCCCTGCTGGCCCTGTTGGCGGCCGACGTCCGAGGCGCTTGACGTGCCGCGCCCCGCGCCAGCATAAGGGCCGCCCGTCACGGCGGCGGCCGGCTTAGCTCAGTTGGTAGAGCGCCAGTTTTGTAAACTGGATGTCGCGGGTTCGATTCCTGCAGCCGGCACCAGCCCCGGGTCAGAAGATCAGACCGCTCCGGGCCTCATGAAGCCGCGCGAAATGACCGGCGGCCTTGGAACCGAACAGGACCGGATCGGCCGAATGGGCGTCCTCGATGACGGCCAGAACGACATCAAGGGAGTCCCGACGGCTGGGCTGGCCGCCCTCGGCGATGCTGTCCAGCAGGGAGAGAAGGTTTTCCCGCCGTTCCTGGGCCTGGGCCTTCAGGACCTTGGCGCTGGGTGGACGGCGCACGGGCACGGGCTCGGTGACGACAGGCCGCGGAGCCTGTTCGTCGGCAGCGGGAATATCAAAGAAGGCGCTGTCCATCGGGCCAAACGCCTCCGGCTCGGTCAGCAGAACCGATGTCTCGGCATCCAGCGAGGTCGAATCCGCCGTTGCATCGGTCGGTGAGTCCGGCTGGGCGTCGTCCGTCGCCATGCGGGTCTTGCCGCAACGGCGGCACAGATCGGACCGGTGACGCTCGGACCAATAGAATTCATGTCGACACAACAATGGCTTCAGCGACGACAGCATAACTCTCTCCCGGACCGTCGGGGATTCGCCTGAAGGCCCGGCGCTTGTCAACCACCGTCACTTGGCGGGCGAACGATCCGGGGCCTAGCCGCCGCCGAGAGCAACCGCCACGCGATAGACGACGAAGGCCGCCAGATAGGCCAGGCCGAACATGTAGACGACCATCACCCACATCCATTTCCATGAATTCAGCTCGCGCTTGACCACACCCAGGGTTGCCACGCACTGAGGCGCGAAGACGTACCAGGCCAGGAAGGCCAGTCCGGTCGCCAACGACCACTGGGCCGCCAGGGTGGCACCGAGCAGGCTGGTCGCGCTTTCAGGGTCGGCGACCGCATAGACTGTACCCAGCGCCGCCACGGCGACCTCGCGGGCGGCCATGCCGGGCACCAGGGCGATCACCATCTGCCAGTTGAAGCCGATCGGGGCGAAGATCGGCTCTAGGGCGTGGCCGATCATGCCGGCGAAGCTGTAGTCGATGGCGGGCTGGGTCGCCCCTTCCGGCGGATAGGGAAAGGTCGCCAGTGCCCAGACGATGATCATCAGCGGCAGGATGATACGCCCCGCCCGCTCCAGGAATATCCGGGCCCGGAGCCACAGATTGAACAGAACGCTTTTCAGATCCGGCGTCTTGTAGGCCGGAAGTTCCATCATGAAGGGCTCGACCGCCCCCCTCCAGAAGATCTTGCGGATGACGAAGGACACCGCCAGCGCGCTGAAGATGCCGGCCGCGTACAGGCCGAACATCACCAGACCCTGCAGGCTGGCGAACCCCCAGACCGTCTCGTTGGGAATGAAGGCCCCGATGATCAGGACATAGACCGGAATCCGCGCCGAACAGGTCATCAACGGGGCGACCATGATGGTGGTCAGCCGGTCCCGCTTGCTGTCGATCACCCGGGCCGCCATCACGCCCGGAATGGCGCAGGCAAAGCTGCTCAGCAGGGGGATGAAGGCGCGCCCGTGTAGCCCCGCCCCGCCCATGATCCTGTCCATCAGGAAGGCGGCCCGCGCCATGTAGCCGAAGTCCTCGAGCACGATGATGAACAGGAACAGGATCAGGATCTGGGGCAGGAAAACCAGAACGCTGCCCACCCCCGAGATCAGGCCATCGACGATCAGGCTTTGCCAGATGCCATCGGGCATCGCCGTCGCGACAAGGGCACCCAGGGCGGCGAGGCTGGCCTCGATCCCGTCCATCAGAGGTCCGGCCCAGGTGAAGACGGCCTGAAAAATGACGAACAACAGAGCCGCGAGGATCAGCAGACCGCCGACGGGATGCAGCAGGACACCATCGATCCGCCCGGTCAGGGTGTCAGGCCGCTCGGGCGGCTTCACGCAGGCCTTCATGATCCGCTCGGCCTCGCGTGCCGCGCCGCGCAGGGCGTCCGCGTCCGGCGCCGTCCAGACGTTTTCGCCGGTGGCGCTGAGGGTGCCGGCGGTGGAGTCGATCGCGGCGATCAGATCGTCGATGCCGCGCTTTCGCGTCGCCGTCGTCGGCACGATGGGAAGGTCCAGTTCGGCCGACAGCCGCTCCAGATCGATCCGCAGGCCCTGCCGCTGGGCGATGTCATACATGTTGAGCGCCAGAACCATCGGTCGCCCGACGGCCTTCAGTTCCAGCACCAGCCGAAGCACCAGCCGCAGATTGGTCGCATCGGCAACGGCCACGACCACATCGGGGGGTGTCTCGCCGGCCAGTCGGCCGAGCACGGCATCCCGGGTGACCTCTTCATCCGGGCTTCGCGCGCGCAGGGAATAGGTCCCCGGCAGGTCCAGCACCGACATGGCCCGGCCCTCGGCCGAGCGGATCAGGCCTTCCTTCCGCTCCACGGTGACGCCGGCATAGTTGGCCACCTTCTGGTGCGCGCCGGTCAGGGCATTGAACAGGGCCGTCTTGCCGCTGTTCGGATTGCCGACGAGCGCGACCCGCGCGCTCCGTACCAACATGTCCATCAGGCGGCCCGGACCGGTTCGAACTGCACGGTCAGGCTGGCGGCTTCATGCCGACGCAGGGCGACCCGCATGTCATCAACCTTCATGGCGATCGGATCGCGTCCGAACAGACCCTCATGAAGCAGTTCGACCCGGGCCCCCTCGACAAAGCCCAGCTCCAACAGACGGCGTTCCAGTTCCAACGCGTACTCGTCGTGATGGCTGTGATCACCCACCTGGACGATGACGCCATGGTCGCCCTGCCGGGCCTGGCTAAGTTTGCGGGTGTCGGACATGAAGCTGGGGAACCATCGGCGCGGTCATCCACGCCCTTTTGACACTGATTATCAGGCGCGACTGGCCTTCGTCCAGCCCGCCATGTCGCCGCAGGTGGTTGCCCGCCGACAGGGTTGGGCTATCACAGGCCAACACCGCCGGAGACCGCCGATGAACCGCCCCGTCCTGCTCGCCATCGCCGCCCTCGCCCTGACCGGTTGCGGCCCGGGACAGAGTCCGGATGCCGACGCACCCGCCACACCCGCCCGACCCGCGCCGCCCGCGGCGGAGAAGGCGGCGCTGCTGGCCAGCCTGCCCGCACCATACAACGAGGCCGATCTGGACAACGGCCGCCGCGCCTTCGCCCGGTGCCGCTCGTGCCACACCATCACGGAGGGCGGGTCGAACATGACCGGGCCGAACCTCTACGGAATCTTCGGCCGTCAGGCGGGTATACATCCCGGTTTCAACTACTCGCCCGCCGTTCGCGATGCCGGTTTCACCTGGGACGGAGAGCGTCTCGACCACTGGCTGGAGAATCCGCGCACCTTCCTGAGGGGCACGAAAATGAGCTTCGCCGGCATTCCCGACGCCACCGACCGCCGCGACGTCATCGCCTTCCTCAAGGTGGAGACCGGCTACACCCCGCCGCCCCGGCCTCAGCCCTGAAGTCTATTCAGCGGCGGCCGGCACTGCATCGTTGGCGGTCGTTTCCTGGGCTTCCCACTCTTCGATCTTCCGCGCCGTGTACTCAGGCGACCTGGTGAAGCGCGCCAGCACGCCATAGATCACCGGCACCACGAACAGGGTCAGCAGGGTCGCGAACATGGCTCCGGAGAAGATCACCACGCCGATGGTCTGACGGCTTCCCGCGCCTGCCCCCTGCCACAACACCAGCGGCAAGGCGCCGAAGGCGGTGGCGATCGAGGTCATGATGATCGGGCGCAGACGCAGGGTCGAGGCCTCGATGATGGCATCGTGGATCGACCGGCCCTGGTCGCGCAGCTGGTTGGCGAACTCGACGATCAGGATGCCGTTCTTGGCCGCCACCCCGATCAGGATGATCAGGCCGATCTGGCTGTAGATATTCAGGCTGGAGCCCGCCATGACGAGGCCGAACAGACCACCGGCCGCGGCCAGTGGCACAGTCAGCATAATGACCGCCGGGGTGATCCAGCTCTCGAACTGCGCCGCCAGCACCAGGAAGACCAGCAACAGGGCGAGGCCGAAGGCCGCCGCGACCGCACCGCCCGCTTCCTGTTGATCCCGCGCCGCGCCACCCCACTGGATATTGGCTACGCCGGCAGGCTGGCTCGCGGCCGCGTCATTGAGGAAGGCCATGGCGTCGGCCAGGGTGGTTCCGGGATTCAGATCGGCGCTCAGGGAAATGCTGCGCTGGCGATCCAGCCGGCGTCGATCCGGTGTGTCTCCCGTCGTCTCGGTCGTCACCACCGCCGACAGGGGCACCAATTGCCCGCTCCGTGTCGACACATAGAGGGATTCAAGATCGCCGACCGAGCGCCGGTTCTCGAGGTCGGTCTGCAGGATGACGTCGTACTCCTGTCCCCCCCGGATATAGGTGGTCGCACGGCGGGACCCGAACATGGTCTGGAGGGTACGGCCGATCTCCTGTGACGACACGCCCAGCGCCGCGGCCCGTTGCGGATCCACGTCGACCAGAAGGCGCGGTGCATTCGGCTCGTAATCGAGGCGCGGACGGGAGAATCCCGGGTTCTGTTGGGCGGCGGCCAGGATCGGCTGCACCCAGTCGAACATGTCCTCGTATTCGGCCCCGGTAAGGACCATTTCAATGGAGTTGGAGTTGCCGCCCCCGCGTTGGAACGCGCCCGGAACGCTGACATTGACCTGGGCATCGGTCTGGCTGCGCAGCTTCCCGTTCAATTCCTGGGCGATTTCGTCGGCCGAGCGGCTCCGCTCGGACCAGTCCTTGAGGGTCAGGACCGCGTTGCCGGAGTTGAAGCTGCCCCCGCCGAAACCCGGCGCTGAAACCAGATAGCTGTCGACCTCGCCGGACGCCCGATATTCCTCGAGAATGGGCTCCAGACCCAGCATGATCCGGCGGGTGTAGTCGAAGCCGGCCCCTTCCGGACCCTGGACGCGTCCGACGATGCGACCCCGATCCTCGGGCGGTACCAGTTCGTTCGGGAGGGTCAGAAACATTCCTCCTGCGCCCGCCGCGACCAGTACAACCAGGCCGATGACGCCGCCGACCGCCGACCGGCGTCCCAGCAAGGCCGTAAGGGAGTTGCGATAGGAGTTCTTCAGCGCCTCCATGCCCCGATCGACCCGCCTGGCCAGCCAGCCCGACCCGGACGCCGGCCGCAGGATCTTCGAAGCCAGCATCGGCGAAAGGCTGAGCGCGAGGAAGGCCGAAAAGGCCACCGCCGCGGCGACGGTGGCCGCGAGCTCGACAAACAACCGCCCGACATAGCCGGGCAGGAACAGCAATGGCGCGAACACCGACAACAGCACGATCGTCGTGGCCACGACGGCGAAAAACACCTGTCGTGCACCACGCTCGGCGGCCACCAGCGGCGGTTCGCCGTGGTCGATACGTCGCTGAATATTCTCGGTAACGACGATCGCATCATCGACGACCAGACCGATCGCCAGCACGAGGGCCAGCAGGGTCAGCAGGTTGAGAGAAAAGCCCAGCGGGGCGAGGATGATGAAGGTCGAAAGCAGGCAGATCGGCGCCACGATCGACGGGATGAAGGCGGCCCGGAGAGTCCCCAGGAAAACGAAATTGACGACCGCCACCAGCGCCAGCGAAATGCCGATGGTGATCCAGACCTCATCGATGGCATGGGCGGTGAAGACAGAGTTGTCCGACCCCACGACGAGTTCCGTCCCCTCGGGCAGGCTGGTCTGGACCTGTTCCAGCATGTCCCGCACGCCTTGGGAAATTGCGAGATCGTTCGACTGGGCCTGACGGGTGACGGCCAGGCCAATCTGGTCCAGGCCGTTGCCCCGGAACAGCCGGCGCTCTTCTTCCGGAGCCTCCTCGACGCGCGCGATGTCGCCGAGCCTGGTGACATAGGCGGTCTGACCCTGCAGGGCCGCGCTCGCCTGTGCGCCCGGGGCGGTTGCCCCGGCTCCACGCGAACTGATCGGCAATTGCCGGAAGTCGTCGGCCAGCGCGTAGTTCCGCGCCACGCGCACAGTGTAATTCTTCTCTCCGGTATCGAGCGCGCCCGCGGGAAGTTCAACGTTCTGGCTCGTCAGGGCGGATTCAACATCGGTCACCGTCAGGCCCCGGGCGGCGAGCGCGGCGGGCTCAAGCCAGATCCGCATCGAATAGCGTTGCTCGCCGTAGATCTGGACCTGGGCGACGCCGGGCACCGTCGCCAGACGGTCAATCAGATAGCGGTCGGCGTAATCGGTCAGCGCCAGCCGGTCCATCTGGCTGGACCGCAGGAACAGGATCATGATCGGCTGGCCGTTCGTGTCAGCCTTGGCCACTTCCGGCGGATCGGCCTGGTCCGGCAGATTGCCGAGAACCCGCGAGATACGGTCCCGCACGTCATTGGCCGCGCTGTCGATGTCGCGGTCGAGTGAGAATTCGATCCGGACGCTGGAACGGCCGTCGCGGCTGGTCGAGTTGATGCGCTCAACGCCCTGGATGCCCGCGATCCGCTGTTCAATCGGCTCGGTGATCCGGCTTTCGATCACCTCGGCCGAAGCCCCGGCATAGCTGGTGTTGACCGATACGACCGGAGGATCGACGTCGGGCAGCTCCCGCACAGGCAGGAAAAAGAAGGCGGCCGCCCCGATCACGCACAGGACAATCGCCGCCACCGCCGCAAAGACGGGGCGGCGAACCGAGACATCGGACAGCATCATTGCGCTGCGCCCGCCTGCCGGGCCGGCGCGCCGGCGACGGTCACCGGGGACCCCGGCTGAATACGGTTCAGCCCCGTGGCGACCACCCGATCACCGGCATTCAGCCCGGACAGGATTTCGACGAAGCCCTCCTCGACCGAGCCCGTCTCGACGCTGAGCCGCTGTGCGCTCAGACCGCGCTCGCCGGGGGCGATGCGGAAGACGAAGGCACTGTCGCCTTCATACTGAACCGCCGCCTCGGGGACGGCCAAACCCTGTCTGACACCCTGTCTGACCGCCACGCGCATCGACATGCCCGGACGGATGCGTCCGCCGGGATTGGGAATTTCGGCCCGCGCGGTGGCGGATCGGGTCTGTTCGTTTACCCGGGTGTCAATGAGGGCGATGCGGCCGGTGAAGGTCTCGCTGCCCAGGGCATCGGCCGTTGCGACGATTGGCACGCCCGATCGCAACACGGAAAGGTATCGCTCTGGCAGCGGAAAATCGACGCGGACCACACTGATGTCGTCGAGGGTGGTGATCACCGCTCCCGGACTGATCAAGGTGCCGGGGGTCACGCTCGTCAAGCCTAGCACACCCGCGAACGGAGCCCGGATCAGGCGATCGCCGCGGCGGGCCTGGGCGGCGGACAGACCGGCTTGCGCGGCCTCAAGCGCGGATTCCGCGTTCTCCGCCGTAACCCTCGGGGCCACCCCGCGTTCAGCCAGTTCACGATAGCGGTCGTACTCGCGCTGCGCCTGGCCCACGCGCGACCGCGCCTCGATAATGTCTGCGTCCTCTTCCCGAGCCTGCAATTCGACAAGGGGCGCTCCCGCGGCGACTCTTTGGCCGTCGGTGAACAGGACACGGGTTATCAATTCGCTGGTCGAAGAGGTGATGTTGACCGATCGCCGGCCCCGCGCGACGCCAAGAACGCGGATTTCATCCGAGAACTCTCGGGGGGCCACAACGGCCTGCGAAACGGCCTGCCCTCGCCCGCCGCCCGGACCGCCTCGCCCACCGGGGCCACCGCCCGCCTTCTCATCGCCGGCAAAGGCCATCCGCAGAACGACGGCCAGGACCATGAGGCCCAGCAGAACGGCGGCGGCGAACAGGAAGAAGTGGCGTTTGATCACGCGTGAGGCTCTCTGGTGATGGAACGAGCCGACTTAGAGGCTGACGCCGTCGACGCAACTAAAGTCCATGTAACGGATACTGTTTCCCTTTCCGTCGCCGGAAAGGCGGGTCATGGCGTCGCAGTCAGAACCGTTTCCACACAGCGATGACCGGACCGCCGCTCTCGGGGGTTTCTCGCCCGGTGACCGCCTGTCGCCAGCCCGCCTGAAGGCTCCAGGCGCCGAAATCGCGTACGACCGAGGCCTCGACGGACAGCCAGCGCGGTCCGCCATCGTCGGCCTGACCGCCGAAGGCCTGGGCCAGCACCATCCAGTCCTCGCCCAGATGCGCACCGGCGGTGGCGTCGATCCGGGTCTCGTCCGGCAGTCCCTGTCGCATCCGGCGGGAGGCCTGCAGATCGACAAAGGAGCCCGTCGAGCCCCACCGGCCCGATCCGCCAAAGGCGCGCCCCACCGATGCCCGCACTTCCCAGTCGCTGTCGCCCTGACCGGGCGCGGCATAGCCGGCGTTTCGCCCCTCGCCGCCGTCGGCATAGCCGGCATACAGGCTGACCGCCGCGCGCTCGTCACGCCAGACCTGCCAGGTCACGCCGATCTCGAGCGGCCCTCGACCCTCATAGTCGACGAAAGCGTCCTCGCCCGACTGCCAGTCGCCCTTGAATTGCAGGGTCAGGCGGTCGGTCACACCATATTCGGCGAACAGGCTGGCGGCCCGGTCGCGCCGCTCCGCCGGCAGGTCAGCAAGCGTACCCTCCGGATCGAAACCACGCTCGGCCCGCATGTCCTCGTATTTGAAGATGAGTTGCCCCTGTCCCTTCGGCTGGGTCCAGGGCCCGGCGAGCGCGGGTCCGGCCCCAGCCAGCAAGGCCGTCGCGGCCAGGAGACCGGCTGCGGGTTTCACACGTCGTAGCCCGGGGATTTCCTGTCGAGCATCCGCAGGGCACCCGGCCAGGCCAGCGAGGAAATGAAACCGATCCCCTTGCCCTGCTCCTTCGTCTCCGCCTGTGCGGCGTCCGGCGCGATCAGCACATGAGCCCGCCCGCCGGACAGTGCCGCCACCTGCTGGGCGCAGGCCCGTTCGAGGAAGAACATCCCGATCCATGCGGCGGCCGCGGTCTGCCCCACCGCCAGCGTGCCATGATTGCGCAGCAGCATCAGGGGCTTGTCGCCCAGATCCGCCACCAGACGCTCGCGCTCGTCATGGTTCAGCGCCAGCCCTTCATAGCCGTGATAGGCGACCTGATGCTGGAGCAGACAGGCATTCTGGCCGATCGGCAGCAGGCCCTCGGTCTGCGCCGCCACGCCAACACCGGCCACCGTATGCAGGTGGATGACGAAATGCGCGTCCTCTCGCGCGGCGTGGATGGCCGAATGGATGGTGAAGCCTGCCGGATTGATGAAGTGGCTCGTGTCCTGCACCACGTTCCCGTCCAGATCGACCTTGACCAGACAGGACGCCGTCATCTCCTCAAAATAGAAGCCGTACGGGTTGATCAGGAAATGGTGTTCCGGTCCCGGAACGCGGGCGGAGATATGGGTGAAGATCATGTCGTCCCACCCGTGCAGCGCCACGAGGCGGTACAGGGCCGCCAGCTCCACACGGGCGGCCCATTCCGCCTCGGACACCCTGGATTTCAGGGAAACAACGGCACCGTCGGCCATGTTCGAAGTCCTCTTTTCTACTTGGCCGCGTACGCTCGCGCCGTGCGAGGCTGACGTCAAGATTCAGCTTCCGTTAACCGCGTCTTAGTGGCCCCGGTCTAGCTTGCGAGAAGCTGACCTGTCGTCGGTGCGTCGGAGACGTCCGTGGTTCTCGTCCAACTCGTGCCCGCCAGTCGCCCCGCCGACGCCGCGCCGCGGCTCAGCGAGCTTCTGGCCCTGGCTCACGACCCCAGTACGGAAGCCCGACAGCGCCTGCTGCTGGGGGTCATAGCCCTGTGCGATGCCTGCCCTCCGTCGGGCGAAGTGTCCCCGGTACTCGGCGAAATCTTCCTTACCCTCGCCCGACAGGCCGAGCGCGAGGTGCGCAGGGTGCTGTCGGAAAAGCTGGCTCACGCCGAATGGGCCCCCGCCGCCCTCGTAAACGTCCTGGCCCTGGACGAAATCGAGATCGCGCGACCGGTTCTCGAGTCCAGCCCTATCCTGAAGGATGAAGACCTGCTCCGGGTTCTCGTCGAGGCGTCGCTTGAGCACCAGATCGCCGTCGCCCGCCGTCCGCTGATCAGCGGACGGGTGGCGGACGCGGTGATAGAAAAGGCCGAGCCTGCCGTGCTCATGGCTCTGACCTCCAACCGCACGGCCGAAATCAGTTCGGAGGGTGTGCGCCGGCTGGTCGAACATTCCCGCCGCATCGCCGCGCTACGGGGGCCGCTTACTCGCCACCCCCTGTTGACCGAGCCCCTGGCGGAACAGCTGTACCAATGGGTCGGCGCAGCGCTTCGGCAGGCGATCGCCGCCCGCTTCAACGTCGACGAGGAAGCGCTCGGAAGCGCCGTCTACGACGCGGTGCAGGGCGTCATGCGTAACGCCGATCCCGAGCCGGCTCCCGTCGATCAGGGCGATCGCGACGAAATGGAGCGCAGGCTGATCGACAAGATGAAGTCCGCCGGGCAGTTGCGCGCCGGACTGCTGATCCGCGCGGTCCGCGAAAAGCGCCTCAGCCTGTTCGTACATGGTCTCGCGGCGCTCGGCGGATTCACGGTCGGACAGGTACGCGCGGCCTTGTCGGCACCGACGCCCGAAGCCCTCTACTATGCCTGCGCCGCCGTCGGGATCGATCGCGCTGTCTTCCCCACCCTGGTGGCCGAATTGCGCAAACTCAACAACGCCCTCCCCGGGGATCGGGGTGACGCGGTCTGGCTGCGGGGCGCCATCTCCCAGAGTTCCGCGGGACGCTCTTTCCGGGCTTTGATCGGCGGCGATCACGACGAACTGAAAACCGCCGTTTGACTTCGCCTTCCGGCTCGGCTTGCGTGCGACCGTGACCGAACCAGCACCCGCCTCCATTCGTATCGCCTTCGCCGCCTCGGATCGGCCCGAGGCACAGGCGGCGCGTGAACGGCTGGTGGACCGGTACGGCTCGGTCACCCCGGCGGAGGCCCAGGTCATTGTCGCCCTCGGGGGCGACGGCTTCATGCTGGAAACGCTGCATACGGTCATGGAGCAACGCACTCCCGTTTTCGGCATGAACCGCGGCTCGGTCGGGTTCCTGATGAACGACTTCGAGGAAGAGGGCTTGCTCGAACGGTTGGCCGACGCGGGACGCGCCGTGATCCACCCCCTGCAGATGGATGCCTGGACCGAGGCCGGTCAGGCCCATAGCGGCCTGGCCATCAATGAGGTCTCCCTGCTGCGCCAGACCCGCCAGAGCGCCAAGCTGCGCATCACCGTCGATGGCCGCGTCCGGCTTGAGGAGCTCGCCTGCGACGGCTGTATGCTGGCCACCGCCGCCGGGTCGACGGCTTATAACCTGTCAGCCCACGGCCCCATCATTCCGCTCGACTCGCGGGTTCTGGCCCTGACACCGATCAGCGCTTTCCGACCCCGGCGTTGGCGCGGTGCCCTGCTGCCACACCAGTCCAGGGTCTGCTTCGAGGTCCTGGAGCCCGAGAAGCGGCCCGTCAGCGCCACTGCCGATGACCTTGAGATCCGTCGGGTGGCCCGCGTCGAGGTCCGGGAACGCCGCGACATCGCCCTGACCATGCTGTTCGACGCCGGCCGGTCGTTCGAGGAACGCGTTCTGGCTGAACAGTTCGCATCCTGACCGATGTGCACCGTTTTTTAGGGACGTGAATGCGAGGTTTGCTCAAGTCCGTTTTCAGGAGTCCGCCGTGAGCAACCCGGCCCAGGTCATTCGCCCGCCCAACACCCTTCGCATGAAGGTCGGTGGAAGCTTCGGCGGCATCGACGCCAACGCGATCGCCAAGGCCGAGGAAGCCCTGAAGGCCATGTCTTCACAGTTCGGGCAATGGCTGCAGGACGAGATCGTCAAGCTGGACAAGGCCCAGACCGACATACGTACAACGGGCTACAGCGCCGAAACGGCCGAAGCCCTGTATTTCCGCGCCCATGACCTGAAGGGGCTGGGCACGACCTACCAGTATCCGCTGGTGACCCGCCTCGCCGGCTCGCTCTGCAAGATGATGGACGATCCGGCCAAGCGCATGGCCGCGCCAGTCGTTCTGCTCGACGCCCATATTGACGCCATCAAGGCGGTCGTTCGAGACGAAATCCAGACCGATGACCATCCGGTCGGCAAGATTCTGGCTGAAACCCTCGAAGCCCGGGTCGCCGACCTCCTCGGCTGAGCCGGCTTCCGCCCCGACATCGACGCTGACGCCCGCCTCAGCCGGGCGTTTTGCTGTCAGGCAGCGGCATCGACCCGCGTCCGGGAGGGCATGGGATCATGGTCCAGCCGCTCCATCAGATAGGCCAGGTCCTCACGCGGCGCGTTCGGGCGCTGGGTCAGAAACCGTTCCAGCATCTGCTGGCGGAAGGCGTCGTCGGATGTGTCCACGCCTTCGGCCTGCAGGTTGCGCCAGGTATCAACGCCGGCGCGATAGGCCTGGAACAGGCGCGGTGGCAGGCC
The DNA here is from genome assembly GCA_965284535.1 of Caulobacteraceae bacterium. Classification (GTDB taxonomy): domain Bacteria; phylum Pseudomonadota; class Alphaproteobacteria; order Caulobacterales; family Caulobacteraceae; genus Brevundimonas. The sequence continues at coordinate 2,685,232 of OZ260090.1, forward strand.
GGCCCGGTCGTAGATGGCCTTCAGCCCCAGCGGCCCGGCGTCGTGGATCATCAGCCAGGCCCGGGCGTGCGGTGTCCCGGCCAGCTCCGCCACCCCATGCTCGAACAAGGCCATCTGTCCCCGTGCCAGGGCCCGCAGCAACAGTGAGGCCGTCAAGACCCGGCGCGCGTTCAGCTTGGCGACGAACTGCGGCAGGTCGGACTGGTTGGAGGCCTGATCCACCAGATCGACCGTGGCCCGTTCGCGGGCGAAGGCGGCCAGACGGATGGCGGTCTCGGGTGCCACCGCATGACGTGTGACCAGATGCTCGCGCACCGCCTCGGACGCCAGTTCGACCAGCCGCTCCGTCACCGACAGCGGCAGTACCTGCCTGTAGGCGATGGCCGCGACGATCTCGGGCGAGGTCCCGAAGCGGTCGATGCAGCGCCCCAGCGCCGCCTCGGCCACATCGGCATTGTCATTGGCCGCCAGGGTCCGCACGGCCTGTTCGCAACCGACCTCGGCCAGCTCTGTCGCCACGTCCCGGCCGACGTCGGGCCGGCCGGCCACGGCGACCTGACGCAGCGGCGATCCGGCCTGGATAATCTCGATCAGGTCCTCATCCGAGAATGCCGGCGAGAAATTGATCATCGGCAGGGCAACGCTATCGACGTCGGCGGCCAGCTTGCGGGCGACGTCACGGGGAATCAGGTCCGAAGACTTCAAGGTCACCGCCATGGCGCGCCGCACCAGTTCGGCCGCGTCCTGGGCCAGCATGCGCAGGATTTTCTGGGCCGCCTCGCGGTCGTCGTCCTGCAGATCGGCCCGGTCCATGCTGCGGCACAGCTTGTGGGCCGCTGCGGCCCGTTCATCCGCGTCGGTCGCCTTGATCAGGCGGCGGATATCGATCTCGGTCAGACGGGCTCGGTAGGCGGTCATGTGCGGGTCCAGGCTTTGCCGCTCAACATCGGCCCGCCATCCTTAACGGGCGGTTCACCATCGCGGGATTCGGCGTCAAACGCCCGCGCCGGGTTCCGGAGCAAAGGCACCACCGAAGCCGCCGTTCTTGCCGTCGCCATCCTGCCCCATCAGCAGGGCCAGCAGGCTCTGATCCTGTTTCAGTCGGTCAAGCCGCGCCGCCAGCATCCGGTCCCGTTCGCCCAGGTCCGGCACAGCGTGCGCCGAACCCGCCGCCGAGGCCGGGGCCCCGTCGCCCGCGCTCCGTTGCAGATTGGCGTGAAGCTCGGCCACCGTGGCCGGTCGACCGTCGCGATAGAAGATGGAGCGATTGGCCGCGGCTGCCTGCGGAAACAGGGCCGTCGCGCTGCTGCCCGGGCGGCGTTCCATCGCCTCCATCAGTTGCGCCGCGCCCGCCGGGCCGAGGAAATGGGCGGCATACAGGTCCCCCGCTCCCGGCTCCCGCCCGGATCGGCCTCGCAGATAGGCGGCATTCGACGCCGTCAGCTCCGCCGCCATGGTCGAGGCCGCTTGCGGGTCAAACCGCAAGTCCAGCACAACATTCCGCGCCGAACCCTCGACCCGCCAGCGACCGTCTCCGCCGCGATAGATCAGATCGGCGTACTGGCCATAGCCGTGCTTGGCGCCATGGGTCTTCACGGTCCCCAGCCAGGTCTGTTCGATGAACTGGAACAGGCCGGCGGCAGAAGACGTCGGGGCCCGGGCCGACGGGTTCATCGCGCTTTCGCGTCGCGCTGTCCGGACCAGGAAATCGGCGTCCACACCGGTGGCATTCGAGGCACGCTGAATAGCTGCCTCAACCCCGCCAGCGGATGGAATCGCTCCGATGCTCATGAGTCATGACGCTGGGGGTTCGTGGTTAATCAAACCCTAACGACGATCTTCGCGTCCACAGCCTCTTAACGATTGCGGGCGGGCCGCCACGGTGGCGCTTTCAAGGCAAGGCTCGCCCCAAACTTGCCGTCAGGTCAGCGCTCAACTTCACCTTGGGACGCTGTGGGGACGGCATAGACAGGGATGAGACGGCCATGATGATCAAGACAGCGGGTGGCCCCGTACTGGTGAGCCCCATCGACTTCCACGAACGCAAGATGCCCCGGTTCTCGAAGGCAACCTGGGTCGCCCTCGGCATCGTCGTCGCGGGCCACGCCGGCCTGGGGGCGGCGATGTACTATCAGCGGTTCGAGATGCCGCTGCCGGTCTCGCCACCGACATCGGATCCGTTCGACGTGACCATCGTCCGGTATGAGCCCAAGCCCCTGCCCGAACCGAAACCGGTGGAGCCGGCCCCGCCCAACACCCGGGTCAACGAGCCCACGATTCCGTCGCACGATGTCGAGGCGGTTGTCGTGACCCAGGGCGAGACGGTAACCGAAAGCACCACAATCACCACCACGGCACCCTCGCCCCAACCGGTCAACAACGCCCGGCCGGTCGAGACCGTTCAGCCGCAACCCCCGGCCGTGATCCGCAATCCCAGCTGGTCGCGCCAACCCTCGGCCGACCAGATGATGCGGGCCTATCCGGACCGGGCGATCGAGGCGGAGGTGGCGGGCTCGGCCTCCCTGAACTGCCTCGTCCTGCCCTCGGGCGGCGTGACCGACTGCAACGTCACGCGCGAGACGCCCGGCGGCTATGGCTTCGGCCGGGCGGCCCAAAGCCTGTCCCGTCACTTCCGGGTCAATCCCCGCACCGTCAACGGGGCGGCGGAGGGGTCGCGGGTGAACATCAACCTGCGCTTCAACCTGCCGGAAGACTGATCAGGCGAACCTGAGCGGGTCGAGGGCGGCGGCGTCCGCCTCGGGCGTCCTGCCCTCGATCCCGTCAGCCGTGATCCGGCCGACCATCGGCCCCATCAGCCAACCGTTCCGTCGCGGTGCCAGGGCCAGATGCAGTCCGGGCTCGCCTGACGGCCCCGCCAGCGGCAGGCCGTCGTCGGTGGCCCCGCGGATACCGACGCGGGTCGCCCCCGCCTCGGCCGACCGCCCCAGAAGTGCCAGCCCGGCCTCGACCTGTCTTGCGGCCTCGACCGGATCGGGCTCCAGATCGCGCCGCCCGGGCTCCATGGTGGCCCCGATGACGACACCGCCCTCACAGGGCGCGGCATAGACGCCGGGGCCCCGGACCACGCGGGCCTGAATGGTGGTTGCGACGAAGGTCAGCTGGCCCCGGATCGGCGTGATCGCCGCAACGGCGGCGGCGGCACTCTCCGGCAGGCCGATGATCGGACCTCCAGCCCCGGTGGCCAGCACCACGGTCGGAGTGAACCAGACCCGGCCGTCGCCAGTTTCGACCCTCCAGCGCCGGGCGTCGCCCGCCAGTCGCGTCACCTGCCCCCGCACCATCGACAAGCCGGGCGTCCGGGCCAGGACCTTCAGGGCCGGCGCGACCTCGATGCGCCAGTCATCCATTGTGGTCAGGCCGGCTTCGTTAGGTCGGGCGTCAAAGCCGAGCGCGAGAAGGCGCTCGACGGCCGCCTCTCCGCCCGCTCCGCGCCAGTCCGCGCCTTCACGCAACAGGGCCAGGCCATGGGCCTCTGCGAAGGCCGGCCACAGATCACGCGCCCGCTTCAGAAGGGCGGCACGGTCAGCGGTCACCTCCTCCAGCAGACTTTCCAGCGCGGGCGCGATCATCCCGGCGGCGATGGAGGAGGCGTTCGGACCACCGGGGTCGATGACGGTCACGGCATGGCCGCGCACGGCCAGTTCGGCCGCGCTGCACAGGCCGAGCACGCCGGCGCCGATGACGATCACATCAGGGGAGGAAGCCACGGGCGATCAGATCGACCCCCCGGGCTGCTTTTGCAAGGCGCTATCGCTACTCGGCGGCGATAGCGGCCGCGCGGGCACCGTTGATGCGGGCGGTCAGAGCGGCGTGCTGTTCCCACAGAGCCGCCGGCAAACGATCACCGAACTGGGCGTAGAAGTCGGGGATCAACGCGGCCTCTTCGGCCCAGACTTCGGCGTCAACGTCCAGCAGGGTGGACAGGTCGGTGTCCGACAGGCTCAGGCCGGACAGGTCCAGCGCCTCGCGCGTCGGAACCCTGCCGACCGGCGTGTCCACGGCCTCGGCCTCGCCGTCCAGACGTTCGGAAATCCACTTCAGAACGCGAGCATTGTCGCCAAAGCCCGGCCAGACGAACTTGCCCTCGTCATTCTTGCGGAACCAGTTGACGAAATAGAGCCGCGGCAGCTTGCCCGCTCCGGTGCGTCGACCCATCGACAGCCAGTGAGCGAAATAGTCGCCCATGTTGTAACCGCAGAAGGGCAGCATGGCGAAGGGATCGCGGCGCAGGGTGCCGATGGCGTTCTCGGCGGCGGCGGTGCCTTCCGAGGCGACCGACGAGCCCATGAACACGCCATGCTCCCAGTCGAAAGCTTCCGTCACCAGCGGCACGGCCGAGGCCCGGCGGCCGCCGAACAGAATGGCGTCGATCGGCACGCCCCTGGGGTCTTCCCATTCCGGCGCGATGGTCGGGCATTGCGAGGCCGGGGCGGCGAAACGGGCATTGGGATGGGCCGCGGGCTCGCCCGAGGCCGGGTCGTGGGCCACGCCCTTCCAGTTGGTCAGGCCGCCAGGCGCTTCCCTGGTCAGGCCTTCCCACCAGACGTCGCCGTCAGCGGTCAGGGCGGTGTTGGTGAAGACGGTGTTGGTGGCCATCGTGGCCAGGGCGTTCTGGTTGGTGTTGCGGCTGGTGCCCGGGGCCACGCCGAAGAAGCCGGCTTCCGGGTTCACGGCATAGAGGCGACCGTCGTCGCCGAAGCGCATCCAGGCGATGTCGTCGCCGATGGTCTCGGCGGTCCAGCCCGGGATGGTCGGCTGGAGCATGGCCAGGTTGGTCTTGCCGCAGGCCGAGGGGAAGGCGGCGGCGACGTATTTGGCGCGGCCCTTCGGATCGGTCAGCTTGAGGATCAGCATATGCTCGGCCAGCCAGCCCTCGTCGCGGGCCATGACCGAGGCGATGCGCAGGGCGTAGCATTTCTTGCCCAGCAGGGCGTTGCCGCCATAGCCCGAGCCATAGGACCAGATCTCGCGGGTCTCGGGATAGTGGACGATCCACTTGTCCTCATTGCAGGGCCACAGCACATCGGCCTGGCCCTCGGCCAGCGGCGCGCCGAGCGTGTGTACGGCCGGCACGAAGACGCCGTCCTCGCCCATCAGGTCCAGCACCGGCTGGCCCATGCGGGTCATGATGCCCATCGAGATGGCGACATAGCCGCTGTCGGTGATCTCGACGCCGAGGGCGCTGAGTTCGGAGCCGAGCGGGCCCATGGAGAAGGGCACCACATACATGGTGCGACCGGCCATACAGCCGTCGAACAGGCCGTTCAGGCGGGCGCGCATCTCGACCGGCTCGGACCAGTTGTTGGTCGGGCCGGCGTCGATCTGCTCAGCCGAACAAATGAAGGTGCGGCTCTCGACCCGGGCCACGTCCTTGGGGTCCGAGGCGGCGTAGTAGCAGCCGGGGCGCTTTGTCTGGTCCAGCTCGCGCAGCGTGCCCTTGCCGATCAGGTCGGCGACGATGGTGGCCTTCTCGGCCTCCGACCCGTCGCACCAGTGGACCCGGGCAGGCTTGGTCAGGGCGGCGATTTCCTCGACCCAGGCGACGAGGCCGGCGTGATTGGTCGGGGCCGGGTGCAGACCCGGAATTGCGGAAGCCATCACATCACTCTCCTGATCGTCGCCCGGCGATCTTACGCCGCCGTGGCGCTCGCTTGCGTGCTATCACGCTATGTTTCAGCGGGAATGACACCGTTGCGGACGCGGCGTCAACAGATGCACGTTTCAACCTCTCGCGAGCGAGCCACCCGGCGGGGCCTGCACAATTCCGGTCGCGGCAGGCGGCTCACCGGGCTATCGGGGCGACCATGCAGACGATGGAACCGACAACCGCGACTCCCGAGGGTGCCCTCGCCTCCCCAGCCGTGGCGCGCAATACCCAACCGATCCTTGAGGTGCTGAAGGCCCATATGCCGGCGCAGGGACGGGTGCTGGAGATCGCCGCGGGCTCGGGCGAACACGCCGCTGCCTTCGCCGCCGCCCTGCCCGACCTCGACTGGACGCCCAGCGACCCCAACCCCGAGGCGCGCGCCAGTATCGCCGCCTGGGCGGCGACCGCCCGCCTGCCCAATCTGCGCGCTCCCCTCGCGCTCGACATGATCGACCCGGCGACCTGGCCGGAGGCCCCGTTCCAGGCCGTGGTCTGCATCAACATGATCCACATCAGCCCATGGGCCGCGACCGAAGGCCTGATGGCGCTGGCCGGCAGTCGATTGCCACCCGGAGGCCTGCTTGTCCTGTATGGCCCCTACCGCGAGACCGACGTTCCGCTCGCGCCCTCAAACGCGGCCTTTGACGAGAGCCTCAGGGCTCGCGACCCCGCCTGGGGCCTGCGCGACCGGGACACCGTCGCAGCGGCGGCGAAGGCCAGGGGGCTGGCGCTGACCCGCCGGATCGGCATGCCGGCCAACAATCTGATGCTGCTGTTCCGGCGGGTGGGATGAGTTTTTCCCGCACCTATGACGGCGACGAGCCGGTCCGGATCAACAAGTGGCTGGGCCAGAGCGGCGTCTGCTCGCGCCGCGAGGCTGACGCCCTGATCGCCGACGGCCTGGTCTCGGTGGACGGACAGGTGGTCACCGACGCGGGCCGCAAGCTGGAGCCCGGCCAGACCCTGACCCTCAGCGACCGCGCCACCGCCGCCCTTGCCGAGGGGGTTACCATCGTGATGCACAAGCCGATGGGCTATGTCTCGGGCCAGCCCGAGCCGAACAAGCTTCCGGCCGTGCGGCTGGTCACCGGGAACAACCAGGTCGGTCCGGGGACGGTCCCGGCGGACGACCACTCCCTGCCCCCGATCGGCCGTCTGGACGAGGACTCCCGCGGCCTGCTTCTGCTCTCTTCCGACGGGGTGGTGGCCAAGGCGGTGATCGGGCCACAGTCCGATCTGGACAAGGAATATCTGGTCAGGGTGACCGGCGACATCACCGAGAAGAAGCTGAAAATCCTCCGCCACGGCCTGATGCTGGATGGCCGCCAGCTAAGGCCCGCGTACGTCAGTCGCATGGAATCCTTCCGCCTGAAATTCATCCTCCGCGAGGGCCGCAACCGGCAGATCCGGCGGATGTGCGAGATGGTCGATCTGGAGGTCATCGACCTGATCCGCGTCCGGATCGGGCCCCTGAAGCTGGACAACCTGCCCGAGGGCAAATGGCGGATGTTGACGGCGGAGGAGCGCGAGGCGCTGGTCGGCAGCTGACCTAGGTCGGGACGTAGGTCAGCCGGATCGCCTCCCCGCCGATCCGGTCATGGGCCACGAGGCGGAGCGGCGGCCGGGGGCCCCCGAAGAACGGAGCGCCCTGCCCCAGAACCACGGGGTGCATATAGAGCCGGTACTCGTCGATCAGGCCGGCCTCGGTCAGGCCCTGCGCCAGCACCGGCCCACCAACGTGGATCTCGCCCTCCAGCTCGTCCCTGAGCCGACGGACCGCCCCCTCCAGATCATCGGCGATCAGCGTGGTATTGGGACCGACGGCGGTCAGGGTGCGCGACACGACCCATTTGCGCTCATTGCGCCACGCCTCCGCGAACGCGCGATGATCGGCGGTCCATTCAGGATCCTCGACCTCCCAATAGCGCATGATCTCGTAGAGCTTGCGGCCGTAGATGCTGCCGGTCGCGGTGCGCACCACGTCGATCCAGTGCCGGAACAACTCGGGATCGGGTGCGAACCTGTCATGGTCGACGTAGCCGTCCAGAGAGACATTCATGTCGAAGATCAGTCGGGCCATGCGGCTGTCCTTTCTGTTCAGGACGCGGCCAGTTCCGGCTGCGCCGCCTCCGCCGCGCGGAACGGCTTCAGCTGATCCGCCAACGCCCGTTTGAACGCCGGGCGGGCCTCGGCGCGGGCAACATAGTCGGCCAGCGCCGGATAGTCGGCGACGATGTCGGTATGGCGCAGGTCGCGCAACACATGGGTCATCAGGATGTCGGCGGCGCTGAAACGGCCATTGGCGAACCAGTCGCGGTCTCCCAAAGCCGTCTGCAGATCGCCCAGCCGCTTGCGCAGGAAGGTCTCCACCTGCGGTCGGCGCTCGACCGTCCAGGCCTCGCCGGCGTGGAACAGGTCGATTCCGGCCAGTTCGGCGACGAAGGGCTCGATACTGTTCATCGCCGCGAACAGCCAGGTCATGACCGTGGCGCGTCCCGCCTCGTCGGCGGGCATCAGTTGATCAGAGCCCTGGGCGATCCACAGGACGATGGCCCCACTCTCGAACATCTCGACCTTGCCGTCGCTGAAGGCGGGCACCTGGCCGAACGGCTGTCGCGCGCGATAGGCGGGTGTCGCCGTGTCCTCAAAACCCAGCAGCCGGTCGTCATAGCCCAGCCCCGCCTCCTCCAGCGCCCACCGCACCCGGATGTCGCGAACCGAGCCCTGGGCGAACGACGGCACCCATTTGAATGCGGTGACCTGGATCATGACGGACTCCTTCTGAAGCGGGCGGGCGCTTCGGCCCGTATTGACAATTATGTTGATATCAACATATCTGACACCATGTCAAACCCGCCGGCCGCCTTCGCGACGACCCTGCACATCAAGGACCACTGTCTGTGCCTCCACGCCCAGCGGGCGGCGCGGACCCTGGCCCGGCGGTTCGACGAAGCCTTCCGGCCGCTGGGCATCACCAGCGGCCAGTTTTCCCTGCTGAATGGACTGAACCGCCCCGCCCCGCCGACCATCGGTGCCGTGGCCGAGCTTCTGGCCATGGACCGGTCGACGGTGACCGCCAATCTGAAGCCGCTGGGGCGGGCCGGACTGGTGACGGTGGCGATCGATGCGGATGACCGTCGCGGGCGGCGCGCCCGCCTGACGGACGCCGGCCGTGACCTGCTGACCAGGGCGACGCCCATCTGGATCGAGGAGCACAGCCGGGTCGAAACCGAACTGGGCCTCGATGCGGACGATCTGCGGGCCGGCCTGCGGGGCATCGGCTGACGCGGTCAGGTCTGCAGGACCCCGGCCAGCATCAACACCCCGGCCCCCAGTTCGGCGAACGGATAGATGTAGCCGTAGGGAACCCAGCGCCGGGCCAGCAGGTCGTAGTTGAGGAACATGGTCGAGAACTGTTCGACGTCCTGCAGCTTCAACATCGCCAGCAGGCACATGGCGATGGGGATGAAGGTCGGCAGGAAGCTTGCGACCACCCAGCCATCCCTCCACCATATCACCACGGCGGCGATCAGGGCGGCGACGGCGAACACCACCAGCACCGGCGTGTAGCTGGTCGAGCCGGGCTCCGGGACCTTCTGCCCGAAATGGCGGCGCAGGTGGTCGTAGCCGCCGATGCGGACGCCGTCGATGAAGGTCTGGGGGGTGGTCTCGACGCCGTGCAAGGCCTTGAAAGCGTCGGTCTCGGCGCGGGTCTTCAAATAGTGGTCCTGGACGGCATACCCCTTGCGGCGCAGCAGCCAGAGCGACTTCTGCCCATAGGGACAGCAGTGGTCGGGGGTGACCATGCGGTGAAGCACGGCGGTCTTTTTGCTGGGCATGCGGCGTGTCTCCTGCCTGCCCATAACGGTTTCGGCGTGGACAGGTTCGAGGCCCTCCCCCGCCGGGGAGGAGGGCTTCGGACAGATCGCTAGCGCACGCCGCCGGCGGCGACACCCAGCGCGCCGGTGTCGGCCAGGGACTGGACCTCGGCCCCCGAGATCATCACGGCCGGGGCGTCGGCGTAGGGCTCGACCGGCCGGTTGAGCGCGCGCAGTACGGTCGGGACGCCGTCGCCGAAGGCGATGACCGGGGCACCCTTGGCGTGGGCGCGGGTGATGACGTCATGCAGTGCGGCGTCGCCATCGGTGTCCAGCGAACCGGCCGGGACGACCAGCGCCTTCAGGGCGCCGTTGTCGATGTCGGCTGCGTCGGCGGTGGGCAGGACGCTGGTCCCGCCGACGTTCAGGCCGGCATCGCCGACAGACATCGGGGCCAGCGACAGGCCGTGGGCGCGCAGGACGGACTCAGCGTCCGGCATATCGCCGAAATTCATGCCGCGACGCATGGCCAGGCCGATGCGGGCGCGGATCGGCGCATGGCGATAGCCATGACCGCGGCCGGGGTTGGTACGGGGGGTGAACGGGGCTTTGCGTTGTGCGTACAAGACGTCTCCTTCGGGGGTTTCAGGGTCCCGAAGTCCAGCGACGAATAGGGTTCACCCGCCGCCGCGCAGGGCGCGGGCAGGAAGCCGTCCGGATTTCAGGATGACCACAACATAGCAGAAAGCCGAGATTTTTCAACCGTTGAAGGGGAAACGTCCGAAAACCGGGACGAACCGGGCCAGGCTGCGGACCCCGCCGGCGACGTCAGGGTGCCGCCGCTGACGCCCGCCGCGAGGCCGTGCCTGGCGGGTCGATGGCGGGTCACTGGCGGGGTAGCGACGTCCGGGTGGCGTGGTCGATCGGGCGTGTTTTGGGCTTTCTGGACGGCATCTGATAACCGAACACAAAGGAGCCCGTCATGTCCTTCAAGACCGACACCGCAAAGATCAAACGCTGGCGCGAGGAGCGTCACTGGTCCCAGGAACACCTCGCCGAACTGGCCGGCGTCGGCCTGCGCACCCTGCAGCGGATCGAGAACGGCCAGCAGGCCTCGGCCGAAACCCTCAAGGCCCTCGCCAACGCCTTCCAGGTCGACGCCATGGCCCTGTCGGTCGACTCGCGGGTCGAGGCGGCCGAGATGATCCAGAGCCGCAATGCGAAGGCCACGTCCGCCCTGCGCCTGTCATTCCTGATCCATCTGGTCAGCTATTTGATGGGCATGACCGTCTTCACCGCCATCAACCTCGAGACCGGATATTTCGTGATGAAGTCGCCCATGCTGTGGTGGACCGTCGGCCTGATGGGCCATGCGGTGACGGTGGCCATCGTGGAGCTGGTGGCGCGGTATAATGCGCCGCGGGGGCGTGGACTGTAGGGCCCGGACGGGCGGGGGCGCGGAGGCGGTTGCGGGAACAGAGGAAGAGGAGGTTGGTCAGGGGCCCCTCATCACTGGAGGCGGTTCAAGGTGCGCCGGGCATCGGCATGGTCTGGATCAAGCGAAAGCGCCCTGTTCACCAGCTCACGCGCCCGGACGCGGTCGCGTGCAACCCCGCGACCGGTGCGATAGGCCTCCGCCAGCTTCGCGCAACTCGTCACGTTGTCGAGCGCACACCCACGTTCGAAAGCCGCAGCAGCACGAGGAAGGTCGGCAGGCCCGAACAGCCCTTCCGTCAGAAAACCGCCGAGCGCGCCGCAAGAGCGCGGCATGTCGCCGGAACAGGCGACGTCGAACAGCTCAAGCCCGGCGGCCCTCGGGAAGCGAGGATCCCTGGCCAGAACGGCATTGGTCGCAACGTTCTCCAGCAGGCGGCATGCCTCCAGTTCCGAATTTCGGCATGCCATCACGAGGGCCGGTCCGGCGCGATTAAAATCCAGCGGGAATATCTCATCCGTCGCGAAATACAGTCCGACAGAGAGGCACGAGCGCGGATCGTCCAGCGCGCAACCTCTTTCCGCCAAAGTCGCTGCCCGAGGCTTGTCGGCCGGCGTCCCTTCGCCCAGCAAGAGCAGGTTGGACACGCTGCCGCACGCCAGGCCGAACCCCTCGTCGCACGCAGCCGCAAGGAGCGGTACGGCGCGGGCATAGTCACGCGCCTCCTCCGGGCCACTGACGAGATTCATTCCAAACGCGCGGCAGGACCCCACATCCTCACCGGCACAGCCGGATTCCAGGAGAACGCGGGCCCGGTCAGGGTCCGATTCAAGCAGTAGACCGGCGGCCTGACCGCAGGAACGAGCCTCACCTTCCGAGCAGGCGCGCCCGAGGACAGCCAGCGAGGGTGTCCCGTCCTGGGCGGACGCAGCCTGACCGCCGACACCCAAAGCAAGGAACATAGCCAGCAGCGCCGATACAAAGGCCGCCAAAGCTCCGCAATCACCGCCCGACCTCAACCTCATTCCGTTCCCTCATGCCGTGTCGGAAGGTCACCTAAAGCGGAATATTATCGTGCTTCTTCCACGGGTTCTCCTGCGACTTGTTCTTCAGCGTCCGTAACGCCCGGATCAGCCGGCGCCGCGTCCCGTGCGGCATGATCACATCGTCGATATAGCCGAGGCCCGCCGCCACGAAGGGATTGGCGAACTTCTCCTTGTACTCGGCCTCGCGCGCGGCCAGCGCCTCGGGGTCGCCGGCCTCCTTGCGGAAGATGATCTCGACCGCGCCCTTGGCACCCATGACGGCGATCTCGGCGCTGGGCCAGGCGTAGTTGACGTCGCCGCGCAGGTGTTTGGAGCTCATCACGTCATAGGCGCCGCCATAGGCCTTGCGGGTGATGACGGTCAGTTTGGGCACGGTGGCCTCGGCATAGGCGAACAGCAACTTTGCTCCATGCTTAATGAGGCCGCCGTACTCCTGACGCGTGCCGGGCATGAAGCCGGGCACATCTACGAAAGTTAGAAGCGGGATGTCGAAGGCGTCGCAGAAGCGCACGAACCGCGCGGCCTTGCGGCTGGAGTCGATGTCCAGCACCCCCGCCAGCACCTGCGGCTGGTTGGCGACGACGCCGATGGTCTGGCCGTCCAGGCGGCCGAAACCAGTGACGATATTCTTCGCGAAATCGGGGCCGATCTCGAAGAATTCGGCCTCGTCGACCGTCTTCAGGATCAGCTCCTTGATGTCATAGGGCTGGTTCGGATTGGCCGGCACCAGCGTATCCAGCGACGCCTCGTCGCGGTCGGGGTCGTCGTAGCTGTCGCGGACCGGGGGCTTCTCGCGGTTGGACAGGGGCAGGAAGCCGATCAGGCGGCGGACCTCGCTGAGGGCCTCCAGATCGTTCTCAAAGGCGCCGTCGGCGACGCCGGACTTCTGCGAATGGACGCGGGCGCCGCCCAGGTCCTCGTGGGTGACGACCTCATTGGTGACGGTCTTCACCACATCGGGGCCGGTCACGTACATGTAGGAGGTGTCCTTCACCATGAAGATGAAGTCGGTGATGGCGGGGCTGTAGACGTCGCCGCCGGCGCAGGGGCCCATGATGACGCTGATCTGGGGGATGACGCCCGAGGCCAGGGTGTTCTGCAGGAAGATGTCGGCATAGCCGGCCAGGGCCTCGACCCCCTCCTGGATACGCGCGCCGCCGGCGTCGAACAGGCCGATGATCGGGGCACCGTTGGTCAGGGCCATGGTCTGGATCTTGACGATCTTGGCCGCATGGGCACCCGAAAGACTGCCGCCGAAGACGGTGAAATCCTTGGAGAAGACATAGACCAGACGACCGCCGATGGTGCCGCGGCCGGTGACCACGCCGTCGCCGGGGATGCGCTGGGCCTCCATGCCGAACTGGGTCGAGCGGTGCTCGACGAACATGTCGGTCTCCTCGAACGAGCCCTCGTCGAGCAGGACATCGATCCGCTCGCGCGCGGTCAGCTTGCCCTTGGCGTGCTGGCTGGCGATGCGGGTCTCGCCGCCGCCGAGGCGGGCGCCGGCGCGGCGGGCTTCGAGCTGGTCGAGGATGTCATTCATAGGGCGTCTCCTTGAGCGGGAGGCTTAAGGAGGGCCGGGGACGGAGGCAAGCGGTGACGGCAACGGCGCGGCCGTCGGCTGGTTCATCACGAAGGCCACGAAGGGGGCACGAAGAACACGAAGAGGGCGAGTCCGTCCCGAAGGGACAATCAGGTTCTGCACACGCGAGGGAAAGCCGCTTCGCGGGGGTTTCGCACAGGCCTCTTCGTGCCCTTTGTGTATCCTTCGTGGCCTTCGCGATGAACCAGCGCCCGCGGGGGCCTACCCTGAGAACCCCTGCCCCAGCGGCGCGGGAGCCGTCATGGCCGCCAGACGCTGGAGTTCGGCGACGTGGGCGGTAAAGGCCTTGCGGCCGGCCGGGGTCAGGGTGACCCACGTCTTCTGGCGTCCGTTTTCTGCGGCCTTGGTCAGCGCGACATAGCCCGCCTCCTCCAGCTGTTTCAGGTGTTTGGACATCACCGAGTCCGAAACCTTGATGGCATCACGCAGCATGGCGAACTCGGCGTCGACGCTGGACAGGATGGCGCAGATCTGCAGCCGGCCCGGGGCGTGGATCAGGGCGTCAAAGACCGGCACCGTGCTCATTGCGGCAACTCCGCCAGGTCCTTGCGATAGGCGCGCATCCACAGCCGACCGCTGAAACCGGCCACGATCCATGTGGCTGCGGCCGCGACCCACGGCGCCCAGGCGGGGCCGTCGAACAGGCGTGTCCACAGGGCCAGGGCCAGCATCGCCATCATGAAGACCACCAGAACCCAGGCCACCTTGCCGGCGCGGCGCGGGCTGTAGCCGTTGACCCACCAGCCGAAACGCTTCTTCCACCACTGCACCATCAGAACGACGCCGAGCATGCAGAAGATGAAGACCGTCGTGCTCCACGGCGCGGGCAGGCCCTGACTGGCGACGATGGCGGCCAGCACACCGCCGTAGGCGAAGTCCCACCAGATCGGATAGTCGAGGTCGCGCCCGATCTCGGCGCGGGCGGCCTGGATCGAGGCCAGGGCCTCGTGGGGGTTGGGGTCTTGCGTCATGGGGAAACCTCACTTTCCAATATGGAAAGCGTAGCATGACTTTCCATCACGGCAAGTCATTATTTTCCAGTTTGGAAAGTCAGCCCAGCGCCCGGAACCAGCGGTCCAGCAGGACGGCCTCGGCGCGGCGGGCGGCGGTGCGTTCGGCGGCCTCGGCGTCGACGCCCCACTGCCGCTCCTGGAAGGCCTCATCGAGCCGGCTGAGTTCGAACGCCGCCTCGCCGCCGATTTCGCCCTGCTGCAGGGCCAGGGCCAGAACGGCGGAGCCCAGCAGGGGGGTGGCCGTGGCCAGGCCAGTCAGGGCGAAATCGTCCAGCGCAAGCGCCAGCGCCCGTGTCCGCGCCACGGCCTGCGGGTCCTGCGGGCGGTGCACGATCCCGTCGGCGACCTCCAGGGTGATCCCATGGGTCCGCGCCGCCCAGTCGCGCCACGGCCCCCAGGCCCTGGCCTGTTCGGCCACCAGCGAGGTCGGATGTTCGGCGAGGTAGCAGAGCAGGTCGGTCCCGGCGAAGGTGGCGACCTCCTCGGCCACGGCCTCGCGAACCTGGCTGACCCGGTCGATGGCGGTCGAGGCCAGCCGGGTGGCGGGCATGGTGCCCGGGTCGATGAACTCGCCCTGCGCGGCCCATTCGTCCGCGACCATATGCGCCGTGGCTTCCGTCGGCAGGACCAGCCGGGCGTGGGCCGGTGTCTTGGGCGTCCGGCCATCAAGGGTCACGGCCCAGCCGCCCTCCCCCTGAGCCACATCGACAGCCTTCCAGAACCGCTTCAGCCGTTCCTCAGACTCGCGAAACCCCTTGCGGGCGGCGACTTTGGGATCAAGGGGCGGAATATGGCTCATGGCGGCTCCTATAGCGCCGCGCCGCGCGACGCACAGCCCCGGACTGACTGGAACGGAACGGCGTCCCGGCCGGTTTCAGGTTCAATGTCCGACGAAACCAACGACCGAACCGGCCTGGCTGAGGACCGCACCGATCTGGCCGAGGACCGCACGGCCATGGCCAATGAGCGCACCTTCGCCGGCTGGGCGCGGACAGCCATGGCCGCGATCGGCATCGGCCTGGGCTTCAAGGCCCTGTTCAACACCATGGAGCCGTCTTGGGCACCCAAGGCCATCGCCACCCTGTTCGTGCTGCTCGGCGTGTTCCTGATCTGGCTGGCTGAACGCCGCGCCCGGGTCGTGGCCGGACGACTGAACACCCATGCGGCGCGCGACATGAAGCAGATGAACATCCGCATCATCGCCGTCGCCATCGCGACAGGCTCGGCGGCACTGGTCGCGGGGATGTGGCTGCTGGTCTAGGCCGCGCGGGTCATGCTGGCGAAACCGTCCAGCACCACCGTCAGTTCCGCGAAGGATCCGGCCACGTGGCGTGCCCCGGCGGCCCGCTGTTCCTCGACCGTGTGAAAGCCCCAGCTGACACCCAGCGGCAGAACCCCCGCATTGATGGCCATCGTGATGTCATGGGCGGTATCGCCGACCATCACGGTCATCTCCGGCTCCGCGTCGCACGCCGCCATGGCGGCGTGCAGCATGGCCGGGTCGGGCTTGCCGGGCCCGTCCTCGGCGCAGTGCGAGGAAATGAACAGATCCGCCCAGCCCTCGCGCGCCAGATTGCGGGCCACGCCGCGACGGTTCTGCCCCGTCGCCAGTGCCAGCCGCCAGCCATCGCGGTGCAGGCGGCGCAGGGTGGTCATCGCCTCGGGATACAGCGGCTCCTCATGGCCCGCGTCGAACATCCGGCCGAAACTGGCGCGGAAACCGGCGATGAAACGGGCCAGGTCCTGAGGGCTCAACCCCGGCTCCAGCACCGCCATGGCGTGCTCCAGCGACAGGCCGACGATCTGGCGAACGCGGTCATAGTCCGGCTCGGGCAGGCCGATATCGCGGGCGGCCTCGCAGGCGGCGCGGTGGATCGAGGCGCGGCTGTCGACGAGGGTGCCGTCGATGTCGAAAACGGCGAGGGGTCGGCTCATCGCTGGCGTTTCACACCCTCGAACGGATCGCGCTCGTTGCCCTCGGCCTCGTCGAAACCGAAATGGGCCATGCCGGCCTTCATCTCGGACGACAGGGGGGCCGTGACCTTCAGCACCCCGCCGCGCGGGTGTTCCAGCTCGATGCTCCGCGCATGCAGCTGCAGTTTCAGTCCGCTCGACAGCTCCTTCGACTTCTCGTCCCCGTATTTCGGATCGCCGAGGATCGGATGACCGATTGCGGCCATGTGCGCCCGCAGCTGATGCGTCCGGCCGGTGAAGGGCCGCAGGGCCATCCAGCTGGCGCGGTGGGCGGCGCGGCTGATGGTGGCGAAGGCGGTCTCGGCCGTCTCGCCGCGCGGGTCCTTGCGGTCGGCGGGGCGCATCATCTCGAAGTCGTTGATGCCGGTCTTCTTCAGCGGCATGTCAATCTGGCCGGCCTCGGGCTTGGGATTGCCGATGACGATGGCCCAATAGGTCTTCCTGGCCTGACGCCGGGCGAAGGCCCCCGCCAGCCGTTTGGCCGCCTCGGGTCCCTTGCCGAGCAAAAGGACGCCCGAGGTGTCGCGGTCCAGCCGATGGACCAGCCGCGGCCGGTCCATCCCCTCGCCCCAGGCCCCCAGCAGCCGGTCAACGTGACGGCTGGTCTTGGTCCCGCCCTGCACCGCCAGCCCGTGCGGTTTGTTGATGGCGATGACCATGTCGTCCTCATAGAGGACCAGCGACTTGGCGAATTTGATATCCTGCGGGCTGAGCGTGTGGGCGTCGCCCGCCTGCCGCGAGGTGTCGTCGGGGATCGGCGGCACGCGCACGGCGGCGCCGGCGGTCAGCCGGCCTTCGGGCTTGATGCGGGCCCCGTCGACGCGGATCTGGCCGCTGCGGGCCATCTTCTGCACCTGGATATTGGACAGGTGCGGCCAGCGCCGGCGGAACCAGCGGTCGAGACGGATGCCGTCCTCGGCCTCGGCGACATAGAGGGTCAGAACCTCGCGTTTCGGCGCGGGCTCGGCGTCCTTGATAGGCTCATCAGTCAAAGGGCGGCTCCGAAGGCGCGGCGGGCGACCATCAGGCCGACAAACAGGGCGACGATCGACAGGATCACCGAGGCGGCGACGTATCCGCCCGCCATGGCCAATTCACGGCGCTCGATCATCAGGGCCGTCTCCAGCGAAAAGGCGCTGAAGGTGGTGAAACCGCCCAGCACACCGACGGCGGCGAACAGGCGCAGGCTCTCGCCGTGCATCCCGCCCCGGAACGCCAGCCATCCGGCCAGCAGCCCCATCAGCAGTCCGCCGACGACATTGACGCTGAGCGTGGCCCACGGCCAGCTGGTCGCGGGCAGCAGCCGTCCGATCCCGTACCGGGCGACGGCCCCGAGGGCACCCCCGGCTGCGACGATCAGAAAACGTGTCATGGTGCGGGGCTTATACCGAACTCGGCAGCGAAGCGAAGGCGAGTCGGATCACCCGGGCTTCGTCGCCTGACTCAAACTTCACTTGCCGAGTCCCACGGTTAACGCCGATATCTAGGCCAAGGGTGCCGCTTCGCGCCAAGGGAGAACGTCGCGCGCCCGGCGGCGCGATCTGCCATACTGCCGGGCTGTAGTTTCAAGGGACCGCCGAAAGCGCCATGTCGCACGACGATCACAACGACACCCACGGGGCCGCGCTCGACGGTGGCCATGGCGGCCAGGGCGAGGACGCGCGCGTGCACATCGGGCCGCCGCCCGGTGCCGCCCAGCTCGAGAACCGTGGCGTCCCCTCGGCCACCCCGACCCACCAGAGCGGGCCGCTGCGCAGCGCCGACGGAATCCTGCATCCGATCCAGGAAAGCGAGTATTTCTCGGAAGACCCGTCCGCGACCGAGCGCGTCTCGGCCCACATCGACGAGTATTTCAACCAGCCGCTGGATATCTTTCCGTTCTGGGAATCGGACGGCAAGCCGGATCGCTTCCATGTCCTGTTCGCCCGTCAGATCGAGGAGCGGTTCCCCGTCGACTCGGACCTGCGGGCCAATATCTACAAATACAGCCGCGGCGTATTCGACGCCCTGCGCATCCATGTCATCGTAAAGCGCGCCACCCAGGCCCTGGCCATGGCCGCCTTTGCCACCCTGGCCCTGCTCGGCCCGACCTGGTTCAGCCAGTGGACCGGGACCGACGCCGCCGGGGCCGCCGTGGCCGGCGCGGCCATGCTGGCGGTTCTGGGCCTCTACTGGGGCATCCAGCAGATCCTGTTCATCCAGTATCGGTTCCGGCTGGAGAATGATTCCTACCAGCTCTCGCGCGAGATCGTGCAGCGGACCCGCGAGCTACAGAATCTGTTCACCAGCGGTCGCGCCATGGCCGACCAGGCCGAGACCCGCTACCAGCAGGACGGCAAGGCCTGGGGCCAACGCGCCCTGTACCTGACCCGCCTGACCATGTGGCTGGGCGCGCGCATGGAATACCTCGAGAAATACGTCCAGATGGAGCTGTGGCGCGTACGCCGCGAGCGCTACTGGATGCGCTGGCTGTCCCGCATCCTGACCCCGCTGATCTTCTTCGGCGGCGTGGCCCTGTTCTTCCTGCAGCCGGAAATTGCCGGGCACGAGGTTGCCCTGCGCGGCCTCCAGGGATTGGCGGTCGTGCTCTCGGCCCTCGTCGGCCTGCTGTCCTATTTCCGCTGGCAGACGCCGACGTCGGCCGTGCAGGACAAGCTCGGCATCGAGAACTGGGTCCGCTACGCCTCGCTGGATGTCGACAACGCCGTCGCCGACCAGGTGCGCCGCGACAAGGAACGTCTCGTCGAATACCGGGCCCTGACGCGCGGCGGGCGCTGACTAGACCGAAATCGGTCTTGTTGGACGCAGTCCAGCAAGGCTCGGATTTCGGTCCAGCATGACTCTGGAGCCTGATTCACGGCATTGGCGGAATCGCGAAGCGATTCCACATCAACCGATCAGGCTCTAGCGTCCCAGACTGTCCCTTACCCCGCGCGCGTCATAGGCGTTGGGACGGTCGGGCCGCGGGCCGTTGCCCATCACCACCTCCAGCGTGGTCGAGGTCGGCGAAGGCCCGCTGAGGTCGAACCCGACGCCGACGCCGACGCCCGAAGTCGAAAAGCTGCCCCGGCGACCCGAGTAACGGCCCGATCCCGCGCCGATGGATACGCTCGGCCGAACACCTCCGGCGCTGTCCGGCCGCCCGTCGGTCCAGCGCTGGGTGACCTCGAACCAGTCATAACCCTGCGACGTCGTAAGTTCGGCGGCCCTCAACAGGGCCATGTCCATCACCGGCCCGGGCGCACCGACGCCGTTGTAGGTGACGCGAAAACGGTTGGATTCGATCCTCTGCTCCGCATAGCCCTGCCCGCCCGGCCCCATCTGCGGACCATAGGGCGCCAGGCTGGCGCAGGCCGACAGCGTCAAACCGGCGGCGGCTATCAGGGACAGGGTCAGGCGGGTCATGGCGGAGCTCCGGGGTTCCCTTGGGAAGCGTCGGATGATGGCTGGGGTTCCACCTCCCACCACCCTTCGGGCTTTCCCCCTCCCCATCGCTTCGTGACAGGGAGGCGACAACCGCTCCGTCTCCTCCCCATCTTGTGGGGAGGGGGACCATGCGAAGCATGGTGGAGGGGTGCCTACAGCCCCGCCGCCGCCTTCAACGCCTCGAAATCCTCCGGTGGAGGTGCCTCGACCGTGCGATAGCCGCCCTCGGGATGGGGAAACACGAGTTTCGCCGCATGCAGCATAAGCCGCGGCGCGCCACGTCCCGCGAAGGTCAGTGCCCCGCCATAGCGCGCGTCTCCGGCCAGCGGCCGTCCGATGGACGCCATATGGACCCGAAGCTGATGCATCCGGCCCGTGGCGGGATCCAGCTCGACCAGGGCCCCCTCCTCCGATGCCGACAGCGTGCGATAGCGGCTCAGGGCCTCCACGGCGCCCGGCGTGTCGGCGGCGACCGCCCGCATATAGCTTTCGCGCCCGATCTCCTGACGCAGCAGCGGCGTGTCTATGGTGCCGCCCCTCGGCTCCGGCGCGGCCGACAGCAGGGCCAGATAGGTCTTCTTGAACCGTCGCGCCTGCATCGCCTTGCCCAGAAACCCCGCCGCCGGCTTGGTCCTGGCGGCCAGAATGACGCCCGAGGTGTCGCGATCCAGCCGATGCACCAGATCGGGTCGCTTCCCGTTCGAGCGGGCGAAGGCCCACAGCAGGTCGTCCAGCGTATGGGCCTGGATGCGCCCGCCCTGGCTGGACAGGCCCGCCGGCTTGTTGAAGGCGATCACGGCCTCGTCCTCGTGGATCACCCACGAGCGGACGGCGGCGATGTCGGCTTCGCTCAGGGAGACGGGAATGCGGTCGGTCACCGCGCCTGCATAGGCGAAAGACCGGCCGCCCGTCAGCCCCTCAGCGCAGAACGCCCTTACGGGCCATCATCCGGCTGTACATCACGAAGATCAGGCCCAGCACGAAGATGACGCCGCTCATCACCATCCCGGTCGTGCCCATCAGGGCCGAGCCGCCCGACATCTGGCCGTAGACCACGCTGACGGCGAAGGCGATCAGCGAGGCGAGGAAGGCGTGGAAGGCCCATTTGCTGCGCAGGAGCAACAGCACGGCACCCAGGACGCCGCCCCAGACGCCGATGGCCCAGTCGGCCTCCATCCAGAGCGGGAAGCTGTCGAAATAGGCCCGCTGCTCGGCCGTGAATTGGGCCAGATAGGCGGCGTTGTTGGTCTGGGTCATCACATAGTCGTAGCCGCCGTAGCCGTTCCACAGCAGGGCGACGGTGCCCATGGCCCAAAGGTGCCACGGCGTCTTCACGGTCATATCGGTCATCTGCCCCTCCCAAGGTTGATCGATGGCGCGGAGGCTAGACCCAAAACCGCAGTTACGGCAACGCTTGGGATTCGCCGACCCGCCAGGGCGGGTTCACGCGGTTCTCGCCCGCGAAATACAGGCACAGCCGGTTGCCGTCGGGGTCGCGCAGACGCGCCTCGCGCCACAGCCAGCGCTGGTCCTCGGGATCACTGTCGAAGACCACGCCCGCGCGCTTCAGGGCGGCGACCCGATCATCAAGGTCGTCGCATTCGAAATAGATCAGGCTCCCGCCCGGCGACGGCGGTTCGGCGAGATGGATCGAAAAGGTCGCGCCACCCGGGCAGACGAAGCGGGCGTAGTGGTCGCTGGACACGATCAGTTCCAGTCCGAGCCGTTGGTAGAAGGCACGGGCACGCGGAATGTCGGCGACCTCGACGGTGACCTGATTGAGGTTCACGCCGGGTCCTCCTGCGTCTTCGCCCGCATCGCCGCCCACCGCTCCAGCCGCTCCTTCACCTTCGCCTCGTGCCCCTCGCCCTTCGGGGCGTAGAAGACGCGGCGCTCCATCTCGTCCGGGAAGAAGTTGGCACCCGAGAAACCCTCCGGCGTGTCGGGGTCGTACTGATAGCCCTGGCCGTAGCCGAGCGACTTCATCAGCTTCGTCGGCGCGTTGCGGATGTGCGCCGGGGGCATCAGCGAACCGGTCTCGGCCGCCGCCCGCTTCGCCGCCTTGAACGCTTCATAGACCCCGACCGACTTGGGCGCGGTGGCCAGATGAACCACGGCCTGGGCCAGGGCCAGTTCGCCCTCGGGGCTGCCCAGGAAGTCGTAGGTGTCCTTGGCGGCATTGGCGACCAGCAGGGACAGGGGGTCGGCCTCGCCGATGTCCTCGACCGCCATGCGCACGATGCGGCGGGCCAGATACAGGGGATCCTCGCCGCCGTTCAGCATCCGGGCGAGCCAGTAGAGCGCCGCGTCGGGGTCCGAACCACGAACCGATTTATGCAGTGCAGATATGAGGTTATAGTGCTCTTCTCTGCTTTTGTCGTAAGCTGGCGCGCGCTTCTGCAGGATGCCGGCGAGGGCCTGAACATCCAGCGGCCCGGTCTCCGTCAGGTCGAACAGCACCTCGGACATCGTCAGCAGATAGCGGCCGTCGCCGTCGGCCAGGGCGAGCAGGGCGTGGCGGGCCTCCGGGGTCAGCGGCAGGGCCCTGTCCTCCTGCGCCTCGGCACGAATCAACAGTTGATCGAGGGCGGCGTCGTCCAGCCGCTTCAGCACATAGACCTGCGACCGCGACAGCAGCGCCCCGTTCAGTTCGAACGACGGGTTCTCGGTCGTGGCCCCGACAAGGGTGACGATCCCCTCCTCCACGAACGGCAGGAATCCGTCCTGCTGGGCGCGGTTGAAGCGGTGGATTTCGTCAACGAAAAGCAGGGTGCTCTGGCCGGCCGCGCGCCGCATACGCGCCGCCTCGAACGCCTTCTTGAGGTCGGCGACGCCGGAGAAGACGGCCGATATCTGCTGGAATTGATACCCCGCCGCCTGCGCCAACAGCCGGGCGATGGTAGTCTTGCCCGTCCCCGGCGGCCCCCACAGGATCATCGAGCCCAGGCGCCCGGCCTCGATCATCCGCCGGATCGGCCCGCCCTCACCCAGCAGATGGTCCTGGCCCACCACCTCCTCGAGCGTGCGGGGGCGCAGGCGGTCGGCCAGGGGGGCGTCAGGGGGATGGATGCCGGAGGCTTCGAACAGGTCGGTCATGCGGGCTCAGAGATAGGCGTTCCGGGCGCGCTTTTCACGCGTTAGTGTGGGCGCGAAGCAAGGAGAGCGACATGGCTGACGACCACACCGCACAGGGCCCCACATCGGGCGTCGCCCCCCACCTGACGATTCCCTCGCGGGGCGGTCAGGCGGCGATCGAATTCTACACCCGCGCCTTCGGGGCCGAGGAAATCCGGCGCATGCCGGCCGAGGACGGCGAGCGGCTGATGCACGCCTACCTCCGGATCAACGGCGGCGACCTGTTGCTGCACGACGAGTTTCCCGAATACGGCCACGAGCAGGACATGGTCCCCAAGGGCGTGACCATCCATCTGCAGGTCGATGACGCCGACGAATGGTGGAACCGGGCCATTCTGGCGGGCGGCATCCCCGTGTTTCCTCTGGCCGACCAGTTCTGGGGCGACCGCTACGGCCAGCTGCGTGACCCGTTCGGCCACACCTGGTCGATCGGATCGCCGATCAAGGCGGAATAGCTCAGCGCACCACCAGCACCCCGCGCTGACCCCGGCGCTCGACCAGAAGCTGGGAGCCACGCGGCAGATTGGCGAGTTGCTGCGGCGAGGTCACCGTCCGGTCGTTGACGGACAGGATGACGTCCCCGGCCTGCAAGCCCACGCCCCGCCGGGCATAGCTGTTGCCCGCGACGCGTCCGACGATGACGCCGGTGGCGAACGGATCGCCGCCCAGGGTGTCGGCCAGGGCCGGGTTGAGCGCCAGCACCGCGGCTCCGGTCAGCCCTCCGGCCTGGATGACCGTGGCGGCGTCAAGGTCGGGATCGCCCGGCAGGGGCTGAACCCGCGCGCCCAGCGTCTGCCGCCGGCCGTCGCGCAGGACGGAGACCTGCACCGTGTCATTGGGCTCGCGCGTGCCGACCCGGAAATTCAGTCCGCCCTGATCGTTGATCTCCGCCCCGTCGATGGCGGTGATGACGTCACCGGGGCGCAGGCCCGCCCGTGCGCCGGGACCACTGGCATAGACGTCGGTGACGACCAGTCCCTGCGGCCGGTCGAGGCCAAGGCTGCGGGCGATGTCGGCGCTGACGCTTTCACCCTTCACCCCCAGCCAGGGGCGGATCACGGTCGTGGCCCCGCCGACGGCCGAGTCCACGACACGCCTCACGGCCGAAGCCGGCACGGCGAAGCCCACGCCTGACGACGAGCCCGAGCGCGAGAAGATGGCCGTGTTGATGCCGATCAGATCGCCGTCCATGTCGACCAGCGCCCCGCCCGAATTGCCCGGATTGATCGCCGCGTCGGTCTGGATGAAGGAGCCGCTGTCGCTGATCCCCGTCTCGGTCCGGTTCAGGGCCGAAATGATGCCGTTGGTCACCGTCTGGCCGACCCCGAACGGATTGCCGATGGCCAGTACCAGATCGCCGACCTCCTGTTCCTCGCGGTCGTCGATATTGAGGGTCGGCAGGCGCTCGTTGACGCCTTCCAGCTGCAGCACCGCGATATCGGACCGCTCGTCCGCCAGCACCACCCGGGCGTTGAATTCGCGCCGATCGTTCAGGGTCACGCGGATCTGCTGCATGCCCGCGATGACATGGTTGTTGGTCACCACCACGCCGTCGGGGCGGACGATGACGCCCGAGCCGACCGAGCCGGTCTGGCGCTGACCGGGAATGCCCCAGAACGGATCGCGCACCTGCTGCACCCCGCGCGCCGAGATATTGACCACGGCCGGCGCCGCCTCGCGCACCACGGGGGCGAAGCTGGATTTCATGGCCATGGCGTCGCCCGGCACGACGCGGTTCTCGGCGAAGACCCCGTCCTGGGCCTTTGTGTCGTTCGGCTGGCCGCAGGCGGCGAGCGTCAGGGCGAGGGCGATCGCGAGGCTTCGAGTCTTCATCGTCATCCAGTCGGTCGTTCAGTCAGGCTCAACCCTCGCCATTCCGCCCCGTCTTTGGGACGGGATCAAGGCGCCGGGGACGGGTGAACGGCCATCGATTCCTGACGTTCCGCGCGCCGGCCGCCGTGATATCGTCGGGGGCGGAGGCCACCATGACCAACTTCCAGCAGGTGACGCCCTTCCTGCACGTCGTGGACCTGCAGAAGGCGCTGGACTTCTTCACCGACATCCTCGGCTTCAGCGTGCCGTTCCGGCAGGCGGGCTATGCCTACATTCACCGCGAGACCGTGGGCTTCCGGCTGCTGGAGGCAGAGGACTGCGAGCTCACGCCGGGCCGTCGGCGGTTCGCCTACTATATCGACGTGCGCGACGTGGACGCACTCTACGCCGAGCTGAAGCCGAAGCTGGACACCCTCCCGCCGGCGGACGTGCACGGCCCGGCGGACAAGTCATACGGGCAGCGCGAACTTCTGGTGCTGGCCCCTGACGGGGAGTTGATCGCCTTCGGCATGGCGATCCCGCAACCGGACATTGCCGAAGCTTAATGCCATGCCGCCTTGCGCGGCGACGGCGGGCAAGGCCAAGCTGCTCCCATGACAGCCGTGATCGAAACGCGTGGGCTCACCAAGACCTACGGAACCGTCCGCGCCCTCGACGGGCTCGACCTCTCCATTCCCCGGGGCGGGGTCTATGGCGTGCTGGGGCCCAACGGGGCCGGCAAGTCGACCCTGTTCCGCATCCTGCTGGGCCTGATCCGGCCGACGGACGGCTCGGCGACCATCATGAGCGGGCCGGTCGGCGACATTGCCCACATGCGTCTGACGGGCTCGATGATCGAGACCCCGCGCTATCCCCCCTATCTGACCGCGCGGCAGGTGCTGCACTGGCTGGCGCTGGAGCACGGCATCGCCGGCACGGCGGACATCCCCTATTGGCTTGAGCGGGTCGGTCTGACCGAGGCGGCGGACCGCAGGGTGCGGGGCTTCTCCGTCGGGATGATGCAGCGTCTCGGCGTCGCCGCCGCCCTGATCAGCAAGCCCGAGTTGATCATCCTTGATGAGCCGACCAGCGGCATGGATCCCCCCGGCATCCAGGAGATGCGGGCCCTGATCCGCAGTCTGGCCAATGACGACGGCCTGACGGTCGTGCTGGCCAGCCATCAGCTGCTCGAGGTCCAGCGCGTCTGCGACCGCGTCGCCATCCTCAACAAGGGCAAGCTGGTGCGCGAGGGGGCCGTCAGCGAACTGACTGCGGTGGGCGAGCGGCTGCGGCTGGCCGTCAGCCCCGCCGACAAGGTTCTGGCCGTGCTCGGAACCAAGGGAACCCGCGACGGCGACGCCGTCCTGGCCGACATCCCACGCGCAGAGGGCCCCGCCCTGATCCGCGCCCTGGTCGAGGCCGGGATCGACATCAGCGAGGCCCGCTGGGTCGGCACCGACCTGGAGGCCATCTTCTTCACCGAGACGGGGTCCGTCCAGACACCGGAGACGATCCATGCTGGTTGATGCCATCCGCGCCGAAGGTTTCCGCCTGTCGAAGAACAGGACGGCCCTGTTCTGGAGCCTGCTGTTCGTCCCGATCATCGCCCTTGTGATCGGTGCCGTGACCAATTTCGTGCTCAAGGGCGCCGAGACCAAGATCCTGGGCGACGAGAAGATGCCGCCGGAGCTGAAGGCCGCCCTGACCAACGCGACACTGGACATGGGCGCGGCCCTCGTCCAGGCGGCCGCCGGTCTGGCCAATCCTCTGGTGTTGCTGTTTGTCCTGATCGGAGCGGCGACGATCTACGCCGGCGACTATCGCTGGGAGACCTGGCGCCTGATCAGTGCGCGCAACAGCCGGGTCAACCTGCTGTTGGCCAAACTGGCCGTGGTGGCCGTGCTGGCGCTGGCGGCCATGGGCTTCATGCTGGTGGCCGGCGTGATCGAGAACCTGATCAAGGCGGCCGTGTTCGAACGCGCCCTGGCCTTCTCCCTTACCGGAGAGATGGCCGGCCAGTTCCTCGGCTTCGTGGGCCTGTCGTGGCTGCGCATCCTGCAGTTCGCGATGATGGGGATGCTGGCGGCGGTCGTGACCCGCTCGCTGCTGGCGGCGCTGTTCGTGCCGCTGGTGTTCGGCATCGCCCAGTTCTTTACCCCCAATCCGCTGATGCAGATGGGCGTGATGCCCGACGCCTGGCTGGCCATATTGGTGAACCCGGGCGCGGCGAACGATGCGATCCAGGCTTCGATCATGGGCGGAGCGCCCGCCTCGGCCCTGCCCGCCGGCTTGCTGCTCAAGGCCTGGGTCAGCATGGCCCTGTGGACCCTGGCCCCGCTCGCCGGTGCCCTGGCCTGGTTCCGGCGACAGGACCTGTCGAAGGAATAGCCGTCAGAGCGGCTTTTCCATCCAGACGTTGCAGCGCGCATAGGGGGTCGGCTGGGCCGGCTGATCAACGAAGCCGAAGCGGTGATACAGGGCGATGGCGTGGGTCTGGGCCGCATTGGTTTCCAGATACAGGCGCGGCGCGCCCGCCGCCCGCGCCGCCGCCTCGCAGGCCTCGAGCAACCGCCAGCCGAGATTGAGGCCGCGCGCGCCCTCCGCCACGGCCATCTTGCCCACCTCGAAGCCGCCGTCGGCCATGGCCATCAGGGAACAGCAGCCGACCGGCTCCCCGTCCCGCTCGGCGATGAAGATGTGGCCACCCCTGTCAAGGATGGCAGCCTGCGGTTCGGTCAGGACCAGCTGATCCTTGGCCTCAAGCGTATAGCCGCCGGCCAGCAGCCAGTCCTCGTTCAACGACCGCCAGGCGGCGGCGTGGTCGGGGCGGAAAGGCTTGATTGAAACCACAGCGGCGGCGTTTGGCATGACGGCCCTCCCTGACGCCTATCTGGGAACGCCGCGGACAAAGAAAAAGGGCGGCTGGTTCACACCAGCCGCCCTTTTGTCGTGGCCCCAACGAAAGAAGCTTACGCTTCGTCGTCGCCCTCGATGGCATAGACCGGACCCGAGTCCAGGCCCTTGGCGGCGGTGTCGCGATCGACGAACTCGATCACGGCCATCGCGGCGTTGTCGCCGTGACGGAAGCCGGCCTTCATGATGCGGATATAGCCGCCGGTGCGGTCGGCGTAGCGCGGGCCGATCGTCTCGAACAGCTTGCCGACCTGCGGCACGTCGCGGACGTGGCTGATGGCCTGACGCCGCGCGTGCAGGTCGCCCTTCTTGGCCAGCGTGACCAGCTTCTCGACGAAGGGACGCAGTTCCTTCGCCTTGGGAAGCGTGGTCGTGATCTGCTCATGCTTGATCAGCGACGCGGCCATGTTGGCGAACATGGCGGTCCGGTGTGCGCTCGTACGACCGAGCTTGCGATAGGCGGCGCCGTGGCGCATCGGGGTCTCTCCTACTCACCCTGGTTTCCACAAACGCGGACCTGGGGTTCTCTCATTCTAACCGCTCCGCGATCCGTTAGGGATCAAGGGCGGAGGGTTGAAACTAGATCTGGTCGTCGAACTTCTTGGCCAGGTCTTCGATGTTTTCCGGCGGCCAGTTGGGCACATCCATGCCGAGGCTGAGCCCCATGGTCGCCAGCACTTCCTTGATCTCGTTCAGCGACTTGCGGCCGAAGTTCGGGGTGCGAAGCATTTCGCCCTCGGTCTTCTGGATCAGGTCGCCGATATAGACGATGTTGTCGTTCTTCAGGCAGTTGGCCGAACGCACCGACAGTTCCAGCTCGTCCACCTTCTTCAGCAGGGCCGGATTGAAGGGCAGATCGGGCTTGCCGTCCGAGGCTTCCACGGCCTTCTTCGGCTCGTCGAAGGTGATGAAGATCTGCAGCTGGTCCTGAAGGATGCGCGAGGCATAGGCCACGGCGTCCACCGGCGAGACAGCGCCGTTGGTTTCGACCTCGAGGATCAGCTTGTCATAGTCCAGCGACTGGCCCTGACGGGTCGGCTCGACGCGATAGGCGACGCGCTTGACCGGCGAATACAGGGCGTCGACGGCGATCAGGCCGATCGGGGCGTCTTCCGGACGGTTCAGCTCGGAGGCGACATAGCCCTTGCCGTTCTGGACCGTCAGTTCCATGCGCACCGAGGCACCCTCGTCGAGCGTGCAGATGACGTGGTCGGGGTTCAGCACCTCGATGTCCGAAGGGACGTCGATCTGGCCGGCGGTCACGGCACCGGGGCCCGTGGCGCGCAGGGTCATGCGCTTGGGGCCTTCGGCGTGCATGCGCAGCGCCAGTTGCTTGATGTTCAGAACGATGTCGACCACGTCCTCGCGCACGCCTTCCAGCGACGAGAATTCGTGAACGACGCCGTCGATCTGGATGGCGGTCACGGCCGCGCCTTGCAGCGACGACAGAAGCACGCGGCGCAGCGCATTGCCGAGCGTCACACCGAAGCCGCGTTCCAGGGGCTCTGCAACCAGGCGCGACTTGCGCTGCGGGTCGGAGCTCGCCTCGATCTGCGGCTTCTCGGGACGGATCAGCTCTTGCCAGTTACGTTCGATCATGGGTGTCCCTCGAAAACGGAGCACCGGCCCCTCGCTCCTCGTCAGGGGCGGCAGGGCCGGCGGAGATAGAAGTCGGTAGTCGGTCGCTTAGACGCGGCGGCGCTTGGGCGGACGGCAACCGTTGTGCGGCATCGGCGTGACGTCGCGGATGGTGGTGATGGTCAGACCGACGGACTGCAGGGCACGCAGGGCCGACTCACGGCCCGAACCGGGACCCGAGACGTTGACTTCCAGCGTCTTCACGCCGTGTTCCTGGGCCTTCTTGCCCGCGTCTTCAGCAGCCATCTGGGCGGCGTAGGGGGTCGATTTACGCGAACCCTTGAAGCCCATGTGGCCGGCCGACGACCACGAGATCGCGTTGCCCTGGGCATCGGTGATCGTGATCATGGTGTTGTTGAAAGACGCGTTCACATGGGCGACGCCCGAGGTGATGTTCTTGCGCTCGCGCTTCTTTACGCGACCCGGTTCCTTGGCCATGTGTCTGTCTTACTTCTTCTTGCCGGCGATCGGCTTGGCGGGACCCTTGCGGGTACGGGCGTTGGTATGGGTGCGCTGGCCGCGGACCGGCAGGCCCTTGCGGTGACGCAGGCCGCGATAGCAGGCCAGATCCATCAAACGCTTGATGTTCATCGACGTCTCGCGGCGCAGGTCGCCCTCGACGGTGTGATCGCGGTCGATCGTCTCACGGATTTGCAGCACCTCGGCGTCGGTCAGCTGATTGACCCGACGGGCGGCTTCGATGCCGACCTTGGAGGTGATTTCCTTGGCGGCGTGGGCGCCGATGCCATGGATGTACTGCAGCGCGATCTCTACGCGCTTGTTGGTCGGGATGTTGACACCAGCGATACGGGCCACGAAGCTCTCCAGATACGCGTTGACGGACGCAACAAACGCTCCGGTCAACAGACCAGGAGCGCCGACGTCCTTCGCGGAAGCGCGCCTTATACAGGGGATTCCCCGCGCGTCAACGCCCGAGCGGCCTCAACGCCTGCCCGCCGGCCCCTGCGGACCGAACAGAACCCCGAATGTCGCCTCGGCATTCTCCACCGGACGCCCGCCTTCGGTCGGCGGTACCGCCCTGAAATGGACAACCGTCTCCAGGGCCGCCGCGCCGAACCCCTGCCCCGCCGGTGTCTCGCGTACGACGCGGCAGTTCTCCAGCCGCCTGTCCAGCCGGATGCGGCAGCTCAGCAGGACGTTGCCGCTGATCCGCGCCCGTCGGGCCGCCACGGGATAGACGCGCTGGATCTCGGCCGACGAGGCCCCCGCGACCAGCCGCCAGCGCGTGCCGCCGCTGCCAGGCCCCGAACCGGAGCCCTGCCCCGTACCGGTTCCCGTCCCCTCGCCGCCCTGCCCCGTGCCGGGCGTGGGAGTCGCGACGGGAGCCGCGCCGACGACCAGTTCGGGTTCCGGCGCGGGAACCGGCGGTGCGACCACCTCGGGCAGCCGTTCGGCGGGCTTTGGCGGAACATGGACACGCGAGGGTGCTGCCGGTGCGCCACCACCCTGTGTCCGCGCCGGCTCGACCGGCGGCGGCGGCGGTGGCGGCGGGCGATACAGGAAGACGCTGACCGTCGGGGCGGGTTCGGGCAGTGGAACCGGAGCGTCGGCCCGGCCCATCACCGCGAAGACACCCAGATGCCCCAGGGTGACACCCACCACGATACCCAGCTTGCGCAGCCGGTTCGCATTCAACAGCGGGGGCTCAGATTTCACGCGCCGATCCTATCACGCCACACTGAACGCGCGGGATGCCGGATCGGTCAGGCGGGGTTCAGGACGCGGGGCTGTCCAGCACCGCGTCGATGGCGGCGGCGACGGTGGCGATGGCCCCCATGCCGTCGATCTCGGACAGCAGGCCCTTGCCGGCATAGTAGGGCAACAGGGGCGCGGTGTTGCGGTTGTAGGCGTCCAGCCGGACCTTGAAGCTCTCGGGATTGTCGTCCGGACGGCCCTGATCGGCAAAGCGGACCGAGACACGATCCAGCAGGGCCGCATCGTCGACCTTGAGCCGGACCACGCGATCGATCTGCTTGCCCAGCTTGGCCAGCATGGCGTCGAGCGCCTCGGCCTGGGCCAGGGTGCGGGGGAAGCCGTCAAAGATGGCTCCTCCGGCGTCTTCGGCCTCTTTCAACCGGGCCTCGATCAGGGCGATGACAATGTCGTCAGCGATCAGGCCGCCGCGCGACATGATGGCCTGACACTCGCGGCCCAGCTCGGAACCCGAAGCGATGGCCTCGCGCAGCATGTCGCCGGTCGACAGCTGGACCATGCCGCGGGTCTCGACCAGCCGCTTGGCCTGCGTGCCCTTGCCCGCCGCCGGCGGTCCGAACAGGATCAGGTTCATCGCGCGCCCTCCCCGACCGGCTCTAGCGCCGGGCGGGGGCTGTGACGCCCTTGCCGGGGGTCTTGCCGCCGCGACCGCGCAGCTTGGCCTTCTTGATCAGACCCTCGTACTGGTGAGCCAGCAGCTGGGACTGGATCTGCGCCACCGTGTCCATGGTCACCGAGACCACGATCAGGATGGACGTGCCGCCAAAGGCCAGACCCGCGCCCCAGTTGGCGATGACCAGCTCGGGCAGCAGACAGACCGCGGTAATATAGGCCGCGCCGATCGTCGTCAGGCGGGTCAGGACATAGTCCAGATATTCCGCCGTCCGCTTGCCCGGCCGGATGCCCGGCAGGAAGCCGCCGTATTTGCGCAGGTTCTCGGCCGTGTCCTCGGGATTGAAGGTGATCGAGGTGTAGAAGAAGCAGAAGAAAATGATCAGCGCGCCGTACAGCAGCATGAACACGGGCTGGCCGTGCTGCATCTGGGCGGTGACCGTCGGCAGCCATTCCATCCACGGCGGCAGATTGGCCGTGGCGACGAACTGGGCGACCGTCGTGGGCAGCATCAGCAGCGACGAGGCGAAGATCGCCGGGATCACACCCGCGGTATTGACCTTCAGCGGCAGGAACGAACGCTCGCCCCCCGCCATCCGGTTGCCTTCCTGACGCTTGGGATACTGG
Organism: Caulobacteraceae bacterium; assembly: GCA_965284535.1. Taxonomy (GTDB): domain Bacteria; phylum Pseudomonadota; class Alphaproteobacteria; order Caulobacterales; family Caulobacteraceae; genus Brevundimonas. The sequence continues at coordinate 2,717,686 of OZ260090.1, forward strand.
ATCAGCAGCCGGCGCTGGGCCCGCTCCATGAAGACGATGAAGACCACCACCCCGATCATCATGGTGGTGATCAGCAGCAGGACGAAGAATGACATCTGGCCGGTCTGGGCCAGGCCGAACAGGCGGGCGACGGTGCCCGGCAGCACGGCGACGATGCCGGCGAAGATGATCAGCGAGATGCCGTTGCCGACGCCCCGCGCCGTCACCTGCTCACCCAGCCACATCAGGAACATGGTGCCGCCGGTCAGGACGGTGATCGTCGAGATGATGAAGAAGATGCCCGGCTGATCGATCAGATTGGGCTGGCCGTTCAGGCCGAAGGCGATACCCGTCGACTGGAACAGGGCCAGCACGACCGTCAGATAGCGGGTGTACTGGTTCAGCTGTTTGCGGCCGCTCTCGCCGCCTTCCTTCTTCAGCTTCTCCCAAGGCGGATAGACCGCGCCCATCAGCTGGACGATGATCGAGGCCGAGATGTAGGGCATCACGTTCAGGGCGAAGACGGCAAACCGCTCAACGGCGCCGCCGGAGAACATGTTGACCATGTCCAGCACGCCGCGCTGGCTGTCCGGATTCTGGAAGAAGGCCAGGAAGGCCTCCGAATTGATCCCGGGCACGGGCACATAGGTGCCGACGCGATAGATGAACAGCGCCATGATCGTGAACAGCAGACGCTTGTGCAGCTCCGTCGCTTTCGCGAACGAGCCCATGTTCATGTTTGCTGCGAGTTGTTCAGCGGCCGAAGCCATGTGTCGTCACCCCGACTTGTCAGAACACGGCGCATCGGACCTGAATCCGGCACCAGCGTCCAGATAGGCGAAGGGCGCCCGCTTAGCGAGGGCGCCCTTCAAGCTTATTTCTTGGCGGCCGTGCGCGCGGTGCGGGCCGAGATCTTGTTGGCGTCGCCGCGCGGCGCCTTCGGAGCCGGAACCTTGCCCTTGGCGGCGTTGCGCTTCTCGATGCGCGCGGCGGCCTTGGCTTCGGCGGCGATGCGCTCCTGAACGACCGTGCCGCCAGCGGCTTCGATCGCCTTGACCGCGCCGGACGAGGCCGACCAGACGACCAGGTTCAGCTTGCCCTTGATCTCACCGGTGCCCAGCAGACGGACACCGTCCTTGACGCGACGGATCACGCCGGCGGCCACCAGGCCCTCGCCGTTGATCTCGCCCTTGATGTCCAGCTTCTTGGCGTCGATGGCGTCCTGCAGGCGCCACAGGTTCACCTCGGCCAGCTTCAGCGCATTGGCGTTGTTGAAGCCGCGCTTGGGCATCCGCATGTACAGCGGCATCTGGCCGCCTTCGAAGCCGCCGATGGCGACGCCCGAACGCGACTTCTGGCCCTTGACGCCGCGGCCGGCGGTCTTGCCCTTGCCCGAACCCGGGCCGCGGCCGACGCGCATGCGCTTTTTGTGAGCGCCTTCGTTGTCGCGAATTTCGTTCAGTTTCATATGCCTGATCCTTTCGGGTGCTAGCGCCCGAACCAATCCAGATGGAGGGCCCGAACTCGGCGGTGAAATAATTGAAGGGCCGCTTCTAGGCGGCCCCCTTCAGCATCGCAAGACGCGAGACGCCCTCCCCCGAACCGGGAGAGGGCGAAACGGCTTACTTTTCGACGATCTCGGTCAGGTGGGCGACCTTGGCGATCATGCCGCGAACCGAGGGGGTGTCTTCCAGCGTGGACTCGCGGCCCATGCGGTTGAGACCCAGACCCATCAGGGTGGCGCGCTGGTCCGACTTGCGGCGGATGGGCGAACCGGTCTGACGGACGGTGACGGTGGTCTTGGATTCGGTCTTGGCCATGGTCAGGCTTCCTGGGCTTCAGGCGCCGCTTCCGGAGCCGAGGCGCCGTCGTTGCGGCGACCCATCAGATCGGCGACCTTCTTGCCGCGCTTGGAGGCGACCATGCGGGGCGACGACTGGACCTTCAGAGCTTCGAAGGTGGCGCGGATCATGTTGTAGGGGTTCGACGAACCGGTCGACTTGCCGACGACGTCCTGGACGCCGAGGGTTTCGAGCACGGCACGCATCGGACCACCCGCGATGACGCCGGTCCCGGGAGGGGCCGCGCGCATCATGATCTTGCCGGCGCCCCAACGGCCGTTGCCGTCGTGGTGCAGGGTGCGGTTCTCGCGCAGCGGAACGCGGATCATGGTCTTCTTGGCTTCTTCAGTCGCCTTGCGGATGGCTTCCGGCACTTCACGCGCCTTGCCGTGACCGAAGCCGACGCGGCCCTTGCCGTCACCGACGACCATCAGGGCGGCGAAGCTGAAACGACGGCCGCCTTTGACGGTGGCGGCGACGCGGTTGATGTGCACCAGCTTCTCGACGATGTCCGAATCCGGACCGTCGACGGGAGCATTGCGGTTGTCACGACGGTTGCGATCGTTGCCGCCGCCGCCACGTTGGGGTGTTTGCGCCATCGGTGCGGTTCCCTAGAAATTCAGGCCGGCTTCACGCGCGGCATCAGCCAGCGCCTTCACCCGACCGTGATAGATGTAGCCGCCGCGATCGAAGACGACGTCCGTGATGCCCTTCTCGATGGCGCGTTCCGCGACCAGTTTGCCGATGAGGGCGGCGGCCGCCACGTCGGAACCCTTGGGCTTCTTGCCCTTCTCGCCTTCCAGCGAGGAAGCGGCGGCGATCGTGACGCCGTTCAGGTCGTCGATGATCTGGGCCGAGATGTTCTTGTCCGAACGGTGCACCGACAGACGCATGCGTCCGTTGGCGACAGCCTTCAGGCGGCGGCGGGTGCGCTCGGTACGGCGCTGGGCTTGTTGTCGAAGAGAGAGAGCCATGACCTACTTCTTCTTGCCTTCCTTGCGCCGGACCTTTTCGCCCGTGTAGCGGACGCCCTTGCCCTTGTAGGGCTCCGGCGGACGCAGCTTGCGGATGACGGCGGCGATCTGACCGACCGCCTGTTTGTCGGCGCCCGAGATCTTGATTTCCGTCTGCTTGGGCACCGTGAAGGTGACGCCGGCAGGCGGCTGGATGTCGACTTCATGCGAGAAGCCGAGTTGCAGCGACAGGGCGTTGCCCTTCATCGCGGCGCGATAGCCCACGCCGACCAGATCCAGGCTCTTCTCAAAGCCGGTGGTGACGCCGACGACCATGTTGTCGACCAGGGTACGCGACAGGCCCCACATGGCGCGCGAACGCTGGTTGTCCTCGCGGACGTTCAGGTTCAGGCCATCGTCGCCCTGCGTGATTTCGATCTCGTCGGCGACAGTCCAGGAGCGTTCGCCCTTGGGACCCTTCACCGAGACCGTCTGGCCGTCGAGCGTGACAGTCACGCCCTTGGGCACTTCAATGGTGCGTTTTCCGATACGGGACATCTTAGTAGACCCTGCAGAGGACTTCGCCGCCCACCTTGGCTTCGCGAGCCGCGGTGTCCGACATGACGCCCTTGGACGTGGAGAGGATCGAGATGCCGAGGCCGTTCTTGATCGGCTTCAGATCGGAGATCGCCGAATAGACGCGGCGACCCGGCTTGGATACGCGAGCGATGTCGGCGATGACCGGCTGGCCGTCGAAGTATTTCAGCTCGATCTCGAACTGCGGGAATTCACCGGGGTTCTGAACCAGCGAATAGCCGCGGATGTAGCCTTCGTCCTGCAGCACGTCGAGGACGCGCTGACGCAGACGGGAAGCCGGGGTGAGCACCTTGGAACGTTTGCGCATGTGCGCGTTCCGGATGCGAGCGATCATGTCGCTCAGGGGATCGTTGATCATCATGTCTGTCGCTCCCCTTACCAGCTGGACTTGGTCAGACCCGGGATCTGACCCAGGTTGCCGAGTTCGCGCAGGGCGATACGGCTCATCTTGAGCTTGCGATAGAAGGCCCGCGGACGGCCCGTCACTTCGCAGCGGTTACGAATCCGGTTGGCGGCCGAGTTGCGCGGCAGCTTGGCCAGCTTGAGGCGCGCTTCGAAACGCTCCTCGAGAGGCAGGGATTCATCGTTGGCGGTCGCCTTCAGGGCGGCCCGCTTGTCGGCGTATTTCGCGACGAGGGCCTTGACCATCTCGTTGCGGTTTACGGCGCTTTTCTTAGCCATGGTTTCTTTCCCTTCCCGCTCAGTTCGTCACGAACGGGAACTTGAACTCGGTGAGAAGCGCACGTGCTTCGTCATCGGTCTTGGCCGTGGTGCAGACGATGATGTCCATGCCCCACATCTGGTCGATCTGGTCGTAGTTGATCTCCGGGAACACGATGTGTTCCTTGAGGCCCATGGCGTAGTTGCCGCGACCGTCAAACGAGGTCGGCTTCAGGCCACGGAAGTCCTTCACGCGCGGCAGCGCGATCGTGATCAGACGGTCCAGAAACTCGTACATCTGGTCGCCGCGCAGGGTGACCTTGCCGCCGATGACCATGCCTTCGCGCAGCTTGAAGCCGGCGATGGAGTTACGGGCCTTGGTGGCGACGGCCTTCTGACCGGCGATGGCGGTCAGATCCTTGAGGGCGGCGGTGGCCTTCTTGGAGTCAGCCACGGCTTCGCCGATGCCCATGTTCAGGACGATCTTGTCCAGCTTGGGCATCTGCATCGGGTTGGTGTAGCCGAACTTCTCGGTCAGCACGCCCTTGATGCGCGAGTTGTAGTCGCCCTTGAGGCGCGGAGTGTATTTGGTGTCGGCCATCAGATGACGTCTCCCGTCGTCTTGGCGAAGCGAACCTTCTTGTCGCCTTCCATGCGGAAGCCGACGCGGGCTGCCTTGCCGTTGGCGTCGGCGATCGCGACGTTCGACAGGTGAAGCGACGCTTCCTTGTTCTTGATGCCGCCCTGGGGGTCGGCCTGGGTCGGACGGGTGTGGCGCTGGACCATGTTGATCCCCTGCACCATGACGCGGTTCGTGGTCGGCAGGACCTTGGTCACCTTGCCGGTGCGGCCCTTGTCCTTGCCCGTGAGCACCACGACGTTGTCGCCGGTTTTGATCTTGGCGGCCATGACTACAGGACCTCCGGAGCCAGAGAGATGATCTTCATGTGGTTCTTGGCGCGCAGTTCGCGGGGAACCGGGCCGAAGATCCGCGTGCCGACCGGCTCGTTCTGCTTGTTGACGATGACGGCGGCCGACTTGTCGAAACGAATGACAGAGCCGTCCTTGCGCATGATGTCCTTGGCGGTGCGCACGACGATAGCGCGCACGACGTCGCCCTTCTTCACGCGGCCGCGGGGAATGGCTTCCTTGACGGAAGCGACGATCGTGTCGCCCACCGAGGCGTAGCGGCGCTTGGAGCCGCCCAACACCTTGATGCACATGACCCGGCGAGCACCCGAGTTATCGGCTACCTCCAGGTTAGTTTGCATCTGGATCATGGGATCCGATCCTTCTGGTTACGAGGCCGAGGCCGAGGAGTCCGACAGGACTTCCCAGCGCTTCAGCTTGGACTTGGGGGCGCACTCGACGATACGGGCCTGGTCACCCACCTTGAGGGCGTTGGCTTCGTCGTGAGCGTGGTACTTCTTGGACAGGCGCACGATCTTCTTCATGACCGGGTGCAGCAGGGTGCGTTGGACGACGACGACGACAGTCTTGTCGCCCTTGTCGGAGACGACCACGCCTTCGAGAACTCGTTTGGGCATCTTCGTTTCCTTAAACCGCGGCGCGATTTGCACGCAGGAGCGTGGAAATGCGGGCGATGTCCTTGCGCACTTCCGAGACCCGATGGGTCTTTTCCATCTGGCCGGTGGCGGCCTGGAAGCGCAGGTTGAACTGTTCCTTCTTGAGCTTCAGCAGCTCATCGGACAGCTGATCGGGCGTCTGGGCCCGCAGGTCGGCGATCTTGGTCATCAGGCCGCTTGCTCCGTATGGGCGATGCCGGCGTCAAGGCGGGTGACCACCTTGGTGCGAACCGGCAGCTTGGCGGCACCGAGACGCAGGGCCTCGCGGGCGATGTCGTCCGGCACGCCGTCGATTTCAAACAGGATCCGGCCCGGGTGGCAGCGCGCCGCCCAGTGGTCCACGGCGCCCTTGCCCTTGCCCATGCGGACTTCGGCCGGCTTGCCCGTGACGGGCAGGTCGGGGAACACGCGGATCCAGACCCGGCCCTGACGCTTCATCTGGCGGGTGATCGCGCGGCGGGCCGCCTCGATCTGACGCGCGGTGATGCGTTCCGGCTCCACCGTCTTCAGGCCGTAAGACCCGAAGTTCAGCGAGAAGCCACCCTTGGCGGCGCCGTGAATGCGGCCCTTGAAGGCCTTGCGGTACTTGGTTTTCTTCGGTTGCAGCATGACCTAGTTCTCACGTGCCCGGTCGCGACGCGGACCACGATCCCCACGGGGACCGCCGCGTTCACGGCCTTCGTTGGACGACGGACCGGCGGCCTCGGCAGCCCAGCGCTTGTCCTGGGCCATCGGATCGTGCTCGAGGACTTCACCTTTGAAGACCCAGACCTTCACACCGATGATGCCGTAGGTCGTCTTGGCCTGGATGAAGCCATAGTCGATGTCAGCGCGCAGGGTGTGCAGCGGCACGCGGCCTTCGCGATACCATTCCATCCGCGCGATTTCCGCGCCGCCGAGGCGGCCCGACACGTTGATGCGGACGCCCTTGGCGCCGAGACGCATGGCCGACTGCATCGAACGCTTCATGGCGCGGCGGAAGGCGATCCGGCGTTCCAGCTGCTGCGCGATGTTCTCGGCGATCAGCTGGGCGTCCGTCTCGGGCTTGCGCACTTCGACGATGTTCAGGTGAACCTCACCCTCGGTCCGCGCCGAGATGTCCTTGCGGAGCTTCTCGATGTCGGCGCCCTTCTTGCCGATCACGACACCCGGACGGGCGGCATAGATCGTCACGCGGCACTTCTTGTGCGGACGCTCGATGATGATGCGCGAGACGCCGGCGGCGTTCAGGCGTTCCTTCAGCCACGTGCGCAGCTTGAGGTCCTGGTGCAGCAGGCTGGCGTATTCGGCGCCGCGGGCGAACCAGCGGCTGTCCCACGTCCGGTTGACGCCGAGGCGCAGACCGATCGGATTGATTTTCTGACCCATCAGGCGGCCTCACCAGCTTCGCGCACCACGATGGTGATTTCCGCGAAAGGTTTCAGGATGCGCGACGAGCGACCACGAGCGCGGCTCGCGAAACGCTTCATCACCAGGTTCTTGCCCACGAAGGCCTCGGCGACGACCAGATTGTCGATATCGAGGTTGTGGTTGTTCTCGGCGTTCGACACGGCCGAATACAGCACCTTGCGGACGTCGGTGGCGATGCGCTTGCGGCTGAATTCCAGCTCGTTCAGCGCCTTCTGCACCGGCAGGCCGCGGATCGACTGGGCGACCAGGTTCAGCTTCTGAGGGCTGATCCGGACGTTCACCAGCTTGGCGCGCGCTTCGGTCGGGGCGACCCGACGGGGGTTTTTGGTCTGGGCCATCAGTTACTTCCTTTTGGCCTTCTTGTCCGCCGCGTGCCCGGGGAACGACCGGGTCGGGGAGAACTCGCCGAACTTCATGCCGACCATTTCTTCGGAGACCGACACCGGCACATGCTTGAGGCCGTTGTGAACACCGAAGGTCAGGCCGACAAACTGCGGCAGGATGGTGGAGCGGCGCGACCACGTCTTGATCACGTCCTTGCGGCCCGACGTCGCAACGGCGTCGGCCTTCTTGAGCAGATACCCGTCGACAAACGGGCCTTTCCAGGAGGAGCGGGCCATCTTTAGCGAGCCTTCTTAACGTGGCGGGTACGGATGATGTACTTGTCCGTAGCCTTGTTCTTGCGGGTACGGGTGCCCTTGGTGTCCTTGCCCCACGGCGTAACCGGGGTACGACCACCAGAGGTCCGGCCTTCACCACCACCATGCGGGTGGTCGATCGGGTTCATGGCGACGCCGCGAACGTGCGGACGCCAGCCCATGTGACGGACGCGGCCGGCCTTGCCGAGGTTCTGGTTCATGTGGTCGGGGTTCGAAACCGCGCCCACCGTGGCCATGCAGCCGTCCAGGACCATGCGAAGCTCGCCCGAGCCGAGGCGGATCTGGGCGTAGCCCTGATCGCGACCGACCAGCTGGGCGTAGGCACCGGCCGAACGGGCCAGCTGGGCGCCCTTGCCCGGCTTCATTTCGATGTTGTGGATGATCGTGCCGACCGGCACCGAGCGCAGCGGCATCGCATTGCCCGGCTTCACGTCGACCTTCTCACCAGCCACGACCGAGTCGCCCGCCTTCAGGCGTTGCGGCGCGATGATGTAGGCCTTTTCGCCGTCCTCATAGACGATGAGGGCGATGAAGGCGGTCCGGTTCGGATCGTATTCCAGACGCTCGACGGTCGCCGTGGCGAACTTGCGGCGCTTGAAGTCGATCTTGCGGTACAGGGTCTTGGCACCACCGCCGCGGAAGCGGACGGCGATACGACCACCGGCACCGCGACCACCCGACTTGGTCAGGCCTTCGGTCAGCGACTTCTCCGGACGCCCCTTGTGGAGCTCCGAACGGTCGATCAGCACCAGGGCACGACGGCCCGGCGATGTCGGATTGTAGGTTTTCAAGGCCATCTGATCAGAGCCCCGTGGTGACGTCGATCGACTGGCCTTCGGCCAGCGTCACGATCGCTTTTTTGATGTCGACCCGACGGCCCATGATGCCGCGGAAGCGCTTGGTCTTGCCCTTTTGGACCAGGGTGTTGACCTTCAGGACGTTGACCTTGAACAGGCTTTCGACCGCCGCGGCGATCTCGTCCTTGGTCGAGGTTCCGGCAACGCGGAAAACGACCTTGTTCTGCTCCGACAGGATCGTGGCCTTTTCCGTGATGATCGGAGCCAGGATGGTGTCGTAGTGTTTTGCGGTGGGATTGGCGCCAGCCATTACGCGGCCTCCTTCTTCGTCTTGGCAGCCGGTTTGGCGGCCTTGGCGGCCTCGGCTTCACGACGCGACGGGGTGTAGTCCTTGTAGGTGGCCTCGACCGCCTCGAGCGCCGCCTTGGTCAGCACCAGCTTGTCGGCCCGCAGGATGTCATAGACGTTCAGACCGGCGTTCGGCAGCACGTCCACCATCGGGATGTTGCGGGCGGCCAGGCCGAAGTTCGTGTCGACTTCCGGACCGGCGATGATCAGCGTGCGGGTCCAGCCCAGCTTGCCGAGGGTTTCGCGCAGACCGGCGGTCTTGGCGTCCTTCAGGGTCAGGCTGTCCACGACGACCAGATCACCGGCGATGACCTTGGCCGACAGCGCATGACGCAGGGCCAGGGCGCGAACCTTCTTGGGCAGGGAGAAGCCGTGGTCACGAACGACCGGGCCGAAGGCGCGCGAACCACCGACGAACTGCGGGGCGCGACGCGAACCGTGACGAGCGCCGCCGGTTCCCTTCTGCTTGTACATCTTCTTGCCGGTGCGAGAGTTCTCGTTCCGGGTCTGGACCTTGTGGGTGCCGGCACGGCGCTTGGCCAGTTGCCAGTTGACGTAGCGGGCCAGGATGTCGCCGCGAATGTCGGTGATGCCGAAAACGGCTTCCGACAGATCGACGTCACCGGCGGCCTTGCCGTCGAGTTTGATGACAGGGAGTTTCATTACGCTTCACCGCCTTCGGTGGTCTCGACGGCCGGGGCTTCCTCGGCCGGCGTTTCAGCCGGTTGAGCCGCGGCGGCCGAACCGCCCTTGGACTTGACGCCGCCGGGGAACGGGGCGTCGGCCGGACGAGCCTTCTTGATGGCGTCGCGAACCTTGACCCAGGTGCCTTCGTGACCGGGGACAGCGCCCTTGATCAGCAGCAGGCCGCGCTCGACGTCGACGCGGAACACGGTCAGGTTCTGGGTGGTGACGACTTCCGTGCCGTAGTGGCCGGCCATCTTCTTGCCCTTGAACGTCTTGCCGGGATCCTGACGCTGGCCCGTCGAACCGTGCGAACGGTGCGACAGCGAGACGCCGTGGGTCGCCCGCAGACCGCCGAAGTTCCAGCGCTTCATGGCGCCGGCGAAGCCCTTGCCGATGGTCTCGGCCTGGACGTCGACCTTCTGGCCCGCGACGAAATGGTCTGCCGAGAACTCGGAGCCCACATCCATCATGGCGTCCGCATCGATGCGGAATTCGGTGACATAGGCCTTGGGTTCAACTTCAAGCTTGGCGAAAGATTCGCGCTGAGCCTTGTTGGTGTTCTTGGCCTTTTTGGAGCCAGCACCCAGCTGCAGGGCGACGTAGCCGTCCCGCTCCTGAGTCCGCTGACCCACGACCTGACAGCCATCCAGCTGCAAGATCGTGACTGGAACATGCGCGCCGTCTTCAGCGAAGACACGCGTCATACCCAGTTTCTTGGCGATCACGCCCGTGCGCATCGGATCCCGCCTCTTTCTTATTAAATCTTGATCTCGACATCCACGCCGGCGGACAGGTCGAGCTTCATGAGCGCGTCCACAGTCTGCGGGGTGGGGTCGACGATATCGAGGACACGCTTGTGCGTGCGGATTTCAAACTGCTCGCGCGACTTCTTGTCGACGTGCGGCGAGCGGTTCACGGTGAACTTTTCGATCAGGGTCGGCAGCGGGATCGGACCGCGAACGGTCGCGCCCGTGCGCTTGGCCGTGTTGACGATTTCGCGCGTCGAAAAGTCGAGGACGCGGTGATCGAAGGCCTTGAGCCTGATGCGGATGCTTTGATCCATATCGGTCGTATTTCCCAAGCAGGCGAACCTGCGTCCCTGTGAACCATTTCAAAGACCGGAGTCTTCAGACCGCGAGGGTCTTCAGAGTACGCACGTCCGCAAAAACGATCGGCCCACGCAGCGAACCGCGAAGGCCGTTGAAGTCCTGGGTCACTGCAAAGAACAGGGTCTCAGGTCGTTCCTGCGAACCGCGTCTGCATCCCGAAAAACGAATGGGGTGCACAGCCGGTCCAACAAGAGTGGGGGCTTATGCCTATTGAGTCCCCGCCCGTCAAGCGGCGAAACTGTGTCGGTGCGGGGTTTTCAGCCCCGCGGCCATCAGCGGCCGGGTCTGACGAAGCTCCGGCGTCCCGCGTCCCACCACAGGCGCATGTCGGGACAGGGTTCGCCATGGCCACAGGCCGGGTTCTCGAGCACCGTCGCCGGCGTCGTACCTATGTCAATTGAAGGATATCGCTCGTACTCCGAGTGATAGACCTCCTCGAGCGTCTCATCCCCCGCGGTGACCCAGAGCGAGAACTGGTCCACTCCGGCGTTCGTTTCCGCGCAGACCGGCGGGATCTCGATCCAGTCCCGCCGCCCGTCGCCGTCTATGTCGGGGATGCTGCGGAACTCGGGGCGCAGGGTGGTGCTGCCGTCGTCGCTGTAGTCCCGGCACGTCAGCCGCCCGCCGAACCAGGCCGCGGACAGCTCCTCGGGCAGATTGCCGGGAATATCGGCGCGGAGTTTGTCGATCAGATCGAAGCCGCCGCCCTCCAGCCGGGTCAGGCCGTCGGCGGCGGGACGCTCGACCAGCCGGTCGATGGCGGGATCCCTCGTCCAGGCGAACCGGCATTCCGCCGGTCCCGGGCGACAGTTGAGATGATGGACCCGGGCTTCGACGCGTGTCTCGCCGTCCCGCTGAACCACGTCAAACTCGATCGCCTGGGTGTCGAACGCCCGGACGTAGCCGGTGTCGCCGCCCGACACATACAGAACCCGCAGACATCCCCCTGTCCCGCAGAATGCCGACAGACCGGCCGCGCTGAAGTCGACGATCCAGTCCGTCTGGTCATCGGGCGAGACATCGACCGGCCGCAGCATCCCCTCCGGAACCTCGGAGACGACCGGCGGCCGGTTGGTCGGATCCTCCCGGTCGAAATAGCCGGCGTTGATCTCGTTCAGCGCCATCCAGACCAGCCCCTCGGGCGGGGTCTGGGCCGAGGCTCCGGAGGCGGCGGTGGTGGCAATCAATGCAGCCAGAATCGCGGCGATGTTTCTCATGAGTCAGATCCCCTGTCGGGTCATCCTGCACGAGGACGCCCCGGGGCCGACCTTCCCGTTTCTGACGGTGAGCAGACGTGAAAAAGGCCCGGAGGGTTCCACGCTCCCGGGCCTTCCCACGCGCGGCGACTGAGGGAGGTCAGTTGCCGATGCGAATGTCTCCGCCGCCGGCGATGGAGCGGCTGACGGCACCGGTGGCGCGGTCGGACGTTCCTCGCCGGCCCGCGTCACGCATCCTCTTGACTCATACATCTACCGGTAGAAGATTGTCTCGACAGCCAACCTAAAGGAGGACTTATGCGTAAGTCATTCTTGATCGGTGCCATCTGCGCTTTGCTGGTGGCGTCGTCTGCGGTCGCTGGTACCGAAGGCAGCCCACAAGGGAAGGCCGTCTGCGATGTTGAGCTGAACCAGAACTTGGATCTCTGCCTCGCCGCCTTCGGCGGCTTGAGCGACAACTACTGGTCCTGCGTGGGCAACTCCACGACGGAGTACGGAATGTGCCTGTTCGATGCAGGATTCCGGGAGCATCAGGATCAGGTTGATCCCTGACACCTGCTCCGGTCACGGGACCATCGATTCAACGAGGCCCGGCGCGGACGCTCCGGGCCTCGTCCTTTGGGAACGTGAAAGGGATCAGCGGCCGATGCGAATGTCTCCTCCGCCAGCGATGGAGCGGCTGACGGCGCCAGTGGCGCGGGCGATGCTGACATCGCCGCCGCCGGCCATCGAGACGTCGACGTCGCCGGCCACACCGCCGAAGTTGACGTCGCCCGAGCCCATGATGCTGATGCTGACTTCGGGGCTCGTCCCGTCGCGGACTACCACATCGCCCGAGCCGGCGATGGCAACATCCATCGGGCCGGCGATCTGCGCCACAGCGACATCGCCCGAGCCGTTGATGGCGACCTCAAGATGGCGGGTCGCGCCGGCGATGACGGAGCCCGATCCATTGATGGCGACGTCCAGCGAGGCCGAAGTGCCGGCGCGCACGTCGCCGGAGCCGTTGATGCCCAGCGATACTTCGCCATCGGTATTGGCCACATTCCAGTAGCCGCAGCCGCTGCTGCCCAGGTCCACCGAGGTGGCCCCGCGCCCGACCGAGCCGAACACGGCACCGGAGGCCGAGACGTCCACCTCGCGCGGCGTCCGGATGACGATCAGCGGGGCGTCTGAAAGATTGATCCGACCCAGGTTCCGGACCTCGACCGAGGCACCGTCGCCGGGGCGTTGGGCATTGTCAGGGCCGGTCCGGCACTCGCGGATGCCATCGCCGCGACCGAACAGGCCCTCTCTGCGCAAGCCACCGTCGATCCGGACCTCATGGCCGACACGCGACACCCGTATGGCTGGAAGGCCCGAAGCCCCCTGCTCGACCTCGACGGCCACATCGGCGCGATCCTCGACGATAACGGCGACCCTGGCCACGGCGTGGCGGATCTCGACCTCATGGCCGGGCCCTGCGAGAGCGGGTGCCGCGAACGCGACAGTGGCGGCAATGACGGCGGAAGCGATAACGGGTTTCATGACGGGTGTCCCTCTCCGGAATGTGCCCGGAATGTGCGACTGGCCAACCGTGAAGTCAGCTTAAATCGAGGTCATGACCTCGATGTAATCGTCTCCTCCCTGTCGCGAAGCGATGGGGAGGGGGACCGCCCGAAGGGTGGTGGAGGGGCGGAACGGCGGCCGACCCCTCCGTCACGACGGAAAGGCGCGCCGCGCCACCTCCCCATTGCTGCGCAACAGGGAGGAGACCTAGGCCCGCAACGCCCCCGCGCCGTCCGCGGCTCCCACCTCCGGCTCGAAATCCCGCGCGATGGTCGCGATCCGACTCTTCATGGCCCCGGCCCGCTTGAGGGCCAGCGAGGCGGCCCAGCGGGCAGCCAGTTCCGGCGTCGCCATCCGGTCGGTCATGCGTGGCTGTCCGCCCCGGCTGCGCAGCACGGCGTTGGTGAACAGGGCACCGTTCCTGAACCGCGAGGTCCAGGTCTGGAAATCCATGGACAGGGAGACGCAGAACCGGTCCAGGTTCTCGACCCGGTGCGGCGCATAGATCGGCCAGGTCAGAGCCTGCCCCGGTTCCAGATCGACGACCTGGGCATCCGCCTCGAAGGCGCGGACATAGGGCAATTCCTCGGTGGTCTGGCGCGACACGACCTGTTCCATGTCGACCTCGGCCAGATGCGCCTCATCGCCCGGATAGACGAAGATCCGCTTGCGGCCCCGAAGATGGAACAGCACCACCCCCGCCGCATCGAAATGATAGGGCACCCGCGCCTTGGGCGAGGACAGGATCAGCTGTCCGGCGTTCTTCACCGCGCGCAGACCCGGATAGGCCGCCTGCACCCTGCCGAATTCGTCCATGGCCGCGGCCCACAGTTCGGGCCAGCCGGTCTCGACCGAGCGCAGATTGACCCACAGACGCCCCTGCTGGATCGCCGCCAGCAGCTCGGCGCCGTTCAGCCGCCCCCGCGCGCCGGTTCGCAACGAGACCTGCCCCTCGTCGTCATAGTCATACAGGTTGATGTCAAACAGTTCGGCGGGATAGCGGTCCAGCATCGCCGCCAGTGCCTCATCGGAGGCGAAGCCCTGTTCGATCAGGCTATGCGGATGGACCCCGGCCTCGCCGATCGGCCCCGCATAGCGGGTACGGGTCTGGATGTTGCTTTTCATCTGTCTCAGGCCGGAACGCGGTTGGCGATGGGACGCGCCTTTGCAAGGGCGGCGCCTGCGGCCTGAAGGGCTCCCCTCATCCGCGCGGTCGGCGTGGTCTCGCAGGCCTCGATGGCGGCCCAGCGACGACGCACACTGGTGCGCAGACGGTCACCCCGGTCACCCCCGGCCAGGTTAAGCGCGCCCACGGCGGCCTGGCTCATGGCCGCTCCGAGACCCGGCTTCAGCACCACGGCCTCCCGCACGACCTTGAAGCCATTGCAGAAATATTTCTTGTAGTGCTCGCCCTCGAACCCGAAATCGAAGGTCCGGTAGCCGCATTCCGCCGCCAGCCGCATCGTGTCCATGCTCAGCAGAATGCCCGGCGAGCACCGCGCCAGACTCGGCTCATAGCCCGGGAACCAGAAATGATACTGGTCGCCGGCGTGCAGCGAGTACTCCACCGCCACCAACCGGTCGCCGGCCCACAGCGCGGCCATCGAGGCACCGAAGCCGTCGCCCTCCTCCCGCAGCAGGGCGTGCAGCAGGTCCGCGGTCCAGCCGCAGGCGAAGATGTCGTGACGCCCGGTGCGCTGGTACTGACTGCGTTTGAGATCGATCAGCCAGTCCAGCAGGGCCGGGTCGCGCAGGTCGCGCTCGATCCGCGTCGGACCCAGTTCGGCCTCCATGCTGCGGCGGGCCCGCTCCTTGTCCTTGAAGAATTTGCCGTGGGTGGCCCTGCGCTCGGCATACCAGCCGTCATAGCCGGCCTCGCCCAGCTCGACCTGGACCGTGCGGCGATCCTCGCCTAGCCGGGTCGCCCCGACCCAGGCGGTCAGATTCAGCCGCGTGGCACCCAGGGCCTCGGCCGCCTCTTCAAGATCGGGGGCCTTCCCCGGATGTGAGACGATGCCGTGATAGTCGTTCATCGGCGCGGCCAGGGGCTGCATGGCCCCGCCGCGCCGCTGATGCGGGAAGAAGCCGACGGTCTTGCCGCCCCGCGAGAACACCGCCACCGCCGCCCTGGGGCTGACTCGGCCGGCGGCCCTGGCGAACTCGGGCCGGAAATACGGACTGGCCAGCGCGGGATTGCCGGCCAGCATGGTGTTCCACTCGGCCCAGTCGGCGTCGCCGAGCGTATCGATTCCGACGATTTCAACCTTCAGCGGAGCCATGCGACCGTCCTTCGGCGGCCCGCGCCGGGCCCCCTTTCCGCCATGGGTAACCCGTCGCCCGTTTCAGGCCGGTGAGCGTTCATGGTGAACGAATTCTGTGCGGAGCCTTGGCGGCGGGCAGGCGTTGCCATTCGGACCCCGTTCAAAGGAGCAACCATGGCCACGCCCGATCGACCTGATAGTCGCGAAACCGAAACCGAGGACCAGCGGACGCCTGGCCGCGAAGGCACCCCGCCGCGGCCCGCCACCGAACCACGGGGATCCGAGGGCTCGTCCAATTCAGGTGAGACGGAGACCGACCCGGCAACAGGCAAGCCCAACCCCTGATCGGAGCCGGGGCGGCCCACCTTCCCCCCTTGCGGGGGAAGGCAGATGCAGAAACGGCCCCGGGTTTCCCCGGGGCCGCTCTGTTACGCTTACCTGTATCGACCGACTACTCGGTGATCTTCGACACGACGCCGGCGCCGACGGTGCGGCCGCCTTCGCGGATGGCGAAGCGCAGGCCCTGGTCCATGGCGATCGGGGTGATCAGCTCGACGTTCAGCTCGGCGTTGTCGCCGGGCATGATCATCTCGACACCTTCCTTCAGGTGCACGATGCCGGTCACGTCCGTGGTGCGGAAGTAGAACTGCGGGCGGTAGTTGGTGAAGAACGGCGTGTGACGGCCACCCTCTTCCTTGGTCAGGATATAGGCCTCGGCCAGGAATTTGGTGTGCGGGGTGATCGAACCCGGCTTGCACAGAACCTGACCGCGCTCGACGTCTTCACGCTTGGTGCCGCGCAGCAGCACGCCGACGTTGTCGCCCGCCTGGCCCTGGTCCAGCAGCTTGCGGAACATTTCCACGCCCGTGCAGGTCGTCTTCTGGACCGGACGGATGCCGACGATCTCGACTTCCTCGCCGACCTTGACGATGCCCTTTTCGACACGGCCCGTGACCACGGTGCCGCGGCCCGAGATCGAGAACACGTCTTCCACCGGCATCAGGAACGGCAGGTCCAGCGGACGCGCCGGCTGCGGGATGTAGTCATCCACGGTCTGCATCAGCTTCAGAACCGACTGCTCGCCGATTTCCGGGTTCACGCCGTCGGTGGCGGCCTTGGCCGAACCGGCGGTGATCGGAATGTCGTCGCCCGGGAACTGGTAGCTGGACAGCAGCTCGCGCACTTCCATCTCGACCAGTTCCAGCAGCTCGGCGTCGTCCACCAGGTCGACCTTGTTCAGGTAGACGACCAGGGCCGGCACGCCGACCTGACGGGCCAGCAGGATGTGCTCGCGGGTCTGCGGCATCGGGCCGTCAGCGGCCGAAACCACCAGGATCGCGCCGTCCATCTGGGCGGCACCGGTGATCATGTTCTTCACATAGTCGGCGTGGCCGGGGCAGTCGACGTGGGCGTAGTGACGGGCCGCCGTCTCATACTCGACGTGCGCCGTGTTGATCGTGATGCCGCGCGCCTTCTCTTCCGGCGCCGCGTCGATGTCGGCGTAGTTCATCGCCTTGCCGCCGCTCGCCTTGGCCAGCACCATCGTGATCGCCGCCGTCAGCGTCGTCTTGCCGTGGTCAACGTGACCAATCGTGCCGATGTTGCAGTGCGGCTTGTTACGTTCAAACTTTTCCTTGGCCATGGCCAAAACTCCTGTGGCCCTGGCCCAGAGATGGGGAGCGGGCGTTGGTCAGCTAGAGAATTCTGGAGCGGGTAGACGGAATCGAACCGACATATTCAGCTTGGAAGGCTGCTGTACTACCATTGTACTATACCCGCACGGAGACCGGGTCGGGCCGAAGCCTTCCCCGGCCGACCCGATATGGGGTCCGGACCGTCGTTTTGAAAGCGCGTGGTGGGGGAAGCAGGACTCGAACCTGCGAAGCTTACGCAGGGGATTTACAGTCCCCCCCCTTTGCCACTCGGGACATTCCCCCAGCGCGATTTCAAACCGTCGGACCGATGCGCCGGCGACCTTTCGGCCGTCGAAACAACAAAAGCTCTCGGTGTCCCGCGTCGCCTGGTTTAGGAGGGGCGCCAGACCCGAAAGCCCTCAGGGCTCCAAATCGGAGGGCGTCTTATAGTGTCGAGAAATCCAGAACGCAACGACCGGAAATCGGGCAAAAAGCCGACCTTCGGCGACCGGTCGGCGGCCCGTACCGGCGGGTCCGGAGGGGGTGCCAAGGGCAAACCGGAGGGTGGTCCCGACCGCGGTGGCTGGAACCCCAACCCCAGGCCGAAAAGCTTCACTGATTCCGCCCCACGTCCCTCGCGCGCGAAAGCCGACGCCGACAATTTCGTCTGGGGCCGCCACCCGGTCGTCGCCGCCCTCGCCAATCCCGCGCGCAAGGGCATGGGCCGTCTGCTGGCCACCGCCGACCGCGCCGCGGAACTGGAGCGCGACAAGCTGGCCAACGGCCACAAGATCGAGATCATCGAGGTCCAGGCGCTGGACCGGATGCTTCCGCCCGGGGCGGTGCATCAGGGCCTGGCCTTCAAGGTCCAGCCGCTGGAAGGCGTGGCGCTGGAAGACATCGCCGGAGACGGCGGCGTCATCGTCATGCTGGACCAGCTGACCGATCCCCAGAACGTCGGAGCCATCTTCCGCTCGGCCCTGGCCTTCGGTGCCAAGGGCATCGTGGTGCAGGACCGTCACTCACCCGCCCTCGCCGGTGCCCTGGCCAAGGCTTCGGCCGGTGCCACCGAACGCCTGCCCTGCGCGCGGGTGACCAACCTCAGCCGCGCGCTCGAGAAGCTGGCGGACCTGGGCTGGCGCGCCGTCGGTCTGGATGGCTCGGCCGAACAGACGCTGGAACAGGCGCTGGACGCTCGCCCGACCGTGCTGGTCATGGGCTCGGAAGGCGACGGCATCCGCCGGCTGGTCGCGGAACACTGCGACACCATGGCCAGGATCCCCATGCCCGGCGGCTTCGAGAGCCTGAATGTCTCCAACGCCGCGGCGGTTGCCCTGTACGAGGCAAACCTCAAACAGACCGGCTGACGGGCTCCACTCCCCGACCTGCCAATGGACAGGAGCCTTGGCGGACGCCTGACACCTCGCTAGAGAGCCGCCATGGAATTTCTTTCGTCTCCCGAACTCGCCAGCCAGGCCACCGCGCTCGGCCAGGTGCTGATGATCGATCTGGTGCTGGCCGGCGACAATGCCGTGGCCGTCGGCCTGGCCGCCGCCGCCCTGGCACCCGAACAGCGCAAGAAGGCCATCCTGATCGGCCTCGCCGCCGCGGTTGTCCTGCGCATCGGCTTCGCCCTGATCACCGTCCAGCTGCTGGCCATCATCGGCCTTCTGCTGGCCGGTGGCATCCTGCTGCTGTGGGTCTGCTGGAAGATGTGGCGCGAGCTGCGAGAACAGGCGACCCACGACCAGGCCGAGGCCGAGGCGGAGCTCGAGACCGCCCTGTCCGCCCACCACGGCGGAGGCCCGGCCCCCGAGGCCCTGGGAATCAAGCGCAAGACCTTCGCCGCCGCCCTGATCCAGATCATGATCGCCGACGTCACCATGTCGCTGGACAATGTCCTGGCCGTGGCCGGCGCGGCCCATGAACATCCCTGGATCATGGTCTTCGGCCTGATCCTGTCCATCGCCCTGATGGGCGTGGCCGCGACCTTCATTGCGAAGATCCTGACCAAGCACCGGTGGATCGGCTACATCGGCCTGATCATCGTCCTCTACGTCGCCCTGCACATGGTCTGGGACGGCTACCGCTCGACCACCGTCCGGGCGCTGGCCGTGGCGCAGCACAACAGCTACGCCCCCGGCTTCCTCGACATCGGCGACGAAGAGATCGGGAAATTCTGCAAGCCCGAAGTGGGCGCCAAGCTGACGGCCTGTATGGCGCAGGCAGGCCCGCCGCCGGTTGCGGTCACTCCGGCGGCAGCGTCCCCCAGCGGCGCATCGCCCGCCTGAGAGAGTCCGGCGCCCCGGCCATATCCGGCTGAGGGTCAGTGATCGCCGCCGCCCGGGCCTGCATCTCGGCCAACGAAGGCACGTCATTGGCGAGACGCTCG
Organism: Caulobacteraceae bacterium; assembly: GCA_965284535.1. GTDB lineage: Bacteria > Pseudomonadota > Alphaproteobacteria > Caulobacterales > Caulobacteraceae > Brevundimonas. The sequence goes on from OZ260090.1 coordinate 2,737,364, forward strand.
GCGTCCGTCGTGGCCGGATCGACGTCCCACAGCCGCCAGCCGACCCCGTCCGGTACGGTGTTGGTGCCGTATTTCTGAGGCCGATCCGCATACATCAGCGACCGGTCCAGCGCCGCGGCGGCCAGCCAGCGGGCCCCGGGGCGGCCCAGCTCGGCGGCCCGCGCCGCCAGCCGGCTGCCCAGCGCCGCCTCATCCGACAGGTCGCCGTGGTTCAGAACCCAGGCGGCGGCATAGAGCGCGTCCGCCTCCCCGGGCCAGCCGTCCGCCAGCAGCGCCATGACGGCCTCGCGGCGCGCCCGGTCCCGGTCCCTGAGCAGCACATAGGCAGGCTCGCCCGCCAGCACGGCCCGATCCTCGGCCTGGTCCTCGGCCAGCAGCCTGACAAGGGCTGTCGACCGGTCCACGGTCAGGCGTCCGCGCCGCCGAAGCGCTCGGACCATTCCGCCACCTGACCGTCCTCGATCTTGGTGAACAGCACACCGGCCGCCGCCACCGTCTGGCCACGCGGCAGGGCGTCCAGCAGGGGTTCGTCCGCCGTGGGCCAGCTCAGGTCCGTCGCGCCGACAGCCGCCCCGATCTTCACCGCCGACTCCGGCATGACCGGCGCGGCCAGCCGGGCGAACAGGGCGACCATGTTCAGGCCGGTGCGAACCCCAACCGCGGCCCGGTCCACGTCGGTCTTGAAGGCGGTCCAGGGGGCCGCCTCCTGCAGATATTCATTGCCCAGCACCCAGACGGCGCGCAGGGCCACGGCGGCCTTGCGAAACTCCACCGCCTCGAACTGGGCCGTCGCCTCGGCGATGCCGGCGCGCAGATCGGCTTCAAGCTTCGCCTCCAGCGGACCCGGCTCGCCCGCGTCCGGCACGACGCCGTCGAACTTGGATTCCGCGAACTTCACGATCCGGTTGACGAAATTGCCCAGCACATCGGCCAGGTCCTTGTTGGTCGTCGACTGGAACTGCTCCCAGGTGAAGGCCGCGTCGGAATGCTCCGGACCATAGGCCGTCAGGTGCCAGCGCCAGTAGTCGGCGGGCAGCAGCTCCAGCGCCTGGTCCATGAAGACGCCGCGCTTCTGGCTGGTCGAGAATTTCCCGCCGTACCAGTTCAGCCAGTTGAAGGCCTTCAGCGTATCCACCGTTTTCCACGGCTCGCCCGAGCCGAGGATCGTCGCCGGGAAGCTGACGGTGTGGAAGGCGACATTGTCCTTGCCCATGAACTGGACATAGCGGACGTCGTCGGCGCCTTCGTCCGTGCGCCACCAGTCCCGCCAGGTCACGCCGGTCGCATCGGCCCATTCCTCGGTCGCGCCGATATATTCGATCGGGGCGTCGAACCAGACGTAGAAGACCTTGCCCTCCATGCCCGGCCGCGGCCCGCCGTCGGGACCGACCACCGGCACGCCCCATTTCAGGTCGCGGGTGATGCCCCGGTCGATCAGACCCTCGTCCAGATGCTTGAGCGCGATCGACTTCGCCAGCGTCTGCCAGTCGGTCTTGGAGTTGATCCACGCCCGGATGCGGTCGGCCAGTCTGGTCTGCAGCAGATACAGGTGCCGCGTGTCCCGCGCCTCCAGATTGCGCGAGCCGGAGACGGCCGAATAGGGATCGATCAGGTCGGTCGGGTCCAGCAGCCGCCCGCAGTTGTCGCACTGGTCGCCCCGCGCGCCGACATGACCACAGTGCGGGCAGGTCCCCTCGACATAGCGGTCGGGCAGGAAGCGGGCGTCATCGACGGAATAGATCATCCGGTCGACGCGTTCCTCGATCAGGCCCTGCTCCTCCAGCACCCTGGCGAAATGCTGGGTCAGCCGCTGGTTGGGCGCGTTCGACGAGCGGCCGAACCAGTCGTAGCTGAGGCCGAAAGCCTGCCCCGCCGCCTTCTGGACCTCATGCTGCTCGTCGCAATAGGTCCGCACGTCCTGGCCGGCGGCCGCGGCGGCCAGCTCGGCCGGGGTGCCGTGCTCGTCGGTGGCGCAGATGTAGAGCACCTCATGCCCCTGCCCCCGCTTGAACCGCGCATAGACATCCGCCGGCAGCATCGACCCGGCCAGATTGCCGAGATGCTTGATGCCGTTGATGTACGGCAGGGCCGAGGTGATGAGGATGCGGGACATGGAGGCCGGGGGTCAGAGGAGTGATGAGTGGTTAGTGGCTAGTGATTGCGCACGCCGCAACAGTTGCGCGTCATTTCGCGCCCAAAAGCGCCCTGTCGACCAGTGAAGACGCCGCTCGTGACGCTGCAATCACTAGCCACTAGCCACTAGCCACTTGCTGGCAGCCGCCGCGCCACCCGCACGAACCGCCCCGTCAACAGCACTGACGACACCAGGCTGGCGATGATCACCGCCCAGACCAGTCCATTCACCCCGATCTCGTGCGCCAGCCACCAGCCCAGCGGCATCATGATCAGGCTGTAGGAGGCGAAATGCATGATCGTCGGCCACCAGACATCCCCCGCCGCGCGGTTGGCCGAGGCCGAAACCACCTGAATTCCGTCGGCGACGAAAAACAGCGTCGTCAGCAGCAGCGCCGGTATCACCACCGCCAGCAGCGCCGGGTCGCGGTTATAGGCGCTGGCGATCAGGGGCGCTGTGGGCCAGACGGCCAGGGCCACCACCAGCGTCAGGGCGATCACCACCCCGATCCCCACCAGTCCGGCCCGCATCACCCCGCGCCCGTCCCGGGCTCCATAGGCGTTGCCGACCAGCACCGCTGTGGCGGACGACAACCCCATGGGGATCATGAAGACCATGGCCGTGACGTTCAGCACGATCGCCCAGGCCGAGGTCTCGATCGCCCCCAGCTGGCCGGCGATGAAGGTCATGGCGGCGAAGGCCCCGACCTCGATGAAATAGCTCGACCCGGCCCCGTAGCCGATCTTGCGCTGTGCCCGCTCGGCGAAATGATCCCGGCGCGGCCGGCTGAACACCCCCAGCGCCCGGGCCTCCGGCAGGCGGACGATATAGATCAGCAGGAACACCGCCAGCGAGGTCCGCGCGAAGAAGGTGGCCCAGGCCGAGGCTATGGCACCGTCGATCCCGAGACCGAGAATGTCAGGCACCAGCAGCAGGTTCAGCGCCAGATTGACGCCATTGGCGATCCACATGGCCCACATCCCCGCCCGCGGCCGGTGCAGGGCCTCGAGGAAGAACTGCGCCGCCACACTGACCAGATAGCCAGGCATGGACAGGGCAAAGACCACCAGCACCGGCGAGGCCCCCTCGCCCAGGCCGGGAGCCAGTCCCATGTGTGTCAGCGCCCACGGTCCGATCAGGATCAGGGCGACCATCGAGCCGAACCCCAGCTGCAACGAATAGGTCACCCCCCGCCGCAGCACCGCGCCGGTCTCATGCCGCCGTCCCTCCCCGAGGAACTGCGCGGTCATCACCTGCACCCCCATCATCAGGCCGACAGCGGTGGTGACGACGATGGCCGTCGGTGCCAGCGCCAGCGAGCTGTAGGCCAGCTCCAGCCCCGACCAGTTGCCCACCACGATCACATCGGTCAGCCCCATGGTCATGATGCCCAGACGCGCCAGAACCACCGGCCACGCGAGATGCAGCAGGTCTTTCAGGGTGGCGCGGGACTGGAGGCTGAGGAACGACATGGGAGGCGGGACAGGCCACGGGGACGAGGCGGGGTCAACACAGGAAAATCGAAGGAGGCATAAGCACAGTGCGTTCTCCCTCCCCCGAAGTGGGGAGGGACGGCGGAGCGAAGCGGAGCCCGGGTGGGGAAATGCGAACCAGCGACGGTCCGTGCATGCCACTGCACTTCCCCACCCGGACCGCTGCGCGGTCGTCCCTCCCCATAAAGGGGAGGGAGAACGGTTCTTCCCCCCTCGCCGGAACCGCCCTAAACCAGCCCCATGCCCAAGCTGACGTCCGCCATCGATCCGAACAGCCCCGCCTTCAAGGCGCTGGACGCCCACAACCGCGCCCTGCGTGACGAACTCCACGCCCGTGTAGCAAAGGCCGCGCGCGGCGGATCCGACGCCAGCCGCGACCGCCACGTCTCACGCGGCAAGCTGTTGCCGCGCGACCGGGTTGAGCGGCTGCTGGACCCGGGTTCGCCCTTCCTCGAGATCGGCCAGCTGGCCGCCAACGGCATGTATGGCGATGCGAAGGATCCGGACGGGGCACCCGGTGCCGGAATGATCTGCGGCATCGGCCGGGTCTCGGGCCGCGAGGTCATGATCGTCGCCAACGACCCGACGGTGAAGGGCGGTGCCTACTTCCCCCTGACGGTGAAGAAACACCTGCGCGCCCAGGAGATCGCCGAGCAGAACCGCCTGCCCTGCGTCTATCTGGTCGATTCCGGCGGGGCCAACCTGCCGCACCAGGCCGAGGTCTTCCCCGACCGCGACCATTTCGGCCGCATCTTCTTCAACCAGGCCCGGATGAGCGCCAAGGCCATCCCCCAGATCGCCTGCGTCATGGGCAGCTGCACCGCCGGCGGAGCCTATGTCCCGGCCATGTCGGACGAGAGCGTCATCGTCCGCAACCAGGGCACCATCTTCCTGGCCGGCCCGCCGCTGGTGAAGGCCGCGACCGGCGAGGTCATCTCGGCCGAGGAACTGGGCGGGTCCGAGACCCACGGCCGCAAGTCCGGCGTGGTCGACTATGTCGCCGAAAACGATGAGCACGCTCTGGAGATCGTGCGCACCATCGTCGACAGCCTGAACACGGTGAAGTCCGTGGATATGGACGTGCGCGAGCCCCGCGCCCCCGCCTTCGATGCCGAGGAACTGTACGGCCTCATCCCCGACGACGTCCGCGCCCCCTATGACGTGCGCGAGGTCATCGCCCGTCTGGTCGACGGCTCGGAGTTCGACGAGTTCAAGGCCCTGTACGGCACCACCCTGGTCTGCGGCTTCGCCCGCATCTGGGGCTATCCGGTCGCCATCCTGGCCAACAACGGCGTGCTGTTCTCGGAAAGCGCGCTCAAGGGGGCCCATTTCATCGAACTGGCTTGCAAGCGGAAGATCCCGCTGGTCTTCCTGCAGAACATTTCGGGCTTCATGGTCGGCGGCAAATACGAGGCCGAGGGCATCGCCAAGAACGGCGCCAAACTGGTCACCGCCGTCTCATCGGCCGAGGTGCCCAAATTCACTGTCCTGATCGGCGGCAGTTTCGGAGCCGGCAACTACGGCATGTGCGGCCGCGCCTTCGCCCCGCGCTTCCTGTTCACCTGGCCCAACAGCCGGATCAGCGTCATGGGCGGTGAACAGGCCGCCGCCGTCCTCGCTACCGTCCACCGCGACGCCGACAGCTGGACCCCCGACCAGGCCGAAGCCTTCAAGGCCCCGATCCGTCAGAAATACGAGGACGAGGGCAATCCGTACCACGCCACCGCCCGCCTCTGGGACGACGGCATCATCGACCCGGTCCAGACCCGCGACGTCCTCGGCCTGGCCATCTCCGCCAGCCTGAACGCCCCGATCCCCGAGACGACCTTCGGCGTGTTCAGAATGTAATCACCGGCTCCACCGGCCCCTCAAGAGCCCAACGGTAGGAGTCCGGGCCGAACGGCAGGTCGAACAGATGCGGGGCCTCGCTGCCGGGCCCGGGATGGGCGTGCAGTTCGAAGGCCGACAACAGGGCCCGGCGGGTGCGTTCTGCGGCGGGACCGTGAACGCCCTTGCTCTGGAGGATTCGACCGATAACCACGTCCCGGTGGGCGGCCCCGCCCTGGGCTCTCAGCTCCCGACGGATTTCACCCGCCAGTCTGGCCTTGGCCGCGGTCAGGCGGGCGGGCTTCTTGTTGCGAGGTGCGGGTGGCTGGACCATGCGTGCTCCCGTCCCGGGGACGGCTCTCGTTAACCTTCCGGTCATCAAGACGAGCGCGTGCGGCCTGTCAATAACGCCGGTTTTCCGAACCGGCTCACCCCGTTCGCAGGACCTTCTCCATCGCCTTGCCCTTGCTCACCTCATCGACCAGTTTGTCGAGGTGGCGGAGCTCGCGCATGAACGGGTCCTCGATCTCCTCCACACGATAGCCGCAGATCATCCCGGTGATCAGGAACCGGTTCGGGTTCATCGTCGGAGCCTCGGCGAAGAAAGTCTCGAAGTTGGTCTTCGCCGCCAGCAGCGCCTCCAGCTGGTCTTGCGAATAGCCGGTCAGCCAGCGGATCACTTCGTCGACCTCGGCCCGGGTGCGGCCCTTCTTTTCGACCTTGGCGACATAGTGGACATGCACGCTGGCCACGCTGGTCCGGCGGATACGGTCTGCCGCGCCGGTCGCCATCACAGATGCTCCATATCCCCTTGGGCCCACCGTGCGTTATACCGCCTGAACTGAAGGAGAACACCATGGCCAAGCCGACCGAAGCCGATCTCAACGCCCTCGACGTCACCCCGGCGGAGGCCGCCGAGATCAATGCCATCAACCACCCGCTGGTGGCAGGGGCCGCGCCCGATGCCAATGATGACCTCGTCCAGATCGACTCGACCGCCGACGGCACCGTCTTCGTCACCATCAACCGTCCGGCCAAACGCAACGCCTTCGACGCCGCCACCATCGCCGCCCTTTATGAGGCGTTCGAGACCCTTCAGGGCGCCGACAGGGTGCGGGTGGTCTTCATCCGTGGCGCGGGCGGCACCTTCAGCGCCGGGGCCGATCTGGCCTGGATGCGCGACGCCGCTGACTGGTCGGAAAGCGACAACCGCGACGACGCCATGGGTCTGGCGAAGATGCTCAAGGCCCTGCACGACGTCCCGGCCCTGACCTGCGCCATCGTCGAGGGCGCGGCCATGGGCGGCGGGGCCGGCATCGTCGCCGCCTGCGACATGGCCGTGGCCGTCGAAGGCGCGCGCTTCGCCTTCTCCGAGGTCAAGTTGGGCCTGATCCCCGCGACCATCGCCCCCTATGTCATCGAAGCCGTCGGAGCCCGTCGCGCCCGCCAGCTGTTCCTGACGGCCAACATCTTCGACGCCGACTATGCCGCCCACGCCGGTCTGATCGACATGGTCCTGCCCGAGGGCTCGGTCGATGAGTTCATCTCCATGCTGGTCGACAGCATCAGCGCCAACGCACCCGGTGCCATGGGCGAGGCCAAACGACTGGTCCACGATGTCGCCGGTCACCGGATCGATCACGGCATCATGGAAGACACCGCCAAGCGCATCGCCCGGGCCCGGGTCTCCGGCGAAGGCCAGGAGGGGGTGCGCGCCTTCCTCGAAAAGCGCAAACCGAAGTGGGCGGAATAGAAGAAGTGACGAGTGGCTGGTGGCCAGTGATTGCCGCTTCCTTGTCAGCGGAAGGGCGACGCCGTCATTACGGACGCCCGGGCGCCGGCCAACCACTAGCCACTAGCCACTAGCCACTGGCCACTGGCCACCTCTACAACCCATCCCATGTTCAAATCCGTCCTTGTCGCCAATCGTGGCGAGATCGCCTGCCGCGTCTTCCGCACAGCCCGCCGCATGGGCATCCGGACCATCGCCGTCTATTCCGAGGCCGATGCGAAGGCCCTGCACGTTCGCGAGGCCGATGACGCCGTCCTGATCGGCCCGGCGTCCGCCCGCGAATCCTATCTGGATGCCGCCAAGGTCCTGGCCGCCGCCAGGGCCGCCGGGGCCGAGGCCATCCACCCCGGCTACGGCTTCCTGTCCGAGAACGCTGACTTCGCCGAGGCGGTCGCGGCCGCCGGCATGGTCTGGATCGGGCCCAGGCCGGCCTCCATCCGCGCCATGGGCCTGAAGGACGCGGCCAAGAAGCTGATGATCGAGGCCGGGGTGCCTGTCACCCCCGGCTACCAGGGCGAGGACCAGTCGGTCGATGTCCTGACCGCCGAGGCCGCCCGTATCGGTTACCCCGTCCTGATCAAGGCCGTGGCCGGTGGCGGCGGCAAGGGCATGAAAAAGGTCGACCGCGCCGAGGATTTCGCCGACGGTCTGGCCTCCGCCCAGCGCGAGGGCCAGTCGTCCTTCGGCGACCCGCGCGTGCTGATCGAGAGCTACATCACCCGCCCGCGCCATATCGAGGTGCAGGTGTTCGGGGACCAGCACGGCACCGTCGTCCACCTGCACGAGCGTGACTGTTCCCTGCAACGCCGCCACCAGAAGGTCATCGAGGAAGCCCCCGCCCCCGGCATGGATGCCGCCACCCGCAAGGCGGTCACCGACGCCGCCGTGCGCGCGGCGAAGGCCGTGAACTACGAAGGCGCCGGCACCATCGAATTCATCGCCGACGCCTCCGACGGGCTCAAGGCCGACCGCATCTGGTTCATGGAGATGAACACCCGGCTGCAGGTCGAACACCCGGTCACCGAGGCCATCACCGGCGTGGACCTGGTCGAATGGCAGTTCCGCGTCGCCGCCGGTGAGCCCATCCCGCTGAAACAGGCCGACATCCCGATGAACGGCTGGGCCATGGAGGCCCGGCTCTATGCCGAGGACCCCGCCAACGGCTTCCTGCCCAGCATCGGCAAGCTGGATCACTTCCGCCTGCCCGACGACATCCGCGTCGACACCGGCGTCGAACAGGGCGGCGAGGTCAGCCAGTTCTACGACCCGATGATCGCCAAGTTGATCGTCCATGCGGAGACGCGGGAAGAGGCCGCGGAAGCGCTGGCGGAAGCCGCCGGCCAGGTCCAGGTCTGGCCGGTGAAGACCAACGCCGCCTTCGTCATGAAATGCCTCGAGCATCCCCGGTTCGTCGCCGGCGACGTCGATACCGGCTTCATCGCCGCCGAGGAGGATGATCTCGCGGCCGAACCCCTGTCAGACATGGGAGTCGAGGACGCGGCCGATCGTTTGCGTCATTTCGCGTCGGCGAGGCCTGAAGGTCCGACGGTCTCGCCCTGGGATCATCTCGATGGCGCCATCGGCTTCCGCGCCAACGCCCCCGATCGCCGGAGTCAGTCCGTTCGGGTCGATGGAGCGCTACGCGTCGCCCAACTGCTTGACGAGGACGACCATCCAATGACCCGCCTCATCGGTCTGTCGGGAACCCGCGTGGTCGCCTTCGAGAACGGTTCGGCCTTCGACATCAGTGCCTTCGCCCGGGCGGGATCAGGCTCCGGCCCCGCCTCCGACGGCTCCCTCCGCGCCCCCATGCCCGGCAAGATCGTCGCGACGCCCGCCAAGCCCGGCGACATCGTCACGAAAGGTCAGCCCATCATCGTGCTGGAAGCGATGAAGATGGAACACGCCCTCGTCGCTCCCTTCGACGGTGTCGTCGAAACCGTCGCCGCCTCGGTCAATGATCAGGTCGCGGCGGACACCGTACTGGCCGTCATCACCGCTTCCGGAGACTCCTGATGTCCCTCCTCGCCGCCCTCGCCGCCGGACTGGCGCTGTCCGTCCCCCAGGCCGACCTGTCCGATCTCAAGGCCGCGGACCGGGCCGACCTCCAATGCCTGACGGTAACCCTCACGGCGATCAGCGGCAGCGAGGATGAGGAGCAGAAATCCGGTCTGGCGTCCGGCGCGATGTATTACTACGGGCGGCTTCAGGGCCGGACGCCCGGCACGGACTGGATGAGGCGTCTCGCGGACTACGCCCAGAGCGAGCCGATTGCCGAACTTCAGGCGAACGCTGAACGGTGCGGCCAGGAAATGTCGACGGTCGGCGCGAGCTTCGACTCCCTGGGGTCGTTGATGCAGGGCTCCTAGAGCCTGATCGGCCGAGGTGGAATCGCTTCGCGATTCCGCCGATGCCGTGAATCAGGCTCCAGAGTCATGCTGGACCGAAATCCGGGCCTTGCTGGACTGCGTCCAACAAGACCGATTTCAGTCTAGCCGGCCGCCAACCCGACCCCGCCCACCGGCGTCGTCACCCGCGCGTCCTCGAACGTCGCGATCAGCGGCATTCCCTGGCGAATGGCCTCCTTGACCTCCGGGACCTGCAGCGCGGCCCGGTGGGCGGCCTGATCGGTCCACACCTCGGTGACCCAGATGGCCTGTTCGTCCGCCGGATCGTGGGCCACGATATAGCTGAGGCAGCCCGGCATCCTGCCCAATCCCTCCAGCAGGATGGCCGTCAGCGCGTCGCGCTGGCCCTCGATCGCCGTCATCTTGCCGATCAGCCCGTACATCGCCGCATCCTTTCGCCTCGCCGACGCCGGCGGCGCGAGACCGAGGCTGGCCAGCCCCGCCATTCCCGCGACAACCGTGCGCCGTCCGATCCTCATGATCTTTTTCTAGGCCCGCTCCGCCACCATGTCTCCCGTCCCATGCGCGAACGATGCTAGTCCCGCCCCATGTCTCTCCACATGATCAAGCTTTGCGTCGGCGTGGCGAAGGTCGAAACCCTCGAACGCCGCGCCTCGAAAGGCGAATGGCTGACCGTCCAGACCCGCATGACGCCCAAACGCGCGACGGAGCTGGAGGACGGTGGCTCGCTCTACTGGGTAATGAAGGGGTCGGTCGTCTGCCGCATGCCCATCCTGGACATAACCACCCGGGGCGAGGGCAAGGCCTCGATGTGCCACATCAAACTGTCGCCCGACATCATCCGCACCGCCCCCCAGGCCCGCCGCCCCTTCCAGGGCTGGCGCTATCTGGAGCCGAAGGACGCCCCCATGGACCTGTCGTCCCTGGACGCCGGCGACGTCCCTGAGGACCTGGCCAAACGGCTGCGGGAAATGGGGGCCTGGTAGGGGTGACTAGTGGCTAGTGGTTAGTGATTGCAGCTTCTCTGCTCACGGAAGGGCGGCGCTGATCGCGCTCCCTCACCGGCGGTGGCCAGCCACTAACCACTAACCACTAATCACCCCCCGCGACTCCCGCTAACCTTACCCCATGCCCGCTCCACGCTCCGACCGCCTCGAAGACGCCCTGCACCGCATCTTCGAGGGCGGCAAGAACACACGCGCCAGCTGGTTCGCCCTCACCGGCGGCGAGACCCTGTTCGCCGAGAAGGATGCCGCGGACACCCTGTATCTGTTGCGCAGCGGCCGGCTGGGCGTCTTCCGCCGGGACCACAACCAGGACCGCCCGCCCCAGTTCGTCGGCGTCATCCGCCCCGGAGAACCCGCCGGCGAGATGGCCATGCTGGCCGGCACCGAACATACGGCCGACGTCGTCGCCCTGCGTGACTCCCAGGTCCTGGCCCTGCCCCGCGACGCCTTCTTCGAGGCCGCCCGGACCCAGCCCGATCTGATGGTTGAGCTGTCGCGGCTGATGATCCAGCGGGCACGCGACCAGCGGTCCGGCGGTAGCGAGCCCAGCGTCTTCGGCTTCATCTCGGCGCGTCCCCGTCCGATCCGGGCCTTTGTCGAACGCATCGCGGCCGCCATCGAGGCCCAGGGCTTCACCTGTCAGGTCATCGACAACTCCGCCCTGTCATCCGCCGCCGAATGGTTCAGCCGGGTCGAGGATACCCACGACTTCGTCCTCTATGTCGCCGAGATGGACGAGCCGGCCTGGGCGGCCCTGTGCGCGCGTCAGGTCGACCGGGTCTTCGTCGTCGGCGCCGGCCTGATGGCCCCGCCCAACCGGCCCATGCCGCACGCCGGCGTGCTGGACGCCCAGCGCCGCACCGACCTGATCCTGCTGCGCGACCCCCGCATGGCCCGTCCGGCCAACACCGCGGTCTGGCTCGATGCGGTTCAGCCGGGTCGCTGGTTCCAGGCCATGGAGGGCGACCAGTCGGACGCCGAGCGCATGGCCCGTGTGGTGACCGGATCCGCTGTCGGCGTGGTCATGTCGGGCGGCGGGGCGCGAGCCTATTCGCACATCGGTGCCCTCAGGGCCCTCGGCGAGGCCGGGGTTCCGATCGACTTCGTCGGCGGCTCGTCCATGGGCGCGGTGATCGCCGCCGGTCCGGCCATGGGCTGGTCCCAGGAAGAGCTGGAGGCCCGGATTCACAAGGCCTTCGTGGTCAGCGATCCCCTGTCCGACCTGACCTTCCCCATGCTGGCCATGACCCGGGCGCACAAGGTCGATTGCCTGCTGGAAGAGGCCTATGGCGATATCGATCTCGCCGACCTGTCGCGGCCCTTCTTCGCCGTCTCCACCAATCTGACGAGCGGCAGGATCGAGGTGCATCGCCGTGGTCTGATGCGCCGCGCCATGCGGGCCTCGATCGCCATTCCAGGCCTGCTCCCGCCCATCGTCATCGACGGTCAGGTGCTGGTCGATGGAGCCGTGCTCAAGAACCTGCCGACCGAGGTCATGCGCCAGATGCACGGCGGCCCGATCATCGGCATCGACATGTCCCAGACGCGCGGCGTGGATGCGGCGCTGATCGAGCATCCGCCGTCGATCTGGCGGCTGATCGTCACCGGGGCCTGGCGGAGGGGACCGCCCATCGTCTCTATCCTGATGCGCTCCGCGACCCTGACCACGGACGCGGACATCGAGAGTTCACGTGCCGCCACTGACCTGCTGATCCAGCCGACCCCGGACGGGCTCGACATCCGCGACTGGAAGGGGTTCGATCTCGGCATCGAAGCTGGCTATCGCGCCGCCCAGGCCGCGCTGGAGACCCTGGACGGACCGGTTACGGGCCTCCGCCGGCGTCGCGCGATCAGCGACGGCGGGCCACCAGGAACAGCCTCGGGAAGGGCAGCAGGGTCACGCCGTCCGGACGTGGTGGAAAAGCTTCGCAAAGCCGCGCGCCGAGGGCGGAAAGAAAGCCCGCCCGCATAGCCGGGTCATCCAGGGCCGAAAGGAAGGGCCGCAACGCCGTCCCCTTCATCCACTCCAGCACCGCGTCGGGCCCGGTCAGGGCGTGCAGATAGGTCGTCGTCCAGACATCGATCTCGCCGCAGGCCTCGGCCACCGCGCCGTAATAGGCCTCGGCTGTCAGCAGCGGGGCGATGGTCCCGACATCGGCCAGCGCGGCGGCCCACGCCCCCTCGGACGCCACGGCCCGCATCAGGGTGTGATGCCGCGTCTCGTGCGCCATCGGCATCTGGACCGCCAGCACGCCACCGGAGGACAGCGCCGCTGTCAGCCGCCTCAGCAGGGCAGGATGATCCGGCAGCCAGTGCAGCGACGCATTGGCCAGAATCAGGTCCGCCGGGACCTCCGGGCTCCAGTCCGCGATATCGCCTTGCCGCCAATCGACTGCGGCCCCCAGCTCGCGGGCGCGGCCCAGCATGTCGGCACTGGAATCCAGCCCATGCACGATCGCCCCGGGATGACGTCGCTTCAGCAGGGCGGCGTGCTGGCCTGCCCCGCAACCCAGGTCCCAGATTTCGCGCGGATCCAGATCACCGGGCAGGCGCAGCAACAGGTCCAGCGCCGCGCGGTCACGCTCGGATTCAAAGCGGCTGTATTGTTCGGGGTCCCAGACGGGGTTTGAATCCATTCAACGTCCTCGTCATCCTCGGGCTCGTCCCGAGGACCCATGCCACCGCTGCAATAGCCTTTGGCGCTTCGCGGGTCACCAAGGCGAGTTCATCACCCGCCACAGGACCAGCGCAACGATGGATCCCCGGGACGAGCCCGAGGATGACGAGTCTGGAATGGGAAATGGTACCGCCTCTCAGGCTTGAACTGAGGACCTCCGGTTCCACAAACCGGCGCTCTAACCAACTGAGCTAAGGCGGCGCAGGCCCTCGGGAGGGCAAGGCGAGGGCGGGTTCTAGCGGGACCATCGGGTCTGATCAAGCAAGCCGTTCCGATAATCGACGCGCCCCCAACGAAAACACCCCGGAGCCGAAGCTCCGGGGTGTTCATATACGGGCTGGGTCCGCGGACCCCTTCGGCGACATCCTTTTGAGACGAAGCCCGGCAAGGGCTGGGCGGCTCAATCAGGCCCGCACCCGGGACGCACCGGCAGCCGACCGCCTGTGATCAGCAGTTCCAGGTGCATTTGCCGAGAACGATGTTGCCGTTGGCGTCGCGGGTGTACTCACAGGTCAGGACGGCCGGTTCGCCGTTCTCGCACATGAGCTGCATGTCCGGATCCATGGTCCCGGCGAAGCTGGCGGGCGCCAGGGCTGTCGAGGCCGCGAACATGGCAACAGCTGCCAGCACTTTGAGCGATTTCATCTTGTTCTTCTCCCGATATGCCACCTTGGCGCGATCAGGGAACCGGACCTCAACCGGACATGCAACCTTAATGAAATAACGTGTTCGTGATATAGTAGAGCTGGTCCACCTCGAAACCACGCTGCCGGTGCGGCACGCCACCGGTGGGAGGTGACCGACCCGGAGCGTGCGCCGGTCGAGGCCGGTCCGATACCGAACCCGGGCGATCCAGGGGCCACATACGAAAACGCCCCGGAGGCGGACCTCCGGGGCGTCTTCGATAGAGTATCCGCTGGACTAGTCCTGCGGAGGGCGGAACCGGTAGTTCCATTCCACCCGGGCACCGACTGCGGCGCCATCGACCGTTCCCGGCGTCACCCGCGATCGGCGGGCGGCGGCGAGGGCAGACGAGGCGAAGCCCATGCCAGACGGCTCTTCCGAGACCACGCGGCAATCGCTGAGGCTGGCGTTCGGCTGCAGAGCGCAGCTCACGCGAACCACGGCGATGCTGTCGAACCCACGCGAAGCGGCGCGTTCCGGATATTCCGGGAGCACCTGGCGGGACCAGCTCGGGTTCGTCACGACCGACGGCCGTGGCGGAGCCGGAGGAGCCGGAGGCGGCGGAGGCCCGGGGACGATGACCGGAGGACCGGTATATTCGACGCGGTCCGCCTTCTTGACCGGTTCGATCGGCAGCGTCACCGGAGGCGGCGGCGCGTTCGGAACGACGACCGGAGGACGCACCTGCAGCTTGGGCGGCGGGGGCGTGTCAGGCGGCGGCGGCGGCGGAGGCGGAGGCGGCGGCGGGATGGGCTCGATGAGCTCCACATCCACCGAGTCGTCCGAGTAGTTGATCTCGCGCAGCTTGAACGTCGCGTTGATGAAGTAGAAGGCCAGGATCGCGAACAGGATGCTGACGATGATGACGCTGATCAGCAGGACGCCCGGAGGAACCCCGAGAAAACCCTTGGGCTTCGGCGCGTCGTATCTGGAACGGTGATATTCAATGTCTGTCATGATTTCACCGTTCCCTACTGCACATCCGTGTCTTCACCGACCAGGGCAACGCTGTAGAAGCCGTTGTCCTGCAGCGAATTCATGACCTGCATGAAGTCGCCGTATCGGGTCGTCTTGTCGGCCCGGATGAAGATCCGTTCGTCGGCGGGATTACGCCGACCGATCTGCGCCTGCAGTTCCGTACCAATCTGGTCCAGCTCCACCGGAGAATCGCCGAGGTACGATCGTCCATTGCTCTGGATCGAAATATAGATCGGCGTCGGCGGATTCGCCTGAAGCGGCGCAACAGCGCGTGGCAACGTCACTTCAACGGATGGTGCGGCAAGAGGGGCCGCGACCATGAAGATGATGAGCAGAACCAGCATGATGTCCACGAAAGGCGTGACATTGATCTCGCTGTTCTGCTCGACGTTGTACTTGCCGCCGCCGCCGCCTGAAAGTTTGGCGGCCATCGGGCTTACGCTCCCTTGTCGAGGTTACGCGAGATGGCGTTGGTGAGCTCGGCCGAGAAGCCGTCCGAACGGGTGCCGTACGCCGAGATGCGGGTGTTGAAGTAGTTGTAGAAGATAACCGCCGGGATAGCGGCGAACAGGCCGATACCCGTGGCCAGCAGCGCCTCGGCGATACCGGGGGCGACGACGGCCAGGTTGGTCGTGTTGGTGTTCGCGATGCCGATGAACGAGTTCATGATCCCGTAAACGGTACCGAACAGACCGATGAACGGTGCGGTCGAACCGGTCGAGGCCATGAACTGCTGGCCGCCCGAGAGACGCTTGGCCAGACCGGCCTGAACGGCGGCGACAGCCTGCTGGGCACGCATCAGGGCGGAGTCGGCGTGGTCGCCGGTCACCGAGAGGCCTGCCTGACGCGACAGTTCGATTTCGTCGGTCGCCGCGGCGGCCATGTCGGCCAGCGGGTTGCCGTCGAACTCGTCCGCGGTCGCCACGCGACGCATGTCGGCGATCGTGCGGGCCTGGCGGAAGGATTCCAGGAAGTTGTCGGTGCGGCGGTTCAGGGCACCGAACTCAAAGATTTTGATGAGCAGCAGAACCCAGGTGAAGATCGAGGCCAGAACCAGGCCGATCATCACGGTCTTAACGACCGGGTCGGCTTCCATGAACATGCTGGCCGGGGTCATCTTGCCGTGGCTTTCACCACCGACGGCCTCGGGGGCTGCGGGTTCAGCTGCGGGGGCCGCGGCTGCGTCGGCGGCCGGAGCGGCGGCTGCGGCCGGTTCGGCGGCGGGGGCATCCTGCGCGAGAACCGGCGTGCCGGCCATAAGGACGCCGGCGGCGGCCATGGCCAGGAGGATGTTGGTTTTCTTGATATCGAACATAGTTCGCCAGTTCCTGCTGTTTGGTCTGACTTGTGGAACCCAAAAGAAACGGCCGCAGACGACGACCGCCCTCGATGAAATTCTAGTCCGCCGATACGAGGCAAGGGAGCCTCGATCTTTGGAACGCCTCCTGACGCTTCCGGTTGCCGAGTGGCTTCCGGCGCGGTGCCGATGGACTTGGGGAAACCGTTTTCCCTGCCTCCACCAACTGCCCGCAAAGGAACGCGGTCAAGCTCCTTTGGCGAACGCATAACAGAGCGTCAAGTGCGGGACGGTGCTTTTCCCCTCGCAAGGGAGCCAACAGGTCCAAAGCCGAAGATTCAGCCTGAAAACGACATTTTGATGAAATTATATCACGGAACCGGTCCGCTTTCCCCGATCGGGAAAGGCGATGGTGCCTGGGGGCGGATTCGAACCACCGACACGCGGATTTTCAATCCGCTGCTCTACCAACTGAGCTACCCAGGCGCACGCGTCGCGGCGCGGAGGCGGCGTCTATAGGCGAGCGGTTCGGGGGTGTCCAGCCGTCTGATCAGTCTTCGTCGCGCGGGTCCAGAGGGGCCTCGTCGACGCCGCCCGGAATGACGTATCCGCCGGTGAACCAGCGCTGCAGATCAACGTCGGCGCACCGCTTGGAACAGAAGGGCTTGTATTTGGTGTCCGCCGGCTGGCGGCGACAGGTCGGGCACAGGGCCATGGTCACCGATCCTCCATCATATAGCCGCCCGGCGGAATCGCCGGATCGGCTTCCAGATGGGCGCGCGGTCCCAGTCGCGCCACCAGCGGAGCGGCCATCGCCGCTTCCTCAGGGGCCACCCGCGCGGTGATGCGGGGCCGTGCCGTATCGGACAGCAGGGCGAACCTCAGACCGCGAACAATGTCCTGGGCCCGTTGCCCGGGGCGACGACGTCCGTCCGGGCCGTTCAGAACCTCTTCCAGCGGGGTCAGCCGCCACGGCAGGGCCAGTTGCAGCACGCCGAACCGGTTCACCGGCCCGAACACCACATCCGCATCGCCGCCGAACGCCTGTTTCGCCGCCGTCATCACGGCATCGCCGTCCTGGCCCGTCCCGATCAGGTCGATGGCGACCAGCCCGCCCCAGCGCTTCAGCCGGATCAGCCGCGCCGCCGCCTGCAGCCCCTGCCGATTCGCCCGCGTCCGCGCCTGGGCACCGAACGCGACACCTGGAGCGGATGCGAGGTCCAGATCGACGGCGATCAGGGCGCGGGTCCTCTGAACCATCAGATCCAGACCGGTGTCGGCGAACCGCTCGCCGGAGCCGGCCGCCTCTTCCTCGGCGTCCCGGGCGGCCTGAATGGCGGCCACACCGGTGGCCGGCACCACGCGGGGGGCCAGCCGCGCCAGCATCTCCTGAACCGTCGGCCCCGGCGCGAGCAGGCGCGGCACCCCCTCCCCCGCCCCGATCAGGCGCAGCGTCGGCCCCTTGCCTTCGCGTGGCTCGGCCGAGACCTCGACCTCGACCTTCTGACCCTCGGTCAGCCGGTCCTGTCCCCGGAACGGCAGAAAGCCGGGCACGGCGGGCCCCAGATCGACAAAGGCCCCCTTCAACCCCGGGCGAACCTCGGCGATTCGTCCCACGCAACGCGCGCCGAGCCGGTGTTCGGCCACATCGTCGTCGCGCTGGATCAGCAGATGGTCGAACCGTCCTTCCCGCACGACCACGCCCCGGACCTCGCCGGGGGTATCGTCCAGAAAGGCCTCGACGCTCACGGCCGCCAGCCCGCGCCGTTCAGCAGATTGACCGTCTCGAACAGCGGCAGGCCCATGACGGCGGGATAGCTGCCCACCAGACGGGTCACAAAGGCTCCCGCCCGGCCCTGGATGCCGTATCCGCCCGCCTTGCCCCGCCATTCGCCCGAGGCGACATAGGCGGCGATCTCGCTGTCGGACAGGACCTTGAAGCTGACACGGGTATCGACCACCCGGCGCGTGGTCCGCACCCCGGCGGTCACCGCCACCCCTGTGAAGACCCGGTGGTTGCGGCCCGACAGCAGTTTCAGGAACCGGACCGCCTCGGCCTCATCGGCCGGCTTTTCCAGCAACCGACGCCCCACGGCCACCACCGTATCGGCGGCCAGCACCACGGCGTCCGGCGATCCGGCCGCCACGGCCTCGGCCTTGGACACGGCCAGCCGCGCGGCGAGGCGCGTCGGCGTCTCGTCCCTCAGCGGGGTTTCGTCGATATCGGCGGGTTCGACCCGGTCGGGCGTGATCCCGACCAGCGCCAGCAGTTCGATGCGGCGCGGGCTGGCCGAGGCCAGCACCAGTTCAGGACGGCTCATTGCGAGCCCGTCCTTACTTGAAGCGATAGGTGATACGGCCCTTGGTCAGGTCATAGGGCGTCATCTCGACCAGGACCTTGTCGCCGGCCAGCACGCGGATGCGGTTCTTGCGCATCTTGCCGGCGGTGTGGGCGATGATCTCGTGGTCATTGCCCTCGAGCAGCACGCGGAACGTCGCATTCGGCAGCAGTTCGCTGACGACGCCGGGAAACTCGAGCAGTTCTTCCTTAGCCATGCGGCCTCTCGCGCCCTGTGAATACGAGTCAGAACGCGCGCCGGGCGAAAGCGCGCGTCGTTAAGGAGCGGGCGTATGCATGAGAACGCGCCAAAAGTCGAGGTGAAGCGGAAGAGTGGTTGGTGGCTGGTGGTTAGTGGTTGCAGCTTCACGGTTTGCGGAAGGGCGACGCGGGCAGTGCGGCTCCGCAGCCGTCGGCCAGCCACTAGCCACTAGCCACTAGCCACTCCCCTTCACCCCCGCCGGTACAGCGCCGTCACCAGCGTAAACAGCCGCCGCGCCGTTTCGTGATCGATCTCGATCTTGCCGTCCAGCCGCGCCTTCAGCACCTCGGCACCCTCGTTGTGCAGACCGCGCCGCCCCATGTCGACGGCCTCGATCTGTGAGGGCGAGGTCCCGCGCAGGGCCTCATAATAGCTGTCGCAGATGGCAATATAGTCCTTCACCACCTTGTTCAGCGGCGTCAGTGACAGCCCGTGAACCCGGTGGAATTCCGGCCCGGTGATGTCGAACGCCAGTCGGCCGTCCACCATCGCCAGCTTCAGCGCATAGGGGCCACCCTCCGCCCCCGCCGGCGCGAAACTGTTCTTCTCCACAAGGTCGAATATGGCGACACGCCGTTCGTGCTCGATCTCGGCCGTCGCGGATTGCAGCGTGGCGGCGTCAAGGTCGATCGAGGTCAGCCGGTGGTCGCTCACGTGGGATCTGCCTCTTCCGACAGATGGGTCGGTGCCACCTTGGCGGGCCAGCGCTCCGACAGGTCGGTCAGTACGGCGTCGAGGCATTCCACGTCGATCCGCAGGTCGCCGCCGCCGGCGAACATCAGAATCACCCGCCCGCCCGGGGCCTCGTCCGGGGCGAACTCCATGGCCAGCAGTTCCAGCGCGCTTTCGGGCAGGCGCGGCAGGCGGCGGCTCTTGACCGCTATGACGTCCCCGAACTGCATGGCCGCCATCACCCGCGTGCCGCCGCATTCCCAGCAAAACCGGCTCAGCTTCAGCGTCACCCGCCGCGACGACGGCTCCCAGACGATATCCACGGGCCGCAGGATGGCGTCCTGCAGGGCGGCGGAGATGATGTGCAGGTCGTCGGCGTCCTCGGCCAGCAGCCGCAGGGGCTCGACCGGCGCGCGCGCCGCCGTGTCCGCCGCCGGTTCCAGCGCATCAGTGCTCATGCTCATCGTCCTTGATGCGCCGGATGTCCGCTCCGCAGGCGCTCAGCTTCTCTTCCAGCCGCTCGAAGCCGCGATCGAGGTGATAGACCCGCCCGACCGTGGTCTCGCCCTCGGCCGCCATGCCGGCGATCACCAGACTGACCGAGGCCCGCAGGTCGGTGGCCATGACCTGGGCTCCGTGCAGCACCGGCACACCCTTCACCACCGCCTCGCCCGCCTGGACGTGGATGTCGGCCCCCAGCCGCGCCAGTTCGGGCGCATGCATGAACCGGTTCTCGAAGATGTTCTCATGGATGACGCTGTCACCGTCAGCCGTCGTCATCAGGGCCATGAACTGGGCCTGCAGGTCGGTGGCGAAGCCCGGATAGACCTCGGTGGCCACATTGACCGCCTTCAACCGCTGCGCCGGATCGCGTTTGACGATCACCCCGTCAGACGTCGGCGTCACCTCCACCCCGGCCTCGATCATCTTCTCGCTCAGCGCCGTCATCAGCTCGGGACGCGCCTTCGTCAGCCGCACCTCGCCCCCGGCCATGGCCGCCGCCACGGCATAGGAGCCCATCTCGATCCGGTCCGGGATCACCGACCAGGTCGCGCCGCCCAGCGACGACACCCCGGTAATGGTCAGCACATCGGTGTCGATGCCCTCGATCCGCGCGCCCATGGCGGTCAGACAGCGGGCCAGGTCGCCGATCTCAGGCTCGCGCGCCGCCTTCCTCAGCACCGTGACGCCATCCGCCAGCACGGCGGCCAGCAGGGCGTGTTCCGTCGCGCCCACGGAAACGAACGGAAACTCGATCTCGGCCCCCTTCAGCCCGTACGGCGTGCGGGCGATGACATAGCCCTCGTCCAGCTCGATCTCGGCGCCCATGGCCGTCAGCGCCTGCAGATGCAGGTCGACCGGCCGCGCCCCGATGGTGCAGCCGCCCGGCAGCGACACCTTGGCCTCGCCGGTGCGCGCCAGCAGCGGCCCCAGCACGTTGAACGACGCCCGCATCTGCCGGACCAGGTCATAGGGGGCGAAGGTCGATTCGATCTTCGGCGCGTGGAACAGCGTCTCCTGCCCGTCGGCCCCGTCCCGCTCGGTGACCTCGACCCCGAGCTCCTGCAGCAGCCGGCCGAGAAATTTCGTGTCCGCCAGACGCGGCATATTGGTCAGCAGCAGCGGCTGATCGGTCAGGATCGCGGCGGCCATCAGCTTGAGGGCGGAGTTCTTGGCGCCGCTGATCGGAATGCTTCCGTTCAGACGGGCGCCGCCGGTGATGGCGATACTGTCCATGTCGTCTCTTGCGACCCCGTGCAGGGCGCAAGGGGGGGGCGACTATCTAGCGCGTACCACCGCCCCAGCGAAAGGCCGACATCGGTCCGGTCGATGACATTCAGTTGCTCGGCTTTGCAGCCTTGCCGGGGCGGGCCGCCGCCTTGCGCCGTTTCAGATTGTCCCGCAGCGCCGTGGCCAGCCGCTGGGCTCGCGCGGTCGCCGGTGTTTTCGGCGGCGACAACGGATCCGGCAGGGTCGCCGGCAGGTCGGGCAGGGCCGACGCGGTCTTGGATTCGTCCATGTGGCGATGAGACCCCGCGTCGAACTTTTCCGCAAGCATCGGAATTCGGGGCTTCCCCCTTTGTCCCCGGTTGGCTATAGGGCCGCTTCCTCAGAACAGGCCGCCGTAGCTCAGTGGTAGAGCGCATCCTTGGTAAGGCTGAGGTCGTGGGTTCGATTCCCCCCGGCGGCACCACTTCTGAAGACAGACAGGGCGGGGCTTTTCGAAGCTCCGCCCTTTTCCGTTCTGGCTCCGGTCACTCGCTGTCGGCCCGATTCGGCTCGATCAGGGGAAACCGCCGCGGCGGACCATCCGGACGTCGAACGCGCGATTCAAAGGTGACCGCCGCATCCGGCTGGTAGCCCGGAAACACATAGCCGCTGTCGTCGAAATAGGCGGGCTCCAGGCCCCGGTCGTAGTAGCGCCCATAGCCAAAGCCGTTCTCGACCTGGCGATAGCGGAGATCCAGCCGGCCGTTCTCCCCGATCGGCAGGGAGACGGCCACGCCATAGTCGCGGTAGCCGCCCGTGCCGATGCCGAAACTGACCTCGCCATGCGGCTTGCGGTCATCGGCGGGCCCGGTGGCCGCATCCGGCCATGCGGTGGCCGCGGTGGAGCGGGCTTCCAGCCAGCGGTCGATCTGCTGGTCCGTGGACAGGCCGTGTGGCACCGCCTCCTGCGCCGCCCCCTCGACCGAAGGCGCGACCGGCCGGGCGGTGGCGTTGAGATCAACCGAGGTCGCGGGCGCGGTGGCCACGACCCCGTCGGGATCGGACGCGAACAGCGCCCCGGCCAGCATCAGTGCGAAAAGGGACATTCGGCGAACTCCACTCGAACCGACACCCTAGCCCCAAATGCGGCCAAGGTCAGGCCGTCCCGTCACCCCGCCCCAGTGGATCCGGCAGCCGCCCGCCTTCGGGCACGAAACTCAGCGCCACCGAGTTGATGCAATAGCGCAGGCCCGTCGGCCCCGGACCGTCCGGGAACACATGGCCCTGATGGCTGTCACAACGGGCGCAGCGGGTCTCGGTGCGGGTCATGCCGTGCGAGCGGTCGGTGATCGCCTTCACATGCGCCGGATCGACCGGCTCGGTGAAACTGGGCCAGCCGGTGCCGCTCTCGAACTTGGTCCCGGTGCGAAACAGCGGCAGGCCGCACTCCCGGCAGCAGAACACCCCCGCCCGCTTCTCGCCCAGCAGCGTCCCGCAGAACGGCGCCTCGGTCCCGTGCGCCAGCAGCACGCGTTTCTCCTCAGCGGACAGATCCGCCTCCAGCGCCACGCGCTGGCTGTCGCTGGGGGGGGTCAGGTCAAGGCCGGACGCGGAACGCAGAGTGGGGGCGGGGTCGGTCATGTGGGTGAGTTAGGCACCGCCCCTGCCCGGCGCAATCGCCGGATATCGGCCCTGCGCGTCTGTCTCAATGTCCGCCAGCCGCCACGGGGCCACTCACGGCTTCCAACTGCGGGCTCAACACCTCTCCCTTCCCCCTCGACGGGGGAAGGGTTGGGGATGGGGGTGGTGCCCGCTCCGTCCTGACGGACCCCGAAGGCACCGGTGCCTGTTTTGGCTTGTCGCTGAGGACCAGGCGCACACCCCCACCCAACCCTCCCCCGTCGAGGGGGAGGGCTTTCGTGGGTACGACAGTCCCAGGTCGCCTTTTCGCGTCACCCGGGATGACAAGACCCGCCAGCAAATTGAAAAGGCCGGCCGGGTCATCCCCGGCCGGCCTTTCCTGTCTCTTGAGGCCGTTCTGCCCTACTGGAACAGCGACCCTACCCAGGCCCGCACCGCGTTCTCGTCGGCGGGGTCGCCCGGATAGACGAGGCCCTGGGCCGGAGTGAACGGCTGGTTGTTGGCGCGCGGACGCGAGGTCCAGGCCTTGTGACCATAGCTGAGGTCCGAATAGTTCGACGGCAGGCGCAGCACGGTCGGCTCGACGAAGATCGTGTCGGTGGCCGTGGTCGAGCCGACGATGCGGACGTTCGGCAGCCGGGTCAGAAGGTCCAGGGTGTCGAGGCAACCGCCAGAGCAACCGGCGTCGACCAGCACGACCACCGGACCCTGGACGGGGTTGACTGCACCCGTGTCCGGCACGGCGGGACGGCCGGCCAGGGTGAAGGTCCGCTGGCCCGCCGCGAGGGCGGCGTCAAAGGCGGCCACGATCTCGCGGGTCTGTTCGATCACCGCCATGGATTCCTGGACGAAATACGGATCGGCCTCCATCCGGCCCAGGGCGGCGGCGTACCAGTCGCGGTTGCCCTGGGTGGCGCGGTAGGTGATGTCCCCGGCGGCCGGCTGGCGGCTGACGGTGAACTCCGGCGTCCAGATGCGGTTGGCCAGGCCATAGCCGCGGGCGGTCGAGGAGTTGACCCCCGAACCCGAGGCGGCGCGCAGGTCCAGCACAAAGCCCTGCGGTCCCTGCAGGGTCGCGGCCTGGGCCTCGACGGCGGCGTTGAACGCCGGCCAGCCGGAGCCGTCGACGAAGGAGTGGACATGCACCCACGGGCGGCCGTTGACCGTCTCGACCGCCAGCGGCGTCGCCGGCGGCATATAGACGGTGGCGCGATAGGCGGCCTCGAGGTCACCCGGGGCGACGGGCACCGGACGGATCTGGATGTCACGCGGACGACCGCGGCCCGACTGGAAGCTGCACTGCGAGGGCACACCGGTGACGAACGGGTTGTTGCGGTTCCACATCAGATAGGGGGCTGAGGTGACCCGGCCGGCCTCGGTCTCGAGGTTGCCTTCCCAGCGGTCCAGCTTTTCGCGGGCGAATTCGTCGATCGGAACGGCATTGCACTCGGTGACCACGTCGCCGACGCGCGGCGCGCCGCGGGTGCCCGGCTTCACATAGGTCACGACATAGCGGCCATTGCGCCAGCCGGTGGTGAAGCCCGGCCAGCTGATGCCGAAATAGGGGCCCATGCCCTCGAACGTCGGGCTGACCCGGATGTTCGAATCGCGGAACCCGCCGGCATAGAAGCGCAGCAGATAGGCGTGGCTGTCGCCGCTGTTGACCCGGTTGGCGATCTCCAGCGACTCCTGCAGACCGGCGTCGATCCAGGTGCGGAAGCTTTCGGCGGCCGCGCCCCCCACGGCCGGAGCGGGGTGGTTGGCGGCCAGTTCATCGTGCGCGCGCTGCAGGTCCTGCCGGGCCAGGGCCCGGAAATCCTGGGCGAAGGCACTGCCGGCGCTCAGGGCGACAGTCAGGGCGGCGGCGGCGACGAAAGTAAGCGGTCGGGACATCAGGTCAGGCTCCGGGCCAGTAAGCGGGACAGGGACGGCGATAGAATGAACGGCCGAGGATGAACGGGACTGGAACAGGGGTTAAACCTCATCGGTACAGGCCTTGCCAACCCCATACCCGGCTCAGGTGAACGCCCCGTCCGGTTTACTCACGCCGGAACGCGGCCTAATCGGGGCGGTCCCTTCACGCCGCGATCACGTTCGCTTCAGATTCAAAGACACATGTTCTCCAAAATCCTGATCGCCAACCGCGGCGAGATCGCTGTCCGCATCATCAAGACGTGCCGCCGCATGGGCATAAAAACCGTGCAGGTCTATTCCGAGGCCGACGCCGGCTCCCTGGCGGTCGAGATGGCCGACGAGGCCGTGCTGATCGGCCCGGCCCCCGCGGCCCAGTCCTATCTGCTGGCCGACAGGATCGTCGAGGCCGTGCGCCAGACCGGTGCCGAGGCGGTCCACCCCGGCTTCGGCTTCCTCAGTGAGAACGCCGGATTCGCGCGACGCCTGCGTGACGAGGGCATCGCCTTCATCGGCCCCAATCCCGAAGCCATCGACGCCATGGGCGACAAGATCAGTTCCAAGAAGCTGGCCGCCGAGGCCGGCGTCTCCACCGTCCCCGGTCACATGGGCCTGATCGAATCGACCGACGAGGCGGTGAAGATCGCCAACCAGATCGGCTATCCGGTCATGATCAAGGCCTCGGCCGGCGGCGGCGGCAAGGGCATCCGCGTCGCCCACTCCGACGCCGACATGGCCGAGGGCTTCGCCGCGGTGAAGGCCGAGGCCCTCGGTGCCTTCGGCGACGACCGGGTGTTCCTGGAAAAATTCATCATCGACCCGCGCCACATCGAGATCCAGGTGATGGGCGACAAGCACGGCAACGTCGTCCACCTGTTCGAGCGCGAATGCTCGATCCAGCGCCGCAATCAGAAGGTCATCGAGGAGGCCCCTTCCCCGCTGCTCGACCAGGCGACCCGCGACGCCATGGGCGCCCAGGCCGTCGCCCTCGCGCGCGCCGTCAACTACGACAGCGCCGGCACGGTCGAATTCGTCGCCGGCCAGGACAAATCCTTCTTCTTCCTCGAGATGAACACCCGGCTGCAGGTCGAACATCCGGTCACCGAACTGATCACCGGCGTCGACCTGGTCGAACAGATGATCCGCTCGGCCTGGGGCGAAAAGCTCGCCTTCGAACAGAAGGACCTGGCCATCAACGGCTGGGCCATCGAGTCCCGCATCTACGCCGAGGACCCCTATCGCGGCTTCCTGCCCTCGATCGGCCGCCTCGTCCGCTACGAACAGCCCGAAGAGGGCGACCAAGGCGACTACACGGTCCGCAACGACTCGGGCGTCCGCGAGGGCGACGAGATCTCGATGTTCTACGACCCCATGGTCGCCAAGCTCTGCGCCTGGGGCGAGACCCGCGACGCTGCCGTCGACGGCATGGCCCGCGCGCTCGAGGACACCCACATCCAGGGCGTCGGCCACAACATCCCCTTCCTCGCCGCCGTCATGGACCAGCCCCGCTTCCGCTCGGGCAACATCTCGACCAGCTATATCAAGGACGAATTCCCCGACGGCTTCCACGGCCTGGCCCCCGACCGCCGCCAGATCGACATCCTCATCGCCACCGCCGCGGCCATGAACGAGATCGCCGCCGAACAGTCAGGCGACCCCTCGGACCGCACCGACTGGATCGTGCTGATCGCCAAGGGACCGGAAGCGGGGGAGGCCCACGGCGTCTCCCTCGGCTATGACGACGACGAGGCCCTGACCCTCGACCTCGCCGGCGAGGACCGCGCGCTCAGGCTCGCCGAGATCGACTGGCGACCCGGCCAGGCCCAGTTCCGCGCCCTGCTCGACGGAGAGGCCTACACCGCCGAGGTCGCCCGCGTCGCCGACGGCTTCAGCATCCGCACCCGCGCCGCCCGCGCCCGCGTCCGCGTCCTGACCCCCGCCATCGCCGCCCTCTATGCACGCCTGCCGGAAAAGGTCGCGGCCGACACCTCCAAACTGGTCCTGTCGCCGATGCCGGGGCTGGTCGTCTCCATCCCGGTCGAGGTCGGCCAGGAGGTCAAGACCGGCGAGACCGTCGCCATCATCGAGGCCATGAAGATGCAGAACATCCTCAAGGCCGAACGCGACGGCGTGGTGAAGGCCGTCAGCGCCAAGGCCGGAGACCCGGTGGCGGCGGACGATGTGCTGGTGGAGTTCGGCTAGGTCTGGTTAGTCTCCCGATGAGGGGAAACACACCATGCCGTTGAAAGACCTGCTGTTCGGCTTCGAGGGTCGCATCCGTCGCCGCGACTGGTGGCTATGGGGCATCGGCATTGGCATTGTTTGGGGCGTGGCTTTCGCCGCCGTCGGCGCCGTCCTGTTCAGCATGAACTTCACTACAGGCCTGCTTGGAGGCCCGGAGCTTCCCCATAGCTGGGCGTTCACAGCCTACAGCCTCGTCACCTTGCTCCCGCTGCTTTGGGTGCAGGCGGCCCTCGCCGCCAAACGCGCACACGACCGCAATCACGGGGCCATGATCGCCGTCGGCCTTACCGTCCTGGGCAGCCTCGCCTCCTTCGCGCCCGACGTCGTCGATCTGATCACCAACTCCAGCCTGACCGACAGCCAGTTCAGCATTCTCGAAATGGCGACCAACCTCGCTATCGTCGGGGTCAACCTCTACCTCCTCGTCGTCCTCGGCTTCCTCGACGGCACCCGCGGACCCAACCGCTTCGGTCGATCGCCCAAGGGCATCGGCGGCGATCCGGCGGGCACCGCGGCCGAGGTGTTCAGCTAGGCCTCAACAGACCTGCAGCATATCGCCCGGCGATGTCCCTCGCCCCGAATCCGGGCCTGACTCTCCTTCAAGACAGCGCGCTGCCGTGTTCCACCGCCCCGAACACCCGCCGGAAGCTCGCCTTCAGCGCCGCGTCCGCCTCGTCCATCGTCGCGGGTACGCCGAGGTCAACCAGGCTGGTCACCCCATGATCGGCGATCCCGCAGGGCACGATGCCGCTGAAATGGTCGAGGTCCGGTGCCACGTTCAGGCTGATGCCGTGGAAGCTGACCCACTTTCTCACCTTGACCCCGATGGCGGCGATCTTGGCTTCCCCGCTCACGCCGCTGTTTGTCATCCCGGACGTCGCGGAGCGGCGATCCGGGACGACCCAGACCCCGACCCGGCCCTCGCGCACATCGGCCGGCACGCCGAATTCGCCGAGCGCCCCGATGATCCACTGTTCCAGTCCGCGAACGAAGGTCCGCACGTCCCTGCCGCGCTGGTTCAGGTCCAGCATCACATAGGCCACGCGCTGGCCGGGCCCGTGATAGGTGAACTGCCCGCCCCGGCCGCTCCGGTGGACGGGGAACCGGGCCGCATCCAGCAGGTCGTCGTCCTTCGACGATACCCCGGCGGTGTAGAGGGGCGGGTGCTCCAGCAACCAGACCAATTCCCCGGCCTCGCCCGCCGAGATCGCCGCCGCCCGCGCCTCCATGGCCGCGACCGCCGCCTCATAGTCGACGTACCCCCGGGAAACCGCCCATTCGACCGGACGGCCATCGGGGCGGCGCAGTTTCGATTCGGTTTCGCTTAAGGCTTGGGAAAGCATGACGCATCCAATGTGGGGGCAGGGAGCGCCATGCAAGTCACGACCGCCCAGAAACCCGCCTCCTCAGCGTCAGCGTCAGAGTGCCCAGTGAGTCAGATCGAAGCCGTCGACATCGAAATTTCGGTCGTCCTGGGACGTTCAGTCCTGCCGATGAGCCAGCTGCTGCGGATGGGCCGCGGGGCGGTAATTCCGCTCGACGCCTCGGAAAATGACGAGGTCTGGATCCTCGCCAACAACCACCCGGTGGCCCGCGGCGAAATCGAGATACGCGACGACCGTATCGCCATCACGGTAACGCGCGCGGCGGACGTCTATGACTTCATGGCGGGTGCCGCCTGAGCAGTGATTAGTGGTTGGTGATTGGTGATTGGATGTGGCCCACGCTGCAGACGATGACCTGGCGCTGCGGATGGCCCAACCACCAATCACTAACCACTAATCACTCGCCACTTTCGGCTCTTCCCTTCCGCTCCGACCTCCGCTATCAGCCCCCCTCCGATGCGAGCGGTCGTGGCGGAATTGGTAGACGCGCAGCGTTGAGGTCGCTGTTCCTTAACCGGAGTGGAAGTTCGAGTCTTCTCGACCGCACCATCCTGCTTCGCCCCACGGGGCTTCGCGGGAAGAGTTCATCAGAGCGAAGCGAAGCAGGGCTGCCGCTACCAGGGCACCCTGCACCTCCCTCGCCCGCACTTGACCCGGACATTTCCATGGTCGAGACACGCCGCTCGACCGGTCGGCCTTCCGTGCCGGCCATTCCAGGGACGCGCATCGGCGAACAGCTGATCTGAAAACAGGGGAGGCCAAGCGTGAGCAAGACCGCAGACGCCCCCCTGCCCGATGCCTCCCGGATCGAAACCGACCACGTGGCGCTCGATGAGGACTACGTCCTCACGGCCGCCTTCGTCGAAAAGGTCGTCGACGCGTCCGACGACGGCGACGGCCTCAAGCTCCGCTCCCTTCTGGAAGACCTGCACCCGGCCGACGTCGCCGACCTGATGGGGTTCCTGACCGCCGAGCATCGCGGGGTGGTGGTCCTCTGGCTGCCGCCAGACCTGCTGGCCGAGACCCTTCCCGAACTGGACGACGGCATCCGCGAGGAGGTGCTGGAGCGCGTCCCGCACCTGACCCTGGCCGAAGCCCTGCAGGAGCTGGACTCCGACGACGCCGCCGCCGTGGTCGAGGACCTCGAGGACGACCAGCGTGAGCGGGTTCTGGCGGCCATGCCCGAGGTCGACCGCGCCGCGATCGAAAGCTCGCTGGGCTATGCTGAGGATTCCGCCGGCCGCCTGATGCAGCGCGAGGTCATGGCCGCGCCGTCCTTCTGGAACGTCGGCGACACCATCGACCACATCCGCAAACAGGGCGAGGACCTGCCCGAGCTGTTCTTCGACATCTATATCGTCGATCCCTCGAACAAGCCGGTCGGCGGCCTGCCCGTCAGCGGCCTGTTGCGCGCGCCGCGCTCGATCGCCCTCGTCGACATCATGGAGCCGATCAACGAGATCGCGGTCGACCAGGATCAGGAAGAAGTCGCCTACATCTTCGAGAAATATCACCTGATCTCCGCCCCCGTCATCGATGCGGCGGGCCGGCTGGTGGGTCAGATCACCGTCGATGACATCGTCAACATCATTCAGGAAGAGAACCGCGAGGACATCCTGCGCCTCGCCGGTGTGCGTGACGAGGATCGCGGCTCGTCGGTGTCCGAGATCGTCGGCGGCCGTGTGCCCTGGCTGGCCATCAACCTCGGCACGGCGGTGCTCGGCTCGATTGTCATCTCATGGTTCGAGGCCACCATCGCCCAGATCGTGGCCCTGGTGATCCTGCTGCCGATCGTCTCGGCGATCGGCGGCAACGCCGGTACACAGTCCCTGACCGTCACGGTGCGTGCGCTGGCGACGCGTGAGTTGAACAGTTCGAACGCCGCCCGAACCTTCCGCCGCGAACTGGTGGTCGGTCTCGCCAACGGTCTGATCCTGGCCCCCCTGATCGGCTGCGCGGCGGGCTTCTGGTTCCAGGACTGGCGGATCGGAGCCGTCATCGGCGCGGCCATGGTGCTGAACCTGCTGGTCGCGGCCACCGTCGGGGTGCTGACACCCCTCACCCTGTCGCGGCTCAAGTTCGACCCGGCCGTATCATCTGCCGTGTTCGTGACGGCGACGACGGACTTCTTCGGCTTTCTGATCTTCCTCGGTCTCGCGAGCCTCGTGCTGTTGTAAAACGGCGCGGCCCTTGCTGGCTCCCTGTTCGGGCGAGCGCGCCCGTCTCGATTTGGGTCAATCCGTGTCCGAAACGTCCCCGCCCCGTCTGAAAGTCTCCCGCGAGGGGATGGTCCTCATCAAGAGTTTTGAGGGCTTCCGGCCGCGCGCCGTACAGGAAGAAGACGGCCGCTGGACCATCGGCTACGGCCACACCGCCTCCGCTCGTGAAGGCCTGGCCGTCTCCGAGGCCGACGCCGAACTGCTGCTGCAATACGACCTGGTCCCGGTGGTCAAGGCGCTCAACGAACAGGTCCAGGGCACGCTGAACCAGCATCAGTTCGACGCCCTCGCCAGTTTCGCCGTTTCCGTCGGCGTCGACCGCTTCCTGGCCTCCGACGTCCTGCGCCGGCTGAACGAAGGCCATGCGGGCGAGGCGGCGGACGCCCTGATCGGCTGGCCGCAAGATGCCTCGGCCAACGCCCCCTTGCGGCGCCGCGCCGCCGAGCGGGCTCTGTTCGTCGCCAATCCGGGCTCCGCCGTCACCCTCGCCGAACTGCTGGCCGCCCCCCTGCCGCCTCCGCCCGTCGAGGCCCCGGCGGAGGTTCCGGTCGAGCCGTCGCCCGAACCCGCCGTTGACGCCCGCGCCGCCGCCGTCGCCACCCTTCTGGGTGAAACGCCCCCGACCGCGCCCGATCCGTCCTGGGCCCCCGAGGCCCCCGCCTTCGAGTCCTCGGCCTTCCAGCCCTCGAATGCCGTGACGCGGGTCAATCTGGACCGCTACTCACCCTATGGTGCCACGGTGATCGGTCCCCTGCCCGGCTTCGCCTCGTTGGAGCCTGCCGCGCCGGCCCCCGCCCCGCCCGAAATCCCGGTCGAACCCGAGCCTCTGGTGCCCGAGTTCCCCGCGGCCGCGCCAGCGCCCGAACCCGTTGCCCCGCCGGTCGAGCCCGCCGAACCCTTGACCCCGCTGGTGTCGGCCCCGCCCGTCGCTTCGCCCTTTCCGGCCCTTGAGCCGGAGCCGGAGCCGGAGCCCCGGCCCGAGCCCGAGCCCCGGCCCGAGCCCGAACTGGTCCTGACCCCGGCCACCGAAGCCGACTTCTCCGCAATCGAACGTCCCGTCTGGCCGGCGGAAGAACAGGCCGTCGAACCCGCCGCGGGGGAAACCGTCCTGTTCGAGGACGAGCCGACCCTGTCGGTCCTGCGCCATGAGGTCGAGCCGGCCGGTCCGCGCCGCTTCGACTGGAGCGAGACCGGGGCCTTCCTGATCATGGGGGGCGTGGGCCTGGCCGCCTGCGGAGCCTCGGCCGCGGCCTTCCGTCTGGCCGTCGAACAGCCTTCCCCCATGGGTGAGACCACCGTCATCGCCTGGGCCCTGGCCGCCATCGGCGTCATCTGCGTCGGCGTGTCGTCGTGGAACCTCTATGTCCGGTGGGGCAAGTCCGACTGATATTCCTCCCCCTCGGGGGAAGGGGGCCATGCGAAGCATGGTGGAGGGGCGTTTGCCGCCGCTTCACTCGGGGGGAGGATTGGTGCTAACCCCGCGCTCATGAGCATTCCCAACGCCCCCCAGTCCATGGATTTCGGCCTCGGCGAGAACGCCGACATGATCCGCGAGACCACCGCCCGCTGGGCGACCGACCGTCTGGCCCCCCTGGCCGCCGAGATCGACGAGAAGAACGAGTTCCGCCGCGAACTCTGGCCCGAGATGGGTGAGCTGGGCCTGCACGGGATCACGGTGGAAGAAGAGTTCGGCGGCCTCGGCCTCGGCTATCTCGAACACGTCGTGGCGATGGAAGAGGTCTCGCGCGCCTCGGCCTCGATCGGCCTCAGCTACGGGGCCCACTCCAACCTGTGCGTCAACCAGATCCGCCGCTGGGGCACGGCCGAGCAGAAGCAGAAATACCTGCCCAAACTGATCTCCGGCGAACACGTCGGCTCGCTGGCCATGTCCGAGGCCGGATCGGGCTCGGACGTCATGTCCATGCGGACCCAGGCGGTGAAGACGGGCGATCGCTACGTCCTCAACGGCACGAAATTCTGGATCACCAACGCCCCCTCGGCCGACACGCTCGTGGTCTACGCCCGCACCGGCGAAGGCAACGGCGGTGTCACCGCCTTCCTGATCGAGCGCGGCATGAAGGGTTTCAGCGTCTCGAAGAAGCTGGACAAGATGGGCATGCGCGGCTCGGACACCGCCGAACTGGTGTTCGAAGACTGCGAGGTCCCGGAAGAGAACGTCATGGGCCCGGTCGGCGGCGGCGCCGGCGTGCTGATGAGCGGCCTCGACTATGAACGCGCCGTGCTCTCGGCCGGTCCGCTCGGGATCATGCAGGCCGCGCTCGACGTCGTCCTGCCCTACGTCCGCGAGCGCAAACAGTTCGGCAAGGCCATCGGCTCCTTCCAGCTGATGCAGGCCAAGGTCGCCGACATGTACGTCGCCCTGAACAGCGCCCGCACCTACGTCTATGCCGTCGCCCGCGCCTGCGACGCCGGCAAGACCACCCGCTACGACGCCGCCGGCGCCATCCTGCTGGCCAGCGAGAACGCCGTGAAGGTCAGCCTCGAAGCCGTCCAGGCCCTCGGGGGCGCCGGCTATACGAAGGAATGGCCGGTCGAACGGCTGGTTCGCGACGCCAAACTCTACGACATCGGCGCCGGCACCAACGAAATCCGCCGCTTCCTGATCGGGCGGGAGCTACTGGGCAGCTGACTCCGCCGGACAGTCGCCGATCCGCTCCGCCGTCATCGTCATCGAGTTGGTGGCCATGCCGGGTGACGGCGCGGGGGTCGTCCGGTTCGTGACCTCCATCGTGTAGCGGCGCTCGAAATCGCCGGTGACGCGGATATCGGATTCCGTCGTAGCCCCGTCCGACATGGTACAGACCGAGCGCCCGACCATGGCGTCGCCCTCGCGGCGGAAGGTCTGTTCGCTGCAGTCGACGTCATCCGGCATCCGGCCGGTCGGGCCGCGCTGCATCTCGCTGAAGTCCTGCCGCCGGATACAGGTTTCGATCGACGGCAGGGTCACACCGGCGGGCATGCCCGCCACGGCGGTCGTGACGCGCCACAACCCGGGTTTGGGCCCATCCATCCGGCCCGGTGCCGGGCCGGCGGCCGCGGGTTCCGTCGCGGCCGGTGCATTTCCGTTGTTGTCGCCTCCGGCCCCGCCCTGCCCACAGCCTGCGAGTGTCGGGGCCGTCAGACCCGCCAGCGCCGTGATGATCCGCATGATGATATCCTCCCCGCCGGTTCCCGTTCCGGCCTTGCCGTAACGCCCCGTCGCCGAACAGGGTTCCATGACGTATCCAAAGACCATGGACGTTTGTTAAGTGGCGCCCGCATAAGGTCATGCCTAGATCGAGTCTCACCCGACCCGGACGCCCGTCGCCGATGCCCGACTACGACTATCAGAGCGACGCCCGGCCCTTCTCCCAGGTGCTGACGGACATCGGTGCCAAGGACGACCCCAAACTCTACCTCGGCGAACTGGTCAACGCCTTCGGTGAGCGCGGCTTCGGGGCCTTGATGCTGTTCTTCGGCCTGATGAACATCGCCATCGGCATCATCCCGGGAACGACCACCATCCTCGGAGCGCCCCTGCTGCTGATGGGCCTGCAGCTGACGATCCGTCAGGACCAGCTATGGCTGCCGCGCTGGGCCCTTCGGCGCAGCATCGACCGGGACGCCTATCGAGCGGGGCTGGAAAAGGTCCTGCCGCGGCTGGGGAAGGTCGAACGGCTGTCAAAGCCGCGCCTCTCGATCATGACCAGCGAAGTGTCGGAGGTGCTGATCGGCATCGCCACCTTCCTCCTGGCCTTCATTCTCATCCTGCCGATCTGGGGCGGCAATCTGGTGCCGGCGCTCATCATTTCCACTTTCGGCTTTGGCCTGATGCAGCGCGACGGCGTCGTCGTCCTGATCGGCTGGGCCGGGGTGACCGGCGTCTGCCTGTTTATCTGGCTGGCGTGGGAACTGGTCACCCGGGCCTTCGGACCCACCATCCAGTGGGTGACCGGCCTTTTCTAGGCCCGTCGTCGGCTGGATGGTTCATCACAACGGGCACGACGAAATCACAACGCACACAACGGTCCCGGCGCTGAGGACAAGACCGGGCGCTGCGTCGGCACCGTGAGACGACGCTGGATCAAAGCTGAATCCCTGATCGCACCGCCGTGGCGAACGCCGCAATATGGATTGGGCGGATCATGCCCTCCTGGACGCCTACCCGGTCCCGTCGTGTCCGTTGTGATTTCGTCGTGCGCGTTGTGATGAACCTGCTCTTGCTGGAGCGGGAAGGCGCGTCAGGCCGCCTGTTGCGCGCCCGGGCCGGGTCCGGCCAGGCCCTGCATGACCATCCGGTTGATGTCGATCAGGGTCTCGAAATCGTCGTCGCCGCCGCGCATGATCACCGAGGAATGACGACCGACAAACAGGCTGATCGAAATGATCTGGGCCCGCAGCGCCGGCGCCATGGCATTGTCGGGATCGGCGCAGTCGGTGGCGAGGGTCGTCCACAGCCGACGGTTCCAGTCCAGGGCGTCGATGCGCCCGCTGATGTCGGACTTGTCCAGGGTCGAGGCGTGCATCAGCGCCCGGGTGACTTGCCCGAACAGCCGGTATTCAAGCTCGCGCGGGGTTTCAGCCCGCGTGGCCGCTGTCGTGTACGCCTGCAGCGACATTCGCGAGACCTTCTTCGTATTCAACCAGTTTTCGCGCGGCCATCAGCGCCTTGTAGTATTCGCGCGCCATCACATGCCGCGATGCCGAGACACAGTCGGCCAACACCTGCGGATTGCGGGTCGCCCCCATGAACTCGGTCAGGCGCAGGGCAAACTCGTCATAGAGTTTTTCCGCCCCGGTCTCGTCGATGTACATCATCATGACGGGAAAATAGACCCGGCTCGCCGGGCTGTTCGCGTCCTCGGGCTGCATGATGTCCTTCTCACGCAGCACCGAGGCCTTGTTCTGAAGAATCAGCACGCCGCGGCGATCGCCGTTCTGGACGACGGCGCCGTTGAGGACGAATTTTTCGCCGGGCTTCAGCGACAGCTTGAGCGGCATTTTCGGGAGCGTCTCCTGACAGGCTCGCGGCAAGGTTAGGAAGCCGGGAACCAACGCACCCTAAACGAACGTGGTTAATCATCTCTTGTCCGCCCCCCGCCCGGTCGGAGACAGGACGCCCGGGGCCCCGGCATGACGCCGTTCGGCGCGGGAACACCTCTTCCGTCAGGGACGTTGATCTGCCGACAGGGAGACACCCATGCCCGAGATCGACGGATACTCAGACGACCAGCAACAGTCGGAAGTCTACGACGAGACCCATATCGATGATGAGGGCGAAGGCGACGTCCTGCTGGATGAGGCCGGCCCCGTCCTGGACGTCACCCGAATGGCCGGTGAGGGCGACGAGGAAGAGTTCGACGAGGACATTCCGGACGATCCGGACATGGTTCAGGGCGCGGCCGGGATCGAGGCCGAGGCCGACGCCCTGCTGGGCGTTGACGGCGAACGTCTGGCCACCATCGACGGCGAGAGCACGGGCGACCGCGGACCGGACGAGGTCGAGCTTGTCTACACCGGCCTGATGCGCAACGTCCGCGGTGCCCAGGCCAGCGCCGCCCACTGGGAGGCCAAACGCCTCTCCGACGATGACATCGCCGGCCTCGGCTACGGCCCCGACGGCGAGGAAGATCACCCGGAAACCTGAGGAGCACCGACATGACGGCTCAAACCGACCACAAACCCACGGCCCGCGAAGACCGCGACCCCGATACCCCTCACGCGAAGAAGGCCGCCCGCGAGCACGGCAAGCCGGACCAGCTGCGCCAGGAAGACCGTCACGTCGCGGACCGTCAGGAAGCCCTCGTCGACGAAGGCCTGGAAGAAACCTTCCCCGCCAGCGATCCACCCACGCCCAAACAGATCACCTGACGCCCCTTGCGTCTCCTCCCCATGCAATAGGGAGGGGGACCACCCGCAGGGTGGTGGAGGGGCAAGGCCGGAACCGCGTCTCCTCCCCACTTGGTGGGGAGGGGGACCATGCGAAGCATGGTGGAGGGGCGAAGCCCCACACACCTTGTCCGCCCTTATCGCCCCTCCACCGCTTCGCGGTCCCCCTCCCCGTCGATGACGGGGAGGAGACTCTGCTGACAATCTGCCGATTGCCAGCATATCCCGCGCCGCCAACCCGCTGTTTCCGCGCGCTTTCCAAGAATTACAGCGTCCCCAGCCCGCCATAGGTAGCCCGGCCGCCACAATACCCCCGTTCCGTCGCAGGGAGGGGCGCAGGGCCTTGCGTGACTGTCGCGGCGGAAGCGGGATGAGCGGGAGGGGGTCGAACGTTCAAGGCGTGGGGTTCGCCGGCAGGCCATCGGGTCTGAACCGGCAACCTCGTCATCCCGGCGAAAGCCGGGACGCGCGGCGAGCGATAGGCCCCCACAGTCCGGCCTCAAGTCGCGAGCCCCCGTGGGGCGAGCATAGGCCAGGCGTGAAGGGCGATGGGCAGGGAACCCGCGCCGTTCCGGGGATCGGGTTCGCAAGGCTCCGACCCGCCCGCCGGAGGCCATGTCGGCAAGGCGTCAACAGCGCCGCTGGTCCTGGAGGGGCGGATGCTTCTCCGGGCCGACAGCCACCGGTCAGACATTCCGTGCGGAGCGTCGTCGCGAAGCCGAAACACATCTCCCAACGGTCTCCGGGCTTCGCGCCCGGCGCTCCGCCGGCCCTTCCCTCAGCCGCTTCATGAGAAGCGGCGAAGAGTCATGCGCCAAACCCTTTCCCTCCCCCAAGGGGGAGGGTCGTCGGCGCGAAGCGACGACGGGGTGGGAGGGACTCGGCGACCCAGGCACCGGCGCTCTCCGCGCCAAACCGCCCCCACCCGGTCGCTTCGCGACCACCCTCCCCCGCCGGGGGAGGGAGAACGCCAGAAGGAAGCACGCCATGTCCCGCCCCAAACCAAGGCGCGCCGTCCGCGCCAACGACAGCCTGAATTCCCGGAACTCTGCCCTGCGCGCCGAGCTGCAAGTCCGGCTGGATCAGCTCCGCGCCAGCATCGAATCAAAGCGCCGCGAAGGCTGGACCGTCGTCCGCTGCCCGGGACCGGACCCCGACAAGCCGACTTGAAGGTCGGTACGACCTACCCCTTGACCCGCCAGGTCGCGCCCTGCGGTCCGTCCATGACCACCACGTTCAGCGCATTGAGCCGGTCCCGGATGCGGTCGGCCTCGGGCCAGTCCTTCGAAGCCCGGGCCGCGGCGCGCTGCTCCAGCAGGGCCTCGACCTCGCTGCGGAGATCATTGGACACCTCCCCTTCCAGCCATTCCGCGGGATTGGCCTGGAGCACCCCGAGAATGGCTCCGGCGGCGATCAGCTCCCCCTTGGCGCGGGCCACCACGCCTTGATCGCCGGCCGTCATGGCGCGTTCGATCTCGCTGGACAGGCCGAACAGGGTCGCCATGGCGCCCGGCGTGTTGATGTCGTCCTCAATGGCCTTGAGGAAATCTTCCGGCGGCTCGTCGCCATTGGCCTCGACCCCGGCGGCGCGATGCAGAGCGCCATACAGCCGGTCCAGGGCCTTGCGGCTCTGGTCCAGCAACGCCTGGTTCCAGTCCAGCGGCTGGCGATAGTGGGCGCTCAGCAGGGCCCAGCGCACCACCTCTCCGGGGATGGTCTGCACCAGAT
This sequence comes from Caulobacteraceae bacterium, assembly GCA_965284535.1. GTDB lineage: Bacteria > Pseudomonadota > Alphaproteobacteria > Caulobacterales > Caulobacteraceae > Brevundimonas. Next base: position 2,775,621 of record OZ260090.1, read on the forward strand.
CGTGCAGCAGCAGCACGTTGCCGATCGACTTGGACATCTTCTCCGCATCGACGGTCAGGAAGCCGTTGTGCATCCAGTAGCGGCTGTATTCGGTATGGGCCGCCGCCTCATGGGCATGGCCGTGGGCGCAGACGCCCTGGGCGATCTCGTTCTCATGGTGCGGAAACACCAGATCGATGCCGCCGCCGTGGATGTCGATCGGCAGGCCAAGCGTCTCCTCGATCATGGCCGAGCATTCGATATGCCAGCCCGGCCGCCCCGCGCCCCAGGGCGAAGGCCACGACGGCTCGTCGGCCTTGGACGGCTTCCACAGGACGAAGTCGTGCGGATTCTTCTTGTACGGCGCCACCTCGACCCGGGCCCCGGCGATCATGTCGTCCAGATTGCGGCCCGACAGTTTGCCGTAGGTCTGGTAGGACGAGACGTCGAACAGCACGTGACCTTCCGCCGCATAGGCGCAGCCATGGTCGATGATCGCGCCGATCTGGGCGACGATGGCGTCCATATGGTCGGTGACGTGGGGCGCGAGGTCGGGCGGACTGACGTTCAGCCGCTTCATGTCGTCCAGATAGGCGGCCTCGAAACGGGCCGTCACCTCGCCGATCGGGGTGCCCTCCCTGGCCGCCCTGGCATTGATCTTGTCGTCCACGTCCGTGACGTTGCGGGCATAGATGACCTTGTCGGCCCCGTATTCGCGGCGCAGCAGCCGCACCAGCACGTCGAACACCACCGGCGGCCGCGCATTGCCGATATGGGCATAGTCCCAGACCGTCGGCCCACAGACATACAGGGTCACCCGGTCAGGATTTCGCGGCGTGAAGACACGTTTCTCGCGGTGCAGGGTGTCGTGGATCGTCAGAGGCATGGAGGAGTCTTTGCGGGAGAGTTTTCTTGCGGGACGGACAGGCGGTCCCATATACGCCGCCAAGCTGATAAACAGTCCCCCGCGACTTACAAAGTCGTGCGTTCGAGAACCGCCCCATGAGCCTGACCCCCGCCAAGCCCGTTCTGGTCGGAGACAACGACCTGGCCCCGCGCCCGTCGCGCGACGAAGCGCTGAAGGCCGTGCGGACCCTCCTGGCCTGGGCCGGCGACAATCCCGACCGTCCCGGCCTGATCGACACGCCCCGGCGCGTGGTCGACGCCTATGGCGAATGGTTCGACGGCTATGACGCGGATGTCGAGAAGGAGCTGAGCCGCACCTTCGAGGACGTTCAGGGCTATGACGACATGGTCCTGCTGCGCGACATCGAGGTCGAGAGCCATTGCGAGCACCACATGGCCCCCTTCATCGGCAAGGCCTATGTCGCCTACATCCCCAACGACAAGGTCGTGGGCATTTCCAAACTGGCGCGCGTGGTCGAGATCTTCTCCCGCCGCCTGCAGACCCAGGAAGTGCTGACCAACCAGATCGCCGCTGCCATCGAATCGCATCTCGAGCCGGCCGGCGTCGCCATCCTGATCGACGCTGAACACCAGTGCATGACCACCCGCGGCGTGCACCACCGCCACGTTTCAACCATCACCACCCGCTTCACCGGGGCCTTCAAGACCGATTCCGCGCTGAAGGATCGTTTCCTGAAACTCGCCCAGGGACGCTAACGGGCGCTGATCGGCTCGCCTGAAAGGCGTATTTGGGACAATCACGGGCCGATGGAACCCCAAGCGACCCGAACCCGCTTTACAAGCTGGTTCCGGGACGCCAAGAGACGAACCGAACGTCATAGTTTCGCTCGCCGCGACCGCGCCGGGCCGATGGAGAGAGTGACACATGGGCTCCAAGCTTTCCGGACCCGCCGGCCAGGGCGGCAAGACCATCGAGCAGAACGCGGACATCAACGTCACGCCGTTCGTCGACATCATGCTGGTGCTGCTGATCATCTTCATGGTCGCCGCGCCGATGGCGACCGTTTCGATCCGCCTCGACCTGCCGCCGGCGACGCCTCCGGCGAACCCCGAGGAGGTCAAGGAACCGGTCTACATCACCATTCAGGAAACGGGTTCGATCTTCCTGGCGGATCGCCAGACCACGATCGAGACCCTTCCGGTCGACGTCTGCACCGCCCTCGCCGTTGCGACCGACTGCCGTGAAGAGCGCGTCTTCGTCCGCGCCCAGCCGGACGTGACCTACGACCAGTTCATGGAAGTCATGAACACCCTTCAGGAGAACGGCTTCTTCAAGGTCGGCCTGCTGAACGAAGACATCGAATAGGCGCCACGCCGCGCTGAACGATCAGGGGCCGTGTCCGCAGGGACGCGGCCCTTTTCGTTTTCAGCCCCGATGATCCGCTGCCATGAAAAAGTCGCCACGGCGGCGGGAACTGCCCGGATCACTCACGGGAGAACCAGACCATGGGCGCGAAACTTTCCGGACCCGCCGGCCAGGGCGGCCAGACCATCGAGCAGAACGCGGACATCAACGTCACCCCATTCGTCGACATCATGCTGGTGCTGCTGATCATCTTCATGGTTGCCGCGCCGATGGCGACGGTGTCCCTGAAGCTGGACCTGCCACCGCCCGTTCCCGGCACATTCGAACCGAAGGATTCGGTCTACATCACCGTCCAGACCTCGGGCGACCTGTTCATCGCCGACCGGCCCACGACGATGCAGACCCTGACCGCTGACCTCTGCTCTGCCCTGGGCGGCAACCCGTGCACGGACGAGCGGCTTTTCATCCGGGCCCAGCCCGACGTGACCTACGACCGCTTCATGGCCGTGATGAACCACCTGCAGGCCAACGGCTTCCACCAGGTCGGCCTGCTCAATGAGGACATCGAATAGGGCTGACGCCTACTGCACCGACTGACGCGGTTGCGGCGGCGGAGCTGGAGCTTCCGCGGTCGGCGGCGTGTAGGGCCGCTCGCCCGGGGTTTCGGCCGGTGCCGGGGTCGCCGCGGCCGCGGGTGCACGGGCGGCGGGACGCGCCGCCGGGCGGCGGGCAGGCGGTCGAGCGGCGCGCACCGGAGCCGGTGCCTCCGTCGCCGATGCCGGCGTCGGGGCTGGCGTTTCACCGGCAGGCGGAGCCGTCGGGACCGCTGCCGGCGCAGCCGCCTCCACAACAGGAGCGGCGGCGGCCGCGGCCGCACGAGCGGCCAGTTGCTGGCGCGCCTCGAACCGCCGGGCAAGTTTCTCGGTGAGGCTGCGAGCGGCCGCCGGTTCCATCTGGGCCATGATGGCGGCCAGTGATCGGGGGCGCATGGCGGCGGCGACCGGCAGCCGGACGTCGTCGTCCAGGCTCGCGAATACCCGTGCGGCCTCGCGAGGACGCATGGCGGAATAGACGGCGACCATACGGTCGGTCTCGGCCTTCTCCTGTTCGCTGACCTGACCCAGCAGGATTCCGACCTCGGCCTTGACGGCCTCAAGGGCGGCGACCTTGGCGTCCAGTTTCTGTTCAGCCGCGGCCAGCAGGGGAAGCATCGAGGCCAGGTCGGTATCGCGGGCGTCGAGCTCGGTCCGGCGTCCCTGCAGCGACTGGATAATGCGCAGCTCCGCCGGTGAAATACCGGCCTGCTGGGCCAGTTGTTCGGGCGTCAGGGCGCAAACCGCGGCCACGGGAGCGGCCGCGGGTCCGGCCGGCACTGCCTCCTCCGCCCAGGCTCGAGCGCCTTCGAACAGGCCGGGAGCCACACCCACGGCGCGCACCAGAACCACGCCGCCGATAGCGACGGCGATCAGGGGCAGCAGGCGGGGAATCTTGCTCATGGTCGGCTACTCGGAAAGGCCCCGGGCGCCGGCAGCGCGCGCCGGGCACAGGGCAGGAAAAGGGGTCAGGCGGCGAAGAGGTCTTCGTCGAGATTACGACGGGTCTGGTTGAGGCTTTGCTTCGCAGCCTGGTTAGCGGACCGGCCAGCCGTCAGGGCACCAAGGATGGCGGCCACGGGCGCGGGCGCGGATCTGGCGGGTGCCAGTCCCTGAATCCGTTCCGCCAGGGCAGCCATCCGCAGAGCCCGCTCGTCCTCGGCTGTTACGGCGGCCGGGGCGGTGACCAGAACCGGCCGCGGTGTCTCCTGAGCGGCCGCTCGCGGAGACTCGCCCCCCCGGGCGATCAGAACCTCCAGCTGCGCCTTGACCTCACGTGCCTTGACGATGCGGTCGTGCAAGAGATCGGTCTCATGACCGGATGCCCGCAGGCTGCCGAGCGCGGCCTCGGCCCGGCCGGCGGCGGCATTGAGTTCAGTGACGGCGGTGGCAAATGCCTGCTGACCGGCCCGCAGGGCGGTGAGTTTCTTCTCGAGCCGCACGCCATAGCCAAGCGCGGCCACCAGCAGGAGCATCAATACGCCGTCGAGGATCATCCCGGTCATCAGCGTCTTCCCTTCGTCAGACTGGTGGCGGCTTCGATGCTGATCGGTGCCTCGACCCGCACGGCGATATTCTGGCCCTTGCGGCCCATCTTGCCGATGGTGACCGGAATGGAGCCGCAGCGGACCGAGATGTCGGAATCGGGCGTGGCATTCAGCATCAGGGTGTCGCCGACCTTGAGATCCAGCACCTTCGAAAGCGGCAGTTGCTGCTCGTCCAGCACGGCCCGCACCTCGGTCTCCGTGGTCCAGAGTTCAGTGGCGAGGTGGCCTTCCCAGATGTTGTCGCGGCCAAACTTCTCACCCATGAACTGCTGCAGCAGCATCTTCCGGATCGGCTCGAGCGTGGCGTACGGCAGCAGCAGTTCGATGCGGCCGCCCCGGTCCTCCATGTCGATCCGCAGTTTGACCAGGATGGCGGCGTTGGCCGGGCGGGCGATGGCGGCGAAGCGCGGATTGGTCTCCAGCCGGTCGAGACTGAAATGCACCGGCGTCAGTGGTTCAAAGGCGGCGCGGGCGTCGGCCAGAACGACCTCGACCATCCTCTGCACCAGAACCCGCTCGATCGTGGTGTAGGGCCGGCCCTCGATGCGCAGGGCCGCGGTGCCCCGTCGTCCTCCCAGCAGTACGTCCACGATCGAGTAGATCAGGTTGGAATCGACCGTCAGCAGGCCGTAGTTGTCGAGCTCCTCGGCCCGGAACACCGCCAGGATGGCCGGCAGCGGGATGGAGTTCAGATAGTCGCCGAAGCGGATCGACGAGATATTGTCGAGGCTGACCTCGACGTTGTCAGATGTGAAATTGCGCAGTGAGGTCGTCATCAGCCGCACCAGGCGGTCGAAGACGATCTCCAGCATCGGCAGCCGCTCGTAGCTGACAAGCGCGGAGTTGATGATGGCGCGAATGCCGGAGCGTTCGCTTTCATCTCCCTCGCCCATGTCAAAGCCCAGCAGGCTGTCGATCTCATCCTGATTCAGGACGCGTTCGGACAGGGTGCTCGGACGGCTGTCGCCATCGGCATCGGCATCGGCCCCTTCCGGGAACGGATCGGCGTTTTCGGCGAAGGCCGCGTCGCTCATGCCTACTGCACCAGCATTTCTTCGATCAGCACGGCATCCACCTTGCCGGGGGCCGCGATCAGATTGACCCGTCGCAGTATCTCGGCCCGAAGCTGGAAGGTGCCGGTCGAGCCGGCCAGGTCCTCGGGCCGCAGTTCCCGCAGGAAGCCCTGGAACATGTCCTGCATCCGAGGCATCTCGGCCTGGAGCTGTTCGGCCACATGAGCGTCCCGGGTTTCCAGTGTCAGCTTGAGCTTCAGGAACGTAGGACGACCGTCCGGCGCCTGGATGTTCACCACCATGTCCGGCAGGGTGAAGAAGGTGACACCGTCGGGGCCTTCCGCGATCACACCCAGTGAGGCATCTGCGGGCCCGGAAGCAGCAGCACCGTGCCCCCCGCCCTTCTTCTCCGCCTTCTTGCCATGGCCGCCGTCTTTCTTCTCCGCCCCGTGCCCGCCATCTTCAGCCGCGGCCGGTTTGGGCTGCATCATGAAGAAGGCCGCACCACCGCCACCGCCCAGCACCACCAGCGCGGCCGGGACGACGATGAACAACAACGGCAGCTTCTTCTTGGCAGGCGCGGCACCGTCCTCGCCCTCGGCCCCGGAGTCGTCCGAAGCAGCAGGCAGGTTGGCGGCCTCGCCCTCGCCTTCCTTGGCGCCCTTCTTCTTGCCGAATTTGAACATGCAACGCGCCCCGAGAATCTCTCGATCCATTCGAGCCGTTTTTGGTTAACGAGCCGCTAAGAACCGGCAAATCCTGCCGGGTCTCCGGCGCGTCAAACCCGCTCAAACGCCCGCCGGCATTGAATTAACCTTGTTGGCACGACCGTTGCGAGGGGTTGGGCGAAAGGAGCCGCCCCGTGGAAAACGCCGCCTATGTCGGACTGTCACGCCAGATGACGCTGCGCCGCGAGCTCGATATCGTGGCCAACAACATCGCCAATGCGGACACGACCGGCTTCAAGGTTGAACAACTGCTGATCGGCACCGAGGTCGGCGAGCGGGCCAGGAACGCCTTCGTCCGGCCCGGCGTCAGCTTCGTGCTCGATAACGGGGTCGGCCGCGACTACGGCCAGGCGGCGCTGGAACAGACCAGCCGGAATCTGGACTTCGCCATCGAGGGCGCAGGTGCCTTCTTCAAGGTGAGCGACGGAGCCGGCGAGGCCTATACCCGCGACGGAGCCTTCACGCTCGATCCCGAAGGCCGGCTGACCACCCAGGGCGGCGCGGCCGTCCAGGGCGACGGCGGCGAGATCATTCTCGACCGCGCGCTCGGCGAGCCGGCCGTGGCTCCCGACGGCACGATCAGCCAGAACGGTAACCCGGTCGGTCGGCTGTCGATCGTTCGTTTCGACACCCTGGCCGCGCTCGAAAAGGGCGGTGACGGCCTGTACCGCAACGCCTCCAACGCCACCGCCATCGAGGCGACCGACGCCCGGGTGCGTCAGGGCATGCTCGAGGGCTCCAACGTCAATCCGATCCTCGAGATCACCAATCTGATCGAGATTCAGCGCGCCTACGAGAGCGTCAGCAAGATGATCGAGAACGCCAACGACCTGTCACGCCGCGCCGTCGAGCGGCTGGGCCGGGCATAGAAAGGGAGACTGAGACATGCGCGCGCTCAGAACCGCAGCCTCGGGCATGGCCGCCCAACAGCTGAACGTCGAGGTCATCTCGAACAACATCGCCAACATGAACACCGTCGGCTTCAAGCGGCAGCGGGCCGAATTCCAGGACCTGCTGTACCAGAACGTCGAGCGCATGGGCGCGCAGTCGTCCAGCCAGGGCACGGTGGTCCCGACCGGCATCCAGATCGGCGCGGGGGTCAAGGCCGGCAGCGTCTATCGCATCACCGATCAGGGCTCTCCGACCCAGACCGGCGGCCGCTACGACGTCGCCATCGACGGGCGCGGCTATTTCCAGGTCCTGCTGCCGTCCGGCGAGACCGCCTTCACCCGGGCGGGCAATTTCGCCCTCAATGGCGAGGGCCAGCTGGTCACCGACGACGGCTATGCGGTCCAGCCCAACATCTCCATCCCGCAGGATGCGGTCGACGTGACCATCTCCAAGTCGGGACAGGTACAGGTCATCACCGCGGGCACGACCGAGCCGTCCGTGGTCGGCCAGCTGGAGCTGGCCAGCTTCTTCAACGAGGCCGGACTGGAAGCGATCGGCGACAACCTGCTGATGGAAACCGCGGCCTCGGGTGCGGCCAATGTCGGCACCCCCGGCGAGGTCGGCTTCGGTCAGCTGCTGCACGGCTATACCGAGGCCTCGAACGTCGATGCAGTGGCCGAAATCAGCGCCCTGATCATCGCCCAGCGCGCCTATGAGATGAACTCCAAGGTCATCACCACCGCCGACCAGATGCTGTCGGTCAGCGCGCAGGTGAAATCGTGAGATCGCTGATCCTCGGGGCCGTCGTGGCCCTGCTGGCCGCCGGACACGCCCTTGCCGGGCCGGTCACGCTGAAAGCCAATCCGGTCGACAGCGACGGCCGGGTGACCCTCGGCGATCTGTTCGACGGTGCCGGAGCGGCATCCGATGTCGTCGTCGGCACCCGCGTTGGCCCCTCCATCGTTTTCGAGGCCGGACAATTACAGAGCCAGGCGCGACAATCGGGACTGCACTGGGCAAATCCGGCCGGGTTGCGCCGCGTCGTAGTGCGCAACGCCGCCGTCGCGCCGAGCGTCACTGCTCCTGCCCCGATCTCCGTTGCAGAAGCGGCCCCGGCACCCGTCGCGCTCCGCCCCCAGCCTGCCCGCGCTGCTCTGGCCGAGCGCGTCATCACCCGTAACGACATGGTCGAGGTGGCCTATGAGGTCGGCGGCGTCCGCCTGACCATCACCGGCCGCGCGGAGGGCAATGCCGCCGCCGGCCAGCGCCTTGCGATCCGCAACCTGCAATCCGGCCGCATGATCGACGCCGTGGCCGTCGGTCCCGGCCTCGCCGTCGCCGGTCCGGCCGCCCAGGACGCTCGCGTCACCCAACAGTTCGCCGCCCGATAGAGGGAATTAGTCCATGCGTATCATCCTGATTGCCACCGCCGCCCTGTCCCTCGCGGCCTGCTCTACCGCCATCGAAGCCGTGCGCGGACCCGAACTGGCACCCATCGGCTATCCGGCTGCACTGATGCCGACCAACCAAGCCTATCTGCCTTCGCCCGAGCAGCAGCACGCCGACCGTGCCGCCAGCGCCAACAGCCTGTGGCGCACCGGAGCCCGCACCTTCTTCGGCGATCAGCGAGCGCGCCGGATCGGCGACATCGTTACCGTCAATATCGACATCGACGACCGGGCCCAGACCCAGAACTCGACGGCCCGCAGCCGCTCCAACGACATTTCCGGCGGCGTCACCAACTTCTTCGGGCTGGAGAACAGCCTCGGCCGGGCCTTCCCGGGCGGCTTCGACCCCGCGAATCTGGTTGGCGTGGAGGGCGAATCCAACTCGAACGGCTCCGGCTCGGTCAACCGGTCGGAAAAGGTCAGCCTGACCATCGCGGCGGTCGTCACCGACGTCATGGCCAATGGCAATCTGGTGATCCAGGGCCGGCAGGAAGTTCGCACCAACCGCGAGGTCCGCGAGCTGACCGTCGCCGGTATCGTCCGCCCCGAGGACATCAGCTCGGCCAACACCATCGCTCACACCCAGATCGCCGAAGCCCGCATAAGCTATGGCGGTCGCGGCGACATCAGCCGCGTCCAGGCCACACCGGCGGCCCAGTCGCTGGTGGAGCGTTTCAGCCCGTTCTAGTCCGGAAACGATTGCAGGGCCCCGGCCCGTCGTGCTGACGCCGGCCAACATGAAGGCCGGTGACGGCCGCTCGCCGAACGCGCGATAAAATCATCACACCCCGAACGACAGCCCGATGCGTCCAAGCGGAGCCGTGAACCGTTAATGAAATGTAGCGTTTCAAAACCAGACGCGAGATTTCATGATGCTCAAGATCGCCATTCCGGCTGTTGCCGCCCTCGGGCTGATTGCCTTCGCCGCCCAGTCGCAGGCAACGAACTCCGATGTTCAGCCCGCCGTGGTCCCCATGGGCTGGCACCTCAGCCATGAGGGCTCCATGGCCAAACTGGCCTATGGCGTTGAAAACTCCGATCAACTGGCCCTGATGATGACCTGCGAGCGCGGCCAGACACAGGCCACGGTCTATGGCGACGTCCAACCGGCAGGCCCGCGGCCGATCAAGGCCTCCATGTCGGCGGCGATCGATCCCCTCGGTGGCGGTCTGGTTGAAGAGACCCGGATTTCGACGAACGATCCCGCGCTGCTGCAGTTGGCGCGAACCGGCAAACTGGCGGTCGACGCCGATGCCGGGGCGTTCGAACTGTCTGCCACGTCGGATGAGCGCCGCCTGATCGGCGAGTTTTTCGCCTATTGCGGTTCAGCGCGCGTCTGACCACAACAGTGGTCGGACAATTCAGCGAGGGCTGAGCCATGATCGCCTTGTTCATCGCCGCGGCCCTGGCCGTACAGAGCCTGCCCGCCGAACCCGCCTGGACCTGGACGCTCTACGCTGACGACCAGCCCGTCGTGCTTGCCAATGAGGTTCCAGACACTGCCAACCTGCGCGCGACCTTGGAATGCGATCCCGGCACCAGCGTCGCGAGGCTGACGCTTTATGGCGGCGCGGCCCTGACCGGAATGGCCCGGATCAGCGCCGGAGACGCCTCCGCCGTCGCCGAGGCGGCCGCCGCGCGGACGGGGACCACACGACTGGCGCTTCGCACGGACCATCCGGTCTTCGCCGCCTTTACCGTCGACGGGCGGATGGCGGTTGTGGTCGGCGAGCAGAGGCTTCCGGTCGAGATCCCGGCGGCCCACCTTGCCAAACTGCGCCGGTTCGCCGAACTTTGCTCGGGTTGATACCCGGAAAATATTTGATGCGCGCCGCAGCCCTTCTCATGCTCACCGGTCTGGCCCTCGGCGCGGCGGCCTGTGCCTCCGTGGAGCCGCCTCCTGGCACCACGCCTTCGGTCCTGCCCGCACCGGCTCCCATCGAGAACCACGACTGGTTTTTTGACAATGACGGAGATCAGGCCGGACTATCCTATGGCCTGGACGAGAGCGACGACGTCTGGCTGAGCCTGCACTGCCGTCAAGATTCCGCCCGCCTTGAGCTTGGCCGGCCGGTCGGCGCGGGGCATCCCATGGCGATTTCGGTCGAATCGGGCGGCGAGGCCGCGACCTATCCCGCGAGGTCCGAACCATCGGAACTCCACGACGGCGTCTTTCTGATCGCCGAGGCCGGCACGCGCGACCCGGTATTCCAGCAGTTTCGCAGAACCGGCTGGATGATTGTCCTGGGACCTGACGCCCGCGATCCGATGGTCCCCCACCCGGAAACCGAAACCAGTATCGAGCGGTTCTTCGCCTTCTGCGGTTGACGTGGCGGCCCCGCTCCGGTGCAGTCGCGCCCGATCCGGGAGGGACCTCATGAAATTCGTCATCGCCGCCGGCGCTATCGCCATGCTCGCCGCCGCCGCCCCTGTCGCGGCCCAGACAGCCCCGGTCCAGGCCGAGGCTCCGCGCAACGCCGAGAACCCGGCCCTGGCTTCGATCCTCGCCGACTATGAGGTCTACCTCCGGTCCGTCGATCCGATCAGCGCCGGTATGGAAGGCGACCGCGCCGCCCTGTCTCGCATGCCCAATGCCTCGCGCGCCTTCGAACAGGCCCAGGAGCCGGCTCTCAAGCGCTTCGCCGACCGGTTGGCCGCCATCGATCCTGCCGGACTCGATGACGACGACCGCCTGAACCACACCTTCCTGACCTATGTCATCCAGCGATCCCGCACCCGAATCCCGCTCGACACCGGCCGCATCGACGCCTTCAACTCCGAGGGCGGACCCGGCCAGGGCCTGGCCTATGTCGCCAGCGTCACCCGGATCACCACCGCCGCCGACGCTGAAGCCTGGATCGCCCGGCTCGAGGCCATGCCGGGTATCTATTCGGACCAGTTGGCCAATGCCCGGCGCGGCCTCGACACCGGTATGGTCCAACCGCGCTCGATCGTCGAGAACGCCCTGACCCTGATCGGCCCGGAGGCGGCCCTGGCACCCGATGCGGACCCTCTGCTCAAGCCCTTCTCCACCCTGCCCGCCTCGATTCCGGCAGCCGAGCAGGCCGCATTGCGTGAGCGGGCGTCACGCGCCGTGGCCGACGGCATCATGCCGCAGCGGCGCGAATGGGCGCGCTTCCTGCGAGAAGACTATCTGCCCCGTGCGCCCGAGAGCCTCGGTCTGGTGCATCGGCCCGGCGGACGCGAGCTGTACGCCTTCCTGGTTCGCGGCTTCACCACCACCGAACTGACCCCCGACGAGGTCCATGCCATCGGCCTTGAAGAGGTCGCGCGGATTCGCGGCCGCATGGACACGGAGATGCGTGCCGCCGGCTGGACCGGCGATTTCGCTTCATTCCTGAACTTCCTCCGCACCGACCCGCAATTCTACGTCACCTCCCGCGAGACGCTGATGGAGAAGGCTTCGGAAATGGCGAAGCGGGCCGACGACAGCCTGCCCGCCCTGTTCGGCACCCTGCCGCGCCTGCCCTATGGCGTGCGCCCCGTGCCGCGCGAGATCGAGGCCAACTACACCACCGGCCGCTACAACCCCGGCTCGATGGAGAACGGCATCGCCGGCGGCTACATGGTCAACACCTCCAGCCTCGATCAGCGCGGCCTGTACGAACTGCCCGCGCTCACGCTGCATGAGGCCGTCCCCGGTCACCACCTCCAGATTGCCCTGCAACAGGAGGCCGAGGACGGTCCCTATTTCCGGCGCAGCGTGGACGTCACCGCCTTCGTCGAGGGCTGGGGGCTGTATTCGGAATTTCTCGGCGAGGAGATGGGGTTCTATCGCACCCCCTATGAGCGGTTCGGCCGCCTCAGCTATGAGATGTGGCGCGCCTGCCGCCTGGTCTCGGACACCGGCATCCACTGGCTGGGCTGGGACATCGAACAGGCCCGCGCCTGTTTCCGCGACAACTCCGCCCTGGCCCCCCTGAACATCGAGACCGAACTGCAGCGCTATATCGGCTGGCCCGGTCAGGCCACGGCCTACAAGATCGGCGAAATCCGCCTGCGAGCGATCCGGTCGCGCGCCGAGGCCGAACTGGGCAGCCGGTTCGACATCCGCCGCTTCCACGACGCCCTGCTGGTCGACGGCCCCCTGCCCATGGCCCTGCTGGACGAACGGATGGACCGCTGGATCGCGGAAGAGAAGGCGCGGCCTGCGGACTAGAGGCCCAGCGCCGCCCGCGCCTTCTTCGTCAATTTCGCCGCCACGATGCCATGGGCGATGGCCAGGTGCTCGGCCAGTTCATCGTCGGCCCAGTCGTCGATGCGCTCCAGGTTCACCCATTTCGCGCGCGCCAGATAAGGCGCGGGACGGGCGCGACCGCTCTCGGTCAGCACCTCATAGGCGATGTCGGAGACCTTGAACGAGATCCCGCCCTGCTCGCCGACCATGGCGAACATCTTGCCGCCGACCCTGTAGGCGTCGTGATGCTCGCCGAACGGATGGTCCAGCGTCGCCGCCGGCAGCGCCAGGCACACCTTGCCGACCCCCGCCCGATCCATGATCAGGCTTCCACGCCCCCGGGAACTCCAAGGCCGATCGGGCAGACCACCCCGGTCCCGCCGATGCCGCAATAGCCGGCCGGGTTCTTGGCCAGATAGCCCTGGTGGTAGTCCTCGGCGAAATAATAGGGGCCGGCCGGCGCGATCTCGGTGGTGATGTCGCCCCGCCCCGCCTTTGACAGGGCCGCCTGGTAGGCGTCGCGCGACGCCTCGGCCTTGGCCTTCTGCGTCTCGTTCAGAAAATAGATGGCCGAGCGATAGGTGGTACCCACGTCATTGCCCTGGCGCATGCCCTGGGTCGGATCATGGTTCTCCCAGAAGGCCTTCAGCAGGTCGCCATACGAGATCTCCGCCGGATTGAAGACAACCTGCACCACCTCGGCATGCCCTGTCTTGCCGGTACAGGTTTCCTCATAGGTCGGATTGGGCGTCAGTCCGCCCGCATAGCCCACCGAGGTCACCCAGACGCCCGGCAGCTGCCAGAAGATCCGCTCCACGCCCCAGAAACAGCCCATCCCGAAGATGGCCGTCTCGAACCCCTCCGGATGCGGCCCCTTCAGCGGCCGGCCGGAGACATAGTGAACCTCATCGGTCGGCAGTGGCGTCGGCCGGCCCGGCAAGGCCTGGTCGGCGGTCGGCATTTCGTGGGTTTTCTGGAACAGCATGGCGTGAACTCCGGTCGGACGGTCGAATGCCTATATGGGATGTCCGCAGGCGCTTGCCGAGGGGGTCCGGGTGTTCTATCAGCCTCGCCTCGCGCCGGATCGACCTCCGGCGCACTGCGAAGGCCCTCGGGCAGTATCGTGGAAACGGACAGGTGGCGGAGTGGTCGATCGCGCACGCTTGGAAAGCGTGTGTAGGTGAAAGCCTACCGAGGGTTCGAATCCCTCTCTGTCCGCCACCGCCCGACCCACTGTTTCTCCATAATGCAATGGCGACCGCGCTCGCCCCGCAAACTCGACTCTTGCGGGGCGCAAACTGGTGCGATCCCCAGCTGTGGCGGGCGTTTTCGGGCCGCAAACCCTACGAACCCGGGGCCGCCGTCTCTGTCGTCCAAAGATTCGGTGGAGTTTCCCTGCTAACAGGGAAATTATCAGGGAATTTTCCGCGTGTTCGAGCTCGCTGGCCGGGTCGCCCGCCGCTCAAATCCAGAGCCGGCGGGCCTTTCGGCTCGTCCTCTGATCACTTGGCTCGGCTCTGTCAGCCCAAACTTAGCTTGGCGGTAAGGCCGACCCGCTAGCGCAGTGGTCATGGCCAAATCGACCAACCCGTTCCGCTACTTCGACAGCTCGCCCGAGGTGATCCGCCTCGTGGTGATGATGTATGTGAAATACCCGCTGTCGCTGCGGAATGTGGAGGATCTGCTCGCCGACCGCGGCATCGACATCTGCCACGAGACGGTGCGGCTCTGGTGGAACCGGTTCGGCCCGATGTTCGCCGCGGAAATCCGCAGGAAGCGGGTCCAGAAGATGCGCGCGTTTACCCACTGGCGGTGGCACCTCGACGAGGTCTACGTGAAGATCAACGGCGTGATGCACTACCTCTGGCGCGCCGTGGATCATGAGGGCGAGGTGCTGGAGTCCTTTGCCAGCAAGACCCGGGACAAGCCGGCCGCTCTGACGTTTATGAAGAAACTCATGAAGCGGCACGGGCCCGCAAAGACCATCACGACTGACGGGCTGCGCTCCTACAAGGCCGCCATGAAGGAGCTCGGCAACACCGAAAAGCAGGAGGTTGGCAGGTGGGCCAACAACAGGGTGGAGAACTCACATCTGCCGTTCCGACGAAGAGAGCGGGCGATGCTGAGGTTCCGGCAGATGAAAACGCTCCAGAAGTTCAGCTCCGTCCACGCCGCCTTCCACAACCACTTCAATCAGGACCGCCACCTTATCAGCAGAGCGACATACAAGGCCCAACGAACAGCCGCCCTAGCTGAGTGGAAGACGCTCGCCGGGTAGGCTCTGCGCCCCCTGCCCTAACTGCGGCTACTAGAGACAAGTTGTCGTTGGACTGACAGCACCGTCTCGATAGATGTCGCAAAGCAGGGCAATGAGGCGGGCTGCCGCCGGATCCGAAATGCAGTAGTAGATGGTCTGGGCCTCGCGCCGTGGAGCGATGACGCCGGCATCGCGCAAGCGGGCAATATGTTGTGAACACGCTGACTGCGACAGCCCCGCATAGCTGGCCAACTCACCGACCGCGCACTCACCTTCGCTGAGCCGGCACATGAGCATCAACCGCTGCTCATTGGCGAACAGCCGCAACAGCCGGGCGGCGGGAGCGGCGCTGGCCTCGAGCTCAGCGAGGGCGGCGGCGTTCGGTATGGGTAAGGCGTCTGTCATGGCGTCTCTTCCGCAGGTCCGGGCACGGCCAGGGGCACCCCGTCGTCTCTCAACGCGATATAGATGGCCGGGATCACCAGTACCGTGAGAATCGTCGAGGAGATCAGGCCGAACAGCAGGGAAATCGCCAGCCCCTGGAAGATCGGGTCGAACAGTATGACCGCTGCCCCGATCATGGCCGCCAGGGCGGTGAGCAGGATCGGCTTGAAGCGGATGGCACCCGCCTCCAGCAACACCTCGCGCAAGGGCCGTCCTGGCGTGCGGGCGTGGCGGATGAAATCCACCAGCAGGATGGAGTTTCGCACGATGATCCCGGCCAGGGCGATGAAGCCGATCATCGAGGTGGCGGTGAAGGGCGCGCCGAACAGCATGTGGCCGATGACGATGCCGATCAGGGTCAGGGGAATGGGCGTCAGGATCACCAGCGGAATGCGGAAATCCTTGAACTGGGCGACGACCAGAACATAGATTCCCAGCAGGGCCACGCCGAAGGCGGCGCCCATGTCGCGGAAGGTCACCCAGGTGATCTCCCATTCACCGTCCCACAGCACGGTGGGGACGGTCTCGTCGGTTGGCTGGCCGTTCAGCCGGACCTCAGGCTGCGGCAGTCCCTTCCAGTCGTGCGCCTTGATGGCGGCGTCGATGGCCAGGATGCCGTAGATCGGGGCCTCGAACTGGCCGGCCAGTTCGGCGGTGACCATCTCGGCGGCGCGGCCGTCGCGGCGATAGACGGGCCAACTGGCCAGTTCGTGACGAGCCTCGACCACCTCGCCCAGTTCGACCAGCCGCCGGCCGCCGTCGATCGTGGTCACGGCCACCGGCATGACGGCCATCTGCTCGTTCCAGGTCCGGGCGGACTGGGGCAGACGGACGGCGATCTCCACCGGGGTGCGCTCATTGTCGCGCGCGGCGTAGCCCAGAATCTGGCCGCCCATGACGGCGGCGATGGAGTCGTGCACCTCCCGTTCGGACAGGCCGAAGCGCTCGATCTTCTCCCGATCCGGGATCAGGCGCAGGACCGGGCGGCGGACGCCGTAGCTGTTGTCGACGTCGACCACCGAGGCCTCGGCCCGGAACAGGGTCTCAAGCTCGGCCGCCACGGCGCGGCGCGTCGCGGGATCAGGACCGTAGACCTCGGCCAGCAGGGTCGCCAGCACAGGCGGTCCCGGCGGGGCCTCGACCACCTTGATCGACGAACCGGCCGGCAGCGGCAGGTCGGCGAGACGCCGGCGCAGGTCCAGCGCGATGGCGTGGCTGCTGCGGCTGCGCTCGTCCTTCGGTGCCAGCATCACCGCCAGGTCGCCCTGTTCGGCGCCCGCGCGCAGGAAATAGTGGCGCACCAGGCCGTTGAAGTTGAACGGCGCGGCGGTCCCGGCATAGCTCTCCAGCGACTCAACCTCCGGCAGGGTCCCCGCCACGGCCGCGGCACCGGCGAGGGTCCGCTCCGTGGTTTCGAGACTGGTTCCCTCGGGCATGTCCAGCACGACCTGCAGCTCGGACTTGTTGTCGAACGGCAGCAGCTTCACCGGCACCGCCCGGAAGCCGAACATCGACATTGACAGCAGGGTGGCGAGGCCGATCACGATCAGAAAGGTCCAGGCGCTGCGGCGCGAGCGGATTACCGGCGTGGCGACCTTGCGATAGAGGCGGCCCAGCAGGCCCTCGCCGTGCTCATGTCCGTGGCCCGCGGCCAGGGTCTTGCGGGCCAGGCGGATCATCAGCCAGGGCGCGATGACCACGGCGACGAAGAAGGAGAAGACCATGGCCGCCGAGGCGTTGACCGGGATCGGGGCCATATAGGGTCCCATCAAACCCGAGACGAACAGCATGGGCAGCAGGGCGGCGACCACGGTCAGGGTGGCGACCACGGTCGGATTGCCGACCTCGGCCACGGCCTCGACGGTGGCCTGGGCACGGCTGCGGCCGTCGTTCATGGCCCAGTGGCGGGCGATGTTCTCGATCATGACGATGGCGTCGTCGACGAGGATGCCGATGGTCAGCGACAGCGCGAACAGGCTGACGCGGTTGATGGTGTAGCCCATCAGATTGGAAGCGAAGAGGGTCAGCAGGATGGTCGTGGGGATCACCACCGCCGTCACGCCCGCTTCGCGCCAGCCGATGGCGAAGCCGATCAGAATGACGATGGAAATGGTCGCCAGGCCAAGGTGCATCAGCAGCTCATTGGCCTTCTCATTGGCCGTCTCGCCGTAGTCGCGGGTGACCACGACCTCGAGCCCGTCCGGGATCAACGTGCCCTTCAGCGCCTCGACCCGCGCCATGACGCCATGGGAAACCACCACGGCGTTGGCGCCCTGGCGCTTGGCGACGGCCAGGCTGACCGCCGGGGTCCGGCTCCAGCCGTCGTCGGTGCGGGCGTAGTGGGCTGCGCGGGCCTGATCCTCGCGCGGCGCCTGGATGATGGTCGCAACATCGCGCAGATAGACGGGCTCGCCGGCCATCGAACGAACGGTCAGCAGGGAGGCGTCGTCGGGCGTGGCCAGCCGTTCGCCCGAGCGCAGCGACACGGCCTGCCCCTGGTCGCGGAAGGCACCGGCGGGAAAGCTGCGGTTGGCCTGGGCGACGGTTTCCAGCACCGAGGACAGGGCCACGCCGCGCGCGGCCATGCGGGCCGGATCGGGCTCGACCCGGATTTCGGAGGGGCGGCCGCCGACGATGAAGGTCAGGCCGACGTTCTCGACCTTGCCGATCTCGGTGCGCAGGCGGGCGGCGACGTCGTAGAGTGCCTGGTCGGTCCATCGCCCGGCGGCGTCGGCGCGCGGCGTCAGGGTCAGCACTACCGCCGGCACGTCATTGATGCCCCGGGTGACGATCTGCGGTTCCGACACCCCGACGGGAATGGAGCCATAGTTGGCGCGCACCTTTTCGTGGACGCGGACCGCAGCGTCGTCGGGGTCGGAACCGACCACGAAGCGGGCGGTGACCATAACCTGGTCGTCCTGCACCTGGGTGTAGACGTGCTCGACGCCGTCGATGCTGCGGACGATGGCTTCCAGCGGCTTGGCCGCCAGTTCGGTGGCGTCCGAGGCGCTCAGCCCCGGAGCCGCGACCATGATGTCGACCATGGGCACGCTGATCTGCGGCTCCTCCTCGCGGGGGATCGACAGCACCGCCATCAGGCCGACGGCGATCGCCGCCAGCAGCATCAGCGGGGTCAGGGGCGAATTGAGCGTGGCCTTCGTCAGCCGTCCGGACAGGCCCAGGTTCATCGGGCCGCCTCCGGAGCCAGAACGACATCGCCCGCGATGAGACCGGACAGCACCTCGACCCGGTCGCCGCTGACAGGGCCGCCCAGCTGGACCGGCGCCTCACTGACGCGGCCGGCGCGGTCGACGGTGCGGACGAAGTCGATGCCGTAGCGGGTCGAGACGACGCGGCGGGGAATGACCAGCGCGGGTCGTTCCCCCACCGGCACCTGGACCGTGACGCGCTGCCCGACCCGATCACTCCCCAGGCCGGCGACGGTGATGTCCGCCGTGGTCTGACCCGCGTTGGAAGCGGGATAGACCTGGGCAATGGTCCCGGCGCTGACGCCGGGCAGGTCCTCGGACGAGATGACGACGCTCTGGCCGACCCGCAGGTTGCGGCCCTGGGCCTCGGGCAGTTCGAGGCGCAGGACCAACGGTCCGGCGGTGATCGTGGCGACCGACTGGCCGGCGCTGACCACCGAGCCGGCGGGCACGTCGGCGGTCAGGACGCGACCGGACGTGGGGGCCAGAATCCGGCCTTGGGCTCCGGTCTCGGCGCTGGCCGAGCGCACGGCGCGCGCCGCCCGGACCTGGGCGTCAGCGGCCCGGGAGGCGGCGACTGATTGGTCGAGCCGGGCCTGGGCATAGATGCCTCTGTCAAACAGCGTCTGGATGCGCGACAGGTCTGCCCGGGCGCGCGCGGCCTCGGCCTCGGCCGCCGCCACCTGTGCGCCAAACGCCGCCGTCTCGAGACCGACCCGGTTGTCGACGACCAAGCCGATGACCTGGCCCTGACGCACCGTGTCGCCCTCGCGCACGTTCAACTGGGTCAGCGTGCCCGGCATGCGGGCCCGGGCCTCGCCCAGATCGCGCGAGGCGACCACGGCCGAGGCCGGCTTGACCGCGTCGATCCGGGCCTCGGTCACGGTCAGTCGCTCGCCCTGCGCCGACGCGGCCGCCACGACCTCGGGCTCTTGGCCACAGGCCGACAAGCCGCCGGCCAGCAAGGCGGCGGCGAGAGCGGCGGACAATGCCGTAAAGGGCTTCATGAGCGAATCCTTATGTAAGGTTGCTCTAATATTATATTATGCTAATATGAATGCAAGCCTGAGCAGCGTGCTCCCGTCGCCGGCTCGCGGCCTTGATGCGAATCAAGACGGCAGCGGTTGCGGGAGAGCAGGATCAGGCAGCACGGACTGCTCAAGGAGACAGCCATGAACCGGCCCACCATCGTCGTATTGGGCGCAGGCCTTGGCGGTGCCATCGCCGCCTATGAACTGCGCCACGTCCTCGGCGATCGCGCGCGAATCGTCATGGTGTCGAAGGGCGACATCTTCCATTTCACCCCGTCGAATCCCTGGGTGGCGGTGAGCTGGCGCAAGCGTGAAGCCATTGAGGTCAGCCTGCCGACGGTGATGAAGCGCAAGGGCGTGGAGTTTATCAATGTCGGCGCCACCCGTATCCGACCCCACGAGAAGGGCATCGACCTGGCCGACGGCCGGGCGATGCACTACGACTATCTGGTCATCGCTACCGGACCGGACCTGGCGTTCGACGAGATCCCGGGCCTCGGACCGGACGGTCATACGACCTCGATCTGCCACGTCGACCATGCGGTCGAGGCGGCCGCGGCCTTCGACCGCTTCGTCGAGAATCCGGGCCCGATCGTGGTTGGAGCGGTCCAGGGCGCGTCCTGCTTCGGTCCCGCCTACGAGTTCGCCATGATCCTCGACACCGAGCTGCGCCGCCGAAAGTTGCGCGACAGGGTCCCGATGACCTTCGTCACCTCCGAGCCCTATATCGGCCACCTTGGACTGGACGGCGTCGGCGACACCAAGGGACTGCTGGAAAGCGAGATGCGCCAGCGCCACATCAAATGGATCACCAACGCGAGGGTAAAGAGTGTCGACGCCGGCATGATGCATGTCGAGGAGGTCGGCGAGGACGGCGCCGTCAAGGCGAACCACGACCTGCCCTTCGCCTACTCCATGATGCTGCCGGCCTTCCGCGGGGTCGAGGCCGTGCGTGGTGTCGAGGGCCTGACCAATCCGCGCGGCTTCGTCCTCGTCGACAAGCATCAGCGCAACCCGACTTGGCCGGACATTTTCGCCCTCGGTGTCTGCATCGCCATTCCGCCCACGGGACCGACGCCGGTGCCGGTCGGGGTGCCCAAGACAGGCTTCATGATCGAGAGCATGGTCACGGCGATCGCGGCCAATCTGAGTCAGATCATCGACGGCAAGCCGCCGACCAACGAGGCCAGCTGGAACGCCATCTGTCTGGCCGATTTCGGAGACGGCGGTGTGGCTTTCATGGCCCAGCCGCAGATCCCGCCGCGCAACATCAACTGGTCCGCCAGCGGCCGATGGGTTCACGCCGCCAAGGTCGCCTTCGAGGGCTACTTCCTTCACAAGGTCCGCAAAGGCCAGGCTGAGCCTCTCTACGAAAAGCTGGCCCTCGACCTGATCGGCGCCCACAAGCTGCGCCGCACTGTTCGATCCACCCCAACACAGGAGCCGATGGCATGAGCCTCGACCGCGCCGTATTGATGTTCGCCGGCTTCATGGTGTTGGTCAGCGTTGCACTGACCCACTGGATTCATCCCGCCTGGGTGTGGCTGACGGTGTTCGTGGGCCTCAACCTCCTGCAGGCTTCGGTCACCCGATTCTGCCCGGCCGCCATGCTGTTCCGGCGTCTCGGCGTCCGCCCCGGCACGGCGTTCCGCTAAACCAACCTCGCCCCCTGCCGTAGCTGCTGCTGGAGACAAGTGCTCGAACGACTGCCCGCACCGCCACCGGCTTTCCTCGATAACCGCCGGGTCCCTGTATCCCGGGAAACAACCCCGACATTACCGCGCCTTCGTCGAACCCGGAGACAGACCGCCTGTCTCTGATCGCGGGATATTGCGCGCCCCGCGCTGCTACCGCGGCCGGTGCCTGACATGACGGTTCGCCAGGGTCTGGATCCCCGCTACCCCCGCCAGGGCGAGCGTGCGTTCGAACTCGTCGCGCAGGAGCTTGAGCGCCCGGGCCACGCCGGCCTCGCCGGCTGCCGCCAGACCATACAGATAGGGCCGGCCGATGGAGCAGGCGGTCGCGCCCAGGGCGAGCGCCTTGACGATGTCCGAGCCGCGGCGAACGCCACCGTCGCAAATTACATCCGGCCCGTCGCCCAGCGCGTCCCTCACGGCGGCGACCTGATCGATCGGCGCGGGCGCGCCGTCCAGTTGGCGGCCGCCGTGGTTCGATATGATCACGCCGCTCGCACCCGAATGGATGGCGCGCGTGGCGTCCTCCGGCGTCATCAGCCCCTCGATCGCCAGCGGGCCGTTCCACTCGGCTGCGAGCCATTCGACGTCCCGCCAGGTCAGGCCGGGATCAAATTGACGGCCGATGAAATCGAACAGGCTCATCGGGTTGTTCGCCAGGGGGTCCGTCCTGTGGCTGACATTGGCCAGATCGAACGTGGCGGCCCTGCAACCCGAAATATAGCCCCGACATTACCGCGCCTTCGCCGCGCCCGGATCGACGCCCGCCTGGCTCAGGGCTCAATGAACAGACAGGCACCTACGGACGACCACAGCGCCTCGCAGCGGGCTTGAAAGCCCCTTCGGTCCGGCGCGACGCCGCGGTCGATCCAGCCTTCGAGCGCGTCCAGAGCGGTCATGTAGCCGGCATCCGACAGCTTGCTGTGCTCGGACTCGTTCGTCGCGGCCTGGACGAGCCACTCCGACCGGCCCGCTGCGGCGACGGTCCCGGCATAGAGCGCCTCGGCGCTGAAATTCACGGTTGGATCATACAGGGCGTGAAGGGTCAGGGTCGGGCGGACGATCCGGCCGGTCAGGTCGGCGTCGTAGGCGAGCCTCGCCACGCCCTCCGGGTCCGCGGTAAACCGCTGGACGCCCGCGTTCAGCGCCGCATCGTCCGCCGATCCGCTGTAGACTGTGCCGCTGTTGTCGAACGGGTTGTGGCCTTCCAGTCGACGCAGAACCATGTCGCGGAACAGGAAGGTAGCCCAGTTCATATGGCTGACCAGTTGTTCCTCGGCGATCCCGGTGACGGCCAGGATGTCCCGGAGCTTGGCGGCCTGGTCCGGCGTCCGCCGCGCCGCGGGCCGGTCGACGCCGGTGCAGGTTTCGACCCGGCGGCGCAGGTCGGCCCGGGTCATACCACTGTCCAGAGGCAATCCCTGCCACAGCGGATAGGGTGTCTCGTCCGGCGCAGGATGGTTGGCGCAGTAGAACTGATAGACGGCCCGCAGATCGGCCCGGAAGCCGTAGGCACGGGTCCCGCCGGAAACGACCCCGTTGGTGATCAGGATCCCGTCGTAGTTCCAGCCGGCCTCGGGATCACCCGCATAGAGTTCCGAGACCATGGCGGCGACGTTGCCGCCCCACGACTGGCCGTGCAGCAGGGTGCGTTGAGGTCGCCCGAACCGCGACCAGAATATCGCGCGGCTGTTGTCGACATCCTCAGCCGCCATCCGCACGCCGTAGCCGCCGCGCCGGTAGGTGGAACCGATCCAGGCGTAGCCGTGACGCACCAAGACCGAAAACCGGTCCAGATCCTCAAGCGGATCGTTGGCTTCAGGAGCGCCGGTGCGGGGCCCGCCATGGGCGTGCACGATCAGACGCCGGTTCCAGTTCGGCGGGATGGCGGCGACGTACCAGGCACCGTTGGAGTCCTGTCCCGAGACGCATCGGGTCCCCCGTCCGGCCGAAGGCGGACAGGGGATCGACCGGGCCGCCGGCTCAGCCATCGCTACCGACGGAGCCACCGCCCCGGCCGACGGCAGCAGCAGGCCGGACAGAAGCAGGGCCGCAAGTCTCATCGCTTCACCTCGCCCGCGTCGGCGCGGCCGCAAGGGACCGCGCCGATCGCACATCAAAACGTCTTTTCGATATTGATATACCAGGACCGTCCATAGGGACGCTGCACGGACCCGAGGTAGCCGTCCTCGGACAGGGACGGGCCCTCGTTGGTGATATCCCGCACCCCGAGCCGCACCCGGGTTCCCGAAGCAATGCCGGCATTTTCGAATTCATACTGACCGTAGAGATTGCCGACCAGTTGCTCCTCGACCACCCACGGCGTCCCGGTGTTGCTCAACAGGCCGGTCTCTTCAACGTCGCTGACATACTGGGTCGAGGCCCCGACCCGCCAGGGCCCGGAGCGCCAGATGAAGTTGGCGCTGAATTTCCATTCCGGCCGACCGTTCTGGGCGATCAACTGGCTGGAGTCCGGCAGGGGCGTCAACGGGTCGATGGTCCCGGCCTCCCGCGCCGCATAAAGCGTGTCGATGATGTCGCCCGGGGCCCGGGAGAACTCCAGCAACTGCGAGGCGTTGGCGCGGAAGATGAAGGTGCCCCATGCCGTCCTGCGTTTCTCCCAGGCGAAGCTGAAATCGAGACCCTCCACCGTCTGCGGCAGCAGGTTGATGAAGCTGTCGTTGATCGACACCAGGTCACCGACCGGCGTCAGGCCCGTACCGGCGAACCTGAGGATGTCATCCGCGTCCGGAGCCTGCCGCACGACATTGGGGTTGGAGCCGCCCTCGATGCGATTCAGATAGTCGAGGGCCAGCGCGGCCTGGGTGCCGAGCAGGCCGACGATCTGCTCCTGCTCGATCTTCCAGCGGTCGACCGTGAAGGTGAAATCCCCCCACGCCTCCGGCAGGAATTGGGGCTGGAAGACCAGGCCGTAGGACTGGTTGGTGCTCTCTTCCGGCTTCAGGTCAGGATTGCCCGAGATGACCAGCGAAGCGCTGGAACTGGTGCATTGCGTGATCGAGGTGATGGTCCCCCGGCGCAGGTCAGCTTCGCAACTGTAATAGTCGGGCCCGCTGGTGAGGCGAGCATACTGGGTGGCATTGACCTGTTCCAGGTTGGGTGCCCGGAAGCCCTCGGAATACGACCCTCGCACCCGCAGGCCGTCAAACACATCCCAGGCGACGGCGATCTTCGGCTTGGCCACCGAGCCGAAGTCCGAATAGTCTTCATAGCGGCCCGCGAGCTGGACATCGATGCTCCGGACCAGCGGGATATTCATCTCCGGAGAGACCAGGGGGATCGCAAACTCGACAAAAGCCCCCGCGACGGTCCGGTGCCCGCGGGTGTCCGGGTTGGGGCTGACGGCCGCGACATTGGAGAGGTTGGTGGCACCGGTCACCGAGTCGGTGAAGGTGAAGGTGCCGTCGAGGTTCTCGTCCCGATCGTCGAACTGGGTCTCGCGGCGGAACTCCGCCCCGAAGGCCACGCCGACCGGACCGCCCGGCATTTCGAACAGGTCGTTGCGGGACATCCTGAAGTCGGCCTGCGTCAGGGTGGTCCGCGAGAAGCGCCGCATGTCGAAGGTGATCGCATCAATGGCGGCCTGGGACGATGGCGAACAGTCGCCGTAGCTGGTCGTCGCGACACAACCTCCGCCGAACGGATTGTAGGCGTCCGGGGTGGACAGTCCGAGCTGCCGCTGCAGCGCCGTCATATTGATATTGGGTGACCGGTCCTCCGCCTCCGCGGCGGAGTAGAGGAGGCCCGTTTCCCAGTCAAAGCCGCGCCACTCCCCACGCAGTCCCCCGAGGAAACGGGACTGGAAATTCTTGACCGTGACCTCCTGGAAGCCGGCGTCGACGTAGCGATAGTTCTCCAGAAGGATCGGCAGCCCACCCGCCGGAACATTGGTGAGATTTGGCAGCCGATTGGGATTGGCCGAGCCGTCGGCGAAGGTGATCGGTCCAAACGGGTTGTAGTAGTTGCTCGCCGGAATCCAGATGTCGTTCAGGTTCACGACCGGCGGCTGTATCGCCCGGCTCTCGGCGCCGTAGAAGCCGATCTCCCCGAAGGCTTCCACCGACGGTGTCAGTTCATAGTGGCCGGTCAGGAAGACATTGACCCGTTCGACCGCCGACCGCACGGTCGTGCCGAAGCGGGTGTCGTAGCGGAGCTCCCGAATGTCGCCGTTGTAGGAGCCGTTCCCCTGAACCAGGCAGATGCCGTTGTTCAGATTGGCCCCGACACAGCCGAAGGTTTCCGGCTGGTAGTGAAAAGCCCCCGCCGACGAAGCGACGATCACGCCGTTGGATCGCGGGCGCTGCGCGGTGGAACTGCCCGGGGTTCTCAACCGGGCCCAAGGCGTGTTCGAGGACCGGTTGTCCACTGCAGTCGACGTTTCAAAGCCGGGCTCGTTGGCGAAGAACGGCCGCATGTCGTCGGTGGCGGTGAAATCCTGCTCGTCGGCCATTAGCCGGGTCCGGTCGTTGTAGGTCGCGAACAGTGAGATGTTGCCACGGTCGAAATTCCGGCCCGCGAAGATGCTCGCGTCGAACTCCCGGAAACTGGTCCCTTCGTTGCCACTGTATTGCGTCTCGAAAGTCAGGCCGTCGAAGTCATCCTGCAGGACGGTATTGATCACGCCGGCGACGGCGTCCGCGCCATAGATGGCCGCCGCGCCATCCAGCAGGACTTCAAGCCGCTGCAGGCCCGAGACCGGAATGGCGTTGGAGTTGTAGCTGACCACGGGAACCGTGCCGGTGTCAGAAGTGCCCTGGCTGGTGGGGTGGGCCACCATCCGCCGGCCGTTCAACAGCACCAGTGTGTTGCCGACGCCGAGCGAGCGCAGGTTGACCGAGTTGACATCGCCCCGCGCGGAGTTGGCGGTTTGCGGGTTGTTGGCCGCTTCAAACAGCACATCGCCCATCTGGGGAATCGATCGGAACAGGTCGTCACCTGAACTCGCCGCGATGGCGTCGATCTGCTCTGAATCGATCACCACCACCGGAAGCGCCGCTGTGGTCGAGGCCCCGCGAATCTGCGAGCCGACGACGATGACATCGTCGAGTTCGGAGGCCGGATCAGGATCATCGATTCCCGCCGGAACCGCCGGTGCGGTCTGGGCCGTAGCCAGGCCGGCGGACGCGAGGATGGCCAGGGTGGCCGCGCCGCCCAGCAGTGTGGTTCGATGGATGCGTCTCATGGTCTGTCCTCCCAAATGCCCCGGCCGTTTCAATCGGCCGTTATGGCGTCCTTGTCCCCAGGTCCCGCCGCCGGATCAGGCGACGCGGCCAATGCTTTCGGTCCCGAGCCGAGCGCCGCATGCAGCGCCACGGGGTCGAGTTGTCCTTCCCACCGCGCGACCACCAGGGTCGCCACAGCGTTTCCGACGAAGTTCGTGAGAGCCCGGCACTCGCTCATGAAGCGGTCGATCCCCAGGATCAGTGCCATCCCGGCCAGCGGTACACTCGGCACCACCGCGAGGGTCGCGGCCAGGGTGATGAAGCCGGCACCGGTGATACCTGCGGCTCCCTTGGAGCTGAGCATGGCCACCAGCAACAGCAGGATCTGGTCCTGCAGGCTCAGCTCGATGTTCATGGCCTGGGCGATGAACAGGGCTGCCATCGTCATATAGATGTTGGTGCCGTCCAGATTGAACGAATAGCCGGTGGGCACGACCAGCCCGACCACGGATTTCGGCGCTCCGGCACATTCCAGCTTCTGCATCAGACTGGGCAAGGCCGCCTCCGACGAGGACGTCCCGAGCACCAGGAGAAGTTCTTCCTTCAGATAGGCAATGAGCCGGAAGATCGAGAAGCCGTTGAACCAGGCAACCAGTCCCAGCACACCGAGCACGAAGATCAGCGAGGTCAGGTAGAAGGTCGCGATCAGGGCGGCGAGATTGGCGATGGCCCCCAGCCCATAGGCACCGATCGTGAAGGCAAAGGCCCCGAAGGCACCGATCGGCGCGGCCTTCATCAGGATGGCGACCAGTTTGAAGACAATCTGGCTCAGGGCTTCGAGCCCGCGCTGCACCGGAGCGGCGGCGTCTCCGATGATCGCCATGGCGACCCCGAACAGGATGGAGATGAATAGCACCTGCAGGATGTTGCCCTGGACGAAGGCACTGACCAGCGTGTCGGGAATGATGCCGGTGAGGAAGCCGACGATCGTGCTCTCGTGCGCCGCCTGTGCGTACTGTGCGACTGCGCCGGCATTCAGGGTCGCAGGGTCGATGTTCAGGCCCCGCCCCGGCTGAACCACATTGGCGATGACCAGGCCTATGATGAGGGCGAGGGTCGAGAAGAACAGGAAATAGGCGAATGCCTTGGCCGCGACCCGGCCGACCTGTTTCAGGTCCCTCATGCCGGCGATGCCGGTGGTGATGGTCAGGAAGATCACCGGGGCGATGATCATCTTCACCAGTTTTATGAAACCATCGCCGAGCGGCTTCAGGCTCTGTCCGAACTCGGGCCACAGGTGGCCGATCAGCCCACCCGCAACGATCGCCACCAGCACCATGAAGTACAGGCTGCGATAGAACGGACGGCGTGCGACAGGCGCACCGGCTGTGGCGGCTGGATGAAACAAACGACCTCCCATGAAACCGCGAAACGGCCTCGGTCCCGACGCGCTCTCAACGGCGCTGTTCGATCAGTATCGACCGCCTGTCCGTCCCGACAAGGGAACCAACCCGTCCATTTAACTTATTGATTCTAAGCTTTTTATCTTTCTATGCCTGCCGAGGCGCTGCGAACTTGTGCGGCAATCCGCACAATCGGGATGGACTATTGTGCGTAATATCGCATAGTCGCCAGATGCGGCAGCCTGGATCATCGACGACTCAATGGCGGCTGTTCGCAGCCATCTGGAGCCTGATCGCGGTGGTGGCGATCCTGGTCAGTGGCGAGATCGCACGTCGGGACGCCAAGGCCTCGGCCGGCCGCCAGGCCGCTACCGCGAGCGTGCTCCACGCGGCCGTTTTACGCAGTGAACTGGAGCGGCACCGCTCACTGCCGATGGTGTTGGCACAGGACCCCGACCTCGCGGCCTTGCTGAGCCGTCCCGATGCCGGGAGGGCGGAACGACTGAATCGCAAGTTCGAGCAGCTGGCGAAGGACGTTCGCGCGGCGGCCATCTACGCGCTTGATTCCGACGGACGAACCCTGGCCGCCAGCAACTGGCGTTTGCCGACCAGTTTCGTCGGCTCTAACTATCGCTTTCGGCCCTACTACTATCAGGCCATGCGCGATGGTCAGGCGACCTTCTTCGCGCTCGGCACGGTCAGCGGCCGGCCGGGATTGTATCTGTCACGGCGTGTCGATGATCCGGCGGGGCGTCCGCTCGGCGTCATCGTGGCCAAGGTCGAGTTCGATGCGCTGGAGGCGGATTGGCGGGCGTCCGGCGAGCCAACCTATGTCACGGACGCCGACGGCGTGGTGGTGATCACGACTGTCCCGGCGTGGCGGTTCCATACGGTTGGCCCCGTGTCCGCCGATCTGAGGCGTCGGCTCGCAGAGACCCAGACGGCGGGATCGACCATTCCGACCCCCCTGCCCTTCCAGGCCGAGGCCGGGGCCGTCATGCGAATATCGTCTGACATCCCCGAAGGACGGTACGCAGTCGCCTCGGACACCATTCCCGATATCGGCTGGCGGCTGACCCTGTTGTCACCGTCGGGGGATGCAATGGCCCGGGCGATCGCCGTCGCCCGGTGGCTCGGGGCCCTGACCGTCGCCCTTCTGGCCGCCCTGACCGGCATCCTGCTCCGCCGCCGCCAGCGCGCCTCGGCGCGGGCGGTCGAGGCCGAACAGGCCCGGCACGAACTGGAGCGCCAGATCGACCTGAGAACCTCGGAACTTCGCTCCACCAACGATCAGTTGAACCATGAAATCGACGAACGACGCCGCCTCGAGACGGTTCGCCAGGATCTTCAGGACGAACTGATTCAGGCCAACAAGCTGGCGACACTGGGCCAGATCGCCGCCGGCGTCGCGCACGAGATCAACCAGCCCGTCGCTGCCATCCGGACTCACGCCGACAGCGCCTCGATCCAGCTGCAACGCGACGACAGCGCCGGAGCCCTTCGGTCACTTGCCAACATCGACCGCCTGACGGAACGGGTCGGCGTCATCACTGACGAGCTTCGCGCCTTCTCGCGCAAGACCCGGTCAGGAACGGTCGCCGTGAACGTTGACGCGGCCATCGACGGAGCCCTGCTGCTTGTGGCCGGTCGACTGAGAGAGAAGGGAATAGGCCTTGAGCGCCGCCGGGCCCCGACCGACCTCGCCGTGCGCGCCGAGCGGAACAGGCTGGAACAGGTGGTTCTGAATCTGCTGCAGAATGCGATCGAGGCGCTGGATGGGGTCTCCGATCCGGCCATCGCGCTCGGCGTTCGGGTCAAGGGCAAACAGGTCACCATCCATGTCTCGGACAACGGCCCCGGCGTCACGCCCGCCGTCCAGCAGAGGCTGTTCACACCGTTCACGACGGACAAGCCGGACGGTCTCGGGCTCGGCCTCGTCATCAGTCGCGATATCGTTGCCGCGTTTGGCGGAAAACTGGTGCTTGAACCGTCCTCCAGCGGTGCGCGGTTCGTCATTCGCCTGGACAGGGCGACATGAGTTTCCGGGTCCTCGACCGCGTCGCATTGATCGATGACGACGACGCCTTCCGCAACGCACTGGCGGAAAGGCTTGAACTGGATGGCTTGTCGGTCGTCGCCTTCGGGTCAGCGGAGGCGGCCCTCAAGGTCGTCGACGACCGGTTCGAAGGGGTGGTCGTCACCGACCTGCGGATGCCGGGGATGGACGGGCCGCAACTGGTCGAGCGGCTGAACGGCATCGATCCTGATCTGCCGGTGGTGATGATGACGGGCCACGGCGACATCGCCGAGGCCGTCGATGCGATGAAGCGCGGGGCCTACGATTTCCTTGCCAAGCCCTTCGCGCCGGAACGTCTGATCCAGACCCTCGGACGGGCTCTCGAAAAACGCGCCCTTGTGCTGGACAATCGCCGACTGACGGCTTTGGCGGCGGATGACGAGGGTTCGATCCCGCTCAGCGGTTCGAGCCGGGCGGTGGAAGCACTGCGCGGGGCGATCCAGCGGCTCGCCGATGCCGAGGTGGATGTGCTGATCGAAGGCGAAACCGGCGCGGGCAAGGAGGCCGTGGCGCGCGCCATCCACAATGCCGGAAGGCGTCGTCTGCGACCCTTTGTGGCGGTTTCCTGCGCGGCTCTGCCGGAAAGCGGGCTCGAAAGCCTGTTGATGGGCGACGCCGTCGGCCCGACGGGAGCCTTCCGCCGGCGAGAGGGCCAGATCGAACAGTCGCATCAAGGCACGCTCTTTCTGGACGAGATCGACCTGGCACCGCGCGCCGCGCAACTCCTGCTTCTTCGCGTGCTGGAAGAACGAGAGGTCCTCCCCGTCGGGGCCATGGAGCCGCACGCACTGGACCTCCGCATCCTTGCTGCGACCAAGGGCGATCCGGTCGAGGCCGTCGCTCGCGGCGATCTTCGCGAAGACCTCTATTATCGCCTGAACGTCATCCGCCTCCGAACGCCGCCCCTTCGCGAGCGGCGCGAGGATGTACCGCTTTTGTTCGCCCGCTTTCTCGGGCGCGTGGCGAGCCGCCTTGGTCGCGAGCCCCCTCGCGTCGACCAGGCCATCCGACGCCGGCTGCTGGAACACGACTGGCCGGGCAATCTCCGCGAGTTGGCAAACTACGCCAGCCAGATCGCCGTGGGCCTGACGCCGCCTCTGTCCGATGAGATGCTTGATCAAGGCCTTGCTCAACAGGTGCAGGCCTATGAGGCGGAACTGATCCGGGAATCCCTGACGCGCCACCAGGGCGATATCCGAAAGGTCACGACCGACCTCCAGATCCCTCGAAAGACCCTCTACGACAAAATGGCCAGGCACGGCCTTGTCCCGGCCGAGCACCGGTTGCGACCGGGGATGTCGTGAAATTTCAGGCGTCGAAATCCGCGCCGCGGACTTCCAGGCGCCGCGCGGTCAGACCAGCCTGCTAGCGCACGGCGGCGTAGGTCGTGACGGCTTCGCGGTAGCGGGCGTGTTCACGCTCGGTCATGCAGCGCGGCGCGGTCCAGGCCGCATCGGAGGTTCGCACCGACAGGGCCTCGCGCGCCGTGACGAATACCGGGGCGGTACCGTGCTCGCGGGTGAAGGCCCGGCGGGTCGCGGCGTCGGTGGCGCAAATCAGCACGGGTCGCTCCTGGGGTCGCGCCGTCGGCTGCGGCGCATCACCAGCGTTCGCCAGTCCGGCGGGAAGAACGGCGACCGAAACCAGAGTGGCAAGGCCGACAAATGGGGTGAATCCGCGCATCTCAATCTCTCCCGAACACCTGAAACCGGTCAGGACCCGGAGCGATAATGCGCCTTTCGCCGCATTTGTAAATGTTTTGCGACGATATGAAGTATGAAATTTGACATCCGCCCGTGCGCCCACACGGGTCTGCCGCGATCAGCCCCCGCAGATGCCCGCGGACACCGATCCTTCCACATTCAGCGTCGCATCGGCATTCTCGGCGATACCGAGGCTGCAGATCGCCAGCCGGTGGTCGGTTTCCAGCGCCCATAGCCATTCAAACAGAGGGCCCGAGCGGACCCCTGAAAGCTGGAAGCCCAGCTGCCCGGAGGGGCTCATGGTGGTGACGATGGAGATGCCGGCGGTATCGGCGGTGCGGCGGAGCAGCGGATCGAGCCCTTCGGCCGGGCGCGCCGCGTCTGTCGTTGCGGGCTGAAGGACTCCGACGGTCCGGCGCACCTCAGCGAGGGTCGTAGCGGCCGCCTCTGCCCGGTCAGCCGCGGCGGCGCGCCAGTCCTGCAGGGGCCGGACGACGCCCAGCCAGAGGGCCGTCACCAGTATCAGGACACCCATGACCATCAGCATGCGACGCTCGCGCACCGTGCGCCCGGCCCACCAGCCAAGGGCCCGATCGAGATGGCGACTCATCGTGAAGCTCCGATGGTGATGTCGCTGACGATCCGGCCACGGTCCTCCAGCGTGCTGGTCTCCGTGACCTGCAGGCCCCTTGCGCGCATGAACTGACCGATCGTCCGCATGTCCTGATAGCTCACATGGGTGACGCTGGCTTTCATGCCGACGGCCGGATCGACGATCAGCAGGTCCAGTTCAGCGTCCTCCACCCCTTCGACGGCGGCGAACAGGGCGGCTGTCGCGCTGACGACCCCGCCGGGCGGCGGAGCCGATTGCACGCGTTGGCGCAGAGCCTCGACAGGATTGGGCCGGGCGGCCAGGTCCGGCGCGACCCTCGCGATCTCGGCGCGAGCTCGTTCCTTGTCACCCCGGGCCGACGCGTCGTCTCTGGCGGCGGCGGCGGCGATCAGGATCAGCGGCGAAACCAACAGCAGGCCCGCGAGGAAACAGGCCGCCGCCCAGGATCGGCGGGCGATCCCGGGGGTTCGCTCTCCCGTGGAGAGCAGGTTGACGGGCGGAGCGAGGGCCGCGTCGATCAGCGCTTGTTCGACCGTGGCCGCCTCGGTGATCGCCTCGATGCGACGTCCGCCGGCGACCAGTTCGACCAGATCCGCCTCGACGCTCGCGGCAAACTGCCGGCCGCGCAGGGCCGATGCGGGGCCGAAGGCGACGGCATTCAGCTGGTCGGGGTCCCCGGGTTCGGGAACGGTGAGGACGTCAGGAATGATGGCGTCGGCCTTCACGCCCAATGCATCGAGATAGTCGACCCAGGCCTGAAGCCGGGCCTGGCCAACAACCGCGACCAGCCGTGGCGCTCCGACCGCCGGCGTGGGGCCGAGCGCCACGGCGAGGCGGTCGGTCGGAGCGGCCATGGAGTCGTTCAACATCCAAAGGGCGGCGGCGCGCTGTTGCGCCGGTCTTCCCGGCGGCAAGTCCAGCCAGCGGATGGTGACATCCACGCCCGGGACGACCGCCACGGTGCGCATGGGGATGGGCGGCTCGGCGGCTCCGAAATCAAGCAGGCCTCGCTCGTGAACGTCGGTGCCCATGATGGTCAGGCAAGGAGCGGGCTCGCTGGCGAGAGCCGGGATCAGGATCAGGCGGGTCGGTTTCATTCTTCGGTCGTCCAACGTTGGATCACGGTGCGCACGCGGCCGTCGGGCGTGGCTTCGAGAAGGGCCGTGCGAACAGCGCGGGAGCCACCCAGATCGACATCGACCCTCAGGTCGAAGAACCGGGTCAGGACGGAGACCTGATCCCGCGCTTCCGGATCGACCGGGACGGTCGCCAACGCGGCGTGGCTCCAGAAGGCGGCGGTGTCGGGCCAGCCCTGTCGCGGACGCGCCGCGATCACCGCCCGGGCCTGCTCTGGCCCCAGGGCACCGTCGGTCAGCATGGTCAGCAGCGGAGCCTGCTCCGGCGTGAGGGTGTTCACGTTCAGCGGGGACAGGCGCGTCGTGGGCAGGGCGCAAATGTAGGGACGCAAGCGGCGATAGGTCTCCGCGTCCACGCCCCTGACCGCCCGCAGCTCACTGACCTCGACGAGCATCACCCCGCCGGTGCGATAGGGCCTCTCCAGTCCGGCATATGCGCCATCCTCGGCACCAAGGGGAAGCGGGATCGCATCGGCGTCCAGCCAGTCCGTCAGGGCGTCGGCGATCTGTTGCATCCGCCCGGCGGGAATCCCCACCGCGTGGCCGAGCGCCCGGAATTGGGCGGCGCCGAGGGGACGCGCCGTGAGGTCCTCTCCGAAGCCGAGCACCAGACTGTTGAGGTTGAAGCAATCCTGGCCGTCGCTGACGGTCGCGACGATGGTCCCGTCTTCGATGGGGAAGCTGACGGTCCGACCGTTCCATGCAGGGTCCAGCGGGGTCCGCGCGGGGCCGGCGAGCAGCAGTCGCGCGACCTGGCCGCGCGCCAGGGCTTCCGCGCCGGCGGCGTACCACTGGGCCTGGCTGCGGGTCTCGACATTGGTCGCGCGCCGGACCGAAAAGCGCACGTCGTCGAGGATGGCCACCGCCACCGCCGACATGACGGCGACCAGCAGCAGGACCGTCAGCAAGGCCATGCCCTCGCGATGACGGCGCGACCGGTTCACCGTCCGCTCCCCACAAGGAACAGCTGTTCGACGCGGCCATAGCCCTCGATCGTCATGTCGACGCGCACGGCGTCGGGCAGCGGCCGGTCGATGCTGGATATGAAGGCCGGGGCCACCTGGCCGTCACGGACGAAGGCCACGGCGATCTCCCGGACCCCGCGATACAGGACCTGTGGCGGGCCGGGTCGCGCGCCGTCGAGATGGCTCGAGACGCGCCGTTCCAGACGGTCCTCGACCAGACGGTACTCGACCCGCTGCAGCGACGGCCGGGCCTGTTCGCCGGGATTACTCCATCCGGCGCGGGTCAGGACGAGGATCGGATCTCCAGGCGCGGCGGTGCCGATGATTGGCTGGGGCATAGGTCTGCCGGTCGGCCCGCGCGAGCGCCGGGCCGTGGCCTGACCCAGATCGGCGCGCAGCAGGCCGCGCATCCGCTGCAGGTCGCCGACCCGGTCGCTGGCCGCCTTGACTGCGAACCGGTTGTCGATCGACACGCCCAGAATGGCGGCGCCGGCCGCCGCGATCATGGCGAAGATCAGCAGCGAGATCATGACCTCGACGAGAGTGAATCCGTCCCGGCGGATCATGTTGAGGACGGCCTGAACAGGGTGCGTTCCGCGGCCTGACCTTCGGCGTCACGGACGCGGACTTCGATGCGCAGGAGCCCGGCCACCCCGGTGGGGCTGACGATCCGGGTCCAGCGCCAGCGCCGTCCGGCGAGCTCGACAAGGCCGTCGGTCGTTCCCTCGCCGATGACCGGCAGGGTCGCGGCCTCGACGGCGAGGTTTTCGGCGACGACGCCGCCGAGGGTGCGGGTTTCGACGCGGGCGGCGGAGCGGGTGTTCTCGCCCGACAGGTTCAGCAGGGCCAGGGCGGCCAGGCTGAACACGGCCAGGGCGACCAGCATCTCGATCAGGGTAAAGCCCTGTCTGCCCCCGAATGTCTCCCGCTCAGCCATCGATACGCACCTCGCCGGCACCGTCGACGGTCACGGTCCGGCGCCTGCCGTCGCGGGCCAGGGTGAGCGAGGCGGGTTCGGCGACGCCGGTGGGATCGAACACGACCCTGTCGCCCGTACCGCCCGGCTCCACGGCGGTCCCCGCCTGCCAGTCCTCGGGCCCGAACGGGCCGTCGGTCAGGGGCGACCAGTCGGCGCCGTCGAAGGCGCTGAAGGCATAGCCGGTCGCGGTCAGATCGACGGCGACCGATCGATTGGACAGGACCGCCTCGTC
Source organism: Caulobacteraceae bacterium (assembly GCA_965284535.1). Lineage (GTDB taxonomy): Bacteria > Pseudomonadota > Alphaproteobacteria > Caulobacterales > Caulobacteraceae > Brevundimonas. The sequence goes on from OZ260090.1 coordinate 2,811,177, forward strand.
GCGCGCCCGCACCAGCCGGGCGGCGAACCGCTCGGCCTCGGCTCCGACGGCCGGGCGCGGATCCGGAACCGCCAGCACGACGGCGCCGGCGGCCAGACCCATGATGGCGATGACCATCAGCAGTTCGACGAGGGTGAAGCCCTGTTTGCCCGGGCCGCGGTCGTCGGCCCTGCGGGACCTCCCGACCCGACGCGGCCTGGCGCTTCGCGCAGGCCACGCGCTCAGGCAGCGAGCGACCGCGTCGCGAGCGGTAGCGCACCGACCCGCGCTCAAGCAGCGAGTCGCCGCGCGGCGAGCGATAGCGCCCCAACCCGCGCTCAAGCAGCGAGCGACCGCGTCGCGAGCGGTAGCGCAGCGACCCGCGCTCAGGCAGCGAGCGACCGCGTCGCGAGCGGTAGCGCCGCTAACTCCAGTTGCCGAGGTCGGCGTCATTGCCCTCGCCCCCTTCCCTGCCGTCCGCGCCCCAGGAGAAGACGTCGAACTGGCCGCCGTGCGTGCCCTGGCGGCGGTATTGATAGGGGTTGCCCCACGGGTCCTCGGGCAGGCGACGGACGTAGCCGCCCGGGCGGTAGCGGTCGGGATTGGCCAGGCCCGCCGGAGCCGCGACCAGGGCCTGCAGGTCGGCCGGGAAGTCCAGATTGTCGAGGCGATAGGTCTCGATCGCCTGTTCCAGGGTGGCGATGTCGGCCCTGGCCTTGCCGATCATGGCCCGGTCCTGGCTGGGCAGGACATTGATCGCCACCACGGTGGCCAGCAGGCCGATGATCACGATCACCACCATCAGCTCCACCAGGGTAAAGCCTTGTCTGGTTGGGGCGCTACCGCTCGCGACGCGGTCGCTCGCTGCTTGAGCGCGGGTTGGGGCGCCAGGCCGCGTCGGGTCGGGAGGTCCCGAAGGGCCGACGACCGCGGCCCAACCAACAAGGCCGCGCGCGATACGGCGCAAGGACAACCTCTTCATCATCATTCCTCCTCACCCCATGGCCAGGGTGTTGATCTGCAGGATGGGGAGCAGGATCGACAGGATGATCACCGCCACGATCCCGCCCATGACCACGATGATGGCCGGCTCGATCAGGCTCAGCATCACCGCCGTGAAGGTGGAGAACTCCCGCTCCAGATAGTCGGCGGCGCTCTCGAGCATGGGTTCGAGCCGGCCGCTGGCCTCGCCCGAGGCGGTCATGGTCACCAGGATCGGCGGGAAGACGTCGGCCCGGCGCATGGCCGCCGACAGGCCCCCGCCCTCGCGCACCGCCTCGGCCATGGTTTCGGTGGCCTGGCGCAGGCGGCGGTTGGACACGGTCCGCGCCGTGATCGTCAGCCCCTCCAGCACCGGCAGGCCGGCGGTGATCATGGTCGACAGGGTCCGCGCCATCCGGGCTCCGTGCAGGTCCCGCGTCAGCCGCCCGACCAGCGGCAGCCGCAGGAGGGCCGTGTCGACGCGCAGGCGGACGGCGGGATTGCGCAGGGCCATCGCCCCGGCCGCGACCGCCGCCGCCAGAACCAGCGCCACCAGCCAGCCCCAGTCGCGCATCCCGTCTGACAGGCCGATCACCAGCCGGGTCAGCAAGGGCAGGGTCTGGTTCATACTGTCGAACTGATCCACCACCCGGGGCACCACGAAGGTCATCAGGGCGATCACCACGCCCAGCGCCACCAGGGCCAGCACCGCCGGATAGACCAGGGCGGTGATCACCTTGCCGCGCACCACCTGATCGCGCTCCAGCCCGTCGGCGAGGCGTTCCAGGATCGGCGCCAACGCCCCCGAGGTCTCGCCCGCCGAGACCATGGCCCGGTAAAGGGGCGGGAAGGCCTGGCCCTGCAGCCCCATGGCGTCCGACAGCCGCCGACCCTCCATCACCCCGGCATGCACCCGCTCCAGCACCGCCCGCACCGCGGGCCGGTCGGCCTGCAGGGTGATGGCCCGAAGCGCCTCCTCGACCGGCGACACCGTCACCAGGGTCGCCAGCTGGCGGGTGGTCAGGGCCAGGGTGCGGGCGTCCAGCCGGCCCGCCCGCGGCGCGCCGGCCTGCGTCCCGAGCCCACCGCCGGGTCGTGACGCCCCGCCCCGGGTCGGGGCCCCACCCCGGGCCGGGGCGAGCTCGAGCGGCATCAGCTTGCGGCGGGACAGCAGGGCGCGCGCGGCCCCGTCGTCATCGGCGGTCAGAACGCCACGGACCGTGCGCCCGCCCACGTCCACCGCCACATAGTCGAACCTCGCCATCAGGCCGCGTCCTCGCGACCGCCCGTGACGGCGGTGACGACCGGCTCGTCATGGGCCTCGCTCGTCTCCTGGCGCGTCACCCGCACCGCCTCCTCGACCGAGGTGACGCCCTCCAGCACCAGCGCCCGCGCCCGCTGGGTGAGAGTCTCCGCTCCGGCGAAGGCCACGGCGTTGATCGCCTCCTCCCCGGCCTCGGCGGCGATCAGCCGGCGGACCCGGTCATCGACCCGGATCACCTCATACAGGCCCACACGACCGACATAGCCGGTCTGGTTGCAGTGGGCGCACCCCTGCGGCCGCCACACCGTCTGACCCGTCCTGATGCCCGCGGTCCGCGCCGTGGCCTTGTCCGCCACCTCGGAACGGCGGCAGTCGACGCACAGCCGACGCACCAGCCGCTGGGCCACGATCAGCCGCAGGGTCGAGGCCAGCAGGAAGGGCTCCACCCCCATGTCGCGCAGCCGCGTCACCGCCCCGGCCGCGTCATTGGTGTGCACGGTCGACAGGACGAGGTGGCCGGTCAGGGCCGCCTGGACCGCGATCCTCGCCGTCTCCACATCGCGGATTTCGCCGACCATGACCACGTCCGGGTCCTGGCGCAGTATGGCCCGCAGGCCCGCCGCGAAGGTCATGCCGACCCGGGTGTTGACCTGGGTCTGGCCGACGCCGTCGATGGCGTATTCGACCGGGTCCTCGACCGTCAGGATGTTGCGCGTGGCGTCGTTCAGCAGCGACAGGCCCGCATAGAGGGACGTCGTCTTGCCCGAACCGGTCGGGCCGGTGACCAGGATGATGCCATTGGGCTCGCGCAAGGCCGCGCGGAAGGCGTCCAGCGCGTCGGGGGCCATGCCCAGCCGGTCCAGCGTAAGGTCCGCCTGATCGCGGTCCAGGATACGCAGCACCACCCGCTCTCCGGCGCGCGACGGCAGGGTGGAGACCCGCACGTCCAGCGTCTTGCCGCCGAGCGCCAGCGGGATACGCCCGTCCTGCGGCACCCGCTTCTCGGCGATGTCCAGCCGGGCCATGACCTTGATCCGCGACACCAGAAGCGGCGTGATCCGCGGGTTCAGGGACAGGGCCTCGCGCAACACCCCGTCGACCCGCATCCGCACCGTCAGGGCCGTCTCGAACGGCTCCAGATGGATGTCCGAGGCCCCGGCCCGCACCGCCTCGGCGATGATGCCGTTGATCAGCCGGATCACCGGGGCGTCGTCGGCCGTGTCCAGCAGGTCGGCGGCGGCGGGGATGTCGTCGATCAGACTGTCCAGACCCGGGGGCATCGACAGATCGTCGCCGTCGGCGGCGCTCAGGTGATCGCCGGCATAGACCTCGGACAGACGCCGGTCGAAGACCGCCTGGCTCAGCCGCTCGACCCGCAGCGGCCGGCCCAGCGCCCGGCGGGTCTCGACCAGGACCGAAGGATCCGCTCCCTCGCGCAGCCCCACCACGGCGATCTCGCCCGCGTCCAGCAGGATCACGCCGTGCCGTTTGGCGAAGCCGTAGGGCAGGGTCGGATTGACCAGGGTGATCATGGCCTCGTCACTCGCCCGACGCGGCCGGCGTGACCGGCGAAAGCGGCTCGGCCGTCACCTCTCCAACGGGCGCTGTGACGACGGGCTCCGTGACGACGGGCTCGGGCGCGACCGGCGCCTGGGTCCGCATATAGTCGCGCAGCATCTCGTCGAGAGACGGCTCCACCCCCGGGGCGTTGTTCAGCTGCTGTTGCCGCATATAGCCCCAGCGGTCCGCCGCCAGCGTCTGGGCGTCCGCCGGACTGCGGATGATGGTCGGGCGGATGAAGACCATCAGATTGGTCCGCCCGCGCTGGCGGCTGGTCGAACGGAACAGGTTGCCGATCACCGGCAGGCTGCCCAGCCCCGGCACACTGTCGACCGACAGCCGGTCGTTCTGGTCCAGCAGGCCGCCGGCCACGGCGATGTCGCCGTCATCGACCACCAGCGTCGTCTCCAGCTCACGCTTGTTCAGCACCAGATCGCTGGCCGAGTTGGTCAGGACGCCGTTGATGCTGGACACCTCCTGACGCAGGAACAGGGTGATCGAGCCGCCGGCGTTGATCTGGGGCCGGACGATCAGCTTGACGCCGATGTCCTGACGCTGGGTCGTGCGGAAGGGGTTGGAGTTGCCGTCCAGCAGGGTCTCGCCCGTGGTGACCGGCACCTCCTGCCCGACCAGGATGGTCGCCTCCTCATTGTCCAGCGTCATCAGGGACGGGGTCTGCAGCAGGTTGGAGCCGTCGTCGGTCTTGGCCGCATTGATGATGAAGCCGAACAGGCCGTCGCCGATCCGCCCGCCGCCGCCGCCGATGAAGCCATTGGCCCCCAGCAGGCTGTTGACCGCCAGCGTCTGCAACTGGTCGCGCAGGGGATCGGCCGGGTCCAGTTGCGACGCCGCCGCACCCCCCGCCAGCGGAACCAGAGCCCCGGCGCGGTCGGAGTAGTTGGTCAGGCCGACCGGATTGCCGTCCTCGCCCGCCAGCAGCCACTGCACCCCCAGTTCGCGCACGGCGTTGTCGGACAGTTCGACCACGATGGCCTCGATCAGCACCTGCTGGCGGCGCTGGTCCAGCTGGCGGATCACCTCGGCCAGCATCCGCTGGGTCTCGGCCGAGGCCGAGATCACCAGGGCATTGGCGCCGGGGAAGCGGGCGATGGTGGCCCGCTGACCCGGGACCGGGGCCGCCGGGACGCCGGCGGGCGTAACCGCTGCGGCGGCGGTGTCCACCGCGCCTTGGCGACCCGAGGCCGGAGCGTTGGCGCCCGACGCCGTCACCGGCTGGCCCACCACCTGCTGCAGCACCGGCAGCAGGGCCTCGGCGCTGGCGTGCTGCAGGAAGACGACCTTGACGTCGTCAGCGGACTCGGCCCGGCGGTCGAGGTCCTCGACCAGAGGCCGGATCCGCGCCATGGCCGACGGATCGCCGCGCAGGACGATGGAGTTGGAGCTCTCGACCGGGGTGACGCTGACCATGCCCGAGCCGGGCTGGCCGCCGGGCGGTGCCAGGACCGTCTGCAGCACCGCGGCGATCTCGCGGGCCGAGGAGTTCTCCAGTGTGATGACCTCGAACCCGGTGCGGTCCACGTCGATCCGCCCGATCAGGGCCCGGATCCGCGCCAGGTTGTCGGCGAAGTCGGCCACCACCACACTGTTGGCGCCGGGGTTGGCCAGCACCTGCCCCTGGGCCCCGACCAGGGGCCGGATGGTCTCGGCCGCCGAGGCCGCGTCGATGTTCCTCAGCTGGAACACCTCGGTGGCGAACCGCTCCGACCCCACCGTCGCCGGCCCCTGCGCCGCCCCTTGCGCCGGGCTGATCCGGTAGGCCCCCGAGGCCGTCGGCGTCACCACCAGACCATTGGCCCTCAGCGTCGACAGGAAGACCTCGAACAGCTGGGTCCGGCTCAATGGCCGCTCGCTCGACACCGTCACCGTGCCGGTCACCCCCGGATCAACGATGAAGGTGCGCCCCGTCGAACGCGCCACGTCCTGAATGAAGGCCCGAATGTCCGCACCCTGAACATTCAGGGTCTGGCGGTCCACCGACTGCGCCCGCACGGGCGAGGTCCACAGTGGTCCCTGCGCCGCCAGAACGGCCGTGAGGACCGCGATGATGATGTTACGGTTCGCTCGCTTCAACGGCCTGTCCCTATAGTCGTGGACCGCTCGGTCCCATCACGCTCGAACCGGATTTCCGCGCTGGTGGCGGCGGCCAGCTGTCCGCGCAGGCCGGCCACAACGTTCAGGCTGTCCAGCGACTGACCGTTGACCGCCAGAATGACGTCGCCGCCCTGCAAGCCGGCGGCCAGAAGGGCCTCGCCGCCGCCATTGGCCGAGACGATGAATCCATTGACCCGCAGGCCCTGCATGCGCGGCCGCAGCGACGCCTCGGCCATCAGCCGGGCCGGATCGACCCGGGCCGGACCGGTTGGGGCCGGCCCGGTGTCAGGTCCCAGGGTCTGGGGACCGGGCGGGGGTGGCGGCGGCGGCGCGACGCCAACCGGGGCCTCACCGAAGACCAGCCGGGTGATCGAACCGCCCCGCGAGAGGGTGACATGGTCCTGACCGACCGACTGGAGGACCAGTCCGGGCTCGACCTCCTGGTCCACCCCGACCGACACCTGCCGTCCATCCGCCAGTCCTATGATGGCCGAACCGCCGCCTGCCCCGCCGGCGCGCACGCCGTAAAGACGCATCTGACTGCCGCCGGCGGCGGTCGCCTCGGCCATGCTGCTGAGTTCGCCGGTGCGGAAGAAGGCATCGAATCGCTGGAACACGGTGGCGTCAGGGGCAATCACAGCGGCCCGGGGTGCCGGGTCGGTTGCGACATCGGCCCGGGGCTCGGCGACGATCCAGACCAGCCGCCCCAGTTGGATCGCCAGCAACAGGGCCAGTGTGATCTCGACGCCGGCCCGCACGCGATCCGGACGCGCCGCGACGACATCCCGCACTCCGCTGCTGAAACTGCGCACCGCGCCGATCACTATGACGTGCCTCACGGGGCCCCGACGGCCCGGCGGACTGCGTAGACCAATCGTCCGGGTCCTGCTTCACGACCCCATGACGGACCCGCGAACTTGACGTGACGATTGGGCCGGACGCGGACAAACCGCTGCAAAACTGTCTTGAAGAACGGTCCGGGAGACGGTCCTGTGACCGCCTCCCGATACGCCTAGAAGCGCGCCGTCAGGCTGACCGTGGCGCTCGAACCCAGCTCGTAGTTGTTGATCAGGATCTTGTTGCCGAGCTCCTGGAACTCGTCGAAGTCCGTGTTCAGAAGATTGCGAAGCTCAAGCGCGAAACCGAGTTCACGCCCCCCGGCCTCAAAATCCTTGCGGTAGACGAAGTCAAGGAAGACGCCGGGTTCCTGGATATAGTCCGGCTCACGGTTGCCAGCACCGCCGGCACCGCGGGCGCTGATCCGTTCGCTGACATAGTTGACGATGAAGGTAGCCTGAGACCGGGCCATATCGTCTTCCCAGCCGAACTGAAGGTTGGCGACATGTTCGGACTGGCCCTGGAGCCGGCTGCCGTCCTCGATGAAGAAGGTCGCATCCTCGTCCATCCCGCCACCGCCCGGGGTCCGGACGATGTCGCCGGCCTCGACGTTAACCTCGGAGTCCGACCAGGTGTAGTTGGCCTGCACCAGCCAGCGCTTGTTGGCGATGAAGTCCCAGTTCATGTCCGGGAACTCGAAGTATTTCTTGGCCTCGATCTCGGCCCCGTAGATGGTCGCCTGCGGGGAGTTGAGGAACGACTGCTGACGCGCGTTGCCCGTCGTCACGATCGTGGCTTCGACGGGACTGTCCAGATCCTTGAAGAAGACGCCGGCGGTCAGATACTGTTGCCGGGCGAAGAACCATTCGAAGCGGGCGTCGAGGTTCAGAATCTCGGTATCCACCAGGAATGGGTTGCCGGTGAACTCACGGTCCGTTTCCGGGTCCGTGTAGGACTGGGGTGCCAGCTCGCGGAACTGGGGACGGCCGATGGTCTGGGACGCGCCCAGACGCAGCTGCATGTCCTCGGCGAAATTCCAGGTTCCGGTGAAGGAGGGCAGGAAATACTGCTCCTCGATCTCGGTCGGGGCGAACGGGGCCGCTCCGCCGAACAGGTCGCGGGTGGTGACCGACTGACGACCGTCCTCGAAGCGCACCCCGAAGGTGGTCCGGAGCAGGGGCAGGAATTCGGCGTCCACCTGGGCATAGGCGGCCGCGACTTCCAGTTGGGCCGCATAGGCCGCCGCGCCGCTGCCTGCGCCGCCGGTGATCTCGGTCAGCACCAGTCCGGTGGGCCCGATGTTGGCGTCCGAATACAGATAGTCGACGCGCGACCGGCGCTGCTCGGCCGTCAGCGTGCCGACCGGCACGAACTGAAGGTCACGGCGCTCGGCGTCGCGGTTGTTGTCGAAATAGGCGACGCCGAAGGAGAAGACGGCTTCGCGATAGTCCGACAGCGGCAGGGTGTAGCTGATGTCCGCCCCGCCGGAGACGATGTCGTCGTCCAGTTCGCTGAACGAGATGCGGTTGCCGCCGACCTCGTGGACGAAGTCGCCGTTCAGATCGAGACCGTATTCGAACCGGGTCTCATAGGGGGCGTCACGTTCGGTCTTGGCGTAAGCTGCGCGCCAGGCGAACTCAAGCGCGCCGTCCATGAACTCGTGCTCGCCCGACAGCTGGCTCGAGAACAGCTGGCGCTCGAACCATTCGGTGTAGTCGGTCCGCTGGACCTCGCCGCCCGCGTCAAAGTCGGGACCCGCGCTGATGCGGGCTTCCTTGGTCACGTTGCGGACATAGAAATTCGTCCACCGGAACTCGCTGTTGTCGGTGACCAGCGACAGGCCGCCGAGGAAGTTCAGCTGAATGTCGTTCTGGTTCGATTCGAACTGCTTGCTGGTGACCGGGACCAGAACCGGGCCCGAGAACTGGGACTCTTCCTGGACGCCCCGGCGGGTCGTCCAGTTGTTGCTGTAGCCCGCGACGGCGATCAGGCCGAAGGTGCCGATGCTGCTGTCGCTGGACAGGCCGCCGGCGAAATCGAAGCCGAAATTCACCGGCGTCGTCTCTCGCTGCAGCAGACGAAGCGGCGAGTTGACCAGCGAGTGGCCGATCCGCTCCAGTTCAAGCGCGTCGACATTGGCGCTGTTGACCGGAACGCCGCGGCTGAACGCCAGGGCCAGGGGACCGGGAACATCGCGGGTGCCGTCGTCGAATCCGGTGAAGTCAGTGCGCGAGCCGAAATAGATCAGGCTTTCGTCGCCCGTCGTCTCGGTGTTGCCACCGATCGAGGTCGACATGGTGAAGAAGGGCTCATTCGGCGCATCGACGGTGCGCAGGTCGATCACGCCGCCGCCGAATTCGCCGGGGAAGTCGACCGAATAGGACTTCTGGACCGTGACGCTGTCCAGGATGCTGGACGGGAACAGGTCCAGCGGAACCACGCGCTGCAGCGGCTCGGGGCTGGGCAGGGGCGACCCGTTCAGCAGGGCCGAGGAGTAACGCTCCCCCAGACCACGGACGTAGACGAAACGCCCCTCGACCACCGTCAGACCCGTCACGCGCGCCAGGGCACCCGCGGCGCTGCTGTCGCCGGTCCGCTCCAGGTCCTCCGAGGTCAGAAAGGCCGCGACCTCGGCGCTCTCACGGTTGGGTTCGGGGATGTAACGGCCGAGAACGACAACCTCGTCCAGCTCGCTAGCCATGGGCGGCTCGTCCTGGACGGTCATGTCCTGCCGGGCCGACGCCTCTGGCGTCGCCTGCACCGGCGGGGTTTGAGCGCAGGCCAGGCCAGGTGCGATCAGTGCGCTGGTGGCCAGAAGGACGCCGCTCAGGGTCAGGGTAAGTGTCTTCATGATCTGGGCCTTGAAGGAGTTCAACGGAGGACGCGAAGGACGGAGGCGACCCGTTCGGGCCGCCTCCGCGCATCCGTCATCAGCAGGTCGCGCCTGCCGTCAGGCCGCAGGTCCAGCCCACGTACCAGGTGTCGGCGGCGTTCTGGACGGCGCCGATGTAGGTCGTGTTCTGGAAGAACGGATAGACGGTCGCTGCGACGGCCGGGGTTACGGCGTTCTCGTTGGCACCGTTGATGAAGGTCAGCACCTGATTGGTCAGGGTAGTCCCCGTCGGTGCCGTCAGGGTCGAGGTCCCGAGGGCGGTGTTATTGGTCCCCGCCGTGAAGGCGGCGGCCGAGCGCACGGCGCTCGACGGACGGTAGGCCAAGCCGCAGGACATAAAGACCGAGTTGAACGTCACGCCGCTGGTTTCCGTGTCGGCGTCATTGATGGCCATGCAGCCGGCCAGCGAACCTGTGACGCTGGTGAACACCGAGTTGATAATCGTGCCGTCGTTGCCGGTGTCGAAGTGGGCAACCGTGTGCGCGTCCGTCGGCGAGTTGCGGCCGACCAGGGTCCAGTTGGAGATCTTCGGCTGCGAGACATAGCGCGTAGCCAGCGGCACCGAGGCCGGAGCCGACGAGAACTCGAAGCCGGCGCTGCGGCTGGTCGAACCCGGCGCGCGTTGGGTGACGATGCCGAACTGGGCGCCGCCGCGCCAGCCGGTGTCGGTGTCCAGACCGTCGTCGTCGGCGCCGTTGATCACGATGTGGCGCAGGTTGACGGTACCGCCGAAGATTTCGATGCCGTCGTCCGAGCTGTTGTAGACCTGGATGTGGTCGACGGTGGTGCCCGAGCCGACGCCCGCCATGGTCAGGCCCTGCAGCTCATTGCCGGTCGAGATCTCGAAGCCCGAGAACTTGATCTGGACGTAGCGCAGGCGGCCCGAGTTGTCGGCCGAGGTGTTGCCGCCGTAGAAGGCGCTGGTGCCCTCGACGGTGCCGGTGCAGGTCACCGGAGCGGCCAGCTGGCAGTTGGCCTGCGGCGCGCGGCCGGCCAGGACGATGCCGCCCCACTGGCCCTGCGAGTCCAGGGTGGTCGTGCCTTCGACGTTCTGGCGGCTGGTGAAGACGACTGGGTTGGTCGCGGTGCCTTCGGCGAACAGCTGCGAGCCGCGATTGACCAGCAGGTAGTCGGAGCCGCCCGAGGCGAAGATACGCACCCCGGCTTCAATAGTCAGGATGCCCTGGACGCTGCCGGCGATCGGGGCCGCCGGGTCGACGCCCTGGTCGGTGCCGACCGAAGTGCGGCCGCTGATGGAATAGATGGTGCCGGCGCGGAGCGCGACGGTCAGGGCACCGTTGATCTGTTGCGGGAGCTGGCAGGCGCGGAGCGTGCCGCCCGCGACCAGACCGACGTTAGAGAAGCCGGTCGGGCAATCCGCGGCGGGCGTGCCGGGAGGCGGCGTGGTCGGTCCGCCTCCGCCGCCGCCGGTCCCACCGCCGAAATCGCCTTCGCCGGGCGAAGCCACTTCCGCGGAGCCGCATGCGGCGAGGGTCAGGGCGCTGGCGGAGATCGCGAGCAGGGTTGTCAGTCGAAAGCCGGTCATCATTTCCACCGTGGCTGGTCCATAGGATCGCTCGGCAGTGATCTGGCGCGCGGCCTTGATCGCGGCGACGCATCGCCCCCTGCCCGAGGCCTTGGTTAGAGGGTGGAGGAACTCCGAACGGTGACGGTAAATGCGCACCTCTGTGAAGTTGTGTTGGCGGTTCGATGAAAGACCGTCCCCGTACGGTTGGATCGTCACAATCGGAGCCGGGCCACCGCACGTGGGCTGATTGCGAGGCAGAGGCTTTGCCGGTAGGGCTCGGCCGCCGCCAGGGGACAGGGTGATGATTGACGTTGGTCCGGCCGTTCCCGCCGCCTTGTTCGCAGGGGTCGGACTCGCGATCGGGAGTTTCGTGGGACTGGTCAGCCTTCGCCTTCCCGCAGGAGACGGAATCGTTCTCGGTCGATCACGTTGCGACGGCTGTCAGCGCGCCCTGCCGCCCTGGCGAATGATCCCCTTGGTCAGCTATCTGATCGCGCTCGGACGATGTCGCGACTGCGACGCCCGGATCCCGGCGCGCTACCCCCTGCTGGAGGCGGGCTGTGCGCTGATCGGGGTATGGGCGGCCCTGAGCCAGCCCTCCCTGTCCGCGATCGTCGTGACGGCCCTGCTCGGCTGGCAGTTGCTGCTGATCGCCGTGGTCGACGGCGAGCATTTCTGGCTACCGGACCAACTGACCTTCCCTTTGCTGGCGAGCGGAGCTCTGGCGGCGATCCTGCCGGGAGGGGCCGATATCCTCGACGCCCTCACAGGAGCCGGCGTCGGGTTTGCCACACTCTGGCTGATCGCCCGCGCCTATCGAGGCCTGCGGGGACGAGAGGGCCTCGGCGGCGGCGATCCCTGGCTGCTGGCCGCCGGCGGTGCCTGGGTCGGGTGGATCGGCCTGCCCAGCGTTCTTGTCTGGGCCGCGACGGCAGGCCTCGGCGTGGTGCTGGCCCGCGTGCTGCTACGGCACCCCGTATCGGGCGGCGACCGCCTGCCCTTCGGCGTCTTCCTCGCGCTCGGTATCTGGATGACCTGGCTTTTCGGACCCCTCGGCCTCCCACGCTGAGCAGAGAAGCCGCCGTCTCGGCTGGCCATGGATCCGGCGGCGTTTCCCTGGTGCTGGCAGGACAATCCCGCCCGGCGAGAGCCTCTCGGCCTGCCTGAGATCAGGGAACCGCGGCGTCTGTGGTGATCGTCTCTTCAAGCGCAGCGTCGGGGCCGGAATGATCGCGGCTCCGGTCCCCTTTGCGGTCGTCGGGGCAGGGCGTCCCGCGGCTCTGCGGGTCCCCGGCCGCCGACCCACGCGCCGACTCCGACCACGGGCTATTCGGACCGACGGATGCCGGATCCGCGTCGGAAGATGGCATTGGCGCATCGTCCTCGAACCGATGCCACATCAGAACGTACCCGCGCTGAACGGGTTAGCCCGCCCGGCGACCGCCGCGTAAGTACCAGTGATGGGTGATGCCGACGCCATTCTTTTCTCCTCGGTTCAGTGCGAGGAGTCTGGCTGAAGGAATCGCGGCTGAATATTCGGGAACCGCCCCCAGGGCGCTGACCCTAGGGTAGAATACGGAGGCCGAACACCCTCATTCCGAACGGCCGTCAGGCGTCGAAACGGGGTCGGAGGCGTCGCCGTCCTCCGCCGTCCCGGGATCAGCGTCGTCGATCAGAATTCGTGCCGCCGCGCCCTGGATGTCCTCATACTGACCGCTCCGGAGCGTCCAGACGAAGGCGCCGACAGCCATCAGGCCCAGGGCGACGGAAAGGGGTGCCAGCAGGAAGATGATGTTCATCGAGGTTTCCTGACCCGAAGTGCATTCAAGGTCACGACAAGCGAGGAGCCGGACATCGCCAGGGCGGCGACAAAGGGGTTCACCAGTCCAAGCATCGCCGCCGGCGCTGCCAGCAGATTGTAGAGCGCCGCGAAACCGAAATTCTCAAGCGCGCGCCGGCGGGCCGAACGCGCCACATCGATCGCCTCGACCACGGCCATCAGGGAATCGTGGGTCAGGACCAGGTCGGCGGCGTTCTGGCTGGCCTCCAGCGCCGATCCCGGGGCGATGGCGGCATGGGCGCGCGCGAGGGCCGCTGCGTCGTTTAGACCGTCCCCGACCATCAGGACCTTGCGCCCGTCGGCCGCGAGCCGATCAATCGCCCCGGACTTCTCTTGCGGCGTCAGGCCGGCGCGCCAGTCAGAGACCCCGACCGTGTCGGCTGCGGCCTTCACCGCGCCGACCTGATCGCCGGACAGTATCTCAACCGTGATCCCGCGCGCCTTCAGGGCCTCGACGGTGGCGGCGGCGTCCGGCCGCAAGACGTCCGAGAACTGGAGCCGCACCTTCGCGCCGGTCTCGAACCCGAACCAAAGCTCGGTCTCGCCAGACCGCAGGGTCGGCACGCCGACGAACGCCGCCCGGCCCAAACGCGCGGGCCGACCGTCGATCATTCCCTCAACCCCGAGGCCCGCGTGTTCGATCACCCCCGAGGCCAATGGCCCCTCCCCTGCCGCCCGGGCGATGGCGCGAGCCATGGGATGGCTCGAGGCCCGCGCCAGCGGAGCCGCAAGGGCGATGATCTTCGGCGACGCACCGACCAGAACGGGGCGGCCTTCCGTGAGCACGCCGGTCTTGTCGAATATCACATGGTCGATCTCGGACAGCCGTTCGAGCGCGGCCCCCGACTTGACCAGAACGCCCCTGCGAAACAGACGCGCCGAGGCCACCACCTGGACAGCCGGGACGGCCAGTCCCAAGGCGCACGGACAGGTTACGATCAGGACGGCGACGGCACGGATCAGCGCTTCCCGGGGATCCAGGCCGAGCGCCCAGCCTCCAGCGAAGGTCGCCAGGGCCACCGCATGCACGACCGGAACATAGAGTGTCGCCGCGCGGTCGGCGAGCCGGACATACCGCGAGCGGGACTGGGTTCCCGCCTCGACCAGCCGTGCGATGGCCGCCAGTGCCGAGTCCTCGGACCGGGCGCGGGCGCGCAGGGTCAGCAGTCCCGAGGTGTTGACCGCGCCCGCCCGGCACAGCCCCCCGGGAGCCACCCTTTCGGGGACGCTCTCGCCGGTCAGGAGACTGTTGTCGAGCAGTCCCTCCCCCTCTTCCAGGGTGGCGTCCACCGGGATCCGGTCACCCGGCCGCACCCGCAGCCTGTCGCCCGGCTGGACGTCGCCGAGCGGAATCGAACGCTCCCGGCCAGTCTGGTCAATAACGCAGGCCACCGGTGCCTGAAGCGCCAGCAGGTCGCCGGCCGCGCTGCGGGCCTTCGCTCTCAGGACATGATCCAGCCAACGTCCGATCAGCAGCAGAAACAGCAGCGACACAGCGGCGTCGAAATAGGTGTCCCGGCCGTTCAGGATCGTCTCGGAAAAGCTGATCGCCAGGGTCAGGATCACGCCGACAGAGATCGGCACATCCATATTGGCCTTGCCGACCCGCAGGGAACGCCAGGCCGACTGGAAAAAGGGCATGCCGGCGAAGATCGCGCAGGGGGCACCGACGGCCGCCGACATCCACATCATCATCGCACGAGTGGCCGGACCCAGTTCCTGGTCGAACAACCCGGCCCAGATGGGGACCGAGAACATCATCGCATTCATGGCCCCGAACCCGGCGACGGCCAGGGCGAGGATCAGCCGCCGGCCCTCGCGGTCCCGCTGGACCAGGGCGGCACCGGGATCATAGGGGGTGGCCGGATAGCCGAGCCGGCCCAGGGCCGCGATGATCCGTCCCGGATCGACGCCGGCGTCCTTCAGGCCGAGCGCCAGACGCCCGGTGGACAGGTTCAGCCGCACCGTCTCGACGCCGGGCAGGCGTGCCATCTCGCGCTCGATCTTCGAGATGCAGCCGGCGCAGCGGGCGCCGGTGACCAGCAGGTCGAGGGCGGCGCGACCGTCGTCGGACCGGCGCAGAAAGGCCGACATGTCCGGGCGGCTCGCGGCGTCCATCGTCAGGGCCAAGTCAGCCTCCGCTCGGCGATGAAGACCGGAACCGAGTCCGCGCTGGCCTCGATACGGGTGTCCCACGCCCCCGACAGTCCGTCCCGGGCGGCGCCGTAGCGGCCCGGCGCGATCTCGGTCAGGGTCAGCACGCTCCGGCCGTGTTCGGTCGCGGGGCGCTGCAGGGTGGCGCTCACCGTCAGGCCGCGCAGGGGCGCGCCGTCGCGGTCCTGCATCAGCACGGTCAACCCGTCCGGCCCGGCTTCGGCGGCGGCGCGCCAGCCGAGGGCGGTCTGGGCCCGCTGCCGTTCCAGCTCGGCATTGTAGATCAGCCCGGCCTCATAGGGACGGGGAGCCACCTGACCGGGATGGGTGCGGTAGGCCAGGGTCAGAAAGACGGAATCGACCCCGATCACCACGGCGAAGAAGGTGACAACGCCCGCGGCCACATGCCAGCCCTTGACGACGAACGGCGGTCGGGCTTTCGGAACCGGAGCGGTCATCACTGGGGGTCTCCGTATTCGAAGGCGGTGGGGACAGACCGCGTCTCGGCATCGGAGCGGATCTCGAAGGCGGCGTCCTGGCTGCCGCTTCCGACCTGATCGGCCGGAGCGGTGACGAAGACGCGCAGGGGCGTGACCCGATTGGGCTCGACCGTGACCCGAAGCGGGGTCTCGACTGGTCGGCCCGCGCTGCGGAGCACGGCGCCCGGAACCCCGGCGTAGCGGACCTCGACCGTGGCCGCCTCGAAGCCGTGGTTGGCGATCTTCAAGGTGTAGCCATTGCGGACCGCCCCGTCGGCCAGGCGCACAAAGGCCGGGTTGCGGTCCCGCAGTGCATGGACCTCGAACTGCGGCCGCTGGCTGAAGCCCCAGATCATCAGCCCGCCGACGACGGCCAGCGCAATGCCGTAGTAGAGCGTGCGCGGCCGGATCAGCCTGTGGTCCGGCTTCTGGCCACAGCTCCGCGCCGCCACCGCCGCGTCGGTGTCATAGGCGATCAGGCCGCGCGGGCGGCCGACCTTGTCCATCACCTCGTTGCAGGCGTCGATGCAAAGGCCGCAGTTGATGCACTCCAGCTGGGCCCCGTTGCGGATATCGATGCCCATCGGGCAGACCACGACGCACTGGTTGCAGTCGATACAGTCGCCGCGGCCGTCCCAGGATTCGGCCTTCTTGTGCGGGCCACGCGGTTCGCCGCGGTCGTAGCGATAGGTGACCTGGAAGGACTGGTCATCCAGCATGGCCCCCTGGATGCGCGGCCAGGGGCACATATAGGTGCAGACCTGCTCTCGCATATGTCCGGCGAAGACATAGGTGGTGAAGGTCAGGATGGCGCAGGAGACATAGGCGGTCATCGGCGCGGTCCCGACCCAGAAGGTGCGGATCAGGTCGGGCGCATCGTGAAAATAGAAGATCCAGGCCCCGCCCGTGCCAAAGGCCGCGCCGATCCAGACTGCATGCTTGCCGGCCTTGCGCCACAGTTTGTTGAAGGACATCGGCGCCGCGTCCAGACGCATCCGCGCATTGCGGTCGCCCTCGAACATCCGCTCGATATAGATGTAGAGATCTGTCCAGACCGTCTGCGGACAGGCATAGCCACACCACAGCCGCCCGAACAACGACGTCACCAGGAACAGCGCCAGCGCCGACATCACCAGCAGGCCGGTGATAAAATACACCTCCTGCGGCCACAGCTGGATCATGAAGAAGTAGAAGCGCCCGCCGTCGAAATCCACCAGCACGGCCTGGTCCGGCAGGGCACCGGGGCGGTCCCAGCGGATCCAGGGCGTGATGTAGTAGATCGCCAGCATGACGATCAGCAGGGCCCATTTGATCCACCGCCAGCGGCCATGGACCAGTTTGGGATAGATCGGCACGCGGGCCTTGTAGAGGCCCTTGGGCTTGTCCTTTTCCCGCTGCCGCTCGGCGACCGAGACCGGTCCGGTCGCCTTGGAGCGATCGCGGGTGCGGTCGATGATGATGGTCATGGCGCGGGTTCGACGACTCCGGAGACCTCGCCGCCGCCGCCGGCATTGACGTGGACATAGACGGCCAAGGCCTTGATCACCCCGGGTGAGAAACGGCCCTCCCAGGTGGGCATGACGCCGTTGCGGCCATTGTGGATCTGGCCGCGGATGGAGTCGCGATCGGACCCGTACAGCCACTCGCGGTCGGTCAGGTTCGGCGCGCCGAAGGCGCGGTCGCCGACACCTGTGGGCGTGTGGCAGGCGGCGCAGTTGTCGGCGTAGAGCTGCTGCGAACGACTGACCGCCGCCGCGTCCGCCGGACGTCCTGACAGGGCGACCACATATTCGGTCATGTCGGACACCTGGGCCGGGGTCAGCATATTGTCGCGGCCGAAGGCCGGCATCTGCGAGGTCCGGGTTTCGGGGTGGGCGGAGCGGACGCCGACCCGCAGGGTGTGCTCGATCTCCTCAAGCGATCCGCCCCACAGCCAGACGTCGTCGCGAAGATTGGGATACCCCCGCGTGCCGCCGCCGCCCGCGCCGTGGCAGGTGGCGCAGTTGTCGCCGAACACCGACTGGCCGACCGACAGGGCGTGCGCCTGCAGGGCGGGGTCGGACTCGATCTGCTGCAGCGAGGCCGTGGCCAGCATCGCCTCGCCGCGGCCGCGCTGGACCTGGAGGGCCTGAAGCTCTTCGGCCACGGCGGCGCGGTCGGACTGTTTCAGCAGGCCGGGCGTATAGCCGTTCAGCCCGGGCCAGGCCGGCATCAGCACCCAGTAGACGATGGCGACCACGATGCAGCCGTAGAAGATCCACAGCCACCAGCGCGGCAGCGGATTGTCCAGTTCCTTGATGCCGTCCCACTCGTGTCCGGTCGTTTCGGTGCCGGAGTGTTCGTCGCGCTCGCGTTCAGACATCTTCGCCCTCGTCTTTCTCGAGCGGGAGGTGGGACAGCCGCTTGAAGGTCTCGCGGTGTTTGGGGCGCAGCGCATAGACGACGCCGGCGATGAAGATGGCGGCGAAATAGAGGGTGCCGCCCTGCTGGGCGAACCGCGCCACCGTCTCGTAGTCGAGGCCGCTCATCGCAGGTTCTCCGGGTCTTCGGCCTGGTAGGTACTGAAGTCGACCTGGGTGCCGAGCTGCTGCAGATAAGCCACCAGAGCATCCATCTTGGTCAGACGCGCAGGATTGCCGTCGAAATCTCCCTGGGCCACGCGCGGTCCGTAGCGGCGGCGCAGATCGGAGGTTTCGCTGGCGAAGGGATCAACCTGGGCATTCAGGTCGGCCTCGGCGTTCTCGATCTGCTCGGCCGTATAGGGCACGCCCACCGCCAGCATGGCTGCAAGCTTGGCGCGGATCGCATGCACATCGAGATCCTGATCCGCCAGGAACCGGTAGGGCGGCATGTTGGATTCAGGCACCACGGCGCGCGGGTCGGTCAGGTGCTCTACATGCCAGTCGTTGGAATATTTGCCCCCGACACGAGCGAGATCGGGCCCGGTTCGCTTGGATCCCCACTGGAACGGATGGTCGTACATGCTCTCGGCGGCGAGGCTGTAGTGGCCGTAGCGTTCGACCTCGTCGCGCAGGGGGCGGACCATCTGCGAGTGACAGCCGTAGCAGCCCTCGCCGATGTAGATGTCGCGGCCCGCCAGCTCGAGCGGGGTATAGGGACGAACCCCCTCGACCTCCTCGATCGTGCTCTCGACCCAGAACAGCGGGGCGATCTCGACGATGCCGCCGATGGACACCACGATGGTGATGCCGATGACCAGCCAGAGCGAATGCCGCTCGAACCTGTGATGCTGTTTCCACATGGTCTGATCCTCACTCGGCCGGCAGGAGTTGCGGCTCGATCGTCGTCGCCGGGACAGCCGCGCTATTGGGCACGGAGGGCATGCGGATCGTTCGCCACAGGTTGTAGGACATGATGAGCGTGCCGCTCAGGAACATCAGGCCGCCGACGGTGCGGATGACGTTCTGGATATGTTTGGCGGAAACGGTCTCGATGAAGCTGTTCGCGAGGAAGCCGTCGGGCGTGTATTCCCGCCACATCAGGCCTTCCATGATGCCGGAGACCCACATCGCGGTGATGTAGAGAACGATGCCGGTGGTCGCGATCCAGAAATGCCACTCGACGAGGGCGTTGGAGTACAGCCGCTCCTTCTTCCACAGCCAGGGCACCAGGCAGTAGATCGCCCCGAAGCTGATGAAGCCGACCCAGCCCAGGGCGCCGGAGTGGACGTGGCCGATGGTCCAGTCGGTGTAGTGCGACAGGGCGTTGACCGTCCGGATGGACATCAGCGGACCCTCGAAGGTCGACATGCCGTAGAAGGCGATGGCCACGACCATCATGCGGACGACCGGGTCGGTGCGCAGCTTGTCCCAGGCCCCCGACAGGGTCATCAGGCCGTTGATCATCCCGCCCCAGGACGGCATCCACAGCATGATCGAGAAGGTCATGCCCAAGGTCTGCGCCCACTGCGGAAGGGCCGTGTAATGCAGGTGGTGCGGACCCGCCCAGATGTAGATGAAGATCAGCGACCAGAAGTGGACGATCGACAGGCGGTAGGAATAGACCGGCCTCTCGACCCGCTTGGGCACGAAATAATACATCATCGCCAGGAAGCCGGCGGTCAGGAAGAAGCCCACGGCGTTGTGGCCGTACCACCACTGGACAAGGGCATCCTGGACCCCGCCAAAGGCCGAATAGCTCCGCGCCTCAAGCAGGCCGACCGGGACCGCGGCATTGTTGACCAGATGCAGCAGGGCGACGGTCACGATGAAGGCCAGATAGAACCAGTTGGCCACGTAGATGTGGGGCTCCTTGCGCTTCCAGATCGTACCGAGGAAGACCAGCAGATAGGCGACCCAGACTATGGTCAGCCACAGGTCGACGTACCATTCCGGCTCCGCGTATTCGCGCGACTGGGTGATACCCGCGACGTAGCCGGTCGCCGCCAGCACGATGAACAGCTGGTAGCCCCAGAAAACGAACCACGGCCAGATCCCGCCGGCGAGCCGCGCCTTGCACGTGCGCTGCACCACCCAGAAGGAGGTGCAGATCAGGGCGTTGCCGCCGAAGGCGAAGATCACACCCGACGTGTGCAGGGGCCGCAAACGGCCGAAATTGAGCCAGCCATGTTCGGGGAAGTAGAATATCTCGGGCCACGACAGCTGCGATGCGATAAGCACCCCGACCGCCATGCCGACGACGCCCCAGAACATTGTGGCGATCACGCCCGCGCGGATCACCCCGTCCTGGTAGCGATTCGGGTCCGGCCGGAATTTGCCGTTGGCCAGACCGATGGTGAGGGCGCTGAGGGCCAACACCGCCGCCGCCATCAGAATGTAGCCATGAAACCGGAAGGCCGAATCGTCCGTGAGGCCGGTTGCAAACAAGGCCAGAACCGCGGCCACGCCGAGGAACAGGAAAAGGGCGACGACATCGCCCGGTGTGTCATTGTTTTGCGAGACTTTGGTCGGCATTCGGGCAGGCCCCTCTGAGAGAGCCTCTCGGTGCCTGCTATTCAGTTTCGCTGCATTGCGCTGGAGCAAAGCTGATGCAGCAATAATCCGGTTCTCTTGGCGAACGGAGACACCAGATGCAGACACGCCATATCGACGAGTACCGGCTTCTGGGTGGAGCCCTTGTTGTCCTCGGTCTCGCGCTTGGCGCGGCTGGCGCCGTCTCAGGCCTGCTGGCTGTTGACCATATGGCGGTGGTCGCGGCGCTATGTGGACCGGCGACCCGGCACTGTGGACTTTGCCTTGCGGCCGGTTCGCTGCTCGTCGCGTCGGTTGGCGCAACAGGCGCGGGACTCAGATTTCTGTCGGAGCCACGCGTCTCAACCTACCTGACGACCTGAGTCTCGTCAGGCGGAGCGGGCCAGCGCCTTGCGCACTGCGGTCAGCAAGGCGTCCGTCAGCAAGGGCTTTTCAATGATTGGAATTCCCGCGGTCGCCGTGCGTTCACGCAAGGCGACGCGTGGATTGGTGGTGATCAGGATCGCCGGCAACTGCACACCCTCGGCGCGCAGATGCTCCAGCAGCGTCAGTCCCGACATACCCGGGAGTGTCTGATCCACCACCAGGCAGCCATGCTCGGGAAAATTCATGCTGGCCAGCAGGCTTTCCGCGTCGCGGTAGCTGCGCACGTCCAGTCCCTCAAGATCGAAAGAGAACTGCACGGCGTGCGTCACTGCGGGATCGTCATCGACAAGGATGACGGTCGGGCGCGAAACAGTGCTGGCGGACGAGCCGGTCACGCGCAAAGCCATTCCAGCCGCTGCCGTTGCAGCAGACGGACCTGTCGGCTGGAGCGGGCCTCGATCAGGCCCTGGTCCTGCAGTTGGGACAAGGTCCGGGAAACGGTGTGAATGGTCAGGCCGACATGGTCCGCGATGTCCTGGCGCGTCATTGGCAGGTCAACGGTCACCTCCGCGCCCATGCGTGCGGCAAAATCGAGCAGAAAGGCGGCGACCCTTTCCGTGGCGCTCTGGCGAGCCAGAATCAGGGCGTGGTCTTCGCTGCGTTGAAAGGCTCTGACCGTGACCTGCCACAGGGCGCGAGCCAGGCCGATGTCAGTGACGGCTCGGGCCGAAAGTTCCGCCCGCTCCATGGCCAGGGCGTCGACAGTTCCAAGGGCCTCGGCCGTGGTCGCATGGTCCACCCCCGCCTCAAGGCCCAGATAGTCGCCTGGCAGATAGAAGCCGGTCACCTGGCGACGGCCGTCGCTCAGGAGCCTGTAGCTGATCACCGCGCCCCGCAGCACTCGATAGACAAGGCGGACGGCGTCGCCCTGGCGAAACAGGAGGTCCCCCGCCCCGAAGGGGGAGCGCGGAGCCGCCGTGGCGGTTGCGAAGGCTCCGCAGAGACTACAATCCGTCGCCGCGGCCGACGTAGGCGCAACTGGGACCGCAGGTTCGCAGTGGCGTAGGGCGAACATCAAAGCCTCCGGTGAAATCACGGTCACAAACTAGGGCCGAGGCCTCCCGGGCTGATATTCGGGTGTGCTCCCTAGGGGATTCTCCGGATGTTGACGCGCGCTCTTCAGACCGCCGGGGCGTGCCGCCTGGCGACAGCGGGCAGACCTGCGTCAAAACAGGCCGCTACCACCCGCATCAGCCGATAGGCATCCGCCGGAATACTGACCCTCCGCCCCTCGACCCGGCACAGGCCATCGGCCTGGAGAGTCGCTGCGGCCGCAACCGCATCGTCCAGCATGTCGGGGGAGAAGCCGTGCCTTGCGCAGACTCCGCCCACGTCCACGGTGAGATCGCACATCAACCGTTCGATCACGGCGGCCCTCATGGTGTCCTCCACTGTCACCCGAAGTTCGCGCGCGATCGGGAGCCGGCCTGCTTCGACGGTGCGGCTCCAGACATCGGTCGCTGCGGCATTCTGGACAAACCCGCCGGCGAACCGGCCGATCGAGGACGGTCCGACCGGCACCAGTATCGGTGCGGAATCATCCGTATAGCCCTGGAAATTCCGCTGCATCGTTCCGTCCCTGGCGGCCCGGGCGAGCGGGTCGTCCGGAAGGGCGTAGTGGTCGAGGCCAATCCGCAAATACCCCGCTTGCCTGAGAACCTGGTCGGCAGCTTCGGCCTGGGCCCAGCGTCCGTCGCCGTCAGCGAGTTCCGCCTCCGCGATCATGACCTGATGCTTCTTCATCCACGGCACATGGGCATAGCCGAACACCGCCACCCGATCGGGACGAAGGGTAACCGCCGCCTCGGCGGAAGCCGCCACGTTCTCGGGAGTTTGGCCCGGCAGGCCATACATCAGGTCGAAATTGATCGCCGACACACCGGCCTTGCGCAGCCGGTCGTTGGCGGCGGCGACCATCTCGAAGGGCTGGATGCGATTGACCCTTGCCTGAACTCCGGGATCGAAGGTCTGGACACCGAGGCTGGCGCGGGTCACCCCGGCCTCTCCGCAGGCGTCGATGAAGGCCTCCGTCAGCATCCCGGGGTCCAGCTCGGCGGCGACTTCAGCGTCCGGGCGCACCTTGAACCGATCCGCCATGTGCCGAACGAGAGCCAGAAAGTCCTCGGGAGACAGGGCGTTCGGACTGCCACCTCCGAAGTGCAGATGGGCCGCGCCGGCGTGTGGGCCAATCGCGTCCGCCCACAAATCAACCTCCAGCATCAAGGTCCGGAAGAAGGTTCGGACCCGGTCATAGTCATGCACAACACTGGTGTGACAGCCGCAATACCAGCACAGCCGCCTGCAGAACGGCACATGCACATAGGCCGAGATCGTCTGATCGGCGCAGGTGGTCGCCAGCCATGCTCGCCCCTCCCCGTCCCCGACGACGGGCTCGAAGGCCACCGCCGTCGGATAACTGGTGTAGCGCGGCAGGCTGCGTGTGGCGTGAGGCCGCCATGCGGGGGGCAGGGAACAGAGTGTCATACCGGAACCGCTCCGTGCCTCGCCGTTACGCCGCCGCCTTCCAGGCAGGCTGGAGTTCGACGTGCGGAGTGCAAGGCGCGATAGCGGTCGGGGCGGCACCGCAGAGTTCGTTGGCGAAGCCGTGGTTCACGTCGCGGTGGTGGGCCTCGAACCGCAGTGCCTTCACTAAGCCGCTCGCGATGTGGTCCGACAGCCCATCAGGGGCATGATGGTCTGACAGATCGACGAGAGGAGCGGTCATGGAAGACTCTCGGGAAATACTGGACGGGAGCGCGCGGCTCGATGCCGGGGAGATACCGGACGACCGAGTCTGGTGAAATTTGGGGGTTTCACCTACGGGTTGTTGCGGAGGCGACGATGACGACCATTCCGGCTGAGCCCATCGAGACGCGGTCCGCGTGGTCATGGATGCTGGCCACCCGGCACACCGGTTTCGGCCTCGCCACGGCCCTCATCGCCACCCTCGGCGGACTCGGCCTCCGGATGGCGACAAGCCCTCTGGTCGACGAACAGGCGGCATTCCTGTTCTTCGTCCCCGCCATTATCGGTGCCGCGGCGCTGGGGGGGGCCGTGCCCGGTCTGCTTGCGACCGCTCTGGGTCTCGCATGCGGTCTCGTTCTGTCCGCGGGATCCGGCCCCCTCACGGGTGCCGACCTGGTCGGCAGTCTTGTTTTTCTGGTGATCGGCGCGGCGATCACCGCCGGCGGTGAGGCCTTCCAGAATATGCGGTCCCGGTCCGTGGCTGTGAATCAGGACCTGCGGACGCGCGAGGCCCACCTCCAGTCTATCCTCGCCACCGTTCCTGACGCCATGGTCGTGATCACCGAGCACGGAGTCATGCAGTCGTTCAGCCACGCGGCGGAACGGCTCTTCGGCTGGTCCGCGGGCGAGGTGATCGGAAAGAACGTCAAGATGCTGATGCCGGATCCCTACCGCAAACAGCATGATGCCTATCTGGATCGCTACCTGACTACCGGGGAAAGACGCATCATCGGCGTGGGTCGGGTGGTCGTCGGCGAGCGCCGCGACGGATCGACCTTTCCGATGGAACTCTCGGTCGGCGAGGTGATCTCGGGCGATCAGCGCTTTTTCACCGGCTTCGTGCGCGATCTCAGCGAACGCCAGCAGACTGAACACCGGCTCCAGGAATTGCAGTCCGAACTGGTTCACATCTCCCGGCTGACCGCCATGGGGGAAATGGCCTCGGCCCTGGCCCACGAACTCAATCAACCCCTTTCCGCCATGGCCAACTATCTGAAGGGCTCATCGCGGCTGCTCGCTGCCGAACCTGTTCCCCGGGAACGGCTCCGCGACGCCATCGACAAGGCGGGCGACCAGGCCCTTCGCGCCGGGGAGATCATCCGCCGTCTGCGTGATTTCGTCGCGCGCGGCGAGGCCGAACGCAGGCTCGAAAGTTTGCCGAAGCTGGTTGAGGAAGCCAGCGCCCTTGCCCTCGTCGGCGCCAAGGAACACGGCGTGAGGGTTCTTTTCCGTTTCGCGCCCGGCGTCGACATGGTTCTGGCCGACAAGGTCCAGATTCAGCAGGTCGTGCTCAATCTGATCCGCAATGCCATGGAGGCCATGGACCAGAGTACGAAGAAGGTGCTGGAAATTCGCATCGATCCGGCTCCTGACGACCACGCCCGGGTGACCGTGGCCGACACGGGCTCCGGCATCAGCCCGGAGATTGCCGGCCAGTTGTTTCAGCCCTTCGTTACGACCAAACGCACGGGTATGGGGGTGGGCCTGTCCATCTCCCGAACCATCATCGAAGCCCATGGCGGACGCATCTGGGTCGAGGACAATCCGGACGGCGGCACACGATTCTGCTTTACGCTGCGGTCTGTAGGCGAGGAGGAACTTTCAGATGGCGAATGAGCCGGTCGTCCATGTGGTCGACGACGATGCGGGAATTCGCGACTCCCTGGCCTTTCTGCTGGACACGGCGAACCTCGTCTCCCGGACCTATGACTCCGCCGCAGCCCTGCTGGCGCGCGCGGACGGGCTGGAGCCCGGTTGTATCGTCACCGATGTCCGGATGCCGGACATGAACGGGCTGGAGATGGTCCGTCGGCTGACCGCGATGGGCGTTCGCCATCCGGTGATTGTCATGACCGGCCATGCCGACGTTCCGCTGGCCATCGAGGCCGTGCGCGCCGGGGTGAAGGATTTTGTCGAAAAGCCGTTTGACGACGAGGCCCTGATTGCGTCCATCCAGGCCGCCCTCGCCGACCAGGCCGGGGCCGCACGTCTTGAGGGACCAGACGCCGAAGTGGCCGAACGCCTCGCCTCCCTGTCCGCACGCGAGCAACAGGTGCTCAACGGTCTGGTGGCCGGCCACGCCAACAAGGTGATCGCCTACGACCTCGAAATCAGCCCCCGAACCGTCGAGGTCTACCGCGCCAACGTCATGACAAAGATGAAGGCTCGAAGCCTTTCCGAACTGGTCCGCATGACCATCCTCGGTCAGCGCGGCTGAAGCTGCGCTCCGGGGATTCCCGGAGGTGACCAGAAGAGCCCGGGGTGGGAGACCGCTCGGACTGTCGCGAGGTCACCGCCGATGTTCGACTACACCGCCGCATTCCAGACCGCCGTGGAGCAGGTCAAGGGTGAGGGGCGCTATCGCGTCTTCGCCGACCTGAAGCGCGTGCGCGGTGAGTTCCCGCTGGCGAAGCGCCGCCGCGAGGACGGGTCCGAGCAGGACGTCATCGTCTGGTGCTCCAACGACTATCTGGGCATGGGCCAGCATCCGGCCGTGCTGGCGGCCATGCAGGCCGAGATCGAGGCCGTGGGCGCCGGTGCCGGCGGCACCCGCAACATCTCGGGGACCACGCGCTCGGCGGTCGACCTGGAAGCCGAACTGGCCAGCTGGCACCAGAAGGAGGCGGCCCTGCTGTTCACCTCGGGCTATGTGGCCAATGAGGCGACGCTGACGACGCTGCAGCGCATCCTGCCGGGTCTGATCATCTTTTCGGATTCGCTGAACCACGCCTCGATGATCGCCGGCATCCGTAACGGCGGCTGCGAGCGGCACATCTATGCCCACAACGATCTGGCCCATCTCGAGGCCCTGCTGCGCGACGCCCCGGCCGACGCGCCCAAACTGATCGCCTTCGAGAGCGTCTATTCGATGGACGGCGACATCGCCGACCTGGCCGGGACCATCGCCCTGGCGAAGAAATACAACGCCATGACCTACCTCGACGAGGTCCATGCGGTGGGCCTGTACGGCGCCACCGGCGCGGGCGTGGCCGAGCGCGACGGGGTGCTGGACGGGATCGACATCGTCGAATGCACCCTGGGCAAGGCCATCGGCGTCATGGGCGGCTATATCGCGGCCGACGCCGTGATCGTGGACGCTGTGCGCAGCTGGGCCTCGGGCTTCATCTTCACCACCAGCCTGCCGCCGGCCCTGACCGCCGGAGCCCTGGCCTCGGTGCGCTGGCTCAAGGCCCATCCCGAGGTGCGCGAGGCGCATCAGGAACGCGCGGCCACCCTCAAGGCCCGCCTCAAGTCCGCCGGCATCCCGGTGATGGAGAGCGTCAGCCACATCGTCCCGGTGTTCGTCGGCGACCCGGTCCACACCAAGATGATCTCGGACATGCTGCTCGAGGACCACGGCGTCTATGTGCAGCCGATCAACTATCCGACCGTGCCCAAGGGCACCGAACGGCTGCGCTTCACCCCGTCGCCCAACCACACCGACGCCATGATGGACGACCTCGTCCGCGCCATGGACGCCCTGTGGACCCACTGCAACGTGGCGCGACTGCCGGCGGTGGCCTGACGAGAACGTCGGCCACGGCCCGGCCCGATCCCCGGCGGCCCGGAGGCCCGATGCGGTCGACCTGACCGGATCAGGCCGTGGCCTGGAGATGAATCGTCATCGGACTGACGGCACCGCTACCGGCTTACTCTTTACGTATCAACAGGTTACCCGATTGGCGGCACGCCGCGGAACTCCGCATTGCAGTGCCCCGGACTGGTGTGAACCCCGGTTTCCGGGAGCCCCTGTTGGCGACCAAATCATTGCCTCAAAGCCCCCAGGGCGGACGCGCTCGCCAAGACAATAGTTACAGTTTTGTCGTGCAATTAGTTGACATCTGCGGAAGCCCTGCGGATTCCTTGGGCCAGAAAGCGCCGTTCAGAGCGCTTGGGAGAGGACATGACGGCATCGGATACGCCCGGAGGCGGGAAAAACCTCAAGGTCGCGGTCATGGCGTCTGCGGCTGCGGCCGTCGAATGGTACGACTTCTTTATCTACGGAACTGCGGCCGCGCTGATCTTCCCGCAGCTCTTCTTCCCGGCTGATCTGCCGCCGTTCGTGGCGCTGATCGCCTCCTTCAGCACATTTGCAGTGGGTTTCATCGCCCGCCCGCTCGGCGGCATGCTCTTCGGCCATTATGGAGATATCCACGGTCGCAAGCGTGCGCTTGTCGTGGCGATGATGGTGATGGGCGTATCGACCACGATCATCGGGCTGTTGCCCGGCTATGCATCGATCGGTGTCGCCGCTCCGTTGATGTTGGTGGCGCTCCGCTTCGCACAGGGGCTGGCGGTGGGCGGTCAGTGGGGCGGCGCGGCGCTTCTGGCGATCGAGAGCGCCCCGGCCAACCGAAGAGGACTGTATGGCAGCTTCGTCCAGGTCGGCGTCCCGGTTGGTGTGGTTCTGGCCAATTCCGTCTTCCTGATCGTCAGCGCCCTGAGCACCGACGAGGCGTTCATGTCCTGGGGCTGGCGGATCGGTTTCGTGCTCAGTGTCGCGCTCATCTTCATCGGCCTGGCAATACACGTCAGCATTTCGGAGCCGACAGCGGAATCCCCTGCCGGTGGCCAAGCGCCTGCGGTCACTCCGCGCCGGTCGCCCATCACGGAAGCCGCGGTCGGGCACTGGCGCACGATCCTGCTGGCGGGCGGGGCCTTTGTCGCCAACAACACCTGCTTCTATGTCGCGATTACCTATGCCGTCGCCTACGGCACGACGACAGTGGGGGTTGATCGTGAGGTGCTGCTGTTCGCCGTCATGGCCGGCAGCGTCATGATGATCCCGGTGCTTCTCGCCTGCGGGGCACTGTCAGACCGGTTCGGGCGACGCGGCGTCTTTCTTGTCGGTGCCGTGCTTTCAGGCCTGTGGGCTTTCGCTGTCTTCCCGATGCTGGAGACGGCCTCACCACCGGCCATTGTTGTCGCCATCGCCGTCCAGCTGTTTTTCATCAGCATGATGTACGGGCCCCAGGCCGCGCTGTTCGCCGAACTCTTTCCGAAGTCGGTTCGCTATTCGGGAGCCTCGCTCGGCTATCAGATCGGCGCGGTTGTCGGCGGCGGCTTCGCCCCGATCATCGCCACCGCCTTGTTTGCCCGCTTCCAGTCGAGCCTTTCAATCTCGATCTATCTGGCGGCCATGTGCGCCGTCTCGTTCGTCAGCGTGATCATGCTCGGCAGTCGCCTGCGACAGGAGCAGACTGACTAGACGGGTCCATGCCGCCACCGGATCAGTAAGGAGACCCCGATGATCGACACCAGCCGCCGGACCTTCCTGGGCGCGAGCGCCCTGCTCCCCGTGGCGACAACCAGCGCTCACGGCTTGCCGACGTCGGGCCGGATGATCGAGGCGGACCTGCTCCGCTATGTCGGCTTCGGAAACAAACGGGCCGGCGGACCCGGAGACACGGCCTGTGGTGAATGGCTGGCGGGCGAGCTGGAACGCGCGGGATTTGCCGTGCAGCGCCAGACATTCTCCGCACCCTGGTTCGACGCTACGCGCGCCGAGCTGTCCTGCGAAGGAACGAGCGCCGCGATATACCCACAACCGATCGTCAGGGTCACCGGTACCGAAGGGGTGTCGGGACCGCTGGTACGGATCGACTCGCGGGGCCAATTCGCCGGTTCGCTGGAGGGTGCCGTCGCCCTGGTGGATCTGGCGCATGCCCGCTGGTCCTCGATGCTGTCGCCGCTGGCGCGCCGGCCCATCCAGGCCGCCTTCGATGCGGGAGCGAAGGCCGTGGTGGCCATCACCAACGGCCCCACCGGCAAGGTGATCGCCCTCAACACTGACGGCCGGGAGCCCATGTTTTCTGGCCCCGTGGCCCTGCTGGCACCCGAACACGCCGCGCCCTTCCTCGCCGGAGCCCTGCAGGGCAAGCCGGCGCGGCTGACCATCGACGGAGAGAGCGGACGTCGGCCAGCCTTCAACCTCGTCGGCCGGATCGATCGCGGCAAGGGGCGTTGGCTGGCGATCTCGACCCCGCGCTCGGGCTGGTTCGAATGCGCGGCGGAACGCGGCCCGGGCGTGGCCGCCTGGCTGGATCTCGCGCGCTGGGCTCCGAACGCCCTTCGGGACTTCGACCTCGCATTCATCTGCAATACCGGACACGAGTACGAGTACCTCGGCGCGGCCGAAGCCATGCGGGAGATTGCACCGCCGGTAGCGGCAACCCGCTTCTGGCTTCATGTCGGAGCCAATGTTGCGGCCCGCGACTGGCACGAACTGCCGGGCGGCCTGTCGCCTCTTCCCAATGTCGACAGCCAGCGCGTGCTGTCGATCTCCCCTGAACTGCTCCCGCTGGCTCGCTCTCTCTTCGCCGGCCAGATCGGCTATGAGGCACCCGTTTCCAGCGCCGTCCTCTCTGCCGGCGAGCTCGATGAGGTCATCAGGGCCGGCTACGCGCCGGCTGCCGGCGTGTTCGGCATACACCGCTTTCACCACACGACCGAGGATGACGAGCGCTGCCTCAATGTCCCCGCCACCATCGCGGCGGCGGATGGATTCCGGCGGCTGCTGGAAGCGGTCGCCGCCGGATAAGCCTTCCTGCGCGGACGTCAGGTCAGGGCGGTATGGAAGACCCGGGTGTTGTCGGTGCCGCCCGGCGCGGTGACGACTTCGGCGTCGCCATGCCATTTCGCCACGTGATCAAGGATGCGATCGAGCGTCAGGGGAAAGGACCGCATGGCCTCGTCGATCAGGAACGTCATTCAGCCAAGCACCGGCATCAGTCGAAGCCAAAGCTGCTGATCGAAATCGCGGTCGTTCGTGGCCGCGCCCATGCGGACCACGACCAGGTTGCGGCTGGGTACGACATAGAGCCGACGTTCAAAGGCTCCGAAAGCGCCGACCAGATCGGCGGGGGCCGCCGGGATCAGCTGTCCCTCACGTTGGCCGGTGGCGCGCATCGTGTGGCTGCTGCCATTGAGCCACCACAGCCGTCCATAGGCCGGATTGCCCGACGAACGGGTGAACAGCGCCGCGAGTTGGGCTTCCGACACCACTCGGGTGCCACCTTGGGTCACGCCGCCGTGCAGGACCATGAGCCCGAACCTGGCGACGTCGGCCGGGGTGGCCACCAGACCGGTATCATTTCCCACCGACGCCAGCGCCGCCGGTCGCTGTCGCCACGCGGTGTTCGTCATGCCGATCGGCAAGGTCACCCATTCGCGCGTGATGGCGTCCAGCGGTTGCCCGGCGGCGGCCACAAGAATGGCTTTGGTGATCGCATAGACCGGGGTGTTGTAGAAGAAGGTGCCGGGCGGCGTGGAGAACCCGAACCGCTCATTGAGCCCGGAACTCATCGTCAGGATATCGATCACCCGGATCGCCGCTTCCTGCTCGGAAGTCGCCCGCGACCAGCCCTGTCCCAGATAGGTGGAGACGAGGTTGTCGACATCGATCAATCCCTTGTCGACAGCGATGGCGACAAGGACCGCGACGAAGCTCTTCTGTTGCGAAGCGACATCCTCAAGCAAGGCGCCGTCCTCGGCGCGGCCATAGACGAAATTCGCGAACATCCGATCGTCATCCGGCGCGGGCCAGATCTCATTGATCCGCACGGTCCCGTCCTGAATGACGACGAAGCCGGTGGTCCGGTGATTGCGCAAATAGGCAAGCAGGGTCCGGACCTCGGGCGAGGATGGCGTATCGCGAACCATCGGCGACGAGGCACAGGCCGGTGCGGTCGGAACGACGGCCAGCGCCAAAGCTGTCGCCAGAAGGGTCCTGCGGCTTGTTGGCTGCGCCATCATCTCTACTTCCGTCCAGCTGCCAAACGCTTCTTCGTAGCGGGGCCGGAAGGCACCGGTCGTGCGTCGCCGCGCCGGTTCGGGCCGCGGGCCAGCATGATCCGCGCGACCGCGCTCTGCATGAAATAGAGAATGTCGCGCGCGCCCTGGCTCGCCTTGTCTGCATCGCGTTCGACCAGCGCGGCACGGACGCGGTGCCAGTGCTCAAACGGTCCCGGGGTATTGGCGCTCAGCGCCAGTGCCACATAGGAGAAATGGAAACGCGTCTTGCGGCGGATCGCCTCGATCATACGCTGGGCGTCGGTGCTGGCGCAGGCGCTCATGTCGCTGAAAATGGATTCGCTGAGCTCGATAACCTGCTCGGCCGACGCCTCGCTCCGGGCTGAACTGAGCAGGTCGTCGATCTTGGCCAGAATTCCGGAAATCACCGCATCCGATCCCCGCAGACAGGCAAATCGTGCCGCGAGACCATACAGGGCGGCGCGAACCTCGTAGAGGTCAAAGACCTCCTCAACCGTCGTCGCGGAAACCCGTGCTCCTCGGTTTTCCTCGATCTCGATCAGACCATCGTCAGCCAGCGCCCGAAGTGCACGGCGAACGATCGACCGGCCGACGCCGAATTCGCTGCACAGCCTGACTTCCCGGAGCCATTCCCCCGGCGGAATTTCGCTCTTCTGGATGCGCACACGCAGGGCCTGCGCAATGTCTTCAAGGGTCACTGCCGGCCCGGCGACCATTCCGGGGTCCGCGGTCGAAACGAATGAATCTGGTTCACCGGCCAAAGACCCGCCCTCACATAAGTCCCTGCGCATCAGCGGGAATCTGCCAGGACGCGCCTGACTTTTTGTATTTCCCGCGTCAGGCGCGGGCAAGCCGCCTGTCGCACCTTGGGTAATGATTGTTGTACAATAACTCTCCCGTTTCGAACAGCCCTTTGGGCGGCTGTTGTCCCGCCAGGAGGCGACTTCCCGCACAGACAGCCGGGCCGTTTGGTGGAACGGGAGGCCTTCCAGGGCCCGCTGATCGAACCCTGTCCCGACTGGAAGTTGATGATGTCTTCAGCCAGTTCAGGAACGGGTTCGTTCAGGTCGACGGGCCCACCGCGTTCAACCGTCTGAATGCCATCAGATCCTCGACCCAATTCTTGTCATCGAGCACAT
This sequence comes from Caulobacteraceae bacterium, assembly GCA_965284535.1. Classification (GTDB taxonomy): domain Bacteria; phylum Pseudomonadota; class Alphaproteobacteria; order Caulobacterales; family Caulobacteraceae; genus Brevundimonas. Next base: position 2,843,839 of record OZ260090.1, read on the forward strand.
GAACCAGCACGCGCCTGATCATCGCTTGCAGTTGCTCCACCTCTTCCGCCTTCAGCACGCCCGTGACCCGATCATTGAAGCGCGTCACGTCGACCAGCGCGGCCTGAAATGTCGCCCACCCTTTCTCAGTCAGGTTCAAATGAACCTGCCGCCGATCAACAAGATCCCGATCACGCTTGATCAACCCATCGTCGACCATTCGGTCGACAGTCCGGGTCAGGGTCGTGCGGTCCGTGGCGCAGAAGGCCGCGACCTCACCCATTGTTACCTTGTCCAGTCGACTCAGCGTCGCCAACACCTGCCACTGGCTGAGAGTCAGACCGGCCTGCGCCAGCTCCCGGCCCAAGGCGTTCTCCCGCTGACGGACCAGATGGTGAAGCAGAAAAAACAGGTGGCCGGCCGTCAGGGGCTCAAACGAGCCCGACGCCTCCCCTGCACTTCCTTCCGGCTCACCACCCGACATGTTGATAACGCCCAAATAATCCTCTGAGCCCCCACTCCAACAGGTTCACGCCACCAGCGCAATATCAGTTGCACTCAATGCAAACGCACGTTGTTCTTGTCAGCGAAGCTTGATTGCCGGATACCGATGACAGTTCGTGTACTTAGGTGCTGTGAGACGCCAGCGCTTCCGGGCGACGAAAGCGAAAGGCGCATGGACCCTGTCTGGCCCAGCTCGACCTTGGACAGGGTCGAAAGCGGCACACCCGATTTCTCGCTCAACTGCGCCAACGTCCAGCCGCCGGCCAGCCGCAATTTGCGAATGGCGAGACCGGCCGAGGCGGAAAGACGGGCGCTCATGAATAGTTCGGCCGCATTTTCAGCGTGAGACCGTGACCCGGCCCAAATCCCAATGATGTGCCGAATATGAGAATAGGGTGGGAAGCCATTCTGACGGGGTCCGGCACGGATTCCGCTCCCGCTCGTCCCGGGCTATCCTGACCTGCGAATCCGGGAGGCCAGCGTGACCGAGCCGATTTCCAAGCCTCCGCCTGCTTCCACCGACGTCGCCCCCTGGTGGCGAGGGGCGGTCATCTATCAGATCTACCCGCGCAGCTTCGCCGACACCAACGGTGACGGCGTCGGCGATCTGGCCGGCATCACCGCACATCTGGATCATGTGGCCTCGCTGGGCGTGGACGCCGTCTGGCTGAGCCCCTTCTTCACCTCGCCGATGAAGGATTTCGGCTATGACGTGGCCGACTATTGCGACGTCGACCCTGTGTTCGGCACCCTGGCCGACTTCGACCGGCTGATCGCCCATGCCCATGCATTGGGACTGAAGGTCATCACCGATCTGGTCTTCGCCCACACCTCGGATCAGCACGTCTGGTTCAGGGAAAGCCGCCAGTCCCGGGAGGGGCCGAAAGCCGACTGGTTCGTCTGGGCTGATGCCAAGGCCGACGGCACGCCGCCGTCCAACTGGCAGTCGGTGTTCGGCGGCCCGGCATGGACCTGGGACGCCCGGCGCGGCCAGTACTACATGCACAATTTTCTGCCGGAACAGCCCCAGTTGAACCTGCACAAGATCGAGGTTCAGGACGCGCTGCTTGATGTGGTCCGCTTCTGGCTGGACCGTGGCGTCGATGGCTTCCGCCTGGACGCGATCAATTTCGCGATGCACGACCCGGCGTTGACCGACAACCCGCCCCTGCCGCCGGGCGGCAAGCGGACGCGACCGTTCGACTTTCAGGACAAGATCTACAACCAGTCCCAGCCGGGGATCGTCGCTTTCGTCAGCCGCATACGCGCCCTGACTGACTTCTACGGCGGCCGCTTCAGCGTGGCCGAAGTCGCCGGCGATAATGCCGAACGGGAGATGCAGGCCTTCACCGGGGGCGAAGACCATCTGAACACCGCCTACGGCTTCCTCTACCTCTATGCCCCGGCCCTGACTGCCGACCTCGTCAGGCAGGGAGCCGAGGCCTGGCACGGACGTGATGGTCAGGGCTGGCCGTCCTGGACCTTCTCCAACCACGACGCACCGCGCGCGGTCTCCCGTTGGGCCGAGGGCCGCGATCCGCGCGCCTTCGCCGAAATGGCCATGCTTTTGCTGATGACCCTGCGCGGCAACGTCTTCATCTATCAGGGCGAGGAACTGGCCCTGCCCCAGGCCGACGTGCCCTTCGACCGATTGACCGACCCCGAGGCCATCGCCAACTGGCCAGAAACCCTGGGCCGAGACGGGGCCCGCACACCCATCCCGTGGGCGGCCGACCAACCCCGGGCCGGGTTTTCGACCGTAGAACCGTGGCTGCCAATCGATCGGCACCACATCGCCCTTTCCGTCGACCGTCAGGAAGGCGATCCGGCCTCCATGCTGCACGCGACACGCCGCATGGTCGCCTTTCGCAAGACCCACCCGGCCCTTTTGATCGGCCGGATGACCCTGCTGGATGCCGGACCTGACCTGCTCAGTTTCGAGCGGGTCCACGATGACGAACGCCTCATCTGCGTCTTCAACCTCGGCCATGATCCGGCGGTCTGGACGGCACCCGAAGGCCAGCGGGTCGTAGAGGCGGTCAATATGGAGGTGCCGCCGAAAGGAATGCTTCCGCCCATGGCCGGGCTTGTGCTTGCGGCGGGATAAGGCCGTTCGCCCGCACCTCATCTGGTGGCGGCGGGCTGATCAGGCCGACACCCGCCGTCGAATGATGTCTTAGGCAGACACGCCACTGCCTGTCATACACCGCGCCATTCCTGGTATTGCCGCAGCGTGAAGCCCAGACGAACGGGCACCGGATGACGGGGCAGCCAGGGTCAGGATTTCGCGCCGAACCGCTCGATCCGGAACGCCGCCAGATCGATCGCCGGTTCGAGGCCTTCCGCGAGTGAAGCGGTCAGTTCCGCCGTGATCGCCGCCATGGTCAGGCCCAGGTGCTGATGGCCAAAGGCGTAGAGAATGCGCGGGTCGCGCTCCAGTCGACCGATGGCCGGCAGATAGTCGGGCAGGGTCGGCCGCGGCCCGACCCAGCGATCCGGTTGGGGCGAGAAGCGGATGCCCAGATCGCCCAGCCGCCGCTCCAGAAACCGCCACTTGCGCGGATCCCCCGGCGCGTCCGGCGATCCAAACTCGACGAAGCTTGAAGCGCGCAAACCGCTGGTGAAGCGCGACACCACCATCGAATGCTCCTCGAACACCGTCGGCGGCAAGGCTTCGTCCCAGCCATGCTCGGCGCTCTGAACCGAATAGCCGCGCTCCGCGATCACGGGGGCCTCAACGCCCAGATCGCGCATCAGCCGCCCCGCCCAGGCCCCGGCCGCGACCAGCGCGCCCTCGGCCTCGCGCGTGCCGCCGCCGTCGAGGTGGACGATGATCCGGCTCCCGTTGGAGAGACGCGCCACCCGGGCGTGGACCACCTCGCCTCCGTGCGCCGCAAACGCGGCCATCAGGGCGTTTCGGGCGGCCTGCGGCTCGCTGACCTGGGCCGTGCCCGAAAAGCGGATGCCGGCGACGGGCGCGTGCGTCATCACCGGCGCATAGACCGCCAGCTCGTCGGACCCCATTGGCCGGAAGGCGGCGCTCCCGGTCGGCGCTCTCTCCCAGCCCCGAAGGCCCCTTTCCGCCGCCGGGCCGGACATCCAGACCACAGAGTGGCCGTCGCGTCCGACGACGTCTGGTACGCCCGAGACTTCCGCCAGTCGCCGCCAGGCCGGCAGGGCGTGGGCGAGAATACTGGTCAGGGCCGCCTGCCCCTTGGCATGGCGGACGGGATTCGACGCCGAAATGAACCGCATCGACCATGGCAGCCACAGGCCCGCGTCCCGCCAGCGGAAATCCAGCGGCCCGCCCAGGCCGAACAGCCGTCCCGGAAAGCTCCGCAGGTTCTCGCGCGACGCCAGCGGCGAGACCTGCTCAGCCGCGATATGGCCGATATTGCCGAACGAGGCGGCGCGGCGCGGGTCACCGGGATCAATCAACGTCACGGCGAAGCCCGCCGCCTGCAACCGCAACGCCGACGCGGCCCCGACCAGGCCTCCGCCGATGACGAGATAGGACTTCAGCTGCATCGGACTCCCGTTGCCTCGAGGTCAGGATCGTATACGATAATGACTTAAGCTGACGAACGCGAGGACCCGATGTCGATTTCCTGGGAGGGCGTGATCCCCGCCGCCACAACGCAGTTCAAGGCGGACTTCTCGATCGATTTCGACTCCACCGCCACGGTGCAGGACGGGCTGATCCGCGACGGTATCCATGGCCTGATCGTCATGGGCACGGTCGGCGAGAACAACTCCCTCGACGCCGACGAGAAGCGGGCCCTGCTGGCCGCGACGGTGAAGACCGTGGCCGGGCGGGTGCCGGTGATCGCCGGGGTTGCCGAGCTGGACACCCGACGCGCCGCCGCCTTCGCCCGCGACGCCGAGATCATCGGCGCTGACGGCCTGATGGTCCTGCCGGCCATGGTCTATGTGCCGACCCAGGCCGAGCTCGCCGCCCATTTCCGCACCGTGGCCGAGGCCACCGCCCTGCCAATCATGCTCTACAACAACCCGCCGGCCTATCGCGTCAGCATCGGCTCCGAGGCCCTGCGCGCCTTGTCGGACCTGCCCAATGTCGTGGCCCTCAAGGAGAGCGCGCCGGATACGCGCCGTTTCACCGATCTGAAGAACGAATTCGGCGACCGCTATGTCCTGTTCGCCGGGCTCGACGACGTCGCGCTGGAAGGCCTGATGTTGGGCGCGCGCGGCTGGGTCTCGGGCCTGACCAACGCCTTCCCCAAGGAATCCATCGCCCTGTGGGACGCCTTCAAACGCGGTGACATGGCCACAGCCCTCGCCATCTACCGCTGGTTCATGCCCATGCTGCACCTCGATGCGGACCACGACCTGGTCCAGTCGATCAAACTGGCCGAACAGATCATGGGCCGGGGCCACGAACGCGTCCGCCCGCCGCGCCACCCGCTGGTCGGTGCCCGCCGCGCCGAGGTCGTCGCCATGGTCGAGGCCGCCGCCGCCAACCGCCCGGCCCTCTAGCCATGGCGCGGCACGTCTTCCGCTGTATCGACGGCCATACCGCCGGCAATCCCGTCCGGCTCGTGATCGAGGGTGCCCCGGAGCTGACCGGAGACAGCATGAGCGCCCGGCGGCAGGACTTCATGGCCCGTTATGACTGGATCCGCACCGGCCTGTGTTTCGAGCCGCGCGGCCACGACATGATGAGCGGCGGCTTCCTCTACCCCCCGACAACGCCCGACGCCGACGTCGGCATCCTTTTCATCGAGACCAGCGGTGTCCTGCCGATGTGCGGCCACGGCACCATCGGCATCGTCACCTTCGCGCTCGAACACGGCCTGATCAAACCCCGTTCGCCCGGCAAGGTCATCGCCGAGGTCCCGGCGGGGATAATCGAACTGGACTATGTGCAGGACGGCGCGCGCGTCCGGTCCGTCCGTATACGGAACGTGCCCTCATATCTGGCGCAGCGAGGGATCGGGATTGACGTCCCGGACTTCGGGCCGCTGACGGTCGACGTCGCCTATGGTGGCAATTTCTACGCCATCATCGAGCCGCAGGGGGCCTATGCCGGGCTGGACAGCATGGGGGCCGCCCGCATCCTCCAGCTCTCGCCGGTCATCCGGACGCTGGTCCGAGAGGCCTGCACACCGGTGCATCCGCTCGACCCGACCATTCGCGGCGTCTCCCATCTGCTCTGGGCCGATGCGCCCAAGGGCGAAGGGGCCGACGGACGTAACGCGGTCTTCTACGGTGACAAGGCCATCGATCGCAGTCCCTGCGGCACCGGTACCTCGGCGCGGCTGGCCCATCTGCACGCCACCGGCCGCCTTCCGGTCGGTCGGGCCTTCGTCCACGAAAGCTATATCGGCAGCCGCTTCATAGGCCGGGTCGAGGCCGAGACCGAGCTCGACGGCCAGCCCGCCATCATACCCTCGGTCGAGGGCTCGGCCATCGCCACGGGTCTGAACGAGATCTGGATCGATGACGAGGACGTCTTCGCCCACGGCTTCCAGGTGGTCTGAGCATGAACCGCCGCGCCCCGCGCCTCCAGCCCGACCAGGTCTTTGCCGAAGCGCGCGAGCGCATCCTCTCCGGTCGTCTGCCCGCCGACACCCCGATCCGTCAGGACGCCTTGGCGCAGGAACTTGGCGTCAGCAAGATTCCCCTGCGCGAGGCCCTCGCCCGTCTGGAGAGCGACGGCCTCGTCGTCTCCCACCCCAACCGAGGCTTCATCGTCCGTCCCTTGTCGCGCGCCGATGCCGAGGACGTGTTCGACCTGCGCCTGCGCATCGAGCCGAATGCCTGCGTGCTGGGAGCACTCGCGGCGGATGACACGGCCCGGACCGCCGCCCGAACCGCCTTCACCGCCCTCGAAGCGGCGCTTCGCAACGGCCTGACCGACATCGGTCGCCGCAACCGCGAATTCCATCTGGCGCTGGTTCGGCCGTCGGGACGGAGCGTTACCGTCGAGACCGTCGATCGGCTTCTCGCCCTGTCCGAACGCTACGTCCGGGTCCACCTCGGCGAGGATCGCCGACTCGATCGCGCCAGTCATGAGCACGAAGCCCTGCTTAAAGCATGGCTCGAGCGCCGGACCGAAACTGTGCGGCGGGAAGCGCGGGGCCATATCCGCGCCACCCTCGTCGATCTGCGGACACAGTTGCCAGACTCCTGAGGTCCGCCTTTCGCTGGAGAATCGGGACGCTTTGGTGCCTGCCTCGGCCCTACCCCCGGCCCCGCGCGCATCGCCTCTGGTGGGCGATACCCTTGAGGAACCCACGCCGGACCAGACCGGCGCGGATCGCGGCCTGAACCTCCCGGTCGCGCGCCGCCGCTCCCGACAGCCTCCGCACCCAGCTTCGCAGCGGAATGAAGTCCGTGGCCGTATCCCGCACCATATCGAGCGCCGCGTTCGCGGCCATATCGCCCGTTCCGGTCTGGGGCGAGGCCTGATCGACGTCGGGCCCCAGGGCCTGATCCAGATCATCAATCTGGGCGATCACGGCGCTGCATCGACGCAGACTGGCGGTCTCATAGGGGGCCCGTCGCGCAGCGATCAGGCTCTCCGGCACCTCGAGGCGTCGCAGATTCAGGTCATCCAGCGGGGCCGTGGCCGCCATGCCCACGCCTTCGCGGAAAGTGGCTCTCCCCTGGTTTGCCTGCTCACGGGTCAACTCGATCTTTGGCATTCCAGGTATCGACGCACAGGCGCCAAGACCGAGAACACCGCTGATGCAAAGGGCCGGCAGAAGGGCGGAATAGGCGCGATAGGACGTCATGGGTACTGTCCGCGGCTCGGGATGTATTTCCCCTGCGCACGAGCGCCGGGGCCCGCGCAGGTTAGAAGCAAACCATCCGACCGGCTAGACTTCAGCTTCGGACCACACCGGCACGTCCGCAAATGGCTCATCCAGACTGTGCTGGGGTTGGGTGAACCACTGAGGCCCGGTGTCGGTCATGTGGAAATGGTCCTCCAGCCGCACGCCGAACCGCCCCGGCACGACGATCATCGGCTCGTTGGAGAAACACATGCCCGTGGCCAGCGGCGTTGCGTCGCCCTTCACCAGATACGGGCCTTCGTGAATATCCAGACCGATCCCGTGGCCGGTCCGGTGCGGCAGGCCCGGCAGGCTGTAGCCAGGTCCGAAGCCGTCCGCCTCCAGCGAGCGCCGCGCCGCTGCGTCCACCGCCTCGCATGGGACACCCGGTCGCGCCGTCTCAAACGCCACCGCCTGGGCCCGCTTCTCGGCTTCCCAGACCCGCCGCACGTCCGGTGTCGCCTCGCCGAACACATAGGTCCGGGTGATGTCGGAGCTGTAGCCGTCGATACGCGTGCCGGTATCGATCAGCACCACATCGCCATGGGCGAGCGGCCGGTCACCCTCCCCGCCGTGTGGCAGCGAGGTGTCCGCGCCAAAGGAGACGATACAGAAGGAATTGCCCGAACCGCCCAGCGCCCGGTGCTGTTCGTCAATGAAGCGTACCACCTCCGAGGCCCTTTGACCTGCCCGCAGTTGACCGTGCGCCCGGCGATGGACCTCGATGGTGATAGCCTTGGCGTGACCCATGAGAGCGATCTCAGCCGGTGACTTCCGGCTTCGCAGCGCGTGGATCATTGGCCCGGCGTCGGCCAGCCGGGCATCATCGATCTCGGCCCGCAGGCTGCGGTACATGGCCAGCGCCATCCGCTCGTCGACCGCCATCCGTCCCGCGGGTCCGATCCGGTCGGCGAGCAGCCGCCAGGGACTGTCGTCCTCCTCCCAGGTCAGGATGTCGCCCGGCAGGCTGACCAGACCCTCGATCTTCTCCAGTTCGAAGCGTGGCGTGATATAGTCCAGCCCGCCCGAGGCATGGACCAGCGCCCCGACCAGCCGCTCGGAGGCATACCAGTCCAGGCCGGTGAAATAGCGCAGGCTGGTGGTCGAGCCGAGCAGCACGGATTCGACTCCCGCCGCCTCCATGCCGCGTCTCAGGCTCGCAACTCGCTCCCGCCGCTCGGCGACACTGATCGGAGCCGGTGTTGAAACGCTCGCCATGGCTTGCTCCCCACGTCGCTGGATTGAGTATCGTATACGATCGTGCTCAGGTGGGGCGTGATCGACAAGGGGGGAAGTCCTTGGTCCTGACAATTCTGCTGACGGGCCTGGCCCTGCTGGCGACGGTCTTCGTCGTGGCGGTCCTGCGAACGGCCGTGAAACGGGGCACCGCCGCACCCACGCCTGAAGCGATCATCCTCGGCGCCGTCACCAATTTCTTCGATACGCTGGGCATCGGCTCCTTCGCACCGACGACGGCCTGGCTCCGCTTCCGCAAGATGATTCCGGACAGCTTCATCCCGCCCACGCTGAACGTAGGTCACGCCCTGCCGGCCATGATGCAGTCGGCGATCTTCCTCATCCTGCTGGGGGTTCATGTGGACCCTATGCTTCTGGTGTCCTGCATCATCGCGGCGGTGGCGGGCGCGGTGGTCGGCGCACCGCTGATGGTTCGCGCGCCGGTTCGTGTGGTTCAGGGCATCGTCGGCGTCGCCCTGCTGATCGCCGCCGCCCTCTACGCCATGAGCAATCTGGACATGATGCCCATCGGCGGGACCGCCACGGCGCTGGAAGGTCATTTGCTGTGGATCGCCGTCGGGGCCCATTTCATCATGGGCATTCTCATGGCCTTCGGGATCGGACTTTATGCCCCGTCCCTGATCCTGCTCAGCCTGCTCGGCCTCGACCCGCGCCTGGCCTTCCCGATCATGGCCAGCGCCTGCGCCTTCCTGATGCCGACCACGGCCTTCCGCTACATCAGGACCGAGCGGATCGACCTGCGGATCGTCATCGGCATCGCATTGGGCGGCATCCCCGCGGTCCTTCTCGCGGCCTTCGTGGTCAAGGAACTGCCGATCGAGCCCCTGCGCTGGGCGGTGGTTGTGGTGGTCCTCTATGCGGCGACGCTGTTGCTGCGCTCGGCGATCAAGAAGGACGCCCCGGCGGCCTAGTGGCGGACGCGGACGTAGTCGCCCGGGGCGGCCGTACCGGCCTTCAGCTTGCCCGAGCCGACCTTGCGGGCCTTGACCTTGTCGTCAGCCGCGGCGGCGTCGAGCCAGCCCTGCCATTCCGGCCACCATGAGCCCGCCTTCTGTTCCGCGCCGTCAAGCCAGCCGTCAGCGTCAACGGGGGCCTCGTCATTGGTCCAGTAGCCGTGCTTGTTGGCCGCCGGCGGATTGATCATCCCGGCATTGTGGCCCGAACCGCCCAGCAGGAACCGCGTTGGTCCGCCGAAGAAGTGACGGCCGGCATAGGTGTTCTTCCAGGCCGAGACATGGTCGTCCTTCAGGGCCACGATCATCACCGGGGTCTCGATGGCCTTCAGGTCCAGCGTCATGCCATCGATCTCGACGCCACCGTCCTTGAGCCGGTTGCCACGCAGGATCTGGCGGCCGTATTCCTTCAGCATCCGGGCCGGGATGCGCGAGCCGTCGTCGAACCACCACAGCAGGTCCGAGGCCCGCGCCTCGTCGCCCAGCAGATAGTGGTTCACCACCGAAGACCAGATCAGGTCATTGGCGCGCACCGCCGAGAACAGCTTGGTCAGGTCGTGCGCCTCGACATAGCCCTTCTCGTCCAGATATCGATCAAAGGCCCTCAGGTCGTCCTCGCCGGTGAACACCGACCATTCGCCCATGTCGCCGAAGTCGACCAGGGTCGCGATCAAGGTCGCAGAAGCGATCCGGTCGGCGCGGTCAGTCTTGGCCAGATAGGCCAGGGTCATCGCCGAAAGCGTGCCGCCCAGGCAGTAGGAGACCAGGTCCGCATCCGCCTCGCCCGTGGCCTTCTCGACCGCGTCGAGGGCGGCGATGACGCCGTCCTTCACATAGGCGTCCATGCCCGTGTCGGCGTGGCTCTCGTCCGGATTGGCCCAGGAGATGACGAAGACGGTGTGGCCCTGATCCACCAGCCATTTCAGATAGCTGGCCTTGGGCGTCAGGTCGAAGAGGTAGTATTTGTTGACCAGCGGCGGCACGAACAGCAGCGGACGGCGATAGACCTTGTCGGTCGTCGGCGCATACTGGATCAGCTCCATCAGGTCGTTCTGGAACACCACCGCGCCCGGGGTGGCGGCGACGTTGACGCCCAGTTCGAAATCATTGGGCGCGCGGCGACTGACCAACCCCTGCCCCTTGCCGACGTCTTCCAGCAGGTTCGACAGGCCGGTCATCAGGTTCAGGCCACCGCTCTCGATGGTGCGGCGGGCGACCTGCGGATTGGTGTGGGCGAAATTGGTCGGGGCCAGGGCGTTCATCATCTGCCGGCTGGCAAAGTCGACCTGGGCGCGGGTCTCGTCGTCGACCGGAGCGGCGGCGACGAAATCCTGCAACTGGCGCGCGGCCAGCAGATAGGCCTGTTTCAGATAGTCATAGACCGGCTCTTCGCTCCACGCCGGATCGGCGAAGCGGCGATCCCCCTTGACCGGCGCGGCCACCGGCTCGGCGTCCTGACCCATGGCCCGTTCGCCCATGGTGCGCCACAGGGCGGTCCAGTCCTGCCAATTCTTCGCCTGCGCCTCGAACAGGGCCGCGGGCTGCATCATCACGGCGGTGTTGAACTCGATCATCGCCTTCGAAAGCGTGGTCGGGTCGTAAGGCAGCGCCGTCGGGCTGGCCGCCTGGACCATGGTCGTGCGCACCGCGGCGGCGGCGTTCTGCATCAGGGTGGTCAGGGCCTCGCCCACGACAGTCGGATCGGGCAGCTGGGGAACCGGCGGCTGGGAAACGGTCATGGGGCGGGCTTTCGGCTTACAGCGAGACGAGGACATCCACGGCCACGCAGTCGCGCGGGGCCACGAACAGCAACGCCAGGGCACGATCGGGGTTCTCGGCCGCCCAGATCGGGCAGGGAGCCTCCAGCGTGTCAATCAGCGCGGCTGTCGCCGTGGCAATAGCGGTCTGGGTAGCGGGCGTACAGGCGACGGAGTCGAAGGCCATGACGGTGTCCTGGGAACGGGGCAGTTCGGATGCCGACGATATGTCATGGCTTTTCTGTCCTTACGATGCCAGTATTTGCGCAATCGTTGTGCATTTTTGCACAGGAGCGCGGCGTGACGGATTTCAACTGGAACGACCTGCGCGCCTTCCTGGCGGTCGCCCGAACCGGACGTCTCACCACGGCCGCGGCCCGGGTCGGGATGGACCACACCACCGTGGCCCGGCGTATCGCGGCGCTGGAGAATGGACTGGGTGCGCGTCTGTTCGACCGTAGTCCCCAGGGCTATGCCCTGACCCCCCACGGCGAGCGGCTGATGCCCACCGCCGAGAAGATCGAGAGCCTGACCCTTCAGGCCGCCAGCGAACTGGGAGAGTCCGACCAGGCCCTGACCGGGACGGTCCGCATCGGTGCCCCCGAGGGCTTCGGCAGCTACGTCCTCGCCCCGCTGATGGCGAAATTGGCTGACCGCCACCCCGGTCTCGACATCCAGCTGGTGGCCATCTCGGGCGTGCTCAGCCTGTCCAAGCGCGAGGCCGATATCGCCGTCACCCTCAGCGCGCCGCGCGAGGGCCGGCTGATCTCGCGCAAACTGACCGATTATGGCCTCAGCCTCTATGCCGCGCCCGCCTATCTCGACACCCGGCCGCCGATCCGCACCCGCGCTGACATGTCCGGCCACCGCTTCATCGGCTACATTGGCGACCTGCTCTATGCGCCCGAGCTCGACTATATGCAGGCCCCGGACGTCGACATCCATGTCGCCTTGCAGAGTTCCAACCTGATCGCCCAGCTTCAGGCCACCCTTGCCGGTGCCGGCCTGTGCGTCCTGCCGGACTTCATTGCCGCGCGGAAAGCCGGCCTGCGGCGGGTGCTCCCCGACGCCGTGCACCTCGACCGCAGCCTCTGGTTGGTCACTCACGCCGATCTGAAGCCGTTGGCCCGCATCCGCGCCGTCTCCGCCATGATTGTCGACGCCGTGAGGGCTGACCGGGCCATGTTCAAGACCACCTGAAGCTGGACTTTTTGACCGGGTTGTTTCAAGCTTAAAATATGTTGTTGGATCGGGCTGTCAGAAGCGTCGCCGTCGTGGGTGCCGGGCCGGGTGGTCTGTACCTCGCCATCTCCCTCAAGCTGAGGAATCCCTCGCTCGACGTCGTCGTGCATGAGCGCAACCGCGCCGACGATACCTTCGGCTGGGGCGTGGTCTTCTCCGACCAGACCCTCGCCAATCTGAAGGCCAACGATCCCGAGACCGCCGCGACCATCGAGGCCGAGTTCGTCCACTGGGACGACATCGACGTCCATATCCGCGGACGGACCATTCGCTCGGGCGGGCACGGGTTCGCCGGCATCGGTCGACAGAAGCTGCTGACCGTTCTGCAGGACCGCGCCCGGTCGCTCGGCGTCGATCTACGGTTCGAAGACGAGGTCGCCGACATCCGCGCCCTGCCCGCCGATGTCATTGTCGCCGCCGACGGCCTGAACAGCCGCGTCCGGAATGACCATCCTGATGTCTTCGGCGTCGACGTCGACGTGCGGACCAACAAATACATCTGGCTGGGCACGCATCAGGCATTCGGGGCCTTCACCTTCGCCTTCGTCGAGACCCCGCACGGCTGGATCTGGGCCCATGCCTACCAGTTCGAACCGGGCACCTCGACCTTCATCGTCGAATGCACCGAGGCGACCTGGCGCGGCCTCGGCTTCGACGGGATGGATCAGGACCAGACCTGCCGGGCGGCCGAGACCCTGTTCGCCAACTGGCTGGGCGGCCACGCCCTGATGAGCAATGCCAAACACCTGCGCGGCTCGGCCTGGCTGAACTTCCCGCGCGTCGCCTGCGCCAACTGGCGCGACGGCAAGGTCGTGCTGCTGGGCGACGCCGCCCATACGGCGCATTTCTCCATCGGCTCGGGCACCAAGCTGGCCTTCGAGGATGCCATCCGCCTCGCCGAGACGCTGACGGGAGCCGACGATCTGGATGCGGGTCTCGCCGCCTATGAGGCCGAACGCCGGGTCGAGGTGCTGAAGCTGCAGAGCGCGGCCCGCAACTCGACCGAATGGTTCGAGACGGTCGACCGCTACGTCGGCCTCGACCCGCTCCAGTTCACCTACAGCCTGCTGACCCGCAGCCAGCGTGTCAGCCATGAGAACCTGCGCCTGCGCGACCGCGACTTCCTGACCGGCGTCGAGCGCTGGTTCGCCGATGCCGCCGGTGCCCCGCCTTCGGACCAGCCGCCCGCGCCGATGTTCGCGCCCCTGAACCTGCGCGGCCTGACCCTGCCCAACCGCGTCGTCGTCTCGCCCATGTGCATGTATTCCGCGCAGGACGGTCTGGTGGGCGACTTCCATCTGGTCCATCTCGGTGCCCGTGCGCTGGGCGGCGCAGGTCTGGTCTTCACCGAGATGACGGACGTCTCCGCCGACGCCCGCATCACGCCTGGATGCGCCGGCCTCTACCGGGCCGAGCACCGCGATGCATGGAGTCGGATCGTCAACTTCGTCCATGCCCAGGGCGCACGCATTGCCATCCAGCTGGCCCACGCCGGACGCAAGGGCTCGGTCGAACGACCCTGGGGTCCGCGCGCCGACCAGCCTCTGATCGACGGCGGCTGGGAGTTGATCGCCCCCTCGCCCATCGCTTGGTCGCCCGACGACCAGACCCCGCGCGTGATGACCCGCTCCGACATGGACCGCGTCCGCGACGACTTCGTTCAGGCCACGCGCTGGGCCGACGAGGCCGGCTTCGACATGGTCGAACTGCACTGCGCCCACGGCTATCTGTTGTCGTCCTTCCTGACCCCGATCTCCAACCACCGCACGGATGAGTACGGTGGCTCCGTCGAGAACCGGCTGCGCTTCCCGCTCGAGGTCTTTGCCGCCATGCGCGGCGTCTGGCCTGCGGACAAACCGATGTCCGTCCGCCTCTCGGCAACGGACTGGATGGAGGAAGGGCTGACGCCCGAGGACTCCGTCACCATCGCCCGTGCCTTCGCCGAGGCCGGCTGCGACCTGATCGACGTCTCGGCCGGCCAGACCTCGCCCGAGAGCCACCCCGTCTATGGCCGCATGTTCCAGACCCCGCTCAGTGACCGCATCCGAAACGAGGCGGGCGTGGCCACCATGGCCGTCGGCAACATCTTTGAGACCGACCACGTGAACAGCATCCTCGCCGCCGGCCGCGCCGATCTGTGCGCCCTTGCCCGGCCGCATCTTGCCGATCCGAACTGGAGCCTGCGTGCCGCCGCCGAACTCGGCTGGCGCGGCATCCGCCCGCCCGTCCAGTATATGGCCGGCTTCGGCCAGCTGGCGCGCAACCTCGAAAAGCAGCAGCAGGCGGGACCGGTATGAGCCTGAACGGACATCACGCCGTGGTCACCGGTGCCGGCTCTGGCATCGGGCGCGCGACCGCCGAGCGTCTCGCCGAGGCCGGCTGTCAGGTCACCCTGATCGGCCGCCACCTCGCCCGCCTGACCGAGACCGCCGACCGCATCGGCGACCTCGCCTTCGCCGCCCCGGCCGACGTCACCGACCCGGACGCCCTCGCCGCCGCCATCGAGGCAGGCCGCGACCGGTTCGGCCCCATCGACATCCTGATCAACAACGCCGGCGCCGCCACCTCGGCCCCCTTCCTCAAAACCGACGCCGACGCCTTCCGCGCCATGCTGGCCCTCAATCTGGAAGCGCCCGCCGAGGCCGCCCGCCTGGTCCTGCCCGGCATGCTGACCCGCCGTTGGGGCCGTATCGTCAATGTCGCCTCGACTGCGGGACTCAAGGGCTACGCCTATGTCTCGGCCTATGTCGCGGCCAAGCACGGCCTCGTCGGCCTGACCCGCGCCCTGGCACTGGAAGTCGCCACCAAGGGTGTCACCGTCAACGCCGTCTGCCCCGGCTTCACCGACACCGACCTCGTCGCCCGTTCGGTCGAGGCCATCACCGGCAAGACCGGCCGTACCGAGGAAGAGGCCCGGGCGGCGCTGGCTGCCTCCAACCCCCAAGGTCGCCTGATTACCCCCGACGAGGTCGCCCAGACCATCGTCTGGCTGTGCGGCGAAGGTGCCTCGGGCATCAACGGTGCCGCTGTCCCCGTCGCGGGCGGCGAGCTGTGAGCCCCGCCGTCGCCCATCTGCCCGACAGGCTGGGCGGCGCACCCGACGGCAAACGTTCGCTGCGCCTCTGGCTACGGCTGCTGACCTGCACCACCACCATCGAACAACGCGTGTCCCAACGTCTGCGCGACGAGTTCGACACGACCCTGCCGCGCTTCGACATGCTTTCGGCCCTCGACAGGGTGGGCGCCGAGGGTCTGACCATGGGCGAGGCCGCGGGCATGCTGATGGTGTCCAACGGCAATGTCACCGGCTTGGCCGCGCGGCTGAAGTCCGACGGCCTGATCGAAGCCATGGCCGGGACGGACCGGCGCGTTCAACGCGTGCGCCTGACGCCGCTCGGCCAGACCCGCTTTACAGCCATGGCCCGAGCCCACGAACGTTGGATCGAAGCCCTGTTCGCCGACCTGACCGAGACCGAGGCCGACGACCTCACCCGCCTGCTGGAGCGCACCAAACGCTCGCTCCACGCCACCACTCCTGAGGAGCTGAACCCATGAAGGCGCGCGACTACAAGGCGGCTCACTTCCTTTGGTCGGTCGACGAGGGTGGTGTCGCGACTCTGACCCTGAACCGGCCCGAGCGGAAGAACCCGCTGACCTTCGAATCCTACGCCGAGATGCGCGACCTGTTCCGCGGTCTGGCCCTCGCCGACGACTGCAAGGTGGTGATCGTCACCGGCGCGGGTGGCAATTTCTCGTCGGGCGGCGACGTGCATGAGATCATCGGCCCGCTGACCGAAATGGCCATGCCGGCCTTGCTGGATTTCACCCGCATGACCGGCGATCTGGTCAAGGCAATGCGCGGCTGCCCCCAGCCGGTCATCGCGGCGTTGGACGGGGTCTGCGTCGGGGCCGGTGCCATCATGGCCATGGCCTCCGACCTGCGCATCGCCACGCCGCGGACGAAGACGGCCTTCCTGTTCACCCGCGTCGGACTGGCCGGCTGCGACATGGGAGCCTGCGCCATTCTGCCCCGCCAGATCGGTCAGGGCCGCGCGTCGGAACTGCTGTTCACCGGCCGCGTAATGACCGCCGACGAGGGCGAGCGCTGGGGTTTCCACAACCGCGTCGTGGAGGGTGAGGCGCTGATGGAGACGGCTCTGGAGCTGGCCCGCTCGCTGGCCAGGGGCCCGACCTTCGCCCACGGCATCACAAAGAACCAGCTCAACGTCGAATGGGACATGAGCCTCGACGCCGCTATCGAGGCCGAGGCCCAGGCCCAGGCCATCTGCATGCAGACCAAGGACTTCCGCCGCGCCTACGAAGCCTTCGCCGCCAAGCGCGAGCCGGTGTTCGAGGGGAATTGAGCATGGCCGACCGCACCTTTCTCGACTGGCCCTTCTTCGACGACCGTCACCGCGCTTACGCCGCAGATCTGGACGCCTGGGCGGACAGGACAGCGGCCGTCAGCCTGCACGGCGACCACGATCTCGATGGCGACTGCCGCACCATATTGAAGGCCCTCGCCGACGGCGGCTGGCTTAACAACGCCATCCCCGACGCGGCCGGCAAGCTCGATGTCCGCACCCTCTGCCTGACGCGCGAGACCCTCGCCCGACGGTCGGGTCTGGCCGATTTCGTCTTCGCCATGCAGGGCCTCGGCTCCGGCCCGATCAGCCTGTTTGGCACGGACGAGCAGAAGACCCGCTGGCTCCCGGGGGTGGCCGCCGGTGAAACCGTCGCCGCCTTCGCCCTGTCCGAGCCCGACGCCGGCTCCGACGTCGCCGCCCTGTCCACCAGCGCACGGCGCGACGGGGACGGCTGGGTTCTCGAAGGGACCAAGACCTTCATCTCCAACGGCGGCCTCGCCGACCGCTACACCGTCTTCGCCCGCACCGGCGAAGCGTCCGGTGCCAAAGGCCTGAGCGCCTTTGTCGTCGACGCCGACACACCGGGCTTCGAGATCGTCGAGCGCATCCCCCTGATGGCACCCCACCCGCTGGCCACAATCCGCTTCAACGCCTGCCGCCTCGACGGCGACCGCATCCTGGGCCAGCCCGGCGAGGGCTTTCGCATCGCCATGGCCACGCTGGACGTGTTCCGCTCCACTGTCGCCGCCGCCGCCCTGGGTTTTTCGCGCCGGGCCTTCGACGAAGCCGCGAACCGGACGACGAACCGCCGGCTGTTCGGCGCCCCGATGAGCGACCTGCAGCTGGTGCAGGCCTCCCTCGCCGACATGGCCCTGAAGATCGACGCCTCGGCCCTGCTCATCTACCGCGCCGCCTGGCTAAAGGATCAGGGCGCGCCGCGCGTTACCCGCGAGGCCGCCATGGCCAAGCTCTACGCCACCGACGAGGCGCAGGCGGTCATCGACGCGGCGGTCCAGCTGTTCGGCGGTCTGGGCGTCGTCTCCGGCAATCCGGTCGAGCGGCTCTACCGCGAGATCCGCGCCCTGCGCATCTATGAGGGTGCCTCCGAGGTGCAGAAGATCGTCATCGCCCGGCAGGTCCTCGCTGGCATGGGCGGAGGCGTTTGATGGGGACCAGCGCGCACATCGACCGGTTCGTCCTCGACCACCTGCCGCCGGCGGACCAGCAGCCCCGGCTCGACTTCGAGCTGCCCGAGCTTGTCTATCCCGAGCGCCTGAATGCCGGCGTCGAACTGCTTCGCCGGGCCATCGACGCCGCCGGTCCCGACGCCCCCGCCCTGATCGACCACGACCACGCATTCTCATGGAGCCGGGTGGACGCGATCTCAAGCCGGATGGCGCAGGTGCTGGTCGAGCAGATGGGCCTCGTCCCCGGCAACCGTGTCCTGCTGCATGGCCCGAACAGCGCGTGGACCGTGCTGGCGTGGTTTGCCATCCTCAAGGCCGGTGGAGTGGTTGTCGCGACCATGCCCATGCTCCGCGCCACCGAACTGGCCACGGTCATCGACAAGGCGCGGATCAGCCACGCGCTCGTCTATGGGATATTCGCGGACGTAGTCGCCGAGGCCCGCGCCTCCGCGCCGTCGTTGACGACCATCATGGATTCCGCCGCCCTGCAGAAGGCCGCGCAGGCCCTGTCCCCCGGCACGCGCTTCGACGCCGTCGACACCGTCGCCGACGATCCCGCCCTGATCGCCTTTACCTCGGGCACCACGGGCCAGCCCAAGGGATGCGTCCATTTCCATCGCGACATCCTCGCCATGGCCGACACATTCGGCCACCACATCGTCGGCCTGACGAAGGACGACATCGTCGTCGGCACCCCGCCCATCGCCTTCACCTTCGGGCTGGGAGGACTGGTCGTCTTCCCAGCCGCCGTCGGCGCCGCCACCGCCTTCGCCCCCCGCCCCGGCTTCGACGCCCTGGCCGAGACCATCGCCCGCCGCCGCGCCACCGCCATCTTCACAGCCCCCACCGGCTACCGCGCCCTGCTGAAGCTGGCCAGCGAGCATGACCTGTCGTCCCTGCGCACCTGTGTCTCGGCCGGAGAGGCCCTGCCCGCCGCCACCTCCGACGCCTGGCACGAGGCCACCGGCGTCCGCATCATCGACGGGATCGGCTCGACCGAAATGATCCACGTCTTCATCTCGGCCCGCGGCGACGACATCCGCCCCGGTGCCACGGGCAAGGCCGTCCCGGGCTATCAGGCCCGCATCATCGACGCCGCCGGCCAGCCTCTGCCGCCGGGCGAAACCGGCCGACTCGCCGTGCGCGGCCCGACCGGTTGTCGCTATCTCGATGACGATCGGCAGGCGGCCTATGTCCAGAACGGCTGGAACCTGACCGGCGACGTCTACCGGCTGGATGAGGACGGCTATTTCTGGTTCGTGGCCCGGTCCGACGACATGATCGTCTCGTCCGGCTACAACATCGGCGCACCCGAGGTGGAACACGCCCTGCTGCGCCATCCCGCCGTCGCCGAGGCCGCCGTCATCGGCGCGCCCGATCCCGAGCGCGGCCAGATCGTCCAGGCCTTCGTGGTGCTGAACGAGGGCCATCCCCCATCCGACGCCCTGCGCGGCGAGCTCCAGACCTTCGTGAAGGGCGTCATCGCCCCCTACAAATATCCGCGCGGCCTCAACTTCGTGGACGCCCTGCCCAAGACCCAGACCGGCAAGCTGCAACGCTTCCGGCTGAAGGAACCCACATGACCGGCCAGGTTTTCACGGTCGATCGCCGGGTCCGCTTCGCCGACTGCGACGCGGCCGGCATCGTCTTCTATCCCCGCTATTTCGAGATGCTGAACGGCGTGGTCGAGGACTGGTTCGCCGGTCCCCTCGGCATCTCGTTCCGCGAACTCCATCAGGAGCGCCACGTCAGTGTCCCGACCGCCGCCGTCGAGGCCCGCTTCATCGCTCCCTCGCGGCTCGAAGACGAGCTCAACTTCGAGCTGAGCGTGACCCGATTGGGCGGTGCCTCCTGCGGCCTGCGCCACCGCATCTCATCGGGCGGCCAGGTCCGGTTCGAGGCGACCCAGACCATCGTCTATGTCGGAACCGCGCTGAAACCCGAGCCATGGCCGGACGCCCTGCGCGCCCGCATCCAGCCTTTCGTGGAGACCCCCGCATGAACCGCGTCCTGCTGCCCGAAGGCTGGCCCCGGCCCAGGGGCTATTCCAACGGTGTCGAGGCGAGCGGACGGATGGTCTTCGTCGCCGGCCAGATAGGCTGGACACCCGAAGGCCTGTTCACCGAGGTCGGCTTCGCCGGCCAATTCCGCCAGACGATCCAGAACACGCTCGCCGTCCTGGCCGAGGCCGGAGCCGGGTCCGAACACATCGTCCGCATGACCTGGTACGTGGTCGACAAGGCCGAATACCTGTCCGCCCTTCGCGAGATCGGCACGACTTGGCGCGAACTGATCGGACCCCACTACCCGGCCATGGCCGTGGTCGAGGTCAAGGGCCTGATCGAGGACGCCGCCCGTCTCGAGATCGAGACCACCGCCGTCGTCCCGGCGTGAGGCTTGGCACCGGGCGATTCCGGGGCCAAAGCTGAACCATGCGGCTTCACGACGACGTTCTCGGCTGGCTTGAGGCCGAGGCCATTAACATCTTCCGGGAAACCGCCGCCGAATGCGAGCGGCCGGTTCTGCTGTTCTCGGGCGGCAAGGATTCCGCCGTCCTGCTGCATCTGGCGCGCAAGGCCTTCTTTCCCTCCATACCGCCCTTCCCGCTGCTGCACGTCGATACGATGTGGAAATTCGCCGAGATGTACGCCTTTCGCGATGCGGCGGCGGCGGATGCAGGGATGCGGCTTCTGGTCCACCGGAACCCCGAGGCCGAGGCTGAGGGCATCAACCCGTTCGATCATGGAGCCAGCGTCCATACCGATCTGTGGAAGACACAGGGCCTGAAACAGGCCCTGGACCTGCACCGGTTCGACGCGGCCTTCGGTGGTGCCCGGCGCGACGAGGAAAAAAGCCGCGCCAAGGAACGTGTCGTCTCGGTCCGCACCGCGACCCACGGCTGGGATCCGAAGCGCCAGCGCCCCGAACTCTGGAGCCTGTACAACACACGTCTGGGCGACGGGGAAACCCTGCGCGTCTTCCCCCTGTCCAACTGGACCGAGCTGGACGTCTGGCGCTACGTGGAGCGCGAGGCGATCGCCCTGCCCTCGCTCTATTTCGCCTCCGACCGGCCGGTCATCCAGCGCGATGGTGCCTTGCTGATGCTCGATGACAACCGCATGGTCCTGGGCCCCGGCGAGCAGGCCCGCCCGCGCCGCGTGCGTTTCCGCACCCTCGGCTGCTGGCCCCTGACGGCGGCGGTCGAAAGTGATGCTGACACCCTGGACGCCGTGATCCGCGAGGTGCGCGACGCACGTTTGTCGGAGCGTCAGGGCCGCGCCATCGACCACGACCCTTCCGCCTCGATGGAGCGCAAGAAGCGCGAGGGGTATTTCTGATGGCCGGTCCCACCGACACCGGCCCGACCGGCATCGTCCGCCTGATCACCTGCGGCTCCGTCGATGATGGCAAGTCGACCCTGATCGGCCGCCTGCTGCATGAGGCCGGGGCGGTGCCTGCCGACCAGGCGGCCGCCCTGCCCCTGATCGATGGCGAACCCGACCTGTCCTTCCTCGTCGACGGCCTCGCCGCCGAGCGCGAACAGGGCATCACCATAGACGTCGCCTATCGCTTCTTCGACATCGGCGAGCGCCGCTTCATCCTGGCCGATACGCCGGGGCATGAGCAGTACACCCGCAACATGGTCACCGCCGCCTCGACCGCGGACATCGCCATCGTCCTGATCGATGCTCGCAAGGGCGTACTGACCCAGACCCGGCGGCACAGCCGGCTGCTGGCCCTGCTGGGTGTGCGGCGCGTGATACTGGCGGTCAACAAAATGGATCTGATCGATGCCACCCGGGAGGGGCTCGACGCCATCGTCAACGACTACCGCGCCTTCGCGGCCTCCATTGGCCTGACGGACGTGACCGCCATACCCCTCAGCGCCCGGCGCGGCGACAATGTCATGACCCCCGGCGTGGCCATGCCCTGGTACGCAGGCCCGACCCTGATGGCGCATCTTGAAACGATGCGGGTTTCGGTGACCGTGCCTGGCCCATTGCGCATGGCGGTCCAGGGCGTCAGCCGGCCCGACGCCGACTCCCGGGGCCTCATGGGGCGTATCGCCGCCGGCACCGCCCGGCCCGGCGATGCGGTGCGTGTCCTCCCGTCAGGCGTAGAGGCCGTGATCGAGCGCATCGTCACGATGGACGGCGATCTCGATGAGGCCGGCACGGGCCAATCCGTGACCCTGACCCTGTCCCCGGACGTGGACGTCTCCCGCGGAGACCTGATCGCCGCCGCCGAAGCGCCGCCCGAGGTCGCCGACCAGTTCGAGGCCCATCTGGTCTGGATGTCCGAACGGCCGCTGCTGCCGGGCCGGTCCTACTGGCTCAAACTGGGTACCACGACCGTGCCGGCGCGGATCAGCGATCTGCGGCACAAGGTCAATGTCGACACCGGCGAACATCTGGCCGCGCAAACCCTGTGCCTCAATGACATCGGCCTTTGCACCCTGGCGCTCGACGCTCCCGTCGCCTTCGAGCCCTATGCCGCCAACCGCGACCTCGGCGGCTTCATCCTGATCGACCGGATGACCAACGAGACCGCCGGGGCCGGCATGATCCGCTTCGCCCTGCGCCGCGCGACCAATGTGCGGCCCCAGGCCCTGACCGTCAGCCGGACCGACCGCGCCTCGCTCAAGCGGCAGTCACCGCTGGTGCTCTGGTTCACGGGCCTGTCGGGGGCGGGCAAGTCGACCATCGCCAACGCCGTCGAGCAGAGGCTGCTGGCCGAGGGCCTGCACTCGGTCCTGCTGGACGGCGACAACGTCCGCCACGGCCTGAACCGCGATCTCGGCTTCACCGACGCGGATCGGGTCGAGAATGTACGCCGGGTGGCTGAGGTGGCGCGACTGATGACCGACGCGGGCCTGATCGTTCTGGTCTCCTTCATCTCGCCCTTCCGCGAGGAACGGCGGATGGCGCGCGAACGGATGGAGCCGGGCGAGTTCATCGAGGTCTTCATCGATGTGCCGCTGGCGGTGGCCGAAGCGCGCGACGTCAAGGGCCTCTACGCCAAGGCCAGGGCCGGCCGGCTCAGCCACTTCACCGGTATCGACAGCCCCTATGAGGCCCCCGAGACGCCCGAACTCCGCATCGACGCCGCCGCCTGCCCGGCGGACGAGGCCGCCGACCGGATCATGGCTCTGGTCCATGCCGCACAGGCGGCCAGGCGGCCGTCCTGAGGTCAGGCGTCAGCCGGGGCGGCGACCGTCGAACCGCCATTTCATCGCCAGCACGCCGGCCGACATGGCGAGGGCGCAGGCGTTGGCCACGATGATCGGCCAGGCCGTGGTCAGCACCCCATAGCCGACCCACAGGGCGAAGCAGGTCACGGTCAGGGAATAGGTCCTGAGCGACACCGCCGAGGCGTCCCGCGCCTTCCAGATCTTGACGATCTGCGGAGCGAAGCTGGTGATCGAGCAGAGGGCGGCGGCGGTGCCGACGATGTTGGCGGCGAGGTCGCTCACGCAGCGGCCTTCCGGCGGCGGGAGGCGGGTTTGGCGAGAGGCTTGCCCGCGGCCTCGCGCAACGCCGCGATGTCCTCGGCCCGGGTGGCGACGATCGGCAGCCGGTCGTCGCCGTGCACCCGCTGGGCCCGGGCCTCGACCTCCGCGAGAATCCTCGACAAATCCTTGTCGGTCAGGTGTTCGATGCCGATGAACCGCTCATCGGCGGTGCCGACCGCGTGAAGCAGCTCGTCCAGCTTCGCCTGGATGGCGGCGGCGTCGCGGTTCTGGGTGTTCTGGATAAGGAAGACCATCAGGAAGGTGACGATGGTCGTGCCGGTGTTGATCACCAGTTGCCAGGTCTCGCTGAACTTGAAGATCGGCCCGGTGATGGCCCAGATCAGCACGATTCCGACACAGGCGATGAAGGTCCACGGCTTGCCCGCGACCCTGGCCGTCAAGGTGGAGAATTTGACGAACAGCTTTTCCACGGCGCTTCAATGCCTTCCGGCGGCCTCGGTTGCAGGCCAACGGGTCGCCAGTTCCGGCGGTCGCCGCTCATGCGTCCGCTGCTCATAGGCATAGCCGAGCGACAGGATGCGGGCGTCGTCCCATTTGCCGCCGATAAAGCTGATCCCGACCGGCATGCCACGGTCAAAACCCATCGGCACGGTCAGGTGCGGATAGCCCGCCACCGCCGCCAGCCGGCTGGCCGAGCCCTGGGCGTTGTCGTCGTCCTCGCGGTCGTTGGTCCAGGCGCGCGAGGTGGTCGGGGCGATCAGGGCGACGAGACTGTGGGTCGCCATCATCCGGTCGATGCCGTCCGGCCCTGCGGCTTGCAGCGAGCGCGCCCGCGCCTCGACATAGGCCGGATCATCCAGCCCGCCGGTGGCCTCGGCCCGCTCGAACAGCTCCTGTCCGAACAGCACGGTCTCGCGTGGCTCGGCGGCGTTGAAGGCGATGACGTCGGCCAGGGTCCGGGTCCGCACCTGCTCCGGATCGGTCGAGGCCAGGTAGAGGTTCAGGTCGTGTTTAAGCTCGGTCAGGAGGACGATGATTTCCCAGCCGCCGATCTGGCGGAAATTCTCCGGGGCCTCGGTGATCTCGACGATCTCAGCCCCCGCCGCGCGCAGATTGGTCAGCGCCCGTTCGAACTCGGCCTGGGCCTCGGCGGAATAGTTGGAGACGAGGAAGCGCATCACACCCAGCCGCGCGCCCTGCAACGAATTGGCGTCCAGCGCCGCGCGATAGTCGACCCGGCGGGCGTCAGCCTCGACCGTCGCGGGGTCCAGCGGATCGGAGCCGGCGATGGCCGTCAGGACGATGGCCGCGTCCTCGACCGTGGTCGTGATCGGTCCGGCGGTATCCTGCGAATGTGCGATGGGCACGATGTGCGTACGCGACACCAGTCCCACGGTCGGCTTGAACCCGACCACGCCATTAACCGAGGCCGGGCAGGTGATCGAGCCGTCTGTTTCGGTGCCGATGGCGGCGGGTGCCAGGCCGATGGCCACGGCGACCGCGCTGCCCGAGGACGAGCCGCAGGGGGTACGTTCCGGATCGTAGGGATTGCGGGTCTGTCCGCCGACGGCGCTCCAGCCGCTGATGGAATTGCCCGACCGGATGTTGGCCCATTCGGAAAGGTTGGCCTTGCCGAGGACGACGGCGCCGGCGCTGCGCAGGCGCGCGACCAGGGGCGCATCCCGGCCGGGGGCGTTGTCCGCCAGCGCCAGCGACCCGGCGGTTGTCGGCATGTCGGCGGTCTCGATGTTGTCCTTGAGGAGAATGGGTACGCCGAACAAGCCGCCCGCTCCCCGCCGGGCAACACGATCGTCCTCCTGCTGGTCGGTCCATTGGATGACGGGAGCCACCGCCACGAGCGAATTGGAACGCTCGTCAGCAGGGAGCAGCATTTCCGAATGCGCGCCCAGCGCGGCGACATCGGCAGGTCGGGACGGGCACCGGTGCCCGTCGACGACCTCGGCCACGGTTGGCGGGATGACGACGTCCGAACATCCGGCCGCACCCCAGATTCCCGTCTCCGACGGTACGGTCGCGCAGGCCCCTAGGGCGAAGGCGATCAAACCCCCTGCGGCCGCTGCGAAAGCCCTCCCCCTCGACGGGGGAGGGTTGGGTGGGGGTGAGGGCTCGGTGTCGGCTATGACGCGCCCAATGGCTTCGTCAGCCTCGCCCGAGAGCCATTCGCGCCATGTTCTGATCGTCACTGCCATCACCCCATCCCCCGACCCCTTCCCCGTCGAGGGGAAGGGGAGTTTTTAGTCAGCCCTTGAACCGATCGTGCGATCCAGGAAGTCGAGATAGGTCCGCCATTGCTGCAACTGCCTTTCGTTACCACGCACCCCATGGCGCTGGCCGGGATAGAGCATCAGTTCGAACGGCATGCTGCGGCTCTGCAGCGCGTCGATCACACGGGTCGAGTTTTCAAGGATGACGTTGTCATCGGCCATGCCGTGCATCAGCAGCAGCCGGCCCGTCATATTCTCCAGACGCGGAATGGCGTCCGAGGCGGCATAGCCGGCGGCGTTCGCTTCCGGCATCGACATGAAGCGCTCGGTATAGTGGGTGTCGTACAGGCTCCACTCGGTCGGCGGGGCTCCGGCGATGGCCGAGGCCAGGCCCATGTCCGGCTCGGTCAGGGCCATCAGACTCATGAACCCACCATAGGACCAGCCCATCATGGCGATCCGGTCATCGTCCACGTAAGGTAGCGATCTCAGATAGTTGGCGGCCAATACCTGATCTTCGATCTCAGGCTGCCCCATGCGCAGATACAGCGCCTGTTTGAACGCCGCCGACCGGTCGCCTTCGCCGCGATTGTCGAGCCGGAAGACGATATATCCGGCCTCGGTCAACAGTTGATTGGTCGCGCTCTGCCAGCCGACCCTGACCCCGCCACCCGACGGCCCGCCATAGACCTGCATGACCACCGGATACTGTTTGGTGGGGTCAAAGCCCGGAGGCGTCGTCATCTGCCAGACCAGGGTCTCGCCATGACTTCTCAGCGTGCCGAAGGTCGGTGCCTGCCGGCGCGCGACATAGGGCCAGAAGGGATGGGTCTCATCCAGCCGGTTCTCCTCGATCCAGCGCACGAAGCTCCCGTCCGCCCGATACAGGCCTGACTGCGGCGGGGTGGTCAGATCGGTATAGTTGCCGACATAGGCGGTGCCCGTCCTGTTCATCGAGGCCGACCACCAGCCGCCGCCCGGCGTCACCGCCACCGGCGTGATGGTTTCGCGCAGGGAGGCGCGGAACATCTGCTGTTCGATCGGCAATTCGTGGCCACCGCGCATCGAGGCGGTGAAGAAGACCTCCCCCGTCTGCTGGTTCACGCCGGTCAGACCTTTCACCGGATACTCGCCCCGGGTGATGGCGCGGATCTGCTGGCCGTCGCGGCTGTAGAGATACAGATGCTTCCAGCCGGTCTCTTCCGACGACCAGATGAAATTCCCGTCTTCCAGCGGTTTGAAGTCGTGGTTCAGCGGCACCCAGGCCTCGGACGTCCGCGTCAGGATCACCCGGGACGCGCCCGTCGCCGGGTCGACGCTCAACAGATCCAGCGTCTTCTGATCGCGTGACTGGCGTTGGACATAGAGGGTGCCGCCATCCACCGACCAGTCGACGCGGGCCAGATAAATGTCGGCGTTGGCACCCAGATCGACCCTGGTCCGCTGGCCGGTCTCGCGGTCATGCACGAACAGTTCGACGACGGCGTTTGGCCGCCCTGCGCGCGGATAGCGCTGCTCGATCACCCGGGCACCGCCACCGGTGATGTCCAGCCGCGGAATGATGTCGACGGTCGACTCATCCGTCCGCTGCAAGGCGATATAGCGTTCGTCCGGGCTCCACCAGTAGCCGGTGTCGCGATCCATCTCCTCCTGGGCGATGAACTCGGCCGTGGCCCAGGTGATCAGGCCCTCGCCGTCCGTCGTCACCTCGGTCTCGCGATTGCCGTTCAGGTCGAGAACGACGAGGTCCTGATCGCGCACGAAGGAGACAAAATTGCCCTTGGGCGATACCTTGGCGTCGATCTCGTCGGCCTCGGTCTCGGTGAGACGGCGCACTGCCCCGCCCTCGCGTTCCGCCAGAAAGATGTCGCCCTCCAGCGGCGCGAGAATGTAGCGTCCCTGCTGGTCCCACGAATATTCGACCACACCCCGCTGCGAGATCCGCATCCGCTCGCGCCGCGCCTTCTCGGCCTCGGACAATTCGCCCGCATCCGGGACCAGCGCCCGGGCGTCGATCAGTTTGAACGGCTCGCCCTCGCCCGTCGGGGCGGCCCACAGATCCAGCACGTCGACGTCGTCAGGCCGCGACCGCAGGAAGGCCACCAGTTCGCCGTCCGGCGACAGGCTGACGCCCCGCGCCACCGGCCCGGCCAGTGATGGATTGGCGAACACCCGCTCGGGCGTCAGGACCGCCGGGTCCGGCGTTTGCGCCATGGCGGCGGTGAACGGCGACAGGGCCGCGAGAAGCAGGGTGGAGGCGAGGAGATTGTTGCGCATGGCGGGGACGCTAGTGGCGAAATCCCTCCTCGTCGAGACGGAAGCGGCTGCGCGACACCGCATCCCTTCCCCCCTCGCCCGTCATCGCCTAACAAGCGCGCGATGACCGACGTCGCCGCCTCCCCGCCGCCCGCGAAAGCCTCCGCCTTCCATGAACTGGAAGTCCTGTGGGTGCGTCACTGGACGGACCAGCTGTTCAGCTTCGCCATCGCCCGTCCCGAAGACTTCCGCTTCCGCTCAGGCGAATTCGTGATGATCGGCCTGCCGGGTGAAGACGGCGGCAAACCCGTGCTTCGCGCCTATTCCATCGCCAGCCCCTGCTGGGACGAGCAGCTGGAGTTCCTGTCGATCAAGGTGCCCGACGGCCCCCTGACCTCCCGGCTGCAGAAGATCCAGCCGGGCGACACCGTCCTGATGGGCAGGAAGCCGACCGGCACCCTGGTTCTGGACGCCCTGACCGGCGGCGAGCGGCTGTGGCTGATCGGGACCGGCACCGGCCTGGCACCGTGGATCAGTGTGGCCCGCGACCCCGACACCTACAGCCGGTTCAAAAAGGTCGTGGTCTGCCACACGGTGCGACGCATCGCCGACCTGACCTACCGCGACTTCTTCACCGCGGGCATCCACGACGATCCCCTGATCGGCGATGAGGCCAGGGCCCAACTGACCTACTATCCCACCGTCACCCGCGAGCCATTCGAACACCCCGGCCGCATCACCGATCGCATCAAGTCCGGTGCCCTGTTCGATGACCTCGGCCTGCCGCACGGCTTCTCGCCGGAGCGGGACCGGGTCATGCTGTGCGGCTCCATGGCCATGATCAAGGAAGCGGGCGAACTGCTCGAAACCTTCGGCCTGAAGGAAGGCTCGAACGCCGAGCCGGGCGACTATGTGCTGGAGCGCGCCTTTGTCGGATAGCCTCACGATCGATCCGCGCATCGCGCCGGAAGCCTGCGCCACCATGGCCGAGGTCCGTCAGGGCGTCGACGCCCTGGACCGCGCGCTTGTCCAGCTGCTGGCCGAACGCCAGCGCTACATGGACGCCGCCGCCCGCATCAAGCCGGACCGCTCGGTCGTCCACGACGACGCCCGCATCGAGGATGTGGTGCAAAAGGTGCTGGCGGCCGCCGGGCCGGCAGGTCTGTCGCCCGCCATCGCCGAGCCGGTCTGGCGCACCCTGATAGACCGCTGCATCGCCCATGAGTTCGGTGTCTGGGACCGCACGCGCGGCTAGAGCCTGATCGGCATCGGTGGAATCGCTTCGCGATTCCGCCGATGCCGTGAATCAGGCTCCAGAGTCATGCTGGACCGAAATCTGAGCCTTGCTGGACTGCGTCCAACAAGACCGATTTCGGTCTAGCGTCTCAAACCCCTCAGCATCAGCTCGTGCCTGTAGGCGGCCACATCGGCAAGGGCCGCGTCCAGCGTGTCCCGCACCCGGTCAAGCAGGGGGGGCGCGTCCGGCTTTTCCGCACCCTCCGCCGCCGCACAGGCCTTCGCCAGCGCCCCGGCGCCGATGCCTGCGGCCGCGCCACGAATGGTGTGAACTGCGTCGCGCCAGCCGTCCTCGCGCACATCCAGCATCGGCGACCAGAGCGCCGCCTGCTGGGCGAACAGGCCCAGCACCTCCTCGCCTATTGCGTCGTCACCGCCAGTCATGCCCTCGAGCACGGCGAAATCCACGGCACCTGACAGGTCGCGCAGCGCCATCAGACGGGCAATCCGGAGCGGTGGCGCTGAGCGCTGATCCTGGATGACATTTCGTTCCCCCAAGCCTGTACGGAAGACAGACTCCCAGGACCCTAGCCCCTCCTGCGACAAACCGGAACGGGGGTCCAAATCCCCTTGCACGCGAGAACCATTGCCATTAGGAACGCCCCCTTCGCCGACCCCGGTCCAGAACTGGCACAAGGCGAAGCGGCACGGGCCTTGCGGGGCCCCGTCCAGACGAATGGTCCGGGTGATTAGCTCAGTTGGTAGAGCAGCTGACTCTTAATCAGCGGGTCGTAGGTTCGAACCCTACATCACCCACCATCGTCCTTCTCTCGCGTAACTGATCGGTTCTCTCGTCGCGGCGGAGGCTGCGGCTGGACTCCTCGCCCCGGAAAATGTTCATCTGCACCTACCAAGGACGCGGCTGCCTACGGCGGCGCGAGACGTCCGTAGATGTCCCGGGGACGACACACCATGAAGCGCGCTTTTCTGACCACGGTCGCCCTGCTGGCGCTTGCCTGTCCCGCGGCCGCCCAGACGCCTGAACCGCCTTCGCCCCTGGCCGCGCCGCCGGTTCCCGGGCCCGTCGAGCCGCAGACGCCGCCCGCGCCCGTGGTAGCGGCGCCCACCGAGGAGGCTGAAGAGGCCAAATGGGATGTCCAGAACCCGCCCGGACCGTCGCGCGACGTTCCCATCGACGTCACACGCGGCACCTGGATGTCGCTGGACGTGAGCCCCGACGGCCAGACCATCGTCTTCGACATGCTGGGCGACATCTATGTCATGCCGGTCGACGGCGGCGAGGCGCGGGTCATCGCGTCGGGCGTGGCCTGGGACATGCAGCCGAAATGGTCGCCTGACGGCCGCCACATCGCCTTCACCTCCGATAGGGCCGGCGGCGACAACATCTGGATCATGGACGCCGACGGCTCCAATCCGACGCAGGTGTCGAAAGAGTCCTTCCGCCTGGTGAACCAGCCGGAATGGAGCCCCGACGGCCAATTCCTCGTGGGCCGCAAGCATTTCACCTCGTCCCGCTCGCTGGGTGCCGGCGAAATGTGGATGTGGCATCGCTCGGGCGGAAACGGCGTGCAGATGACCGAGCGCCGCACCCAGCAGAAGGACACGGGCGAGCCCGCCTTCTCGCCCGACGGCCGCTATCTGTATTTCAGTGATGACGCGACGCCGGGCGGGACGTTCGAATATTCCAAGGACGTCAACGACCAGATCTACATCATCCGCCGCCTGGATCGCGAAACAGGCGACATCGACCCCTATATCACCGGCCCCGGCGGCTCGATCCGTCCGACGCCGTCGCCCGATGGCAAGTCGATCGCCTTCATCCGGCGCGTCCGCTACCAGTCAGTTCTCTATGTCATGGACATTGAGTCCGGACGCGAGACGCCGGTCTTCGCCGGCCTCGACCGTGACCTGCAGGAAACCTGGGCCATCCACGGCGTCTATCCGGCGATCAGCTGGACGCCCGACAACCGCTCCCTCGTCTTCTGGGCTGACGGCCGCATCCAGCGCGTCGATGTCGCCTCACAGGCCGTCGCGAACATTCCCTTCCACGTCGCCGACACCCGACGGGTCCAGGACACCGTCCGCTTCCCTGTCGAGGTCGCTCCGGACACCTTCGACGTCCGCATGATCCGCTGGGCCCGCCCCTCGCCCGACGGGACCAGGGTGGTGTTCGAGGCCCTGGGCAATCTGTGGATCCGCGACCTGCCGACCGGGACGGCCCGTCGCCTGACCCGCCAGAACGACCATTTCGAACTCTATCCCAACTGGTCCCGCGACGGCCGGTCGATCGTCTACACGACCTGGGACGATCAGGAATTCGGCTCGATCCGGGTCGTGCCCGCTGGCGGCGGCGCGGGTCGCGTCGTGACCACCAACCCCGGCCACTATATCGAGCCGACCTTCTCGCCGGACGGTCGGACCATCGTCTATCGCACCGTCAGCGACGGCTTCCTGACCAGCGCCCTGTGGAGCCGCGATCCCGGAGTCTATCGCATCCCCGCGGCGGGCGGAGAGCCGGTCTTCCTGTCCGACGAAGGATCGGGCCCGCAGTTCGGGGCCGCCGGGGACCGCGTCTTCCTGTCCGGCCGCGACGGCGACAAGCGAACCCTGGTCTCGGTCAATATGGACGGGGAAGACGAGCGCACCCATCTGACGTCGGAATGGGCCAGCGAGTTCGCCGTCTCGCCCGACGGCAACTGGATTGGCTGGACCGAGCGATTCAACGCCTATGTCGCCCCCTTCGTCCAGACCGGCCGCCCCGTCAGCATCACCGCCGAAGGCAAATCCATCCCCCAGGCCCGGGTCACCCGCGACGCCGGCGAATGGCTGAGCTGGTCGGGCGATTCCCGCAGGCTGCAATGGTCCCTGGGGCCGCAACTGTTCATGCGCGACCTGAACCAGTCCTTCGCCTTCGTGGACGGTGCCCCGGACGAACTGCCCAAGCCGGATGAGCAGGGCATAAACCTCAGCTTCACCGCCCGTGCCGACGTACCCGAAGGCCGCATGGCCCTGACCGGGGCTCGTTTGATCACCATGAACGGGACCGAGGTGATCGAGAACGGGGTTATCATCGTCAATGGCAACCGGATCGAGGCCATCGGCCCGGCCGCCTCGACCCCCGTGCCCGCGGGTATTCCGGCCATGGACATGAGCGGTCGGACCATCATGCCCGGCCTCATCGACGGCCACTGGCACGGCTCAATGGGGTCGGATGAGATCATTCCCGAACAGAGCTGGGTCGACTACGCCTCGCTGGCCTTCGGGGTGACCACGATCCACAACCCCTCGGCCGACACCAGCGAGATCTTCGCCCACAGCGAACTGGCCCGGACCGGCCGGATCGTCGCGCCGCGCATCTTCTCGACCGGCACCATCCTCTACGGTGCGACCACGGCCTTCACCGCCCAGGTCGATGACCTTGACGACGCCCGGTCGACCCTGCGGCGGATGCAGGCGGCCGGTGCCTGGAGCGTGAAGAGCTACAACCAGCCCCGCCGCGACCAGCGCCAGCAGATCATCGCCGCGGCGCGTGAGCTGAACATGATGGTGGTCCCGGAAGGCGGCTCGCTGTTCCAGCACAATATGACCATGGTGGTCGACGGCCACACCACGATCGAGCACTCGATCCCGCTGGCACGGCTGTATGACGACGTTCACCAGCTATGGCGGCAAACCGGGGTCTCCTACAATCCGACCCTGGTCGTGGCCTATGGTGGCAGCTATGGCGAGAACTACTGGTACCAGGAGAGCGAGGTCTGGAACCATCCGATCCTGACCCAGTACGTCCCGCGCCGCATCCTCGATTCCCGCGCCCGACGGCCTGTGACCCAGCCGGACAACGAGTGGAACCACATCTCGATCGCCCGGGAGGCCAACCGCCTGTCCGAACAGGGCGTCAACGTCCAGATCGGTGCCCATGGCCAGCGTGAAGGCCTGGCGGCTCACTGGGAGCTGTGGAGCCTGGCCCAGGGCGGCATGGCTCCGATCGACGTCATCCGCGCCGGCACGTTGAACGGGGCTCGCGGACTGGGGCTGGACCGCGACATCGGCTCGCTGGAGGTCGGAAAACTGGCCGACATGGTGGTGCTGGACGAGAACCCGCTGGAGGACATCCGCAACACCACCTCGATCGCCTACACCATCGCCAACGGCCGGGTGTACGACTCGGGCATGAACGAGGTGGCCCCGCGCCAGCGCGCCCGGGCTCCCTTCTGGTTCGCCGAAGCCGGCGGCGAGGGCTGGGCCGCGGGTGCGGCGGAGGCTGAATCCGAGGGTGATCACGGTCACTGAAGACCGGCGCTGAGGTATGAGGCGGGGCCGTTCGCGGCTCCGCCCGTCAGCCCCCGCTGCTTGCCACTCTCGGACCACCCAGCATCCACGGCGGGACGGGCATCTGCCTCCGGGCATGGGTCTGGGCGCGCGTCCATTGGTCGTGCAGCTCGGTGAAATAGGGATCGTCTTCCTCGATCCTCCGCTCCCGGCCGCTCAGAAAGTCGCGCCGCAGGGTCAGGACGTCGAAGGGCGAGCCGACCCCGACGTTGCAGCGCATGGTCGTCGAGAACGATATCAGGCCAAGCTTCACCGCCTCGGCCAGAGGGGTGTCCCAGGCCAGGCCGCTCTCGAGGATGGGCTTGCCGTACTTGGCCTCGCCGATCTGCAGATAGGGCGTATCACGCCCGCATTCGATGAAATTGCCCTGGCTGTAGATCAGGTACAGCCCCATCTCACCGCCCTTGACCTGACCGCCCAGCAGCATCGAGGCCGAGGTGTTCAGGCTGTCCGCCTCCATGGCCGGAGCGATCGACATCCGCGTCTCGCGCAGCGCATGCCCCAGAAGCTGGGCACAGCGGAACAGCGTCGGCGCGGTCTCCAGCGTCTCGGGCTCCTCGCCGACGTGCAGGTGGACGCCCTCGCGCGCCATGGCCAGTGCCGTCTGGGTCACCGACAGATTGCCGGCGGTGCAGACGCCCAGCACCCGCTCGCCGGGCCGGTCGACAATGTGCAGCTTGCGATAGGACGAGATGTTGTCCACGCCCGCATTGGTCCGGGTGTCGGCGATCATCGCCAACCCCTCATCAACCAGCATGCCCACGCAATAGGTCATGCGGCGCGCGATCCCCGAACGGCCGTCATCGGACAACGGTAGCAGATTCGTCCAACAGGGTTGCCGCTATCCGTCGCGTCTCAGGCCTGCTGCTGGCCCTGTTGCATGTCGGCATCACGCACGTTCAGCCGAACCGCCAGCCGTTCGCCGCCGCCACCATAGCTGGCCCCCCGCACGGGGGCCGCGCCGCGATAGTCGAGCCCGGTCGCGACGCGCACATAGCGGTCCGTCGCGCAGATGCCGTTGGCGGGGTCAAAGCCCACCCACCCCAGACCCTCGATCCAGGCCTCGGCCCAGGCATGCGCCGCCTCCTGGTCGTCCTTGCCGTCGCGGCGCAGCAGATGGCCGGAGACATAGCGCGCCGGCATGCCCATCTGCCGGGCGCAGGCGATGAAGACATGGGCGTGGTCCTGACAGACGCCCCGGCCCAGGGCCAGCACCTCTGCCGCCGTATGGGTGGGCGTGGTCACCCCGACCTCGAACACGACCGAGCCATGGATACCCGCCATCAGCCGGTGCAGTCGCTCAAGCGGCGGATAGGCCGAAAACTCGGAGGCGAAGACCGAGATCAGCTTGTCGCGCCGGGTCAGGGCTGTTTCGCGCAGAAAGACCAGTGGCGAGAGCGTCTCCTGTCCGGCCGGAACGACGCCGGCGGTGTCGGTGGTCACCACCTCGCCGGAGACCCGGACCGTCAGGCTCTGGGTCGGCTGCTCGGTGTAGAGGGTGTGGACGATATTGCCGAAGGCGTCCTGCGACTTGCGCAGACGCGCGTCGACATCGGTCTCGACCCGCCAGTTGCGAACCTGCTGGGCCTCCGACGAACGGGGCGTCAGCCTCAACGTCTGGATGATGAAACGCGCCGCCCGGTCATAGGCATAGGTGGTCGCGTGATCGATACGGATGCGCACCGGGTCAGCTCAGATACTGGTCGTGGATGGCCTGCCCCAGCCGGCCGTTCTCGGCGAGGAAGGCCTGGATGTATTCATGCAGACCCGACTGGAAGATGTCGTCGATGCGGGAGTTGTCGAAGGCCCGCATCCGGTCCGCCGCCAGCCGCTGGGCCGGACCGCGTCGGCCATAGTCGCCGGCCAGCCGCTCCAGATACCGCACGATCGACGACTGGCAGCTGGCCAGCGAGCGCGGCATCTGCCGGTTAAGCACCATCAGATCCGCCACCAGCCACGGCTTGACTGAGTCCCGGTAGACCCAGCGATAGGCGGTCAGGGCCGAGACCTCGCGCAGCAGGGTGGTCCACTGGAAATAGTCCAGCTGGCCGCCGACGCGTTCCCCCTCGGGCAGCAGCAGATGGTATTTCACGTCCAGCAGCCGGGCGGTGTTGTCGGCCCGTTCGATGGCGGCGCCCAGGCGCAGGAAATAATAGCCGTCGTTGCGCAACATGGTCCGGCTGGTCGCGCCCTCGACCGACAGGGTGACCGTCTTCACCCATTCCAGGAAACGGGCAAACTCGTCACGCCGGGTCGGCTGGCCCTGCTCCTCCAGCCCGTTCCAGGCACCGTTGATCGCCTCCCACAACTCGACGGTCAGAGCGGTGCGCACGGAGCGGGCATTGGTGCGCGCGCGGGTGATGCAGGCAGTGATCGACGAGGCGTTGTCCGGCGCGAAGGCCAGATATTCCCGCACCGATTTTTCGGTTGGCGACCGGCCCAGCGCCTTCGGTGCCCCCGCCGAAGCCAGGGCGCTGGCCCAGACCGTCTCGGCGTCTCCGTCGCCCCGGGTCGGAATGGCGGCCAGCCGCAACGTCGCCTCGAGAATGCGCGCGAGGAAGTCCGCCCGCTCGATATAGCGGCCAGTCCAGTACAGGCTGTCTGCGGTGCGACTAAGCATCAAACATCCAGCACCCACGTATCCTTGGTCCCGCCACCCTGACTGGAGTTGACCACCAGCGAGCCAGGCTTCAGTGCCACCCGCGTCAGCCCGCCCGGTGCCACCTTGACCCCGTCAGGACTGCTCAGCACGAAGGGCCGCAGGTCGACATGGCGGCCGTGCAGTTCGCCCTTGTCCAGCGTCGGCGCGGTCGACAGGTCCAGCGTCGGCTGGGCGATGAAGTCGTCGGGGTCGTTGATCAGTTTCTTGCGGAAGGCCTCGATCTCGGCCTTCGACGCCGCCGGTCCGACCAGCATGCCGTAACCGCCCGAGCCGCCGACCTCCTTGACCACCAGCTGATCCAGTTTCGACAGCACCTCCTTCAGCGCCTCCGGCTCGCGGCAGCGCCAGGTCGGGACATTCTTCAGGATCGGCTCCTCGCCGGTGAAGAAGCGGATGATCTCGGGCATGTAGGTATAGACGGCCTTGTCGTCGGCCACGCCCGTGCCGACCGCATTGGCCAGGGTCACGGTCCCCGCCTGATACGCCGTCATCAGCCCCGGTACGCCGAGGCTCGAATCCGGCCGGAAGGTCAGGGGATCGAGGAAGTCGTCATCGATCCGGCGATAGACCACATCGACCTGCTGGCGCCCCTGGGTCGTTCGCATGAAGACCTTGCCATCATCGACGAACAGGTCGCGCCCCTCGACCAGTTCCACCCCCAGTTTGTCGGCCAGGAAGCTGTGTTCGTAATAGGCCGAGTTGAAGGGTCCGGGGGTCAGCACCACGATGGTCGGGTCATTGCCCGCCGCCTCTGGCGCAGAGGCCCGCAGGCTGGCCAGCAGCATGTCCGTATAGGTCTCGACCGGCCGTACCGGATAGTCGGCGAACAGGTCGGGGAACAACCGCATCATCATCTCGCGGTTCTCCAGCATGTAGGAGACCCCGGACGGCGTGCGGCAGTTGTCCTCCAGGACGTAGAAGCCGTCCTCGCCCGTGCGCACCAGATCGACGCCGGCGATATGGACCCACACCCCGCGCGGCGGTCGGCGGCCCTGCATCTCGGGCACATAGTGGGGGTTGGTCAGGATCAGCTCGGCCGGGACGATGCCGGCCTTCAGACATTCCTGCGGACCGTAGACGTCGGCCAGGAACAGGTTGATCGCCCGGACCCGCTGCTCCAGCCCGGCCTCCAGCCCCGCCCATTCGGACGCTCCGATGATGCGGGGCACGACGTCAAAGGGGATCAACCGCTCGCTGGATTCCGCGTCACCATAGACGGCGAAGGTAATACCCATGCGGCGGAAGAACAGCTCTGCCTGACGCGAGCGGGCCTGCAGCAGGCCCTCGGGGGCATCGGCCAGCCAACGCGCGAGGCCGCGATAGCTTTCGCGGATACCCGTCCCGCCGTCTCCTGACATTTCGTCGAAGGCCATGCTGCTCCCGCTGCAATGATCTTGCAGCCTGGCCCGAGGGAAGGCACCGGCGCAACAGGAATGTTGCGCCGCCGCAAGAGATCAGCCTCCACGCACGTAGAAATTGGCCCGTCCGCCGGGGCGCACCTGGAATTCGGTACGGGCATCTCCGGTCCCGGTTCGCCCGGCCGCCACGGCCCAGCACCCGGCCGAGACCCGGAAATCATAGCTGCGACCCGCCGGGATCGACATGCCGGACGGCAGCCGGTTCAGGCCATAGGTCATGGTGCTGCAGTTGGCGATCAGCACCACATTGATCGCAACCCTGCTGGTGTTGTTGATGCGGATGACCCCGGTCGGCTCGCCGGGCCGGATCAATTCTCCGCCGGTGACAAAGGTCTCGCAACCGGCGACTCCCCCGGTCAGGGCAATAACGGCGGCCACGGTCGCGGCGCGGAATAGCGTTTTCATGGAATATCCCTCCTGTCCCGCGCGCAAGTCAGCACGCGCGGGACGGGCCGGGAGCCTGTCGGTATCTGACGGCCGGTCGTCAGGGCGTCTCGCGCGGCCCCGCGTTCTTCACATACAGGTCCAGCCAGCGCGTCATCTCCCACAGGGTGTGACCAACGGACTCCCGTGCCCGATAGCCGTGCGCCTCAAGCGGCAGGACGACATAGCGGACATTGGCCCCATTGCCCTTCAGCGCCGCATAGAACCGCTCGGACTGCACCGGGAAGGTCCCGGAATTGTCGTCCGCCTCGCCATGGATCAGCAGGATCGGCTCATTGACCCGGTTGGCGTAGGTGAAGGGCGACATCTCCGTATAGGTGTCCCCGGCCTCCCAATAGGTGCGCTGCTCGGCCTGGAAGCCGAACGGCGTCAGGGTACGGTTGTAGGCACCCGAACGGGCGATGCCGGTTCGGAACAGGTCGGTGTGAGCCAGCAGGTTGGCGGTCATGAAGGCGCCGTAGCTGTGCCCGCCGATGGCGATCCGGTCACGGTCCGCCACGCCCAGCTCGACCACCGCGTTCACGGCGGCCTCGGCGCTGGCGTTCAGTTGCTCGATATAGGTGTCGTTCGGCTCGGCCCCGTCGACGCCGACGATCGGCATCGAAGGGTTGTCCAGCACCGCATAGCCCTGGGTCAGCAGGAACAGATGGCTGATGCCCCCGGGCCGGGTAAACCGGTTCGCTGTATCAACCACCTGCCCCGCCACGGCGGCGTCGGTGAACTCGGCCGGATAGGCCCACATGATCAACGGCAGCGGCCCGTCGCGGTCCTTGTCGTAGCCGGCGGGCAGGTACAGCGTGCCCGACAACTGAACGCCATCCGCGCGGGTGTAGCTGATCAACTGCTTCGACACCCCGGCCAGCTGCGGCGCAGGATCGGGGAAAGCCGTCAGGGCCGTCGCCTGGCCGTCCAGATCGCGGACGAACAGATTAGGCGGATCGATGCGGGTCTCGCGGCGGGTGATCAGCCGGCGGCCAGCGTCGTCAAGGATGCCCAGCACGCTTTCATAGGCCCCGTCTTCCGAGGTCCAGACACGCTCCGTCTCGCCACTGGTCAGGTCCATGGTCGACAGGAACGGATAGGAACCCTCCCGCGTCGCTCCCGCACCGGTCATCAACACCCGCGAACCGTCGGCGGTGAACCGCATCACCGGGAAGCCTTGGTCATTGGTCTCGGTGACCGGGAAGCCGGGGTCATTGTAGCGGTCTTGATAGTTCCGCTCCAGCAGGACGCGGCCCTGGCCCGGGTTTGAAGGATCAATCAGGTGGCGGGTCTCTCGCCGGCTGTTGAACTGGCGGCTGAGCACCAGCGCCGTATCGGCGTCGCCCCAGATCACCCCGCCATAGCGATCCTTCAGATCGATCAGGGGCGTCGGCTGGTCGTTGAACGGCGCGGCGAGAGTGAACATTCGGTCGCGGACCTCGGCGGGCCTGCGCGGATCGCCACCGTCCTGGGCCTCGACCCAGACCAGGGTTGACGGCGCGTCGGCTCGCCACTGGGCCGAGCGCGGGCCCGGCGCGACGGAGTCGAACGGGGTCGGGATGTTGTCGCGCAACGGCAGGTCAGCGACGCGGTGCACCACCCGGCCCTGCAGGTCGGTGATCACGACACCGGCCGGGAACAGGGCCGCCGGGACGACGTAGCTGTAGGGGTGTTTGACCGTGGTCTGCAGGATGTAGCGCCCGTCGGGCGATACGGCCGAGCCCAGATAGACCGCCGGGGTTCCAATCGTACGCGCCCTGCCCTCCAGCGGCACCAGCGTCAGCTGCGAGGTGAAATAGTGCTCGAACAGGGCCTCGTCACCAGCATTGGAAAGCAGGTCCTGATAGGTCCGCGCCGGAGCAGTCCGGCCCATGCTTTCCTCGACGGTCGGGCCTTCGGGAGGCCGGCTCACGTCCGGTGCCGGCCCCCGCCCCTCGGGCGTCATGCGCACCATCAGGCCTGAACTGTCCGGCAGCCAGTCGAACGCCCCGCCGGTCGCGGCGTTGACCCGGGCGTCGGTCATCTTGCGCGCGCGGCCACTGGCCACATCGACGGTCCACAGCTCCAGGCCCGTCGGTGCATCCATCAGAAAGGCCAGCGAACGGCCGTCAGGCGACCAGTTGGGCGAGACGAAACGGGCGTTCGCCGGCAGACTCACCGTGCGGGAGGCTCCGCCCGCGACCGGCTGAAAGCTGAGACCTGTCAGCCAGGCAACCCGGCTGTTGGCCTGTCCGTTGTTGCGCGGATTGATCCGGTATCCGCCCAGCCGCAGCATCGGCTCCGCCAGTTCCGCGATCGGCGGCAGATCGGCGCGGTCGTAGAGAGCCAGCGTGGTCCGGTCGGGCGACAGGCTCGGCGTCGGCGTCGGCCGGGTGTCCAGAATGTCCGCGATGGGGGCCGGCGGCTGCTGATAGGTCCGTCCCTCCTGGGCCAACGCCGGACCGGCCAGAACGGCCAGCAACACAAAGGCGGGCATGGCCCGGCCAAGCAGACGATGACGCATGATGAACTCCCCGGGCCGCCGCAGTTCGGCGACCGCACGCTAGGGTGTCCGGGGAACGAGGGTCAAGGCCGCCCGGAGCCCCCTCGCGGGGCCGGCGCGCCCGTCATCGCATAGCAGGCGGCCCTCGTGGGCCTCGACCCGTCGGGCGCGCCATAGGCCGCGCGGATCGAACAGATGTCCGCCGGACTCAGCTGCCCCTTCCAGCGCTCCGGATTGCAGTAGTTCATGATCGAATCCGGGTCGTAATAGGTCTCGCCCTCAACCACGGCCTCGGGCGTCCGCATCCGCGCCACGCAGTTGGGTGCGCGCGGACTGACGTGGTCGTGCGAGAAGCCCAGCGCATGTCCCAGCTCATGCAGGGCGTCGGCGTAGAAGCAGCCTTCGCGGCCGACCGTGCCGTTGCGACCGCACACCCGGTTGGTCCGCAGATAGTCGGCGTTCAGGCTGATGGTGCCGCCATGCACCAGGTTGACGCCGAGGTGGCTGGCTGAGGCGAACAGCTCGGGATCGTGCTCGATCCGGATCGGAATCCGGCGGCCCGGTCCGGTCGTGGGAGTGTCGGCGCAGTCAACCATGATATCGAACTCAACGCGCGCCGCGGCTTCCCAGGCGGCGGCGGCGTCCATGACCTTCTCCCGGGCCCAGGCATCATCGACCCGGGGTGTCTGGAAACACATCGCCACGCGTCCGCCCGGCCAGAGATCGGCCAGGGGCCGGCGGCGGCGCTGGCGGCGGCGGCGGAGGCGGCGGCGGAGGCGGAGGCGGAGGCGGCGGAGGCGGAGCCGTGACCGGAGGATACTGCTCCTGCATCGACGTGCAGGCGACCATCGTCAGTCCGCCGGCCAGGCTCAGCAGGACAAGACAGATCTTGAACAGCTTCATGCCCAGCGACTTTCAGTGAGCGTCAACGACAGATCCAGCGCCACGCCCTGGGCAGGGGGACGGTTCAGTTCCGGGGTGAGATCCTCGGCCTCGACGGAGAGCGTTACGGTTGCCTCGCCGTCTCCCAGCAGGTTCAGGGCCTCCTCCCCGAAGCGGAACGGCAGGATATAGGGGCCCGCGTGACGCGCGTGTTCATCGCCTTCCGGCAGATGAAGAAACGTAGGCGACGCGCCGAGCGAGATCGACCGTCCGGCGCAGGTCATGCGGATTTCGATGGATCGATCCAGCAAGCGCTCGTCGGCGGCATAGGCGACAGAACCGGTTCCCGCGATCATCAGGCTGTCGTCCGCGGCCCGCATCCGCGCCACAGCCTCGGCGGGAAGGGTCAGGGTCATGCCATCCTGCCCCGGCACACCTTCGCTCTCGATCCTGTAGACCGTCCCGCCGAGCGGCTCACGCCGCGTCGC
Organism: Caulobacteraceae bacterium; assembly: GCA_965284535.1. Lineage (GTDB taxonomy): Bacteria > Pseudomonadota > Alphaproteobacteria > Caulobacterales > Caulobacteraceae > Brevundimonas. Next base: position 2,885,777 of record OZ260090.1, read on the forward strand.
TCCAGGCGGCCCCGCCTCCGGCACACTGAAGACGGGAAAGGGATAGGGGCGGTCGTAGTCATAGCCCAGCGACCGCGTCTCCAGCACCCGCCCCACGCGCCAGTCACCGGTGTCCTCGCCTTCGGCCCCGACAAAGCCGTTCAGGGTCCGGCCGGTCCAGTCGGCGGGGTAGACGCCGGGGAACTGACGCGCGTGCCAGGTCGCCCAGACCCGATCAACATTGGCGTGATGCAGCCAGAACATCGGGTCGGTCGCCGCAGTCGACAGGCGCTTCATGAGCCCGCCGACCAGTTCGTGGATGAAGTTGTGCCCATAGCCCTCGACCATACCCGCGCCGGTCGGCAGCGTGCCGGCGAAGGTCTCGAAGCCATCCGAGTTCAAACGCGACATATAGGGAGAGCGGGCCCAGCGAGCGGCGTTGAAATCCAGCACATCGACACCGCGCGCGCGCTGGCGTTCGTACAGGGGGGCCCCCGGAGCCGAGACCCAGGACGGCAGCGTCTGGTGCTCCTGGGCATCCCAATAGGGTATGGCGAACGTCGTGTGGCCGGTCAGGCCGGCAATGATCCGCTCAAGGTGCGCAAGTTGCAGCCGGTGCCAAGGCAGGAACAGGCCATTGTTGTGTTGGCCGTTGCGGGCATGGATCGTGTTCTGCCGGGTCCACGACCGGGCATCGTTGCGGCGCTTCATCAACGCCATTCCCTCCCCGAACGCGACCACGTCATCGCTGGTCGCGGACAGACTGGACGCCCCGCGACGGATGCGCCGTCCTGTCTGCCCGAAGGCCGGCACGGCCCAAAGTCCAAGCATGGCCCCACCGGCCAGCGCCTTGCGTCTGTCGATCTTCACGAAGCCCCCGCTCCTCAAACCGCCGTCGCCGGCGCTGCCTACGACGTGATCGCAGGTTTCACGAAACCGGCTCGGGTGTCGAGCCCTGGCCCGGGACCGGCTCCTGACCCACGAACCGCGCGTCCTTCGCCGCCATCCAGGCATCGCGGACGCCCTGACGCGGCATGTCCACGCCGAACACCGCCAGCTGGGTCACCCAGACCTCGGACACCTGCTGGACCGTACCCTGCAACCAGCCCGGGGCCTGCTGTCGCGACCAGTTCAGCGGAGACACGGCGTTGAACACCAGCATGAAGCCGGCGACGACGAACACGGTCCGGCTGGTCCAGCGACGATCGCGAGCGGCCACGCCCTCGTCGTCGAGCGGCGGAGCCGGTGGAAAGGCGAACCGGCCCAGCGCGACCAGCCGGTTCTCGCGCGTCGGGAGATCATGGGCATTCGCGCCCTCATTCCAGTCGCTCGGCGGATCGCCCGATCCCGGCGGCAAACTCTCATACAGCGGCGGAAACGGCGATTCCGGCCGGTGCACGGGAAACGGCTCCAGCGGGATTTCGGGAGGATCGCGGTCGTCGGTCATGTCGAACTCAACGCCTCAGAACTGGAAATAGATGAAGGGGGCCACGCCGTCCGGGCGCACGGCCTCGATCAGCAGGAAGGCCGCGCCGATCAGCAGCCCCAGGGTCACCGACGGTGCCGCCTTCAGCCGCTCGGCCACGCCCTCGACGGCACGTGGCGGCAGCCAGTGCATGGCCAGACCGCCGACGATCAGGGTCAGCAGAAGGGGTGTCAGCGCCGTCACCGGCCCGATCCGGCCCAGCCCCTGGAGCATGGCCACGGCCAGGTCGAAGCTTTCCGCCCTGAACAGGATCCAGCCCAGACAGACTATGTGGAAGGTGACCAGCACGCCGACCACTGTCGGCAGAACCTTGCGGTCTCCGAAGGCCGCGCGGCCGAGACGCTCGATCACCTGCACCCCGCCGTGCAGCGCGCCCCAGGCCAGGAAGGTCCAGGCCGCCCCGTGCCACAGCCCGCCCAGCACCATGGTGATGAAGACGTTGATGCACGACGAGATCAGCCCCTTCCGCCCGCCCCCCAGCGGCACATAGAGGTAGTCCCGCAGCCAGCTCGACAGACTGATGTGCCAGCGCCGCCAGAAGCTCTGCATGGAACTGGCGCGGTATGGCTGGTCGAAATTCCTCGGGAAGGAATAGCCCAGCAGGGCCGCGATCCCGATCGCCATGTCCGAATAGGCCGAGAAGTCACAATAGATCTGGACCGCATAGCCATAGACCGCGGCGGCGATGTCCACGGCTCCATAGGCCGATGGATCGAAGAACACCGGATCGACCAGATTCACGGAGATCTCGGACGCGATTACCGTCTTCTTGAACAGGCCCCACACGATCAGAAGCAGGCCGTGGGTCGCCATCGCCCGCGTCAGCCGCGGCGTCCGGTCGAACTGCGGCAACAGGTCCGAGGCCCGCACGATCGGCCCCGCCACCAGATGAGGGAAGAAACTCATCAGCAGCATGACGTCGAGCAGGCTCTTCGCCGGCGGCGTCTTTCCACGATGCACGTCGACGACGTAGCTGATGCCCTGGAAGGTGAAGAAGGAGATCCCCACCGGCAGCACGACCTGCAACAAGGGCAGGTCCCGCTCCCAGCCGAAACGCATCAGCAGGTCGCCGGCCTGTTCGATGAAGAAGCCGTAGTATTTGAAGAAGCCGAGGATCAGCAGGTTAACCGCGACGCCCAGCCCGACCAGCCAGGCGGTCTTGTCTCCCTCTCGCTCGCGGGTCCGCGCGATCAGCGCCCCGACGCCCCAGTTCAGCACAGCGGACAGGATCAGCAGTCCGACGAACCGCCAGTCCCACTGGGCATAGAAGAACCAGCTGGCCAGCAGCAGGAACAGCTTTCGCTTGCTGTTCTCACGATCCAGCGACCAGGCGGTGAAATAGACGAACAGGAAGAAGACGCCGAAGGCGAGCGTGGGGAACAGCATTTAGTTCACGCCCCCGCGGCGCGCCGACCAAGCCTCATAGGCCGACATCAGGTCGGCGTTCAGCATTCCGCCGATCCAGTCGGCACCGACCGCGTTGAAATGCACCCGGTCGCGCAACATGAAGGGCTCGCCCCTCATCGCCAGTCGATCCGCTGAACAGTCGCCGCCCATCCGCCCGTGCCAGTCCCAGAACGCCACACCCATGTCGGCGGCGACCCGGCGTTGCACGTCCCGCACCACCGCCAGCGACGGCGGCGGGGCGCGACGCTGATCGGCGCTGCAGCCGTTGGCCACACCATTGCGCAGGGCATCCGGTGCCCCAAGGATCATCAGCGAGGCGGCCGGAGACAACCGCCGCAGCCGCGTGACCTGCCCGCGCAGCAGGGTCTCATAGACGCGGGGCTCCAGAGTGTCGTCGAACCCCTCATTGGTCCCGAACGCCAGCACGATCAGGGCCGGTCGCCAGGTCGCCAGTTCCAGCGCGACCACCCCCTCGTCCCGCGCAGCCAGATCCCTCAGCGTCGCTCCCACCACTCCGAGATTCGACACCACAACCCCGGCGGCGTCGTTCATCAGGCTGATGTGGTCAAGGATTATGACCGGTCGATCCGGATCAGCCGGGCGCAGCACGATCTTTTCCGGTCGGGTGAGCGGATGCAGCGTGCGGCACGCCATCCGGGCCTCCGGATCGCTTTCGTCGTCCACGCCGTCGAGCGTCCAGGTTTCGTCCTCGTCGGACACGATGACGCCCCACGGGACCTCCCAGCACAGGCCGATCGCCATTCGCCCCGCCGCGGTCTCCGGCCGGATCGTCAAACGCGCCCGGGAATCCGTATCGAGTTGCTGGACCCCCGTCAGGCCGACGTTGAAATACTGGTAGCCGGTGCGAGCCGCCAACGGCGCGAGCATGGTCTTCCACCCGCTCGCCTCGACCTCGACCTGAAGCGGCGCGTATCCGTCATAGGGAACGCCGGGCGGCAAGACCCCGCGCCCGCCATCCCCGAACCGCCCCTGCAATGCCGCCCGCAGCTTGCCGGTGATGCGATCACCCGCGGTGTGGCTGTCACCAATCTGGAGGATGTGCACGGGAGGCGGGCGGCCGGCCTCGGTTCGCGCCAAAGCCTCGAACAAGCCATTCAGGGCTTCTGGCTGACACAGGCCGCCGGAGCAGACCGTGGCACCGGGCGCGAGGGTTTCGGCCGGCCCATAGGGAGTCTGCGCGGCGGCCGCGGTTGCCAGAAATGCCGCGACAAGGGCCCCGGCGAACGCCTTCATGCTCAGGCGGCGGGCGACGCGGCGGTCGGGACCGGTCCGGTTCCCGGCTGCGGCTGATCCAGCCCGGCATCGCGCTTCAGCCGCGCCGCGACCGGCGCGCTCATACGCAAATAGCCGGCCATCGACATATGGATCCCGTCACCGGCACGCATAAGCACACGGCGTCCGCTGTCCGTCGGCAGATAGGCCTCATAGCCGCCCTCGGCGTTCGAAGTCAGGTCGGTGGTTTCGATATAGGGCACGCCCAGCGCCCGCATCCGCGCCTCGACCACGCCGTTGATCAGCATCATCCGCCCGTCGAAACTCTCGCGCTTCATCCGCGGCAGGCCGACCCAGTAGACAGCCACGTCCCGGCTGCGCAGCAGGGCGACCAGATCGTCGATCCGCTGGCCATAGGCGGCCTTCCAGCCGTCGGTGCCGAACATATGCACGGCGCTGCCCGTATCGATGCCCTGGGCGTCATTGGTGCCGAACAGCATGACGGCCACGTCCACCGGCTGCTCGTCCAGCTGGGACCGGGTCCGCGCCTGAACATTCACATAGTCGTAGCGGCTCAGCCCCGTCGAAACCTGGGAGAATTTCGTCACCGTGACATTGGGCTGGTCGCGCAGGTCACGATAAAGGCCCGCATACAGGCCGTCGGCCATCGAGTCCCCGAACACTCCGATGCGCAACGGACCCTGCGCCAGTCGGGCATTCAGCGGCGTCACCCGGGCGGCGACGGGCACAGCGGCGGCGGTCGCGACCGGGGCGACGACCGGCGCGGGCGCGGGCGGCGCGGAGGCCGCGGCCTTGTCGCCCAGAAGGACGGTCGGATTGCGAAGCCACGCCCGTCCGTCCGGCGTCAACGCCAGTCCGGCCAGAACGCCGACCACGAAGATCGCCGTCAGAGCATTGATGCCAGCGCGCAAAACGTCCCCCGACTGAACCACGTCCAGTCGTACCTTTTACCCTATCGTCGCCATCTGGCCACCTCGCGCCCGTCTCGCGGGAGAATAAAGGTTAATCCCGAGGGGTTTAGCCGAACCGGCCCTCGGCCCATCTGGCGGAAAAATAGCCGCCCAGAGCCGACACCGTGGTCAGGGCCGTCCCCCAGCACAGGTCGATCAGCGTCAGTTTCACCGACCAGACATTCAGCGTCGCCTGATTGGTCAGGTCATAGGTGGCATAGGCCACAAACCCCAGCACGGCCCCGTTGATCGCTGCCCTTTGCCACGCGCCTTCGCGAAGGGCCGGCTCCACGGCGAGAAACATCGTCCCGAAGATCGAGATCAGATAGAAGGCGACCGCCGCCTTCATGTCCGGCCTGTCGGCCAGGATCGGACCCAGCACCGGCTTGTACAGCCGGTTGGTCATGGTGGTCAGCCAGACGGCGTCTATGGCCGCGAAGGTCAGGCCTGCGCCCAGATAGCCGACGATATATTTGATCATCTCTTCAGGCCCTTACGCCGGTTTCAACAGATAGTGTGTGACCGCCCAGGTCTTGCCGCCGTCATTCCCGAACAGACCCGCGGTGGCGAGGTAGAACCGCCGCCAGCGCCGTCGCCAGAGCGCCGCGTCCTTGCCGTAGGTTTCCCGCATCAGCTCCATCACCCTGTCGCCGTTGGCGTCCATATTGGCCAGCCAATGATCGGCGGTGCGCTGATAGTTGACCCCGTTCCAGTCCCATTCCTGTTCGACCCGGAACAGGTCCGGAAACTGACGCATCAGGCCCCGGCTGGGCATGACGCCGCCGGTGAAGAAATGCTGGGCGATGAAGTCGCCGCTGTCGGTGTGATCGAACCGATAGGGCGCGTCGCGGTGGGTGAAGATGTGGATGAACATCCGGCCGTCCGGGTCGAGCCAGCCATGGGCCCGGGTCAGCAGGGCGCGCCAATTGGCCATATGCTCGAACATCTCGACCGAAACGATCCGGTCGAAGCCGGCCTCGTCCGCGTCCGGGCTGAAGTCGTTCATGTCGCAGGTGATGACCGTCAGATTGGTCAGGCCCCGCGCCTTGGCCTGGGCCTCGATATGTTGCCGCTGGCCATGGCTGTTGGAAACCGCCGTGATGCTCGAATTCGGATACCGCTCGGCCATCCAGAGACTGAGACTGCCCCAGCCGCAGCCGAGTTCCAGTATCTTCTGACCGTCGCTGAGACCCGCGTGGCCGCAGGTCTCCGAAAGCGCAGCCTCCTCGGCCTCGTCCAGCGTCGTATCCGCGTCCGGATACAGGCAGCAGGAATACTTCAGCCGCGCGCCCAGACAGATTTCGAAGAACTCGGGGGGCAGTTCGTAGTGCTGGGCATTGGCCGCCGCCGTGTGTTCTGCGATCGCGCGCCGGGCCATGTCGCGGGCAAAAACAGCCTCGTCATGCGGCGCTTCGCGGTCGAGGCGACGCCGTGCCTCACTGACCAGACTGTCAATCGCCGGGCGGGCGATGAAGTCCGGGAACGGCGCGTCCTGCAACCGGCGTATCGCGACATTGGCAATGGACATGGGCGCTCCTGACAGACCAACACTATACCGATAGCTACGTCCCGTCGTAGCGTCTGGATGTCAGGCATCCACATCATCGTTTCTGCCGTATCTCTTCTCAACCACAGTTGGAGTCGGCATGCCCCCTCACCTCGTCGCCGAAACGATCGCCCCGCCCGGGGGTCAACGCATCGCTGTCGTCGGGTCGGGGATCTCCGGTCTTTCCTGCGCCTGGCTTCTGTCGCAGGGACATGACGTCACCCTGTTCGAGGCCGACGACCGGCTGGGCGGCCACTCCAGCACCGTCGATGCCCCCGCCCCGCACGAACCGGTCGCCGTCGATACCGGTTTCATCGTCTACAACGAGACCAACTATCCCAATCTGACAGCCCTGTTCGCGCACCTGAATGTGCCGACCAAACCGGCCCATATGTCGTTCGCCGTCTCCATCGACGAAGGCGATTTCGAATATTCGAGCCACGGGCTCGGGGCCCTGTTCGCCCAGAAGCGCAACTACGCCAGCCCGAAATTCTGGCGCATGATCCGCGACCTGCTGCGCTTTCAGAAACAGGCCCCGCGCGACCTGCCGGAGCTGGAGCGCACGGGCGAGACGCTGGACGCCTATCTGGTCCGCGGCGGTTACGGCCCCCTGTTCCGGGAGGCCCATCTGCTCCCACAGGCCGCGGCGATCTGGTCCTGCTCCATGGGCCAGATGGCCAGCTATCCGGCGGCCTCCTTCGTCCGCTTCTACATGAACCACAACCTGCTGAAGCTGGACCTCAAGCCCAACTGGCGCACGGTCGAAGGCGGCAGCCGATCATATGTCACCCGCCTGAGCGAGGCCTTCAACGGACAGATCGTGACCGGGGCGAGGATCGCCGGCGTGTTGCGCGGTCTGGACGGTGCGGCCCTGCGGTTCGAGGACGGGCGGCTGGAACGGTTCGACGCCGTGGTCCTGGCCACCCATTCCGATCAGGCCCTCAAACTGCTGGAAGCCCCATCGGCGGATGACCGCCGTCTGTTGGGTGCAATTGCCTACCGGCCCAACCACGTCATCCTGCATCGCGACGTCTCGCTGATGCCGAAGCGGCGCAAGGCCTGGGCCTCCTGGACCCATTTGGGCTATTCCGACCGCGCCGGAGAGGGCGGCGTCACCTACTGGATGAATGAGCTCCAGTCCCTGCCGGGGCCGCCCCTGTTCGTCAGCCTCAATCCGGCCAAGGCACCCGACCCCGCGCTGGTGATCGGGGAATGGGACTATGAGCACCCTGTTTTCGACGCCACCGCCGTGGCCGCCCAGTCCGAACTCTGGACACTTCAGGGTCGCCGCAATGTTTGGTTCGCCGGAGCCTGGTTCGGTTCGGGTTTCCACGAGGACGGTCTGCAGGCCGGCCTCGCCGTCGCCGAACAGCTGGGCGGCGGGCGGCGGCCGTGGTCGGTCGAGAACGAGAGCGGCCGGATCCAGATGGGCACCCCCGTGCCGCCTCTGGCCAGGGTGGCGTGAGCGCAAGCTCTACATTCCTTCCCCCATTTCGGGGGAAGGTGGGCCGCGCAGCGGCTCGGATGGGGGCCCTGTCCGCATCCGAACCGGCAAGGAATGAGCCTGCTGCCGACAGCCCCCATCCGTCTCGCTCCGCGAGCCACCTTCCCCCGCAAGGGGGGGAGGAGTCCGGGATCTACGTCGGCGAGGTCGTCCATAAGCGCTCCCGCACCTTCGATCACAGCCTGCGCTACCGCCTCTGGATGGTGCTGGTCGATCTCGACGAACTGGACGGGCTCCAGGATCGCCTCCGCCTGTTCCGTCGCCGCTTCGGCCCGATCACCTTCAAGACAGCCGATCATGGCGACCGCTCCGGCCGTCCCCTGCGCGCCCAGGTCGAGGGCCATCTGGCGGAGACGGGCATCGACATCGCCGGAGGGCCCATCCGCCTGCTGACCATGCCGCGCATCCTCGGCCACGGCTTCAATCCGATCAGCGTCTTCTTCTGCCACACCCCCGACGGCGCCCTGGCGGCCCTGCTCTATGAGGTGACCAACACCTTCAACGAGCGCCACAGCTATCTGGTCGCCGTGCCCGCGACCCGGTCCGGCATGGTGCGGCAAACCGTGGAGAAGACGTTCTTCGTCTCCCCCTTCATGGACCGCGACCTGACCTATGACTTTACGGTCTGTCCACCCGGGGAGGCGGCCTCCGTGGTCGTCGCCGTCCGCCGCGGCGAAACCCCCGTTCTGACCGCCAGCTTCGCAGGCCGCCGCCGCCCCCTCACCGACGGTCAGCTCCTGCGCGCCTTTGTCACCCACCCCCTGCTGACCTGGAAAGTGACTCTGGGCATCCATTGGGAAGCGCTGAAGATGATGCTGAAGGGTGCCCGCTACCGGCATCGCGGCGCGCCGCCGGCGCGGCCGGTGACGGTCGGCCGCAGCCGCTAGCCGCTCTCCCGCTCGTCATACTGCTCACAATCCACCGATTGTCAGCATATCCCGCGCCGCCAACCCTCTGATTTCGCGCGCCTTCAAAAAATTATAGCGTCACGAACCCGCCATACCAGGGACCCGTGGGACACTCCCCCCGTCCCGTCGCAATGGGAGGCTCGCTCGGCCGGCGATCCGAAGCGGCGGCGGGAGCGGATGGAGCGGGATTCCGCCGGCGCAAGCCGGGGGAGCCGGACCGGATCCGGTGGCCTCCTAAGGGTCGGCCGGCCGGGGTGGAGGATCGGGGGGGATACCCAGATCGTTCCAGGGACTGCCTCGTCGGGCAGCCTGCCCGCCGGAGGCGCTGCGGTAAGGCCCGAACACGGCCACCCGACGCAAGCTTCCGGATAACCAGCCGCGCGGAGCGTCTGTCTTTCGCCGAAACGGTATTTCTGTCTGCTCATCCGGGCGAAGGCCCGGGCGCTCCGCCATGCCTCCCGCTCGACCTGCCGCGCCTTCGCGGCGGGGCGAGACCGCGTGGTTTCGTCATCCCCGGACAAGGAGCCCGCGAGGGCGAGGCCGATCGAGGAAAACGGGGCGGCGGCGGCGCCCGCCACCGGTCAACCTTGCCGCCGTCGACGCATCGCCGTATTGACCCTGAAAGGCCGTCTTTATTCATCAGACGGTGAAAATATGAGGAAGCGATGCGGAAAATCTTCCCCGACGCGGCGTCCGCCCTGGAGGGCCTGACCTTCGACGGCATGACCGTCATGTCCGGCGGCTTCGGCCTGTGCGGCATTCCCGAGCACCTGATCGCCGCCCTTCGCGACAGCGGGGCCAAGGGCCTGACCGTGATTTCCAACAACGCCGGCGTCGACGGCTTCGGCCTCGGCCAGCTACTGGAGACCCGCCAGATCGCCAGGATGATCTCGTCCTACGTCGGTGAGAACAAGGAGTTTGAGCGCCAGTATCTGGCCGGCGAACTGCAGCTGGAGTTCAACCCCCAGGGCACCCTGGCCGAGCGCATCCGCGCCGGCGGGGCCGGCATTCCGGCCTTCTTCACCGCCACCGGCGTCGGCACCCTGGTCGCCGAGGGCAAGGAGGTCCGCAATTTCGACGGGCGCGACTACGTCATGGAGACCGGCCTCGTCGCCGACCTGTCGATCGTCAAGGCCTGGAAGGCCGACGGCCGCGGCAATCTCCAGTTCCGCAAGACGGCCCGCAACTTCAATCCGATGATGGCCACGGCCGGCAAGGTCACCGTCGTCGAGGTCGAGCACATCGTCCCCACCGGGACCTTCGACCCCGACCAGATCCACACCCCGGGCATCTATGTCGACCGCCTCGTCCTGACCGTGCCCGAGAAGCGCATCGAACAACGCACTGTCCGCCAGAGGGAGACCGCCTGATGGCCCGCACCCGCGAACAACTCGCCGCCCGCGCCGCCCGCGAGCTTCAGGACGGCTTCTACGTCAACCTGGGCATCGGCATTCCGACCCTGGTCGCCAACTATATCCCGCATGGCATGGAGGTTACCCTCCAGTCCGAGAACGGCATGCTCGGCATGGGTCCCTTCCCCTATGAGGACGAGGTCGACGCCGACCTGATCAATGCCGGCAAACAGACCATCACCGAGATCGCCGAGAGCAGCTATTTCAGCTCGGCCGACAGTTTCGCCATGATCCGGGGCGGCCATATCAACCTGTCCATCCTCGGTGCCATGGAAGTGGCCGAGAACGGCGACATCGCCAACTGGATGATCCCGGGCAAGCTGGTGAAGGGCATGGGCGGGGCCATGGACCTGGTCGCCGGCGTCAAGCGCGTCGTCGTGGTCATGGATCACGCCAACAAGCACGGCCAGTCCAAGGTGCTGAAAGCCTGCACCCTTCCCCTGACAGGGACGGGCGTCGTCAGCCGTATCATCACCGACCTGTGCGTCTTCGACGTCAAGCCGGACGGCTCGGGCCTGGAACTGATCGAACTGGCCGATGGCGTCACCCTCGACGAGGTGGCCGCGAAGACCGAGGCGACCTACACGGTCGCGGCCGACCTCAGCTAGGCGGCGTCAGCCCCCGGGAAACAGGGTCGCCAGAACCGCCAACGCCCGTTCCGCGTCGGCGCGGTCCGGTGTTTCATCCTCGATCCCGTAGCCGACCATCTGGCTGCGACCGTTGGCCTGGATGACGATCCCGTCTGCGCGCGGGACCATGTTCACGCCGCGGTACCAAAGGGCGTAGGTCACCTCCGGCTGGGGCGTCAGCCAGGCGATCTGGCCGCGGACCGGAATGACGCTCTCGTCCCCGAACAGGGCCCGCGCGCCATAACCGGTGCAGTTGACCACCACCGGCTCGGACAGCGCCGCCAGCTCGGACGGATGGTTGAACGTCCGTTGCACGATCCGCCCGCCTTCCATCAGGAAGGCTTCGGTCAGCTGCCGCGCATATTCCGCGACATTGAAGGTCATCTGCGGAAAGACGCGGGCCGAGGCAACGGAGAACGGATGCTCCGCCGGCGTCAGGGCCCGCGACCAGGGGGCGAGGCCGTTCAGGCGGCCGGGAAAACTGGCGAAATTCACCTGACCCTGCGTCGGTTCGGGGCCGATCGCGCCGCCGCCGCCGCCACCGGGCGCGTCCCGCAGGGTGTACTGATCGATGAACCGCACCGGATCGCCATCCAGTCCGAGGAAGGCGTGGTGGTCGGCCCAGGAGCGCCGCGCCATCGCCTCCCAACGGGCCGGGAAGTCTGCTCCCATGGCGTCTTCCGCCGCGATCCGCGAGTCCGGCGACCAGACGCCGGTGGCCCGGGCAGACCGGGTGTACGGCGTGCGCTCGGCGGCATGGATCGTCACCTCGGCACCGGCTCTCAGGATCTGCAGCGCCGCCGTCAGGCCCAGGGCCCCGCAGCCTATGACCGCGACCTTTCGTTGACCGTCCTCCAGCGCAAGGTCTCGCGCCGCCGACGCCGACCCCCAGGCCAGCGACCAGCCCGAACCGCCGTGGCCGTAGTTGTGAACGACGCGCTTGTCTCCGACCGTCTCGACATCGATGCGCGGCCCCTGGGCGCGGAACGGCCGGGTGCAGACCGTGATGCGGCTGAGACGACCCGGATCGGTCAGCAGAGGCGCGAAGGCGCGGGGCTGGAACACGGGCCGCGAAGGCACCGGAACGAGGGCGGGCGTGGTGGCGCAGCCCGCCAGACCCGCGGACCCCAGCCCGGCGAGAACCATCCGGCGATGCATCTGAACGTTCGACATGGATCCCCGCAACAGACCGGTCCAGCGGGTACCATCGGACGGCAACGCGGGCAAACGACCGGCGCCGGGACAACCTGTACCGTTGCCGCCGGGACCAAGTCGTAGTCATACTGTATCACCGGTCGCAGAACCGGAGGGGTGGAGTACGAGTGATGGCTGACGGCGCCTATCGCTGGCAGGGCAACTGGCCCGGGCCTGACGCCGCGCGGGTCGCGGAGATCGACGCGGCATTCGACGACGCCAAGGCGGACGCCTTCGGTGAGCCCGCACGGGCCGCCGCGGTCGAGCGGATCGAACGCGCCCTGGCCGCCGCCCGAACCGGCGACCTGACCGAAGCCGCCGCCGAACTGACCCACGCGCGTTCGGTGCTGGACGGCCTGGATCCCGGCGCGCTCGAGCCGCGTCGGGGCCTCGCCGGCCTGTTCGACAGCCGCGGCGCGCGGCTGAAGCGGTTCCGCGAAAGCTGGAGCCGGGCCGCCGTCGGCCTGACCGGGACCGCGACGGAACTGTCCGGCCGGGTCGAAGGCGCCGCCCGCCGCTCGGGCGCGCTTGACGGGGTCTGGACCGAAATCCGGGATGCGCTCGCCGATCTCGACGCCCACCTCGCGGCGGCGTCCGCCCGGCTATCGGGTCATGCGCCGGTCGAGGACGCTCCGGCGCACCCGCTGGAGGCCCGGCGGGCCACGCTGGACGCCTGTCGCGCCGCCGCCCTGCAGTCCCTGCCGCTGATCCGCAACGCCCAGAACGGGGACGCCCGCGCGGCCGAAGCGCTGAAGGCCTGCGCCGACGGTGTGGCCGTCTGGCGGGATGACTGGAAGGAGGCGCTCGGACTGTTGGGCAAGCGCGCGAAGAGGGTCCGGCCCGACCGCGAGCGCATGGCCCGCGTCCGCGACGACCTCAAGAACCGCATCGACCATGCGCTGGCCGAACTGACGGCCTCACGCAGCCGCCGCGCCGAGATCGAGGGCCGGATGGCCGACCTGCGGCGGCCTCTCTAGTTCAGCCGGCGCTGGCGTCCGTCCAGGCGACGATCTGGGAGTTCAGGTCGCGCGTCGCCGTGTCGAAGGCCTCGACGATGGAGGATACCCGGTTCTCCGACGCCGGCTGCTCGACGGTGAAGACCCGCTCGGCCGCCACCGTCCGTTCGGGCAGGGCCAGAAGACGGGCCCGGGCCGTCACCACAATGGTCGGAGCCAGACCCGGCGCGTCGTAGCGGGCTTCAAAGGATCGAATATCGATGTCGAGCGACCTCTGGCCACGCGTCAGCTCGCGGGGCCCGATCAGCCGCACCCGCGTCGCCCGGGCGGCGAAGGCGTTCTCCAGGCTCTCCATATAGAGATCGGACGCGGGAGAGACCCAGCGGGCACCGGCAATATAGGCCGTTTCGGTACCGGTCACGCTCAGCAGCTTGTCGCCCTCGACGGCCTCCGGCAGCTCAACCCGGCGCAGGACGACCTGGACCGGACTGGCCACGACGGCGTCCGCGCCGGACGACGCAGCCTCGCTGCCGAAGCGATAGGTCTGGACCGGATCGGGCGTCGCCAACAGGGCGCAGGCCGAAAGCGCTATCAGCGCCACGGTCGCCGCGATCGGACGGATCAGTGAAAACCGGCTCACGGCTGGACCTCCATTTCCTTGGTCGGCGGACGGGCGATGAAATCGCGCGGGCTGGCCCGGACCTCGTCGATCAGTCCCTCCAGCGACCGGGTCGCGTCCTCCAGACCCTGGATCGACTGCTGCAGCTGCGGCAGGCCGGTGGTGGCGAATTCGTTCAGCGGGCCTTCGACATTGGTGGCGGTCCGGTTGATCGAGGACACGGCGGCCCGCGCCTCTTCCGCCGCCGCATTGATATTGGCCACGGCCTCGCGCCCGTCACCCTCGATGATCCCGCGCGTGCTGACGGCCAGGGCCTCGAACTCGGCCACGGCTGAATTGGCCTTCGTCAGTGCCTGTTCCAGCTGCTCCAGCATCCCCTTGCGGGCTTCCAGTTCGGTCGACAGGGACTCGATATTCTTCAGGCTGGTGGAGAAGGACCGAACATTGTCGTCCGAAAGGACCCGGTTGATCCGGTTCAGCGCATCCACCGTCTGGGCCAGAACCGTGCCCGAGCCACTCAGCAGCTCGGCGATCGGCGACGGCTGGCTCTGGATCACCGGTACGACATTGGCCGGATACTGGCTCTTGAGGATGGCGCTTTGCGGATCGCCCGCGGTGATCTGGATATAGTTCAGACCCGTGATGCCCTGCGGCTCCAGCTGGGCCCGCGAGGTGACGCGGACGGGCGTGGTCGCATCGACCCGGATACGGGCGATGACCTGATCGCCCTTTTCCGGGTCGAGGTTCAGATCGGTCACTTCGCCGACGCGGATGCCGTTGAAATGCACCTCTCCGCCTTCAGAAAGGCCCCGCACGGGCCCGTAGAAGACGATGTCATAGACGTCGTAGTCGTTGTTGAACTGCAGCCGGGCCAGCCAGATGACGAACACGGCCAGCGCCGCCATCAGGGCGATGGTGGCGATGCCGACGGCGGCGTAGTGGGCGTCTCGTTCCATCTCGTCCGCTCTCCTCAGGCGGCCTTGTCTGCGGCCCGGCCACGCGGGCCGAGGAAATATTCCCTGATCCAGGGATGCTCCGAACGCTCCAGCTCCTGAACGGTCGCCTTGGCCACGATGCCCTTCTCGGCCAGCACCGCCACCTTGTCGGTGATCGCATACAGGCTGTCGAGGTCATGGGTTATCATGAACACGGTCAAACCAAGGTCATCCGAAAGCTGACGGATGAGGGCGTCGAAGGCCGCGGCCCCGATGGGATCCAGCCCCGCCGTCGGTTCGTCCAGGAACAGCAACTCGGGGTCGAGCGCCAACGCCCGGGCCAGACCGACCCGTTTCCTCATACCGCCCGACAGTTCAGCCGGTTTCAGATGGTGCGACTCCGGCTTCAGCCCGACCATGGCGATCTTCATCTCGGCCAGTTCGCGGATCACATCCGACGAGAGACGGGTGTGTTCGACCAAGGGTGATGAGACGTTCTCGATGACGCTCAGCGAAGAGAACAGCGCGCCCTGCTGGAACAAAACGCCGGTGCGGCGCTCGACGTCATCCTCCTCGGCCTCGGTCATGGTCGCGCGGTCATAGCCGAGAATGCTGATTGAACCGCCCTCGGGTTCCTTGAGGCCGATGATCGAGTTCAGCAGCACCGTCTTGCCGGTCCCGGACCCGCCGACGACGCCCAGCACCTCACCGCGCTCCAGGGTCAGATCGAGGTTTTCATGAATCGTCCGCTCGCCGAACTGGCTGAGCAAGCCCCTGACCTCGATGAGGTTGTCCGACGAGTTTTCCGGAGCCGCCGGTGCCTTCGCGGCGGTCACAGGTTCATCTCCAGGAAGATCATGGCGAATACGGCGTCGAGGAAGATGATGGCGAAGATGGCCTGCACCACGGCAGCGGTCACGCGCCGCCCGAGACTTTCCACATCGCCCGCGACCGCCATGCCCTGACGGCAGCCGATAGCGGCGATGACAACCGCGAAGACCGGAGCCTTGATCAATCCGACCATCAGATGGGTGCCCATGTTCGGATCCTCGCTGATCCGCTGGATGAAAAAGGACGGGCCGTAGCTGAGCTGGCTCCAGGTCACCAGCAGGCCGCCGAGCAGGCCGGCGATGATTCCGATGAAGGTCAGCAACGGAAGCATCATGACCATGGCCGCGAGACGCGGGATCACCAGGGCCTGGAACGGATTGACGCCCATGACCTGCATGGCGTCGACTTCCTGGTTCATCCGCATCGATCCAATCTCTGCCGCGAACGAAGAAGAGGACCGGCCCGCCAGCAGGACAGAGGTGATGACAACAGCGAACTCGCGCAGCACCGATACGGCGACCAGCTGAACGGTAAAGACCCCGGCGCCGAACTGGGTCAGCAGATTGGCCCCGAGGAAGGCGATGACCGCTCCGATAAAGAAATTGGTTGTGGCGATGATCGGTATGGCGTCCAGCCCCGAGCGCTCGCCCTGACTGAACCAGGCGGCCCAACGAATTCGTCCCGGATGCCGCAACGTCGTTCCGACCGCGACCACCAGCCGGCCGAGGAAGGCCATCGACAGGGTGGCTTCCTCCACAATGTCATGCATGCCCCGCCCGACCTTGGCGAAACCGCGCACCCAGCCCGGCGACCGGGGCGGTGGGCCGGCGCTTTCGCGCTCCAGCTTCTCGACCATGGCATAGGTACGGCCGGCCTCCGGTCGCTGGGTCCAGGCCGACTGGGGCAGGACGCAGTTGGACGCCTGAACGATGGCGAGGGCACCCGCCGTATCGAACCGGCCCAGTTCCGTCAGGTCGACGGCGTCCAGCTGGCGCTCGTGCAATTCGTCATCGAGCCGATTCGTGATCCGACCCAGTTGGGTCGCGGTCCAGTCGCCGGACAGCCGGAGCGTCAGCCCCGACCCGCCATCCTCGATCCGGAAATCCGCTGCGGCCATGCCCCTACCTAGATTGCGCCGTTCGTTTTGCCTACGCCGGCCAAACGGCAAAGCTGGGGCAGACGTCACAACGCAGCGGCGCCGTAATCGTTCAGCCACGCTTTGAGGGCGTTGCGAGGCGGGCGCACACCGGGATGCGCCGCCGCCGGGTCAGTTCAGATAGTTGAGCAGCGAGACCTGACGCAGCTGGCTGATCACCTGCGCCGAGGCCTGGATGGCGACCTGCGACAGCTGCAGGTCGGTGATGGCGGCGGCCATGTCGGCGTCCGTCCGACCCGCCAGGAGCTCATCCAGCGCGATCTTCTGGGCCTCATGCCCCCTGGTGATGCTGTCGACCTGATTGGCGAGAGACCCCGTCCGGGCCGTCTTGTCGACCACATCCCTCCCCGCCAGCTCCAGCCGGGCCAGCTGGGTCGACAGAAACGCCTTCTGTGTTTCGGTGAGCCGGCCGTCCAGCGGGCCCGTGCCGGGCGTGGTGTGGTAGTCCTGAATGTCGCGCAGGATGGACATGATGTCCGTGCCCAGTTCGTCAGCCAGAAAGCCGGTTTCCAGCGTGGTGCCTTCAGCGACGCGGCTGGCGGTCTTGAGTGTGTCATTGCTGAACAGGGAGGCCACGCTGGGAGCGGCCTGCAACTCACCCAGACTGGCGGCGGCCAGCGGCGCGGTCGAGGTCGATGCTCCGGCGAACAGATACCCGCCCTGGTGCCGCATGTTCAGCGCCCCGCGCGCGGCCTGGAAATGGCCTTCGAGTTCCAGCATCAGCGACCCGCCGGAATCGGTTGAAACGGCCCCGCCCAGAGCGTCGCGGACGCCCGAAATGGCGCTGTTGAGCTGGTTCATGGCGACGTCCTGCGTCACCAGACGGGCCGATACGGCCTCGCTGGTGTCGATGAACCCCTGAATCCGGCTCAATGAACCCTTCATCGCGGTCAGGGTTTCGGACTGGCGGCCATAGCCGGTCAGGTCCGTCGCGTTTTTCTGGGTCGCGACCCGATCCTGGGCATCGGCTGCCCGCGTCTGGGCCCGCATGAGATCCAGCAGCGCCGACTGATAGTTCCCGAATGTGGCGACGCGGGTCATCAGACCATCCCCATCAGCGTGTCGTACATATCCTTGGCGGCCTGGATCAGACGGGCCGACGCGTTGAAGGCCTGCTGATAGGTCGTCATCAGCACCAGCTCCTCGTCCAGATTGACGCCTTCCTGCGCCGTCTGGCGGGCCGATGCTTCAGTGTACAGGGCGTCAGCCGTCCCCTTGCGGTTCTTCGCCGCAGCCGCCTTGCCGCCGATCTCGCCGGACAGTTCCGCGGCATAGCGGGAGACCGAACTCGATCCGCCTGATGCTCCCCCTGCCGCCTGAAAGTTGGTGGACCGCTCGCCCGCGTCGGCGAGGGCAAGGGCACCGCGGCCGTCACCGGTGCTCAGCGCCGGGGTTCCCGCCGCCGCCGCCAGATTCAATTGGGCGAGGGCCAGTCTGGATGGGCTTTGCCGAATGTCGGTGCGCAGGGTGAAGCCGTCCGCCCGGGAGGCACGCACGCCACCGCCGATGCCGAACAGTTCAGTCACCGAAACACCCGACGGAACCTGGGTCGTGCGATCCTCCAGCACGCTGAGGGTCGGTGCCGGATTGCCATAGCCGGTAAAGGTCAGCGAGCCGTCGCCGGCCAGCGAGAAGGTCCCGAACCGGCCAACGCCTGTCGCGGAATCGTTCAGGGCCGTGACCAGATCGTCCACCGTGCCACCCGCCGGCACGGCAACTTCAAGGTCGCGCAACCGGGATCCGGTTTCCCCGGTGAAACGGAATTTCAGGGTTTCGCCGGCGGTAAAGCCGTGCGGCGACGCGGTGGTCAGGCCGTTGTCGTAGAAGGCCGGGCGATCCGTCGAGATCAGGTCGTTGAGGCCGAAATAGTGGGAGAATCCCCGGCCGGCCTTGTCAGTCGGGCTGGCTGTGTCATCGCCGATGGCAACACCATTGGGCGCGGGTGCCGTGATGCTGAGCCGGCCGTCGGTGAAACTGGCCGTCGCCGCTCCGCCCAGTTGGGTGTTCAGTTCGCTCAGGAACGTCGCCGGAGTCGCCGCCACTCCGTTGACGGTCATGGTCGCGCCCGAGAAGACGATGTCTGCCCGGGTTTGGATGACGCCCGACGCATTGGTCACGGCGACGGTGGTCTGGCCCGAGAAGCCGGCGATGGCGCTCTCCAGGGACTGACCGACGTTCCGGCCCGTCAGACTGGTCGGAGCCGGCACCGAGGAGTTGGCGTTGTGGGCCCGGTTCAGCTCGTCGGCGACGTGCGAAACCAGTTCGGCCAACCGCTCCGCCGCGGCGGGGGCCTCGACGTCGCGCAGTTCGACCAGTCCCTTGATCTCGCCCGAGGCAATGCTGTCCAGCAATGACCGCTTCTGGCCGCCCGGTTCGGTGATCCAGATTTCGTTGAAAGCCGTCTCGCCGGTGATCGTGCCGGCGCGGTTGTAGCCGAGCGTCGCGGCACCCTCTCCGGCCAGCAGGGCACCCGTCCCTGTCCGGATGGACACGCCCCCGACCGGCCGGACGGAAACCCGGATGTCCATCAGTTCGGCCAGTTGGCCGATCAGGGCGGACTGTGCAGTCTCGGCACCGGAGGAGTCGCCATTCGTCGCCGTCGCCCGGGCGATCTCGAGATTCAGGCCTTCGATCTGCTGCAGCAGGTTGTTGGTCCGTTCGACCGCGCTCTGAATGCGGCTGTCGGCGTCCTCGCGGACAGCCTGAACCTGCTTTGCGATCCGGCTGGCCTCATCGAACAGGGCCTGGGTGCGGAACAGGGCGTCCTGACGGCGAGGCGAGGAGGCAGGATCCTCGGCACTGGCGGCGAATGCGGAGAAAACGCTGTCGACCTGGGAGAAGAAGCCTGTGTCCCCGCCGGGATCGCCGAACAGCGACTGGATGCGGTCATACAGTTCGTGCCGAACTCCCTGACGCGCAGCCTCGGCACCGGCATTGAGGCTGGCCGCCTGCAGGAAGCGATCGGTGGCCAGCCGGATGCGCGCCACCTCCACGCCGGACCCCAGGCCCTGGCTGGTCATGGTCTGCTGTTCGGCGATCTTGCGAACATAGCCGGGCGTGTTGACGTTGGAGACGTTGTCCGAAACGACCCGAAGCTGGGTCTGGGCGGTGGCGAGACCGGAACTCGCCGTATTCATGATGGCGGTCAGGCTCATCCGAAGACCTCCAACGACGCGGCACCCGGCAAGCCCTGCCAGCCAATGCGCGTTTTTTGCCCGGCATCGCCCGAAGGCGGTCCGGCCAAGTTACTGAAATTACGCGCAGTTGCGTTTCGCGCCTGAGTCATGAGCGACAAGGGGCGCAAACGACGGGCCATCCGCCCATCCCCGCGGAACGCCGTCGACCTTGCTTCCGGGGAACCGGGCAAGAAACGTCTTCACACGGCAAGTTTCGACTGTACGGAGCGGGCACCCGGCATTTGGTCGGATTCATTTTTGCATTGATATTCAATCCTCTAGGTCACTTCTTTGGATTGGCCCGCGACTTGCGCCTCGGGGTCCGAATGTCCGGCGCAGCAAGCGCCCTCGCTTCCATCGCTTCGGCGATCCGCCCCTCCGGGACCATGTCCGCCCTCAACCTGCTGTCCGTCATCGCGCCAGTCGTCCCCGGTGTCCCGCAAGGGTCGCCGGGCGAGGCCGCGTCCGGATTCCGGGCATTGATGGCGACTTTGTCCGGAGAGTCGGATGCGCCTCCGGCCACCGGCGGCAAGACAGGCCTGCCCTCCACAGGCGAAGTCACGGCCAAGGCGGAGACCGACAGTCCGGTCGTCGCCGGATTTCTGACCGCCCCGGCGACGGTTCCCTCGCCCCTCGTCCTCCCGGCTCAGGGAGTCGAGGCGACCCGATCAGATGCACAGGACGTGGTCGCCCGGACCGATGCTGATGGAGCCGGGACGACCCTGCTGCCAGCCTCCACCGGCGACGATGCAGACAGGGTTCTGACCACCACCCTGCCGCTCACCGACAAGGTTGCCCCGTCCAAACCCCAGGGGCCGGAGGTTCAGCCCTCCGAACCCGGGGTCAAACCGCCCGTGCCCGAGGTTCAACCGTCCGAGCCCGGCGTCACGGCGTCCAAGCCCCCGAGGCCGGAGGTTCAGCCTCCCGCCCCCGAGGACCTTCCTCCTCGCCCGACGGCGCGCGCGCTCATGGGACAGGCCCCGGCCGCCGAGCCGACCCTGGTCGAAGCCGCCGCCGCGACTGCGGCCGCGGAAGTTCGCGCCCGAACCGGTGCGGCTCCAACGGGTGCCGTACCCGTCGCGCCGCCCCCGCCGCTTCGCCCCCTGGCGGAACGAACCGGCCGGGCTCTTGAAGCGCCGGTCGCCGGTAGCGGAGACGCCTCACGGGCGGTGGATCCGGCGCGCCCGACGCCTGCGATCCAGCCCGCCCTCCCCTCGACCTCGCCCACTGCGACAGCCGACTTCGCCGCGGCCTTCGCCGCGCGAGACATGGCCAAGGGCGGCGAGCCCGACGGCTCCACGCCCGAGGCTCCTCTCCCGCTCGAGAGCACGACTTCGCAATCACAGGCGCAGGCCGCGGCCCGCGAAACCGGTGGTCCCCAGATCTCACGCGCCACAATCGAAGCCACAACCCAGATCGCCGCCCAGATCCTGCGCCGTCTCGAAGGCCGTTCGACCCGGTTCGAAATGGCCCTCACGCCCGACGAGCTCGGCCGCGTGGACGTCAAGCTGGACATCGATTCCGAGGGTCGGTTGAACGCCCGCCTGGCCTTCGACAACCCGGCCGCCGCGACCGATCTGAGGGGCCGTGCCGACGAACTGCGTCGCCAACTCGAGGACGCCGGCTTCCATCTGGCCGACGACGCCTTTGAGTTCGCCGAACGGGACAGCGGCTCCAGTGCCTTCGACCGGGGCCAGAACGACCGCAACACCTCGTCCCGCGCCTTCGCCGCCGCCTCGCGCATCAACGCCGATATCGACGTCGCCCAGCCCCCCCGCTGGATGGCGCTCTCCCTCTCGCCCTCGGGCGTGGACATGAAAGTCTGATCGATGGTCGATTCAGTCGCCAGTACGACCAACAATGCCGGCACCCGGATCGGTGCGGGTTCAACGATGCTGGCCTCGAATTTCGAGACCTTCCTGACCCTTCTGACATCTCAGTTGAAGAACCAGGACCCGCTGTCACCGGTCGATTCCAACCAGTTCACCGCCCAGCTGACCCAGATGGCCGGCGTCGAGCAGCAGTTGCTGACCAACGATCTGCTCAAGGGCCTTCTTGAGGCCCAGGGCGGCGGGGGTCTGGCCGGCGCGGCGACCTATATCGGCAAGGAAGCCACCGCCGCCTGGTCAGCCACCAAATTCACCGACGGCGCGGCGACCTGGAGCTACGAACTGGCCTCGAACGCCGCCTCGGCCACGCTTCAGGTGGTCGACGGTGCCGGCAAGGTGGTTTGGTCGGGCGCGGCCCCGGACAGCACCACCGGCGTCCATGACTTCACCTGGGACGGTGCCGCCAACAGTGGCAACGACGGTCAGGACGGCCAGGTCTACAGCCTGCGGGTGGTGGCCAGGGATGGTGCCGGCGGAGCTATCGACGCCCAGGTCCTGACCCGCGGCCGGATCACCGGTGTCGAGATGTACGACGGCGAACCCTATCTGACCGTGGGCAACTCCATCCTGCCCCTCTCCACAGTAATCGCGCTGGAAGAGTCCCGGACGGCCGTGACCCCTCCACCCGCCAATGACGACGAGGGCGAGAGCCTGCTGGCTTCGCTCGCCTCCCAATTCAACCCTTTGAAATTGTTCTCGTAAGGAGCTTCGCGCCATGAGTATCAACAGCGCACTTCTGGCCGGCGTGTCCGGCCTGACCGCCAACTCCGCCGCCCTCGCCGCGATCTCGCAGAACATCGCGAACGTGAACACTGTCGGCTACAAGCGCACCGCCGGTGAGTTTCAGACCGTGATCAACAGCCAGTCCCAGGGCGCGGGCTATTCCGCCGGTGGCGTTCTGGCCACGGCCCGCCACTTCACCAGCCAGAACGGCCAGCTTCAGCGTACGACGTCGAACACCGATCTGGGCATCGCCGGCCAGGGCTTCTTCGTCGTCACCGAACGACCCGAGAATCTGCAGATCACCGACAGCCGCCTGTTCACCCGCGCCGGTGCGTTCAGCGTCGACAATCTCGGCTATCTGAAAAATACGGCGGGACTCTACCTTCAGGGTTGGCCGGTCGACGCGGAAGGCAACATCGCCACCGACCCGTCAGACCTGAACCGGCTGCGCACCGTCAACGTCGGCTCGGTCGGTGGCACGGCTGAAGCCACCACCCGCATCCAACTGAACGCCAACATCAAATCCAGCCAGCTGGTCTCGGCCGAGGCGACCGACGCGGCGGCCGTTCCGCCCGGGGCCAACGCCTATGATCCCGCCACGAACTCCATGGCCATGTGGGACGCCGAAACCGGTGTCGGCGTGAAGCCCGATTTCGAACTGACCATTCCGGTCTCGGATTCCAAGGGTGGTCAGCGTACCGTGGCCATCTCCTTCCTGAAGAGCACCGTGCCGAACCAGTGGTACGCCGAGGTCCGGGCCATTCCGGCCTCCGACGTCGTCACCGGGGCCGGCCTCTCGAATGGACAGTTGAGGACCGGCCTGGTGGCCTTCACCCAGGACGGTCGCCTCGACGTCGACGCCATGGGCGCGCTCGGCAGCGCGGCCCTGTTCGAAGATCCGACCACCGCCACCCTGTCTTTCGGTTCTTCGGACAGCGCCGCCCCGGCAGCCGGAGCCGTCAACTGGGCACCAGGCCTGGGCATCGACGACCAGTCTCTCGCCTTCGACCTGACGGCCGCCACCGGCGGTCTGACCCAGTACGACAGCGGCTCGGTCGTCCAGGCCGTCCTGACCAACGGAACGGCTTTCGGAAATCTGTCCGAGGTCAAGATTGACGACAACGGCTTCGTCACTGCCATCTTCGACAACGGGGTAACGCGCCAGATTGCCCAGATCGCCCTGGCGACCTTCCCGAGCCCCGACAGCCTGACGCAGACCTCCGGCAATGCCTATCGGGTCAGCCAGGGTTCGGGCACCTACAACCTGAAGACGGCAGGCTCGGGCGGGGCGGGCCTCATTGGCTCATCCCAGCTCGAGGCCTCCACCGTCGATCTGTCGGCGGAGTTCACCGGGCTCATCACCACCCAACGCGCCTATTCCGCCTCGTCCAAGATCATCACCACCGCCGACGAAATGCTCGCCGAGCTCATCAGCATCAAACGCTGATACTTGAGTAACAGGGCGTAAACCTCAATGAATCCTTTGTTGAATATTGAGACTGTGGACGGACGGCATTTTAGCCTTTCCTTCACCACGACGCTTAAACGGCCCTTAGCCGCAGACCGCTACTGTTCAACCGTAGTGGTGGTGGTCAATGAGGCATAAGCCCATGTTGCAAGAGCGACGCCTGAATAATCGAGGCGAACAATACGTGGTCGGGCCGACGGGCACTCCCCTGACGCTGCACGACCTCCCTCCGGCCAATACGGACCGTTGGGTGATCCGCCGCAAGGCGGAAGTCGTGGCCGCGGTTCGCGGCGGACTGATCAGCCTGGAGGATGCGCTCGCGCGTTACCGCCTGACGGCCGAGGAATTCCTCGCCTGGCAGAAGGCGATCGACAAATGGGGCATGCAGGGCCTGCGCACGACGCGCATCCAGCACTACGGCCGCCCGTAAGGCGACCCGCTCCGACGAGATCACGGCCGCTCCCGGTGACGGGGGCGGCCGTTGTCATTTGGGACAGGCCTCGAAATTGTGCGTCTTTCGCACTAGATGGCGCGCATGACCGTCGCTGAGGACATCTGCCCGATCCCGACCATCGCCCCCATGACCGGCAAGGCCGACATGGATGCGGCGATCGAGGCCGCGCGCACGGCGGTCGGCCTGCCCGTCGGGTCCCGCGTCGTGGCGGCCATGTCAGGCGGGGTGGATTCCACCGTCGTCGCCGCCCTGCTGCACAAGGCGGGCTATGACGTCGTCGGCGTGACACTGCAGCTCTATGACCACGGTGCCGCCCTGAAGAAGAAGGGTGCCTGCTGCGCCGGCCAGGACATCCATGACGCCCGTCTGGCCGCCGAGACCCTAGGCATCCCCCACTATGTCCTCGACTATGAGAGCCGCTTCCGCGACGCGGTGATCGACCAGTTCGCCGACTCCTATCTGGCCGGGCAGACGCCCGTGCCCTGCATCCGCTGCAACCAGACGGTCAAATTCCGCGATTTGCTGGATGTCGCTCGCGACCTCGGCGCCGAGGCCATGGCCACCGGTCACTATGTCCGCCGCTCGGTCGTCGACGGCCGGGTCCAGATGCGCAAGGCGGTCGACCACTCGCGCGACCAGTCCTACTTCCTGTTCGCCACCACGGCTCAGCAGCTCGACTATCTGCGCTTCCCCCTCGCCGATCTGGAAAAGCCCCAGGTTCGCGGCGTGGCGATGGAACTCGGCCTGCGCATCGCCGCCAAGCCGGACAGCCAGGACATCTGTTTCGTGCCCAACGGCGACTACCGCACCCTGATCGACAAGCTGCGGCCGCAGGGTCGCGAGGCCGGCGAGATCGTGCACATGGACGGCCGCGTTCTGGGCGGCCATTCAGGCATCACCGACTACACCATCGGCCAGCGCCGCGGCCTCAATGTCGCGGTGGGCGAGCCCCTGTTCGTGACGAAACTGGATCCGGTGAAGCGCCACGTCATCGTCGGCCCGCGCGAGGCCCTGCTGACCGCGTCCCTGACGCTGGACGAGACCAACTGGCTGGGCGACGAGGCCTCGATCGAGGCGGCGGCCGAGGCCGGCGCGCCGGTGCTGGCGCGTGTCCGCTCGACCCGTCCGCCCTCCCCCGCCCGCCTGTCGATGATCGACGGCGCGGTCGCCGTGACCTTCGCGACCGGCGAGGAAGGCGTGGCCCCCGGCCAGGCCTGCGCCCTCTACGACCCGGCCGATCCGGACCGCCTGCTGGGCGGCGGCTTCATCAAGACCACGGCCGCTCTTGTCTGACGTGGTCGGCGACGCGCTTGCGCTCGCGACCCGCACCGGCTTGCCCGCCGACCTGCTGTATCTGCGAGACGCCTATCCCCGCGATCGCTGGGCTTCGACGCTCGACGAAACCGCCGCCTTCTGGCTGCAGATGCACGCCAGCTTCCGGGGGCATCAGGCGCACATGGATGGGCTGGTCGGCCAGTGGCGGGCCACCGGTGACGCGACCGCCCTGCACCGACAGCTGATCCCCGCGCTGCAGTCCTTCCTTCAGCATCTGGACGGACACCACCGTGTCGAGAGCGGACACTATTTTCCGATGATGCGACGGATCGAGCCCGGAATCGGGTCAGGCATTGATCTTCTGGACCGGGACCACGACGCCATTCACGAAACGCTGGAGGCTATGTTCCGGAGTGGTCTGGCCTTCCATCAGGCGGTGACGGCGAGTGGGCCCGACGTGGCCGACAGGGCGAACCGGCTGGCCGACCTCATCGCCGCCAACGCCCGCCCCATGCTGCGCCATCTGGATGACGAGGAGGATATCGTCATCCCCCTGATCCAGCTGCGCGGCCTGCAGGCCTAGGCGCGAGTCGGCATCAGCTTGCGTCGCTGACGGACCATGGCAATCGGCCGCCCGTCGGGGGCCCAGGCCACGCCGTCCTCGACCGCCCAGCCGCCGCCGATGTCGCGGCTTGTGAAATGGAAATAGGCCCAGCCTTCCGGCGACGTCTCCGGCGTCAGTTCCATCAGCAGGTCGGCGCGCAGATCGACGCTGGCGGAAATGATGGGCGGAGCCGGAAGGGCGGTGAAATAGGTCGGATACAGACCGTCCAGAAGGAACAACAGGCGGGCCTCATCCAGCGGCGCGGCGTCGATGGTGCGCATCCAGCAGCCAAGCTCCGGAGTCTTGCCCGCGTTTTCACCGAACAGCCGGGGACCTGCGGTGAAACGGTGATCGATATGCTGCGTGAACCAGGGACCGAAGCCTCCCTCCAGCGGCGTCGATTCGAGAGTCTCGACCGGCGGGGGTGAAGCGGTCAGGGGCGTCAGGACGGGACCCGGCACATCGCGGCCCCAGGTGCCAAGCGCCTGGATCGCGCGCCGGCCGCCCTGTCCGGCGGTCACCGAAGCATAGGCGACATTTCGCCCGCCCCGGTCCAGCTTCGGCGTGAACACCGCATCCTCGAACCGGGCGGCGGCCAGATACTGGATCGTCAGGGACTGCAGCGGCGTCTCGATCCGCAATCCCTGGCGCATGGCGCCGGCGGCGAGGGCCGCCATCAGGCCGCCGAAGGGCGCGCCGCGCTCCTGCGGGGCCGACTGGGGTGCATTGGAGAAGCCGCCGGTGAGCCGCGCGATCAGGCCGCCGGTGCCGTCGTCGGTCAGGGACAGGGCCTCGGCCAGGGTCTGCTGGGTCATGCGGTGTCGCTATCGCGAAGGAAAGACGGGCGGAAGATGAAAATCCTCCGCCCTGAGTCGAGGGGATCGGAAACGCAGCAGCATGTCCGTAGCCAAACAAGACTGACCTAGTCCGTTTAGATTGGCAACCCTCTTGCCAAATGGCTGACGCAAGGTCACTTTCGCGGAATGGGACGTACCGCAGACTATTCTCGACAGAGCTGTTCGATCGCCGCCACCCTCGAGGTCATCGGCGATCCGTGGACCCTGCTGGTCATCCGCGACGCCTTCAACGGTGTCAGCCGGTTCGAACAGTGGCAGGACCGGCTGGGCGTCGCGCGCAATGTGCTGGCGGCGCGGCTGAAGAGTCTCGTCCAGCACGGGGTGCTGGAACCCCGCCTCTATTCCGAACGTCCGCCCCGCAACGAATATGTCCTGACCGCCAAGGGCAAGGACCTGTACGGCGTGCTGGTCACCCTGCACGGCTGGGGTGCCAAACACGTCTATGGCGAGGCCGATTCCGGCGTGGCCATGATCCACAAGGCCTGCGGCCAGGATCTGGTCCCGCGTATCGCCTGCGGCCACTGCAATGAGATCGTAAAGCCGCGCGATATCCAGCTGACCATCGCCGAGAACCAGCCGACGGTCGGCGAGATGATGCCGCGTGAACGGACGGGCGAAGAGGCCGCCTGAGCCATGGCTGCGCCCGTCACCCTGATCGGCAGCCCGGTCTCGCCCTATGTCCGCAAGGTGCTGGCCGTCTGCGCCGTGAAGGGCATCGAGGTCGCCCTCGATCCGATCTCGCCGATGATGGGCAATGACGATTTCGAGCGCCTGAGCCCTCTTCGACGCGTGCCGGTCTGGATCGAGGGCGATCTGACGCTGTGCGACTCCAGCGTCATCGTCCAGTATATCGAGGAGACCCGGCCCGGTCCTGCGCTCTGGCCCGCCGATCCGGTCCAGAGGGCGAAGGCGCGCTGGATCGAGGAGTTCGCCGACACCCGCCTGTTCGACGTGCTGGGCTGGCGGTTGTTTTTTCAGATCGCGCTCAAACCCCGCTTCTTCGGGACCGAGGCGGATCCTGAAATCGTCGGGAAGGCCCGCGAGGTCGAACTGCCCGCCATCCTCGACTTTCTGGAAGCCCAGACCCCTGAGGCCGGCTTCCTGTTCGGCGAACTGTCGATCGCCGACCTTAGCCTCGCCCCCGCCTTCGCCAACGCCCGCGCGGTGCAGGTCGAGGTCGACCCGGCGCGCTGGCCGCGACTGGCCGCCTGGCTGGGGCGGATGGAGACGGATACGCCGATGGGTCCGCTCAACAAGCTGACGCGCACCCTGATGCGCACCCCGCTGGCGGCCCATCGTGAACGGCTGTCCGAGTTCGGCATCGCAGCCGCTTCGCAGAGCTGGGCCGGCGAGGGGTACCGCCGTGGTCCGATGACCCCTGCCTGACCCAAGGCTTGCGCAAGCCGCGCAACCGGCCCATTCACCCGTCCGATTTTCCAAGGTCCCTTCTCAGGATTTCCGCCATGTCCGATCCCGTCGTCATCTGCTCCTTCGCCCGCACGCCCATGGGCGGCTTCCAGGGTGCCCTGACCGGCGTCAAGGCGACCGAACTGGGAGCCACGGCGGTTAAGGCCGCGGTCGAGCGCGCGGGCGTCCCGGCGGACAAGGTCGAACAGATCTATATGGGCTGCGTCCTGCCCGCGGGTCTGGGCCAGGCCCCGGCGCGTCAGGCCGCCATCGGTGCCGGCCTGGGCCTCCATGTCGAGGCCACCACGGTCAACAAGATGTGCGGCTCGGGCCTGCAGGCGGTGATGATGGCCTCCGACAGCCTGGCCGCGGGCTCGGCCGACGTCATCGTGGCGGGTGGCATGGAGTCGATGACCGGTGCCCCCTACCTGATGACCAAACACCGCGCCGGTGCCCGTATCGGCCACGATATCATGATCGACAGCATGTATATGGACGGGCTCGAGGACGCCTACACCCCCGGCAAGCTGATGGGGGCCTTCGCCGAGGACTCGGCCGGTGCCTATCAGTTCACCCGCGAGGCCCAGGACGAATACGCGCTGGAAAGCCTCAGCCGCGCCCGCGAGGCCATCGCCTCGGGTGCCTTCAAGGCAGAGATCACCCCCGTCGACGTCACCACCCGCAAGGGCGTCGTGACGGTCAGCGAGGACGAACAGCCCGGCAAGGCCATGCCGGAGAAGATCCCCGGCCTGAAACCCGCCTTCTCGAAGGACGGCACCATCACCGCCGCCAATGCCAGTTCCATCTCG